>NZ_OZ024668.1:271825-2671825 GCF_902497775.2 Pseudomonas fluorescens
TGGGCGTTTGGCTCGACTATGGCGGCAGCTTCATCGCGGGGCAAGCCCGCTCTCACATCGGTTAGAATAGCGCCCTCGCGTTGACTCAGAAGTTCACTATGTCAGAACCTGCCGACCCCCATCAGCTCGCCGACCTGCCACTGGAAGACCTGGTGGCCTGTCACGAATGCGACCTGCTGATGCGCAAGCCTGTGCTCAAGCAGGACGAAAAGGCCCACTGCCCACGCTGTGGCTACGAGCTCTACGCCCATCGGCACAATGTGGTCCAGCGCAGCCTGGCCCTGGTGCTGGCAGCCTTGCTGCTCTATGTGCCCGCCAACTTCCTGCCGATCATGCAATTGCATCTACTTGGTCAAAGCTCCGACGACACCGTCTGGAGCGGCGTGGTCGGGCTGTACAACACTGGCATGCGCGGCGTGGCGGTGGTGGTGTTTCTCTGCAGCATGGCCATACCTCTGCTCAAGCTGCTGTGCCAGCTGGCAGTGTTGCTGAGCATTCGCCTGAACATCGGCCGCAGTTACGGTTTGTTGCTCTATCGGATTTATCACCATCTGCGCGATTGGGGCATGCTCGAGGTTTACTTCATGGGCGTGCTGGTGGCGATGGTCAAACTGGTTGACCTGGCGGAGCTGAGCCTCGGCCTGGGTCTGGTCTGCTTTATCAGTTTGTTGTTGGTGCAGGTGTGGCTGGAGGTGGTGATGTCGCCCCACCAGATATGGAGTGCTTTGTCGGGGGAAGACCTGCATGCGTGCGATTGATGCTGGGATTCTGGTTTGTGGCGAATGCCATGAACTGAATCGCCAGGAGCCGGGCAGTGATGCGCAAACCTGCACCCGCTGTGGCGCAGTGGTACACGCGCGGCGGCCAAACAGCCTGGTGCGAACCTGGGCGTTGCTGATCACTTCGGCAATCTTGTATATCCCGGCCAACGTGCTGCCGATCATGACGGTCAGCGCTCTGGGGCAGGGTAGCCCGGACACGATCATGTCCGGTGTGATCACCCTTATGAAGCACGGCATGCTGCCGATCGCCGCCGTGGTGTTCATCGCCAGTATCCTGGTGCCGACCTTCAAGCTGGTGGGCATTGCCCTGCTGCTCTATTCGGTGCAGCGCCACCAACCGTTGTCAGCCCGGCAACGGATCCTGATGTACCGCTTCATCGAATTCATCGGACGCTGGTCGATGCTGGATATTTTCGTGATCGCCATTCTGGTGGCGGTGGTGAATTTCGGCAGGATCGCCAGTGTCGAAGCCAATCTGGGCGCCGTCGCCTTCGCCAGTGTGGTGATTCTGACGATGCTCGCTGCAGTAACCTTCGATCCCCGACTGATTTGGGATAACACGGAGTCGGATGACGACCATGAGTGATTTGCCTACGGCTAAAACCCGCCCAGCTTCGAACTGGTCGGCCATATGGATATTGCCCCTGATCGCCCTGGTGATCGGTGGTTGGCTTGGCTGGCAGGCCTATCGTGAGTCAGGTGTGAACATCCAGGTCCGCTTTGAAAGCGGTGAGGGTATCGTCGCCAACAAGACCGAAGTGGTCTTCAAGGGCATGTCGGTCGGTAAGGTGAAAGAGCTGGTACTGGATGCCAAGGGCAGCAATACCGGGGTTATCGCCACCATCGAGATGAACAAGGAAGCCGAGCCGCACCTGAACACCGGTACGCGCTTCTGGCTGGTCAAGCCAAGCGTCAGCCTGGCCGGGATCACCGGCCTGGAGACCCTGGTCTCGGGCAACTACATTGCCGTGAGCCCGGGGCAGGGTGAGCCGACCAAACGCTTCAAGGCGCTGGATGAGGCGCCGCCGTTGTCCGATAGCGAGCCAGGCCTGCACCTGACCCTCAAGGCCGACCGCCTGGGTTCGCTCAACCGCGACAGCCCGGTGTTCTACAAACAGATCCAGGTCGGCCGGGTGAAGAGCTATCGCCTGGCTGAAGACCAAGGTACGGTCGAGATCAAGGTGTTCATCGAGCCGGCCTACGCCGATCTGGTGCGCAAGCACACGCGATTCTGGAATGCCAGCGGCATCAGCATTGACGCCAACCTCTCCGGGGTGAAGGTGCGCAGCGAGTCGCTGGCCAGCATCGTCGCCGGCGGTATCGCCTTCGCCACGCCCGAGCACCGCAAGGACAGCCCGCCAACCGATTCGAATCTGCCGTTCCGTCTGTACGAGGACTTCGACGCAGCCCAGGCCGGAATTCGCGTCAAGGTCAAGCTGAGCGACTTCGAGGGCCTGCAAGCCGGGCGTACCCCGGTGATGTACAAAGGTATCCAGGTCGGCTCGCTGAAGGCCCTCAAGGTCGATACCGACCTGGCCAGCGCCATGGCCGAACTGACCCTCGATCCGCTGGCCGAAGACTACCTGGTCGATGGCACGCAGTTCTGGGTGGTCAAGCCGTCGATCTCCCTGGCCGGTATTACCGGTCTGGAAGCGCTGGTAAAAGGTAACTACATCGCTATCCGCCCAGGCGACAAGGGCGCGACCCCGCAGCGTGAGTTCGAGGCGCGGGCCAAGGCGCCGCCGCTGGACCTCAAGGCGCCTGGGCTGCACCTGGTGCTGTACAGCGACAACCTTGGTTCACTGGAAGTCGGCAGCCCGATCCTTTACCGTCAGGTCAAGGTCGGTACGGTGCAGAGCTATCAGTTCTCGAAGAAGAGCAAACGCCTGCTGATCGGTGTGCATATCGAGAAAGAGTACGCCGGCCTGGTCAACGGTTCGACGCGCTTCTGGAATGCCAGCGGCATTACCCTGAGTGGTGGCCTGTCGGGCATTCAGATCAAGAGTGAATCGCTGCAAAGCCTGATGGCCGGCGGCATTGCCTTCGACACACCCATCCCGAATGTGAAGCTCAAGCGCCGTATTCCATTCTTCCGCCTGAATGAAAGCCAGGAGGTGGCCAACCGCAGCGGTACCACGGTAACCATTCGTGTCGATCGCGCGGACGGCCTCAAGGTCGGCACGCCGATTCGCTTCAAGGGCCTGGACGTCGGCAAGGTCGAGCAGGTCGACCTGACCAATGATCTGCAGGCGGTGCTGCTCAAGGCACGCATCACCGAAGTGCCGGAGCGCATTGCCCGCGAAGGTTCGCAGTTCTGGGTGGTCAAGCCGGCCTTGGGCATCGTCAAGACCGCCAACCTGGAAACCCTGGTCACTGGTCAGTACCTGGAAGTGCAGCCGGCAGTCAGGAGTACCGGGCCACAGCTCACCTTCAATGCCTTGCCACAGGCGCCGGATTTCTCCGAGCGCGAAGCGGGATTGTCGCTGGTGCTCAGTGCTGCGCGGCGGGGTTCGATCAAACCGGGCGTGCCAGTCACTTACCGCGAGATCCCGGTAGGCAAGGTCACCGGTTTCGAATTGGGGCAGACCGCCGACCGGGTGCTGATCCATATCCTGATCGAACCCAAGTATGCATCGCTGGTACGCGGCGGTAGCCGTTTCTGGAACAGTAGCGGCTTTGGCTTCGACATCGGCCTGTTCAAAGGCGCGACGGTGCGTACCGAGTCGCTGGAGACCCTGATCGAGGGTGGTATTGCCTTCGCAACGCCGGAGGGCGAGAAGATGGGCAACCCGGCGCGCCCGCAGCAGACCTTTGCTTTGTTCGACAAGGCCGAGGATGAATGGCTGCAGTGGGCGCCGAAGATTCAGATTGGTAAGTAGTCGCTAGCCATCGCGGGGCAAGCCCGCTCTTACACAAACCTGTAGGAGCGGGCTTGACCCGCGATGCTTTTTTGCAAGCAACCCAAATCACAGGCAATAAAAAACCGACCCTAGGGTCGGTTTTTCAACAAGCGTGTCGCTTAGGCAGCTGCAGCTTCTTTCAGCGCCTTGATGTGGCCATTCAGACGGCCTTTATGGCGAGCAGCCTTGTTCTTGTGGATGATACCTTTATCGGCCATGCGGTCGATAACTGGAACAGCCAGAGTGTAAGCAGCTTGCGCTTTTTCGGCGTCTTTTGCGTCGATGGCTTTAACTACATTCTTGATGTAGGTACGAACCATGGAACGCAGGCTGGCGTTGTGGCTGCGACGCTTCTCAGCCTGTTTTGCACGTTTTTTGGCGGAAGGTGAGTTGGCCACCGTCGAGCTCCTCGAAAGACTTGGTAAATAGCAAACAAAATAGGCCGCGAATCATGCCGATGAGTTGATCGGTTGTCAAGGGCACTTGCATGGTTCCGCTGAGTGGTCGTTCTGTACAAGGGAGTGATTCCCTTCTGCGGTACGACCTGTAAACTCGGGAGTTTTTGCTCTGCTTGCGTTGCGGCGCGGAGTATCGCACAACTGGGCGCGTTGCGGCACAGCCCTTTATCCTCAGGCGTGAAAAACTTTCGATGAATCTTCTCAAATCCCTGGCCGCGGTCAGCTCCATCACCATGATCTCGCGGGTGCTGGGCTTTGTCCGTGACACCATCCTGGCGCGGGTATTCGGCGCCGGCGTGGCCACCGACGCCTTTTTCATTGCCTTCAAACTGCCCAACCTGCTGCGGCGTATCTTTGCCGAAGGCGCGTTTTCCCAAGCGTTCGTGCCGATTCTGGCCGAATACAAGACCCAGCAAGGCGAGGAGGCGACCCGCACCTTCATCGCTTATGTCAGCGGCCTGCTGACCCTGGTGCTGGCCCTGGTCACCGCCCTCGGCATTCTCGCTGCGCCCTGGGTGGTATGGGTCACGGCACCGGGTTTTGTCGACAGCGCCGAAAAGTACCAGCTGACCACCGACCTGCTGCGGGTGACCTTCCCTTATATATTGCTGATCTCGCTGTCATCGCTGGCCGGCGCCATCCTCAATACCTGGAACCGCTTTTCGGTACCCGCGTTCGTGCCGACCCTGCTCAACGTGGCGATGATCGGCTTTACCCTGTTCCTGACACCGTACTTCGACCCACCGATCATGGCCCTGGCCTGGGGCGTGCTGGCTGGCGGCCTGGCGCAGCTTTTGTATCAGCTGCCGCACCTGAAGAAGATCGGCATGCTCGTGCTGCCGCGCCTGAACCTGCGCGATAGCGGCGTGTGGCGGGTACTCAAGCAGATGCTGCCGGCGATCCTAGGGGTCTCGGTGAGCCAGATCTCGCTGATCATCAACACCATCTTCGCCTCGTTCCTGGTGGCAGGCTCGGTGTCGTGGATGTATTACGCCGACCGCCTGATGGAGCTGCCTTCCGGAGTGCTCGGCGTGGCCCTGGGCACCATCCTCCTGCCAACCCTGGCCAAGACCTACGCCAACCGCGACCGCGACGAGTATTCGCGGATTCTCGACTGGGGCCTGCGCCTGTGCTTTCTGCTGGTGCTGCCGTGCACCTTGGCCATGGCGATTCTCGCCGAGCCGCTGACCGTGGCGCTGTTCCAGTACGGTAAATTCAGCGCTTTCGACGCAGCCATGACCCAACGTGCGCTGATTGCCTATTCACTCGGCCTGCTGGCGATTATTCTGGTCAAGGTGCTGGCACCTGGCTTCTATGCCCAGCAGAACATCCGTACTCCAGTGAAGATCGCGATCTTCACTCTGGTCTGCACCCAGCTGTTCAACCTGGCATTCATCACCCACCTGCAGCACGCTGGCCTGGCCCTGGCCATCAGCCTTGGTGCCTGCCTGAACGCCGGCCTGTTGTACTGGAAGCTGCGTCAGCAGCAGTTGTTCCAGCCGCAACCGGGCTGGGCCAAGTTCCTCGCCAAGCTGGTGGTGGCGGTGTTGTTGATGTCGACGGTCTTGCTGGTGGGCATGCATTACATGCCGGCCTGGGCCGAAGGGCAGATGCTCGAGCGCTTCCTGCGCCTGGGCGCGCTGATCCTGGCCGGGGTCGTGACCTATTTCGGCTGTCTGTTGCTGTTTGGATTTCGCCCGCGTGACTTCGCCCGCAAGGCGTTGCATTAAGGGCTGACGACGGTCAGACGTCGGTTTTACACATTCCACGCCACGGGGTGACGCTGCTGCCTGTCGTCAGCGCCCGGGTGTGGTTATAATCGACCACTTTATGAGCAAGAAGCGCGTTATGCAGCTGGTTCGAGGCCTCCACAACCTGCGCCCCCAGCACCGGGGCTGTGTCGCCACTATTGGCAACTTCGACGGTGTTCACCGCGGCCACCAGGCAATCCTGGCACGCCTGCGTGAGCGAGCGCACGAGTTGGGCGTGCCCAGCTGCGTGGTGATTTTCGAGCCACAGCCGCGTGAATACTTCGCCCCCGACACCGCGCCTGCGCGCTTGGCCCGCCTGCGCGACAAAGTCGCCCTGCTGGCCGCCGAAGGCGTCGACCGGGTGCTGTGCCTGGCGTTCAACCAGCGCCTGAGCAAGCTCAGCGCCGCCGAGTTCGTCGACACCATCCTGGTCGATGGCCTGGGCGTCAAACACCTGGAAGTGGGCGACGATTTCCGCTTCGGTTGCGACCGGGTCGGCGACTTCGACTTCCTCGAGCAGGCCGGCATCCTCCAGGGGTTTACCGTGGAAGAGGCGCAAACCGTCGAGCTCGACGGCCTGCGGGTCAGCAGCACGCAAGTGCGCGATGCCCTGGCCAACGCCGATTTCGCCCTGGCCAAGCATTTGCTGGGCCGGCCGTTCCGCATCTGCGGGCGGGTGCTGCACGGGCAGAAGCTGGCACGCCAGCTGGGTACCCCGACAGCCAACATCCAGCTCAAGCGTCATCGCGTACCGTTCACCGGGGTCTACCTGGTCAGCGTCGACGTCGATGGCAAGAACTGGCCGGGCGTCGCCAATATCGGCGTACGGCCAACCGTTTCAGGTGATGGCAAAGCCCACCTGGAAGTACATCTTCTGGATTTTGCCGGCGATCTTTATGGCCGGCGTCTGACGGTGGAATTCCACCACAAGCTGCGTGAAGAGCAGCGATTCGCCTCCCTGGAGGCGCTGAAGTCGGCGATCGATGCGGATATCGCCGCCGCACGTGCCCATTGGCACGGTCAACCGCTAACGAAGAGCCTGAAATGACCGACTATAAAGCCACGCTAAACCTTCCGGACACCGCCTTCCCGATGAAGGCCGGCCTGCCACAGCGCGAACCGCAGATCCTGCAGCGTTGGGACAGCATTGGCCTGTACCAGAAGCTGCGCGAAATTGGCAAGGATCGTCCGAAGTTCGTGCTGCACGACGGCCCACCCTACGCCAACGGCAAGATCCACATCGGTCATGCGCTGAACAAGATTCTCAAGGACATGATTGTCCGCTCCAAGACCCTGTCCGGTTTCGACGCCCCCTACGTCCCGGGCTGGGACTGCCATGGCCTGCCGATCGAGCACAAGGTCGAAGTGACCCACGGCAAGCACCTGAGCGCCGACCAGACCCGCGAGCTGTGCCGCGCCTATGCCGCCGAGCAGATCGAAGGGCAGAAGACCGAGTTCATTCGCCTGGGTGTGCTGGGCGACTGGGACAACCCGTACAAGACCATGAACTTCGCCAACGAAGCCGGCGAAATCCGCGCGCTGGCCGAAATGGTCAAGCACGGCTTCGTGTTCAAGGGCCTCAAGCCGGTCAACTGGTGCTTTGATTGCGGTTCGGCCCTGGCCGAAGCCGAGGTCGAGTACGCCGACAAAAAATCGCAGACCATCGATGTCGCCTTCCCGGTAGCCGATGAAGCCAAGCTGGCCGCCGCCTTCGGCCTGGCCGCGCTGGCCAAGCCTGCCTCTATCATGATCTGGACCACCACCCCGTGGACCATTCCGGCCAACCAGGCGCTGAACGTCCATCCGGAGTTCAAGTACGCCCTGGTCGATACCGGCGACAAACTGCTGGTACTGGCTGAAGAGCTGGTCGAGTCGTGCCTGAAGCGTTATTCGCTGGAAGGTTCGGTAGTCGCCACCGCGCCAGGCTCGGCGCTGGAACTGATCAACTTCCGTCACCCGTTCTACGATCGTCTGTCGCCGGTGTACCTGGCCGACTACGTCGAGCTGGGCGCCGGTACCGGTGTGGTTCACTCCGCACCAGCCTACGGTGAAGACGACTTCGTCACCTGCAAGCGCTACGGCATGGTCAACGACGACATCCTTACCCCGGTGCAGAGCAACGGCGTGTACGTGCCGTCGCTGGAGTTCTTCGGCGGCCAGTTCATCTGGAAGGCCAACCCGGCCATCGTCGAAAAACTTTCTGAAGTCGGTGCGCTGATGCACACCGAAACCATCAGCCATAGCTACATGCACTGCTGGCGCCACAAGACCCCGCTGATCTATCGCGCCACCGCGCAGTGGTTCGTCGGCATGGACAAGCAGCCCGACAACGGCGAGACCCTGCGCAAGCGTGCGGTCAAGGCCATCGAAGAGACCAAGTTCGTCCCGGCCTGGGGCCAGGCGCGCCTGCATTCGATGATCGCCAACCGCCCGGACTGGTGCATCTCGCGTCAGCGTAACTGGGGCGTACCGATCCCGTTCTTCCTCAATAAGCAAACCGGCGAGTTGCACCCGCGCACCGTCGAGCTGATGGAAGAAGTGGCCAAGCGCGTCGAGAAAGAAGGCATCGAAGCCTGGTTCAAGCTCGACGCCGCCGAACTGCTCGGTGACGAGGCCGGCCAGTACGACAAGATCGCCGACACCCTCGACGTCTGGTTCGACTCCGGGACCACCCACTGGCATGTGCTGCGTGGCTCGCACAGCATCGGCCACGAGACCGGCCCGCGCGCCGACCTGTACCTGGAAGGTTCCGACCAGCACCGCGGCTGGTTCCATTCCTCGCTGCTGACCGGCTGCGCCATCGACAACCATGCGCCGTACCGCGAGCTGCTGACCCACGGCTTCACCGTCGACGAGAACGGCCGCAAGATGTCCAAGTCGCTGGGTAACACCATCGAGCCGCAGAAGGTCAACGACACCCTGGGTGCCGACATCCTGCGCCTGTGGGTTTCGGCTACCGACTACTCCGGCGAGATGGCGGTTTCCGAGCAGATCCTGCAGCGCAGCGCCGACGCCTACCGGCGTATCCGCAACACCGCGCGCTTTTTGCTCTCCAACCTGTCCGGCTTCGACCCGGCCCGCGACCTGCTGCCGGCCGAAGACATGCTGGCGCTGGACCGCTGGGCCGTCGACCGTACCCTGCTGCTGCAGCGCGAGCTGGAAGAGCACTACGGCGAATACCGCTTCTGGAACGTCTACTCGAAGATCCACAACTTCTGCGTGCAGGAGCTGGGTGGCTTCTACCTGGACATCATCAAGGACCGCCAGTACACCACCGGCGCCAACAGTGTTGCCCGTCGTTCCTGCCAGACCGCGCTGTACCACATCAGCGAAGCGCTGGTGCGCTGGATCGCGCCGATCCTGTCGTTCACCGCCGACGAGCTGTGGCAGTACCTGCCTGGCGAGCGCAACGAGTCGGTCATGCTCAACACCTGGTATGAAGGCCTGAGCGAGCTGCCGGAAGGCTTCGAGCTGGGTCGCGCCTACTGGGACCGCGTGATGGCGGCCAAAACCGCGGTCAACAAGGAACTGGAAAACCAGCGTGCGGCCAAGGCCATCGGTGGCAACCTGCAAGCCGAAGTCACCCTGTTCGCCGACGACGCCCTGAGTGCCGACCTGAACAAGCTGGGCGACGAGCTGCGTTTCGTGCTGATCACCTCGGCGGCCAGCGTTGCGCCGTTCGCCCAGGCGCCAGCCGATGCGGTCGAGACCGAAGTCCCTGGCCTGAAGCTGAAAGTGGTCAAGTCCGGCCACGCCAAGTGCGGCCGTTGCTGGCACTTCCGCGCAGACGTGGGCTCGAACCCCGAGCACCCGGAAATCTGCGCCCGTTGCGCCGACAACATCAGCGGCAAGGGTGAGGTGCGCCACTATGCCTAACCCTGGTGTGGGGCGCTTCGGGCGCCTCAGCTGGCTGTGGCTGAGCGTGCTGGTCCTGGTCCTTGACCAGGCCAGCAAGTTCTACTTCGAGGGTGCGCTGAGCCTCTACCAGCAGATCGTGGTCATTCCCGACTACTTCAGCTGGACCCTGGCCTACAACACCGGTGCTGCCTTCAGTTTCCTGGCTGACAGCTCCGGCTGGCAGCGCTGGCTGTTCGCCCTGATCGCCGTGGTGGTCAGCGCGGTCCTGGTGGTCTGGCTCAAGCGCCTGGGGCGCAACGAAACCTGGCTGGCAGTCGCCTTGGCGCTGGTGCTCGGCGGCGCGCTGGGCAACCTGTACGACCGCATCGTGCTGGGTCACGTGGTCGATTTCATCCTCGTGCACTGGCAGAACCGCTGGTACTTCCCGGCCTTCAACCTGGCCGACAGCGCCATTACCGTGGGTGCGGTGATGCTGGCGCTGGACATGTTCAAGAGCAAAAAGTCCGGAGAACCCGTCCATGACTGAGACCCGTATCGGCCAGAACACCGAAGTGAAACTGCACTTCGCGCTGCACCTGGAAAACGGCGACACCGTCGATAGCACCTTCGACAAGGCCCCGGCGGTGTTCAAGGTGGGTGATGGCAACCTGCTTCCGGGCTTCGAAGCGGCAATCTTCGGCTTCAAGGCCGGTGACAAGCGCACGGTGACCGTCGAGCCGGAAAACGCCTTCGGCCAGCCTAACCCGCAGAACGTGCAGATCATTCCACGGTCGCAATTCAACGACATGGAGCTTTCCGAAGGTCTGCTGGTGATCTTCAATGACGCTGCCAATGCCGAGCTGCCGGGTGTGGTCAAAGCCTTCGATGACGCTCAAGTGACCATCGACTTCAACCATCCACTGGCTGGCAAAACCCTGAGCTTCGAGGTGGAAATCCTCGAAGTCACGGCGCTTTGAGCCGGGAGCCGAACATGCAAATCAAACTCGCCAACCCCCGTGGCTTTTGTGCCGGTGTGGACCGGGCGATCGAGATCGTCAATCGTGCGCTGGAAGTCTTTGGCCCGCCGATCTATGTGCGCCATGAAGTGGTGCACAACAAGTTCGTGGTCGAAGACCTGCGCGCGCGCGGGGCGATTTTTGTCGAAGAGCTGGACCAGGTGCCGGATGACGTGATCGTCATCTTCAGCGCTCACGGTGTTTCTCAGGCCGTGCGCCAGGAAGCGGCGGGGCGTGGCCTGAAAGTGTTCGACGCGACCTGCCCACTGGTCACCAAGGTGCATATCGAGGTGGCGCGCTACAGCCGCGACGGCCGTGAGTGCATCCTGATCGGCCACGAAGGTCACCCGGAAGTCGAAGGCACCATGGGGCAGTACGACACCGGCAACGGTGGCGCCATCTACCTGGTGGAAGACGAGGAAGATGTTGCCAGTCTGCAAGTCAACGACCCGGACAAACTGGCCTTCGTCACCCAGACCACCCTGTCGATGGACGATACCAGCCGGGTGATCGATGCCCTGCGCGCGCGCTTCCCCAATATTGGCGGGCCGCGCAAAGACGACATCTGCTACGCCACCCAGAACCGTCAGGACGCGGTCAAGCAACTGGCCAACGAGTGCGACGTGGTACTGGTGGTCGGCAGCCCGAACAGCTCCAACTCCAACCGCCTGCGTGAGCTGGCTGAGCGTATGTCGACGCCGGCCTACCTGATCGACGGCGCTGAAGACCTGCAAAAAAGCTGGTTCGAGGGTGTCGAGCGCATTGGTATCACCGCTGGCGCTTCGGCGCCCGAGGTGCTGGTGCGTGGCGTGATCGAGCAACTGCGGGCCTGGGGTGCCACTGGCGCCGAAGAGCTCGATGGTCGCGAGGAGAACATCACTTTCTCGATGCCCAAAGAGCTGCGCGTGCGTTCACTGATCTGACCCGCCAGCCGCGCACAGCGGCTGCTCGCCGGGCTCCTCGCGCAGGCTGACCCGGCCTGTGTGGGCCAGTACCACCCGGTACTGGCTGAAGGCTTTGGGGCGCTGGCAAATGAACAGCGTCCCGGCCTGAAACGCTCCCCCCGCATGCAAGGGCACCCCCAGCCCGCTGAAGCGCACCTGTCGGGCCACCGGCTGATTGCCGACAATCATCACCACCGCTTCAAGCCGACGCTGTTCATACAGCAGCTGCTGGCCATCCTGCTCAAGGACCATGCGCCAGCCATTGCTCCAGTTGTCCTCAAGCGCCTGCAGGCGTACCACCTGGTTACGCAGCGAGGCCTCGCTGCGCGCGGTGCGCAAGGCTTGCGCCAGGTCGCGGGCGGCGGCGCGCTGTTGTAGCCCACCGCTCATGGCGCTGTAGGTCGGCACGCTGATGTGCGTCAGCATCCCCACCAGCGCTAGCGCGAACATCATTTGTATCAGTGTTACGCCCTGTTGCTTCACCGTGCATTCCTCCCTGGAAGTGCTTCTATAGAGTCAGGCCGACGGACAGGAGCGTCCAGTCGGCCGGGTTGGCAAAGGGCTGTGGAAAAGTCGCAGGAGGAAAGGCGCCATGGATGGCGGACGGCAACAAGGGATGAGCCTGATCGAGGTGCTGCTGGCCATGCTGGTGCTGGGGCTTGGCCTGTTTGCCGCGGCGGGCGCGCAAGTGCGGGCGCTGCAGGCCACCGACAGTGCCTTGCAGGCTACCCAGGCGGCGTATCTGCAGCATGGCGCGCTCGAACAGGCGCGTATCCGATGAGCCGGCAAGGCGGCGTCGGCCTGGTCGAAGTGCTGCTGGCCTTGAGTCTCGGCTTATTGCTGTTGCTCGGTGCAAGCCGCTTGTTCCTGGTGGCCAGCCAGAACTGGCAGGCTCAGGGTATCGCGGCCCAGTTACAGGAAGACGCACGCCTGGCGTTACAGCGCATGGCCCAGGACATTCGCATGAGCGGCATGCTCGGCTGTTTGCGAGCGGATGCAATCAGCCATGTGAACCCGTCCTCGGCACAGGCGTTTGCCCAGCCGCTGGAAATTACCCTGGCAGCGGATGGGCGGCTGCAGCTCCTGAGTCTCATCAGCGCCGAAGTGGCCGGCGCCGGTGGGCGGCCGAACTGGACACTGGTCACCGATTGCATTCGCCTGGCGCGTGTCTATGCCGATGTGCAGGTGGCACCTGCCGGGCAGTACGCAATTCCGATACGCCGCCAGACCTATCGGGTAGAGGGCGCCAGCCTGATGCTCGGCAGCGGCGCGAGCTATGCGCCATTGATCGACAACCTGGGCGAGTTGCGCGTCGACCTCATCAGGCGAGATAGCAACGGCATTGCCGGGCTACGCCTGAGCCTGACCTTGCTTGACCCGCAGTCGCGGGTCAGGCCGCAGCAGTATCAACTGACGGTGGCCTTGCGCAATGGCTAGGCCCGGCAGCCAGCGCGGCGTGGTTTTGCTGGTCAGCCTGGTGTTGCTGGGGCTGTTGGGTGTGCTCGGCCTCTCGGCCATGGTCAGTGCCACGCTGCAAGAGCGCATGGCCGGCAACCTGCACGCAGCCCTGCAAGGTTTCGAGCATGCAGAACAGACCTTGTTGCTGGGGGAGTCGCAGGTTTCGGGCGTGCTGCCATGCAGCTACTGTTTACCACCCCCTGAAGCCGGGCGGGTGAGGTTGGCTGGCGTCTACCGCGGTGAAGGACCAACGTCCGGCCTGAGCTGGCAACACGGCGCCAGCGGCTTCTACCTGGTGCAGAACCTTGGCCAGAGCACCCATGCCGCACATTGGCCCGCCAATCAGGCCGCCACCCTGTACCGGATCACCGCAGTCAGCCATGACGGGGCAGGACGCAGTGTGCTGGAAAGCGTTTATGCACAGGCTGTAGAAGAGTGCGCCTCTGAGCCCAGGCGCATTCTCTGGCGGCAGATTCACTAGGAGTTCGACTTATGTACACCCTGCAGAAAGGTTTGAGCCTGATTGAACTGTTGCTTGTCGTCTCCGTGGTCGGCATTCTGGCGGGCATTGCCTATCCCAGCTACAGCGAACAGGTCCGCAAGGCCGCACGCACGGAAATCGCCGGGTTGCTGTTCGAGAGCGCGCAGTTGCTGGAGCGTCATTATTCACGCAGCGGCCAGTATGCCGACAGCGAAGCCCTGGTCACCCCATTGGCGCCCGGGACCGAGCACTACCGGCTGCAAGCCGTTCGTCATTCGACGTCATTCATCCTTACCGCCCAGCGCATTGCCGGTGGCTTGATGAGCAGTGACCGCTGCGCCGATTTCGAACTCGACCAGGCCGGTATGCGCCGCAATCCCGGCGCCGTTGATGGCGGCCGTGGCTGTTGGGGTGGCTGAGGTTTACTTCAGAAGTTGGATCAATACATGACCAAGCAAGTAGTGATTGTCGGCGGCGGGGTGATCGGCCTGCTGACAGCGTTCAACCTGGCGGCGGACGTCGAGCAGGTGGTGCTGTGTGATCGTGGCGCGCTCGGCCAGGAGTCTTCCTGGGCCGGTGGTGGCATCGTCTCGCCGCTGTACCCGTGGCGCTATAGCCCGGCGGTAACGGCCCTGGCGCACTGGTCGCAGGATTTTTATCCACAGTTGGGCGAGCGCCTGTTCGCCAGCACCGGGGTTGACCCGCAAGTGCACACCACCGGCCTGTACTGGCTGGACCTGGACGACGAAGCCGAGGCCCTGGCCTGGGCCAAGCGCGAGGGGCGACCGTTGAGTGCTGTGGATATCTCTGCGGCCTATGACGCGGTGCCGGTGCTTGGCGGCGGTTTCCGTCGCGCAATCTACATGGCCGGGGTGGCCAACGTGCGCAACCCGCGCCTGGTCAAATCGCTCAAGGCCGCCTTGCTGGCGCTGCCGAACGTGAGCATTCGCGAGTACTGCGAAATCACCGGCTTCAGCCGTGAGGGCGAGCGCATCACCGGGGTGGAGACTGCGACCGGGCCGATCCAGGCCGATCGCGTGGTGCTGACCGCAGGCGCCTGGAGTGGCGACTTGCTGCGGCCATTGGGCCTGGAGCTGCCGGTTGAGCCGGTCAAAGGGCAGATGATCCTGTACAAGTGCGCCGAAGACTTTTTGCCGAGCATGGTCCTGGCCAAGGGGCGTTATGCGATCCCGCGGCGTGATGGGCATATTCTGGTGGGCAGTACCCTGGAGCATGCCGGTTACGACAAGACCCCGACCGACGAAGCGCTTGAAAGCCTGAAGGCGTCGGCGGTCGAACTGTTGCCGGCGCTGGCCGATGCCACCCCGGTGGCCCATTGGGCGGGGCTGCGGCCGGGTTCGCCTGAGGGCATTCCGTATATCGGTGAGGTGCCGGGCTATGCCGGGCTGTGGCTGAACTGCGGGCATTACCGCAACGGCCTGGTGCTGGCGCCGGCGTCGTGCCAGTTGTTTGCGGATTTGTTGCTGGGACGTGAGCCGATCATTGACCCGGCGCCGTATGCGCCGGCTGGGCGGGTGGCTGCTCTTTAGGGCCTCATCGCGGGGCAAGCCCGCTCCTACAACCCGGTAGGAGCGGGCTTGACCCGCGATGCAGGCGCCGCGCAATCAGCGCTGCGCCCCAGGCCCCTGCTCCAGGTGTGCCTGGCTGCAATACCACTGCGCCCCGCGATGCAGTGCCCGGTCACTGGGCAAATGCACACCGCAATGGGCGCAACGGACCATCTTCAGCGGGTCTTCGAGGCTGTTGTTTTGCCCAGCAGCATTGCTGGCCTTGAACTTGCGCCACAGCCAGAAGGCAGCAGCAATCAGGGCAATCCAGAAAAGTAGGCGAACCATGGTGTCCAGCTTTGTCAGTGAAGAGCCTTCAGTCTAGGGCTCGGGCATGAAAAAAGGGAGGCCTTGGCCTCCCTTTATCTTTACACGATGGCTCAGTCGAACACACCGAAGGTCATGTAGCTGAACCAGGAGCGGTCTTCGTTGTTGCCTTGCGCTTCATGGTTCTCTTCTTCGATGACGTCACCGTTTTCATCTTTAGGCAGCAGTTCTTCCGGGATCGCGTCTTTGGCGTCCTGGTACTGCTTCACCACGTCCTGGTTGGCGCGGGTTTCGCCCGGTGGCAGCGGCGTGGCGGTATTGATCAGGCCCAGGGTCGCCTTGGACAGCCACGAACGGTTGTCGGCCTCGTCCTGCTGCGGCACGAACTGGCCATCGACCAGGCTCGGGTGGTCCGGGTAGTTGAGCTTGAGGGTTTCCAGGCTGGTGGCGGCCAGTTCGTCCAGATGCAGACGCATGTAGGCTTCGGTCATCACCGCCAGACCGTCGCCGACCGATGGGGTTTCCTGGAAGTTTTCTACAACGTAGCGGCCACGGTTGGCGGCAGCGACGTAAGCCTGACGGGTCAGGTAGTAGTCGGCCACGTGGATTTCGTAGGAAGCCAGCAGGTTGCGCAGGTAGATCATGCGCTGCTTGGCGTCTGGCGCGTAGCGGCTGTTGGGGAAGCGGCTGGTCAGCTGGGCGAATTCGTTGTACGAGTCGCGGGCAGCGCCCGGGTCACGCTTGGTCATGTCCAGCGGCAGGAAGCGCGCCAGCAGGCCGCGGTCCTGGTCGAAAGAGGTCAGACCCTTGAGGTAGTAGGCGTAGTCGACGTTCGGATGCTGCGGATGCAAGCGAATAAAACGCTCGGCGGCAGACTTGGCAGCCTCCGGTTCGGCGTTCTTGTAGTTCGCGTAGATCAGCTCGAGCTGGGCCTGGTCGGCGTAACGGCCGAACGGATAGCGCGATTCCAGGGCCTTGAGCTTGCTCGTGGCGCTGGTATAGCTGTGGTTGTCCAGGTCGGCCTGCGCCTGCTGGTACAGCTCGGCTTCGCTCAGGTTTTCGTCGACGACTTCCTTCGAAGAACAAGCAGCGGTCAGTCCGAGGATGGCGATCAGCAGCAGGTGTTTCACTTGCATGGCGGCTTGCGTCCCTATGACGGCCGCTGTCTTGGGCGTGGCCGTCCTGTTATGATGAGCACCCCGATGCAACCCTCGGGGCAAAAGACGTCGTATTTAACCACAAGCGTGCAGTCGAAACCAAAGGCTGTGCCGCCCGCTGATTCGAGCATGTCCGAGATCATTCAACTTCGCGCAGAGGTGCCGTCCGAATTGGGCGGGCAACGCCTCGACCAAGTCGCCGCCCAATTGTTCGCTGAGCACTCGCGCTCGCGCCTGTCCACCTGGATCAAGGAGGGGCGCCTGACGGTCGATGGCGCTGTCCTGCGTCCTCGCGATATCGTCCACGGCGGTGCGCTGCTGGCGCTCGATGCCGAGCAGGAAGCCCAGGGCGAGTGGGTGGCCCAGGACATCGAGCTGGATATCGTCTATGAAGACGACCACATCCTGGTGATCAACAAGCCTGCCGGGCTTGTGGTGCACCCGGCTGCGGGCCACGCCGATGGCACCCTGCTCAATGCCCTGCTGCACCATGTGCCGGACATCATCAACGTGCCGCGCGCTGGTATCGTCCATCGCCTGGACAAGGACACCACCGGTCTGATGGTGGTGGCCAAGACCATCCAGGCGCAGACCCAACTGGTCGCCCAGTTGCAAAGCCGAAGCGTCAGCCGCATCTATGAATGCATCGTGATCGGTGTGGTCACCGCCGGCGGCAAGATCAACGCGCCGATCGGTCGCCACGGCGGCCAGCGCCAGCGCATGGCGGTTACCGAAGGCGGCAAGCCGGCGGTCAGCCACTACCGGGTACTGGAGCGCTTCCGCTCGCACACCCATGTGCGGGTCAAGCTCGAAACCGGGCGTACCCACCAGATTCGCGTGCACATGGCCCACGTCAACTTCCCGTTGGTCGGCGATCCGGTCTACGGCGGGCGTTTCCGCATTCCGCCAGCGGCCAGCCTGACCATGGTCGACGCGCTCAAGACCTTCCCGCGCCAGGCCCTGCACGCACGCTTCCTGGAGCTGGATCACCCGGTGACCGGCGAGCGCATGGGCTGGGAATCGGCGCTGCCGGATGACTTCGTCTGGCTGCTGTCGCTGCTCAAGCAAGACCGTGAGGCATTCGTCGGATGAGCGAGCTGACGCAAGCGCTGCTGTTTCCTGACTGGCCTGCGCCAGCCGGGGTACGCGCCTGCGTCACCACGCGCAGCGGCGGGGTCAGCCTGCCGCCCTATGAAAGCTTCAACCTCGGTGACCATGTTGGCGATGCGCCAGCGGCGGTGGCCGAGAACCGCCGGCGCCTGACCGCCGAGTTCGGCATCCAGCCGGCCTGGCTCAAGCAGGTGCATGGCGTGGTGGTGGCCGATGCCGACCCAAGCGTTATCGCCGAGGCCGATGCCAGCTACAGCGCAACGCCGGGCATTGCCTGCACGGTAATGACCGCCGACTGTTTGCCGGTACTGTTCTGCGACCGCGCCGGTACCCGCGTAGCCGCCGCTCATGCTGGCTGGCGCGGGCTGGCCAACGGTGTGCTGGAAGCCACTCTGGAGCGCCTGGCACTGCCGCCCGAAGATGTTTTAGTGTGGCTCGGCCCGGCCATTGGCCCGCAAGCCTTTGAAGTCGGCCTGGAAGTACGCGACGCGTTCACGACCGTTCATCCGGAAACTGCCCAGGCCTTCGTGCCCGGTGCCCAGCCTGGCAAGCTGATGGCCGACATCTACCAACTGGCCCGTCTGCGCCTTGCGGCACGCGGCGTCGAAGCGGTCTATGGTGGTGGTTTGTGCACCGTCAGCGACCCGCGCTTCTATTCTTATCGGCGCACCCCGCAGGGTGGCCGCTTCGCTTCCCTGGTCTGGCTGGCCCCGCGCTGACCTGGATCAAGCCCGGCTAGCTTGAATCTTCCAGAATCACCCTTATCTATAGGGGTATCTCTGGCAGGTTTTTCTTCATCAGGTGTGTCCATCGCTCCGACCTGCCCATAAAGGAAGGTAACTTATGCGAATAGACCGTTTGACCAGCAAGCTGCAATTGGCATTATCCGATTCCCAATCCCTGGCCGTGGGCATGGACCATCCGGCCATCGAGCCTGCGCACCTGTTGCAGGCCCTGATCGATCAGCAGGGCGGTTCGATCAAGCCGCTGCTGATGCAGGTCGGCTTTGACGTCAACAGCCTGCGCAAGGCGTTGAGCAAAGAACTCGACCAACTGCCGAAAATCCAGAACCCCACCGGCGACGTGAACATGTCCCAGGACCTGGCGCGTCTGCTCAACCAGGCTGACCGCCTGGCCCAGCAGAAGGGCGACCAGTTCATCTCCAGCGAGCTCGTGCTGCTGGCGGCCATGGACGAGAACAGCAAGCTTGGCAAGTTGCTGCTCAGCCAGGGCGTAAGCAAAAAGGCTCTGGAGAACGCCATCAGCAACCTGCGAGGCGGCGAGGCGGTCAATGACCCCAACGCCGAAGAGTCGCGCCAGGCCCTGGACAAATACACCGTCGACCTGACCAAGCGCGCCGAAGACGGCAAGCTTGACCCGGTGATCGGCCGTGACGATGAAATCCGCCGCACCATCCAGGTACTGCAACGCCGGACCAAGAACAACCCGGTGCTGATCGGTGAGCCTGGCGTCGGTAAGACCGCCATCGCCGAAGGCCTGGCCCAGCGCATCATCAATGGCGAAGTGCCGGACGGCCTTAAAGGCAAGCGCCTGCTGTCGCTGGACATGGGCGCGCTGATTGCCGGTGCCAAGTTCCGTGGTGAATTCGAAGAGCGCCTCAAAGGCCTGCTTAACGAGCTGTCCAAGCAGGAAGGGCAGATCATTCTGTTCATCGACGAACTGCACACCATGGTCGGCGCCGGTAAAGGCGAAGGCTCGATGGATGCCGGCAACATGCTCAAGCCGGCCCTGGCTCGTGGCGAACTGCACTGCGTCGGCGCCACCACGCTGAACGAGTACCGCCAGTACATTGAAAAAGACGCAGCGCTTGAGCGGCGTTTCCAGAAGGTGCTGGTAGAAGAGCCGAGCGAAGAAGACACCATCGCCATCCTGCGTGGCCTCAAGGAGCGTTACGAGGTGCATCACAAGGTGGCGATCACCGACGGCGCGATCATCGCCGCGGCCAAGCTCAGCCATCGCTACATTACTGACCGGCAGCTGCCGGACAAGGCCATCGACCTGATCGACGAAGCGGCCAGCCGCATCCGCATGGAGATCGACTCCAAGCCGGAAGTGCTCGACCGCCTGGAGCGCCGCCTGATTCAACTGAAGGTTGAGTCTCAGGCGCTGAAGAAAGAGGACGACGAAGCCGCGCTCAAACGCCTGGAGAAGCTCACCGAAGAGATCGTCCGGCTGGAGCGCGAGTACGCTGACCTGGAAGAGATCTGGACCTCGGAAAAAGCCGAAGTACAGGGCTCGGCGCAGATCCAGCAGAAAATCGAGCAGTCGCGTCAGGAGCTCGAAGCAGCCCGCCGCAAAGGCGACCTCAGCCGCATGGCCGAACTGCAGTACGGGGTGATCCCGGACCTGGAGCGCAGCCTGCAGATGGTCGACCAACACGGCAAGGCGGAAAACCAGCTGCTGCGTAACAAGGTGACTGAAGAAGAAATCGCCGAAGTCGTGTCCAAGTGGACCGGCATTCCCGTGGCCAAGATGCTCGAAGGCGAGCGGGAAAAACTGCTGAAGATGGAAAGCCTGCTGCACGAGCGGGTGATCGGCCAGGAAGAAGCGGTAGTGGCAGTGTCCAACGCCGTGCGTCGTTCGCGTGCCGGCCTGTCGGACCCGAACCGCCCGAGCGGCTCGTTCCTGTTCCTCGGCCCGACCGGTGTCGGTAAAACCGAGCTGTGCAAGGCGTTGGCCGAATTCCTCTTTGATACAGAAGAGGCGATGGTGCGGATCGATATGTCCGAGTTCATGGAGAAACACTCCGTGGCTCGCCTGATCGGTGCCCCACCAGGCTACGTCGGTTATGAAGAGGGCGGCTACCTGACCGAAGCCGTGCGGCGTAAGCCTTATGCCGTAGTGCTGCTCGACGAAGTCGAGAAGGCCCACCCGGATGTGTTCAACGTGTTGCTGCAGGTGCTGGAAGACGGTCGCCTGACTGACAGCCACGGGCGTACGGTGGATTTCCGTAATACCGTGATCGTCATGACCTCCAACCTGGGCTCTTCGCAGATCCAGGAACTGGTAGGTGATCGCGAAGCGCAGCGTGCGGCGGTGATGGATGCCGTGGGTTCGCACTTCCGGCCGGAGTTCATCAACCGGATCGACGAAGTGGTGGTGTTCGAGCCGCTGGGCCGCGATCAGATCGCCGGCATTACCCAGATCCAGCTCGGTCGCCTGCGCAGCCGTCTGGCCGAGCGTGAGCTGAGCCTGGAGCTGAGCCCTGAGGCGCTGGATAAACTGATCGCCGTCGGTTACGACCCGGTCTATGGCGCACGGCCGCTGAAACGGGCGATCCAGCGCTGGATCGAGAACCCGTTGGCGCAGCTGATCCTGTCGGGCCAGTTCCTGCCAGGCAGCGCCATTACGGCGAAGGTAGAGGGCGAAGAGATCGTCTTTGCCTGAGTTTTCGGCGGGTTACGCTAAGGCCTCGAATTTCGAGGCCTTTTTTCTTTGCATTTTTTCTCGAGTGCTTGTAAAGTGCGCCCCGCTGTATGTCGCCCCGCAGCTTCCCGGCAAAATTGGGAATCTGAAAAAAAGTTGCAAATCAGTAAGTTGAATGCAAATTAGGGGTTGACAAGGGTTTTGAAGGTTGTAGAATAGCGCGCCTCAGAGGCATGAACGCAGCGATGCACAAGGTCGAAGAGTTCGAAGCGGTAGTGATACAGCACTCGAAATTGCAGCACTGTTGTAATTGAAATTGATAGTTCCGCGATAGCTCAGTCGGTAGAGCAAATGACTGTTAATCATTGGGTCCCAGGTTCGAGTCCTGGTCGCGGAGCCAAATTTCAAGCCGGGGTATAGCGCAGTCCGGTAGCGCGCCTGCTTTGGGAGCAGGATGTCAGGAGTTCGAATCCCCTTACCCCGACCATTTTTGGGTCGTTAGCTCAGTTGGTAGAGCAGTTGGCTTTTAACCAATTGGTCGTAGGTTCGAATCCTACACGACCCACCATTTTTGAAGCCGGTACGCTGGGTTCAAATCTTAAAAGGTTGGTTTGCCATTAGCAGCCAGCCATAAAAAAGGCGCCTTAGTTGGTGCCTTTTTTTTACCGGGGTATAGCGCAGTCCGGTAGCGCGCCTGCTTTGGGAGCAGGATGTCAGGAGTTCGAATCCCCTTACCCCGACCATCTTCAGAAAGAAGGGCACCTTGCAAAAGGTGCCCTTTTTTCGTTTCTGCGCCCTGGCTGATACTATCCGGCTATTTCCTGCAAAGGAGTTGCGCCGTGACCCTGAAAACCTCCGTCTACATCGCCACCAGCCTTGATGGCTTTATCGCCCGTGAAAGCGGTGAGCTGGACTGGCTGATGGTCGCCACCAGTTCCAGTGACGATCACGGTTATGCGGCGTACATGGCGACCATCGACACCCTGATCATGGGCCGCAACACCTTCGAGAAGGTCCTGACCTTCGGCGAGTGGCCGTATTCGCACAAGCGCGTGGTGGTGCTGAGCAGCACCTTGCAGCCGGCAGACATGCAGCATGGGGTCGAAGTGCATCCGGGGCCGATCGCCGAGCTGGTCGAATACCTGAGTGAAACAGGCGTCAAGGGCCTGTATCTCGATGGCGGGCAGGTGATTCAGAGCTTTTTGCGCGAGGGGCGGCTGGATGAACTGACCATCACTCGCATACCGGTGTTGCTGGGGAGTGGCATCCCGTTGTTCGGGGCCCTGGAGAAGGACGTGACGCTGCAGCATATGCGCAGTACCACCTTTGAGAGCGGCTTTGTGCAGAGTACCTATAGGGTACTGAAGTAAACAATGCCGATGCCATCGCGGGTCAAGCCCGCTCCCACAGAAACACCGCCATACCTGTGGGAGCGGGCTGGACCCGCGATGAGGCCCTCAAAGCCAATACAAAC
Source organism: Pseudomonas fluorescens (assembly GCF_902497775.2). Lineage (NCBI taxonomy): Bacteria > Pseudomonadati > Pseudomonadota > Gammaproteobacteria > Pseudomonadales > Pseudomonadaceae > Pseudomonas > Pseudomonas fluorescens. Next base: position 294,416 of record NZ_OZ024668.1, read on the forward strand.
TCAGTGCAACTTCAACCGCGGCTCAGTCCCGCGCCCGATCCGGCTACCCAGCATCAGCATCAAGGTGCGGAAGGTCCCGTACAGCGCCATCTGGTGCATGCGATACAGCGACACATAGAACATCCGCGCCAGCCAGCCCTCGAGCATCACGCTACCGGTCAGGTTGCCCATCAGGTTGCCCACCGCCGAGAAGCGCGACAGCGACACCAGCGAACCGTAATCCCGGTACGCATAAGTCGGCAAAGGCTTGCCTTCCAGGCGCGCCTTCAGCCCCTTGGCCAGCAACGACGCCTGCTGGTGCGCAGCCTGCGCCCGTGGTGGCACGTTACGGTCACTCCCCGGTTGCGGGCAGGCAGCGCAGTCGCCGAAGGCAAAAATGTTGTCGTCCAGGGTAGTCTGCAGGGTAGGGCGCACCACCAACTGGTTGATCCGGTTGGTTTCCAGGCCGTCGATGTCCTTGAGGAACCCCGGCGCCCGAATACCCGCCGCCCAGACCTTGAGGCTGGCCTGAATCACATCACCATTGCTGGTGCGCAGCTCATCGGCGGTCACTTCACTGACCGCCGAGTTGGTCATCACCGTCACCCCGAGTTTTTCCAGGGTCTTGTGCACCGGCACGCTGATGCGCTCCGGCAGTGCTGGCAGTACCCGTGGGCCGGCTTCGATCAGGGTGATGTGCATGTCTTTGGGCTGGATACGATCCAGGCCATAAGCCGCCAGCTCATGGGCCGCGTGATGCAACTCGGCCGCCAGCTCCACACCGGTGGCACCGGCACCGACAATGGCCACGCTGATTTGCTCATTGGCCTGATCGCCAGCATGGGCGCGCAGGTAGTGGTTGAGCAGTTGCTGGTGGAAGCGCTCGGCCTGCTTGCGGGTGTCGAGGAACAGGCAATGCTGCGCCGCGCCCTGGGTGCCGAAGTCGTTGGTGTTGCTGCCCACCGCGATTACCAGGGTGTCATAGCCCAGGGTACGCGCAGGCAGCAGTTCGCGGCCGTCTTCATCGAGGGTCGCAGCCAGCTGGATCTGCTTGGTTTCGCGGTCCAGGCCGCTCATGCGCCCGAGCTGGAACTGGAAGTGATTCCACTTGGCCTGGGCCACGTAGTTCAGTTCGTCTTCGCAAGAGTTGAGCGAGCCTGCCGCCACTTCGTGCAGCAGTGGCTTCCAGATGTGCGTCAGGTTGGCGTCGACCAGGGTGATGCTGGCGCTGCCTTTTTTGCCCAGGGTCTTACCCAGGCGGGTCGCCAGTTCCAGGCCGCCGGCGCCGCCGCCGACAATCACTATACGGTGAGTCATGGAGATATCTCATAAGGTTTACGGAATTCGGGTCTTGAGTGGTAGGCCGCACGGGGCGGGCGTTGTGGGCGAGCGCAAGGCAGCTCATAGCACCAGTTGACTCAAGAGGCGGCTCAACAAGCCGAGCGCAACCGTCACGACCACCACCAGCACAAGGAGCAGCCAGGGCCGGAAAGGCTTGCGCTCGACTTGGTGCTGAGGGGCTTGAAGGTATTCATCGACACGACGCTGGTCATCGGGATTCAGGCGGCTGGTCATGAGGGCCTCGTCAAATAGACGCTTGTGACTGTGGGAACGCTACAGTGTTCACTGTAGTAGCTCGAAGGTCGCCCATCTTTCAGTCACGTGGCTGTCTTTATAACGAATGATTGCGCTTTGTATCACCGGCGCAGAATTTATGCCATCGGGCTTTGGCAGGGGGCCAGCTCAGAGGCTTATTCCGACATCAAAAACGATGCTGCGCCCCAGGTTGCCGCGCAGGAAATCCGGCGCATCCGGGTGGGCAAACAGCACCCGGGCGAAGGTCGGGCCCACCAGCGACAACGAGCGCCAGCCCTGGCGCAGGTATTCGGTGGGCGGCGGGAAGTGGCTATTGAGGTCGAGCACTTCGCGCTTGAGGCTGGCGAAGGCAATGATGTCCAGCTCGCTCAGGTCCAGGCCGCGTTCCTGATAGTTGTGCGACTTTTTACGCAGGGTCGGCGCCAGGCGCTGCAACAGTTCCTGGGCGCTGATCCGCCGTGGCCGGGCTTCGCGGCGTACCAGTTGGCTCAACGAAAAGGCACTGCGCCGGCGTTGCAGCTCTTCGCGCCATTCGTCGTTCAGGCGCCGGCCCTCATCGAGGACAAAAAACACCTCGAAGGCGGCATCGCGAAACAACACGTCAGGCGGCTCTTGCCCGGCGGCGGCAAAGTCTTCGCTGCGGTAGGGAATATTCAGGCCTTGCAGCAGGCGCTGGCAGACCCAACGCTCACGTTCCCATTTACGGGCATTGGAAAGAAACGCATTGGCTTGTTCGGCCTGAATGGTGAGCAGGCGCAAGTAGTCTGAGTCGTCCATGGGCACAAGCTTAGCGTTCAATTGAGCTTTGCAGGAAATGTCTGCAAGCCATTGCTGCGCAGGCAAGCCAGCGCCTAGACTGCGCACCCGTTGTGGGCTCAGTGAATATCAGGGAAGAAGCATGAGCGTAGTGAAGATGGGCGGTATATTCGGCTCCGGTACCGTGGTATGCGCCCTGGTGGTGTACGGCATAGGGGCATTGTTGTGGAAGCCGACCCTGCCTTACGACACCGCCGATGGCCGCTATGTGCTGCTCAAGGAGGGCGATTCGCCGCCCTACAACGTCAAACTGATCGAGCATCGCGGCGGCGAATCCGAAGTCGTGCGCAGTTTTGCCGAGTTCAACCCCAAGGTGCTCAGCGTCATGCCCGGTGACTATCGCGTACGCCTGAGCCTGAACGAGTTCGGCTGCTATGGCGCCTGGGCCGATGTGCAGGTGTCGGCAACCACCGTCAGCGTCATCGAACAGCAGCGCAACCCCAGTTGCCAGCCGCCGGACTGGCTGGTTAAAGGCGCGGTGTTCCGCCTGTTCGAGGCACCGAAAGCGCCAGAAGAGGCTGATCAAGCCAACCCCGAGGTGTAGTTCAGCTCATTACGGGGACGGACGTGCGTATGGCTTTGTCAGTCTGGCGGATATGGAGCGCGGTGACGGTGCTGTGCATCGCGTCCTTCGCGATGGTCACCTCTGAGTTCGCCCCGATCGGTTTGCTGTCACAGATTTCCGCCGACCTCGCGCAGGAGCCTGCCACGGTTGGGCTGAGCGTGACCTTGTATGCCTGGATCGGCGCAGTGAGTGGTTTGCTTGCCAATAGCCTGAGTCGCCGGATTGGCCGCAAGCCGCTGATGATTGCCCTGATGTTGATACTGGCAGCATCGAACGGGCTCTCGGCAATCGCCCCGGAATTTTCCAGCCTGCTCGCTGCGCGGGCGCTGGGGGCGTTGGCCCATGGCGTGTTCTGGGCCACTGTGGCCGCCACCGCTGCGCTGATCGCGCCGGCCCGGCAGATGGGCCTGGCCACCTCGATCGTGCTCGGCGGCATCACCATCGCCACGGTCATGGGCGTGCCACTGGTCAACCTGGTGGGCCAATACGACGGCTGGCGAACGGCCTTCGGTTGCCTGGCGCTGCTCTGTGTCGCCAGTGCCGGGGCAATCGCCCTGGTGGTGCCTAACCTTGGGCTGGTCGCCGCCGCGCCAGGCAATGGCTACGCTGCGGCGCTGCGGCGCCGGGATTTGTTGATCACCTTCGCCATAACCGGGCTGACGGCCGCTGCACATTTTGCCGCCTACACCTTTGTCGAGCCCTTCATCAGCCAGGTGCGCGACATAACGCCGGTGCTGATCGCAACACTGCTTTTTGCCTTCGGCGCCGCCGGCTTTCTCGGCAACCTGTTGAGCGCGATCTTTATCGACCGCTACCTCAAGCTATTCATCCTCCTGGCACTGATCGCCATGGCCGGTGCATTGCTGACCCTCGGCCTGCTCGGGCCTGAGCTGAAGCTGCTGTCCGTGGCGGCCCTGCTGATTATCTGGGGCGTTGCCATCTCGGCGTTGTTTACCGGCCTGCAGACCTGGGTGCTGAGCATCGCCGGCGCCCATACCGTGCCGGCCACGGCCCTGCACACAGCAGTGCTCAATGGCGCAATCGGCCTGGGGGTAATCATCGGCGGTGGAGCGCTTGAGGTTATTGGCCTGCGCGGTGCCATGCTCGGCGCCAGCATGCTGATAGTCCCGGCCATTGTGCTGCTGGTGGCTTCAGGTGCGCGTTACCCTGCAACGCCTGGATTGTGCGCAGCCACCGAGGCTGATCAAGCCCGCCCCGAGGTGTAGACTGCCCTCACGTCTATTGCCTCACTCGAACAAGGGTTATTTGCCGTGATCAGTGCCGCCGTACTTTCCAGCCAGACCCTGACCATCGCCTGGGTCGCCTACGTGCCTGTGCTGATCTGGGCGGTGGCGCGTACCCGCTGGCTGGAACTGTTCGCTGACAGCCGGCGCCAGCACTTATTGTTTGGCACGGTGTTCGCCTTGTTTGCCCTGTGGCTGGTGCGCCGCGACTTCGACACCGGGGTGTCGTATCACTTTATCGGCATGACCGCCGTGACCCTGCTGCTGGACTGGCCGCTGGCGATTGTCGGGGGGGTGCTGGCACAACTCGGCCTGCTGGCGCTGGGACGTCAGGACCTGGCGGCGATGGGGGTCAATGGCCTGCTGCTGATCGGTCTGCCGGTGCTGGTCACCGAGGTGTGCGCGATCCTGGTGGAGCGGGCACAGCCGCGCAACCTGTTCGTTTATATCTTCTGTTCGGGATTTTTCGCCGCGGCGCTGTCGGCACTTTTGTGCCTGCTTGCTGGGCTGGGGTTGCTGTGGATGGACGGGCGGTTCGTCATGCCGGAGTGGATCGAGGACTTTATCGGCTACCTGTGGCTGATCATCTTCCCCGAAGCCTTCATCAACGGCATGGTGGTCAGCGCCCTGGTGGTGTTCTGCCCGGAGTGGCTGGAGACCTTCAACCGGACCCGCTACCTGCAGGCCCCGTGGAAGGATGACGACCCCGAGCGCTGACAGCTCAGTGGCGCGGGTCGAGCTCGCCGGAGAACAGCTCGTCTTCGGCATCCGGTGCGACCGGAATCTTGTGTTCTTCAGCGGCCCAGGCACCCAGGTCGATCAGCTTGCAGCGGTCGGAACAGAACGGCCGAAACGTGCTGGCGGCGGTCCATTCCACAGGGGCGCCACAGGTCGGGCAATCTACGGTTGTTGGTTGGCTCATGCTTGGCCTCCTCGCAAAGTCAGGTAAAAGTGGTGCAGGCGGTCGACCTCCGAATGCAGCCAGGCCAGGTCGCGGTCATTGACGATCACGTCGTGGGCGTGGCTCAGGCGCACTTCGCGGCTGGCCTGGGCCTGGAGGATGGCCTGCACTTGTTCGGCGCTGGTCTGGTCGCGCAGCAGGGTGCGTTGTATTTGCAGCTCCTGCGGCGCATCGATCACCAGCAGGCGGTCGGTGCGCTTGTACTGGCCAGACTCCACCATCAACGGCGAGACGAACACCGCATAGGGCGACTCGGCCTTGGCCAGGTAGCTGAAGATCTCCTGGCCGATCAATGGATGCAGCAGCGCTTCGAGCCACAGCCGTTGCTGCGGGTCGGCAAAGATCTGCTCGCGCAGGGCGGCGCGGTTGAGCTGGCCGTCTTCGAGCAGCACCCCCGGGCCGAAACGCTCGACGATACTGGCCAGCGCCGGGCGGCCTGGCTCGACCACCCAGCGCGCGGCCTGGTCGGCATCAACCAGGTGCACACCCAGCTCGACAAAGCGCTGCGCAGCAGCGCTCTTGCCACTGCCGATGCCGCCGGTAAGGCCGAGAATCCAGGGGGTGAAAGCAGCGGTGGTCATCAGAGTCCGGAATATTTCAGATAGGAAGTGGTTATTTGACCACCCCAGAGCAGCGCGATCCACCCCGCGATGGCCAGATAGGGACCAAAGGGGATCGGCGTGCTGGCCTGCTTGCGCTGCAGGCGCAGCATACTCAGCCCGATCAACGCCCCCAACAGCGACGACAACAGCAAGGTCAGCGGCAGAATCTGCCAGCCACCCCAGGCGCCAAGCAGGGCCAGCAACTTGAAGTCGCCGTAGCCCATGCCCTCTTTGCCGGTAATCAGCTTGAACACCCAGAACACTGTCCACAGGCTCATGTAACCGGCCACCGTGCCCCACAGGGCATCTTCCAACGGCACGAACAACTCGAAGGCATTGACGATCAACCCCAGCCACAACAACGGCAGCACCAGGGCATCGGGCAGCAGATGGTGCTCGATATCGATCATGCTCATGGCCAGCAGGCCCCAGCTCAGCAGCAGCAGCGCCAGGGCGGTGCCGGTGAAGCCGAAGCGCCAGGCGACAAACAGGGTCAGCGCCCCGCAGGCGAGCTCCACCAGCGGGTAGCGCGGGCTGATGCGCGCCTGGCAACTGGAGCAGCGCCCGTGCAAGGCCAGGTAACTAATGACCGGTATGTTTTCCCAGGGGCGAATGCGGTGGGCGCAATGCGGGCATTGCGACGGCGGCAACAATAGATCGAAGCGCGGCGCTTGTGCCTCGCTAGGCAATTCCAGCACCTCGCGTGCCTCGGCCTGCCATTGGCGTTCGAGCATGATCGGCAGGCGATGCACCAGTACATTGAGAAAGCTGCCGACGATCAGCCCGAGCAACAGGGCGAAGCTCAGGTAAATCAGTGGCTGGCTGGCCAGGGTGTTCAACAGGTTCATGGTCAGATCACATTGCCCAGTTGGAAGATTGGCAGGTACATGGCGATTACCAGGCTGCCCACCAGCAACCCCAGAATCAGCACGATCAACGGCTCTAGCAGGGCCGTGAGGGTGTCGAGCAAGTGGTCGATGGCCTGTTCATAATGGCTGGCGATCCTGGCGAGCATATCGTCCAGCGTGCCGGCTGTCTCGCCAATGGCGCACATCTGCACCACCAGCGCCGGGAACAGCTCGCTGGCGCGCAAAGCCACGTTCAAGGCCAGGCCGCTGGCGAGCTCCTCGCGTACCTTGTGCACCGCCTGCTCGTACAACAGATTGCCACAGGCTCCGGCAACCGGCCCCAGCGCCTCCACCAACGGCACCCCGGCGGCAAACGAGGTCGACAAAGTGCGGGCAAAGCGGGCGAGGGCGGCATGCCTGAGCAGACTGCCCAGTACCGGCAGCCGCAGCGCCACGCGCACCAGCCACAAACGCAACGAAGGCTTGTGCCGATAACCCCAAACCAGCGCGGCACAAGCACTGCAAAAAGTGATCAACAGCCACCAGAGGTGCGCGCCCAACCACTGCGACAAGCCAATCACCTGTTGGGTAAACGCCGGCAGCTCGGCACCAAAGCCGCCGAACAACGACTGAAAGCGCGGCACCACCTCCAGCAGCAACAACGCCGACACCCCGAAGCCCACTAGCAACACCAGCAGTGGATACGTCATGGCTTTTTTGAGCCGCATGCGCAGGGCCTGACGTTGCTCCTGCAGTGCCGCCACCTGGGCCAGCACGACCTCCAGGCTGCCGGACTGCTCACCAGCGTCCACCAGGTTGCAGTACAGCCGGTCGAAGTAATGCGGGTGGCGGCGCAGCGCAGTGGCCAGGCTGCTGCCGGCGGCGATATCCGCCTTGATCGCCCCCAGCAGGCTGGCCATCGCCGGGTTGGCGCTGCTCTGGGCCACCACATCCAGCGCCTGTAATAGCGCCACCCCGGCCTTGACCAGGGTGGCCAGCTGGCGGCTGAACTGGCTCAGCGCCTTGCCATCCAGTGGTCGGCGCCATTGCCACAACGGCTGGCGCACACTGGCGATACGCCCTGGGCGAATCCCGCGCTGGCGCAACTGCGCCCTGATCAACGCCGGGCTGCGCGCCGCACTTTGGCCGCTGATCGACGCGCCCTGGGCGTTAGTGCCTTGCCAGCTGTACATCCGGTTGCTTGCGGTCATCGCCACATCCTTGCTGCGCTGCCTTGCACAAGCCTGGTAACAGCTCCAGGCCCCGAGCGGCGGGCAGTGATGCCCGCCGCCCACTAGAGTAGTCGAGCCAGAGTGACCGAATGACCGTCACGGGGTGACAAAAGGTGTCTGTTCGGGCCTACTGGCGCGCCTGCTGGCGCCGCACCACTGCGGCCGGCATGAACTGATTTTGTGAGGGAGAGTGTCCATGAACGGGCAACGCGGTATTACCTTGATCGAACTGATGATCGTGGTGGCGATCATCGGCATTCTGGCGACCATCGCCTTGCCGATTTACACCAACAGCCAGGTACGCACCAAAGCCACGGCGGCCCTGGTAGAAATTTCTGCCCTGAAAACCGCCTTCGACCTGCGCCTGAACGAAGGCAAAGACATCGCCAACGTCGCCGCCCTGGGCGGCCAGGAGCGCACCGCCCACTGCGCCATTGCCGCCAGCGGCACCGCGGCCACGGGCGTGGGCAGCATCGTCTGCACCCTGATCGACGCCCCGGCCATCGCCACCGACAAAACCATCACCCTGACCCGCGCCGCGACCGGTTGGGCCTGCACCAGCACCCTCAGCGAAGACCTTGCCCCAGCAGGCTGCAAAGCCCTCTGAAACAGACGCAATTGCTGTTAATAAACAGTGATTTGCGTAAGCGATCCGGCAGTGGTAGCGTTATCGCCACGCCGGTGTAGCTCAGTCGGTAGAGCAGCGCACTCGTAACGCGAAGGTCGCAGGTTCGATTCCTGTCTCCGGCACCATTCAACTGTTCCGATACGTCTCTTCTTGTACACGGAACCCCATGAAAAGCCCGCCATGTGCGGGCTTTATTGTCTCTGGTTGTCTCATTCTGTCTCTAGGCATATACCGATTTTAGGTATACGTTAGGGTATACGCCGGTTCGACGAGAAAACGTATACCTATGGCACGCACCGTTACGCCCCTCTCAGACCCCAAATGCGAGGCCGCCAAGCCGCGGGACAAGGACTACACCCTGTTCGACGGTCAGGGCCTGTTCCTGCTGGTCAAGAAGAACGGCAGCAAGATCTGGCGCATGAAGTTCAAGCGGCCGGATGGCAGAGAGGGGCTGGCCACCTTCGGCAACTACCCAGCGCTGACACTCAAAGCCGCCCGTGCGCGCCGAGCCGAAGCGCTGGAGTTGTTGGCGCATGGTAAAGACCCGATTGAGAGCGCCAGGCAGGGGAGGGTCGAAGCGGCGAACGCGAGGGCCAACACCTTCGGCGTGCTGGCCAAGGACTGGCACGACGCCTGCTCTAAGAAGTGGTCCCCAGGTCATGCCGCGACGGTGTGGCGGCGTATCGAAACTTACCTGCTCCCGGCCCTGGGCCAGCGCCCGGTGGCCGGCCTCAAGACCCGCGACCTGTTGGCGCCGCTCAAGGCTGTGGAAAAGCGCGAAGTTTTGGACACTGCCGGCCGGCTACGGCAGTACATGACTGGGATCATGCGCATGGCTGTCCAGCACGGGCACATCGACACGAACCCTGCAGTCGACCTTCAGGGCGCAACTGCTACACGCAAGACCGTCCACCGGCCTGCGCTTGCGCTGGATCGGCTGCCTGAGCTGCTGCAACGAATCGACAGCGACACTGGTCGGCCGCTGACACGGTTGGCCACCCAGCTCACCCTGCTGGTGTTTATTCGATCCAGTGAGTTGCGGTTTGCGCGCTGGCCAGAGATCGACACCGATCGCTCCATGTGGGAGATCCCCGGGGAGCGCCAGCAGATTGAAGGTGTGAAAAACTCGCATCGCGGCTCCAAGATGAGCACGCCCCACCTGGTACCTCTCAGTCGCCAGGCACTGGCCACGCTCGAGCAGGTGCGCCTGCTCACCGGGCGCTTCGACCTTGTGTTCGCGGGTGACAGCAACCACTGGAAGCCCATGAGCGAGAACACGGTGAACAAGGCGCTTCGACGCATGGGCTACGACACCAAGACCGAGGTGTGTGGGCATGGGTTCAGAGCCATGGCCTGTTCTGCGCTCGTCGAATCGGGACTGTGGAGCAAGGACGCGGTAGAGCGTCAGATGAGCCACCAAGAGCGTAACAGTGTGCGGGCGGCATACATCCATAAGGCTGAGTACATTGAAGAACGCCGGCTCATGGTTCAGTGGTGGGCCGACTATCTGGATGCCAATCGAGAGAAGCACATCACGCCTTATGACTTTGCTCGCGTGGGGGAGGGTGTAAGCAATGTGGTGCGTGGAGCATTCGGCATGATTGGACAGCAATGAAGACAAGTATTCGATTAAAAGCCGGTGTTCTTGGTGTTCTTGGTGTTCTTGGTGTTCCAAAAACGCTGGAAGCCAAAAACCACGAGGTCTGTAGCCAAGGAACACCTTTGTCTAAACGGCGGAACACGAAGACGCCGGAACACCCAAGGTGTTCCATGAGCGAGGCGCCTCGGCCCGTGCGCCCGTCTACGCCAACGCAAGCCTCCTCCTCCTGCTGGCCGCTCTTCGGATGCGCTCACGCACTCAATCACGGCCCGGCGCGGCTTTGTCTGCGCCAACCGGGGCGTGGGGATCGTCAAATATCTAACGGCGCATTGCTATGACTCTTGGCAAATTAATGAGTCCCCTGAACCTCGACCTCGACGAGCTTGAGTTGGAGTTGGAGTGGTTGCCGCTTTATGGCGAATTCGCCGAACGCTTCACTGAGGCGATTGATCTAGTGGCGGCTGGTATCGAAATGTGGAGTCCTCATGAGAGCGAAGAATGGGCAGTTGACGTGGCAGCAGAGATAAACCGAAAGCTCTATAACATTGCGCAGGCGCTGGATCGGTCTCCAGCACTGGGCTTGGCTTGGGCGGTGCGTAACGCAGGGTCATGGGAAAGGCGTGCCACCGATTCACAGCTTGTGGCGGCCCTCGCTATGGCTTATGGCTGCCGGGCGATACATGCTCTTCGCAAATGGCTAACGCACTTGGCTGACGATGTGGTGGAGGCATTTGGACGCGTGCGTGTTGAGGACTTAAGGGTTAATGACCCTGAGGTTTACGCCACCATCGTTAATGATTGCCGTATTGAATGTCCGATAGCCGAGATCGAGGCACGGCAGTCGGCTGCAGATTTGCTGGGGCGCGCACGAAATTCCCTCATCTTCGCGGAGTTTTATCGGAATCCAAGTATTCCACCCGAAGCAATGGCGCGACTTAATGAGCAAGCAGTAAAGAAATCTCGTGCAGCGACAGGCAGAAAAGCCGGGGCAAGAAGCGGTGCCGCCAGGCAGGAGAAGAATGCCGGGCGCGACAGGGAAATCTGTGATGCGGGCCGGAAGCTACTCGCGTCTGGTAGGGCCCCCAGTGAAATCTCAGGGATCATTTCACGAATGGAAGTTTCGGGAAGCCTTGGGTCCAAGGGCGTACGGGACGTGCTACGCAAAGGACTTGTTCTGGATCCCGCCTAAATTACAGGGAGGTGAACCATGTTCACCTCCCTCCTGCCTCTTATCTTCGCCCCCGTTGGTTTCATCAAACCCGGGGGCATCACATGCAACTCAATCGAACTGTGACAACTGTTTCACCCGCTGACCTTCTCACGCCTGAGCAGGCGGCCCAACTGTTGGGCCTATCGGTAAAGACCCTGGCCACCTGGCGCAGCACTGGTCGGCACGCTCTCCCATTCATCCGCTGCGGCGCACGTATCCGTTATCAGCGCACCGAGCTGGTCGCCTGGCTAGCAGATCGGCACCACACCCCCGCCGCGCCTCGGGGGGAAATCTAATGTCCCCGCATCAAACCTTTGGCAAAACCCCCGCCCAATCGACTCCTTGCCGTGCGCATACCCGCGAAGTCTCGGGGCGCAATCTGCGCCAGGATATGGGTCAAGCTCCAGGCTTTGACCCTGCCGCCACGCTGATTCGCTTCCCCGATGTAGTGGCTATGACCGGTCTAGCTCGCGCAACTATCTACAAGCGCCTCAAGGACGATCCGACCTTTCCCCGCCCCGTGCCGTTGAGCAACAGCACGTCACGGGGAGCACCAGTGGGATTTGTTCTCGCAGAAGTGCAGCGCTGGGCGCGTGAACGTATTGAAGCTCGGGGGATCACTGCATGAGATCCGCTCGCATGCCGTTTACTGGCCCCTTCTTCGACACATACGGAATTGGCTTTGCCCTGTACCAGACGGGCCGCAACAACTGGAAGCAACGTACCGTCGCAGGTGTAAGTTGGAATGGCCAGGAAGGAAAAGCGCACTTTTTCAACCCTGATGGCCTGGTGCTTCCGCTGGTTCCTTCCCCTTGGGAACTGCCTGCCGTGTTGCGCCAGCAGAGAACGCGAATGGAGCCGGCACAGGTGATGGGATCGGGTGTATTCGCTATGACCCATCCCGCTGGAGATTCGGTGCTATCGAACGAATCAAACCAGTGGGTCACTTACTGGCTCGTAGGGAGTGATGCGGCCTATGCAAATTGCCAAGAGGTATGGGGTGCCTATGTGGAGTCTCAAGTAGCGGCTGAGCGCAAAGCGGCCGAACACAACTACGTTGATGCCCGCCGTATCAGCCAACGCGCAGAGCAGGAGCCGACCTGTGATGGTCTGCCCGAATGGGTCCGAGTAAACACTGAGGATTGCCGTCGCATCCTGCGTTCTGAGTATGAGCGCGAATGTGCGGAGGATCAGCGAGTTGCGGCCTGGTTGCGAGGGTGCGCCGCATGAAACCTATTTTCCTGCCCGCCGCTGCCCTTGATGCCATAGACGAACTGGGTCCAAAGGCACCTTCGCCTGGGCGACTGGAGCGACTGCAAAAACTCCGCGACGAAGCACTGGCCAAAGGGGCGCACGTTCTACTGCTGATTTGGCCGACCCTCGATTGGGGGCTGCTCGCTGTCGAGGCGCCTGGGGACGTAGTAATTCGGGATGCAGCGCAGTTGGTGCCCAACGTGCTGGCCAATCCCGATGCATTAGGACAGATGTATGAGAAGGCCAGGCAAGGCCGCAATCTCACTTGGCTCAAGCTTGAGCGTCCCCCGGCCATTACCCACTAACGAAAACGCCCCCGGCTGCAACCGGGGGCGTCTGAGGATCTTCACTGTGCCCGCTCACTCTATGCCATGGCCAAGAGCCATGCAACCTGCCCGCACCACTCAGCTTGCGCTTCGTCGGCTCACACGTTACTCTCCGCCTGTCGCTGCAAATCCAGCGACCGGGTTTGGCGACCCGATCAGTAACAGGCGCACAGGCGCCCATACCACCATTGCAGGCGCTTTTTTTGTGCCCGCAATGCCTTGTTATGGTGGCCGTGCGTGGGAGACCTTCGGGTCTGCCGGGTTCCTGTTACCCCGGTTCGCCAACCTGCGCACGGCTGCCACCCATAATCGTTTGGCGACGGTTTGTGGCAGCTCCTCACCAGTAACAGGAGCTACGCCCATGCACGCCCTCAATCCGTCTGCTCTCCAGAGCCACATTGCCGCCCTGAAGGCCCGTGCCATTGCGGCACTGCACGCCAATTCATCCCTCTCCGTCCGCTTGGCGCGTTACAACGCGGCGATGGCCCGTGCCCGCGCCCTGGAAGCAAACGGGGGTGCCCAATGACTACTCAAGTACAGCACTGCTCTCAACCCGAAGACCTGCTTTGCGTTACCGCACAGGCGCCCGCTGGCGTCCCAATAGATGCGATCACCTGTGCCGTTGAGCGAGCCCGGGCAGTGCTGTGCTTGCTGGAGGATCAGTTCGAGGCGGAGCAGGGGCAGCGCCTGGCTAACCGCGTGATTCTCGGCGCCCTGTGGGACGTACGTGGGACGCTGGAGCAGATTCATACCCTGGTCGTGCATGCCGACGACTCGACCCGCCATGTCGGGGAAAGGGGGCGGAAATGAGCGGGCGCGTTCAAGTTAATACGGCAGGTGGGGCCACTTTCTCTAAGCACAACTCGTTGAATCAACCGTTCTTCCAGGTGTGCCCTGGTATCTCCGGTGAGGAAGCTTTAGAGCAGGCTTCCGTGCTCATGGATTGCGTTAACAAATTAACTCAGTTGGCTGGCATGAGCGGCGATAACGAGTCCCTGGTATGGGCGGCACACTATCTGGGCGAGCAGGCAAAGGCTCTCATTGATGACGTGGCCACCGGGATTCAGATTGCCGAGAGTGGCGAAGCATGAGCAGGAAGATGCCCAGCTCCCGGCATCCGACCTTTGCCCAGGTCAAAGCCGCTTCCTTGGCGGCGATTGACCGCGTGCTGGCCCACTGGCTTCCAGGTGGCAAGCGCGTAGACGGTGGCAAGGAGTACACCGCACCCAACCCAACAAGAGCGGACAAGCATTCAGGTTCGCTCAAGGTGAACCTGGCCAAAGCCACCTGGTGCGACTTCGCCACCGGTGACAAAGGCGGCGATTTGATTGACCTGGTGCGCTACCTTGATCGCGGCACCGATGTGGAGGCCTGCAACAAACTGGCGGCCTTCCTGGGCGTCGAAGCGACAAATAGCACCAACGTCACACCGCCCACTAGCCAGGCCAAGAAACCAGAGTGGGTGCCCGTGTTGCCCATTCCTGAGCAGGCAATGCAGAAGGTGCTGCAAGCGCACCGGCAGCACGGTAAACCTTCCAAGGTTTGGATTTACCGTGACTCCAACGGTCAGCCACTTATGGTGTTGTACCGCTTCGACCTCGGGCCGGATGAGAGCGGCACGCCGCGCAAAGTGTTCGCGCCCCTCACTTGGTGCAAACACTCTGCAAATGACTCGATGGCCTGGCGCTGGCAGGGCTTGTCGGAGCCTCGCCCGCTGCTGCGCCTTGCTGAGCTGGCCAAACGCCCCTCGGCACCAGTAGTGCTGTGCGAGGGCGAGAAGGCCGCCGATGCCGCTGCCGAGCTGTTGCCCGAGCATGTTGCCACCTGCTGGCCTAACGGGACGAACTCTTGGCAGAAGGCTGATTTCGCTGCGCTAGTCGGGCGTGACGTGTTGCTGTGGCCAGACAACGACGTCCCAGGCTTGAAGTGCATGGATGCCTTGGCCGACCACCTGCTAAAGCTCGGAGCTGCCAAGGTGCAGACGGTAGCCTTAACGGTGTTCGGACAACTCCCTGGTATGAACGGTGAGCGCCCCACCTTCGCCCCAGGCGGTGAGTGGCGCGAAGGTGACGATGCGGCGGATGCTCAATCCAAAGGCTGGACTGCTCAACACTTGGCAGAGCTGCAGCGCACCGGGGAGCTGTTCGCCCTCGCACCTGCCGCCACACCCGCCCTCACCAAGCAGAGCAAGACCACTGGCCAGGCCAAGCCGCAACCCGAGAAGAAAACCGCCCCGGCCCCGAGCGGCTTCCGTGTCACGAAGGATGGGGTGTTCTATGCCGGTGAGGATGGCGAAGCACGCCCGGTTTGCTCACGGTTAGAGATATTGGCTCGCACCCGTGACGAAAAGGGCCACGGCTGGGGCCTGCTGGTGGAGTTCGATGACCCGGATGGGGCCAACAAGCGCCTCAACATTCCGGCCAGGGCAATGGCGGGCGACTTTGGCAAGGAAGTGCTCGCGCCACTGGTTGATATGGGGCTGAGACTGGCGCCCGTGCGCACTGCTCGCAATTCGCGCAACGATCTACAGAGCTACTTGCAGGGCTATGACAGTGCTGAGCGTGCTCGTCTGGTCACTCGTCTAGGCTGGCACGGGGATGCCTACTTGTTGCCAGATCGGCAGATAGGTGCCAGCGCCGAGTATCTGCACTTCTACGAAGCCGGTGCCCAGCTTCCGCCGATCACTCAGGCAGGGACGCTGGAACAATGGCAGCAGCAAATCGGTTCGCTTTGCGTGGGCAATAACCGGCTGGCGTTCGTCGTATGCGTGGCTTTCGCTGGGGCGGTACTGCATCTACTGGGGCACGAGTCGGGCGGTTTCCACCTGTACGGCGATAGCTCGGGCGGGAAGACCACCCACCTGCAGGTGGCTGCCTCGGTTTGGGGTGGGCCACGTCTGGTGCGCTCCTGGCGCTCTACAGACAACGCCCTGGAAAGTATCGCGGCGGCGCACTCGGACGGGTTGCTGGTGCTCGATGAGATCGGGATGTGCGACCCACGGATCATTGGGGAAACGGTCTACATGCTGGGTAACGGCACCGGTAAGGCGCGGGCCAATGATCGGGGCATGAGTGGGCGCCAAGTTCAGGAGTGGCGCTTGCTGTTTCTCTCCACCGGGGAAAAGACCTTGGCGCAACACATGGCCGAGGCAAACAAGGAATTGAAAGCCGGTATGGAGGTGCGACTGCTTGCTGTACCGGCTGACGCGAGCAAAGGGCTAGGGTTGTTCGAAGAGCTGCATGGCTTCGACGATGCCGCCGCGCTGTCGGATGCGCTCAAGGCCCGGGTGAGCCGATGCTATGGCACGCCTGCCCTGGCTTTCCTGTCGGCCCTCTGTGAGCCCGCCAAGTTGCGGGCATATGCGGCCATGGTGCGCAGCACTCTGGAGCGGTTTACCACCGAGGCATTACCTGCCAGCGCCAGCGGCCAGGCACAGCGTGCCGCAACTCGCTTCGGACTGGCAGCGGCGGCGGGTGAGTTGGCCACAGCCTTGGGCGTTACAGGATGGCCAGACGGTCTAGCGCTGCAATCCGCGCGCGTGTGCTTGGATGCTTGGTTGGCTGAACGTGGCGGTGCTGGAAACCTGGAAGGTGACGCTATCGTGGCCAGATTGCGCGGCATGGTGGAGCGCTATGGAGAAAGTCGCTTCACGCGATGGGATTCTATTGCCGCAAAGACCGATGACCATGCGCCACGTACAGCAGACCGGCTTGGCTTTCGCAGGACTATGGATCATGGCATTGGTGACTCTCTATATACGTCGGTGACCTATTACTTCCTCGGCACAACTTGGCGTGATGAGGTTTTTAAAGGAATGAACTTGCGAAATGTAAATAGAGAGCTAGTTACGCGCGGAATACTTGAGCCGAGCGGAGATGGAAAAGCCGCCCAATCCGTATCACTACCCGGAATGCCGAAAGGACGGGTTTATGTTGTGAATTCAAACGTATTGCTTAGCGACTAACTAATAGCATTTAACTAGCCGGGAGATTAGTGGCCACTTATAGGCTCGGCCTGCCTACGCCTGCGCTTACCTAAACTTAATTGTTGGAGTCCCAAATGAGCAAAAATTCTTCTATGTTGAAACAATGTCAGGTTGAACTAGCAGGTTTGAAGAAAGATCTTCCTCGGCTGAAAGCCGTCGCTGACGAGGCTGAGAAAACATTTGCCAATAGCCGTCAGGGAAGACCTGTCTATCCTCGGGATCAGATCGCGCCTTACTCGAATGCGAAAGCTAAAATTGATGAACTATCTCGAGAGATTCCACGACTTCAAGGTTTGGTTAACTGGGAGGAAGGTATAAAATCTGCTTCTGAAACCGTGCATCTGGCTAGAAAAGAAATAGCGAAAACTCAGAGCGAAATTAAAACCCTGCGCGATAAGCGAGAAACGTTGGAGTCCAAGAGGGCAGCTCTTGTTGCGAAGCACGAACGCGAATTTAGAGATGCTGAGCGGGATGAGCACCAAGCTGCCCAAGCTTACGCCCAGTCGATGGGGGGAAATGATACTGGAGTTGAGCGCAAGGCAGAAGGACTGTTGCAGAAAGCGTCCCACGCATTGGCTGTAATCAAACAGGCGCTTCAAGGTGCTAATGCAGTCTCCTCTGCACTTAGTGCTCAGCTCTCGGAGCTTGACGATGCCATTCAACAGAAGCAATCCGAGCTTGACAGTTTGAACTCAAAAGTCCTCCAGGCAGCTCGATTCTATTGGGCGGACCGATTTGAAAAGGCTGCACAGGAACTGGCGATCCTAGCTGCCCACGTTTCAGCATCTGATAAATTACTGGGGTATGGTGATAGCTTAACCGATCTCTACATTCCAACTATGTCGCCGGAAAAAGCTCATTTCATTTCTCATCGTAGGATTCTGGATCGACGCAGCCATGTCAAATTTGAACAGCTGACAGATATTTAAACCCCCCAAAGCTGCCTAAAGCCAGCTTCACTACCCGATCCAAACACCATACTCGGATTGAGTGATGGTGTTTGGTTCATATGAATTAGGGCGAGTGCCGTCTGTTTTCAGTGAGAACCGCGCCGCTATTTTTAGTATGGACCTGTACTCCCTGGAAGCTGCCTCTATTGATGTGAGTTTTTCCGACGGCATAGTTCGTTTGACTTTACTAATCACCTCTGAAACGGCAGGGGCAGAACTCGCGCTTTCACTGGCTGAAGCCACCCAAAAATCTTAAGCCACTAACGTTGTAGCTCAGTTGCGGCCGGGGGGCGTCCGCTGCAATGACGGATCAGCCGTCAGGCTATGTGCGACTGACTTCGCCATTCAGATTCTGAAGGCGGTGCCTACGTCATATAAAAAGCCGTTGCGGATCGCTATTTTGGTTTTCTCCAGGCTTCCAAGCATGTGGTTTACAGGAACCTTAGTCTTGCCAAATATGAATGAAGTCGATTCAGAAACTCGTTGGCGCTCATTCACTGGACTCGCGATCACTGCGAAGAGCAAGGAACCAATTAATGCTAACGGAAACTGGATTTTCCCGTTCCGCGTGCCGACGTAGAGGGCGTTTACAAACTCCACCTTCTCCGAGAGTTTGCCTTCATGAAGTAGTGAGCAGCGCATGACTTTATAGACAAGATCTTCGAATTCTATATATGTGCTCGACTCGCTAGCGCCCGAGATTTCAAACGAAAGGCTAGTTGTTTTAGCTGGTGTTCCATTGGTTAGTGACCAGAGAATGAAAGGCAGGGCGTCTTTCAGAAATTTTTTACAGCGCTGAGATGTCTTACTTCCTGGATAAAGCAGCTTGGCTGTACCGTCGATGGCAATTGCAAGTTGGATGAACGCATTTTCGGCATCTCCTATAGCGAGCTTGGTTGCGCATTCCTGAATTCGTGCTGCAATGGTCAATAGTGACACCCCTGCGGTCTGATAGCGTATATACGATAATTTGCTGGCTTCCAAAACGGGCTACCGTTGTGGTGGTGAGGCGCCCAATAGTAAAACTTTGAGCGCCTTGCTCTGCACCATACAGCTATGGCACCTCAGGCTCAACCAATGTGGAAATCATATGTTTGATTGTGAGATTTGCCAGTTTTGACCCTAGTCCAGAAAAGTTATCTTGGTTGGACCTGACATGCATTGCATCGTTATAAATTACCGCGAGCAAAAAATGAACCTCAGGAACAGAGACTCCCGTCGATTGGGCGAACTGTAATTTATTAACGGTTTTGTGTGTTGATAGAAATTCGTCCTCGAACTCGTCGTCTATTAAGTCGAAGCTTAGTTTTTCTACCTGTCTGCGCACTCCGCTACAAACTGCAAGGGGGTCGAAGGTTTTGCCTTCGATATATCGTTTCAATTGATTCGCGCAGTGTGCAGAAAATTGAGACGCCTTAGCGAGTCCAGCAGAAAGATTGAGGGCCTGAAACTCGTTAGTAAGATCTATATCATCAGAGTGAAAGTGCAGGAAGTGCTTCGAAATTGCCTCCGATATCGTAGGATCCTCTCGTTTCGATATGATGCTTTCAACTGCTTTGTCCGACACCGCAATTTTGTTTAGGTGGCAAACTTTCTGGTCGCTAAACGTGAAGTTTCTAAAAAAACCAGGGTTTAAGTGTGTCATGATTAATGGGAAAATTTGACGGCCTTCAGATTTTAGCTCTGAAATCATTTGGGTCAAATAGTACTGGCAGGCAACTAGATTGGCGTCGTCTAGATAGTCGAATATCTCATCTATAACTAAAATAATGGCCTTGTTTTTCTTGAGCTGTAGCTTAGCCTTTTTCAGCTGAGCGACAAAACAAATGATGTCTCGTTCTCCGTTAGAGATTTGATTTGCCTTCGGGAAGGCAATTACGAGTCCGTCGCCTGTTTCTTTTGGTTGGATGTTACGCCATGTGCCTTTAAGGGAAGTGAAATCCTCAATATAGGTTGCTTTCTCGAACACATAGTTAGCGCGCTCTCCTGCCTTTTTAAAGTTTGCCTTGTCGCTGGCATGAGTATCACCAACCTGCAGTGCTGCGAGGATAGCCTCGATTTGCGAGGTGTAATTTATTCCAGATTCCGCAAAGGCCTCCAAAATGCCACTAACAAAGTCAATGGCTAATACTGCTTGTATTGTATCATCCTCAATGTTGGCAAGAATTTGCTCTGAATTACCATTTTTTTCGTTGATCTCATCCCGTAGAGCTTTTATTGCTTTTTTTACACCGGCCTGTGCTTGTTTAGAAAAATCGATCTGATTCCAAATTTTGGCCATAGCACGGTTGTCGGTTAGAATATTGTAAATGTTCGGTAGGACTTTACCATTTTTTCCGAAGCTTACCTTTGCCGCTGCATAGGAGTAACTAAACTTAGCTTTTTCAGGAATTTTTTTGATCAGAACGACTGGAGTGACTTCAATTGCTGAGGTGACGATATTGGCACCTCCAATTCTGAGTTTTTTTGCTTTTGAAACCAACTGACTATTAATTACATGAACGCCAAATTCTGTGGCTAGTTCATTTCTGGTGTGGTTCGCTTCTTTTTCAAGCTTGCTTCCATCCTGCATGGTAAAGCTGATTTTAAGAGAAGGATTGAGATCTTCGTCTCCTTTGTGGCACTCATCCTTGTCTAATTCCATCCTCTTCGAACGCAGCGAGCGAAAAGCAGCAGTGATGGAGCTTTTTCCAAATCCGTTGGGGGCTACAACGAGAGTCGGTTTATTTGGAATTAACTGAACATCAAAAGCAGCATTTTCGATCCCCTTAACATTGGCTATGGTGATTCTATCTATTCTTTTAATCATGAAAAGTCTTGCCTTTTTCAAGGTGTTTTGTTATTTCGCTACCGCGAGCCTGCGTTTTCGTAAAAGCACGAATCGAAAAAGTATTTGCTGATTTAGGAGCTTCGCCTAGTCTAAAATAAAATACTAGTTTGGACATGGGGTCTCCTGGCCGAATGTCGGTAACGCTCTTTAAAAACAGTCGAGGCAATCCCCATAGTTCGATGGCATGACATCAAGAATGACTTTTTGACATCTGACCATCCAGCCGGGAGAGGGTCCCGGCTGGATGTACAGATTATTTCAGTGCAGCGTTGATATCTTTGAATAACGCTGTAAATCGAGCAAGAGTGTCATCGGTACAGTTTTCAGCGATATTTGCCACGAAAGCCGCAGCCACAGCGTAATGGTTATAACCTCCGGAAGGGCGGATTTTTATGCTGTGGGTTGTGAGATACTTTTCAATTCGTCCGACAATTCGATCCCCTGGTGGAAGGTCCGATTGGGTAATGGCTTTATGACCAAGCTCTTTCTGAAATAATTTTGAGAAAACCATCATGTATCTATCAGGGTCAAGCAAATCCTCGACATCTGTCGCAACACTGTCTTCCCCGATTTTTGAAAGATCACGGAACTGAGAGAAATTGAATACCGATTTTTTCTTCAGCAATTTCTGCTGAATTAAAGACTCAAGTTTTTGCTCCGGTTTTCCGTTGTAATCATGCAGCACTGCAAGATTAAGGCCATTCGCCCCCAACAAGGATACAAATGTGGCAACATTGCTTAAGCCGCCAACTGGCACGATGGTGGCATTATTAATTAGTCCCACCTCCCCAGCAGTCTCGACTATATGGGACATAGCCTGCAATATCGACAACTCTGAAATGCCTTCAACCAAGAGATTGAACTTGGTAACGAATAAGTTTTGAGCCAAGTTCCAACCAAGTGCTGCTTGGAGAGGGAAAATGGTACGAGGGTCAGAGCCTGAAAGGTTATCCGAAACCACTGTACCAATCTTAACCTTGTCTTCCACTACACGCACCTGATGCAGTCTGTCAGAATGCACCATGAATGGCGAGTGAGTGGTATATATTACTTGATAGCTTTCAGACAGGTGATCGATGTAGCTGAGGAAATCTGTCTGTGCAAGCGCGTGAAGAGCAAGTGCAGGCTCATCAAGTAGGAGCACCAAAGAATTATTACCAGCATTACCGCTCGCGTCGAGCTGGTGCTGAACACTATCGAACCATACAAGAAAGCTAAAGAACCAGATGAATCCGCGACTGCGTTGATCAAACGGGGTAGAAACACCACGATGACGGCGGTTTCTAATCCTGAGATAGATGTTTGGACCATTATTGAATGGGGCGGCGTCGGAGGTGTCTGGGCGAATGTCTATTTCGACTTCAAGGTCTTCATTCTGCTTCCAGAACTCTAGAACCTGGTCAGTTAGGCTGATAGAAACAGCTTCTATCTGCGATTTTAGTTCCTCGTAGGATTTACCGTTATCGAAATCGGACAAATCTACCTCGGCCATCCGAAGCAGTGCAAGGACCGCTTGGTGCTTTGGCTCGATCTGTTTGCTCGCATTAGCAGGGTCAGCCGCCGCAGCCTTTACTCGCTGCTTGAGATCGAGAAGGTTCAGCTTTCCGGGTAGTAAATCGTAATCGCTGAAATACAAAAAGCTGGGTATCGATGGTTTCAAATTTATCAATACTTCATAAGCAGAAATATGATTCCAGCCCTTGCTCACATCTGCGGCACCTATCCTTTTTTTCAACGACTCAATCAGCGTAGTATCCGCATCATTTGGGGATTCAAATTCTTCGAGGATCTTGAAGGCGGATCTGATAGTCGTTGCATCCTTGAGAATAGCTCTCACTCCTTCACTCAATGCCATGTTTGATGACATTTTCTTGAGGGCGGGCCCATCAGTTACGTTAACAGAGTTTGTCCGCTGGTTTTTATAATCAAAAGTTATCGAAAACTCAAAGCCTTCGGTTAAGTCGGTGCCAACCAGCTTATTAACTCTATCGAGCTCGCTCGCAACAGGCCTGTATGTCAATTCAGCCGCAACGTCCGGATTATCTTCATGCCGCTTCCTGTAAGCGGTTACATCTTTCCTAGGGTAGTCATCCGTGATGTTAAAACCCTCTTTCCCCAAAGAATCATTGGCCTTGTGCAATGCTTTGAGAAAAACTGTTTTTCCGGCCTCATTCATGCCGACCAGTACAGTTACTTCGGAATCAATGGTCACCGTTTGTGGTTCATTGATTGAGCGAAAAGGCCCAACAGTTGCGCGTACGAGCTTCATGCTTTCATCCTTTGATAACACAGTCGCACCAGTAACATGGCATTGGGCCATGACGTCCGGGTTTGTAGCTGAGAATACCCATCCCCATCGGTAGAGTCTAGGCGCCAGCTCGTGGAGGTTTACGTCGTTTTTGGATGAAGTGCCAGCAGGCATCCCATACCTGAAGGGCCTTAAGACTCGCTGACTATTAACCTACGCATCGTGATGATCCATGGGTGTGCCGCGCGCAGGATGCGTATTTTATTGGTCAGATTCGCTACAGACGCCTAGTGACTTCCAAATTCAAAGGGGGGCGTCCGACGCGGTGTTGTCTCACCAAGGCAGTGTAAGTTTCGAGAGCCAAGGGTGTAAGCTAGAGCCGGGTAATGACCGAACTGGGCCTAGCTAACCCTCGTGAAACGTCGTTGAGGCGATTAACGTAAATAGGCTCGGATCCTCTGTCTCGACTATACATACCCGTCCTCCTCCTGCTGGCCGGCCTTTAGCACTGGTGTGGTGTACCAACCTAACTTGCTTAATAGCCACCTCAAGCCCCATTCCTTAGCGGTCCACCTGATTCTAACGGGTACGGAACACCTTTTGTGTTCCTGCACCTTCGTGTTCCACATGTTCGCAATGGTGTTCCTGGGCTACAGGTCCCGTGGCTCCTGGTTTCCAGCGCTTTCGGAACACCAAGAACACCAAGAACACCGGCTTTTTAATGGTTACCACTCCCCACGCCCCGGAAAGGGCTGATGCCAGCAGCGAGCCAAGCCCCTGTTCTTCCCGAATTGGCTAGCGGCCGCTTTGCCGGGGTCCGGACCAGAAAGCCTGCGGCTCATCGTTAGCGCCCCCTGCGCTGCCTTTTTTTGGGTCCTCCCCATACCCCCCTCCCTACACGGGTACGGGGACTCGCGGTTTCCCTGCAGCTGAGATTTTCCTTGGGATGTCCGTCTTCTGTTTCATTCGGTTGAGACCCAAACGATCCCGAAAACTTGACTTGACGCTTGCTGTAAGAGCGCGGCTGCATCTCAGCCGTTAGCCGACCGGCCAGCTAAGCGGTCAGAAGACAGGCAGGCAGAGTTGCTGCTCGGCGGGATGTGTCTTGCGATGCCGCCGAGGCAGGGGGCGAGGGTGAATTGGGTTTTAGGTATATGGTTAGGTATACGGTTTGGAAATATAGAGGCTAGAGGTCAATAAATACGGGGTCTATGGGTGCCTAATTCGACTCCTGTCTCCGGCACCAGATATCGGATTTCTAGCAGTCTAAGATCTCCACGAAGCTCCCAACAAAGCCCGCCTTCTGCGGGCTTTGTTGTTTCTGGTTTATCCTGATCTCTTGTTGTCTATCTACTGGTCCAAGGACTAATTAGGGACATTCAGCTGGTACCACTGATGAGTATTGCGGATAATGGAAGCCATGGAATCACGGAGTGTCCAGCGTGACAAAATGGAAGTTAGCCTTAGTTGGTCTAGTGTCACTGTCCCTCGCGGCCTGCGAGAACGCACCCTCTTATGAGTTCGAAGGCACGTACTTCATAACTGAAGGTGAGGACTGCACGGTTCCGGAAAGTGCGGAAGATAGCGAGAAGTATTTTTTGGAAATAACCAAGAAAGTACACAATGGGAGCGTGTCGTACTCCGCTAAGCTCCCATCAGTTGCAAAAGCCGAAATGCCAATTACTAGCGTGCAAAACGCCTCGCCAAGCAAAGACAATGAACTCACGTTCAACTTCACTCACGCCAAGGTGACCGGCGCCGTGCCGGGAAATTCAAAGATGAGTTTCGAAATTTCGGTAGTGCCCAATAAAAACAAGGAAAACCATCTATGGCTGACTAAACAAAAGGCCATCATGGTTCGGGACGAGAAAGTAACCGAGTACGATGTTCTTGATAATTTGAGAAGATTTTTCGAGCTCGGGAAGGTAGGGGCTTGCTTGAGAAAAGGTACAGCGGAGGGCTGAGTACAACAGGGAGGCGGTGTTGGCGAGGATAGTCAGACTCGCTCAACCTCGCCCGCCACCTTCGGTCATTCACCAAACAGCGCTTTGGTGTATTTTTTAGAGATGGCCCCAGATCGCTCCCCGTTCGCGCCGTAGTAGCGATCTTCGCGACACAGACGCTCTTTTACGTCGCAGAATATCCCGTTAGCGAAGGTGAATTGGGTCAGGTCAACGTCGCTCGATGTGAAGACGTCGGTCGTCGCTGCCTTCTTGCCTAGGTACTTTTCCGTTAGCTCGCGGGAGATGCCTTTGTCATTGGCGCACACGTAACGGTCGCAGAGCACGCCCGACGCAGGCGTTTTCAGCGTGACTCGCTGTTTGGCGTGTGCGGGCATCACGCCCACGGCCAGTAGCAGCGCCAAAGAAAACAAAAGAGGTGATTTATTCATACTCATTGGACTTCATTCTGTGGATCAGCAGGTTAGCAGACCATGTTAAGGCAAATAGGTTTCTACGAGACCAGGCAATTCATTGCGAACGGCTATTCGCCGTCGCCAAATCCTCAACCAACGCCTTCGCCATCCCGCTCAGAAAATGAGCCGCACAAGCCATCGCTTCATCCTCTTCGATCATCGCTTGATGAGTCAGCTTGCTCACGCACCCCATCAGCAACGCCGCCTGCTCCAGAACAAAATCCGCACTATGCCCTGGTTCAACCCGAAACAGTCGTTCAGTGGTCTTCCCGCTCGGGCCTTCGCCGAATGTGCCGACGCCTATCGTTTTCAGAACTGAAGCATGATCATCGTTCATCCATACCTCCTAAAGCAGGCAGCCAGCCTTGCCTAAGCAACACTGGCGCTCTTCTGAAATTAACCTCAGTGCTTCAATTGAACCTTGCTCAAAGCCACTTCAATCAAGCTTCGGGCGTGTTCAATCTCATGCATGGTGGCCAAGGTCAGTACCTGCCCAGGCGGTCTGGGATGCAGTAGCACCGTTTGTTGGGCAATAGTCAGCGCGCAGACTAGATATTCGGAAGTCTGGACGAGCAGGTCTTCAAGGAATTGGTTGGGATGATGCGGTGGATCTGGGACGATTTTTAACATGGTGTCTCCCCGGTGAGTGGAGCCGCCACGAATCTGCTGTCAAACAAATGGGTGGCAACTGTACGTGGGTTGACAGACCGAACACCGGAGAACTCGGCGCACACGAAGGTGCCCCACGCACAATCGCCATAAAGGCTTGCGCATGTCCACGGTGTAGTCGGCCTGTCAAAACCGGTCGTTGAATTGCCAACGACCGGTCGAGACTAGAGTCCTACCGGGACCACTGCAATGCTTTAAAAGCGGCAAAAGTATGATTGGGAAATGGACTACAGGGAATCAGGAAATTCTGAAGATTTCCGCCGTTAAAGTACCGTTCTCGCGACTATTCGTTACAAATCAACGCAACCCACTGGTGACCCTGCCATCACCCACGCCATCATAGGAGGTCACCGCAACCTGGCCCGGCCAGGCGCTGCGTTATGTACGAAGGGCAACGAAAGCCCTCTTTTTCTGCTGGGGCGATGGATGAAACAAGGGCGAGTGTGGGCGCTGATGTTGATGGTTGCGGTCTTGTCGGGCTGCGCCACGGCGCCGCCGAGGGATCAGAACAATCTGTGCAATATCTACCGCGAGTACCCAGACTGGTACGAAGATTCGCTGAAGATGCAGCAGCAGTTCGGCACGCCGCAACATGTGGCGATGGCGATCATGAAGCAGGAAAGCAGTTTCGTCTCTGATGCGCTGCCGCCCCGCGATTACTTGCTGTGGGTAATCCCGTGGGGGCGGGTGAGTTCGGCCTATGGTTATGCACAGGCCCAGGACCCGGTCTGGGGTGAGTACAAGACTGGCACCGGCAATGGCGGCTCACGCGACAACTTCGATGACGCGGTAATGTTCATTGGCTGGTACACCGCCGGCACCCAGCGCCAGTTGGGGATTTCCAAGTGGGATACCTACAACCAGTACTTGGCCTATCACGAAGGGCGCGGCGGTTTTAGTCGTGGGACCTATCGCAGCAAGCCGTGGCTGATGCAGGTGGCGCGCAAGGTGGAGGCGCAGTCGCGGCTCTACGGTGCCCAGCTCAAGGCCTGTCGCCAGGAGCTGGAAGATGATCGCGGTTGGTTTTAGCGCGCTCGGCGCAGCAGCGGGCGGGTCTTGATCAGCCCAGTTACAAGGGCCGCCAGAATCAGGGCAATGGCAATGCCTTCGTTGCGGTCTATATGGTGGCCGAGCATGACGATGGAGCCGGCGATGCCGAATACCGGGATCAGCAACGACAGCGGCGCGACGGTTGAAACCGGGTACTCGCGCAGCAACAGGTTCCAGCCCCAGTAACAGAAGTGCGTCGCCGCATAGACCTGGAACAACAGCGATAGCAGCGCGATGCCCTCAACGTGGCTGGCCAGGGCGGTGAACGGCGCGCTGCCATGGTTGAGCCAGGTGAGCAGCAGCAAGGGGATCGGCGGGAAGAGGCTGGCCCACACCACAAAGGCAAACATCTCACGCACTTTCGTGCGTTTGATGATGACGTTGCCCAGGCTCCAGCTGAAGGCGCTGACCAGCACTACGCTGTAGCCCGCGGTCGTCGCCTGGCCGGGGCTGTTGGCGATAATGCAGATCAAGCCCAGGGCGGCGAGTACCACGCCAACGCACTGGCCAAGGCTCATGCCTTCGCGAAACAGCAGCACGCCCCACCCCAAGGTGAAGAAGGCACTGAACTGGATCAGCAGGGCAGCGGTGCCCGGTGGCACGCCCAGGCTGATCCCTAAGTTGATCAGCGCCCACATCGCCACGCCGAAGATCAAGCCATAAGCGGCGAGCCAGCCCAGGGCCACGGGCGGGCGTTTGATGAAGAAAATCCAGGGCAGGGCGGCGAGGCTGAAGCGCAGGGCGGTGAGCAACAGCGGGTCGATCTCGGCCAGGGCCAGTTTGCTGATGGGGAAGTTCAGGCCCCAGACGGCTGTCACCAGCACGGCGAGCAGCAGGTGTTTTCGTTGCATGGTGTTGTTATCCACAGGCGGGCAGGGCGCAACTATGCGCAATGCAGGGGCTGGCCCGCTTGCGCTAACGGGTCGTAGGTCGGTAGATTCGGGCCATGATTGAAATTGACCCGTATGAACACATTCCCCGCGATGCAGTGGTGACCGCCGTCGACTATGCCGATGGCCATCACTTCGCCCTGCATACCCATCGGCGCGGGCAGTTTGCCTATGCGGCCTGTGGGGTGATCACCGTGTTCACGCGCCAGGGCAACTGGGTGGTGCCGCCGCAACGGGCGATCTGGGTGCCGGCGCAGGTGCCCCATGAGATGGCCATGAGCGGGCCGGTGACCATGCTCAACACCTACATCAGCAACGAGGCGGTGGCGCGTTTGGGGTTGCCGGGGTTGTGTCAGGTGTTCGATGTGTCGGCGTTTTTGCGCCAGTTGCTGATTCAGGCGGCGCAGGTGCCGGCGCTGTATGCGGAAGCGGAGCGCGACGGTCATTTGATGGCCTTGCTGCTGCACGAAATCGCCAGCATGGCGCCGCTGTCGCTGAACGCGCCGCTGCCGGATGATCCGCGCCTGGCCCAGGCGTGCCAGCGGCTGTTGCAGCAACCGTCGCTTGAAGTGAGCATCGATGACATGGCCCGGCAGGTGGGCAGGAGCCGGCGCACGTTCACCCGGCTGTTTCGGCAGCAAACCGGTATCAGCTATGTCGAATGGCGCCAGCAAGCATGCCTGTTGGCAGCGGTGGTGCGCCTGGGCAATGGCGAGCCGATTACCCGGGTGGCGGTGGACCTGGGCTATAGCAGCCCGAGTGCGTTTACCAGTGTGTTTCGCAAGGTGCTGGGAGCGGCGCCAAGTCGGTATTTCAGCAAGGAAGCGCTATGAATCATGAAGCACGGGTGCAGCAGATTATCTCGACCGATGTGCGCAGGTGGCAGGTGCTTGAGGTGGTCCGGCGCCTGGACCTTGCGGACTGCTGGATCGGTGCCGGGTTTGTTCGCAATGCGGTGTGGGATTACCTCCACGGCCGTACGCCGTCACCGCTCACCGGGGACGTGGATGTCATCTGGTTTGATCCGGCTCGGGCAGACGCTACCGAAGACCAACGCCTGGAAGCGACGTTGCGCGAGCTGGCTCCCGGCATCGACTGGTCGGTAAAGAACCAGGCGCGCATGCACAGCCGCAACGGCGATGCGCCCTACAGTTCATCAGCCGAAGCGATGTCCTTCTGGTGTGAAACGGCTACCGCCATTGCGGTACGACGCACTGCTGAAGATGTATGTGAAGTGTCGGCGCCTTTGGGGCTTGATGACTTGTTCGAGCTGTTGCTCAGGCCGAGCCGGCGTTTTGTGGTAGAGAAGCGGTCGGTCTATGAAGAGCGGATTGTGGCCAAGGCGTGGTTGAGCAAGTGGCCACGGTTGCACTGTGTTGGCTGACATCGACGGGTTGAGAAAACTCCGCTGTTCTTGCTTGATTTCTCTAAAGGTGTCACCTCGAAAACACTAACGACACGCCTGCTGAAAGAATCTACTACATACAAACTTTCGAATCCCAGCCTTTATCATCAACATACGCAATCTGAACAACGTTTGCGCTACCGCCAGGTCCTGCTTTTAAGCAGAATTTTTTCACAAAACCAAATGTTGGATTTGTTGGATCCTCAAAGCGCGCGTTTATGTAAACTTCATAAACCCTTCCTGGCTGTAGAGCTTCTGCACGATCTGAGACAATTGCCCCTTTAGGAGTGACTCCGTAGGGAATACAGATATCGCTCGAAAGGGGCTGTTGTTGACCTGTGGGGTAAGCAAATGACCAAACGATCTTTGAAGGAGACACCGCGGAATCATAAACCTCTAGAGCCGCCAGCCGAGGAGCCGAGTCACCACGATATGAACCCCATGCCCCCACAGCAAAGCAAGCCGCTCCCATGACCTCCCTCACTTCAGCCTCCTGCATCCGTACGTCAGTCACGCACGCCACCAATGACACCGATAATCCCAGAACGGAACTAAGGCAGGTTAACTGGCGACGCCGGATTTTCAATGAATTCACTGAGCACATCCTCATAAAGCCACAGGTGGTCTGAGTATTCATACATTCTCATTGCCCTGGGGGAATCCAAGAATTTTAATACGAAATAGTCCGCTAAAACCTCTCCCTGAGCCTCCATGTTATAATCGCTCAGTCGACGACCTTCTGCTAGCGTGTAATTATAATCAAGGCTGATTCGCGCTGCACCT
The DNA here is from genome assembly GCF_902497775.2 of Pseudomonas fluorescens. NCBI lineage: Bacteria > Pseudomonadati > Pseudomonadota > Gammaproteobacteria > Pseudomonadales > Pseudomonadaceae > Pseudomonas > Pseudomonas fluorescens. The sequence continues at coordinate 324,503 of NZ_OZ024668.1, forward strand.
CGCCAAAAAACCGGGTACCCCAGCTGATGCTGCCACACATGCACCATTTCATGAATAAACCAGCGCTTATCTCGCACTTCAGTAGAAAAATCTTCTTTAAAGTCCGCCGGGTGAAAGTATATGTTTCCGTTCGGCGCAATAGCCATTAGCTGAGGTTGAAATGGCAAATATTTTTTGTTGTAGACCCTCACGGCGCCATAATCAATTGACTCTTTGAAAAGTAAGCGTGCGAACCTCTTTTCTCCTTCCGTCAGGTAGCGATAACCCTTTTTTATCGTGACAGTTTTTACCGAGATACCATAGCCTTCTTCGGAGGTTTCAATACCCTTAAGCTCAAAGGATGGTGAAAACTGTTCGACGTGCCCGTGATCGCAGCACACATTCATTTCATCTACTAAAAATTCAATCCTCTCCACCCGCACCGCATTGGCGCTCTTAATTCTCTCAGTGCAGCCCGCAGTATCAATACATCCCCCAACAATCTTGCCATCACCCAACGTCACTCGGTATCTGGTGCCGGGTGGCACTCCATCCTCGCCAGACACAATTTTCAACTGCTCGTCGAACCGTCGACACTCACACACCCAACTGAGCCCTTGCTTATCTAGAATCTCACAGCCCGTTTCAGCATTTCGCAATTCAACACCCATAACAATTTCACCGCTGGCGGAATGAAACTGCAAGGAGTTGAATCTTTCACCAAAGGAGCTTTGCAACTTCAACATAACATCTAGATGTGTTTCGCAGTGACTGCCCTTGACCTGTGTCATTTTTCAAGCCTCATGGCAGAAATATAAACGATTGGGTCGAGCTGAGCGGTGATGGTCATGTATCCATGATTGGCCATAAGCGTTACTCCCTGTAGTCAGAGAGCGCAGCCTAGATTCGAATAAGTTGATGGGTATGTAGGTCGTTTCCGAAAATTGTTGCTTTGGCCTGAAAGATCTACGCCCAACCAAACAACTCACAAGCATTACCCGTACTCACCTCAGCCAGCCGCTCAACCTCAATCCCCATGATCGCGGCCAGCGCCTGGGCAATCTGCGGCAGGTGCTCCGGGCTGTTGCGCACGCCGGGGAACATCACCGGGGCCATGTCTGGCGCGTCGGTTTCCAGCACCACGCTGTCCAGCGGTAACTGTGGCAGCACCTTGTGCAGGCGCAGCGCTTGCGGCCAGGTCGCGGCGCCGCCCAGGCCCAGTTTGAAGCCGAGCTTGTGGTACTCGCGGGCCTCTTCGACGCTGCCGGCAAAGGCGTGGATGATGCCGCCGCGCTTGAGCTTGTAGCGCTTGAGCGTGGCGATCACCACCGCGTGGCTGCGGCGCACGTGCAGCAGGGCGGGCAGGTTGCAGTCCGCGGCCAGTTGCAGCTGGGCTTCGAACAGCGCCTGTTGGCGCTCGCGGTCGAGTTCGGGCAGGTAGTAATCCAGTCCGAATTCGCCGACGGCGCACAGCTGGCGCTCGCCCCGCAGGCGGGTCAGCCAGTCGCCCAGTGCGCTCAGGTGTTCGGGGCGGTGCTGGTCGAGGTAGACCGGGTGCAGGCCGAACGCGGCGTACAGTTGCGCGTCGCTGCGCACCAGGTCCCAGACGCGCTGCCAGTTGTCCTGATACACCCCCAGCACCACCATGCGCTCGACCCCGCCAGCCCGGGCGTTGGCCAGTAGGGCCGGGCGGTCGGGGTCGAAGTCTGGAAAGTCCAGGTGGGTGTGGGTGTCGATCAGGCGCATGCTCAGGCCGTGAAGAGTCGCTGTTTGAAGGTTCGACCGATGGCGTGCACACCGGGTTCGTATTGCTTCTGTTCAACGGCGGCGAGGGCCAGTTTGAGCGCGGTTTCGGCGATCAGGCCGTGCTGCTGGGCCATGGCGTTGACCGGCAGCGGCAGGAAGTCGAGCAGTTGGTTGTCACCGAAGGTGCCCAGTTGCAGGCTGCGCGAGTCGGCCGGGCGCGCTTGCAGTACGTCGAACACGCCTTGCAGCAGCACGTAGGAGGTGGTCACCAGGGCGTCGGGCAGGCGGCCGAGTTCTTCGATCAGTTGGTTCATCAGGCGCTGGCCGCACTCGCGGCTGAAGGCTTCGCCTTGCAGGCGGCTGATCTTGCCGCTGAAGCCTTCCAGGGCCTGATCGAAACCGCCAGCGCGGGCCTGGCTGACGCTGAGCTCCGGGCGGGCGCCGATCAGGGCGATGTGCGCAGGCTTGCTGGCCAGCAGGCTGCGGGTCAGTTGCTGGCTGGCGTTGCGGTCGTCGCTGACGATCGAGCAGAAGTGCGCCGGGTCGAGGCTGCGGTCGATGGCGATAATCGGCATACCCTTGGCTTGCAGTTCGCGGTAGCTGTCGTCTTCTGGCGGCAGGCAACTGGCGACGAACAGGGCGTCACAACGACGGGCGCGGAACAGCTGCTGCAACTGGCGCTCGCTGTCGGGCTGATCGTCGCTGCTGGCGATCAGCAGTTGGTAACCCTGGGCCCGGGCGCGTTGTTCCAGTTGCTTGGCGATGCGTGCGTAGCTGGGGTTTTCCAGGTCGGGGAGGATGAACCCGAGGGTACGCGTGTGCCGGCTGCGCAAGCCCGCGGCTTGGGGGTTGGGGGTGAAGCCATGGGCTTCGACCACCGCCCGCACCCGCTCGACAGTGCTGTTGCTGATGCGTTGCTGTTCGGCCTTGCCATTGATGACGTAGCTGGCGGTGGTGACGGACACACCGGCCAGACGCGCGATATCGCTGAGTTTCACCGCATTTTCCTTGTTATTACCGAGACTGGCTGCAGAGCCTGACCGGGTATTGTCGCCGATCCTGGGAGGAGGGCGCAGACGACCATTGTCGCAATTGTCCTACAAGATGGGCAATGTTGTTCACAGTTCTAGCGGGCTTGCCCCGCGATGAGGCCCCTGCCGCCCCGCAATACGACAAGCAGGGCTTCATTGATCCCACATTATCGAGTAACGTGCTCGTGAATTTAGATTAAACGTTTCAGCAGGCGATTTTTCTGCCGATCCATTCGCCTGGACAGGGCCATTGCAACTGGCCCTCAGCTGAACAATTCACAACAATACCTCAGCACCGACCTGGTGCTGCAAAGGAGAAGGTCATGCTCGAGCTCACCGTGGAGCAGATATCCATGGGCCAGTCGGCTGTGGATAAGTCGGCGGCACTGCACCTGTTGGCCGAGCGCCTGGTCAGTGATGGCCTGGTTGCCGACGGCTATCTGGCCGGGCTGCAAGCCCGTGAAGCGCAAGGCTCGACCTTCCTCGGCCAAGGTATTGCCATCCCCCATGGCACCCCGCAAACCCGCGAGCTGGTGCATGCCACCGGCGTGCGCCTGCTGCAGTTCCCCGAGGGGGTGGACTGGGGCGACGGCCAGAGGGTCTATCTGGCCATCGGCATCGCCGCTCGCTCCGACGAGCACCTGCGCCTGCTGCAACTGCTGACCCGCGCCCTGGGCGAGACCGATCTGGCCGAAGCCCTGCGCCGTGCCAGCTCCGCCGAAGCCTTGCTCAAATTGCTGCAAGGCGCGCCCCAAGAGCTGGCGCTGGATGCGCAAATGATCGGCCTGGGCGTGCCCGCCGAAGATTTTGACGAGCTGGTATGGCGCGCCGCACGCCTGCTGACCCGCGCGGAATGTGTCGGCGGTGGCTTTGCCGGGGTGTTGCAGCAGGTTGATCCGCTGCCGCTGGGCGAGGGTCTGTGGTGGCTGCACAGCGAGCAGGCGGTGCGCCAGCCGGGTCTGGCCTTCGTCACCCCGGAGCATCCGCTGCGCCACAATGGCCAGCCGGTGCATGGCCTGTTCTGCCTGGCCAGTCTCGGTGCCGCGCATCAGGCCTTGCTTGAGCGCCTGTGCACGCTGTTGATCGAAGGCCGCGGCCAGGAGCTGTGCCGCGCCACCAACAGCCGCACTGTGTTGGAAGTGCTGGGCGGCGAGTTGCCCGCCGACTGGCCCAGCGCGCGTATCGGCCTGGCCAACGCCCACGGCCTGCATGCGCGTCCGGCCAAGGAACTGGCGCAACTGGCAAAAAATTTCGAAGGCGAGATTCGCCTGCGCCTGGTCGACAGCGGCCAGCCGGCGGTGTCGGCCAAGAGCCTGAGCAAGCTGCTCAGCCTCGGCGCACGGCGTGGGCAGATGCTGGAAATCATCGCCGAACCAAGCATCGCCAACGATGCCTTGCCCGCACTGCTGGCCGCCATCGCGGCGGGCCTGGGTGAGGAGGTCGAGGCGCTGGCGCCGGTCGTCGAAGCGGTCATCGAAGTGATGGCCGAGCCTGAACGTGTGGCGCCGGTAGCCGGTGCGCTGATCCAGGGTGTTGCCGCCGCACCGGGCATTGCCAGTGGCCCGGCGCATGTCCAGGTGCTGCGCGAGTTTGACTATCCGCTGCGCGGTGAGTCGCTACCCATTGAGCGGCAACGCCTGCAGCAAGCACTGGCCAATGTGAACCACGAGATTGAAGCACTGACCCAGCGCAGCCCGGCCAAGGCCATCCGCGAGATTTTTGTTACCCATCAGGAGATGCTCGCCGACCCGGACCTCACCGACGAAGTCGACCAGCGCCTGCGCCAGGGCGAAAGCGCGGCCGCCGCCTGGATGGCGGTGATCGATGCCGCTGCGCGTCAGCAGGAGTCCTTGCACGACGCGCTGCTCGCCGAACGTGCTGCCGACCTGCGTGATATCGGCCGACGGGTATTGGCCCAGTTGTGCGGCGAAGCCGAAGTGCCGGCGCCGCAGCAGCCTTATGTGTTGGTGATGGAAGAGGTCGGCCCCTCTGATGTGGCGCGGCTCGACCCACAACGGGTAGCCGGAATTCTTACCGCCCGTGGTGGCGCCACCGCCCATAGCGCCATCGTCGCCCGCGCCCTGGGCATTCCCGCTGTGGTGGGTGCTGGCGATGCCGTGCTGCTTATCGCCCCGGGCACACCGTTGCTGCTCGACGGCCAACGCGGCCGCCTGACCGTCGCCCCAGCCGCTGACGAACTCGAACGGGCCCTGGCCGAACGCGACCGCCGCGAGCAACGCCTGCAAGCCGCCAAGGCCCGGCGTCTGGAGCCGGCGATCACCCGTGACGGCCATGCCATCGAGGTGTTCGCCAATATCGGTGAAAGCGCCGGGATTGAAGCAGTGGTTGATCAGGGCGCCGAAGGCGTTGGCCTGCTGCGCACCGAACTGATTTTCATGGCCCACCAACAAGCCCCCGACGAAGCGGTGCAAGAGGCCGAATACCGCCGCGTGCTCGATGGCCTTGCCGGGCGCCCGCTGGTAGTGCGCACCCTCGATGTCGGCGGCGACAAACCCTTGCCTTACTGGCCGATCGCCAAGGAAGAAAACCCCTTCCTCGGCGTGCGCGGCATTCGTCTGACCCTGCAACGCCCGCAAGTGATGGAAAGCCAGTTGCGTGCCTTGCTGCGTGCTGCAGGTGATCGGCCGCTGCGGATTATGTTCCCGATGGTCGGCCAGCTCGAAGAGTGGCGCCAGGCCCGGGCCATGGTCGAGCGCCTGCGCGAGGACATCGCCGTCAGCGACCTGCAACTGGGGATCATGATCGAGGTGCCGTCGGCTGCCTTGCTGGCGCCAGTGCTGGCCCAGGAAGTGGACTTTTTCAGCATCGGCACCAACGACCTGACCCAGTACACCCTGGCCATCGACCGTGGCCACCCGAGCCTCTCGGCGCAAGCCGACGGCCTGCACCCAGCGGTGCTGCAACTGATCGACATCACCGTGCGCGCCGCCCATGCCCACGGCAAGTGGGTGGGGGTGTGCGGCGAGCTGGCGGCGGATCCGCAGGCGGTGGCGGTGTTGCTTGGCCTTGGCGTCGATGAGCTGAGCGTTGCCGCAAGGAGCATTGCCGAGGTGAAAGCCGAAGTACGTGAACTGAACTTTGAACATGCCCAGCAGCTGGCGCGCCAAGCGTTGCTGCAGGGCAGTGCCGGCGCAGTGCGGGCACTGGTGGAGACCCGTTGATGGCCAAGATACTGACCCTGACCCTGAACCCGGCGCTGGACCTTACCGTCAGCCTCGACAGCCTGCATGCAGGTCAGGTCAACCGCAGCCAGGCGCAGCACAGCCACGCCGCCGGCAAAGGGCTGAACGTTGCCCAGGTGCTGGCCGATCTGGGCCACAGCGTCACCGTGGGCGGCTTTTTGGGCCGCGACAACCTGGCGCCGTTCGAGGCCCTGATCGCCCGCCGTGGCTTTGCCGATTGCTTCGTGCGGGTGGCGGGCGAGACCCGTTGCAACATCAAGCTGGTCGAAGCCGATGGCCAGGTTACCGATATCAACGGCCCCGGCCCGCAGGTCGATGAACAGGCGCGCCTGGAGCTGTTGACCCGTCTGGAACAGATCGCCCCCGGCCACGATGCGGTGGTGGTCGCTGGTAGCCTGCCGCGCGGTATCAGCCCGCAGTGGCTGCAGATGCTCCTGGCCCGGCTCAAGGCCATGGGCCTGAAAGTGGCCCTGGACAGCAGCGGCGAAGCCTTGCGCGCCGGGCTTGCCTGCGGGCCTTGGCTGGTCAAGCCGAACACCGATGAACTGGGCGAAGTGCTCGGTAGCGCTGTGCATGACTTTGCTGAACAGCAACAAGCAGCCTCCAAGTTGATCGGCCAGGGCGTCGAGCATGTGGTGGTGTCCCAGGGCGAGCAGGGCGTCAACTGGTTCCGCCAGGGCATCGCCCTTGGCGCACTGCCGCCCAAGGTCAAGGTGGCCAGTACCGTTGGTGCCGGTGATTCGCTGCTGGCGGGCATGGTCCATGGTCTGCTGAACGCCGACACGCCTGCGCAAACCCTGCGCCGGGCTACGGCGATTGCCGCCCAGGCGGTCACCCAGATCGGCTTCGGCATCAATGACCGGGCGCAACTGGCGCAGCTGGAAAGCCAGGTGCAGCTGACAGAAGAACAACAAGAGGGTTGCAGATGAACATTGCCATCGTCACCGCCTGCCCCAATGGCCAGGTCTCCAGTGTGCTCAGTGCGCGCCTGCTGGAGGCGGCGACCCTGCGCCAGGGCTGGAGCACCAGCGTCGAAGTGCACGACCCGCAGCAACCCGAGCGCCAGTTGTCTGCAGCGGCGATTGCCGCAGCCGACTGGGTGCTGGTGATCAACACCGGCCCGCTGGACCTGCGCCGTTTTGCCGGCAAGCGCCTGTACCAGAGCACCCCGGCGCAAGCGCTGGCGGATGTGGAAAACTTTCTGCGTGAAGCGGCCGACAAGGCTGTGGTCTATCAGCCCGAAGCTGAGCAGCTTGCAGCGCCGGTAGAGCGCAGCGCCAAAATCGTTGCTGTCACCGCCTGCCCGACTGGCGTGGCCCATACTTTCATGGCCGCCGAGGCGTTGCAGCAGGCGGCGCAGCAACTGGGCTATGCGCTCAGTGTCGAGACCCAAGGCTCGGTAGGCGCGCGTAACCCCTTGTCGGCAGCGGCCATCGCCGAAGCCGATGTGGTGCTGCTGGCGGCCGACATCGAGGTGCCCACTGCGCGCTTTGCCGGCAAGCGCATCTATCGCTGCGGTACTGGCGTGGCCCTCAAGCAGGCCCAGGCCACGCTGAAAAAAGCCCTGGCCGAAGGCCGCGAAGAAACTGCCACGCAAGGCGAAAACGCAGCGCCTGCGCGCAGCGAAAAAACCGGGGTGTACAAGCACCTGCTCACCGGCGTGTCGTTCATGCTGCCGATGGTGGTGGCTGGTGGCTTGCTGATCGCGCTGTCGTTCGTGTTCGGAATCGAGGCTTACAAAGAGCCCGGCACATTGCCTGCCGCTTTGATGCAAATTGGCGGTGATGCGGCGTTCAAACTGATGGTGCCGCTGCTTGCCGGTTACATTGCTTATTCGATTGCCGACCGTCCGGGCCTGGCACCGGGGATGATTGGCGGCCTGCTGGCCAGCACCCTCGGCGCGGGTTTTATCGGCGGTATCGTCGCAGGCTTTCTCGCCGGCTACAGCGCCAAGGCCATCAGCCGCTGGGCGCGCTTGCCCAGCAGCCTTGAGGCGCTCAAGCCGATCCTGATCATCCCGCTGCTGGCCAGCCTGTTCACCGGTCTGGTGATGATTTATGTGGTCGGCAAACCGGTGGCCGGCATGCTCGAAGGCCTGACCCATTTTCTCGACAGCATGGGTACCACCAACGCGATTCTGCTCGGCGTGTTGCTCGGCGGGATGATGTGCGTCGACCTCGGCGGGCCGATCAACAAGGCGGCCTATGCGTTCTCCGTCGGGTTGTTGGCTTCGCAGAGTTATGCACCGATGGCCGCGACCATGGCCGCCGGCATGGTGCCGCCCATTGGCCTGGGCATCGCCAGCTTCATTGCCCGGCGCAAGTTCGCCCAGAGCGAACGCGAAGCCGGCAAAGCGGCGCTGGTGCTGGGCCTGTGCTTCATTTCCGAGGGGGCGATTCCGTTTGCCGCCAAGGACCCGCTGCGGGTGATCCCGGCCAGTGTCGTCGGCGGCGCGCTGACCGGCGCCTTGTCGATGTATTTTGGCTGCAAGCTGATGGCGCCCCATGGCGGCCTGTTCGTCATGCTGATCCCCAATGCGATCAACCATGCCTTGCTGTACTTGCTGGCGATTGTCGCTGGCAGCCTGCTGACGGCGCTGGTGTATGCCGTGCTCAAGCGCGGTGAAGGGGTGGAGTTGGCGGTACAGCCGGCCAAGGCCTGATCAGGTGCGCGGGCGCGGGTACTTCTTGCGCAGGGGTACCAGCAGGTCGCTCAGGCCGTTGTGATCGACCTCGTGCATCAGCGCCAGCAGGCTGCCCAGCTCGCCCTTGGGAAAGCCCTGGCGGGCGAACCAGTTGAGGTAATGACCAGGCAGGTCGGCGATCAGCCGGCCCTGGTACTTGCCGTAGGGCATTTCGCGGGTGACCAGCAGGACGAGGGCTTCCGGGTTCATGGCAACGCTGTTCTTTGAAGGGATGGGGCCAACATACATGCAATCTGCATGAAGGCCAAAGGACAGTTCATGCAGAACGCGTGAAAGTCATAAGTTCATTTAATTTCAAGTCATTGAAATATAGCGATATTTTTCAAGTTGTCAGGCTGGCACGAACCCTGCTCCGATCTATTGCATCTTCCCTCATGCAAAGGAGCAATGTCATGACTACCCCCAACAAAGAAGTCGTCTCGGTTCTCAACGAACTGATCGAATTCAGCAAGGACGGTGAAAAGGGTTTCAAAACCTCTGCCGAGGATGTGAAGAATCCCCAGCTCAAAAGCTACTTCATCCAGCGTGCCGGTGAATGCGCTACTGCCGCTGCAGAACTGCAGCAGCAAGTGCGCAGCCTCGGTGGCGATCCGGAAACCTCAACCAGCGTCAGCGGTGACCTGCACCGTGGTTGGGTCAACTTGAAGTCGATGCTTACCGGCAAGGATGAAGAAGCGGTGCTCAACGAAGTCGAGCGCGGCGAGGACCATGCCCTCAAAGCCTACAAGGACGCCCTGGAAAAACTGGCCCGCCTCAACACCCTGCCAAGCAGCGAGGTCTATGCCCTGGTTGAACGTCAGTACCATGGCGTGCAGCGCAACCATGACCAGGTCAAGGCCCTGCGCAACCAGGCTCGCGCCAGCTCTTAAGCAGCGGCTTCGACGCGGTTGCGACCGTTGCCCTTGGCACGGTAAAGCGCCTCATCGGCAGCGCCCAGCAAGGTCTGAAGATCTTGCTGGGCGCCTGGCGTGTGGCAACCGATACCGATGCTGACGGTGACCGGCGCGGTGTCATCGCCAAACGGCGGCAGTGCTTCAACGGCTGCACGAATACGTTCGGCCAGCAGCAGTGCCCCCGACAGTTCCGTCTCCGGCAACACCACCAGAAATTCCTCGCCACCATAGCGCGCGGCCAGGTCGGCCGGGCGGCGGATGCTGTTGGCAATCGTTGCGGCCACCTGGCGCAAGGCGGCATCGCCGCCCGGATGACCATGGCGATCGTTGAAGGCCTTGAAGTGATCGACATCGACCATCAGCACCGCCAGTGGCCGGGCATTGCGCAGGCTGCGCGCCCATTCCTGGCGCAGTACCTGATCCAGGCGCCGACGGTTGGCAAGGCCGGTCAGGCTGTCGGTGGCGGCCAGCGCCGCCAGGCCTTGTTCGGCGCTCTGCCGGCGGCGCAGCTCACGGCCCAGCAGCAGGGTCAGCCAGAGAATACCGATGCACAGCACGCCGGTCGCCACGCTCACCAGCAGCGCGGTGCGCCGCCACGACTCAAAGACCTCATCGGCCGAGTGGGCGACGATGACGATCAGCGGCAAGTCGCCGACCCGGGCGAAGGTGAACAGGCGCTCTTTGCCGGTACGGGTAGAAACCCCGGCAAAGGTGCCGCTGACATCGGCGCGCATGCGCTGAAAGTTTGGCCGGTCGCTGTAGTTCTGGCCGATGCGTGGCTCGTCGGGCGTACCCGGCTGGCGTACCAGCAGGGCACCGTCGATGTTCATCAGGTTGATGCTGCTGTCGCGACCGATGTCCAGGCGCTGGAACAGCGCGCTGAAGTACGACAGGCGCAAGGCGCCGGCAGCCACGCCGAGAAATTCGCCGTGGGGCCCGGAAATCCGCCGGCTGAAACTGATGCACCAGTCCAGGTCGCCCAACCGTGCCTTGAAGGGCTGGCCAATGACCAGGCCCAGATCAGGGTTGTCGCGGTGCTGCTGAAAGTCTTTGCTGTCGGCGAAATTGGCCAGGCGCGGGACGGGGCTGGTGGAGTCGGCGACTACATTGCCCCTGGCGTCGAGCCAAAGGATATCGCCGCGTACCGGTGCGGTAACGGCCTGGTTGAACAGAATCTGTTGGCGCAGCTCGAGAGGTACGGCGAGCAGTTCCGGGCGCTGCACGGCCCAGATCAGGCCTTGCAGTGAGAGGTCATAGAGTTCGACATTGCGCACGATGTCGCTTTCGATCAGTTGCACGATATTGCTGGCCGAGCGTGCGGCGGCCTGTTCGACACTGCTGCGTTCGCGCATCAACAGGAAGGTGACGATGGCGACGATAGCGAGCACCGCGAGGCAACTGCCCAGATTGAGGATCAGCTCCGGATGAGACTTGTACAGGGCGGATCGCTGGGATCGGGTGGGCAACGTCATGTTCACTGATGCCGAAGGCCGTCTAGAAAGTGCGGTATTACTGCGCGGCGGCCGTATTCTAGGGGGCCAAGGATTGTCGGACAAGGATTTAATCGTGTCTTCTGACGAATGTGGGAGCGGGTTTGCCCGGCGATTGCGATGAGTCAGTCACATCGCATCGCGAGGCAAGCTCGCTCCTGCATGGTTGATCAGAAAATGTTCAGCGGGTAGTCAACGATCACCCGGTACTCGTCGACATCGTTATCGATCGCCGAGTAACCCTGCGTACCACGGTGCGAGGCCCAGCGCAGCAGTACCGAAAGGTCCTTGAGCTGGCCTTCCTGGAACACGTACTGCAGGTCGACGTCACGTTCCCAGTGCTGGGCGTTCTCACCCTCGGCGTTGTACCAGTGGCGGTAGCCAACGCTGTTGGGGTCGACCTTGCTCATGTCCAGCTCACCGCGCGAGTAGGACACAATCGAGGTCAGGCCCGGGATGCCGGCACCGGCGAAGTCGTAGGCGTATTTGAGCTTCCACGAGCGTTCGTTGGGGCCGTTGAAGTCCGAGTAGATCTGCGAGTTGTCCAGGAACACGCTGTCGCCCTGGTTGATGTAGTCGAACGGGGTGTTGCCGTTGACCCGCTGGTACACCGCCGTGAGGCTGTTGTAGCCGACGTTGACGGTGAAATGCAGGCTGTAGGTGTTGTTGTCGATGTGCCCGAGCAGCGCCTGGCCGGTGTCCTGGGTGTGATAGAAGTGCAGGCCGGGGTTGAGGCTGACCAGTTCGTTGAGCTGCCAGGTGTAGTCGAGGTCGAAGTAGTACTGGTTCCAGATGTCCTTGAGCTCGGCGGCATACAGGCTCGAGGTCAGGTTCGGCACGCCGCTCCAGGCGGCGCCCACCCAGTTCAGGTGACGGCTGTCGCGCTCGTCCGGAAGCTTGCCGTAGAAGGTGTTGATGCGCCGGTGGCCGCTCTGGTTATAGGGCTTGGTGAAGCTGGCCTGGCCGGCTTCGAGCATCACCCCGTCAAAGCTGTGGTTGGTGATGCTGACGCCGCGGAAGGTCTGCGGCAGCATGCGCGACTCGCCACCGGCGATCACCGGGTTGGTGAGGAACAGGTCGCCAGCCTTGAGCTCGGTGTCGAAGGCTTTCATCTTCAGCGCAGCGCCGGCGGTGGAGAACGAATCATGGGCCTTGCCCGGCTCGCCATTAGCCTTGGTGTTGATCGGCAGGATGCTGGAACCGGAGGTGCCGCCACCGCCGTCGAGTTTCAGCCCGAGCATGGCGTGGGCATCCAGGCCGAAACCGACCGTGCCTGGGGTGTAGCCGGATTCGAACTTACCGAGAAAACCCTGGCCCCATTCGCGGTTGTCACGCACACCTGGCAGCAGCTGGTTGCGGTTCAGGTAGTAGTTGCGTGCGTGCACGTTGAGGCTCGACCCTTCGATAAAACCTTCGGCCTTTTCCTCGTCAGCCTGGGCGGTGAAGGGCATCGTTGCAGCCAATGCAACGAACAGTGGGGTGAAGCGTAAAGCAGTGTTCACCGGTGTGGACTCCTTGGGGTGAATGTACGGCAGTTTTTATTGTGCGAAAGACGATCGTGTAATGAACAAACGGGCCAGCAGGCTGGCACTTTTCGGCACACGAAAAAAAAGCCGCTGATCGGCAGCGGCTTTGAAAGACAACCGCACAGGCGCTCAAGTCACCTGTGCGGGCATCGAGGGAGTCGAAGGGGTGGAACGTGGCTCTATCAGCTCTCGGAAGCGTCACTTGCCTCAGCCTTGGAAGCGGTCTGTTCCAGGCTTTGCGCCTGCTCGGCCTTGTGTGTGGCGATGGCTTCCTGGACGACGGCGGCACGCTCGGCATTACGGGCAACAAAGGCCTGGGATTCTTCAGCCATGGCCAGTGGCGACAGCAACAGGGACGACAGGACGAATACGCTGGCAACACCCATACTGTTGGACATTTGCAACAACCTTCTTGCTTGGCAAGTGTGGATTAGGTCTGACTAAATTAGTCGGAAATGGGCGTGGGAAACAGTTACTTTTGGGATAAGAACTGTTGCGTCAAAGGTAATAGTCATCGCGGGCTTGACCCGCGATGAGGCCCTCAAGCTGGCAACAGGATCCCGAAGGTATTGGCCCCCGCCTGGCTGCGCACAAACACGCTGCCGCCATGCATCAGGGCAATCGCCTTGACGATCGCCAGCCCCAGCCCGTGGTTGCCCGCGCCGCTGTTGCTGCGCGCTGCATCCACCCGGTAGAAGCGCTCGAACAGCATCGCCAGGTGTTCCTCGCCAATCGCCGGCCCCGGGTTGCTCACGGCGATGCTCACCTGGCCGTCCTGCGCCTCGATACGCACCTGGATTACCTGCTCGGGCAAGGTGTGTTGCACCGCATTGTTCAGCAGGTTGATCAGCGCCCGGCGCAATTGGGCCTTTTCGATCCGGGCCTGGGCATCGCCACTGACCTGCACGCGGATGCGCGCGTCTTCGAGGATGTAATCCAGGTAGTCGAGGGTGGTCGCCACTTCTTCGGCAAGCGAGCTGCAGGTCAGGGCGGTGGCCTTGCTGCCCTGGTCGGCGCTGGCGAGGAACAGCATGTCGTTGATGATGCTGCGCAGGCGTTCCAGCTCTTCAAGGTTCGATTGCAGCACCTCGAAGTAGTGCTCGGCGCTGCGCCCACGGGTCAGGGCAACCTGGGTCTGGCCGATCAGGTTGGTCAGCGGCGAGCGCAGCTCGTGGGCGACATCGGCGTTGAAGGCTTCCAAACGGCTGTAGGCCAGGTCGACACGCTCAAGGGTTGAGTTGAACGCACTGGCAAACTGTGCCAGCTCCGGCGCCAGGTCGGCCAGTTGCAGGCGCCCGCTCAGGCGCGGTGGCGCCAGCTTCTGTGCTTCAGCCGACAGCGCCAGCAGCGGGCGCAGGCCATAGCGCGCCACCCAGTAACCGAGCAACGAGGCCAGCAGCACGCCAAACACCGACAGGCTGATGATCGCCACCAGCAAGGTGTGCTGGGTGTGCCAGAAGGTCTCGGTGTCGATGCCGATCAGAAAGCGCAGGGCCGGGCGCGTGCCCATGGCCGGCAGTTCGCTGACCAGCACCTTGTACGGGTAGGGGCTGCCGGCCAGGCGCAGGTCGCGCATGCCCAGCGGGCCCAGGGCAAAGTCGCGGATGCTGGCATCCGGCTGGCCGTACTCGAACGGGCTGCCGCCACTGACCACCCAGAAGCGGATGCGCCGGTCTTCTTCGCTGAGCAGGTTGAGCTTGTTGGTGATTTTCAGCCAGTGCTCGCGGGTGTCGTAACGGGTCAGCGACGACTCAAGCACGCTGAAGCGCGCTTCAAGCTCGGCGGTGGGCAGCAGGTCGAGGCTGCGGTCGACCTGTTTGTACAGCGCCGTGCCAATCACCAGAAACACACCCAGCGCCACCAGGGTGAACAGCGCGCTCAGGCGCAGGGCGATGGAGTTAGTCGGCACGGTTTTCCAGAACATAGCCCATGCCTCGTATGGTGTGCAGCAGTTTGGTTTCGAACGGGCCGTCGAGCTTGGCGCGCAGGCGCTTGATTGCCACTTCGACGACGTTGGCGTCGCTGTCGAAATTGATGTCCCAGACCAGCTCGGCGATGGCCGTCTTCGATAAAATCTCGCCGTGCCGGCGGGCCAGCACGCTGAGCAGCGAGAACTCCTTGGCGGTCAGGTCCAGGCGTTGCCCGGCGCGGCTGGCCTTGCGGCTGATCAGGTCGACCCAGAGGTCGGCGACCTGGATCTGCACCGGTTCATGGGCACCGCCACGGCGGGTCAGGGCTTGCAGGCGGGCGACCAGTTCCAGGAACGAGAACGGCTTGCCAAGGTAATCGTCGGCGCCTTCGCGCAGGCCATGAATGCGGTCTTCGACCCGCTCGCGGGCGGTGAGCATGATCACCGGCGTCTGCTTGCGCGCACGCAAGGCGCGCAGCACGCCGAAGCCGTCCAGGCCCGGGAGCATCACATCGAGGACGATTACTGCGTAGTCACCTTCCAGGGCCATGTGCAGGCCATCGATACCATCGCGCGCCAGGTCCACGGTAAAGCCTTGCTCGCTCAGGCCGTGGTGCAGGTAATCGGCGGTCTTTTCTTCATCTTCGATAATCAGCACACGCATGATCGGCTCTCAACTGGCATCGGATTGCGCCAGGGTCACGGCCGTCTGGCGCCGGTGGAACAGGCGCTCCAGGGCCAAGTATATGACCGGTGTGGTGAACAGTGTCAGCGCCTGGCTGACCAGCAGCCCGCCAACCACGGCAATGCCCAGCGGCTGGCGCAGCTCGGCGCCGGCGCCCATACCGAACATCAGCGGCACGGCGCCGAGCAGGGCGGCGAGGGTGGTCATCATGATCGGCCGAAAGCGCGTCAGGCAGGCTTGGTGGATCGCCTCTTCGGCGCTCAGGCCCTGACGGCGCTGGGCATCGAGGGCGAAGTCGATAAGCAGGATGCCGTTCTTCTTGACGATGCCGATCAACAGCACGATGCCGATCAGGCCCATGATCGAGAAGTCCTGGCCCGACAGCCACAACAGCGTCAGGGCGCCGAGGCCGGCCGAGGGCAGGGTGGAGATGATGGTCAGCGGATGGACGAAACTCTCGTAGAGCACGCCGAGGATGATGTACACCGCCACCAGTGCGGCAAGGATCAGCCATGGCTGGCTCGACAGCGAACTCTGGAAGGCCTGGGCCGCGCCCTGGAAGGTGCCGATGATCGAGTCGGGCATGCCCAGTTCGCGCTGGGTGCGTTCGAGGATCTGCACCGCATCGCCCAGGGCCACGCCGGGGGCCAGGTTGAACGACAGGTTGGCGGCCGGGAACAGGCCGTCATGGGCGATCGACAGTGGCCCGGTGCTCGGCGGCGCGACCTTGGCCAGCACCGACAGCGGCACCATCTCGCCGCTCAGCGGTGAGCGCAGGTAGAAGTAGTTGAGGCTTTCGGCCTTGCCGCGCTGACGGGCGTCGAGTTCGAGAATCACCTTGTACTGGTTGGTCTCGGTCTGGAACTCGCTGATCTGCCGCTGGCCGAAGGCATCGTACAGCGCCTGGTCGACGTCGCTGGTGGTCAGTCCGAAGCGCGCCGCAGCCTTGCGGTCGATGTCGATGCGGGTGACGCTGGCGCCCAGTTGCAGGTCGTTGGACAGGTCGCGAAAGGCCGGGTTGGCCTTCAGGCGTTCGGTCAGGCGCTGGGTCCAGAGGTTCAGCGCCGGGCCGTCGTTACTCTTGAGCACGTACTGGTACTGGCTGCGGCTCGGCCCGGAGCTCAGGTTGATGTCCTGGCCAGCACGCATGTACAGGACTACACCCGGCACTTTGGCCAGTTTCGGCCGCAGGCGGTCGATGAATTCGCTGGCCGACACGTCGCGATCACCACGATCCTTGAGGGCAATCCAGAAGCGGCCGTTGGCGATGGTCTGGTTGCTGCCGGTCACCCCGACGGCGTGGGAGAAGGCCCGTACTGCCGGGTCGGCTTCGACGATCTTGGCCAGTGCCTGGTGTTTTTCGAGCATGTCCGGGTAGGACACATCGGCTGCCGCCTCGCTGGTGCCGAGTACGAAGCCGGTGTCCTGCACCGGGAAGAAGCCTTTGGGTATCGCAATGTAACCGACCACTGCCAAGGCGAAGGTCAGGCCGAAAATACCCAGCATCAGCCGCTGGTGGGCCAGGGCCTTGACCAGCCCGCGCTCGTACCAGCCGAGCAGGCGGCTGGGGGTGTCATGCGCGTTGTGCTGCGGGCGGCGCCGCCCAACCACGCCGCCCATGAACAGCAACGGAATGAACGCGGCAATCAGCGAGAAGCTGATCGACACCACGGTAAAGCCGATCTCGCCCGAGCCCTTGATGGCTGCCTCGCGCATGCTGTCGCCGGCTTCCAGGTGGCGGTGAATGTTCTCCACCACCACGATGGCGTCATCGACCACAAAGCCCACGGAGATGACGATGGCCACCAGGGTCAGGTTGTTCAGGCTGAAACCGAACAGGTACATCAGGGCGAAGCTGGCCACCAGCGACACGCCGAGCACGCTGGAAACGATCAGGGTCGCCGACCATTGGCGCAGGAACAGCGCCATCACCCCGATCACCAGCAGCACGGCGATCATCAGGGTGATCTCCACCTCGTGCAGGGAGGCGCGGATGGTCTGGGTGCGGTCGTTGAGCACCGATACCTGTACTGACGCCGGCAGCATCTGCTCAAGCCCCGGCAAAGCCTCCATGACCCCATCGACGGTATCGACGATATTTGCTCCGGGTTGGCGGAACACCACCAGGTTCAGGCCTTGCTGCTCGCCGGACCAGGCTTTGACATAGGCGTTTTCGGCGCCGTTGATGACCTTGGCGACATCCTGCAGGTGCACGGGCGCGCCGTCGCGGTACGAGACGATCAGTTGCGCGTATTCCTCAGGGTGAAACAACTGGTCGTTGGTGGCGATGGTCGACACGCTGTTCTGCCCGTACAGCGCGCCCTTGGCCAGGTTCAGGCTGGTTTGCTGGATGGCCTGGCGCAGGTCGGCCAGGGTCAGGCCCAACGCCGCGAGTTTTTCTGGCTGGGCCTGCACGCGGATGGCCGGGCGCAATTGCCCGGTGATGTTGATCAGGCCGACTCCGTCGATCTGGCTCAGTTGGCGGGCCAGCAGGGTTTCGGCGTAGTCGCTGAGCTCGTTGGCCGGCATCTGCGCCGAGCTCACGGTAAGGATCAGCACCGGGCTGTCGGCCGGGTTGACCTTGCGCCAGGTCGGCGGGCTGGGCATGTCCTGGGGCAGGCGCGCGGTGGCGGTGTTGATCGCGGCCTGGACTTCCTGGGCGGCGGTGTCGATGCTCTTGTCGAGGGTGAACTGCAGGATCAGGTTGGTCGAGCCCAGGGCGCTGCTGGAGGTCATCTGGGTCATGCCAGGGATGGCGCTGAACTGCACCTCAAGCGGCGTTGCTACCGATGACGCCATGGTTTCCGGGCTGGCGCCGGGCAGTTGTGCGGTGACCTGGATGGTTGGGAAGTCGGCTTCAGGCAGCGGCGCCACCGGCAGGCGCGGGAAGGCGATGACCCCGAGCAGCACCAGGGCGAAGGTCAGCAGCAGGGTGGCGATCGGGCGGTCGATGCACCAGGCGCTAATCGAGCCGCGCGGGTTCATGGCTGCACCTTGCCGCTGGCCACGTCTTCTACCGGCAGCGCCTCAGGGGCTATTTCAACGTGGGCGCCGGGCTTGAGCCGCGACTGGCCGTCGGACACCAACTGGTCGCCGACCCCGACCCCGGCAATGATGTTCAGCACGCTGTCCTGGTACAGCACCTTGACCGGCACGCTGTCGACCTTGTCACCATTGAGGCGGTACACGTAATGGCCGTCGATGCCGCGTTGCACCACCTGCGGCGGCACCACCAGGGCTTTTTGATCCAGCGCGGTCTGCAGCTTCAGGGTTACCAGTTGCCCGGGCCACAGGCGCGCCTGCGGGTTGGCGAACTCGGCCTTGACCCGGATGGTGCCGGTGTTGGCCGCCACCTGGTTGTCGATCAGGGTCAGGTGGCCTTCGCCCAGCAGGGTGCCGCCGCTGTCGCCGTCGCCTTCCAGATAGGCCTGCACCCTGGCCGGGGTTGGCGCGGCGAGCAGGCCTTGCAGGGTCGGCAGCAATTGTTGCGGCAGCGAGAACTCGACGCCGATGGGGTCGATCTGGGTAACGCTGAACAGCCCCTGGGCATCGGCGACGCGCAGGAAGTTGCCTTCGTCGACATTGCGAATACCTACTCGACCGCTGACCGGAGAGCGGATCTGCGTATACGACAGCTGCACCTGGGCGGCGGCAATCGCCGCCTGGTTGCCGAGTACCGTGGCCTTGAGCTGGTTGAACAGTGCCTGCTGCTGGTCGAGGGTCTGACGCGAGACGCTGTTGTCGGTGCTCAGCAGGCGGTAGCGCTTGAGGTCGACCTCGGCCACCTGCAGTTGCGCCTGGCTCTGGCCCAATTGTGCCTTGGCCTGTTCGAGGCTGGCGCGGATCGAGCGGTCATCGATGGTGGCCAGCAGGTCGCCTTGCTCGACCGCCTGGCCTTCCTTGACCAGCAGCTGCGTCAGCACCCCCTCGACTTGCGGGCGAATCACCACACTGTGCAGCGACAGCACCGAACCGATCCCGCTGACAAAGCGCGGCACGTCCTGCTGTTTGACGCTGACCACGCGCACCGGGATGGCGCTGGTGCTGGCGGATTTTTCCTGGGTTGGGCGATTGCCCAGCCACAGCGCGGCGCCTGCCACGGCGATGAGCAGGGCGCAGATAACGAGGGAATGAGGCTTGATTCGCATGCTTGCAGGGCACCGCGGACGGAGGGGTGGGTATTTAGCGTTATAGCTGCTCAATCAGGTCAGCAGCGTGACCGCTAACTGACAGCGCTGACAGGTTTGGCGTACACCGCTCCATTGTGGGAGCGGGCTTGACCCGCGATGAGGCCCGACCTGCCAACACAGCAGATTCTGTGTATTTCAGTCCGATGGTGGCCAAGTGCCAATATCCTGCGCTGGATCAACATTGGGCAAAAAATTGCCACTAAAGTCGTACGCCCTGCCGATTCTCCCCGACAAAAACGAGTGCCTCCGATGAAGAGCAATTTGCCTGTGACCGGTCGCAATGTGGATTATCCCGGTGACGCCAATATCCTTTCCACCACTGACCTGACCAGCCAGATCACCTACGCCAATGACGACTTCGTCAAGGTCAGTGGCTTTACCCGCGACGAGCTGATAGGCAGCGCCCACCATATCGTCCGCCACCCGGACATGCCGTCCCAGGCCTTCGCGCAGATGTGGCAGACGCTCAAGAGCGGCCGCTCGTGGATGGGCCTGGTGAAGAACCGCTGCAAGAACGGTGATCACTATTGGGTCAGCGCCTTCGTCACGCCTATCTCCAGCAACGGCCAGGCCGTGGAGTATCAGTCGGTGCGGACCAAGCCCAGTGCCGAGCAGGTCGAAGCCGCCGAGCGTCGCTACGCGCAGATGCGCAGTGGGCCGCTGCGCTGGTGGCAGCGTTTGCCGGTGGTCGGATTGGGCTGGCAACTGTGGGCCGGGGTAACGCTGGCACTGGCGGCGGTGTTTGCCTTCAGCCGCCTGCTGTTACCGGCCCTGCCTTGGCAAGGTGCGCTGGAGCTGATCCTGGCCAGCGGCCTGGCGGCTTTGCTGATCTTTTTCGCCCTGCGCCCGCTGGAACGTTTGCGCGTTCAGGCCCAGGCCATCGCCGACAATCCGCTGAGCCAGCAGTTGTACACCGGCCGGCGTGACGGCATCGGCCAGATCGACTTCGCCCTGCGCATGCTCAAGGGCCAATTGGGCGCAGTGGTCGGGCGGATCGGCGACACTTCGCGGCGCCTGGCCGGGCATACCGGCAATCTTGCCCAGTCGCTGCAAAGCAGCCACAGCAACAGCCTGGAACAACAAAGCGAAGCCGATCAGGTGGCCACCGCGATCAACCAGATGGCCGCCAGTGTCGCTCAGGTCGCCAGCAGCGCTCAGCAAGCTTCCCAGGCCGCCGATCAGGCCGAGGGTGAAACCCAGGCCGGGCATCAACTGGTTGACCTCAACCGCAGCGCCATCCAGAACCTGGCCAATTCGCTGAATTCAGCCACCGAAGTTATCCACAATCTGGAGAGCCACAGCAGCGAGATCACCGGGGTGCTGGAGGTGATTCGCGGCATTGCCGAGCAAACCAACCTGCTGGCCCTCAACGCCGCCATCGAAGCCGCCCGGGCCGGTGATCAGGGCCGCGGTTTTGCCGTGGTCGCCGACGAGGTGCGCGGCCTGGCCCAGCGCACCGCGCAGTCGACCCATGAAATCCAGCGGATGATCAGCGCCCTGCAAAATGGCGCGCGCGAAGCGGTGCAGGTCATGCAGCAGAGCAGCGAACATGCCGGGCATAGCGTCGAGCAGGCCCAGCGCGCCGCCAGTGCCCTGGACGGCATCAGCCTGCGGGTCAACCAGATCAGCGAAATGAGCCTGCAGATTGCCGCGGCAGTAGAGCAGCAAAGCCAGGTCAGCGAGAACATCAACCGCAATATCATCAGCATCCGCCAGGCCAGCGAAGCCACGGTGCAGGTTGGCCAGCAGAGCCACCTGAGCGCCACCGACGTGGCCGGGCTGGCGCAAGATCTGCGCCGCCTGGCGGATGAATTCTGGCGGCGCTGCCAGTAGGGCGATTCAGAAACCGATGAAGCTGTAGTACACGCCCGGTTCGCTGCGTACCTGCGCACCGCAGGCCTCAAGCTCGGCGCTCAAGGCCGGGTCGAGCACATGCAGGCTCCAGGGCGCGATGGGCTGGTCGAGCAGCGGCTGCTGCAGGGCCTGGGCCAGCGCGCTGGTGTCGGGCAGGTAAGCGGTAAAGCCATTGCCCTTGAGCGCGCTGACATCGATGCCCAGGGCCTGGCAGATGGCAACCTTGGCGCGGATATCATCGCGGTCAGCCTGGCGCGAGCGCTCGATCAGTTCAGCCAGGCGCCGATCAACCAGTTGCTCACCATGAATCAGCGCCGGGCCGCTTTGCCAGGCTTCGCTCGGGCAGTCCTTGGCTTCGGCGCGCAGCGGAATGTGCGGGTTGATTTCCATCGGATAGATGCGGCATACCAGCGGGCGGGTTTCGTAGATGCCGCAGCGGTTGTCGGCGTCCAGATTGCGGCAGCGACCGGGGTTGAAGGCGGCGAAGGTGATGGTCACCCAGGCCTCGCTGCTGCCGCAGGGCACCGGCCATGAGCGGCGCATGGCGTGCTCGCGTTGTTCGGCCGGCAGGCCCAGGCCGTTGGCGAGGAAGGCTTCGATCAGGACGATGACCTGGCCACCAGCGCCAGCCCATTGCCGGGCCTCGCTCAGGGTCAGGGGCACATGATGCCCGCTGCAGCATTTGCCACAGCCAGTGCAGTCGAAACGGATATCGGTTGCGCAGGTGCTGTTCACGGTTGGCCAGGCGCCCATTCGGTGACAAAGGCCGCCTGGCGCTTTTTATCGAACAGGCACAGCTCGGTGCCCTTGCGATTGTTCATGTGTTTTTGCGGGTAGCGGCCTTCGAGCATCAGGGCGCTGTAACCGACGCGGTCGTCGAACTCGGCCGCTTTGCCCAGGGCTTTGACTTGTTTGAGCTGGCTGGCGGCGATGCAGCTTTTCAGTACCTGCCGTTCATGCTCGCTCCAGGCCTGGCTGCTGGAAGCCTGGGCGCCAGCGCTGAACACAGCGCCGCCGAGCAGGGTGAAGAGGAGGGCTTTCATGGGCGGGTACTCGCAAAAATGTGCGCACAATTGTGCCTGAGCCTCAGACACATTCAAGCGCAGTCCCTTCCGGCTGTATTTCAGCGTTCTTCGAAGGCTACGGTGCGGGCGGCGACGATCAGGCAGTCGGTCAGTTCCGGCGAGGAGAACTTGGTCAGCACCGCATTGGCCCCGGCATCCTTGGCTTTGTCGCTGTTCATGGCGCTGTCCAGCGAGGTATGCAGCAGCACATAGAGGTGCTTGAAGTCCGGGGTTTCGCGCAGGGTACGAGTGAAGGCGAAGCCGTCCATCTCGGACATTTCGATGTCCGACACCACCACGTTGATCTCGCGCTCGGTGCCTTGCAGCTCCAGCAGGGTTTTGATCGCATCCTTGGCGCTGCGTGCGGTGTGGCACTCGATGCCGAGGTTGCGCAGGGTGTGCACCGACTGTTGCAGCGCCACCTGGCTGTCATCGACCACCAGGATGTTGGCGGCGGCCAGCACCGCGGCGTCTTCGGCATTGAGCTCGGAGGTCGCTACCTCGGGCGGCGGCGGGGCGATACCGTGGATGACCTTCTCGATATCCAGCACCTGCACCAGGGTGTTGTCGACCCGGGTCACGCCAGTGATGAACGATTTGCTGCCCGAGCCATACGGCGGCGGCTTGATGTCGGTGCTCAGGCAATGGACGATCTTGCTCACCGCCTGCACATGCAGGCCCTGCTTGGAGCGGCTGATGTCGGTGACGATCAGGCAGCCGCCGTTGGGGTCTTCCAGCGGTCGTTCGCCGATGGCCCGGGACAGGTCGATGACCGACAGCGAGTTGCCGCGCAGGGTGGCCACGCCTTTGACGTGGGGGTGTGATTCCGGCAGCTTGGTCAGCGGCGGGCATGGGATGATTTCACTGACCTTGAGCAGGTTGATCGCCATCAGCTTGCCGCTGCGCAGGGTAAACAGCAGCAGCGACAGCGAGTCCGCGCGGGCATTTTGCGACGCCATAGGCACCTTCAGGGCAGAGTAATAGGGGGAGATGCCAGGTTATCGACCCGGCAGCCCGTGGCTTTAATCACTCGGTCAAATCAGCGTAGACCCAAGCGCCGCGCCAGGCGACTGAGATTGGCCCGGTCCAGGCCCAGCTCGCGGGCAGTGCTGGCCCAGTTGTGCTGGTGGCGCTCCAGGCAGGCCTGGATCAGCTGGCGCTGGTAGTCATCCAGGGCCTGGCGCAGGTCGCCGGCGGGTAGCGGTGCTTGCGTTGGCAAAGTTGTTTCGGCTTGTGTGGGGATCGACTCGATAGGGCGTAAATCAAGGTCACCGGCATCCAGAGTGAGGATCTTCGGCCGTTGCGGGTGCTGTCCCAGCGCCTTGAGCGCCGAGCGGCCGATCAGGTGTTCCAGCTCGCGCACGTTCCCCGGCCAGTTGTAGGCAATCAGCGCGGCCTGGGCTTCGGGGCTCAGGCGCAGGCTGCCCAGGCCCATGCGCGAGCGGTTCTGCTCCAGAAAGTAGCCGCTGAGCAGCAGCACATCGCGGCCGCGCTCACGCAGCGGCGGCACCAGCAGCGGGTACACGCTCAGGCGATGGTAGAAGTCGGCGCGGTAACGCCCGGCGCGTACTTCTTCGGCCAGGTCGCGGTTGGTCGCGGCGATCAGGCGCACATCGACGCGGTGCTCCTGGTCCGAGCCCAGGCGCTGCAGCTGGCCGCTTTGCAGCACGCGCAGCAGCTTGGCCTGCACGCTCAGCGACAACTCGCCGACTTCATCGAGAAACAACGTACCGCCATTGGCCAGCTCGAACTTGCCGCGCCGCTCGCCCACTGCACCGGTAAAGGCACCACGGACATGACCGAACAGCTCGCTCTCGACCAGGGTGTCGGGCAGCGCCGCGCAGTTGAGGCTGATCATCGGCCGCTCGGCGCGGCTTGAGGCTTGATGGATGGCCTGGGCCACCAACTCCTTGCCCACCCCGGTTTCGCCGGTGATCAACACCGTCAGGTCGCTACTGCCGACCAGGCGGATTTCTTCCAGCAGGCGCTTGTGCGCCTTGCTCTGGCCGATCAGTTCCTTGTGCTGCTGACCGCTGGCCTGGCGGTACACCTCGGCGCGCTGGTGCTCATCTTCTGCACGCAAGGCCAGGTGTTCAATGCGCTCGGCGACGTTGACCGTGGCCGCCGCCAGGCTGGCAAAGGCTTGCAAGGCATCGAGCTCGACCTGCTGGAACTGCTCCGGGTCCAGCGCATCGAGGGTGATCAGGCCCCAGGGCCGTTCGTCGACAAACAGCGGGCAGCCCATGCAGTCGTGCACCTCAAGCTGCTGGTGCAGGCCTTCGACCAGGCCGTCGTACGGGTCGGGCAGCTCGCTGTCACTGGCAAAGCGGGTTGGTTCTTCGCGGCTGAGGATGGCCGCAAAGCGAGGATGCTCATCGACCTTGAAGCGCCGCCCGAGGGTATCGGTGCTCAAGCCGTCCACCGCCAGCGGCACCAGCCACTCGCCGTCCAGGCGCAGCAGCGCGGCGGCGTCGCACGGCAGCAAGCTGCGCATGGCTTCGAGCAGGCGCCGGTAGCGCTCGCGTTCGGGCAGTTCGCGGGACAGGTCGCTGACCAGCGGGAGCAAGGCGGTGAGCAGGGATTTTGCGGTCATAAAGACTCCTGTGGGTCAAAATGACTATATCGCAGAAGCGGTCTTTATGACTCGTTTATTTATAACTTATTGATTTGTAACGATTAAATAGTTGGCACGAAAGCTGTAATAACCAAGGCATTCATCAAGAAGCCACAGGCTCAGGAGTCATCCATGCTCAATGCCCAGGATCGTGCAATCGTCAAAGCCACCGTACCCTTGCTGGAAAGCGGCGGTGAAGCGCTGACCACCCATTTCTACAAACTGATGCTCAGCGAGTACCCCCAAGTGCGCCCGCTGTTCAACCAGGCGCACCAGGCCAGCGGCGACCAGCCACGGGCCCTGGCCAATGGCGTATTGATGTACGCCCGGCACATCGACCAGCTCGAACAACTGGGCGGCCTGGTCGGCCAGATCATCAACAAGCATGTGGCCTTGCAGATCCTTCCAGAGCACTACCCGATCGTCGGTAGTTGCCTGCTGCGCGCCATCGAAGAAGTCCTCGGCAAGGAAATTGCCACCCCCGAAGTGATCGCGGCCTGGGGCGCGGCCTATCAGCAACTGGCCGATATCCTCATCGGCGCGGAAGGCGAGGTCTATGCGCAAAAAGCTGCTGCCCCGGGTGGCTGGCGTGGTGCGCGCGCGTTCAAGCTGGTCGAGCGGGTCGAGGAGAGCAGCGAGATCGTCTCGTTCTACTTCGCTCCGGTTGATGGCGGTGCGATCCTGCAGGCCGAGCCCGGCCAGTACATTGGCCTGCAACTGGTCATCGACGGTGTCGAACAGCGCCGCAACTATTCGCTGTCGGCCCTGAGCGATGCCGGCCAGTACCGCATCAGTGTCAAGCGCGAAGCCGGCGGCAAGGTCTCCAACTACCTGCACGAGCAGTTCGCGGTAGGCGACAGCATCAACCTGTTCCCGCCATCGGGCGAGTTCACCCTGAGCGAGAGCGCCAAGCCATTGGTGCTGATCAGCGGCGGGGTGGGTATCACCCCGACCCTGCCGATGCTCGAAGCGGCGCTGGAAAGCGGTCGCCTGGTGCACTTCATTCACTGCGCGCGCAACGGCGCGGTGCACGCCTTCCGCGACTGGGTCGATGAACTGGCGGCGCGCCACCCGCAGCTCAAGCGCTTCTACTGCTATGCCGAAGACGATGGCGTCAGCCAGCCGGCGGACGCCGTGGGCCTGCTCAGCGCCGATCAGCTCGGCCAGTGGCTGCCGCAGGAGCGTGATGTGGACGCCTACTTCCTTGGGCCAAAAGCTTTCATGGCCAGCATCAAGCGCCACCTCAAGGGCCTGGGAGTACCGGAGCAGCAGAGCCGCTACGAGTTCTTCGGCCCGGCCTCGGCCCTGGAGTAAACACGCTTCGGTAACCGCGAACTGAAAGGATAGGGGCACAGCCAGCGATGGCTGTGCCTTGCGGCAATCGGTCGCCTTCTCAAACAGGGGGCCTGGCCTTTTTACTGCATGCAGACAAAGCGTCATGCGCCTGGCGCATCATCCTTCCAGCCGTATCAAGGAAACCGTATCGTGAGCATCAATTGGGCTGACAAACTGCGCAAGAGCCTGCATGGCTCGGCCGACTCGCTGGGCAACCTGTGCGTCGAGGCGTTCCATTACCTGGCCCTGTTCGGCATCGGTGGCATCACCGCCTACGCGGCGGTGGTCACCTTCATCGAGATGCTCGGCAAGGGCGTCAGCGTCGACGACATCCTGCTGCTGTTCATCTACCTCGAGCTCGGCGCCATGGTGGGGATCTACTTCAAGACCAACCACATGCCGATCCGCTTCCTGCTCTATGTAGCGATCACCGCACTGACCCGCCTGCTGATTGGCGACGTGTCGCACCACAAGGCACCGGACCCCGGTTTGCTCTACGTGTGCGGCGGCATCCTGTTGCTGGCGTTCTCGATCCTGGTGGTGCGCTACGCCTCGTACCGCTACCCGTCGACCAAGGCCATCGATGCTAGTGGCAAGGAGATCGAGGAAGCAAAATAAGCGGTTCAAGTAATTCTCTAGGAGATGGCCAACTTACGTGCAAAGCGTGGTCGGCCAGTTTCTTCATGAGTCATATGAAAAATCTAGGTTGTATTGAGATTTGGTTTAGGAGTGTTCCCGAATTTCCCTACAAGGTGTTGGCAGCGACCTAAGATAAGCTGCGACCAGTTGGGTTCACTGGAAAAGAACGTTAAAGAATATGCCGATAGGTCATTTATCTGCCTCGAATATTGTAGCTTCTGCGAAGCTGGGAAGTATCAAAGACATTGATTGCTTTTCAGGGGATACGCTCAAGGGACGCGATGTGGTGCTGCTCAATCCCTATCACGAAGGGCGGGGGGATCATGCGTTAGGTAATAAAATTGCAAATATAGCAGTGGGTGTTGGTTGTCGTGTAACGGTAATTCCCCTTTGCACGATTGAATACGAAAAAAATTATCACCCACCAAGAAATATATCTCTGCAAGGAACGTTTCAGGGGATTGGTGCATTGCATGAACCTGTCTTTGTCATTGCGCCGGTAGGTATCTTGCCTGTTCATGAACTGGAAGCAGCGCTCGTAGCGCTCTGCGAAAAGCACCAGTTTCCGAAGCAGGAGGTAGTGCTAATAGAGGAAATGGATATTTTAGTGGGGCCGGGTGAGGAACTTGAACGACGTGTCGAAATGCTGGGGCAGATAGGGT
This sequence comes from Pseudomonas fluorescens, assembly GCF_902497775.2. Classification (NCBI taxonomy): domain Bacteria; kingdom Pseudomonadati; phylum Pseudomonadota; class Gammaproteobacteria; order Pseudomonadales; family Pseudomonadaceae; genus Pseudomonas; species Pseudomonas fluorescens. The sequence goes on from NZ_OZ024668.1 coordinate 352,027, forward strand.
TCAAGACGGTAGTTGCGAATCGGCTTGGTTTTGGTGATGGTGCTATAGGCTACCTTCCCACTGATCAAGCCGGCGAGAGTATAGTTAGAAGCCGTTTTGAAGCAGAGCTGGAAAAATTGTTTGATGGTTACAATGTTGCTATTGATAAAGGCGGCGTTTACCACCTTGCTTATATTAGCTCGGATGTGGGGGTAACGGCAACGCAGGTTTTTGTTGCTAACACGTTGAGTGAAGACATAAAGGATTATAGAAGCGCTCACTTTGTGATTGTGCTTCGCCAGTTGGATGAACGTATCAGGAGTATGCTGCCTAAGGTATTGGAAGAAATGCTTCTTACACAGGATGAATTTTTTGATCTTCCAGCTTTATACTCCAAATTCCAGATTTTTTTTGCAGACTCTGTCACCGGTGACCTGACGCTCGAGAAAGAGGTCAATGGGGAAGGGGGGCGTCTCGTTAATATAGTTGTTGTCAATACTCTCCCTTCGGCTATATTTGAAGATTTCATGTGCCTCACCCATGCAGGTATGGGTTCCGGTATGAGCAGCGGTGATCAGTCATTCAGTGAGTTCTTATCACGCTGTGGAAAAGTACCTTTTTATGATATGCAGCCGTGGAAAGAGCCACTGGTTGACTCGCTGAAAAAAATAGCCGAAAACGTAGGAGGCGAAGAGTTGGTTAAGGAGCTAGAGAAAAGATTTGTTGGGCGTAAGCCTTTCTCTGGTGAACTTATGTATAGCTTTAGTGAAAACAGAAAGCAATCTGAGCGATCTACGGCGCTGGGTAAATCTATATCGGAGTTTGAGAAACGCATCCGCTCGCGCACCGCTGACAGACATATGGCTGCGGTATTTGAGGGTTTTAAAGGTAATAACTAAAATCACTTCTGCCAATTGTGAGTTTTAACGCGAGATGTTTCGCAAAAAAGCACGATCTTCGTTCATGGCCGCAAGTACCTCCACAGTGTTATGACCCTGTTCGATGGCGAGACCGAACTGGACGCTCTCGATCAAGCGCTGCAGGCGCTGCGGGTCGTTGCGCTGGGCCGGGCTGATCAGCCGTTTGGCGACGATGCCGGTGTCGTTGGAGAGGGTCAGCATGATGCTGCCGTCGAGCCGCTCGATACTCAGGTTGACCCGGTACTCGGGGCTAAAAGCGTCGTTGATCTGTTCGAAGGGGTTGATCATGGTGCTTCACCTGGCAAAGACATGCAGTGATTGACCGGGTGGGGGAGGGTTGGTTCAGGTTAATTCATCGGTCTGCTTAGACTGTGGGCGCGGCGGTGCAAGGCCTCGACTTGAACCTCGATTACGATTTACCCGTCACATTGCATCGCGGGGCAAGCCCGCTCCCACAGATTTTTCCCATATTAATTTTCAAAATCTGACAGCTAAATCCTACGACCGAGTGGGATGTTTCTGAATTGCTTCTGCTGGGGCAGAAGGCCACCTTTGCCGTGCTAGGTTCCGGGCTCCATTTGCCCAAGGAATCTGCACATGGTCTATCGCCTGAACCTCAGTGGTCGCGGCGCCGGGCAGCATGGCGACCCGACCACCAGCGGGGCGACCTGCCTCAGCAGCCAGTCCAGTCACCTGCAGAACGGGGTGGGCAATCTGCGCCTGGGCGATGCCACCACGCCGTGTCCGCCATGCGGCCAGGCCGGCAAGATTGCCGAAGGGTATGACGGCTGGACCATTAACGGGCTGCCGATTGCCGTTGACGGTGCGCAGATTGACTGCGGCTGCCCGGCCGGGAGCAATCGGCTGGTGGCACCTTCGGAGGGTGTGAGCAGCAGAGCGGTGCCGGCATCGGGCGGATTTGCCGAGCCGGCTCGCCAGGCCTTCAGCCCGCCTGCGTCGACACCCAGATCCGCCCCCGTCGCCACGGCTAACCCCGCTTCGGCCATGTCCGGCGCGCCGGGCACGCTGGAGCCGGGCTTCCATGTAGTGCCACGCAGCATGTCGGGTCAGCAGGTGCTGGCGCACCTTGGCGGCGAAAGCCGCTACCTGAGCGCCCGGCTGCAGCGGCTCACCCCTACCTTCGCCGAAGGTTTCAAGGCCGGTGAACTGTTCGTCATCGGCGATCCCGACAATGGCACCAGTTGCACACGCGAGGAAGCCCAACTGATGGCTGCTGCCGCCCAGGTGCGCGAGGCACTGGCGCCGCTGGACGAAGAAGAAGCCAACTTCATGGTCCGCTACCAGGGCGAGATCGCCGGCTTGTTCAGCAGTGCCAGCCAGTCGATGGGCGTCGGCAAGGACATGCTCGGTCATGGCTTACGCCAGGTTGAAGCCAGCTTGCGCGCGCTTGAGCAGCTGCATCAGCGTTCGTTCAGTACCTACGGGCATCTGAACAGCCCGCAGTTTTTCGCCTCTCGCCAACAGCTATACCGCCAGCTGGATGCCCAGTTGAAGACGGCGTTTCTCAACAAGCCGTTGAACCAGGGCAGTTACGACAGCCTGCGTCGAGACCTCGGCATCTCGACCAAAAGCCTGGTTCACCACTGGAGCCGTGCCGGTGCGCCGGGTGAGATCCCCGGTTATGCCACGCACCTGGAACAGGTATCCAGGACAGCGAAATACCTTAAACACGGGGGGATGTCGGCATTGCACTAGGTGGTGGCGCGTCCGTTCTCAAAGTGCAGGAAGTGTGTAGAGCGGGGGAGACGGAGGAATGTAAAAAGATTCGATTTACTGAGGCGGGGAGTTTTTCTGGGGGCTGGCGGGTGGTGCCGCTGGTGCTTATTGGGGAGGAAGACAGCTGTAGCAGTGTGTGGCGTCGCCGCTGCGGCTGCCGGCGGGATTGGTCTGGCGGTATGTGGGATCGTCCTAGTGGAGGGGGATCACTTGCAGGGGGAGCGGCGGCGGATCATTTGGAGAATGGCTAGGAGACAAGATTTATGAGGTGAAACATGATTGATATCAACACTTGGCCGCCTAGCGTTGCGATCGCTTTCGGTTTTGCGCCCTTTGTGATCAGCTTATCTGGCGTAGCCATGGAAACCTACATCGCCCGAAGCCGTGACTTCGACCTCATCATTGCCAGCCTTCCAAACAGCCTCTGGCTCAAGCAGCAGATACCGTTTTGGGGGACCACAAGGTTGAAATCACGCTGCTATCTGCTCAGCACGATTTGCGGTGCAATGCTTTATCCAAAGCTTTGCATCCGCCTGGGAATGATGGATGCAGAGGACTTGCGCACCTTTTCAGCCGCGGCTTCGCCGACGCTTGTTGATTGCTTCCTGGCTGATCATCATTGGTTCAGCCTGGCTGTTTATCGGTGTCGGCCTGATCAAGCTTTCAAAAACCTGAGCATAAAAAAGCGAGCCCCATGGGCTCGCCTTTTTTACCGTCTGCGTTGCTGCTTGTTCAGTTGATGCGAGCTTGCTCGTTCTCGAGAAACTCTTCCTGCAACAGCCCGTCATTCTGGGCGCCGTCAGCGCTTTGCTGGGTGACTGCGCGTTTGCTGCGCAGTTTGCCGTAGAAGTGTTCCAGGGCGTGGTTCAGTTTGATTGCGGCGCCTTCGACAGCCTGGTCGAGGGATGCGGATTTGTGGCTTACGGAAATCGGTTGATGGCCTTTTGGGCGTGCCTCCATCTGGCAGCGTTTGTCGTGCGGACCTGGCTTGTCGCCATTCTCGTCGCGCAGGTGGACCTCGATGCGGGTGAGGTCTTCGTCAAATCGTTCGAGCGTGCTTTCTACCGTGCTGCGGACCCACTCTTCCAGCCGGATGTTGCCTTGAATATGGTTGTCGCTATTGACTTGGATTTGCATAGTTCAATCCCTTATTCAGCTAGCTCGCAAGAGAATCGATGGGGCCTTTGCGGCCTGTGAGAACCATCGCCTCTTGACTACAAGGTCAGGCACTTGGCCGAACAATTCAAGCCCTTTTGAAATAAAAATATCTTGTAGCAAAAAGCCCGGCGGCGGCCGGGCTTTTGCATGCGCTGGATCAGAACGCGACGGAGGTCTGCAGGTATACCGTACGGGGTTCACCCACGTACTTGCCCTTGTTGTTGTCGTCGAACGAGCGGGTGTAGTACTGGTGATTGAAGATATTCTTCACCCCCACGGCGACGTTGAGGTTCGCCAGTTGCGGGCCGAACTCATAGGCCGCGCGGCTGCTGAACAGCATGTAGCCGGGGATGCGTCCGGTGCTGCCGTCGGCGCTTTCGGCCGAGGTGTTGGCGTTGTCGGCGAACTGGTCGCTCTGGTAGGTGCTGTCGAGGTTGAGCTTCCATTGGCCCTCGGTGTAGCCAATGCCGAGGGTGCCTTTGTGGCGCGACGAGAAGGGTACACGATTGCCCTTGTTCGGCCCATCTTCGCGGATTTTCGCATCGACAAAGGCGTAGGTGGCGTACACGTCGAAACCTGCCAGCGCCGGGTTCAGGCCTTCGAGGGCGTACTTGACGCTGGTCTCGATGCCCTGGTGGCGGGTTTCGCCGCGGGCGATTACCGAATCGTTGGTCTGGTTGCTTTCGTACTGGTTGTCGAAGTTGATCAAAAAGGCGCCGATTTCGGCCTGCAGGTTGCCGTTGTCATAGCGGGTACCCAGCTCCCAGGTACGGGCTTTTTCCGGTTTCACTTCGCCGCTGCTGACCCGGTTGGGCATCTGGCTGTATTGCACGCTGCCGAACGAGCCTTCGGTGTTGGCGTACAGGTTCCAGCTGTCAGTCAGGTGATACATGACGTTGAGCGCCGGCAGGACGGTGTTGTAGTCGCCCTGGTAGCGCTGGCCGTTGAGCTTGTTGGACTGCGCGCAGTCGATCATTTCGTAGCGGATACCCGGGGTGATGGTCCACTGGCCGATGTCGATGCGGTCATCGAGGAAAATCGCGTGGGCTTCGGTGCTGCCACGGGTGTCGCGGTCGTTGCGGCTGACGGTGGTCGGCAGCTGGTTGGCGGCGATCGGTTCGCGGTAGCGCAGTTCATGGCCGGCTTCGTTGATGTAACGGTAGCCGACGCCCACTTCATGCCAGCTCTCGCCGAGGGCAAAGCCTTGGGAGAAACGCGTTTCGATGCCGCGTACCCAGTACTCGCGCGGTGACAGCGAGACGAAGCTGCCCTGGTCCAGGTAGCCGCTGCGCAGGGTCTTGGTGAAGAAGCTGTTGACGCTGAACTGGCGGGCGTCTTCCTTGTAGTCGTAGCCGAAGTTGAACATCGTCCGGCGGCCCCAGAACTTGTCCTTCAGGCGGGTCGACTGGTACGGGTCGGCATCGTAGTCGGCAACGCTCAGGCCGCCGGGCATCTGCGCTTCGCCTTCGTAGTACTGGGCCATGGCGTGCAGGCTGTTGGCTTCGTCGAGCTGGTATTTGCCCTTGAGGATCAGGTCGTCGATCTGCGTATCGCTGTGCTCGCGCCAGTCGCCGCCGCGGCTGCCGGAGTAGAGCAGGGCGCCGCCCAGGCCGTTGGCGTTGGTGCCGCCAGCGAGCAGGTTGGCGCTGGTCTTGAAGCCATCATGGCTGGACGACGGGCTGGTCTGGGTCTGCAAACCGGCTTTCACCGTCGGCTCGTCGGGAATCGCCCGGGTCACGAAGTTGACGATGCCGCCGACGTTCTGCGGGCCATAGCGCACCGCACCGCCGCCGCGCACCACGTCCACGGCGTCCATGTTGCCCATGCTGAGCGGGGCGAACGACAGCTGCGGCTGGCCATAGGGCGCGAAAGGCACCGGGATGCCGTCCATCAGCACCGTCGAGCGCGAGGCCAGGCGTGGGTTGAGCCCGCGAATACCGAAGTTCAGCGCCATGTCGTGGCTGCCGGTGCCGTTGTTTTCCGGGGCGTTGACCCCGGGGATGCGGTTGAGCACTTCGCGCGCGGTGGTGGCGCCGCTGCGTTCGAATTCTTCGCGGCGGATCACATCGCGGGCGCCGGCATGTTCGAAGACGTTGTCCTGTTGCGCTGCGCCCAGCCAGTCGCCGACCACGGTAGAGGCGCCGAGCTCGACCGGCGCACTGGCTGCGGCGAGCGGTTGCAGGCTGAAGGCGTTGTCACCTTCGGCACGGGCTTGCAGGCCAGTGCCTTGCAACAACGCATCGAGGCCCTGCTGCGGGCTGTACTGGCCTTGCAGGCCGGGGCTGTGCACGCCACTGGTGAGCTGCGAGCCAAACGAGATCAGCACACCGCTTTCCCGGCCGAACTGGTTCAGGGCGTTTTCCAGCGTGGTCGGGGCGATCTGATAAGTGCGCGCCGGGGCCTCTGCTGCCTGGGCGGCAACGGCGCTGAAACTCAGGCTGGCACCCAGCAGCAGGGCCTGGGCAAGTGGACTCGGTCGAAGGGGCATGCAGGAGGTCCTTGAGAAGGTCGAAGCAAAGGGTTCTGCCTTCTCTGTCACGCGAGAATTGAAAACGGCTCAGGTCAGTGGGAAAAACTTTCAGGCGCGCGCTTCGACCGTCACCCAGTAGCGGGTAAAACGCCGCACGCGCACCGGTAACGCCACCTCGAGCAGGTCGAGAATGCGCTCGCTGTCGGCCACTGGATAACTGCCGGAGATCAGCAAGTTGGCCACCTCTGGCGCGCAGTTGAGCTGGCCGCGGCGGTAGCGGCCGAGCTCGTCGAGAAACGCCCCAAGGGGCATGTGCGCAGCCACCAGCATGCCGTCGACCCAGGCTCCGGCATTGCTGTCCAGGGCCTGGCTGGCCTGCCATTGCGGGCCGTTGAAACGCGCTTGCTGACCGCCACCCAGGCGATTGCCGGCCAGGCTGGCGCTGCCTTCGAATACCGCCAACTGGCTGTACCCGGCAAACTGACGCAAGTTGTAGCGGCCATTGCTCAGGTTCAGCAGGCCGTGGTCGCTGCGCAGTTGCAACGGTCGTGTATCGCCGGCCACGGTCAGTTGCAGTTCACCTTCCAGCAGGCGCACCAGGCGCTGGCTGGTATCGAAACGCACATCGGCGGCGCTGCGGGTGTTCAGTTGCAGCAGGCTGCCGTCGTCCAGCGCCAGGCGCCGGCGCTCACCGACCGGGCTACGGTAATCGGCGAGCAATGTCGGCAACCGGTTGTGCTGCTGCAAGGCCAGGCCGCTGGCGCTGCCGACCCCGAGGATCAACAGGGTTTTCAGCGCCCGACGGCGGCTGGCCGAGCGGGGCGCCTGCAAGGCGGCGTGGGCCAGGGGTGACGACAGCCCGCGCAGACGCTGGTTGACCCGCTGAATATGCTCCCAGGCGCGCCGGTGGTTGTCGTCGGCCTGCAACCATTGCTGCATGGCCTGTTGCTGACGCGCATCGAGGGCGCCGCCCTGCATCTCGATCAGCCAGTGCACGGCCTGTTCGGCCACCTGCGGGGAAAATTCCTGGTGGCTGTTCACAGGGCGAAGTAACAGCGCATGGCCGCCTTGTTCAGGTGGCGCTTGACCGTGGCCAGGGAGATACCCAGTTGCGCAGCGATCTCGCTGTAGCTCAGGCCATCGACTTGGGCCATCAGGAAGGCGCGCTTGACCGCCAATGGCAGGCCGTCGAGCAGGCGGTCGAGCTCCAGCAGGGTTTCGAAAATGATTGCCCGGTGTTCTTCCGACGGCGCCAGTGCTTCGGGCAATTGCGCCAGCGCCTGGAGGTAGGCGCGCTCCAGGTCCTGGCGGCGGTAGTGATTGCACAACACCCGCTTGGCCACGGTGGTGAGGAACGCCCGCGGCTCGTTCAGCAGCGGCGTTTCGCGAGCCTGGAGCAGGCGCGTGAAGGTGTCCTGGGCCAGGTCCGCAGCGCTGTCGGGGCAGCCCAGACGCCGGCGCAACCAGCCGGTCAGCCAGTTGTGATGGTCGAGGTAGAGGCCTTCGAGCGAGGAAGAGGAAGCGCTGGGCACCGTGAACACTCCGGCGCCGGGATGCGCAACAGAATAAGAATTGTTCGCATTGTAGTAAAAGGTGCCACTACTCGGCAATCCGCACCTGACTGACGGGCGTAGCAGAGGATCGGGAAAATGTAAAAAACGTAAATACGCTTTACTCTCATTTGAGAATAACTAGCATTCGCTCCCTTGATGAATTTACGCAACCTTTACATTTCTCAGGGAGAGGTCCTCGTGTCCCCGACTTTCAGCAAATCCTGCCTCGCGCTCACCCTCTGCTCGCTGTATACCGCGCACGCCAGCGCCCAGACTCAGCCGCTGGAGCTGGACAACATGGTGGTGACCGCGTCGGGTTTCTCCCAGCAGATCAAGGATGCACCGGCATCGATTTCGGTCATTACCCGCGAGCAGATCGAGAACAAGTCCTACCGTGACGTTACCGATGCCCTGCGCGATGTGCCGGGCGTGGTGGTCACCGGCGGCGCCAGCTCCAGCGACATCAGCATTCGCGGCATGGCCTCCAAGTACACCCTGATGCTGGTCGACGGCAAACGCCAGGACTCGCGGGCTACCCGCCCGAACAGTGACGGCGCCGGTATCGAGCAGGGCTGGATGCCGCCGCTGGAAGCCATCGAGCGTATCGAAGTGGTGCGCGGGCCGATGTCGTCGCTGTATGGCTCCGACGCCATGGGCGGGGTGATCAACATCATCACCCGCAAGGTCACCCCCCAGTGGTACGGCGGCATCCGCACCGAAGCGACCTTCCAGGATCGTTCCGACTCCGGTAACTACAACAGCACCAACGCCTTCATTTCCGGGCCGCTGGTCGACAACCTGGTCGGCCTGCAGCTGTACGGCCAGCGTTCGCGCCGTGACGAAGACCACATCGTCAACGGCTTCAACGAGCAGAGCACCGACAGTGCCACGGCCAAGTTGTCGTTCACCCCGGATGAACATAACGACATCACCCTGGAAGCGGGCAAGTCCGAGCAGGAGCGCAACTCGCACAAAGGCCGTTCGGCGAGCCGATCCGACAGCCGCAACGACTACGACCGCACCAACTTCTCCATCACCCACTCCGGGCGCTGGGACAGCCTCACCAGCGAAAGCTACCTGCAGCGCGAGAAAATCGAGAACCCCGGCCGGCGCATGGAGCTGGAAAACACCGTGCTCAACTCGCAGGTGTCGTTCTTCAGCGATTCGCACATCACCACGTTCGGTGGCCAGTACAAATACGAAGACCTCAGCGACGAGGGCAACCAATTGGCCTCGGCGGCCAGCGTCAACCAGCTGACCCGCTGGTCGTGGGCACTGTTTGCCGAAGACGAGTGGCGCCTGACCGAAGCCTTCGCCCTGACCGGCGGCCTGCGCATGGACCGCGACGAGAACTACGGCACCCACTGGTCGCCACGCCTGTACGGGGTTTATCACCCGACCGAGCAGTGGACCATCAAGGGCGGTGTATCCAGCGGTTATCGCTCACCGGACATCCGCGCCGCCGTGGATGACTGGGGCCAGATCACCGGTGGCGGTGGCGACCCGGCAATCATCGTCGGCAACTCCAGCCTCAAGCCGGAAAAGAGCCTGAGCCAGGAAATCGGCTTCATCTGGGACAACCTCGAAGGTTTCTCCACCGGCTTGACCCTGTTCAACACTGACTTCAAGGACAAGATCACCGAGACCCGCCGCTGCACCGACAGCACCGGCAATGCCTCGGGCCAGTGCCAGATCGGCGGCACCTCGTACAAGTTCATCAGTGACCGGGTCAACGTTGACGAAGCACAGATGCGCGGCGTTGAAGCGACCCTGGACTGGGACATCACCCAGACCGTCTCGCTGGCCACCAACTACACCTTCACCGCCTCAGAGCAGAAGAGCGGCCCGCAGAAGGGCAAGGCCCTGAACCAGATGCCACGGCACATGTTCAACGCCACCCTCGACTGGCAGGCCACCGACCAGCTGGGCACCTGGGCGCGCCTGAACTACCGCGGCAAAACCTCGGACTACCTGGGCCGCAGCACCATGTCCGACGGCACGCCGTCGTACACCTTCGTCGACTTCGGCGGCACCTACCGGGTGACCAAGAACGTCAAGCTGCTGGCCGGTGTGTACAACGTCTTCAACAAGGAAGTGGACTACGACAACTACCAGACCGTACTGGATGGCCGCCGTTACACCATGGGCGTCGACCTGTCGTTCTGATCCGTCTGGCTGGCGGCTTTGCTTATGAGAATATAAATCATTATTATTGTGCGCTTCTCGTAATGGATGGATGCCATGAAAAGCAAAGCCGCCGGGCTGCCCATCAGCTATCGCCTGGCCGTGACCTCCCGCAGCCTGGCTGCCGTGTTCGGTGGCTACCTGCTGGCAGCCATGGCCAGCGTTTGCATCACTATGCTGTTGCCGGTGCCCCGTGCCGAGGCAGTGATCAGCGGCATGATGCTGTCGTTCCTGTTCTACCTGGTGGCCTTTCTCTGGTGCTTCGCCTGTCGTAGCGCCAGGCAGGCCTGGCTGGGGGTACTGGTGCCGAGCCTGGTGCTGGCAATGATCAGCGGTCTGGCCTACTGGATGAAAAACCCATGAAAGAAGGCTTTCGCCAGGCCATGGCCTGGCTGCATACCTGGACCGGGCTGATCTTCGGCTGGTTGCTGTTTGCGATTTTCCTGACCGGGACAATGTCCTATTTCAAGGAAGAGATCAGCCACTGGACCCAGCCGGAAGTCCCCCGCCGAGCGCTGGACCCGGCCGCGAGCCTGGATCTGGCCCAGCGCTATCTGCAGGAGCATGCGCCGACGGCGGGCAGCTGGTTCATTCAGTTGCCCAATGCCCGCGAGCCGGCCCTGAGCGTCGGTTGGCCCAAGCCTGGAGGCGGGCGCCGCGACTTCAACGAGAAAACCCTCGACCCTGCCACCGGCGCCGAACTGCAGGCGCGCGAGACCCGGGGCGGCAATTTTTTCTACCGTTTCCATTTCCAGCTGGAGATGCCTCACCCCTGGGGCCGCTGGCTGTCGACCTTTGCCGCGTTCATCATGCTCCTGGGGCTGGTGACGGGGATCATTACCCACAAGAAGATCTTCAAGGAGTTCTTCACCTTCCGCCCGGGCAAGGGCCAGCGTTCCTGGCTCGATGGGCATAACGCCATTGGCGTGCTGGTGCTGCCGTTTCACCTGATGATCAGCTACAGCAGCCTGGTGATTTTCATGGCCATGGTCATGCCGGCCAGCATCATTGCCAGCTATGGCGACAATACCCGTGGTTTTTTCAACGACCTGTTCGGCGGGCAGAGCCAGGTCAAGGTCGCCGGCACCCCGGCGCCGTTGCTGCCTTTGCCGGAGTTGTACGCCAAGGTCCAGGCCCAGGCGCCGGGAGCGAACCTTGCGTGGGTCGAGGTACAGAACCCCGGCGACCAGAACGCCCGGGTGCGTTTCGTGCGCCATGCCGGTGATCGCATTGCGCACCAGCGCGGCGGTGGCTGGCTGTTCGACGGGGTCAACGGCACGCTGGCGGGCGGCAGCCAGATCGAAGCCACGCCGATGCTGATTTCCGGTGGCATGTACGGCCTGCACATGGGCGTCTTCGCCGGGCCCTGGTTGCGCTGGCTGTACTTCTTCTTCGGCCTGGCCGGCACGGCGGTGATCGGTACGGGCCTGGTGATGTGGCTGGGCAAGCGTCAGCTCAAGCATGCCAAGAGCGGCACCCAGCCGTTCGAGCTGCGCCTGGTCGAGGTGCTGAACATTGCCAGCATGAGCGGCTTGCTGCTCGGCGTGGCGGCGTTCTTCTGGGCCAACCGCCTGCTGCCGATCGGTCTTGAGGGGCGTGCCGACTGGGAGATCAACAGTTTCTTCCTGCTCTGGGCGTTGTCGCTGCTGCACGCCATGTTGCGCCCGGGCCGCCGTGCCTGGGCCGAGCAACTGGGCCTGGGGGCGTTGCTGTGGGCGGCCCTGCCGCTGCTCAACGGCCTGACCACCGGCCAGGGCCTGAACCACTCGATCGCCGTCGGCGACTGGGCCATGGCTGGTTTCGACCTCACCGCGTTGGTCAGCGGCCTGTTCCTGGCCTGGGCTGCCGGCAAAATGTGGCGGGCACCGGTGGTGGTGGCCAAGCGTGCGCCCAAGGCTGCGCCCGGCAAGCTGATCGAAAGCGAGGTGAACTGATGCTGGCCATTGCCCTGTTTGCTTTTGCCGGCTTTGCCGCCCTGTGCCTGGCCATGGAGAAACATTACAAGGACCTGCTCGGGCATAAGCCGAGCAGCGCGCGGCTCAAGGCCTTGCGGGTTGCTGGCTGGGTGCTGCTGGCTCTGGCGTTGCTGCTGGCCGTGCGCCACAGTGGCTGGGCCATGGGCCTGGTCGAGCTGTTCGCGGTGATGATGGCCGGGGTCACCCTCTGGGTGTTCCTCCTGCCTTACCAGCCGCGCCTGCTGCTGGGCTTGGCGGCGGCCAGCGTGGTGCTGGCACCGTTGACTGCCCTGGCCTCGCTGTAAGTTGGTCAACGAGCCGCTCGATCTGCCTGGCGAAGGTGCCAATGACGCCGACGGCGCCAGCGGGCGCGCGCGTTTTGTGCAGGTATTTCTCGCCCAGCGGGCGCAGATGGAGGCCCTGGTCAGCCGGCGTATCGGCTGCCGGGCCACGGCCTCGGACCTGATCCAGGAGTTGTTCCTGCGCTTCTGGCGGCGCCCACAGGTCAAGGTCGAGGCGCTCGATACCTACTTGCTGCGCTGCGCCGGTAATATCGCCATCGATCACCTGCGCAGCGAAGGCGCCCGCGAGCGGGTCAACGACAGCCTGCAGTTGCAGGTGGCCGACGAGCATGTCAGCGCACCGCAAGTGGCCCTGGAGGTGAACAGCGACCTGCAGCGCATCGAAGCGGCGCTGCGCGAACTGCCCGAGCGTACCCGGCAGATCTTTCTGCTCAACCGCATCCATGGGCGCAAGTACGCCGAGATTGCCAAGGCCATGGGCCTGTCCCAGAGTGCGGTGGAAAAACATATGATGCGCGCCCTGGAGGCGTGCAAGGCGAGTGTTGCGCTGCCGCCAGCCAGCATGCGCAAGCCAGGGAAAGCACCATGACTGACATCACCGCCGCGCAGCATCAAGCCGCACTGGGCTGGCTGAGCCGGATCAACGAGCAACCGCAACTGGCCGAGCGTGCCGAGTTCAAGCGCTGGCTGCTTGCCCACCCGGCCCATGGCCGCGCCTATGCCCAGGCCCAGGCGTTGTGGCGCGTGAGCGAAGCGCCGGCGAGCCTGTTGGCGGCCGAGGATGACCAGGCCCTGCAAGGTTATTTGCGCGCCATGCAGCAACCGGCAGTGGGGCGTACCTGGCGCCGTATCGCCACTTTCGCCGCAGCCGCCTGCCTGGTGCTGGCCCTGGGCACTGCGGCGGGCTGGCATCCGGCCTACTGGCTGGATGATCTGCAAGCCGATTACGTCACGGCGCCGGGGCAGGTCGAGGAGGTGGTGCTGGCCGACAACTCGCACATGACCCTGGATGCCGGCAGCGCCGTGTCGGTGAGTTTCAGCGAGGGTCAGCGCCAGGTCACGATCCGCCGCGGCGCGGCGTTCTTTCATGTCACCCACACTGGCGAGCCGTTCGTGGTCGAGGCGGCCAAAGGCGAGACGCGGGTACTCGGCACGCGCTTCGAGGTGCGCAAGCACAATGGCGGCGCGCGGGTTACCGTGCTCGATGGCCGGGTGGCGGTGACGGCCGAGCCCGGGCGCTTGCAGCAACAGCTGGGCGGCGGTCAGCAGGTGGCCTACCGCGACGGCACCGCCAGCGCCGTCGAAACGGTGGACAGCGAGTCGCGCCTGGCCTGGCGCCAGGGCTGGCTCAATTACTATCAAGTGCCGCTGAGCACAGTGATCGACGACCTGGCGCGCTACTACCCGGGGCGCATCATCCTGCTCGACAGTGCCCTGGGCAAACGCAAGGTCAGCGGTAGCTTCCCGGCCAACCAGCCGCTGGCGGCGCTGGATTCGCTCGGTGCGGTGCTGGGTTTCAAGCGCAATACCTTGCTGGAGCGGGTCACCCTGATCCGCTGAAAAATATTTTCAGAAAACTGATGAGGTAAGTTCGCACGACAACCGTGTAGTGAGTGAAAGTGCGATTCATTCGCATAAACGTCACTCCTTCACAGGTTACCGGTCATGAAGTTCACCCTCTCGCCAGCGCGTAGCTTTTCAATTTGGCTCAGTGTCTCGGCGCTGGCTGCGGCTAGCGCGTTACCCCTGGGCGCCGCTGCCGCGCAGCAGGTCTACGTGTTTGCCCAGCCGAGCAAGCCGCTGGTGCAGGCGCTCAATGACTTCAGCCGGCTGACCGGGCAAAGCGTGATCTACACCAGCGACCTGCCGGCGCTCAACGCCCCGCCCCTGCAGGGCAGCCTCAGTGCCGAGCAGGCCCTGCAGCAACTGCTGGGCAACTCCGGTTTCGCCTTTCGCCGCGTCGATACCCGCACCCTGACCCTCGAACCGCTGGATGCCGGTGCCGCGCTCAAGCTCGACGCGACCACGGTGAACTCGCAAGCCGATACCGACTACAGCTACCAGCCGCCACCAAACAGCTCGGTGATGCGCAGCCAGGCCTCGATCATGGAGACGCCCCAGGCCATCAACGTAGTGCCGGCCCAGGTGCTCAAGGACCAGGCCCCGCGCAACCTCGACGATGCCCTGGCCAATGTCAGCGGGGTGACCCAGGGCAACAACTTTGGCGGCACCCAGGACACGGTAATGAAGCGCGGCTTTGGCGATAACCGCGACGGCTCGATCATGCGCGATGGCATGCCGATCGTGCAGGGCCGCAGCCTCAATGCCACCACTGAGCGGGTCGAAGTGCTCAAGGGCCCGGCCTCATTGCTGTATGGCATCCAGGACCCGGGCGGGGTGATCAACGTGGTCAGCAAGCGTCCACAACTGCAGCGCTACAACGCCCTGAACCTGCGCGGCTCCAGCTATGGCAGCGGCAAGAACGGCAGCGGCGGCGGCCTGGACAGCACCGGCGCCTTGGGCCAGAGCAACTTCGCCTATCGTCTGGTGCTCGACCATGAAGACGAAGACTACTGGCGCAACTTCGGTACCCACCGCGAATCGCTGGTGGCGCCGTCGCTGGCCTGGTTCGGCGAAGACACCCAGGTGCTGCTGGCCTACGAGCACCGCGAGTTTCTCTATCCGTTCGACCGCGGCACGGCCATCGACCCGCGCACCAACCACCCACTGGACATCCCCAGCACCCGGCGCCTGGACGAGCCGTTCAACGACATGCAAGGGCGCTCGGACCTCTACCGCCTGGAGGTCGATCATCAGCTTGCGGACGACTGGAAAGCCCATTTCGGCTTGAGCTACAACCGCGAAACCTACGACGCCAGCCAGGTGCGAGTGACCGCCGTCAACGCCGCTCGCGGTACCCTGACCCGGAGCATGGACGGCACTCATGGCGCCATCAGCAGCGACCGTTTCGCTACTGTCAGCCTTGAGGGCAAGGTGCAACTGGCGGGCATGCAGCATGACCTGCTGTTCGGCCTGGATAACGAGTACCGCAAGGTTTACCGCGCTGATCTGATCCGCCAGAGCAGCCTGAGCACCTTCAGTTACCTGAACCCGGTGTATGGCCGCGAAGTCGAGGGCACCAGCGTGCGCGACAGCGACAGTGCGCAGACCGACAAGCTGCGCAGCGACTCGCTGTTCTTCCAGGATTCGATCCACCTCGACGCGCACTGGATTCTGGTCGCCGGTGCGCGCTACCAGATGTACGACCAGATCGCCGGGCGCGGGCGTCCGTTCAAGGCCAACACCAACAACAACGGCCAGGCCTGGGTGCCGCGTGTGGGCCTGGTGTACAAGCTCGATGAGCAACTGTCGTTCTATGGCAGCTACACCGAGTCATTCAAGCCCAACTCCAGCATCGCCCCGCTGACCGGCGGCCTGGTGCTGGATTCGGGGGTTGAGCCGGAGGAAGGCAAGTCCTGGGAACTGGGCGCCAAGCTCGACATGCCGGGGGCGCTGACCGGTACCCTGGCGCTGTTCGATATCCGCAAGCGCAACGTGCTGGTGGCCAATTTCGACTCGGTAACCGGCGACACCCTCTACAGCAACGCCGGCGAAGTGCGCTCGCGGGGCCTTGAGCTGGACCTGACCGGGCAATTGAGCGAGCGTTGGAGCCTGATCGGCAACTATGCCTTCACCGATGCCGACGTCACCCAGGACCCTACGCTCGAAGGCAATCGCCTGCAGAACGTGGCGCGCCACAGCGGCTCGCTGTCGGCGGTGTATGACGCCGGCAGCCTGTTCGGTGGTGACCGCCTGCGCCTGGGCGCCGGGGCGCGCTATGTCGGGGAGCGGGCGGGCAACGCCGAGAATGATTTCGAGCTGCCGGGCTACACCGTCGCCGATGCCTTCGCCAGCTACGAAACCCGCCTGGATGAGCACAAGGTGCGCTTGCAGTTGAACGTGAAGAACCTGTTCGATCGCACCTATTACAGCTCAGCGGTGAACCGCAACTTTGTCGCGGTGGGCGATGCGCGTCAGGTCAGCCTGTCCAGCACCCTGGAGTTCTAGCCGCTGCGTCACGCCTCGAACTTCGTTCACGGTTGTGGCGCTGGCCAGGGGTGTAACCCGGTTACCCGTGCTTGAGTTGCTCGGCGCATTGCGCGGGCAGCCAGAAAACATCCTGGGTCTTCATGTTCCGGTCGAACAGGATCTTGTATTGGCAGGTTTTATATTCAGTGCCGTTACCGCTAGGCAGCTTGAGGACATAGTCCCATTCGCGTACGGCCACTTGCCCCTCGGCGAAATGCGGGCGCCCCAACAGCGCGTAGACCTGAGGTTTACTTAGCCCGGGGGTCATGCGGCGAAGATTATCCAGGTCAGGGAGGCTGCCTTCCGGCTGCCAGTGGTTGTCCTCGACGGAGGGCCAGACCGGCTCGGTATGGGCTTGCAAATGCCCGTCATCGGTTATCTGGCTTAGTCGGGATGTACCGCAAGCCGCCAGCACGGCGCCGATAGCTAGTAAGGCAGCCCAGCGGGCAGCAGGCAAAATCGAACTTTTGTTCATGTCGAAATCCGTTGGAATCAGAGTGATTGATTGACCCGTGGCAGTTGCCCTGGAGCGGGCAACTGCCTTGCCGTTTACCAGTGAAAGCCCGCGCCAACGCCAACGCCCATCTGTCCGCGGGTATCGGCGGAACCATTGGCTTTGAACACCCACTTGCCGTTGTCGGACAGTGTCGACAGGCCTACGGCCATCGAGGCCTCGCCACCGGTCGTGGCCATGCCGCTAGCCAGCATGCTTCTGCCGGGCAGGTAGGCTTGGGGCATGCTGGCCATGGCCATGGCACCGGCGGCGGCGCCCATTGCATCCTTGCGCAGGTTGTTGACGTCCGAACGGATCTGGTCGAACTGGCCTTGTGTGCCGCCCCTGATTGCCGAGTGCAGCTGATCCAGGTTGACCGCATCAGTGCCCTGGATGCCTGGCGCGACGTTGTGCACAGTGACAGGGCCGCTGTTTCTGCCGGACAAGGTGACGTCATTGGAGGGCACATCGGGGGTCGCTACGCCGTGCGCATCCGAGTACTGAACCGGTGCGCGGGTTTGCAGCGTGTCGATGGCTTCGCCGACATTGCTGGTGTTGTTGCCATACACGGTGTAGGTCGGGTTGCTGACCTTTCCGGTGTTCGAATCATAGCGCGAGCCTGCTCCCAGAGTGTTGGCGACGCTATTGCCCTGATTGTGGAGCTGCTGTCGGGTCTGGTGCAACTGGCCGCCATTGACCGCGTCTTTGCTGTCGCGCGCCACTACGCCATCCTGCACGTTGTGCAGGCTCACGGGTTGGCCGGGGGCGTTGCCGACCAGGGTCACGTCCTGGGTGGGGGTGATACCGTTGACCGAACCGGCGTTTGAGCTTCCACCCGCGCTGCCCGATCCGGGGGCATAGGGGGTTGCCTGGGTAGGTGTTTGCGGGTTGCTGTACTGCACGGGGTTTTTATCGCGTAGGTCGGTGATCCGGGTGTCGAGGCTGGTCAGTGTGGTATTCACTGCCTTGAACGCGTCGCCGACATTGTTGTAGCTGGAGCCCTGGATGAGGTAGCTCGGTGCAGACATATTGCCGGTGAAGGGGTTGTACACGGCACCTGCGCCGAAGTAATTGGCGATGTCACCGCCGAGGCTGTTCAAACGACTGCCCACCAGGTTGACCGCCTGATGGGTAGCGAACAGCTGACTGCCGTTAATGGCATCGGTGCTGGTGCTGGTGACGCGTCCGGCCGCGACATTGCTGATCTGGCGCTCACCACCCAGGACGCCGACACTGACCACACTGGCGGGCGTGCTGCCGGCATAGATATAGGCGTTACCGTCGATCACCGCGCCGGTTGTTGGCTGTGCGGCGGCGCTCTGGCTGCCGGCACCTAGAGCCACATCATTGCGATTGATCGCGCTTGCACGGTTACCCAAGGCAATAGCGTCGGAGGCCGTGGCGCTGGCGTCGGTGCCGATGGCCACCGTGTCGTTGGCGCTGATCTTCGAGCCTGATGTTCTGCCGATGGCAATGTTGTTGTCGCCACTTACGTTGTTGCCGGCGGAGAATCCTGCGGCGAAGTTGGAGCTGCCGTTCACCTGTTTTCCGGCGTGTGCGCCTGTCGCGGTATTGCTGTCGCCGGTTACGTTCCAGCCGGAGAAAGCCCCGTTGGCGCTGTTGAAGCTGCCGTTGACCCGATTGCTTGCGTTGTTGCCGGCGCCGGAGTTGAAATTGCCGGTAATGTTCTGTCCGGCGTTTGCACCCAAGCCGCTATTCCCCGTTCCGTTGACGGCGCGACCGGCATTGATGCCGAATCCGGCGTTGCCACCGCCCTTGACGCCATTTCCGGAATCGTTACCGGCGTAGGTGTTGTTGTCACCTACCACGTTACTGCCCGCGTTGCGCCCAACAGCGCTGTTGAAAGAGCCTTCGACATTGACCCCTGCATTCGATCCGACAGTGGTGTTGTGCTTGCCGGTCACCTTGGCTCCGGCATTGAAACCGTAGGCCGAGTTTCCCGAGTTGCTGGTGATTTCGGGGTCTACGGCGCCGGCGCCATAGGTGTTGTCGGTGCCAAACCCTGAGACTGAGTCCGCTTGAGCCAGTGGCGAAAGTACTGCCAGCAATGAAAGATAAAGGCTTGATCGCTGCAGGGAGTGTCGCTGTCGCAGGTGGCTGGGAGTCTGTACGTTGCTCATGGTGCTGTCCTGGTTTTAGGGGCCGCTTAAGCAGGCCGCTGGAATTGTCCTGATGAATATGTGGTTTTTGTTAGGCACGAATTTCTCTGAATTCTTGTTAATTCCCCAATAACCAAACAGCGAAGCTCCGCTGTTATTTCACCCCGTTCAGCACACGTTTTCGGCTTAGGAAGATGAAGGAGGCGAAGCTTACGGTGTGCAGACGTATTCACTAATTCGATTGTTTTGATCGAGATTATGAATAAATTCAATGGGCAGACGGCGGCCGGGCGTGCAGAGGCAGCACCAGGGAGCGGGCATCCGGGTGAGAGCTTGTCAGGCGGGAGGTATCAGCTTTTGAGCGCGGTTCGGTAGGCGCCCGGCGTTGCCCCCAGGGCCTGGCGGAAGCGGTTGCTGAAATGGCTGGCGCTGGCAAAGCCGCACAGCAGCGCTACTTCGCCCAGCGGCAGTTGGCCATGGCGCAGCAGTTGCCGCGCTTTGGCCAGGCGCCGGGCCAGCAGGTACTGGTGCGGCGGCAGGCCGAAGCTTTCGCGAAACATCCGTGCGAAGTGGTACTCGGAGAGGTTGCACAGCGCTGCCAGCTCGCCAAGGCTCAGGGGCTGGTCCAGATGGCTTTCGACATACTCGCTCAGTTGCCGGCGCTGGTGCGCGGCCAGCCCGCCCTTAAGGCGCAGGCCCTGGCGCAGGCCAACCTGGCTGAGCAGGGCGTGGTCGAGAATCTCGTGGGCCAGGCTGCTGGTCAGCAGGCGCTCGGCGGGCTCGTCCCAGTCCAGGGCGATCAGCTGACGAAAGCGTCGGGCCTGCTCGGGATCGTCGAGAAAGGTCGCTTCCTGCAGTTGCAGTTCACGCGGTTCGCGGTCGAGCAGGCTGACGCAGCCGAGGGCGAACTGTTCCTCGCTGATGTACAGGTGCGCCAGGCGGATCGAGCCGTTGACCACCCAGTGCGAGGCGGAACCGGCGGGCATGATGCACAGCTTGTCGGGCGAGCCGGTGTGGCCGGGCCGGTCGCGGCGGAAGGTGCCCGTGCCGTCGGCGATGTAGCAGGACAGGGTGTGATGGCTGGGCGCTTCGTAGTCGCGGGCGTCGTGGCGGTTGTTCCACAGGGCTGCAGCCAGGCCGTCACCCAGGTGCGCGCTGTGTTCCAGGCGGGCATGGGGTGAGTCGTGCATGGCTTTGAAGACTTGCAGCTGGTCCAACGGCGTCATGGTTCCTACCTCTGTTGGCCATCCTACTCCGCCAGGTGCGGGCTGACAGCTGCTGGCCGCGCAAAAGCGCAAGAATGTGCAAGTGCCGTTGCCGGGGGCGGCTGCACACTGGTGGCCTGGAATTGAGGAGTGCCGCCATGAACCTGTCGTTATACCTGCTCACTGTGCTGATCTGGGGCACCACCTGGATTGCCCTGAAGCTGCAACTGGGGGTGGTCGCCATTGCGGTGTCGATCGTCTACCGCTTTGCCCTGGCCGCGCTGGTGCTGTTTGCCATCCTGTTGCTCAGCCGTCGCCTGCAACCGATGAACCGCCGCGGCCACCTGATTTGCCTGGCCCAGGGGTTGTGCCTGTTCTGCGTCAACTTCATGTGTTTTCTGACCGCCAGCCAGTGGATCCCCAGCGGCCTGATCGCCGTGGTGTTCTCTACCGCGACCTTGTGGAACGCGCTGAATGCGCGGGTGTTCTTTGGCCAGAAGGTGGCCGCCAATGTACTGGCCGGTGGCGCCCTCGGCCTGGCCGGGCTGGGGCTGTTGTTCTGGCCCGAGTTGTCCGGGCATGCCGCCAGCCGCGAAACCATTGTCGGCCTGGGCCTGGCGCTGCTGGGAACCCTGTGTTTTTCGGCCGGCAACATGCTCTCCAGCCTGCAGCAGAAGGCCGGCCTGCGGCCGCTGACCACGAATGCCTGGGGCATGCTCTATGGCGCGAGCATACTTGGCCTGTATTGCCTGGTCAGCGGTATTCCGTTCGCCATGGAATGGAACACCCGCTACATCGGCTCGCTGTTGTACCTGGTGATCCCGGGCTCGGTGATCGGCTTTACCGCCTACCTGACCCTGGTCGGGCGCATGGGCCCGGAGCGGGCCGCGTACTGCACGGTGTTGTTCCCGCTGGTGGCGCTGAACGTCTCGGCGTTCTACGAAGGCTATCAGTGGACGGCGCCAGCGTTGGCGGGCCTGGTGCTGGTGATGCTGGGCAATGTGCTGGTGTTTCGCAAACCCCGGCCCAAGGTGGTCGAACCGGTGGTGGCCTTGAGGTAGCCATCGCGGGTCAAGCCCGCTCCCACAGGTTCAGCGCAATACCAGTGGCAGCGGGCTTGACCCTTGATGAGGCCTGTACGGCGGTACCTGATAAAAATGCCAGGTTTCAAAGGCGCTCCAAAGGCGTAACTTGCAGAACACATGCGCAGCGTTCGGGGCAAAGGTCATGGAAGTGATGATTGGCAAGTCCGATAAACCGGTGGTCGCGCCGCCCATTCCCAAAGACGCAGTCTGGACCATCAGCCTTTCCCTGGTGGGGGAGGAGGGGCTGACGCTCAGTGGTTACTCCTTGCCGGGCCTACAGGGCTCTCTGGGGGCAACCTTGCTGCTTGGCTGGATTGGCTTTCCACCGACAGGGGCGCCGGAATCCTATGGGGACTCTCACCAGATCGAACGCTGGGAAGACTATCGCGGGCATGACTTCGTACTGCCCAGGCGCTATCTGCAAAGCGCGCTGGGCGGTACCGGTGTGCTGTTTTTCGATCTGACGGTGCTCAACCTGCCGTCGCAGATCTCACCCCTGGTAACGGTAAAGGTTGTTGACTAGCGGTACGTAACGCCTACTTCCACACCTGCGGATTGACCAGATCCCGCGGCCGTTCACCGAGCAAGGCACTGCGCAGGTTATCAATGGCGCGGTTGGCCATGGCTTCGCGGGTTTCGGCGGTAGCGGAACCGACGTGCGGCAAGGTCAGGGCGTTTTTCAGCTGGAACAGCGGCGACTGCGCCAGTGGCTCTTTCTCGTACACATCCAGCCCGGCGCCGCGAATGGTGCCGGCCTGCAATGCCTCCACCAGCGCCGCTTCATCGACCACCGGCCCACGGGAGACGTTGATCAGAAACGCACTGGGCTTCATCAACTGCAATTCACGGGTGCTGATCAAGTGCTTGGTCTGCGCCCCCAATGGCACCACCAGGCAGACGAAATCAGCTTGCGCCAACAGCTCGTCGAGGCTGCGGTACTGCGCGCCGAGTTCCTGTTCCAGCGCCGGCTTGCGGTTGTTGCCGCTGTAGATGACCTGCATGTTGAAGCCAAAGCGCCCACGTCGGGCGATGGCCGCGCCGATATTGCCCAGGCCAACGATGCCCAGGGTCTTGCCATGCACATCGCTGCCGAACTGCGCAGGGCCGACGGTGGCTTGCCATTGCCCGGCCTTGGTCCAGGCATCCAGTTCCGCTACCCGCCGCGCCGCACCCATGAGCAGGGCAAAGCCGAGGTCGGCGGTGCTTTCGGTGAGCACGTCGGGGGTGTTGGTCAGGGCGATGCCGCGCTGGTTGAAGTAGGCCAGGTCATAGTTGTCGTAGCCCACCGAGACGCTGGCGACCACTTGCAGCTTGGCGGCGTTTTCCAGCTGCGCCTGGCCAAGCTTGCGGCCGACGCCGATCAGGCCATGAGCCTGGGGCAAGGCTTCGTTGAACTGGGCGCTGATGTCGCCGAGCTTGGGGTTCGGCACGATCACGTTGAAGTCTTGCTGCAGGCGTTCGACCATCGCCGGGGTGATGCGGCTGAAGGCAAGGACGGTCTTTTTCATCGGCGAAATCTCTGCGGGCGGTGGAGAATGGGTAGCACGCTATCATTCCCCACCGCCGCTGTGCAGCAAGATTTCAGGTGGCGATGCGCAGTTCGTGGGTTTTCAGGTCGGCTTCGTGGGCGGCGAGAATCTCTGGCAGCGAGTTGCGCAGGTATTCGACCCAGGTCTTGATCTTGGCATCCAGGTACTGGCGCGACGGGTAGATCGCGTACAGGTTCAGCTCCTGCAAGCGGTACTCGGGCATCACCCGCACCAGCGAGCCATCACGCAGGCCCTCTATGGCCGAGTAGATCGGCAGCACGCCAACACCCATGCCGCTGCGAATCGCGGTTTTCATCGCATCGGCCGAGTTCACCTGGAACGGCGCCTGGGTAATGTTGACCACTTCCTGGCCTTCGGGGCCGTCGAACAGCCATTTTTCCAGGGGGATCACCGGGCTGACCATGCGCAGGCAGGCATGGTTGAGCAGGTCGCTGGGTTTGTGGGCGATACCGTGGCGCTTCACGTACTGGGGGGATGCGCAGACAATGCTGTAGGTGATGCCCAGGCGCTGGGAAACGAAGCCCGAGTCCGGCAGCTCGCTGGCCAGCACGATCGACACGTCGTAGCCCTCGTCGAGCAGGTCCGGCACGCGGTTGGCCATGGTCAGGTCGAAGGTCACGTCCGGGTGGGTTTCGCGGTAGCGGGCAATGGCATCGATGACGAAGTGCTGGCCGACCCCGGTCATCGAATGCACCTTGAGCTGCCCGGCCGGGCGCGCATGGGCGTCGCTGGCCTCGGCTTCGGCTTCTTCGACGTAGGTGAGGATCTGTTCGCAGCGCATCAGGTAACGCTTGCCGGCTTCGGTCAGGGCGATGCGCCGGGTGGTGCGGTTGAGCAGGCGGGTTTGCAGATGGGCTTCAAGATTGGAGACCGCCCGCGATACGTTGGCGGTGGTCGTATCCAGTTGCACGGCTGCGGCAGTGAAGCTGCCGACTTGCGCAACGCAACTAAAAGCACGCATGTTTTGCAGGGTGTCCATGGGTCGCTCTCAAAGTAGACGACAAATTGTGACATGAAGTAACCGGGGCGGTCTTCAGACTAAAGCCGGATTATCGCTGTTTTCGTAACAAAGATTCGCAGTAATGCACGCTTATCGCCAGTGCGGCGGCCCCCTAGAATTGCGTCTCCAAGCGTCATCCACCTTCTACGTCAGGAATTCGCAGCTGTGCCGCGTCGCATCATCAGAGCGCTCAATGCGCTCAGTGCCTGTGCCTTTAGCTTGACCTTGAGCGGCTGTATCGGAACTTGGGGCATTGCCCCGCAAAGCAAGACGCTGCAAGCCAATACCCTGACCACCGATGCGGCGATCCGTGAAGCCGCTCTCGACGCCCATTGGCCCGACCAGCAATGGTGGCGGGCCTACGGCGACCCGCAACTCGATCGCTGGATCGCCCTGGCCGTGCAAGACAGCCCGAGCATGGCCATGGCCGCTGCCCGTGTGCGCGAAGCCAAGGCCATGGCCGGGGTGGTCGAGTCGGCCGAAAAACTGCAGGTCAACGGCCAGTCGACGCTCAAGCGCCACAACTGGCCGGAAGACCAGTTCTATGGCCCCGGCGCACTGTCCGGTTCCAACACCTGGGACAACAATGCCGCGCTCGGTTTCAGCTACGCCCTGGACCTCTGGGGCCGCGAGCGCAATGCCAGCGAGCAGGCCGTGGACATGGCCCACATGAGCGTGGCCCAGGCCCGCCAGGCCCAGCTCGAGCTGCAGAACAACATGGTCAAGGTCTATATCCAGCTGTCGCTGCACTTTGCCCAGCGCGATATCGTCAAGGCCGAGCTTGAGCAGCAGGAGCAGATCCTGGCCCTGGCCGAACGGCGCCTGGCCGGCGGCATTGGCACTCATTTCGAGGTCAGCCAGGCGCAGACGCCGCTGCCGGAAACCCACCGCCAGCTTGACGCCCTGAACGAAGAAATCGCCCTGGCCCGCAATCAACTGGCAGCCCTGGCTGGCAAAGGGCCGGGCGCGGGTGCGCAACTGCAGCGTCCGCAGCTGGCGCTGGGCACCGCGCTGAAACTGCCCTCGGCTTTGCCCGCCGAACTGGTCGGCCAGCGCCCGGACGTGGTTGCCAGCCGCTGGCAGGTGGCCGCCCAGGCTCGCGGAATCGATGTCGCCCATGCCGGCTTCTTCCCCAACGTCGACCTGGTCGGTGGCCTGGGTTTCATGGCCACCGGCGGCGGGCCGCTGGAGTTTCTCACCGGGCGCAAGTTCAACTACAACGTCGGCCCTGCGATCAGCCTGCCGGTGTTCGATGGCGGTCGCCTGCGCTCGCAGCTGGGGGTTGCCTCGGCCGGTTATGACATCGCCGTGGCGCGCTACAACCAGACCGTGGTCGAGGCACTCAAGGGGATCTCGGATCAGTTGATCCGCCGTGAGTCGATGAACGAGCAGCAGCACTTTGCTGGCGAATCGGTGGCCTCGGCACAGAAGACTTACGACATCGCCATGATTGCCTTCCAGCGTGGCCTGACCGATTACCTCAATGTGCTCAACGCGCAGACCCAGTTGTTCCGCCAGCAGCAGATTCAGCAGCAGGTCCAGGCCGCACGCCTGAGTGCCCATGCTGAACTGGTTACGGCATTGGGTGGTGGCCTGGGTGCGGGCAACGACGTGCCGGGTGAAGACCGGCAACAGGCGCCGAAAACCCCGGCGACCCTGGCGATTTTCGACAAGCCGGTTCACCCCGAATGAGCGCACTGACCCTGCCGTTTCGCTGGCTGGCGACCCTGGAGTGGCGTCGCGGGTTCTTTGAGTGGGCGCGCACCGACGGGGTGACCTGGGTGTACATCTTCAAAGTCCTCAGCGCCGCCTTCCTGACCCTGTGGCTGGCCATGCGCCTGGAGCTGCCGCAACCGCGCACGGCGATGATCACCGTGTTCATCGTCATGCAGCCGCAGAGCGGCCATGTGTTCGCCAAGAGCTTCTACCGGCTGCTCGGCACCCTGGCTGGCTCATCGATGATGGTCGCGCTGATCGCGCTGTTTCCGCAAAACACCGAGCTGTTCCTGCCGAGCCTGGCGATCTGGGTCGGCCTGTGTTCGGCCGGTGCCATGCGCTACCGCACCTTCCGCGCCTATGGCTTCGTGCTTGCCGGTTACACGGCGGCGATGGTCGGCCTGCCGGCCCTGCAGCACCCGGACGGGGCCTTCATGGCCGCCGTGTGGCGGGTGCTGGAAATCTCCCTGGGGATTCTGGTTTCGACCCTGGTCAGCGCCGCGATTTTGCCGCAGTCGGCCAGTGCCTCGATGCGCAACGCCCTGTACCAGCGCTTCGGCGTATTCGCCGGCTTCGTTGCCGAGGGCCTGCGTGGCGACAGCCAGCGCGACCGCTTCGAAAGCAGCAACGTGCGCTTTATCGCCGAGGCCGTGGGCCTGGAGAGCCTGCGCAGCGTCACCGCTTTCGAAGACCCGCACATGCGCCGGCGCAATGGCCGCCTGGGGCGGATGAACAGCGAATTCATGGCCATCACCACGCGCTTCAACGCCTTGCACCAGTTGCTTGAGCGCTTGCGCTTGCGGGGGCCGCTGCAGATCGTCACCGCCATCGAACCCGGGCTCACCGCCCTGGCCGAGTTGCTCGACGCCTACGCCGGTCGCGGCCTCACCGAGCGCGATGCGGCGCGCCTGGCCGAACAGCTGGCCGCCTACAAGGAGGGCTTGCCCGAGCGCGTGCGCACCCTGCGTGCCGCGTATGTCGAGAGTGGCCCCAGCGATGCCGACCTGCTCGACTTTCACACCGCCTACGAGCTGCTGTACCGCTTCGTCGACGATATGCACAGCTATGCCCAGACCCACGCGTCCTTGACCGAGCACAACCATGCCCGCGAGCAGTGGGATGAGCCTTATGTGGCGCAGACCAACTGGATGGCCTCGCTGGCCGCCGGGGTGCGCGCCTCGTTCATCCTGCTGGTGCTGGGCAGCTTCTGGATTCTCACCGCCTGGCCGAGCGGGGCGATGATGACCCTGATCGCCGCCGCCACCGTCGGCCTCTCGGCGGCCACGCCGAACCCCAAGCGCATGTCGTTCCAGATGGCCTGCGGCACGTTGTTCGGTGCCTTTGTCGGCTTCTTCGAAACCTTCTTCGTGTTCCCTTGGATCGACGGCTTTCCGCTGCTGTGCCTGGTGCTGGCGCCGGTGTTCGTGTTCGGCGCGTTCCTCGCCTCGCGGCCGGCCTATGCCGGCTACGGGCTGGGTTTGCTGATCTTTTTTGCCACCGGTTCTGTGCCCGACAACCTGACCATCTACAACCCCTACAACTTCATCAACGACTACATCGCCATGGTCATCGGCATGCTGGTCTGCGCCGCTGCCGGGGCGATCATCCTGCCGCCCAACAGCCGCTGGTTGTGGAGCCGCCTGGAGCAGGACCTGCGCGCCCAGGTGCTGTATGCGATCAGCGGGCGCCTGCGCGGCCTCGGTTCGAGCTTTGAAAGCCGTACCCGCGACCTGTTGCACCAGGCCTACGGCCTGGCGGTCGGCCAGCCGCGGGTGCAGAGCAAGCTGCTGCGCTGGATGTTCGTGGTGCTTGAGGTCGGTCACGCGATTATCGAGCTGCGCAAGGAACAGGCGATTTTGCCGGTGCACCCTTGTTATGCCGAATCGCAGCCCTGGCGCCAGGCCATCCGCGTCATGGGCCGGGCCCTGGCACGCCTGTTCATGCAGCCGAGCGCGAGCAACCACGAGCGTGCGCTGGTGGCAGTGGATCACGCCATCAGCCGGGTGCAGGCCACCGACGAGCCGTTCGCCCGTCACTTCGACACCTCGGCCTTGCGCCGGGTGCAGAGCTACCTGCACTTCATTCGTACTTCCTTGCTCGACCCTCAGTCGCCGCTGGCCGAACTGGCCCCGGCCAAAGGACTGCCCCATGCCTCGTGAAATCGCCTTCCATGGCGTCTACATGCCGACCATGACCCTGATGTTCCTGTTCGCCGCCGGCCTTGCCTGGGGCCTGGACCGGTTTATCGCCAGTCATGACGGTTACCGCTTTTTCTGGCACCCGGCGCTGCTGCGCCTGTGCCTGTTTATCTGCCTGTTCGGTTCCATGGCCCTGACTCTCTACCGTTGAGACCTTTGTTGATGAAAAAGTTTTTCAGCCTGATCGCCACCTTGCTCGTGCTGGCCGCTGCCGTGGTGATCGGTCGCCAGCTCTGGGTGCACTACATGAACACGCCCTGGACCCGCGACGGGCGAGTGCGCGCCGATGTCATCAACGTCGCCGCCGATGTGCCGGGCTATGTGGTCGATGTGCCGGTGCGCGACAACCAGTTGGTGAAGAAGGGCGATGTGCTGCTGCAGATCGACCCCGAGCACTACGAAGTGGCGGTCAGGCAGGCCCAGGCACTGGTGGCCTCGCGCAAGGCCACCTGGGAAATGCGCAAGGTCAACGCCCATCGCCGCGCCGACATGGACAACCTGGTGATCTCGCGGGAGAACCGTGACGACGCCAGCAACATCGCCAACTCGGCGCTGGCCGATTACCAGCAGGCCCAGGCCCAGCTGGCGGCGGCCGAGCTGGACCTCAAGCGCACCCGGATCCTCGCCACGGTCGATGGCTATGTCACCAACCTCAACGTCCATCGTGGCGATTACGCGCGTACCGGCGAGGCGAAGATGGCGGTGGTCGACAAGGATTCGTTCTGGGTTTACGGCTTCTTTGAAGAGACCAAGCTGCCGCATGTGCGGGTAGGGGATCAGGCCGAACTGCAAATGATGAGCGGCGAACGGCTCAAGGGGCATGTCGAGAGCATCTCGCGCGGTATCTATGACCGCGACAACCCGGAAAGCCGCGAGCTGATCGCCGACGTCAACCCGACCTTCAACTGGGTGCGCCTGGCCCAGCGGGTGCCGGTGCGGATTCATATCGATGAAGTGCCGGAGGGCTTTTTGCTGGCGGCGGGGACCACCTGTACGGTGGTGGTCAAGCCTGGTCAGAAAGAGGGGTGAGCTGATCGCGGGGCAAGCCCGCTCCTACAGGGTCTAGGGCGGGCCAATTTTTTTAGCGATGCATGAACTGTGGCGCGCGTTTCTCGGCAAACGCGGCCATGCCTTCTTTCTGGTCCTCGATGGCGAAGGTCGAGTGGAACAAGCGCCGCTCCTGGCGCACGCCTTCGCTCAGGGTGGTCTCGAAGGCGCGGTTGACCGCTTCCTTGGCCATCATGCTGACCGGGCCGGAGTAGCTGGCAATCCGCGCCGCCGCCTGCAGGGCTTCGTCGAGCAGGGCCTGATCGCTGACCCGGCGGCTGACCAGCCCGCAACGCTCGGCTTCCTCGGCATCCATGGTGCGCCCGGTGAGCACCAGGTCCATGGTCTTGGCCTTGCCGATCGAGCGCGCCAGACGCTGGCTGCCACCGGCACCGGGGATGGTGCCGATCTTGATTTCCGGTTGGCCGAAGCGGGCGCTGTCGGCGGCGATGATCATGTCGCACATCAGCGCCAGTTCGCAGCCGCCACCCAGGGCGTAGCCGGCCACCGCAGCAATGCTCGGTTTGCGAAAGCTCGCCAGGCGTTCCCAGTCCACGGTCACGAAATCGCTGGTGTAGACATCCATGTAGCTGCGATCACGCATCGCCTTGATGTCGGCGCCAGCGGCAAATACGGTGTCGCCACCGGTCAGTACCAGCGCGCGCACACTGCGGTCCTGCTCGAGGTGATCGAGCACCCCCGCCAATTCTGCCGCCAGTTCACAGCACAGCGAATTGAGCACCTCGGGGCGGTTGAGGCGGATCAGGGCCACAGCACCGATCTGTTCCAGTTGCAGGTAATCGAGTTTCATCCGTGTCGTCTCGGTAAAGGGTAAGGGTCAGAGGTGGCGGGCATCGACCAGCACCGGGCAGCCGGCCTTGTCGATGACCTTGCTGCTGATCGATGGGTCGAGCATGCGGTCCAGCCGCGACAGGTGGCGATGGCCCATGACGATCAGGTCGCTCTCCAGACGCTTGGCCTCGGCGACGATGGTCGACAGTGGATCACCGTTGACCAGGTTGCCTTCGGCCTGGAAGCCACGGCTGCGCAGGTAATCCACTGCTTGTTGCATGGTCATGTCGGCCATTTGCTGTTCATGGCTGGCGGCCGGGTATTCGCTTTGGTCGAAGGCGCTGATGCGCCGGTTGTCCTCGGCCAGGGCATAGGCAACGTCGACCGCCAGCAGCACATGCAGCTGATGGCGCGCGGGTTCGCAGAAGCGGCTGACGGTTTCGAGGATGCCGCGGCTGCGCGCAGTGCCATCGATGGCGATCAGTACCGAGCTGTACATGGTGGCGGGCCCCATTCTGAATACAAAGAGCAGGCATTCTTGAAAAAGCGTGCGGCCGGGTAAATGGTGCGCGGTGCAATGACTAGTTGCGCAGAATGCAAGGGCTGGAAAACCTGCAGAAACTGGTAAGATTGCAGCGGATTCACTGAAATACTTGAATGGATGCTTACCATGCACTTTCCGGATATGAACTTGCTGGTTGCGCTGGATGCGCTGCTCGATGAAGGCAGTGTGGTCGGGGCGGCTCGTCGCATGAACCTCAGCCCGGCGGCCATGAGCCGTACCTTGACGCGTATTCGTCACGCCGTTGGCGACCCGATCCTGGTCCGCGCCGGTCGCGGCCTGGTACCGACCCCCAAGGCCATGGCCTTGCGCAGCCAGGTGCGCAGCGTGGTCGAACAGGCCGGGCAGGTGTTCAGCTCCAGTGACGAGGTCGACCTGCTGACCCTGGAGCGCTCGTTCAACCTGCGCGCCAACGATGTGTTCATCGCGCCGTTTGCCGCCCCTCTGTTGGAAACCATGCGCCAGCAGGCGCCGCGGACCGTGTTGCGGTTTGTCCCCGAAGGCGAGGGCGGTGACGAGGACGACAGCCTGCGTGATGGCCGCCTGGACCTGTACATCAGCGCCACGCGCAACCTCGGCCCGGAAATCAAGGTGCAAAGCCTGTTCGCCACCACCTTCGTGGGCCTGGCGCGGGTCGATCATCCGATCTTCAACGATGAGATTACCCCGGAGCGTTTCGCCGCCTTCGAGCAGATCAGCGTCTCGCGCCGTGGCCGCGCCACCGGGCCGATCGATTCCGCGCTGGCCGGGATGGGCCTGAGCCGGCGGGTGGCGTTGATCACCCCAAGCTTTCACTCGGCGATGTTCTCCCTGCCCGAATCCGACCTGCTGTTGCCCTTGCCCCAGCACGTGTTGCTCAGCGTGGCGCGCCTGGGCCTGCCGCTGCGTTCGTTCCGCATCCCCATGGCCCTGGAATCGGTGACCATCATGCAGGCCTGGCACCCGCGCTACGACAACGATCCCGCCCACCGCTGGCTGCGTCAGACGCTCAAGGAGTGTTGCAGCAAAGCCTGAGTGTTAACGTCAAGATTGATGCATTTGAGCGCTTATATATACCTGATTGTATAGTTGCGTCTCATGCAGCATAAAGCTGCGAATATGTCAGTTTTCGTCAGTAATCGGCCTCCATAGACTTGCCGGGTACCTCAATTACCCGGAGTTCTGAAGCCATGTGCGTGTCCCTGTTTTACCGTGCCCCTGCGCCTGTTCCCGGGGGCAGGCCATGAGTTCGCTGGAGGCCCTGGCCACCCCGGGTGCGGCGGTTGTCGCCGCACCGGCCCCGGCTCCGGCCAAGCCTGCGGCACCGGCCGCCTTCGGCCCGCGCATCGTCATCGGCCTGCTCGGTGTGCTGCTGGCGGTGCTGTGTGCCGGCCTCAACGAAATGGTCACGAAAATGGCCCTGGCCGATATTCGTGGTGGCATGCACATCGGCTCTGACGAAGGTTCGTGGCTGGTCGCCCTGTACTCGGCGACCTCGGTCTCGGCCATGGCCTTCGCGCCCTGGTGCTCGGTGACCTTTTCCCTGCGTCGCTTCACCCTCTGTGCCATTGGCGCCTTTGCCCTGCTCGGCCTGCTGTGCCCGTTCGCACCCAACCAGGAAACCCTGATGGTGCTGCGCACCCTGCAGGGCTTTGCCGGTGGCGCCTTGCCGCCGATGCTGATGAGTGTGGCGCTGCGTTTCCTGCCGCCTGGCATCAAGCTCTATGGCCTGGCCGGCTACGCCTTGACCGCTACCTTCGGCCCGAGCCTGGGCCTGCCGCTGGCGGGCATGTGGACCGAGTATGTCGGTTGGCAATGGGCGTTCTGGCAGATCATCCTGCCGTCGCTGCTGGCCATGGCCTGCGTGGCCTGGGGGCTGCCGCAAGACCCGCTGCGCCTGGAGCGCTTCAAGCAGTTTGACTGGCGCGGGTTGCTGCTGGGGCTGCCGGCCATCTGTTCGATTGTCATCGGCCTGAGCCAGGGCGATCGCTTCGGCTGGTTCAACTCGCCGCTGATCTGCTGGCTGCTGGGCGGCGGCCTGGCGCTGTTGGTGCTGTTCATGATCAATGAATGGTCGCACCCGCTGCCGTTCTTCAAGCTGCAGATGCTCAGCAACCGCAACCTCACCCATGCCCTGGTCACCTTGGGCGGGGTGTTGGTGGTGCTCTCGGCGGTGATCATCATTCCGTCCAGTTTCCTCGCCCAGATCCAGGGCTACCGGCCGGTGCAGACCGGCCCGGTGATGTTGCTGGTGGCCTTGCCGCAGTTGCTGGCGCTGCCGCTGACCGCCGCGCTGTGCAACATCCGCGCGGTGGACTGCCGCTGGGTTCTGGCCATTGGCCTGGGGATGCTGGCGGTGTCGTGCTTTGGCGGCACGATGATCACCTCGCAGTGGATTCGCGACAACTTCTACGTGCTGCAACTGTTCCAGATCTTCGGCCAGCCGATGGCGGTGATCCCGCTGCTGATGCTCGCCACGGGCGGCATGACCCCGCAAGACGGCCCGTTCGCCTCGGCCTGGTTCAACACCGTCAAAGGCCTGGCCTCGGTGGTCGCCGCCGGGGTGCTGGAGGCGCTCACCACCGTACGCCGGCATTTTCACTCGAACATGCTGGTGGACAACCTCGGTAACTCACCCCTGGCCGATGCCAGCGCCCCGGGCCTGGCCAAGCGTATCCATGAGCAGGCCGTAGTGCTGACCTCGGCCGACCTCTACCTGTGCATGGCGCTGTTGGCGCTGGCGTTGATCCTGCTGATTCCTTTTGTGCCCACCCGGATCTATCCACCCCGTGCGGTGGCATAGCGTTCCTGCTGAGAGAGAAAGTCGTAATGACCCTAAGTAAAAACCATAAATTGGCCATGATTGCAGCGGCGGTGATTATCGTCGGCGGCATAGCCTTCACTGCCTTGCCCTCGATCTTCGGTTCCGGCGGCGTGCAATCGACCAACGATGCCTATGTCTCGGCCGACTACACCGTGGTCGCGCCGAAAGTTTCAGGTTTCATCAAGCAGGTGCTGGTCGAGGACAACCAGCGGGTCAAGGCCGGGCAGACCCTGGCAGTGATCGATGATCGCGATTTTCAGGCCGCGCTGGCTGCGGCCGAAGCGCAGTTGCTGATGTCCAAGGCCCAGGCGCAGAACGCCAAGGCCACCCTGGAACGTCAGGCATCTTTGATTTCCCAGGCCCAGGCGACCGTGTCGGCCGACGAAGCGGAGCTGGCCTTCGCCAACCACGAACTGACCCGCCATAGCCGCCTGGCCGAGCAGGGCGCCGGCACCGTGCAGAACGCCCAGCAGGCGCGCAGCCGGGTCGACCAGGCCCGTGCCCGGCTGGCCAACTCCAGTGCGGCGCTGGCGGCGGCACGCAAGCAGATCGATATCCTCACCGCCCAGGTCGATGCGGCCCAGGGCGGCCTCAAGCATGCCGAGGCGGCGCTTGATCGTGCCCGCCTGGACCTGTCCTACACCACCATCGTCGCGCCGATCGACGGCATGGTCGGCGAGCGTGCGGTACGCGTGGGGGCCTACGTCAATCCGGGGGCGCGGATGCTCTCGGTGGTGCCGCTGGAGCGGGCCTATGTGATCGGTAACTTCCAGGAAACCCAATTGACCCACGTGATGCCCGGGCAAATCGTCGAGGTCAGCGTCGATACCTTTGCCGGCGAACGCCTGCGCGGTCGCGTGCAGAGTGTCGCCCCGGCCACCGGCCTGACCTTTGCGGCGGTCAAGCCGGACAACGCCACCGGCAACTTCACCAAGGTGGTGCAGCGCATTCCGGTGAAGATCGTCTTCGATGCCGACCAGCCGCTGCTCGAACGCCTGCGGGTGGGCATGTCGGTGGTGGCGAAGATCGACACCCAGAGCAAGGCCAAGGCCAAGGCCGAGGCGGGTAACGAGGTCAGTGTTCGATGAGAATTGCATACACGGCTTCGCCCCTGGTGCTTGGCGCCACGCTGACCTTGAGTGCCTGTACCGTCGGCCCGGATTTCGAAGCGCCGAAATCCAGCGCGCCTTCGGCCTGGCCGACGCTGCAAGAGCAGCCGGCGCCCAGCCAGCCCGTGCAAGCGCCGCTGGAGGCGCGCTGGTGGGAAACCTTCAACGACCGGCAATTGTCGGCGCTGATCCAGCGCGCAGTGGAGCGCAACATCGACCTGCAGATTGCCACCTCGCGGCTGATGCAAAGCCGCGCGGTGCGCATGAGCATCGCCTCCGACAAGTACCCGGCGGTGGACCTCAACGCCGGCTACAGCCGCGCGCGCAACAGTGCCGAAGGGCTCAACGACCCGTCCGGCAAGGGCGGCAAGTCGGCCTTCAACCTCTGGAACGGCGACTTCACCGCCTCCTGGGAACTGGACCTGTGGGGCCGCGTGCGCCGCGAAGTGGAGGCCGCTGACGCCAGCGTCGAAGTGGCCGAAAACGATCGCCAGGGTGTGCTGTTGTCGTTGCTGGCCGAAACCGCGCGTGACTACATTCAGTTGCGTGCGGTGCAGAGCACGCTGGCGGTGGTGCGCGAGAACCTGGATGTTTCCCGGCACAGTTTGCGCCTGTCGCAGATGCGCCTGAACGATGGCGTGGCGACCAACCTGGATGTCGCCCAGGCCGCCGCCCAAGTGGCTTCGATCGAGGCACGGGTGCCCGCCCTGGAAGACCGCCAGGCGCAATTGATCAACGCCTTGAGCCTGCTGCTGGCCGAACCGCCGCGCAGCCTGCAGAACGAATTGCTCGCGCCGGTCGAGTTGCCGCGCACGGCCCAGCGCTTTGCCATGGGCTTGCCATCGGAACTGGCCGAGCGCCGACCGGACATCCGGCAGGCCCAGGCCCAGTTGCATGCGGCCACGGCCAGCATCGGCGTGGCCAAGGCCAATTTCTACCCGAGTATCCGCCTGTCCGGCAGCGCCGGCTTCCAGTCGCTGCAGCTCTCGGACTTCGGTAACTGGAGTTCCCGCCGTTTTGCCATTGGCCCGCAGTTGAGCCTGCCGATCTTTGAAGGCGGGCAGCTCAAGGGCGTACTCAAGCTGCGCGAGGCGCAACAGCAGGAGGCAGCGTTGCAGTACCAGCAGGTGGTATTGCGCGCCTGGCACGAAATCGACGATGTGCTGCGCTTGTACAACGCCAGCCAGTTGCGTCGTGACTTGCTTGACGAAGCCGTGCGCCAGAGCCGGGTGGCCCTGGATACCGCGCAGCGCCAGTACGTGGAAGGCGCGGTGGACTTTCTCAACGTGTTGACCGTGCAGGGCACGCTGCTGGCCAACCAGGAGCAGTGGGTCGAAAGCAGCGCGGCGACCTCGCTGGCGATGGTCGGGTTGTACAAATCCCTGGGCGGCGGTTGGCAATCTTTTGCGCCTTCGCTCCAGGCCACTGCCGAACTTGAATGAAGGCAGTGGTCAAACAGCCATGAGGCCGTGGCCAACAGCCTGTGGGGCTGTTGGCGGCGTGCTGTTTGTGGGCTCACATTTCATCCATATAAGGACGCAGGTATGAATATTTCCTTGCACGGCAAACGTGCGATCGTCAGCGGCTCCACGGCCGGTATCGGCTTTGCCATTGCCTTCGGCTTGGCCGAAGCGGGCGCTGAGGTAGTGATCAACGGGCGCAGCAAGGCACGGGTGACCCGCGCGATCGAACAGATCCAGCGCAAGTTGCCGGGCGCGCGAGTGACCGGTGTGACGGCCGACCTGGGAACTGTCGAGGGGGCCGAGACGCTGTTTGCCAAGGTGCCGGATACCGACATTCTGGTGAATAACCTGGGGATCTTCGAACCCAAGGGCTTCTTTGACATCAGCGACGATGACTGGCGGCGTTTCTTCGAGGTCAACGTGATGAGCGCGGTGCGCCTGTCGCGTCACTATGCCCCGGCCATGGCCGAGCGTGAATGGGGCCGGGTGTTGTTCCTGTCGAGTGAATCGGCGTTGCAGATCCCGACCGAGATGGTTCATTACGGCACCACCAAGACCGCCTTGCTGGCGGTGTCCCGCGGCCTGGCGGAAACCCTGGCCGGTACCGGGGTGACTGTCAACGCGGTGTTGCCGGGGCCGACCCGCTCGGAAGGCGTCGGTGGCTTCTTCAGCCAGATGGCCGAAGAGCAGGGTGTGCCTGTCGAGGAGCTGGAAGCCAACTTCATCGCCGAGCATCGTTCCAGCTCGATCATCAAGCGTCTGGCGACGGTCGAGGAAGTTGCCAGCCTGGTGGTCTACCTGGCCTCACGTCAGGCCAGTGCCACGACCGGTGCGGCCATGCGCGTGGATGGCGGGGTGGTCCGCTCGATTGCCTGATCACCCGCGGCCTGGGCGACTGCGGTCGCCCAGGCCCGGGTTTCAGCTGGCGATTGCCGGCTGGGTGAGCGGTTGCAGGCCGTAGTCGAACTCGGCAAACAGGCGGGCGAAGCGCTTGAGTGATTCCGGCGCGTCCATGCGTTCCATCACCACTTCAATGAACACCAGGCTGTCAGCGCCTTCAGCTTCGACCAGGGCGGCTTCCAACTGATCTTCGGTATGCACGGTGAAGTGCCGCGAGCGATCGCGGGTATCGAGCACCTGCGGCAGTTGCGCGTAGCGCCAGGGGTTGATGTCGTTGTAACTGGAATTCTCGCCGAGGATCAGACGCTCGATGGTGTAGCCATCGTTGTTGATCAGGAAGATCACCGGCTTGAGCTGGTGGGCGAGGATGGTCGACAGCTCTTGCACGGTCATCTGCAACGAGCCGTCACCAATGAACAGCATCTGCCGCCGTTCCGGTTGGGCCAGCAGGCTGCCGAGCAGGGCCGGCAGGGTGTAGCCGATCGAGCCCCAGATAGGCTGGGTGATGTAGGTCACGCCGCTGGGCATGCGCAGGCCGTTGAGCCCCGCCGAAGACGTCCCGCTTTCAGCAATGATCAGCTCGTCGCCCTTGATCAGGTGCGCCATGCGCTGCCAGAAGCGCAACTGGCTGAGCGGTTGCTCAGGCAAGGCGCGCACGGCTGGCGGTGCGCTGAACGGTGGAATCTGCCGCGGTGTGGCGCGAAGTGTCGGCGGTTGCTGAACGAGTTTCTCCAGCACCTGGCGCATGCTCACCGCGTTGTAGTGCACTTTGCCCAGCGAGGCGGCATACGGCTGCAACTGGATCAGCGCGCCGTCTTTGAATTTTTGCGAGAACAGCGCGGTGCTGGTGTCGGTGAAGCGGGCGCCGATGCTGATCACGCAATCGGCTTGCTCGATGGCTTCGCGCACGCTCGGTGCCGAGCCCGCACCGGCATAGGTGCCGAGGAACAGCGGATGCGACTCGGGCAGCATGGCCTTGGCTGGCGGCAGATTGGCAAAGGGCAGATCGAGGCGCTCGATCAGTTCGAGCACCTGTGCGCTCAGGCCGAAACGCTCGACATCGATGTCCACCAGCAATACCGGGTTTCTGGCACTGGCCAGGCGCTGCTGCAGTTGGCTGACCACGCTGTGCAGTTGGCCGGGCTCGCTGCGGGTCTCGCTCAGCTGCAGCGGCGTGTCGGGCACTTCGATGTGCAGGCAGGCCAGGTCCGACGGCAGTTGCAGGTACACCGGGCGGCGTTCGCGGAAACAGGTCTGCAGCACCCGGTCGATTTCCTGGGCGGCGTTTTCCACGGTAATGCGCGCCTGGGCCACGGTGAACTGGCGC
This sequence comes from Pseudomonas fluorescens, assembly GCF_902497775.2. Lineage (NCBI taxonomy): Bacteria > Pseudomonadati > Pseudomonadota > Gammaproteobacteria > Pseudomonadales > Pseudomonadaceae > Pseudomonas > Pseudomonas fluorescens. The sequence goes on from NZ_OZ024668.1 coordinate 389,744, forward strand.
AAGGTGACCATGATGTTGTCGTAGTTGCCGTCGCACAGGGTGTGGTGCATCAGGGCGCGGTCGATGATCGCGTGCAAGGGCGGCATGCCGGAAATCATGATCACCGGGACCCGCTCGGCATAGGCGCCGGCAATGCCGTTGAGGGCGCTCAAGTCGCCAACCCCGTAGGTGGTCAGTACCGCGCCAAAGCCCTGGGTGCGGGCGTAGCCGTCGGCGGCATAGGCGGCGTTGAGTTCGTTGCAGTTGCCAATGAAGCGCAGCTCGGGCAGGGCTTCGACCTGTTCGAGCAGGGTCAGGTTGTAGTCGCCGGGCACGCCGAACAGATGGCGGATGCCGAATTCCTGCAGGCGACGCAGGAGAAAATCGCCAATGGTCATATCCATGATGGGGTCAACCTCGTGAGTCCTTTGAGGGGGGACGGGCAACAGGCCTTTAGCGTTTGCCGCGCAGATCGATGACTTTTCCGGCCTTGCCTTCAGAGCGCTTGAGGGTGTTGCACGGCTGCAGGACGATTCGCGTGCTGATGCCCACGTGCACCTTGATCTGGTGGCTGAGCTGCTGGCAGGCAGCAAGCTGCTCCTCGGTACTCAGACGGCTGTGTTCCGGGCGCATCTCGACCTGGACCGTCAACGAGTCGAGGTTGCCCTCGCGACTGACCTGCAGCTCATGCACAGGGCTGAAGATGAACAGGTTGAGCAGTTGTTCCTCGATCTGGCTGGGGAACACATTCACGCCGCGGATGATCAGCATGTCGTCGCTGCGCCCGGTGATCTTGTCCAGCCGCCGCATGGCCCGGCCATTGCCCGGCAGCAGGCGGGTAAGGTCACGGGTGCGGTAGCGCACCATCGGCAGTGCTTCCTTGCTCAGGGTGGTCAGGACCAGTTCGCCGAACTGGCCGTCGGGCAGCACTTCGCCGGTTTGCGGGTCGATGATTTCCGGGTAGAAATGGTCTTCCCAGAGGGTCGGTCCATCCTTGGTGTCCAGGTGCTCCATGGCCACGCCCGGGCCCATGACTTCCGACAGGCCGTAGATATCCAGGGCCTGAATACCCAGGCGTTGCTCAAGCTCGGTACGCATCTGCTGGCCCCAGGGCTCGGCCCCGAAGATCCCGACCCGCAGCGACAGCTCGTGGGGGTTGATGCCCTGGCGCTCGATTTCTTCGGCGATGTTGAGCATGTACGAAGGGGTGACCATGATGATGTCGGGCTGGAAGTCCTTGAGCAGTTGCACCTGGCGTGCCGTTTGGCCGCCGGACATCGGGATCACCGTGCAGCCGAGTTTCTCGGCGCCGTAGTGGGCGCCCAGGCCACCAGTGAACAGGCCGTAGCCATAGGCGATATGGATCCGGTCGCCGCGCTTGCCGCCGGCGGCGCGGATCGAGCGGGCCACCAGCGCGGACCAGACCTCGATGTCGTTGCGGGTGTAGCCGACCACGGTCGGTTTGCCGGTGGTGCCGCTGGAGGCGTGCAGGCGTGACACCTGGTCCATGGGCACGGCGAACAGGCCGAAGGGGTAATGCTCGCGCAGTTCAGCCTTGCTGGTCAGCGGGAAGCGGGCCAGGTCTTCGAGAGACTCCAGGTCATAGGGGTGCACGTCGCGGGCATGGAACTGCTCGCGGTACCACGGCACGTTGTTGTAGGCGTGGGCCAGGCTCTGGCGCAGGCGCAGCAACTGATGCGCGCGCAGTTCATCGAGGCTGGCGTGTTCGTAGCGGTCGTCGACGGGCTGAGCAAAGGCAGCAGGCATCTGGGCGACGGGGGTTCTGTGCAGGGGTATCGATTTGGTTGGCATCCGATCTGCTCTCTTCATGGATGGGCGGAGTAAAAGGCAGGCAGAATCCCGCCGCCGTGCCACACCGGGCAGGACCGTAGGGTGCCTGGCCGGCGTGGTGGCAGGGGTTGCGAAAAAAGGCTTGCGGGCTGCTGGCTCGACCGCTTCAGGCGGCCTGTGTCAGGCGTAGCAGCTGGTTGAAGATGTTCTTCTGGTGCATTTCTTCGGTGCCGCCGACGCTGGCGAAGCCCAATGCATCCTTGACCAGGTTGGCGATGTCGCCTTCGTGGTAACCCAGGCTGCCATACAGCTTGAGCAGGCTGATGGCGCTGTTGATGAAGTCCTGTGCCGCGCCGAGCTTGGCGATCGAGCAGCTCATCAACGCCTGTGGATGGTCATTGAGCAGTTGATCGAGGGCGGCGTACACCATCCAGCGATTGCGCTCCATGCCCATGGCCAGATCCACCAGGCGCTTTTGCACGTACTGGTGGTTGTCGATGGCGCTGTTGAAACTTTGCCGCTGCGCCGCGTACTGCATGGCCTCGGTCAGGAACGGCGTCGGCAGGTTGGCGGCGACCAGGCCGTAGTACAAGCGCCCCAGGGAAATGATCTTGATCAACTGCTGCAGCCCGCGACCCGGCTGGCCGAGGACCTGCGACGCCGGGATGGCCAGGTTGTCAAAGTGCAGGGGACCGGTGGGCAGGTGCTTGTTGCCGAGCTTGTCGTCGGGTTCGCCGCGGGTCAGGCCCGGGGTGTCCTTGTCGATCATGACCAGGGCGATGTTGGCTTTGGCGTCGGTGTCCAGCTTGGTCACGATCAGCATGAAATCGGCCACTGGCGCGTGGGCGATATTGAACTTGCTGCCATTCAGGCGATAACCGTCGGCGACCGGCGTCAGCAGGCTGTGGATGCTGCGCACATCGGTACCGGTACCCGGTTCGGCAATGCCGGTGGCACTCAGTGCGCCGTTGAGGATCGCGGTCAGGTAGCGGTCTTTCTGTTCGTCACTGCCGTACAGCATCAGCGCGCGAACCATGCCGGCCTGGGCGATCACCGAGAGCAGCAGTTCCGGGGTGCGGATCGACGAGGCCAGGCCTTCGAGGGCGGCGGTAAAGCCCCACCAGTCCTCGCCCAGGCCGCCGTGGCTGGCCGGAATCACCAATTGCCAGAGGCCGGCATCGCACAGGCGTTGCCAGCCGTAATGATCGAAACCGGGCGCTGCGGTTTTGCGGGCGGTGGCCAGCTCGGCACCGATTTCCCGATATTTCACCAGCAACTCATGTTGCTGCGGAGTCCAGGAGAGTTTCATTGCTAGGTTACCTTTGCAGTCTGTTCGCCGGCCGCAAGGCGCCCGGCGAAACCGTCATCCTTGAGCGGCTGCTCAGCCTTCCTGGAACGCCAGGACCTGATCCTTGAATGCTTGCGGTACAGGGATGGTGGATTGTTTGTCGTAGTCGAACATGACGTGGTAGGACTTGGCCTTGGCGACCACTTCCTTGCTGTCGTCGTGACGGCGCATGGTGTGTTCGATTTCAAAGCTCTTGGTGCCGAACTTCACGACTTCGCTGGTGACCACCAGGGTTTCGCCGTACATGGCTTGCTTGATGTAGTCGCATTCGCTGCGGACCATGATGTGCGGAAGCTTTTCGCTCTTGGGCAGTTTCAGCAGATCGTGCATGTAGCAGAGGTAGGCGTGTTGCATGTAGTCATAATAAATCGGGCTGCTGACATGACCCATCGAGTCGGTGTCGCGGTATTTGATTTCAATGACGGTGTCAAAACCCTTGTTGCTCATCGTGAACGTCCTTTTATTGATTTGTGGGGCTGAAGATTGCAAAAAATTTGAAACATTGTTGATGGGGGAAGTGTCACTTTTAACAACGTTTCAATTTGTTTCGTATCCTAGGCAAGTTGCCATCTTATGGCTACTCGCATTCAAATAACCGACTGCGCTGCTGCGTGATTACCCAGGTGCAGTGCAGGAAATACGCGGGCTTGCTGGATTTTAAATGAACCTTATGGTTCGTTATGGGGCGCTGCGTCGATTTGCCGCGATGAAAATAAAATGGATTTGCAAGTTGCTCGCATTTCCTCGGCGATAACGAGTCAAGGCAGCGAATATTTAGGCGGTTTGTTAAATGCGAGTTGAATATGCGCGCGCTGCGGCGTGGCCCCGTTATTGTCAGGGTCAAGTAAGCGAGTAGTTGTTGTGGCGACATTCTTTTAGCATGTCGAACAGGCGTGAGCTGGTAATCAAAGGTTCACGGTTTGCCTCAAGGAGTGCTGTTGATATGTTGGAACAAATCAAGGTTGCCGTGGTGACCGGCGGCGCTAGCGGCATCGGCGCGGCAACAGCCCGACAGTTGGCTGGCGAGGGTTATCGAGTGGCCTGCCTGGACCTCGATGGCGCCGGGCTGGCAACTACGCTGGCGGCAATCGGCCCGCAGCATCGCAGCTTCACCCTGGACTTGTGTGATGAGCAGGCGGTGGCCGCGGCGTTCAGCGAAATCGAACACTGGCAGGGCCGCGTCGATGTCCTGGCGACCTGCGCCGGCATCGTTGATACCGCGCCTTTCGATCAATTGAGCGTTGCGCGGCTGCGCCAGTTGCTGGATATCAACCTGATCGGCACCTTCGCCGTGGTGCAGCAGGCCGTACGCCTCATGCCGGCAGGCGGACGTGTCTGCACCGTAGCCAGTGTCGCCGGCATTCGCGGTGGCGGCTTGGCCGGCACCCTGGGTTATGCCACCAGCAAGGGCGCGGTCATTACCCTGAGCAAAGGCCTGGCGCGTGAACTCGGGCCGCGCGGTATCAACGTCAACTGCGTCGCCCCGGCCGTGATTCGCACGCCGATGCTCGATGACACCACCCGTGACGCCGGCAAACTTGAACAACTGCACGGCATGACGGCCCTGCGCCGTGAAGGTAGCGCCGAGGAAGCCGCCGAAGTGATCTGCTGGTTGCTATCGGGCAAGGCTTCCTTCGTCAGCGGTACCACTATCGCCGTCGATGGCGGCCTGGCGATGCTCTAATTTTTCCGCTGTTTTTTCTTTTTCCCATACAGGACGTAATCATGGCTGTTTCCAAGGACAATCCCCTGGCGCTTTGCCGCACCTTCTTCTTCATTCCGGGCGCCGACGAAGCGGCACTGCTCGATGCGCTCAACGGTGGCGGCGACGTGCTGGTCCAGGAACTGGAAGATTTCACCCCGGTCTCCCGTCGCGCCGAAGCGCGAGCGCTATCGGTGCGCATCATGCAGCACTGGCGTGAGTGCGGGCGAATCAGCTCGGTGCGCATCAACCCGTTCGAAACCTGCGGCTACGAAGACCTCGAAGCGGTCATGGCCGCGCGTCCGCAAGTGGTGATGATGTCCAAGGTCGAGGCGTGCGAGCAGATGATCGAGCTGGACAAGCAGATCACTCGCCTGGAAGCACACTACGCGATTGAACCCGGGTCGACCTTGATCGTGCCGAACATCGAAACCGCACTGGGGGTGGTCCGGGCCATCGAGATTGCGCACTCCAGCCCGCGGATCAAGGCAATGCTGGTCGCCACCGAAGACATGGTCGCCGACCTGGGCGCCGGGCGCAGCCGCGCCGGTACCGAACTCTACTACCCGCGTTCGCGGTTTTTGCTCGAATGTGCGGCGGCGGGGGTACTGGCCATCGACTCGCCGTACACCTTTGCCGATGACACCGGCGCCGAGGCGGATATGCAATTTGCCCGATCCATCGGCTACCAGGCCAAGGGCGTGGTCAATCCGGCCCATGTGGCTGTCGCCAACCGCTACCTGACACCGACAGCCGCAGAGGCCGAGTTGGCACAGCGGCAGATCGAGGCGTTCGAACAAGCGGCCAGTACCGGCAGTGTGCGCGCCGAAGTCGATGGCCTGGTGGTGGAAGTGCCTAGCTACCTGCAATCACGGCGTTTGCTGGAACGCTACGAGCAGTTGCAGCGAGTGCAGGTTTCACGCGGCGGGAATGCGTGAATGGGCCAGAGTGCTGTTGGCGCTGTCGAGCAAGTACGGGCGCAGGGTGAAGACCGGGTTCGGGCTTGAGCACAGCAGCCCGGTTACCGAGCAACTGATGGCCTGTTCGATTTCCACCTGGCTGATTTGCGGTGCATCGAGGATGTAAGCCTTGACCATCGAGGTGATCATCTGTGCCGTCAGCCAGGCGGCCGACTGCAGGTTGGAGTGCGCCAATTGGTGGCTCCAGCGCTGCAGCAGGCACTCGATCGACTGGGAAATGCGCGCTTTGTACTGGTGTTCGCTGGATTCATTGCTGAGGAAGGCGAAATCCTTGTCGAGCAGCCGATGCAGCTCCGGTTCCTGCAGGTGCAAGTGCAACAGGGCGCGTACCAGCAGCTTGATGTGCGCCTGCAGGTCGGCCACTTCGTACTGGCCGGCGACATCGAGGATTACCCGGTTGACCGACTGCGCGTGGCGTTCGTAGAGGGCGGCGATCAGCGCATCCTTGTTCGGGAAGTACTGGTACACCGAGCCGACACTGACCCCGGCGCGCTGGGCCACCAGGTTGGTGTTGGTACCGGCGTAGCCGTGCTTGACCACGACGGTGGCGGTAGTTTTGAGGATGGTCTCGACCATCATCCTCGAGCGTGCTTGTGTGGGTATCTTGCGGGGAAGTTGAGCTTGTTTCACGAATGACTCCAGAATTTACCTGATCGCATTTGTGAGAAAGACTGCCAGCCAGACCACGGGGCTCCGATCCTGGAGGTTTTTCCCTGAATGTCTTTGAGCCGGCTGTGTTTCTCCGCCCACACATGGGCTATGCAAGCCCTGACTCAAGGGCGGGCAAGAACACAGCTGGCTGGCGCAGTCGTTCAAATACGGTAGGGATTCTTCGCCTTGGCGACGCTTTGGAAAATGCTCTGGCGTGCAATTTATAGTTAGCGATAGGGTCAGCTATCGCAGGCTCGCGTCCCCGAAAACCGGGAAGATCACAGCATCCGGTTCAAGCCGAAACGTTTTTTCAGGACCTTTTGCAGCATACCGTTGGGCAGCCAGCTGGCCAGTAGCGGCAATGCCCGGCTGCCATTGCCCAGGCGCACCAGCGCAGGCGACGGGTTTTTCTGCACGGCCGCAAGCACGCCTTTGGCGAACTCGGCGGCCGGTGTCGGGTTGTCCTGGGAGGCGCGGGCGCGGGCGCGGATGCCTTCGCGCAGCGGCCACCAGGGCGAGGTTTGGTCGAGCAATTGCTCGGCCTCGCGCCCGGCATTACTGGCGAACTGCGAGGCGATTGCCCCCGGCTGCACCTCCATGACCCGTACGCCAAAAGGTGCCAGCTCCAGGCGCAGGGCGTCGCTCAGCGCATGGACTGCGGCTTTGGAGGCGCAATAGGCGCCGGCGAACGGAGTCACCAGCACCCCGGAGACGCTGCCAATGTTCACCACCAGGCCCCGATTGCGCCGCAGTAAGGCAAACAGTGCACCAGTGACGCCCACTGGGGCGAAGACGTTGGTCTCGAATTGCCGGCGCATGGCCTCGACGCCGCCGTCGAGCAGTGGGCCCATGGCACCGTAACCGGCATTGTTGATCAGCACATCGAGGCCATGGCCGTGCTGTTCCAGCTCACCCGCCAGTTGGCTCAATGCGGCCGGGTCGTTGACGTCCAGCTGGCGGGCGGTGAAGCCCATGTCTGCCAGGCGCTGAACATCTTCAGCCTTGCGCGCGGTGGCCCAGACTTCAAAGCCCGCATTGTTGAAAACGTCGGCCAGGGCCAGGCCGATACCGCTGGAGCAACCGGTGATCAAGACGTTGGGCATGTTGTGCTGTCCTTGAGCTGCGAGGGGGGCAGCCAAGGATCATACGTCATCGCTGTACAAGTTCATCCAGGGCTTTTTTCAGTTGCTCGACGCTGGCGCCGGTGGCCAGTAGCTTGCGTACTCCCCGGGTGTTGAAGAGCAATTGCGTGGGAACCACCTCTACTTTGCGTCGCGGCATCAGGCTGCGAAAGGTATGGAAAGTTGTTAGATAAAAATCGACCTGAGCGCTGTAGCCACTTTTAGCCAGAGCAATGAGGTTGTCTTTGCCGGTAGTGCAGGCTGGGCAACCTTCCTCGTGGACCCAGATGACCAGAGGCCTGAGCAAGCGTTGCTTGCGCTTGAGGCGCTGCACCACCTGCGCAAATTCGTCTTGTACCGCATCGGATGTATCGACCATGGCGTGCCTCGGCAATGCTGAGTGTCCGGGCACTATTCAACGCCTTTTGCCGGCCGGCGTAACCTGACAAAAATACCAGGTGATCAGTCGGAGAAGCTGCCCTGCAGGTGCTCGGCGCGGTAGTCGACGCTTTGTGGCCGGTAGCCGGAACGCAGCGGTGGCAACGGCAGGCACTCCTGCCAGCTGGCGCCGGGTTGCAGCTCGCCGGGGCCGCGGTAGCGCGGGGCGGCGTAGGTGTTTTCGGCCAGGTTGACGGTGTCGCCCGGGGCATAGGCCGCTACTCGCCAGCGCAGTTCCACCAGTGGCACCGAGTTGCCGTTGTTGATGTGCACTAGCAGCGGGCGATCGGCCGGGCATTGCTCGGGGGCGTAAGTCAGGCGCAGCTCCAGGCGGGCCAGTTGCCTGGCTTCGCGGTTGTCCAGCCACACCACCCACAACGCCACCAGCCCCAGGCCGAACAGCGCCGCCAGGGAAATCGGCAGGGCCTTGGCCGGGTAGCGCAGCAACAGGACCAGCCAGGTGAGGATGAGCAGGGCGCCGATGAACATGGAGCGAACCTTGTGTGCGGGTATTCTTTCATCCTAACCAAAAAGCATCGCGGGGCAAGCCCGCTCCCACAATGTGTAGGAGCGGGCTTGCCCCGCGATTGGGGTTTTACTGCGCGATGGTCTTGATCGAGATCCCGCGTTCGATCGGCGTCGAGCGCCCGTAGATATCTTCAAAACGCTCGATATCGTCTTCGCCCAGGTAGCTGCCGGACTGCACTTCGATGATCTCCAGCGGGATCTTGCCCGGGTTGCGCAGGCGGTGCACCGAGGCGATCGGGATGTAGGTGGACTGGTTTTCGGTGAGCAGGAACACGTTCTCGTCGCAGGTCACCTCGGCGGTGCCGGACACCACGATCCAGTGTTCGGCGCGGTGGTGGTGCATCTGCAGCGACAGGCTGGCGCCGGGTTTGACGGTGATGTGCTTGACCTGGAACCGCCCGCCCATGTCCACCGAGTCATACGAGCCCCATGGCCGGTATACCTCGCAGTGGTTCTGGGTTTCGCTGCGGCCCTGTTCGTTGAGGGTGTTGACCAGTTGCTTGACGCCCTGAACCTTGTCCTTGTGGGCAATCATCATGGCGTCCTTGGTCTCGACCACGACGATGTTCTCAAGGCCGATCACCGACACCAGCTTGCCGTTGCCGTGGATCATGCAGTTGTGGCTGTCCTGGACCACCACGTCGCCCTTGGTGACGTTGCCGTTGTGGTCCTTTTCATGCACGTCCCACAGCGACGACCAGCAACCGACATCGCTCCAGCCCGCCGACAGCGGCACCACGCAGGCGCGCTGGGTCTTTTCCATCACCGCGTAGTCGATGGAGTTGTCCGGGCAGCAGGCGAAGGTGGCTTCGTCGATGCTCAGGTTGTCGCCGTCTTCCTCGCTGCGCTCCAGGGTCAGCAGGCAGGTGTCGTAGATGTCGGCATCGTGCTTTTTCAGCTCTTCAAGGAAGCGGCTGGCGCGGAACAGGAACATGCCGCTGTTCCAGAAGTAGCCGCCGGCGCGGACGAATTCGGCCGCGCGTTTTTCGTCCGGTTTTTCGACGAACTGCGCCACCCGGCTGACGCCTTCGGGCAGCAGCACGTCCTGGCTCGACTTGATGTAGCCGTAGCCGGTTTCCGGCTTGGTCGCCGGTACCCCGAACAGCACCATCTCGCCGCGCTCGGCGGCCACCGTGGCCAGGGCCAGGGCGCGCTGCAGGGCTTTCTGGTCGTCGATCACGTGGTCAGCCGGGAGCACCAGCATCAGTTCGTCACGGCCTTCGTTGACCAGTTTCATTGCGGTCAGCGCTACCGCCGGCGCGGTGTTGCGGCCGAAGGGCTCCATGAGGATGCCCTGGGTTTCGAGTTTCAGGCTTTGCAGTTGCTCGCTGACGATGAACTTGTGGTCCTTGTTGCAGACCACGATGGGCGCGTCCATACCCTCGAACACCAGGCGCGAGAGGGTCTGCTGGAACAAGGTGTGTTCACCGGTCAGGGCCAGGAACTGCTTGGGGAACTGCTTGCGCGACAGGGGCCACAGACGCGAACCGCTACCACCGGACAGAATGACTGGAATCATGGGTGTTCTCCAAAAATAGAAATAGGCAGGTGGTTAACGAGTGGATACCGGGCGCTTGACCCAGACCGGCGACAGGCTGCTGCCGGAACCGGTGACATACAGCACCGCTGCTTCGCCGCGCTCCAGAGCCACAGGCTTGAGGTCGCTGACTTTCTTGTCGCCTTCATACAGCGCCAGGCTGACCTTGACCGGGTTGATCTCGCGCTCGCCGCGAGCCTTGGCGGCCACCGGCTTGACCACTTCGGTCTTGCCGTCGGCGGTCTTCAGGGTCAGGGCCTGGTTACTGAGGTTCTGCACCCTTACCAGGGATTTCTGCTTGTTCTTGAACGGTGGTTCCTCGACCAGCTGTGGCTGACCCGAGGCGTTGTTGACCAGGGTGTAGTAGTGATCGGAGGCGAGCTTGACCGGCAGGCTCTGGCTGCCGACCTTGGCGCTGTAATCGCCCTGGGGCATGAAGCTGAAGTCACTGCTGCCCTGGGCGGCCACTTCGTTGATCTGGGTGTTGCCGACGCTGGCGCTGACAGGTTGAGCGCTGGCGTTGTAGATGCGTACGAAGGTCGAGCCTTTGGGGGCGGTCGGGCCGTATAGCGCGGCGTCGGCGCCAGCGAAAGCTTGCAGCGAGAGCAGGCTCAGACCTGCGGCCAGGGCGCAGGCTTTGGCGATGCGGTGTTTTTGGGTATGCAAGGTCATGTGCGTTTCCTCTTCAGTTTTCCGTCCGATGGGACGACAGGGCCAGGTCTTGATTGGCATTACGGGTTTTTTTCAGCTGGGCGATCCACTGCGGATCGAAGGCGCTGAGGTCGTTTTTCATTGGCAGATAACGTTCCGGGAACTCCCAGATCAGCACTTGCGGCGCGCTGTTCTTGAAGGCGTCGGTTTGCAGGTACTTGAGCATCGGTAGCAGCGGGCCATGGCCGTCTTCGGCGTAATTGACCACGTCGCTGCGCAGCGCCTGCTGCAGGGCACCGAGGAAGTTCCAGTTGGGGTTGGCGCTGTAGCTGGTGCCGATCAGCGCCACCGGGATTTCAGTGTCGGCGAACAGCGCATCGCCACTTTCACCTTCAGCCTGGGCCGGGCGGGTGCTGCGTTTTTGCAGGGTGTCCGGCGGCGGCAGGAGGTTGCTGAACAGCGGGTCAAGCGGCAGGAAGTTGGTCAGGTCGCCTTTGTACGGCGCGCTCTGCTTCTGTTCGGTGACGAACTGCTGCGGCTCGCCGTTGAGCAGGGTCTGGCGCGCCACGGCGGCGGCCAGGTGCTGGGCCACCACTTCGGCGCCCAGCGGCGTCCAGTGCGTGTCGGTGCGCAGGAACACCTGGCCACGGGCCTTGGCGTCCTGCAGCGGCGCCAGCAGGTCAGGGGCGAACACGCCGGCCTGGCGGGCCTGGGCATGGAACTCGTTGTACAGGTCGGTGTGCAGGCTGGCCGGGGTTTGTTCGCCGACGTACTCCGGATACAGCCGCGCCTTGGCCGGGACAATTGCCAGCACCAGTTGCACGCCACGTTGCTGCAGGGTGTCGCGCACACCACGGATCAGCGCGAGGTTTTCCTGTTCGAACTGGTCGCTGTTGGCCACCGGCTTGAACTCCTCGTCACTGAACAGCCAGTGTTCGCGGCCCAGTACCACACCCGGGCGGCCTTCGTTGAACAGCTTGAAGTCCAGCGCCGCCCACAGGTTGGTACCGATGCGCTTGAGCGGGAACTGCTCGTCGTAGTGGGTCTCGGCGGCCTTGGCCAGCTTGCCGTCGAGGGCGGTCATCTGTGCGGTGCGCTGGAAGCTGCCAAGGCCGCCCAGCGACCACAGGCCCAGGCCCAGCAACAGGGCGAGGAACAGCAGGGCGTAGAGTTTGCGTAATGATCGGGTCATGGTCGGCTCACTCAGAACTGGAAGTAGAGAAACGGCGAGTAGCTTTGCGCCGAGAGCTTGAGGATCGAGGCCACGAACAACAGCAGCACCAGCGCGCGGGTGGCGTACAGGCCCCAGTCCAGGCTCAGGCTGCCGTCGGCATGGACCGCCACCGGGCTGGCCTTGGGCTCGGGCTTGGCGTTGCGGTAGAAGTCGCGCAGGCCGAAGTACGCCAGGGTCACGTACGCCAGCACCAGGGTTGCCACTTGCAGGCCGGTGAGGCTGGCGCGGTTGAGCTCCGACAGCTGCCAGTCGCTGAAGCTGAACATGGCGCCGTACATGCGTGCGGCGACGTGCAGGTTCTCGGCACGGAAGATCACCCAGCCCATCACCACCAGGAGGAAGGTGAAGGCCCAGCGCACCAGGTTGAAGCGCTGCGGTGCGGCGTTGATGCCCAAGGCCCGCTCGATCGCCAGCCACATGCCGTGCCAGGCGCCCCAGACGATGTAGGTGAAGTTGGCGCCGTGCCACAGGCCGCCCAGCAGCATGGTCAGGAACAGGTTGCGGTAGGTGGCGAAGGTGCCGCCGCGGTTACCACCCAGGGTGATGTACAGGTAGTCGCGCAGCCAGGTCGACAGGCTGATGTGCCAGCGCCGCCAGAACTCGGTGATCGACTGGCTGATGTACGGCTGCTTGAAGTTCTCCATGAAGCGAAAGCCCATCATCAGGCCCAGGCCGATGGCCATGTCGCTGTAGCCGGAGAAGTCGAAGTACAGCTGCGCGGTGTAGGCCAGGGCGCCAAGCCAGGCATCGCCGGTAGTCGGGTTCTGCAGGGCGAAGCAATGGTCGGCGACCACCGCCAGGGTGTCGGCGATGAATACCTTCTTGATGAAGCCCTGCATGAAGCGCGTGCAGCCTTCGGAGAACTTGTCCAGGGTGTGGGTGCGATGGTTGAACTGGTCGGCCAGGTCCTTGAAGCGCAGCACGGGGCCGGCGATCAAGTGCGGGAAGATCGCTACGAATGCGGCGAAGTCGATCAGGTTGCGGGTCGCCGGGGTGTCGCCGCGGTACACGTCGATGATGTAGCTGATCGACTCGAAGATGTAGAACGAGATACCGATCGGCAGCAGCACATGGGTGAGGATGAACGGCTCTAGCCCGAACGAGGTCATGATCGCGTTGATGCTGTCGACGCCGAAGTTGGCGTACTTGAAGTAGCCGAGGATGCACAGGTCGACCGCCACGCCCAGCAGCAGCCAGCGTTGGGCCGGCTTGGTGCGCACGCCGGCGGCGCCGACCTTGAGGCCGATCCAGTAGTTCCACAGGGTGACCCCGGCGAACAGCGCCAGGAAGTCCACCCGCCACCAGGCATAGAACACGTAGCTGGCCAGCAGCAACAGGGCGTTGCGATAGCGTTGCCCGCTCAGGTAGTACAAGCCGAGAAAGATCGGCAGGAACAGGAACAGGAACACGTTGGATGAAAACACCATCCCGATCTCTCCTTGTCGTTATCAACCGGGGCAGCAGCCCCCCAAACCCCCCATGCCGGAACGCGGGGGGCAGTGTTTAAAGCATCGCGGGTCAAGCCCGCTCCCACAGGTACTGCTTCAGCCAATCATTTCTTCTGTTCGGCCTGCGGGTCATAGACCCGGGTCAGGTCGCCGCCCAGGCGGAAGCTCTTGAACGGCTGCATGTCGTGCTTGCGCCCGAGTACATCGCTGTTGCAGCTGTAGAGGCTGCACCAGGGTTCGAGCCAGGCGTATTTGCTGTCGATCTTCAGATCGTCCATATCCTGTTTCTCGCCGTTTTTGCTCTTGAACGGGCTTGGGTCTTTCGACCCTGCCAGCACCCGTTCACCCAGGCGCTTGAGGGCGCCGTTGTTCTCGGGACGGACATCGACGCCGTTGGCCTGGGCGAAGCTGGCGATCATCGCCAGCGGCGGCAGGGCATAGTTGTGATAGGCCAGGGCGCGCTGCTTGCGCTTGAGCTCGTTGGGCAAAAAGCCCTGGGCGTCGACCTGGTTGGCGGCCACGCGGTATTCCTTGATCGACCAGTCGAACAGGTCGCGGCGGTCGGTCGCCACTGCGGTAGCCATCACCGACCAGGCCGCCCAGTAGGAGTGGTTGTTGATCTTCTCCAGCGGCAGGTCGCTCCAGTCCTTGACTACCTGGTCGGCCAGGCGCCCGAACCATTTTTCGATCAGTTCGGCCTGTTGCTGGTGCGCCGCCAGCGGCTGGGAGTTGGAGAACTTCAGGCGCAGCCAGGCCGAGCTCAGGCTGCCCAGCGCCCATTTGCGCATCGACTTGCCGGTGTGGTTGTAGTCGGTGGACATCAGCGCATCGGCGCTGGCCCAGCTGCTCAGCCATTGCAGGGTGCAGTCGAGTTGCTGCGGACGGCCATCGCGCATGTACTGCATGACCTGCTTGCTGACGCCGCGCTCAAGGCTGGTGATGCTCGCGGTGGAGTCGCGAAAGGCCTGTTCCGAGGCCTTGTTCAGGGTTGCGCGAGCCTTGTCCGAGCCTTCGTACTTGCTGCGAAACTGCAGCTTGTCGGTGTAGGGCCTGGGGATGGCTTCGCACTTGAAGTCACTGTCGCCGGTTTTGAGTTTTTCGATCCCGGCGTAGTAGCCCTGTGGCGGGACCAGCCCGCCAGCCTGGGCAGCCGGGCCGAACAGGGCCAGGGCGAGCAGGGCGGGGGCGGTGATTTTGCTCAAGGTATGCATGGTTCGCCTCACAACCCGGCCTGCGCGGTGTGCCGCGCAGTACCGGGGATCTGGTTGCGTTTGCAGAGTTTGGCTTCGACTTTCTGGCTACCGCTTTGCGGCCCCTGGACTTCAACGGCGAGCAAGGTCTGGGCAGCCCAGTCCTCATCCTCGCGCAGCTCGAAGGCAAAGCGGCCATCGGTGTCGGCGGTTTCCGGCTTCTCGATCTTCAGGTCTTCGTGACGGCCGTTCATGTACCAGAGGGTGGCTTGCAGGGTCTTGACCGACTTGTCCTCGAACTGGATATCCAGTTGATGACGGCCGTTGGTCAGGTCCTTGATCACGCCGTTACGGCCGTTGACCATCAGTTCGTTCTTGCCCGGCTTGAGCGCGGTGCTGGCGCTCATCTGCGCCGGCTTGCCTTCGCAGCCGTTGTCGATCAGGGCGAGCATCTGCCGCCAGATGGTTTCCTGGTCCAGGCGGTACAGCGGCGAGAATTCCCAGATGAGGATCTTCGGCGGGTTCTTCTGGAAGTCTTCGCTGCCCAGGTACTGGATCATCGAGCCTTCCAGGCCGCCACCGGGGAAGGCGACGTTGAGCACGTCGGCGCCGATGTACTGCTCAAGGAAACCCGAGAAGTTGTAGTTCTTGCCGCTGTGGCTGGTGCCGACCAGGGTGATTTGCGGGTTGCCGGAGTCGCCGAACAGGTCGTCGCTGCCGCTCTCGCCCTTGGGCTCGGTGACAAACTGATCCATGTACTGCACCGCGTAGCTGGTGCCGCACAGCTGACCGGCGACGTTGTGCAGGGTGCCGGTCTTGCCCATGCGCCCGGACTTGTGGCTTTCGAACTCACGCTTGGGCACGTCGGCGAAGGCTGGCATCTTGTGCACGCTGTCGGCGACGATTTTTGCCGCCCGCTCGGCGCCGTACGGGGTCCAGTGCTGGTCGCCACGGAAGTAGAAATCCTTGCCCTGGTCGGCCGCCGCCAGTTGTTCGTTGGTCAGCGGCGACAAGTCGGGCACGGTGTAGCCCATCTGGCTGAAGCGCCCGAGCATGCCCTGGTAGTTCTGCAACGCCTTGGCGTAGTTGAACGCGGCCTTGTCGGCGGGCTTGAGCATGTTGCGGTTCACCAGGCCGCGGGTCGGCTGGTAGACGATCACCAGCTCCACGCCCTTGGCCTTGAACGCATCGTGCAACTGCTGCAGGCGCCGGTAGCCGGCCGGGGTGGTGGTGAACTCGGTACGCAGGTCTTCGCGGGTACGGAACAGCCAGTCGCCCTGGGCTTGCACCAGGGTGGTGAAGTTCTGCTGGTAGCGGGTGGTGTAGCGGCTGGCGTCGTGGGCCTCCGGGCACAGCTGGCAGCACGGCTCGGCGGTAAAGTTCGGCGCCTGGGTCTGCTCGGCCGAGGCGCCGGCGCTGATGGCCAGCAGGGCAGCGGCAAGGCCGGAAAGGCTCAGCAGCTTGGTCAGTTGTGGTTGCATAAGATTGGCTTCCTCAGTCCAGCATTTCGGTCTGGCGCTCGACCGGATCGATCAGCACGGCTTTGCCCTGGCGCACCATCAGGTTGAGAATCTCGTCCTGACGCTCACCCAGTACCCCGGAGAAACTGATGCCGCTGGCCTTGCTCGGGGCCAGCATGGACACCCGGTACAGCTCCACGCTCAGCGGCGAGTCGATTGACAGCGGGCCGCTGCCGTTGGCCGCCAGCTCACCGCCAACGACAATCAGCGAGACCTTGGTGTCGAACGGGTCGAGGGCGATGTCGCGGTCCGTCTCGGACAGATCCTTGATGTGCCCGTAGACCCCGACCAGGCCGTTGGCCATGGCGACGTTCTCGTACAGGCGGATGTTCACGCTGTTGCGCACGCGAATGCCGTGGCGGCGGTTGCTGATCAGCTTGTTGCCCCAGATCAGGTTGTCGCCGCTCTCGTACAGGGTGATGCCGTCGGTGTGGTTGCGGTAGATCTCGTTGTAGGCGATCAGGTTGTTGACGCTGTTACGGTCGATCACCACGCCCGAGAGCTTGTTGTCATAGCTCTTGTTGTTGATGATCCAGCTGTCGTTGACCTCACGCGAGACGATGATGCCGTGCTTCTTCTTGGTCCCGTACACGGTGTTGCCGGCGATGATCAGGCGGTGCGAGCGGTCGTGGGGGTCGATGCCATAGACGATGTTGTCGCGGTAGGTGCTGTCCTTGACCACGAAGTCGCTGGTTTCGTAGCAGTAGAAGCCGTACCACATGTCGCTGAACTCGGAGCCGATGATCCAGCCGGTCGGTTCCGCGCGGCCCATCTGCTTGGCCATGTTCGGTGTGTACTGGGAGATGCTCACGCCATAGGACTTACTCTTGGCGTAGCCGAAGCTGGCCATCTTGCTGTTGACGATGTAGGTCTCGGTGCCGCCCCAGGACAGCAGGAACGGACGGAATTCCTTGGGCGAGCGGAAGGTCGCCGGGCCGTTGTCCTTCTCGCGCCAGCCGGTTACTTGAGTGTCGCTGACGAACAGCTTGCCGTCATTGACCAGGAACGCGCCGCCTTCCTGGGACAGGCGCAGTTCCTTGACCTTGCCGTCGATCTCCAGCACGCCTTTTTGCCCGACCACGATCGGCAGGCGCGCCAGGTACACGCCCGGTGCGGTTTCGCGCAGGTACTGGCTGGGCACTTGCTTGCTCAGCTCGGTGAAGTTCACGTGGCCGTCGTCGATGAAGATCGCCTGGGGGATGCCGTGCTGGCGCGCCACCCATTCGGCCATCTTGTTGTCGCCGCCGATGAACTCCTTGAGGCTGTTTTCCTGGAGCATGCGCCGCACCGAGACCTTGCCCTTGTGCGTGCGCTCGATCTTTTTCTGTACGGCATCGTAGGTGTAGCCGGTCAGGTCCGGCAGGGTTGGCGCCGGGATCTGCAGCGGCTCGATCGGCGCGCTGCTGACCGTGTAGGTCTTGGCCTGCTGCAGCTCTTTGGCCACCGGCGTCGGCACCTGGCCGTTGGCCAGGGCGATGCTGCTGGCCAGCAGCAGGGTGCCGGCCAGCAGGGCATGGAGCTTGTTCGGAGGAAGGCTCATTTCATTGCACCCCAGGCGTCAGAAGCGCCAGATCACGTCGACGAAAGCGCGGTGCATGTAGGAGTCCGCTTCCTTGCCGTAGGCATCACCGGGCTTGAACACGCCGCCACGAAAGCGCACCAGCGCCGACGGCTCATCGATCGACTGGCTCAGCGCGGCCGGCAACAGGCCCTGTTTGAAGTACTTGGTGACCACCAGGTCCATCTCCTGGCCGAGGTCTTTCTCGCCCTGGATCAGCGGCCGGTTGATGCCGTTGTCCTCGACCACGGCATTGATGCCGCTGCTGCCGATGTTCTGGTCGCCATCGACACGCCAGAACTTGTGGTAGATCAGGCTGGCGTCGTAGTCATCGCGCAACTGCCAGGAGGTGAACAGGGTCGCCGCCTGCAAGTTGCCCAGCTCGCCGCGGAAGGCTTCGCCGAAACGGTGCACGCGTGAGCGGGTGCCGGTGAAGTTCGAGCGGTTGCTCTCAAGGCCGGTCTGCTCGTAGTTGCCCGAACCGTCGTTGCCACCGCCGCCGCTGCCGCGGGCATAGGCGGCGCCGACCTGCCAGTTGGGATCAAGGCGCAGGCGGATACCGAGGTCGGTGGCCCAGGCATTGACGTCGCCGCTGTGCTTGCCGCTGGCCACTTGCTCGCCGTTGACCGTGGTGGTGTTGAGGCTGTCGCGATCGCCGGTCAGCCAGGTCATGCTGCCCCAGTAGTTGACGCGGTTCTGGTTGCGCCAGTTGTAGGCATCGCTGTTGGCTTCCAGGCCCAGCCAG
The DNA here is from genome assembly GCF_902497775.2 of Pseudomonas fluorescens. Taxonomy (NCBI): domain Bacteria; kingdom Pseudomonadati; phylum Pseudomonadota; class Gammaproteobacteria; order Pseudomonadales; family Pseudomonadaceae; genus Pseudomonas; species Pseudomonas fluorescens. The sequence continues at coordinate 408,165 of NZ_OZ024668.1, forward strand.
GTGAGGTCGCCGGTGCGGGTCTTGTCCAGGGCGTCGACGGTTTCGCCAGGATTTTTCAGGTTGCCGTCGTCGTGGGTGTGGTGGGCGCGCAGGCCGACCCAGTGGCCCGGTGTCCACTGCGTGGCGACGTCGCCGTAGATGTGCAGGCGATCCTTGTCTTGCGGGGCCAGCTCGGTGAGGTCGGTGCGGTACTCGCTGAAGCGCTCGGCCACGCCCAGGTTGGCGCGCAGCAGGGTGGTGTCGAAGGTCCAGTTCAGCGCTTCGATATTGGTGTCGCGCCACATGCCGTCGTCGTTGCGCAGGCGTTGGCGGCCGAAGCGCAGCTGCTCGCCGGGGTAGGCGGTCAGGCCGCTGTAGCCGACCCAGAACTCGCGCATGGCCAGGTAGCTCTTGTCGGCTTCGCGGCCATTGGCGCGGCCGCTGTCGGACTCGGTCTCATCGCCGGACTGGCGCAGGGTGTCGGTCTCGATGATGTCGGTGGCCGCGACCGCCTGGCCCATGGCGAAGGCGCTCCAGTTGCCGCGCTCGCCGTACACCCAGGGGCGCAGGTCCAGGCCCAGGCCGTTGACATCGCCGCCGGAGCGGGTGCCCAGGTCTCGGTCGTCTTCGGACTGGCCGGTGATCTTCACGTCCAGGCCGAAGTTCTTTTCAGCGGTCATCGCCGCCAGGGTCGGGCACGACCAGAGCAGGGCGAAGCCCAGGCCTACGCCTGCTTTCATCCACGGATTGAGTGTCATAGGGAGTCCTCGCCTTGTTCGGGTTGCGCTTGGGCCTGCAGGGCCAGGGCGTTGGCGCCCGGGCCCATGGCGCCACGGGCCTGGCGCTCTTGTTGCAACAGGCGCTGAGCCTGGGCCTTTTGCGCTGGAGTGAGTTGCTGGTCGAGCTGGGCGGCCAGCTCGCGCGACTGATCGCTGGGGTTGGCTTGCGCCAGTTGGCTGAACACCCAGGCGCTGACCAGGTCCTGGCGGATGCCGTGGCCTTCGCTGAACAACTGGGCCAGGGCGTAATCGGCGCTGAGCTGGCCACCGCGGGCGGCGCTGAGCAGATGATCGACGGCCTTTTGCGGGTCGACGCTGCCCAGGTAGCCACGCCGGTACAGCTGGCCCAGGTAGTAATGGGCGCTGACTTCACCGGCGTTGGCGGCGCTGAGCAAGTGGGTTTCGGCCTTTTGTGCATCGGCCGGCACGGTCTTGCCTTCGTAGTACAGGCGGCCCAGCAGCAGCTCGGCACGCGGTTGTTCGGCGGCACGGCCCTTGTCGATGTACTCCATCAGCTTGTCGGTGTCGCCCAGCTCAGGGAAGTCGTAGAGCAATTGCGCCAGGCTTACCCAGGAGCCGGGGTTGACTGGCGCCACCTGCTCGAGCAAGGCCTGGGCGGTTTTCTCGTCGGTCTGGCCGAGGCTGCGGTCGGCCAGCACACGGGCGACGCTGTCGACTCGGGTGGCCGGGATCGCGCCACGCTGGTAGGCGCTTTTGACTTGCTCGATCAGCGCCGCCTGTTGCTCGGGCTGGGTGCGTTTCTGGTAGACGGTGGCCAGTTCCACGTAGCAGATGTCGGTGCTGGTCAATGCGGCCTTGCAGATGCGCTCGACGTCGTCCAGGTGCTGGTCGTAGCTGTCCTGGGTGCGGTACAGGAGGATCTGCGCCAGGCCCGCTTCCGGGTAGCCGGCGGCGCGCCACTTATCGATTTGCTGCTGGGCGTTGGTGCCGGGGAAGCTCTGCGGGTATTGCAGGTAGAGCATCGCCAGCGGGATCAGGGTATTGCCCTCGCCATTGGCGAAGGCTTTCTTGAGCAGGGTTTCGGCTTCCTGGCGCTCGGCCTCGGTGGCGTCCGGCTTGGCCGCCAGCAAGCGTCCGAGACGGGCCTGGGCGCGTGGCGAGATATCGGCGGCGGCGCGGTAGGTGGCTTCGGCTTCCTTGAGCTTGGCCGGGTCGCGGGTTTCCACCTGGATATCGGCCAGGCCCACCTGGGCTTCGCTGTAACCGAGGTCGGCGAGCTGGCGGTAGTTCTGCTCGGCCAGGGCGGTATCACCGCGCTTGAGGGCTTCGTTGGCCAGGCGCTGGTCGGGCAGGCCGGCGCAACCGGTCAGGCTGATGGCCAGGGCCAGGCTGCACAAACTGTAGGAGCAGGCTTTCATGGGCAGATCCTCTTAGAGCCCACGGGCCACGGCTTTATCGATCAGCCAGTCCAGCGACGGGCCACGATTGCTGTCGACCGCCACCGGGCGGCCGGCCAGTTCGCTGGGCAGCGATTCGTCTGGCTTGATCTGTACGCGGATGTCCGACGACAGGTCTTCGCTGTTCAGGCTGGTGCTGCTGACGATCTGCCCGGTGCGGGTCTGGTCTTCGCCGGCGACGGTGAAGTGCACGCGCGAGCCCGGTGTGACGTCGTCGAACTGGCGATAGCTGAAGCGTGCTTCAACGGTGGGGATGGTGGTGCGCGGTACCAGCTGGAAGATCACCTGGCCTTTGCTCGCATATTGGCCGTTATCCACCAGCTGGCGGGCGACCACGCAATCGCAGGGGCTGGTCAGGGTGCCGCTCATCTGTTTGCCGAACAACTCCTCGACCTTGGCCGGCTCGAGCTGCTGGTCATCCAGATGGCCCTTGAGCATGTCCAGCATGCTGGTGCTGAACGAGGCCAATGGCGCGCCCTTGACGACGTGACCGCCGCTTTCCACCAGGCCCTGCACGGTGCCGTCACGCGGCATGGTGACGTTGCTGGTTGGCACGCTGACCACCCCGGCCTGGGCATGGCTGACGAAATACAGGCCGTACACCGACTTGGCGATGAAACCGAACGCCGCCACGCCGACCACGAACACGCCGAGGCTGAAAGTCACGGCCCGCAGGCGGCCGAACGCGCTCATGCCGCCGTTGGCGTCTTTCTGTTTGCGCGCCTTGGTGAAGTTGTCGCGCTGCAAGGTGCTGAGTACGTCACCGATGGTGATCAGCTCACCCGACAGGTGCGAGGTGATGATGTGGCGCAGGGTGGCGATGTCGCGCGGCTCGAGGTTCTGGAACTGCACGCCGGTGCGGCCGCTGGAGGGGTCGAAAGAGCGCACCTGGAACTCGATATCCATGGCCAGGCCGAGCTTGTCGACGGTGAACTGCAAGCGCCCGCGCAGCACTTCGCCAACCTTCAACGGGTGCTTGGCATGGAAGCTCAGGCCGCCGGCGGAGAGGTCATCGACCTTCACTTCCAGGGTTTCGCGGTTGCTCCCCAGGTAGCGCAGCTTGGCCGGGATGCGTACCCGGGCGTGCTGACGCTGGGCTTCGGACTCATGCACGACATTGACGTTCACGGCGGTATTCATGGCGATTTGTTCCTGTTTAATCCAATCGGGTTCCGGCTCACACGACCATGAACAGCACAGCAATGAAGATGCTAGCCGCCGAGAAGGTCATGGTCCGGGAGGACCAGGTGTTGAACCATTGTTGAAAGCTGGCGAGATCGCGTTTGAGGGCAGTGGGCTGGCGGGTCCAGGACTGCTTGTCGAGGCGGAAGAACACGTAGATCTTCATGATCGCGCCGACGATCTGGTTGTAATAAAGAATCAGCGGGTAGGCCGGGCCGATGTTGTGGCCCGAGCACAGCAGCATCAGGGTCAGGATCAGCCGGGTGATGCCGATCCACAGCAGGTACACCAGCAGGAACGCCGGGCCGAACTTGAGGCTGGCAATCACTGCGACGGTCAGGCCCAGCAGGCTGGTCCACATCGACACGCGCTGGTCGAACAGCACCACGCTGGTGAACAGCCCCAGGCGGCGGATACCCAGGCCCAGAGCGCGGGAGTTCTGCCGCAGGTTGTTGCCATACCAGCGGTACATCAGTTTGCGGCTGGCCTTGATGAAGCTTTTTTCCGGCGGGTGCTCGACCGTGTTGATCGCCGCATCCGGCACGTAGAAGGTGTCGTAGCCCAGGCGCATGAGGCTGAACCAGCTCGACTTGTCGTCGCCGGTGAGGAACTTGAACCGGCCCAGGCGCCAGTGCTGCAGCGAGTCGTTCTCGACGTCGGCGATGAACTCGGGGTTGGTCACCACGGCGGCACGGAACACCGACATGCGCCCGGTCATGGTCAGCACGCGCTTGGACAGGGCCATCGAGCACATGTTGATGTGGCGTTGGGCGAAGCGCAGCTTGTGCCACTCGCTCATGATGTAGCCGCCACGCACTTCACAGAATTCGTTGGTGGTCAGGCCGCCGACATTGCCGAACAGCTTGAACCAGGGCACGGTCTTGCGGACCACGCCTTCGCCGAGCACGGTGTCGCCATCGATCACCGCGACCACGGCGTTTTCATCCGGCAGGTGGCGGGAGATTGCCCGGAAGCCATAGGCCAGGCCGTCGCGCTTGCCGGTACCGGCGATGCGCACGAAATCGAGAGTCACGCGTTCCGGCGGGTTGTATTTTTCCCACAGGCTTTTCACTAACAATTCGTCGGACATTTCCACCAGCGAACAGACCACAGTGGTCGGGTAGCCGCAGTCGATCGCCTCGCGGATCACCGAGCTGTAGACTTGTGCGGTGGTCAGGGCATCGATGCGAAAACTGGTGACCATCAGGTACACGTGGGACGGGTCGGCCGCGCTACCGAGCTTGCGCACCTTGCGCCGCAGGTAGGGGTAGACCACGTAGAGGAACAGCATGCCGCGCACAAAGTGCGTGGCACCCATGGAATAGCGCCAGATACCGACGGCGCCGACCAGGAAAATGAAGTCCTTCGAGTCGGGGTCGAAAATGGAGTTGGGCAAGGCCAGGGCGATCAACATGAGCAGGCTCACGTAGAACAGCCAACCGGCGACCTGTAACAGGCCGTGCTTGAGCCTTTGCATGTTCTGCATCCGTATCGAATGGAAAGGGCGTTGATGGCGCGCGGGGCCGGGCGGCCCCGCGCAACCTGCGGGTTACCAGCAGATACCTTCGGTACGGCTGGCCGGGCAGGATGGTTTGTTCATGAAACCGACCAGGTCGATGACCTGTTTGCCGGCCGGGGCCTGTTGGGCCAAGGCACGGAACTTCTCGTCACGGTTGCCCAGGACGATCACGTCGGCGTGATTGATCACCTGCTCGAAGTCAGCATTGAGCAGCGACGACACGTGGGGGATCTTCGACTCGATGTAGTCCTTGTTGGCGCCGTTGACCCGCGCATACTCGACGTTGCTGTCGTAGATGTTCAGCTCGTAGCCCTTGCCGATCAGGCGCTCGGCCAGCTCCACCAGCGGGCTTTCGCGCAGGTCGTCGGTACCGGCCTTGAAGCTCAGGCCGAGCAGGGCGACCTTGCGCTTGTCGTGGCTTTCGATGATGTCGAAGGCGTTCTGCACCTGCGACTCGTTGCTGGTCATCAGCGAGTTGAGCAGCGGTGCCTTGACGTCCAGGCTGCCGGCTCGGTAGGTCAGGGCGCGGACGTCCTTGGGCAGGCACGAGCCGCCGAAGGCAAAGCCCGGACGCATGTAGTACTGCGACAGGTTCAGGGCCTTGTCCTGACAGACCACGTCCATCACCTCACGACCATCGACGCCGACCGCCTTGGCGATGTTGCCGATCTCGTTGGCGAAGGTGACCTTGGTGGCGTGCCAGACGTTGCAGGTGTACTTGATCATCTCGGCCACTTCGATGTCCTTGCGGATGATCGGCGCGTCGAGTTCTTCGTACAGCGACTGCAGAAGGTCACCGCTGGTCTTGTCCAGTTCGCCGATGACGGTCATTGGCGGTTGGTCGTAGTCCTTGATCGCGGTGCTTTCACGCAGGAATTCCGGGTTGACCGCCACGCCGAAGTCGACGCCGGCCTTTTTTCCCGAGCAGTCTTCGAGGATCGGAATGACCACGTTCTTCACTGTGCCCGGCAGCACGGTGCTGCGGACCACGATGGTGTGGCGGCTGGATTTTTCCCGCAGCACGAAACCGATTTCACGGCACACCGACTCGATGTACTCCAGGCCCAGGTCACCGTTCTTCTTGCTTGGCGTGCCGACGCAGATCATCGACAGGTCGCTGTCGCGAATCGCCGCGGCAAAATCGGTGGTGCCACGCAGGCGGCCGTTGTCGATACCCTGTTGCAGCAGGGCTTCGAGGCCCGGTTCGACAATCGGCGATTTGCCTTGGTTGATCAGGTCGATCTTGGTGGTGGATACATCGACGCCAATTACTTCATGGCCGCGTGCCGACAGGCAGCCAGCACAGACTGCACCCACATAACCCAAACCAAAGATGCTGATACGCATCGCATTCACCTCATGTGTTTATCACGCCGGCTCAATAACAAGAGCCAGACCGGGTTGATTAACCAGCAGTTATCGGGCACACGGGGGCGTGGCAAAAAGATGTCACTTCACCGTGTGCAGGCATATAAGTATCAAGTGCAAAAGTTTCTGCACTTAAAGTTGGCAGCCAAAGGCCAATAATTATGGACGTGCCCTGTTATGTAGCCGTCTTTATTGCAGATCGGTTACCCGGAACTGCAGTGCTTGTTCTTTCAAGTGAATAAAATCCTTTGAAATCAACCACAAGGACGATTTGTAGGGGCGCGTTTCTCCTGGGTTCAACTCTAGGTCGGGCGACCGATACTCAAGTCAAAGTTTTCTGGATGCACAATGATTGTGCGCTCCAGTCAATGATGTAGGTCATCTCTCACATAATGCTCGAGAATCGTTACGGGTGGTATGAGCGATGGCTGAGGGGATAAGTTCCGGGGGCGGTTCAGCGGCGGTGAAAGATTTTTTAATATTTTATCTGATGGCCATACTTTCACTTTGATAGCACTTGGCAGTTTCGTCCCTATCTATAAAGGACGAACTCGAGGGGGGATGTTTTTGTGCCAGTACCGGAAAATATTTTTCAAAATTCGTCAAAAAATTACGAACGGTCTTATGGCGTTTTGCGATAAAGCTGGAGGGGTGGTTTTTTGGCGTCAGTATTGTGGCGAATTTATCGCGGGACAAGTCGGGCCGCCGCCTCGCCGCTCCCACACCGACGGGTAGGAGCGGGCTTGCCCCGCGATAGCTTTTACTCGTCCGCGTGATCGCGCAGGAACACCAGGTTGTCGGCCTTCGACAGCTCGGCACTGTAGTAATAGCCCTGCACATCGAACTGCTTGAGCTGCTCGGGATCGTTGATGCGTTCCTGGATCACGAAGCGGCTCATCATGCCGCGGGCCTTTTTGGCGTAGAAGCTGATGATCTTGTACTGGCCGTTCTTGAAGTCGCGGAACTCGGTGTTGATCACCCGCGCCTTGAGGGCATTGCGCTTGACCGCGCTGAAGTACTCGTTGCTGGCTAGGTTCAGCAGCAGGTCGTCGCCTTGCTCGGCCAGGGCCTGGTTCAGCCACTCGCTGATGCGCGTGCCCCAGAAGGCATACAGGTCCTTGCCACGGGCGTTGGCCAGCTTGGTGCCCATCTCCAGGCGGTAGGGCTGCATCAGGTCCAGCGGGCGCAACAGGCCGTACAGGCCGGAGAGCATGCGCAGGTGGTCCTGGGCGTAGCTGAAATCGTCTTCGCTGAGGGATTGCGCATCGAGCCCGGTGTAGACGTCGCCCTTGAACGCCAGCAGTGCCTGCTTGGCGTTGTCCGGAGTGAAGGCCGGGGTCCAGCTGCCGAAGCGTGCGGCGTTAAGCCCGGCGAGCTTGTCGGAGAGGTGCATCAGCTCGCTGATCTGCGCCGGCGACAGCTCGCGCAGTTGCACGATCAGTTCCTGGGAATCGTCCAGGTACTGTGGCTGGGTGTAGCGCGGGGTCACCGGCGGGGTGTCGTAGTCGAGGGTCTTGGCGGGGGAAATCACCGTCAGCATCAGGTCGGCTCCTTTATTCGTGGCGTCGATTCTACGGGGCGGGGGCGGCGATCTCCAGCTATCAAGGCAATAGCCACAGACCATCCCGACACTTGGCGCTATAGTGCGCGGCGAGGAAAACGGAGAGCCCGATCGTGCGTATTGCCCTTCTCTTACTGGTTGGCCTGTTCAGCTTCACAGCCCAGGCCGCGCCAGCCCCGGTCGCTAGCTTCGACCGCAGTCACTGGCCGGAGCAGATCGACAGCCCGGCGCTGTTCGATGTCGCCTCGCGCGCTGAAATCCTCGGTTTTGCCCGGGTGCTGGGCGAAAGCGAAATGCTCGAGCAGGGCGCCCTGGCGGCGCGGCTGAACCTGCGCCAAGTCAACCTGCTGTCGGTGAACATCGTGCGCCAACGCCTGTGGCAGCGTTTATGGCGCAACTACGACCTGGCGCAGAAGAGCTGCGAGCAGGACGCCTCGTTCTGCTATGCCATTGACGATCTGGCTGATTTTCGCAAGCAGACGGCGACCTTCAAAGTCGCCGCCGACTCGTTCTACGCCGGCTGGGTCGAGCCGAGCCGGGCTTTCCATGAGCGTTACCTGGATGAGTTACTGCGCAAGGCCGCACTGTTCCCGCAGACCTCAAGCGAAATCGAGCGCTTCTCGGACCTTGAGCGCAAGGGCGACGAACTCAACGACCGGCTGTTCATGCTGACCTTCGACGGCGGTCCTTCATTGACCGGTGGCAGTACCGATGGCCTGACCGAGTTTCTACGTCGGCAACAGCTCGGCGCGACCTTCTTTGTGCTGGGCAACAGCCTGCAGAACCGTCGCGACAAGACTTCGCTGGCTGACCTGCGTGCGCTCTACAAGGGCCAGTGCGTGGGCTTGCAGGGCTGGCAGTACCGCTCTCATGGGCAATGGCAGGGTTGGCAGGACTCGGTGTTGCGCAGCCAGGCGCGGGTGCAGGGCGACTTGCCGGAGCAGTATGTGCCGTTGTTCCGGCCGCCTTACGGCCAGCGCCGCGCCGACAGCCAGGCATTCTTCACCAGCCAGCATCTGCAGGTGGTGTTGTGGGATATCGATGCCCAGGATCAGGGCGCGTTGAACGGCGAGCAGTCGGCCCAGCGCGTGCTGACCTTGATGCTGCTGTGGCGCAAGGGGCTGATCCAGTTTCACGACGCCCAGCCCAAGGCGCAGGAGGCGGTAGCCTGGTTGCTCAAGCAAACGGCGCAAAGTGGAATTGGCTGGGAAGATTGCAGGAATTTCGGCGAAAAGCTGTGAAAAGGTCAGGGGCGGTGGAAGAGCGGGAATAAAACGTCGCACGCATTTCACATGACTGGATTTATGACTGTAGCGGTGCTTTGCCCCTGCGCCAAGGGCTAATTGGCCGATCGAAAAATAAACTTCAAAAATACGTAAAAATGCTTTTTTCGGTCATGGGTTTTGCGGTATTACGAAGACAGACCGCCGAACCCTGCAGCACAGGTGGCGTCCTACGGCCCATTCTTTGTTCGCAGCTCCCTACCCGTAACGACGCGGGCCTGGGGAGAACCGGCGGCCACTTCGCGGCGCAGCACCGCACAGGTATTGCGTCGTCTGGCTTCCACAAAGGTGACCGAGTATGGATGATCAAGGACGCACCAATTCCTCCAACCAGCCAATCCTTTATGTGCTCGATACCAATGTACTGATTCACGATCCAAACGCCTTGCTCAACTTCGAGGAGCACCACGTCGCCATCCCGATGACGGTGCTGGAGGAGCTCGACAAACTCAAGACGGGCAAACAGACGATTGCCGCCGAATGTCGCCAGGCGATCCGTCTGATCGACCAGACCCTGGGTGATGCCTCGCCGACTGATGTCGAGCAGGGCGTGCCGATCCAGCGTGGCAAGAGCGGCCCCAAAGGCTTCCTGTCGATTCTCATGAGCCCGCGCAACGAGCCCAACCGCCTGCTGCCGGAAAACCTCAACGACAACATCATCATCAACCAGTTGCTGGAGCTGCGCAGCCGGCGCCAGGAACTGGACGTGGTGCTGGTGACCAAAGACATCAACATGCGCCTCAAGGCCCGCGCCTGCGGGATCGCGGCCGAGGACTACAGCACCGACCAACTGGTCGACGACGTTTCCTTGCTGTCCAAGGGGTATCACAGTGTCACCGGGTCATTCTGGGACCGCGTCAGCAAGGTCGAGACCCGTCAGGATCATGGCCGCACCTGGCACCGGGTACAGATGATCGACAACCTGCCGGCCGTGCACATCAACGAGTTCATCATCGACGAACAGGGCTTCGTTGGCTGGATCAAAGGCATCAAGGACGGCGAGCTGGTGCTGCTCGACCTGCACCAGGAGCCGCTGCTGCACCAGGAGGCCTGGGGCCTCAAGCCTCGCGACATTCACCAGAGCCTGGCGCTGTTCGCCTTGCTCGACCCGGATATCCACCTGGTCAACCTGACCGGCGCTGCCGGCTCCGGCAAGACCATCCTGGCCCTGGCTGCCGCCATCGAGCAGACCATGGTCAGCAAGCGCTACCGGCGCATCATCGCCACCCGCAGCGTGCAGGGGCTGGACCAGGAGATCGGTTTCCTGCCGGGCACTGAAGCAGAAAAAATGGAGCCCTGGCTCGGGGCAATCACCGACAACCTCGAAGCCCTGCACATGGATGATGAAAACACTCATGGCAGTGTCGAGTACATCCTTGAGCGGGTGCCGCTGCAGTTCAAGTCGCTGAACTACATTCGCGGTCGCAGCTTCCAGCAAAGCCTGATCCTGATCGACGAATGCCAGAACCTAACCCCGCACCAGATGAAAACCATCATCACCCGTGCCGGTACCGGTTCCAAGGTGATCTGCCTGGGTAACCTGGCGCAGATCGACACCCCTTACCTGTCCGCCACCAGCTCGGGCCTGACCTACCTGACCGAGCGCTTCAAGGACTTCCCCAACGGCGTACACATCACCCTGCAGGGCGTGCCGCGCTCGATCCTGGCCGAATACGCCGAATCGCATCTGTAACCCAGGCACCGGGCGGTCATGCCGCCCGGTTTTTTTCGCTTCGAAGACCTGACCCCAGGGTTTACACTCTTTGCTCCTGAACAGGAGGAAAGCTGTGCTCACTCATCTCGATTCCCAAGGTCGCGCCAACATGGTCGACGTCACCGATAAAGCCGTGACGTCGCGTGAAGCCGTGGCCGAAGCGCGGGTGCGCATGCTCCCGCAAACCCTGCAGATGATCGTCGAAGGCGAGCACCCCAAGGGCGACGTGTTTGCCGTGGCGCGCATTGCTGGCATCCAGGCGGCAAAGAAAACCAGCGACCTGATCCCGTTGTGCCACCCGTTGCTGCTGACCAGCGTCAAGGTCGAACTCAGCGCTGAAGGCAACGACACCGTCTACATCGTCGCCCGTTGCAAGCTGGCCGGGCAGACCGGCGTGGAAATGGAAGCCCTGACCGCCGCCAGCGTCGCGGCGCTGACCATCTACGACATGTGCAAGGCGGTCGACCGCGGCATGATCATCGACGGCGTGCGCGTGCTGGAGAAACTGGGCGGCAAGAGCGGCCATTACCAGGCGGATGAAGTGAAATGAGCATTAAGGTGATGTATTTCGCCCGTTATCGGGAAGCTCTGGGTGTTGATGCCGAGAAGCTCGAGGGTTCGTTCGCTACCCTGGATGACGTACGCAAGGCACTGGTCGCAAAGGGCGGCAAGCATGATGTGCTGAGCGAACAGAACCTGATGTGCGCGCGTAACGAAGAGCTGTGCAAGCTGGATGAGCCGCTCGAAGACGGTGACGAAGTGGCGTTCTTCCCGCCCGTGACCGGAGGCTGAGCATGAGCGTTCGAGTCCAGAGCGAACCCTTTGATCCGGGTGTCGAAGTCAATGCCATGCACGCGGCGAATGTCGGCGTTGGTGCGGTGGTCGGCTTTGTTGGCTATGTGCGCGACTTCAATGATGGCCAGGAAGTGGCGGGGATGTTCCTCGAACACTACCCGGGCATGACCGAAAAGGCCCTGGCCAAGATCGTGGTTGAAGCCGAGGCGCGCTGGCCACTGCTCAAGGTCGAGGTGCTGCACCGCATCGGCGGCCTTGAACCGGGTGAGCCGATCGTTTTTGTCGGTGTTGCCAGTGCCCATCGCCAGGCCGCGTTCGACGCCTGCAACTTCATCATGGACTACCTCAAGACCCGCGCGCCGTTCTGGAAGAAGGAACAGACCGGGGTCGGCCCGCGCTGGGTTGAAGGCAAGCAGAGTGATGAAGAGGCTGCAGGGCGCTGGTAACCCTGATCGCGGGGCAAGCCCGCTCCTACAGGAGGCTCATTGTGGGAGCGGCGGTGCGGCGATCCGACTTGACCCGTGATGCTTCTGCTTATTGAGTTTTTATACAAAAAAGTCCAGTATGGAATTATAAGTACAAAATAATTCCAGGCCGACCCTTGCCTGCCCCTATTCCTCTGTCTTGCAACACACCTCCAACAACGAGCGAGAGAGACCCGTCATGAACAAGTTCACCCTGATCAGCGGTCTGGCCCTGAGCCTGATGGCCAGCAGCAGTCTGTTCGCCGCTGGGGATACCCTGCGTATCGGCATCGAAGCCGCCTACCCACCCTTTGCCTCGAAGAATGACAAGGGCCAGATCGTCGGTTTCGACTACGACATCGGCAATGCCCTGTGTGCCCAGATGCAGGTCAAGTGTGAGTGGAAAGAGGTCGAGTTCGACGGTCTGATCCCTTCGCTGAAAGTGAAGAAAATCGACGCCGCCCTGTCGTCGATGACCATCAGCGAAGAACGCAAGAAATCCGTGGACTTCACCCACAAGTACTATTTCACTTCATCGCGGCTGGTGATGAAGAAAGGCGCGGTGGTCGATGACCAGTACGCGAGCCTCAAGGGCAAGACGGTTGGCGTGCAGCGCGCGACCACCACTGATCGTTACGCCAGCGAAGTGTTCGAACCCAAGGGCATCAAGGTCAAGCGCTACGGCAACAACGAAGAAATCTACATGGACCTGGCATCCGGTCGGGTCGATGCGATTTTTGCCGACACCATCCCGCTGGAAGACTTCCTGTCCATGCCACGTGGTGCGGACTACGCCTTTACCGGCCCAGAGCTGAAAGATCCGAAATACGTCGGTGAAGGCGCCGGGATTGCCGTGCGCAAGGGCAACGGCGAGCTGGTCAGCAGGCTCAACCAGGCCATCGACGATATCCGTGCCAACGGCGAATACCAGAAGATCCAGGCCAGGTACTTCAAATCCGATATCTACGGCGACTGATCGCCGTTGTACTCAAGGCCTGGCGCTGATCAGGCCTTGAGTTCCTTCAGGTGCTTGTACACCGTCGCCCGTCCCATCCCCAGCACATTGGCCACATAGTTGGCCGCACTCTTGCCCTTGAACGCGCCTTCGGCATGCAGGGCCAGCACCAGCTCGCGCTTGTGGTCGCGGCTGAGCAGGTTGAGGCTCAGTTGCCGCTGGCGCAGCCAGCTGTTGAGGAAGGTGTTGATGCGCTCCTGCCAGTCATCGCGAAACAGTGCATCGGGCTGCGGGATCAGCTTGCTCGGCGAAAGGAACAGGTCGAGCGCCGCCTTGGCGTTCTCGAACAGGGAAATGTTCAGGTTGATGCACAGCACCGCCAGCGGCTTGCCGGCCGGGTCGCGCAGCACGGTGCTCAGCGAGCGGATCTTCTGACCGTCCCAGTTGAGCTTTTCGTACGGGCCGATGTTGGTCTCGTCGGTGCCTTCCTCGAACATGTCCTCCAGGGCCGCATCATCGCCAACCTCGCGCTTGGACAGGTTGTTGGCGATGTAGTCGATCTTCTGGCTGCGCAAATCGTGCAGCACCACTTCGGCGTGGGGGAAGAACAGGGTGGCGATGGCGTCGGCGATGGCCCGGTAGTTGTGCAGGGCTGGATCGGGGCGGGGTGTGGGCATTCGGGCAGGCTCCAGGCGGTGTCAGCGCCCTTGGCGAAAGGGCGCTGGGAGTGTGCCGCAATCGCGGCCGGGCGTCACCCTTGCAGGCGGCGCGGCGACAGCATCGCGGCGTTCAGGCCAAAGCCCTTGAGGGGGTCGGGCAGGTCTTCGCCGCGCACCAGGGCCGCGCTGGCCTGGCCCATGGCCGGCGAGGTCTGGATACCATAGCCACCTTGCGCGGCGACCCAGAACAGGCCGGGAACCTGCGGATCGAATCCGGCTACCAGGTCGCCGTCGGCAACGAAGCTGCGCAACCCGGCCCAAGTGCGGGTCGGGCGACGAATGCTCAGGGTGGTGGCTTCTTCGATCTGGTAGATGCCCATGGCGATGTCCAGCTCTTCGGCCTGCACGTCATGAGGCTCGACCGGGTCGGCATTGGCCGGTGAACCGAGCAGCATGCCGGCGTCGGGTTTCATGTAGAACGACTCATCGAGGCTCACCAGCATTGGCCAGGCATGGCTGTCGATGCCTTCGGGGCCGGCGAAGATGAACGCGGCGCGACGTTTTGGCTGCAGGCCCAGTGGCTGGGCGCCAGCCAGTTCGCCGATCTTGTCGGCCCAGGCACCGGCCGCGTTGATCAGTACCGGGGCGCTGAACGTGCCCCGGCTGGTCTGCACCTGCCAGAGGCCGTCGGCGTCGCGGCTCAGGTGCTGCACTTCGCAGTCGCTGTGCACTTCACCCTGCTGGCGACGAATGCCGCGCAGGTAGCCCTGGTGCAGGGCGTCGGTGTCGATGTCGCTGGCACTCGGGTCGTACAGGGCCCCATGCACCTTGTCGCGGCGCAGCACTGGCAGGCGCGCGCAGGCCTGCTCGGCGCTGAGCAGCTCGACTTCAGGCACGCAGGCCTTGGCGTTCTGGTACTGGCGCTGCAGCTCTTCAGGGTCGCCGTTGAGGTCGACGGTCATTTCCCCGCGAGGGCTGAGCAACGGGTGCTCGGCGAAGCCCGCAGGCGGATGGTCGAAAAACTCGCGGCTGGCCAGGGTCAGCGCGCGGACCTGCGGTGTGCCATAGGCTGCGGTGTACAGCGCGGCCGAGCGGCCGGTGGAGTGGTAACCCGGCTGCGACTCGCGCTCAAGCAGCAGCACCCGCCCGTGGCCGGCCAGCCAGAAACCGGTGGAGGCACCGGCAATACCGGCGCCGATGATGATGAAATCAGCGTGTTGCATGGAGGTTTCCTCAGTCGGCGCGTTGCAGGCGGTACAGGGCATTGGCCAGGGCGATGTCTTCCAGGCCCAGGCCGATGGAGCGGAAGAACGCATGGCGCTGGTAGTTCGGCTTTTGCACCGCGCCACTGATCAATTGCGCCAGATCGCCGACGATAGCTTCAGGTTGCCAGCCATGTTGCTCGGCGGCGATGCGCATCTCGCCAGCGCTGCCCGGGGTGGTTACCCGGTAGTCGCAGTACACGTCCATCTCGCTCAGGGTCGCTGGCGGCACTTCATGGGCACGGACTGCATTGGTGCTGATCGAGGTAATCAGCGCAGGTTTGCTCAACTGGCGCGGGTCGAGCACCGGGCCGGCCGAGGAGGTGCACAGCAGAATCACGTCGGCATCCAGCACTGCCTGCTCCAGGCTCTCGCTGAGCACCAGGCGCGGATCGAGATCGGTCAGGGCTTGGCGCTGCCCGGCGGATTGCTCGCTCAGGCTTGGCGAATACAGGCGGATGTCCTGCCATTGGCGCAGGTTGCGGGCGTAGTGCAGGTGGGCGCGGGCAATCGGGCCGCTGCCGATCAGGGTCAGGCACCGGGCGTCGGTGGCTGCCAGGGCGTCGACGGCCACGGCGGTGGTGGCGGCGGTGCGCGCGGTGGTCAGCTCGCCGGCATCGCAAAGCAGCAGGGGGTGGCCGCTGTCCATGGACATCAGCAGGGTCCAGGCAGTGACCAGCGGGCCTTGCTCGCGGACGATGTAGGGCGAGGTCTTGACCCCGTACACACGCTGTTCGGCCAGTACGCCACCGTAGTTGATGAAGTCGCCTTTGCCTGCGGGGAACTCCACCAGTTGCTGGGGCGGTTGCACCGCTTGCCCGGCCGCCAGGTCACGGAACAGGTTGCGCAGGATCTGCGGGACATCCACCTGGGCGAGCAGTTGGCGAGCGTGCTGTTGATCGATGACGAGAGGCGCAGACATGCGAAGCTCCAAATGAACTATTTTGTCTATTATGGACTTTTAGTTTATTTGGGCAATATGGGTAGGTGTAAAAAGCATCGCGGGGCAAGCCCGCTCCTACAGGGTTGTGTAGGAGCGGGCTTGCCCCGCGATAGGTTCAACGCAATCAGTGATGCTTGCGCGGTACCGGTTTGAGCAGCTCGGTCGGCGGCATCTCGCAGCTGATCTTGCGTCCCAGCAGCTCTTCGATGGCTGGCAACTGGTACGAGTCATCCTCACCGGCAAAGCTGATCGACACGCCGCTGGTGCCGGCACGACCGGTACGGCCGATGCGGTGCACGTAGTCGTCCGGGTCTTCCGGCAGGGTGAAGTTGATCACGTGGCTGATGCCGTCGATGTGGATACCGCGGCCAGCCACGTCGGTGGCGACCAGCACGGTGATGCGTCCTTCACGGAAGCTTTCGAGGGTCTTGATCCGCTTGTGCTGCGGCACGTCGCCCGACAGCTGGGCGGCGTTGACGCCGTCGCGCACCAGGCGTTCTTCGATGCGCCGCACTTCATCCTTGCGGTTGGCGAAGACCATCACCCGTTCCCACTTGTTCTCCGTCACCAGGTTGTACAGCAGCTTGTACTTGTCGCTGCCGGCCACGGCATAGACGTGCTGCTCGACGGTTTCGCTGGCGACGTTCTCCGGCTCGATCTCGACGATGGCAGGATCGGTGGTCCACTGCTTGGCCAGGTTCATCACGTCTTCGGTGAAGGTGGCCGAGAACAGCAGGGTCTGGCGTTCGCTCTTGGGTGGCGTCTGGCGGATGATCTGCCGGACCTGGGGGATGAAGCCCATGTCGAGCATGCGGTCGGCTTCGTCCAGCACCAGTACCTCGACCATGTCCAGGTGTGCTTCGCCGCGCTGGTTGAAGTCCAGCAAGCGGCCCGGGGTAGCCACCAGGATGTCGCAGTGGCGGGCTTCGAGGGCCTTGAGCTGCTTGTCGAAGTCCATGCCGCCGACGAAGGTCATGACGTTCAGGCCGGTGTATTTGGTCAGCGCCGCGGCATCCTTGGCGATCTGCACCACCAGCTCGCGGGTCGGGGCGATGATCAGCGCCCGTGGCTCGCCCATGTAGCGCTCTTTCGGCGGCGGGGTCTGCTGCAACTGGGTGATGATCGAAATCAGGAAGGCCGCGGTCTTGCCGGTACCGGTCTGGGCCCGGCCGATGGCGTCTTTGCCACGCAGGGTGTAGCCCAGGACCTGAGCCTGGATCGGCGTGCAGTATGGGAAGCCAAGGTCGTGGATCGCATGCATCAGCTCGGGCGAGAGCTTGAAGTCATGGAAACGGGTCTTGCCTTCCTGGGGCTCGACGGCGAAGTCTTCCAGCTTCCAGGTAGAAGCTGCAGGTTTTGGCTTGCGCTCACGGCGCGGCTTGGCCTCGGCCGGTTTCTCGGCGCGGACCGGGGCTGGTGCAGGGGCTGCGGCCTCGGTCTTGAGCGGAGCCGACGGGGCAGGGGCCTGGGGTGCTGCGGGCGGCTGCTTCACGGGGGCAGCGGTTTCGGTGGCGAGTTGCTCAACCTCGCTCTTGCCGAACATCTTCTTGAGTGCTTTGAGCACGGTCATCTCATCAATTGGTTAAGGAATGTACGCCGGGCAGTGTAATGCAAGAATCGGGCGCGGCGTAGTGGATTGCACTGACAACTACAGGGAACGCTTCTTTTAGCGCAGGCGCTCGGCCAGCCAGACGGCGATATCGCGAATTTCTTCCTGCAGCACTTCGTGCTCCATCGGGTATTCGGCCCACTTGGCGCTGACGCCCCAGTTCTTCAGGTGTTCGTAGGCGCTGCGCCCCATGGCCGGTAGCACTACCGGGTCGTGTACACCGTGCAGGCACAGGGCCGGGGTCCGTTGCTGGCAGGCGCTCAGTTCGCGTTCCTGGGCGAAGGTCGGGGCATAGGTCGAAAGCGCCAGTACACCGCCCAGGGCTTCTTGCCACTTTATATAGGCCGTGTGCAGTACCACCGCGCCGCCCTGGGAGAAGCCGGCGAGGATGATGCGCGACAGGGCCACGCCTTTTGCCTGTTCGGCCTTGATCAGTTCGATCACCTGCTCGGCCGATTCCTGCAGCTGCTCTTCATTAATGGCCCGCGCCGGGCTCATGGCCTTGATGTCGTACCAGCTGGGCATTGCATAGCCGCCGTTGATGGTCACCGGCCGGGTGGGCGCCTGGGGCATGACAAAGCGGGTGGTCAGCAGCACTTCCTGCAGGGCTTCGGCGACCGGCATGAAGTCGTAACGGTCGGCCCCAAGGCCGTGCAACCAGATCACACAGGCATCAACGGTTTTTTGTGGTTCGAGAATCAGCGGGTGGGTCATGACTGCTCCGAAAGTGTGCGCGCGCTCTTGTTTGCGTGCATGAAATGAAGGCGCGTCGGGTAAATCCGGGAAAAACCTGTCGCAACGCTGCAAGTTTCCCTCTTGACGTGAACTGAAACGCTTTAGCCCTTCAGTGTGGTACGCGCTTTGCTATGAAACTCCTGATGCGAGGTTACACGTTTTGGACGGTAACACCCGTTAGCGGTCCCCAAGGCTGTCACAGAACAGCGCATTGCGCCAATTGACCCAAAAACAAGCCAACACGGGTCGGATGCGCCTCATAAGGGTGCGGTGCAATCCCGGCTCACACAACAAGAGCAAAACTGGAGGTTTGAATGAAGATGTTGAAATCCACACTGGCAGTGGTTACCGCTGCTACCGCGTTGGGTATCAGCGGTTTCGCACAGGCAGGTGCGACCCTGGACGCAGTACAGAAGAAGGGATTCGTTCAATGTGGCGTCAGTGACGGTTTGCCGGGCTTCTCGGTGCCGGATGCCAAGGGCAACATCGTCGGGATCGACGCCGACGTCTGCCGCGCGGTGGCCGCTGCGGTGTTCGGCGACGCCAAGAAGGTCAAGTTCAGCCAGCTCAACGCCAAGGAGCGCTTCACGGCGCTGCAGTCCGGCGAAGTCGACGTGCTGTCGCGCAACACCACTTGGACCAGCTCCCGTGACGCCGGCATGGGCCTGGTGTTCGCCGGTGTTACCTACTACGACGGCATTGGTTTCCTGGTCAACAAGAAGCTCGGCGTTTCCAGCGCCAAGGAACTGGACGGCGCAACCATCTGCATCCAGGCCGGTACCACCACCGAGCTCAACGTTTCCGACTACTTCCGCGCCAATGGCCTGAAGTACACCCCGATCACCTTCGACACTTCCGATGAGAGCGCCAAGTCGCTGGAGTCCGGTCGTTGCGACGTGCTGACCTCGGACAAGTCGCAGCTCTACGCACAGCGCTCCAAGCTGGCCGCCCCGGCCGATTACGTGGTACTGCCAGAGACCATCTCCAAGGAGCCACTGGGCCCGGTAGTGCGCAAAGGCGATGAAGAGTGGTTCAGCATCGTCAAGTGGACCCTGTTCGCCATGCTCAATGCCGAAGAGATGGGCATCAGCTCGAAAAACGTCGAAGCCGAAGCCAAGGCCACCAAGAACCCTGACGTGGCCCGTATGCTCGGCGCCGACGGCGAGTACGGCAAAGACCTGAAACTGCCGAAGGACTGGGTCGTGCAGATCGTCAAGCAGGTCGGCAACTACGGTGAAGTCTTCGAGAAAAACCTGGGCAAGGAAACCCCACTGCAAATCGACCGCGGTCTGAACGCCCTGTGGAACAACGGCGGCATCCAGTACGCGCCACCGGTGCGCTGACGGTTGCGGCCTGCGGCGGCATTCGGCCGCCGCAGGCTGTTCGGTTCCCTTCCTTTCGGGGCATTACATGCAAAATAATATCGGCGCACCCAAGGGACTATCCCTGAGCGATCCACGTGTGCGTGCGTGGCTGTTCCAGATCCTCACCGTGGTCGCGGTGGTCGGTCTGGGCTGGTACTTGTTTCACAATACCCAGACCAACCTGCAACACCGCGGGATCACTTCGGGCTTCGACTTTCTCGAACGCAGTGCTGGCTTCGGCATCGCCCAGCACCTGATCCCCTATACTGAACAGGACAGTTATGCGCGGGTCTTCGTCATCGGCCTGCTCAACACCCTGCTGGTAACCTTCATCGGCATCATCCTCGCGACCCTGCTGGGCTTCATCATCGGTGTGGCACGACTGTCACCGAACTGGATGATCAGCAAGCTGGCCACAGTGTATGTCGAGACTTTCCGTAACATCCCACCGCTGCTGCAGATCCTGTTCTGGTACTTCGCGGTGTTCCTGACCCTGCCGGGACCGCGGGGTAGCATCAATCTCAACGACACCTTCTTTATCAGCAACCGGGGCCTGAACATGCCCGGGGCTGCCATGGCCGAAGGATTCTGGCCATTCGTCGTCGCCGTGGGGCTGGCGATCCTCGCCATTATGGTGATGGTGCGTCTGGCCAACCGACGCTTTGAGGCCACCGGCGAGCCGTTTCACAAATTCTGGGTCGGCCTGTTCCTGCTCTTCGGCATTCCGGCGTTGTGCGTGCTGCTGTTCGGCGCGCCGGTGCACTGGGAAATGCCGCAGCTCAAGGGCTTCAACTTCGTTGGCGGCTGGGTGCTGATCCCCGAACTGCTGGCGCTGACCCTGGCGCTGACCATCTATACCGCGGCGTTCATCGCCGAGATCGTACGTTCCGGTATCCGTTCGGTGAGCTACGGCCAGACCGAGGCAGCCCGCTCCCTGGGCCTGCGCGAGGGGCCGACCCTGCGCAAGGTGATCATTCCCCAGGCGCTGCGGGTGATTATCCCGCCGCTGACCAGCCAGTACCTGAACCTGGCGAAGAACTCTTCGCTGGCGGCCGGTATTGGCTACCCGGAAATGGTCTCGCTGTTCGCTGGTACCGTGCTCAACCAGACCGGCCAGGCCATCGAGGTGATCGCCATCACCATGAGCGTCTATCTGGCCATCAGCATCAGCATTTCCCTGCTGATGAACTGGTACAACAAGCGCATTGCGCTGATCGAGCGGTGAGGACAAGCGCATGAGTACCCATGTTTTCAAACCTGATATGCCGCCACCGGTCAAAGCCGTCGGCGTGATGGCCTGGATGCGCGCCAACCTGTTCTCCAGCTGGCTCAACACCCTGCTGACGCTGTTTGCCGCGTACCTGGTGTGGCTGATCGTACCGCCGCTGCTGCAGTGGTCGATCTTCGACGCCAACTGGGTTGGCACCACCCGTGCCGACTGCACCAAGGAGGGCGCCTGCTGGG
Source organism: Pseudomonas fluorescens (assembly GCF_902497775.2). Classification (NCBI taxonomy): domain Bacteria; kingdom Pseudomonadati; phylum Pseudomonadota; class Gammaproteobacteria; order Pseudomonadales; family Pseudomonadaceae; genus Pseudomonas; species Pseudomonas fluorescens. The sequence continues at coordinate 429,218 of NZ_OZ024668.1, forward strand.
TGTTCATCCAGCAGCGCTTCGGTCAGTTCATGTACGGCTACTACCCGAGTGAGCTGCGCTGGCGCGTCGACCTCACCGTGTGGCTGGCGGTAATCGGCGCCGCGCCATTGTTCATCGCGCGCTTCCCGCGCAAGGCGATTTACGGCCTGGGCTTTCTGGTGCTGTACCCGATCATCGCCTACACCCTGCTGCACGGCGGCTACTTGGGCCTGGCCACGGTACCGACCAACCAGTGGGGCGGGCTGATGCTGACCCTGGTGATCGCCACCGTGGGTATCGTCGGTGCTTTGCCGCTGGGGATTTTGCTGGCGTTGGGGCGGCGTTCGAACATGCCGGCGGTGAAGGTGGTCTGCGTGACCTTCATCGAATTCTGGCGCGGCGTGCCGCTGATTACCGTGCTGTTCATGTCTTCGGTGATGCTGCCGCTGTTCCTGCCTGAAGGCATGAGCTTCGACAAGCTGCTGCGGGCCATGATCGGGGTGATCCTGTTCCAGTCGGCGTACATCGCCGAGGTGGTGCGTGGCGGCCTGCAGGCCATTCCCAAAGGCCAGTACGAAGCCGCTGCGGCCATGGGCCTGGGCTACTGGCGCTCGATGGGCCTGGTGATTCTGCCGCAAGCCCTGAAGCTGGTGATCCCCGGCATCGTCAACACCTTCATTGCCCTGTTCAAGGACACCAGCCTTGTGATCATCATCGGCCTCTTCGACCTGCTCAACAGCGTCAAGCAGGCCGCTGCCGACCCGACCTGGCTGGGCATGGCGACCGAGGGCTATGTATTTGCCGCCCTGGTTTTCTGGATTTTCTGTTTCGGTATGTCCCGCTACTCCATGCATCTGGAGCGCAAGCTGGACACAGGCCACAAGCGTTAGGAGTGTTCCCATGAGTGAAGCGATCAAACAGCCTGTGAGCCCTGAAGGCATTATTCAGATGCAGGGCGTGAACAAGTGGTACGGCCAGTTCCACGTGCTCAAGGACATCAACCTGAACGTGCGCCAGGGCGAGCGCATTGTGCTGTGCGGGCCGTCGGGTTCGGGCAAGTCGACCACCATCCGCTGCCTCAACCGCCTAGAAGAGCACCAGCAGGGGCGCATCGTCGTCGATGGCGTGGAGCTGACCAACGATCTCAAGCAGATCGAAGCGATCCGCCGCGAAGTCGGCATGGTGTTCCAGCATTTCAACTTGTTCCCGCACCTGACCATCCTGCAGAACTGCACCCTGGCGCCGATGTGGGTGCGCAAGATGCCCAAGCGCAAGGCCGAGGAAATCGCCATGCACTATCTGGAGCGGGTGCGTATTCCGGAGCAGGCCAACAAGTTTCCGGGGCAGTTGTCCGGTGGTCAGCAGCAACGGGTAGCGATTGCCCGGGCGCTGTGCATGAAGCCGAAGATCATGCTGTTCGATGAACCGACCTCGGCGCTGGACCCGGAGATGGTCAAGGAAGTGCTCGATACCATGGTGGGCCTGGCGGAAGACGGCATGACCATGCTCTGCGTGACCCACGAGATGGGCTTTGCCCGCACCGTGGCGAACCGGGTGATCTTCATGGATAAAGGCGAGATTGTGGAGCAGGCGGCGCCGGACGACTTCTTCGACCGGCCGCAGAATGAGCGGACCAAGCTGTTCTTGAGCCAGATTCTGCATTGACCCATTGGGGCTGTGAAACAGCCCCGCTTCTTGGCAGAAGGTCAGTTTTCTTCTTTGGCTGCCGGTGCCGGCGGTGGACGCAAGCCAATCTCGGCCGTCAGCTTGAGCTCCTTGCCGTTGCGCATGACCTGAATTGCCACTTTGTCATTGGGCTTGATCCGCGCCACCTGGTTCATCGAGCGGCGGCCATCGCCCGCCGGTTCGCCATTGATGCTCAGGATCACGTCACCCAGTTCCAGGCCAGCCTTCTGCGCCGGGCCATCACGGAAAATCCCCGCAACGACGATACCCGGGCGCCCCTGCATGCCGAACGACTCGGCCAGCTCCTGGCTCAGCGGCTGCACCTCGATCCCCAGCCAGCCACGAATCACCTGACCGTGCTCGATGATCGACTTCATCACCTCCAGCGCCAGCTTGGTCGGGATGGCAAAGCCGATGCCTTGCGAGCCGCCGGACTTGGAGAAGATCGCCGTGTTGATGCCGGTCAGGTTGCCGTTGGCATCGACCAGCGCGCCACCGGAGTTGCCCGGGTTGATCGCGGCGTCGGTCTGGATGAAGTCTTCGTAGTTGTTCAGGCCCAGTTGGTTGCGCCCGGTGGCGCTGATGATACCCATGGTCACGGTCTGGCCGACACCGAAGGGGTTGCCGATGGCCAGGGCGACGTCGCCGATATGGATGTTGTCGGAGCGGCCGATAGTGATCGACGGCAGGTTCTTCAGGTCGATCTTGAGGACCGCAAGGTCGGTTTCCGGGTCGCTGCCGATGACCCGCGCCAGGGTTTCGCGGCCGTCCTTGAGCGCCACCACGATCTGGTCGGCACCGGAGGTCACGTGGTTGTTGGTCAGCAGGTAGCCTTCCGGGCTCATGATCACTGCCGAACCCAGGCTCGACTCCCAACGGCGCTGCTTGGGCAGGTTGTCACCGAAAAAGCGGCGGAACTGCGGGTCTTCGAACAGCGGGTGGGCGGTCTTGTTGACCACCTTGGTGGTGTACAGGTTGGCCACCGCCGGGGCGGCGATGCTCACGGCGTCGGCGTAGGACACCGGCCCCTGCATGATCCGCGTGGTCTGCGGGGCTTGTTGCAGGTTGACGTCCTGGCTGGGCAGGCCGACCCATTGCGGAAAGCGCTGGATGACCAACAGGGCGATCAGCACGCCGACCAGCAGCGGCCAGCCAAAGTAACGCAAAGCCTTGAACATTGAACGAATCCTGGGAGTTGGCAGAGGGCCGATGACAGCTGGGAGCGTGAACGCGCGCGATCATACTGCGCGCGGGCGCGTGCAGGAACTGTTAAATCGTCACGAAAACCAACAACACCAGCCCCCAGGCAACTGCCGTCGGTTTCCCCCAACCCGGCGACGGCCCATAATGACGCTCATTATACGGGGCCTTGGGCCGCGCTGAACTGCGAAATTGAGGAGTCTTTTCATGGCTGTTGCCCTGAGCACCCTGGTCGAGGAAGCCGAGCGCTACCTCGGCAGCGCCAAAATCCAGGACTACTGCCCCAACGGCCTGCAGGTCGAGGGCCGTCCGCAGGTGACCCGCATCGTCAGCGGCGTCACCGCAAGCCAGGCCTTGCTCGATGCGGCGGTCGAGGCCGAAGCCGACCTGGTGCTGGTACACCACGGTTACTTCTGGAAGGGTGAGAACCCGTGCATCACCGGCATGAAGCAGCGCCGGCTGAAGACCCTGCTGAAAAACGACCTGAGCCTGCTGTCCTACCACCTGCCGCTGGACCTGCACCCGGAAGTGGGCAACAACGTACAACTGGCGCGTCAGCTCGACATCACCGTCGAAGGCCCGCTGGACCCGCAGAACCCGCGGATCGTCGGCCTGGTTGGCTCGTTGGCCGAGCCGATGTCGGCCCGCGATTTTGCCCGCAAGGTGCAGGAGGTGATGGGTCGCGAGCCGCTGCTGATCGAAGGCGAGCAGATCATCCGCCGCGTCGGCTGGTGCACCGGCGGCGGCCAGGGCTACATCGACCAGGCGATTGCCGCCGGTGTCGACCTGTACCTGAGTGGCGAGGCCTCCGAGCAGACCTTCCACAGCGCCCGCGAAAACGGCATCAGTTTCATCGCCGCCGGCCACCATGCCACCGAGCGTTACGGCGTGCAGGCACTGGGTGATTATCTGGCCCGGCGCTTTGCCCTGGAGCACCTGTTCATCGACTGCCCGAACCCGATCTGACGCTAAAACGGCAGGGCATATTCTTATACTGTTTCGTTCTAGTTGGCCGCCTAAATAGAATCGGGTGCTGTGATAAAGTGGCCCGCTCGAACACGGCCCGCTGGCCGTCCATAAGATCGTATTTCCGTGAGTAGCCATGGTCGACAAACTGACGCATTTGAAACAGTTGGAGGCGGAAAGCATCCACATCATTCGTGAGGTGGCCGCCGAGTTCGATAACCCGGTGATGCTGTACTCGATTGGCAAGGACTCGGCCGTGATGCTGCACCTGGCGCGTAAGGCCTTCTTCCCGGGCAAGCTGCCGTTTCCGGTGATGCACGTCGACACCCAGTGGAAATTCCAGGAGATGTACAGCTTCCGCGACAAGATGGTCGAGGAAATGGGCCTGGAGCTGATCACTCACGTCAACCCGGACGGCGTCGCCCAGGGTATCAACCCGTTCACCCACGGCAGTGCCAAGCATACCGACATCATGAAGACCGAGGGCCTCAAGCAGGCGCTCGACAAGTACGGCTTCGATGCCGCCTTCGGTGGCGCGCGCCGCGACGAAGAGAAGTCGCGGGCCAAGGAGCGGGTCTACTCGTTCCGTGACAGCAAGCACCGCTGGGACCCGAAGAACCAGCGCCCGGAACTGTGGAACGTCTACAACGGCAAGGTCAACAAGGGCGAATCGATTCGCGTGTTCCCGTTGTCGAACTGGACCGAACTGGACATCTGGCAGTACATCTACCTCGAAGGCATCCCGATCGTGCCGCTGTACTTCGCCGCCGAACGTGAAGTGATCGAGAAGAACGGCACCCTGATCATGATCGACGACGCGCGCATCCTCGAGCACCTCTCGGAGGAAGAAAAGGCCCGCATCGTCAAGAAGAAGGTGCGTTTCCGTACCCTTGGCTGCTACCCGTTGACGGGCGCGGTGGAGTCCGAGGCCGAAAGCCTCACGGACATCATTCAGGAAATGCTCCTGACGCGCACTTCCGAGCGCCAGGGCCGGGTCATCGATCATGATGGCGCCGGTTCCATGGAAGACAAAAAACGGCAAGGGTACTTCTAAGCTTCAAGTTACAAGCGGCAAGCTGCAAGTTAGAAGCAAGGTGCGTAGCTTCTGGATTTTGTCGGCTGCCGCCCCATTGTGGGCGCGTGAGAGTGCTCACTATGGACTTCGAGAAGCGTGCTGTTTGGCAGAGAAGCAAAGATTTGGCGGTAGCGATTTACAGGCAGCAGAGTGTATGCCGGGAGTCTTGGATTCAAGGATCAGATCACCCGGGCGGCACTTTCCGTTCCGTCGAATATCGCCGAAGGCATGGAGCGGAGAACGGCAAAAGAAAAGGTTCGTTATCTGTGTATTGCCAAGACGTCCTGCGGTGAGTTGTGTACGCAGATCATCATCGGGGGAGAAGTAGGCTACCTGCCAAAGCCTTTGTCGAATGAGTGGATTACAGAGACTCGTGAGCTTTCAAGAATGCTGAGCGGGTTGATCAACAAAATTTCTGACTAGTTGTATGCCGACAAGCTTGCCGCTTGAAGCTTACAGCTTGGAGCTTGAATGTAATGAGCCACCAATCTGATCTGATCAGCGAGGACATCCTCGCCTACCTGGCCCAGCACGAGCGTAAAGAACTGCTGCGCTTTTTGACCTGCGGTAACGTCGATGACGGCAAGAGCACCCTGATCGGGCGCCTGCTGCACGACTCGAAGATGATCTACGAAGACCATCTGGAAGCCATCACCCGCGACTCGAAAAAAGTCGGCACCACCGGTGACGACATCGACCTGGCGTTGCTGGTCGACGGCCTGCAGGCCGAGCGCGAGCAGGGCATCACCATCGATGTGGCCTACCGCTACTTCTCTACCGCCAAGCGCAAGTTCATCATCGCCGACACCCCGGGCCATGAGCAGTACACCCGCAACATGGCTACCGGTGCGTCCACCTGCGACCTGGCGATCATCCTCGTCGATGCCCGCTACGGCGTGCAGACCCAGACCCGCCGGCACAGCTACATTGCCTCGTTGCTGGGCATCAAGCACATCGTCGTTGCGGTCAACAAGATGGACCTCAAAGGCTTCGACGAGGGCGTGTTCGAGAGCATCAAGGCTGACTACCTGAAGTTCGCCGAAGCCATCAACATGGCCCCGAGCAGCCTGCACTTCGTGCCGATGTCGGCGCTCAAGGGCGACAACGTGGTCAACCGCAGCGAGCGTTCGCCGTGGTACACGGGCCCGGCGCTGATGGAAATCCTCGAAACCGTCGAAGTCGCGGCCGACCGCAACTTCACCGACCTGCGTTTCCCGGTGCAGTACGTCAACCGCCCGAACCTGAACTTCCGTGGCTTTGCCGGTACCCTGGCCAGCGGTGTGGTGCACAAGGGCGATGAAATCGTCGTGCTGCCGTCGGGCAAGAGCAGCCGGGTCAAGTCCATCGTCACCTTCGAAGGTGAACTGGAAAACGCCGGCCCCGGCCAGGCCGTGACCCTGACCATGGAAGACGAGATCGACATCTCCCGTGGCGACTTGCTGGTGCATGCCGACAACGTTCCGCCGGTGACCGACCAGTTCGACGCCATGCTGGTGTGGATGGCTGAAGAGCCGATGTTGCCGGGCAAGAAATACGACATCAAGCGCGCCACCAGTTACGTGCCGGGCTCGATTGCCAGCATCGCCCACAAGGTCGATGTGAACACCCTGGAGCAGGGTGCTGCCAGTGCCCTGCAGCTCAACGAGATCGGCAAGGTCAAGGTCAGCCTCGACGCTCCGATCGCGCTGGACGGCTATGACAGCAACCGCACCACCGGTGCCTTCATCGTCATCGACCGCCTGACCAACGGCACCGTTGGCGCCGGCATGATCATCGCGCCACCGGTAGTGCCGCATGGCACCGTCGGCCAGCACGGCAAACTGGCCCACGTGGACACGGCAGAACGTGCCCTGCGCTTCGGCCAGCAGCCCGCCACGGTGCTGTTCAGCGGCCTCTCGGGCGCCGGCAAAAGCACCCTGGCCTATGCCGTTGAGCGCAAGCTGTTCGACATGGGTCGTGCGGTGTATGTACTCGATGGCCAGAACCTGCGTCACGATCTGAACAAGGGCTTGCCGCAGGACCGTGCCGGGCGCACCGAGAACTGGCGTCGTGCTGCGCACGTTGCGCGTCAGTTCAACGAAGCGGGGCTGCTGACCCTGGCCGCCTTCGTCGCCCCGGATGCCGAAGGCCGCGAACAGGCCAAGGCGCTGATCGGCAAGGAGCGATTGCTCACCGTCTACGTCCAGGCCTCGCCTATGGCTTGCCGCGAGCGTGACCCGCAGGGCCTGTATGCCGCCGGCGGCGACAACATCCCGGGCGAAAGCTTCCCGTTTGACGTACCGCTGGATGCGGATCTGGTGATCGACACCCAGAGCGTCAGCCTGGAAGAGGGCGTCAAGCAGGTGCTGGAGCTGCTGCGCAAGCGTGGCGCGATCTAAGCGTTAGCGCTGAACAGAAAACCCCACTTCGCTGGGGTTTTTTGTTGGCCGCACACTCAAATGTGCTTTTCCGATACTGGAATCACCCGCTTCTCCTTCACCGCCTTGAACGAAAAGCTCGAGTAGATCTCCTTCACCCCCGGCAAGGTCTGCAGCACTTCCCGGGCAAATTCACCGAATGACTCAAGGTCACGGGCAAGGATTTCCAGCAGGAAGTCATAGCGCCCGGAGATGTTGTGACAGGCGACGATTTCGGGGATTTCCATCAGCCGCTGCTCGAAGGCGCGGGCCATTTCCTTGGTGTGCGAGTCCATCATGATGCTGACGAAAGCGGTCACGCCAAAGCCCAGGGACTTGGGCGAGAGGATGGCCTGGTAGCCGGTGATGTAGCCGGATTCTTCCAGCAGCTTGATTCGACGCCAGCACGGTGAGGTGGTCAGCGAGACCTGGTCGGCCAGTTCGGAGACCGTCAATCGGGCGTTGTCCTGCAGCGCCGCAAGCAACGCGCGGTCGGTGCGGTCAATGGTCGTAGGCATTTTTTACCCTCCGTGGTCTGAAATTGTTGTTTTTATGTCAATAACCACCCACAGGGATGGTTACATTTGGAAAAAAATCAGCACCTCAGTGGCATAAGCTTATAACAAACCACTAGAGGCTGTTTGCCATGAGCGGCTCCAATAACAAATCAGGTTTTGCCACCCGCGCCATTCATCACGGTTACAACCCGCTGGAGCACAATGGTGCCCTGGTGCCGCCGATCTATCAGACGGCCACCTTTGCTTTTCCGACCGTCGAGTACGGCGCTGCCTGCTTCGCCGGGGAAGAGAGCGGATACTTCTACAGCCGTATTTCCAACCCCACCCTGGCCCTCCTGGAACAACGCATGGCTTCGCTGGAGGGGGGGGAGGCCGGCTTGGCGCTGGCCTCGGGCATGGGTGCGATTACCGCCACGCTATGGACCTTGCTACGCCCCGGCGATGAGGTGATGGTGGGGCGCACCCTGTACGGCTGCACCTTTGCCTTTTTGCACCATGGCATCGGCGAATTTGGCGTCAAGGTCCGGCATGTCGACATGAGCGACCTGCAAGCGGTCGCTGCGGCGATCACCCCCAATACCCGGGTGATCTACTTCGAAACCCCGGCCAACCCCAACATGCACATGACCGATATCGCCGCCGTGGCCAAGCTTGCGCACCAGCACGATATCAGTGTGGTGGTTGACAACACTTATTGCACTCCGTATCTGCAGCGGCCGCTGGAGTTGGGCGCCGACCTGGTGGTGCATTCGGCGACCAAGTATCTCAGCGGCCATGGCGATATCACCGCCGGCCTGGTGGTCGGACGCAAGGCATTGGTGGACAGGGTGCGTCTGGAAGGTTTGAAGGACATGACCGGTGCAGTGATGTCGCCCCATGACGCCGCCTTGCTGATGCGCGGGATGAAAACCCTGACCCTGCGCATGGAGCGCCACTGCAGCAACGCGCAAACCATCGCCGAATACCTGGAGCAACAGCCAGAAGTTGAACTGATCAATTACCCAGGCTTACCCGGTTTTGCCCAGTACGAACTGGCCAAGCGGCAGATGCGGATGCCGGGCGGGATGATCGCTTTCGAGCTCAAGGGCGGTATCACCGCCGGTCGACGTTTCATGAACGCCCTGCAGCTGTTCAGCCGTGCCGTCAGTCTTGGCGATGCCGAATCCCTGGCCCAGCACCCGGCAAGCATGACCCACTCCAGCTATACCCCAGAGGAACGTGCGCAGTACGGAATTTCCGAAGGTCTGGTACGACTGTCGGTGGGCCTTGAGGACATCGACGACTTGCTGGCGGATATTCAGCAGGCGCTCAAGGCCTGCGCCTGAATCCTTCACGGACGAGGTCAATGCAATGGTGGCAATGATGAACCTTGTGCCTGGTGAAGGTGTGCCGCGGCGCCCGGGCGATCCACAGCAGGACAGCGACCCGGGAGAAACCGCCGAGTGGCTGGACGCACTGGATTCGACCCTGCTGCACTGCGGTCCGGAGCGCGCGCGGTTTCTGCTTGAGCAGCTTGAAGCCCACGCCCGAGAGCTGGGCCTGGAGCGCGGTGTCCAGGCCTTTTCGGCCTATCGCAATACCTTGTCGGTGGAGCAGCAGGGCGTCTACCCGGGTGACTTGGAGCTCGATGAACGCATTACCAGTATCCTGCGCTGGAATGCTCTGGCCATGGTCATGCGGGCTAACCACGCCTATGGCGACCTCGGTGGGCACATCGCCAGTTATGCCTCGGCAGCAGAAATTTTCGAAGTCGGTTTTCAGTACTTTTTTCGTGGTGAGGCCGGCGGCGAGCAACGCAGCGCTGACCTGGTGTTCTTCCAGCCGCATTCGGCACCGGGCATTTACGCCCGAGCGTTTCTCGAAGGCCGCCTGAGCGAAGAGCAGTTGGCCAGCTATCGCCAGGAAGTGGCCGGCAATGGCCTGTGTTCCTATCCGCACCCGTGGCTGATGCCCGACTTTTGGCAGTTCCCGACCGGCTCCATGGGCATCGGGCCGATCAACGCCATCTACCAGGCGCGGTTCATGCGCTACCTGCACAATCGCCAGTTGCTCGACACCAGTACCCGGCACGTCTGGGGTGTGTTTGGCGATGGCGAGATGGACGAGCCGGAGTCCATCGCCGGCCTGACTCTGGCCGCCCGCGAGCAGTTGGATAACCTGACCTTTGTGGTCAACTGCAATCTGCAGCGCCTGGATGGCCCGGTGCGGGGCAATGGCCAGATCATCCAGGAGCTTGAGGCGCTGTTCAGTGGCGCTGGCTGGAACGTGATCAAGGTGCTCTGGGGCTCGGAGTGGGACGCGCTGTTCGCCCGCGATACCGAGCATGTGCTGCTGCGCCAGTTGGCTGCGACACCCGACGGGCAGTTCCAGAACCTCGGGGCCAAGGACGGGGCCTACAACCTCGAACACTTTTTCAATCAGCAGCCGGCCTTGCAGAAACTGGTCGAGCACATGAGCTCGGCCGAGATCAATGCGCTCAAGCGCGGTGGCCACGACTTTCGCAAACTGTACGCCGCCTTCGCCGCTGCCAAGGCCTGCAAGGGCCGGCCGACGGTTATTCTGGCCAAGACCAAGAAAGGCTATGGCATGAGCGCCGCCGGTGAATCGCGGATGACTGCACACCAGGCCAAGAAGCTCGATGTGCAGGCCTTGCTGGCGTTCCGTGATCGTTTCCATTTGCCGCTGTCGGACGCGCAGGTCGAGCAGTTGCAGTTCTATCGCCCGGCCGCAGACAGCGCAGAGATGCGCTACCTGCGCGAGCGTCGCACCGCCCTGGGTGGGCCGCTGCCTGCGCGGCGTAGTGACGTACGCCCGGTGCCGGTCCCGGCGCTGGAGGCCATGGGCGGCTTTGCCCTGCAAGCCGACGGCAAGGAGATGTCCACCACCATGGCTGCCGTGCGCATGCTCAGCGCCTGGCTCAAGGCACCGCAGCTGGGACCGCGTGTGGTGCCGATTGTGGCCGACGAGGCGCGCACCTTCGGCATGGCCAGCCTGTTTCGCCAGATCGGTATCTATTCGCCCCAGGGGCAGTGCTACGAGCCTGAGGACGCAGGTTCGCTGCTGTCTTACAAGGAAGCGCGCGATGGCCAGCTGCTGGAGGAAGGTATTACCGAAGCCGGAGCGATTTCTTCCTGGGTGGCGGCGGCAACGTCTTACGCGGTGCATGGCGAGCCGATGCTGCCGGTGTACATCTATTACTCGATGTTCGGTTTCCAGCGCGTGGGCGACCTGATCTGGGCGGCCGCCGACCAGCGTGCCCGTGGCCTGCTGCTGGGGGCCACTGCCGGGCGCACGACACTGGGCGGGGAAGGCTTGCAGCATCAGGACGGTTCGAGCCTGGTGATGGCTTCGATGGTGCCCAACTGCCGGGCCTGGGAGCCGTGCTTTGCCGGTGAGCTGGCGGTGATCCTGGAGTACGCGGCGCGGCGCATGCTCAGCGAACAGCGCGACGAGTTTCACTACGTCGCGGTGATGAACGAAAACTACCCACAGCCATCCCTGCCTGCGCAGGTGCATGAAGAGGTCCTGCGCGGCATGTACCGTTATGTCGAACAGCGCGTCGCCGTTGCCCAGGGGCGCGTGCGCCTGTTGGGCTCCGGGGCGATTCTGCGTGAAGCCATTGCCGCCAGCGAGCTGCTGGCCAGCGATTGGCAGATTGAAAGCGAAGTGTTCAGTGTCACCAGCTTCAGCGAACTGGCGCGGGAGGCGCGGGATGTTGATCGCGCCGGTCGGCTGGGGCAGGGCAATGGTGATCTCAGCCATGTGCAGCGCTGCCTGGACGGTGATGCGCCGGTCATCGCTGCCACCGACTACGTGCGGGCCTGGCCGCAATTGATTGCCGAGTATGTGCAAGCGCCTTATGTGACGCTTGGGACTGACGGTTTTGGTCGTAGTGATACCCGCCAGCAGTTGCGCCGGTTTTTCGAAGTCGATCGCTTCAGTATCGTCCTGGCCAGCTTGCACAGCCTGGTGCGCCAGGGTGGAGTACAGCGGCGGGTGCTGGATGAGGCGCGGGAGAAGTATGGGTACCGGGCGGGGGATGCACCTTGGTACTGCTGAGGCTGTGCTGGCCTCATCGCAGGTCAAGTCCAGGGGCTGGGTAAGCAGCTCCAATAAAAACCCCGCCATTTGGCGGGGTTTGTATTTTTAGCGCTTGAGCCCGTAATGCTCATCGAGCATGCCCGGGGCGTTGGGCGCTTTCGGTGCGTAGTCGCGCGGCACCTCGGTGTCCTTCGGCGGGGTCAGGCGATCACGCGCCGGCTGCACGGCCTCGGAGTGCAGGGCGGCCAGCAGGCGCTGACGGGTGAGTTCGTCCAGGGCCAGGCGGTTGGCGCCTTCGGCCAGGTGATCCTGGACGTCCTGGTAACTTTGGGTCAGTTTCTTGACCAGCGCAGCCGTACTGTTGAAGTGAGTAACCACCTCATTCTGGTAGCTGTCGAAACGTTCCTGGATGTCATCCAGCTGACGCTGGGTGCTGCTCGGTGCGGCATTGGGCAGCAGGCGGGCGACCAGGAAACCAACGACGACACCCACGACGAGGGCCAGGGTCGGCAACAACCAAACTAAGAGCGAGAGTTCCACGAGTCCTTCCTCTATAAACGGCTTTGCTTTACGTTAACGGCTCGGACCTGCGCTGTATACCGCGAACGATCGCAAATATCTCAGACAGAATCATTCAGCTAGACGAGTCGACCCTTTCCGAGGTCACGGAGTTTATCCTTGCTTATCCGCGAAACCCCCGTATTCATCGATGGCCCGGTCGGCCAACTGGAAGCCTTGTACCTCGATGTCGCCGACGCCCGTGGCGTTGTGCTGCTGTGCCACCCCAACCCGGTGCAGGGTGGCACCATGATGAACAAGGTGGTGTCGATGCTGCAGCGCACCGCCCGCGATGCTGGCTACATCACCCTGCGTTTCAACTACCGCGGCGTTGGTCAGAGTGCCGGCAGCCATGACATGGGCAGCGGTGAAGTGGACGACGCCGAGGCGGCCGTCACCTGGCTGCGTGAACAACACCCCGAGTTGCCCCTGACCCTGATGGGCTTCTCCTTCGGTGGCTTTGTTGCCGCCAGCCTCGGCGGTCGCCTCGAAGCCGAAGGCATCCACCTCAAGCACCTGTTCATGGTTGCGCCAGCGGTGATGCGCCTGGGTGACAACCCCTTGCCGCAGCGCGGCGAGCTCAGCGTCATCCAGCCGGAAACCGACGAAGTGATCGATCCGCAGATCGTCTACGATTGGTCCGACGCACTACCACGCCCCCATGAGCTGCTGAAAGTGGCAGAATGCGGACACTTTTTCCACGGCAAGCTCACCGACCTCAAGGAACTGGTGCTGCCGCGCCTTTCGAACTGATACAAGCCTGATAAGCGATTACCCATGACTACGCGCATCCTTACCGGTATCACCACCACGGGCACGCCTCACCTGGGCAACTACGCCGGTGCCATCCGCCCGGCGATCCTCGCCAGCCGTGAACCGGGTGTCGACTCGTTCTACTTCCTGGCCGACTACCACGCCCTGATCAAATGCGATGACCCGCAGCGCATCCAGCGCTCGCGCCTGGAAATCGCCGCGACCTGGCTGGCCGGTGGCCTGGACCCGGAACGAGTGACCTTCTATCGCCAGTCCGACATTCCGGAAATCCCCGAGCTGACCTGGCTGCTGACCTGCGTCGCGGCCAAGGGCCTGCTCAACCGTGCGCACGCCTACAAGGCCTCGGTGGACAAGAACGTCGAGAACGGCGAAGACCCGGATGCCGGTATCAGCATGGGCCTGTACAGCTACCCGGTACTGATGGCCGCCGACATCCTGATGTTCAACGCCAACAAGGTGCCGGTCGGCCGCGACCAGATCCAGCACGTGGAAATGGCCCGCGACATCGGCCAGCGCTTCAACCACCTGTTCGGCCAGGGCAAGGAGTTCTTCGCCATGCCCGAAGCGCTGATCGAGGAAAGCGTGGCGACGCTGCCGGGCCTTGATGGGCGCAAGATGTCCAAGAGCTACGACAACACCATCCCGTTGTTCACCAGCGCCAAGGACATGAAGGATGCCATTTCGCGCATCGTCACCGACTCCCGCGCCCCGGGCGAAGCCAAAGACCCGGACAACTCGCACCTGTTCACCCTGTTCCAGGCCTTCGCCACTGCCTCGCAAGCTGAAGAATTCCGCAGCGAACTGCTGCAGGGCCTGGGCTGGGGCGAAGCCAAGCAGCGTCTGTTCCAGTTGCTCGACGGCCAACTGAGCGAGCCGCGTGAGCGTTATCACCAGCTGATCAGCCGCCCGGCCGACCTTGAGGACATCCTCCTGGCCGGTGCGCAGAAAGCCCGCAAGGTGGCCACGCCGTTCCTTGGGCAGCTGCGTGAGGCGGTGGGCCTGCGCTCGTTCCGCAACATCGAGCAGGCAACTGCCCAGGTCAAGAAGAAGGCGGCCAAGACTGCGCGCTTTGTCAGCTTCCGCGAAGACGACGGCAGTTTCCGCTTCCGTCTGCTGGCTGCCGATGGCGAGCAACTGCTGCTGTCGCGCAACTTCGCCGACGGCAAGACCGCTGGTGCGGTGAGCAAGCAACTGCAACAGGGCGGCGAGCTCGATGTGCGTCACGAAGGCCTGGGCTTCAGCCTGTGGCTGGAAGGCGAGTGCGTCGGTGACGGCCCGCAGTTCGTCGATGCCGCTGCCCGTGACAGCGCGATCGACACCCTGCGCGCGGCCCTGGTGCCCCAGCAGGACTGAACGGCTTATCGGAAGTCTGATTGCCATTATCCCGGGCCGTCGCTACAGTGACGGCCCGTTTTTGTTACCTTGCTAACGAATTATGACGCCCCTAGAACGATATCAAGCAGATCTGAAACGTCCCGAATTCTTCCATGATGCGGCGCAGGAAACTGCAGTGCGTCATCTGCAGCGCCTGTACGACGATCTGATCGCGGCGCAGAACAACAAGCCGGGCGTGTTCGGCAAGTTGTTCGGCAAGAAGGACCAGGCACCGGTCAAGGGCTTGTACTTCTGGGGTGGGGTAGGCCGCGGCAAGACCTACCTGGTCGACACGTTCTTCGAAGCGCTGCCGTTCAAGCAGAAGGTGCGCACGCACTTCCACCGCTTCATGAAGCGCGTCCATGAGGAAATGAAAACCCTCAAGGGCGAGAAGAACCCGCTGACCATCATCGCCAAGCGTTTCTCCGATGAAGCGCGGGTGATCTGCTTCGACGAGTTCTTCGTCTCCGACATTACCGACGCGATGATCCTCGGCACCTTGATGGAGGAGCTGTTCAAGAACGGCGTGACCCTGGTGGCCACCTCCAACATCGTGCCCGACGGCTTGTACAAGGACGGCCTGCAGCGCGCGCGTTTCCTGCCGGCGATTGCCCTGATCAAGCAGAACACCGAGATCGTCAACGTCGACAGCGGCGTCGACTACCGCCTGCGTCACCTGGAGCAGGCTGAACTGTTCCACTTCCCGCTGGACGAAGCCGCTCACGAAAGCCTGCGCAAAAGCTTCAAGGCACTGACGCCGGAGTGCACCCAGGCGGTTGAGAACGACGTGCTGGTGATCGAGAACCGCGAGATTCGTGCGTTGCGCACTTGTGATGACGTGGCCTGGTTCGAATTCCGCGAACTGTGCGACGGCCCGCGCAGCCAGAACGACTACATCGAACTGGGCAAGATCTTCCATGCCGTGCTGCTGAGCGACGTCGAACAGATGAGCGTGGCCACCGATGACATCGCCCGGCGCTTCATCAACATGGTCGACGAGTTCTATGACCGCAACGTCAAGCTGATCATCTCGGCCGAGGTTGAGCTCAAGGACCTGTACACCGGTGGTCGCCTGACCTTCGAATTCCAGCGCACCTTGAGCCGCTTGCTGGAGATGCAGTCCCACGAATTCCTGTCGCGGGCGCATAAGCCTTAATCGGCGGTGCTTTCATCGCGGGGCAAGCCCGCTCCTACCGGTAGGAGCGGGCTTGCCCGCGATGAGGCCTTTCAGGCCTCCTGCATAAATTGCTGCCGATACTGATTCGGCGACAACTCCGTGTGCTGCCTGAACAACCGGGCAAAGAAACTCGCATCGTCGTAACCCACTTCATAGCTGATGGTCTTGATGCTCTTGCGCGTGCCCGACAGCAAGCCCTTGGCTGTTTCGATCCGCAGTCGTTGCAGGTAGTGCAGCGGCTTGTCGCCGGTGGCGCTCTGGAAGCGGCGCATGAAGTTGCGAATGCTCATGCCGTGATTGCGGGCCACGTCCTCGAAGCGGAACTTGTCGGCGAAATGCTCTTCGAGCCAGTGCTGGATCTGCAGGATGATCAGGTCCTGGTGCAGTTTCTGCCCGCCAAAGCCCATGCGCCCCGGGGTGTAGTTGCGCTGTACTTCGTAGAGGATGTCGCGGGCCACCGCTTGCGCCACGTTGGCCCCGCAGAAACGCTCGATCAGGTAGATGTACAGGTCGCAGGCCGAGGTGGCGCCGCCGGCGCAGTAGAGGTTGTCGGCGTCGGTCAGGTGCTTGTCCTGGTTGAGGCTGACCTTGGGGAAGCGCTCTTCGAACTGGCCGAAGAAGCGCCAGTAGGTGGTTGCCTCCTTGCCGTCGAGCAGCCCGGCTTCGGCCAGCCAGAACACGCCGCTGGCCTCGCCGCAGAGCACCGCGCCGTGCGCGTGCTGCTCGCGTAGCCAGGGCAGTACTTGCGGGTAGCGCTGGCAGAGGGCATCGAAATCGTCCCAGAACGCCGGCAGGATGATGATGTCGGCCTGCTCCAGGCCGCTGTCGACCGGCAGCATCACCTCGCTGAAGCTGCGTACGGGCTGGCCGTCAGGGCTCACCAGGCGGGTTTCGAATATCGGCTGCAGGCCCAGGCCCAATTGTTTGCTGTAGCGCAGGCTGGCCAGGTGGAAGAAATCCTTGGCCTGCATCAGGGTCGATGCAAAGACGTTGTCGATGGCCAGGATACTGACGCGCCGCAAGGACGCCGTGGGTTGGGTAAACATCATTTTCTTTATTCTTATAGGGTAGAGTGGTCAATCACCGGCTGGATCGTCTTATTTTTTGGCGATTGTGTCTACCCTCGGTTCCCACCTTGTTGGTGGGAGCCGGGGTCGCGCCTCAGGGCGCGGGGTTGGGCTGGTCCTGATGGATGGCCTCGATGCCTGCCAGCAGCTCGTCGCTGAGCTTGAGGTCGAAGCTGGCCAGGTTGCTGTCCAGTTGCTCGAGCGTCGTGGCGCCGATGATGTTGCTGGTCACGAACGGCTGGCGGGTGACGAAGGCCAGGGCCATCTGCGCCGGGTCCAGGCCATGGTCGCGGGCCAGCTTCACGTAGCGGCTGCAGGCGGCCACGGTTTGCGGGTTGGAGTAGCGCGAGAAGCGGCTGAACAGGCTCAGGCGGCCATTGGCCGGGCGTGCGCCGTTCTCGTACTTGCCTGAGAGCATGCCGAAGGCCAGGGGCGAGTAAGCCAACAGGCCGCACTGTTCGCGAATGGCGATTTCCGCCAGGCCTACCTCGAAGCTGCGATTGAGCAGGTTGTAGGGGTTCTGGATCGACACTGCACGGCTCCAGCCACGGCTTTCGGCCAGTTGCAGGAACTTCATGGTGCCCCACGGGGTTTCGTTGGACAGGCCGATGTGACGGATCTTGCCGGCCTTGACCTGCTCGTCGAGCACTTCGAGGGTTTCCTCCAGCGGGGTGAACAGGTCCTGCGGCGCGTGCTGGTAACCCAGCTTGCCGAAGAAGTTGGTGCTGCGCTCGGGCCAGTGCAGCTGGTAGAGGTCGATCCAGTCGGTCTGCAGGCGCTTGAGGCTGTCGTCCAGGGCGGCAACGATGTGCTGGCGGTTGTGCTTGAGCAGGCCGTCGCGAATATGGTTGATGCCGTTGCCAGGGCCGGCCACCTTGCTGGCCAGGATCCACTCGGCGCGGTCGCCGCGCTGGCTGAACCAGTTGCCGATCATGCGCTCGGTGGCGGCGTAGGTTTCCGGGCGGGGAGGGACGGGGTACATCTCGGCGGTATCGATGAAATTGATCCGGCGGCCTTGGCCGTTCGATCTGGGCGAAGGCCTGGACCTGGTCGTTCTGCTCGCCCCAGGTCATGCTGCCCAGGCACAGGGCGCTGACGTTGAGGTCGGTTCGGCCCAGCTGGCGATAGTCCATTCGGCTGCCTCCTGTCTAAAAGAAGCATAAAAGCAGGTTGAATTTTTTTTCGCAATCTGGATAATTCAGCCCCTCTCCGTGCGGTGGGAGTGATGCCCCGCCCCATAGAAGAACCCTGCCGAATATTGGACGCGCTGACCCGAGCCCCCGATAGCGTCCGTGTGCGGCTGTGTCCTTGACTTGTCAAGGTGCGCACTATCCAGTAAGATCTGCCGTCTTATTTTCGCTGGGCGGCCCCTGAGGCTATAAAGAATGAAAACTTTTACTGCTAAACCGGAAACAGTAAAGCGTGACTGGTTCGTCGTTGACGCTGCTGGCAAGACCCTGGGTCGTCTGGCCACTGAGATCGCGAGCCGTCTGCGTGGCAAGCACAAGCCAGAGTACACTCCTCACGTTGACACCGGCGACTACATCGTCGTCATCAACGCTGAGCAAGTTCGTGTCACTGGTGCCAAGACTTCGGACAAAATGTACTACTCCCACTCCGGCTTCCCGGGCGGTATCAAGGAAATCAACTTCGAGAAGTTGATCGCCAAGGCCCCAGAGCGCGTGATCGAGACCGCGGTTAAAGGCATGCTGCCTAAAAACCCACTGGGTCGCGACATGTACCGTAAGCTGAAAGTCTATGCGGGCGCTACTCACCCTCATACTGCTCAGCAGCCCCAAGAACTGAAGATTTAACGGAATAGTTCATTATGTCGGCGACTCAAAATTACGGCACTGGCCGTCGCAAGACCGCAACCGCTCGCGTTTTCCTGCGTCCAGGTACCGGTAACATCTCCATCAACAACCGTTCCCTGGACGTGTTCTTCGGTCGTGAAACCGCGCGCATGGTAGTACGCCAGCCGCTGGAACTGACCGAGACCACCGAAAAGTTCGACATCTACGTCACCGTTATCGGTGGTGGTGTCAGCGGCCAGGCCGGTGCAATCCGTCACGGTATCACCCGTGCACTGATGGACTACGACGAAACCCTGCGTGGCGCTCTGCGCAAAGCTGGCTACGTCACCCGCGACGCTCGTGAAGTCGAGCGTAAGAAAGTGGGTCTGCGTAAAGCACGTAAGCGTCCTCAGTACTCCAAGCGTTAATTTCGCTTCGGTGTTCAAAAAAAGCCCGGTTCCTGGTGGAACCGGGCTTTTTTTATGTCTTGAATAACTATGCTGTTCTTTACTGTGACAACTTGCCGCATAGACGCAAGTCAAGAGTTACAAGGGATAGCGGGGTGGCACAAGGCTAATCACCTTGTCAGAGAAGGGTCTTTTCATTACCATGCGGCAAATTTTTAGCAGTTCAGAAATTACTTAGTAGATGCCTGTTGCAACAGGCCATAAAGCTGATGGGAGAGGACTGAATGAGCAATGACGGCGTCAATGCAGGCCGGCGTCGCTTCCTCGTAGCAGCCACGTCCGTGGTGGGTGCTGCAGGAGCGGTGGGGGCTGCGGTCCCGTTCGTAGGGTCATGGTTCCCCAGTGCCAAGGCGAAAGCCGCAGGTGCACCGGTGAAGGTCAATATTGCCAAGGTAGAGCCTGGTCAGCAGATGATTGCTGAGTGGCGCGGCCAACCGGTGTTCATCGTCCGTCGTACCGAAGAGATCCTCGGTAACCTCAAGAAGATCACCGGCGACCTCTCCGATCCTGAATCCAAGGCATCGGTTCAGCCCACCTACGTGGACCCGGAAAATCGCTCGATCAAGCCGGAGATCCTCGTGCTGGTCGGTCTGTGCACCCACCTGGGCTGCTCGCCGACCTTCCGTCCGGAAGTGGCACCTGTCGACCTGGGTCCGAAGTGGGTCGGTGGCTACTTCTGCCCGTGCCACGGTTCCCACTACGACCTGGCTGGCCGCGTCTACAAATCTCAGCCGGCGCCGCTCAATCTGCCAGTGCCGCCGCACTCTTATGAGTCGGACGACATCATCGTCGTCGGCGTCGATCAGGAGAACGCGTGATGAGTAAGTTCATGGATTGGGTTGACGCCCGCTTCCCCGCGACCAAGATGTGGGAAGACCATCTCAGCAAGTATTACGCACCGAAGAACTTCAACTTCTTTTACTTCTTCGGCTCCCTGGCTCTGCTGGTTCTGGTCAACCAGATCGTCACCGGCGTGTGGCTGACCATGAGCTTCACCCCTTCGGCCGAAGAGGCGTTCGCCTCGGTCGAATACATCATGCGTGACGTCGAATACGGCTGGATCCTGCGCTACCTGCACTCCACCGGCGCCTCGGCGTTCTTCATCGTCGTCTACCTGCACATGTTCCGCGGCCTGCTGTACGGCTCGTACCAGAAGCCTCGTGAGCTGGTCTGGGTGTTCGGCATGCTGATCTACCTGGCGCTGATGGCCGAGGCCTTCATGGGCTACCTGCTGCCGTGGGGCCAGATGTCCTACTGGGGTGCCCAGGTGATCATCTCGCTGTTCGGCGCCATTCCGGTGATCGGCGACGACCTGACCCAGTGGATCCGCGGTGACTACCTGATCTCCGGCATCACCCTGAACCGCTTCTTCGCCTTGCACGTGGTAGCCCTGCCGATCGTCATTCTCGGCCTGGTAGTGCTGCACATCCTGGCGCTGCACGAAGTGGGTTCGAACAACCCTGATGGCGTCGACATCAAGAAGCACAAGGACGAGAACGGCGTACCGCTGGACGGTATCGCGTTTCACCCTTACTACACCGTGAAGGATATCGTCGGCGTCGTCGTGTTCCTCTTCGTGTTCTGCGCCATCGTGTTCTTCTTCCCGGAAATGGGCGGTTACTTCCTGGAAAAACCGAACTTCGAACAGGCCAACGCCTTCAAGACCCCTGAGCACATTGCCCCGGTCTGGTATTTCACTCCGTTCTACGCAATCTTGCGGGCGGTGCCGGACAAGCTCCTGGGCGTCATCGCCATGGGGGCTGCGATTGCCGTGCTGTTCGTCCTGCCGTGGCTGGATCGCAGCCCGGTCAAATCCATGCGCTACAAGGGCTGGATGAGCAAGGTCTGGCTGCTGGTGTTCTGCATCTCGTTCGTGATCCTCGGTGTGCTGGGCGTTCTGGCACCTACCCCGGGCCGTACGCTGCTGTCGCAGGTATGCACCTTCCTGTATTTCGCCTACTTCATTCTGATGCCGTTCTACACCAGGCTTGAGAAGACCAAACCGGTTCCGGAAAGGGTGACTGGCTGATGAAAAAGCTATTTGCAGTATTGATTCTGGCAGTGATGCCCGCGTTCACCTTCGCCGCCGAACATGGCCTGGAGCTGGACAAGGTCGATATCGACCTGACCGACAAGGCCGCCATGCAGGACGGCGCGCGCACCTTCGCAAACTATTGCATGGGTTGCCATAGCGCCAAGTTCCAGCGTTACGAGCGGGTTGCCGATGACCTGGGCATTCCTCACGAGCTGATGCTCGAGAAGCTGGTGTTCACCGGCGCCAAGATTGGCGACCACATGAAGATCGGCATGGAGCCCAACGACGCCAAGGCCTGGTTCGGTGCCGCACCGCCCGACCTGACCCTGGTAGCCCGCGTGCGCGGCACCGACTGGCTGTACAGCTATCTGCGCAGCTTCTACGAAGACAAGTCGCGCCCATGGGGTGTGAACAACAAGGTCTTCCCGAACGTCGGTATGCCTAACGTGCTGGTTGGCCTGCAAGGCAACCAGGTGATTGGCTGCAAGCAAGTGCAGACCGTGGTCGATGGCAAGAAGCAATACGACCCGCTGACTGGCTCGCCGTTGACCCATGAAGCATGTGACCAGCTGACCGTGGAGCCGAAATCCGGTACCCTGACGCCAGAGCAGTTCGACGAGAAGGTCAAGAACCTGGTGACCTTCCTGGCCTACTCGGCTAACCCGGTCAAACTGGAAAGCCAGCGCATCGGCACCTATGTGCTGCTGTATCTGGCCTTCTTCTTCGTATTCGCTTACCTGCTCAAGCGCGAATACTGGAAGGACGTGCACTGATCACGCAGTAGTTTCTGGTAGTTGAACGCGCCCTGGGGCGCCTCTGGATTCACAGGGGCGTTCGCAGGGCGCGTTTGCATTTGCAGCATTTATAAATTCATACGCGAGGAGGACCACTATGGGCGTGACCAACCGGTTAGCCTGCTACTCCGACCCCGCTGACCATTATTCTCATCGGGTGCGCATCGTTCTCGCCGAGAAGGGTGTCAGTGTCGAGATCATCAACGTCGATCCTGGTCGCCTTCCGCCCAAGCTGGTTGAAGTGAACCCCTATGGCAGCGTGCCAACCCTGGTCGATCGCGACCTGGCGTTGTACGAGTCGACCGTGGTGATGGAATACCTCGATGAACGTTACCCGCACCCGCCGCTGTTGCCGGTGTATCCGGTGGCGCGGGCCAACAGCCGCCTGCTGATCCATCGCATTCAGCGCGATTGGTGTGCACTGGTCGACCTGATACTCGACCCGCGCAGCAAGGAGCCTGCACGCGTGCAGGCGCGCAAGGAGTTGCGCGAGAGCCTGACCGGGGTGTCGCCATTGTTTGCCGACAAGCCTTGTTTCCTCAGTGAGGAGCAAAGTCTGGTCGATTGTTGTCTATTGCCCATACTCTGGCGTTTGCCAGTGTTGGGTATCGAACTGCCGCGGCCAGCCAAGCCGTTGCTCGATTACATGGAGCGACAGTTTGCCCGCGAAGCCTTCCAGGCAAGCCTGTCCGCTGCTGAACGTGAAATGCGCTAGGTTTTAAGGAGCTGTCGATGAACTCCAGTCGCCCCTATTTGGTACGTGCACTCTATGAGTGGATCGTGGACAACGACTGCACACCGCATATGCTGGTCAACGCCGAATACCCGGCTGTCCAGGTACCCCAGAGCTTCGCCAGTGACGGCCAGATCGTCCTGAACATCTCACCCAGTGCCGTACGTCACCTGCACATGGATAACGAGGCTGTGAGCTTCGAGGGCCGCTTTGGTGGCGTTGCCCATACCCTGTTCGTGCCTGCTGGTGCAATTCTGGGTATTTATGCCCGGGAAAACGGTCAGGGTATGGTCTTCGAGCTCGAGCCGCCGCTGCTCGACGATGAAGACGAAGAAGATGACGACACCATCGAGCCGGATGACGATGGGCCGCCTGCCGGTAGCCAGCCGCCACGGCCAAGCGGGCGTCCAAGCCTGAAAGTGGTCAAGTAACAAAAAAGGCGATCCATGCGGATCGCCTTTTTTGTGTCTGCCCGGCCTGGATTACAGGTCGGTGATGGTGCGCACCTGGTCCTTGTTGACCTTGATGACTTTGCCGTCGAGTTGCTTGAACTCGTAGAAGCCGGCAGCGCGGTCGTAGCGAGGTGCATCGACTGCCTGGAATTCGCGGCCGTCGTTGAGGGTGATCTGGCTTGGGGTGGAGCAGCCGGCCAGGGTGGCGAAGGCGCCAATCAGCAAGGTTGGCAGCAGGCCGTTTTTCATGGGTACTTCCTAGAGGTGGTTGGATCGCGGGGCAAGCCCGCTCCTACAGAACTGGTAGGAGCGGGCTTGCCCCGCGATAGGTTTATCAGTCGATGTATTCGAAGAGTTTGACGATCTTCTGCACGCCCGACACGCCCTGCACCAGGTTGGTGGCGCGGGAGGCTTCCTGTTGGGTCAGCAGGCCGAGCATGTAGACGATGCCGTTCTCGGTGATCACCTTGATGCGCGAACCGGGGATGTTGCTGTCGGTGAGCATCTGGGTCTTGATCTTGGTAGTCAGCCACGCGTCGTTGTTGCGTGCCAGGATCGAGGAGGGTGGCAGCACCTGCAGCTCGTTGTGCACCTTCTTCACTCGCTGGACCTGGCTGGCGGCCTGTTCGGCCAGACCCTTGAGGTCGGCGCGCGGGGTTTGCCCGGCGAGCAGGACGATGCCATTGAAGCTGCTGACGACGATGTGCGAGTTCTTGTCCAGGTCAGGGCTGGCCTTGGCGACGTTCACCGATACCTTGGTTTCGATCAGCGAGTCATCGATCTTGCTGCCGAAGGTGCGGGTGCCGCGGTCGTCCTCGATCGGCTTGTCGCGGGTGGCGGTGAGCACCGAGCTGCAACCGGTGAGGCTCAGGCACAGGGTCAGGGCCATCAGGCCGAGGCGGTTAGGGGTCATTCTTCACTCCCGAACAATTGGCTGTCGATCAGGTCGCAGAGGCAATGGATCGCCAGCAGGTGGACTTCCTGGATACGTGCGGTGACGTTGGCCGGTACGCGAATCTCGACGTCTTCAGGCAGCAGCAGCGAGGCCATGCCGCCGCCATCGCGTCCGGTCAGAGCTACGACAATCATTTCGCGATCATGTGCGGCCTGGATCGCCTGAATAATGTTCGCTGAGTTACCGCTGGTCGAAATTGCCAGCAACACGTCGCCGGGTTGGCCCAGGGCGCGGATCTGCTTGGAGAAGATTTCGTTGTAGCTGTAGTCGTTGGCGATCGAGGTGATGGTCGAGCTGTCGGTGGTCAGGGCGATGGCCGGCAGGCTCGGGCGTTCACGCTCGAAGCGGTTGAGCAGTTCGGAAGAGAAGTGCTGGGCATCGCCGGCTGAGCCGCCGTTGCCGCAGGCAAGCATCTTGCCCTCGTTGAGCAGCGCATTGACCATGACCTGACTGGCTTGCTCGATGTGTGGTGCAAGGACTTCCATCGCCTGTTGCTTGGTGTTGATGCTGGCCTGAAAAAGCTGGCGAATTCGGGATTGCATGTCCATCAGTGTGACCTTAAGTAGGGCGGCTGGCCGGGCGCGTCGGGAGTATACAAAAAAGGTCCCGGCACATGACTGTGCAGCCCGTGAAGCAAAGAGCAAAAAAGTTGTAGGGGTAATGGGGCAGGGGGTTGCCGGGTTCAGCACTCGAAGGCATTTTTCAGCCAGTCCAGCGGTGGGCCCGAATGACCTCTGCCTTGCAAGGCGATGACATCGAAACGGCAGGGGTGATTGGCCCAGCGTGTTTCCTTTTGCAGAAAAGACTCGGCGGCTAGCACCAGTTTGTCCTGCTTGCGCCCGTCGATACTGGCGAGCGCACCGCCAAAGTCCGCGTGCAGCCGGTAGCGTACTTCGACGAATACTACTGTATCGCTGTCGAGCATGACCAGATCAAGCTCGCCGCGTTTGCATCGCCAGTTCTGCGCCAACAGCCGCAGGCCTTGCCCCTGAAGGTATTCAAGGGCTTGCCGTTCGGCGGCCTTGCCGGCCTGTTGGCGCGAACTGTCGGGCATCAGCGTGGGGTGTCGGGCAGGCGTTTGACCTGGCCGCCAGAGAACTCGGCCCAGGGCAGTTGCCGCTCGATGCGCTGGTTTTCGTTCATGCTCAGGCTGCCGGACAAACCGTCGATGCGGTTTTCAGGCAGTGCGCGCAGTTGGCCCAGGCGCGGTGCCAGGCTGAAAGCGTCGATGCCCATGGCGTACAGGCGGCCGAGGCTGCCGGCAGCTTGTGGCCACTGACGCTCCACCTGCTGGCGCAGCGGGTTGCCGCTGTCGAGCAGCCACGGGGTATCGCAGAAGCGCACGCCGGTGAGGTCGTTGTACTGGTTGACGTCGCCGCTGGCGCTGTACACGTGCGAGGTGGCGTACACCGGAACGTCGCCGGCGTACTGGAAGTTCAGGGTCGGCTTGATCTGCTGGCCTTGCTGCGGGGTGGCGGCAAGGAAGATGAAGTCGATGTCCTGGCGGCGCGACGGCTGGGCCGATACGGCGCCGCCCACGGTGTTTTGCAGGCTCTTGGCGCGGCCTTCGCTCTGGCGCAGTTGGAACAGCTCGGCGATCTGCTGGGCCAGGGCCACAGGCTGATCGATGTGCTGGGCGGCCAGCAGGCTGCCACCGTTGGCTTCCCAGTCCTGGCGGAAGGCTTTGAGTACGCGGTCGCCCCATTCGCCTTTCGGCACCAGGGCTACTGCGCGAACCATGCCGTCGGCGCGGGCGCGGCGGGATACTTCGCGGGCTTCGTCTTCGGCGGCGAGGCCAAACTGATACAGCTGCTCCGGGCCTTTCTGGCCAGCGTCGCTGTAGTTCAGGGCGAGGGTGGTGATGGGCAGTTGCGGGTAGGCGGCGAGTTTTCTAACCAGTGGTTTTTCCAGCGGGCCAACCACCAGTTGCACGCCCGAGGCCTGGGCCTGGCGGTAGAAGTCGTCCAGCGAAGTCAGTCGCGAGCTGTCGAAGATTTCGATGGTCGGCGGTTTCTGCCCGGCTTGCTGGGCCTGGAAGTGCGCGGCCATGAAGCCGTCACGCAGGGCGCGGGCAACACCGGCCAGTTGGCCTTCCTGTGGCAGCAGCAGGGCAATCTTGGTCAGCGGCTGGCTGGTCAGTTCCATCAGTTTGATCAGCGAGGGCGGCAATTGCGCAGCGGCCGGGTGATCGGCGTGCTGGGCGCG
The DNA here is from genome assembly GCF_902497775.2 of Pseudomonas fluorescens. NCBI lineage: Bacteria > Pseudomonadati > Pseudomonadota > Gammaproteobacteria > Pseudomonadales > Pseudomonadaceae > Pseudomonas > Pseudomonas fluorescens. The sequence goes on from NZ_OZ024668.1 coordinate 455,463, forward strand.
CCAGGCGTCGATGGCGGCTTGTTGCTGCTCGACCGTGCCGGCGCCTTTGACCGCCAGGGCCAGGCTGGCCCAGCCGGCCATGGTGTCGGTGCCGGTGCTGAGGTTTTTCAACTGGTCACGCGGGGTGGCGGCAACCAGGTTCCAGATCGCGTCATTGTTGGCGTTGGCGGCATCGCCCTTGAGCAGCGGCGTCAGTTGCGCGCGCTCCTGGGCGGCAGCCAGGGGCTGGCCGTTGGCTTCGAGCACGGCGGCGTGCACGCTGCGGGTGCGGATTTGTTGATCGTCCGGCAGCTCGTTGAGGCGCGCCAGGCTTGGGTGGCTCAGGGCGGTCAGGGCCAGCTTGGGCTGGTTGCGGCTCATGGCCAGTTCCGCCGCCAGGGTGCTGGCGAAGATCTGCTGGGCGGGTTTGAGCTGCTCCAGCGGCACCTGTTCGAGGATGCGCGCAGCGCGGGCATTGTCCTTTTGCTTGTAGGCCAGGTCGGCGGCGCTCAGGCGCAACAGTGCAGCTTGCTCCGGCGTCTTGCTGGTGGTGGCCTGTTCAAGCAGTTGCTCGATGCTGGCATCCGGTGTGCGCGGCAGTTCGCCGAGGCTCGACGAGGGCGAGCTGGCGCAGGCTGCCAGCAGGGCGGCGAGGCAAAGGGCTGTGAGCAGCCGCAGGCAAGCGATCATGTAAGGGTCCTGTTACTCGATCAAATTAACTGGCAATTGTACCCAAGCGCTGGCCGGGGCGCGATCTTGCTGGCGTTAATCCTTCAATATAGGTGCTGGAAGGCCGGTTTGCGGCAATCCTGATTGCCCAATGTTGCCGAGTCTCGGGCTACAATGGCGCTTTGATCATGATGACAGGTGTGTGCAGTGACTGATGTTCCAGGGGCTTCCCAATCCACTTCGGGCACGCTTTACGTGGTGGCCACGCCGATCGGCAACCTGGATGACATGAGTGCCCGGGCACTGAAAGTGCTCGGTGACGTGGCGCTGATCGCCGCCGAGGACACCCGTCACTCCATTCGTCTGTTGCAACACTTTGGTATCAATACCCCGCTGGCCGCCTGCCACGAGCACAACGAACGTGATGAGGGCAGCCGCTTTCTCACCCGTTTGCTGGCCGGCGACAACGTCGCGCTGATTTCCGATGCCGGTACGCCGCTGATTTCCGATCCTGGCTATCACCTGGTGCGCCAGGCCCGTGCTGCTGGCATAGCGGTGGTGCCGGTGCCGGGCGCCTGCGCCCTGATCGCGGCACTGTCGGCCGCCGGCCTGCCGTCGGACCGTTTCATCTTCGAAGGCTTCCTGCCCGCCAAGGCTGTAGGGCGGCGCGCGCGCCTGAGTCAGGTAAAGGAAGAGCCGCGCACGCTGATCTTCTATGAAGCACCGCACCGGATTCTCGAATGCCTGCAGGATATGGAAGAGGTGTTCGGTGGCGAGCGTCCGGCGCTGCTGGCTCGAGAATTGACCAAGACTTTCGAGACCCTCAAGGGCTTGCCGCTGGCGCAGTTGCGTGCATTCGTCGAGGCCGACAGCAATCAGCAGCGTGGCGAGTGCGTGGTGCTGGTGGGGGGCTATACCGCGCCGGAGGATGAGCAGGCGGTAAGCACCGAGGCGATGCGCATCCTCGACCTGCTTTTGGCCGAGATGCCGCTCAAGCGCGCCGCAGCGCTGGCGGCGGAAATCACTGGAGTGCGCAAGAATCTGCTGTACCAGGTGGCGCTGGAAAAACAGAAAGCCCACTGATGTTATAGTGCTATTATCGGTTTTATCGCTTGTTCTTGGCGCCCGCTACCGTTAACCTTTGCGGCGGAGAGTCGATTGGACAGTCGCTGCCTTCTATTGTTCCGCAATAGAGGGGGGAGGAAAGTCCGGGCTCCATAGGGCAGAGTGCCAGGTAATGCCTGGGGGGCGCGAGCCTACGGAAAGTGCCACAGAAAATAACCGCCTAAGCACTTCGGTGCCGGTAAGGGTGAAAAGGTGCGGTAAGAGCGCACCGCATGACTGGCAACAGTTCATGGCTAGGTAAACCCCACTCGGAGCAAGACCAAATAGGGTTCCATATGGCGCGGCCCGCGTTGGAACCGGGTAGGTTGCTAAAGGCGTCCAGTGATGGCCGTCGTAGAGGAATGACTGTCCTCGACAGAACCCGGCTTACAGATCGACTCTCCACCTTTCTCCCCTCCTGCTTGAATCGATAGCAGATGCGTCTTCGTAATACCGAAAAAATCTTACTCTTAATAAATTACTTTAACTTCGCTCGCTATCCGTCTGAGTGGGTTTGAGTTTTTTCGTCAAAATCCCTTCCGAATTGCCTTTCTATCTTCTCTGTGTGCGCTAAATCTCCGATCTGTAAGGGATTTCCTTATAAGCGTGCCTTGACGGTGTGGTAGGCGGATTCCTATAGTGTGCGCAAGTGGCAGAAAGTGGCATGAAGTGGGTTTTCTGACGCAAAAACGCTAACATTGTGGGGAATCGCAGCCGTGTTCCGCGGAGCCAACGCCATCAACCTCGACGCAAAGGGCCGTCTCGCAATGCCGAGCCGGTACCGTGACGAGCTCGATTCGCGTAGTTCCGGGCAGTTGATCGTGACCATCGATGCGGTTGATCCCTGTTTGTGCGTGTACCCGCTCGATGAGTGGGAACTGATTGAAGCCAAGTTGCGTGCCTTGCCGTCATTGCGTGAAGAGAACCGTCGCCTGCAGCGTTTGCTGATCGGCAATGCGGTGGATCTGGAGCTTGATGGCAGTGGGCGTTTCCTGGTGCCACCGCGTTTGCGCGAGTACGCCAAGCTCGACAAGAAGGCAATGCTGGTGGGGCAACTGAACAAATTTCAGCTGTGGGACGAGGATGCCTGGAACGCGGTTTCGGCAGCCGACCTTGCAGCTATCCAACAACCGGGCGCCATGCCTGATGAACTGCGTGATTTGATCCTGTGACTATAGATAGCGGCTTTAACCACATCACCGTACTGCTTGACGAAGCCGTTGAGGCTCTCGCCGTACGCGCCGATGGCTGCTATCTGGATGGCACCTTCGGCCGCGGCGGGCATAGCCGGCTGATCCTCAGCAAGCTCGGGCCGCAGGGCCGGCTGTTGGGTTTCGATAAAGATCCTCAAGCGATTGCCACCGGGCAAGCGCTGGCGGCCGAAGACGGCCGCTTTGTCATTGTGCAGCGCAGTTTTGCCGAGCTGGGCGCCGAAGTTGCCGAGCGCGGCCTGGCCGGCAAGGTCAGCGGCATCCTGCTCGACCTGGGCGTGTCGTCGCCGCAGCTGGACGACCCTGAGCGTGGCTTCAGCTTCCTCAACGATGGCCCGCTGGACATGCGCATGGACCCGAGCCGCGGCGTCAGTGCTGCCGAGTTCATCGCCAGCGCGCCCGAAGAAGAAATCGCCCGGGTGTTCAAGGAATACGGCGAAGAGCGCTTTGCCAAACGCATGGCCCGAGCCGTAGTGCTGCGCCGTGAAGAAACCCCGTTCACCCGCACCGCCGACCTTGCCGAAGTGCTCAAGGTTGCCAATCCCGCCTGGGAAAAGGGCAAGAACCCGGCCACCCGTGCCTTCCAGGGCCTGCGCATTCACGTCAACAACGAACTCGGTGATCTTGAGGCTGGCCTCGATGCTGCGCTTGAGGCGCTGGAAGTCGGTGGGCGCCTGGTGGTGATCAGTTTCCATTCTCTGGAAGACCGCATCGTCAAGCTGTTCATGCGCAAGCTGGTCAAGGGCGAGGCCGACAACCTGCCACGCAACCTGCCGGTCCAGCACAAGCATTTCGAACCGAAGATCAAGGTTCACGGCAAGGCCCAGTTCGCCTCCGAGGCCGAGCTCAAGGCCAACCCTCGTTCGCGTAGCGCGGTCATGCGCGTTGCCGAGAAGCTGCGGTGAGCCGCTTGTTCGCCAAGCCTTTGCCAGGCGGAAGCTTCCTGATGCTTCTGCTGTTCATTGCCGTGCTCGTTTCTTCGGTAGCGGTGTCCTATAGCGCGCACTGGAATCGTCAGTTGCTCAACACCCTGTACGGTGAACTCAGCGAGCGCGACAAAGCCCAGGCCGAGTGGGGCCGGCTGATTCTCGAGCAGAGCACCTGGACCGCCCACAGCCGTATCGAAAACCTCGCCAGCGAACAGCTGAAAATGCGCATTCCGGCCGCTGACGAAGTACGGATGGTGGCGCCATGATGAAACTCGAAGGCGCACTTTACCCGTGGCGGTTCCGCGTGGTCATCGCCCTGCTGGCTCTGATGGTCGGCGCGATTGCCTGGCGCATCATTGACCTGCAGGTGGTCGACCGTGCCTTCCTCAAGGGCCAGGGCGATGCCCGTAGCCTGCGGCATATTCCTATTCCTGCGCACCGCGGGCTGATCACTGACCGTAATGGCGAGCCGTTGGCCGTCAGTACGCCGGTGACCACCCTGTGGGCCAACCCGAAAGAAATGCAGGCTGCCAAGGACCGCTGGCCGGCCCTGGCCGCAGCCCTCAAGCAGAACCCGCAACAACTGGCGGCGCGCCTTGAGCAACAGGCCAGCAAGGAGTTCATCTACCTGGTCCGCGGCCTGACCCCGGAGCAGGGCCAGGTGGTGCTCGATCTTAAAGTCCCCGGTGTCTACGGCATCGAGGAATTTCGCCGTTTCTACCCGGCCGGCGATGTCGCCGCGCACATGGTCGGCTTTACCGACCTCGACGACCACGGTCGCGAAGGGGTGGAACTGGCCTACGATGAATGGCTGGCCGGCGTGCCCGGCAAGCGACAGGTGATCAAGGACCGGCGCGGCCGGCTGATCAAGGACATCCAGGTAACCAAAAACGCCAAGGCCGGAAAGACCTTGGCGTTGTCGATCGACCTGCGCCTTCAGTACCTGGCTACTCGCGAATTGCGTAACGCCATCGCCGAGCAGGAAGCCAAGGCCGGCAGCCTGGTGATCCTCGACGTCAAGACCGGCGAAGTGCTGGCCATGGTCAACCAGCCGACCTACAACCCCAACAACCGTCGCAGCATGTTCCCGGCTGCCATGCGTAACCGGGCGATCATCGACGTCTTCGAGCCCGGCTCCACGGTCAAGCCACTGTCCATGAGCGCGGCCCTGCAGAGCGGGCGCTGGAAGCCGACCGACAAGGTCGAGGTCTATCCCGGCACCCTGCAACTGGGCCGTTACACCATTCGTGACGTGTCCAGGAGCGAGGGTCCGATCCTTGACCTGACCGGCATCCTGATCAACTCCAGTAACGTCGGCATGAGCAAGATCGCCTTCGATATCGGTGGCGAATCGATCTACCGGGTGATGTCCCAGTTGGGTCTGGGTCAGTACACCGGCCTGGGCTTCCCGGGCGAGCGTGTCGGCAACCTGCCGAACCACCGTGAATGGCGCAAGGCCGAGACCGCGACCCTGTCCTATGGCTACGGCCTGTCGGTCACCGCGCTGCAATTGGTGCACGCCTACGCGGCGCTGGCCAACGACGGCAAGATGGTGCCGCTGAGCATTCTCAAGGTCGACAAGGTGCCGGAATCCACCCAGGTAGTGCCCAAGGAAGTTGCCGAAACCATCCAGGGCATGGTCCAGCAGGTCATCGAAGCGCCGCGCGGGGTGTTCCGCGCCCAGGTGCCGTTCTACCACGTGGGCGGCAAGTCGGGTACGGCGCGTAAAGCCACCATCGGCTCCAAGGGCTACACCGAAAACTCGTACCGTTCGCTGTTCGCCGGCTTCGGGCCGATGAGCGACCCGCGCTATGCCGTGGTGGTGGTCATCGATGAGCCCAGCAAGGGCGGTTACTTCGGCGGCCTGGTGTCGGCACCGGTCTTCAGCAAAGTCATGTCCGGCACCTTGCGCCTGATGAACATTCCGCCGGACAACCTGCCGCCGGCAACACCACCGCAGCAGGTTAACGCTGCACCGGCCAAGGGAGGACGCGGTTGATGACAATGCCATTGAGCAAGCTTTTTACCCAGGCCAGCCGCGATCCGTCGATTCGCGAACTGACCCTGGACAGTCGTAACGTGCGCCCGGGCGACCTGTTCCTGGCGGTGCCGGGTGCCAAGGTCGATGGCCGCGAGCATATTGCCGATGCCCTCAAGCGCGGCGCCGCCGCCGTGGCCTATGAGGCTGAAGGCGCTACCGTGTTGCCGATTACCGAAGCGCCGCTGATTCCGGTAAAGGGCCTGATTGCCCAGCTGTCGGATATCGCCGGGCGTTTTTATGGCGAGCCGAGCCGCCAACTGAACCTGGTTGGCGTCACCGGTACCAACGGCAAGACCAGCGTTACCCAATTGCTGGCCCAGGCCCTGGATCGGCTCGGCCAACGCTGCGGCCTTATCGGTACGCTGGGCACTGGCTTTTATGGCGAGCTGCAAAGCGGGCGTCTGACCACGCCGGACCCGATTGCCGTGCAGTCGACTCTCAACGACCTGAAAAAGGCCGGGGCCAAAGCTGTGGCCATGGAGGTGTCCTCCCATGCTCTGGAGCAGGGCCGGGTCGCTGCCCTGGCTTTCGACATCGCGGTGATGACCAACCTGTCCCGTGATCACCTCGATTACCACGGCAGCATGCAAGCCTACGAAGAGGCCAAGGCGCGTCTGTTCGCCTGGCCGAACCTGCGCTGCCGGGTGGTCAATCTCGATGACGACTTCGGTCGGCGCCTGGCCGTCGAGCAGGGCGAATCGCGCCTGATCAGCTACAGCCTCAAGGACCCGTCCGCTTCGCTGTACTGCCGCGAAGCGCATTTCGATGATGATGGCGTGCGCGCCGTGATCGTCACTGCCCAGGGTGAACACTCGCTGCGCAGCCGCCTGCTTGGGCGCTTCAACCTGAGCAACATGCTTGCAGCGGTCGGCACCTTGCTGGCCCTGGATTACCCGCTGGACGAGATTCTCAAGGTCACCCCGGCGCTGGAAGGCCCGGTCGGGCGCATGCAGCGCCTGGGCGGCGGCAGCAAGCCGCTGGTGGTGGTCGATTACGCGCACACCCCCGATGCTCTGGAGCAGGTGCTGCAAGCGTTGCGCCCGCATGCCAAGGGCCAGTTGCTGTGCCTGTTCGGCTGCGGTGGCGACCGCGATCGCGGCAAGCGCCCGCTGATGGCGGAAGTGGCCGAGCGCCTGGCTGACCGCGTGCTGGTCACCGATGACAACCCGCGCACTGAAGATCCGCAGCAGATCTTCGCCGATATCCGCCCAGGCTTTGCCCGGGGCGGTGCGGTCGAGTTCGTTGCCGGTCGCGGCCCTGCCATCGCGCAGTTGATTGCCAGCGCAGGTGTTGACGATGTCATCGTCCTGGCCGGCAAGGGGCATGAGGACTATCAGGAAATCAACGGCGAGCGCCACGACTTCTCCGACCTGGTCGAAGCCGAGAAAGCCCTCGCCGTGTGGGAGGCTCCCCATGCTTAAGCCATTGTCCCTCAGCCAGCTGACTGCGCCGCTCAACGGCCGCCTGCAGGGCCAGGATGCAACCTTCAATGGTGTCAGCATCGACAGCCGTGCAATCACTTCCGGGCAGCTTTTCGTTGCCCTGGCCGGGCCGCGCTTTGACGGTCACGATTACTTGAACGATGTTGCTGCCAAAGGCGCGGTCGCCGCCCTGGTGCAGCGCGAAGTGCCGGGCAGCAGCCTGGCGCAACTGGTGGTTGCCGATACCCGTCTGGCCCTGGGCCAGTTGGGCGCGCTGAACCGCGCCGCCTTCGACAAGCCGGTCGCTGCCATTACCGGCTCCAGCGGCAAGACCACGGTCAAGGAAATGCTTGCCAGCATCCTGCGCACCCGTGGCCCGGTGCTGGCCACTCGTGGCAACCTCAACAACGATTTCGGCGCACCGCTGACCCTGCTCGAACTGGCCCCGGAACACACTGCGGCGGTCATCGAGCTGGGCGCCTCGCGTATCGGCGAAATCGCCTACACCGTCGGCCTGACCAAGCCGCAGGTAGCGCTGATCAACAATGCCGGAACCGCTCATGTCGGCGAGTTCGGTGGGCCAGAGAAGATTGTCGAAGCCAAGGGCGAGATCCTCGAAGGTCTGGGTCAGGATGGCGTGGCCGTATTGAACCTTGATGACAAGGCCTTCGCCATCTGGAAACAGCGCGCCGGCAATCGCCAGGTGCTGACCTTTGCCCTGCACAACGCCGACGCCGATTTCCACGCCGCCAGCATTGCCCACGACGAGCGCGGTTGCCCGTCGTTCGAGCTGCATAGCCCGCTGGGCGTGGCGCGGGTCCAGCTCAACCTGCTGGGCACCCACAACGTGGCCAATGCGCTGGCCGCTGCCGCCGCCGCGCATGCCTTTGGTCTGACGCTGGCCGGTATCGTCCAGGGCCTCAATGCCGTGCAACCGGTCAAGGGCCGCACTGTGGTGCAGATGGCGCCCAACGGTGTGCGGGTGATTGATGACACTTACAACGCAAACCCCACCTCCATGTGCGCTGCCGTTGATATACTCGCCGGCTTTTCCGGCCGCACCGTCCTGGTGCTCGGGGATATCGGCGAATTGGGCCAGTGGGCTGAGGAAGGGCATCGGCAGGTAGGCGAGTACGCCAAAGACAAGGTTTCGGCACTCTATGCGGTGGGCACCAACATGGCCCACGCGGTAGCAGCGTTCGGCGCCAATGCCCGACATTTCGCTAATCAAGCTGACCTGATCGACGCCGTTCGCGTCGCCGAGCAGGCCACCAACACCACTATTTTGATCAAGGGTTCGCGCAGCGCTGCGATGGAGAACGTCGTGGCGGCTTTGTGCGGTTCCAGCGGGGAGAAACATTAATGCTGCTGCTGCTGGCTGAGTATCTGCAACAGTTCTACAAAGGCTTCGCGGTCTTTCAGTACCTGTCCCTGCGTGGGATTCTGGGTGTACTGACCGCGTTGTCGCTGGCCCTGTGGCTGGGCCCATGGATGATTCGTACCCTGCAGATTCGCCAGATCGGTCAAGCGGTCCGTAACGACGGCCCGCAATCGCACCTGTCCAAATCCGGCACCCCGACCATGGGTGGCGCGCTGATTCTGTCCGCCATCGGCATCAGCACCCTGCTGTGGGCCGACCTGACCAACCGTTATGTCTGGGTGGTGCTGATCGTCACCCTGCTGTTCGGCGCCATCGGCTGGGTCGATGACTACCGCAAGGTGATCGAGAAGAACTCGCGCGGCCTGCCGAGCCGCTGGAAGTATTTCTGGCAGTCGGTGTTTGGCCTGGGCGCGGCGATCTTCCTGTACATGACCGCCCCGACCAGCGTCGAAACCACCCTGATCGTGCCAATGCTCAAGGATGTCACCATTGCGTTGGGTATCGGCTTCGTGGTCCTGACCTACTTCGTCATCGTTGGTTCGAGCAACGCGGTGAACCTCACTGACGGCCTCGACGGCCTGGCGATCATGCCAACGGTGATGGTCGGTGGTGCCCTGGGCATCTTCTGCTACCTGTCGGGTAACGTGAAATTCGCCGAATACCTGCTGATCCCGTACGTACCGGGCGCCGGTGAGCTGATCGTGTTCTGCGGCGCGCTGATCGGTGCCGGCCTGGGCTTCTTGTGGTTCAACACCTATCCGGCCCAGGTGTTCATGGGCGACGTCGGTGCCCTGGCACTGGGCGCGGCACTGGGCACCATCGCCGTGATCGTGCGCCAGGAAATCGTCCTGTTCATCATGGGCGGTGTGTTCGTCATGGAGACCCTGTCGGTGGTGATCCAGGTGGCTTCCTTCAAGCTGACCGGCAAGCGCGTATTCCGCATGGCGCCGATTCACCACCACTTTGAACTCAAGGGTTGGCCCGAGCCTCGGGTGATCGTCCGCTTCTGGATTATCACCGTGATTCTGGTGCTGATCGGCCTTGCCACCCTGAAACTGAGGTAGAAACGCGTGTCCTTGATCGCTTCTGACCACTTCCGCATCGTTGTCGGCCTCGGCAAGAGCGGCATGTCCCTGGTTCGCTTCCTGGCGAACCGGGGCGTTGCCTTTGCGGTTGCCGACACCCGTGACAACCCGCCGGAACTGGACACCCTGCGCCGCGATTTCCCGCAGGTGGAAGTGCGCTGTGGCGAGCTGGACGTAGAGTTTCTCTGCCGTGCCGACGAGCTGTACGTCAGCCCCGGCCTGGCCCTGGCCACCCCGGCCCTGCAGCAGGCTGCTGCCCGTGGCGTGAAGCTGTCGGGCGATATCGAACTGTTCGCCCGCAATGCCAAGGCGCCGATCATTGCCATCAGCGGTTCCAACGCGAAAAGCACCGTCACCACCCTGGTCGGCGAAATGGCCGATGCGGCGGGCAAGCGTGTGGCGGTCGGCGGCAACCTCGGTACCCCGGCGCTGGACCTGCTCAGCGATGACGTCGAGCTGTACGTGATGGAACTGTCGAGCTTCCAGCTGGAAACCACCGACCAGCTCAACGCCGAAGTGGCCACCGTGCTCAATGTCAGCGAAGACCACATGGACCGCTACAGCGGCCTGCCGGCCTATCACCTGGCCAAGCACCGGATCTTCCGTGGTGCGCGCCAGGTCGTGGTCAACCGCCAGGACGCCCTGAGCCGGCCGCTGCTGGCTGAAGGTCAGCCGGTGTGGACCTTCGGGCTGAACGCTCCCGACTTCAAGGCCTTCGGCCTGCGTGAAGAGAACGGCGAGAAGTACCTGGCGTTCGAATTCCAGAACCTGATGCCGGTGCGCGAACTGAAGGTTCGCGGCGCGCACAATCAATCCAACGCCCTGGCCGCCCTGGCTCTGGGTCACGCAGTCGGCCTGCCGATGGATGCCATGCTCTCAAGCCTGCGCACCTTCGCCGGCCTTGCCCACCGTTGCCAGTGGATCCGCGAGCGTAACGGCGTGAACTGGTACGACGATTCCAAAGCGACCAACGTCGGTGCCGCCCTGGCGGCGATCGAGGGCCTGGGCGCAGACATTGAAGGCAAGCTGGTGCTGGTCGCCGGTGGCGATGGCAAAGGTGCCGACTTCAGCGCCCTGCGTGTACCGGTCGCGGCCAATTGCCGCGCCGTCGTGCTGCTGGGCCGTGATGCTGAGCGTTTGGCCGAAGCCCTGGGTGACAGCGTGCCGCTGATCCGGGTGAAAACGCTCGAAGACGCGGTGCAGCAATGCGCCGAACTGGCCCAGCCCGGCGATGCCGTGCTGCTGTCGCCGGCCTGCGCAAGCCTGGACATGTTCAAGAACTTCGAAGAGCGTGGGCGCCTGTTCGCCCAGGCCGTAGGAGGGCTGGCATGATCTTCGGCATCATCAAGCCTTATCCATCGCCGCTGATCAGCGGCCGCGGCATCGACCTCGATTTCGCCTTGCTCGCCGGTTGCCTGGCGCTGCTGGGCCTTGGCCTGGTGATGATCACCTCGGCGTCCTCGGAAGTGGCCGCAGTGCAATCGGGCAACCCGCTGTATCACATGTTTCGCCACCTGGTGTACGTGGCTATCGGCATCTTTGCCTGCATCGTCACCATGATGGTGCCGATCGCCACCTGGCAGAAGATGGGCTTCACCATGCTGGTTGGCGCCTTCGCGCTGCTGGTGCTGGTGCTGGTGCCGGGCATTGGCCGTGAGGTAAACGGTTCGATGCGCTGGATCGGCTTCAGCTTCTTCAACGTCCAGCCCTCGGAAATCGCCAAGGTCTTTGTGGTCATCTATCTGGCCGGCTACCTGGTGCGTCGCCAGCAGGAAGTGCGCGAAAGCTGGATGGGCTTCTTCAAGCCTTTCATCGTCCTGTTGCCGATGGCCGGCCTGCTGCTGATGGAGCCGGACTTCGGTGCCACGGTGGTGATGATGGGCGCGGCGGCGGCGATGCTGTTCCTCGGCGGCGTCGGCCTGTTCCGCTTCAGCCTGATGGTGGTGTTGGCGGTGGCGGCGGTGTTCATCCTGGTTCAGGCCCAGCCGTACCGGATGGCGCGTCTGATCACCTTTACCGACCCCTGGTCGGATCAGTTCGGCTCCGGCTACCAGTTGACCCAGGCGCTGATCGCCTTCGGTCGCGGCGAGTGGCTGGGGGTTGGCCTGGGCAACAGCGTGCAGAAGCAGTTCTACCTGCCCGAAGCGCACACCGACTTCGTTTTTTCGGTACTGGCCGAAGAACTGGGTGTGGTCGGTTCGCTGGTCACCGTGGCGCTGTTCGTGTTCGTCACCGTGCGCGCGCTGTACATCGGCCTGTGGGCGGAAAAAGCCAAGCAGTTCTTTGCCGCCTACATGGCCTTCGGCCTGGCGTTCCTGTGGATCGGTCAGTTCTTGATCAACATCGGTGTGAACGTCGGCCTGCTGCCGACCAAGGGCCTGACCCTGCCGTTCCTCAGTTACGGCGGTAGCTCCCTGGTGATCTGCTGCGCCTGCGTCGGCTTGCTGCTACGCATCGAATGGGAGAGCCGTACGCACCTGGGCAGTGAAGAACACGAATTCGATGAAAGCGATTTTGCCGAGGAGCCGAATCATGGCCGCTAACGGCAAGAACGTATTGATCATGGCGGGCGGCACCGGGGGCCACGTGTTCCCGGCGCTGGCCTGCGCCCGTGAATTCCAGGCGCGCGGATACAGCGTGCACTGGCTGGGCACCCCTCGCGGTATCGAGAACGAACTGGTGCCCCAGGCTGGCCTGCAGTTGCACTTGATCCAGGTCACCGGCCTGCGTGGCAAGGGCAAGCTGTCGCTGCTCAAGGCACCGTTCACCCTGGTCAAGGCTGTGCTGCAGGCGCGGCGGATCATCCGTCAGCTCAAGCCGGTGTGTGTGGTCGGCTTCGGTGGCTACGTGACCGGCCCCGGCGGCGTCGCTGCCCGGCTGTGCGGCGTGCCGGTGGTGATTCACGAGCAGAACGCCCGTGCCGGTACCGCCAATCGGCTGCTGGTGCCCTTGGCTGGCCGAGTCTGCGAAGCTTTCCCCGACACCTTCGCGGCGTCGGACAAACTGCGCACCACCGGTAACCCGGTGCGCAGCGAACTGTTCATGGAAACCCTGCGCGAGCCCCTGGGCGCGCGCAAGCCTCGTTTGCTGGTACTCGGCGGAAGCCTGGGTGCCGAACCGCTGAACAAGCTGCTGCCCCAGGCCCTGGCCCAGGTGCCTCAGGAGATTCGTCCCGAGGTATTCCACCAGGCTGGCAAGCAGCACGACCAGATTACCGCCGAGCGTTATCGCCAGGCCGGTGTCGAGGCTCAGGTAGAGCCGTTCATCAAGGACATGGCCCATGCCTATGGCTGGGCTGATCTGGTGGTCTGCCGCGCGGGTGCGCTGACTGTCAGCGAGCTGGCTGCGGCCGGCTTGCCCTCGATGCTGGTGCCCTTGCCTCATGCCATCGACGACCACCAGACCCACAACGCCCATTATCTGGCCCGTGAAGGCGCTGCCTTCCTGATGCCACAAGCGACAACTGGCGCAGCGCAACTCGCTGAACGCCTGAACGAGGTGCTGATGCAACCGGAAAAACTCACCACCATGGCCGCCACTGCCCGGCGCCTGGCCAAGCCCGCTGCCACCCGCACCGTGGTCGATATCTGTCTGGAGGTGGCCCATGGTTGAAAGTCAGAAAGCCATTCCACAACCGGAAATGCGCCGTATCCGTCGTATCCACTTCGTCGGTATCGGCGGCGTGGGCATGTGCGGTATTGCCGAAGTGCTGCTGAACCTGGGTTACCAGGTGTCGGGCTCCGACCTCAAGACCTCGCCGGTCACCGAACGTCTGGAATCCTTCGGTGCGCAGATCTTCATCGGTCACCGTGCCGAGAACGCTGCCAGCGCCGATGTGCTGGTGGTGTCGAGCGCCATCAACACCGCCAACCCGGAAGTCGCCACCGCTCTTGAGCGGCGCATTCCGGTGGTGCCGCGGGCCGAGATGCTCGCCGAGCTGATGCGCTACCGCCACGGCATCGCCGTTGCCGGTACCCATGGCAAGACCACCACCACCAGCCTGCTGGCCTCGGTGTTCGCCGCCGGTGGCCTGGATCCGACCTTCGTCATCGGTGGCCGCCTCAATGCAGCCGGCACCAATGCCCAGCTCGGCACCAGCCGCTACCTGATCGCCGAAGCCGATGAAAGCGACGCCAGCTTCCTGCACCTGCAGCCGCTGGTGGCCGTTGTCACCAATATCGACGCCGACCACATGGCGACCTATGAAGGCGACTTCAACAAGCTGAAGAAAACCTTCGTCGAGTTCCTGCACAACCTGCCGTTCTACGGGCTGGCGGTGATGTGCCTGGACGACCCGGTAGTGCGCGAGATCCTCCCGCAGGTCAAGCGTCCGGCGGTGACCTACGGTTTCAGCGAAGAAGCCGACGTGCGTGCGATCAATGTCCGCCAGTCGGGCATGCAGACCCACTTCACCGTGCTGCGCCGCGATCGCGAGCCGTTGGACGTGTCGGTCAACATGCCGGGCAACCACAACGTGCTCAACGCCCTGGCGACCATCGCCATTGCCACCGACGAAGGCATCAGCGATGAAGCCATCGTCCAGGGCCTCTCGGGGTTCCAGGGGGTAGGGCGGCGCTTCCAGGTCTACGGCGAACTGCCGGTGGACGGCGGCAGCGTGATGCTGGTCGACGACTACGGCCACCACCCGACCGAAGTCGCGGCGGTGATCAAGGCCGTGCGCGGTGGCTGGCCTGAGCGGCGCCTAGTGATGGTTTACCAGCCGCACCGTTACAGCCGCACCCGTGACCTCTACGACGATTTCGTCCAGGTCCTGGCCGATGCCAACGTACTGCTGCTGATGGAAGTCTACCCGGCCGGTGAAGAGCCGATCCCCGGTGCCGACAGCCGTCAGCTGTGCCACAGCATCCGCCAGCGCGGCCAGCTCGACCCGATCTACATCGAGCGCGGCATCGAGCTGGCGCCGCTGGTCAAGCCACTGCTGCGCGCTGGCGACATCCTGCTGTGCCAGGGCGCCGGTGACATCGGTGGCCTGGCCCCGCAATTACTCAAGAGTCCGTTGTTCGCTGGTGCAGTTGCCAGTCAGGGGAAGTCGAAATGACTGATAACGCATACGCCACGCTGCACTCGACCATCGACCCGAAAGCCTTCGGCCGCGTCGCCGTGCTTTACGGCGGCAAGAGCGCCGAGCGCGAGGTTTCGCTCAAGTCCGGCGCCGCGGTCATCGAAGCATTGACCCGCGCCGGTGTCGACGTAGTCGCCATCGATGTCGCTGACGACCTGCTGCAGCGCCTGCTGAACGAGAAGATCGATCGCGCCTTCATCATCCTCCACGGTCGTGGCGGTGAAGACGGCAGCATGCAGGGCCTTCTGGAGTGCCTGGGCATCCCTTATACCGGCAGCGGCATCCTCGCTTCGGCGCTGGCAATGGACAAGCTGCGGACCAAACAGGTCTGGCACAGCCTGGGCATTCCGACCCCGCGTCACGCCGTGCTGACCTGCGAAGCCGACTGTATTTCTGCAGGTGCGGAACTGGGCTTCCCTTTGATCGTCAAACCGGCCCATGAAGGTTCCAGTATCGGTATGGCGAAAGTGAACGGTGTCGACGAATTGATCGCCGCCTGGAAGGACGCCGCTACCTACGATTCGCAAGTGTTGGTCGAACAATGGATTCACGGTCCTGAGTTCACCGTCGCGACCCTGCGTGGCCAGGTGTTGCCACCGATTGCCCTGGGCACCCCGCATACGTTCTACGACTACGACGCCAAGTACATTGCCAACGATACCCAGTACCGCATCCCGTGCGGCCTGGACGCGGCCAAGGAACAAGAGCTGATCGACCTGACCGCACGTGCTTGCGACGCCATCGGCATTGCTGGCTGGGGCCGGCTGGACGTGATGCAGGACGAGCAGGGGCGTTTCTGGCTGCTTGAGGTCAACACCGCACCAGGCATGACTGATCACAGCCTGGTCCCCATGGCGGCACGCGCGGCCGGTCTGGACTTCCAGCAGTTGGTGCTGGCGATCCTGGCGGCCAGCGTAGAGGCGCGAGGTTAAGCCCATGCAAGGCGCGATGTTACGTCATCAGCAACCCGCCCCCGGCCGTAACAAGCCGGTGCCGCGTGGTGCCAGCCGGATGGTGGCCAAGGAGCCACTGTCGGCGCGCCTGCCCAAGGCCAACTTCAGCGTGTTCAAACGCCTGCTCTGGCCAGTGTTGCTGGTTGTCGCAGGCTTCGGCGCCTACGAGGGTGCCCAGCGCCTGATGCCGTACGCCGACCGGCCGATCACCAAGATCGCCGTGCAGGGTGACCTGAGCTACATCAGCCAGCAGGCGGTGCAGCAGCGGATCGCACCGTACGTGGCGGCAAGCTTCTTCACCGTCGACCTGGCGAGCATGCGTGCGGAACTGGAGCAGATGCCCTGGATCGCCCACGCCGAAGTGCGCCGGGTATGGCCGGATGAAGTGGTGATCCGCCTGGAAGAACAGTTGCCAGTCGCGCGCTGGGGTGACGAAGCCTTGCTCAATAACCAGGGCCAGGCCTTCACCCCGCGTGAACTGGCCAACTACGAGCACCTGCCGCAGCTGTTCGGGCCGCAGCGGGCGCAGCAAAAAGTAATGCAGCAATATCAGGTCCTGAGCCAGATGTTGCGGCCGATGGGCTTTTCGATCGCCCGGCTGGAGTTGCGCGAGCGCGGCAGCTGGTTCCTGACCACCGGTGCCGGAAGCGCCGGGCCAGGTATCGAACTGCTGCTGGGACGCGATCATCTGGTGGAAAAGATGCGCCGCTTCATTGCCATTTACGACAAGACACTCAAAGAACAGATCACGAACATCGCCCGCATCGACCTGCGTTATGCCAATGGCCTGGCCGTTGGCTGGCGGGAACCGAATGCACCGACGACGGCCCAACCCGCCGTTGCGAAGAATTAGAGAGAGGCAGGACCCATGGCAAATGCGCATAGCGGCAAAATGATCGTCGGGCTGGATATCGGCACCTCCAAGGTCGTGGCACTGGTGGGTGAAGTCGCCGCCGACGGCACCCTGGAAATCGTCGGTATCGGCACTCACCCATCGCGCGGGCTGAAGAAGGGCGTGGTGGTCAATATCGAGTCCACCGTACAGTCGATCCAGCGTGCGGTCGAAGAGGCCCAACTGATGGCTGGCTGCCGGATTCACTCGGCATTCGTCGGTGTCGCCGGCAATCACATCCGCAGCCTGAACTCCCACGGCATCGTCGCCATCCGCGACCGTGAAGTCAGCGCGGCCGACCTTGAGCGCGTGCTCGACGCCGCCCAGGCCGTGGCCATTCCTGCCGACCAACGGGTCCTGCACACCCTGCCGCAGGACTACGTGATCGACAACCAGGAAGGTGTGCGCGAGCCGCTGGGCATGTCCGGCGTGCGTCTGGAAGCCAAGGTCCACGTGGTCACCTGCGCCGTCAATGCCGCGCAGAACATCGAGAAGTGCGTACGCCGCTGCGGTCTGGAAATCGACGACATCATTCTCGAGCAGCTGGCCTCGGCCTACTCGGTGCTGACCGATGACGAGAAAGAGCTGGGCGTGTGCCTGGTCGACATCGGCGGCGGCACCACCGACATCGCCATCTTCACCGAAGGCGCGATCCGCCACACCGCTGTGATCCCGATTGCCGGCGACCAGGTGACCAACGACATCGCCATGGCCCTGCGTACGCCAACCCAGTACGCCGAAGAGATCAAGATCCGTTACGCCTGCGCCCTGGCCAAACTGGCCGGTGCCGGTGAAACCATCAAGGTGCCGAGCGTCGGCGACCGTCCGCCGCGCGAACTGTCGCGCCAGGCCCTGGCCGAAGTGGTCGAGCCGCGTTACGACGAACTCTTCACCCTGATCCAGGCCGAACTGCGTCGCAGCGGCTACGAAGACCTGGTACCGGCGGGCATCGTCCTGACCGGCGGTACCTCGAAAATGGAAGGCGCGGTAGAACTTGCCGAGGAAATCTTCCACATGCCGGTACGCCTGGGCGTGCCGCACAGTGTTCGCGGCCTTAGCGATGTGGTGCGCAACCCGATCTATTCCACCGGTGTGGGCCTTTTGACCTACGGCCTGCAGAAGCAGTCCGACGGTTTGACCCTGACCGGTATCAGCAGCAGCAACAACGGCTATGGCGATGAACCGAAGGCTCCAGCGTTTGAACGCTTCAAACGTTGGGTCCAGGGCAACTTTTAAAGTTTCAAAGCAGTAGTAGTAGGCGCAAAAAACTAGAGAACTGTAAGGAGAGGGAAAATGTTCGAGCTCGTAGACAACGTCCCGCAAAGTCCGGTCATCAAAGTGATCGGCGTCGGTGGCGGCGGTGGCAACGCCGTCAATCACATGGTCAAGAGCAACATCGAAGGCGTCGAATTCATCTGCGCCAACACTGATGCTCAAGCGCTGAAAAACATCGGCGCGCGCACCATCCTGCAACTGGGGACCGGCGTGACCAAGGGCCTGGGTGCCGGTGCCAATCCGGAAGTCGGCCGTCAGGCCGCGCTGGAAGACCGTGAGCGCATTGCCGAAGTGCTGCAAGGCACCAACATGGTGTTCATCACCACCGGCATGGGCGGCGGTACCGGTACCGGTGCGGCGCCAATCATCGCCGAAGTGGCCAAGGAGCTGGGCATCCTCACCGTTGCCGTGGTCACCCGGCCGTTCCCGTTCGAAGGCCGCAAGCGCATGCAGATTGCCGACGAGGGCATCCGTGCACTGGCTGACAGCGTCGATTCGCTGATCACCATCCCCAACGAGAAGCTGCTGACCATCCTCGGCAAGGACGCAAGCCTGCTGTCGGCTTTCGCCAAGGCTGACGACGTATTGGCCGGTGCCGTTCGCGGTATCTCCGACATCATCAAGCGTCCGGGCATGATCAACGTCGACTTCGCCGACGTGCGTACCGTGATGAGCGAGATGGGCATGGCCATGATGGGGACCGGCTGCGCCAGCGGTCCTAACCGTGCACGTGAAGCGACTGAGGCAGCGATCCGTAACCCGCTGCTCGAAGACGTCAACCTGCAGGGCGCTCGCGGCATCCTGGTCAACATCACCGCAGGTCCTGACCTGTCGCTGGGCGAATACTCGGACGTCGGCAGCATCATCGAAGCCTTCGCTTCCGATCACGCTATGGTCAAGGTCGGTACTGTTATCGATCCGGATATGCGCGATGAGCTGCACGTTACCGTGGTTGCCACTGGCCTGGGTGCGAAAATCGAGAAGCCGGTCAAGGTTATCGACAACACCATGCAGACCGCTGCGGCGCAAACCCCGGCACCGGCCCCTGTACGCAACGAGCAGTCTTCGGTGAACTACCGTGACCTGGAGCGTCCGACCGTGATGCGCAACCAGGCTCACGCCGGTGCTGCCGCTGCTGCAAAACTTAATCCACAAGACGATCTGGACTACCTGGACATCCCGGCATTCCTGCGTCGTCAGGCCGATTAATGAAATTTATCAGGGGTATAAGGGTGATTGGTGTTCAGCAAAGGCCGGGTCTGGTATTATCCTCAGCCTTTGTTGATACCAGTTCGCAATTTGCGCTGAAGCGGCCAATGCCATGATTAAACAACGCACCCTGAAGAATATTATCCGTGCCACAGGTGTCGGCCTGCACTCCGGGGAAAAGGTTTACCTGACCCTCAAACCTGCACCTGTGGATACCGGCATCGTATTTCGCCGTGCCGACCTCGACCCCGTGGTGGAAATTCCCGCCCGCGCGGCCAACGTTGGCGAGACC
This sequence comes from Pseudomonas fluorescens, assembly GCF_902497775.2. NCBI lineage: Bacteria > Pseudomonadati > Pseudomonadota > Gammaproteobacteria > Pseudomonadales > Pseudomonadaceae > Pseudomonas > Pseudomonas fluorescens. The sequence goes on from NZ_OZ024668.1 coordinate 474,987, forward strand.
ACCATGTCGACGACACTGGTCAATGGCGATACCAAGGTAGACACGGTTGAGCACTTGCTCTCGGCCATGGCTGGCCTGGGCATCGATAACGCCTACGTCGAGCTCTCCGCGTCCGAAGTGCCGATCATGGACGGTAGCGCTGGGCCCTTTGTATTCCTGATTCAATCTGCCGGCCTGGAAGAACAGGACGCAGCCAAGAAGTTCATCCGCATCCTGCGCGAAGTGACAGTGGAAGACGGCGACAAGCGCGCTACTTTCCTGCCATTCGACGGGTTCAAGGTGAGTTTCGAGATCGATTTCGATCACCCGGTGTTCCGCAACCGGACTCAAAGTGCCAGCGTGGACTTTTCCAGCACCTCGTTTGTGAAGGAAGTCAGCCGCGCCCGTACCTTCGGGTTCATGAGCGACATCGAGTACCTGCGCAAGCACAACCTCGCACTCGGTGGCAGTGTGGAAAACGCCATCGTGGTCGACAAGGACGGCGTGCTCAACGAAGACGGTCTTCGCTATGAAGACGAATTCGTCAAGCACAAGATCCTCGACGCCATCGGCGACCTCTACCTGTTGGGTAACAGCCTGATCGGCGAGTTCAAGGGCTACAAGTCCGGACACGCGCTGAACAACCAGCTGCTGCGCAAGCTGATCGAGGAAACAGACGCCTGGGAAGTGGTGACTTTCGAAGATGCCAGCACGGCACCGATCTCTTACATGCGTCCGGTTGCGGCAGTGTAAGTACGAACACTCTCTTCTTTAGTTTTTTTGGGCCACCTTCGGGTGGCCTTTTTTATTGGGCGGCTGCGGGGTTCTCTGTAGGAGCGGGCTTGCCCCGCGATAGCGGTTTTGTTTCAGACGCATCGCACCGCTGCTCCTACTCGGGATCCTTGTCCCGCGCATGGCTGGCCAGCCGCTCCAGCGCTGCGCGCAACTTCGGATCGCTGATTCCTTCAGCCGTTGCCTGGATGCTCTCGGCCGCCCGGGTCGACAGATCGGCGGTATGGCCTGCGGCGCGGCTCTGGGTGGTTGGCGGTTGCACCTTGAACTGGATCCGGGTCAGGCTGGCAAAGGCCTCGAGGGTCTGTAGCTGGCGTTGCAGGCGTTTTTGCTGGTAACGCAGGCGGGTGGCCCAGTGGCCATCGGTGACGATCAGCAGCAGCGTGCCTTCGCGCCAGGAGGCGAGATGACAATGCTCGCGAGCCGCTGGCTGCAATTGGCTATCCAGCAGCTTCTGCAGATGCGCCAGGCGCTGGGCATGGTTGAACAGGGCTTTGAGCGGCCGGGCTTCGCGCAGAAGAACAGCGGGGGCGCGAGCGGGCGAAGGTCGAAAAGCCATGAAGGGACACCTGAAGTTACAGAGCTGCCATCTTAGCAGATCGCCCGGGACAGGCCTTGTTTGGGCTGCAAGGGCAAAACTTCATGTTGCAATGGGTTGAAGTTGGCGAAAAAGGCCTTATTTTAACCAAGCCCCGTCAAAGCGCTGTGCCAGCATCGTGGAAATCCGCCACTTTCCTCACCATCGTTTCCGGGTAGAATGCTCGTTCGCATGCGGCCATTAGGGCTGCACGGGCGACTTACGGGGCCGCCCTCCATCCCCACGTGTGGAAGATCCTGCCGATATGTTTGCGCCTTTGTTAAAAAAACTTTTTGGAAGCAAGAACGAGCGTGAAGTCAAACGCATGCTCAAGACGGTACAGATCGTCAATGCCTTCGAAGAGCAGATGGTGGCCCTCTCGGATGAGCAGCTGCGCGCCAAGACCGCAGAGTTCAAAGAGCGCCTGGCCAAAGGCGAGACCCTCGACCAACTGTTGCCTGAAGCCTTCGCGGTTGCCCGTGAAGCGGGCAAGCGGGTCATGGGCATGCGTCACTTCGATGTGCAGCTGATCGGCGGCATGACCTTGCACGAAGGCATGATCGCAGAAATGCGTACCGGTGAAGGCAAGACCTTGGTCGCAACCCTGGGCGTGTACCTCAATGCCTTGTCGGGCAAAGGCGTGCACGTGGTCACGGTGAACGACTACCTGGCCCGCCGCGACGCCAACTGGATGCGTCCGCTGTACGAATTCCTCGGCCTGACCGTCGGTGTCGTCACACCGTTCCAGCCGCCGGAAGAGAAGCGCATCGCCTATGCTGCCGACATCACCTACGGCACCAACAACGAATTCGGATTCGACTACCTGCGCGACAACATGGCCTTCAGCATGGAAGAGAAATTCCAGCGCGAGCTGAATTTCGCCGTGATCGACGAAGTCGACTCCATCCTGATCGACGAAGCCCGTACACCGCTGATCATCTCCGGCCAGGCCGAAGACAGCTCCAAGCTGTACATCGAGATCAACAAGCTGATCCCGCGCCTCAAGCAGCACATCGAGGAAGTCGAGGGCCAGGTTACCCAGGAAGGCCATTACAGCATCGACGAGAAGAGCCGTCAGGTTGAACTCAACGAAGCCGGTCACCAGTTCATCGAAGAGATGCTCACCCAGGTCGGCCTGCTGGCCGAGGGCGAGAGCCTCTACTCGGCGCACAACCTGGGCCTGCTGACCCACGTCTACGCCGGCCTGCGCGCGCACAAGCTGTTCCATCGCAACATCGAGTACATCGTCCAGGACGGCCAGATCCTGCTGATCGACGAACACACCGGCCGTACCATGCCGGGCCGTCGTCTGTCCGAAGGCCTGCACCAGGCGATCGAAGCGAAAGAGAACCTGAACATCCAGGCCGAGAGCCAGACCCTGGCGTCGACCACCTTCCAGAACTACTTCCGCCTGTACAACAAGCTGTCCGGCATGACCGGTACCGCCGACACCGAAGCGTTCGAGTTCCAGTCGATCTACGGCCTCAACGTGATGGTGATCCCGCCGAACAAGCCGTTGGCCCGCAAGGACTTCAACGACCTGGTGTACCTGACCGCCGACGAGAAGTACCAGGCGATCATTGCCGACATCAAGGAAAGCATGACCCAGGGTCGTCCGGTCCTGGTGGGTACTGCGACCATCGAAACCTCCGAGCACATGTCCAATCTGCTGCAGAAGGAAGGTATCGATCACAAGGTCCTCAACGCCAAGTACCACGAAAAAGAAGCCGAGATCATTGCCCAGGCCGGTCGCCCGGGTGCGCTGACCATCGCCACCAACATGGCCGGTCGCGGTACCGACATCCTCCTGGGCGGTAACTGGGAAGTCGAAGTCGCCGCCATGGAGAGCCCGACCCCTGAGCAGATCGCGCAGATCAAGGCCGACTGGCAGAAGCGTCACCAGCAGGTGATCGAGTCCGGTGGCCTGCACGTGATCGCTTCCGAGCGTCACGAATCGCGCCGTATCGACAACCAGCTGCGTGGCCGTTCCGGCCGTCAGGGCGACCCGGGTTCGAGCCGCTTCTACCTGTCGCTGGAAGACAGCCTGATGCGTATCTTCGCCTCTGACCGGGTGAAGAACTTCATGAAGGCGCTGGGCATGCAGTCCGGTGAGGCCATCGAGCACCGCATGGTCACCAACGCCATCGAAAAAGCCCAGCGCAAGGTCGAAGGTCGCAACTTCGACATTCGCAAACAGCTGCTGGAATTCGACGACGTCGCCAACGAACAACGTAAAGTCATCTACCACATGCGTAACAGCCTGCTGGCAGCCGACAACATTGGCGACACCATCGCCGACTTCCGCCAGGAAGTGCTCGACGCCACCGTCGCCCAGCACATTCCGCCACAGTCGCTGCCCGAGCAGTGGGACGTAGCCGGCCTGGAAGGGGCCCTGGCCAGCGATTTCGGGGTCAAGCTGCCGATCCAGCAATGGCTCGACGAAGACGACCACCTGTACGAAGAAACCCTGCGCGCCAAGCTCATGACCGAGTTGCTGGCGGCCTACAACGAGAAGGAAGAGCAGGCCAGCGCCGAAGCCCTGCGCACCTTCGAGAAGCAGATCCTGCTGCGTGTACTGGACGACCTGTGGAAAGACCACCTGTCGACCATGGACCACCTGCGTCACGGTATCCACCTGCGCGGCTATGCGCAGAAGAACCCGAAGCAGGAGTACAAGCGCGAGTCGTTCAACCTGTTCCAGGAACTGCTCGATTCGATCAAGCGCGACACCATCCGCGTGCTCTCGCACGTTCAGGTGCGCCGCGAAGATCCGGTCGAGGAAGAAGCCCGTCTGCGCCGCGAAGCCGAAGAACTGGCCGCACGCATGCAGTTCCAGCACGCCGAGGCCCCTGGCCTGGAAGCGCAGCCGCAGGAAGAGGGCGCTGACGTTGCCGTGGCCACCGCGCCTGTACGCAACGAGCAGAAGCTGGGCCGCAACGAGCCATGCTGGTGCGGTTCGGGCAAGAAGTTCAAGCAGTGCCACGGCAAGATCGACTGATCACACCGTCGTTGCACCTCGCTGACATCTGAACACCGCGCCGCGACTGGTCCTCACCGTCGCGGCGTTGTTCCATCTCAAGCGCCGGTAATCTCGACCCGGTGCATTTTTTCTAGGAGCGCTTTCATGGCTGTTGGTCTTGGTCCTTTGCCAACGTTGCACCCGGTTCCAGGTTTTGAACTCGGCATCGCCTCTGCGGGCATCAAGCGCCCTGGGCGCAAGGACGTGGTGGTGATGCGCTGCGCCGAAGGCTCCAGCGTCGCCGGCGTGTTCACCCTGAACGCCTTCTGCGCCGCCCCGGTGATCCTCGCCAAGCAGCGCGTACAGGGCACCGTGCGCTACCTGCTGACCAACACCGGCAACGCCAACGCCGGCACCGGCGCGCCGGGCTTGGCTGCGGCCGAGCGCACCTGCGCCAAGCTGGCCGAGCTGACTGGCGTCGATGCCAGCGCCGTGCTGCCATTCTCCACCGGCGTGATCGGTGAGCCGCTGCCGGTCGAGAAGATCGAAGGCGCCCTGCAGGCTGCCCTGGATGACCTGTCGGAAAACAACTGGGCCGCTGCCGCTACCGGCATCATGACCACCGACACCCTGCCAAAAGGCGCCAGCCGCCAGTTCCAGCACGACGGCGTGACCATTACCGTCACCGGCATCAGCAAGGGTGCAGGCATGATTCGCCCGAACATGGCGACCATGCTCGGTTACATCGCCACCGACGCCAAGGTGGCCCCGGCGGTGCTCAAGGACCTGATCCTCGACGGCGCCAACAAGTCGTTCAACCGCATCACCATCGACGGCGACACCTCGACCAACGACTGCTGCATGTTGATTGCCACCGGCAAGGCCGACGTCGCCGAAGTCACCGAAGCCAGCGGCCCGCTGTTTGAAGCGCTGAAAAAAGCCGTGTTCGACGTGTGTATGGAAGTGGCCCAGGCCATCGTCCGTGACGGCGAAGGCGCGACCAAGTTCGTCACCGTTGAAGTCAACGGCGGCGGCAATCATCAAGAGTGCCTGGATGTCGGCTACGCCGTGGCCCACTCGCCGCTGATCAAGACCGCGCTGTTCGCCTCCGACCCGAACTGGGGCCGGATCCTTGCTGCCGTTGGCCGTGCCGGTGTGCCGGACCTGGACGTCAGCCTGATCGACGTGTACCTGGGTGATGTGTGTATCGCCAGCAAGGGCGGGCGCAGCGCCAGCTACACCGAAGCCCAGGGCTCGGCGGTCATGGCCCGGGAAGAGATCACCATCCGTATCGAGCTGGGCCGTGGCCAGTGCAGCGAAACCATCTGGACCACTGACCTGTCCCACGAGTACGTGAAAATCAACGCCGAATACCGTACCTAACCTCATCGCGGGGCAAGCCCGCTCCTACAAAACCTGTAGGAGCGGGCTTGCCCCGCGAAAAGTCCCTGACGGAGCTGAACCATGAGCTACCACCTGATCATCGGCGACAAGCTGTATTCCTCCTGGTCGCTGCGCGCCGCCCTGGCCCTGGAGCTGGCCGGTGCTTCCTATGATGAAACCCTGATCAAACTCAACCAGGCCGATACCCGTCAGCGCCTGCTCGAGCATTCGCCCACCGGCAAAGTGCCGCTGCTCAAAAGCGAACACGGCGTAATTGCCGACTCCCTGGCGATCGCCGAGTACCTGGCCGAGCGTCATCCTCAAGCCAACCTCTGGCCCACCGACATCGCTGCCCGTGCCCAGGCCCGTTCAGCCTGCGCGCAGATGCACAGCGGCTTCTTCGCCCTGCGCGGCAACATGCCGTTCGACCTGTCCCGGGATCAAGCGCTGGAAACCATGCCGCTGGACGTGCAAGTCGACATCGACCGCATTGTCGCGCTCTGGTCCGAATGCCGCCTGGCAGCCAAAGAGGCCGGCCCGTACCTGTTCGGCAGCCTGAGCCTGGCCGACGCCTTCTTTGCCCCGATCGCCGTGCGCCTGCGCACCTACCGGGTTGAAGTACCGGCAGACGCGGCGGCTTATATCGAAACCATCTACCAGTGGCCAGCCTTCCAGGCCTGGCAAAAAGCTGGCCTGGCGGAGCGTGAAGGGTGAAACGTGTACATGTAGCCGCCGCGGTCATCCGTAGCAGCGACGGGCGCATCCTGATTGCCCGCCGAGCTGACAGCCAGCATCAGGGCGGCCTGTGGGAATTCCCCGGCGGCAAGGTCGAAGAGGGCGAAGCAGTCGAGTTGGCCCTGGCCCGTGAGCTGCAGGAAGAGCTGGGCATCGTCGTCACGGCAGCCCGGCCGCTGATCAAGGTCAAACACGATTACCCGGACAAGCAGGTGCTGCTGGATGTCTGGGAGGTCAACGGCTTTACTGGCGAGCCCCATGGCGCCGAAGGCCAGCCCCTGGCCTGGGTGAGCGCGCGGGAACTGGCGGATTACGACTTCCCCGAAGCCAACCAGCCGATCGTCGCCGCCGCGCGTTTGCCGGCTGAATACCTGATCACCCCCGAAGGCCTGGAAGTCCCGCAGATGCTGCGTGGCATCCAGAAGGCCATTGCCGGCGGGATCAAGCTGGTGCAACTGCGGGCGCCGAACATGTACGACCCCAAGTACCGCGATGTCGCGGTGGATGCGGTCGGGCTGTGCGCCGGCAAGGCGCAACTGATGCTCAAGGGGCCGCTGGAGTGGCTGGGGGATTTCCCCGCGGCCGGTTGGCACCTGACCTCCGAGCAACTGCGCAAGTACGCCAGCAAAGGCCGGCCGTTCCCCAAGGAACGCTGGCTGGCGGCGTCTTGCCACAACGCTGAAGAACTGGCGTTGGCCGAGCAGATGGGCGTGGATTTCGTCACCCTGTCGCCGGTGCAGGCGACCCAGACCCACCCGGATGCCGTGCCATTGGGCTGGGAGCAGGCGCAGCAACTGATCGACGGCTTCAACAAGCCGGTGTATCTGCTCGGTGGTGTGGGTGTTGCTGAGCGGGACAAGGCTTGGTTGAACGGGGCTCAAGGGGTAGCGGGGATCCGCGCGTTCTGGCCTGAGGTCTGAACAAGGGCTGCGTTGCAGCCCATCGCTGGCAAGCCAGCGATGAGGCCCTTAGGGTTTGGCTGCAGCCTGCCACAACACCTCGGCCACCCCCTGGCGCCGCGCTATCAACCGCGCCGCGACAAACAGCAAATCCGACAACCGGTTGATATACGCCAGCCCCACCCCGGCCAAGGGCTCGACACTGTTCAACTGCTGGCAACGCCGCTCGGTACTGCGGGCCAGGCTGCGGCACACGTGGGCCTGGGCAATCAGCGCCGAGCCACTGGGCAGGATGAAGTTCTCCAGCGGCCCCAGCTCTTCGTTCCAGCGGTCGATAGCCGCTTCCAGGCGCTCCACTTCAGCATTGTTCAACGCCTGATAGGCTGGCATCGCCAATTCCCCACCCAGATCGAACAGCCGGTGCTGACAAGGGGCCAACACCTCACTGAGCTCATCCAGCCCCTGTTCGGCCAACCCGGCCAGCAGCAATCCCAACTGGCTGTTGAGGCTGTCCACCTCGCCAATGGCTTCGATCCGCGGGTGGTCCTTGGGCACACGGCGGCCATCGCCCAGGCCGGTTTCACCTTTGTCGCCGGTGCGGGTGTAGATCTTCGACAAACGAAAACCCATGCTCAAGACTCCGTTTTCAGTGGGGCAAGCGGTAGGCGCAAGGTGAAGCAGGTGCCCTGGCCCGGTGCCGATTGCACTTCCATCTGCCCCTTGTGATTGTTGGTGATGATGAAATACGACACCGACAGGCCCAAGCCCGTGCCCTGGCCGATTTCCTTGGTGGTGAAGAATGGCTCGAAGGTGCGTTTGCGCACCGCTTCGGGCATGCCGATGCCGTTGTCCTCGACCTGGATCTCCGCCCAGGGCGGGTTGAGCCGGGTACGCAGGGTGATGCGCCCGGGCTCGCTGTCGTCCTGGCGCAGGTGAATGGCCTGGGCGGCGTTTTTCAGCAAGTTGAGCAGCACCTGTTCCAGTTCGTTGGCAGTGCACGGCACCGGGCCGAGGTTGGGGTCGAACTGACGGACGATGGCTTGGCCTTTGAAGTCGAAGCCGATGGTCAGGTCGAAGTCGTTGCCGGCAATTTCCACCGCCTGGTCGATCAGCGCCGGCAGGTCGCAAGGCGCCAGCTGGCGGTTGCTGCGGCGGCTGAAACTGAGCATGTGGGTGACGATTTTTGCCGCGCGGGCACCGGCCTGCTGGATGCCGTCGAGCAACTGCGGCACTTCGCGGCTTTCCAGGTAGCGGTTGACGGTAGGTAGATCGATGCCGATCTCGTCGGCTTGTTCAAGGTTCTTGGCCAGATCCGGCGACAGCCGCCGGCGAATGTTCTGCACGTTGTGCAGGATGGCGCCCAGAGGGTTGTTGATCTCGTGGGCCATGCCCGCCGCCAGGCCGCCGACCGAGAGCATTTTCTCCGATTGCACCATCATTTCTTCCAGCGACAGGCGCTGGGTGATGTCGTCGATGCGGATCACCACGCCACGGCCACCGCCGCCCATCAGCGGGTAGAAGGTCAGGGCGTAGTGGCGGGCGTCGTCGTCCTTGGTCCAGGTCACTCGCTCGATCTTCGCTACCCGATGCTTCTCGACGCTCTCCTTGAGCTGCGGCAGGAACGGCTTGAGCGGTTCGAAGGCGAGGAAGATCGGTTGGTTCAGCGCCTCGTCCAGCGGCGTGCCGGAAAGCGCGCTGGCTTCCTGGTTCCACTGGGTGACGTAGAGCTGTTCGTCGAGGGCAATCAGCGCCGAGGGCATGGAGTCGATGATGCTGTTGAGATAATTCTGAAAGCCGGTGAGTTTTTTCTCGATCTTACTGCGCACCTGGACTTCCAGCTCCAGCTTGCGGTTGGTGTGGCGGGTTTCCTCGGCCAGGCCCTGAGCCTGGTCGTAGGCGTCCTGGAACTCGTCGCGGGTGCGCTTGAGCTGCTGCTCGCGGGCTTCGATGCGCGAGAGCATGGTGTTGAACGCGTCGGCCAGGCTGCCGATTTCGTCATCGTTGCCGCGTTTGGCGCGCAGGGCGTAGTTTTCTTCGCGGGTGACCTGGCGCGAGAGCTCTTCGAGCTGGTAGATCGGTTGAGTGATCAGGCGCTTGATCTGCCGGGCGATGATCATCCACAGCAGGATACTGAACACCAGGATACCCAGGCTGGCGGTCAGGGTGCCGGTGTAGAAGGCCATCGGCAGTTCGCTGCTGGCCACCAGCAACAGGTGCCCGGGCGGGCCATCCGCGCGCGGCAGGTTCACCAGTTGCGTACTGCGAAATTCGGTGAGGCGCCAGTTCTCGATGTTGCGGTAGCGCTTGGGCAGTGGCAGGGCTTCGCCGTGCTGCAGTTGCGCGAGCATCTTGCCGTCGCTGCCGTACAGGGCGGCGGCGCGCAGCGGGGTGTAGCTGTCGAGTTCCTTGAGCAGGACCTTGGCGGCTTCCGGCGAATCGCTGGCCTGTTGCGCCAGTTGCGGGTTGGACACCAGCCGGCCGATGGTCTGCAGCGCCTGCGGGGCCATGCTCTCCTGGGAAATCCAGTAGGCGGCGCTGATAAAGGTCAGGTTGGCCACCAACAGGATGGTGATCAACAACACCAGCAGGGCGGCCAGCAATTTCTGGCCGACCGGCAGGTTCTCCAGGCGTTCGCGCAAGGTCATGTGAAAGGCGTAATCCCGGTCGGTAGGTGAAAGGGCAGGGTAGCGCCGTGCTCAGTCGCTGGGCAATCCGCGCGTGTTCAGGTGTTCGACCAGGCGCCGGTACAGCCGTTCCAGGTGCGGCAGCTGCCGGCCGTGACGGCTGGCGGTGCGGCAGGCATGGCCGAGCAGGAAGTGGATCTCGGTGCGCCGGCCGTGGCGAACATCCTGGTACATGGAAGAGTAGTTGGCCGCAGTGGCGTGGATCACCCGTTCGACTTCATCGACCAGGCCCTCGGCAGCTTGTGGCTGGCCGCAGTACTGCAGGAGCTCGGCAAGTTCGCCACACAGGGTGGCGACTTCGCAGTGATGCGCTTGCAGGCCGCCATTGCGACAATCATGCAGCACGGTCAGCGGGTTGATCGCACAGTTGAGCGCCAGCTTGCGCCACAGGCGGGTAAGGATGTCCGGGGTCCACTGGTGGGGAATGCCGGCGTCGCTCAGGTCATCGAGCCAGTCCGGGGCGCCGGGGTTGGCCGGATCGCCCAGCCAGTTGAAGCCGTGACCGGCGAAATTCACCTGCCAGTCCTGCTCGCGGAACGCGCCTTCGGTGCTGGAGGCGAACACGCAACGGGCGTGGGGCACACGGTTGGCCACCGCTTCCTGGCTGCCCAGGCCGTTCTGCAACAGAATCAGCTCGGCATCCTTGGCCAGGCGCGGCGCCAGTTGCGCCACTGCCTGTTCGGCGTCGTAGGCCTTGCAGGCCACCAGCAAACGGTGGATCGGCGTGTTGTCGTCGGCCAGTTGCGCCGGGATCGCCTGCAGTTGCGCCTTGCCCTGTTCGACCAGGGTCAGGCCGCCCGCGGCTTGATAAGCCTGCACGCGCGCCTTGTCGCGCAGGATCAGCCGGACCGGTTTACCTGCACGGGCCAGCCGACAGGCCCAGAGGCTGCCCAGACTGCCGGCGCCGAGAATATGCCAGGTGCTGCTCATCAGCGTTTCGCAACCGTTATAATGATCCGGTATTTTAACCGTCAAACCCTGCGCGCTCCATCGCGCTCTTTCAGCAGAGCCGCGAGGGTGCCTTTATTTTTTGGAGAAAAGGTATGCCGTCGTTCGACGTGGTATCGGAACTGGACAAGCACGAAGTCACCAACGCCGTGGAAAACGCGGTCAAGGAACTGGACCGCCGTTATGACCTCAAGGGCAAGGGCAGCTTCGAGTTCAAGGAAAAGGAACTGACCGTCAACCTGACCGCCGAAGCCGAATTCCAGCTCGAGGCGATGATCGACATTCTCAAGCTGGCCCTGGTCAAGCGCAAGATCGACGTGCAGTGCCTGGAAGTGAAGGACGCCTTCGCCTCGGGCAAGGTCATGAAGCAGGAAGCGGTGCTCAAAGAGGGTATCGATAAAGAACTGGCGAAGAAGATCGTCGCGCATATCAAGGACGCCAAGCTCAAGGTCCAGGCCGCCATCCAGGGCGAGCAGGTTCGTGTCACCGGCAAGAAGCGCGACGACCTGCAAGAGGCCATCGCCGCCCTGCGCGCCAAAGAGTTCGGCATGCCGCTGCAGTTCAACAATTTCCGCGACTGAAGTCACGGAGCCCGGAACCTTGGCGCCTTTTTGGCGTCCGAGGGCCGAGGTGCCGCTGAAACGTTTGCGGCAGGTCTTTTTCAGCTCTTTGCCGCCCGGCATCAGGAGAACACACGATGGATTTAAACGCTGAGGTCGACCAGCTGGTCAAAGCTTCGCAAACCTGGCTTCCAATGATCATGGAGTACGGCAGCCGCCTGTTGCTGGCACTGCTGACCCTGGCCATTGGCTGGTGGGTGATCAACAAGGTCACTTATCGTCTGGGCAAACTGTTGGCCCTGCGCAATGCCGACCTGGCCCTGCAAGGCTTCATCAGCAGCCTGGCCAACATCATTCTGAAGATCCTGCTGATCGTCAGCGTGGCGTCGATGATCGGCATCGAGACCACCTCGTTTGTCGCCGCCATCGGTGCTGCGGGCCTGGCCATCGGTCTGGCTCTGCAGGGCAGCCTGGCCAACTTCGCGGGCGGCGTGCTGATCCTGCTGTTCCGCCCGTTCCGTATCGGTGACTGGATCGAAGCCCAGGGTGTGTCGGGTACCGTCGACAGCATCCAGATCTTCCATACCGTGCTGCGTACCGGCGACAACAAGACTGTGATCCTGCCCAACGGCAGCCTGTCCAACGGCATCATCACCAACACCAACCGCCAGCCGACGCGCAAGGTGGTATTCGATGTTGGCGTTGATTACGACGCCGACCTGCAAAAGGCCCGCAACGTGCTGCTGGAACTGGCCCAGGACCCACGGGTGCACCAGGACCCGGCGCCACAGGCGGTGATTTCGACCCTGGGCGACAGCTCGATCACCGTATCGCTGCGTATCTGGGTCAACACTGCCGACTACTGGGATGTGATGTTCATGCTCAATGAGCATGCCCGTGACCGTCTGAAGGCCGAGGGCATCGATATTCCCTTTCCGCAGCGGGTGATCCGCGTGGTGCAGGAAGCGGCGGTGCAGTAAACCTTTCGCGGGGCAAGCCCGCTCCTACCAGGTGGGAGCGGGCTTGCCCCGCGATGCTTTCAGCAGCCATTACACTTGTTCACGTCTTCGCGCTATCTGCGCCCGGTGCTTTCTGGCATATAGGCTCGCTTACTTCTGTTTGCCCGGTCTTATCATGCTTACCCCCCTGATCAACATCACGCCGTTACGGGCGTTTTGTTTCGCCATGACCCTGGCGCTGTTCGAATTGCTTACCTACCTCGCCAGTGATGTGGTGATGCCGGCCATGCCGGTGGTGGTCGGTGACCTGAACGCCAGCCCCGAATTCATTCCCCATGCGCTGAACCTCTACCTGCTCGGTGGCGTCGTGCTGCAATGGCTGATCGGTCCGCTGGCCGACCGCTATGGCCGTCGACCGCTGCTGCTGGGTGGCTGCGCGTTCTTTTGCCTGGCCTGCATCGCCACCTTCTGGGTGCAGAGCATCGAGCTGTTCAACCTGCTGCGCCTGCTGCAGGGCATTGGCCTGGGGTTTGTCGTGACGGTCAGCTACCCGGCGCTCAACGAGGCGTTCAGTGAGGCAGACGCAGTGCGGATGATGGCCCTGCTGGCCAATATCGCCTTGCTGTCGCCACTGCTCGGCCCGCTGGTCGGTACCCTGCTGCTGGAGTGGGTGTCCTGGCGCTGGCTGTTCGTGCTGTTCGGCGCGGCGGCGGTGCTGGCCTGGTTTGCCCTGTACCGGTTCATGCCGGAAACCCTCGGCGTCGAGCGCCGCGACGGCTCGCGCCTGGCATTCCAGCCGATCCACCTGCTGCCGTTGCTGGCCGGTTACGGGCAACTGTTGGCCAACCGCCGTTTTGTCGCCGGCAGTGCCGCCCTGGGCCTGGTCGGCTTGCCGCTGATCGGCTGGATCGGCCTGTCGCCGGTGCTGTTGATCAACGACGAGGGCCTGAGCACCCTGGATTACGCCCTGTGGCAATTGCCGGTGTTCGGCGGGCTGATCCTCGGCAACCTGGTGATCAACCGGATTGCCGATCGCTACGCGCTTACCGCCCTGGTACGTCTGGCGTTGTGGCCGTTCCTGATTGGCTTGCTGGGGATGATGCTGGGCACCTGGCTGTTGCCTTCGGTACTGAGCCTGGTGATCGGCATGTCGGTGTATGCACTGGGCCTGGGTATCGCCAACGCCGTGTTGTATCGCATGACGCTGTTCTCCAGCGAGCAGAGCAAGGGCCTGGTATCAGCGATGCTGGGGATGATCACCATTGCCCTGCTGGGCCTTGGCGGGGCGTTGCTGGCGATGCTCGGCGCTGGCGCCAGCCTGGTGCACTTCGCGCTGGCGGCAGGCGCTGCGGGGATTCTGGCGCTATGGCCGCTGAGGGTCGTTCTGAGCGCTTCTGGCGATATGCCCGAGGCTATCCCGGAGTAACTCCGGCGATAGCCTCAGCGCGGCTCAGGGGCGTTCTGCAACCTGGTCCTCGACCGGCTCTGGCTTGCCGCGCTCCTGGCGCCATTGCAGGGCGATCAGGATCAGGGTCGGCACGCCGAGCAGGGCGGTGATCAGGAAGAAGTCGTGGTAGCCGAACTTCTCCACCATGACCCCTGAGTAGCCGCCGATCAGCCGCGGCAACAGCAGCATGATCGAGCTGAGCAGGGCGTATTGGGTTGCCGAGAACTTCAGGTTGGTCAGGCTCGACAGGTAGGCGACGAACGCCGAGGTGGCCAGGCCCGAGCTGAAGTTGTCCAGCGAGATGGTCACGATCAGCATCTGCAGGTTGGCGCCCATGTCGGCGAGCATCAGGAACAGGATGTTGGTCGCCGCCGAAGCCACGCCGCCGATGAACAGAATCGGTAAAATGCCGAAGCGCACGATCAGCAGGCCACCGAAACCGGCGCCGACCAGGGTCATGATCAGGCCGAAGATCTTGCTGACGCTGGCGATCTGGTCCTTGGTGAAGCCCTGGTCGATGTAGAACACGTTGGCCATCACGCCCATCACCGTGTCGGACATCCGGTAAGTGGCGATCAGCCCGAGCAGCAGCAGGGCTTGCCAGCGATAGCGGGTGATGAAGTCGTTGACCGGGGTCAGCACCGGCGCCAGGCCGCGGCGGCCCATGGCCGACAGGCACAGCGCGGTGAGGGTGATGTAGAGGATCGCGCGCAGGAAGGCGCGGTCTTCGAGCAGCAGGTCGAGCAGGCTCACGCCTTCGAACAGCACGCTGGCGAAATCGGTGTTGTACAGCTGGGTGAAGGTGGCCGGTACCGACACCAGCAGAACGATCAGTACGAATACCGACACCAGCTGGTGGGCCAGGCCGTAGCGTGCCGCCGACAGTTGGGTGCGCAGCGGCACGGGCGGCTCACGCATCAACAGGGTGGTGATGACGGCCGGCAGCATCAAGACGCCGAACAGCACATAGGTGCCGGTCCAGGCTTTGTGCAGGTAGCTGAAACCGGTAGAGCCGAAACCTTCGGCGAAGAACAGCGCACCGGCGGTGGCCAGCAGCGCGGCAACCCGGTAGCCGGCCATGTAGCTGGCGGCAAGCGCGGCCTGGCGCTGGTCGTCGGCGATTTCCAGGCGGTAGGCATCGACGGCGATGTCCTGGGTCGCCGAGGCAAAGGCCACCAGCACCGCCAGGGCAATCAGCCACGACAGGTGTTTTTGCGGGTCGCAGAAGCCCATGCCGATCAGGCCGATGACTACCAGGATCTGCGACAGCACCAGCCAGGAGCGGCGGCGCCCGAGTTTGCCGAGCAACGGCAGGCGCCATTGGTCGAGCAACGGTGACCACACCCATTTGAAGGCATAGGCCAGGCCGATCAGGCTGGCATAACCGATGGTTTCACGGGCCACGCCGGCCTCGCGCAGCCATACCGACAGGGTTGAAAACACCAGCATGTAAGGCAAGCCGGCGGCAAAGCCGAGCAACAACAGCACCAGTGTCGACGGGCTGGCATAGGCAGCGAGCGCAGCGCGCCAGGTTTTACGGGGCATGGGCCAACATCTGCCTCAAGTTTACGAAAACAAAGCGCGCACTCTAACCGCTGTGCTCCATCGGGCGCCAGCCATGGCGCAACATATCCACACGATTATTGTGCAGGGTAATGCCTTCTGCCCGTAGCCGGGCACGCTGCTCATCGCCCGAAGGGGTACCCAGGGCCAGACTCAGGCGCCCGCCGGCGCCCAGCACCCGGTGCCAGGGTAACTGGGTGTCGCTGGGCAATTGGCTGAGGGTACGCCCGACCCAGCGCGCTGCGCGGCCAAGGCCAGCCAATTGCGCCAGCTCCCCGTAGCTGATCACTTTGCCCTCGGGCACCTGGCCAAGTACCAGATAGAGTGCCATTCGTCGGGCCTCAGTGCTTTCGGTCGGATCGCCGGGAATCCCGTTCATCGCCGGATTCGCCGATCGCGCGCGCGAAGCGCCGGGCAGAGCGGGCAAATAAGAATTGAACTCATCGACATGGTGCAGGTCAGTCCTTGCTCTGATGGCGGGTATCTGGATAATGCCCGACTTTTTTCGCTAACCCGAGTCCGTTGCCGCTTATGTTGCCTAGAGCCCTGTTGTGCGTTGCCCTCGCTGCTGCCTGTTCCCCCGCCCTTGCCGACACCGTATGGATGAAAAACGGTGACAAGCTCAGTGGCAAGATCAAGGTCTTCGATGGCGGCAAACTGTTGCTCGAAACCCCCTACGGCGGCTCCATCGCCCTGGACTGGAAACAGGTCAAGACCCTGGAGAGCGACCAGGAGCTGCTGGTCAAGCAGGACGCCTACACCGGCGAGAAGGCCAAGTCGCTGCAGGCAGCGGACAACGGCAAGGTCATCCTGGCCAATGGCGAGACGCCCAAGACCGTCGAGCTGGCCAGTATCCAGCAGATCATGAAGCCAAAGCCTGTGGTCGAAGACCTGTCGTGGAAGGGCAACGTCGACCTGGCCATGGACTACAAGCGCGCCGAAACCAACAGCGACGACTACGACATCGACTTCAAGACCACCGCCCGCCACGGCCGCTGGCGCCACCAGGCTGAAGGTGAATACAACCGCGAAAGCAAGGACGACGTCACCACCACCAACAACTGGAGCGCCGAATACGCGCTGGACCGCTTCATCACCGAGAAGTGGTTCTGGCAGGGCCGTCTGGAATACAAGCGTGACCATATCGAAGACCTCGCCCGCCAGCGCACCGTGGGTACCGGCCCGGGTTACCAGTTCTGGGACAACGAGCTGGGGGCGTTCTCGCTCGGTTCGCTGGTCAACCGTACCGACTATGAATACGCCGACGGCGGCAAGGACAACTTCTACTCGCTGGCCATGAAGTGGGACTACAACCGCTACCTCATCGGCAAACGCGTCGAGTTCTTCACCAATGGCGAAGTCGGCAAGCCACTGGGCGGCGTCGCCGAATACGCGCTGGATGCCGAAGTCGGCCTGCGCTACAAGGTCACCGAATGGGCCTCGCTCAACCTCAAGGCCGAGAAAGACATCATCAGCGGCACCCGCGACAGCGACCTGGACAAGACCCGCTATACCGCAGGTTTCGGCGTCGCCTGGTAAGCACGCTGGCAAGCCTGAGCGATAATGATTATTTTGTCGGTTAACCAGCCTGGTCGTGCCTCTGCACGCACGGCCAGGATTACGACGATTATCGAGCGGGGAGTCATACAGTGAGCGCTAAAGCCGCAACACAGGCACGGGAGCTGCTGCTCAAGGAATACCGCGGGGTGCTGTCGACCCATTCCAAGTCGATGCCGGGGTTTCCCTTCGGATCGGTGGTGCCCTACTGCCTGGATGCCGACGGCAACCCGCTGATCCTGATCAGCCGCATTGCCCAGCACACCCACAATCTGCAAAAAGATCCCAAGTGCTCGTTGCTGGTGGGCGAGCGTGATGCCGAAGATGTCCAGGCGGTGGGCCGCCTTACCGTACTGGCCGAGGCGCACAAGCTGGTCGAGCCCGAAGCGGTCGAAGCGGCAGCAGAGCGCTACTATCGTTACTTCCCCGAGTCGGCCAACTACCATAAAGCCCACGATTTCGACTTCTGGGTGCTCAAGCCGGTGCGCCATCGCTACATCGGCGGCTTCGGCGCGATCCACTGGGTCGATCACCTGACCCTGGCCAACCCCTTTGCCGGCAAGGCCGAACAGAGCATGATCGAGCACATGAACAGCGATCATGCCAACGCCATCGAACACTACGTCCAGCTCAGCGGCCTGCCTCAGGCCACGGCGGCGCAGATGGTCGGCATCGACAGCGAGGGCATGCACCTGCGCATTGGCCAGGCGCTGCACTGGCTGCCGTTCGCGGCTCCTTGCAACACGCCGATACAAGTGCGCGAAGCCCTGGTTTTTCTGGCCCGCGCCGAGCAATGGCCACAGCGTGAAAGCGCAGAGGCTTGAAATGGCGAGGGATCGCATCCATTAAAGGTCTACTGCAAGGACATCTTGCGCAGAGGAACCGTTGATGCGTGCTTTTCTATTGCTGTTTCTGATTTTTCCGGTGCTGGAGCTGTATGTGTTTTTCAAGGTCAGCACCGCGATCGGCTTCTTTCCGGCGCTGCTGCTGATCATCGCCGGCTCCGCCCTGGGCGTGCTGGTGGTGCGGGTGGCCGGTCTTGCCACCGCCCTGCGTGCCCGCGAGAGCCTGCAACGTGGCGAGTTGCCCGCCGAAGACATGTTCCACGGCCTGATGCTGGCCCTCGGTGGCGGCCTGCTGCTGTTGCCTGGCTTTATCAGTGACGTGATCGGCCTGGTCTGCCTGTTGCCGTTCACCCGCCGCCTGCTCGGGCGCAAGATGCGCGAACGCGCCGAGGCCCAGGCCATGCGCCAGCGCGCCTTTGGCGACGATCCGTTCATGGCGCGGCCCGGCCAGCCAGGTCGTGGTCATCAGCCAACGGTAATCGAAGGCGAAGTGGTGGGCCGTGAAGATCCTGCTCAGCCTAACTTGCGCAATCCTCGGGATCTGTAACGGTTACGTGTGCTTTGCCTGCGGCCCCTTTGGGGGCCGTTTTGCTTTGCACGGAGCTGATCGCTAAAAAATTTCACAGCCAAGCCTTGTAATTGCTCTTGGCGACCTCATGTATGGGTCACCGCAAGGTTTCTGGTGATTTGCACCAGACATTACATGTGTGGTCCGCCCCGCGGGCTACGAGCGGCTACGCCGCAAGCATCAACCCGCCGGTGTCGATACCGGCCGATGAAAACCACAATTAGGAGAGATCGACAATGAAGCTTCGTCCTCTGCATGACCGCGTCGTTATCCGTCGCAGCGAAGAAGAATCGAAAACCGCTGGCGGTATCGTTCTGCCAGGTTCGGCCGCTGAAAAACCTAACCGTGGCGAAATCGTCGCTGTAGGTACCGGTCGCATCCTGGACAACGGTGAAGTGCGTGCGCTGGCCGTGAAAGTGGGTGACAAGGTGGTTTTCGGCCCTTACTCGGGCAGCAACACTGTGAAAGTTGACGGCGAAGACCTGCTGGTGATGGCTGAGAACGAGATTCTCGCTGTCATCGAAGGCTGATTCCGCTGGTTTCCCGTTACTCCAAAGTATTCAAGGATTAAACGATCATGGCTGCTAAAGACGTAAAATTCGGCGACTCCGCCCGTAAGAAAATGCTCGTTGGTGTCAACGTTCTGGCTGACGCTGTAAAAGCCACCCTGGGCCCGAAAGGCCGTAACGTTGTTCTGGCCAAGAGCTTCGGCGCTCCGACCATCACCAAAGACGGTGTGTCGGTTGCCAAAGAAATCGAGCTCAAAGACGCCTTCGAAAACATGGGCGCCCAGCTGCTCAAAGACGTTGCCTCCAAGGCCAACGACGAAGCGGGTGACGGCACCACCACCGCAACCGTTCTGGCTCAGGCCATCGTCAGCGAAGGCCTGAAAGCCGTTGCTGCCGGCATGAACCCGATGGACCTCAAGCGTGGTATCGATAAAGCCACCATCGCCATCGTCAAAGAGCTGAAGTCCCTGTCCAAGCCATGCGCCGACTCCAAGGCCATCGCTCAGGTCGGTACCATCTCGGCCAACTCCGACAACTCCATCGGTGACATCATCGCCGAAGCCATGGAAAAAGTCGGTAAAGAAGGCGTGATCACCGTCGAAGAAGGCTCGGGCCTGGAAAACGAACTGTCGGTCGTAGAAGGCATGCAGTTCGACCGTGGCTACCTGTCCCCATACTTCGTCAACAAGCCAGACACCATGGTCGCCGAGCTGGATGGCCCGCTGCTGCTGCTGGTTGACAAGAAGATCTCCAACATCCGCGAACTGCTGCCAGTTCTGGAAGCCGTTGCCAAGGCCGGCCGTCCACTGCTGATCGTGGCTGAAGACGTCGAAGGCGAAGCGCTGGCTACCCTGGTAGTCAACAACATGCGCGGCATCGTCAAGGTTGCTGCGGTCAAGGCGCCTGGCTTCGGCGACCGCCGCAAGGCCATGCTGCAGGACATCGCTGTCCTGACCGGCGGTACCGTGATCTCCGAAGAAATCGGCCTGAGCCTGGAGTCCGCTACCCTGGAACACCTGGGTAACGCCAAGCGTGTGACCCTGTCCAAGGAAAACACCATCATCGTCGACGGCGCTGGTGTAGAAGGCGACATCCAGGCGCGCATCGCCCAGATCCGCACTCAGGTTGCCGAGACTTCCTCGGACTACGACCGTGAAAAACTGCAAGAGCGTCTGGCCAAGCTGGCTGGCGGTGTTGCCGTGATCAAGGTCGGTGCTGGCACCGAAGTCGAAATGAAAGAGAAGAAAGCCCGCGTTGAAGACGCCCTGCACGCTACCCGTGCAGCCGTCGAAGAAGGCGTGGTACCTGGCGGTGGTGTTGCCCTGGTTCGCTCGCTGCAAGCGATCTCCGAACTCAAAGGCGACAACGAAGACCAGAACGTTGGTATCCAGCTGCTGCGTCGCGCTGTTGAAGCGCCACTGCGCCAGATCGTTGCCAACGCCGGCGACGAGCCAAGCGTAGTGGTCGACAAGGTCAAGCAAGGTTCCGGCAACTTCGGTTACAACGCTGCGACCGGCCAGTACGGCGACATGATCGAAATGGGTATCCTGGACCCTGCCAAGGTAACCCGTTCGGCCCTGCAAGCTGCAGCTTCGATCGGCGGTCTGATGATCACCACCGAAGCCATGGTTGCTGACGCTCCAGCCGAAGCTGGTGCTGGCGGCGGCATGCCAGACATGGGCGGCATGGGTGGTATGGGCGGCATGGGCGGCATGATGTAAGCCAGCCTTACCCGTTCGATAAAAAGCCCCGCCTTGTGCGGGGCTTTTTTTTGGTTCTTCACGGGTTGCCGGGGGCTATGATCCTTGGGTTGGGATGTTGAGGTTTCTAGCTTATCCATTCACTGTGGCGCTGCTGCCGGCCCCTTCCGCCCTTACGGCGGGTCCCTTTGTCTTGGCAAAGGGACCCGCCGTAAGGGCGGAAGGGGCCAGCAGCAGCGCCACATCGAATGGATAAGCTCGCGCCCCCCAACCCAGGATTCCGTGAAGAACCTTTTTTATGCCTGCTTTTTACACCTTGCAGGAGCGGGCTTGCCCCGCGATCGCAGTCTAGGCCCTACCCGATGAGTTGGCTGTTCCAGCCTTATCGCGG
The DNA here is from genome assembly GCF_902497775.2 of Pseudomonas fluorescens. Taxonomy (NCBI): domain Bacteria; kingdom Pseudomonadati; phylum Pseudomonadota; class Gammaproteobacteria; order Pseudomonadales; family Pseudomonadaceae; genus Pseudomonas; species Pseudomonas fluorescens. The sequence continues at coordinate 496,042 of NZ_OZ024668.1, forward strand.
GGCAAGCCCGCTCCTACCGGAACCCGTGCCTTCTGCTGCAGCTCAACCGGCCGGCGATACAGCACCCAGTAATAACACCCAAGGCTGATCAGCCAGCAAAACACTGCGGTCCACACGTTGTGCGAGAAGAAGTGCGCGCCCTGCAGCATGCGCCCCACTGAAAACAGCGTGCCCAGGCCAACGGCGAACACCAGCGCCGCCCGTGCCAGGCGTGGACGCCGATCACGCAGGACAAAGAACAGGGCAAACAGGGTAAAACCGGTCGCGGCATGACCGCCCGGCCAGCAGCGCCCGGGCTTGTCGGTGGCCGGACGCGGGCTGAGCAGTTCGCTGTAGGTCTCTTTGCCGCCAAACTCGGTCAGGCTCCACGGGCACTGCACCGCAGTCACCGCCTTGATCGGCGTGACAAAGCTGGTAGACAGGCTCATGGCCAGAACCAGACAGCCCAGTTCCCGGCGCCAACTGAACAGCCGCGACCAGAAGAAACTCGCCGCAAAGGCTGCCACGGCCACCAGGCCCAGAACGATCACGGCCTGTTTCGCCCGGTCATGCAGGATATCTTCGAGAAAGTAGCTGTGCCGGCCAATGAACTGCCCGGCCACCGGGTCGAACGCCAGCTTGGCCAGGTCCATGTCCAGTGAGGTCAGCTCCAACAGGATCAGTATGACTGCGGTGACGGCAGGGATACCCAGGGCGATCCAGAAATTCAGCGGGCGGGAATAGGCAGGTTGTGACATGGCAAGTCCAGGCGGGTGGAAGGGGCAGTCCGACCGGCAATTCTCGGGCAGCCGCCATCACCTGTCCGTGAAGGCTCGGTGAAAAAAACGTTAACCTGCAATAAAGTCGCGCCGACCTAGCCGGGCGCCGCTGATGGCCTTAAGCTGCGCCTGCCATGCAGGCAAAAGCGTCGGACGGGAGACACCCCAATGCGAATTCTACTGGTTGAAGACAACCGCGATATCCTTGCCAATCTGGCCGACTACCTGGGGCTGAAGGGCTACACGGTAGACTGTGCCCAGGATGGTCTGTCCGGCCTGCACCTGGCCGCCACCGAGCACTATGACCTGATCGTGCTCGACATCATGTTGCCAGGTATCGACGGTTACACCCTGTGCAAGCGTCTGCGTGAAGATGCCCGGCGTGATACCCCGGTGATCATGCTCACCGCCCGCGACCAGCTCGATGACCGTCTGCAGGGCTTCCGTTCCGGCGCCGACGATTACCTGCTCAAACCGTTCGCGCTGTCGGAGCTGGCCGCGCGCATCGAGGCGGTGTTGCGCCGCGCCCAGGGCGGTGGCCGGCGCACCTTGCAGGTCAGCGACCTGGTCTACGACCTCGACACCCTGGAAGTGACCCGCGAAGGCAAGCTGCTCAAGCTCAACCCGGTCGGCCTCAAGCTGCTGGCAGTGCTGATGCAGAAGAGCCCCCATGTACTGCGCCGCGAAGTGCTCGAAGAGGCCCTGTGGGGTGATGATTGTCCGGACAGCGACAGCCTGCGCAGCCATGTTCACCAACTGCGCCAGGTGATCGACAAGCCATTTGAAAAGGCCCTGCTGCATACCGTTCACGGCGTCGGCTATCGTCTGGCCGAGGGTCGTGATGGAGTTTAGACAGAGCCTTGCCCAGCGCATCATCATCGCCTTTGCCCTGATGAGCGCGTTGGTGGCCGGGGCCTTCGCCTTCGGTATTGTCGCGACCGTCCACCTGGTTGAAGAACGGTTGATTTCCGCGGTGTTGGGCGGCGACCTGCAACGTTTGCTGCGCATGGACAGCGTCGGCGACTGGAGCCACCGGCCGCGACCGGATCAACTGTTCTATTTCAGCGGCGGGCGCGACGACTTCGAGCTGCCCAAGGACCTGCGTCACCTCGACCGCGGTTTTCATGAGGTGTTTCGTGAAGACCTGTCCTATCACGCGATGGTCGAGATCGTCGACGGCCGCCGCTACGTGCTGCTGCAGGACCAGAGCGACTTCGAAGAGCGCGAGCGGGTGCTGTTCGCGGTGGTGGTGGTCGGTTTCGTCCTGAGCCTGGCGCTGGCGGTGTTCCTGGGTTGGGTGCTGGCCCGCCGGGTAATGGCGCCGGTGATTCGCCTGGCGCGCCAGGTACGACACCGTGACCAGTTGCTGGGTCTGGCACCCCCGTTGGCACCTGACTACGCCGCAGACGAAGTCGGCCAGCTGGCGGTGGCGTTCGACGACACCCTGGGGCGTCTGCGTGATGCCCTGACCCGTGAACGGCTGTTTACCAGCGACGTCAGCCATGAGTTGCGCACCCCACTGATGGTGCTGGCAAGCTCCTGTGAGCTGCTGCTGGTCAATCCCAATATCGACACCCGGGCGCGTTCCCAGGTCGAGCGTATTGCCCGGGCAACCGAAGAGATGCAGGAGCTGGTGAAGACCTTCCTGATGCTCGCCCGCGCCCAGCGCGACGAAGGCGCAGTGGCGTCGCAGGCGAGCATGAAGGAAGTTGCGGATGATCTGATAGGCGTCTGGCGCGACACCATCGAGCAGAAAGGCCTGACCTTGCTGTACGACGCCAAGGCGGCCCCCTCGAGCCTGTACAACGCCACTTTCCTCCAGGCGGTGATGGGCAACCTGCTGCGCAACGCCGCGCACTACACCGATCAGGGCTTTATCCGCCTGACCCTGGAGCCGGCCGGCTTTCTGGTTGAAGACAGTGGTGTAGGGATCCCCGAAGAGCAGCGCGAAGCCATGTTCCGGCCGTTCGTGCGCGGCGATGAGAAGCGCGGCGAGGGCTTGGGCCTTGGCTTGTCACTGGTGCAGAGGATTTGCGATGACCAGGGCTGGACGGTCGGCCTGACCGCCATGGTGCCGCATGGCTGCCGCTTTCACGTAGACCTGAGCCTGGGGCCGCAAAGGTCCTCGGAACCTGAGTAGGGCCATTGGCCAGGTGTGAAGGTTTGTAATTAATTGAAACTTTTGTCGTTGAAACTAACAAAATTTTCACACCAGCATGACCTGACGCCAACGCTTGGCTGCCTAAGGTGAGCGTATTGGAGTCAGGAGATGCACAATGCGTAGCCCTATCAAACTCGAGTTTTCGCAAAAGTACGACCAGCAGCACGCCCAGGAGTACTTCCTCAAGCATCAAGATGGCCTGGCGCGCAGGATGTCCCATCAGCGTGACGAGCAACTGGCCCGTCGCGCCCTGGCGCTGGCTGGCGAGCCCGGGCTGGTCCTCGACCTGCCGTGCGGCGCCGGGCGTTTCTGGCCATTGCTGGCAGAAAAACCCAACCGGGTGATCATCGGCGCCGACAATTCCGAAGCCATGCTCGAAACGGCGCGTGCCTCGCAACCGGCCGAAGTGGTGGAACGGGTACGTACTTTGCAGACATCTGCGTTCGCCATCGATTTGCCGGACAACTCGGTCGACAGCATTTTCTGCATGCGCTTGCTCCATCACATCGGTGAAGCAGCTCATCGCAAAGCAATACTCTCTGAATTTCAACGAGTTACACGCGACAGCGTGATCGTTTCGCTGTGGGTCGACGGCAATTTCAAAGCCTGGCGGCGCAAAAAGCTCGAGCAGCGGCGTTACGCTGAAAGCGGGCAGGGCAGTTACCAGAATCGTTTTGTGTTACCCGCTGCTACGGTTGAAGAAGAATTCGAAGCCGCCGGTTTCCGCATTCAGGAACGTTTGGACTTCTTGCCGTTCTACGCCATGTGGCGAGTCTATCTATTGCGTAAGGGGTAAGCGGGGCATGGGGTTTGAGCGCACAGCAGCAACGACGAACAAGGATCAGTTCGATCATTTCTGGCAGCAGCAGGGTGAATGGGTCGAGGAGCCCAATCAGCGTCGCGGCGGCGAGAGTGGTGTACAGCGACTGAGCGACGACGCCGGCCATACGTTTTATGCCAAGCGTCAGATCGGCCATATCTACCGCAGCCTGTTGCACCCGTTCGGGCGCCCTACCGTGCTGCGTGAATACGATGCCCTGAACAGCTTTGAGCAGCTTGGAGTGCGGGTGCCGCATATCGTCTATTGCGGCGTTGACCGTGATGCCGAACATCAGTGGCGGGCTTTGCTGGTCAGCGAGGCGCTGGAAGGTTTCGAGGACATCGACAGCTGGTTCGCCGCCGGCGCCCGTGAGCGCTACCACCCGTCACTGCATGAGCGGGTTCTGCAGGACCTGGCGCAGAACCTGGCGCGGATGCACCGGGGTCATTGGCAACATGGCTGCCTGTATGGCAAGCATGTGTTCGTCAAGGTTGTCGGCGAGGGTGCCGAGGCCAGGGCCGAGGTGGCATTGCTCGATCTGGAGAAGTGTCGTCGGCGCATCAGTTGCCAGCGTGCTGCGGCCAATGACCTTAAACAATTGCGCCGCCATTCGTCTTTCACTGACGCAGAGTGGCAAAAACTGCTCTATTTTTACCAGATGGCGTTTGGCAGCGCTGTCAAAGGTTTAGAGTAATGAAACTAGAAATAGCTCGAGGTGTTTTTCTGCTGATCGCGCTGGGGGTGGCAACCGCCGCCGTAGCCGCGTGGGAAGAGCCGCGCCCGCAGATTTTCAGCAAGGTCGACACGGGTGCGCAATGCCCGCTGCCACGGGTAATGAAACCCCAGGTCGATGCCAAACCCGACCACGATATATTGTTGTTGCTGTTCGGGCTCAGCCAGGGTGTACGCGCCAGCGGCTGAATCTGTGAATGCTGAACTGGCAAAGGCCTCGTCATTGACGAGGCCTTTTGCGTTTTTACGCCGTCTGGGCGGCCGCTTGCGGTGCATCAGCCTTGGCCAGCAAGGTGTAGATACACGGCAGCACGAACAGGGTGAACAAGGTGCCCACCGACATCCCGGAGGCGATCACCGTGCCGATGTCAAAGCGGCTGACCGCGCCGGCGCCGGTGGCGAGGATCAGCGGCACCATGCCGAACACCATCGCCGCCGTGGTCATCAGCACCGGACGCAGACGAATGGCCGCAGCTTCCTCCACCGCTTCGCGGGCGCTCAGGCCTTTTTGCTGGCGCAACTGGTTGGCGAACTCGACGATCAGGATGCCGTGTTTGCTGATCAGCCCGATCAGGGTCACCAGGCCCACCTGGGTGTAGATGTTCATGCTCGAAATACCCAGGAACAGCGGGATCAACGCCCCGCAGATCGACAGCGGTACGGTCACCAGGATCACCAGCGGGTCGCGAAAACTCTCGAACTGGGCCGCCAGCACCAAAAAGATGATCGCCAGGGCCAGGCCGAAGGTTACCCACAGGGCGCTGCCTTCCTGGACGAACTGACGCGCCGCGCCGCCATAATCAAAACCATAGCCTTCCGGCGCTTCCTCGCGGGCGATGGTACGCACGGTGTCCAGTGCCTCGCCCATGCTGACCAGCGCAAAGCCCTGGATGATCGTCGAGTTCAGTTGCTGGAACTGGTTGAGCTGACGCGGGCGGGCGCGGTCGCTGATGCTGATCAGGGTCGATAGCGGCAGCATCTGCCCTTGCTGGTTCTTCACGTAGTAGTTGTTCAGCCAGTCGGGGTTGTCGCGAAAGGGCCGCTCGACCTGGGCAATGACCTTGTAGCTGCGCCCGTCGATGGTAAACCGGTTGATCTCCGCTTCAGCCAGCAGCGTTGCCAGGGTGCCACCCAGGGCATCCATGGACACGCCCATCTGCGCCGCCTTGGCCCGGTCTATATCGACCACCACCTCCGGCTTGTCGAAGGCCAGGTCGATGTCGAGGAAAGCAAACTTGCCCGACGCCTGGGCGCGGGCCTTGACCCGTTCGGCGACCTCCAGCAAGGAGGCGTAGTCATTGGCGGTGTTGATCACGAAGGCAAAGGGCAAACCTTCACCGGTGCCGGGCAGCGAGGGCAGGTTGAAGCCGAAGATCTGCAGGCCGCTGATGCCTTCAAGCTTGGCCTGTACCAGCGGCAGCAACTCCATCTGGGTGCGCTCGCGCTCGTTCCACGGCTTGAGCAGAAAGCCGCCGATACCCGACTGCACGCCGTTGAAACCGTTGATCTGGAACGACGAGTAGTACTCGGGGAAGTCCTTGAAGATCTTGAGGAACTCGTCGGTGTAGCTGTTCAGGTAGTCAAGGTTGGTCGGCTGCGGCGCGGTGGCCATCATGAAGATGACGCCCTGGTCTTCGTCGGGTGCCAGTTCGTTCTTGGTGAACATCAGGAACACCGGAATCAGGCACAGCACGATCAGCGCAAACACCAGCACCACCGGCCGGGTGTTGAGGGTGCCGTGAAGGCTTTTCTGGTAGCGCTGCTTGAGCCGCTCGAACAAAAGGTCCAGGCGGTGGGCCAGGCCCGTGGGGTTCTGTTCGTGACGCAGGAGCAGGGCGCACATCATCGGCGACAGGGTCAGGGCCACGACTCCGGAGATCACCACAGCGCCGGCCAGGGTCAGGGCGAACTCCTTGAACAGCGCACCCGTGAGCCCTTCCAGAAAGCCGATAGGGGCGTAGACCGCCGCCAGGGTGATGGTCATCGACACCACCGGCATGGCGATCTCCCGGGCGCCTTCCAAGGCCGCGTCGCGGGGCGATTTACCTTCTTCGATGTGACGGTGGATGTTTTCCACCACGACAATGGCGTCATCGACCACCAGGCCGATGGCCAGGACCATGGCCAGCAGGGTGAGCAAATTCAGGGAATAGCCCATCAACTGCATGAAGAACAGTACGCCGATCATCGACAGCGGGATGGTGACCACCGGGATCAGCACCGAGCGCAGGGCGCCGAGGAACAGGAAGACCACGACGATGACGATCAGCACCGCTTCGACCAGGGTTTTCACCACTTCGTCGATCGAGGCCTGGATGAACAGCGTGGCGTCGTAGGCGATCGAGGATTTCAGGTTCGGTGGCAACTGGCTTTCCAGCTCGGGCATGAGCTTGCGCACCTCCTTGATCACTTCCAGCGGGTTGGCCGCCGGGGTGGCTTTGATGCCGATGTACACCGAGGGCGTGCCGTCGAAGGAGCTGACCGTGTCGTAGTTCTCGGCGCCCATTTCGACCCGCGCCACATCGCCGAGCAGCACCCGGCTGTCGCCGCTGGTCTTGAGCGGGATGTTGGCGAAGGCTTCGGCGCTCTTCAGTTCGGTAGTGGCGTTGATACTGGTGACGATGTACTCGCCCTTGAGTTCGCCGGCCGCCGACAGGAAGTTGTAGCCGCGCACGGCCTGGGTCACGTCGTTGGCGCTCAGGCCGTAGCCTGCGAGCTTCACCGGGTCGATCCACAGGCGCATGGCGAACAGCTGGTTGCCGAGGATCTCGGCTTCGGCCATGCCCGGCAGGGTCGCGAGCTTGGGCTGGATGACCCGCGACAGGTAGTCGGTGATTTGCGGGTTGCTTAGCTCGCTGCTGTAGAAACTCACGTACATCAGCGCCGAAGCGTCGGCGGCTTCCTTGCTCAGCACCGGGTCTTCGGCGTCCTGGGGCAGTTTGTTCTTGACCTCGTTGGCCTTGGCCAGCAGCTCGGTGAACAGCCGGTCGCTGTCCGAGCCGATGCGCGCGTAGATCGAGATCACCGAAAAGTTCTGCCGGCTTACCGAGGTCATGTAGTCGATGCCTTCGGCGCTGGCCAGGCTCTGCTGCAGCGGTTGGGTGATGTAACCCTGGATGGTCTCGGCATTGGCCCCGGGGTAGGCGGTGGTCACCGTGATCAGGGCGTTTTCCATCTGCGGATACTGACGGATCGGCAGCTTGCTCCAGGCCTGGAAGCCGAGCAGCACGATCAGCAGGCTGACCACGCTGGCCAGTACCGGGCGGCGGATGAACGGATCGGTAAAGGCCATGACGGTTCCTTGATCAGTTGCTGCGCGGCTGGCTGTCGGGAGCTTGCAGGGCTTTGTCCGGGCTGATGTTGATCGGCGCGCCCTGGGTGAGTTTCAGCTGGCCGGCGGTGACCACGGTTTCACCGGCCTTGAGCCCTTTGCTGATGACCACCAGGCCATCGCGGCGCTCGCCGGTCTCGACGAAGCGGCGCTCGGCAATCAGGATCGGCTGGGCTTCGGCGGTGTCTTGCGCTTTAGCGTCCTCGGCCGTTTCCGGCTTTTTCGCCACGGCGACGTATACCGAGTTGCCATAGAGGGTGTAGGTGACCGCGCTTTCCGGCACCACCACCTGGGGCTGCGGGTCAGGCAGCAGTACCTGCAGGCTGGTGAACATGCCGGGCAGCAGCTTGCCGTCAGGGTTGGCCAGAGTGGCGCGAACCTGCACGTTGCGGGTGCTGTCCTCGACCTTGGGGTTGATGGCGCTGATGGTGCCGGGGAAGTGTTCCTGCGGGTAGGCGGCGACAGTGACCAGCACCTGCTGGCCGATGCTCAGTTTGGGAATCGACTGTTCGGGGACGAAGAAATCGACGTAGAGGCTGCTCAGGTCCTGCAAGGTCGCGATCACCGTGCCGCTGGCCAGGTAGTCGCCGACATCCACTTGGCGGATGCCGATGGTGCCGCTGAACGGCGCATTGATGCTTTTTTTCGCCAGTGCCGCTTTGAGCTGATCGACCACTGCCTTGGTGCGCTTGAACTGGGCGCTGAGGCGGTCGAACTCGCCCTTGGAGATGGCCTGGCTGCCCACCAGCTGGCTGCCGCGGCTGTAATCGACCTGGGCCAGGCCGAGGTCGGCGAGGGCGGTGCCGAGCAGGGCGGTTTCGACGGCGCTGTCCAGTTGCAGCAACAGCTGGTCTTTACTGACCTTCTGCCCGGATTCGAAAAGCAGGGCCTTGACCGTGCCGGCGTTCTCCAGGCTCAGGTCGACCCCTTGCAGCGCCTTGAGGCTGCCCACTGCCGGCAGGCGGTTCTGCCAGGCGCGTTCACTGGCCTCGGTCGCCGCCACGCTGATCGGTGGCTTGGGGACCGAGAACATCTGGACCTGCTGATAGATGGAAAAGGCTTTGTAGCCCCCCAGAATCAGCACCAGCAACAGGACAACACCCAACATGATCAGCATGCGGCGGCGCAGCATAGTCCAGTTCCTTGGAGACGAATTATTCTTCGAATGGCACGACTTCGGGCGATCCTGCCCACGTGCGATGTAGCCGATATTACTCGTTTGACCAGGCCTGGGAAGGGTGAATTCCCGGGTATTTTCAGACCAGGTGCAAGTGGTTGTCCCAGAACGCCGAAGGCAACTGCAGCGGCTGGCCGATCAGTTCGGGCTTGCGGCAATCGTACAGACGGCAACGGCCCTGGCCGGAGGTCACGACAAAACCGTCTGCCACCGCGCCTACCCCGGCGCAGTCGGGCATCGGTGCGTCCAGGCGTACTTGCGCGCTATCCAGGTCCCAGATGAACAGGCGATTGGCGCGCGGCGCGGTCAGGGCCACCAGGCGAAGCTCGCTGTGGATAGCGACGCTGGCGGTGTAGTGGGCCATCGATTGCAACTGTTGCTCAGGCACCGGAAAGGCTTCGAAGGCCTGGCCCGGACGCTTGATCGCCAGCAACTCGGCCGTCTCGTGGCTGGCACCCATGAACTGCTGGCCGGCGACGATGGTGCCATCGCTGGCAATTGCCAGGTGGCGCACGCTGTTCATCTGCTGGCTGAGCACCTCTTTGCTCAGCAGGGTGCCATCGCGCTGCATCAGCACCAGGCTCGGCTGCATGGCGTCGAGGTTCATCTCTACCCGGCTTTCGGCCTCGGTACGGATACCGCCATTGGCCACCACCAGGGTTTCACCGTCGGGCATCCACGACACCTGGTGCGGGCCGATGCCGTGGGTGGAGATTTCACCGCTGTGCTGCAGGCGTTCGCCGTCGAACCGATAGACCCCGAGCACGCCACGGCCGGGGTCGGTGGTGTCGTTCTCGGTGGCGTACAGCCATTCGCCGCTCTTGTGCATCACCGCATGGCCGTAGAAGTGCCGGTTCGGCTGCGAGGTGATGGTCTGCAGCAAGCGGCCATCGCGCAGGTCGATCAGGTAGCTCTCGGTGCCCGGGCGGCGGGCAACGAACAGGGCAATCGGCTGCTCGGGATGGTTGATGATGTCGTGGCAACGCTGGCCCACCTGGGTGGCGAACACCTGGGTACCGTCCAGGCGGTAGCCGACGGCGTAGTGCTTGCCGTCGCCATCGTCACGCGCCGAGAGCAGCAGCGGCGTGCTGCTCTTGTTGCGAAACAGGGTCCAGCCGCCGAGGGTGAGGGCGCTGAGCACAACGCTACCGAGTTTGAGAGCCTGGCGTCGCAACATGATCAGTCACCGTCGTTGGCGTTGAAGCCCAGCTGGATGCCCAGCGCCTTGGCCAGCTCGCCTTCGTGCAGGCGGTGGACGACGTTGAGGCTGTCGTAAATGGTGTTCAGTTGCTGGCGACCGGCTTCGTCGTCGAGCAACTCGCCCAGGGTTTTCTGGTTGCTGGCCAGCAGCGTGGTGGCGTTAGCGTAAGCTGCGTCGATCTTGTCGGCCAGGGCTTGCTGGTCTTTGCCCAGCAGGCCGCGCAGGCCCTTGTTGTCGACCCCGACCCAGACGGTCTGGGCTGCATTGAGGCTGGCTTGCAGGCTTTTCAGCGAGGAGTGGCTGCGCCAGGCTTCGGCTTGCAGTGGCTGCGGGATGCCCTTGCTCAGGCGGCCCATGGGGGCGCCGAGCTTTTTCTTCAGAGTGTCCAGGGCGGTGACCTGGGCACGCAGCAGGTCGGCGATGGCCTCGTGGGAATCGGCATAGCGCTGGTTGGGGAACTTGGTCATCTGCGCCAGCATGCCGTCGGTGGTGTTCCAGCCTTTGAGGATTTCCTCGGCCAGGGCTTTCTGGTGCTCGCCGATGGCTACCAGCAGCGGGCAGTAGCGGGCTTTCTGTTCGGCGTTGGCGGCATCCGGCTTGCTGTCGAAGAGGATGTACTCGTAAGCCGACAGGCCGCGCACGACGACACTGGATTTGCCCAGGGTTTGGGCGTCGACCGGTTTGTCGCCATTGACCAGCTGTTCGACCTGCCGGCCGACCAGGTTCTTCTTGTCGGGCCAGAACTGCACCTGCCAGGCGCGATTGCCTTCAGCCAGCGGACCGATCAGCAGCGGTTGCAGCTCGGCCCAGGCTTTTTGCGCGTGGAGGAAGTCGGCACGGGCAGTGGCCAGGTCCGCCTTGCCTTCACAGAAGGCCAGGGCACTGACGGCCAGCTGGCGGTCGGCTTCGACCCAGCGGCTGTAGGTCGGCAGGATCACCTGTTGGGCGATTGCCGCCGAAGTCACCGCTTGTGGGTCTTGCGGCGAGCAGGCGCCGAGGGCGAGGGCGGCAAGGCTGGTGAACAACAGTTTGGGACGGAACATGCCCGGCTCCTTTGCTTAAAGTGAATTCAGGAACGCCAGCAACGCGGCGCGCTGCTCGGCATTGAAAGTCAGTACGTGCTGCTTGGCCGCTTGCGCCTCGCCACCGTGCCAGAGCACGGCTTCGAGCAGGTTGCGGGCACGACCATCGTGAAGAAACTGGGTGTGACCGCTGACGGTCTCGTTCAAGCCGATGCCCCACAGTGGCGGGGTGCGCCAGTCCTGGCCGCTGGCGGCGAACTCGGTGCGGTTATCCGCCAGGCCCGGGCCCATGTCATGCAGCAGCAAGTCGCTGTAGGGGCGGATCAACTGATTGGCCAGCTCCGGCTCGGCGGCGTCGCTGGCGGTGGTGAATTGCGGCGTGTGGCAGCTCTGGCAGCCAGCCTGGTGGAACAGGTTCTTGCCGGCCAGCACCTGGGTCGAGTCGATGTCCTTGCGTACTGGCACCGCCAGGTTGCGGGTATAGAACAGCACCAGGCGCAGGATGTTGTCGCTGACTTCCTGCTCGCCGTTGGCACCGTTGCCGTTGGCGGCATTGAGGCAGTCGGTCTGCGCCGGGGTGCAATCGTCCATCGGCCGCAGGCTGGTGGTCAGGCCCATGTCGCCGGAAAACGCGTGGACATTCTGCTGGTTGAGGTTCGGCTGCCCGGCCTTCCAGCCGAAGCGGCCGAGCACGGTCTTGCCCTGGGCGTCGTCCCAGACCTGGTTGGCGCGACCACGGATACCATCGCCGTTGCGGTCATCGGGGTCGGCATTGGCCAGGATCGCCGCTTCGGGGATGGCCTCGAGCAGGCCCAGGCCGATCATCGGCGGGGCGATCCGGGCGGAGAAACGGGTATCGGGGTGCATCGGGCCGTAGCCCAGTTGGCTGATCTGCAGCCGTGGCTTGCGCAGTTCGACTTCAGTGCCGTCCTTGAAGCTGACCTGTTGCATGTCGTACTCGACCCGCACCTTGCCTTCGGGTGCTACACCGGGCACTGCCATGTCTTGCAACTGACCGCCATACACCGGCTCCGGGACGATGCCCAGTTGCTCGATGACCTTGGCGTACTGCGGTTGATCCGGGATCGACAGGCGCACCAGCATCGACACCGAATTGGCGGCGTTGGGCCCCGGCGGGTGGCCGCGACCGTCCTTGATGTGGCAGTTCTGGCAGGCATTGGTATTGAACAGCGGGCCCAGGCCGTCGCGGGCGGTGGTGGTCGACGGGGCGATCACCCAGGGGCTGCGGAAAAAGCTGTTGCCGACGCTGAAGTCCAGGCGCCGGCTCGGCGTCAGGTTGGCCGAAGGCATGGAGTAGGCGTTCTGGTCGCGCTTGTTCACCGTCGCTTTGCCACCGGCCAGCGCCTCACCGGGCTCGGCCTGGGTGAAACGCGGTGCGTCGTCGCAGCCGGCCAGAAGGAAGGCCAGAAGCAGGGGACTGAGGCGGGGAAGCAACGAGGACATCAATAATCCTGGGGCTTGGGCAAAAACCGGCGTGCAAGCTTAGCAGGCTCAGGGTGATTGAATAAGAGGGATTTGCGTTTGCTGGATGAAATCTGTGCTCATGCCCTGTGGGAGCCGGTTGCAGATATAAAAAAGGCGACCCGAAGGTCGCCTCTTTCAATCGCCGCTGAATCAGAACTCGTGATCAGCGTTGTCTGGCGCCAGGTTGGCGATGCCCAGTTTGCTCGCGGCCTGCTCGATCGCGCCGGTCTGCTTGACCAGGGCGGCGATGGCGTCACGCACGATCTGGTTGCCGGCAGCGTTGTCGGCAGCGATCAACTGGTCGTAGTGCTCGCCTTTGGCGGCGTGGTCGACCATAACCTGGATCTTGGCTTCGGTCGCTTCCAGGTCGGCCTTGAGGGTGGTGTCGGTAGCCGCGTCGATCTTGGCCACCAGCGACGACAGGCTTGGGCCGGTCAGCTTGCTGCCGTCGGCGCGGGTGTACTCGCCCAGGTAGACGTTACGGATGCCCTTGGCGTCGTAGAAGTGCGAGTTGTGGGTGTTGTCGCTGAAGCAGTCTTGCTCGTCTTCAGGCGAGTTGGCCTCCAGGGACACCTTCATGCGCTCGCCAGCCAGTTCGCCCAGCGACAGGCTGCCCATGCCGAACAGCATTTTGCGCAGGCCGTCGGTCACAGGTTCTGCTTCGAGGGTGGCGCGGTAATTGGTAGCGACGTTCGGTGCCCAGTTGCCGACCATTTCTTCGAGGTCGTTGACCAGCAGTTGGGTCACGGCTTTCAGGTAGGCACGGCGGCGTTCGTTATGGCCGCCGGTAGCGCCCTTGCCTTCGAGGTAATCGGAAGCCGGACGGGCACCAGCGCCTGGGCCAGTACCGTTGAGGTCCTGGCCCCAGAGCAGGAATTCGATAGCGTGGTAGCCAGTGGCAACGTTGGCTTCGGAGCCGCCCAGCTCGTTCAGGCTGGCCAGTTTCTCGGGGGTGATGTCCTTGACGTCTACCTTGTCTTCGCCGACCTGAACTTCAGTGTTGGCGATGATGTTGGCGGTAGCGCCAGGGTTACCCAAGGCATGCTCGTAGCTCTTGTCGACATAGTCGATCAGGCCTTCGTCCAGCGGCCAGGCGTTCACCTGACCTTCCCAGTCGTCGATGATGGTGTTGCCGAAGCGGAACACTTCGCTCTGCAGGTACGGCACACGGGAAGCCACCCAGGCGGCCTTGGCGGCGTTCAGGTTTTCGTCGTTGGGTTTGGCGAGGAAGGCGTCGATAGCGGTTTGCAGGGTCTTGGCGGTGCTCAGCGAGTCGCTGTACACGGCATGGACCATGTCGGCGTAATGCTTGACCACGGCTTTTGCCGCTGCCTCGTCGACGGCGCCAGCGGCGGCCGGTGCGGCAGCCGAAGAGGTGGCAGCCGGAGCTTGCGGTGCGGCGGCCTTGTCCTTGTCCTTGCTGTCGCCGCAACCGGCGAGAGAGATGGCAATGGCCAACAGACTGGCGGTGGCCAGAGGCATACGAATCATGGCGAATTCCTGCGTCGAGAGGTTGGACAGGCGTACCGGGGCACGCAAAACTGCAACATAATGCGAAAGATTTGCATTTTGTGTAAAGGGGCAGTCACGTAAATATTCAAATGCGTGTTTCGGCCACTTCGGGCAATGCGGAAAGGTGTTACAGGATCGAAACCTGATTGCGCTGCGCCTGCTTGAGGAACGCGGTCAACTCCCGGGCTGGCAAGGGTTTGCTGTAGTGGTAGCCCTGACCTTCATGGCAACCCTGGGCAATGATGTAGGCCTCCTGTTCCGCCGTCTCGACCCCCTCGGCAATGACCTGCATGCCCAGGCTCTTGCCCAGCTGGATGATGGCGCGAACGATGGTGGCATCGTCGTCGTCATCGAGCAGGTCCTGGACGAAGCTCTTGTCGATCTTGATCTTGTCCAGCGGCAGCGACTTCAGGTAACTGAGCGATGAGTAGCCGGTACCGAAGTCGTCAATGGCGATCAGCGCCCCGGAGCGGCGCAGGCTAAGCAGGTGCTGGGCCGCGGTGCTGATGTCTTCCATCAGGCCGGTTTCGGTGACTTCCAGTTCCAGGCTGCGCGGTGGCAGGCGGTAGATCTGCAGCAGGTTGTTGACCACTCGCGGCAGCTCGTTGTGATGCAACTGTACAGTCGACAGGTTGACCGCCATGCGCAGTTCGCTGAAGCCCTGGTCATGCCAGTCGCGCAGTTGCCGGCAGGCCTGGTCGAGCACCCATTCGCCGATGGTGATGATGTTGCCGTTCTGCTCGGCCAGGGGGATGAACTGGTCTGGCGGGACCATGCCCAGCTCCGGATGCTGCCAGCGCAGCAGTGCTTCGACGCCGACCACGCGGTGGTCTCGGTAGCTGATCTGTGGCTGATAAACCAGAAACAGCTGGTTGCGCGGCAGGGCTTCACGCAGGTCTTTTTCCAGCTCGCGGCGGCGGCGCATCTCGCTGTCGACGCTGGCGATGTAGAACTGGTAACGGTTGCGCGAGCGGGCCTTGGCCAGGGTCATGGTCTGCTCGGCCTTTTGCAGCAGCTTCTCGGTGCTGTCGCCGTCTTCGGGGAACAGGGTGATGCCGATGGTGGCGCGCAGGCGGATTTCCTGATGGTCGAGGGCGAACGGCGCCTCGAGGTCATCGAGAATGCTCTGGGCCAGTTCGGCCGCTTCGTAGGGCTGCTCGATATCGGCCTGGACCAGGGCGAACTGGTCGCCACCCAGGCGTGCCAGGGCACCGAGCCGGCCACTGTGGGCACGCAGGCGGTCGGCCAGGGCCAGCAGCAACTGGTCGCCGGCCTGGTAGCTGAATTGCTCGTTGATACCCTTGAAGTCATCCAGGCCGACGCACAATACCGCCACCCGGCGTTGCAGGCGGCCGGCGTCGACGAGGATCTTGTCCAGTTGCTGCTGCAGTTGCTGGCGGTTGGGCAGGCCGGTGAGGAAATCGTACTGGGCCATGCGCAACAGGCTGTTCTCGGCTTCGTGGCGCAGGTGGGTGTTGCGCTCGATCGACGCCAGCAACTGGTTGGCGGTGTTGACCCACAGGCCCAGCTCGTTCTTTTCGTGGCCCTTGATCAGCGGCAGCTGATGCTGGCTGGGGCGGTCGGGGTTGATCTGGGTAAGGTGCTCGATGATCTTCGACAGCGGCTTGGTCAGCATCCAGTGATAGACCAGGTACAGCACCAGGCCCATGGCCAGGGCGCGCAGCACGCCAGAAATGAAGATGATCACCGAACTGATCAGGAAACCCTCGCCATAGGATGCGGTGTCGAGGGTGATGCTCAGGTCGCCGTAATATTCGCTATAGGGGCCCCGACCGACCAGCTGGGTGGTGAAGCTGCGCTCCTGGCCAAGAATCAGGTCGGTCAGCCAGCGGCTGGAGACTTCCTGCAACGGGCGGGATTTTTCCGCCAGCATGGTCTCGTTGGGATGGCCGATGGAGGCCATGCGCACGGACTCGTCCTGGAACAAGCCCTCCATGACCTGCATGCCCATTTCCTTGTCCAGGCTGTAGACCGCCTGGGTCGAAGGATCACGGAACATGTCGAGGATCCGTTGGGCGTCATTGGCGACGGCCTGGCGGGTCTTGTAGGCATCGAAGACGATCTGCGCACAACTGAGAACTACACCGACGACCAACGCCGAGAGCAGTACTACCCTGAGCAACTTGACCGATAAGCTGTTCTTGAGTTCCAGCTTCAATGGGGTTTCCTTAATCCATGCGCATGGCATCATTTTGCCATCAAACTTGGCAATCCACTATCGGCCGTCAACAGGACTTCTCCAGCTCCTTGAGGGTGCATTTTTTGCACCGGGAGCAGGTTGGTTACCTATCGTCACTGTATCGGTTGCCCGGCCTTGCGACTTTAATCTGTGGGAACGAGTTTCCCAACGTTTGATGTTAGCGCGCTCTGCGTGTGCGGCAAGATGCACAGTGCGCGAATAGGATGAAAAATGTTGCAGCCAGGGCGCCCATAAAAAAGGTTCTTCACGGCTTACCGGGGGCTATGATCCTTGGGTTGGGTCGGGATGTTAAGGCTTCTAGCTTATCCATTCACTGTGGCGCCGCTGCCGGCCCCTTCCGCCCTTACGGCGGGTCCCTTTTGTCTTGGCAACAGGAACCAAAACCGCTCGCTCCAGCATACGGCCCTACGCTGCGCTCCGGGTTCCTTCGCTACGGCGCCTGCACTGGCGTATCTGCGAAAGCAGATGTTGGCGAAGCCATGCTGACGCAGGAGCGGGACAAGCCCGCTGATAAAACGAGCACCAACTTGTTTGGTCTTGATCTTGATCTTGATGTTCATGCACGTACTTCCAGGCGCCGCGAAAAGCGACTTCAGGAGGCCTAGCGAAGGTGCCTGTAGGGGCGGTGCGCAGCACCTTCGGCGTCAGCCGAAGACGCGAGACGTAGACTTGGCGTAGCAAGTCGTAGGCCGCGATGCCCCGGAAGGCGCCAGCAGCAGCCCCACACTGAATGGATAAGCCCGCAGCCTCAACATCCCAACCCAGGATTCCGTGAAGAACCATAAAAAAGCCCACCGCTAGGGTGGGCTTTTCGGTCGCTCGATACTTTATGCAAAGTATCGCTCAGCAGCCGGCTCAGGCAGTGAAGGTCTTGCCTTCGAACTGCTCGGCAACGAACTTCCAGTTGACCAGGTTCCAGAACGCCTCGACATACTTCGGACGCAGGTTGCGGTAGTCGATGTAGTAGGCGTGTTCCCAGACGTCGCAGGTCAGCAGCGGGGTGTCGCCGTTGGTCAGCGGGTTGCCGGCGCCAATGGTGCTGGCCAGGGCCAGGGAGCCGTCGGCTTTTTTCACCAGCCAGCCCCAGCCGGAACCGAAGGTGCCGACCGAAGTCTTGGTGAACTCTTCCTTGAACTTGTCGAACGAACCGAACGCGGCGTTGATGGCTTCAGCCAGGGCGCCGGTTGGTTGGCCGCCGGCGTTTGGCGCCAGGCAGTTCCAGTAGAAAGTGTGGTTCCAGACCTGAGCGGCGTTGTTGAAGATACCGCCCGAGGAGGTCTTGACGATCTCTTCCAGGGTCTTGCCTTCGAACTCGGTGCCAGGCACCAGGTTGTTCAGGTTCACGACATAGGTGTTGTGGTGCTTGTCGTGGTGGTATTCCAGGGTTTCCTTGGAAATGTGCGGCTGCAGGGCGTCGTGGGCGTAAGGCAGCGGCGGCAATTCAAAAGCCATGGTGATTCTCCTAATCAGGTCTGTTGCGGTGAGCGCAAGGCCGATCACGGGCGGCCGGTGTGCGTCGGCGAGTTTGTACTCTTTGCGACGCAAGGGCTGGATCATAGCACCGGGCCCGGTGCTTAACCACGCAACAAGTGTACGGGAAAGAGGTTCCAGAGCCTTTGCCGGTGCCGGACGAGCGGCGTCTCAGGTAAAGATCAGTTGCGCTGCCACGGCAAACATCATCACCGCCACCATCAGATCGAGCAGCCGCCAGGTGCCGGGGCGCGCCAGCCACGGTGCCAGCCAGGCAGCGCCCAGGGCCAGGGTGAAGAACCACAGCAGCGAGGCGCTGGCGGCGCCGGCCACGTAGGCACCGGGCACGGATTGCTGGGCGCCCAGCGAGCCGATCAGCAACACCGTATCGAGGTACACATGCGGGTTGAGCAGGGTTACCGCCAGGGCGCTGAGCAGCACCGCCCGGCGCGAGCGCAGGCCCTGGCCTTCGCCCTGTTGCAGGCTTTGTTGCGAGCAGGCGCGCAACAGGGCCTTGGCGCCGTACCAGATCAGAAATACCGCACCGCCCCAACGCGCAACCGCCAGCAGCGTCGGGTTCTGCGCCAGGACCGTGGCCAGGCCAAACACGCCCGCCGCTACCAGGAGGGCATCGCAGACCACGCACAGCGCCGCCACCGGCAGGTGATGTTCACGGCGCAGGCTTTGCGCCAGGACAAAGGCGTTTTGCGTGCCGATCGCCATGATCAGGCCGAAGGCGACCAAGAGGCCGTTCAGGTAGCTTTGCCACATAGGGGGAACTCCAGGAAACGCCCGCAGGGCGCGGGCGCAAATACAAAGAAGATGCTGGCTATTGTGGGGATTTCATCTGTATAAGAAAAACAAATAAAGCTGATCCGGCATTAGGAAAAATAATGTTCGATTACAAACTGCTTTCTGCCCTTGCTGCCGTTATCGAGCAGGCCGGTTTCGAACGTGCCGCCCAGGTGCTTGGACTGTCCCAGTCGGCGATTTCCCAGCGCATCAAGTTGCTTGAGGCGCGGGTCGGCCAGCCGGTACTGGTGCGCGCCAATCCGCCGAGCCCCACCGATGTCGGTCGGCGTCTGCTCAACCATGTGCAGCAGGTGCGCCTGCTTGAGCGTGACCTGCAGAGCCAGGTGCCGGCGCTGGACGAAGAGGGCATGCCCGAGCGTCTGCGCATTGCCCTCAATGCCGACAGCCTGGCGACCTGGTGGGCAGGCGCGGTGGGTGAATTTTGTGCCGATCAGCAAGTGCTGCTGGACCTGGTGGTGGAAGACCAGGAGGTCGGCCTCAAGCGCATGCGCGCCGGCGAAGTGGCGGCCTGCCTGTGTGGCAGTGAACGGCCGGTGGCCGGTGCGCGCAGCCTGTTGCTTGGCGCCATGCGCTATCGGGCGCTGGCCAGCCCGGCGTTCATGGCCCGCTACTTTCCAGCGGGCTTCGATGCTGCGCGATTGTCGCGGACTCCGGCGCTGGTGTTCGGGCCGGATGATTTCCTGCAGCACCGTTACCTGGCTTCCCTGGGAATTCAGGACGGTTTCCTTCACCACCTGTGTCCGTCGTCCGAAGGTTTTTTGCGCATGACCGAAGCAGGCCTGGGCTGGGGCCTGGTGCCGGAACTGCAGGTGCGCGATCAACTGGCCAGCGGGCGACTGGTAGAAATATCAGCGGATAAACCCATCGACGTGCCCTTGTACTGGCATCATTGGCGCAACGGCGGGCAGTTGCTCGGCCAACTGACGGATCACCTGCGTCTTACAGCCGGGCAGTGGCTGGTGCCCTTGTAGGCACTGGCGGCGTCAGCAGTATCTGAAAAACCTGTTTTAGGCGGAGTGCTACATGCAAATTCTGGTCACCGGCGCGAGCGGCTTCATTGGCGGGCGCTTTGCGCGCTTTGCCCTGGAGCAGGGCTTTGACGTTCGGGTCAACGGCCGCCGCGCCGAAGGCGTCGAGCACCTGGTGCGGCGCGGCGCGCAGTTCATCCCGGGTGACCTGAACGACCCGGACCTGGCCCGACGCCTGTGCCAGGGCGTCGAGGCGGTGGTGCATTGTGCCGGTGCGGTCGGCAATTGGGGGCGTTACCAGGACTTCTATCAAGGCAACGTGGTGGTCACTGAAAACGTTGTCGAGGCGTGCTTGAAGGAGCATGTGCGGCGGTTGGTGCACCTGTCTTCGCCGTCGATCTATTTCAATGGCCGCTCGCAGCTGGGCATCACCGAAGAGCAGGTGCCGCGACGCTTCCATGACCATTATGGGGCCACCAAGCACCTGGCCGAGCAGAAAGTCTTCGGCGCCCAGGAGTTCGGTCTCGAAGTGCTGGCCCTGCGTCCGCGCTTTGTCACCGGAGCGGGTGATGTGAGTATCTTCCCGCGCTTGTTGCAGATGCAGCGCAAGCGGCGCCTGGCGATCATCGGCAACGGCCTGAACAAAGTCGACTTCACCAGCGTGCAGAACCTCAACGAGGCGCTGATCAGTGCCCTGCTCGCCGACAACGCGGCACTGGGCCAGGCCTACAACATCAGTAACGGTCACCCCTTGCCGTTGTGGGATGTGGTCAATTACGTGATGCGGCAAATGCACCTGCCGCAAGTCACCCGTTACCGTTCCTACGGTCTGGCCTACAGCCTGGCCGCCTTGAACGAAGGCGCCTGCCTGCTCTGGCCGGGGTGCCCGCAACCGACCTTGTCGCGCTTGGGGATGCAGGTGATGAGCAAGGACTTCACCCTCGACATCAACCGCGCCAGGCAGTTTCTTGATTACCGCCCCAGCGTCAGCCTGTGGTCGGCGCTGGATGAGTTCTGCGGCTGGTGGAAAGCCCAGGACCTTCCGTCCGGCAAGCACTGAACCGGATCAAGGCTTTGCGGTCGATCAGAGCGCTGATCAGGCTTTATACTACTGACCATTTGCTATCACCGTGGTTGAAGGGATCCCATGCGTAACAATGCCCCAGATGATTTCGAGAACGTACCGACCTTGAGTGCCGGTAGCCGCGATGACGATGATTTCGTCCCGGTAGCGGGTGTGCGTCGTGGCGGCTCGGCGGCCTCGCGCGTCCAGCCCAAGGCGGCGAGCAGTGGCCCGTTGTGGGCATTGCTCGGCGCTTCGTTCATTGCCCTGGGTGGCCTTGGCTGGTGGAGCTTTCAGCAGATTTCGCTGATGGAGCAGCAACTGGTTGCCACCCAGGAGAGCTTCGCGCGCATCAGTGAAGAAGCGGCGGGGCGCTTGCAGGCAATCAGTGGCAAGGTCGCGGCCAGCGAGACCAGTGTCAGCACCGACAGCGAAGCCCTGAAGTTGCAGATCAAGCAGTTGCAGTCGAGCCTCTCCGAGCAGGGCCGGCAACAGCAGGGTGTGGCGGGGCAGACCGGTGATCTGGGCAAGCGTCTGGAGCAGGTGCTGGCGCAGGCCAGTGAGCAACAGGCGGCCAATGCCAAGTTGCAGGAGCAGTTGCAGGCACAGCTCAAGCGTGTGAACGACGAGCTGACTGCATTGAAGTCGGCGCAGGTGGATGGCGGCAAGCTTAATGGTGAGCTCAAGAGCCTGAACGCTGATGTGGCAGCGTTGAAGAAACAGGGCAACCCGGCCGCGGCGATCCAGCGCCTGGAGCAGGACCTGATCGTGCTCAAGAGCGAGCAGGAGAACCGCCCGGCGCCTGCGGCAAGCGGTGGCGCCTCGACGGCTGAGTTCGACGCGTTTCGTGGCCAGGTGACCCGCAACATCAATACCCTGCAAAGCCAGGTGCAGAACCTGCAACAGCAGATCAACGCCCGGCCTTGACTTGACCCGCGATGCTTTTAGCATCTACATCCGCGGATAATCGATATAGCCCACCGGCCCCTTGGCATAGAAGGTCTCCGGGTGTGGCTCGTTCAGCGGTGCATCCGCCGCCAGTC
Organism: Pseudomonas fluorescens; assembly: GCF_902497775.2. Taxonomy (NCBI): domain Bacteria; kingdom Pseudomonadati; phylum Pseudomonadota; class Gammaproteobacteria; order Pseudomonadales; family Pseudomonadaceae; genus Pseudomonas; species Pseudomonas fluorescens. Next base: position 517,819 of record NZ_OZ024668.1, read on the forward strand.
GGGCCGGCAGGTCCGGGTTGGCAATGAACGGAATGCCGAAGGCCACCGCATCAGCGTTGCCAGAGGCCAGCGAAGCATTGGCGCTGGCCTTGGTGAAGCGCTCATTGACGATGTACGGGCCGCCAAAGGCTTGCTTGATCAGCGCGCCGATACTGTCGTCGGCCTCTTTCTCCCGCGAGCAGATAAACGCAATGCCGCGCTTGCCCAGTTCCCGGGCGACATAAGTGAAGGTCTCGGCACGGTTGGCATCGCCCATGTCATGGGCATCGGCCCGTGGCGCCAGGTGCACGCCAACCCGTTGTGCGCCCCAGACTTCGATCACCGCGTCAGTCACTTCCAGCAGCAGACGTGCACGGTTCTGAAGCGAACCACCGTATTGGTCATTGCGCTGGTTGGTGCTGCTCTGCAGGAACTGGTCGATCAGGTAGCCGTTGGCTGCATGCACTTCAACGCCGTCGAAACCGGCTGCCTTGGCATTCTCGGCACCGGTCCGGTAGGCCTCGACAATGTCGGCGATTTCTGCGGTTTCCAGCGCCCGTGGAGTCGGGTAGTCGGACAGCGGACGCACCAGGCTGACATGGCCTTTAGGCTGGATCGCGCTCGGTGCGACCGGGCTTTCACCCTCGAGGTAGTTGGGGTGGGAGATACGCCCGACGTGCCACAGCTGCAGGAAAATCCGCCCGCCGGCGCCATGCACGGCCTTGGTGACGTTGGTCCAGCCACGTACCTGATCGTTGGACCAAATGCCCGGGGTGTCCGGGTAGCCGACGCCCATTGGCGTGACCGAAGTCGCTTCGCTGAGGATCAGCCCGGCGCTGGCCCGTTGTACGTAGTACTCGGCCATCAGTGCGTTGGGCACCCGGCCTTCGTCGGCGCGGCAGCGGGTCAGCGGGGCCATGATGATGCGGTTCGGCAACTGGAGGTCGCCGAGGGTGATCGGATCAAAAAGCGTCGTCATAAATACCTCAAGGCTTATCAGTGGGTGGCGGGTGCCAGTGCGGATTTGTTACCGCTCTGGCTGAAGGTGATCAGGGTGACGATCAGCGCCAGTACTGCCAGCGCTGCGGCGGCCAGGGGCACGCGGGTCAGGCCCAGGCCCTGGGCGATGACGGTGCCGCCGACCCAGGCGCCGAGGGCGTTGCCCAGGTTGAAAGCGCCAATGTTCAGGGTCGAGACCAGGTTCGGCGCGGCCTTGCCGAAGGTCACCACGTTGACCTGCAGGGCAGGCACGGCGGCAAAGGCAGCGGTAGCCCAGAGGAACAGGGTGATTTCTGCCGGGATCAGGGCGACGCTGGTCCAGCTCAGGACGGTGGAGACCACCGCCATGCTGGCGAACACGCCGATCAGGGTAGCGCCCAGGCGCTTGTCGGCCAGCTTGCCGCCGAGGATGTTGCCCAGGGTCAGGCCCAGGCCGATCAACAGCAGCGTCCAGGTCACGCCACTGGGCGAGACGCCAGTGACATCACCGAGCAGCGGTGCGACATAGGTGAACAGGGCAAACATCGAGGCCGAGAACAGCACGGTCATCGACAGCGACAACCAGATACCGGCGCCTTTGAGCGCGGCAAGTTCAGCGCGCATGTCGAGTTTCTCTTCGTCATGGCGAAACGGCAGGAAGCGGATCAGGCCGATCAAGGCGATCACACCGATCACGGTCACCGCCCAGAAAGTCGAGCGCCAGCCGTATTCCTGCCCCAGCGCAGTACCCAGCGGCACGCCGAGGACATTGGCCAGGGTCAGGCCGGTGAACATCAGGGCGACTGCCGAAGCACGGCGGTTGGCCGGCACCAGGCTTGCCGCCACCACCGAGCCGATACCGAAGAAGGCACCGTGGCACAGGGCGGTCACCACCCGGGCGAACATCAGCAGGTTGTAGTCGCTGGCCACCGCACACAGCAGGTTGCCGACGATGAACACGCCCATTAGCGCAATCAGCGCCGCTTTACGCGGCAGGCGCGAGGTGGCCAGGGCCATGAACGGCGCACCGATGGCCACGCCCAGGGCGTAACCGGTGACCAGCCAGCCGGCGCCAGGAATCGATACACCCAGGTCTGCCGCCACATCGGGCAACAGACCCATGATGACGAACTCGGTGGTACCGATGGCGAAGGCGCTGAGCGCCAGGATTATCAACGAAAGGGGCATTGCAAGGTCCTTGTCAGAGCTCTTGGCTCATCTGCTGGAGGAAGGCCTGGATGGTTTCCTCGTTGCGTTTGAAAAAATGCCACTGGCCAATCTTCTGGCTGCTGATCAGGCCCGCCCGCTGCAAGGTCGCCAGGTGGGCAGAAACGGTCGACTGCGACAGGCCGCAGCGTTGATCGATCTGCCCGGCACACACACCGTGTTCGGTGCTGTGGTGCTGGTCGGGAAACTGCGCGTCGGGGTCCTTCAGCCAGTTGAGAATTTCTCGCCGTACTGGGTGGGCCAGGGCTTTTATTATTTCGTCGAGATCGAGAGGCATGGTTGGGCTCGTGGTGTGTGTAGCGGTATATCGCGATGGAGCGAAATATAAATCGATATTTCGCGATATACAAATATGATGTGGTTCTGAGTTCAGCTTAAATCGCTATATCGGGTTATAACGATATAGGCCGTGAGGTGCTAGAATCCCTGTCTATGAACTACCTTGCACACCTTCATCTCGGCGGTCAGCGACCCGAGCAATTGCTCGGCAGTCTTTATGGCGATTTCGTCAAGGGGCCGCTGCAGGGACGCTTCCCTGCGCCGCTGGAAGCAGCGATTCGCCTGCACCGACAAATCGATGTCTACACCGACAGCCATCCGCTGGTGCTGGCGGCGTTGGCGCGTTTTCCGCGGGAGCGGCGGCGTTACGCCGGGATCATTCTCGATGTGTTTTTCGATCACTGCCTGGCCTTGCACTGGCAGGATTATGCCGAGCAGCCGCTGGGCCAGTTCACCGACCGCGTGTACCAGGTACTCGCCGCAGAGCCGGCCTTGCCCGGGCGCCTGGCGCAGATAGCGCCATACATGGCGGCCGATGACTGGTTGGGGTCTTACCGCGAGTTCGCGGTGCTCGAGCAGGTGTTTCGCGGGATCGCCCGGCGCCTGTCGCGGCCCGAAGGCATGGACGGCGCGGTGGAGGAGGTGGCGGCGCTGTACCAGCCGTTGCTGGATGACTTTCGCAACTTCTATCCAGAGCTGCAGCGCTTTGCCAGGGCCAATACCTAGGCAGCCCTGGCCCGACGTTGCCCCTCGGCAACCGGCTCGCTGCCGAACAATGCCTGCTGGATCGCCTGCTGCGCCTTGAAGGCCAGAGCGGCGCGTTCCTCACCGGCGCTGGCGATCGGTGCGAGCAAATGGATCTCGACCTCGGCGCAATCATTGGCAAACAGTCGGAACAGGTGCGAGAGCAGATCGTCATCACCGATAAACGGTGCGATTGCATCGCTTTGGCCATTGCGCAGGTAGCGCAGGGCGACCGGTTGCAGCGGTGTTTGCGTATCGATGGCGCTGGCCAGCAGGCGGCCGTGGAAGGTGCGCAGGCTGCGCCCGTCGGTGGTGGTGCCTTCGGGGAAAATCAACAGCGTGCTGTCCTGTTGCAGGTGCTGGCTGATCTGCTTGCGCAGCAGTTGGCTGTCGTTGCCGCCACGACGGATGAACAGGGTGCCGGCCTTGAGCGCCAGCCAGCCGGCAATCGGCCAGGTGCGCACTTCGGCCTTGGACAGGAACGACAGCGGCGCGAGCATGCCCAGCAGCGGGATGTCGGTCCACGAGACATGGTTGCTGACCCACAGCATCGGCTGTTGCGGTAACTGGCCCACCACCCGCACCTTGAACGGCAGGGCGTTGCTCAGTTTGCCCATGAACAGTTGCGACCAGCGCTGGCGGCGCTCGGTCGAGGCCGGTACGCGCAGGCGCTCATAGAGCGTGAACAGCGCGGCCATGGCCAGGCCGAACAGCACCACCAGCAGCACCCGGGCCACGCGCGCATAAACGCGCAGGCGCCGCATCAGACCGCCGCCTTGAAGTGCCGGGCATAGCGCGGGCACAGCTCGTCGCGTTTGAGCAGGATGAACACGTCGGCGACCTGGAAGTCTTCATCCCAGCACGGTTCGCCGCAGATCTTCGCCCCCAGGCGCATGTAAGCCTTGAGCAGCGGCGGCATCTCGGCGATGACGTTGCCCGGCAGGGCCAGGCTCGGCAATGGGTTTTTCGGTTCGGCGCGCAGGTGTTCGGTGCACAGGTAGCGTTCACGCAAGCGCTGCATGATCGCATGGGCCTGCACACCACCATCCTGCATGGGAATGCTGGCGCAGCCCATCAGGTAGCTGTAGCGGCCTTCGTTGAGCACTTCGGCCAGTTCCGCCCAGAGCACGGCGATGGTGCCGCCGTTACGGTAGGCGGGGTCGACGCAGGTACGGCCCAGTTCGAGGATCGGCCCTTGCAGGTGGCCGAGGCCATGCAGGCTGAACTCTTCTTCACTGTAGAAGCGCCCCAGGCTGCTGGCGGCCTGATGGTCGAGCAGGCGGGTGGTGGCGACCAGCCGCCCGCTGCTCAAGTCACGCACGCCAATATGGCGGCAATGAATGTCGTAGTCGTCCATGTCCAGGCCCAGCTCGGCGCCTTTGAGTTTGGCCTTGAATTCACCGCTGAATACGCTGAATCGAAGGGCCTGTGCTTCCTGCAGGGCTGCCGGGCCGACCAGGCGTTCGGCTTGCAGACGGCGTTCAGTGCTGTTGTCGCCAGAGCGAGCGATCCGAGTCATTGCGTGTCTCCATAAGCCAGCCATGGGGTTGCGGCCGGTCGACTTTGTTGTGCAAGCTCAGCCTAGGTAGATGGGGTGTCACCCCCGTGAACAATTGGTGATGCTTGTATGACAGCCCTCAAGGAGCGCTCCGATGGCCTGGCTGCAACGACTCAACGACCGACAGCGACACCCCCAGGCGGCCTCGCTGGCCGACACTTATTCCAGCCTGCTGGCGCGCCTGGGCCCGGTCAGCCCGTTCGAGCTGGCGGTGCTCGGCGGGCGGGCCATGGCCACTCCGGGACTGGCCTTTCTGGTCGGTTACCAGGCAGCCCTGCGGGTGCTGTGGCCGAGTGCGCCGCCGAGTCTCGGTGCCCTGTGCGCCAGTGAACGGCGCAGCGTGCGCCCGGCCGATATGCAGGTGCGCCTGGAGGATCTGCGCCTGCGTGGCAGCAAGGACTTCGTCACCGCCGGGCTCGATGCCGAATGGCTATTGGTGGCGGCGCGCTGCGAGGCGCAAGGGCAGCCGGTGGAACTGAGCCTGGCGGTGGTCTACGCCGGTGAACCGGGCGTGCGCCTCGAACCGCTGCCGGCCTTGCCGCTGATGCCGGAAGTCGGCCATGCCCGCCTGCATCTGCAAGCGGCGTTGTGCGAGCGCCTGGCGGGGGACGGCTGGGACGCTTACGTCAAACCCTTTCGCTCGCTGGAAGATCTCTATGTGCTCAGTGCCCTGTGTGCCTGGTTATATGGCGTCGGCCAGGAAACGGGCTGGCCGCAAAGCCTGCAATTGCGCCTGATCGGCCTGCTCGGTGCGTGCGCCGAAAGTACCCGCCAGTGTGCTGATGTCGCAGCCAGCCATTTGCTGCTGGGCGGCCTGTTTGCCCAGTTCAACGCCTTGAAGGAGGAAATCAACCAGGCGCTGCTGGCAAGCTCTGGCGAATGGGCAAGCCTGTGGCAACGCGACCAGGGCCTGTTGGAGATCGCCAGCGCCGCCCGGGCCAAACGCCTGGCCAAGGCCTGGGCCGCCGCCGGACTGTCATGAAACGCTGGCAGTCTGGGCGAACCCTGGCCTCGAGTAAGTGGCATGAGCAAAGTGGCGTGGTGGATGCTGGCTGTGTTGGTTTTCAGCAAGGCAGTGTCGGCCGAGGAGCAATGGCCGGTACCTGACTGGACGGTGGCGCACGCTGCCAATCCTGGCACCTGGCAGGCAGTCGAAAGCTATGCCTTCGCCCCACGCGATGATCAGCAGCGCCAGGGCGTGCGCACCGACGCACTGCTGGTGATCGCCGACGGGCGCATTGTCTATGAGCACTATGCCGCGCCCAGTACAGCTGACACCGCACACCTGACCTGGTCGATCAGCAAGAGCGTGCTGGCGACCCTGCTGGGCGTCGCCCATGCCGAGGGCCGCTTTGATCTGCAGGATCCGCTCGCGCGCTTCTATCCGCCGATGGGTGGCCATCCCCTGGTGCGCATCGAAGACCTGCTGCACTGGGCCAGCGGCCTGAACTGGCAGGAAGACTACGAATATGCGCCGCTCAAGTCCTCGGTGGTGGCCATGCTCTACACCCGCGGGCGCGGCGATATGGCCGGCTACACGGCGGCCAGGCCCGAAGCGGCCAGCCCCGGGCAACGCTTTCGCTACTCCAGCGGAGACAGCAACGTGCTGGCAGCGGCCTTGCGCGGCATGCTCGGCAATGCAGGGTATGCCGACTATCCCTGGCAGGCCTTGTTCGACCCGCTGGGCATCAGCAGCGCAGTGTGGGAGCGGGACGGTAACAACACCCTGGTGGGTTCCTCCTACCTGTATATGAGCGCCCGCGATCTGGCCCGTATCGGCTTGCTGATGCTGCGCGAAGGGCGCTGGCGCTCGCGGCAATTGCTATCCAGCGACTGGGTTGCTTTCAATCGCCAGCCGTTCTTGAAGGCCACCGCGCAACCCGGTGAAGCCAACCCGGGTGGGCACTGGTGGCTCAACCAGCCGTTGCCCGGCAGCCCGCCACCCTGGCCGGATGCGCCGCCGGATACCTATGCAGCCCTTGGGCACTGGGGCCAGGCGCTGTATGTGCTGCCGGCGCGCAAACTGCTGATCGTGCGCTATGCCGATGACCGCGACGCCAGTTTCACCCACAACGAGCTGCTCAAGCGGGTACTGGCCGCGGTCAACGAGGTGCAGCCATGAAGCGCGTGTTGCTGGTGCTGTTGCTGCTGGCAGGCGGCTGGGCGTGGTACGAACGCCAGGCGTTGGCGGATTTCCCCGGTATTCTCAGCGCCTACTCGGCCAAGGAGTACTGTTCTTGCCGGTATGTCATGGGCTTTGATTCGCAGTATTGCCGGGGCTACGTGCAGCAGTACCTGCCGTTGAGCCGCCTGGACGAGGATGCGCAGCAGCGTCTGATCAGCGCTGTGGGGCTCGGGGTAGAGAATCGTGCGCAGTGGCTGGGCCCGCGTGTGGGCTGTCGCTTGCTGCCGTGAAGGCAGCCGGGTAAGGTTGACGACCATTGTGTTACAGGATTTCACATGTTCAGTCTGCCGCGTCTTCTGCTTGCCCTGCTGGTCGTTCTAAGTCTCCCTGCCCAGGCCAACTGGCACCTGGACGGCGAATCGTCGCGCCTGTCGTTCGTCTCCAGCAAGAATGGCGACACCGCCGAAGTGCATCGCTTCCTCGTCCTGCATGGCAAGGTCGATCGCAAGGGCGCCGCCGAGCTGCAGATCGAGATGGACTCCAACAGCAGTGGGGTACCGCTGCGTGACGAGCGCATGCGCAAGGAGCTGTTCGAGTTCGCTAAATTCCCCGAAGCCACGGTCACCGCGCAGATCGACCTGCGCCCGATCAATGACCTGGCCAACGGTGCCCAGGTGGAGCTGCGCCTGCCGCTGACCGTCAGCCTGCATGGCAAGCAGCACAGCTACAGTGCCCTGTTGCTGGCCACGCGCCTGGATGACCGGCGCTTTCAGGTGGTAACCCTGGAGCCGTTGATGCTGCGCGTCGATGATTTCGATCTGCTTCCCGGCCTTGCCACCCTGCGCAAGCTGGCCGGGCTCAAGTCCATCAGTCCGTCGGTGCCGGTGGCTGCGGTACTGATCTTTACGGCGCGCTGATATGGCCGGACCGGTCTTTCCCTGGCGCGATGGCAATCAGTTCGAGCTATTGATCGACGGTCCGCAGTTTTTTCCGCGCATGCTCACCGCAATCGTGCGCGCCGAGCACCAGGTGGACCTGGAGTTGTACCTGGTCGAGGCGGGGGCTTGTGCCGAAACCATGGTCCGCGCTCTGGTACAGGCCGCCGAGCGCGGGGTGCAGGTGCGCTGCCTGTTCGATGACTACGGCTCGCTGGCCTTCACCTTGAGCTTGCGCCAGCGCCTGCTGGCTGCGGGTGTGGAATTGCGCTGGTACAACCGCCTGCGCTGGCGTCGGGGCTTTCGCAATCTGTATCGCGATCACCGCAAGCTGCTGCTGGTCGACCAGCACTGGGCAGTGGTGGGCGGCACCGGCGTTACCGACCAGTTCTGGACGCCCAACGAAGACGTCAGCGAATGGCACGAAGTGATGGTGCAGATGCAAGGCCCGCTGGTGGCCGACTGGCAGATGCTGTTCGACCGCCAGTGGCGGGCTAACCTGCGCCGCACGGCCTGGCGGCCACCGACCCATTTCGGCCTGCCGCGATTGCCGCGGATCCCGCTCAGTGGCGCCGGTATGGGCCGGGTGGCCTACGCTGACGCCCGCCAGCACCGGGATATCCTGCAGTCGCTGGTGCGCGCCCTGAACAGCGGCCAGCGGCGCATCTGGCTGGCCACGCCGTATTTCCTGCCGACCTGGAAGGTCCGTCGCTCCCTGCGCCGCGCCGCGTCCCGAGGGGTTGATGTGCGTTTGCTGCTGACCGGGCCGCGTACCGATCACCCGTCGGTGCGTTATGCCGGCCATCGCTATTACCCGCGGCTGTTGCGTGCCGGGGTGAAAATCTTCGAATACCAGCCGTGTTTCCTGCACCTGAAGATGGTGCTGGTGGATGACTGGGTGAGCATCGGCTCGTGCAACTTCGACCACTGGAACCTGCGCTTCAACCTCGAAGCCAACGTCGAAGCGATCGACCCGCCACTGACCGCCGATGTGACGGCGAGCTTCGAGCGCGACTTTGCACAGAGCCTGGCTATCGACCTGGCCCACTGGCATGCACGGCCGTTGTGGAAGCGCGTGCAGCAACGCTTGTGGGGTTGGCTCGACCGCCTGGTGGTCAACATGCTCGACCGGCGTGATTGAGCCGGTCGCCTGTTGGCGGTCTATGGTGTCTTTACTTTTCACTGCACCTGAAGGAGTTGATGACATGGCTGCGAAGAAGATTCTGATGTTGGTTGGCGACTACGTCGAAGATTACGAAGTGATGGTGCCGTTCCAGGCCCTGCAGATGGTTGGCCATACCGTGCACGCGGTGTGTCCGGGCAAGAGCGCCGGGCAGACGGTGCGCACGGCGATTCACGATTTCGAAGGGGATCAGACCTACAGCGAAAAGCCTGGGCACAACTTTGTCCTGAACTTCGATTTTGCCAAGGTTCAGGCGGACGACTACGACGCGCTGCTGATCCCGGGGGGCCGGGCACCGGAGTATCTGCGATTGAACGAGCAGGTGCTGGCGCTGGTCAAGGCGATCGATCAGGCCGGCAAGCCAATTGCGGCGGTGTGCCATGGCGCGCAACTGCTGGCGGCGGCTGGCGTGCTCGAAGGGCGCGAGTGCAGCGCTTACCCGGCCTGCGCCCCGGAAGTGCGCCTGGCTGGCGGGCAGTATGTCGAAATCGCCGTCGACCAGGCCCACGTGCAGGGCAACCTGGCCTCGGCGCCAGCCTGGCCGGCGCACCCGGCATGGCTGGCGGGCTTCCTGCAACTACTGGGGACGCGCATTATCCTGTGAACAAAGGTGCTGGCCTCATCGCGGGTCAAGCCCGCTCCCACTGTGTACGGGCTTGACCCGCGATGAGGTCCTGACAGGCAATAAAAAAAGCGGCAGGGGAATACTCCACCTGCCGCTTTTTTCTATCCGCAAGCCCTGGGGCTTACTTCACTTCCACCGCCAGGCTTTGAGCGATCTTGTGCTGCCAGATCGCGGGCCCTGTGATGTGTACTGACTCGCCGTTGCTGTCGACCGCGACGGTGACCGGCATGTCCTTGACCTCGAACTCGTAGATCGCTTCCATGCCCAGTTCGGCAAAGGCCAGGACCTTGGATTTCTTGATCGCCTGGGCCACCAGGTAGGCAGCGCCGCCGACGGCCATCAGGTACACGGCCTTGTTGTCCTTGATCGCTTCGATGGCGGTCGGGCCGCGCTCGGATTTGCCGATCATGCCCAACAGGCCGGTCTGCTCGAGGATCTGACGGGTGAACTTGTCCATCCGCGTTGCGGTGGTCGGGCCGGCCGGGCCAACCACTTCGTCACCGACCGGATCAACCGGGCCAACGTAGTAGATGAAACGACCCTTGAGGTCGACCGGCAGTTGTTCGCCCTTGTTGAGCATCTCGACCATGCGCTTGTGCGCAGCATCGCGACCGGTGAGCATCTTGCCGTTGAGCAGGATGGTCTCGCCCGGCTTCCAGCTCTGCACGTCTTCCGGGGTCAGGGTGTCGAGGTTGACACGGCGGGCCGACGGGCCAGCTTCCCAGACGATTTCCGGGTAGGCGTCCAGCGATGGCGCTTCCAGGTCGGCAGGGCCGGAACCGTCGAGCACGAAGTGGGCGTGACGGGTGGCGGCGCAGTTGGGGATCATGCACACCGGCAACGAGGCGGCGTGGGTTGGGTAATCCATGATCTTGACGTCGAGCACGGTGGTCAGGCCGCCCAGGCCCTGGGCGCCGATGCCCAGCTGGTTGACCTTGTCGAACAGCTCCAGGCGGATCTCTTCGATGCGGTTCTGCGGGCCACGGGCCTTGAGCTCGTGGATGTCGATGGACTCCATCAACACTTCCTTGGCCATCACCGCGGCTTTTTCGGCGGTACCGCCAATGCCGATGCCGAGCATGCCCGGTGGGCACCAGCCAGCACCCATGGTCGGAACGGTCTTGAGCACCCAGTCGACGATCGAGTCGGACGGGTTGAGCATGGCCATTTTCGACTTGTTCTCGGAACCGCCGCCCTTGGCCGCCACGTCCACTTCCACGGTGTTACCCGGGACGATGGAGTAGTGGATGACCGCAGGGGTGTTGTCCTTGGTGTTTTTACGCGCGCCGGCCGGGTCGGCCAGGATCGAGGCGCGCAGGACGTTTTCCGGCAGGTTGTAGGCGCGGCGCACGCCTTCGTTGATCATGTCGTCCAGGCTCATGGTCGCGCCGTCCCAGCGCACGTCCATACCGACGCGCACGAACACGGTGACGATACCGGTGTCCTGGCAGATCGGCCGGTGGCCAGTGGCGCACATGCGCGAGTTGATCAGGATCTGGGCGATGGAATCGCGCGCAGCCGGCGACTCTTCACGCAGATAGGCCTCATGCATGGCCTGGATGAAATCAACGGGGTGGTAGTACGAAATGAACTGCAGGGCGTCGGCAACGCTCTGAATCAGGTCGTCTTGCTTGATCACGGTCATGCAGCGCGCTCCTCTTAAAGACGGGAACATTCATTAAGGTATTCCGACGCGGACTGGCCGAGGTGTCGAAACGACCTTCAACAGGCGCCAACGCAAGGCTGTCGGCGCAAAAAAGGCGCGGCAGTATAGCGCGCATCCGCCGCCGGTACACGTACCAAAGGTCCCCACCAAGGTCGGCAGTGGCCGGGCACTGTTCTTGCCTGAGCGCCAGTCGGGAGCGATTTGTGCAAATATGGCAATTATTCTTCACACACCCTAAAGTGGCGGTTGGCCATGCCTTATTCCTCTGCCCTGGCCAGAGCACGGTGAGCCACCAGTGACCGAAACAGCCCTGCAGAAGCTTCTCCTCAAACGCTTTCTCCTGGCGGCTGGCACCTATCTGTTGGTGTTGGCGCTGGTCTGGGTCGCGCTTTTGAGCGGTCATCTGCAAGCCTCCAGCAACGTTTTGCTGTTGGGCAGCGGCTTGTTGCTGCTGTGCCAGCTATTGCTCGGCTGGGTATTTGCCAGCGGTCGCAACCTGCGTTTTAGCGACCCGAGCCTGACCGAATTCCAGGTGTTGCTGGCGATCGCCTGGCAGACCTGGCTGCTGGCCCAGCTCGACCAGGGCCGCGGCACCTTTCTGATGTTTTATCCGTTGATCCTGATGTTCGGCCTGTTTCACCTGAGCGGGCGGGTGTTTGTGCGCTGCGCGCTGCTGGTGTTGTGCAGTTTCTTCGGCGTGATCGCCTGGGAGGCCTGGCAGGCGCCGCATTTCGCCGGGTCGCTGCTGGCATTGCAGGCCTGTGCCTTGCTGGTGGTGCTGGGCTGGTTATGCCTGTATGCCCGTTATGTGCAGGCCGCTCGTCAGCGCATGCGCCAGCGGCGCTACGCCCTGCAGGCCCACCAGGACATCTTGCGCGGCATGATGCGTCAGCTTGAAGACCTGGTAGCCACCGACGAGCTGACCGGCCTGTTCAACCGTCGGCACTTTTTGACCCTGGCCAGCCGCGAGCTGGAGCGCATGCGCGCACAGAGTTGCCATGGCTTGGCGTTGATCGATCTGGACCATTTCAAACGCATCAATGATGTCTATGGCCATGCCGCCGGTGACCAGGTACTGCAGGCCTTTGCCGCGGTCGCCAGGGACTGCCTGGAGGACACGGCGGTGTTGGCCCGTTACGGTGGCGAGGAGTTCGTGTTGTTGCTGCCCGATTGTACCCAAGCGCAACTGACCAGCTGTTGCGAGCGGCTGCGCAAGGCCTTTGCCCTGGCTCAGCCGCCGGCGGTCGGCTTGCGTGTCGAGCCGTTGAGCCTGTCGGCCGGGTTGACCCTGCTGGGCGCCGGCGACGACCTCGATGACGCTTTGCAGCGCGCCGACCAGGCCTTGTATCGGGCCAAGCGCAGCGGGCGCAATCGCTGCCTGGCCGCCTGGGAGGTTGTCGATGCCTGAGTTGCGGGTCGGTGCGCGGCAATGGACGGTGGCGCCGGGCAGCAACCTGCTCGACGCCTTGAATGATGCCGGGCTGGCGGTGCCCTACAGTTGCCGTGCCGGCAGCTGCCACGCCTGCCTGGTGCGCTGCCTGCAAGGCCGGCCGGGGGATGCCCGGCCCGATGCCCTGACGGCGGACAAGCGCCAGCAAGGCTGGCGCCTGTCGTGCCAGTGCAGCGTCGACGAAGACTTGCAGGTGGCCTTGTTCGACCCGCTTGAGGATGGCTTGCCGGCCCAGGTCAGCGGCTTCGACTGGCTGAGCCCGACGGTGCTGCGCCTGCGTCTAGAGCCACACAGACAGTTGCGCTATCAGGCCGGCCAGCACCTGGTGTTGTGGAGCCCGAGCGGGGTCGCCCGGCCTTATTCGCTGGCCAGCTTGCCGGGAGAGGAGGGCTTTCTTGAGTTTCATCTCGATTGCCGGCAACCCGGGGCGTTCTGCACGGCTGCGCGGCAACTGAGTATTGGTGCAACCCTGCGCTTGGGCGAGTTGCGCGGCGGCGCCCTGCATTACGACCCGGATTGGCAGGAGCGCCCGTTGTGGCTGTTGGCCGCCGGCACCGGCCTGGCGCCGCTGTGGGGGATTCTGCGCGAAGCCTTGCGCCAGGAGCACCACGGGCCGATTCGCCTGCTGCATCTGGCTCACGACGAGCAGGAACATTACCTGGCGCAGGCACTGACGACACTTGCCAGCCGACATCCGCAACTGCAGGTCGAGCTGCTGACCCCGGCCCAGTTGCCCCAGGCCCTGGCAGCGCTGTGCCTGCAGTCACGCCAGACCGTGGCCCTGGCCTGCGGCTCGGCGGCCAGTGTCGAGCAGTTTTCCCGGCGCATGTTCCTTGCCGGCCTGCCGCGCAACCAGTTGCTTGCCGATGTTTTTATCGGTCACGCTTGAATTGGGTTGGGGGGCCAGCCGCGGCGCCACACCGAATGGATAAGCCCGCAACCCAACCCAAGAATCATAGCCCCCGGGATTCCGTGAAGAACCAAAAAAAAGCCCCGCAGCACAAGCTGCGGGGCTTTATTCAGCAAGGCCTGAGCATCAGACCAGCGAATCGCCGACGTGCAGGATCTTCATGCCGTTGGTGCCACCGATGGTGTGGTAGCTGTCGCCTTTGGTCAGGATCGCCCAGTCACCGGACTCGACCGCGCCGCGTTGCAGCAGCTCGTCGACTGCTGCCTGGCTGACTTTCTCGGCCGGCAGGGCTGCCGGGTCGAAGGCCACCGGGTACACGCCACGGAACATCGCGGCGCGGGCCAGGGTGGCGCGGTGCGGCGAGAACGCGTAGATCGGCACCGAAGAGCGCAGGCGCGACATGATCAACGGGGTGTAGCCACTTTCGGTGAGGGCGATGATCGCCTTGACGCCGGGGAAGTGGTTGGCGGTGTACATGGCCGCCAGGGCGATGCTTTCGTCGCAGCGCTCGAAGCGGGTGTGCAGACGGTGGCTGGACTTCTGGCTGGTCGGATGTTTTTCCGCACCCAGGCAGATGCGCGCCATGGCCTGTACCGCTTCGATCGGGTAGGCGCCGGCGGCACTTTCGGCCGACAGCATCACTGCGTCGGTGTTGTCCAGCACGGCGTTGGCCACGTCCGACACTTCGGCACGGGTCGGCATCGGGTTCTGGATCATCGACTCCATCATCTGGGTCGCAACGATCACCGCCTTGTTGTTGCGGCGGGCGTGCTGGATGATCTTCTTCTGGATCGCGATCAGCTCGGCATCGCCGATTTCCACGCCCAGGTCGCCACGGGCAACCATGACCGCGTCACTGGCGGCGATCAGACCGTCGAGGGTCTCGTCATCGGCAACTGCTTCGGCGCGCTCGATCTTGGCCACCAGCCAGGCGCTGCCGCCGGCTTCGTCGCGCAGGCGACGGGCGTATTCCATGTCGGAGGCATCGCGCGGGAAGGAAACGGCCAGGTAGTCCAGGTCCATTTCGGCTGCCAGCTTGATGTCGGCCTTGTCTTTTTCGGTCAGGGCCGGAGCGGTCAGGCCGCCGCCGCGACGGTTGATGCCTTTGTGATCGGACAGCGGGCCGCCGATCAGTACTTCGCAGTGCAGGGCGTCGGCAGTGGCGCTGGTTACGCGCATGACCACACGGCCGTCGTCGAGCAGCAGTTCGTCACCGACGCCGCAGTCCTTGACCAGGTCCGGATAGTCGATGCCGACGATATCCTGGGTGCCTTCGGTCAGCGGGTGGGCGGTAGAGAAGGTAAAGCGGTCACCGACCTTGAGTTCGATACGCTTGTTGCTGAACTTGGCGATGCGGATCTTCGGCCCTTGCAGGTCACCGAGCAGCGCCACGTGGCGGCCCAGGCGGGCAGCGATATCACGGATCAGGCGCGCGCGAGCCTTGTGCTCGTCAGGCGTGCCGTGGGAGAAGTTCAGGCGAGCGACATCCAGGCCGGCAAGGATCAGTTGCTCGATCACTTCCGGTGAGTTGCTGGCGGGGCCAAGGGTGGCGACGATTTTGGTACGGCGGATGGTCATGCACAGACTCCTATAGTGAAGCGCAGCGAAAGGCTACTCCGGAAAATCGCTGTAGTCATTGTTCCTTTGCACTACCTGCCGGTTAGCGGGGGTGGCATTTGAACGGCGGCAGGGCCCGAGCGCAGCCCTTGTGGGAGTGGGCTTGCCCCGCGATGAGGCCAGTACAGCCAGCAACGTCTACAGATTTTCCGCACAAAGCCGATACACTGCTCAACACAGGAGATCCCCCATGCGAGCCTTGATCGTTTTAGCCCTGGCCACCAGCGTCGTCGGCTGCACCCGCTGGTCGATGGACCATCATTTGAACAATGCCTACCGCGCCTATGACCGGGGCAACTGCGAGAAGGTGATGCTGGAGCTGTCCCAGGTCGACCGCACCAGCCGTGCCCGACCGTTCATCCAGCCGGAAGTGTCGCTGCTGCGCGGCCAGTGCCTGGAACGACAGAAGCTGTTCGTCGATGCGGCGCAGACCTACCAGTTCATCATCCAGCGCTACCCGCAGAGCGAATACGCTTTCCGCGCCCGCGCGCGCCTGCAGACCCTCGAACAACTGGGCCACTACCGTACCGGCGAGGCAGCGATCGCCCGCCCGGCCACGACCACGCCTTGGCGTTAATACTAAAGTCAGCAGGTCTGATTGTGACGCATGGGTCAGGGTGCGCTAATCTTGTTGCTGAGATGAATGAAAAACAGCAGCCCTAGCGCGGCCCTGCTAAAAGGGTCTTCGACAGCGATCCCGACCATGTTTGACGAGCGCCGCATCGAGCGACACCAGCTCCCTTACTTTCTCAGAGTCTTCAACCGTTTCACCGACCAGCCCATCGGCTATCTGGGCAACGTGTCTGAAGACGGCCTGATGCTGATCAGTCAGCTGCCGATGCTGGTCGGCCCGGATTTCGAGCTGCAACTCAAAGTCCCTGGTCGCGACGGCACTGTGCACCCGATCAATCTCACCGCCAGTTGCCTGTGGAGCCATGAAGACCAGACGCCCGGGCATTATGACTCTGGCTTCATGCTGTTGCAGGCGCCACGCGACTACGAGCAACTGGTGCGTGCCCTGCGCAACTATTTCAGCTTCCATCCGTTGAACGCCTCGGCTTGACGCTGGCCGTGAAGGGCTCCTGGCCCTAGACTCTGGTCGATCTTCTGTTCAGGACGACCCCGTGAGCTCCAGCATTTTCTGGCACGACTACGAAACCACCGGCATCAACCCGCGCAACGACCGGCCCTTGCAGGTCGCCGGTGTGCGCACCGACCTTGACCTCAACGAGATCGAGGCGCCGATCAACTTTTATTGCCAACCCAGCGACGACATCCTGCCGCATCCCAAGGCCTGCCTGGTCACTGGCATCACCCCGCAGCAACTGGCCAGCCAGGGCCTGAGCGAAGCCGAGTTCATGACCCGGGTGCATGCCGAACTGGCACGTCCTGGCACCTGCGGCGCCGGTTATAACAGCCTGCGTTTCGACGATGAAGTCACCCGATACAGCCTGTATCGCAACTTCTTTGACCCGTACGCTCGCGAGTGGCAGGGCGGCAACAGCCGCTGGGATTTGATCGACATCGTGCGCACCGCCTATGCCCTGCGTCCGGACGGGATTGAATGGCCGCAACAGGATGGGCGTACCAGTTTGCGTCTGGAGTTGCTCACCGCCGCCAACGGCATCGACCATGGTCAGGCACACGAAGCGTTGTCAGATGTGCGTGCGACAATTGCACTTGCGCGATTGATCCGACAGAAACAGCCCAAGCTCTATGACTGGCTGTTTCAACTGCGCAGCAAGCAGAAAGTCCTCGACCAGGTTCGATTATTACAACCGCTGGTGCATATTTCCGGACGCTTCTCTGCGGCCCGCAATTATCTGGGGGTGGTATTACCGCTGGCCTGGCATCCGCGTAATCGCAATGCCCTGATTGTCTGTGACCTGCATCTGGATGCTCAACCCTTGATAGATGAGGATGCGGATTCTCTGCGTCAGCGTTTATACACCCGTCGCGAGGAAATGCCTGACGGACAATTGCCGGTGCCGCTGAAACTAATCCATATCAATCGATGCCCGGTGGTCGCGCCGTTGAGTGTATTGCGCAGCGAAGATCAGCAGCGTCTGGAACTGGATATGTCTGTTTATCAGGCGCGTGCCGCCCGCCTGATTGGTGCCGCCGGACAATGGCAAGACAAACTGCCGGTGATCTACAGCGCTGAGGAGTTTGCCCCCAGCGAAGACCCGGAACAGCAGTTGTACGATGGTTTTCTTGGCGACCGCGATCGTCGGTTGTGCGAGCAAGTGCGCAATGTCGATCCACAGCAATTGGGGCAGGGCCAGTGGATGTTCGATGATGAACGTTTACCGGAACTGTTGTTCCGCTATCGCGCACGTAATTTCATCGAAACCCTGAATGCCGAGGAGCGCCAGCGCTGGCAATCCTTCGTCCAGCAACGCCTGAGCGATCCGCTGATGGGCGCGCCTAATACCCTTGGTGATTTCGAGCGGGCCCTGCAGGACTGCTGGGTGCAAGCCGATGCCGGTCAACAGGCATTGCTCGGCCAATGGCGTAGCCATGTGCAGACATTGAAGTTGCAGTTGGGAATGTAAGCAATCGTTGAAAATAAAAAACGCCAGCGTGGCTGGCGTTTTTAAGCGAGTAACACAAGGTTACCAGCGGGCTAATTAACCCAGCAGGGTTGCCCAGCCTTCAACCACATCGCCACCCCATTTGGCTTTCCATTCTTTCAGGGTTTTGTGGTTGCCGCCTTTGGTTTCGATGACTTCGCCGTTGTGCGGGTTCTTGTATTGCTTGACCTTGCGTGCACGCTTGGTGCCGGTAGTTTTTACCGCGCCGCGTGGGGCTTTGCTCAGTTTGGCTTCTGGATCCAGCAGCGCAATGATGTCACGCAGGGACTTCGAATATTCGCCCATCAGTGCGCGCAGTTTGCCTTCGAACTCCAGCTCGGTTTTCAGCTTGTCGTCTTGCGACAGGTTCTGCAAACGCGCTTGCAGTTCTTTGATGGCTTCTTCGGTGGCGCGATATTCGTTGATCAGGGACATGAGGCGTTCCTTGGAGATGAAGGTTTTTAGACAGACAGTGCGGCAATAGTAATCAGACGTCCTCGCCAAGTAAACATTAAAGCAGGCAATTAGCTCAATGAGTTCTTTATCGCGGCGATAGAGTAGGTTAAGAAAAATTTACAAACTAAGACGATTCTTCAAAAGTTAACTTAAATTGATGCCCTGTGCAGCGCCGGTACCTGGCGGCTGCGGCGGCACCGGGTCAGTCGGCGGGACGCAAGCAATGAGTACTGCAGTTTTGCCGGGCACTCGCTAGAATGTGCGCCTTTGCGAAAGTTTCTGGAGTCCATTTCATGCGCACCTACCGGCTGGTGATTGCCTGCCCCGACCGCGTTGGCATCGTCGCCAAAGTCAGTAATTTCCTGGCGTCCTACAACGGCTGGATCAACGAAGCCAACCATCACTCCGATGAGCAGAGCGGTTGGTTCTTCATGCGCCACGAAATCCGCGCTGAGACCCTGCCGTTCGGCATTGAGCAATTCCGTGAGGCCTTTGCACCGATCGCCGAAGAGTTCTCAATGGTCTGGCGTATCACCGATACCGACCAGAAGAAGCGCGTCGTGCTGATGGCCAGCCGTGAATCCCACTGCCTGGCCGACCTGCTGCACCGCTGGCACGCCAAAGAGCTCGATTGCGACATTCCCTGCGTGATCTCCAACCATAACGACTTGCGCAGCATGGTCGAGTGGCACGGCATCCCGTTCTTCCACGTACCGGTCGATCCGCAGAACAAGCAGCCGGCCTTTGCCGAAGTATCGCGCCTGGTCAAGGAGCACGGTGCCGACGTGGTGGTGCTGGCGCGCTACATGCAGATCCTGCCGCCGCAGCTGTGCCAGGAGTACGCCCAGCAGGTGATCAACATCCATCACAGCTTCCTGCCGTCGTTCGTCGGTGCCAAGCCGTACCACCAGGCTTCGCTGCGCGGGGTCAAGCTGATCGGCGCGACCTGCCACTACGTCACCGAAGAGCTGGATGCCGGCCCGATCATCGAGCAGGACGTGGTTCGCGTCAGCCATAGCGACAGCATCGAAGACATGGTGCGTTTCGGTCGCGATGTCGAGAAGATGGTCCTGGCCCGTGGCCTGCGCTATCACCTGGAAGACCGTGTGCTGGTGCACGGCAACAAGACCGTGGTGTTCAACTAAGCCTAAGTGCAGGAGGTTGGGCAATGGCCGATCCCCTCGACAAAGCCACCTCCAAAGCCCCGCCGACCCTCGGCGAGGGCTGCCTGAGCCGCTACGACCCGGATGCGCTGGACAGCGAAGACGGCACCGATTTCCCGGGTGCCGCCGAGCTCTGGGAGCAGCACAAACCGGCTAGCGACGAGCCCGCGCCTGACTGAGCCGCAAGCGCTCCAGCAGCGGCCGGCCCAACAGGCAGAGAAACACCGGGCCACCGGCGACCAGGTAGAAGTAGTACGTCACCACCCGCCAGATCAGGATTGCCGCCGCCGCTGTGGATGTACCCACCAAGGGCGAAAGCAACGCGGCCGAGGTCATTTCGGCAGCGCCTGCGCCTCCCGGCAGCAGGCTGAACTGACCGGCGCTGAGCGAAAGCATCTGCACCAGAAAGCTCGGTATCCATTGCAGGTCCACGCCCAGCCCGCGCAGTGCCAGGTACAGCACGCTGTAACGCAGCCCCCAATGCACGCAGGTCAGGGCAAACACCAGGGCCAGGGTGCGTTTGGGCAGGCGCCAGGTTTCGCCGAAGGCGCGAAAGAAGTGCAGCAGCTTGCGCGTCCAGCGCCGACGTCTGGGGCCGGACACCCTGAGCCTGTGCAGCAGCCGGCCATTGAGGCGCAGCAGTGCGCGGCGGTAGCGCACCAACCCGAGCAACGCGCCAAAGGCTGAGAACATCAACAGCGCGCTGGCGAGCAACATGCCTTCCAGGCTGCGGTTGAGGCTGTGAAACAGCGCGTAGCCGGCGATTCCCAGCATGGCGCAGAAAAAGAACAGCAGGTCGTTGAGCTGGTCGGCGGCAAACACCGCGCTGCTGCGCGCAGGCCCGATGCGGTCGCGGGCCAGCAAGGCCATCAGCGCCAGCGGGCCGCCGCTGCCTCCGGGGGTGGTGCAGATGGCGAACTCGGTGGCCATGATCACCCCCAGGCTGCGCAGGCGTCCCAGTGCTGCGCCCTGGCTGCCTAGCAGCAGTCGCAGGCGAATGGCGTTGATGATCCAGCACAGCACGATCATGGCGAACAGGCCCAGCAACAACGGCGGAGCAAAACCCCACAGACGCGGCAACAGTTCGCCGCCGCCGAGCACAGCCGGTACCAGCACCGCCACCATCAGTGCCAGGAGCAGCCAGAGCAGGCGGTTCACTGGCCGTGCCTGCTGGTCAGCCAGGCGGATTTGGTCATGGGCTCGCGACCCTGGCGCAGCAGACGTTTCAAGGTCTGTAGCCAGTAGCGGCGGGAAAAGTCATGGCGCATGTCCACTGGATGCAGGCCAAGGCGTATCACCGGCGCCTGGCGCAGGCGCGTTTCACGGACATCACAGAGCACTTTCGACAGGCCGCGGCGCCAGCTGCTTCGGGCGCTCCAGACCAGGCCAGGTGCCGGGATCGGGGTGAAGTCGGGCAGGCGGTAGAGGTACTGCGGATCACTGGTATAGCGTAACGGCAATTGGCGCAGGGCTTGGCGGGTGCCTTCGCTCATCAGCCAGGCGGGGGCGACGAAGCCCGCCAATGGCCAGTCATAACGGCGAAACAGCGCGATGCCGGCCTCCAGCCGTTCGCGCGCCTGGGCCTGGTCGAGGCTATAGAACTCGCCTTCCCAGGTGTAGACACGGCGCATCAGGTACTCCTGTAGCGAGCGCGGCGGCGGGCTGTCATCAGCGTGAAAGTAGCCATGCAGGGCCATTTCGTCGCCACGCTGCAGGCGCCGGTCGAGCATCAGGCGAAAACCGGGCGACTGCTCCAGGGCATTGCGCTTGTGAAAGTCTGGCACCACCAGCCAGGTCATGGGGATGTCGCCCAGGGCATCGACCGCTTCGACGAAGGGCTGGTAGTCCGGCCAGGTTTGCGGCGCAACGTCATGCAGCACCAGCAGCAGGCTTGGTCGATCAGCAGGCTCAGGCATGGACGCGCACCGGCATCGGGTGGCCCAACACCGCCCGGTAATGTTCCAGCAGGCCGTTGACCACGGTGTCCCAGGCGTAGTGCTGCTCGACATACGTGCGTGCCTGTTGGCCCATCTGTCGCGCACCGGCTTCGAACACTTCCCTGACTGTACGGGCCATCGCCTGACCGTCGTTGGGCGTGCACAGACGACCACACTGGTCGTTGACGATTTCCGTGAAGGCTCCGGCCGCCACGGCGATCACCGGAATGGCGCTGGCCATGGCTTCGAGAATCACCAGGCCGAAGGTTTCCTGGTCGCCGGCATGCAGCAGCGCATCGGCACTGGCCAGCAGGCGGGCGACTTCGCTGGCCGGGCAGAAGTGGTCGATAACGCTGACATTGGCCGGCACATTGGTCGGCATATGCGAACCGACCAGCAGCAGATGGTAGTGCTTGCCCAGGCGCTTCATGCAGTCGAGCAGCACCGGCAGGTTTTTCTCCCGCGAGCCACGCCCGGCAAATACCAGCAGCCGGGTGGTATCGGCAATGCCCAGCTCACGGCGCAAGGACAGGTCGCGGTGCAGGGGGTTGAAGGTCGTCAGGTCGACGCCCAGGCGCTGCACGTGGACATTGTCGATGCCCAGGCCGCGCAACTTGTCGGCCATCACCTGGCTTGGCGCCAGCACCCGGTCGAAGTTGCCATAGAGCTTGCTGACATAGGCTTCGACGTTGGGCGTGAACCAGTTGCCCATGCGGTTGCTCACCAGTAACGGCAGGTCGGAGTGGTAGAAGCCGATCACCGGTACATCCAGCTGGCGTCTGGCATCCAGCGCCGCCCAGGCGGTCAGGTAGGGGTCGCCCACTTCGATCAGATCCGGCTGAAGATCTTGCAGGACATTTCGCCAAGGGGCCAGGCGCAGGGGGAAGCGATAACCGTTGCCGAATGGCAAGGCGGGTGCCGGCACCTTGTAGATGCCGTTGTCGTGGCTGGCGCTGGCGCCGGGGATCAACAGGCTGTGGCGGACACCGGGGGTAAGGCCCAGGCGGCGGTGTTTGGCATCAAGATAGGTACGCACGCCGCCACTGGCAGGCGCGTAGAACATGGTGATGTCAGCGATGTGCACGATCAGCATCCCTCCGAGATCGTCTCCAGAGTGTGTCGTCCCGCATGGCTATGCGATGGATGACGCGCCCTAAGGTTGACCTCTATGAAGGATAGTTTGTTCGATGGGGTTCGGCAGCGGCTAGCTGCAAGCTACAAGCTGCAAGAAAAAGACCAGCGCACTCGGCTCTGGTTCTTCTTGCAGCTTAAAGCTTGCCGCTTGCAGCTCAAGTTTAGATACGGAAGCTGCCCACCAGTTGTTTCAGGCGGCTGGCCTGTTGCTCCAGGTCGGCGCAGGCGCGCAGGGTCGACTGCAGGTTCTCGACGCCTTCCTGGTTGAGCATGTTGATTTCGTTGATGTCCATGTTGATCGAATCAACCACGGCGGTCTGTTCTTCAGTGGCGGTGGCCACCGACTGGTTCATGCCGTCGATCTCGCCGATGCGCAGGGTCACGCTGCCCAGGCGCTCGCCGGCCTGGTTGGCAATCTCGACGCTGTCCTGGCTGTGGCGCTGGCTCTGGCCCATGGTGTCGACCGACTCGCGGGCGCCGACCTGCAGTTCCTCGATCATGTTCTGCACCTGTTGCGCCGACTCCTGGGTGCGGTGCGCCAGGTTGCGCACTTCATCGGCGACCACGGCAAAACCGCGACCGGCTTCACCGGCCCGTGCAGCCTCGATGGCGGCGTTGAGTGCCAGCAGGTTGGTCTGCTGCGAGATGCTGGTGATCACTTCGAGGATCTGGCCGATGTTCACCGTTTTGCTGTTAAGCGTCTCGATGTGGGCGCTGGACGTGCAGATCAGGTCCGACAGACGGTTCATCGCCTGGATGCTGCGATCGACCACCTGCTGACCTTCTTCGGCCAGATGGCGCGCCGAGCTTGCCTGTTGCGATGCTTGCGCGGCGTTGTGGGCGATTTCCTGGGCGGCGGCGCCCAATTGGTTGATTGCTGCGGCCACGCTGTTGGTGCGGTTGGACTGCTCGTCGGAGTTGACCATCGACGAGTTGGAGGCGCTGACCACCCGCAGGGCGACCTCGTTGACCTGCTCGGTGGCCGAGGACACTTCGCGGATCGAACCATGGATACGCTCGACGAAGCGGTTGAAAGCAGTGCCGAGGATGCCGAACTCGTCGTGGTTGTGAATAGCCAGGCGCTTGGTCAGATCGCCTTCACCTTCGGCGATGTCTTCCATGGCCCGGGTCATGGTGTGCAGCGGTTGCATCAGTACGCGGATCAACAAGCCGAGCAGGGCAATGATGATGACCACGGCGACCAGGGTGGCGATTACCGCCGAGGTGCGGAACTTGCTCAGCATCGAGTAGGCCTCGTCCTTGTCTACCGACAGGCCGATGTACCAGTTGGCCGAAGGCAGGCCTTTTACCGGGGCGAAGCTGAGGATCCGGGTCTTGCCGTCGAGCTGGACTTCGCTCGGTTCCTTGCTGATGCGCGGGGTGTTTTGCGGGAACAGGTCCGACAGCGACTTCATCACCAGGTTCTTGTCCGGGTGCACGAGGATCTTGCCCTGATCGTTGATCAGGAAGGCATAGCCCATGCCGCCGAAGTTCAGCGAGTTGATGATTTCGGTCAGGCCGTCCAGGGCCAGGTCGCCACCGACCACGCCGACATTGCGGGCTGCGGTCGCCACCACCGAGATAACCATCTTGCCGGTGCTGACATCAATGTAAGGTTCGGTCAGGATCGGCCCGTTGGCCGCCATGCCGTCCTTGTACCAGGGACGAACGCGCGGGTCGTAGCCGTCCGGCATCTTGGTCTGTGGGCGAATGGTGAAACCGCCGTTGACGTCACCCAGGTAAATGGTCAGGAAACTTGAGACCAGGGCTTGTTGGCCGAGCAGCGTGCCGATCTTGTCAGCCTCGGGAAACGCGGCAATGTTTTGTGCAACGTTTTGTACCAGCAGAATACGACCGTCAAACAGGTTCTTGATATTGGTCGAAGTGGTTTCGCCCATTTCCTCAAGATAGTTATCCAGATCCTCGCGAATGGCATTACGCTGCAAGAAATCGTTGTACAACGTAAACAGGGTAAAGGCGATCATGACGATCAGCGAGGCGGCTAATAGGATCTTGTGGCTGAATCGGAGGCTTTTGTTCATAACGTGTCGGTCCGCTAAGGTCTTGTTGTCCGGGTCGTTCGCACAAAGAACAGCGTGAAAGCAGTGCAGGTCCCAATTCCTTGTCGGGATATTCCTGTCTTCCTGGTGGTCTATCGCTATTTAATATCGGCCGTTTCAAGCCAAAGCTTTAAACAGAGGGTGAAAAAACATGCCTGACTCTTCGCAATTCGTGCTCGGCGCCGACCTTGCCGGGCAGCCGGTGGCCCAGGCCATGCGCCTGGCCAACCGTCACGGCCTGGTGGCCGGGGCGACCGGTACCGGCAAGACCGTGACCCTGCAACATATGGCCGAAGCTTTCAGCGATGCGGGCGTGGCGGTGTTTGCCGCCGATGTCAAAGGCGACTTGTGCGGCCTCGGCGCAGTGGGCAACCCCCAGGGCAAGGTGGCTGAACGCATTGCCGGCATGCCCTGGCTGAACCATCGGCCGCAGGCTTATCCGGTCAGCCTGTGGGATATCCATGGTCAGTCCGGTCATCCATTGCGCACCACCCTCAGCGAAATGGGCCCGTTGCTGCTGGGCAACCTGCTGGAGCTGACCGACAGTCAGCAGGCGGCGCTGTATGCCGCGTTCAAGGTCGCCGACCGTGAAGGCCTGTTGCTGCTGGACATCAAGGACCTCAAGGCGCTGCTTGCGCATCTGAAGGACAACCCGCAGCTGCTTGGTGAAGACAGTGCGCTGATGACCACAGGTTCAAGCCAGGCCCTGTTGCGGCGCTTGGCAACCCTGGAACAGCAGGGCGCCGAGGCGTTGTTTGGCGAGCCGGCCTTGCAACTGGAAGACATTCTGCAGCCGGACGCCGATGGTCGCGGGCGCATTCACCTGCTCGATGCCAGTCGCCTGGTGCATGAGGCGCCGAAGGTCTATGCGACCTTCCTGCTGTGGCTGCTGGCCGAATTGTTCGAGCAATTGCCCGAGCGCGGCGATGCCGACAAACCGTTGCTGGCGCTGTTCTTTGACGAGGCCCACCTGCTGTTCAGCGGTACGCCCAAGGCCCTGCAGGACCGCCTGGAACAGGTGGTGCGGCTAATTCGTTCCAAGGGCGTGGGGGTGTACTTCGTCACCCAGTCACCAAGCGACCTACCAGATGATGTCCTGGCACAGCTGGGCTTGCGCGTCCAGCATGGCCTGCGGGCATTCACCGCCAAAGAGCAGAAATCCCTCAAGGCCGTGGCCGATGGCTTTCGTCCCAACCCGGAATTCGACACCTTGAGCGTGCTCACCGAGCTGGGCATCGGTGAGGCGCTGGTCGGTACCCTGCAGGAAAAGGGCACGCCAGGTATGGTCCAGCGTGTACTGATTGCGCCGCCGCAGTCGCGAATCGGGCCGCTGAGCGCCGCTGAACGGGCAGCGCTGATTGCCGCGTCACCTTTGCTCGGACGTTATGACAAGCCGGTGGACCGCGAGTCGGCCTATGAAATGCTCAACGCCCGCAAAGGCGGTGTTGCCGAGCCTGAGCAGGCGCCGGCCGCGGCTGAAGAGAGCTTGGCCGACAAGGCCGGCGAGTTCCTGCAGAGCGCGGCGGGGCAGGCGATCAAGTCGGCGGTACGCCAGGCGGCCAACCAGTTCGGCCGCCAGTTGGTGCGCGGCCTGATGGGCTCGTTGCTGGGCGGCAGCAAGCGGCGCTGATTCTACACAGGCATAAAAAAGGCGCCCCTCGGGGCGCCTTTTTACTGCGGGGTGCTTTAGCTGATGGCTTTGGTCGCCAGCCAGAACAGCCCGGCTGCCAGGCCCATCGACGCCGGCAGGGTCAGGGCCCAAGCCAGCAAGATGGTCTTGACGGTGCCGCCTTGCAGGCCGCTCTTGTTCGCCACCATGGTCCCGGCTACACCGGACGACAACACGTGAGTGGTCGAAACCGGCAGGCTGAAGATGTTGGCCATACCGATGGCGCAGGCTGCGGTGATCTGTGCCGACATGCCCTGAGCGTAGGTCATGCCCTGTTTGCCGATCTTCTCACCGATGGTCAGTACCACGCGCTTCCAGCCCACCATGGTACCCAGGCCCAGGGCCAGGGCGACCGCGAGGATGACCCAGAACGGGGCATATTCGGTGGTGGCGGTCAGGTCTTTACGCAGCTTTTCCAGGTCGGCCTTTTCACGCGGTTGCAGGCCCGGCAGTTTGCCGACCTTCTTCGCGGTGTCGTCCAGGCAGAGCAGGTAGCGACGGACTTCGATACGTTTTTCCGACGGCAGCGAGTGGTAGTCCGCTACACCCTTGAGCGATTGCTGCAGGGCATTGATGGTCGGTTCGGTCTGCTGCGGGTTGCAGCTGAACTGCTCGGGCAGGTCGCCATCTTTGGCTTTGCCCAGGGCCAGGAACTCGCCCAGGGTCGCTTCGTTGCGCTGGTAGAACTGGCTCAGGTGCAGGGTGGCGTCGCGGGTCCGCTCGATCTGGTAGGTGGTGCTGTTCAGGTCGAGAACGAACGCGGACGGAACGATACCGATCAGCACCAGCATGATCAGGCCGATACCTTTCTGACCGTCGTTGGAGCCGTGCACGAAGCTTACGCCCATGGCCGAAATCACCAGGACCAGGCGGTTCCAGAATGGCGGGTGCTTCTTGTCGTCGAGCTTGCGACGCTGTTCCGGCGTCTTGTGCATCTTCGACAGCGGGCGCCACCATTTCAGGCCGATCAGCACCAGGGCAGCGACAGCAAAGCCGGCCATGGGCGACAGCACCAGGGACATGCCGATGTCGATTGCCTTCTGCCAGTTGACCCCGTCACCCAGTGGAATGTCGTTGATCAGGGCATTGGCCAGGCCCACGCCAAGGATCGAACCGATCAGCGTGTGCGAGCTGGACGCCGGAATACCGAAGTACCAGGTACCCAGGTTCCAGGTAATGGCGGCAGCCAATAGCGAGAAGACCATCGCCAGCCCGTGGCCGGTGTTCACATTGATCAGCATTTCGACCGGCAGCAGGTGGACGATGGCATAGGCCACGCCGACACCGCCAAGCAGAACGCCGAGGAAGTTGAACACGCCGGAGAAGAACACGGCCAGGTGCGGCGGCATGGCTTTGGTATAGATGACTGTAGCTACCGCGTTAGCGGTGTCATGAAAGCCATTGATGAACTCGAAGGCGAGTACGAAGGTCAGAGCGAGCAGCAAGCTCACCAGTACCCAGGCATCAAGTCCGCTGAATAAATCGATCATGAAGGAATTCTGACCCGGTCATAAGGGGGCGCGATTATGCCAGAAATCCCCGGTAATCGATGCCCCTGCTGCTGACCGGTCGACGCCTTTTCTACCCGAGTGTCCGAGCCTCTGAGTCGGCGATGCGTCGCTGATCGTCGGCTAAAATGCGAAAAAATCGATAAAAATTAAATGTTTGTGCGATTTAATGTTTGTCATAAAAAAATCAAACGGCCGTATGAAATTTGTGAAATTCCGTTACCGAAGGCCGGTGACAGCGCAAAAATAGGCCGCATTGTGCCTAGCGAAAAGCTCCCCCGCACACCGCTGAACGGCATGCTCCAGTTGCCCGCAACGGTGGGTCAGGGCGCCTGATCCTTGAGTTCTTTCTCGATTTTTTCCAGTTCCTGAGCGAATGCCTGGTCAAGCACGCTTGCGCGTTTGCGCCATGGCTTGCGCTCCGGGTCGGGTTGCGCGGCGTAAGTGGTTACTTCACCGCCATAGACTTCCTTGTAACGTTGTTCCTGGCGCTCTAGTTCTGCGCGCAGTTCATCTTTGGTCACAGTATTACCTGTATGGATATAAACCCTGGCGATTACGTGGGCAATTGTCTGCGCGGGGCGCAACATGCACACGGCTACGCAGCCAGAGCGGCATAACTGTCGCAGCAACAGTAGGTTTTGATGGTGAAAGCGAAAGTGAGCATCGAGGTGTTCACGTTGATGGCACTTGCAGCGATCCGGTTGTGTCTAGCAGATTGGATCCGCCCTATCCCTGCCCATGGGCGGGGATACGAATTTTTATTATAGCAAGTAGATTGCCTGACAGTAGCACGCTCTATTGTTGATAAGAGCGCCTGATTTGTTACCACATTATGAATGTGGTCAGTCAGCCGAGTATGAAATTCGAACCGGGAGCAAAGAAAAAGTTCTCCGGCGACAAACCCCGCGTTGTACGGAGGAAGGAAAAACGGCCTCGCTTCGTGGGCAAGGCCGTGCCTGGGACTTCTACGGTGGGTACCTGACCAGTCTCTCCAAGAAGCCACATAGTGGCGGGAGAAAGGTATAAGCAATTGAGGGTAGCGGTCAATTGCGATTATCGGTCGATGGTTCGATAATCGCCCCAGTGACCGTGTTGCCGAGGCTAGCCATGACAGAAGAAACAACGCCCAAAGGGCCAGGATTGAACGACAACGTGCGTAGCTCGTTTGCGTCCCTGGCGCCGCCCATCGTCGCCTCGCCGGCCAAGCGCATCCAGGCCTTTACCGGTGACCCCGATTTCATGACCTCGCTGGCCCGCGGCCTTGCCGTGGTGCAGGCGTTCCAGGAGCGCAAGCGCCACCTGACCATCGCCCAGATCAGCCACCGCACGGAAATCCCCCGGGCGGCGGTACGCCGGTGCCTGCATACCCTGATCAAGCTGGGCTACGCCACCACCGATGGGCGCACCTACTCGCTGCTGCCCAAGGTGCTGACCCTTGGCCATGCCTATCTGTCGTCGACGCCCCTGGCGGTCTCGGCGCAGCCTTACCTGGACCGCATGAGCGATCAGTTGCACGAGGCTTGCAACATGGCCACCCTGGAAGGCGACGACATTCTTTACATCGCCCGCTCGGCCACTGTGCAGCGCCTGATTTCGGTCGACCTGTCAGTCGGCGGTCGCCTGCCGGCCTATTGCACCTCCATGGGCCGCATCTTGCTGGCGGCACTGGACGACGCGACCCTGCACGAATACCTTGAGCACGCCGACCTGCAGGCCAAGACCAGCCGCACTATCCATGACCCGGTGGCCCTGCTCGAGTGCCTGCAACTGGTTCGCCAGCAGGGCTGGTGCGTGGTCGATCAGGAGCTTGAGCAAGGCTTGCGCTCGATCGCGGTACCGGTCTACGACGCCTCCGGCCAGGTGCTGGCAGCGCTTAACGTCAGTACCCACGCCGGCCGGGTCAGCCGCACCGAGCTTGAGCAGCGCTTCCTGCCGATCATGCTCGCCGCCAGCCGTGACCTCAGTGCGCAACTGTTCGCCTGAACGTTCCTGTTCGATAAACGCACAGAGATGCGTTTATCGAATTGCGCCGCGCCCGCCTGCTTATTAATGTCCCTCGCAGCGGTCAACCTGCCTTGACCGCCCATAATAATGAGCGAGAGGCAAACGCCCCATGACCGACTTCCTGTCCCCGCACGGCTTGCACCTGTCCTACGCTGGACTGCGCGGCAGCTGATCCAGCTTTCCGAACCTGTACCTGTTCGCCTGTGCCGTTCATGCGCGCACCTGCACACTCGCGCGCTTCTTCTGGATAAAAATAATGAATAGTCCTCAAGCTGCTGTCGGAAACTGCCTAGATGTGCAGTCCTTTATCAATAACCAACCGCTGTCGCGCTACCAATGGCGGGTGGTGCTCCTGTGCTTTCTGATCGTCTTCCTCGACGGCCTCGACACCGCGGCCATGGGTTTTATCGCCCCGGCCCTGTCCCAGGACTGGGGCATTGATCGTGCAAGCCTCGGGCCGGTGATGAGCGCCGCCTTGATTGGCATGGTCTTCGGTGCGCTGGGCTCCGGGCCGCTGGCTGACCGCTTTGGGCGCAAGGTGGTACTGGTGGGGGCGGTGGTGCTGTTCGGCGCTTTCAGCCTGGCTTCGGCCTACAGCACCAACGTCGACCAGTTGCTGGTGCTGCGCTTTCTGACCGGGCTGGGCCTGGGCGCGGGCATGCCCAATGCCACCACGCTGCTGTCCGAATACACCCCAGAGCGGCACAAGTCACTGCTGGTGACCAGCATGTTCTGCGGCTTCAACCTGGGCATGGCTGGTGGCGGCTTCATCTCCGCCAAACTGATCCCGGCGTTTGGCTGGCATAGCCTGTTGCTGATTGGCGGTGTATTGCCGCTGATCCTGGCGGTTGTATTGGTGGTGTGGTTGCCGGAGTCGGCCCGCTATCTGGTGGTACGCAACCGCGGCACCGACAAGGTGCGCAAAACCCTGGCGCCGATCGAGCCGGCCATCGTCGGCCAAGCATCGAGCTTCAGCGTGCCTGAACAGAAGACGGTAAAAGCCCGCAACGTGTTCGCGGTGATCTTCTCCGGTACCTACAGCGTCGGCACCTTGTTGTTGTGGCTGACCTATTTCATGGGCCTGGTGATTGTCTACCTGCTGACCAGTTGGCTGCCAACCCTGATGCGCGACAGTGGCGCGAGCATGGAGCAGGCTGCCTTCATCGGCGCGCTGTTCCAGTTTGGCGGGGTGCTCAGTGCCGTGGCAGTGGGTTGGGCCATGGACCGCTACAACCCGCACAAGGTCATCGGCACTTTCTACCTGCTGGCTGGGGTGTTTGCCTACGCGGTAGGCCAGAGCCTGGGCAACATCACTGTACTGGCGACCCTGGTGCTGATTGCCGGAATGTGCGTCAACGGTGCGCAGTCGGCCATGCCCTCGCTGGCCGCGCGTTTCTACCCGACCCAGGGGCGTGCCACCGGTGTCTCGTGGATGCTCGGTATCGGCCGCTTCGGCGCGATTCTCGGGGCGTGGATGGGGGCGACCCTGCTGGGCCTGGGCTGGAATTTCGAGCAGGTGCTGACGGCACTGGTGATTCCGGCGGCGCTGGCCACGATCGCGGTGATCATCAAGGGCATGGTCAGCCATGCGGATGCGACCTGATATCGGCAGCGTGTGGGAGCCGGCCTTGCCGGCGATGGTATCGACGCTATGCCAGGCTTTGCGCGGTGCCCGCATCGCTGGCAAGGGTTCTTAGCAAGACAACAATCAGTTCGATAATCGAACAGTTAGTCGATTATCGGATTGAACCGCCCCCAAGCCCACCTTAATCTGAATCCATACCCGGCGCCGTCCAAGGCGCCTTGAAACCGACCCCGACTCAGCATATCCAGGAGTCTGCAATGGCTGAAATCCTCTCGCTCCACGACGCCGTGAAGCAGTTCGTCAACGACGGTGACAGCGTCGCCCTCGAAGGCTTCACGCATTTGATTCCGACTGCCGCCGGGCATGAAATCATTCGTCAGGGCAAGAAAGATCTGACCCTGGTACGCATGACGCCTGACTTGATCTACGACCAGCTGATCGGCGCCGGTTGCGCCCGCAAGCTGATCTTCTCCTGGGGCGGCAACCCGGGTGTCGGTTCCCTTCATCGCCTGCGCGACGCCGTTGAAAAGCAGTGGCCGCACGCGATCGAGATCGAAGAACACAGCCACGCCGACCTGGCCAATGCCTACGTCGCCGGCGCCTCGGGCCTGCCGTTCGCGGTGCTGCGCGCCTACGCCGGTTCCGATCTGCCGAAGGTCAACCCGCTGATCAAGAGCGTTACTTGCCCATTTACCGGTGAAGTCCTCGCCGCCGTGCCATCGGTGCGCCCGGACGTCACCGTGATCCACGCGCAGAAGGCCGACCGCAAGGGCAACGTGCTGCTCTGGGGCATCCTCGGCGTGCAGAAGGAAGCGGCCCTGGCGGCCAAACGCTGCATCGTCACCGTCGAGGAGATCGTCGACGACCTCAAGGCGCCGATGAATGCCTGCGTGCTGCCGACCTGGGCGCTGTCTGCGGTGTGCCTGGTACCGGGTGGGGCGCATCCGTCCTACGCCCATGGTTACTACGAGCGTGACAACCGTTTCTATCAGGCCTGGGACCCGATTGCCCGCAGCCGCGAAAGCTTCACGGCATGGATCGAGCAGTACATTCGCGGCACCGCCGACTTCACCGAATTCAAGGCAAAACTGGCCAGCGCGGAGGCTGCACAATGAGCTACTCCACCCATGAAATGATGACCGTTGCCGCTGCCCGTCGCCTGCGCAATGGCGCCGTCTGTTTCGTCGGCATCGGCCTACCGTCCAAGGCCGCCAACCTGGCGCGCCTGACCTCGTCGCCGGATGTGGTGCTGATCTATGAATCCGGCCCGATCGGCGCCAAGCCGAGCGTGCTGCCGCTGTCGATCGGTGATGGCGAGCTGGCCGAAACCGCCGACACCGTGGTGCCGACCGGCGAGATCTTCCGCTACTGGCTGCAGGGCGGGCGCATCGACGTGGGCTTTCTCGGCGCTGCCCAGGTCGACCGCTTCGGCAACATCAACACCACCGTGGTCGGTGATTACCACCAGCCCAAAGTACGCCTGCCGGGTGCCGGTGGTGCGCCGGAGATCGCCGGCTCCGCCAAACAGGTGCTGATTATCCTCAAGCAGTCCAACCGCGCCTTTGTTGACAAGCTCGACTTCATCACCTCGGTCGGCCACGGCGAAGGCGGCGACTCACGCAAGCGCCTGGGCCTGCCAGGCGAAGGGCCGGTGGGGATCATCACCGACCTGTGCATCATGGAACCTGAAGCCGGCACCCATGAGTTCGTGGTGACCTCGATCCACCCGGGCGTGACCCGCGAGCAGATTGTTGCCGCCACTGGCTGGGCCATCCGTTTTGCCGATGACGTGCAAACCACCGTGGAACCGAGCGACGTCGAGCTCAACGCCTTGCGTGATCTCGAAGCACGTACCGCTGCCGCCCACGGCCAAGCGCCAGGAGAAGCCTGATGCGTGACGTATTCATCTGCGATGCCATTCGCACCCCCATTGGCCGCTTCGGCGGCGCCCTGGCCGGCGTGCGCGCCGACGACCTGGCGGCGGCGCCGCTCAAGGCGCTGATCGAGCGCAACCCGCAGGTGCAGTGGGAGCAGCTCGACGAAGTGTTCCTCGGCTGCGCCAACCAGGCCGGTGAAGACAACCGCAACGTCGCGCGCATGGCGCTGCTGTTGGCCGGCCTGCCGCAAAGCGTGCCGGGGGTGACCCTCAACCGCCTCTGCGCCTCGGGCATGGACGCGGTGGGTACGGCCTTTCGCGCCATCGCCAGCGGTGAGATGGAGCTGGCGATTGCCGGCGGCGTCGAGTCGATGTCCCGAGCTCCGTTTGTCATGGGCAAGGCCGACAACCCCTACTCGCGCAACATGAAGCTGGAAGACACCACCATCGGCTGGCGCTTCATCAACCCGCTGATGAAGGCCCAGTACGGTGTTGACGCCATGCCGCAGACCGCCGACAACGTTGCCGACGATTACCAGGTATCGCGTGCCGATCAGGACGCCTTTGCCCTGCGTAGCCAACAGCGCACGGCGGCCGCCCAGGCTGCGGGTTTTTTTGCCGAAGAGATCGTGCCGGTGCGCATCGCCCATAAAAAGGGTGAGACCCTGGTCGAGCACGACGAGCACCCACGCGCCGATACTACCCTCGAAGCCCTGGCCCGGCTCAAGCCGGTCAACGGCCCGGACAAGACCGTTACCGCCGGCAATGCATCGGGCGTCAACGACGGTGCCGCAGCGCTGATCCTGGCGTCGGCAGAGGCGGTGAAAAAACACGGCTTGACCCCGCGGGCGCGGGTGCTGGGTATGGCCAGTGCTGGCGTTGCGCCGCGGGTGATGGGCATCGGCCCGGTACCGGCGGTGCGCAAACTGACCGAACGCCTGGGTGTGGCGGTGGCCGATTTCGATGTCATCGAACTCAATGAAGCCTTTGCCAGCCAGGGCCTGGCGGTGCTGCGCGAACTGGGCCTGGCCGACGATGCGCCGCAGGTCAACCCTAACGGTGGCGCTATCGCCCTTGGCCATCCGCTGGGCATGAGCGGCGCGCGTTTGATCCTCACCGCTTTGCACCAACTGGAAAAATCCGGCGGGCGCAAAGGCCTGGCGACCATGTGTGTCGGCGTCGGCCAGGGCCTGGCCCTGGCCATCGAGCGGGTGTAAATCAATGACTCCGGTCGCGCAGCCTCCACGCAAGGCTGCGCGGTCGGGGTGATTGTTCTGTGGAACGTGAGTGTTACTGAGTGTGTCTAGACTCTCAGAACCCACCAAGAGTACCAAGCCATGACAACAGCCTATTACACCGGTGAGGAACGTAGTAAACGCATCTTTGCCATTGTCGGTGCGTCCTCGGGCAACCTGGTCGAATGGTTCGACTTTTACGTCTATGCCTTCTGCGCCATCTATTTCGCCCCGGCCTTCTTCCCCTCCGATGATCCGACGGTGCAGTTGCTCAACACTGCCGGGGTGTTCGCCGCCGGCTTTCTGATGCGACCGATCGGTGGCTGGCTGTTCGGCCGTGTCGCCGACCGCCACGGGCGCAAGAATTCGATGATGATCTCGGTGCTGATGATGTGCGCCGGTTCCCTGGTCATCGCCTGCCTGCCAACCTATGCCTCGATCGGTGCCTGGGCGCCGGCGCTGCTGTTGCTGGCGCGGCTGTTCCAGGGCCTGTCGGTGGGCGGTGAGTACGGCACCACCGCCACTTATATGAGTGAAGTGGCCCTGCGCGGCCAGCGTGGTTTTTTTGCCTCGTTCCAGTACGTGACGCTGATCGGCGGCCAGTTGCTGGCAGTACTGGTGGTGGTGATTCTTCAGCAACTGCTCAGTGAGGATGAACTGCGCGCCTGGGGCTGGCGTATACCGTTTGTGGTCGGCGCCATCGCTGCAGTGATTTCGCTGTTCTTGCGCCGTTCGCTGGAAGAGACCAGCAGCGCCGAAACCCGCAACGACAAGGACGCTGGCAGCATCGCCGGGTTGTTCCGCAATCACAAGGCGGCGTTTATCACCGTGCTCGGCTACACCGCCGGCGGCTCGCTGATCTTCTACACTTTCACCACCTACATGCAGAAGTACCTGGTCAACACCGCCGGTATGAGCGCCAAGACCGCAAGCTTCATCATGACCGGCGCGCTGTTCCTGTACATGTGCATGCAGCCGCTGTTCGGCAAGCTCTCGGACCGCATCGGCCGGCGTAACTCGATGCTGCTGTTCGGCGCCCTGGGCACGTTGTTCACCGTGCCGATCCTGCTGGCGCTGAAAACCGTCACCAGCCCGTTCCTGGCCTTCGTGCTGATCACCCTGGCGCTGTGCATTGTCAGCTTCTACACCTCGATCAGCGGCCTGGTCAAAGCCGAGATGTTCCCGCCGCAGGTACGCGCCCTGGGTGTCGGCCTGGCTTATGCGGTGGCCAACGCGCTGTTCGGCGGATCGGCCGAGTACGTGGCCCTGGGGCTGAAATCCATGGGCATGGAAAACACCTTTTACTGGTACGTTACGGCGATGATGGCAATTGCCTTCCTGTTCAGCCTGCGCCTGCCGAAGCAGGCTGCGTACCTGCACCACGACCATTGACCTGTTCAAGGACCCGCCAATGAACCCGCGTCCGGGCAATCAGCTGTTCGATGCCTACTTCACCGCGCAGGGGATGCGCGAGATTTTCTCCGACCGTGGTCGGGTCCAGGGCATGCTTGATTTCGAAGCGGCCCTGGCCCGTGCCGAAGCCGCCACCGGGGTCATCCCCCAGGTGGCCGTGGCGGCGATCGAAACCGCCTGCCATGCCGAGCGCTATGACTTTGCCGCGTTGGCCGAAGCCATTGCGCTGGCCGGTAACTCGGCGATCCCGCTGGTCAAGGCGCTGGGCAAGGTGATTGCCAGTGGCGTACCCGAGGCCGAGCGTTATGTGCACCTGGGCGCCACCAGCCAGGATGCCATGGACACCGGCCTGGTGCTGCAACTGCGGGCGGCACTGGCCTTGATCGAGACGGATCTGGCGCGGCTGGCCGATGCCCTGGCGCGCCAGGCCCAGACCTACGCCGAAACCCCCTTGGCCGGGCGCACCTGGCTGCAGCATGCTACGCCGGTCACCCTGGGCATGAAGATCGCCGGCTGGCTGGGCGCCTTGAGCCGCCACCGCGAGCGCCTGCAGGAACTCAAGCCGCGCCTGCTGACCCTGCAGTTTGGCGGCGCATCCGGCACCCTGGCGGCGCTGGGCGACAAGGCGTTGCCGGTGGCCGAAGCCTTGGCCGCAGAGTTGAAGCTGACGCTGCCTGAACAACCCTGGCACACCCAGCGCGACCGTCTGGTGGAGTTTGCATCGGTACTCGGCATGATCGCCGGCAGCCTCGGCAAGCTCGGCCGTGATGTCAGCCTGCTGATGCAGACTGAAGCTGCCGAGGTGTTCGAACCTTCGGCGCCCGGCAAGGGCGGCTCCTCAACCATGCCGCACAAGCGCAACCCGGTTGGTGCTGCGGTGCTGATCGGCGCCGCCACCCGTGTGCCCGGACTGCTGGCCACGCTGTTTGCCGCCATGCCCCAGGAACACGAGCGCAGCCTCGGCCTGTGGCATGCCGAATGGGAAACCCTGCCGGAGATCTGCTGCCTGGTCTCCGGCGCGCTGCGCCAGGCACAGATCATCGCCGACGGCCTGGAAGTGGACGCCGAACGCATGCGCCGCAACCTCGACCTGACCCAGGGCCTGGTGTTGGCGGAAGCGGTGAGTATCGTCCTGGCCCAACGCCTGGGCCGTGACCGCGCCCACCACTTGCTGGAAACCTGCTGCCAGCGTGCAGTGGCCGAGCAGCGCCACCTGCGCGCCGTGCTGGGTGACGATCCGCAAGTCAGCGCCGAACTTTCGCCAGACGAACTCGATCGTCTGCTCGACCCAGCCCATTACCTCGGCCAGGCCCGCGCCTGGGTCGAGCGGGCGCTGGCTGAACATCACCGCGTCAATGCCTGAAGGAGGCTGCAGTGGCACAGGTACAACTCGCCGATGGCGTACTCAATTATCAACTCGAAGGCCCGGAGCACCTGCCGGTGCTGGTGCTGTCCAACTCCCTGGGTACCGACCTGCACATGTGGGACACCCAGGTACCGGCCCTGACCGCGCATTTTCGCGTGCTGCGCTATGACACCCGTGGCCATGGCGGTTCGTTGGTAACCAATGGGCCGTACAGCATTGAGCAACTGGGGCGGGATGTGCTGGCCCTGCTCGATGCCTTGCACATCGAACAGGCGCATTTCTGCGGCCTGTCCATGGGCGGACTGATCGGTCAGTGGCTGGGGATCAACGCCGGCCACCGGCTCAAGCGCCTGATCGTGTGCAACACCGCGGCCAAGATCGGCGCGCCGCAGACCTGGAACCCGCGCATCGAGATGGTCCTGCGTGATCAGCAAGCAGCGATGGTCGGCCTGCGGGATGCCTCGATCGAGCGCTGGTTCACCCCGGCCTACGCGTCGGGCAACCCCGAGCAGGCCAAGCGCATTACCGACATGCTCGCCGCCACCTCGCCCGAGGGCTATGCGGCCAACTGTGGGGCGGTGCGCGATGCTGATTTCCGTGAGCAGTTGGGTGAGATCAAGGTGCCGCTGCTGGTGATCTCCGGCACCCACGATGCGGTCACGCCGCCGTCGGGCGGGCGCTTCATCCAGGAGAACGTGGCGGGTGCGCAATATGCCGAGTTCCACGCTGCGCACCTGTCCAACGTTGAAGTCGGTGCGCCATTCAGCCGCCGGGTGATTGATTTTCTGCTGGGCCGTGAGGACTGACCGTGGACGAGAAACAACGTTATGAAGCCGGTATGCAGGTGCGCCGCGCGGTGCTCGGTGATGCCCATGTCGACCGCAGCCTGAACAACCTGACCGAGTTCAACAGCGAGTTCCAGGAAATGATCACCCGCCATGCCTGGGGTGACATCTGGACTCGCCCGGGCCTGCCCCGGCATACCCGCAGCCTGATCACCATCGCCATGCTGATCGGCATGAACCGTAACGAGGAGCTGAAACTGCACCTGCGCGCGGCGGCCAACAATGGCGTGACCCGTGAAGAGATCAAGGAAGTGCTGATGCAGAGCGCGATCTACTGCGGGATCCCTGCGGCCAATGCCACCTTCCACCTGGCCGAGTCGGTGTGGGATGAGTTGGGGGTTGAGGCCAAAGGCTGACCTTCAAGGCCTCATCGCGGGGCAAGCCCGCTCCCACAGGTATGGTGCAGGAGCTGGCTTGCCAGCGATGGGCTGCAAAGCAGCCCCAATCAGACCGCCGCTTTCTTCTGCCGAAGCGCCACCGGCCCGACATTGTCCTCGATAGCCTTCTTCAGGTCCGGGCGCATCCCCAGCAAAAAGCCCAGCTCCACCACCACAAACAACGGCCCGATGATCAAGCCCATCAGATCATCGACAAAGGCCGGCTTGCGCCCTTCA
Source organism: Pseudomonas fluorescens (assembly GCF_902497775.2). NCBI lineage: Bacteria > Pseudomonadati > Pseudomonadota > Gammaproteobacteria > Pseudomonadales > Pseudomonadaceae > Pseudomonas > Pseudomonas fluorescens. Next base: position 556,536 of record NZ_OZ024668.1, read on the forward strand.
TAGTGGTGGCCGACAAACTGGATCACCCAGCCGATCACGAACAATGCCAGGCCCGCACTCAACCACACCAGGGTGCTTTGCCCGGCCAGCGCCTGCCCGGCCCACAGGCACAGGCCCAGCATCAGCGCCATCAGCAAGCCCAGGCGTTGGTCCAGGCGCAGGTAGAACCAGCCGGTAACCAGCGCCACCAGCAGCGCCGGCGACAGCCAGACGCCAGCCAGGTCAACGCCCGGGCGTGACAGCAAAACCGTCACCGCCAGCACAATCAGCGGAATGCCGATAAAGTGGGTAACGATGTTGCGCGGGTCGCGGTGGTAGGCGGCGTATTGACTCAGGTGTTCGACCAGGTTTTTCATTGTTGTTCCTCCTGTAGGTGGCTTGAGCATGTCCTACAGATATCCGGCTGTCTGTCGGCTAGCCGACAGAGTTCACCTTCGAGGCGTTATGCGCGAAACCCTGCTGCAAGGTCACTGGTTCCAGGCATTGCCTCCCAACTTTCAGGATAGCCTGCTGGGGCTGGCCCGGCAGCGTGAGCTGGCGGCCGGGCAGTACCTGTTCCAGCGCGGCGATGCGCCATGCGGGCTGTATGCGGTGCTCGACGGGGCGATGCGCGTGGGCGCGGTGGCCACCGATGGCAAGGAGGCGCTGCTGACTCTGATCGAGGCGCCGCACTGGTTCGGCGAGATCAGTCTGCTCGACGGCCAGCCACGTACTCACGATGCCCAGGCCGAAGCGCCGACCCGGTTGTTGTGGATCCCCCAGGCGCCGTTACTCAAGCTGCTCGAACAACAGCCCCGGCACTGGCGCGATGTGGCCGTGCTGATGAGTCATAAACTGCGCGTGGTGTTTGTCGCCCTGGAGCAGCAGAGCCTGTTGGCCGCAGCGCCGCGGTTGGCCCACAGGCTGCTGCAGATCGCCGCTGGCTATGGCGAGTTGCTTGGCAGCCGGCGGGTGTTGCAACTGTCCCAGGAGCAACTGGCGCTGATGCTTTCGCTGTCGCGCCAGACCACCAACCAGATCCTCAAGTCGCTGGAGCAGGAGGGCGCCTTGCGCCTGGGCTATGGCGAGATCGAAATTCTCGACCCCGCGCGCCTGCAGGCCCTGGCTAGTCCGGCTGGAACGGCGACTGACTGAGAATCACCCCGGTCTCCTCGACATACTTCTGCCATTCGCCCAGTAGCGCCTGCAGTTTTGCCGGTTGTGCCGCGGCCAGATCGTTGATTTCCCCTGGGTCGCTGGCCAGGTCGTACAGCTGCCAGGTCGCCGGGCCAACCGGGCCGGGGATGTACACGGCCTTCCAGTGGCCCTGGCGAATCGCCCGGCGGCCGAACAGCTCCCAGCCGGTGACGGTGTGTTCATCGTGAACCTGCTCGGTTTCGCCCGACAGGTAACCCAGCCAGGATTTGCCCCGCAGCTGCGCCACGTCACGGCCGCGCCAGCGTTTGCCGGGGTGGCGCACTCCGGCAAGATCGAGCAGGGTCGGGGTGATGTCCATCACCGTGCTGAACTGATGGCTGATCTGGCCCTGGCGTGCCAATGCCGGGTAATGCACCAGCGCCGGCACGCGAATCCCGCCTTCGCTGGTGAAGGCCTTGTACAGCCGTGACGGTGCGGTGGCCGCTTGAGCCCAGTGTGGGCCGTACCAGACGTAGGAGTTGGCCCGGCCAATGTTCTCCAGGCTGTTGTCATAGTGCTGGTCGAGGTAGCTGGCCAGTTGCGGGCCGAACTTGGGGAAGGCTTCGAGCAGCGCGCCCTCGGCGCCGTTGTCGGACATGAACAGCACCAGGGTGTTGTCGAGAAGGCCCTGGTTGCGCAGGTAGTCCAGCACCCGGCCGATGTTCCAGTCCATGCGCTCGACCATCGCCGCGTAGACCTCCATGGCCCGCGCCGAACGCTGGCGTTGCTCCTCGCTGAGGGTCAGCCAGTGGTTGTCCACCGGATGAGCCTGGGTGTCGGCGGTGATCAGGCCGAGCGTGCGCAGTTTTTCCAGGCGCTCCTGGCGCAGCACTTCGGGGCCGGCGTCGTAGCGGCCCTTGTAGCGCGCCACCACCTCGGCGGGCGCCTGCAACGGCCAGTGCGGCGCCGAGAAGGGCAGGTAGGCGAAGAACGGCCGGCTCTGGTCGCGTTCCTTCAGGTACTGCAGCAGCTTGTCGCCGAAAGCGTCGGAGGAATAGAAATCCTTGGGCAGTTCTTCGATGAAGGTCTGGTCTTCGATGTACAGCGCTGGCGTCGACTTGAGCAAACCCGGGGTCTGTTCGTCGTAGGTCGGTTCAAAGCCGTAGTGGTTGGCAGCGCCCGGCAACAGGGCGAAGGAACGCTCGAAACCGCGGGCCTGGGGCGCCAGTTCGGCGGTCAGGCCCAGGTGCCATTTGCCGCTCATCAGGGTCTGGTAACCGGCATCGCGCAACAGCTCCGGCAGGGCCACCACGCGGTCGTTGAGGTAGCCTTCGTAGCCGGGCTTGCCGATTAGCTCCGGAGTCAGCGCCTCGGCCATGGTGCCGATGCCGGCGATATGGTGATCGGTACCGGTCAGCAGCATCGAGCGGGTCGGCGAGCAGGTCGGCGCGGTATGAAAATCGGTCAGGCGCAGGCCGGCAGTGGCCAGCGTGTCGAGGTTCGGCGTGGCGATTTCGCCGCCGAAGGCGCCGAGGTCGGAGAAACCCAGGTCGTCGGCAACGATGAGCAGAAAGTTGGGGCGTTGGCTCATGGTCGGTTCTCAGTAGGCAAGGTAGGTCAAAGGCAGGTCGCGAATCTGTTCCAGCGCGGGCGGCAAATAGCGCGCGTCGGCGGTCAGCTCGTGCAGCAGGTCTTCGCGCAGGCGATGGAAGGCCAGGCTTGCACGTTGGCGCGGGTGCGGCAGGTCGATCTCGACGATGCGCTTGATCCGCCCCGGGCGTGGCTCCAGCACCACTACGCGGTCGGCGAGAAACAGCGCTTCCTCGACATCGTGGGTCACCAGCAGGGTGGTGATGCGTGCCCGCTCGCGAATCGCCAGCAGCTCGTCCTGCATCTGCTGGCGGGTCAGCGCGTCGAGGGCGCCGAAGGGTTCGTCGAGGAGCAAGATACGTGGGCTGGCCACCAGGCCGCGGGCAATCGCCACGCGTTGGGCCATGCCGCCGGAGAGCTGGTGCGGGTAGGCCTGGCTGAAGTCCTCAAGGCCGACCAAGGCGATGTACTGGTCGATGCGTTGCTGGCGCTGCTCGCGGGTCAACGGCTCGTTGACCAGGCCCAGGGCGATGTTCTGCGTTACGCTCAGCCAGGGAAATAAGCGGTGCTCCTGAAAGACGATGCCGCGTTCGCTGCCGATGCCATTGAGTGCCTGGCCGTCGATCAGGATCTGCCCCCGGTAGTCGTTGTCCAGGCCGATCAGCAGGCGCAACAGGGTGGATTTGCCGCAGCCGCTGGCGCCGACAATGGCGACGAACTCACCGTCGGCGATCTGCAGGTTGAAGTCGCGGATGGCTTCCAGCTCGCCGCCGGCTACGGCGAAGTGTTTGCCGACCTGATTGAAACTGACCAGAGGGTGGGCGATGGCATTCATGCTCGTCTCCAGCGCGTGGCGCGCAATTCGAGGTGTTGTCCGAGGGCGCCCAGCAGCGCACCGGTGAGGCCGACCAGAAGCATCCCGGCCATGATGATGTCCATGCCCAGCAACTGCTGGGCGCCGATCATCAGGCTGCCGATACCGCCGCCGGAGGGCATGAAGTACTCGGCACCGATGGTGCCCAGCCAGGCGTAGATCAGGCCGATGCGCAGGCCGGCGAAAATCCCTGGCGCTGCGCCCGGCAGCACCAGCCGGCGCAGGCGCTGGGGCAGATTGAGGTGCAGCACGCGGGCGGCTTCCTCCAGTTGGGGCGAACGGTTGGCCACGGCCCGTTGGGTGGCGATGAACAGCGGGAAGAACGCCGCCAGGCCAACGAACACCCACTTGGCCAGTTCACCGAGGCCGAACCAGGCGGTTAGCAGCGGCACCCAGGCGAAGATCGCGATCTGGCGCAGGCCGGCCAGGCTCGGCCCGAGCAGGCGTTCGGCGGGCGTCGACAGCCCCAGCCACAGGCCCAGGGCAAAACCCAGGCTGCCGCCGAGCAACAAGCCGCCCAAGGCCCGGCCGACACTGATCGCCAGGGCGCCGCTGAGCGAGCCATCGAGCAGGCCATCCCAGGTGGTCTGCACGACCTGCAACGGGGCAACCAGAATTTGCGTATCGACCCAGTCCAGCTGATTGGCCAGTTGCCACAGCACCAGCAGCGCCAACGGCAGCAGCAAGGCCTGCAGGCGCTGGCCACCGTGCAAGCGCGACACTCGCAGCTCGGCGTTGGGCGGATGCGGCCAGTGCACCAGGCGCCGGTCGAGCCAGCCCAGGCTACGGTCCATGACAAAGCCCAGCAGGCCGATGACCAGGATGCAGACGAAGACGATATCGAGCATGAACAGTTGCCGGGCCCAGACCATCAGGTAACCGATGCCTTCACTGGAGGCCAGCAGTTCCACCGCCAGCAACGATGTCCAGCCGGTGGCCAGGGCCAGGCGTACGCCAGCGAGAAAGGCTGGCAGGGCCGCTGGAACAATCAGTTTGCCGATCAACAGGCGCGGCGGCAGGCGCAACACTGTGGCCGCCTCGCGCAGCCGTGGCTGGGCATCGCGCACGCCCACCAGGGTGTGCAGGGTCACCGGCACGATGATCGCCTTGACCAGCACCACCAGCTTGAGCACTTCGCCGATGCCGAACAGCACCATGAACAGCGGTACCCAGGCCAGGGTCGGAATCTGCGCCAGGGCATTGAAGGTCGGCAGTACCAGGCGTTCGGCGCGGCGGCTGAAGCCCAGCCAGGCACCGAGCAAGGCGCCGCTGGTGACGCCCACCAGCAAGCCCAGGGCCAGGCGTTGCAGGCTGATCGCCAGGTGTGTCCACAGCTCGCCCTGGGCCAGTTCCAGGCCGCTTTGCCAGACCAGGCTTGGCGCCGGCAGTATCTGTTCGCTCATCCACTGGTTGCGGCTGGCCAGCCACCACAGTGCAGCCAGTGACAGCGGCAGGTACCAGGCTTGCAGACGACGCAGGGGCAGGCCGTCAAACAGCCGCGTGCGCCCTGAGGGGCTTGCCAGTGGCAGGCTGGAGAGTGAAGCTCGGGCCATGGAAACCTCCGCGGATTGGCTATTTGCTTATTCTAAAAACGAATTATTAATTAAAAATAAATTCGATTAGGTGATAAGAGTCTGCATTTAAAGCCGTCGCTGTCACGCGCAGCCAATGCATTCGAAGCATATTTTTCTTGTGCCTGATGCATGACGCGCTGCGCAGCCCGTGGTACGCCTTTTATTCATATTAGTTATTAAAATGTAATTTTTTAGTATTTATTTAATAGTCAGGGTTGTCGGTAGCGTGGCCGCACCATTACAAGGAGTCGCGTGCCATGAACCTGTCGATCAACCGTGTGTTCAACCTCTTTGCTGTTCCCGCCCTGGCGGCGGTGGTCGGTTGGCTGCCGCCGCTGGCCCAGGCCGCCGAGGTCAAGGAGATCCGTATCGCCGTGCCGGACCTGAGCGCCGGCACCCAGCATTCCGGCGGCGGTGTGACTGATGTATTGCGCGACCAGCAACTGCTGGAGAAAGCCTTCGCTGCCGATGGCATCAGCATCCGGTGGAACTACTTCAAGGGTGCGGGCCCGGTGATCAACGAGGCCTTTGCCAACGGCCAGGTCGACTTCGCCTACCTGGGTGACCTGGCGGCGATCATCGGCAAGGCCAATGGCCTCGACACCCGGCTGCTGGCCGCCACCGGGCGCGGTATCAAGCATTACCTGGGGGTGGCGCCGGGCAGCAACATCAAGACTCTGCAAGACCTCAAGGGCAAGCGCGTGGCGGTGTTCCGTGGCACCGCCACCCAGTTGTCGTTCGACGCCGCCCTGGCCAGCCAGGGCCTGAGCGAGAAGGACCTGAAAGTCATCAACCTGGACTTCAATGCGGCGATTGCCGCCCTGGCCGCCAAGCAGATCGACGCCACCTGGGGTTCGACCGGCATCAGCGCCCTCAAGCAGCGCGGTCTGGCCGAGTTGCCGTTGAACACCCGTGACCTGGGCGGCGCCGGGAATGTCCAGGCGGTGCTGGTGGGGTCCGGGCGTTTTGTCGACGAGCATCCCGAGCTTGTGGAAAAGCTCCTTGCGGCCCAGCAACAGGCCGTGCACTGGCTGACCCAGGACGACAACAAGGACGCCTACATCCAGCTGGTCTCGGGGCTGGCCAGCTACCCGCCGGCGATCCTTCAGCAAGACTTGCAGAACGAGCAACTGAGCAAGATTTTCCCCTCGACCCTGGATGCCGACTTCCTGAGCAAGTTGCAGGCTTCGGTAGACCTGGCCGCCGAGCAGCGGCTGATCCGCAAACCGTTCAAGGTCGAGCAGTGGCTGGCGCCGCAGGCTATCCGGCCAGCACCTGCACCGCTGGCTGCCGATCGAGGCTGATCAGGGTTTCGATCATTGCCCGGGCAGCGGGTGAGAGGCGGTAACCGCTGCGGCTGACGATGCCGCAGCGGGCGTTGAGGCTGTCGAGGTTGGCCGGCAGGTTACGCCAGTGCAGGCGTACCAGGCGGCCCTGTTCGATGTCCTCGGCGAAGGCTTCTTCGGTACCGATGCCAATGGCGTCGGTGCCCAGCACGATCTTCACCAGAGTCGGCAGGTGCTCGGTCTGCACCTGCGGGGCGAAGTCGGTCTTGCCGCTGAGGTTGGCCAGCAGCTTGCGCACCCCCGGCGGGATCAGGGTGGTGGCCAGCGGGTAGTCGAACATGTCGTTGGTCGACAGGCTGTCCTTGGCCAGCAACGGGTGCCCCGGGCGGCAAAAGAACAGGCCGCGACGCGGGCTCAGCGGCTGGGTCTGGAAGTTCGGGTCGGCCTCGAAATGACGGATGTCGGCAACGAAGAACTCGATCTCTTCACGGCTCAGCGCGCGGCTGAGTTTTTCCCAGTTATCCACTTCAAAGCAGGTGCGCACCTTGGGATGGGCGCCGAGAAAGCGCGCCACCGCCTGCGGCACCAGGTGCACCGCAGGCGCCGGGCCGCAGCCGAAGCGCAGCTCGCCGGCATCGAGCTTGGTCATCTGCTGCACTTCGCTGTTGAGCTGCGCCGCGCCTTGTACCAGGCGCAGGGCGTGCTGCAGCACCACCTGGCCTTCGGGCGTGGGGCGCAGGTCCTTGTTGCCTCGATCGACCAGTACGCAACCGAACTCTTGTTCCAGGCCCTGGATACTGCGGCTGAAGGCCGGCTGGGTGATGCCCATGGCGTCGGCGGCGCGGACAAAACTGCGGTGTTCGGTGAGGGCGATGAAGTAACGCAGTTGGCGAAGATCCATATGCTTTCCCGGCATTCCAAAAATACGGCGAAGGTATTTGCCGCCGCGCAGGCTCAGGTTTTAAATGCAAGCTCTTATTCCGTCAATGAAGCATATGTTTATTTGTTAGAGCTTATTTGCATATCAATAGAGCAGAGGTTTCAAGCCGCTGCGCACAACCTAGCCAGATGAGGGTCAATCCATGAGCAATGCCGCACGCGCCGTAGCACCTGTCACCCATACCCTGGACATCCACCCGGTGGCCGGGCGCATCGGTGCCGAAATTCGCGGGGTCCAGTTGAGCGCCGATCTTGAGCCCGCCGTGATCGAAGCCATCCAGGCTGCGCTGGTGCAGTACAAGGTGGTGTTCTTCCGTGCCCAGACCCACCTTGATGACCAGGGCCAGGAAGCCTTTGCCCACCTGCTCGGCGAGCCGATCGCCCACCCGACCGTGCCAGTGCGCGAAGGCACACGCTACCTGCTCGAACTCGATGGCGGCGAAGGGCGCCGGGCCAATTCCTGGCACACCGACGTGACCTTCGTCGATGCCTATCCCAAGGCGTCGATCCTGCGCTCGGTGGTAGCGCCCGAATCCGGTGGCGATACCGTTTGGGCCAATACCGCCACGGCTTACCAGGACCTTCCAGCGGAGTTGCAGGCCCTGGCTGACCAGCTCTGGGCGGTGCACAGCAACGAGTACGACTACGCCGCAGCCAAGCCCAACGTGAGCCTCGAACAACTGGAGAACTACCGGAAGATCTTCACCTCGACGGTGTACGAAACCGAGCACCCGGTAGTGCGTGTGCACCCGATCAGCGGCGAGAAAAACCTGCTGCTGGGGCACTTCGTCAAACGCATCAAGGGCTACTCGCAGAGCGACTCGGCGCACCTGTTCAACCTGCTGCAAAGCCATGTCACGCGCCTGGAAAATACCGTGCGCTGGCGCTGGCAGGCAGGTGACGTGGCGATCTGGGACAACCGCGCGACCCAGCATTACGCGGTGGACGATTACGGCACCCAGGGCCGTGTGGTGCGCCGGGTGACCTTGCAGGGTGACGTGCCGGTTGGGGTTGCCGGGCTGCGTAGCCGGACGACTCGCGGGGCTTGAAGCAATCGCGACGACTCGACTTGCCCGCGATGGGCTGCAAAGCAGCCCCAAGACAGAGGTTTCAGAGAATACTGATCGGGTAACTGATGATCAGTCGGTTCTCGTCAAAGGCATTGGTGCTGTAGTCCCGGCGCATGGTCGAGTTGCGCCATTTGACCGACAGGCTCTTCAAGGTCCCGGACTGGATCACATAAGCCAGCTCCGATTCCCGCGCCCATTCCTTGCCATCGGTGATGGCGCCGGTGTGCACGTTGTCGCCGCTGATGTAGCGGTTCATCAGGGTCAGTCCGGGCACGCCGAGGCCGGCAAAGTTGTAGTCGTGACGCAGCTGCCAGGAGCGCTCCTGAGCGTTGTCGAAGCTTGAGTTGTAGCTGTCGTTGGCCAGGGTGCCGCCACTGGTGCCGTTGACCCGCATCCAGGCATCGTCGCCGCTGACTTTCTGCAGGCCGAGGTAGAAGGTGCTGGCGCCGTATTTGGCCGAGAGCATCGCCGAGGCGGTGCGGTTGTCCAGTTTGCCGGCGCGTTCGGCGCCGTCTTCCTTGCCGATGAAGTAGCCGAGGTTGGCGCCCAGGGTCCAATCGCCCAGCGGCTGGCTGTGCACCAGGTTGATGTACTGCTGGTTGTAGATGTCCTTGAGTTCGGCATTCCACAAGCCAATCATCGTGCGCTTGTCGTTGAAGCTGTATTCGCCACCGGCAAAGTTGAAGCGATCGGAGGTGAAAGCCGCGCGGCCGTTCATCGACATGTCTTCCATGCTCGCATCGTTACGCGGGCTGTTGCCGCGAAACTGTCCGGCGTACAGGGTCAGGCCGGCGATTTCCTGCGAGGTGATCTGCCCGCCGCGGAAAGTCTGCGGCAGCGATCGGCCGTCGTCGGAGCGCAGAATCGGCAACACCGGCATCCATTCGCCGACTTTCAGTTCGGTGTTGGAGATCTTTGCCTTCAGCGCCACCCCCAGGCGGCCGAAATCATCGGCAGGCCGGCCGTCATCGTGCACCGGCAACAGGTGGGTGCCCGCCGTGCCTTTGCCGCCATCGAGCTTGACCGAGTACAAGCCCAGTACATCGACACCGAAGCCGACCACACCCTGGGTAAAGCCGGAGCGGGCGTCGAGGATGAAACTCTGGGTCCATTCCTCGCCCTTGCCCTGGGGGTTGGCCGGGTCGACGAAGTTGCGGTTGATGTAGAAGTTGCGCAGGTTGAGGCTGGCCTTGGCATCCTCGACGAAGCCGCCCTCAGCCGCGAGGGAGGGTAGGGCGCAAGTCATGGCCAGCAAGCCGGGAAGCAGGTGTCGTGCGGGTATGGTCATCGTCTGTTGTCTCTTGTTTTTATGTAAGCCGAAGCCATCCGCTGCGACGGTTCGAGGTCACAGGCCGGGCTACGATCTTTGGGGATACGCTTTGGAAAAGCTGCGAAGCGATGGTGCGGCGGCGGGCGGGGATGAATCAATTCGTTGCAGGCGGAATTGGGCGATAATCGAACGGTAACTGGTTGGTTAATTCCTGGTCTTGGGGCAAAAAAAAGGTTCTTCACGGAATCCTGGGTTGGGGGCGCGAGCTTATCCATTCACTGTGGCGCTGCTGCCGGCAGCAGCGCCACAGTGAATGGATAAGCTAGAAACCTCAACATCCCAACCCAAGGATCATAGCCCCCGGCAACCCGTGAAGAACCAAAAAAAAGCCCACCGGCAAGGGTGGGCTCTTTTACAGCGCAAAGACTCAGCCTTTCGGCGTATCAGCGGCTGCTTGCTGCTGGGCCCGACCGGTCTGCTCGTACCAGCCGCCACCGAGGGCCTTGTACAGGTTGACCTCGCTGACCAGCTGCGACAGGCGATCGCTGATCAACGACTGCTGGGTGTTGAACAGCTGACGCTGGGCGTCGAGGAAGGTCAGGTTGCTGTCGATACCGATGCGGTAGCGACGCTCGGCCAGGCGGTAGTAGTCCTGGTTGGCGGCAACCAGGTCACGCTGCGCCTGCAACTGCTGGTTGAAGGTCTGGCGCGCGGCGAGGCCATCGGAGACTTCCTGGAAGGCGGTCTGGATGGTTTTCTCGTATTTCGCGACGTTGATGTCCTTCTGGATCTTCGAGTAATCGAGGCTGGCGCGCAGGGCGCCGGCGTTGAAGATCGGCAGGTTGATCTGCGGCTGGAACAGCCAGGTACCCGAACCACCCTTGAACAGGCCGCCCATGTCCGGGCTCAGGGTCCCGGCGTTGGCCGTCAGGCTGATGCTCGGGAAGAACGCTGCACGGGCGGCGCCAATGTTGGCATTGGCGGCCTTGAGCAGGTGTTCGGCTTCCTGGATGTCCGGCCGGCGTTGCAGCAGGTCGGACGGCAGGCCCGCCGGCACTTCGGCCAGTAGGTCGCTGTCGAGCTTCTGCGCGGTCGGCAGGTTGGCCGGTACGCCGGTGCCGAGCAGCACGGTCAGGCTGTTGAGGTCCTGGGCAACCTGGCGCTGGAACTGCGCCAGCTTGACCCGTGCGCCTTCGACCGAAGTCCGCGCCTGGCTCAGGTCCAGGGCCGAGGCCACACCCACTTCATTGCTACGTGCGGTCAGCTGGTAGCTTTCCTCGTAGGTCTTGAGGGTGTCTTCGGTCAGCTTGAGCAGGGCCTGATCGGCCTGCCAGGTGAAGTAGGCGTTGGCCACACTGGCCACCAGGCTGATCTGCGTCGAGCGCCGGGCTTCTTCGCTGGACAGGTAGATCTCCAGCTGTTGCTCGGTCAGGCTGCGCACCCGGCCGAACAGGTCGAGCTCGTAGGCGCTGACCCCGAGGGTCGCCGAGTACTGGCTGGTGATGCTCGATTCGTTGGTTTGCGACATGTTCGCCGGCATCCGCTGACGGCTACCGCTGCCATTGGCCGAGACCGCCGGGAACAGATCGGCGCGCTGGATGCGGTACTGCGCACGGTAGGCATCGATGTTCAGCGCCGCGACCTTGAGGTCGCGGTTGTTGACCAGCGAAGTCTGGATCAACTGCTGCAGTGCCGGGTCATGGAAGAACTGACGCCAGCCCTGTTCGGCGGCGGCCACCTCGGCCGACTCGGTCGGCGAGTAGGCAGGGCCTTGCGGCCACTGCGCGGCCACCGGCGATTCCGGGGTCTGGTAGTCAGGGATCAGCGAGCAGCCGCCAAGAATGAAAGCGGTTACTGCCAGGGACAACAGGGACTTACTCATTGCCCGGCCTCATAGCGTGGAGTTTCAGGGGTGGCGTCTTCTTCGGGCTTTTTGCTACCGAACAGCGACGACACACTTACGAAGAACAATGGCACCCAGAAGATTGCCAGGATGGTGGCGGTCAGCATCCCGCCGATTACCCCGGTACCGATAGCGTGCTGGCTACCCGAGCCTGCACCACTGGAGATGGCCAACGGTACCACGCCGAGGATGAACGCCAGCGAGGTCATGATGATCGGCCGCAGACGCATCCGACAGGCTTCGATGGCCGCATCGATCAGGCTGCGGCCCTGCTCATGCAGTTCCTTGGCGAATTCGACGATCAGGATCGCGTTCTTCGCCGCCAGGCCGATGGTGGTCAACAGGCCCACCTGGAAGTACACGTCGTTGGACAGCCCGCGCAGGCTGGTGGCCAGCAACGCACCGATGATCCCCAGCGGTACCACGAGCATGACCGCGATCGGGATCGACCAGCTTTCATACAACGCCGCCAGACACAGGAACACCATCAGCAGCGACAGGGCGTACAGCGCCGGCGCCTGGGAGCCGGACAACCGCTCCTCGTACGACAGGCCCGTCCAGGAGTAACCGATACCCGCCGGCAGTTGCGCGGCCAGGCGTTCGACCTCGAGCATGGCTTCACCGGTACTGTAGCCAGGCGCTGGCGCACCGAGGATTTCCATGGCTTCTACACCGTTGTAACGCGACAGCTTCGGTGCACCGTAGATCCACTCGCCCTTGGCGAAGGAGGAGAACGGCACCATCTCGCCAGCGGCGTTGCGCACGTACCACTTCTGCAGGTCTTCAGGGCTCATCCGGGCACCGGCTTCACCCTGGATGTAGACCTTCTTGACCCGGCCGCGGTCGATGAAGTCGTTGACGTAGCTGGCACCCAGGGCAATCGACAGGGTGTTGTTGATGTCGGCGATGGTCACGCCCAAGGCACTGGCGCGTTCGTCGTCGACGGTCAGCTGGTACTGCGGTTCATCGTTCAGGCCGTTCGGACGCACTGCCGAAAGGATCTTGCTTTGCGCGGCCATACCGAGGAACTGGTTACGCGCTTCCATCAGTTTTTCGTGACCGACACCGGCACGGTCCTGCAGGAACACGTCGAAACCAGTGGCGTTACCCAGCTCCAGTACCGCAGGCGGAGCGAAGGCAAACACCATCGCATCGCGGAAGCTGAAGAAGTGCTGCTGGGCACGGTTGGCCAGGTTGAACACGTTGTTCTCGGCAGAACGCTCGCCCCACGGCTTGAGCATGATGAAGGCCATACCCGAGCTCTGGCCACGACCGGCGAAGTTGAAGCCGTTGACGGTGAACACCGAGGCAACGGTATCGGCTTCCTTGTCGAGCAGGTAGCTGCGCATCTCGTCGATCACCACCTGGGTGCGCTCGGCGCTGGAACCGGCCGGGGTCTGCACCTGGGCAAACAGTACACCCTGGTCTTCTTCGGGCAGGAACGCCGTCGGAATGCGGGTGAACAGCCAGATCATGCCGACCACGATCAGCAGGTAGGCCAGCAGGTACGGGGCCTTGTGCCGCAGCATGTTGCCGACGCCGCGCTCGTAGCTACGCACGCTGCGGTCGAAGTTGCGGTTGAACCAGCCGAAGAAGCCGCGCTTGGCAACGTGGTGTTCGCCCTTGGCAATCGGCTTGAGCATGGTCGCGCACAGCGCCGGGGTGAAGATCAGTGCTACCAGTACCGACAGGGCCATGGCCGAGACGATGGTGATGGAGAACTGCTTGTAGATCACACCGGTGGAGCCGCCGAAGAAGGCCATCGGCAGCAGTACCGCCGACAGCACCAGGGCGATACCGACCAGGGCGCCCTGGATCTGGCCCATGGACTTCTTGGTCGCTTCCTTGGGGGATAGCCCCTCTTCGGACATGACCCGTTCGACGTTCTCCACCACGACAATGGCATCGTCCACCAGCAAGCCGATGGCCAGCACCATGCCGAACATCGTCAGGGTGTTGATGCTGAAGTCCGCCGCGGCAAGGATGCCGAAAGTACCCAGCAATACCACCGGTACGGTCATGGTGGTGATGATGGTGGCGCGGAAGTTCTGCAGGAACAGGTACATCACCAGGAACACCAGCACGATCGCTTCGATCAGGGTATGGATTACCCCGCTGATCGATTCGGTCACAACCGGGGTGGTGTCATACGGGAACACCGCCTTCATGCCTTCCGGGAAGAACGGTTCCAGGTCGGTGATGGTCTGGCGCAGGGCCTTGGCGGTATCCAGGGCGTTGGCGCCGGTGGCCAGCTTTACCGCAAGGCCGGACGCCGGCTTGCCGTTGAACTGGGCGCTGATCGCGTAGTTCTCACCACCCAGGCCGACCTTGGCGACATCGCCCAGGCGCACCTGGGAGCCGTCACGGTTGACCTTGAGCAGGATCTTCTCGAACTGCTCGGCCGTCTGCAGGCGGGTCTTGCCGATAATGGTGGCGTTGAGCTGGGTACCCGGCAGGGCAGGCAGGCCGCCAAGCTGGCCGGAGGACACCTGAACGTTCTGCGCGGCCACGGCGGTACGCACGTCGACCGGGGTCAGCTGATACTTGTTCAGCTTGGCCGGGTCGAGCCAGATACGCATGGCGTACTGGGCACCGAACACCTGGAAGTCACCGACACCGGCGGTGCGCGAGATCGGGTCCTGCATGTTGGAGACGATGTAGTTGGCCAAGTCGTCCTTGGACATGCTGCCGTCTTCGGACACCAGGCCGATCACCAGCAGGAAGTTCTTCACCGCCTTGGTCACGCGGATACCCTGTTGCTGCACTTCTTGCGGCAGCAGCGGGGTGGCCAGGTTCAGCTTGTTCTGCACCTGGACCTGCGCGGTATCGGGGTTGGTACCCTGTTCGAAGGTCGCGGTAATGGTCATGCTGCCGTCGGAGTTACTTTCCGACGACACATAACGCAGGTTGTCGATACCGTTGAGCTGCTGCTCGATCACCTGTACCACAGTGTCCTGCACGGTCTGCGCCGAAGCGCCCGGGTAGGTCACGGCAATGGCGATGGCCGGCGGAGCGATGCTCGGGTACTGGTTGATTGGCAACTTGAGGATCGACAAGGCGCCGACCAACATGATCACCAAGGCGATCACCCAGGCAAAGATCGGGCGATCGATAAAGAATCTCGACATGGTTTACTCCCCTTTGGCCCCTGCAGTCGATGCATTGGCCTGGGTTGGCTGGGCAGGCTTGACGTTGGTGGCTTCGCTGACCTTGACCTCGACGCCCGGTTTGACGAACTGCAGGCCTTCGGTAATCAGGCGGTCGCCCGGGTTCAGGCCTTCCTGGATCAGCCAATCGCTACCCACGGTACGGCTGGCCTTGAGCTGGCGCAGTTCAACCTTGTTGTCCTTGTTGACGATCAATGCGGTCGGCTGGCCCTTGAGGTCGCGGGTCACGCCTTGCTGCGGCGCGAGGATGGCGGCGCTGTTGACCCCGGCGGCCAGGCGCGCGTGGACGAACATGCCTGGCAGCAGGTTGTGTTCAGGGTTGGGGAACACCGCACGCAGGGTCACGGAACCGGTGGTCTGGTCGACCGAGACTTCGGAGAACTCCAGGCGACCTTCCTTGCCATAGGTGCTGCCGTCTTCCAGGGTCAGGGTGACCTTGGCGGCGTTGTCGCCGACCTTCTGCAGTTGGCCGCTTTCCAGCTCACGGCGCAGCTTGAGCAGCTCGGCCGAGGACTGGGTGACGTCGACGTAGATCGGGTCGAGCTGCTGGATCACGGCCATGGCGTCGGCCTGGCCGTTGTTGACCAGCGCGCCTTCGGTGACCGAAGAACGGCCAACACGGCCACTCAGCGGGGCCAGGACCTTGGTGTAGCGCAGGTCGATCTGGGCGCTGCGCAGCGAGGCTTCAGCCTGCAGACGTTTGGCATTGGCGTCGTCGTATTCCTGACGGCTGACAGCCTGTTCACTGACCAGTTGCTTGTAACGCTCAGCCAGCGAGCGGGTCGATTGCAGGTTGGCCTGGGCGCTGGCCAGGGTCGCCTCGTACACCGACGGGTCGATCTGGTACAGCTGCTGGCCTTCCTTGACCTCGGTGCCTTCCTTGAACAGGCGCTTGAGAATGATGCCGTTGACCTGTGGTCGAACCTCGGCAATGCGGTACGCGGTGGTACGGCCAGGGAGATCGGACGTCAGGGTATAGGCCTGGGTTTGCAGGGTTACGACGCCGACCTGAGGAGCTTGCGCCGCAGGCGCCGCCTCTTCCTTTTTACAGCCGCTGAGCAGTGTTGCCAGGGCGACGGCGGAAACCAGAGCGGTAACAGCTGGCTTGAATTGCATGAAGATCCTCGGGTCGCAAGAGCTGAAGACGCTCAAGAATAATGGAAAGGGTGCGCTATAAAAAATGCAGTCGAGTGGATAAATAGCTTGCTAAGGAATATACTTACATTCATGGTTGTTTGTAAATACCTCGCAGGCGACGTGTTCAGCCGATGCGAGCTCCCAAATTAATACAGCCGGTAACAGTCTGCAGAGGCTGACCCGGCCCGACTCCCAGGCACCCGGCGTGCGTGCCCGGGCCTGATGAGGTTGTACTGCCATGGTCCGTCGAACCAAAGAAGAAGCCCAGGAAACCCGCGCCCAGATTCTCGAAGCCGCGGAAAAGGCCTTCTACAAGCGCGGGGTAGCGCGTACCACCCTGGCCGATATCGCCAAGGAAGCGGGGGTGACCCGCGGCGCGATCTACTGGCACTTCAACGACAAGGCCGAACTGGTGGAGGCCATGCTCGACAGCTTGCACGAGCCGCTGGACGCTCTGGCCCGGGCCAGTGAAAGCGAGGACGAAGTCGACCCGCTCGGCTGCATGCGCAAGCTGCTGGTGCGGTTGATGCACCAGATGGTGCTCGATCCGAAGACCCGGCGAATCAATGAAATTCTGCATCACAAATGCGAGTTCACCGATGATATGTGCGAGATCCGCCAGCAACGGCAGGCCTCGACGATCGAATGTCATGCCCACATCGCGTTGTCGCTGGGCAATGCAGTCAAGCGCGGGCAATTGCCCGCCGACGTGGACCCGGAACGCGCGGCGCTGGCCATCTATGCCTACATAGACGGGCTGATTCGCCGCTGGCTACTGCTGCCCGACAGCTTTGACCTGCTGGACCAGGCCGAGCTGTGGATCGATACCGGGCTGGATATGCTGCGCTTGAGCCCCGCCTTGCGCAAATGACACTTTGTGAAGCTTTGTGATCATTTGTTTCCACGACAGTTATAAACGTCTTACTGGCGGCCGCGCAATTGTCTGTCAGGCAATGCCAGCGCCGCCGTCAGCCCCAGCAGCGAAACCGTAGCACTGCCGAGCAGCAGGTTGCGAAAGCTCAACAGCAACTCGGCCTGCACCGCCGCTGTCGGTTCGCCGGCCTGCAGGCTACCCAGCAGGGCATCACCAGCCAGGCTCAAGCCGCCCTGGGCAAGCATCGCCAGCAACAGCGTGGACATGATGGCCACACCCATGGCCCCGCCCAGTGAGCGGAACAGGTTGGTGGTGCTGGTGGCCACGCCGATATCCCGCGGCTCCACTGCACTCTGGGTCGCCACCAGCGAGGTGGGGAACTGCAGGCCCGAGGCAATCCCGGTCAATAACATGAACACACCACTGAACCAGACCGCCTGCGGTGGGCTGAAGGCCATGCCGACGATGGCAAACGGCATCAGCAAGGCACCGCCAAGAATCTGCGGCTTGTAGCGCCCGGTGTGCGTGGTCAGGCGCCCGCCGCAATAAGCACCGATCGGCAGGCCGATGGCCAGCGGCAGCAGGTGCAGGGCCGCGCTGTCGGCGCCGGCTCCGGTGATGCTCTGATAGCGCAACGGCATCAGCATGGTCAGCGAGATGGCCTGGAAACTGGTAAAGAAGATCGTGCACCAGCACAGGACGGCGGTGCGATTGGCGAACAGCTTCAGTGGCAGCAGCGGTTCGGCGGTGCGTTGCTCGTGCAGTACGAACAGCAGCAGGCCGGTCACTGCACAACCGAGCAGGCTGGCAACCTGCGCAGAATCCCAGGGCTGGCCCTGGCCAATCAGGGTGATGCCCAGCAGCAGGCTGCCCAGGCCAAGAGTCAGCAATGCGGCGCCGAGGTAATCGACCTGCGCCGTGTGCGTTGGCACCTGCAGGCTGCGCAAGGCGCGGCGGGTCACCCACCAGGCGGTCAGGCCCAGCGGCAGGTTGAGCCAGAATACCCAGCGCCATGACAGGTACTCGGTGAGCACCCCGCCCAGCACCGGCCCGGCAACACTGGCCAGGGCATACATGCTGCTGAAGTAGCCCTGGTAGCGCCCGCGCTCGCGCGGTGGCACGAAGTCGCCAATGATCGCCTGGCTGACCGAGACCATGCCGCCGGCGCCAATACCCTGCAGCACCCGCGCCAGCACCAGTTGCTCCATGTTCTGCGCCAGTGCGCAGAAAATCGAGGCCAGGGTAAACAGGGCGGTGCCGGTGAGGATCATCCGCCGCCGGCCATACAGATCACCGAGCTTGCCGTAGATTGGCACGGCCACGGTCATGGCCACCATGTAGCCGGAAATCACCCAGGCCAGCAGGCCGACATCGTTGAATTGCGCCGAAATAGCCGGCATCGACACGGCGACGATGGTCTGGTCCAGGGCGCCGAGAAAGATCGCCAGCATCAGCGCGACGAGCACGCTGCGCAGCACCGGTTGCGGAGTGTTCAGTTGAGTCACGGGCCAGCTCTGAGGCAGATGAAGCCCGCAGCCGGTGAGCTGCGGGAGCAGGTGCCGACCAGTCTACTCGATAGCTTGCTAAGCGTCTTCCTCGATAGGCTCGTAGGGCAGGCCGACATAGTTTTCTGCCAATGTAGTACGGCCTGCTTGTGAGCTGACGTAGTACTCAAGCTCGGTTTGCTGAATGCGCTGGCTGAAGGCATCACTGTCAGGAAAACGGTGCAGGATCGAGGTCATCCACCAGGAGAAGCGCTCGGCCTTCCAGATCCGCCGCAGGCAGATCTGCGAGTAGCGCTCCAGCAGGTCGGTGCGGCCTTCGCCATAGACCTTGCGCAGGATGTTGTACAAGGTGCTGACATCGCTGGCGGCAAGGTTCAGGCCCTTGGCGCCGGTGGGCGGGACGATGTGCGCGGCGTCGCCGAGCAGGAACAGCTTGCCGTACTGCATCGGTTCGACCACGAAACTGCGCAGCGGCGCGATGCTTTTCTCGATCGACGGACCGGTCACCAGGCGTTCGGCCAGCTCTGCCGGCAGACGTGATTTGAGCTCGGCCCAGAAACGCTCGTCGGACCAGTCCTCGACTTGCTCTTCAGCGCCCACCTGCACGTAGTAGCGGGTGCGGGTCGGCGAGCGCATGCTGCACAGGGCGAAGCCGCGCTCATGCCGGGCATACACCAGCTCGTCGCTCACCGGCGGGGTATCGGCCAGTACACCGAGCCAGCCGAAAGGGTACACCCGTTCGAAAATTTTCAGCGCCTGGGCGGGAATCGATTGCCGGGCGATGCCGTGGTAACCGTCGCAGCCAGCAATGTAGTCGCAGTCCAGGCGCTGTACTTCGCCGTTCTTTTCAAAGGTCAGGTAAGGCTGCTCGGACTTCAGATCATGGGGACGGACGTTGTCGGCTTGATAGACAGTGACGGCGCCGCAGGCTTGGCGCGCATGCATCAGGTCGCGGGTGACTTCGGTCTGGCCGTAGATCATGACCCCTTTGCCGCCGGTCAGGCCCTTGAGGTCGATGTGTTCGCGGCGCCCGTCGAAGGCCAGTTCAAAACCGCTGTGGGGCAGGCCCTCGGCATCCATGCGCGCGCCGACGCCGGCTTCGCGCAGCAGCTCGACCATGCCTTGTTCCAGTACCCCGGCACGGATGCGCCCGAGCACGTAGTCGGCGCTCTGACGCTCGACGATGACATTGGCGATCCCGGCCTTGTGCAGCAACTGGCCGAGCAGCAGGCCAGCAGGGCCGGCGCCGATAATTGCGACTTGAGTCTTCATTGTTGTTATCCCAGGCAAGCTTCAGCTCAGGGCTGAAAGCAGCTTATGATTGTTGTGCTTGTATTTTTCGCTTGGGAATGCGAGTGAAGAAGGGATAAAAACGGCAGGAAGCAGGACTTTTCACTAATCGGTGCGATTATCGGGCATTGCCCTGGAGCCAGTTGATCAATGAGCAAGGCGTCGATCCCGGTGTTCAAGCTGTACGGCGAGCAGTTGCAGTGGCCGACGCCGGACCTGCTGCACAGCGAGTCGATCCCGGCGCGCAGCCGTTTGCATGACTGGGAAATCGAACCTCATCGGCATGCCGATCTATGCCAGTTGCTGTTCCTTTATGACGGACAGGCCGAGATCGAAGTCGAAGGCCAGGTGCGGCGCCTGGAGCAGGCGGCGATCCAGGTGGTGCCGGCCTTGTGTGTGCACGGCTTTCGCTTTTCCAGCGATGTCGATGGTTACGTGGTGACCCTGGCGGCGCCGCTGGTGAACCTGCTGCACACGCAACTGGCCGGTGCGCCGCCGGCCCTGGCCCAGGCGGGCACCTACTTGGCGGGCGACGATCGGGGCTACCTGTACAGCCTGTTCAGCGCCTTGCAGCAAGAGTACCAACAGGCCCAGCCTGGTCGCGATTTGCAACTGCGCTCATTGATCAACCTGCTGGTGGTGTGGATCAGCCGCCAATGCTTGCAGCGCCATGGTCAGGGCCTGGTGGTGGCGCGTGGGCGGGAATATCTGGACCGCTTCAACACGCTGGTGGAGCAGCAGTTTCGCCGGCAGCCGAGTGTCGAGGCGTTGGCTCATGAGGTGGGGATTTCAGTGGCGCACTTAAACAGTATCTGCCGCGAGCTTGCCGGGCAGTCGGCGTTGCAGATCATCCATCAACGCCTGCTACTTGAAGCCAAGCGCGAGCTGATCTACACCAGCCTGAGCATCAAGCAATTGGCTGACAGCCTGGGTTTCGCAGATCCTGCGTATTTCTCGCGGTTCTTCCGCCGCCTGACCAGCAAGGCCCCCAGCGACTTCCGTCAGCAGGATGCGCGGCAACCTACTTGAGTGCACTCAGCGTCGCCGTGTGCGGCACGCAGTGAGCCAGGCTGCAGCTGGCGGCGGAGTAGGGTTGGTTGCGAATCTGCTCGACCCGGTAGGCTGCGGCGGCATACAGCCCGACCACAGCGGCCATGGCACAGATAACGGCGCACTTTCTGGATTTGACGCCCATGTTGCTCACCTCCTGCAAACCACGTACAGGTGCTATCCAAAGCATAGGTCAGCTTGGCCGAGTGTGCCCGGCTAGAGCAGGTCCCGGTCCCAAACGGGCTCGGCGGTAAAACGCTCGGCGAGAAAGTCGAGCATGCTGCGCAGGGTCGCCGGCATGTGCTTGCGCGAGGTGTACACGGCATTGAGGTTCAGCTCCCGCGGCTTGGCCTGGGGCAGCAGGCGAATCAGCTCGCCACTGCGCAGGGCGCCGGCGGCCTGATAGGTCGGCAGCATTGCCACGCCGGCACCGGCCAGCGCCGCCCGTTGCAGGGTCATGGCTTCGTTGGCGCTGATGTTGCCTTGTACTGGTACCGATACCACCTCGCCATCCACTTCGAAATGCCAGAGGCTGCGGCCGAAGTAGGAGTGGGTCAGGCAGTTGTGCTGGCTGAGCTCCTGCACGTGCTGCGGCGCCGGGTGCTGGCGCAGGTAAGCGGGGGAGGCGCAGATCACCGAGCGGCACACGGTCAGGCGCCGGGCGATCAGGTTCGGGTCCAGGTCGTTGCTGGTGCGGATCGCCAGGTCGATGCGCTCATCCACCAGGTTCACCGTGCGGTCGAGCATTTGCAGGTCGATTTTTACCCCGGGGTAGCGTTTGACGTAGTCGGCCACGGCGTCCATCAATTGCGCCTGGCCGAACGAGGTGCTGACACTGATGCGCAATTCGCCGCGGGGGGCATCGTTGGGGGTGCTGACCGCTGCCTGTAGGTCACCGGCAAGTTCAAGCATCTGCCGGCAACGCGGCAGGGTTTCCTGGCCGGCCGCGGTCAGGCTCAGGCGCCTTGTGGTGCGCTGCATCAGGCGCGCGCCAACCCAGTCCTCAAGCTCAGCCAGATAGCGGGAAACTACCGGCCGGGAGAGTTCCAGGTGGTCAGCGGCGGCCGATTGGCTGCCCAGGTCGACCACGCTGACGAAGACCCGCATTGCTGTCAGACGATCCATGATTTGCCCGCTTTCAGAAACAAACTAATCCTAAGCATCGCATTTTTTGTGACGGATCGTGCAACTAAGCTGTTGTTCATCGCCCACTTCACAGGAATCGCCTTGATGCCTCGTTCGTTTTCCCTGCGTAGCCTGCTGCTCGCTGTAACCACCCTTGGAGTCATGGCCCAGGCGTCGGCCGCCGAGCCGCTGAACCTGGATGTCTACAACCCGGGCACCAATGCCCTGTTCCCGGTCAGTTCGGTGATCGTCAGCGGCAAGCACGACGCCATCCTGGTCGACGCCCAGTTCGGCAAGGCCCAGGCCGAGCAGGTGCTGGCCAAGCTGCAAGCGAGCGGCAAGCAACTGACCACTATTTATATCAGCCACGGTGACCCGGACTACTACTTCGCCCTGCAGACCCTGACCGCAGCCTATCCCAAGGCCAAGGTCGTGGCCTCGGCGGCGACCGTCGCCCATATCAAGCAGACCATGGACGGCAAGCTGGCCTATTGGGGCCCGCAGATGGGCACCGACAAACCGGCCAAGCTGATCGTCCCGCAAGTACTGCAAGGCGATGAGCTCAAGCTCGAAGGCCAGCGCCTGCAAGTGGTCGGCCTCCACGGCCCACAGCCGGACCGCAGCTTTGTGTGGATTCCATCGATCAAGGCGGTCGTCGGTGGCGTGGTGGTCGCCGAGAACCTGCACGTGTGGATGGCCGACACGCAGTCGGCGCAATCGCACAAGGACTGGCTGTCGACCCTCAAGCGTATCGAGCAGCTCAAGCCCGACACCGTGATCCCAGGTCACTACCTGGGCCAGAGCAGCCGCTCACTCAAGGCGGTGCAGTTCACCGCTGACTATATCCGTGCCTTCGACGAAGAAACCGCCAAGGCTGGCAACGCCGCCGAACTGATCGCGGCGATGAAAAAGCGTTACCCGGACCTGGGCGAAGAAAGCTCGCTGGAGCTCAGCGCCAAGGTCGCCAAGGGCGAGATGAAGTGGTAAGTGTCATTCAATCCTGAGTGGAGAATTCCCATGAGCAAGATCGCAATCATCGGTGCTACCGGCCGTGCTGGCAGCCAGTTGCTGGAAGAGGCCCTGCGCCGGGGCCATAGCGTTACCGCCATCGCCCGCGACACCTCGAAGCTGCAGGTGCGGGAAGGGGTAAAAAACGTAGCGCTGGATATCAGCGACGCCGCCGCCCTGGAACAGGCAGTGCAAGGCCATGACGTAGTGTTGAGCGCCGCGCACTTTTCCACGATCAAACCGCAGGCCATCATCGAGCCGGTCAAGCGCGCCGGGGTCAAGCGCCTGCTGGTGGTGGGCGGGGCCGGCAGCCTGCTGCTGCCGTCGGGGCACAAGGTCATCGACAGCCCGGATTTCCCCGAGGCCTACAAGGCTGAAGCAACGGCCGGCGGTCATTACCTCGACACCCTGCGTCAGGAAAAGGACCTGGACTGGACCTTCCTCTCACCTTCGGCCGAATTCGTCGAAGGTGCCCGCAGCGGCGCATACAAGCTGGGCAAGGATCACCTGTTGATCGGCGTCGACGGCAAGAGCTGGATCAGCTTTGCCGACTACGCCATCGCCATGCTCGATGAAGTGGAGAAACCGGCGCACTCGCGTCAGCGCTTCACTGTCGGTTATTGAGGGACATGGGCCTGCTCGCACAACCAGGCGAGCAGTTCCTGCAAAGCTGCTGAGGCCGACCCTTGCGGTCGCACCAGGTAGTAAGCCTGGCCGGTGCTGACCTTGAGCGGAAACGGTGTCACCAGCCGTCCGCACTTGAGGTCATCGCCGATCAGCGACCAGTCGCCAATGGCCACACCAGTACCCTGGGACGCCATCGACATGGCCATGTCCAGGGTTTCAAAATGCTGGCCCTTGCCTTGCCGGGGCAGGTTCGCCCCGGCGGCTTCGAGCCAGGCATTCCAGTCGCGTTGGTCGCGGGTCGGGTGCAGGAGCATGTGCTGATCAAGGTCGGCGATCTGCTGCAAGGGCAGGGCGCCGCTTAGCAGTTGCGGCGCGCACACCGGCGTCAATTGTTCATCGAACAGCTTCAGGGGCTGCAGGCCATGGTTGGGCCGGGCACCATAGACCACCGCCGCATCGAACACTTCCCGACGAAAATCCACCCCGTGCTGCACCGTAGTGGTCAGCTCCACCGGCACGTCCGGGCGCAGTGCCTGCCATTCCATCAGGCGCGGCAGCAGCCAGCGCATCACGCAGGTCGGTGCCTTGAGTTGCAAGGTGGTGCTGCGCGCGCCGACTTGCTGCACCCCCTCCTCGATCAAGGCGAACACCTGCTGCACCCGTGGCAGCCAGTCCTGGCCTTCGCGGGTCAGGCTCAGGCCGCGGGCCTGGCGCAGGAACAACGGGTAGCCGAGGTGTTCTTCCAGGCCGGCAATCTGCCGGCTCACCGCACCCTGGGTGATGTGCAGCAGTTGCGCGGCGCGGGTGAAGTTGCAGCACTGGGCAGTGACCAGAAAAGTGTGCAGGGCAGGCAGTGGAGGCAGGCGTTTCATCGGCTTAAGCCATGATCTATAGACATGGCTAGTATGAGCTTTTTTGCATTGTGCAGGTAGCCGTCGGGCGGTCCAATAAAGCCTGTTTCCCGAACAATTACAGGCACACGATCATGGCGACTTGCGGCGAAGTATTGGTCAAACTCCTTGAAGGCTATGGCGTAGACCATGTCTTTGGAATTCCCGGCGTGCATACCGTGGAGCTTTATCGCGGGCTGGCAAGCTCAAGCATCCGCCACATTACCCCGCGCCATGAGCAAGGCGCTGGTTTCATGGCTGACGGCTATGCGCGTACCCGTGGCAAGCCGGGCGTGTGCTTCATCATCACCGGCCCGGGCATGACCAACATCACCACCGCCATGGGCCAGGCCTATGCCGATTCGATCCCGATGCTGGTGATCTCCAGCGTGCAGTCGCGCAGCCAGTTGGGTGGCGGGCGCGGCAAGCTGCATGAGCTACCGGCACAGAGCAGCCTGGTGGCGGGCGTGGCGGCGTTTTCCCACACCCTGATGAGCGCCGATGACCTGCCGTCGGTGCTGGCCCGCGCCTTTGCCGTGTTCGATGGCGCCCGGCCGCGCCCGGTGCATATCGAGATTCCGCTGGATGTGCTGGTCGAAGACGCCGATCACCTGCTGGCCTGTGCCCCGGTGCGTATCGCCCGCGCCGGCGCCGCGCCTGCAGCGATCGCGCAAATGGCCGCCATGCTCGCGGCGGCCCGGCGGCCACTGATCCTCGCAGGTGGTGGCGCCATCGACGCCAGTGCCGCGCTGACCCGCCTGGCTGAATACCTGCAGGCGCCGGTAGCGCTGACCATCAATGCCAAGGGCGTACTGCCGGCCAGCCACCCGCTGCAGATCGGTTCGACCCAGTCGCTGGTGGCCACCCGCGCCCTGGTTGCCGAAGCCGATGTGGTGCTGGCTATCGGTACCGAGCTTGCCGAGACCGACTACGACGTGACCTTCAAGGGCGGCTTCGAGCTCCCCGGTGAGCTGCTGCGCATTGATATCGACCCCGACCAGACTGTGCGCAACTACCCGCCGAAGGTCGCCCTGGTCGCCGACTCGACCATCGCCACCCAGGCCTTGCTGGTCGCCCTGGCCGAGCAACCGGCACCGGTGCGCGGCGCCGATTGGGGCACGGCCCGCGCCGCACGCTTGCGTGCAGTGCTGGAGGCCGACCGCGACCTGCCGATGCGCAGCCAGACGCGCATGCTCAACACCCTTGTCGAAACCCTGCCCGGCGTGGTGCTGGTCGGTGATTCGACCCAACCGGTATACACCGGCAACCTGACCCTGGACATGCAGCAGCCGCGGCGCTGGTTCAATGCCTCGACCGGTTACGGCACCCTCGGTTACGCGCTGCCGGCGGCCATGGGCGCCTGGCTGGGCAGCGCCGAAGCTGCGGCCGACCGCGCGCCGGTGGTGTGCCTGATCGGCGATGGCGGCTTGCAGTTCACCCTGCCGGAGCTGGCCAGTGCCCGCGAGGCGCAGGTGCCTCTGATCGTGCTGCTGTGGAACAACCAGGGTTATGAAGAGATCAAGCGCTATATGGTCAACCGTGCCATCGAACCGGTCGGCGTCGACATCTATACCCCTGATTTTATCGGCGTGGCCAAGGCCCTTGGCTGCAGCGCCGAGTCGGTAAGCGACGTCGCTCAACTGCGCGAAGCCTTGCGTCAGGCCTGCGATCGCAAAGTCCCGAGCCTGATTGAAATCGACCAGGCCACCTGGATGCAGGCGGTGCCGGCATGATCAAGCTGCCAGGTATTTACATCGCAGGCGTCTGGCAGCATGGCCCTCAGGCACTGACGGTGATCAACCCGAGCAATGAACAGGTGCTGGCCGAAGTTGCCAGTGGTGACGCAGCGGCGGTCGAGCGGGCAACGCTGGCGGCCACTGCGGCATTTGCTCAATGGTCCTTCTCCAGCGGGCCGGCCCGTGCGGCGATCTTGCGGGCGATTGCCGACGGCGTTGAAGCGCGCCGCGAGCGCCTGGTGCAGTTGCAAGCCAGCAACAACGGCAAACCGCTGAGCGAAGTCCACATCGATATCGATGATGTCGTTGCGACCTTCCGTTATTACGCGCAGCTGGCAGACAACCTTGGGCGTGACCGCCCGGTGGCGCTGCCCAGCGAAGATTTTGTCGCCCGCGTGCGCCGTGAGCCGTGCGGTGTGGTCGGCTTGATCGTGCCGTGGAACTTCCCCATGGTCACTACTGCCTGGAAGCTCGCGCCGGCCCTGGCGGCGGGCTGCTGCGTAGTGCTCAAGCCATCGGAAGTCACCCCGCTGGCTGAGCTTGAACTGGTGGCGATCATTGCCGAAGCGGGGTTGCCGGACGGGGTGTTCAACCTGGTCTGCGGAACTGGCCTGGCGGTGGGCGCGCCGTTGGCGGGCGATCGGCGTGTCGCCAAGATTTCCTTCACCGGCAGCAATGCGGTGGGGGTGCAGGTCATGCAGCGGGCAGCAGAAACGGTCAAGGGTGTGAGCCTGGAGCTGGGCGGCAAGTCGCCGTTGCTGGTGCTCGAAGACGCCGACCTGGAACTGGCGGTAGAGCTGGCCTGCCTGGGTGGTTTTTTCAATGCCGGGCAGATGTGCTCGGCGACCAGTCGGGTGCTGGTGGCGCAAGCCCTGTACCCGGCATTTATCGATGCGCTGAAGGCCCGCGCCGAAGCGATCCGCGTGGGCGAGCCGTTCAGCGGCGACAGCGAAATGGGGCCGTTGGTCAATCAGGTCCAGTACCAGCGGGTACAGGCGCACATTGCTGCTGGTGTGCAATCCGGCGCCCGCTTGCTCTGTGGCGGTTCACGGCCGGCAGAACTGCCTTGCGGTTACTTTGTCAGCCCCACGGTGTTCACCGAGGTGCCGCTGGACAGTGCCTTGTGGCGTGAGGAGATCTTTGGCCCGGTGCTGTGCGTGCGTTCGTTTGCCACTGAGGCCGAGGCGCTGGCGCTGGCCAACGACACCGAGTTCGGCCTGGTGGCCAGTGTGCTCAGCCGTGATTTGCCGGCTGCCGAGCGGGTCGCCAATGCCTTGCAGGCCGGGCTGGTGTGGGTCAACGCGCCGCAGGTGATTTTCCCGCAGACGGCCTGGGGTGGGTACAAACAGAGCAGCTTGGGGCGGGAGCTGGGGCCTTGGGGGTTGAGTGCGTTTCAGGAGATCAAACATGTGGTCAGGGCGGTGTAGGCCTCATCGCGGGTCAAGCCCGCTCCCACAGGTTCGATGCTATGCCCTGTGGGAGCGGGCTTGACCCGCGATAGCAATCTAAAGGGCACTGCGCAACCGAGCCAAATCCCTAACCGGCGGCGCCCCATACAAGCGGCTGTACTCGCGGCTGAACTGCGACGGGCTTTCATAGCCCACCCGGTAACCCGCCACCGCCGCCTCGAGCCCGTCATTGAGCATCAGCCGTCGCGCTTCCTGCAGGCGCAGCTGCTTCTGGTACTGTAACGGGCTCATGGACGTCACCGCCTTGAAACGGTGATGCAGGGTCGAGGTGCTGAGGTTGACCTCCCGCGCCAGGTCATCGATGCGCAGGGGTCGGTGAAAGTGCTGGTTGAGCCATTCGATGGCCTGGCACACCCGATGGGTCTGGCTGTTGGCCATGGCAATTTCATACAGCCGATAACCCTGCGGCCCACGCAGCAGCCGATAGAGAATCTCGCGCTGGATCAGCGGTGCGAGGATCGGGATGTCCTTTGGCGAGTCGAGCAGGCGGATCAGTCGCAGCAGAGCATCGAGCAGCAGCGGGTCGGTACGCTCCACATACAGCCCACGGCCTGACGGCAAAGCCGGTACACCTAGCGGGCCAGCATCGGCCAGCAGGTTGTTGATCTGCGCCGGGTCGATGTTCAGGCGCACGCCCAGGCTGGGGTTTTCCGGGCTGGCCTCCAGCAGCACGCCGCTGATCGGCAACGCTACCGACACCACCATGTAATGCAGCGGGTCGTACATGTAGCGCTCGTCACCCAGGCACACCTCCTTGCTGCCATGGGCCAGGATGCACAGCGCAGGCTCGGCCAGGGCCGGCATCGAGCGCACGCTTTCTTCGTAGCGCACCAGAAACAGGTCTTCAACCGCCGACTCCACGCCAGACTGGCGAGGCGCATGGCGCTGGATGAGATCGGCCAGCTCCTGGCGCTGTTGTTCCAGAGCGGGGTCGAGGATCAGGCGGTCGGGATCGGTAGTGGACATGGGCGATTCCTTAGAGAACGACTGCAGGATAGGTTTGTGCAAGCCACGGCGCTAGTCGAAAGCTGCCGCCCGCTTGCCTGATCCTGCAAGGCGCGCAGGATCAGGCAAGCGCTCGACAGGAATCGCCTAACCGCCGTGCGGGCGCGTGGCCTAACCTGTGCAGCCTGGCAATTTCATCTGGCTGCACATGGAGAAACGCTCATGACCTCGGCACAATCGGTCACCCACCTTGCTTTTATCCGCGCCAGCAGTGGTCGTTCAGAAGAACTGGGCGAGCGCCTGCGTGATCTGCTGGAACCGTCGCGCCAGGCCCCCGGCTGCCTGAAATTCAGCCTGCAACGCTCCCAGGCCGACGCCGACCTGTGGCTGCTCAGCGGTTTCTGGCGCGATCAGCAGTCGATGAGTGGCTACTTCGCTTCACCGGCCCTTGAGCTGTTCGGCGAGCTGGTCCAGGCGCGTGTGGTCGACAGCCTCGACCTGCATACCTTCGGCGAGCCGTGCGCAGGTTAGAATGGCGGCTTTCGGCAATTGATGTGGATTCGAAACACATGGCACGTAAAGAGTTTTCGCAGTTCGAAGCAGTATCGGCAGCCGTGCGCGGCGACGACGGCTACCATGCCGCCATCGCCGTCAAAGGCCTGGGCGCCTCCGGGGCTCCGCGTTTTCACACGGTCCTGGCAGAGCAGGTCTTCAAGACCGCCCTGGCCGCTGATGAAGCGGCTTGCCTTGAGCTTGAGCGCCTGCAAGGCGTCGATGACGACGCCGAACTGGTCTGGTAACTCAGCCGTTGACCTGCGGACGGGCCATCTTGAACAGATTGCCCAACTCGAAGTAATCCGCCGGGCCGCCGCCACGCAGGATCGGCTGGCCTGCGGCGGTATCGTAGATGCCGTCCTTGAGCAGATGCTCGGCGATATGCACCGCCACTACTTCACCCAGCACCAGCCAGCTTGGCACCAGCGCCTGATCAGCACGTTGCAGCTGGATAATCTGGGTCACCTTGCACTCGAATGACACCGGGCTTTCTTGCACCCGTGGTACTGCAATCACCTTCGACGCTACTGGTGTCAGGCCGCTCAAGGCGAACTCGTCGACCTGTGGCGCAACCGCGGCGCAGCTCTGGTTCATCGCTTCGGCCAGGGGCAGGGTGGCCAGGTTCCAGGCAAATTCGCCGGTCTGCTCGATGTTGTTCAGGCTGTCTTTGCGCCCGACGCTGGAAAAACCAATAATCGGCGGAATGTAATTGAAGGCGTTGAAGAAGCTGTAAGGCGCAAGGTTCAGGCGACCTTCGGCGTCCTGGGAGGAGATCCAGCCAATCGGGCGTGGGCCGACGATGGCATTGAACGGATCGTGGGGCAGGCCGTGGCCTTTTGCGGGTTCGTAGTAATACATCTGCGTTGGCCCGAAGGCCTTCCCTGTGAGTAAGCCTCTAGTGTGCCAAGGCTTTGCCTTGCTGAAAATGACTAAGCCCGGCCGAAGCCGGGCTGACTGCGTCACATCAGGGCTTAGCTGATGCGGTGGGCCTGGGTGCGATCGAAACCGTCTTCAGCAAATTTGGCAGCGCCGGTGCGATCGAAACCATCTTCTGCATAAGTGGCCGACTGGCTTTGCACGGCGTTGAAGTTGTGGCCGTTGGTGCGGTCGAAGCCGTCTTCGGCGAATGCGTTGGCAGCCAGTACCGAGAAGGCCAGGGTCAGGATCAGTTTGCTTTTCATGGTCGTTGCTCCGAGGTGGTGAGGGGTTGTTTGTTGCTATGGGTTTAATGCTACGCCGATTAAATTGATTAAAAAGCGCAAAAAATAGCGTATAAAAATCGAATTAGTAGATATGTATGTCGACAGTTCTGCCTTTATCGCGGGTCAAGTCGAGGCGTCGCACCGCCGCTCCCGCATCTATGGTTGAACAATGAAGGGGCCGAATTAATGGCGCGTTAAAGCGCCATAAACAGAAAAAGGGGGCGATCCGCTGGCGGACGCCCCCTTTTTCATTGCCTGTGACTAGACGTCAGTCAGTGGTAATCCGCGAATGCGTGCGGGTGTCCTTCATGAACACATACACCAGCAACGAGCAGGCGATACAGGCGGTTACGTACCAGTAGTAGCCGGTTTCCATGCCGATGCTCTTGAACCACAGCGCCACGTATTCAGCGGTACCGCCGAAGATCGACACGGTCAGTGCATACGGCAGGCCAACGCCCAGGGCGCGGATTTCGGTCGGGAACAGTTCGGCTTTGACCACCGCGTTGATCGAGGTGTAGCCGCTGACGATGATCAGCGCGGCCATGATCAGGAAGAATGCGCCCCACCAGGTCTGGATGGTGTGCAGAGTGGTCAGGATCGGTACGGTGCACAGGGTGCCGAGCACGCCGAAGGCGATCAGGATCGGGCGCCGGCCGATCTTGTCGGAGAGGCTGCCGATGATCGGCTGCAGGCACATGAACAGGAACAGGGTGGCCGCCGAAATGGTCGTCGAGTCGGTGATGCTCATGCCCACCGTGTTCACCAGGTACTTCTGCATGTAGGTGGTGTAGGTGTAGAAGGCCAGGGTGCCGCCCATGGTCAGGCCGACCACGGTGGCCAGCTCTTTCGGATGGCGCATCAGGGTGCGCATCAGGCTTTCCTTGGACTTTTCCTTCTTGGTGAAGGAGGCGGTTTCTTCCATGCCGCGGCGCAGGTACAGGGCGACCACCGCACACAGTGCACCGATCACGAAAGGTACGCGCCAGCCCCAGGCATACAGCTGCTCGGTGGTCAGGGTCTGCTGCAGGATGATCAGCACCGCCAGGGCGATGAGCTGGCCGGAAATCAGCGTCACGTACTGGAAGCTGGAGAAGAAGCCACGGCGTTCCTTGGTGGCCATCTCGCTGAGGTAGGTGGCGGAGGTGCCGTACTCGCCACCCACCGACAGGCCTTGCATCAGGCGCGCGACGACCAGCAGCACCGGTGCGGCGACGCCGATGGTTTCATAGCCCGGAGTCAGGGCGATGACCAGCGAGCCTGCGCACATCAGCAGTACCGAGGCCATCAACGCGGCCTTGCGGCCCTTGCGGTCGGCATAGATACCCATCAGCCAGCCGCCAATCGGACGCATCAAAAAGCCCACGGCGAAGATCGCGGCGGTGTTGAGCAGTTGCGCGGTGGTGTCGCCAGCGGGGAAGAAGGCTTTGGCGAAATACAGGGAAAACGCGGCGTAGACGTACCAGTCGTACCATTCGACCATGTTGCCGATCGAACCGCTGAAAATCGACTTGAGTCGGCTTCGGGTGGTTTTTTCCGCGGCGGGCGCAACGGCCGCCCCGGCGGGCAGAGTGCTGGAGTTATCCATCGAAGGGACCTTCATAGTTGTTTTTGTGGAGCGCGTCGAAACGCAGCCTGCCAGGGCTATAGCAGAAGCTGTGCCAGGTGCTGGAGGCCCGGTCTAGAAGGGTTGTCCGCAAGCGATGAGCAGAAATCCGCCTATCCAAATGAGTGTTTAGGCGGAATTCCGCTTGCGCGATCGACTGTGTCGATCACCTCGGGTCGAGAAAATCTTCACGCAGCAGGCCATGGCGCTGCATCTTCTCGTTGAGGGTGCGCCGCGGCAGTTGCAGCTCTTCCATGACCGCCTTGATCTCGCCCTTGTGCCGGCTCAAGGCGGCGCGCAGGCATTGGGCTTCGAAGGCTTCCTGCTGGGCGGCCAGCGATTGCCCGGCTTCGATCTGCGCGGGCGCCGGCTCGCCCAGCCCCAGGGCGTGACGTTCGGCGGCGTTGGCCAGTTCACGGACGTTGCCCGGCCAGTTGTGACCGAGCAGCTTGCCCAGGTGCGCGCCACTGAGCAGCGGTGCGCTACGACCGACGCGCTCGGCGGCCAGGCGGGCAAAGTGGTTGAACAGCAGGGGGATGTCTTCGCGTCGGTCGCGCAAGGGCGCCAGGCGCAATTCGGCGACGTTCAGGCGGTACGCCAGGTCTTCGCGAAAGCGTCCGGCCCGGGCTTCTTCGAGCAGGTCGGGTTTGGTCGCGGCGATGATTCGCAGGTCGACGCTGATGCTCTGGTTGGCGCCCAGGCGTTCGAGTTTCTGCTCCTGCAATACGCGCAAAAGCTTGGCCTGCTGGGCCAGCGGCATGCTTTCGATCTCATCGAGGAACACCGTGCCGCCATTGGCGTATTCGAGCTTGCCGATGCGCTTGCCCTGGGCGCCGGTGAAGGCGCCGCTTTCATGGCCGAACAGCTCGGCTTCGAACAGCTGCTCGGGGATCGCTGCGCAGTTGAGGGCGACGAAGGGCTTGCCGGCGCGTGGGCCGAAGTCATGCAGGCAGCGGGCGACCTGCTCCTTGCCGCTGCCGGTTTCGCCGCGAATCAGTACATTGACCGGCAGGCTGGCCAGATCCAGCACCTGCTTGCGCAACTGCTGCATACCCTGGGATACACCCAGCAGGTTCGCCTCCAGGCGGTCCTTCAAATCAGCCTGCTCATGCAGGCGGCGGTTCTCCAGCACCAACTGGCGTTTCTCCAGGGCGCGGCGCAGGCTGCCGAGCAGGGCTTCGGGGCTGAAGGGTTTTTCCAGAAAATCGTAGGCGCCGTTGCGCATGGCCTCGACCGCCATCGGTACATCGCCATGCCCGGTGAGCAGGATCACCGGCAGGTCGGCATCGCTGGCCAGCAGCTGCTCGAGCAATTGCAGGCCGTCCATGCCGGGCATGCGCACGTCACTGAGGATCACCCCGGGGAAGTGCCCGGGCAGTTGCTGGAGGCAGTCTTCGGCGCGGCTGAACAACTGCACGTTGAAACCCGACAGGCTCAGCCACTGCTCCACGGCGGTGCGAATGCTGGCTTCATCGTCGACGACCATCACTGAGTTGAACATGCGGGTTCCGGGTCCATAGGCAAGGTCAGGCTGAAACGGGCGCCGCCAGGCTGATTTTCGACCTGCAGACGGCCGCCCGCTTCGTGAATGATGCCATAGGAAATCGCCAGGCCCAGGCCCAATCCTTCGCCCACCGGCTTGGTAGTGAAGAACGGATCGAAGACATTGGCCAGGTGTTCGGCGGGGATACCGC
Source organism: Pseudomonas fluorescens (assembly GCF_902497775.2). NCBI lineage: Bacteria > Pseudomonadati > Pseudomonadota > Gammaproteobacteria > Pseudomonadales > Pseudomonadaceae > Pseudomonas > Pseudomonas fluorescens. Next base: position 590,038 of record NZ_OZ024668.1, read on the forward strand.
CGCCGCTGTCGAGCACGCTCAGGCGCCAGTGTTCCTGTTCGGCATCGATGCGCACTTCAAGGCGTTTGTAGCTTTTTTCGGCCATGGCATCCAGGGCATTGCGCAGCAGGTTGATCAGTACCTGTTCCAGGCGTATCGCATCACCGCGCACCCAGGCCGGACGGGCCAGGTACAAGGCGACGTTGACGTCTTCGGCGCGGATGCGCGCATCGAGCAATTGCAGCGCCTGGTCGACCACGGTGGCCAGGTCCAGGCGTTCGCGCAGGCCGCTGGGGCTGTTGCGGGCGAAGGTTTTCAGGTGCCCGGTGAGGGCCGCCATGCGCGTGAGCATCTGCTCCAGCGGTTCCAGGGCCAGGCGCGCTTCGTCCAGGCGCTGGTTGTCGAGCAGCAGGCGCAGGGTTGCCAGTTGCATGCGCTGAGTAGTCAGCGGCTGGTTGATCTCGTGGGCCAGCGCCGCCGACATCTGCCCCAGCGCCGCCAGCTTGGCCGATTGCACCAGGCCTTCCTGGGCGGTGCGCAGGTCGCGGGTGCGGGCCTCGACCAGGCGTTCGAGCTCTTCGCGGCTACGTTGGCGCAAGCGGGCCAGACGCAGGCGCTGGCTGATGAACAGCAGGGCGAACACCAGGCTCAGCCATACCGCGGCGGCAGCCAGCGCGGCATTGCGCCCGTCTTCGCTGACCTGCGGCTTGCGCAGCAGGTGCAGGGTCCAGCCTTCGGCCTCCAGCGGCAGGCTCTCCCACAGGTAATCGGTTTTGCCCTCCGGGCCGTGCACGCGCATCAGGTGGCTGTTGGTGTCAAAGCTGCTGAGGATGTGGTGCTGCAGCGGTACCAGCGGTTGCTTGTCGTACTGGCGGGTGGTGGCCAGTTCCGCGCGGTCGGCGCTGCTCAAAGGTTGCAGTTCTCGGTAGCGCCAGCCGTCCTGGTTGGCGATGAAGATGATCCCGCGGGCATCGCTGACCAGGAGGATATCGTTGCCCTGGCGCCATTCGCGTTCAAGCTCGGGGAACTCCAGCTTGACCACCATGGCACCGAGGAAGCGGCTGTTTTCGTCGTGCACGGCGCTGGACAAGAAATACCCCGGCACACCACTGGTCACGCCCACCGCATAGAAGCGGCCGCTGCCCTGGCTGCGGGTCTGTTTGAAGTACGGGCGAAAGCCATAGTTGGAGCCGACATAGGTACTGGGCAGGCGCCAGTTGCTGGCGGCTACGGCCAGGCCCGTGCGGTCGAGCAGTTCCAGGGTCGAGGAGTTGGCCGCACCGTTGATGCGTTCGAGCTTGCGGTTCAGCGCGTCCTGCACCGGGCCCGCCACCGGGCCGCGCAAGGCGCTGATCAGTTCCGGGTCGAGTGCCAGCACGGCGGGCAGGGCGCGGTAACGCTCGATCAGGGTATGCAGCGAGTTGGCGTACAGCCCGAGCTGCTCACTGGCCCGCTGGGCATCGTCGACCATCGACTGGCGCTTGGCGTGGTGCATGGCCCAGCCCGCAGTCAGCAGCGTGCCGGCGAGGATGAAGAACAGAATCAGGCCCAGACGCAGGGCGCGAAAGGAAGAAGGCATGGTGCAAGTCCCGGCAGTGGGGAAGGCCTCCTGGCCTTCCCTTGGAGCATGGCAACGTTTTACAGCAGCTCGAAGCTCTGTTGTTGCACGGCCTGCGAATCGAGGCCGACCTGGACCCTGAACTCACCAGGTTCCGCCGCCCATTGCAGCTGGCCGTTGTAGAACTTCAGGTCGTCGGCCTTGATGGTGAAGCGCAAAGTGCGCTCTTCACCGGCCTTGAGCATGACCTTCTGGAAGTTTTTCAGCTCCTTGACCGGGCGGCTCATGGACGCCGTGACGTCCTGCAGGTACAGCTGGACCACGGTCTCGCCGTCACGCTTGCCGGTGTTCTTGACCACGATGCTGGCTTGCAGGTCCTGGCCCTGTTGCACCGTCTTGCTCGACAGGCTCAGGTTCGAGAGGCTGAAGTCGCTGTAGCTCAGGCCGTAGCCGAAAGGGTACAGCGGGCCGTTCGGCTCTTCGAAGTACTGCGAGGTGTAGTTGCCGGGCTTGCCCGGGGTGAACGGGCGACCGATGCTCAGGTGGTTGTAGTACATCGGGATCTGCCCGACCGAGCGCGGGAAGGTGATGGCCAGCTTGCCCGACGGGTTGTAGTCGCCGAACAGCACATCGGCAATGGCGTTGCCGCCTTCGGTACCGCTGAACCAGGTTTCCAGGATGGCATCGGCTTGCTCGCGTTCCCAGGCCAGCGACAGCGGCCGGCCGTTCATCAGCACCAGCACCAGTGGCTTGCCGGTGGCTTTCAGGGCCTTGATCAGCTCGCGCTGGGCTGCCGGAATTTCCAGGGTGGTGCGGCTGGACGATTCGTGGGACATGCCACGGGACTCGCCAACCACGGCGACCACCACATCGGACTGCTTGGCAGCCTTGACCGCTTCGTCGATCAGCACCGCGGCAGGGCGTGGGTCGTCGATGATTTCCGGGGCATCGAAGTTGAGGAAGTTCAGGTAGTCGAGGACGGCCTTGTCGTGGGTGACGTTGGAGCCTTTGGCGTAGATCACCTTGGCTTTGTCACCCAGCACCTGGTGCATGCCCTCGCGCACGGTGATCGACTGCTGCGGACGGCCGGCGGCGGCCCAACTGCCCATCATGTCGATTGGGGCGTCGGCCAGCGGGCCGACCAGGGCGATGGTGCCGGATTTTTTCAGCGGCAGGGTCTGCTCGCGGTTTTCCAGCAGGACCAGGCTGCGGCGTGCGACGTCACGGGCCTCGGCGCGGTGCAGGCGGCTGTCGGCATAGGTGTCGGCCGGGTCGTCGCTGGCCTTGCCGATGCGCCGGTACGGATCTTCGAACAGGCCCATGTCGTACTTGGCGCCAAGGACTTCGCGCACGGCGTTGTCGATGTCGGCCTGGTTGATTTCACCGGCCTTGAGCAGGCTGGCCAGCTCTTCCCCGTACAGCGAGTCGTTCATGCTCAGGTCGATGCCGGCCTTGATCGCAAGCTTGGCGGCTTCGCGGCCATCGCGGGCCACGCCGTGGCGCACCAGCTCGGTGATCGCCCCGTGGTCACTGACGGTCACGCCCTTGAAGCCCCAATCCTTGCGCAGCAGGTCGTTCATCAACCAGGTGTTGGAGGTGGCTGGCACGCCGTTGATCGAGTTCAACGCTACCATCACCCCGCCAGCACCGGCATCGATGGCGGCACGGTAGGGCGGCAGGTAGTCGTTGAACATCTTGGTCGGGCTCATGTCGACCGTGTTGTAGTCGCGGCCGCCTTCCACCGCGCCGTACAGGGCGAAGTGCTTGACCGCGGCCATCAGGCTGGTGGCTTGTGCCGGGCTCTGGCCCTGGAAGGATTCGACCATCACTTTGGAAATCCGCGAGACCAGGTAAGTGTCTTCGCCAAAGCCTTCACTGGTGCGGCCCCAACGCGGGTCGCGGGCGATGTCGACCATCGGCGCGAAAGTCATGTCGATGCCGTCGGAGGCGGCTTCTGCGGCAGACACACGGCCGACCTTGGCGATTGCGTCCATGTCCCAGCTGGCGGCCAGGCCCAGGCTGATCGGGAAGATCGTGCGGTGGCCGTGGATCACGTCGTAGGCGAAGAACATCGGGATCTTCAGCCGGCTCTTGGCGGCGGCGTCCTGCATCGGCCGGTTTTCGGCGCGGGTGATCGAGTTGAAGGTGCCGCCGATGCGCCCGGCGGCAATTTCCTTGCGGATCATCTCCCGGGGCATTTCCGGGCCGATGCTGATCAGGCGCAACTGGCCGATTTTTTCATCCAGGGTCATCTGCTGGATCAGGTTGGCGATGAACGCCTGTTTGTCTTGCAGCGGGGCGGCAGGGGTGTCGGCAAAAGCCGATGGACTGGCCAGGCTGACAACCAGGCCCAGCAAACACAGCTTGTTCATGAATTCTGTTCTCAAGGCTTGCGGCAGTACTCACGGTCAATACTGCCCAGCCGAAGTTGGGGAAGCGGCTATTGTTGTAGTTTGCTGGGGCATCTTTTAGCCGATTGGGCGATCCCGATCCAGCGGCGACGACGGATTATGCCTCAAGTCCGGTGAATCACGGCGATCAAGGAGCGTAGCGACATGCAGGTAATTCATTACAAGAGCGTACGCCTGTGGCTGCTGCTGGTGCTTGGCAGCCTGCTGGCCGGTTGCGGGATCAACAACATCCCCAACTATGACGAGCAGGTAAAAGCGGCCTGGGCCCAGGTGCAGAACCAGTACCAGCGGCGCGCCGACTTGATTCCCAACCTGGTCGAAACGGTCAAAGGCTACGCCAAGCAGGAGCAGGAAACCCTGACCGCGGTCATAGAAGCCCGGGCCAAGGCAACCTCGATCCAGGTCGATGCCAGCACCCTGGACGATCCGGAAAAACTGCGCCAGTTCCAGCAGGCCCAGTCGCAACTGACTGGCGCGCTGAGCCGCCTGATGGTGGTGTCCGAGCGCTACCCGGACCTCAAGTCCAACCAGAACTTTCTCGCCTTGCAGTCGCAGCTTGAAGGCACCGAGAACCGCATCGCCGTGGCGCGCAAGGATTTCATCGCCGCCGTGCAGCGCTACAACACCGAGATCCGTACCTTCCCGGGGCGCATCTGGCACAGTGTGATGTACAGCGATATGCCGATCCGGGAGAACTTCGAGGCCACCAGCGCCGATGCCGACAAAGCGCCTGAAGTGAAATTCTGATGCGCCTGTTCAAGCTCGCGCTGCTGCTGGCGCTGCTGTTCGCCACGCCGCTGCGTGCCGAACTCAGCTTCCCGGCGCTGAGCGGGCGGGTGGTGGACAACGCCGGCCTGCTCGACAGCGCCAGCCGCAGCCAGCTCGACAATATGCTCAAGGCCCATGAACAGGGTACGGGTGAGCAGGTTGTGGTGGTGACCCTGGCGGATTTGCAGGGGCAGAGCATCGAGGACTACGGCTACCAGCTCGGCCGTCACTGGGGCATTGGCCAAAAGGGCAAGGACAACGGCGCGCTGTTGATCGTCGCCCCCCAGGAGCGCAAGCTGCGTATCGAAGTTGGCTACGGCCTGGAAGAGCGCCTGACCGATGCGCAGTCTTCGGTGATCATCAATCGCATCATTACCCCAGCATTTCGCCGTGGCGAGTACAGCCAGGGCATCGTCCAGGGCACCGCGGCGATCCTCCAGGTGCTGGGCGGCAATCCGTTGGCCGAACCTTCGCGGGCATTGGCCAATGACGCTGACGACGGTGCTCCGGCCTGGGGGATCGGTTTGTTCATCCTGCTGATCCTGGTGGTGTTCGCCCTGCAGTCGCTGGGCCTTGGCGGCAGCGGGCGCGGTGGCATGGGTGGCGGTTTCGGTGGGGGCTACGGCGGCGGCTTTGGTGGCGGCGGGGGAGGCGGTGGCGGTGGCGGTTTCAGTGGCGGTGGGGGCAGCTTCGGTGGCGGCGGATCGTCCGGTGGCTGGTAAATCAACATCAACGAGTAGCGTAGCGCATGACTTTGCTTACCGAACAACAACAGCGCCAGGTCGCTGAAGCCATTGCCCGGGTCGAGCGCCATACCGATGCCGAACTGGTCACGGTGCTGGCCAGCCGTGCCGACGACTATGCCTATATCCCTTTGTTGTGGGCCAGCCTGCTGGCCCTGGTGGTGCCGGGCATCGTCCATTACCTGAGCGGCTGGATGAGTGTGCACAGCCTGCTGATCGTGCAGTGGCTGACCTTTATTGCCTTGTGCCTGGTGTTTCGCATTCCGTCGGTGACCACCCGCCTGATTCCGCGCGCGGTGCGCCACTGGCGTGCGGCGAACCTGGCCCGGCGCCAGTTTCTCGAGCAGAACCTGCACCACACTGTGGGCGGCACCGGCATGCTGATCTTTGTCAGCGAGGCCGAGCGCTATGTCGAAATCATCGTCGATGAGGGCATCTCCCGGCACCTGGACAACAAGGTCTGGGAGGTCATCGTCAAGCGCTTTACCGTACAGGTACGCCGAGGCCAGACGCTGCAGGGGGTTGTCAGTTGCATCGAGGCCTGCGGCGAGCTGCTGCGCACCCACGTGCCGCTGACCCACGAGCGCAATGAGTTGCCCAACCGCCTGGTGGTGCTTGACTAGCGGCGGCGCCGGTCGACAAAAGCTGTGCAGGGAAAGCGCATCCACGTAAAATTCCCGGCACTGCGCCTCCCAGCGCCCCCTCCGCAACCCGAGGCACCCTTTCCCGATGTCCGATTCCCCCACCGCCCAGGCCGCGCCGGATGCGCGTGCGCAGTTTCTGAGCCTGCTCGCCACCAGCCTGGAACAGAACGCCCTGATCAAGCTGGTGCTGGCGCGCCATGTCGGCAATGAAGAAACCCTGCAACGCATCATCGCCAAGCCGCTGACGGTCAAGGGCCAGGCCTGCGTGTCGTTCGTCTACCGCTACAAGACCCGCGACATCACCCGCAACCTGGGCAACGACGAAGCGTTGGCGCTGGTGGCCGAGCTGTTGCCGGCCTCGTTTCGCAACGCCCACCTGCTTAGCCTGAGCGACGAAGCCCAGCTGGAATTCACCAAGAAGGGCAAGCCGATGCTCCATCGCAGCGCCGTGCAGCACGAACGCCAGGCGCCGGGCGGGGAGCATGATCGGGAGAAGAAGCGCTACCTCGAACTGAGCCGGCCGTTTTTGCACGACCTGGGCGTGACCGATAACCAGCAGGCGCTGATCCCGGCCATGTCGCGCAAGTGGAAGCAGATCAACAAGTTCATCGAAGTGTTTTCCCACGCCCTGAACTCGGCGCCGCTGGCCGCCGAGCAGCCGCTGCGGGTGGCCGACTTCGGCTCGGGCAAGGGTTACCTGACCTTCGCCATCCACGATTACCTGCGCAATACCCTGCAGCGCGAGGCGCAGGTCACTGGCGTCGAGCTGCGCCCGGACATGGTCGAGCTGTGCAACGCTGCGGCCTCGCGCCTGGAGCACCCGGGCCTGGTGTTCGAATGCGGTGATGTACGCAGCGTGGTGCCAAGCGCCATCGAGGTGATGATTGCCCTGCATGCCTGCGATATCGCCACCGACTACGCAATCCATACCGGTATTCGGTGTGGCGCGGCGATCATCATGTGCTCGCCGTGCTGCCACAAGCAGATCCGCCCGCAACTGCACAGCCCGGGCTTGCTCAAGCCGATGCTGCAATATGGCCTGCACCTGGGCCAGCAGGCCGAGATGCTCACCGACAGCTTGCGTGCCTTGTACCTGGAAGCCTGTGGTTACGAGACCAAGGTCTTCGAGTTCATTTCGTTGGAGCACACCAACAAGAACAAGATGATCCTGGCGGTCAAGCGCCAGGCGCCGGTCGAGGCGTCAGCATTGCTGGAGAAGATCCAGCAGCTCAAGGCGTTCTATGGGGTCAAGGAGCATTGCCTGGAGACCTTGCTGCGGGCCGATGGCTTGATTCCTGCCTGAAAGCATCGGGGGACAGTCCAGAGATCATCACCATCCTGTGGGAGCGGCGGTGCGACGCCTCGACTTGACCCGCGATAGCGTCAGCCCAGCCCCTGCACAGGCGCAGGATGCACCCGCGTCTTGCGCCCCAGCACCACCGTGGCGATCACCCCGGCAGCAAACACCCAGGTAATCAGCTCGACCTGTTCGCCAAAGAACAGCGCCGAAAAGGCGATGGTGAAGAAGATCTGCAGCAGTTGCACCTGGCTGACCCGGGCAATCCCACCCATGGCCAGCCCGGCGTACCAGGCAAAGAAGCCGATGAACTGCGAGAACAGCGTCACATAGCCAAACGCCCACCAGGCTTTGCCACTCACCGGCCCTTGATGCTGCAAGGCCAGGTACAGCACCGGCCCGAGCAACAGCGGCGCCGACAATACCAGTGCCCAGCAGATCACCTGCCAGCCGCCCATTTCCCGCGCCAGCCGGCCACCTTCGGCGTAACCCAGGCCACCCACGGCAATCGCCGCGAGCATCAGCAGGTCGCCTGCCTGGATCTGCCCGGCGCCCATGATCATCGCGTAGGCCAGCACCAGCGCACTGCCTAACGCCGCACAGGCCCAAAAGGCTTTCGACGGCCGTTCATGGGACAGCCAGGCGGCATACACCGCCACGCACAAAGGTTGCAGGCCGTTGACCAGCGCCCCGTGGGACGCCGGCACGCTTTGCATGGCCCAGGCCGAGAACACTGGAAACCCGAGGATCACCCCCAGCGCCACCAGGCTCAAGCCTTTGATCTGCGCCCAGGTCGGCCACTTTTCCCGGCGCCAGAGCAGCAGCGCCGCGGCCGGGATCGCTGCCAGCAACGCCCGGCCCAGGCCGTTGAGCAGGGGATGCAGCTCCTGCACGACAATGCGGGTCATGGGCAGGGTCAGGCTGAAAATAATCACACCGAGAAGGCCAAAGACCATCCCGGTGTTTTCGCGGCTGGACATACGCAGCGCCTGTGGCAGAGAAGTAGCTTCATTGAGCCACAGGGCGGGCGAATGATCTTGTTACAGTTACTGACAAGTTCATCCGTACAGTTGCCTCAGAAGAAGCGGGTGATGCTGACCTTGGCGTTGCGGCCTTGGCTGTAGGCGTACTCGCCGCTGAGCTCGGAGCGGTAGTCCTTGTTGAACAGGTTATCAACCGTCAGGTTGACCTCGGTGCCTTTGAGGTAAGGCTGCTGCGGCTTCCAGTTGGCGAACAGGCCGTGGAGCTGATAGTCGTCGTTGGCGTAGTGGTCGTAGTAACGGTCACCCAGGGCACTGGCCGGGCCTTCGCGGTAGTTGTCGCTCGGCAGGCGGTCGGTCTTGCGCACGAACTGCGCCTGCCAGCCGACCTTGGCGTCCCAGCTGGGGATCTTCACGCCCAGGGTGGTGATCCATTTGGGCGCCGGAATGTCCTTGGCCCAGACGTCCGGCCCCCAGGGGTTGGTGTAGGCGCCATCATGACGGCCGGTCATCCACGAGTAGGACACCGAGCCGAACAGGTAGGTCGAGTCGTAGAAGCTTTCAACCTCGAAGCCCTTGATGGTCACGCCCTTGAGGTTGCGGTAATTGGACATCAGGCCTTTGCCGCAGGCTTTGGAAATGTTCTCGCCGTTGGCCAGTTGTGCTTCGCAGCCAATGCCAGTGGCCTTGAAGATCTCGTCCTTGATCTCGTTGCGAAACAGCGTGGTACGGATCTGCATGCTGTCGTCGGCGGTAAAGACATTGGCGAAGTTGGTGACGTTACCGGCGCGCAGGGCGGTGATGCGTTCCGGGTCGAGGTTGCGGCTGCTGGCGGTGCGGCTGCCGATGCCCTGGACTTCGTACTGCTCATCGAGCACCGGGGCGCGCCAGGTCTTGCTGTAGTCGGCAAAGAAGGCGGTGTTGGCGGTGGCTTTCCAGAACAGCGACAGGCGTGGCGACCAGCCGGTGTAGGTTTTCTCGCTGTAGTCGTGGCCGTTCTCGGCAACGGTGTAGTACGGCGCCTGGTTCGGCTTGCCCTTATTGGCAACATGGTCGTAGCGCAGCGACGGGGTGATGGTCACGTCGCCCAGGGTGATGGCGTCCTGGATAAAGTAACCCTGGCTGTCGACAGTACCGCTGGGCATGAAGTACGGCTGGTAGTGGCCGTTGTTGTACTTGGGAATCTCATAGCTTTTGCCCGGCATCCACATCTGCGTGTCACGCTCGTGGTGACGGATCTGCAAGCCGCTGGTGAAGGCGTGTTCCAGCGGGCCGGTGGCGAACAGGCTGGTGTTGCGCACATCGAGCATCTGGTCCTGGTATTCGGTGTCCATCTTGCGCCCGCCGGTGGACGGCTGGAAAAACGCGGTGGCATCACGCTCGTCAGTCTGCTGGGTGTCGGACTCCGAGTACTTCACCTGCAGGTCGATCAGCGGGTTGTTCACCGGCTGGTACTTATAGGTGGTCGACCAGGTGGTGTCGGTGGTCGTGCGGTTGGCCAGGAAGCGCTTGAGGGCATCCTTGTAGCCGAATCTGTTGATGTCCGACTGGGTCGGCGGCGTCGGGTAGGCGGTGGAAGAGAACGGCGCCCAGCGCTGACTTTCCGAGCGCGACCAAGAGAACCCCAGGCTGTGCTCGTCGTTGAAATGCAGGTTGGCCTTGAGCAGCGCGCCGTCCAGGTCCAGGGCGCTGTTGGGCAGGCGCTGGGGGTTGATCGGGTAGCGGCCCTCGGGGTCGGGCAGGGTGCCGGCCAGCTTCATGTCGTCGCCGTCGCGCTTGGTCAGGTACACCAGGGCGTCCATGCGGCCATCGTCGGTGCGGCCGAACAATGCCGAGCTGTAGACCTGCTGATGGTCGTTGCTGGCATAGCCATACTTGAGCATGGCGCCGCTGTTGCGCCCTTCCTGGAGCAGGTCGGGGGCGTCCTTGGTGGTCATGTTGACGCTGCCACCGAAGCCGCCGTTGCCGGTGTAGATCGAGTGCGGGCCCTTTTCCACCTCGATGTTCTTGATCAGCTCCGGCTCAATGAAGATGGTGCCTTGCTGGTAGCGCTCGAAGCCGCTCTTGGTCGCGCCATCGACGGTCATCGGCACGTCTTCGGCATCGCCCAGGCCCCAGATGTTGATGGTCTGGCCACCGGGTTTGGCCGAGCCGCCCATGTTCACCCCGGGCAGGGTCGCCAGCACGCTGGGGATGTTGCTTGGCTGGTAGCGGTCGATGTCTTCCTGGGTCAGGGTCGAGCGGCCGACGGTGCTCGGGTCGACCTGTTGGCCGTCACCCACCACGCTCACCGCGCCAAGCTGGATGCTGTTGTCGGCGGTGGCGTCGTCTTCGCGCAGGCGCACCACATAGGTATTGCCGACCTTGACCAAGGCAAAGCGGCTGTTGTGCAGCAGTTGGCTGATCGCCTCGAGCGGTTCGTAAGCACCTTGCAGGGCCGGGGCCTGGACGCTGTTGAGCAAGGATTCGTCAAACAGCAGCTGTAGCTTGGCCTGCTGCGCCAACTGGCTTAGCGACGCTGCCAGCGGCTGCGCCGGCAGGTTCAGTTGCACTGGCGCGGCCTGGGCCTGCAGGCTCAGGGCCAGGCACGCGGCCAGCAGCGAAGGACGAACAGACAACGGCTTGAAAGGAGCAAACGCACGCAAGATGAAACCCCCCAATACGGCAACAAAGGCCAGAAAAGGCCTGCAGTGATTACGCAGACGGGAGGAAGACGCAGGGCTGCGGAAAACCCTCACATGCGAATGAAAAATATTCTCAAATTAGCGTTTGCGTTCGATCCGCAGGCGGCCGTCGGTCAGGTTCACGGCCGTGATCGGCAGCAGCGCCGGCAGGGCATTGAGCAGGGCGTCGGGGTCATTGACGTCGAGATTGCCCGAAATCTTGTAGCGTCCCAGTGAGGGATCGGCGAGCAGCACCGGGGCCGAGCGGTACAGCGCCAGCTCGTCGATCAGGCTGGCCAGTTGGCGATTGCGAAAACTCACGTGGCCGCTGCGCCAGTCGGCAATTTCCGTGGGGCTGAGGTTCTGCACGTCGAGGCTGCCGCGGGCCAGGTCGTAGATGGCACGCTGGCCGGCGCTTAACAGCAGCGGCGGGCGATTCTCGCCGGGGGTTTCCAGGGCCACCTGGCCGTGGGTGACGCTGACGACCAGCTCCTGCTGACCGCGGCGCAGGTCGAAACCGGTGCCGACCACCCGTACCCGGGCGTTGCCGGCATCGACGAACAGTGGCCGCTCCTTGTCGGCGGCCACCTCGATGTACAACTGGCCCTGGTCGAGGCGAATCAGTCGGCGCTCGTTGTCAAAACTCAGGCTCAGCCGAGTGCGGGCGTTGACGTCCAGCTGGCTGCCATCGGGCAGGGCCAGGTGTTGCGGGCGTTCGCTCTGCACCGCCAGTTGCTGCTGATGGTGGCGGCTCGGCAAGCCGAGGTTGGCCGCCAGCACGGCGCACACCAGCCCGGCGGCGATGGCCAGTGCCGGGCGCCAGCGCAGCGGTTTGCGGCTGGGCAGGGCGACCGGCTTGTTCAGGCTCTTGAGCGCGGCCAGGTCATCCCAGAGCTGTTCGAACTGGGCATAGGCACGAGCGTGCTCGGGGTTTTGCAGCCACTGGGCGAAGACCTTGCGCGATTCACGCGAGCGGTCGTTGCGGTTACGGGTAAACCAGCTGGCCGCCTGGGCATCGATGCTGCGCTTATCGATTTCAGGAGTGGGGGTCATTCTGGCTGCTCCATGCCGTTGTCACTGTCCAGGCGTTGCTTGCAATGCAGCAGGGCCGCGGCGATGTGCTTTTCCACCATGCTTACGGAAATGCCCATGCGTTCGCTGATCTGCGCCTGCGTCAAACCTTCAAAGCGGTGCAGCATAAGGGCTTCGCGGCGGCGCGGCGAGAGTTCGGCGAGGACAAGTTTCAATTGCTCCAGGCGTTGTTGCTGCTGGGCATGCTTGAGCGGGTCGCTGGCGGTGTCGGCTGGCGTCTGTTCGCCGGCCTGGGCGTCTTCGTCGAGCACGCTGTGGCGCACCTTTTGCCGGCGCCAATGATCACTGAGCAGGTTGCGCGCCATCTGGAACAGGAACGCTCGTGGTTGCTCGACCCGCGCCCGATCACGATACCCCAGCCACTGGGTGAACACGTCCTGAGTCATGTCTGCCGCATCGTTGGCATTGTCCATGCGCTTGCGCAAAAAATGCAGGATATCGGCATAGAACCCGCGACAGGTTTCGTGGGCAATGGGATCGGGTTTGGGGCGCGGCATGCAAGCTTTCCAGGACGGACCGGAGAGAAAGGTTGCGAATGGTATCGAGAATAATTGTTATTTACCATGCCTGTTTTTGTCGCCTGTCAGCGCCGCTTGCGGATTGGTACCGGCACCGGGACTTCCAGCCCGGGCGTTCCCAGCGGGTGGCTGCTGGCGTCGAAAAAGTGCAGTGACAGGTCAGGTATATCGGCAAAGCGCTGCACATAGTGCTGCTTCTGGCTGATGATCGAGGCGTCGCTCAATGGCCGGATGGCGATGGTCAGGTGCGCCGGGCGCGCCTGCTTGATCGCCTCCAGCAGATGGCGGTCGGTGCTGTCCAGGTGCTGGCCGAAAATGCACAGGCCACCCTGATGGCCCGCCAGTTCACCGAGTGCCCAACTGAGGTAGTCGGAACTGCGAATGGCCTTGAGCTTGTCGTCGCTGCTGCTTTCGTTGACGAACAGCGGCACGTCGCCCGGGGTGTTGACGGCAAAGCCATCGAGCAGCTGGCCGTCGGTGGCGCTGCGCTGGCGGGTGCTGCCGTCCTGTTGCTTGAGCAGGTGCAGGCCGCCGTGCAGGTACAGCAAACGCGTGCCCGGGCTGCGGGTGCGGCGGATATCGAAGTCGCCGTCTTCATCGAACAGCTGCTGAAAACCTTCCGGCGCCTGGCTGGCGGCCCAGTGACAGATCAGGTCGTAGTTGCTCGAGTAGACGCTCTGGTAGTTGCCCAGCTCGCGGTTGAGCAACTGCAAGGTCTGGCTCGGCAGCATGCGCCAGGGAATGTGCACGCTGCGTATGGCGTGGATCAACGCTTCCTTGATCGCGTAGTAGCGGTTCAGCGGCGCCGAAGCGCTGATCGCCAGCGCGGCGTTGATCCGTACCGTGGTGTTCAGGGCGCTGAGCACCGGCTCGAACAACTCGCTGCCCAGTGACTTGAACAGCGCCTGGTCGCTCAGGTTCAGCGGTTTGTGCCGTACCCGCTGGGCTTGTTCGAACAGCGAGAAGTAGGTAAACGGCCGCCACAGCGCCCGGCTGGCGCCATTGCCCAGCAGCAGGCCGCTGCACGGGTGACGGGCGTTCAGGTCTGGCCAGTGGTGGAGGCTGGCGTCGAGGTTGGCGTGGGGCATCGGGCATCTCTGTGGCGGGGCAGGCAATCGCCGCGACTTTAGCATGCAACCGATCTGTCATCAGCGTTGGCGACTATGCTGGATTCGCTGTGCAGAAAAGGAAGGCTGAAGATGTTCAACGCAGTTCGACGTGTATGTTGCCTGGCGCTGTTGCCGCTGGCGGGGTTTGCCGAGGCTGGGCCGGGCAGTGAGTTGGCCAGGGCGCAGGGCATTGCCTACCCGGCAGTGATCGCCCATCGCGGCGCTTCTTATGATGCGCCGGAGTCCACGGCACCTGCCTACCGGCTGGCGCGGGAGCTCGGTGCCGATTACCTGGAGCTCGACCTGCAGCGCTCCAGCGACGGCGTACTGGTTGCCGTGCATGACGACAACCTGCTGCGTACCAGTGATGTGGCCGAGCGTTTTCCCGAGCGCAAAAGCAGCCCGGTCAGCGCCTTCACCCTCGCCGAGCTGAAATCGCTGGATGTCGGCAGCTGGTTCAACAAGGCCTACCCCGAGCGCGCCCGGGCAAGCTACAAGGGCTTGAAAATCCAGACCCTCGATGAAGTCATGGACATCGCCACGGCTAATTCGCAGCTGCAACCCGGCTTGTACATCGAAACCAAGGTGCCGAGCCTGTTTCCCGGCATCGAAGCTGATCTGAACAAAGCCCTGCAGGCCCGTGGCTGGCTCGACCGGCCGGGCAGGGTGGTACTGCAGAGTTTTGACCGCAACAGCCTGGCACTGCTGCACCGGCACATGCCCCAGGTGCCCAAGGTGCTGTTGCTGTGGGTCGGCAAGGGCAGCATCGAGCCTGCCTCGCAGCAGACCTTTGCCGAGTCGGGTGAAACGGACAAGGCCGCGTTCTATGCCCGTCAGCAACCCAGGGACAAGGCCGAGTTCGAGCGCTGGCTGGAGTACGCCAAGGCCGATGGCGCTATTGGCACCGGGCCTTCGGCGGCACTGGCCGAGGGTGGCGCCCAGAGTTACGCCGACCTGGTGCAGCCGTGGATGAACCAGCTGACTCACGCCAAAGGCCTGCTGGTGCACGTGTACACCGTCGATGAACCGGTGGATTTTCGCCAGGTGCTGGACGCCGGCGTGGACGGCATCTTCAGCAACCGCAGCGGCCAGTTGCTGAGCTATCTGGGCCGGCCCAGTGCCCGCAGCGAGGCACAGATCCTGCGTGCCGAGGGTTACTGACAGGCTGGCTGGCGCTGCGCGGCTGCCGTAGACTTCGCGCCTTGCACGGACTTTCAGGACACTGCCCCGATGACCTTTTCGCTGCTGCTCGCGGTAATCGCTTCCGGTTTTATCTACGGTATTACCCCGGGGCCCGGTGTGCTGGCGGTGCTCGGCATCGGCGCCACCCGCGGGCGCCGCGCCGGTGCGGGGTTTCTCTGCGGGCACTTGCTCGGTGATGTGCTGTGGTGCAGTACCGCGCTGGTGGCGATCGTCGGTGCCCGGCAAATCGGCAGTTCGGTGTTCGACATTCTCGGCCTGATCAGCGGCCTGTACCTGTTCTGGCTGGGCATGCGTGCCTTGCGCAGCCGTCCGGGCAATGGCGAGGGGCAGCAGGGGCCAGTGCGCAAGCCGTTCTGGCATGGCGTGGTGTTTGGCCTGACCAACCCCAAGGCTTACCCGGTGGCGGTGGCGACGTTCACCGCCTTGCTGTCGAGTCGTGCCGAAGCGCTGGACTGGTCGATGTTGCCGGTACTGATCATCCTGAGTTTTGTCGGCGGCTTGCTGGCCTACGTCATCCTCATCGGTGTGGTGGGCGCCCGCCACGTGCGTACCCTGTACACCCGCTACGAACTTTGGATCACCCGCGCCTGCGGGGTGATGTTCATCGGCTTTGCCGTCAATGCCCTGGCCCACGCCTTGCCTGGCCTGTTGCCGCGTAACAGCTGAGGACTGGCAGAAGGTTGCACAGGTATGTGAGAATGATATGAATTCCTATTCATGTCCTTCTCCCACGCCGGACCTTCATGACTTCGCTCTCCACGCCCTGGACCGCTGCAGCTCCGGCCTTGCAGGCGGTCGTCCACGATCTGCTGGCCAACTACAGCGACTTGCGCCGCTACCTCTGTGGGCGCCTGCGCAACCCGGATGATGCCGCCGACATTGCCCAGTCAAGCTTTGCCCAGGCCTACGCCCACGCTTTGAATGCCCCGGTGGTCAATGCCCGGGCCTTGCTGTTCCAGGCCGCGCGCAACCTGTGCATCGATCAGTACCGGCGGCGCAGCAACGAGTTGGCAGCGCTGGAAGACTGGCTGACCCGGGCTGATGTACTGAGCCCCAGCGTTGAAGACATCATCATCGCCCGCGAGCAGTTACAGCAACTGATCGAGCGGATCGAGCGCATGCCGCGCCTGCGCCGCGAGGTGTTCGTGCGCGTGCGCCTGCACGGCCAGCCCCATCGCCAGGTGTGCGCCGAGCTTGAGCTGTCGGCCAAGGCTGTGGAGCTGCACATCGCCCGGGCAGTGTTCGATTTGTCCGAGCTGAGCCTGGCGGCGCGCCATGCCTGAACTGTCGCCGGTTTCCCCGCGCAAGGTGCAGCAGGCTCTGACCTACCTGGCCGCGCTGAGCAGTGATGACCCAGAACGGGTACAGCAGGCGCGCGGCCAGCTGGAGCGTTGGCGCGGCAAAAGCAGTGAGCACGAGCGGGCCTGGCAAGAGGCCGAACAACGCTGGCAACTGGTGCACCGGCTGGCCCCGCAACTGCGTACGGCAGTGGTGCCCGAACCGGTCACTATCAGCCGTCGGCGCCTGCTGCGCCAGGGCGGCGGCTTGCTGGTGGCGGTGGCTGGGGCCAGTTGGCTGGGCTGGCTGTGGCGGCGCACACCGCAGTTCGATCGCCTGCTGCAAACCGTGCATGCCGAGCCGCCGCGCCGCGAGACCTTGCCCGATGGCAGCCAGTTACTGCTGGCCGCCGAAACCAGCCTGCGCATCGAGTACAGCAACGGCCTGCGCCAGGTGCGCCTGCTGCAGGGCAACGTTTACTTTGATGTGGCGCGCGAGCGCTTGCGGCCGTTTCTGATCAGCACCCGCCTGGGCGAGGTTCAGGTGCTGGGCACGGCCTTCAGCGTCAGCGATCGTGGCGGCGAGATTCAGGTGGCGGTGGCCCGCGGGCGGGTCGAGGTGCGTGGCTTGCATGAAGGCTCGCAGGTACTGCAGGCCGGTGAACGCATCAGCCTCGATGCCCAGGGCCGTTTGCTTACGCTCAAGGCCGAACCGCATGCCGCACCCGACGTGGAGCATTGGCAGCGTGGCTGGTGGTCGTTTACCGATGCGCCGCTGGCCGAGGTGATCGCCGAGGTCAACGCCTATGCCCTGCAACCGGTAACCCTGAGCGCTGATGCCGCCCAGTTGCACCTGACCGGTAGCTTCCCCAGTGGCCAGCCGGAAATGCTCCTGCAAACGCTGCCGAAAATCCTCCCGGTGAACATGGTTCAGCACGGACAACAGCGCACCCTGCAACTGCGCTGAAAAAGTTTTGAGGGGTAACGGCGATGTGGCCCGTCTTCATCGCTGAACCCACCTCTGCAAGGACAGATCATGTCGCTTCCCCATGCCCGCCCGGCACACCCTGTGGCTTTCCCCGGTACCCTGCGTCGGTTGGCGCTGGCCTGTGCCCTGGGCAGCGCCAGCCTGTTGCCGTTGACTGCGGTCAATGCCGCCGCCCTGGCTGCCGATGCGCAAGCCTTGAGCCTGAACCTGCCGGGCCAGCCGCTGGAAGCTGCGGTGCATGCCCTGGCGCGCGAAGCCGGGGTGGCGATTGCCGCCGACAGCCAGTTGCTGGCTGGCCGCAGCGCCCCGGCCTTGCAGGGTGAGTTCACCTTGCAGCAGGCCTTGCAGCGCTTGCTGGCCAACAGCGGCCTGGTCGCCAGCGAAGAGAACGGCGTGATCATCCTGCGCAGCCTCAACAGCGACGGCGCCCTGACCCTTGGCGAGCTGAACATCAACGCCAGCAGCAACCCCAGCGGCGTTCCCGAGGCCTACAGCGGTGGCCAGGTCGCCCGCGGCGCACGGCTGGGCATGCTGGGCAATCGCGATGTGATGGAAACACCGTTCAACGTCACCTCCTACACCGCCCAGCATATGGAAAACCAGCAGAGCGGCACGGTTGGTGCGGTGCTGCGCAACGACCCGTCGATCCGCTTCAGCACCGGCGAAGGCCACGCCTACGAAAACTTCATGATCCGTGGCTACTCTCTCGACTCCACCGAGCTTGCGCTGAACGGCCTGTATGGCCTGGCCCCGGACGGTCACGTGCCGACCGAGTTCCTTGAGCGGGTCGAAGTGCTCAAGGGTCCTGGCGCCTTGCTCAACGGCATGGCGCCCAACGGCGGCGTCGGCGGGGTGATCAACCTGGTGCCCAAGCGCGCCGGCGAAGCGCCGCTGACCCGCCTGACCAGCAGCTACGTATCTGACGGTTACGTTACTGAACACATCGACCTGAGCCGTCGTCTGGGCGACGAGCAGCGCTTTGGCATCCGCTTCAACGGTGTATACGGCAGCGGCGAAACCGGTGTCGACCGGCAGTCCAAGGACCGCACCCTGGCATCCCTGGGCATGGACTATCGCGGCGATGGCTGGAAGCTTGAGCTGGACGCCTACGAGACCCACGAAAAGCTCGATGACGGCAGCCCGATGATGGCCGGCTTCAGCAAGCTCGGCCATGTCACCAAGGCGCCGAAACCCGACACCAACATCCTCGACGGCATCTCGGCCAAGCAGATCAGCAAGGCCGTGGTTCTACGCGGCGAATACGACCTCAACGATGACTGGACTGCCTACGCCAGCGTCGGCAGCGCCCGTACCCGCTACAAGGGGTTCCTCAATGGCACCCGGGTGATCGTCACTGGCGCCAACGGTGATGCCAGCGGCGAGACCTACAACCAGGCCGGCTACACTCACAGCCTGTCCACCGAAGCCGGGGTGCGCGGCAACTTCGTCACCGGCCCGGTCAACCACCAGGTGGTGTTGAGCACGACCTTGCTGCATCAGGACATCGGCCGCGCCGCCACCGTGACCAGCAAGAAATACGTGACCAATATCTATCACCCAGGCAAACCGGTCATTGCCGGTGATATCGGTTCCAGCGACAAGACCGGCGACAACACCCTGTCCAGCTTTGCCGTTGCCGACACCCTGGGCTTTATCGATGACAAGGTACTGCTGACCCTCGGCGTGCGCTCGCAACGGGTGCGGCAGAAGATGAGCAACCCGGCCTACGACGAGCGCGCCCTGACCCCGGCTTTGGGCCTGGTGCTCAAGCCCTGGGACGCGCCGGTGTCGCTGTACGCCAACTACATCGAGGGCCTGACCCAGGGCGGCATGGTCACCGACCTTGCCGCCAACAACTACGGCGAGCAGTTCGCCCCGTACAAGGCCAAGCAGATGGAGGCCGGGGTCAAGTGGGACCTGGGCGACTTCACCCATACCCTCAGCGTGTTCCAGATCGAGAAGCCGAGCATGCTCCTCGACCGTGCCAGCAACCGTTATACCGATGATGGCGAGCAACGTAACCGTGGCGTGGAATGGAATATGTTCGGCTCGTTGACGCCGAGCGTGCGCCTGCTCGGTGGCGTCACCTACACCCGTGCCGAACTGACCCGCACCGCCGGTGGCACCTTCGACGGCAACACCGCCCGTGGTGTGCCGGCCTGGTCGGCCAACCTCGGCGCCGAGTGGGACACCCCCTGGATCGAGGGCCTGACCCTGACCGCGCTGGGTATCCACAGCAGCTCGCAGTACCTCGATAGCGCCAACGACCTGAAGATCCCGCAGTGGACCCGCTACGACCTCGGTGGCCGCTACAGCACGCGCATCCTCAGCAAGGATGTGGTGCTGCGCGCAAGCCTTGAGAACGTCGAGAACCGTGCCTATTGGGCCGGGGTGTTCAACGACGGTTACGCCACGGTCAGCGAGCCGCGCACGCTGAAACTCTCCGCCAGCATCGATTTCTGAGGTGACCATGCAGACCTTCAATCAATGGCGCTGGGCCCTGGCGCTAGCCCTGTGCGTGAGTGGCGGCGCGATGGCTGGCAGCGACACTATCCTGCAACCGGGGCAAACCGTCAGCGCCAGCTTTGCCCAAGGGCAGCAACCGATCTGGGCCTTGCAGCTCAGGGGCGGCGACCTGGTCCAGGGGCGGCTGCAGGGCGATGCCAGCCTGCGCTTGCTCGATGCCCAGGGCCGACCGGTGCGGTTGCTGATCGATGGCCAGGACCAGCCGCGCGAGTTCATCTTCATCGCCGAGCGCGATGGCGCCTACGGCCTGCGTGCCGAGGCGCTGGCCAGCCGCCCGCAAGCCACTTTCGCGCTAAGCCTGAAGCAGGTGATTTCAGCCAGCGAGCAGAAGCGCACCGCTGCCCCGTTGCAGAGCTCGACTCTGCGTGGGTTGCAGCAACAGCTGGCTCAGGGTGCAACGACCGAAGCGTTCTGGAAGGCGCGTCAGCAACAGGGCACGCCCATGGTCGAAACCGTGGCGGAGCAACCGGGCATGGCCCTGGTGACCTTCCTCTGGCGTGGTGCGCGGCATAACGTGCGGGTGTTCGGCGCGCCCTCGGGCAATCACGATGAGCTGCAACGCCTGGGCGACAGTGACGTGTGGTTTCGCAGCTATCTGCTGCCTGCCTCTGCACGCCTGAGCTACCAGATGGCTCCGGACGTGCCGGCGTCCGATGATCGGCGGATGATCCTCGCCAGCACCCGGCGCGATCCGCTCAACCCCAACCGCTTCGCCGATGGCAGCGGCGATCCGTTTCTGTCGCGCTCTCGCCTGGAGCTGCCCGCCGCACCTGCGCAGCCCTGGGTTGCCGAGCGTCCGGGCATTGCCCGTGGCAGCCTGGAGCGCAAGGTGTTGAGCAGCAAGTTACTGGGCAACGAGCGTGAGGTTTACCTGTACCGCCCGGCGCAGTGGCAGGCGGGTGCCAAGGGGCAGGGCTTGCTGGTGCTGTTCGATGCTCACGCCTACACCCGCCAGGTGCCGACCCCGACGATTCTCGACAACCTCATCGCCGATGGCCTGATCCCGCCGACTGCGGCGCTGATCATTGCCAACCCCAGCGACCTCAGCCGCCAGCAGGAACTGCCGCCCAACCCGCAGTTCGCCCGCTTCATGGCCGAAGAGCTGATGCCCTGGGCGCGCCAGCGAGGTTTGGCGGCACCAGCAGCGCGCACGGTGGTGGCGGGCTCCAGCTACGGCGGCCTGGCGTCGGCCTACCTGGGCCTCAAGCACCCGCAGTTGTTCGGCAATGTGCTGAGCATGTCCGGTTCCTACTGGTGGGGGCGCGAGGGCGAGGAGCCAGGCTGGCTTACCCGCGAGTACGTCAGGGCAGCCAAGCAGCCGCTGCGTTTCTATTTGCAGTCGGGCCTGTTCGAAGGCCCGAAAATCCTCGACACCAACCGCCATCTGCGTGATGTGCTGGTGGCCAAGGGGTATGCAGTGACGCAGGTCGAGTACCCGGCCGGGCATGATTATTTGCAGTGGCGGGGTAGCCTGCCGTGTGGCTTGATCAGTTTGATCGGCAACGTTGCGCAAGTGCCCGAGGCCTGTCAGCTCCGGTAATGGCTCGATCGCGGGGCAAGCCCGCTCCTACCCATCTGTAGGAGCGGGCTTGCCCCGCGATGCCGGTTCCATCCCCGGCACCGTTGCCCTGCGGCTGCGATTGCGCCACAACCGATAAGCCCTGATCCCCGACCGCACCGAGCCAAACAGCAAGCCGTTCTCCATTTCCCGCGCGATTCCCGAGCGCACCAGCATGCGCAAGAAGCGTCCGCGGGCCCGGGCGATGCCGAAGTAGATGCCACGGGCTTTCAAGGTATCGCGTACTTCGCGCAGGGCGGCAATGCCACTGACATCGATGGAGCTGACCGCCTCGGCATCGAACAGCACCGCGCGCGGTTGCTCTTCACGCTGCACCGCTTCGAGCAAACGCATCTTGAAGTAGTCGGCGTTGAAGAACAGGATCGCATCGTCAAAGCGATACACCACCAGCCCCTGCACCGTGCGCGCATCCTGGTGGCGGCGGATATCGACCTGGCCCTCGATACCCGGCACCCAGCCAAGCACCGCATCGGTGGGCTGGTAGATGCTGTAGAGCAAACGCAGGATCGCCAGGGTCACGGCGATGATGATGCCCGGCAGTACGCCGACGCCGAGCACGCCGACGGTGGTCAGCACGCACAGCCAGAACTCGAAGCGGCTGAGGCTGTAGATCTTTTTCAGCGACTGTATGTCGATCAGCCCCCAACCCGCCATCAGCAGCACCGCGCCCAGGGCGGCCTGGGGAATCCAGGCCATGGGCGTGGTGAAGGCCAGCAGAATCAGGGCGATGACCAGGGCGGCGATGATCCCCACCAGCTGGCTTTTGCCGCCGACCATATCATTGACGGCGGTGCGTGAGTCGGCGCCGCTGATGGCAAAGCCCTGGGACACCCCGGCGGCAATGTTGGTGACCCCGAGGGCCAGGAACTCATGGTTGGCATTGATCGCATAGCCATGGCGGGCGGCAAAGCTGCGGGCGGTGAGCATGGCGCTGCAAAAGCTCACGGTGGCGATACCCAGGGCATCACGCAGCAGGCTTTTCATTTCTTCCAGATTGGTTTGCGGCCAGGCCAGTTCCGGCATGCCGGCCGGTACCGGGCCGAGGATCGCCACGCCAAAACGGTCGAGGCCAAACACCCCGACCACCAGGGTCGCCACGGCCACCGTGACCAACGCTGCAGGCAGGCGCGGGTAGCGGCGCGGCAACCAGATCAGCAAGCCCAGCCCGGCGACGCCGATCACCAGGGTCAGCCAGTGGATTTCGCCCAGGCGCTGCAACAGGTTGATCAGGCTGAGGATGAAACCGTCGCCGTGGATCTGAAACCCCAGCACCTTGCCCAGTTGCCCGGCCAACAGGCTCAGGCCAATACCGTTGAGGTAGCCGATGAGGATCGGTCGCGAGAAAAAACTGGCAATGAACCCGGCCCGCGCCAGCCCGGCGCCGATCAGCATCAGGCCGACCAGAATGGTGACAATCACCGACAACTGCGCCAGCCGCGCCGGGTCGCCCATGGCCAGCGGCGCAATCGCCCCGGCGACCATGGCGCAGGTGGCGGCATCCGGGCCGACCATCAACTGCCGTGAACTGCCGATCAGCGCGTAGACCATCATCGGCAGGATGCACGCATACAACCCGTACTGCGGCGGCAGGCCAACGATCTGCGCATAGGCAATGGCGATAGGGATCTGGATCGCGGCCACCGACAAACCGGCCTGCAGGTCATGGCGAAACCATTCGCGGCGGTACTGCAACAGATTGGCCAGGCCAGGCAGCCAGCGGGAGAGAAACATGCACGGATCCTTTCGAGTGTTTCGCGGTGGGCTATTAAAGCGCAGCGCGCGGCGCCTGGGCAGGGCGTCAAATCAAAGACAGCGCTGTTAAGTCTGGCCCAAGCCATGGAGAATGCCGGCCGATTACAGGGACAGTGAACGGAAATCGATGGAACGCAAGATCAATAGCTGGAAAAAGCCCGCAATCCTGCTGAGCCTGGCCTGGTGCTGCACCGCCCACGGCCAGGGCGACATCTTTGGCAGCGGCGGCGACGTCAACGGCATGCTGACCCTGGGGGCCACGGTGTACGTGCCTTTCATGCTCACCGGCGCCACCACCTACGGGCCCACCATGGCTTCCGAGGCGACTTCCAGTCGCGATGGCAAGCAGGTGCTGGCGCAAGCCCGCGATGATGCGGCGGCGTTCATTGCCAGCGATGGGGCTCACCGGGGTGTATATCTGCAGTCGGCGCTGCATTGGTTGCGCAGCGAAGGGCGTGGAGCAGGTGCAACAGACCGCGAGCTGGCCCAGGGAATACTGGTGCTGGCAGCAGTTGAGGCGAAGGGGATTTAGCGAAACAGCCACCAGGGCGGTGGCCAAGGCCTCAGCTGCGCTGAAACCTGAAAGAAACTGGAGCGGGTGAAGGGAATCGAACCCTCGTTATCAGCTTGGGAAGCTGGAGTAATGCCATTATACGACACCCGCTTTCAGGGCTGACTTTGTACCAGAACTTCGCGGCGATTTGAAGCCCTATGTTGCTGCACAGCCACCTGCCGGTGGCCAGTAGCGCGAGGTCGTGCATCTTCTTGCCAGCCTTTACGGCCTTTGATGCAGGAGGCTGCGCTACCAGCGACCGTGTCGCTCAGATAGCCAGTGCATGGTGCTCCTGGGTGTAGCGGTAACGCGGGCGCGATTCCTTCAGTGCAGGTTTGAGGAAACCCAGCAGCACTTCACGGGTGTCGCGGCAGGCTGCCTTGTGTTCCATGTCGAGGAAGTGGCCGGTGGCGCGAATCTCGCGAAAGTGGCTGTTGCGCACGTGCTGTCCGAACTGGCGGGCATCCTCGGTGGTGGTGTATTCGTCCCATTCGCCATTCATGAACAGTACCGGAATGTCGATGACCCGCGCCGCCCGCAGGGCATTGCCCAGGTCGTGGTCGAGCACCTGGTTGATGTGAAAGTGCATCTGCGCGTATTCGTGGTTGTCCAGGCTGCTGACATGCCGGTAGTTGAAGCGCTTGAACAGCGACGGCAGGTGCTTGCCGATGGTGTCGTTGACCAGGTTGCCGACCCGGTAGCGATCGCAGGCGCTCAGGTACTGGCAGCCGCGTTCGAGGTAGTCGCGCATCGGTTCGTTGATCACCGGCGAGAACGAGCTGACCACCGCTTTTTCGATGCGCCGCGGCTTGTGCGCCAGGGCCAGCAGGGTGCAGGCGCCGCCCCAGGAGAAGGACATGAGGTGATCGGCGCCAAAGTGGTCGATCAGTTCCAGGAGAATCTGCCCTTCGGTTTCCTTGGTCAGCAAATGCTCGTTGCGATTGTGCGGTTTGGACTTGCCGGCGTAGGGCTGGTCGTACAGCACCACGTTGAATTGCGGGTGCAGGTTGCGCACCGTCTGGGCAAAGGAGGCCGTCGTGGCCAGCGAGCCATTGATCAGGATGATCGTCTTCTCAGCGGCGTCTGCGCGATAGAACTCCGTGTAAACCCGATACTGACCTTGTATATCAAGCACAGCGATTTCTGGCCTCATGTCGTCGACTCCTGGCGCAAAAAAGGGTGTTCGCACATGCAAGGATGCGCGTTCTTTATGACAGGTAGGCATACGCCTTGAAGTGAAGCTGAGGGCCCTGGTCGATCCGCGAGGCACGTTGGTCGACCGGTATTGTTCTAGGAGGGCAATCTGCCGGACGCCGGTGCTTCGTGGCACTGGTCGCTGGCAAAAAGGTGTCTTGGACTACGGGTGTGACCGGTGAGTCACATGCAGACCGACGATTGGATTCAAGCAGGCACCCGGCCAACCCGCAAGTGCCGTTGAGACATTTGACGAAAATTTTCCGCCAGGCGGTCGCAGGTTCAGATCGCCTGGATTTCTTCCGGGCAGAGCGCGCGGTACTGGCCTGGTTGCAGGTTTGCGTCCAGTTGCAGCGGGCCCATGCATTCGCGGTGCAGGCGCACGACCTTGTTGTCGAAGTGGCCGAACATGCGCTTGACCTGGTGGTAGCGGCCCTCGACGATGCTCAGGCGGGCGCTGCGCGGGCCCAGCAGGGTCAGTTCGGCAGGCTGGGTGGTGAGGTCTTCGAAGGCGAAGTAGAAACCCTGGCGGAACTTGTCGATGTAGTGTTCGCCGATTTCCTGCTCGGTCTGGACGTAGTAGACCTTGGGCAGTTTGGTCTGCGGCTGGGTCAGGCGCCGCGACCACAAGCCATCGTTGGTCAGCAGCATCAGCCCGGTGGTGTTGAAGTCCAGGCGCCCGGCAATGTGCAGATCGTCGCGGTCGGGCTCGTCGATCAGCTCGATCACCGTGGGGTGCTGCGGGTCCTGGGTGGCACTCACACAGCCCTGGGGCTTGTGCAGCATCAGGTAGCGCAGCGGGCGTCCGGCCTGCAGCAGTTGCTCGTCGACCTCGATGCGGCTGAATTCGCGCACCTCCAGGCGCGGATCGCTGACGCACTGGCCATCCACGCGTACGCGCCGCTCGACCAGCAGCAGGCGGACTTGCTGGCGGCTGAAGCAGGGCAGGTTGCTGAGGAATCGATCGAGACGCATACAAAACCAGGTACAGGGCGCGACAGTTTAACCGGCGGGTGTGGCCTTGGCTGCCTGCAATTGCGCCTCGACCTCGGCGCAACGCGGGCACAGGCAGGCCTTGTCGCGCAGCTCGGCGGGCAGGGCTTCGAGCACCTTGGGGTCAATGCTCACGCCGTAGCACCAGCACGCCTGGGCGGCCGTGCGCGGGTCGGCCAGGCTGCAGTCGTTGCTGGCGCCACAGGCGGGGCAGCGGCGGGTGTCATTCATGGTTACGGCTATTCATGGTCAGGTCGGGGCATCTCGCTACAGACGCGGTTGCGTCCACTCTGTTTGGCCCGGTAAAGGGCATGATCGGCACGGGCGATCAGGCTGTGCAGGGTATCGTCGGCCTGC
Organism: Pseudomonas fluorescens; assembly: GCF_902497775.2. NCBI lineage: Bacteria > Pseudomonadati > Pseudomonadota > Gammaproteobacteria > Pseudomonadales > Pseudomonadaceae > Pseudomonas > Pseudomonas fluorescens. The sequence goes on from NZ_OZ024668.1 coordinate 616,222, forward strand.
AGGTTGCTCAAGCCAATGCTGGCGGTCAGGTGGATCGGCTGCCCGGCATAGGTAAAGGCCAGGGCCGCGGTCTTGCTGCGAATCTTCTCGGCCACCGCCAGGGCGCTCTGGCTGTCGGTGTCCTTGAGCAGCACGATGAATTCCTCACCGCCCCAGCGGCAGATGATATCAGCATGACGCAGGCACTCTTGCAGCACCTGGGCGAACTGGCGCAGCACTTCGTCGCCGGCCAGATGGCCATGGGTGTCGTTGAGCGCCTTGAAGTGGTCGAGGTCGATCAGCAGGGCGATCAGCGGCTTGGGTTCGCGCTGGGCTTCTTGCAGGGCTTGCGCGGCCAGCAGGTCGAAGCCACGGCGGTTGGGCAGGCCGGTCAGGCTGTCGAGTGTGGCGAGGGCTTCGATGTTGTCCTGGTGGCGCTTGACCATGGCATTGAGCAGCGACAGCACCACCAGGGTGATCATCGCGCAGATCGCCAGGTTCAGGTACAGCGATTGGCGAATGGCGTCCATGGCGCCGTCTTCGCGCTTGTCGACGAACAGGTACCAGTTCAGCTCCGGCACCAGGCGCACGTTGAGAAAATGGCTGTGGCCGTCGCTGCTGCTGTATTCGTGGCTGCCACTGAGCGGTTGGGGCATGTGCCCGAACCCGTCCAGTTCGGCCAGGGGCTGCCCGGTCCTGGCGCCATGAGGCCCGCCGTTCGAACCGGTCAGCACGACGCGCCCTTGCGGGTCGACGAAGAATACCTGGCGCTGGTAGCGCTGCTGGTAGTCGTCGATCAGGCGGATCACCGCTTCGACGGTCAGGCCGATACCGGCAACACCAATGAACTTGCCGTCGTAGTCGAACACCCGGTAGTTGATGAACACCGTGAGGCGGTCCTGATTGGCCATGTCGAAGTCGACGTTGATCTCGTAGGGCGTGTTCATTTTCAGCACCCGCTGGTACCAGGCATCGCGCGGCGCTTGCGGGTCGATCTTCTTCAATACGCCCTTGGTCTGGTAGTAAATACCGGTGTTGCTGGAAACGAAGAACGCCGTGTAGGCGTGGTACTGGCGCATGATCTCGGCCAGGTAGCGGGTGACCTGGGCGGTGTCGCGCTCGCCGCCCAGGGCCCAGTCGCGCAGGAAGGTGTCGTGGGCCATCATCGATGAGATCAGGATCGGTCGTACCAGGTCCTTCTGGATTTCCGAATAGACCGTATCGGAGGTCAGCGGCAGCTCGGTATTGACGATGTTGTCGCGGATCGAACTGCGTGAGGCGAAGTAGCTGAGCAGGGAGGTCGCCAAAAAGCCGCAGGCGAGCAATAGCAGTAATGTCAGGATCAGCGAGCGCTGCGAAAACAGGGCGGAACGAGGCGGCATGACATTCCCGGTCTGTGGGCCAATGGCCTTCATTCTAGTGGTGTGACGGAAAAATAACTTTACGATTTTTAAGGGTATCGGCCTTGTTTCAATTTATTGCAGCAATGGCACCGGAGCTGTTTTTGACAGTCTTATTCAATGTCGATGAACACTTGCCGATCGACGCCGACCAGCGCCGCTGGGATGGGCAGTTTCGCGGTCCAGGAGGCCGCCATGTATCGCCGACTTTTGCTGATTGTAGTGCTGGGTTTGCTGACAACCGCCTGTGTCCCCTATGGAGGTAACGGTTACTACCGCACTGAGGTCTACACCGCCGATCGCTATGGCTATCCGGGTTACTACCGGCCGTCCTATCCCTACAGCCGCGGCTACTACGTAGCGCCACCACCGCGTTACTATGCACCGCCACCGCATTACTACCGCCCGGCGCCCCATGGCTACTACCGGGAAACGCCGCATAACTATTACAAGCCTTACCCGGGCCGCGGCTACGACCGCTACCGCCAGGGCTCGTCACGCCACGAGCGCAACCGTGACGGCTGGCCGGATCGCAACTGGCGCCGCTGAAGCGTCGTTCAGGCCAGGTCTGCCAACGGGTGACGACCTTCCCACGCTTTGCTGAAATGCGCATCGACCACCGCTGTTGGCACCTGGGCAATATCTGCCCAGTGCCAGCGCGGCTTTTGGTCCTTGTCGATCAGCCGCGCGCGTACCCCTTCGCTAAATTCCGGATGCTGGCAGCAATTGAGGCTCATGGTGTATTCCATCTGGAACACCTGGGCCAGCGACAGGTGGCGGGCGCGCTGGATCTGCTGCCAGACCAGGTGCGCGGTCAGCGGGCAGCCTTCGAGCAGGGTCTGCGCGGCCTTGGCCAGCAGCGGGTCGGCGTGGTTGCGCCACTGGCCGATGGCGCGCCAGGCGCACACCGGGTCGGCGACATCGAGCAGCGCATCGATCTGCTGGCGCCTGGGCAACCACTGGGCTTGCGGGCGTTGCGCCTGGGCCCCGTGCTGCTGGGCCTTGAGCAGGCTGTTGAGCTGCAGGGCGGTCTGCTCCTGCCAGTTCAGTTGCAGCAGGTCGTCGAGCAGCTCTTCTTGCTGGCTCTCACCGAGCAAGCGGTCGGCCAGGCCCAGATCAAGGGCGTCGGTGGCGTTGATCGGCGCCCCGGTCAGGCCCAGGAACAAGCCCAGCTTGCCGGGCAATCGCGACAAAAACCAACTGCCGCCGACATCCGGGTAGAGGCCGATGCTGATCTCCGGCATGGCCAGTCGGCTGCTGGGGGTGACCACGCGCACATTGGCGCCCTGCAGCAGGCCCATGCCACCACCCAGCACATGGCCATGGCCCCAGCAGATCAGCGGTTTGGGGTAGGTATGCAGGCGGTAGTCGAAGCGGTATTCGGCGGCAAAGAACTGCGCCGCCAGGGGCGGTACCCGGCCGGGATGGTCAAGGCAGGCCTGGGCCAGGCTGCGCACCTCGCCACCGGCGCAGAAGGCCTTGGCACCACTGCCGCGCAGCAACACACAGACGATGTCCGGGTCATCGGCCCAGGCCTTGAGCTGTTCGTCGAGCACCTCGATCATCGGCAGCGACAAGGCATTGAGGGTTTGCGGCGCATTGAGGGTGGCGACGCCGATGCGGGCGCCATCGACGCCGGTGAGTTCTTCGCACTGTACAGCAGCCATGGGCGACCTCTCGTTTGATCCGCACAAGTATGGTCGCTGCTGGCGATTTCGGCGGTCGCCGGTCGGATCGATTGACAAGCGCAGGCAGCTTTCCTAGTGTCGCGCCATTGTTTTACGGACCCGACCATGACTGACGACGATCGCATCAAACTTGAACCGAGCTGGAAAGAGGCCCTGCGCGCCGAATTCGACCAACCCTACATGCACCAGCTGCGCGAGTTCCTCCGTGAGGAGCACGCTGCCGGCAAAGAGATCTACCCGCCAGGCCCGCTGATTTTCAACGCCCTCAACTCCACGCCGCTGGACCAGGTCAAGGTGGTGATTCTCGGCCAGGACCCGTACCACGGCCCGGGCCAGGCCCATGGCCTGTGCTTCTCGGTGCAACCAGGGGTCGCGACGCCGCCGTCGCTGGTGAATATCTACAAAGAGTTGCAGCGTGACCTGAACATCGAGATGCCCAAGCACGGCTGCCTGCAGTCCTGGGCCGAGCAGGGCGTATTGCTGCTCAACACCACCATGACCGTCGAGCGCGCCAATGCCGCCTCCCACGCCAACAAGGGCTGGCAGTTCTTCACCGACCGCATCATCGAAGTGGTCAGCGAACACCAGCCCAACAGCGTGTTCCTGCTCTGGGGCGCCCATGCCCAGGGCAAGCAGAAGCTGATCGATGCCACCAAGCACCTGGTGCTCAAGTCGGTGCACCCATCGCCGTTGTCGGCCTACCGGGGCTTTCTCGGTTGCGGTCATTTCAGCCAGGCCAACCGCTTCCTTGAACAGCGCGGGCTGACCCCGATCGACTGGCGCTTGCCGCCGGCTTAATGCTGGGTACCTAGCATTTTTGTCAGTTTCGCCCGGCAAAAATAGGGCATTAAATAACCTCCCTGTACGTAACGCCAGGCAACCCCTGGCCAGGGAGGGGTTTCATGTCCAGGTTCACTCCATCACCGCTTGAGCAGAGCGCATCCTCTACACCGCCCCAAACGGGTAATCACAAAGCGCCCGTGGTCTGGGCGGCCATGGAGCTTGAACCGGATGATCAAGACCATCACCTGATTCACAAGGACGACCGGGTCCAGGATCTGCAGGTGACCATCGATGAAATCTGGCCTTATCATGAGGGCTTTGACGACGATATCACCCGTGTCGATCTGCTCTGGGATGGTTTGCGGGTAGATGGACAAACGCTGGTTTGGCCCTACGACAAAGACGAGGTCATTCCGCTGAGTCTTCACGTACCGCAGATCTACCTGGGCACCCCGGGCGCTCACCGGGTCAGTTACCGTATCGACATGGGCAACCCCGCGCTGTCCTATGAGGTCCTGCTAAACATTGACCAGACCGCACCCAACTTTGGCGAGGCAGGTACCAGGCCTGAGCCGGTTCCGCCCATCGGGCCGGAGGGCTTGAACGAGGACTACCTGGCCGCACACCAGGGCGTGAACATTCGGCTCGCGCCATGGGGCGACCTGCGCCTGGGCGATACGGTGCGCCTGTACTGGCGCAGCTTTTCCCGCGTGGACGATCCGCTGGAGGCCGTGGACGAGTTCGTGGTCCGTGACCGGGCCGCACCTGTCGAACTCAGGGTGCCCGCCGACTCCATTCGCAACAGTGGCGATGGTTTGCGTTACCTGTGTTACGACTGGGAGGACCGTAGCGCCAATCGCGGGCCCATTTCCCATGTCAACGAAATCAACGTCGAACTGGACGGCTCGCCGAGCCCTTTGCCACTGCCTGAGGTCGATCCTGCAGGGCTGGTCGACCTGGCCCGGGCGCGTACTGGCGTCACGCTGATCATCAATGAAATCGTCGACGCCCGGCCTGGCGATCGGGTGGTCGGCTATTGGCGCGGGTTGCCGGTTGGCGATGTCGTACTGGTCGCCCCTTTGCTGTGGCCGCTTGACTTCCCGGTAAGGTGGGAAGTGCTGACAGCCGCAGGCTTTGTCGAACGCAACGATCCGGTGCATTACACCTGGCGCTCCAGACCATCGCCTAGCCTGTCGGTGGCGCTGAACCTGACGGTGGCGGGGCCCGATCCGCAAACCCCCGATCCGGTCAACCCAAGGCTTAACGTCGTGGTGGTCAAGGGCCGCACTAACGATGACGAGCTCGGTGCCGAGGATGTCGATCACGATGCCCGGGTGGAGCTGGTGCTGTACGCCAATCCGCAGCAGGGGCAGGTGCTGCAGCTTTACTGGGGGAGTCGTGTCGAGCCTGCAGCGACCTATCTGATTGGAGCTGACGACCGCGGCGGTGCAACCATCCCATTCATCGTGCCCTGGGCCATTATCAACGATGTTGGCAGCAATCCCGAGCTGCCTGTTTATTACAGCACTTTCAACGGGATCAACACCCAGCACTCTCCGACCAAACTGGTCGATGTGCAGCTTCGGATTATTGAAAATCTACAACCGGTCAGTTTCCCTGGCGCTGCGTCAGGGGAGTGGATCAATTGCTCGCACAAACCCTGGGAAAACGGAGTGACTGTCAGGGTGCCGGGGGATTCCGAGCGACTGGGTGAAGGAGATCGGGTCACGGTCTTCTGGCAGGCCTATCGGACCCAAATAGGGGTGGACCCGATTGAAGGCACGGAAGGTGAGTTTGGTCATCTCTTGAGTGCTGAGGATGCCCAGGATGGTTTTGACATTGTCGTAGTGCCTTACGAGCGGCATATCCAGGCCGCTGCGCGGGTACCCGCGCGCACGGGAGGGGCGATTGTCAGCTATCGGCTGGTCAAAGCGGCAGCGAACGGGGGAGGGGTTGGCAACTCGTCAAACAAGCTGGTACGGCTGTCGGTCCGCGAACCGGCTAGCGAAGTCTATTGCGACAACGGCGACCCGATCGAGTCCTGATTTTTTCGAGTAGGTAAAGGCAGGTGCGTTTTGTAACACGGCATCCAGCAGAGCGCCGTCGCTGGGTTTATCTGATGTTTGCAAGAGTAGACAATCATGACTAAGCAGGAAGTTTTGCCCAAGACCAGCAAGAAGCCCAAAGTTGCGGACAAGCCAGCCACCAAGCAGGCGACGGCCGCTGTAAGTTCATCCACTGCGGCCCCGCGCCGGCGCCCTTCAAAGCGCAACCTGAATGCCTCGCTTCCCGCGCCTGGCGCTGATCCTATTCAGCCTGACGGACTGATTTTGACCAGGGATCTGCCGAACGGCTTGACGCTGATGATCAGCGAGTACCAGCTTCAGGGCTTCAGCGAATTTGATGAAATTACCATTTATGTGAATGATACTGCGCAGATCGAAGGCATACAGATTCCCGCTGATCATCCGCCTGGAACCTTTCCAGTTTATCAAGCGTTGAGTCGAGAGCAACTCGGTGGCGACGGTGTCCGACACATTACCTTTACCGTAAAAAACGATAACATTGCCGAGTCACTGCCCCGACGTGTAATTGTCGATACACTCGATCCGGCCCTCAATAACCCACCGCCTAAACCGCTGCTGCCAGAAGACCTGGCCGGCATTGAGATCACACCGCAGTACCTGGCCGATCACGGTGATGTACTGACACTGGATGTGCCGCGCTATCCCGACCCCAAGCCAGGCGATCGCTGGGCCCTGTACCTGTGGTCGCAAAGTTCGGCACAGAAAGTCGGTAACGTGGTGGGGGATGACAGTGGCGGGAGAGCTTACTTCACTATCGAGGTTACCACGGAGGAATTGCAGACATTGTCACCGGGTTATGTCGAGTTATGGATCAAGGTGACCGACCGAGCCGGTAACGAGAGCCAGTTCTCCAATCCGCAAGGCATGGTCCTGTCGCTTGAGCCAGGACCGGCTGACCTGGAGCCGCCGGTGGTGCCCGATGCCCCGATTGACCTGCAAGAAGCACGAAATAGGGTTCTTGTTGAAGTGCCAGCGTACACAAACTGGCGATCTGGCGATATGGTCCATGTTTACTGGGGTGAAACGGTAATCGGCGCATTCACAACCAACGACCTGGATGTTTGGCCTTTACCGGCTTATGCCCGCTTTGAAATCGTTGACCAGCCCGAACCCTATACGGCCAAGGTTAAGTACATTGTTACTCGCGGCCGTACCTATCCCTCACTGGTCGCAGAGGTCGAGGTCGACACGAGCAGGGTCGGCCCGCCCAACCCGGATGACCCCGAGCCGGTCAACCCGAATCTGGAACCTGCGCTGCTGATCGGCCCGGTCAGCGGCCTTGAGAACGAGCTGACGCCTGAAGACAAGGACGAAGACGTCACCGTCACCGTACAAGTCTATGACCCGGTCAATCCCGGTGAAGTCATCCGTCTGTTCTATGGCCCTGAGGCGAAACTGGTTGATACCCGGGTCATAGACGATGAGGAAGCTGGTTCCGACATTGAAATGACCATCAGCGCTGCTGATGTTATTGAGGTCGGTAACGGTTTGGAGCAGCCATTGTTCTACCGCATCTACAAGAATGAAACTGCCACGAACTTTCAGGAGTCAGGGCCTACGCTGGTGCGCGCTGTCATTGTGCAACTGGCAGACCTGGCATTGCCTGTTATCACAGGCGTTCCTATCCCGCCTGACAGTATACCCCGTGTTACGTGTGACCACGCACCGTGGAATGGACTGACCGTACTGGTCAGCGATCCGAACAAGTTGCAGTTGGGTGATAATGTCACTGTACATTGGAGCATGTATCCATTGAGAGGCTCTGATCCAGTTGAGGGCACTGTCGTTTCGCTGCCAGGTGAAGTTTCCGGCCAAAATCATATTGATTTTGGCCTGCCGATTTCGGTGCTCTGGAGTTACATGCAGCCGGCACCTCCCCTGGCAGAGATCCGCGTTCGCTGGAGCGTGATCCGCGATGGTATTCCTGTCGGGGAATCTGAGGAGCGGCTGTATCACTACAGTACGGTGGTGGGAACGATTACTTGCGTGCCCTCTTTTGCGAAACGTCGTAAGCCTGTACGAGTAGGAAAGTTGTAAAGTGAACAACGGCCGGTGGCATTGCTGCCGGCCATTGTTTAAACGCGATGCGCTGTAGAATTACCTGATTGTTATTGTGGAATATTCCTACATAGTCTTACGGAGTACCTCTGTACGCTGCAAGCCTGAAAACGGAGCCTTGTTGTGTCAGCTCTGTTTTTCATTCTGACTAACAGCGTTCGAGAGTGTGACTCATCATGTCCCGTATTTATTTGTCTTCTGCTCCGTTTTCCCGTGTGCTGCCTTTTATCCTGGCCGCCCCTCTGAGCATGTCCGCCAGTCAACTGATGGCAGACACCAGCAACAAGACGCTCTATCAGCTGATAGGGCAAACCCTTACCGTCAATGACAAAGAGCAAGCCACCACCAGGCAGGCAATTTCCTTGGGTCGCTACATCGATGGCCGGTATCGCGGCTCCAACCTGACCCTGAACAACACCCGGCTTACTGCCATCACCGGCGGCGCCAGCCTTACCGCCTTCAGCCAGCTTAACCTGGCCAACCAGTCGCATTTGATCGCGACCGGGGCTAACAGCATTGGTGTGCGCAGCTATGGTGGCCGGGTCTTCGCGGCTGATCAAAGCGTTATCCAGGGCGGGCTCAACGGTGCGTTCCTGGCCCATGAAACGCTGGGCTTCGAGCCGAACAGTGAAATCCCCGAACTGCACCTGATGAGCGGCGCCAAAGTGATTGGCGAGCGCGGCGCGGCGGTGGTGGTCGATGCTCGTACCCAGGCAAAAATCACCGTCAGCGACGGCTCGCAGCTGATTGGCGGCAATGGCAACATGCTGGAAATAAAGCAGGGTTCGACTGCCGATGTTCAGGTTACGCGTAGCGCGCTGAGCGGCAACATTCAAGTAGACAGTGGCAGTGGTGTGACCCTGGCGATGTCTGACTCGCAGCTCAACGGTGACATTCTGGTTGCCGCTGATGGCAAGGCCGATGTGCAGTTGCAGCATGGCTCGCAACTGGTCGGGCGCCTGGGCAATGTTTCCAGCCTGAGCGCCGATGCCGGCAGCCAGTGGACCCTGACCGGCAACAGCCAGGTCGGCGAGCTGGCATTGAGCGGCGCAACCGTCAGCTTCGGCAGCGCAGAGCAGTTCTACCGCCTGGACGTCAACGAACTGTTGGGCAACGGCACCTTCCAGATGGCCGCCGACTTCGCCAGCGGCGAAGGCGACCGCCTGAATGTCAGCGGCCAGGCCAACGGCGAATTCGGCCTGGCGATCAAGGCCAGCGGTCATGAGCTTGATCCTGTGGACCGGGTTACCGTCGTCACAACCGGTGGTGGTGATGCCGAGTTCAGCCTGGTGAACGGTCCTGTGGATTTTGGGGCGTTTTCCTACGACCTGGTCAAGGAAGGTAACGACTGGCACCTGGACACCGAGAAGAAGGTCATCAGCCCTGGCACCCGTTCGGTCCTGGCGCTGTTCAACACCGCCCCGACCGTGTGGTACGGCGAGCTGTCGTCGCTGCGCACCCGCATGGGCGAGCTGCGCTACAACGAAGGTAAAAGCGGCGCCTGGGGCCGGGCTTATGGCAGCAAGTACAACGTTGCCGAGTCGTCTGGCACCGCCTACAAGCAAACCCAGCAAGGCTTCACCCTGGGTGCCGATGCGCAGTTGGGCGACAGCCAGTGGCTGGTGGGTGTGCTGGCCGGTCATAGCAAGTCGGACCTGGACCTGAGCCGCGGTACCACCGGTACCGTCGACAGTTACTACGCCGGTGCCTACACCACCTGGCTCGACCAGGACAGCGGTTACTACTTCGACGCGGTGGCCAAGGTCAACCGCTTCGACAACAAGTCCAAGGTGGCGATGAGCGACGGTAGCCAGGCCAAAGGCGACTACAAAACCAATGGCGTGGGGGCCTCGGCCGAATTCGGTCGCCACATCAAGCTTGATGACGGCTACTTCGTTGAGCCCTTCGCCCAAGTGTCGGCGGTAAGCATCCAGGGCGCGTCCTACGACCTGGACAGCGGTCTGAAGGCTGAGGGCGACCGGACCCTGTCGGTACTAGGTAAGGCCGGTGCCACGGTGGGTCGCAACTTTGACCTGGGCGAGGGCCGTTTTGTCCAGCCGTACCTGCGCGCTGCCGCAGTGCATGAGTTCGCCAAGCACAACAAGGTCAAGGTCAACGACAACGTGTTCAACAATGACCTGTCCGGTTCGCGTGCCGAGGTCGGTGCCGGTATCGCCGTGTCGCTGTCCGAGCGCCTGCAGCTGCATGCCGATATCGACTACAGCAACGGCGACAAGATCGAGAAGCCGTTCGGTGCCAACGTCGGGGTGCGCTTCACCTGGTAGGACAGCGCAATGAAAAAGAGGAAGCCTTGGCTTCCTCTTTTTTTGCTTCAGTCGCAGCGTTTGTCCCAATGCCTGAACAAGGGCTCGGCCAGAAACAGCACGAACAGCAAACGCATCACTTGCAGTGCCGTCACCAGCGGTACCGACAGCTGCAGGGTTTCGGCGGTCAGGCTCATTTCAGCGATGCCGCCGGGCATCATGCCCAGGGTCAGCGAGCGCAGGTCGAGGTTGGTCATGACGCTGAGCACGCAGGCGGCAGCGCCAGCGATCAGCATGGTCAAGGCCGTGGCGATCAACGTTCGGCCGAGAAACGACGGTGCGCGGCGAAAGAACGCGCGGTTGAAGTGACACCCCAGGCCGCTGCCGATCAGCCATTGGCCGATCTGGCTGGCACCATCGGGCAGGGCAACCTGCAGGTTGGCGCTGACACTGACCACCGCCGCCACCAGCAACGGCCCGAACAGCCAGGGGTTGGGTTGCTTCAAGCGTTGCCAGCCCAGGGCCAGCAACACCCCCAGCGGGCAGATCAGCGCCAGCCAGCCCCAGTGGACGCTGCCGGTGTGGGTCAGCGGTACGCCATTGCCGAGCAGGAACTTGAACAGCGCCGGCACGCACAACACCACCGCCAGCACCCGCAAACTTTGCGCTGCCGCCACCTGGCTGAGCACCGCACCGTTACGGGCGCCGAGGTTGACCATCTCCCCGGAGCCGCCCGGCATGCTGGAAAAGAACGCCGTGGCGCGGTCTTCGCCGGTACGCCTGAGCAACCACACCCCGACCACGCTGGAAACACTGGTGATCAGCGCCCCGCAGAAGATCAAACCGAAGTTGCTCGCCACCTGCTCGACCACCGCCGGGGTGAAGTGCAGGCCGATACCGATGCCGATGATCCACTGCCCGCACTTGCGCCCTCCGGGGATCTCGCTCAGTTGCCAGGGCGTCAGGCAACGCACCAGGATGATCGCCAGCAACGAGCCGACCATCCAGGGCAGTGGCCAGCCGACCCTGCTTGCGAGGTAACCGCCAACCAGGCCGACCAGGCCGGTGGCCCAGTACAGTTTCAGCCGGCCATCAGACATCGGCCAGGGCACGGCGCTGAAGGCTGCGCTTGCGCCAGATGCGCAGTAGCGGCAGGAGCATCATGGCAATGGTCAGGGCCCAGACGCTCATGCTGATCGGGCTCGACCAGAGGATGTCCAGCGCGCCGTTGGAGATCGACAGCGCACGACGCAGGTTCTGCTCCATCAGCCCGCCGAGGATGAACCCCAGGAGGATCGGCGACAGCGGGAAGTCCAGCTTGCGCAGGATATAGCCGAAGATGCCGATGCCGATCATCAGGAACAGGTCGAAGGTGGTGGCATGCACGGCGTACACACCGATCGCGGTGATGATCGCGATCACCGGCACCAGCGCCCAGTTCGGCACGGCGAGGATGCGGGTGAAGATGCGGATCATCGGGATGTTGAGGATCACCAGCATGATGTTGGCGATGAACAACGACGCGATCAGGCCCCAGACGATGTCCGGCTGCTGTTCGAACAGCATTGGGCCCGGGGTGATGTTGTACAGGGTCAGGGCGCCGATCATCACGGCAGTGGTGCCAGAACCTGGGACGCCGAGGGTCAGCATCGGCACCAGGGCGCCGCAGCAGGAGGCGCCGATCGCGGTTTCCGGGGCGGCCAGGCCGCGTTTGTCGCCCTTGCCGAAGGTGCCGCTGGCACCGGCGATGCGTTTCTCGGTCATGTAGGCCACGGCGCTGGCCAGGGTGGCGCCGGCACCGGGCAGCACGCCCATGATGAAACCGAGCAGGCCGCAGCGAATGTTGACGAAGAATACCGAGGCCGCTTCCTTGACGTTGAACAGCATGCGCCCGGTGGCTTTCACCGCTTCGTGGCCGTGGTGGGTTTTTTCCAGCAGCAGGAGGATCTCGCTGATGGAGAACAGCCCCAGGACCAGCACGACAAACTGGATGCCGTCGGCCAGGTGCACGCTGTCGCCGGTAAAGCGGTAGACGCCGCTGTTGGCGTCGATGCCAATGCTGGAGAGAAACAGCCCGATCAGCGCCGCGATGAAGGTTTTCAATGGTCGGTCACCGGCCATGCCACCGAGACAGACGATGGCGAACACCATCAACACGAAATACTCCGCCGGGCCGAAGGCGATCGCCCACTTCGCCAACAGCGGCGCGAACAGCACCATGCCGCAGGTGGCGATAAAGGCACCGATGAACGAGCTCCAGGCCGACAGCGACAGCGCTACGCCGGCCAGGCCCTGGCGGGCCATGGGGTAGCCGTCGAGGGTGGTCATCACCGTCGAGGCTTCGCCGGGGATGTTGAGCAGGATCGAGCTGATCCGCCCGCCGTATTCGCAGCCCAGGTACACCGCTGCCAGCAGGATCAGCGCCGACTCCGGTGGCAGGCCGAGGGCGAAGGCAATCGGGATCAGCAACGCCACGCCGTTGATCGGGCCCAGGCCCGGCAGCAGGCCGACCACAGTGCCAATCAGCGTGCCGCACAGGGCGGTAACCAGGTTGTAGGGGCTCAGGGCGACGCCGAAGCCCTGGCCGAGATAGCCAAGCGTATCCATATCAGTTCTCCAGAACGTCGAGCAGGCCGAGGGGCAGGGGCACGTCCATGACGCGGTCGAACAGCCAGTACAGGGCGATGCTCATCAGGCCGATGATCACCCCGCTGGGCAACCAGCGCCCGCCATACAGGCGCGCCATCGGCACGCCGATGAGGATGCTGCTGACAATGAAGCCCAGCGGCTCGAAGGTGGCGGCGAAGACCAGCAGCAAGGCGACGCAGAGGCCGATCTTGATCAGGGTTTCGCGGTCCAGTTCGGGCTCGTCGTCCTTGTGCACGATGGCCGTGGGGCGAAAGGCCAGGTACACAAGGCCCGCAGCCATCAGGCCGAGCATCAGCAAGGGATAGGCGCGTGGCCCGACCGGTTCGTAGGAAAAGGCTGCCTGGTAGGGCCAGGCCATGACGGCCAGGGCGGCGCACAGCGCCAGTAAAAACAGGGCGAAGAGGCGTTGCAGGATCATTGGGGAATCCTCTTTTCGCGGGGCAAGTGGGAGCGGGCTTGCCCCGCGATGCAGTCCGAAAGGTTGGAGGCTTACTGAATCAAGCCAAATTCCTTGGCCAGGGCCTTGTAGTCAGCCACCTGCTTCTTCACGTAGGTGTCCAGCTCCTGGCCGGTCATGGCGAAGGGGAACAGCTCGCGCTGGTCGCGCAGCTTGGCGAACTCTTCGGAGGCCAGCAGCTTGTCGAACGAGGCTTTCCACCAGTCGTACTCTTCATCGGTCACTTTCGGCCCGAGGTAGAAGCCGCGCACCACCGGCCAGACGATGTCATAGCCCTGTTCCTTGGCGGTGGGGATGTCCTTCATTTCCGGCTCGTCCAGGCGGTTTTCGGCAAACACCGCGAGCAGGCGCATGTCGCCGCTCTGGATGTGCGGCATGGAGTCGGAGATGTCGGTACTGCCGACCTGGATATGCCCGCCGAGCAACGCCGTGGCAATTTCGCCGCCGCCTTCCAGGGCGACATAGCGCAGGTCGCGCGGGTTGATCCCGGCGGCCTTGGCAATCAGTGCGGTCTGCATCCAGTCCTGGCTGCCGACGGTGCCGCCGGAGCCGATCACCACTTTGCTCGGGTCTTTTTTCAGCGCCGCGACCAGGTCGTCGAGGGTTTTGTAGGGTGAATCGTTTTTCACTGCGATGGCACCGTAGCTGGTACCCACCGCCGCCAGCCAGCGCACGGCGTTCTCGTCGAAACGGCCGAACTTGCCTTGGGCCAGGTTCAGCAGCGAACCACTCGACCAGGCCACCAGGGTGCCGGCATCGGCCGGGCGCTGGGCGACTACCGCGTTATAGGCCACCGCGCCGACACCGCCGGGCATGTAGGTGACGCGCATCGGTTTACTGAGGATTTTCTCGTTGACCAGGGCGCTTTGCACCAGCTTGCAGGTCAGGTCGAAACCGCCGCCGGGCGAGGCCGGGGCAATGCATTCAGGACGTTTTGGTTCGCCCGCCAGAACGTTGCCGGCAAGCAGCAGGCAACTGGTGGCGAGGGCAATGCGGCGCAGTGAAAAAGTCATCGTTTCTCTCCGTGAACGTTATTGTTGTCAGGGATTACCACAGCGCAAGGCTGTAACTCACCAGCAGTCGCACTTCGTCGGCATCGCGGGCGAAGTTGGAACGGAAGGTGGCGTTGCGCAGGCGCACGGCGACGTTTTTCAGGGCGCCACTTTGCACCACGTACTTGAACTCGGTGTTGCGTTCCCACTCCTTGCCCTCGCCGCCATCGGCCAGGCTGACATTATCGCCGCTGATGTAGCGGGTCATGAAGGTCAGGCCGGGGATGCCAAGCTTGGTGAAGTCGTAGTCGTAACGGGCTTGCCAGGAACGCTCATCGGCGCCGGCGAAGTCGTTGATCTGCACGAAGTTGACCAGGTACGGGTCGGCGCCATCGACATAGGGGAAGGCAGTATCGCCGGACAGGTGCTGGTAGCCGGCGCTGAGCTTGTGGCCGTTGAGGCCGTAGCTGAGCATGCCGTTGAGTGCGGTGTTGTCGATGTTGCCGCCGCGGGCCTGGCCCTGGTCGTCACTGAAGGCCATGCGCAGGTCGGCGCCGAAGGTGCCCGGGCCCCACGGCTGGGAGGCGATCATGCCGACGAAGTGCTGGCGGTAGACATCATCGAGCTGGGCCCAGTGGTAGCTACCGGTGATTTTGTCGGTGAACGTGTAGTCCAGGCCGGCCATGTCGAAATGGTTGCCGGCCACGGTGCCGAGAAAGCGGCTGTTCTTGTTGTTGAGGGCGATATCCTCGTTGTTGGTGCTGTCGCGGTCACGGGCTTTTTCCAGGCGCCCACCGGTAAAGGTCAGGTTGTTGATCTCGCCCGAGGTCAGCAGGCCGCCCTCGAAGGTCTGCGGCAGGATGCGTCCGTCGTTGGGCTGCAGGGTCGGCAGCTCCGGGATCAGGGTACCGATCTTCAGTTCGGTCGCGGAGATTTTCACCTTGCCGGTCAGGCCGAGCTTGGAATATTCGTCGGCGGCGCGGCCATCGTCGTGGGTGGGCAGCAGGCCGGTGCCGGTGCGGTCGGGGCTGGAGTCGAGCTTGATCCCGAGCATCCCCAGGGCATCCAGGCCGAAACCTACGGTGCCGTCGGTATAGCCCGACTCGAAGTTGAGCATGAAACCCTGGGCCCACTCGTCACGCTTGGATTGCTGGGCGCTGGTGCCATCGCGAAAGTCGCGGTTGAAGTACATGTTGCGGGTTTCGAAGCTCGCCTTGCTGTCATCGAAGAAGGCGGCCTGGCTCAACGGGGCGACGCCGGCAAGGGCGAGGGCGCTGGCAACTGCGGTCTGGCGGGAAGGTAGACGTCGGGTAGGCGCGTACGCCTGCGGCTGCATGGACAGCATCGTGGAGTGACTCCGTTATTGTTCTTATTAGTTCGGACCTTGGGTCCGGTTTTACGGCAAGCAGAGTGAGCCGTGAGAGGATGCTAGGGCGTGAACCTTTCGCTAACCTTTCAGCAGCTTTTGATTGAGGCGAAGGCTTCACAGGCGGGCTGTCGGCTGTACACTCCGCGCCATTGAACGCGACGCAAAGGGGAGAAATCGATGCGTGTGCTGCTCGTCGAAGACCATCTGCAACTGGCCGAAAGCGTGGCCCAGGCCCTGAAAAGCACTGGCCTGACCGTGGATGTGCTGCATGATGGCGTGGCCGCCGACCTGGCCCTGGCCAGCGAGGAATATGCCGTGGCGGTGCTCGATGTCGGCCTGCCGCGCATGGACGGTTTCGAGGTGCTGGCGCGCCTGCGGGCCCGCGGCAAGACCGTGCCGGTGTTGATGCTGACCGCGCGCAGCGACGTCAAGGACCGGGTCCATGGCCTCAATCTGGGCGCCGACGATTATCTGGCCAAGCCCTTCGAACTGACCGAGCTGGAAGCGCGGGTCAAGGCCCTGCTGCGCCGTAGCGTGCTCGGTGGTGAACGCCAGCAGCGCTGCGGGCCGTTGGTCTATGACCTTGATACCCGGCGCTTCACCCTCGGCGAAGAGCTGCTGACCCTGACCTCCCGCGAACAGGCGGTGCTCGAAGCATTGATCGCCCGGCCCGGGCGGGTGATGAGCAAGGAGCAACTGGCCGCCCAGGTGTTCGGCCTGGATGAAGAAGCCAGTGCCGACGCTATCGAGATCTATGTGCACCGCCTGCGCAAGAAGCTCGATGGCCATGCCGTGGTCATCGTCACCTTCAGGGGGCTCGGCTACCTGCTCGAGCACAAAGATGCGTAACAGCGACAGCCTGCGCGGCCGGCTGCTGTGGAACCTGGCGATCCTGCTGGTGGTGCTGATGCTGGCCAGCGGCCTGAGCGCCTACTGGAACGGCCGCGAAGCCGCCGACACCGCCTACGACCGTACCTTGCTGGCCTCGGCGCGGACTATTGCCGCCGGCCTATCGCAGCGCGACGGCACCCTCAGCGCCGACGTGCCTTATGTGGCGCTGGACACCTTCGCCTACGACAGCGCCGGGCGTATCTACTACCAGGTCAATGACATTCACCAACGGCTGATCTCCGGCTACGAAAACCTCCCGGCACCGCCGCCCAACACCCCGCGCACTGACGATTATCCGGCCCTGGCACGCTTCTACAACGCCCGTTACCTGGGCCAGGACGTGCGCGTGGTCAGCCTGCTCAAGGCGGTCAGCGAGCCGAACATGAACGGCATGGCCGAAATTCGTGTGGCCGAAACCGAAGAGGCGCGGGTACGCATGGCCCGCAGCCTGATGGCCGATACCCTGCTGCGCTTGGGCATGCTCGCCCTGGGGGCGCTGATGCTGGTGTGGTTTGCCGTCAGCGCTGCCTTGCGCCCGCTGGAGCGCTTGCGCAGCGCTGTGGAAGAACGCCAGCCGGATGACCTGCGGGCCTTGCCGGTGGTGCAGGTGCAGCGTGAGCTGAGCCCGTTGGTGCGGGCCCTGAACCATTTCACCGAACGCCTGCGCGGCCAGTTCGAACGCCAGGCGCAGTTCATTGCCGAGGCCGCCCATGAGCTGCGCACGCCTCTGGCGGCGCTCAAGGCGCGGGTCGAGTTGGGGTTACGCTCGAACGAGCCGCAGGTCTGGCGCGAAACCCTGGAGTCTGCGGCGCAAGGCACTGACCGCCTGACGCACCTGGCCAACCAGTTGCTGTCGCTGGCGCGAGTCGAGAACGGCGCCCGGGCGATTGCCGAAGGCGGCGCGCAACTGCTCGACCTCAGCCAGCTGGCTCGTGAACTGGGCATGGCCATGGCGCCGCTGGCACACGCGCGCGGCGTTGCCCTGGCGCTGGAGGCCGAGGTGCCGGTGTGGGTGCGCGGCGAGCCGACGTTGCTCAATGAACTGCTGAGCAATCTGGTGGATAACGCCCTGGCCCATACGCCTCAGGGTGGCAACGTGATTCTGCGGGTCAGTGAACCGGGTATTCTCGAAGTCGAAGACGACGGCCCCGGCATTCCTGAAAACGAGCGGGAAAAGGTCTTCGAACGCTTCTACCGGCGCAGCGCCCAAGGCACTGGCCTGGGCCTGGCGATTGTCGGCGAGATCTGCCGCGCGCACCTGGCGCAGATCAGTTTGCATGATGGCGAGGGCGGCGGCTTGAAAGTGCGGGTCAGCTTCAGCGCCGACTAACGGAACATCGCCTTGGCATTGAGCAGGTCGCTGGCCTGCAGTTCGGTGCCGGTGGGCAGGCCCAGGTGGCGGTAGGCGGGCAGGGCGGCCAGCGGCCGTTCCTTGCTGTTGCTGCTGAGCACCTGGGCGATCTGCACGATATCGACGTAGTCGACCTTGTCGGTGCCGCGGTCCAGATCCTGGATCAGCCCGGGCAGGTGCACCAGTTGCTCGGGGAACTCCCAGACGCTGAGGATCTTGTCGCCCAATGCCGGGTGTATCTGCTCGATCACGTAGTTCAGGCTGACCGGGTCGGACAGCAGCTCGTTGTGTTCTTCGGCATACAGCAGGATCGGCAGCGCACCAATCTGATGAACCAGCCCGGCCAGTGCTGCCTGGTCCGGCTTGAGCTGAGTGAAGCGCAAGCACAGCTCATAGCTGATGCCCGCCACTTCCAGGCTTTTCGCCCAGATATCACGCATCTTTTGCTCAACGACATCGGAGCGGGCATGGAAGATCTGCTCGATCACCAGGCCGATCGCCAGGTTGCAGCTGTAGTTGATGCCCAGGCGGGTGATGGCTGTGTGCAGGTCGGTGACTTCGCTGGCGGCGCGCAGCAGGGGGCTGTTGACCACCTTGATCAGGCGGGCCGACAGCGCTGCATCGCGGCCGATCACCTTGCTCAGGGTGCTGACAGTGATCTCGCTGTCTTCGGCGGCTTCGCGAATGCTCAAGGCCACTTCCGGCAGGGTCGGCAGCACCAGGTCATCGTTGTCGATGGCGCTCAGCAGGTGGGCCTGGATCATCTCGGCCATCTTGTTCATGGTGATTCTCTACCGCAATTGACGAGTGCCCCGCCCGTGCAGGGCGGGAGCAGGCTCAGCGCTGGATTTCGCGATCACGGTCCAGCTCGTAAGGAAGCGTCAGCAGCGCCAGGCGCGGGCCTTCGGGGCTGCCCAGGTGCAGGTTGTTGTCTTGCACGGCATCGGCGGTCAGCACGGCCAGCAGTTCGCTGCCCTGTTCGCTGCGGGCGGCCAGCACCACTTCACCGACAGAGGAATTGTGCGTGGGCGAGAACACTTCGGTGCCAGGCTCCGGCAGGTCGCTCTCGGCCAGGGCTACGCGGTACTGGCGGCGTTTGAGCTTACCCAGGTACTGCATGCGCGCGACGATTTCCTGGCCGGTGTAGCAGCCCTTCTTGAAGCTCACGCCACCGACCGCCTGCAGGTTGATCATCTGCGGGATGAACAGCTCGCGGGTTTGCAGCATGACCTGGCCGATGCCGGCGCGGATCTGGCCGAGCAGCCAGTCGTTGAGCTCGGCCGTGGCCAGCTGTGCCGCCAGTTGCCCTTGCACCGCTGGGGCCTGTTCGGCAGGAACCCACAACTCCACACGCCCGGCCGAGACGGCAATGGCGATCAGGCCGTTGTGACGGGTTACCGCGTCGGTCTGCGCCGGTACTTGCAGGCCCAGGGCCTGCAGGGCGGTGTCACCGTTGTGCAGGCCAAAGCGCACCCAGGCGGCGCTGTCGTCGGTCAGCTTGGCCTTGGAGAACACCGCGTACTTCTTCAGGTCGGCCAGTTGCGGCTCGAGCAGCTCGCGGGTCATCGCCAGCAGGTAGCCGTCGCCCTCGGGGAGGATGCGAAAGCTCGACTGCATGCGGCCCTTGACCATGCAGCGGGCGCCGAGGCTGGCGGTATGCTCGTTGAGATAACTGATGTTGCAGGTCAACTGGCCTTGCAGGAACTTGCCGGCGTCCGAGCCGCGGACGGCGAGAACGCCTTCGTGGGAAAGTGTGCAGAAAAAAGCGGAATCGGCCATGGTTTATCGCAAGGTGATAGGACTGGGGCCCATGATAGAGCGCTGTCGGCAAAATAGGTAGTTGAGTGCGGGCCTCTGTCATTATTTGCTCACATGTCCGGACCAACGTCGCGTGTCCCTCCGGCGTGGGCTCTGTATACTGGCGGCCTATTTTTGGAGGGCTTCATGGTCGAACAAATTGAACTCAACAAGCTCTTTTGGCACAGCCGCCGCGGCATGCTCGAGCTGGACGTGTTGCTGGTTCCTTTCAGCCAGGACGTTTATCCAACCCTGAGCCTGGAAGATCGGCAGCTCTACTGGCGCTTGCTCGGCTGCGAAGACCAGGACATGTTCGGCTGGTTCATGGAGCGCAGCGAATCCGAAGACCCGGAGCTGCAACGCATGGTTCGCATCATCCTGGACCGTGTCCAGCCCAAGTGAGCGCTTCGAATGTCGCTGGCAGGGCTCCAGGGTCCTGCTGGCGGCCTACCTGGCCAGCTTGCTGCTGGCTTTGCTGGCCCTGAGCCTGCTGCAGGTTCCCCTGTGGATGCGCCTGACGGCCATTGCCTTGTGCCTGCTGCACGGCGCCTGGATCGTCCCCCGGCGCATTCTGCTGACCCATCCTGACGCCATTACCGCACTGCGCCGCGATGCTCACGGCTGGCAGTTGTTCAGCCGCGCCCAGGGCTGGCAGGCCGTGCAGCTCAAGCCCGATAGCCTGGCCTTGCCCGGCTGGGTGGTGCTGCGTTTTCGCAGGGCCGGGCGGCGTTTCAGTGAGGGGCAGTGCATCGCGTTCGACGCGCTGGAGCCGGTGCAACACCGGCGCCTGCGCTTGCGCCTGAAGTTCAGTCGGCGTAGGTGGGTGGCTGCAGGATAGTGTCGCGGGCTTCATCGAGCATGCCTGGGTAGTCCAGGGTGTAGTGCAGGCCGCGGCTTTCCTTGCGCTGCATGGCCGAGCGGATCATCAATTCGGCAACCTGGGCCAGGTTGCGCAATTCGATCAGGTCGCGGCTGACCTTGTAGTTGCTGTAGAACTCGTCGATTTCATCGAGCAGCAGGCGCACCCGATGTTCGGCACGTTGCAGGCGCTTGTTGGTACGCACGATGCCCACGTAGTCCCACATGAAGCGCCGCAGTTCGTCCCAGTTGTGCGCGATGATCACGTCTTCGTCCGAATCGGTCACTTGGCTGGCATCCCAGCAGGGCAGCGCCTGGGGCATGTCGACCTGGTCGAGGCGGGCGACGATATCGTTGGCGGCCGAGCGGCCGTAGACGAAGCATTCGAGCAGCGAATTGCTGGCCATGCGATTGGCGCCGTGCAGGCCGGTAAAGCTGGTTTCGCCGATGGCGTACAGGCTCGGCACGTCGGTCAGGCCTTGCTCGTCGACCATGACCCCACCGCAGGTGTAGTGGGCGGCCGGCACCACCGGGATCGGCTGGCGGGTGATGTCGATGCCGAAGGTCAGGCAGCGTTCGTAAACGGTGGGGAAGTGGCTTTTGATGAATTCGGCCGGCTTGTGGCTGATGTCCAGGTAGACGCAGTCCACCCCCAGGCGCTTCATTTCATGGTCGATGGCGCGGGCGACGATGTCGCGCGGGGCCAGTTCTTCACGTGGGTCGAAGCGCGGCATGAAACGCTCGCCATTGGGCAGCTTGAGCAGGCCGCCTTCGCCGCGCAGGGCTTCGGTGATCAAAAAACTCTTGGCCTGCGGGTGGTACAGGCAAGTCGGGTGGAACTGGTTGAACTCAAGGTTGGCCACCCGGCAACCGGCGCGCCAGGCCATGGCAATGCCATCGCCGCAGGCGCCGTCGGGGTTGCTGGTGTACAGGTAGACCTTGGCCGCGCCGCCGGTCGCCAGCACGGTAAAGCGGGCGCCGAAGGTGTCGACTTCGCCGCTATTGCGGTCCAGGACATAAGCTCCCAGGCAGCGATCGCCGTCCTGGCCCAGGCGCCGCTCGGTGATCAGGTCGACCGCCACGCGCTGCTCCAGCAACTCGATGTTCGGGCGCAGCCGCGCTTGGGCCAGCAAAGTGGTAAAGATCGCCGCCCCCGTGGCGTCGGCGGCGTGGATGATGCGCCGATGGCTGTGGCCGCCTTCGCGGGTCAGGTGGAACTCAAAGCCGCTTTCTTCATCACCGGCGTGTTCGTCGCGGGTAAACGGTACGCCTTGGTCGATCAGCCACTGGATCGCTTCACGGCTATGCTCAACAGTGAAGCGCACGGCGTCTTCATGGCACAGGCCGCCACCGGCATTGAGGGTGTCTTCGACGTGGGATTGCACCGTGTCGGTGTCGTCCAGCACCGCAGCCACGCCGCCCTGGGCCCAGAAGGTCGAGCCATTGGCGAGGTCGCCCTTGCTGAGCACGGCGACGCGCAGGTGACCGGGGAGGGTCAGGGCCAGGCTGAGGCCGGCGGCGCCGCTGCCGATCACGAGAACATCATGTTGGAATTGTTGGCTCATGTCAGGACACTAGTATCTGAAGAGGGGGATCGGCACAATAGTCAGGCGCTTATGGCATTGTGAAACTATCGTGAATCTGGACCGGCTGCCTTTATAGCAGCCCCAAGGCCCTGATTTCCAATGGCGCTTGCGCAGTCCAGGCGGCCTTTTGTGGGAACTTTCCGTGGTACACGGATATCCATAGAAGGATGCCCGCACGCCACAATGCCGCGGCGACGTATGGCAGGCGCCCCTTGAAGGCACTGTTTGCGTATTCGAGATCCGATTATCGACGCAGCCGGCCGTGACCGCGCTGCGTTTTTCGTGCGAGCCGACCAAGGGCCGCAGGAAACTTGCTTGGAGGGGAGAACTTTTGCGCAAAGCCCGAGTCTATGGTTGCAAGCCTGAACGATGGCTGGTGCAACGCTCCTTCGAGTTCACTGAGGAGTGTTCATGCTAACCCAGGAAGAGGATCAGCAGCTTGTCGAGCGCGTGCAGCGTGGCGACAGGCGAGCGTTCGATCTGTTGGTGCTGAAGTATCAGCACAAGATTCTCGGGTTGATCGTGCGTTTTGTACACGACACCCATGAAGCCCAGGATGTGGCGCAGGAAGCTTTCATCAAGGCTTACCGGGCGCTTGGTAATTTTCGCGGTGACAGCGCCTTTTATACCTGGCTGTACCGCATTGCCATCAACACGGCAAAAAACTATCTGGTGTCCCGCGGTCGGCGGCCACCGGACAGCGATGTAAGTTCCGAGGATGCGGAATTTTACGACGGCGATCACGGCCTCAAGGATCTGGAGTCCCCCGAGCGCGCGTTGTTGCGAGATGAGATCGAAGGCACCGTCCATCGGACCATCCAGCAACTGCCAGAAGATTTACGTACGGCGTTAACTTTACGTGAATTCGATGGTCTGAGTTACGAGGACATTGCGAGCGTCATGCAGTGTCCGGTGGGTACCGTGCGCTCTCGAATCTTCCGCGCTCGGGAGGCCATAGACAAAGCCCTGCAGCCGTTGTTGCAGGAAACCTGAGACAGCGGCGACAGCCAAGAGAGGAACCGCCATGAGTCGTGAAGCTTTGCAGGAATCGCTGTCCGCGGTGATGGATAACGAAGCGGACGAACTGGAATTACGTCGGGTATTGAACGCCGTCGATGATCCCGAAACCCGTGCCACCTGGTCGCGTTACCAGGTAGCTCGTGCAGCCATGCACAAGGAGCTGGTACTGCCACAGCTGGATATCGCTTCGGCCGTATCCGCCGCGCTGGCCGATGAAGCCGCTCCCGCCAAGGTCTCCCGTGGACCATGGCGCAGCCTGGGCCGCCTGGCCGTCGCCGCTTCGGTGACCGTCGCGGTACTGGCCGGTGTACGCCTGTACAACCAGGACGAAATCAGCGGAGCCCAGCTGGCTGCCCAGCAACCGGCACAGCAAGGTCTGAGCTTGCCACAAGCACAAGGCCCGGCCGTACTGGCAGGCTATAGTGAAAGTGCAGAACAGCCAGGCCCGATGGCCAACGGCGTGCTGCAAGGGCAAACCGGCTGGCACGACCAGCGTCTGCCTGGCTACCTGCGTCAGCATGCTCAGGAAGCAGCCCTCAAGGGTACCGAGAGCGCTTTGCCGTATGCACGTGCGGCCAGCCTGGAAAATCGCTAAGTAAGGAGGATCATGCGCGCGCTACCTCTCATACCGCTGCTGCTTAGTGGCTGGTTGACGCTACCGGCCCTTGCCGCCAACTCCTCTGCGCAGGCAAGTGACTGGCTCAAGCGTCTGGCCCAGGCCGAGCAACAGCAGAGTTATCAGGGTACTTTCGTTTACGAGCGTAACGGTAGCTTCTCCACCCACGATATCTGGCATCGCGTCCAGAATGGCAAAGTCAGCGAGCGGCTATTGCAGCTCGATGGCTCGGCTCAGGAAGTCGTGCGTGTCGATGGGCAGACCCAGTGCGTAAGCGGGGCCTTGGTGCCGGGGGTGGCCAACACGCCGGAGTCTGCGGCGCGCGTGCTTGATCCTTTGAAACTGATGAGCTGGTACGACCTCGGGGTCGCCGGCAAATCCA
Organism: Pseudomonas fluorescens; assembly: GCF_902497775.2. NCBI lineage: Bacteria > Pseudomonadati > Pseudomonadota > Gammaproteobacteria > Pseudomonadales > Pseudomonadaceae > Pseudomonas > Pseudomonas fluorescens. Next base: position 640,449 of record NZ_OZ024668.1, read on the forward strand.
GGGTGGCAGACCGTGAAGCGGTGATTGTCACCCTGACCCCGCGTGATCAACACCGTTATGCCTTCGAGTTGCACCTGGATCGCCAGACCGGGCTGGCGCTCAAGTCGTTGATGCTCGACGACAGTGGGCGTTTGCTGGAGCGCTTCCAGTTCACCCGTCTGGATACCGCCGATGCGCCATCCGACGAAGAGCTCAAGGCCAGTGGTATCTGCAAGCCGGTCGCCCAGGTAACTGCGCAGGCAGCCCAACCGGTCACTGGCTGGCGTTCAGACTGGTTGCCGCCTGGTTTCGAGCTGATCACCAGTTCCGTGCGCAAGGATCCGCAGAGCAAGAACGCGGTCAGCAGCCTGATGTATGACGATGGCCTGGCGCGCTTTTCAGTGTTCGTCGAAGCCCTCGATAAAGGCACTGCCGCCGATATTCGCACGCAACTGGGCCCGACCGTCGCCGTCTCGCGGCGCCTGACCACGCCCCAGGGCGAAATGATGGTCACGGTGGTGGGCGAGATCCCCATCGGTACCGCCGAGCGTATCGCGCTGTCCATGCGCGCCCAGGATGCCCAGGCAAAAAAATGAGGCGCAAGCAATGAGGCTGACAGGTCGAGGATTGCTTGGCTGACATGATTGGCAAGCTTTGCAGTTTGCAAAATCTCCAGAATTTTTCTATAGGTCAGTCCTTTCGGGGTCTGGCCTTTCCTGCTTCTGCAGGTCCCTACTGCTAACCACGCTCGTTGTGACGGGAGCCGTATGTCAATACCACGCTTGAAAACCTACCTATCGATGGTCGCTGCCGTGTTCATGCTCGGTCAGGCGCTCACCGCCCAGGCCGAAGCCCTGCCGGACTTCACCACCCTGGTCGAACAGGCTTCGCCTGCGGTGGTGAACATCAGTACCAAGCAGAAACTGCCGGACCGCAAGTACGCCGCAGGTCAAGTGCCTGACCTCGAAGGCTTGCCGCCGATGTTCCGCGAATTCTTCGAACGCAACATGCCGCAGACCCCGCGCTCGCCGCGCGGCGATCGCCAGCGTGAGGCGCAATCGTTGGGTTCGGGCTTCATCATCTCCAGCGACGGTTATGTGCTGACCAATAACCACGTGGTCGCCGATGCCGACGAGATCATCGTCCGCCTGTCGGACCGCAGCGAGTTGCAGGCCAAGCTGGTCGGCACCGACCCGCGCACCGACGTGGCCCTGCTCAAGGTCGAAGGCAAGGACCTGCCGACCGTCAAGCTGGGTGACTCCGAGAAGCTCAAGGTCGGTGAGTGGGTGCTGGCCATCGGTTCGCCGTTCGGTTTCGACCACTCGGTGACCAAAGGTATCGTCAGTGCCAAGGGCCGTACCCTGCCCAACGACACCTACGTGCCGTTCATCCAGACCGACGTTGCCATCAACCCGGGTAACTCCGGTGGCCCGCTGTTCAACATGAACGGCGAAGTGGTGGGTATCAACTCGCAGATCTTCACCCGTTCCGGCGGCTTCATGGGCCTGTCGTTCGCCATCCCGATCGATGTGGCGCTGGATGTTTCCAACCAGCTGAAGAAAGACGGCAAGGTCAGCCGCGGCTGGTTGGGCGTGGTGATTCAGGAGGTCAACAAGGACCTGGCTGAATCCTTCGGCCTCGACAAGCCGGCCGGTGCCCTGGTCGCCCAGGTCCTGGAAGACGGCCCTGCTGCTAAAGGTGGCCTGCAGGTTGGTGATGTGATCCTGAGCATGAACGGTCAGCCGATCGTTATGTCCGCCGACCTGCCGCATCTGGTCGGTGGCCTCAAGGATGGCGCCAAGGCCAAGCTGGACATCATCCGCAACGGCAAGCGCCAGGCGCTGGACATCACCATCGGCGCACTGCCGGATGAAGATGCCGATATCACCACCAACCCCAATGGCGGCGTCGAGCGCAGCAGCAACCGCCTGGGCGTTTCGGTCTCCGACCTGACCGCCGAGCAGAAGAAAGCCCTTGAGCTCAAGGGCGGCGTGGTGATCAAGGAAGTCCAGGATGGTCCGGCGGCGCTGATCGGCCTGCGTCCGGGCGATGTCATCAGTCACCTGAACAACCAGGCGATCCTCTCGGCCAAGCAGTTCACCGAAATCGCCAAGGAACTGCCGAAGAACCGTTCAGTGTCGATGCGTGTCCTGCGTCAGGGTCGCGCCAGCTTCATCACCTTCAAACTGGCTGAATAAGCCGGGTTGAGCAGAAAAGGGCAGCTTCGGCTGCCCTTTTTGCTGGGCGCTCACTCAGGTTTCCCAGGCCATGCAAACAAATCCCACAGCCCGGGTGCCCACAGTTCACGTGACGCCAACGTCAAGCTTCAGGTACAATTCCCGGCTATTTTTCGGTGGGCGTCCGGCCCGCAGCCTTTTTGAGTGTTGACCCGTGAGTGATTTGAGTCATATCCGCAATTTCTCCATCATCGCCCACATTGACCATGGCAAGTCGACCCTGGCCGACCGCTTCATTCAGATGTGCGGTGGCCTGACTGCGCGTGAAATGGAGGCCCAGGTACTCGATTCCATGGACCTGGAGCGTGAACGCGGTATCACCATCAAAGCCCACAGCGTCACCCTGCACTACAAGGCGCAGGACGGCAAAACCTACCAGCTGAACTTCATCGACACCCCCGGCCACGTTGACTTCACCTACGAAGTCAGCCGCTCGCTGGCAGCCTGTGAAGGTGCCTTGCTGGTGGTCGATGCCGGCCAGGGCGTAGAAGCCCAGTCGGTCGCCAACTGCTACACCGCCATCGAGCAGGGCCTTGAGGTCATGCCGGTGCTGAACAAGATGGACCTGCCCCAGGCCGACCCGGACAAGGTCAAGGACGAGATCGAGAAGATCATCGGTATCGACGCCACCGACGCCGTGGCCTGTAGCGCCAAGAGCGGCATGGGCGTCGACGAAGTGCTCGAGCGCCTGGTGCAAACCATTCCGGCGCCTACCGGTGACATCGAGGCGCCCCTGCAGGCCCTGATCATCGACTCCTGGTTCGACAACTACCTGGGCGTCGTCTCCCTGGTGCGTGTACGTCATGGCCGGGTGAAGAAGGGCGACAAGATCCTGGTCAAGTCCACCGGCAAGATCCACCTGGTCGACAGCGTCGGTGTGTTCAATCCCAAGCACACCCAGACCGCTGACCTCAAAGCCGGTGAAGTAGGCTTCATCATTGCCAGCATCAAGGACATTCACGGTGCGCCAGTAGGTGACACCCTGACCCTGAGCACGACCCCCGAGGTCGAGGTGCTGCCAGGTTTCAAACGCATTCAGCCGCAGGTTTATGCCGGCCTGTTCCCCGTCAGTTCCGAAGATTTCGAAGATTTTCGTGATGCGCTGCAAAAACTGACCCTGAACGACTCGTCGCTGCAGTACCTGCCGGAAAGCTCCGATGCCTTGGGCTTCGGTTTCCGTTGCGGCTTCCTCGGCATGCTGCACATGGAGATCATCCAGGAGCGCCTGGAGCGCGAATACGACCTGGACCTGATCACCACCGCGCCAAGCGTAATCTTCGAGGTCAAGCTCAAGACCGGCGAAACCATCTACGTCGACAACCCGTCGAAGCTGCCGGATGTATCCGCGGTCGAAGACTTCCGTGAGCCGATCGTGTCGGCCACCATCCTGGTGCCTCAGGAGCACCTGGGTAACGTCATTACCTTGTGCATCGAGAAGCGTGGCGTCCAGCGCGACATGCAGTTCCTCGGCTCGCAAGTGCAAGTACGCTACGATCTGCCAATGAACGAAGTGGTACTGGACTTCTTCGACCGCCTGAAGTCCACCAGCCGCGGCTATGCCTCGCTGGACTACCATTTCGACCGCTACCAATCGGCTAACCTGGTCAAGCTTGACGTACTGATCAACGGTGACAAGGTCGACGCCCTGGCGCTGATCGTGCACCGCGACAATGCGCACTACAAGGGCCGCGCATTGACCGAGAAGATGAAGGAACTGATTCCTCGGCAGATGTTCGATGTGGCAATCCAGGCCGCCATTGGCGGGCAGATTGTTGCGCGTACGACTGTCAAGGCGCTCAGAAAGAACGTACTGGCCAAATGCTACGGTGGTGACGTTAGCCGTAAGCGCAAGCTGTTGGAGAAGCAGAAGGCCGGTAAGAAACGCATGAAACAGGTCGGCAACGTGGAAATCCCACAAGAAGCCTTCCTCGCCGTGCTCAGGTTGGATAGTTAGGTCTTATGTCGCTAAATTTCCCGCTGTTGCTTGTCATCGCCGTCGCCGTCTGCGGTCTGTTGGCCCTGGTCGATCTGCTGTTCCTGGCTCCGCGCCGGCGTTTGGCAATCGCCAATTATCAGGGCAGCGTCAGCCAGCCAGAAATGGCAGTGGTCGAGCGCCTGAACAAGGAACCGTTGCTGGTCGAGTACGGTAAATCGTTCTTCCCGGTGCTGTTCATTGTCCTGGTGCTGCGTTCGTTTCTGATCGAGCCGTTCCAGATCCCTTCGGGGTCGATGAAGCCGACCCTGGAAGTGGGCGATTTCATCCTGGTGAACAAGTTCTCCTACGGGATTCGTCTGCCGGTGGTCGACAAGAAGGTCATCGAGGTCGGTGACCCACAGCGTGGCGATGTCATGGTGTTCCGCTATCCGAGCGACCCGAACGTCAACTACATCAAGCGTGTGGTGGGCCTGCCGGGCGACAAGATTAGCTACACCAGCGACAAGAAGCTGTTCGTCAACGGTCAGGCGATCGCTGAACAGTTGGTCGGCACCGAGCCGGGTACCTTGGGCAGCGCCGAGCTGTACAAGGAAAAACTCGGCGAAGCCGAGCACCTGATCCGCAAGGAAATGAGCCGCTACCGCATGCCGCCTGACCAGCAATGGACGGTCCCGGCCGGCCATTACTTCATGATGGGCGACAACCGCGACAACTCCAACGACAGCCGTTACTGGGATGACCCCAACATTCCCAAGGAACTGCACGGCATGGTTCCGGACAAGAACATCGTCGGCAAGGCCTTCGCGGTCTGGATGAGCTGGCCAGAGCCTAAACTGAGCCACTTCCCGAACCTGTCGCGGGTCGGCCTGATCAAGTAACACCACAACGGCGCTGTCCTGGGACAGCGCCGAATGCGTTTCTGGCATAGGCTGTGTTCAGGGAACCCTGGATTCAACCGATCACCCGGCCAGCGAGCATGAGCCAAACAGTCTTTCAGGATGTTGATTTGAACAATGCGTTAAATCCGACGGTAGCCCCGATGGCGGCGTACCGAGTTGCAAAGTGTGAGCCTCACGCCCAGGCGTGCCGGCTGAATTTCGACCACGAACTGCACGTGGGTACACTGTGAGCGTTTCCTTGAGCCGCCTCGAGCGTCAGCTCGGCTACACCTTCAAGAACCAGGAGCTGATGCTGCTGGCCCTGACGCACCGCAGTTTTGCCGGGCGCAACAACGAACGCCTCGAGTTCCTCGGCGATGCGATCCTCAACTTCGTCGCCGGTGAAGCGCTGTTCGAGCGCTTCCCCCAGGCCCGCGAAGGCCAGCTGTCGCGCCTGCGTGCGCGTCTGGTCAAGGGCGAGACCCTGGCGGTACTGGCCCGTGGCTTTGACCTGGGCGAATACCTGCGCCTGGGCTCGGGCGAGCTGAAAAGCGGTGGTTTTCGCCGCGAGTCGATCCTTGCCGATGCCCTGGAGGCGCTGATTGGCGCCATCTACCTGGACTCGGACATGCAAACCGCCCGCGAGCGGGTGCTGGCATGGCTGGCAGGCGAATTCGAAAGCCTGACCCTGGTCGATACCAACAAGGACCCGAAAACCCGTCTGCAGGAATTCTTGCAGTCGCGGGCCTGTGAACTGCCGCGCTACGAAGTGGTGGATATTCAAGGTGAACCTCATTGCCGGACGTTTTTCGTCGAATGCGAAGTGACCCTTTTGACTGAAAAAAGCCGAGGGCAAGGCGTCAGCCGGCGTATCGCCGAGCAAGTCGCGGCCGCCGCAGCACTGATCGCCCTGGGCGTGGAGAATGGCAATGACTGATACCAACACTACCCGCTGCGGCTATGTCGCCATTGTCGGCCGCCCGAACGTGGGCAAGTCGACCCTGCTCAACCACATCCTCGGGCAAAAGCTTGCGATCACCTCGCGCAAGCCGCAGACCACCCGTCACAACATGCTCGGGATCAAGACCGAGGGTGATGTCCAGGCGATCTACGTCGATACCCCAGGCATGCACAAGAGCAACGAAAAGGCGCTCAACCGCTACATGAACAAAACCGCCTCGGCCGCCCTCAAGGACGTCGACGTGGTGATCTTCGTCGTTGACCGCACCAAGTGGACCGACGAAGACCAACTGGTGCTCGAGCGCGTGCAGTACGTGCAGGGCCCGGTAATCCTGGCGATCAACAAGACCGACCGGATCGAAGAGAAAGCCGACCTGATTCCGCACCTGCAGTGGCTGCAGGGGCAACTGCCGAACGCTGAAATCGTGCCGATCTCGGCCCAGCAGGGGCATAACCTGGAAGCGCTGGAAGGCCTGATCGCCAAGCACCTGCCGGAAAACGATCATTTCTTCCCGGAAGACCAGATCACCGACCGCAGCAGCCGCTTCCTGGCCGCGGAACTGGTACGCGAGAAAATCATGCGCCAGCTCGGCGCAGAGCTGCCGTACCAGATCACCGTCGAGATCGAAGAGTTCAAGCAGCAGGGCAAGATCCTGCACATCCATGCGCTGATCCTGGTCGAACGTGACGGCCAGAAGAAGATCATCATTGGCGACAAGGGCGAGCGGATCAAACGCATCGGCTCCGAGGCGCGCAAGGACATGGAAGTGCTGTTCGACGCCAAGGTCATGCTCAACCTCTGGGTCAAGGTCAAGGGTGGCTGGTCCGACGACGAACGCGCCCTGCGTTCGCTGGGCTACGGCGACATCTGATAGTTCCAGGCCCGGTAGCGTCCGCCGCCGGGTCAAACCTCTTCTGAAGCGCCGCTCATGGAACTGCCTACTGGCCAACCGGCCTACGTGCTGCACAGCCGGGCCTACCGTGAAACCAGCGCGCTGGTGGATTTCCTCACCCCGCAAGGTCGCCTGCGCGCGGTCATGCGCCGTGCCCGTGGCAAGGGCGGCAGCCAGGTGCGTCCTTTCGTTCCCCTTGAAGTCGAGTTTCGCGGTCGTGGCGAGCTGAAGAATGTCGGCCGTCTGGATACCGTCGGTATCGCGGCCTGGCTGCATGGCGATGCGCTGTTCAGCGGGCTCTACCTCAACGAGCTGCTGATTCGCCTGCTACCGGCTGAAGACCCGCATCCGCTGGTGTTCGAGCACTATGCCGCGACCTTGCAGGCGCTGGCCGCCGGTCGCCCGCTGGAGCCGCTGCTGCGCGCGTTCGAGTGGCGCCTGCTGGACCAGCTTGGCTATGCCTTTGCCCTCGACCATGACGTCAACGGCGATCCGCTGGCCGTCGATGGCCTGTACCGCTTGCAGGTCGATGCCGGGCTTGAGCGGGTCTACCTGCTGCAGCCGGGGCTGTTCAACGGCGCCGAGCTGTTGGCCATGGCTGATGCCGACTGGGAAATTCCCGGCGCCCTGGGCGCCGCCAAGCGCCTGATGCGCCAGGCCCTGGCCGTGCATCTGGGCGGGCGGCCGCTGGTCAGTCGCGAACTGTTTCGCAAGCGCTGAACAACGTCGTATGCTGTGGGGCTCAATCTTCAGGAGAGCCTCTTCGTGACTCAAAGCAACCGCATGCTGCTCGGCGTGAACATCGACCACGTGGCGACCCTGCGCCAGGCGCGTGGCACCCGCTACCCGGACCCGGTCAAAGCCGCGCTGGACGCCGAAGAGGCCGGTGCCGACGGCATCACCGTGCACCTGCGCGAAGACCGCCGGCACATCCAGGAGCGTGATGTGCTGCTGCTCAAGGACGTGCTGCAGACGCGCATGAACTTCGAAATGGGCGTTACCGAAGAAATGATGGCGTTTGCCGAACGCATTCGCCCGGCGCACATCTGCCTGGTCCCGGAGACCCGTCAGGAACTGACCACCGAAGGTGGCCTGGACGTTGCCGGCCAGGAAGCGCGGATCAAAGCCGCGGTCGAGCGCCTCTCGCGCCTGGGCTCGGAAGTGTCGCTGTTCATCGATGCCGACGAGCGCCAGATCGAAGCCTCGCGCCGTGTTGGCGCCCCGGCTATCGAGCTGCACACCGGCCGTTATGCCGATGCACAAACTCCGAGCGAAGTGGCGCAAGAGCTCAAGCGCGTGGCCGACGGTGTGGCCTTTGGCCTGGGCCAGGGCCTGATCGTCAATGCCGGCCATGGCCTGCATTACCACAACGTTGAGGCGGTGGCGGCGATCAAGGGCATCAATGAACTGAACATCGGCCATGCGCTGGTGGCCCATGCGCTGTTCGTCGGCTTCAAGTCGGCGGTGACGGAGATGAAAGCGTTGATTCTCGCGGCCAGCCGGCACTGACAGATTCGACGCCAACCCTGTGGGAGCTGGATTGCCAGCAATCGAGCGCGAAGCGCTCGCCTTATTGGCAACTGGCCTCATCGCTGGCAAGCCAGCTCCCACACGATTTGCTGCGCCCCTCCTATTCGGCAGTATCCACAAACACCAGGCTGAACCGCGTCAGCCCCTCCAGCTCGCTCTGTACCTCAACCCGCCCGCCATGCACCTGCATGATCGAGCGTACGATCGCCAGCCCCAGGCCCGTTCCGCCTTCCAGGCGTGAGCGCCCCGAACCGACGCGAAAAAAACGTTCGAACAGATGCGGCAGATGCGCCTGGGCAATCCCCAGCCCGCGATTTTCCACCGACACCCACACCGTCCCATCCCGGCGTTCGATGCCTATATTGATCGGCTGTCCCGCATAGCCATGGCGGATTGCATTGCTGAGCAGGTTGGACAGCGCCCGCTGCACCATCAAGCGATCAGCCATGACCGTGCCCCAGCCCTGCACGTGCAAGGCGATGCCTTTTTGCTCGGCATTGCACTCGAACAGCTCGCACACCCGCTGCACCTCGTCGGCCAGCACCACTGGCTTTAGCGGCACCTGCGCCTGCGGCTGGCTGACCTGGGCAAGGAACAGCATGTCGTTGATGATGCGGTTCAGCCGAGTCAGCTCTTCGATACTGTTTTCCAGCGCTTCACGGTACTCGTCGTTGGAGCGCTCGCGGGTCAGGGTGACCTGGGCCTTGCCCATCAGGTTGCCGATGGGCGTGCGCAGTTCATGGGCAAGGTCGTCGGAAAACTGCGACAGCCGCTGCACGCCGTCGTCCAGGCGGTCGAGCATGATGTTGATGCCGCCGGCCAGGTCGCCCAGCTCCTGCGGCAGGTCGGTTTCCGGCAGCCGGTGGCTGAGGGTTTGCGCCGAGACCTGTTCGGCCACCCGGCGAAAGCGGCGCAGCGGCAGCAGCCCGCGCTGGACCAGTTTCCAGGCGCCCAGGCCGATCAGCACCAGCAGCAGCGGCAAGGCCCACAGGGTCGAGCCCAGGTAGGCCTGGAGCAGGGCATGGTCGTCGGCGCGGTTGACTGTCAGCAGTACCCGCACGCGGGTGCCGTCCTGCAAGCGCATCAGCCGCGAGGCGGTGAGCAGGTGCTCGCCGTTTTCCTCGCGCCAGGGGGTGAACGCCAGTTGCGGGCCGCTTTCAATCTGCAGCAAGGCGTTGGCCTCCAGGGCCGGGCCCAGGGTCAGCAAGGCCGAATGGCGGCCGGTCAGGGCGATGACGCTCAGACTCAGGTTGTCGTGGCCCATGACCACATCCAGCAGTGGATGCACCGGCGCGCCGAGGTCGGCGGCTTTAAGGTCAATGGTCAGGCTGTGTTCGATCTGCACCATCTTGTTGGCCAGGTGCTTGCGTGCCCGGCTGTCCAGTTCATGGTCGAGGGCAAACACCGCCAGGCAGGCGAGCAGCAGCACCAGCGCCGCGCCCATCAGGCTGACACTCAGGCCCAGGCGCAGCGACAGGCGCGCAGGTTTCATTCGCGGGCCTCAAGTACATAGCCGACGCCGCGCAGGGTGTGGATCAGCTTGTCGTCGAACGGGTCGTCGATTTTCGCCCGCAGGCGGCGGATCGACACTTCGACGACGTTGGTGTCGCAGTCGAAATTCATGTCCCAGACCAGCGAAATGATCTGCGTACGCGACAGTACTTCACCGCTCTGGCGCATCAGCAGGTGCAGCAGGGCGAACTCCTTGGCGGTCAGGTCGATGCGCTGGCCGCTGCGGTAGGCGCGGTGGCGGCTGGGGTCCAGCTCCAGGTCGGCAACCTTGAGCGTGTTCGGTTGCAGCGCCTGGTCGTTGCGCCGCAACAGGCTACGAATGCGCGCCAGCAGTTCGGGGAACTCGAAGGGTTTGAGCAGGTAGTCGTCGGCCCCCAGGTCCAGGCCCTTGACCCGATCGGCCAGGCGGCCGTGGGCAGTGAGCATCATGATCCGCGTGCTGGACTCGGCGCGCAGGCGCTGCAGCACGGTCCAGCCATCGAGCTCGGGCAGGTTGACGTCGAGAATGACCAGGTCATAGGCCTGCTGGCGAGCCAGGTGCAGGCCGTCGGCGCCGGTGTGGGCGCAATCGACGATGTAGCCGTTTTCGCGCAGGCCCTGTTGCAGGTATTCGGCGGTGCGCAGTTCGTCCTCGACAATCAGTAGACGCATGGAATGACTCGTTGGCAGTGAAAGGCGCTGATTCTCAACCCTGTAGTAACTGTAAGGTCAAGCGGTGAAATGCATCGAGCGGCGGATACTAAGCCATCCGGGCATGCGCTTTGCCTGGATTACAGATTTGTAATACTTGAGTCATCCTGGCGATAAACCCTGATTACTAGAGTGCGGGCTCCGATCACGGCGCAGGAGTCCGCCATGTTTTGCACCCGGGAACGGCCAGGCACAGGCCCTGGCCGAATATTGCTGGCCCTGCTGTTACTGGCCTTGCCGTCGCTGGCCCTGACGCAGGAGCGCGTATTGACCCTGGAGTCGGCGCTGCAGGTGGCCCGCGACAATAACCCCGAGCTGGCTGCGGCGCGTTGGGGTATCGACATCGCCGAAGGCGAACGACGCCAGGCCGGGGTGCTGCCCAACCCGGAACTGAGCTGGGAAGTGGAGGACACCCGCAAAGGCTCGCAGACCACTACCGTTGGCGTCAGCCAGATGTTCGAGCTGGGCGGCAAACGCGGGGCGCGCCTGGACGTTGCCGGCCGCGATGCCGACCTGGCAGCACTGGAACTTGAGCGTCAGCGCAACGTTTTGCGCGCCGAGGTGATCGGCGCTTTCCAGGCCGCGGCTCAGGCTCAGGAAGGTCTGCAACTGGCCGAGCAGTCGCTGCGCTTGAGCGAGCGGGCGCTGCAAGTGGTGCAGGGCCGGGTCAGGGCCGGCAGTGCCTCGCCGGTGGAGGCGACCCGGGCCCAGGTGCAGTTGTCCGAGGTGCGTCTGGAACAGGGCCGTGCCGAGCAAGCCCTGACGGTCGCCTACCAGCAACTGGCCGCCATCACTGGCGCCGCCGTGGTGCAGTTCAACCGGGTCGAAGGCGGCCTGCAGGCGAACAACGCCATCCCCAGCCGTACGCTGTTGCTCGATCGCCTGGAGCAGACCGCCGACTTGCGTCTGGCCCGCCTGCAGATCGACCAGCGCGAAGCCGCTTTGGGCCTGGCCCGCAGCAAGCGCATTCCCGACCTGACTGTCAGTGTCGGCAGTCAGTACAGCGAAACCGACCGTGAGCGCATCAACGTGGTCGGTCTGTCTGTGCCGATTCCTTTGTTTGACCGCAACCAGGGCAATGTCCTCGCCGCCGCCCGGCGCGCCGATCAGGCCCGCGACCAGCGCAATGGCGCCGAACTGCGCCTGCGTAGCGAAGTGGTCCAGGCCCTGGCCCAGTGGAGCACGGCGGCCCAGGAGGTACAGACCTTCGACCGCTCGATCCTGCCCTCGGCGCAGCAGGCGCTGGATGCCGCCACCCGGGGCTTTGAGCGCGGCAAGTTCGCCTTTCTCGATGTGCTCGATGCCCAGCGCACCCTGGTGGCGGCGCGCCTGCAATACCTGCAGGCCCAGGCCCAGAGCAGCGAGGCGCGGGTTCGCCTGGAACGGATCTTCGGCGACTTGAGCCTCGCCAGTCGCTGAGCGCGACCTTCACCTGACAATTTGCTGAGGAATCTGCATGAACAAGAAGTCCACCCTGCTGCTGGCCGCGGCCTTGTTGCTCGGCCTGGGCCTGGGCGCGCTGCTGGCGCGCCAGGGCGGCCCGGTTGCCGCCGCCCCTGCATCCGCTCACGCCCATGCCGAAGGCGATCATGAGGAAGAAGAACATGGCGCAGCGGAAAAAACCGAAGAAGGTCACGCCGAAGAGGGCGCGCTGACCCTCAGCCAGGAGCAGATCGACCTGGCCGGAATCGAGCTGGTGGCCGTCGGCCCGCGGCAACTGCAGCGCAGCCTGTCGCTGCCCGGCGAAATCCGTTTCGACGAAGACCGCACCGCGCACCTGGTGCCGCGCGCAGCCGGGGTGGTGGAATCCGTTGCTGTGGTACTCGGCCAGCAGGTCAAGGCCGGTGACCTGCTGGCGGTGATCGCCAGCCCGCAGATTTCCGAGCAGCGCAGTGAACTGGCCGCCAGCCAGCGCCGCCTGGAACTGGCGCGCAGCAGCTACCAGCGCGAGAAGGACCTGTGGCAGGAGGGCATCTCCGCCGAGCAGGATTACCAGCAGGCCCGCCAGGCCCTGCAGGAGGCGGAAATCGCCCAGGCCAACGCCCGGCAGAAGATCAGCGCCCTGAGCGGCAGTGTGGTCCTGGCCGGCGGCAACCGCTACGAGCTGCGTGCGCCGTTTGCCGGGCAGATTGTCGAGAAGCACCTGGTGCCGGGCGAGGTGGTCAACGAAACCAGCGCTGCCTTCACCCTTTCGGACCTGTCGCGGGTCTGGGCGACCTTCGGCGTAGCGCCTCGCGACCTGCCCAAGGTGCGCGCCGGCATGCCGGTGACCATCGTCGCCAGCGAGCTGGGCCAGCAGGTCAACGGCACGGTCACCCATGTTGGCAGCCTGCTCGGCGAGCAGACTCGTACTGCCGCTGTGCGCGTTACCCTCGACAACCCGCAAGGCGCCTGGCGCCCTGGCCTGTTCGTCGCCGTGCAGGTGCCCACCGAGCAGTATGCCGCCGCCCTGAGTGTCCCGGACCAGGCCCTGCAGACCCTGGAAGAAAAACCCACGGTGTTCGTGCGCACTGGCGAAGGCTTCATTGCCCAGGCGGTTGAGCCAGGGGCCAGTGCCAACGGCTTTGTCGAGATCCGCAAGGGCCTGCAAGCCGGCCAGCAAGTGGCGGCGCAGGGCAGCTTCATCCTCAAGTCGGAGCTGGGTAAGGCCAGCGCCGAACACGCCCACTGACCGGGAACCTCACATGTTCGAACGCCTCATACAATTTGCCATCGAGCAGCGCCTGATGGTGCTGCTGGCGGTGCTGCTGATGGCTGGGCTCGGGGTTGCCAGCTATCAGAAACTGCCGATCGATGCCGTGCCGGACATCACCAACGTCCAGGTGCAGATCAACACCCAGGCCGCGGGCTTTTCGCCGCTGGAAACCGAGCAACGCATCACCTTCGCCATCGAAACCGCCATGGCCGGCTTGCCGGGGCTGGAGCAGACCCGGTCGCTGTCGCGTTCAGGCCTGTCGCAGGTGACGGTGATTTTCCAAGAAGGCACCGACCTGTTCTTTGCCCGGCAGTTGGTCAACGAGCGCCTGCAGCAGGCGCGTGAACAATTGCCGGAAGGCGTTGAAGCGGCCATGGGGCCAATTTCCACCGGCCTTGGCGAAATCTTCCTGTGGACCGTGGAAGCTGCCGACGATGCGCGCAAGGCCGATGGCAGCGCGTACACGCCGACCGACCTGCGCGAAATCCAGGACTGGATCATCAAGCCGCAACTGCGCAACGTGCGGGGTGTGGCGGAGATCAACACCATCGGCGGTTTCGCCAAGGAATACCAGATTGCACCAGACCCGAAACGGCTGGCGTCCTACAAGCTGACCCTCAGCGACCTGCTCACCGCCCTTGAACGCAACAACGCCAACGTCGGCGCCGGCTATATCGAGCGCCGTGGCGAGCAGTTGCTGATCCGCGCGCCGGGGCAACTGGCCGGTATCGATGACATTGCCAATATCGTCCTGGCCAACGTCGACGGCACACCAATCCGCGTGCGCAACGTCGCCGACGTCGGTATCGGCCGGGAACTGCGCAGCGGCGCAGCGACCGAGAACGGCCGCGAAGTGGTGCTGGGCACGGTGTTCATGCTGATCGGTGAAAACAGCCGCACGGTGTCGCAGGCAGTGGCGCAGAAGCTGGTGGAGATCAACCGCTCGCTGCCGCAAGGGGTCAGTGCGATCACTGTCTACGACCGCACCAATCTGGTCGACAAGGCCATTGCCACGGTGAAGAAGAACCTGATCGAAGGCGCGATCCTGGTCATCGTCATTCTGTTCCTGTTCCTCGGCAACATCCGCGCGGCGCTGATCACCGCGATGGTCATTCCGCTGTCGATGCTGTTCACCTTCACCGGCATGTTCAGCAACAAGGTCAGTGCCAACCTGATGAGCCTGGGCGCGTTGGACTTCGGCATCATCGTCGATGGCGCGGTGGTGATCGTGGAAAACGCGATCAGGCGCCTGGCCCATGCCCAGCAGCACCACGGCCGCCTGTTGACCCGTTCCGAGCGCCTGCACGAAGTCTTCAATGCCGCCCGCGAAGCGCGCCGGCCACTGATTTTCGGCCAGTTGATCATTATGGTGGTGTACCTGCCGATCTTTGCCCTGAGCGGGGTCGAGGGCAAGATGTTCCACCCGATGGCCTTCACCGTGGTAATCGCCTTGCTCGGCGCCATGTTGCTGTCGGTGACCTTCGTGCCGGCGGCCATCGCCCTGTTCGTCACCGGCAAGGTCAAGGAAGACGAAAACCTGCTGATGCGCAGCGCCAAGCGCGGTTATGCACCGCTGCTCAAGTGGGTCATGAGCCATCGTCCGCTGGCGTTCTCCCTCGCTGCTATCACCGTGCTGCTCTCAGGCGTGCTGGCCAGTCGCATGGGCAGCGAGTTCGTGCCGAGCCTGAGCGAGGGTGACTTTGCCTTGCAAGCCTTGCGTGTGCCCGGCACCAGCCTGAGCCAGTCGGTGCAGTTGCAGCAGCGCCTGGAGCAGAGCGTGCTGAGCCAGGTACCGGAGGTCGAGCGGGTGTTCGGCCGCACCGGTACTGCCGAAATCGCCTCGGACCCGATGCCGCCGAACATCTCTGACAGCTATGTGATGCTCAAGCCGCAGGCGCAATGGCCGGACCCGAGCAAGAGCCGCGAGCAACTGATCGCCGATATCCAGCGTGCCAGTGCGCGGGTGCCGGGGAGCAACTATGAGCTGTCGCAGCCTATCCAGTTGCGCTTCAACGAGTTGATATCCGGGGTGCGCAGCGATGTCGCGGTCAAGGTTTTCGGCGATGACATGGCGGTGCTCAATAGCACCGCGACGAAAATCGCCAGCACCTTGCAGGCCGTGCCAGGCGCCTCGGAAGTGAAGGTCGAGCAGACTTCGGGGCTGCCGGTGCTGACCATTGAAGTCGATCGCGACAAGGCCGCGCGCTATGGCCTGAATGTCGGTGATGTGCAGGACACCATTGCGGTGGCCGTGGGGGGTCGCCAGGCCGGGACCCTGTATGAAGGCGATCGGCGTTTCGACATGGTGGTGCGCTTGTCCGATGACCTGCGCACCGACATCGAAGGCCTTTCCCAGTTACTGGTGCCGGTACCGGCCAGTGCCGCGGGTAATGGCCAGATCGGCTTTATCACGCTGGCCGACGTGGCCAACCTTGAGCTGGTCCAGGGCCCCAACCAGGTCAGCCGTGAAGACGGCAAGCGCCTGGTGGTGGTCAGCGCCAACGTGCGCGGCCGGGATATCGGCTCGTTCGTTGACGAGGCGGCGGCGCGTATCGACAGCCAGGTGAGCATCCCGGCCGGTTACTGGACCCGCTGGGGCGGCCAGTTCGAGCAATTGCAGTCGGCGGCGCAGCGGCTGCAGGTGGTGGTGCCGGTGGCCTTGCTGCTGGTCTTTGGCCTGTTGTTCATGATGTTCAACAACCTCAAGGACGGGCTACTGGTGTTCACTGGTATTCCCTTTGCCCTGACCGGCGGGGTGGTTGCCCTGTGGCTACGGGATATCCCCCTGTCGATTTCCGCCGGCGTGGGCTTTATCGCCTTGTCCGGAGTCGCGGTACTCAACGGCCTGGTGATGATTGCCTTTATCCGCGGCCTGCGCGAGCAGGGGCGTTCGCTGCACCAGGCGATCGACGAAGGCGCGCTGACGCGCTTGCGGCCGGTGTTGATGACCGCGCTGGTGGCGTCCCTGGGCTTTATCCCCATGGCCCTGGCCACCGGCACTGGCGCCGAAGTGCAGCGGCCGCTGGCCACCGTGGTGATTGGCGGCATCCTTTCGTCCACGGCACTGACCCTGCTGGTACTGCCGGCGCTGTATTACTGGGCGCACCGCAAGGACGAAGAGGAGGAGGTCGCATCCGAGGTGACGAAACTGTAATTCGCCGCTCATCTTCGGGTTATTCAGCGCTTGTCAGGATACCCATGGCGCCCGCCTTGCGGGCGCCATGGGTATCTCTGCCAATAATCAGGAGTTGAAGATGGGGAACAAATCCACAGCCTGTTTTACCGGCGCCCTGGCCCTGGCCAGTTGTGCAACCGCCAATGCTGCCCTGCAGCCGCAAAGCGGGGGCTTTGTCGAAGACAGCAGCCTGACGGTGCTCAGCCGTAACTTCTATTTCAACCGCGACTACCGTAACGGTGAACAGTCGCCCACCGGCAAGGCCGGCTATGCCGAAGCCTGGGCCCAGGCCTTTATCGCCCGCTTCGAGTCGGGCTATACCGAGGGCACCGTGGGGTTTGGCCTGGATGCCCATGCCATGCTCGCGCTCAAGCTCGACAGCGGCGATGGCCGCAGCGGTGGGCGCAGTTCGTTCGATATGTTGCCGGTGGACCGCAACGGCGACACTGCCAGCAACTTCAGCAAACTGGGCGGCGCGATCAAGGCGCGCTTGTTCGACACCGAGATTAAATTCGGCGACGTGTTCCCGACCACGCCGGTGGTGCATTTCGGCGACTCGCGGCTGTTGCCGGAAAGTTTCACCGGCTGGACCCTGGAGAACACCAGCCTGGCGGGCCTGAAAGTGCAGGGCGGGCGTTTGCACGCCATGAGCCAGCCACTGTCGAGCAACAACCGCGATGGCTTCGTGACCTTCTATGGCGGCTCCGTCGATTCGCCCTGGCTGGGCTATTTCGGTGGCGATTACCAGGCTACCGACAACCTCAGTCTGAGCCTGTACAGCAGCCGTCTGAAGGACGCCTGGGATCAGTACTACGCCGGTGTCAGCTACAAGTACCCGATCACCGACGACCTCACGGGTTTCACCAGTTTCAACTATTACAAGGCCAAGGATGAGGGCCAGCAACTGCTGGGCAAATTTGACAACGATATCTGGAGCGCCCGCGTCGGCGTCAGCTATGGCGCCCATACTCTGGCCCTGTCGCACCAGCGCAACCAGGGCGACAACGACTTCGACTACCTGCGCCAGTCCGACTCGATCTACCTCGACAACTCGATCCAGTACAGCGACTTCAACTCGCCGAAAGAGCGCTCGTGGATGCTCCGTTACGATCTCGACATGGCCACCTATGGCGTGCCAGGCCTGTCGTTCATGAGCCGCTACGGGCGTGGCAGTGGCATCGATTATTCGGATGCCAACGGCGTGTACATGCGCCGCGATGCCGACGGCAATCCGCTCACCGGGCAGAAGCGCTGGGAGCGTGATATCGAGGCCAAGTACGTGGTGCAGTCGGGCAGCCTCAAGGATTTGTCGCTGCGCGTGCGTCAGGCCACGACCCGGGCCACGGCCTTTGAATCGGACCTGGATGAGGTGCGCCTGATTGTCGAGTATCCGCTGACCCTGCTGTAGGGCGAATCTTGCAGCACTGTAATGTCCGCCTCACCTTGGCGTTAGCTTGCCCCCCATAAGATTGAACTGTCCTGAAATTCAATCACGAGGTGAGCAACATGAGCCTGAACAAGTATGTGCTGATGGCTGTATTGGCCCTGGGCAGTAGCGCGGCGTTGGCCGAAGGTGGGGCGGAGCGTTCCAGGCAGTTCTGGGAAAACTTTCGCCTGAGCCAGGAACAGATCCACGGCAAGAAGGACCAGGCAGTGGTCAAGTCCGACGCGCAAAAACCTGACACGGCGACCCGGCAGGTCGCCAAGGAGTAGCTCCATTCACCTTAGAAGCTCCCCCGCTCCTTTGGAAAAGGTGAATCTTCGGCGCCCCCACGGGCGCCTGTTTTATTTGCGCGCCACCAGCACGGCCCGGCGTGGCGCTGGCAGGCCTTCGATGGTGCGGCTATGGTCGTCGGGGTCGAGGAAGTCGCTAAGCGACTGGTAGCGCATCCACTCGGTGCTGCGCTGTTCTTCGACGCTGGTGGTGCTGACATCGACGCAGCGCACATCGCTGAAACCGGCACGGCGCAACCAGCGCTCCAGGGCCGGCACCGACGGCAGGAACCAGACGTTACGCATTTGTGCGTAGCGATCTTCCGGTACCAGTACCTGGTTCTCGTCGCCTTCGATCACCAGGGTTTCCAGCACCAGCTCGCCGCCCTTGACCAGGCAGTCCTTGAGCGCGAGCAGGTGCTCGATGGGCGAACGGCGATGGTAGAACACGCCCATGGAGAACACCGTGTCGAAGCCTTCGAGGTTGGCCGGCAGGTCTTCCAGGGCAAATGGCAGGTGCCAGGCCGGCAGTTGCGGCATGTAGCGTTGCACCGCCTGGAACTGGCAGAAGAACAGCCAGTTGGGGTCGACACCGATGACGCTGTCGGCCCCGGCACCGAGCATGCGCCACTGGTAGTAACCATTGCCGCAACCGACATCCAGGACCCGCTTGCCCTTGAGGTCCAGGTGCGGGGCGACGCGCGACCACTTCCAGTCCGAGCGCCATTCGGTGTCGACGTGCACGCCGAACAAGTCGAACGGCCCCTTGCGCCACGGCGACAGGCCCATCAGTGCCTGCTGCATGCGCGTACGGGTGTCGTCATCGCAGTCGCAATCCAGCTTGAGGCCGTTTTGCAGGTCAATGCGCGTAGGCTCCAGCGCCGGCAAGGCATCCAGCGCAGCCTGCCAGCGTTCCAGGTCGCCATGACCTTTTTCCATCTTGGCGTCGAGTTGCGCTTGCAGGCCTTGTGCCCATTGCGCCAGGGGAGTGCCCGCCAAGCGGCGGACCAGGAGGGACAGATCAATCATGGCAGGGCAATCAACGAGGCAAAGTTAAGGCATTGGAACCAGGGCACGACTTTGGAGAAGCCGGCCGCCAGCAGGCGTTGGCGGTGTTCTTCGAGGCTGTCGGGCTTCATCACGTTCTCGATGGCGCTGCGCTTCTGGGCAATTTCCAGCTCGCTGTAGCCATTGGCGCGTTTGAAGGCCACATGCAGCTCGGTGAGCAGGGCGTGTTCCTCGTCGTTAACGAAGCGCAGCTTCTCCGAGAGGATCAGCGCACCGCCCGGCAGCAGAGACTGGCGGATGCGTGTGAGCAGTTCCAGGCGTTGTTCGGGGGCGATGAACTGCAAGGTGAAGTTCATCGCCACCACTGAGGCCGGCTGGAACTTCAGGGCAAGGATATCGCCCTCGATCACCTCCACCGGCAGCAGCTCCTGGAACATCGAGTCCTGGGCGTTGAGGTACTGCCGGCAGCGTTCGACCATGGCCGCCGAGTTGTCGATGGCAATCACCCGGCAGCCGTCGCTGCGCACATGCCGGCGCAGGGCCTGGGTCACGGCACCGAGCGAACTGCCCAGGTCGTACAGGGCGGTGTTGGGCTGGGCAAACCGGGCGGCGAGCACGCCGAGGTTCTCGACGATGGTCGGGTAACCGGGGACCGAACGCTTGATCATGTCCGGGAACACCCGCACCACGTCTTCGTTGAAGGCGAAGTCGGGCACCTGGCCAAGGGGCTGGGCGAATAGGCGGTCGGGTTCTTTGCTCACGGGGGCAATCCAGGCGTTGGGCGGTAAAGGGCCGGCATTTTAGCCAAACTGGCGGCAGGATGCATGGCCCGCTGACCAGCGCGGCTTACTTCACTGTGATTGCACAGTCGAAGGTCTGCACCGGGCGCACTTCCGGGGCCCAGGGTTGCTGGTAGACCAGCAGCAGATGGCCTTCACCGCCTGCCTGGGCCTGGAAGCGCCACACCGACTGCCCGGCGCTGCCGACCACGCCGGCGTCTTCCGGGTGGCTGTAAACCTCTGGGCCCAGGCTGCGCAGGATGCCGGTGGCCGGGTTCTGTACCAGCCAGCGGTAACCGGTGCTGGGGTTGCTGGGCAGGGTCAGGGTGAGCGTCTGGCCTGTCTCCAATTGCACAGGGCACTGAGTGACTTTTTCCAGCACGACGTTGTCGTGTTTGCTTGGGGTTTGGGTACATGCGGTCAGAAGGGGCAGACCCAGGATCAGCAGCTTGCAATTGATATTCATCGACAGTCCAGTCAATCGGGCTGGCAGCGGCTTTCAGGAAAGCCTGCCCTCTGCAGGGCGATGCACAGCGGCATTAGTGTGAAGGTCCCCGCCGATTTGGCCTATGAACAGGGACGCAAGCATGAGCAGTACACAATCCAACTTTGACACATTGCAGAAAGAGGCCGAGCTTCTGCCTGGAAGTCTCATTAAGGCATTGGCAGAACGCGATGGCCCCGAAGAAGGGGGGCTGACGCTGACACACGAGCACATCGTCACCCTCAATCAGTATGCCAACTATACCTTCCAGCTTCCCATTGCCAAGGACGTCGTGATCCGCTGGCTTGGCTATTCGACCATCGCTGAGCCGGACCTGATGCCGGATAGCATGGTCGATATGCACAAGCAGTTGCACAAACACGGGCGCAGCTGGTCAGTACTTGCGGACAACAGCAAGAAACTCGGCTTCGAGTTGGCCGCCAGTGCCAATGGCATCAACACCTCGGGCGAAGACATATTGGTAATCCTTGAAAACAGTCGCGCACTGGGCACGCACAGGGATGCCTGGGAAACCATCAAGTTCGATAAGCCGCTAAGCCTGGGTGCAGAGGACAGGCGCAGTGTCCTGGACCTGGTTGACTACATGGAGGTATTGCGCGATGACGTCGACCTTTTCGCTCGGCGTGTGAACGCCGTACGCGAGGAAACCGAACAGTTTCGTGATGTCGCACGTGAACAATTGATTCCGTTGGTGGCAACGAAAACCCAGGCAATCAAACGCCAGCAGGCAAGTGGTGCGGTGCAGCAACTGCGTGAAGACCTGGCAGAGCTTGATAAAGAGATCGCACGCCTTGAAGCCGAGTATGACCGGTATGTCCAGGCGGCACTCAGTGGCCTGTCCGCCGGGCTGCTGGGCGCAGCCATAACCGGTGGTATCTATGGCAGCAAGGCAGAGAAAGTACGCAAGGAACGTAACAAGCTCCAGAACCAGCGTCGCAGCATAAGCCAGAAGCTCAAGGAGCTGGTCAGGCTGGAGGGGGTGATCGAAGAGTTGGGCACCCAGATGGGCCAACTGGATACCCGACTCAGGGATGTGGTCACCGCGTCCTCTCACCTGCAATCGGCCTGGCAGCTCATCGGTGTTTACATCGATACCTCGATTGAACACCTCCAGCGTATTGAGTCCAATCAGCAATTATTCAAGTTCGCAATATTTTTCAAACGTTTCATTGGTCAATGGAAAGACATTGAAAAGTTTGCCCAGCATATGAATCGCGTGTTTGATGACGCCGCCGCTGCCAAATAAGGAATTTTTTGATGAATGACAATATCATTGCCATGAGTGCCGCGCTTAATACGCCAAGTCTGGACAAGATGCTCTTGGTGGTTTCGGCGTACTCAACGTTCTGGGAACAGCGTACCTTTGGCTTTCTGCCGTTGTTGCATGAATCTGTTGAGCGGCATTACAAAGGCATGCAAAAGTACGTGGAGGGATTGGCGAAGCATGCAGAAGTGCTTGCGGTTACCATCAAGTCATACAAACTTGAGGTGCTGCTTGATGATCTTCAGCAGGCTCAGGGGGATCCTGAAGAAGAGGAGTTCTTCCTTGAGGAACTGCAGATTTCAAAAAACAAGATCGCCGCAGCACTGGATGTTCTGATCTCGGGGACAGTCACCGCGTCCAAGGCGATCGCCAGCATTCCGGTCTATGATGCGAGCCGCGACCAGGCCAGTTATCTTGAATCTTCGGAGCGCTTGGCCAGTAACCTGGAAAGGCTCAGCAGTACGCTCAGCGGTAAACGCGAAAACCTTGCCGAACTGGAAAAAGCTATCGATGTACTTGATGCCAATGGTATAGAAAAACTGTTCGAAGGCAAATTACCAACGGTTGAGGAACTCCAGGGGGTGGTCGCCCTCGGGGCAACGCCGGGGGTAGCTGTCGCTGCGGTCGAGAAGGCAATCGAGGCGCTGGGCAAGCTGATAGAGGGCGTGCAACAAGGAATGCAATATTCGCGACTTCAGGAGCAGCGTCGAGCGCTGCGCACCGAGGTCAACGAATTGATCACTGAACAACGCGAAACGGAGCAACGCGCAACTCAAGTGACGGCCAACCTGCAGGCACTGTCGGAGTATGCAGTGCTGAGTCCAAAACGTCTGGAATGGCTGGCTGAAAATCAGCAGATTCGCGTGCAATTAGAAACCGTGGGCAATCAACTGCGCAGAGTGAAGCTGAGCAGTTTTGAGGAGGGGCAGGCGCTTAATCAGCTGTTGAAAAAACTGATTGTCTATGTCCAGAGCATTGTCGAGCAGTTTCGCCGGGCATTTTAATTGCCATGAGCGCGGAGACAGACTGCGCAGGGAAGTTCCATGATGAAAACACCTGTCATTTCAGAACGCGTCTGGCAACAACAAGCTACAGGCCTTCCGGGCGATTTGCTCAAGGCATTGAAGTCTGGTCTGGATAGCGGCGCACTTAGTTTGACGCCAGCCCATATCACCGGCCTCAACGAATATGTAAGGTACGCAAGAGGTTTGCCGGCCTCCCCGGCAGGGATGTCCTCCTGGTTAGGTTCAGGCGGTGGAATAATTGGTACGCTGCTCGCCAATGCGGTATTTTCCGCGAACCCTGAGCTCAACAACAACGCAATGATGGCATTTTTTCGTCAAGTGAAAGGGCATGCCAGCAGTTGGGAAGTGTTGTTTGAGAAGAACCTGCAGCTGACACAGGTATTGGCCGTAGCCGCCGACAATACAAATCGTTCAGGGTCCTTGATTCTCGACGTCTGTGATCAAATCAAGGCGTTGGGCGGTCGACGCGAAGCCTGGGATACGCTTCAGGACGGTCAGTGGGGGCCGCTCAGCCCGGCAGAGCGGGAGGTACTATCGTCCTTGCCCAGCCAGATGAATGCGCTCAAGGAACAACTGAACACCTACTCTCGGCAGGTCGAGCGTGTGCGCATCGAGGGTGCCTGGTTTCGCGACGAGACACGCGAGCAGGTGATTCCAGTCACTAACAGAAAGCTTCAGGAGGTGGAGAAACTCATAGCACCCGTGAGCCGAGATATCAGTCCCAAGACGATAGCCATTCTGGGTTTGCAATCGCGTTTTCTGGACTTGTCAAAACAACTGCAAACGATGGAAAAACTGCTCCGCGATGTGTTGACCGGTTCTTCGCATGTTCATTCTGCCTGGCAAAGCCTGACCGCTTACATCGATGCGTCGGCTGGACAGCTTGAGCAGATTACGACAGGCCAGCAGTTGGCTCGATTCGTGATTTACTTTGGCAGGTTTCTGGGGTTGTGGAAGACCATCGAGCAAAGCGCGTTGCAGATGAATCGCACGCTGGCCCAGTATCGGCCCTGAGTGCCTTCACCGCTACCATTCCAGGCAGGCGCGGCCTTTCAAAGGCCGCGTCTGCCTGTTCTCTTAGTTGAACAACACCTTGGCCACATCACCGAAACGCTTGGCGAAATGCACGCTCAGCCCCTCCTTGAGGTAATCCGGCAATTCCTCGAAATCACCGCGGTTAGCTTCCGGCAGGATCAGTTCGAAGATTTTCTGCCGCCGCGCCGCAATCACCTTTTCCCGCACCCCACCAATGGGCAGAACCTTGCCGGTCAGGGTCAGTTCGCCGGTCATGGCCACGCCCTTCTTCGGCGCCTGGTCGCGCGCCAGCGACAGCAGGGCACTGGCCATGGTCACCCCGGCGCTGGGGCCGTCCTTGGGCGTGGCGCCTTCGGGCACATGCAGGTGGATGAAGGCTTCGTTGAAGTAGCTTGGATCACCACCGTACTGCTTGAGATTGGCACTGACGTAGCTGTAGGCGATCTCAGCGGACTCTTTCATTACCTCACCCAGCTGACCGGTGAGCTTGAAACCGCGGTTGAGGGTGTGGATGCGCGTCGCCTCGATCGGCAAAGTGGCGCCGCCCATGCTGGTCCAGGCAAGGCCGGTGATCACGCCTTTACCGGACAGCACCTGTTCGCTGCGAAATACCGGCATGCCCAGTGATGCTTCGAGGTCCTTGGGGCCGATCTTGATCTTTTTCTCCGGGTCGTCGAGCAGTTGCACCACCGCCTTGCGTACCAGTTTGCCCAGCTGCTTTTCCAGCTGGCGGACACCGGCTTCGCGGGCATAGCCCTCGATCACCGTGCGCAGGGCGCTGTCGCTGATACTCAGGCTGGTCTTGGCCACCCCGGCTTTTTGCAGCTGTTTGGGCCACAGGTGGCGCTTGGCGATGGCCAGTTTTTCTTCGGTGATATAGCCGGACAGGCGAATCACTTCCATGCGGTCGAGCAACGGTCCGGGGATCGAGTCCAGGGTGTTGGCGGTGCACACGAACAGCACCTTGGACAGGTCCAGGCGCAGGTCCAGGTAGTGGTCGAGGAAGTCGACGTTCTGCTCCGGGTCGAGGGTTTCCAGCAGTGCCGAGGCCGGATCGCCCTGGTAGCTCTGGCCCATCTTGTCGATCTCGTCGAGCATGATGACCGGGTTCATCACCTCGACGTCCTTGAGGGCCTGCACCAGCTTGCCCGGCTGGGCGCCGATGTAGGTGCGGCGGTGGCCCTTGATCTCGGCCTCGTCGCGCATGCCGCCGACGCTGAAACGGTAGAACGGCCGGCCCAGGGACTCGGCGATGGACTTGCCGATGCTGGTCTTGCCGACGCCTGGAGGGCCCACCAACAGTACGATGGAGCCGCTGATCTCGCCTTTGTAGGCACCGACGGCGAGGAATTCGAGGATGCGTTCCTTGATGTCATCAAGGCCGGCGTGATGCTGGTCGAGCACCTTGCGCGCGTGCTTGAGGTCGAGCTTGTCCTTGCCGTAGACGCCCCAGGGCAGGGCGGTGGCCCAGTCCAGGTAGTTGCGGGTCACGGCGTACTCGGGCGAGCCGGTTTCGAGGATCGACAACTTGCCCAGTTCTTCGTCGATACGCTTTTGCGCAGCAGCGGGCAGGGTCTTGCCTTGCAGGCGCTGCTCGAACTGTTCGATGTCGGCGCTGCGGTCGTCCTTGGTCAAACCCAGCTCCTGCTGGATGACCTTGAGCTGCTCCTTGAGGAAGAACTCGCGCTGGTGCTCGCCGATCTGCCGGTTCACTTCGGCAGAGATCTCGTTCTGCAGGTGAGCGACTTCGACTTCCTTGCGCAGCATCGGCAGGACCTTTTCCATGCGTTTGAGCATGGGCACGCAGTCGAGCACTTCCTGCAATTGGTTGCCGGTGGCCGAGGTCAGTGCGGCGGCAAAGTCGGTCAAGGGCGACGGATCGTTGGGGCTGAAGCGGTTGAGGTAGTTCTTCAGCTCTTCGCTGTACAGCGGGTTGAGCGGCAGCAGCTCCTTGATCGCGTTGATCAGGGCCATGCCATAGGCCTTGACCTCGTCGGTCGGCTCGCTGGGCTGATGCGGGTATTCGACTTCGACCAGGTAGGGCGGGCGATGGTGCTTGAGCCAGGTACGGATGCGTACCCGGGTCAGGCCCTGGGCGACGAACTGCAATTTGCCGTTTTCGCGACTGGCGTGGTGAACCTTGACCAGTGTGCCGTATAGCGGCAGGGCCGAGGTGTCGAAATGACGGTGGTCTTCTGGCGGCGCGTCCATGAAGAACAGGGCCAGGGAGTGGTGCGGGGTCTTGGCGACCAGATCCAGGGTTTCGGCCCAGGGTTCTTCGTTGACGATCACCGGCAACACTTGCGCGGGGAAGAACGGGCGATTGTGGATCGGGATGATATAGACCTTGTCCGGCAGCTGTTGGCCCGGCAAGGCAAGGTTATGGCCGCTGTGTTCGGAGGTTTCGAGATGCTCGACTTCGGCATCTTCCTCGGGATGTTCCGGTAGATCCTGCTGATCGCTCATGGCGCACCTGTTCAATGACTATGGTGCTTAGATGGGGCGGGTGGAGGAAAGATTCAAGCGTCAAGCGTCAAGCTACAAGCCGCAAGTGAGGAGCGGTGCTTGCAGCTTGAGGCTTGCAGCTAGCAGCTAAGGTCTACTCAGCCAATTTGTAAGCGATTACGTAATCGCCCATTTTGGTACCCAGCGAGCCGTGACCACCGGCGGTCACCAGCACGTACTGCTTGCCGTCCTTGCCGGTGTAGGTCATCGGCGTGGCCTGGCCACCGGCCGGCAGGCGCGATTTCCACAGCTCTTTGCCGGTGTTGGTGTCATAGGCACGCAGGTACTGGTCCAGGGTGCCACTGAGGAAGCCCAGGCCGCCTGCGGTGACGATCGAGCCACCCATGCTAGGCACACCAATCGGCAGGCCGATCGGAACCGGCGAGCTGTCGCGGCTGGTGCCGTTCTTGTGCTTCCACACCACTTGGTTGGTGGTCAGGTCGATACCGGCCACGTAGCCCCAGGCTGGCGCCTGGCACGGTACGCCCAGAGGCGACATGAACGGGTGCATGATCACCGCGTAAGGCGCGCCGGTGTTCGGCTGTACGCCGCTGGTTTCACTCTCGCGCTTGCTGCCGGCGGCCACTTCGGCGCGCGGTACCATCTTCGACACGAAGGCCATGTAGTTAGGGCTGGTGAACAGCAACTGACGGACCGGGTCAACCGAGACGCTGCCCCAGTTGAACACACCGACGTTGCCCGGGTAGATCAGGCTGCCCTGCACCGATGGCGGGGTGTACTGGCCTTCGTAGCGCAGTTCGCGGAACTGGATGCGGCAGAGCATCTGGTCGAACGGGCTGGCACCCCACATGGCCTGTTCGGTCAGGTCCGGGCCGAGCAGGTTGAGGTCCGAACGGGCCTGGGTCGGCGCGGTGTGGTCGCCTTCGACTGCACCTTGCGGCACCGGGATCTCGCGGATCGGCACGATCGGCGTGCCGTCGCGACGGTCGAGCACGTACAGGCTGCCCTGTTTGGTCGGGGCGATCAGCGCAGGTTTGACGCCGTCGGCGGTTTTCAGGTCCAGCAGGGTCGGCTGGCTGCCGACGTCCATGTCCCACAGGTCGTGGTGGGTGAACTGGTAGTTCCAGCGTACCTTGCCATTGGCAAGGTCGAGGGCGACGATACCGGCGCTGTACTTCTCGGCGCCCGGGGTGCGGTCAGCGCCCCACTGGTCCGGAGTCTGGTTGCCCAGCGGCAGGAAGACCATGCCCAGTTTCTCGTCGACACTGGCCAGCGACCACATGTTCGCCGAGTTGCGGCTGTAAGTCTTGCCCGGGGCCAGCGGCGCGGTGTCGTCCGGGTTGTTGCTGTCCCAGTTCCACACCAGGCGGCCGTCGTGCACGTCGTAGGCGCGGATTACGCCGGACGGCTCGTTGGTCGACTCGTTGTCGGTGACATGGCCGCCGATGATCACCAGGTCGCGGGTGATCGCAGCAGGGGAGGTGGAGTAGTAACCGCCGGCGGTGAACGGGCCGATGCCGGTGGTCAGGTCGATCACACCCTGGTTGCCGAAACCTTCACAGACCTTGCCGGTGTCGGCGTTCAGGGCGATCAGGCGGGCGTCGGCGGTCGGCAGGTAGAGGCGGCGCGGGCAGGCGACGGCAACGGCCTGGCCGGCGTCGCTGATTTTCGGTGCCGGGCTGCCGTCAACATTGACGTAGTTGTTCTCGTCGTAATACGACACGCCACGGCAGGTCATGTGGGCGAAGCCCTTGAAGCCCACTGGGCTCTTGATCTGCGGGTCGAAACGCCAGATTTGTGCACCGGTGTCCGGGTCCAGGGCCAGCACCTTGCTGTGGGCGGTGCAGGCATACAGCTTGCCGTTGACCTTCAGCGGGGTGTTCTGGTTGGTCAGCTCGACCGGATCGTTGTCGGTCGGCAGGTCACCGGTACGGATACGCCAGGCTTCCTGCAGCTTGTGCACGTTCTGCGGGGTGATCTGGCGCAGCGGCGAGTAGCGGTCGCCGAATTCGGTGCGGCCATAGGCCTGCCACTCGCCATCCGGCATCTGCGGCGCAGTGCTGCTCATCTCGGCGCTTTCGCGGCCCAGCTCGCCCTTGATTTCACCCGGGTGAGTGAACTGGCTGGCCACTGCAGTGGCGCCCGACAGCACCACCGCCAGGCTCAGCAGGCCGGTGTTGACCTTGGACGGGTTGCCCAGCAGCGGGCGGCGCGCCCACGGCAGCAGCAACACCACACCCAGGGCGAACCACAGGGCCAGGCGCGGCACCAGTTGCCACCAGTCCAGGCCCACTTCCCACAAGGCCCACAGGGTGCTGCCCAGCAGCACCAGGCCATACAGGCCCAGGGCGTTGCGGCGCAGGGCCAGCAACAGGATGCCGGACAGAGCGAAGCCGATACCGGCGATCAGGTAATACAGCGAACCGCCCAACTGGCTCAGTTTGATACCGCCAGCCAGCAGGGCCAGGCCCATCAGCAACAACAGCACACCGATCAGTCGCGGCAGCCAGCGGGTTCTACTCAAGGCACCATCAGTGCTCATCGTGTGTTCTCCGTTAGGTGAAAAGGGTGGTTAGAAACTGCTCTGGATCTTGATCCCGCCGATCAGCGCGTCATCGACCTGGCTCACGCCACCGGGGTGGCGGATGTACTGCAGGTTCGGGCGCACGGTCAGCCAGTCGGCCAGGTGGATGCCGTAATACAGCTCGGCGCTGTATTCGGTGTCCTGGATCGGACGGAACAGGGGATCGTTGTAGTCGCTGACACCGCGGGCCTGATTGATGGCCTGGGCGTTCTTGCGGTAGGCAGGGTTGACGTGCACGCGTGCCAGGGCGAAACCGATGTCGTCCTTGGCGCGGGCATCGAAGGGCCCCTTGTACACCACACCTGCCTGAACATAGTTGTCGATGGCATTGGTCTTCTTGTCGTGCAGCGTGGCGTTGGCGAATACGCTCAAACCACGCGAATGGTCAGATGCCAGCGACGTCACCTGTTGCTGGGCACCGAGCCAGAAACCGTGCTTGCTCGAACTGCTGCGGTAAGCCTGGCCGCTCAGTGCTGCCGGTTGTTCGTTGCTGTCCTTGTAGACATCGCTTGCCTTGGCATTACTGTAGTAGTAACCGGCGCGATATTCCCCTTTCAGGCCATTGACCGCCGGGCTCCACACCAGTTCGACCGGAATCACCGCACCCTGGGTGCCGCTGCCGCTGAGCTTGAAGCCGTTGCCGCGATCGAGGTTGGAGGGGTTCTGTTCATAGGCGCCGATCTGCGCGTACAGCTCGGGGGTCAGGTTGTACTTGACCCGCAGGGCCCACTGGCTGACCGGCCAGTTGTACCAGATGTCCCCGACCCAGTTGCCGACCTGCGAGCCACAGAACGCCAGGTTCTGGAAGTCGCAAGGGAAGCTGTTGAAGTCTTCGCCCTGGCCGAAGCGGCCGAATTTCACATCCAGCGCGCCGTCGAAGTACTTCTGCTTGATCCACATCTGGGTCAGCCGCCAGGTCTGGCCGCGGCCCCAGACTTCCTGGGCAGAAGTAAAGCCACCGACGCGCGGGTCATTGATGCGGTCGTTGCTGATGTTGTTGCCGTGACGCTCGGTGACCGTCAGCTGGAACTCGGCATCGTGCCAGCCAAGGATCTTCTGCAGGTCCAGGTGGGTGCCGAGGGCGAACTGGTCGCTGTAGCGCGCGGTCTTGTCGTCGTCATAGCCGCCGTGCAGGTTGGCGCCCATCTCGCCGGTGTAGCCGAGGGTGAAGTCGTAGCCGCGTTCAGCCAGCTCCGTGCGGGTGCCGCCCCAATCGCCAAGCATCCATGGCGAGTCGCTGGCGAACATCGCCGCGGCCTGGGCGCTAGGCGCGAGGCTGGCGATGGCCAGACCCGAAAGCAGTGTCCGGGTGGTGGGGGAAAAGCGGAAACGATCGTTCTGAGGCATGAGATAGCGCTATCTTTTGATTATTGAAAAAACGGCAAGGCCACCGAGTTCCGAGGATCATCGGCGATAAGGCTGCAGGGAAATAGACTGAAGCGGTTCAGCTTGCGGCGGGGAGGATATAGCTGAACTTGTAAGAAAAAAAGTCAATTCAACAAGAGTCACCGTTGCCGGATCGGTAACAGTGCAGTTGAGACAGGCGCAAACGGTAGGAGCGGGCTTGCCCCGCGATCGAGCGCGAAGCGGTCGTAATTCAGACGACGCCTGATGTGTTGGCTGTACAAGCCTCATCGCGGGTCAAGTCGAGGCGTCGCACCGCCGCTCCTACAGAGATGGGTGTTGGTTTAGAAGGTGGTACGCAGGCCGACTTCGACACTGCGCCCTGGCGCCGGGGCGATGTCACGCAGGATCGAGCTTGAATAACGCACGGTCTGGTCGGTCAGGTTCTCACCGCGAACAAAGGCCAGCCACTGGCTCTGGCCGATATCGAAACGGTAACCCACGCTGGCGCCGAGGGTGGTGTAGCCGTCGGTGCTGGTCTCGTTGGCCGGCTTTTTGTGCTGGGCGCTGGCGTGTTGCACGTCCACCCGCGCCTGCCAGCGATCCAGTTCCCACAGCAGGCCGCTGTTCAGGCGCAGCGGTGCGATGCGCGGCAGGTCTTCGCCGGTGTCGAGGTTCTTGGCCCGGGTGTAGTCGCCGGAGAGTTCCAGAGCGAAGCTGCCATAGCGGTTCTGCGCCAGTTGCCAGCGGTCCTGGGCCTCGATGCCATAGAAGCGTGCGCGAACCCCGTGGTAGAGGTATTCCGGCACATCGCCGCCGTGATCATGCTCATGGTCGTGATCGTGGTCTTCATCGCCGTGATCATGGTCATGCTCGTGACCTTCACGCAGGTTACCGCTGGCCAGCAACCCGATGTAGTTGCGGAAATGGCTGTAGAACACGCCGACGCTGCCCTTGTGCATGCCATTGTCGAAGCGCAGGGCCAGGTCGCTGGAGATGGCTTTCTCCTTGCTCAGGTTCGGATCGCCGACCTCGTAGGTGCCGGTGGCGACGTGGGCACCGTTGGCGTACAGCTCATAGAAGGTCGGAGCACGTTCGGTATAGCCCAGGGTCGCGGCCAGGGACCAGACCGGGGTCAGCTCGTACACCGCGCCGGACGACAGGCTGGCAGCGGTGAAGCTGCTCGAACGATCGGCTTCGGCAAAGCGCTCGCTGCCCTTGCTGTCGGGCTCGACCCGGGTGTGTTCCAGGCGCCCGCCGAGGCTCAGGTTCAGGCGTTCGCTGGCTTGCCATTGCTCAAGCATGAACAGCGCCAGGCTGTTGGTGTCGGTGTGCGGTACAAAGGCTTCTTCGCCCAGGGCGGAGAATTCGTTGCGGCTGACCTGCGCGCCAATCACTCCTTCGATCGGCCCCAGCGGCTGATGCCGGGCCTCGACCCGCGCCTCGTAGCCCTTGTTCTTGAAGGTGGTATGCACCTCGCCACTTTCCAGCTCGCGGTGCTGGTAGTCGGTGTAGCCGAGGTCGACTTTCACCGAGCTGAACGGGCCGTCGAGGTCGCGCAGTTCCGAGGCAAAGCCGTAATGATCCTGCTGCATGTCCAGGCGCACGCCCGGTTCGGCCACTGAGCCGTAGTTGGAGTCATAGCGGCTGTAGGAAAGACCGGCATAGCCGTGATCCCAATGGTAGGAACCTCCCAGCGCACCGCCGTCCTGGCGACCGTCGCTGTTTTCCAGGCGATGCTTGCTGCCCGGTTCGTCGGCGTTGCGCACTTTTGAACTGCGGGCGTAGCCGGGAATGCGCAGGTCATTGAACTGACGGCTGTTGGCGTCCAGGTGCAGGGCAAAGCGGCCGTCACCGGCTTCAAGCTTGCCGGCGCTGCTGCGGGTGGTGTCGGCGCCACCATAGCGCAACTCGCCAGCACCGTGAATGCCGTCGATGGGCGAAGTCGGGATACGGTTGTCGAAGCTATTGACCACCCCGCCGATGGCATTGCCGCCGTAGAGCAGGGCGGCCGGGCCGCGGACGATCTCGATGCGCTCAACGGTAGCCGGGTCCAGTGGCACGGCGTGGTCATAGGACAGCGACGAGGCGTCGAGGGCGCCGACACCATTGCGCAGGATGCGGATACGGTCGCCGTCCAGGCCGCGGATCACCGGGCGGCTGGCGCCCGGGCCGAACCAGGTCGAAGCCACGCCGGGCTGGTTGTTGAGGGTCTGGCCGAGGCTGCCTTTTTGTTGCAGGGCCAGGTCGTCGCCGTCGAGCACAGTGGTGGGCGCAGCCAGTTCGCTGTTGCCCAGCGGGTTGGCGGTGATCACCTGGGGTTGCAGCTCGACGGCCTGGCTCAAGGGCGAAGCGAGCCAGAGCGCAGCGGCGAGGGGGGAGAGGTGCAGGGGTAAGTGACGCATGGAGGGAAGGGGTCCTTGGCAGTGTTATAGTATTGATACAATATAACATTACCGTGAAAGATAAAACGCCCACGCGCTGGCTAGAGCCTTTGCCCACACTAGAATGTCTGTAAGCAGCACCTTGGATGCGAAAAGTCTGAAGACTTGCAGCCGTGCCTCGGCTATGGTGCGCACCTTTCGTTGGCTGGAGCACAGGCATGACCGCCGCTAATCAAAACCCGCTGCATGGCGTGACCCTGGAGCAGATCCTTACCGCGCTGGTAGCGCATTACCAATGGGACGGCCTGGCTCAGCGCATCGACATCCGCTGCTTCAAGAGCGATCCGAGCATCAAGTCGAGCCTGACGTTCTTGCGCAAGACGCCCTGGGCCCGGGAGAAGGTCGAGCGTCTGTACCTGAAAATGCAACGCGGCCGCTGAGCCTGTGAGCCGGCGCACGCTCTTGATTGCCAGTGCGGCATGCCTGGGCTGGAGCGCGCTGGCGATCCAGCTGTACCTGCTGTTGCTCGCCCGCTGGCAGGAGCAGGCCAGCCTGCTGGGCGGCCTGGTGACCTTGTTCAGTTTTTTCACCGTGCTCAGCAACACCCTGGTTGCGGTAGTGCTGAGCCACGCGGCATTCGGCCGTGAGTCGGCGCTGCGGCGTTTTTTTCTCGCGCCCTGGGTCAGTTCCGGGATTGCCGCGAGCATCATCCTCGTGGGACTTGCCTACAGCCTGTTGCTGCGTCACCTGTGGCATCCGCAAGGCTGGCAATGGCTGGCGGACGAACTGTTGCACGACGTCATGCCGCTGCTGTTCGTGGCGTATTGGTGGTGTTGCGTAGAGAAGGGCAGCCTGCGCTTCAGGCATCTGCTGGCCTGGCTGCTGTATCCGGCGGGGTATTTTGCCTACGCGCTGCTGCGCGGGCAGGTGATAGGTGTCTATCCCTATCCGTTCATTGACGTGGCCGATCTGGGCTATGGCCCGGTGCTGCTCAATGCGCTGGCGATTCTCGGTGGCTTCGTCGCTATCAGCCTGGTGTTGCTCGGCCTTGACCACTGGCAGGGCGGGCGCCTGGCCAAGGCCAGGACGCAACCCTGAGGTAGCCTGTTACTCGTCGTCGTGTGAGCCGAGGCGCCAGTAGGCGACAGCCTTGATCAGGTCCTCCTTCACGCCTTTTTCATCGACCAGCAAACGCTTGGCCTGGCGTGTCAGCGACTTTTCCAGGGCGACCCAGGTATACAACTGGCCGGCTGGCAGGGGCAGGTCTTTCACCACTTGCAGCACGTTCTGCTGCTGACGTTGCACCCAGATCACCTCGACCTGCGCAGCGCTGGCCAGTGGCTGTTGTTCCTGGGCATCTTCGATCTCGATCACTGCCACTACCTTGCGGCCTGCCGGCAGTTCTTCCAGGCGCCGGGCAATGGCCGGGATGGCGGTTTCGTCACCGATCAGCAGGTAGCTGTCGAAGATGTCCGGGACCACCATCGAGGCGCGCGGCCCGGCGATGTTGAGCACCTGGCCAACCTGCGCCTGGGCCGCCCAGGTCGAGGCAGGGCCATCACCGTGCAGGACGAAGTCGATGTCCATCTCGCCGCCCGCCAGGTCGATACGCCGTGGGGTGTATTCGCGCATGGTCGGGCGCAGGCCGTCGCGGCTGAAGTCGAGGTTGTCGAGCACCGCCTGCTCTTGCGGCGAGCAGGCGAACATCAGCTTGACGTGGTCGTCGCTGCCGACGCTGGTAAAACCCTGCAGTTCCGGGCCGCCGAGGGTGATGCGGCGCATGCGCGGAGTCAGGTCGGTGACCCGCAGCACGTTCAGGCGACGGTGTTTGATCTCGTGGTTGACGCGGTGAATGGTGGCGTTTTCGCTAACAGTCATTCGGGTTGCTCCGGTGAAGTCGCAGCAGGCCCTGCGACGATGGCTTTGGCGGTGTCGTTGAGCAGGGTGCGGACCCGCTCGATTTCCTTTGGGTTCCAGCGCCCGCTATGCATTTGCAAGGCATGACGCAGGTTGTGCACGGCTTCGTGAATTTCGGCCGGGCGGTCGTGGCCGCGCAGCGAGCGTTTGCTGACCTCGATGCGCATGCGTACGCCGTCCAGGGCAATGGCCTGGTCCGCCAGGGACTTCTGCCCGGCCGGGGTAATGCCATAAAGACGCTTGCTGCCTTGGGTTTTACCGCTGATCAGCTCGGCTTCTTCGAGGAAATTAAGGGTCGGGTAGATCACGCCGGGGCTGGGGCTGTAGCTGCCATCGAAGAGGCTTTCGATTTGGCGGATCAGGTCGTAGCCGTGGCAGGGCTGTTCGGCCAGCATCGACAGCAGCAGCAGTTTCAGGTCGCCAGGGGCAAATACGCGGGGGCCGCGGTCGCCACGCTCGCGGCCATGACGGCGCTCGAAGCCGTCGTGCCGCTCGCCATGCTCGCGGTGATGGGAATGATGGTCTCGCATTGGGTATCTCCGGTTGGGTTAGATGTATCTTTAGATATTACTCAAGATATATCTTAAATCAAGCTGGAGAATAGGAATATTTCTCATGAAGTAAAGCGCAATCCACGGAATCGGGTACAAAGGCTTAAGGCTTTTCTTACAAAACCCTCGGATTGCCTTGATCTACAGGTGAGGAAATCGTCCCTAAGATCCGCCACGGTTACTTCATCTATGAGTATTTCACCGTGGCGCGTTCATTTTTTTTCATCGGGCTGCTCTGGGGCCTGTCGTTTTTTGCCCAGGCCAATTTTTCTGTTACCCAGATTGCCCGCGAGCCCAGCTTGCGGCACGAACTGGAAGCCAACCTCGATCGCCTGGTCGAGCGTGCCCACGAGCTGATCGGCGTGCCGTATCGCTGGGGTGGTATGACCGTTAAGGGAGGTTTTGATTGCAGTGGCCTGCTGGTCTACCTGTTTCGCAATGAGGCCGATATCAGGATTCCGCGCACTACTGCGGCAATGCTCCAATCCGGTGCCCGGACCATCAAGCAGCACCAGCTCAAGCGCGGTGATGCGGTGTTCTTCAATCGCAATGGCCAGGGCCGGATTGGCCACGTTGGCCTGTACATCGGTGAAGGGCGTTTCATTCACGCCCCTCGTACCGGCAAGAACATCCGTATCGATTCGCTGCGCAGCAGCTACTGGAGCAAAAGCTACATGACCGCCAAGCGCTTTCACGGCGGCTAGCGCTGCACCATCCGCGGTGGCTTGCACAGGGTGTGGCTGCCCGGCTCCAGGTACGGCATCAGGATCGGCGCCATGCCCTTGAGCACCTGCACCGGCAGCGCCGAGGTGAAGCGGAAGGATTCCGCCGCACGGCCTGGAACGAAGGCGGTGAGGGTGCCGAAGTGGTTTTCACCAAGGTAGAACACGAAGGTGGCGGTGCGGTTAAGCGAGCGTGAGCCGATCAGCCGCCCGCCGGCACCGAAGCTTTCGATGCGGTTGTCGCCGGTACCGGTCTTGCCACCCATCACCAGCGGCGTGCCATCGGCCAGTTTGAAGCTACCCGACACCCGCCGCGCCGTACCGGCATCCACCACTTGCGAGAGGGCACCGCGCAGGGCCCGTGCGACTTCTACCGAGAGCACCCGCTGGCCAAGGTCAGGGTCGCTGGTCAGGCGGGTTTCATACGGCGTATCGGCAGCAAAGTGCAGGGTGTCGATGCGCAGCACCGGCAGGCGCACGCCGTCGTTCTGGATGATCCCGATCAACTCGGCCAGGGCAGCCGGACGGTCGCCGGAACTGCCGATGGCGGTGGCCAGCGACGGCACCAGGTGGTCGAACGGGTAGCCGACACGTTTCCAGCGTTGATGAATATCGAGGAAGGCTTCGATTTCCACCAGGGTGCGGATGCGACTGTCGCGCGCGCCCTTGTGGCGGCTTTTGAACAGCCAGCCGTAGACTTCCTGGCGTTCAAAATGACCAGCCTGCGCTGCCTCCTGGAAGGTGGCGCTGGGGTGTTGCAGCAGATAGCCGAGCAGCCACAGGTCCAGAGGGTGCACCTTGGCGATAAAGCCCTGGTCGGGTAGGTCGTAGGCCCCAGGCCGATAAGCTTCGTACAGCTCTTGCAGGCGTTTCTCGGTGACGGTGTTCTGCTTGGTGGCTGGGCGTTTGTTCTCGACCCGGTCCTTTTTCAGGTGAGCCTGGACGAAAGCGTTGAAGGTGGCCTGGTCGGCCTCCGGAAACAGGTAACGGTGCACTGCGGCCAGACGGATCGGGGTGACCCGCAGACTGTCGAGGAAGGTGTCCAGGCGCTGTTGCGAAGTCTTGCGCTGGTACTTCTTCCAGAACCTGCGCATGTAGTCGGTGCCTTCCTTGTCGGCAAAACGTGCCAGGTATTCCTGGCGGCGCGGCTCGGCATCGTCCTTGAGCAGGCTGGCGCTGTTGCCCGGCTGCTGATAGGTGCTGTAGCGCACCAGATCGCGCATCAGGCGAATGAACGGCAGGTTGATCGACTCGCGCAGGGCGTCCTTGAGGGTGGGGATACGGCCGTTGTCTTCCTTGCGAAAGTTGTTGAACACATGCAGGCCGCCACCAGTGAAGAAGGCTTCGCCGGGGCTGGCGGAGTATTTGCGCTCAAGGGCGGCGTTGAGCATGGCGCTGAGGTCGCGGTCCTTGTTCTGGATCAGGTAGTCGATGGCCCAGCGGGTGATGAAGTCGAGCTCCGCCACCTGGACTTTCTTCAGCTCGGCGGCCGGGGTGTTGGCGTACTTGTCGTGCAGTTCGCCGATGATTTCCAGGTAGCTGGTCAGCACCCGCAGCTTGGCGGTCGAGCCCAGTTCCAGCTTGCTGCCTTCGTTGATGTCGAACGGCTGGTCGGTGCTGTCGGTCTGCACCCGCACCCTGGAGCCGTCGGCGGTGCGCTCGAGCAGGGTAAAGCTGTAGCGCACCTGGGTGGTGCTGGTCGGGGTCAGCAGGCGTTCGCCGAACAGGCCCATTTTTTCGGCAAAGGCCGGGTTGGCGAGGTCCTTGAGGTACTGGCTGACCTGGCCCTGCAAATCCGACTGCAGGGTACTGGTAGCCGACAGGTCGAGGCGGTCGAGGTCGTACAGTGGCCGACCGAGGGCCGAAGACAGCCGGCTGCGGGCAACACTGATGCCCTTGTTGGTGACGATCGGCTGGATGGTCGGCTGGGCGACCCAGTCACGGTAAATAGACTTGCTGGCCAGGGCGGCGTCAGCCAACGGCTTGTCGATGATGTTGCTGGCCGAGAGGACGCGGATGTGGCTGTCAGTCAGTAGCGCCAGTTCCGCCCGGCCCTTGGACAAAAAGTGCGAGGGCCGGCGCTGGGCGATCATCAGCGACAGTACCTGACGCAAGGCCAGGCCACGGGCGGCGAGGCTCGCGGGGGCATTGTCGGTGGACGACAGGGCCTGGTTGACCTGGGCAAAGTCGGCGCCGTACCACACGCGCAAACCTTCGGCCATGCCATGCACTTCGCCATGTCCGGGTACCGCCGACAGCGGCACGCTGTTGAGGTAATCGCGCACGATGCGCTGGCGGGCTTGGAGGGTCTGCGGGCCGCCTTGATAGGCGCGCACGCTGGCGGAAATCATCTGGCGGATCTTCTCGCTGCCCGAGGCGGTCAGGCCGTCGGGCGAATGCCGGTACTTTTCCAGCTGGGTCGCCAGGGTACTGCCGCCCGCCGACTGACCGGGCAGGGCCAGGTACTTGGCCACCTGGGTATAGGCCGCCTTGGCAAAGCGCGGCCAGTCCACGGCGGGGTTGTTCAGCGGGTCATTGGGGTCGAGCAGGTCGCGGTTCTCGATGAACAGCAGGCTGTGGACGATGACCGGGGGAATCGAGGCGAAGTCGGGGTACAGGTGCTGCGGGTAATGAAACTGATACAGGGCGTCGCCCTTGCAGTCGGTGATCGACAGCCCAGCCTGGATCTTCTCGGCATAAGGCACGAAAAAGCCGTGATCGACGTAGTCCATCAGCGCCGGTGAAAAGCGCGTCTGCTCGTTGATTACGTAGTCGCGCTTGAGCAGGCGCGGTAGGAACTCACCCAGCGAGCTGTAGCCCAGGCGCTTGTCGAACGGACCTTCTCCCGGGTAGCGGATGGCATCGCTGGGGCCGGGCTGCATGGAATAGCTGAGGGTTGCGGCGAACTGGCTGAATTCCCGTGATTGCAGGCGCGAGGTGTGCATTTCGGTAGTGGCGGCGTACCCCAGGGCGATCAGGGCGAGCAACAGTACCAACCAGAACAGCCGCCACCAGAGACGGCGCTGGCGTGGGCTTTTCGGCGATGGCGAAGGTTCGAGTTGTTCAGGGGGAGCGTCCGTACTGCTTGGTTCCGATTGCCACAATGCGCCCATAGTCTTCAGCTCGGCTACGTATTTTCGTCTTGCTTGCCTGAAGCTTAGACGGTGGCCGGGTTTGGTGAAAAATTTGTAGTCAGTTACCGGGTATTTCCTAAAAACGTGTCAGAAATGCGCCTTTGGTGGAGCTTGAATTGCCCCGTTTTGGTGCTATGTTAGCCGCCCTGTTTCCTGCAGAGGCTCAAGCACGGGGAATGCCCCTCCGTAGAAGCGGTTTTTGCCGAGAGTTCTCGCCAAATATCGTGCTTTATACAGTGAAATACCCTGCAGGGGCCTTTCTATACTGCTCGCCCCTTTCGCTCTGCCGGTGTTGCACACCCGGCAGACGGGCCCGCTCAAAAGGTGGTGCCCGGCGCGGCAACGCATCCAGCCTATCGGCGATGCCAGGCCTGCACGAATGGTCATATCCAATAACAAAATGAGGTTGTATTCCTATGCCAGTCGGCAACCACCCTTCTCAAGGTGAGACCGCCCAGGGCGGCCCACTCAAGCGAGAGCTCGGCGAACGCCACATTCGCCTGATGGCGCTGGGCGCCTGTATCGGTGTCGGCCTGTTCCTGGGTTCGGCCAAGGCCATCGAAATGGCCGGGCCGGCGATCATGCTGTCCTACATCATTGGCGGCCTGGCGATCCTGGTGATCATGCGCGCCCTCGGCGAGATGGCCGTACACAACCCGGTAGCCGGCTCGTTCAGCCGCTACGCCCAAGACTACCTCGGCCCGCTGGCGGGATTTCTCACCGGCTGGAACTACTGGTTCCTGTGGCTGGTGACCTGCGTTGCGGAAATCACCGCGGTGGCCATCTACATGGGCATCTGGTTTCCGGAAGTGCCGCGCTGGATCTGGGCCCTGGCGGCCCTGGGCAGCATGGGCGCGATCAACCTGATCGCGGTCAAGGCCTTCGGTGAGTTCGAGTTCTGGTTCGCCCTGATCAAGATCGTCACCATCATCGCCATGGTCCTGGGTGGCGTCGGTATCATCGCCTTTGGTTTTGGTAACGACGGCGTGGCCATGGGCATCTCCAACCTCTGGAGCAATGGCGGTTTCATGCCCAACGGCGTGACTGGCGTGCTGATGTCGCTGCAGATGGTGATGTTCGCCTACCTGGGCGTGGAGATGATCGGCCTGACCGCCGGTGAAGCACGCAACCCGCAAAAGACCATTCCACAGGCCATCGGCTCGGTGTTCTGGCGCATCCTGCTGTTCTACGTCGGCGCACTGTTCGTGATCCTGTCGATCTACCCGTGGAACGAAATCGGTAGCCAGGGCAGCCCGTTCGTGATGACCTTCGAGCGTCTGGGCATCAAGACCGCTGCCGGCATCATCAACTTCGTGGTGATCACCGCCGCGCTGTCGTCGTGCAACGGCGGCATCTTCAGCACCGGGCGCATGCTCTATAGCCTGGCGCAGAACGGTCAGGCGCCGGCGACCTTCGCCCGCACCTCGAGCAACGGCGTGCCGCGCAATGCCCTGCTGCTATCGATCGCAGCCTTGCTGCTGGGCGTGCTGGCCAACTACCTGGTGCCGGAGAAAGTCTTCGTCTGGGTCACCGCCATTGCCACCTTCGGTGCGATCTGGACCTGGGTGATGATCCTCCTGGCCCAGCTGAAATTCCGCGCCGGCCTGAGCAATGCCGAGCGTGACGCACTGAAATACCGCATGTGGCTGTGGCCGCTGAGCTCCTACCTGGCGCTGGCGTTCCTGATCCTGGTGGTTGGCCTGATGGCCTACTTCGAGGAGACCCGCGTGGCCCTGTACATCGGCCCGGCGTTCCTGGTGATGCTGACCGTGCTGTATTACGTGTTCAAGCTGTCGCCAAGCCCTGTGGAGCAGCGGGCTGCAAGTTCGGCGTCCTGATCCTGGTGTAGACAAAAAAGCCCGTATCCATGGATACGGGCTTTTTTTGGTTCTGGGGTGGGCTTTGGGGCTGTGAGTTTATCCATTTGCTCGCAGCCTCAACATCCCAACAATCAGGTAGCAACCGCCCGCATCGGCTGGGTCAGGCGCTTGTTGAAGTCCAGCCAGGCACCGAGCAGGGCCATGATCGCCACGCCCACCAGTGCAGTAAATATCTGCATGGCAAAGGCATCGTCGGCCATGGCATTGATCATGTCCGCCAGGGGCGCCAGCAATACCCCCAGGCAGAACACTTCAAGCGAGTAACGGCCCATGCGCCCGGTTTGCTGCGCCAGCCAGTTTTGCGTCCAGCCGCTGCCCGGCAGCAGTTTGGCCGTGACATAAGCCAGGGCCAGGAAGTGCAGCAGGCGCACCGGCGACAGGTCGGTCTTGCTGATCGGGTACAACAGATTGTTGAGGCTGGCCGGCATCCAGGCATCGTGAATCTCTGGCCAGCGCCAGGACAGGGTAATGATCCCGGCTACTAGCGAGTAGGCAGCTGCCGCGAGGAACAGCGGTTGACGGTGCAACGGCCGGGTTTGCGCCGGCCGTGCCTGCTGCCCGTACAGCGCCGCAGCGCCGCCGAGCACGAAGAGGAACTGCCAGGTGACCGGGTTGAAGTACCAAACGCCGTCGGAAAAATTCGCCAGGTTCCAGCCCAGGCCCGGCGCCACCAGATACACCGCCATCGACACGCCGACCACCGCCAGGGTGTTGCGTATCAATAGTGGCAGTACCAGCGGCAGCCCGGCCAGCAGCACGATATACAGCGGCAGCGGGTCCATCAGGTTGGGTTTGAAGCGCAGCAGCAGCTCGTCGGTGAGGGCTTGCTGGGGGTTGGTGATGAAGTGGGTGAGGCCCATTTCCTGCACCAGGTCGCGGGTCTGCACATGGCTGTTGGCAAAGAACACGATGCCCATCAGCATCGCCAGCAGAAAAATATGCACCACATACAGCACCCAGGTACGGCGCAGGATCTTCACGCAGGCGATCAGGTAGCCGTCGCGTTGCAGGACCTTGCCATAGGCCAGGACTGCAGCGTAGCCGGCGAGGAAGACGAAGATTTCCGCAGCATCGCTGAAACCGATGTTACGCAGGGTGATCTGGCCCAAAGGGTTGTGGGGGACGTGATCCCAGAAAATGAAGATCAACGCCAGGCCGCGAAAAAAATCGATGCGAGGGTCGCGTCCGTTAAGCATGGCAGCGGGCTCTTGAACAGTGGGTTTAATAATGACCGGCGGACGACGGCAAACGCTCGCGCCGCACGTCGGGCGGGGGGCAGGGTGGCGGTATTGGCAGCGAATTGCAAAAGTTGCGTATTACCGGATGTCTCGATTGTCCCTTGAGCAACAGACCGTTGGTCGTAAATCGTCCGTTCCTGTCATTAGTATCAGTAGACGAACCGCCAATGGCGTGGCCTGCTGAGCCCAGGCGCAACCGTCAGCGAGGCGTGACAGGCAATGGCCAACATATGGAAAGGATTTTCCACCTACAGCGTAATTGGCATCGCCAATACCCTGGTTCATTGGCAGCTGTTTTTCGTCCTGCGGGTCGAGTTCGACCTGAGCCAGGCCCTGAGCAACCTGCTGGCGTTTTGTGTTGCTGCGAGCCTTTCCTACTACGTCAATGCGCTCTACACCTTCGCCGTGCCGCCCTCGATCGGCCGCTACCTGCTGTTCATGCTGTGTCTGGGCACGGTCAGCCTGGCGGTGGGTTGGCTGGGCGACCACTGGCGGCTGCACGGGATGATCACGGTGGTGAGCTTTTCCCTGATCAGCCTGACCTGCGGCTTCCTGCTGGCCAAATGGCTGGTGTTTCGCGGGGCCGAGTCATGAACGTCTCGCTGATCGTGCCGGTGTTCAACGAAGAACAGGCGCTCAGACTGTTTTACCAGGCTGTGCGTCAAGAACCCTCGTTGCAGGCACACTGCATTGAAATCGTCTTCATCAACGACGGCAGCAGCGACCGCACCGCCGAGGTCGCCCGTTCGCTCGCGCTAGCGGACAGGGACGTGGTGCTGATCAACTTCTCGCGCAACTTCGGTAAGGAACCGGCACTGTTCGCCG
This sequence comes from Pseudomonas fluorescens, assembly GCF_902497775.2. Classification (NCBI taxonomy): domain Bacteria; kingdom Pseudomonadati; phylum Pseudomonadota; class Gammaproteobacteria; order Pseudomonadales; family Pseudomonadaceae; genus Pseudomonas; species Pseudomonas fluorescens. Next base: position 683,308 of record NZ_OZ024668.1, read on the forward strand.
GCCTGGAGTACGCCAGCGGTGACGCCGTGGTGCCCATGGATGTTGACCTGCAAGACCCGGTAGCGGTGGTTGCGCAGTTGATCGACGCGTGGCGCGACGGTGCCGACGTGGTCCTGGCCAAGCGTCGGGATCGCTCCAGCGATGGTTACCTGAAGCGTGGCAGCGCCTCGCTGTTCTATCGTCTGCTTAACCGTATTGCCTACACCCATATTGAAGAAAACGTCGGCGATTTCCGCCTGATGGACCGCAAGGTGGTGGACGTGATCAAGACCTTGCCCGAGCAGCAGTTGTTCATGAAGGGGGTGCTGTCGTGGGCGGGGTTCAACGTCGCCATCGTCGAATACGACCGCGCGCCGAGGGCGGTGGGGCGCAGCAAGTTCAACGCCTGGCGGCTGTGGAACCTGGCGCTGGACGGCATAACTTCGTTCAGCACCTGGCCTTTGCGCTTGTGGAGCTACGTCGGCGCATGCATCTCGTTGTTGGCGTTGCTGTACGCCGGTTACCTGGTAGTGGACAAGCTACTGTTCGGCAATGAGGTGCCCGGATATCCGTCATTGATGACAGCGATACTGTTTCTGGGCGGGGTGCAACTGATCGGTATCGGCATATTGGGGGAGTACATCGGCCGTATCTACATGGAGGCCAAGCATCGACCCCGGTATGTGGTCAAAGAGATCGTCAGGGCCAATGGCACGAGCTATCGAAAGGGGGCCAAGCGTGTTGGCGAGTGAACGGGTGTTAAGCCCCCAACAGGTGCTGTTGTTGTTTATTGTTCTGTCCCTGGCTTACGTGTTTCCCATTGTTCATGCCGACTACGCCTATGTGGATGACAACTGGCGGGCGTTGCTGCAGGCCCAGGACGCCTGGCGCAATCAAGGCAGAATTCTGCTCGAGTGGCTGTACAAGGTACTGACCTTCAGCCAGGCAACGATCAATATCTTCCCGATGCCCTTGCTGATCAGCATTGTTGCCCTGGCCATGGCCATGGCGCGCCTGACGTTGTGGCTGTTTCCTCGCCCCGGTATTACCAGCTGCCTGGTGATCCTGCCAGTGCTATGCAATCCGTTTTTCCTCGGCAATCTGACCTATCAATACGACGGTCCGGGGATGGTGCTGGCGCTGGTCGCGGTGATCTATGCAATAACCTGCCGGGTTGAACATCGCACTATTCGCACGCTGCTGGCGGCCCTGTTGATTGCCGTAACGCTGAGTCTATATCAACTGAGCATCAGCCTGTTTATTGGCTTGTGCATTGTCGAGTTCATCTGCGGGGTAAGAGACAAGGTTGCGCTCCAGGCATTGCTGGTGATGCTTGTGGAGCGGCTTGTGCAACTGGTAGTCGGTGGCCTCATGTATTTTCTTACCGCCTACCCACTGGCTGTCGATACCCGCGGCAGCCACCTGCCCGTTGATCAGCAGTGGCTCGGTGTGGTGTGGCAGAAGTTGTGCGTCTCAATGCAGATGCTGGGCTTGCTGATGGCCTCTGCGGGCAATGTGCTGACGCTTGCCCTGCTATTGGGGGCAGGTGCCGGTTTTGTATTGCTCATGGGAAACATTCGCCAGATGCACGGGCGGCCGTCCGCCAGGTTTGGCGTTGCGCTGCTGTACCTGCTCAGCCCGGTGGCCCTGGTCTGGAGTGTGCCGGGCATGATGCTGTTTCTTGCCGAGCCCAACCTTGAGGCTCGAAACTTCATCGGCTTTTCGGCAGTGCTGGTTTTACTGTTGTTGTTCAGTCACGAGTTGCTTGGGCGGGTCTGGCCGGGATTGCGCTGGCTGTTGATCTTGCCAACGCTGTTCATGTTTGCCTTCAGCTATGCCTATGGCCAGGTGATCATCGCCAAGAAAGAACTTGAATCAGCCATGGCGCACTACATTGCCAATGACCTGGTATCACGCAGTGAGCTGCGCGACGTAAACAGGTACAACTACCTGAGGGCACCCGGTGACGGTAACTGGTTGCCCAGAGGACATGGCGCCATCACCCACATGCCGCTACTGAGATACATCCTCAGCGGCTCCAATTCAGTGTTGCATGCGCAGTTTTTTCCCCGGCTGGGGATCAATAATGTCATTGGCGGTGAACGCTCGGACTTTGAGCGGTTGGTGGCGGCAGGGGGCGTGGGCGCGCCGCTGGTGGACAACCGGTTCTATTCGATCTACGTCACCGGTGAGCAGGGCTTCATTGTCATGAAGCCCATCCTGGAAGATGAAAACTACAATCACAACTGGCCCCGCGTCCCCTAGCGTTACCGATCTTCAGGCCGCCGCCACCTCTTGCGGCTCGAAGCTGTCCGCCCGCGCCATCTGCCACATGCGCGAGTAGAACTCGCCATTGACCTCGCCGCTGAGCAGTTCTCCCGGCTTGAGGAACACATGCATCTGCGAGAACAGCTTGATCTCGGTGGCGGAGATGCGCCGTACCAGGTGCTTGGCTTCCAGCTGCGAAGGGTGATCAAGACCTGCGGCGGCAAGCATCTCGGCCAGGGCCTTGAGGGTGTTGTGGTGGAAGTTGAATACCCGCTCGGCTTTATCAGGCACTACCAGGGCGCGCTGGCGCAGCGGGTCCTGGGTGGCGACGCCGGTCGGGCATTTGTTGGTGTGGCAGCTTTGCGACTGGATGCAGCCGATAGCGAACATGAAGCCGCGCGCCGAGTTGGCCCAGTCGGCACCGATGGCCAGGACGCTGGCGATGTCGAAGGCGCTGACGATCTTGCCGCTGGCACCAAGCTTGATCTTGTCGCGCAGGTTCAAGCCCACCAGGGTGTTGTGCACGAACAGCAGGCCTTCGCGCAGCGGCACGCCGATATGGTCGGTGAACTCCACAGGCGCCGCGCCCGTGCCGCCTTCCTTGCCGTCGACGACGATGAAGTCGGGAAGGATGCCGGTTTCCAGCATGGCTTTGGCAATGCCCATGAACTCCCACGGGTGACCGAGGCAGAACTTGAAGCCGACCGGCTTGCCGCCAGACAGCTCACGCAACTGGGCGATGAACTGCATCAGCTCGACCGGGGTGGAGAACGCGCTGTGGCGCGACGGCGAGATGCAGTCTTCGCCCATCAGAATGCCGCGGGTCTCGGCAATCTCGCGGGTCACCTTGTGCTTGGGCAAGATGCCGCCGTGGCCGGGTTTGGCGCCCTGGCTCATCTTGATCTCGATCATGCGTACCTGAGGGTTGCGCGCCTGTTCGGCGAAACGCTCGGGGTCGAAGCGCCCGTCCGAGGTGCGGCAGCCAAAATAGCCACTGCCCAGTTCCCAGGTCAGATCGCCACCGTGCTCGCGGTGATACGGGCTGATGCTGCCTTCACCGGTGTCATGGGCGAAATTGCCCAGCTTGGCGCCCTGGTTCAGGGCGCGGATGGCGTTGGCGCTGAGCGAACCGAAGCTCATGGCCGAGATGTTGAACACCGAAGCCGAGTACGGCTGTTTGCACTGCGGGCCACCGACGATTACCCGAAAGCTCGACGGGTCGCTGAGCGGCGCCGGGCGCATGGAATGGCCGATGAACTCGAAACCGGACTGGTACACGTCAATCAGGGTGCCAAAGGGTTTATCCGAGGCTTCGTTCTTGGCTCGCGCATACACCAGCGAGCGCTGCGCCCGGGAAAACGGCAGGGCATCGCTGTCGGACTCCAGCAGGTACTGACGGATTTCCGGGCGAATGCCTTCGACCAGATAGCGGATGTTGCCGAGGATCGGGTAATTGCGGCGCACCGCGTGGCGGCTTTGCAGCAGGTCGCCCAAGCCAATCAGGCTGAGCACGGCGCTCACCAGGGTGAACGGCCACAGCCATTCGTGGTGCAGGAAGGGCAGGCTGGCCAGGGTGAACAACACACAGGCAGCGAAGAAGGCGTAGCGGCTGAGAAGTGACAGGCTCATACGGTTTCCTTGCGATGGCACGGTCAGGCTCAGGGCCTGGACAAACCCCGACCTTAGCCCGGTTGGGGTTTAAAGCGCCAGCCCGCAGCGCACAAGGGTTGCAAGCTTCATCTTGGAATCGAAAATCATTTGTATTTTCGATTAATCGGCGTGTTATATAGTATCAATAAATCTTCGTTCATTTTCCCAAGAGGCTTGGCCATGAAACCCGGAACCCCAGAAAATTCCGTCCAGCTATCGTGGGTGCGATCAAGCAGTCGTAGGCGCTTAAAGTCCAACCTATTTTAAGGCCGGTTTTCCCGTTCTGAGGGTTGTTTTCAATTTGGAGTACGCGAATCATCCATACAGGAAGACCAGTAGACCACACTGGAGCAGGCCATGAGCGGCTGATGTGAAGCCTTCCCACCGACAGAGCTCATCTTAGAAGCTAGGTTCGTTATGTCAGTAGCCCGGCCGATGCGCCGCAGCGGCCGCCCGCACAATGCCTCGAGGCGCTCCAGGCTCAGAGCCAAGTGACTGCCGCGTTTGTTGCCGGCCAGTGCGTGGATCGTCGTCGACGATCACCGTGTGCACGCTGGCCAGGCCCTGTTCGAACAGCGCGTCGAGAATCGCCAGGAAGGCCGTAAGGGTTTTGCTTGAGCCGGTGGGCGTTGCGACCATTCGATACGATTGAAAGGCCCCCGCCAACATGTGATCCTTGCGCGCTTTCCCGTTCACGAGCGTCCCATGAGCAAAACCATCCGCATCGCCGCCGCCCTCCTGCTTGACCCGCAAGGCCGTACCCTGCTGGTGCGCAAGCGCGGTACTCAGGCGTTCATGCAGCCTGGCGGCAAAATTGAGGCCGACGAGCAGCCGGTTAGCGCCCTGGCCCGCGAGCTGTTTGAAGAGCTGGGCCTGGCGATTGAGGCACAAGACGCCGAGTATCTGGGCCAGTTCAGTGCCCCGGCCGCCAACGAACCGGGTTTTGTCGTCCAGGCCGAGATTTTCAAAGTGCACACCGCCATGGCGGTCGAGCCCGCCGCGGAAATCGAAGAGGTGGTGTGGGTCTCGGCCCGCAAGCAACTGACCCTGGAGCTGGCCCCGCTCACACGGGACTTGATTCTGCCCCTGTACCGGCAGTTAACTACAGCTCCCGCCTGATCTCTCTTGCAAAGGAATGCCGATGATCCCCACCCATGAATGGCTGCTGTTTATCGGCGCCGCGCTGCTGATGGTCCTGACCCCGGGGCCGAACATGATCTACCTGATTTCCCGCTCGATCTGCCAGGGCCGCGTGGCCGGGGTAACGTCGCTGCTGGGGGTGGTCGGCGGTTTTCTGGTGCACATGACTGCCGCAGCCGTTGGCCTGACCGCCTTGTTCATGGCCGTGCCGCTGGCCTACGACCTGCTCAAGTGGGCCGGTGCCGGCTACCTGTTGTGGCTGGCCTGGCAAGCGGTCAAGCCCGGTGCCCGCTCGCCGTTCGAACCCCGTGAACTGGCGCCGGACTCGCCCCGCAAGCTGGTATTGATGGGCTTTCTGACCAGCGTGCTGAACCCCAAGGTGGCGGTGTTCTACCTCTCGGTGCTGCCGCAGTTCGTCTCGCCGGAAAACGGCTCGGTGCTGGTCCAGAGCCTGGCCCTGGGCCTGACCCAGATCGCCGTGAGTTTCTCGGTCAACCTGCTGATTGCCCTGTTCGCTGCCGGAATCTCCGGCTGGTTCGTGCGCTATCCGCTGTGGCTGATGCTGCAGCGCTACGTGATGGGCTTCGTCCTGGCCGGCTTGGCGCTGCGCCTGGTGCAGGAGCAACGCCGGACGGTGTGAGGCTCAACGCACCGCGCTGACGCCGTCGAGGGTGGAGAAGGATGTGTCCTTGGCGGTCAGCAAAAAGTCGCGCATGTACGGCGCATCGAGCATGTCGCTGCGCACCGCCGCGTACAGCGTGGCAAACAGGCCTTTCTCACCCAGGCGCTTGGCCTTCACGTAACCGCGCGAGCTGTACTCGTGCAGGGCCCAGTGCGGCATGCCGCACACCCCGCGGCCGCTGGCCACCAGTTGCATCATCATCACCGTCAGCTCGGCCGTGCGCACTTGCGCAGGTTCCACGTCGGCCGGTTCCAGGAAGCGGGTGAAGATATCCAGGCGGTCGCGCTCCACCGGGTAGGTGATCAGGGTTTGCGTGGCCAGGTCTTCCGGCACCATGTACGCCTTGTGCGCCAGCGGGTGCTGGTTGGCCACGGCAAGCATGGCTTCGTAGGTGAACAGCGGCACATAGGTGATGCCGCTGAGCTCCAGCGGGTCGGAGGTCACCACCAGGTCCAGATCTGCGCGGGCCAGGGCCGGCAAAGGGGCAAAGGCAAAGCCCGAAGCCAGGTCCAGCTCGACTTCCGGCCAGGCATCGCGGAACTGGTCGATGGTCGGCATCAGCCACTGGAAACAGCTGTGGCATTCGATGGCCATGTGCAAGCGCCCGGCGGTGCCACCGGCCAGGCGGGCGATGTCGCGCTCGGCACCGCGCAGCAGCGGCAGGGTGGCATCGGCCAGTTGCAGCAGGCGCAGGCCAGCGCTGGTGAAGCGCAGCGGTTTGGTCTTGCGCATGAACAACTGCATCCCCAGGCGCTCTTCCAGCTCCTTGAACTGATGGGACAGCGCCGACTGGGTCAGGTGCAGGCGTTCGGCGGCCTCGACCAGGCTGTCGGCTTCACGCAGGGCGTGCAGGGTTTTCAGGTGACGAATTTCCAGCACCGAGGGGGCTCCATGAATAAACTTTGAGATGAACACGAATTTATTGAGTTTGTCTCATGTTGGTCTGGCTGTCGACAATAGCGTCATCTTTTACAGGGAGGACGTTTTCTCATGGCATTGGCCCACAACCTTGGTTTCCCGCGCATCGGCGCTGACCGCGAACTGAAAAAAGCACAAGAAGCTTACTGGAAAGGCGACCTCGATCAGGCAGGCCTCGAGGCTGTTGGCCGCGATCTGCGCGCCCGTCACTGGCAACTGCAAAAAGACGCCGGTATCGAGCTGCTGCCGGTCGGCGACTTTGCCTGGTACGACCAGGTCCTGACCCACTCGCTGACCTTCGGTGCGATCCCCGAGCGCTTCGCCCAGGTCAAGGGCGACAACGGCCTGCCAACCCTCGACACTTTGTTCGCCATGGCCCGTGGCGCCAGCACCTGCTGCGGCGGTAGCCACGGCCAGACGCAATATGCCCAAGAGCTGACCAAGTGGTTCGACACCAACTACCATTACCTGGTCCCGGAATTCAGCGCTGACCAGCGTTTTCTGCTCAGTTGGGAGCAACTGTTCGAAGAAGTCGCCGAAGCCCAGGCCCTCGGCCATGCGGTCAAGCCGGTGTTGATCGGCCCGCTGACCTACCTGTGGCTGGGCAAGGCCAAGGGCGGCGAGTTCGACAAGCTCGACCTGCTGGAGCGCCTGCTGCCGGTGTACGGTGAAATCCTCAGCCGCCTATCGCGCCAGGGCGTGGAGTGGGTGCAGATCGACGAGCCGATCCTTGGCCTCGATCTGCCACAGGAGTGGAAGAATGCCTTCGAACGGGCTTACCACATTTTGCAGTACTCGCCCCTGAAGAAGCTGGTCGCCACCTACTTCAGCGGTCTGGAAGACAACCTTGGCCTGGCCGTCGGCCTGCCGGTGGATGGCCTGCATATCGACCTGGTGCGTGCGCCGGAACAACTGCCGGCGGTGCTCGATCGCCTGCCCACCTACAAAGTGCTGTCGTTGGGGGTGGTCAACGGTCGCAACGTCTGGCGCTGCGACCTGGACAAGGCCCTGGAGCAACTGCAGCAAGCCCAGCAGCGTTTCGGCGCCAACCTCTGGGTGGCCGGCTCCTGCTCGCTGCTGCACAGCCCGGTGGATCTCGGCCGGGAAGACAAGCTTGATGCCGAACTGAAAAGCTGGCTGGCCTTCGCGGTGCAAAAATGCGAAGAAATTGCCGTGCTGGCCAAGGCCCTCGACACCCCTCACCTGCCTGTGGTGCAGAACGCCCTGAGCAACAGCCGCGCCATACAAAAGAGCCGTGCCGAGTCGCCGCGCATTCACAAGCCGCAGGTCCAGGCCCGTCTGGCCGCCGTGACCGCCGCCGACAGCCAGCGCCAGTCGGCCTTCGCCCTGCGGATCGAAGCCCAGCGCCAGCGCCTGCAACTACCGGCGTTCCCGACCACCACCATCGGCTCTTTCCCGCAGACCTCGGCGATCCGCCTGGCGCGTCAGGCCTACAAGCAGGGCAAGCTGTCGGCCAATGACTACACCGACGCCATGCACAGCGAGATTCGCCATGCCGTGCAGGTGCAGGAGCGCCTGGGCCTGGATGTGCTGGTGCACGGTGAGGCCGAGCGCAACGACATGGTCGAATACTTTGCCGAGCAACTGGACGGCTACGCCTTCACCCGCTTCGGCTGGGTGCAGAGCTACGGCTCGCGATGCGTCAAACCGGCGATCATCTACGGCGACCTGAGCCGCCCGCAAGCCATGACCGTGGCCTGGATCGAGTATGCCCAGCGCCTGACCAGCAAGGTCATGAAAGGCATGCTGACCGGCCCTGTGACCATGCTGATGTGGTCATTCCCGCGTGAAGATGTGTCGCGCAAGGTCCAGGCCGAGCAACTGGCCCTGGCTATTCGTGACGAAGTGCAGGACCTGGAAGCCGCCGGCATCAAGATCGTGCAGATCGACGAAGCCGCGTTCCGCGAAGGCCTGCCGCTGCGCCGGGCGCAATGGCAGGAATACCTGGATTGGGCGGTCAAAGCCTTCCGCCTGTGCTCCAGCGGTGTGCGCGATGAAACCCAGATCCACACCCACATGTGCTACAGCGAGTTCAACGACGTGATCGAAGCGATCGCGGCCATGGACGCCGACGTCATCACCATTGAAACCTCGCGTTCGGACATGGAGCTGCTGGAAGCCTTCGAAGCCTTCGACTACCCCAACGACATCGGCCCGGGGGTCTACGACATCCACTCGCCGCGGGTGCCGGACACCGCCGAGATGGTCAAACTGATGAGCAAGGCGGTCAAGCGCATCCCCGCTGAACGCTTGTGGGTGAATCCTGACTGCGGCCTGAAGACCCGCGCCTGGCCGGAGACCGAGGCGGCGCTGGTGAACATGGTTGCGGCAGCGAGGCAATTGCGTAGCGAACTGGCGTGAGCTCAGAGGAGCCAAGGGCGCTTTAGCGCCCTCGGTTGTTAGATCAACTGATCTGCCGGAAGTGTGCCGTCGCAATTTGCAGGCTGATCGGGCCGCGCCAGATGGATGTCGCCTCGGCTTGAGCCTGTTGCCATTTCGGGCCCAGATATCGGTATTCAGGTAACTTCAAGTGGGCGGCGGTAAAGCGTTTGAACGCAGCCTCCGTGCTTGTGTAGTGAAAGTGCGCATACCACAGCGTTGTCTCGGCAGGGTGAACGCGAACGATCCGGTACTCTTGTAGAAAGTCCGCCGAGCCATCGGCACGCCTTTTCAACTCAACGCGTGTGGCCTCTTTGATAATCCTGACTTCCTGCCTTTCAATGAGGTAGGCCAAATGGCCCTCGTTGGGTTGAGTACTGGCCAGGGTTTGCCGGATGCGCAATTGTTGGCCGGTGTCGCGCAATGCCTGGGCTTTGTGCCTGAGCGTTGTGGCAAGGGGCGTTTGTTCCAGAGCATGGGCACGGCCTTCCAATTGGTCGGCGAAGCCGACCAGCATGTCTTCGATGTCGGCTGGCAGCCAATGTGAGGGAAGTTGCTGATTCAACCTGCGCGCTGTGTTGTCAAATGTTGTCAGCGCCTCCTGTGCCTCTACCTCCAACTGCCGTTGGTTGAACGCGGGCTCGGGAGTGCTGGCCGGCGGCGACTCCAGTTTCCATTTACCCCCACGCCCCTCGATGTAGGTTTCTGCTACCTCACCAGGCCCGGTCACGGTAAAACGGCGAGGTTGGCTGCTGGTACGGGCAGACTCAACCCCGACGAGCGTCTGGTTGTCTTCGGTTTCAAAAACCCGTGCAGTACGCGGCTCGGAACCTGAAGGAGCCGAGTGTCCGGGTGCAGAGGTTGACACCTGCTTGCGTTTTCTCTGACCGAGTTGGATCAGCGCATCAATACTGTCCTCAAGCTGTCCGATATAGCGGCGGTCAAAGTACTGCGGATGGGACTCGGCCCAACCGCTGAGTCGCCTACGAAACTGTTGATATGCATTGAGTATGGAATCCAGGGCGGTAGAGACATCGGCTGGACGGGTCAGTTTATGCAGTTGATAGTGATTGCTCAGCGCCCTGCTGAACTGGCGCTCTGTGGCGGACAACCGGCTAGCAAAAATGGCGTGTGATGTATCGGACACCTCGCGGGGTATGTAGACCAGGCCCAATAGCTCGTTGGATTTTACGGTGTGGTGGTTGACAGTGAGGGCCCGTGAGCAGACGTCGTTGTACTTGTTACGAATTCTCGGGATGGAGTGTTCTGCGATCAACGGCGAGAGGTTGTTGATTGCGAGTTCTCTGTCGTTCAGAAACTGTACGTTTTCACGGACAAGTGCCAGAAACTCATCGCGTTGCTCAGCGCCCATTGCGGTATTCAGACGTCGTATTGCCTTCTGGTTTCTAGCGATCAGCCGGTTGTTGATATCAAGGAGGTTGAAGGTGCGCTGACTGATGATTTCAATCGCGGCGTTTTTGGTTTTGATATGCTCGCCGGGGTAGATGGATTCGAGTTCTGGTGAGTACGTCGCTTTTAGCGCGTTCAGCGTTTGCTTGGTGTTTTCAATTAAGTCAATGTAGGACTGCTTGGTTGGTAGCAGTTGAGTTGGCGACAGCTCGGCTACCTGGAGAGAGCCTAAAGTGTTGTGGGTGATGGCCAGTTTGTTGAACGCACTGGTTGATGCATCCCGCAAGTCCTTTCTGCGGTTCGTTCGATGGTTTTTCCACCAGTCCGGCAATAGATTGCGCATGGCTTGCGGCAAGAAGGGATCGGCGGTATTTGCCAGCCGCCCGATCACGCCCCCCCCGCCAGCCACCGGGCTGACAATATTGGTGCCATAGATAACCCCATGGGTATCCCAGCGCCCGACGAAGTCCAGCGCGATGGGCTGTTTATAGCCTTTGCCGACAAGCCGCCAGGTATGGCGTGCGGTGTCGAACTGCACCTGGTAGTTGCGCCCGTGGCTGATGATGAAGTCGCCTTTTGCATGTCGATAGACGCCGCGATAGATACCCGTACCCGGGGCGATGGCGCGGAGGTCGAGCGCCTCCTGATACTCATAGCCTTCAAAGCGTTGTGCCGCAGTGCGGGGTTGTTGCGCGAGCCTGCGGCCCACACGCGGGTTGTCGCGTGTCAGGGCCAGGCTTTTCAGTTGCCGCTGGCGTGCCAGGGCTCGCAGGCCGGCGATTTCCGCCGTATCGGTCAGGACGCTGGTGAACACATCGACCAGTGAATACACGGTGGATTGCAATTCATCTATACCCTGCTGAACGCTGCCACGCAGAAAAGCTGCGGTCGCCAGGTTGGCGCTGGTCCAGGCGTCATACAACGGCACCACGGTGCCGATCAGAGGCACGAAACCTATCGCCATCTTGATGTAGTTGAACATCATGCCGCTTTTCAGCGCGACGGTTTCCAGGTACAGGTCTGTATTGGAACGGGAGGTGGCGCGGTTGGCTTCGATCAGCCGGCCCATGTGCGCGTCGCACAGGTGGGCTTTCAGTGATGTGGTGGCCGGCCAGGCGCTGCCGATGCCAACGAAGCCATCAAAGCGATTGAGATGGGCCTGGTTCAGGCGGCTCAGGAGTGTAGCGCTGTCGCCATGAATCGCACGGCCCACCAGGTAGCTGCGGAATGTGGCGTTCAGGGTGAGGTTGAACAGGTCTTGACGGGCTAGCTCACGGCTCGAGTATTGGCGAACAAGTACGCCGTCGGGGCTATCCGGTAGATACAGCAACGTGATGCCTGAGTGTTGCTCGTGAATGAAGGTCACCCCTGACAGGGTCACGCTCAACCCGGGAGTTCCAGTGCCGCCCGTCTCCAGACGGGCAGGGAGCAGGGTAATCTGTTTGCCGTCAGGCGAGTATGCCTGGGTCGAGTCGGCGTTGATGGCAACGTCGAAGATCGCCTTGCCCAGAGGGGTGATCATGCCGCTATGCAGTGCGGCCCAGGCATGGATTTCGAGCATCAGCCGAAGGGGCTCGTACAGACATTCGAGACGGTATTCGTGGGCAAAGGCTTCCTCGCGGTATGCTCCGCGAAATGCGCTGAGTATGTGTGTTTCGTAGTTGCCGCTCAGGTCCAGATCGCTGACTAGCGAAGTCAGATAGGTCACGTTGATACCGGCCATCACCTTGTCCCGCTCAGCCTGATCGGAACCGCTCACCTCAACGTGCATGAAGCCAAGGCGCGCTTTGAGGTCATCATCGATATTGTTCAATGCCAGGGTTTGCAACGACTGCTTGCCGCGTTCCTCGCTGGCTTGTAGAACCTGTCTGTGGGGCACTCCAGGTGCGCCAGAACCTTCGATGATTTCAGTGATCATTGAGACCGAATCAGGTAGGTCAATGGTGACCTCGACGTTGCCCGTCAGCTCAAAATCATCGCGAAGGCGGGTGGCGACCCTTGGTTTAGAGAACTCCTCGCGGGCGGGCAAGGCTAGATCCTGATAGGTCTGCGAGCGCCGGGCAGCGACCATGAAGCCTTGCAGCAGCGGCTTGAGTTGCAGGCGCTGGGTGACATCAAGGCGCATCATCCACTGTGGGATGTTGCGTGTCAGGCCAAGGCTCTGCTGTTCTTCCAGCATTTGCTCGTAGGCGGCGCTCCTGGCGGCATGCTCATGGACGCAAAGTGCATCAAGGGTTTGCTGGCGCAGTTGTCCGAGATGCTGCGCACGATCTTCGCTTGCTGTCGCGCCAGGATATTGCTGATGCAGCGCCTGGGCCTGTTTTTCGCAGTTTGCCAGTTGCTCCTGCAGGCCGTACTCGAAGGGATCTCCCGACACTTTGGTCAGGGTCAGGGCGAGCGTTTTGTCGTCTGCTGCGATAGCGAACATGTCGCGCTCAACTGCGGCGCGCGAGGCAAAACGCTGCAGGCCGCCTTGGAGGCCTGGCCAGTAGAGCAGCCACGAGGGCTGTGCTGATGCCAGGCGTGGTTCGCGGGTTATCAGTAGAACGCCATCCAGCCCCTGACGATGAATGACCTGGCTGTTGGTGGACTCTTCGGTCAGGCTCAAGCCAACGGCATAGACGGTGATATCGATGTCGTCACGTTGTGTGGCGATGGGTGTGTCGATGACGACATCGATGAGGTTTTTTTCCTCATCGGTAATCTGCTTGAGCAGAAACTGTATGCACGCTTCGGCTCGTAAAGCGTCCAGACGGGCTGTTTTCAGAGTGTCGTAAAGCGCTTGAGGTTGTGTACGTACAGCGATCAGTGCAGACGTAAGCAAGTAGGACGTTGCGGCCTGGGAGGCACTTTCCCGAGCCTTGCTCAGGGTTTCAAGCTTTGTTGCCAGTTGTTCGTAATCGTGCTGGTTTTCCTGGTCGGCCAGGTCTTGCATGCGCTTGAGTTGATGCCTGATTGCCGCCTGGCGGATGGCGAGCGGCACATCATTGGTCAACGCACCGAAGGCGTAGGTGGCGGGCAGGCGCTCGGTTTGTGAGTCATCCAGCTTTGGCAGCGCAGGGGTAGCGGCTGTGAGCGATTCGCGACGTTGACTGTCGAACGCATCAGCGCCGGCCAGAGGCGCGACATCGATGTCATCGAGGATGTCGCCTCCCGCTGGCTCAAGGGCTTCAAGCCTGCCAAGGCGGTAGTGATCGAGCAGCTTGGACACGGGCGTGGTGAACCCGTCATCGTGCAGCAGATAGTCGGGTAGCAGGCCGCGGTCTGGCTGGTCGCTGGTCGAAGGCCACAGGTTGAGCCGTTGCGCCATCAGGTACTGTTCCAGGCTCTGGCGGTCGGCAAAGGCCTGGAAGGTTGGCTGGCGGGAAGGCAGGTAGAGCAGCTGATCAGTGAAGGTGTCGCTGTCATAGCTCAGTACCAGCGCACCGGGCATCAGCCGGGTGGTGTGGTCCATCAGGCGTATGCTCAGGGTTTCCAGGTACACCCTTTCATTGTCGAGTTTGGCAATGCCTTCTGGGGTATCGAGGGTGGCCGTGACCAGCTTCATCTGCTCGCTATTGAGCGTGCCGCTGGCGAGTGCGGCGTCCGCGGCCGCGTGAAAGTGCTCGCGGTACACCCGGTCGATCTGGTCGCGCCGGGAGCGCTTTGTGCCGTTGGCTCTGGCAGCCCAGTAAGCGTCCCATTGCGTGGCCAATGCGTCGCTCACGCCCAATGTCTTGAGGTGTTCGAGAATCTGCCTGGGCGTCGATCCGGCCCATGCATGGCTGGCACTGATGCCGAACACTGTGGCCTCGGTATCGAGCGATACGTCGAGCTGCGGATACTGCAACACGAAGGCAGTGGCCTCGGTCAGGCTGACACTGTGGCCGGTCGTGAAGCGCAGCCCCGCCTCATCCCCGTCAAGCGCCCAGCGCTGGGTGATCAGGTCTTTGATCGTTGGTCGAATGGCCGGTACACCTGCCAGTAGCTGTTGCAGTTGTTCGTGGCTGTCTCTCCAGCGCTGCGTGGCGTCATGCAAAAGAGCTTCATTCTGGGAAAAATACTGAGCAGAGACAGGTTTGAACTCAAGCCTACTGGCGTGAAGGTGAAGGGGGATATTTTCGGTCATCGCACGGTTCCTTGTGGCGAACAGCAGGCCGGAGTGCCCGCGTGGGCATTGATTTGAAGCCGGCGGGCGATGGCGGGGGTGTTATTTATCTATGGAGGGTGGGGCTACCGTTGGGCGGGGTTCATCAAACTGTCATGCCACTGTGGCAGCGCGCTTGAACGAACTTCATCAGACTCGCGCTCTACTGGGGATTTGCATTCTGGTGTTTGGCTCATGCGGTTTTTTTTATTTTTTCTGGCGCTGATATGCGTAACTACTTCGTTTGCCGGGGAACGGTGCGACGTCAATGTGCCGATTGAAAGGGCTGCTCTGGCGCAGGTCAGCCTGGCCTATCAGAGCATCGGCCGCGATTCGGACCCGGCTTTGCTGCTGGTCATGGGCCTGGGCGGGCAACTGATCCACTGGCCCGATGAAGTGGTAGTTGCCTTGTGTCAGCAGGGCTTTCGGGTGATCCGCTACGACAACCGTGATGTCGGCCTGTCCAGCTGGAACCAGGCCCCCAACAGCGCCAACCTGACCTTCGAGCTGCTGCGCTACAAGCTCGGCCTGCCGGTGGCCGCGCCATATACCTTGAACGACATGGCCGAAGACGGCCTGGGGCTGATGGATGCCCTACAGGTGCAGCGCTTTCATGTCTTGGGGGTGAGCATGGGCGGAATGATCGCCCAGCACCTGGCCGCGCTGGCGCCACAGCGGGTCGAGAGCCTGACCCTGATCATGTCCAGTTCCGGTGCCCAGGGCTTGCCGGCGCCCAGCCCGGCGCTGGTGCAGTTGCTGGCCCGGCGCGGTGCGCCGAATCGCGAGGTGGCGCTTGAGCAGCAGGCCGACCTGCTGGCCGCCCTCGGCAGCCCCGAGGTCAAGGATGATCGCCAGGCGCTGCTCGAGCAGGCGGCGATTGCCTATGACCGCGCCTTCAATCCCGAAGGGGTCAAGCGCCAGATCATGGCGATCCTGGCTGAGCAGAGCCGGGTCGAGTTGCTCAACAGCCTGCGCCTGCCGACCCTGGTGGTGCATGGCACCGCGGACCCGCTGCTGCCGGTGATGCATGGCGTGCACCTGGCAGCGCATATCAAGGGCAGCCAGCTGCGGTTGATTCCGGGCCTGGCCCATCGTTTTCAGGAGCAATTCAAGGGGCCGCTGCTGGGCGCGGTGTTGCCGTATCTGAAGACGCAACGGCTGGCGGACACCCATGTCGCGGTGTACTGATCGCAGGTGTAGGGGCGGGCTTGCCCCGCGATGAAGTCAGCCTGTCAATGCAACCTGACCCAGACACTTACCAACACCGTCGCTGCCACCAGCCAGGCCACGGCCGCCAGGGCCAGCGAAGCTTCCAGGCGCAGGCGATCGACCAGCAGGTACAGCGCTGCCAGGTAGACGAAGTAGGGGATGATCGACCACATGCCGAACAGGATGGTGGTCTTCAGGTCATCGAGCGATCGGCCCTTGCCGACAATGTAGTGGGCGATCAGCGCGAAGGTCGGGAACAACGGCACCAGGCCGGCAATGTAGTAGTTGCGGGTCTTCGCCAGGGCGGCAAGGATCACCACCACGGCAGCACCCAGGCAGGCTTTGAGTATCAGGTCCACGTCTTGTCCCGTTTCAGCGGCTGGTCAGCCCAGGCCATACTTTTTCACTTTGTCGAACAGCGTGGTCTTGGCCATGCCCAGCTCCTGACTGGCCTGGCTGAGATTGCCGCCGGTGCGCTGCAGGGCATCGCTGAGCAAGTTGCGCTCGAACGCTTCGACCGCTTCGGCAAAGCCCAGCCCCTGGTTGGCGCTGGCCCCGGCCTTTTTGAAGGCGGGCAGACCCAGGGCATAGCGCTCGGCGACGTTGCGCAGTTCGCGCACGTTGCCTGGCCAGTCGTGGGCCATCAGTCGCGACAGGGTCTGGCTGTCCAGTTGCGGGGTCTCCCGGTCGAAGCGCAATGACGACTGCTGCAGGAAGTGCTCGAACAGTTGCAGGATGTCTTCGCGGCGCTCGCGCAGCGGCGGCAGCTCCAGGGTCACCACGTTCAGGCGATAATACAGGTCGCTACGGAACTGCCCGCTCTGGCCCAGGGCGTCGAGGTCGGACTTGGTTGCGGCGATCACCCGGCAATCGACAGCAATGCTCTGGTTTGAGCCCAGGCGCTCCAGGGTCCGCTCCTGCAGCACGCGCAGCAGTTTGATCTGCAGGCTCAGTGGCATGCTTTCGACTTCGTCGAGGAACAGGGTGCCGCCGTTGGCGTGTTCGATCTTGCCGATCCGGCGCTTGCCGGCGCCGGTAAAGGCGTTGGCCTCGTGGCCGAAGATTTCGCTTTCGAACAGGTTTTCCGGCAGGCCGCCGCAGTTGAGCGCGACAAATGGCGCGCCCTGGCGGCGGCTGAAATCGTGCAGGCAACGGGCGACCAGTTCCTTGCCGGTACCGGTTTCGCCTTCGATCAGGACGTTGGCCGAGGTATCGGCGACGTTGGCGATCAGTTCGCGCAGATTCTGCATGGCCGGCGAGCGGCCGATGATCCGCCCCTCAAGCGTGCTCTGCCCGGCCAGTTGGCGGCGCAGGGCAAACACTTCGCGGGACAGGCCGCGTTGCTCCAGGGCGCGGCGTACCACTTCGACCAGGCGTTCCGGGGCAAAGGGCTTTTCCATGAAGTCGTAGGCGCCGTTGCGCATGGCACCGACCGCCATGTCGATGTCGCCGTGGCCGGTGATCAGCACCACTGGCAGGCTGCGGTCGCGGGCTTTCAGGCGGCTGAGCAGTTCCAGGCCATCGATGCCGGGCAGGCGGATATCGCTGACGACGATGCCGGCGAAGTCATCGCCGATGCGCTGCAGGGCTTCTTCGGCGCTGCCGACACCTTCGCAGGCGATGTCTTCCAGGGCCAGCGCCTGCTGGCAGCCGAGCAGCACATGCGGGTCGTCTTCGACGATCAGGACGGTAAGGGGCGCTTGGTTCATAGGGACTCGGCTGATTCTGTGGGGGCATGGACCAGCGGCAGGCTGAGCACGAACGCGGTACCGCCCGTGGCGGGGTGTTCGACGCTGAGGCTGCCCTTGGCGGCGGCGGCGAGGCTGGCAGACAGGGTCAGGCCCAGGCCCAGGCCGTGCTCTCCTGGTTTGGTGGTGAAAAACGGTTCGAACAGGTGCTTGCGCGCTTCGTCATCGATGCCGTGACCGTTGTCGCGTACGCGCAGGCGGTACTTGTCGCCCTGCAGTTCGCCTTCCAGCCACAATTGCGGCATGGGTTGCGCGGCCATGGCATCGAGGGCGTTGCCGATCAGGTTGACCAGGATCTGCTCCAGGCGGGTCTGGTCGATGGCCAGCTTCTGGTCTTCGTAGTTGCTGTGCAACTGCAGGTGACAGCCGGCGATGCGGTTGCCCAGCACCTGCAGGCTGGCCTCGACAGCCTTGGCCAGCGAGGCCTTGCCGCTGTCTTCACCGCGGCGGGCGAAGGAGCGCAGACTGGCGGTGATGCGGCCCATGCGGTCGATCAGATCGTTCATGGTGCGCAGGTTGGTACTGACGGTTTCCAGCGCGCCGCGTTCGAGGAAGCGCACGCTGTTGCCCGACAAAGTGCGCAGGGCCGCCAGCGGTTGGTTCAGTTCGTGGGCGATGCTGGTCGACATCTGGCCGATGGCGGCCAGTTTGCCGGCCTGGACCAGTTCGTCCTGGGCGTGGCGCAGGGTCTGTTCGGCATGCCGGCGCTCGCGGATCTGGCCCTTGAGGCGCTCGTTGCTGGCACGCAGGTCGGCGGTGCGCTCGGCGATCTTGCGCTCCAACTGGCTGTTGGCCTCTTCCAGCGCTTCACGGGCGGCCAGGCGGGTGGCAATCACCTTGCGCCGTTCGTTCCAGGCGATCAGCAGGATCGCCAGCAAGGCAAAGGCCACACCGACCAGGATGCCCTGGACCATGGATTCGCGGCGCAGGTCCTGCAAGGGCGTGAGCAGGGTGAAGTGCCAGGGCGTGTCGCTCAGGCGCCGGGTTTGCGCCAGATACGCCACTTCGCGGCGGCCATCGCCCAGCTCGGCATTGGCCGGAAAGCTCAGCTTCTCGACACCGTCGGCGATTTTCTCCCGCGACAGCGGCTCCAGTTCATTCAGCGGCCACCAGTAATACTGCAGGCTGCGCGCCAGACGCTCCTTGATCTCCGGGGTCAGCGGGCGCACCGACTTGAGCCGCCGCGCGGGGTCGCTGGAGAGGATGATGATGCCGTTCTCGTCGCTGACAAACGCTTCGAGACGGGCCCGTTGCCAGCGTTCCTCCATGGCTTCCAGGCGCACCTTGATCACCGCCACGCCAATGATCTTGCCGTGTTCTTCCAGGCCGTGGGCAAGGAAGTAGCCCGGCTCGCCGGTGGTGCTGCCGATGCCGTAGAAGCGCCCGGGTTGACCGCGCACGGCGTCCTGGAAATAGGCGCGGAACGACAGGTCTTCGCCGAGGAAGCTGTCGACATCACGCCAGTTGCTGGTGGCCTGGACCCGGCCGGTGGTGTCGAGGACAAAGATCGCCCGGCTGCGACTGCGCCGGTTCAGGCCTTCAAGGTATTCGTTGACCGCCTGGCGGTGTTCGCCATCGGCTTCGGTGAGCAGGCTGGAAACGCTGTTTTCAAGCTCCAGCAAGCTCGGCAGGTAGGTGTACTTGCTGATCTCGCTCTCGACCGCGCGCGCGTGCAGCTCGAGCTGGCGCTCGCCGTTCTCGCTCAAGGTGCGGATGCCGTTGTGTTCGCTGATCATGAAGCCGGCCACGCCCAGGCCGATCATCAGCAGGATGATCAGTGGCGGTAACAGCAGTTGGCGGATCAGACGGGGTTTCACGGCAAGGGCAGGCTTGGTAGGGCGAAAGAGCGTAGGGTCGCATTTCATCACAGTAGCCCGGTAACTAACAGCGCTGCCTGCCCGGCATACACCGGACAAGCAGCGCTGTGACCTCAGTGTTGCAGGATCTTGCTGAGGAAGTGCTGGGTACGCTCGTCGCGCACGCTCTGGTCACCAAAGAACTCTTCTTTGGTGCAGTCTTCGATGATGTTGCCCTTGTCCATGAAGATTACCCGGTTGGCAACCTTGCGGGCGAAGCCCATTTCATGGGTTACGCACATCATGGTCATGCCTTCGTTGGCCAGCTGGACCATGACATCCAGCACTTCGCTGACCATTTCCGGGTCCAGTGCCGAGGTCGGTTCGTCGAACAGCATGACGATCGGGTCCATGGCCAGGGCGCGGGCAATCGCCACACGCTGTTGCTGACCACCGGACAGTTGCCCCGGGTGCTTCTTGGCGTGGGCGCTGAGACCGACGCGCTCAAGCAGGGCCAGGCCCTTCTTGGTCGCTTCGGCTTCGCTGCGGCCCAATACCTTGCGCTGGGCAATGGTCAGGTTCTCGGTGATGGTCAGGTGCGGGAACAGTTCGAAGTGCTGGAACACCATGCCGACCCGCGAGCGCAGCTTGGGCAGGTTGGTCTTGGGGTCGGCAATCGAGGTGCCGTCGACGATGATGTCACCCTTCTGGAAGGGTTCCAGAGCGTTGACGCACTTGATCAGGGTCGATTTGCCCGAGCCCGACGGGCCGCAGACGACAACCACTTCGCCTTTCTTGACCTCGGTGTTGCAGTCGGTCAGAACCTGGAAGTCCCCGTACCACTTGTTGACGTTCTTGATGGAGATCATACGGTTATCCTTTTCTGCAGACGCTTGACCAGGAAGGAAGCGGAGAAGCTGATGACGAAGTACACGGCGCCGGCAAATACCAGGAACTCGTTGGAGCGCCCGATGATGTCGCCACTGGCCCGTGCCGAGTTGAGGAAGTCGACCAGGCCGACGGTGTAGACCAGCGAGGTGTCCTGGAACAGGATGATGCTCTGCTGCAGCAGCAGCGGAGTCATCTTGCGAAAGGCCTGGGGCAGGATGATCAGGCGCATGGTCTGGCCGTAGGTCATGCCCAGGGCCTGGGCGGCGCCCATCTGGCCCTTGGAGATCGACTGCACGCCGGCGCGGACGATTTCACAGAAATACGCCGCCTCGAACATCATGAACGCCACGACGCAGGAGGTGAACGCCCCGATCGGGGTGTCTTCGCCGGTGATCCAGCGCAGCACGAATGGCACCGCCAGGTAGAACCAGGTGATCACCAGCAGCAGCGGGATGGAACGGAAGTAGTTGACGTAGGCGCCGGCCACATTCGCCAGCAGCTTGCTTGACGACAGGCGCATCAGCGCCAGGATGGTGCCAAGCACGATACCGCCGACAACACCCATGACCATCAGCTGCAGGGTCATGACCATGCCATTCCACAGGCCCGGCAGGGCAGGGATGATTCCACTGAAGTCCATTATTTACCTCCCACGGAGATCAGGCCGGGCACGGCGACTTTCTTCTCGACCAGGCGCATCAGCAACATCAGGCCCATGTTCAGGGTGAAGTAGATCAGGGTTGCCAGGGTGAAGGCTTCAAACAGGTTGGCCGAGAACTCGGCGGTCTGTTTGGTTTGCGCCAGCAACTCCATCAGACCGATCAGCGAGGCCACCGAGGAGTTCTTGAATACGTTCAAGAATTCCGAAGTAAGCGGCGGAATAATGATCCGGTAGGCTTGCGGCAGCAGCACGTTCCAGTACACCTGCGGCAGGCTGAAGCCCATGGCGCGGGCGGCGGCTTCCTGGCCGCGCGGCAGTGCCTGGATACCGGTACGCACCTGTTCGCAGACCCGCGCCGCGGTGAACAGGCCCAGGCAGACGATCACGCTGATCAGCGCCGAGGTGGTCGGGTTGAGATCTTGCTTGTACCACTCCTGCAGGTTCTCTGGCAGCAGGTCGGGCACCAGGAAGTACCAGATGAACAGCTGCACCAGCAGCGGTACGTTACGAAAGAGTTCCACATAAGCGGTGGCTATCCCCGATACCAGACGGTTCGGGACAGTACGCATGACGCCGAGTACCGAACCCAGCAGCAATGCGATGATCCAGGCGGCGATGGCAATGGCGATGGTCCAGCCCAGGCCGGTGATATACCAGTCCAGATAGGTTTCGCTGCCCACGCCAGTGGACTTGAAGAATACGCCCCAGTCCCAGTTGTAATTCATCGGGATCTCCCCTCAGATCAGTTGTTTCACGGGCACCTTCGAGCATCCGGGGGCGCAAGGCGCCCTCGGATGAAAGGTTAGACACTAACTAGCTGGGGATCAGGACTTCTTTTCGTCTGCAGCTTTGTCGGTAGGATTGGCGATCAACGCCTTGAGCTCGTCGCTCATCGGGAACTGCAGGTTCAGGCCTTTAGGTGGGACAGGCTGGTTGAACCACTTGTCGTAGATCTTGTTGATCTCGCCCGACTTGTAGAGGCCGACAATGGCCTTGTCGACCGCTGCCTTGAACGCCGGGTCGTCTTTGCGGACCATGCAGCCATAGATTTCATAGGACTGCGGGGTGCCGACGATGGCCCAGCCTTTGGGGTTCTTGGCCTTGGCCATTTCACCGGCGAGCAGGGCGTCGTCCATCATGAATGCCACGGCACGGCCGGACTCAAGCATCTGGAACGACTCGCCATGGTCCTTGGCAGAGATGACGTTCATCTTCATCTGCTTGTCGGCGTTCATGGCCTTGAGGATGCGCTCGGAGGTGGTACCGGCGGTGGTGACCACGTTCTTGCCGGCCAGATCCGCGAAGTCCTTGTACTTGGCGTTTTCCGGCTTGCCGTCTTCTGCTTTGGTCAGCAGGCGGGTACCGACTTCGAAGATGCCGACCGAGAAGGCAACCTGCTGCTGACGCTCGACGTTGTTGGTGGTCGAGCCACACTCGACGTCAACGGTGCCGTTCTGTACCAGCGGGATACGGGTCTGGGAAGTGACGAGGTTGTATTTGACCTTCAGGTCTGGCTTGTTCAGGTCCTTTTTCAGGGCCTCGACGATTGCCAGTTGGATGTCATGGGAGTAACCGACGGGTTTGCCCGAAGCGTCGGCGATGTAGGAGAACGGAATGGAAGCGTCGCGGTGCCCCAGGGTAATGGTGCCCGACTCGTTGATCTTTTTCAGGGTGCCGGTCAGTTCGGCAGCGAAGGCTGGCGTGCTGATCAAAGCGGCCGCAACAGCGGCGCCCAACAGATGGGGAACGATACGCATCAAAATTTCCTCGACGTTGTTTTTTTTATGGAGCCGTTGGCGGGCTCTTTCGTTCAGCGAACACTGCAATGAAGCGGTTTGCGCATTCGGGTACTGAGTGTAGAGCATGACTCGTGCCAAGCCCTGATTTCGATCATAACGCCATGAAAAACCGGGGGATTAATTTTTTTTGACGATGTGCGGAAGGTAGGGTTCGTCCGGGTGGCCGAATGAGGCGGGGCTTTTCGTTCGGAAAACCGACTAATTGCGCTCGTCGTGGGGCAAGCCCACTCCTACCCTATTTGTAGGAGCGGGCCTGCCCCGCGATGCTTGTCGGCTACTAGGCAGCCTGCACGCGTGTGCGGTTCAGTTCCAGGCGTTGAAGGTACTCCTGCAATGCCTGTTGCTCAGCTGGGGTGGTGAACAGGCCCAGCTTGCTGCGGCGCCAGAGGATATCGTCGGCATTCACCGCCCATTCCTCGCTGCACAGGTAGTCCACTTCACGGGTGAACAAGCCGCCACCAATGGCTTCGCCCAGGTCTTCCGGGCCCTGTACGCCTTCCAGCAGGCGCCAGACGCGGCTGCCGTAGGTGCGTGCCCAACGCTTGGCGATTTCGGCCGGCAACCAGCCACAGCGGGCCAGGAGGGCATCGACCAGCGCCTGTGGGGTACTCATGTCTTCACCGCCCGGCAGTGGCGCGGTGGCAGTCCAGCTGCCGCGCATCTGGGTGAAGAACGGCGCCAGTTCCGCCATGGCCGACTCGGCCAGTTTGCGGTAGGTAGTCAGTTTGCCGCCGAACACCGACAGCAGCGGCGCTTCGCCGGTGCTGGCCGACAGTGCCAGGGTGTAATCGCGGGTGACGGCCGACGGGTTGTCCGATTCGTCGTTGCACAGCGGGCGAACACCGGAGTAGGTGTGGAGGATATCGGCACGGCTGAGCTGGTGATTGAAATGCTCGTTGACCACTTTGAGCAGGTAATCGGTCTCGCCCTCGGTGATTGCCACTTTGGCCGGGTCGCCGGTGTATTCGCGGTCGGTGGTGCCGATCAGGGTAAAGCGTTCCAGGTACGGAATGGCGAAGACGATGCGTTGGTCTTCGTTCTGCAGGATGTAGGCATGTTCGCCGTCATACAGCTTCGGCACGATCAGGTGGCTGCCCTGAATCAGGCGGATACCGTACGGTGCGTCGAGTTTGAGATCGTCCTGGATGAACTTGGCTACCCATGGGCCTGCCGCATTGACCAGGGCGCGGGCCTGGATCGACTGTTGGCTGCCGTCGGCGTTTTCCAGCTGCACGTTCCACACCCCATCGACCCGGCAGGCGCTGATGCAGCGCGTGCGGGTACGAATATCGGCGCCTTTTTCACGGGCGGCCATGGCGTTGAGCACCACCAGGCGGGCGTCGTCCACGGCGCAGTCGGCGTATTCGAAACCGCGGGTGATCGCAGGCTTGAGCGGGTTGCCCGGGCCGAAACGCAGGCTGTTGGAGGCGCCGAGCTGCTTGCGCTTGCCCAGGTGATCGTAAAGGAACAGGCCGGCGCGGATCATCCAGGCCGGGCGCAGGTGCGGGCGATGCGGCAGCACGAAGCGCATAGGCTTGACGATATGTGGCGCCTTGGCCAGCAGCACTTCGCGCTCAGCCAGGGCTTCGCGCACCAAGCGGAATTCGTAATGTTCGAGGTAGCGCAGGCCACCGTGGATCAGCTTGCTGCTGGCCGAGGAGGTGTGGCTGGCCAGGTCGTCCTTTTCGCAAAGGAACACTGAAAGACCGCGTCCGGCTGCATCGGCGGCAATCCCCACACCGTTGATGCCGCCGCCGATTACGGCGAGGTCATAGATTTCGGCAAGGGCGGGCGATGGCAAGCTGGATTGGGACACGGGTGGCCTCCTGAAGGTCTTTCCGACATCGAATCTGAACATTAATGTTCACTTTCGAAAATACTAGCGCAACAAAATGCCGCTCGCCAGTCACTTCCCGTAGAAAATACTGATCAGATGACAAATAAATGAAAAATAACGAACATTCGAGCTGCCACCGTTGCGATGGCAGCTTGCGCCGGCTCAGACCACTTCGAGGCGAATCTTGTACTGATTGAGCAACTGGGTGAGGGCCGGTACCGGCGCCTGGTCGGTCACCAGGCAGTCGATCAGGCTGATCGAGCCCAGGCGCACCATGGCGTTACGGCCGAACTTGCTCGAGTCGGCGGCCAGGATCACCTGGCGGGCATTGGCGATGATCGCCTGGGATACCCGTACTTCCTGGTAGTCGAAATCCAGCAGGCTGCCGTCTTCATCGATACCACTGATGCCGACCAGGGCGAAGTCGACCTTGAACTGGTTGATGAAGTCGACACTGGCCTGACCCACCACGCCGCCGTCACGGCGCACATTGCCGCCGGCCAGCAGCACTTCGAAATCATCCTTGGCACTGAGGATCGACGCCACGTGCAGGTTGTTGGTGATGATTTTCAGGTGGTTATGGTTGAGCAGGGCGCGGGCAATGGATTCGGTAGTGGTGCCGATGTTGATGAACAGCGAGGCGTGGTCGGGAATCTGCGCGGCAATCGCCTCGGCAATACGCTGCTTTTCATCGCGCATCTGGTCGGCGCGCATGGCGTAGGCGGTGTTTTCGATACTGGAGTCGTAGGCCGCGCCACCGTGGTAGCGGCGTAGCAGGTTGACCTCCGCCAGCTGGTTGATATCACGGCGGATGGTTTGCGGAGTGACGACGAACAACTGCGCCATTTCTTCGATACTGACATAGCCGCGTTCGCGAACCAGTTCGAGGATTTGTTGTTGGCGAGGGGGCAGATTCATGGGCGGTCCTTTGGGGCAGCCGGGCAAATTGCGCCATGAAAACAGCTCAAGCTACAAGCTGCAAGCCACAAGATGATTCGCGTCTTACGCACTTGCAGCTTGCGGCTTACAGCTTGCTTCTACTGCTTACTCTTCGTGCGGTTCCCAATCGCGGGTGCGATCCACTGCCTTCAGCCAGCCGGCGTACAGCTTCTCTTTTTGCACTTCGTCCAGCTGCGGGGTGAACTCGCGCTCGATGATTGCCTTGCCGCGCAGTTCATCCAGGCTGCTCCAGAAGCCGCAGGCCAGGCCCGCCAGGTAGGCGGCGCCGAGGGCGGTGGTTTCGCGCATCTGTGGGCGCTCGACGCAGGTGCCAAGGATATCGGCCTGGAACTGCATGAGGAAGTTGTTGGCAACCGCGCCACCATCGACTCGCAGCTCGCTCAGGCGCTGGCCGCAGTCCTGCTGCATGGCGTCGAGTACGTCACGGGTCTGGTAGGCGATCGACTCCAGCGCGGCGCGGATGATGTGATCGACCTTGACCCCACGGGTCAGGCCGAACAGCGCGCCACGGGCGTACGGGTCCCAGTACGGGGCGCCGAGGCCGGTGAAGGCCGGTACCAGGTACACGCCGTTGCTGTCCTTGACCTTGCAGGCGAAGTACTCGGTGTCGTGGGCGTCATTGACGATCTTCAACTCGTCACGCAGCCACTGCACGGTGGAACCGCCGTTGAACACCGCGCCTTCCAGGGCGTAGGCCACTTCGCCGCGCGGGCCGCAGGCGATGGTGGTGAGCAGGCCGTGGGAGGATTTGACTGCCTTGTCGCCGGTGTTCATCAGCAGGAAGCAGCCGGTGCCATAGGTGTTCTTGGCCTGGCCGGGCTCCACGCACATCTGGCCGAACAGCGCGGCCTGCTGGTCGCCAGCGATGCCGGCAATGGCGATGCCGCTCTTGGTGCGACCGTAGACTTCGGAGGAGCTGCGCACCTCGGGAAGCATCTGCCGAGGGATGTTCAGCACCTTGAGCATCTTCTCGTCCCACTGCAAGGTGTGGATATTGAAGAGCATGGTGCGCGAGGCGTTGGTGTAGTCGGTGACGTGCACCTTGGCGCCGGAGAATTTCCAGATCAGCCAGCTGTCGACGGTACCGAACAGCAGATCGCCACGCTCTGCACGTTCGCGGGCGCCTTCGACGTTGTCGAGGATCCACTTGAGCTTGGTGCCGGAGAAGTACGGGTCGGTGACAAGGCCCGTGGTTTCGCGAATGTATTCCTGCAGGCCGTCCCGCTTGAGCTGCTCGCAGATTTCGGTGCTGCGTCGGCATTGCCAGACGATGGCGTTGTACACCGGACGGCCGGTTTCCTTGTCCCAGACCACGGTGGTTTCACGCTGGTTGGTGATACCGATGGCGGCGACCTGATCGTGGCTCAGGCCGGCCTGGGCCAGCGCTTCGAC
The DNA here is from genome assembly GCF_902497775.2 of Pseudomonas fluorescens. Taxonomy (NCBI): domain Bacteria; kingdom Pseudomonadati; phylum Pseudomonadota; class Gammaproteobacteria; order Pseudomonadales; family Pseudomonadaceae; genus Pseudomonas; species Pseudomonas fluorescens. Next base: position 710,174 of record NZ_OZ024668.1, read on the forward strand.
CATGGTCGCGCTCTGGGTGGCGAAGATTTCCATCGGGTCGTGCTCGACCCAGCCGGCTTGTGGGTAATGCTGTGCGAATTCGCGCTGCGAAGTGCCAACCACGTTGGCATCACGGTCGAAAATGATGGCCCGCGAACTGGTCGTGCCCTGGTCCAGGGCAATGATGTAGTTCTTGTTCTGGGTGTCTGTCATGTCGTTGGCCTTGCACTAAATAGGGTGGAGATCAGGGCGGGGCGAGCCGGGCTCGCCACTGCAGGCATCAGGATGCCTGGGGCTTGCCCTGAGGGTTGGCGTCGGTCTGGGCGCTTTCGCTCTCGGCAACCGGCAGGTTGCGGGCGATCACACCGCGGTACAGGGCGGCCCCAAGGCTCGCTCCTATGATCGGCGCAAAAATCGGAATCAGGAAATAGGGAATATCACGACCGCCGGTAAAGGCAACTTCGCCCCAGCCAGCGAGGAAAGTCATCAGCTTGGGCCCGAAGTCCCGCGCCGGGTTCATCGCAAAGCCGGTCAGTGGCCCCATGGCGCTACCGATCACGGCAATCAGCAGGCCGATCAGCAGGGGCGCCATGGCGCCGCGCGGCAAGCCGTTGTTGTCATCGGTCAGGGCCATGATCACCGCCATCAGCACGGCGGTGATGATCACTTCGACCAGGAAAGCCTGACCGGTGGACAGCGCCGGGTGCGGATAGGTGGAGAACACCGAGGCCAGCTCCAGGCTGGCCTGGCTGCCGCGGATCATTTCGTGGGCTTGTTCGAAATCGAAGAACAGGTTGCTGTACAGCGTGTAAACCAACGCCGCGCCACAGAAGGCGCCGGCGATCTGGGCAACGATGTAGAACGCCAGTTTGTGCTTCTCGAAACCGGCGAACAGGCACAGGGCGATGCTCACAGCCGGGTTCAGGTGCGCGCCGGAAACCCCGGCGGTCAGGTAGATCGCCATGCTCACGCCAACGCCCCAGATGATGCTGATTTCCCACAGGCCAAAGCTGGCACCCGCCACCTTGAGCGCAGCGACGCAACCGGTGCCGAAAAAGATCAGCAGCGCGGTGCCGAGAAATTCGGCCATGCACTGGCTTGATAGTGTTGGTTGTCGCAGAGCAGTCGTCATTCGTTACCTCGGTTCTTGTTGTTGTGAGGCGCAGTGAGCGCTCGACAAAAACCCGACAGAAATCCCCATTTCGGTCGGGCGGCGGCAGAAAATGCACCTTATCGGGGCATGGCTATATTCAGAATCGAAAAAATATAGACAAGAAACGCTTATGTCAAAGGTCGAAAGTGAACCACCATTCACAATCTGACTATTGGTGACGGTGATGGGCGTTGGTTGAACTTGGGGTTTTGCCCTAAAGTAACCCGCGAAATGGCATTCACCCTTCTGCTTGGAGTCCTGCATGACCCCCGCCCTGGATCTGCTGAAAAAGGTTCGCGCCGAACACCACATCCACAGTTATGAACATGATCCCAAGGCTGCGTCCTACGGCCTGGAAGCGGCGGAGAAGCTCAGCCTTGAGCCTGCGCGGGTGTTCAAGACCTTGCTGGCCAGCAGCGAAAAGGGCGAGTTGCTCGTGGCGGTAGTGCCGGTGGTCGGTAGTCTGGATCTGAAGGGCCTGGCCCATGCTGCCGGGGTTAAGAAGTGCGAAATGGCCGATCCGGCGGCGGCTCAGCGCTCAACCGGGTACCTGCTGGGCGGGATCAGCCCGCTAGGGCAGAAAAAACGCCTGCGCACCTTCATTGATGAAACTGCCCAATCCTTTGAAACAATTTTCGTCAGCGCTGGCCGCCGGGGCCTGGAAGTCGAGCTGGCCGCTGCGGTGCTGGCCGAGCATACCCAGGGCAAATTCGCCGTCATTGGCCGTGTCTGACATCTGTATGCTGAAAATAGCTTGATTCTGTCTCTGTCGGCCTTTGCCGCCTGGCGGGCATGCTCTGTGCCCTGCCACTGAGAGATGCGCCCCATGCAGCTTGAATTCCACCAGGTCGATGCCTTCAGCGACCGTCCCTTTGCCGGCAACCCGGCCATGGTCTATCGCCTGGACAGCTGGCTCACCGATGAGCTGATGCAGCAGATCGCCGCCGAGCACAACCTCGCCGAGACCGCCTTCGTCGTCCCCCATGTCGAAGGCTGGCAGATCCGCTGGTTCACCCCGAGCACCGAAGTGCCGCTGTGTGGTCACGCGACCCTGGCCAGCGCTCATGTGCTGCTGGAGGTCTATAAAGTGCCGGGTGAGCGGCTGCTGTTCCAAAGCAAATCCGGCCCGCTGAGCGTAAGCCGTGAGGGCGAGCGCTTGCAGCTGGATTTCCCGCGGGTCGAGCCGCAACCCTTGCATGAAGCGCTGCCGGTGGCCGAGGCCCTGGGCTGCCCGGTGCTGGAGGTGTGGAAAACCAGCGAGCTGCTGGTGCGGGTTGAATCCGAGCAGGTATTGCGTGCCTGTACGCCGGACATGGCGGCGCTGGCGCAGCTACCAGGGCTGGGGGTGATCGTCACCGCGCCGGGTATCGAGCACGATTTTGTGTCGCGCTACTTTGCGCCGGGTATCGGCATCCCTGAAGACCCGGTGACAGGCTCCACCCACTGCAGCCTGATCCCGTATTGGGCGCAGCGCCTGGGCAAGAGCGAGCTACGCGCATTCCAGTGTTCGAGTCGTGGCGGGGAGCTGTTCTGCCGGCTGGAGGGCGAGCGGGTGAAGATTGCCGGGCATGCCAGGCTTGTCGCCAGTGGGGTTTTGATGATTTAGAAGCATCGCGGGTCAAGTCGAGTCGCCGCACCGCCGCTCCTGCAGAGGTCAATGTAGGAGCGGCGGTGCGGCGACTCGACTTGACCCGCGATTGACCTTACCTCATACCGCCGAGCTGTACCGGCGAACGCCGTTCTCCGGCACCGGCAGTTGCGCCGCCACACTGCCAGGCACCGCAAACACCACCAGGTGATCCGCTGCTACTTCAATCCCCACTTCGCTACCGACCTGATGGTCATTGTGGCTCGGGAAGATCGCTTCGAGCTGGCTGCCGGTCGGCAGTTGCAGGCGATACAGGGTCGAGGCACCGAGGAAGCTCTTGCCGACGATCAGTGCTTTTAGCTCGCTGTGCGGCGCATGGATGATGTCGTCCGGACGCAGCAGCACATCCACGGCGCTGCCGGGCGTCAGGGTGTAGGCACGGTTGCCGCGCAGCTCACCGAGCTCGGTGCGTACCGATTCCGGGGTGGTCAGTTGGCCACGAATGAAATAGCCCTGGCCGATGAAGCTGGCCACAAACGGCGTCAGCGGCTCGTGGTAGAGGTTGTAGGGGGTATCCCACTGCTCCAGGCGACCTTCCTTGAACACGCCGACATGATCACTGACGGCGAAGGCTTCTTCCTGGTCGTGGGTCACCAGAATCGCACTGGTGCCCCGGCTTTTGAGGATATCGCGCACTTCATGGCTCAGGCGCCGGCGCAGCTCGACGTCGAGGTTGGAGAACGGTTCATCGAGCAGCAGCAGTTGCGGTTCGGGTGCCAGCGCGCGAGCCAGGGCCACACGTTGCTGCTGGCCACCGGAAAGCTCGTGAGGGTAGCGTTTGCCCAGGCCGCCGAGCTTGACCAGCTCGAGCATCTCTTCGACCACCTGGCGCTGTTGCGGGTGCTTGCCGATACCGAAGGCGATGTTCTCGGCCACGGTCAGGTGTGGGAACAGCGCGTAGTCCTGGAACACCATGCCGATCCGGCGTTTCTCCGGGGCCAGGGTGAAGCCGGCCTTGGAGATGACTTCGCCGCCCAGCTGGATCTCGCCTTCGTGCACCGGTTCGAAACCGGCGATGGCGCGCAGGGTGGTGGTCTTGCCGCAGCCTGAGGAGCCCAGCAGGCAACCGATGTCGCCGGCGTTCAGGTGCAGGTTGAGGTTCTGGACGATGCGCTGCTCGCCATAGCCACAGGCGAGCTCGCGCAGGTTAAGCAGTAAAGGTTGACTCATGCGTGGTGATAGGCCGGTTCAACAAGAAATTCGAGAAGCGCCTTCTGTGCATGCAAGCGGTTTTCGGCCTGGTCCCAGGCGACCGAACGGGGGTCGTCGAGCAGGTCCAGGCTGATTTCCTCGCCGCGATGAGCGGGCAGGCAGTGCATGAACAGGGCATCGGGTGCTGCCAGGTCGAGCAGTTCGCGGGTTACCTGGTAAGGCGCGAACAAGGCCAGACGCCGTGCAGTTTCCTCTTCCTGACCCATGGAAGTCCAGACATCGGTGCTCACCAGGTGGGCACCCTGCACCGCATCCTTGGGTTCACGGAAGATCTGCACGCGGTCACCGGCCTGGGCCAGGAACTGCGCATTGGGCTCGAATTCGGCCGGGCAGGCGATGCGCAGCTGGAAGTCGAACTGGATGGCCGCTTCTATATAGCTGTTGCACATGTTGTTGCCGTCGCCGATCCAGGCCACGGTCTTGCCCTGGATGGCGCCGCGGTGCTCGAGGAAGGTCTGCATGTCAGCCAGCAGCTGGCATGGGTGCAGGTCGTCGGACAGGCCGTTGATTACCGGCACCCGCGAATTGGCGGCGAATTCGGTCAGGGTGCTGTGGGCAAAGGTGCGGATCATCACCGCATCGAGCATGCGCGACATGACGATGGCGCAGTCGCCGATCGGCTCGCCACGGCCCAGCTGGGTGTCCCGTGGCGAGAGGAAGATGGCCTGGCCGCCGAGCTGGATCATGCCGGCTTCGAACGACAGGCGGGTGCGGGTCGAGGACTTTTCGAAGATCATCCCCAGTACGCGGTTTTTCAGCGGTTCGAACAGTACGCCGCGGTTACGCAGGTCCTTCAGCTCGATACCTCGACGGATCACACTGAGCAGTTCTTCGGGTGTGAAATCCATCAGGGAGAGAAAGTGCCTAGCGCTCATTTTTGACTACCTTTTTGCAACAGACCGCAGATCAGCCATACCGGTTTTTCAAAACAACGGAAGTGACCTGCGGCGAAAGCCGCACGGGGCGACGAATTAGGAGAAGACGCAATACTATAATTAAATGTCGCGTCATACCAAGAGGGGGTTTCGTCGCCGATGTTTCAGGCAGTGTCGTAACCCATTGGACAGAAGCTTTTTTTATACGTTACGCAAGGGTTTTACACTGCCTGCCAGCGCCTTGGCAAACCCGGTCAGCGGGTCTGGGCTGAATCGCTGCGCCTGATGCCCGAAGATTCACGCGACAAACCTCACTGGTAGCCCGGCCGGCTCAGGCTCATAGTCAGTCGATCCCAGACACCCGAGCAAGAGGTGGCCATGAACAAGACCCAGCATCACCGTGCCTGTCATCTATGTGAAGCCATCTGCGGCTTGACCCTGGAAATCACCCACGAGCCCGACGCCGCCCCGCGCATCACCTCGATCAAGGGCGACCCCCTGGACAGCTTCAGCCGCGGCCATATCTGCCCCAAGGCGGTGGCCTTGCAGGATATCCAGAGCGACCCGGATCGCCTGCGTGCGCCGCACAAGCGCGTCGGCGACAGCTGGCAGGCGATCAGTTGGGAAGAGGCCTTCGAACTGGCCGCGCACAAGCTCTGGGCTGTGCAGCAGGCTCACGGGCAGAACGCCGTGGCCGTCTACCAGGGCAACCCGAGCGTGCACAACTACGGGCTGATGACCCACAGCAACTACTTCCTCGGCCTGCTCAAGACCCGTAACCGTTTCTCCGCCACTTCGGTAGACCAGCTGCCGCATCACCTGACCAGCTACCTGATGTACGGTCATGGCCTGCTGCTGCCGATCCCGGACATCGACAACACCGAGTTCATGCTGATCCTGGGTGGCAACCCGCTGGCCTCCAACGGCAGCATCATGACCGTGCCGGACGTCGAGAAGCGCCTCAAGGCGATCCAGGCCCGTGGCGGCAAACTGGTGGTGGTCGATCCGCGCCGCAGCGAGACCGCAGCCATGGCCGACCAGCATGTGTTCATCCGTCCTGGCGGGGATGCGGCGCTGCTGTGCGGCCTGCTCAACACCTTGTTTGCCGAAGGCCTGACCCGCCAATCGGCACTGCCGGTCGACGGACTGGACGCGGTGCAAGCGGCAATCGCACCCTTGAGCGCCGAGGCCATGGGCCCGCTGTGCGGCGTCGACGCCCAGGTGATTCGCCAGCTGGCCCGGGATTTCGCCGCCGCCGACAAGGCGGTCTGTTACGGGCGCATGGGCGTCTCGACCCAGGCCTTCGGCACCTTGTGCCATTGGCTGGTGCAATTGATCAATCTGGTCAGCGGCAACCTCGACCGCGTCGGTGGCGCGCTGTGTACCGAGCCTGCGCTGGATCTGGTGGCGAGTACTTCAGGCGGGCATTTCAATGTCTGGCAGAGCCGGGTCTCCGGGCTGCCCGAGTACGGCGGCGAACTGCCGGTGGCGGCCCTGGCCGAAGAGATGCTGGTGGAAGGGGAGGGGCAGGTTCGCGCGCTGGTGACGGTCGCCGGTAACCCGGTGCTGTCCACGCCCAACGGTCGGCAACTGGAGCGGGCCCTGGACGGCCTTGAGTTCATGCTCAGCATCGACCTGTACATCAACGAGACCACCCGTTACGCCGACCTGATCCTGCCGTCCACGTCGGCACTGGAGAACGATCACTACGACACCACCTTCAACCTGTTCGCAGTACGCAATGTCAGTCGCTTCAACCGGGCCATCCTGCCCAAACCCGAAGGCGCCTTGCATGACTGGGAAATTTTCGTCGGCCTGGCCAAGGCCTTTGCCGCCCTCAGCGACAAGCCGTTGAAGCCAACCTTGGCGCCCGCGCAGATGATCGATATCGGCCTGCGCCAGGGTCGCTACGGCGACGCCTCGGCGTTCAAACTGTCGCTTGAGACCCTCGACCAGCATCCCCATGGCATCGACTTGGGGCCGCTGCAGCCCAACCTTGCTGCGCGCCTGAAAACCGCCAACCAACGGATTCAAGCCGCACCGCAGGAGATCCTCGGTGACCTGCAGCGTTTTGCCGGGCAGTCGCCGCTGGCGGCGGATCAACTGCTGCTGATCGGGCGTCGCCATGTGCGCAGCAACAACTCCTGGATGCACAACTACCATCGCCTGGTGAAAGGCAAACCCCGGCATCAATTGCTGATGCATCCGGACGATCTGGCCGGGCGCCATTTGCAGGACGGCCAGCGCGTGCGGGTCAGCTCACGGGTCGGCGAAATCGAGGTCGAGGTGCAGGCCAGCAGCGACATGATGCCGGGGGTGGTCAGCCTGCCCCATGGTTTCGGCCATGCCCGTGCCGGGGTGCGCATGGAGATCGCCCAGGGCCAGCCCGGCGCCAGCGCCAACGACCTCACCGATGAGCGTCAGCTGGATGCGGTGTCGGGCAATGCGGCGCTCAACGGCGTGCCGGTGCAGGTCGTTGCGGCCTGATATCGGCAAGGCCGAGCGTCCAGCTCGGCTTTCCGATACAATGCGTCACCGTGCCGACAACCAGGTCGGAAAGTTCAGCCGCGAGGTGCTTCATGGATATCATCGAAACAATCAAAGAGCAGATTGCCAACAACACCATTCTGCTTTACATGAAAGGCTCGCCGAATGCCCCGCAGTGCGGTTTTTCGGCCAAGGCGGCGCAAGCCGTGATGGGTTGCGGCGAGAAATTCGCTTACGTGGATATCCTGCAGAATCCGGAAATCCGCGCCAACCTGCCAAAGTACGCCAACTGGCCGACCTTCCCACAACTGTGGGTTGGCGGTGAGCTGGTTGGCGGTTCCGACATCATGGCTGAGATGTTCGCCAACGGCGAACTGCAGACCCTGATCAAGGATGCTGCAGCCAAGGCTGAGGCAGCCAAGGCCTGATTCCCAGGTTTGGTCAAAAAAAAGCCCCGCAATGCGGGGCTTTTTTGTACCTGTAGGGCAGGGGGGGCGAACTTACTCGCCCATCTGCGACTGCAGGTAGTTCTCCAGGGTGATCTTGTCGATCAGGCTCAGCTGGGTTTCCAGCCAGTCGATGTGCTCTTCCTCGGCTTCGAGGATGTCTTCGAGCAGCTCACGGCTGCCGAAATCGCCAACGGTCTCGCAGTGAGCAATGGCGGCCTTGAGGTCGACCAGGCCTTTTTGCTCGATCTTCAGGTCGCACTCGAGCATTTCCTTGGTGTGTTCACCGATCAGCAACTTGCCCAGGTCCTGGACGTTGGGGATGCCTTCGAGGAACAGAATGCGCTTGATCAGTTTGTCAGCGTGTTTCATCTCTTCGATGGATTCTTTGTACTCGTGCTTGCCGAGCTTCTCCAGACCCCAGTCCTCGTACATGCGTGCATGCAGGAAGTATTGGTTGATTGCGACCAGCTCGTTTCCGAGGATCTTGTTGAGATGCTGGATGACGCTAACGTCGCCTTTCATGATGGGGTCCTGCCCTATAAGTGTGTCTATAAAGGCAAGTCTGAGCCTCGCAACTTCTACTGTCAAACCTAAGTTATTGAATAATAAATGAAAATTAATCGGAATAAGAATGTTTGTGTTCCGCGTTAATCCCCTAACTACTTGAATTACAGGCATAAAAAAACCGGACACTGGGTCCGGTTCTTGGAATTCGCTGAATTATGCTGCAGTAAATTCTACAGGATAGGGCAGGGCAGCCTGGCTGACCTGAAGCTCGGTGAGGGTTTCACGCACTACCTGTTTGGCCAGGCAGGCACATTTGCCACACTGGCTTGCCACGTTGGTGGCGCTTCTGACTTCCTTGTAGCTGCAGCATCCTTCATAGATCGCATCGCGGATCTGTCCGTCGGTCACACCAACACAAAGACACACATACATAGGGCTGACCATCGCTGGTTAAGGCTCAATGCGAAGAAGCTTAATGTTAATGAGAATGCTTGTCAAAACTCTTTCTGCAACGGCCGGGCTAGAGCGACCGGCGGCAGTTTGTCGAGCATTCGGACTGAAACTCGGCGAGCAGCGTCGGGCGGTGTATGATGGTCGGCCATTTCGATGCCGGGCCGCTGCATGCTGGCCTGCGCAGGATGATTCCACCCCATCAGGAGATATCGCATGAGCGTACTCGTTGGCAAAAATGCCCCGGACTTCACCGTTCCAGCTGTTCTGGGCAACGGCGAAATCGTCGACAGCTTCAACCTGGCTTCGGCCATCAAAGGTAAGTATGGCCTGGTGTTCTTCTACCCGCTGGACTTCACCTTCGTCTGCCCGTCCGAGCTGATCGCTCTGGACCACCGCATGGCTGAATTCAAGGCGCGCAACGTTGAAGTGATCGCCGTGTCGATCGACTCGCACTTCACCCACAACGCCTGGCGCAACACCCCGATCAATGCCGGCGGCATCGGTCAGGTCCAGTACATCATGGCTGCTGACATGAAGCACGACATCGCCAAGGCCTACGACGTAGAGTCCGAAGGCGGCGTGGCTTTCCGTGGCGCCTTCCTGATCGACGACAAGGGCGTTGTCCGCTCGCAGATCGTCAACGACCTGCCACTGGGCCGTAACATGGACGAGCTGCTGCGTCTGGTTGACGCCCTGCAATTCCACGAAGAGCACGGCGAAGTCTGCCCTGCCAACTGGAAAAAAGGCGACAAGGGCATGACCGCTTCGCCAGAAGGCGTTGCTGCTTACCTGAGCGAGAACGCTGGCAAGCTGTAATGTAACAGGCATAAAAAAACCGGCCTTGATGGCCGGTTTTTTTATGCGCGCGGTATGGCTTCAGTCGTTGAAGTCCTGCCAGCCGCCCATTTCTTTCCAGCGGTTGACGATGCCGCAGAACAGCTCGGCAGTCTTCTCGGTGTCGTAACGCGCCGAGTGCGCCTCACGGCCATCGAAGTCGATGTCGGCGCTCTGGCAGGCCCGCGCCAGAACGGTCTGGCCATAGGCAAGGCCGGCCAGGGTGGCGGTGTCGAAGCTGGAGAACGGATGAAACGGGTTGCGTTTCATGTCGTGGCGGGCCACGGCGGCATTGAGGAAGCCCAGGTCGAAGCTGCTGTTATGGCCGACCAGGATCGCCCGTTTGCAGCCATTGGCCTTGAGCGCCTTGCGCACGCCACGGAAGATGTCGGTCAGGGCTGACTCTTCGCTGACGGCCATGCGCAGCGGGTGGTCGAGCTTGATCCCGGTGAATTCCAGGGCGGCCTGCTCGATGTTGGCGCCTTCGAACGGCTCGACGCGGAAGAAATAGGTGTGTTCCGGGAACAGGAAGCCTTTTTCGTCCATGCCGATGGTGACTGCGGCGATCTCCAGCAGGGCGTCGGTAGCGCTGTTGAAACCGCCTGTTTCAACGTCGACCACTACCGGCAGGTAACCGCGAAAGCGTTCAGCCATTGGATGGCGCGGACCGCCGCCATGACCTTCCTGGTCGTCTTCGTACTGATCTTCGCTCACGCGGTTTCCTCCAGGCGCCAGCGCAGTTGTTCACCGGCGCGCAGCGGGATAACGGTCTGCTCGCCAAACGGCAAGCTGCTTGGGGCGGTCCAGCTGTCGCGGACCAGGGTAATGGTATCGGTGTTGCGCGGCAGGCCGTAGAAGTCCGGGCCGTGCTTGCTGGCAAAGCCCTCGAGCTTGTCCAGCGCGTTACGCTGCTCGAATGCCTCGGCGTACAGCTCGATCGCGGCATAGGCGGTGTAGCAGCCGGCACAGCCACAGGCGGCTTCCTTGGCGTGCTGGGCATGGGGCGCCGAGTCGGTACCGAGGAAGAACTTGCTGCTGCCACTGGTGGCAGCGTCCAGCAAGGCCACCTGGTGGGTGTTGCGCTTGAGGATCGGCAGGCAATAGAAGTGCGGACGAATACCGCCCACCAGCATGTGGTTGCGGTTGTACAGCAGGTGCTGGGCGGTGATGGTCGCGCCAACGTTGGCCGGGGCCTCGTTGACGAACTGCACGGCGTCGCTGGTGGTGATGTGTTCGAACACGACCTTGAGGGTCGGGAAGCGCTCGACCACGCGGCGCAGGTGCTCGTCGATGAACAGCTTCTCGCGGTCGAACACGTCGATCTCGCTGCGCGTCACTTCACCGTGCACCAGCAGCGGCATGCCGACCTCGGCCATGGCTTCGAGCACCGGGAAGATCTTGTCGACACTGGTCACGCCGGAATCGGAGTTGGTCGTCGCGCCGGCCGGGTAGAGCTTGGCGGCATGGACAAAACCGGTGGCCTTGGCTGCGCGGATTTCCTCAGGCTGGGTGAGGTCGGTGAGGTACAGCACCATCAGCGGCTCGAAACGGCTGCCGGCAGGGCGTGCGGCCAGGATGCGCTCGCGGTAGGCACCGGCTTGGGCGGCGTTGCGCACCGGTGGTACCAGGTTGGGCATGATGATTGCGCGGGCAAAGGTGCGCGCAACGTCGCCGACGGTATGCGGCAATACAGCGCCATCACGAAGATGGATGTGCCAGTCGTCGGGACGCAGGAGGGTCAGGCGGTCGGACATTGGGGATTCCAGGCGGGTCGAACTCAAGGTGAATGCTACCGGAAAAGCCGGTTGCGAGCACTCGCTATCAAGTTTTGCCGCGCTTGACCGATAGCGTGCAGGTATACCGTGAAAATCTGTGGAGCCGCCCGTGCGCCAGCGTTATCTAGCCCTGCTCAGTGTGTTTGCCAGCATGCCCGCCATGGCACTCACCTTCCAGACCCGTCTGGAGAACATCGAGTGGAAGGTTGAAGGCGATCAGTTCGAATGTCGGCTGGTTCAACCCATTGCCGATTTCGGCAGCGGCGAATTCGTTCGTCGCGCCGGCGAGCAGCCGACTTTCCAGCTGCGCTCAAGCAGCAATGTACTGGGTGCCGGTTCCGCCACCTTGCTGGCGGCGGCTGCGCCGTGGCAGCCCGGGCGTGGCGACATCAACCTCGGTGCGGTGCGCATGGCCCGCAGCGGCGTACTCTTTACCAGCACCCAGGGCCAGGCCAGCCGCCTGATCAACGGTTTGCTCGATGGCCGCAGCACCGTGGTGCGCAACTATGCCGGTGAAGCCGGGCGGACCATGGAAGTGCGGGTGTTGCCGGTCAAATTCAACAAGGCCTACGGCGACTACCAGGCCTGTGCGGCAAAACTCTTGCCGATGAACTATGACCAGGTGCGTCAGGCCCGGGTCGGCTTTCCAGGCGGTGGCATTGACCTGGATGCCGATGCCCGGGCGAGGCTGGACGTGATCCTCGACTTTCTCAAGGCCGATCCGAGCGTCAACCATATCGAGCTCGATGGCCACTCCGACAACAGCGGCAACCGCCTGACCAACCGCGACCTGTCGCGGCGCCGGGCGCTGGCGGTGATGGAGTACCTCAAGGCCCACGGCATTGGCGAAGAGCAGATCACCGTGCGCTTCCACGGCGAGCGTTATCCACTGGCGCGCAACAACAGCGCAGCCAATCGCGCGCGCAACCGCCGGGTGAACATTCAGCTCGATCGGGTCACGCCTGTTGAAAAGCCGGCCGAAAAGCCCGCAGAACCTGCAGCCAAACCGCCGGTCGCACCTGCTGGTGCAGCCGACTCCGGGAAGCCCGCTACCAAGTCCTGAGGTGCGACCGTCCGTCGCGCTCTCGACAGTTCCTGTCGCTTTGTCGTCACAAGCTGTCGCCCCACTGTAAATTTTGTCGCAAGGCCGGTAGAATCGACGGCTTTCCGTACAACCCCGTGGAGTGATGGCATGGCGGACGTAAAAAAGGTCGTACTGGCGTATTCCGGCGGCCTTGATACTTCGGTGATTCTCAAGTGGCTGCAGGATACCTACAACTGTGAAGTGGTGACCTTCACCGCTGACCTGGGACAGGGCGAAGAGGTCGAACCGGCCCGCGCCAAGGCTCAGGCCATGGGCGTCAAGGAAATCTACATCGATGACCTGCGCGAAGAGTTCGTACGCGACTTCGTGTTCCCGATGTTCCGTGCCAACACCGTCTACGAAGGCGAGTACCTGCTGGGTACTTCCATCGCTCGTCCGCTGATCGCCAAGCGCCTGATCGAAATCGCCAACGAAACCGGCGCCGATGCCATTTCCCATGGCGCCACCGGCAAAGGCAACGACCAGGTCCGTTTCGAGCTGGGCGCCTACGCGCTCAAGCCAGGCGTCAAGGTCATTGCGCCATGGCGTGAATGGGACCTGCTGTCCCGTGAAAAGCTGATGGATTACGCCGAGAAGCACGGTATTCCGATCGAGCGCCACGGCAAGAAAAAGTCGCCGTACTCGATGGACGCCAACCTGCTGCACATCTCCTATGAAGGCGGCGTGCTGGAGGATACCTGGACCGAGCACGAAGAAGACATGTGGCGCTGGACCAAGTCGCCAGAAACCGCCCCGGACGTTCCAACCTACCTGGAACTGACCTACCGCAACGGCGACATCGTTGCCCTGGACGGCGTTGAAATGTCGCCGGCCACCGTACTGGCCACCCTCAACCGCATTGGCGGCGAGAACGGCATCGGTCGCCTGGACATCGTTGAAAACCGCTACGTCGGCATGAAGTCCCGCGGCTGCTACGAAACCCCTGGCGGTACCATCATGCTGCGCGCCCACCGGGCGATCGAGTCGATCACCCTGGACCGCGAAGTCGCTCACCTGAAAGATGAGCTGATGGTCAAGTACGCCAGCCTGATCTACACCGGCTACTGGTGGAGCCCGGAGCGTCTGATGCTGCAACAGATGATCGACGCTTCGCAGGTCAACGTGAACGGCGTCGTGCGCCTGAAGCTGTACAAGGGCAACGTCATCGTCACTGGCCGCAAGTCCGACGATTCGCTGTTCGACGCCAACATTGCCACCTTCGAAGAGGACGGCGGCGCGTACAACCAGGCGGATGCAGCGGGCTTCATCAAGCTCAATGCCCTGCGCATGCGTATTGCAGCCAACAAGGGCCGCAAGCTGGTCTGATGCTTGTTGTTCGAAGAAACCCCGGCTTGCCGGGGTTTTTTTTGCCTGTCGATTGGCAGCAGGTAGCGTTAGGCCTTGTTCATCGATTGCCTCGTCAGGGTGATTTGCGCGCCCGTGTCGAGGTTGCTCAAGATCCACTTGTTGCAAGGCAAGCGCGTGGGCTTAATTGCTTGTAGTGCGAAGTATTCTATTAATTGGCTTGCAGCAGGACCGCGAAATTCAATGGTCACCGTGCTCAACTCCGAAATATCTGGAAGCACATGTAAGGCATTAACCCTTTCAACAGGCGTGTTTGGCGAACACGTGTCGGCGACGTCGCTGGGAGGGGATTCAATCTGAAGTGCTATCGGCGCAGGCGCAGGCAGGTCGACTGCAGATGAGTCGCTGATTTCGGGAGAATAAAGGGATTTGTAATTGAAGTTCAAAGTCAGAAAAAACAATACCGTGAGGAAGAATGGGAACCCCACCAGAAACCACGTGTAAATACCCTGGCTGTCCTCCCCGAGAAACGGCAGAGAGGCTAGCGCCGACGCTTCGATGATGCCAGCAAAGATCGCAATGATCGTCAGCGGGCTTTTCGGCTCGATTTTACTCATGCAGTTACCCTTGCGCTCAGCGACGCCGGTTCTATATTGCTGCAGGTTTAGCATGCCTGTCTGGGGGGCAGGCAGCGTGGCGCATTTCTCCGGTTGGTAAAGTATCCCGTGAAGCATGTAAGACAGTTTTACATTGCAGGATGTTAGTGTTTTTATCAAACAGCGCTATAGGACTTTTCCTTCATATATTAAGGCCGGGTTTCATAGGCGGTTTCTTTTTCTAGTGCTACCTTTGTTCAAGACGCATTTAACTGGCTTGAGATGTCGGTCGGGGATGACTTTTCTAGAGTTAATGGCTCGCCTGGTTTGTAGGAAAATTCCCTGAAGCTTGTAGGTGGTGTCCTTGTGTGCATCTGGTTGTTAGCAGCGCAATACGATATGTCGTATAACTAGGCTATTGTGCGAACTCAAAATAGAACAGCGAACAAATGGATTTCCATGAATACTTTGCCCATGAATAAAGTCCTGATCGTGGATGATCATCCGGTCATTCGCCTGGCTGTACGTATATTGATGGAGCGGCATGGTTACGAAGTCATTGCCGAAACCGATAACGGTGTGGACGCATTGCAGCTCGCGCGCGAGCATGGTCCCGATATCGTCATTCTGGACATCGGCATTCCCAAGCTTGACGGCCTTGAAGTGATGGCCAGGCTGACCGCCAACAATGCCTGTATCAAGGTGCTGGTGCTGACCACCCAGGCACCAGGGCATTTTTCCATGCGCTGCATGCAGACGGGTGCAGCGGGCTACGTCTGTAAACAGCAGAATCCCACCGAATTGCTCAGTGCCATAAAAGCGGTGCTGTGCGGCTACAGCTATTTCCCCAATCAGGCATTGCATTCCGTGCGCTCGAACCTTGGCGGCTCGAGCGAGGCGGACATGGTCGAGCGTCTGTCGGGTCGGGAGATGATGGTTCTGCAGCAGCTTGCCCGGGGAAAGACCAACAAGGAAATCGCCGACGGCATGTTCCTCAGCAACAAGACGGTCAGCACTTACAAAACTCGTCTGTTGCTCAAGCTCAATGCTCGCTCGCTGGTCGACCTGATCGAACTGGCCCAGCGCAACGGCCTGGTTTGAAATGCCCAGAAACAACAAAGCCTCCAGCTAGGAGGCTTTTGTGCTTCATCGGTATCGATCCTTTAGAGATCGAAGTCGTAGTCAGCCAGCTGTTTCTGCAGGCGACGCTCTTCCAGCAGGTTATCGATGGTGCGGCGTTTGCTCAGGTTGGTTTTCGCCACTTCAACCTGAGGTTCCTCATCTACCGGGTCGATGTCGTCTACTACATCTACATCCAGGTCTTCTTTATCGGTGCTCATAAGTCACTCCAAGCCAAGAGGGCCATTGGCGCACCTTATAGCGAGAAATTTTGACCGGGTAAAAAAGATTTTTTCAATCGGCTGAGCCGTGTTTTCACTATCCGCTCAATCGTCCGAGGTTTTCTGCTTGTACTCGCACAAATCTTCGATCCGGCAACTTCCGCAACGGGGTTTGCGCGCCTGGCATACATAGCGCCCATGCAGGATCAGCCAGTGGTGGGCATCGAGCAGATAAGCCTTGGGCACAAACTTCATCAAGGCCTTTTCGACCTCCAGAACGGTCTTGCCCGGCGCGATCCCGGTGCGGTTGCTGACCCGGAAGATATGCGTGTCGACGGCCATGGCCATTTGCCGGAAGGCAGTGTTAAGCACCACGTTGGCGGTCTTGCGGCCAACCCCGGGCAGGGCTTCCAGCGCCTCGCGGGTTTCCGGTACCTGGCTGCCATGCTGTTCGACCAGCAAGCGGCAGGTTTCGATGACGTTTTTTGCCTTGCTGTTGTACAGGCCGATGGTCTTGATGTACGCCGACAGACCTTCAACGCCCAGCGCGTAGATCGCTTCCGGGGTATTGGCGACCGGGTACAGTTTGGCCGTGGCCTTGTTCACACTGACGTCGGTAGCCTGGGCCGAGAGGATGACTGCAATCAACAGTTCGAAAGGGTTGGTGTAGGCCAGCTCGGTTTTCGGCTCGGGGTTGTCTTCATGCAGCCTGCGAAAGATTTCCAGGCGTTTGGCGGCATTCATGGGGTCAAAGCTTTCCTTGACGACGTGAAGGGGCTCGCCGTTGGCAAACCCGGTTATACAGGGCCAGTATCAGGCCCAGGAGAATCAGGGCGCCGGGCGACAAGCTGGCCAGACGCAGGTTGGCTGACTCGCCCAGCAACTGGCGCGTTAGCCCCATGGCAATGCACAGCGAGGCAAATACTGCCAGTGTGGTTGCAGCGCTACGCCAGCGGGCATCGTGACCCAGGGCTAACTCGAATACCAGGCATTGTACGGCGATCAACGCCGGATAGGGGCTCAGGGTCAACGCCAGCGGCAAAGCCCAGGCGCGCAGGCCCAGCTCCAGGCAGGTGACCAGCAAGGCTGCCAGCAGCACGCTGGCGAACAGGCTGTAGCTGGTGTTCAGCAGCTTGCGCAGCGGTGTCATGCACAGCCGGTGCAGGCCGATGATCAGCACGCTCAGCAGCGCAATGGCACTGGCCTGCAGCAATGTCTGGGTGGCTCCCAGCAGGGGCGCCAGGCTTACGGCCGCGAGCCATTGCCTATTCATCGTTGCCTCCAGTGAGCAGCTGTTGGCGATGCTCGTCGAAATAGCGCAGGGCATCGTGAGTCGCCTGAATGACTGCGCGGGAGGTGACGCTGGCGCCGGCCAGTTGATCGAACTGGCCGCTGTCACGTTTGAGCGCCCAGGCCGCATCCGGCATGGTTTGCCGGATGCTGCCGACAAAACCTTGCAGCCAGGTATTGCCGGGCTCAACCAGCTGGCCGCCCAGGCCTGGGGTTTCTTGTTGCTGCAACACCTTGACGCCGATCAGGCGACCACCCCCATCAATGGCAATCAGCAGGTCCAGCCGGCCGCCATAGCCCTGGGTCTGGCTATGCAGTACAACGGCGTGGGGTTGGCCCTTGAGGGTCGCCAGAAAGCCTGCGAGCAGGCGACTGTGATCAAGGGCGGCGGCGCCCAGGTGCAGGGGCTGCTGAAGCGGTTGGTTGTCGTAGCTCTGTGCTGGCAGCACGCTCAGCCAGCGCTGGGCCTTGAGCTGTTGCTCGGCGGCAGTGATGCGCGGGGCAGTGAACTGCTGCCAGAGTACTGTGGCGCCGATGGCCAGCACGGCAAGGGTCAGTAATAGCAGCGTGGAGCGTAGCGCTGAAGTATTCATGGCGTCTGCCCACGTTCAGCCCAGCGCTCCAGCGCGGGGACGCAGAGATTCATCAGCAGTACCGCGAATGCGGCGCCGTCCGGATAGCTGCCCCAGGTCCGAATCAGATAGATGAGCAAGCCCGCGCCGACGCCAAACAGCAACTTGGCTTTGGGGCTTTTCGGCCCTGATACCGGCTCGGTGACGATGAAGAACGCCGCCAGCATGGTCGAGCCGGACAGCAGATGCAGCAGTGGCGAGCCATTGGAGTCCGAGCCCGAGCCGTTCCAGCACAGCAGGCTGACCACGAACAGGCTGGCCAGCAGGCCGACCGGGGCGTGCCAGCTGATGACCTTGCGTTGTAACAGCAGCAAGCCGCCGAGCAGAAAGGCCAGGTTGACCGCTTCGCTGCCGCGGCCGCCAACGTGCCCAAAGCCCGGGTGGCTGGCGAACAGCTCATCGATGGTCAGGCTGCGGTTGTTGCGCAGGCCGTCCAGTACCGTCGCTTGCGCCCAGGCATCGGGCCGGTTGCCCAGATCAAGCCCGAACACCTGTTGCAGCGTGTCTGCCAGGCCCAGCACCTGGGTCACCGGCCACTGGGTCATATGCTGCGCGAATGTCAGCAACACCAGTGCATAGCCAACCATCGCGGGGTTGAACAGGTTCTTGCCGACCCCGCCGTAAAGTTGTTTGCCCAAGGCAATGGCGCTGCTGGCAGCAATCATTGGCAGCCACCAGGGGGCGTAGGCGGGCAGTGCTGCGGTCAGCAGAACGGCAGTGACCAATGCGCTGCCGTCGTTGAGTGCCGGCAAGCTCGGTCTTTGTTGCAGTTTCAGCAGCACAGCTTCGGTTGCCAGCGCCGCACTGGCGCACAGCAGCAAGTTCAGCAGCAGCCCCCAGCCATGCAGCCAAAGCAGGGTCAGCAACCCGGGCGCACAGGCCAGCAGCACCAGGGCCATGGTGCTGCGCAGGCGCTCACTGTTATCAGCCACGGCCATCGCCGGCTGCCGGTTGTAGCGCTTGCAGGCGGGCCTGGGCCTGTTGCGCTTCGCGCTCAAGTTCTACCAATTGTGCTTGCTGGGCCTCGTTGGGTGCATCACCAAAGGCGCTGCGGGCCTTGCTCAGTTGTGCCCGGCTCATGGCTGCGGCGATTTTTGCCTGCTTGAGCGCAGCATCGGCGGCTGCGGCTTTCTGCGCCTTGACCCGTTCGATGGCGGCCTTGATCGGGTCGAGGACAACCGCGCTCGGGGTGGCGGCAGTGGCGCTGGCTGCACGCTGGCTGCGAGCCAGGCGTTCGGCCTGCTTGCGGGCTTCTTCGCGCTGCAGGCGGTTGTTGCGCTGCTCAAAGCGACGCCGGGCATGGTTGCGCTTGTGGCTGCGGGCTACGAGGGCTGCGGCGTCCTGGGCCAGGCCGCCGACAATCGGCACCACCTTGCTGGCGGTGGTCAGTGGCAGCAGGTCGATGCAGTCCACCGGGCAGGGCGCCACGCACAGGTCGCAGCCGGTGCATTCTGCGCTGATCACGGTGTGCATCAGCTTTGCCGCGCCGATAATGGCGTCCACCGGGCAGGCCTGGATGCATTTGGTGCAGCCAATGCATTCGGCTTCGCGGATATAGGCGACCTGCGCCGGTGCACGGCCGCGCTCATGGTCCAGTTCGATCACCGGCACTTGCAGTAGCTGGGCCAGTGCGGCGATGGTTTCGCCGCCTCCGGGCGGGCACTTGTTGATCGCTTCGCCCGCCGCCAGGCCTTCGGCATAAGGCCTGCAACCAGGGTGGCCACACTTGCCGCATTGGGTCTGCGGCAGCAGGGCGTCGATGCGTTGAATCAGGCTCATGGGTTGAATAATCCGTTGAAACCGAGAAACGCCATGGCCATTACGCCAGCGCCGATCAGCTCGATCGGCAGGCCGCGAAAGGCCGCGGGGATGTCGTCGTTGTCGCTGCGCTGGCGCAGGTCGCTGAACAGGCTCAGGGCCAGCCACAAACCCAGGCCGCCGCCCAGGCTCCAGCCCAGGGTTTGCGTAATGCCGTAACCGCCTTCACTGGCCTGCAGGCTCAAGCCTAGCAGCGCCACGTTGGTCAGCAGCAAGGGCAGCAAGCCATCGAAGGGCAGGGTCGGCAGCAGGCGTGTCAGCAGGTTGAGCAGCGGTTTGATCAGCAGTACGCACAGCGGCAGGAACACGAACAAGCGCAGATACTCAAGCTGCAGGGGCCGCAGCGCCAGGCGAAAAATCAGTTGCCCAAGCCCGACCGCCAATACCAGCAGCAGCAAGGTCGCCAGGCCCAACGCATGCATCCGGCGCCGACGCTGATCGGTGGCGCTGCGCAGCAAGGGGTCGATGGCCAATCCCTGGTGCAGGACCAGGTTGTTGATCAGCGCGGCGCTGACCAGGGCCAGGAAAAATTCGCTCATGAGGGGGCCGAATGCTGAGGCTGTCCGCCATTATCCGGCAATGACGCGAGGATGAGAACGCCCCGACCGTAATCGGCCGGGGCGTGAGCCTTACTTGATGCGCTGGCCCGGCTTGGCGCCGCTGTCAGGGCTGAGCAGGTAGATCTCTTCACCGCCGGGGCCTGCAGCCATGACCATGCCTTCGGAGATGCCGAAACGCATTTTGCGTGGCTTGAGGTTGGCGATCATCATGGTCAGGCGACCTTCGAGCTTGGCCGGGTCCGGGTAGGCCGACTTGATCCCGGAGAACACGTTGCGCTGCTCATCGCCGATGTCCAGGGTCAGGCGCAGCAGCTTGTCGGCGCCTTCCACGGCTTCGGCCTTGAGGATCAGGGCAACCCGCAGATCGACGGCGGCGAAGGTGTCGAAGTCGATTTCCGCCGACAGCGGGTCCTTGGCCAGTTCGCCGTTGCCGGTGACAACGCTGGTCTGGCTGGCGGCCAGGTCTTCCTTGGACGCGGCGGTCATGGCTTCGACCTTGGCTGGGTCGATACGGCTCATCAGTGCCTTGAACGGGTTGAGTTGGTGGTTGCTCAGGCGGGTCTGGTGGTCAGCCCAGGTCAGCGGCGCGACGTTGAGGAACGCCTCGGCGTCGGCGGCCAGCACTGGCAGCACCGGCTTGAGGAAGATCACCAACTGGCGGAACAGGTTGATGCCCTGGGCGCAGATTGCCTGGACTTCGTCCTGCTTGCCTTCCTGCTTGGCCAGCGACCACGGTGCCTTGTCGGCGATCCAGGCGTTGGCCCGATCGGCCAGGGCCATGATTTCGCGCATGGCGCGGGCAAAGTCGCGGCCTTCGTAGGCTTCGGCGATGCCTGGGGCGGCGGCGAGAAAGGCTTCGGTCAGTTCAGGTGCGACGTCGCCGGCCACCATGACGCCGTCGTTACCCTTGTGGATGAAGCCGGCGCAGCGGCTGGCGATGTTGACCACCTTGCCAACCAGGTCGGAGTTGACCTTCTGGATGAAGTCTTCCAGGTTCAGGTCGAGGTCGTCGACGCCGCGGCCAAGCTTGGAGGCGTAATAGTAGCGCAGGTATTCCGGC
The DNA here is from genome assembly GCF_902497775.2 of Pseudomonas fluorescens. Classification (NCBI taxonomy): domain Bacteria; kingdom Pseudomonadati; phylum Pseudomonadota; class Gammaproteobacteria; order Pseudomonadales; family Pseudomonadaceae; genus Pseudomonas; species Pseudomonas fluorescens. The sequence continues at coordinate 731,231 of NZ_OZ024668.1, forward strand.
GCCAGGTGATCCAGGTAAGTGCGGGCCTTGATGAAGGTGCCGCGCGACTTGGACATCTTCGAACCGTTGACGGTCAGGTAGCCGTGCACGTTGATGCCGGTCGGCTTGCGGTAGCCGGCGCCTTCGAGCATGGCGGGCCAGAACAGGGCGTGGAAGTTGACGATGTCCTTGCCGATGAAGTGATACAGCTCGGCTTTCGAGTCCTTGTTCCAGAACGCGTCGAAGTCCAGCTCCGGCCGCCGGGCGCAAAGGTTCTTGAAGCTGGCCATGTAACCGATCGGGGCATCCAGCCAGACGTAGAAGTACTTGCCCGGCTCGCCGGGGATCTCGAAGCCGAAGTACGGCGCGTCGCGGGAAATGTCCCATTCCTGCAGGCCGGCATCCAGCCATTCGGCGATCTTGTTGGCTACCGCGTCCTGCAGGGTGCCGCTGCGGGTCCACTGCTGGAGCATGGCCTGGAAGTCGGGCAGCTTGAAGAAGAAGTGCTGCGAGTCCTTGAGCACCGGGGTGGCGCCGGAAATCGCCGACTTGGGGTTCTTCAGCTCGGTTGGTGCGTAGGTGGCACCGCATTTTTCGCAGTTGTCGCCGTACTGGTCTTCAGTGGCGCACTTGGGGCAGGTGCCCTTGATGAAGCGATCGGCCAGGAACATCTTTTTGTCCGGGTCGAAATACTGAGTGATCGAACGGGTAGCGATGTGCCCGGCGTCACGCAGCTTGAGGTAAATCTGGCTCGACAGTTCGCGGTTTTCTTCGGCGTGGGTCGAGTGAAAGTTGTCGAACTCGACCAGGAAGTCGGCGAAATCCCCGCTGTGCTCGGCCTGGACGGCGGCAATCAGTTGCTCGGGGGTGATGCCTTCCTTCTCGGCGCGCAGCATGATGGCCGAACCGTGGGCGTCGTCAGCGCAGACATAAATGCACTGGTTGCCGCGAAGCTTCTGGAAGCGCACCCACATGTCTGTCTGGATGTACTCGAGCATATGGCCAAGGTGAATGGAACCATTGGCATAGGGCAGGGCGCTGGTGACGAGAATCTGACGTGGCTCGGACATGGGGGCTCGGCTACTTTTTTCGGCTACTTGAGATGAAACGGTGATCGGCCACTATAAAACGCCGGGAAATATATTTCACCCCATGGACGCATCTGGGGAGGGATGACGGGTTAGCATAGTGACCTGTTTTGCTCAGTCTTTATCACGGGAGTCTCCATGAGTGCCGTCACTCGCGCAGCCGTCGAAGCCGTTCTTCGCCAGTACACCGACCCTTACCTGAACCAGGACCCGGTCAGCGCCGGCTGTGTCCAGGCCATCGATATCCAGGGCGATCGCGTTAGCGTGCAGCTGCAACTGGGCTATGCCGCCGGCCTGTTCAAGAATGGCTGGGCGCAGGTGCTGCAAACCGCCGTCGAAGGTATCGACGGGGTTGCCTCGGCGCAGGTCGAGATCAACTGCGTGATCGCCGCACACAAGGCCCAGGCGCAGATTCCGGGCCTGGCCAACGTCAAGAACATCATCGCCGTGGCCTCGGGCAAGGGCGGTGTCGGCAAATCCACCACCGCCGCCAACCTGGCCCTGGCCCTGGCCCGTGAAGGTGCGCGGGTGGGGATTCTCGATGCCGATATCTATGGCCCGAGCCAGGGCGTGATGTTCGGTATCGCCGAAGGCACCCGGCCACAGATTCGCGACCAGAAGTGGTTCGTACCGCTCAAGGCTCATGGCGTTGAAGTCATGTCCATGGCCTTCCTGACCGACGACAACACACCGATGGTCTGGCGTGGGCCGATGGTCTCCGGGGCGCTGTTGCAATTGGTGACCCAGACTGCCTGGGACGACCTCGATTACCTGGTGATCGACATGCCGCCGGGCACCGGTGACATCCAGCTGACCTTGGCGCAGAAAGTGCCGGTGGCCGGCTCGGTAATCGTCACCACGCCGCAGGACCTGGCGCTGCTCGATGCCAAAAAGGGTGTAGAGATGTTCCGCAAGGTCAACATCCCGGTGCTGGGCGTGGTCGAGAACATGGCTGTGCACATCTGCTCGAACTGTGGCCATGCCGAGCATCTGTTCGGTGAGGGCGGTGGCGAGAAGCTGGCGGCGCAGTACGGTGTCGAGCTGCTGGCCTCCCTGCCACTGTCGATGCTGATTCGCGAGCAGGCCGACAGCGGCAAGCCGACGGCGATTGCCGAGCCGGAAAGCCAGATTGCCATGGTCTATCAGGAGCTGGCCCGTCAGGTCGGTGCGCGGATCGTGTTGCAGGAAGCGGCGGCACCGGCGATGCCGAATATCACCATCAGCGAAGATTGAGGTGAATCATCGCGGGACAAGCCCGCTCCTGTAGGAGCGGGCTTGTCCCGCGATGGAGCCCAAATCCAGGGCATAAAAAAAGCCCCACCTGTTAAGGGCGGGGCTTTCTTCAAGCTGTAAAGCGGAAGTTAGATAACTTCTACTTCTTCAGCCTGCATGCCTTTCTGACCGCGGGTAGCGATGAAAGAGACCGCTTGGCCTTCTTTCAGGCTTTTGAAGCCGTCAGCTTTGATGGCTTTGAAGTGTACGAACAGGTCGTCACCGGATTGTGGGGTGATGAAGCCGAAGCCTTTTTCATCGTTGAACCACTTAACGGTACCGGTTTGGCGATTGGACATGGTCTGTCTCCTTGGACAAAGTTAACTACGACTCAGGAAACGCCCTGGCCGAGACTGAGTGCAAAGAGGCAGAAAATTCATGAAGATGGGTTGATCGAAATCTTGCATCAGGTAGATATTCTCAGTGACACGTGCAGCACAGTGGCGTCACCTTAACCCTTTTTCCAGAACGTGCCAATGGTCTTGTGAAGCTTTCTCATAATTCATGACTGACGGTGCTTGGGGCCCCCGTGCAGGCCCCGTCATACGGGGATCCGACGGTTGATGCTGCATGGAACTTTGAACCCGGCGCCGGGCCCGGTAAGATGCCGCACAGAATTTTTTCACCACGCAATTTCAGGACACCCCGCCATGAGCATCAAATCGGACAAGTGGATTCGCCGCATGGCGCAGGAACACGGCATGATCGAGCCGTTCGTCGAGCGCCAGGTGCGCGGTGAGAGCGACAACCGGCTGATCTCCTTCGGCGTCTCCAGCTACGGCTACGACGTGCGCTGCGCCGACGAGTTCAAGGTGTTCACCAACATCAACTCGGCGACCGTCGACCCGAAAAACTTCGATGCCGGCAGCTTTGTCGACGTCAAGAGCGACGTCTGCATCATTCCGCCGAACTCCTTCGCCCTGGCCCGCACCGTCGAGTACTTCCGTATCCCGCGCAACGTGCTGACCATCTGCCTGGGCAAGAGCACCTACGCCCGCTGCGGCATCATCGTCAACGTCACCCCGCTTGAACCCGAGTGGGAAGGGCACGTGACCCTGGAGTTCTCCAACACCACCACGCTGCCGGCGAAGATCTACGCCAACGAAGGCGTGGCGCAGATGCTCTTCCTCGAATCCGATGAAGAGTGCGAAGTGTCCTATAAGGATCGTGGCGGCAAGTACCAGGGCCAGCGCGGCGTCACCCTGCCACGCACCTGAGGCGACAAAGCGAGGGAATTCCTCGCCTCCGGCAGACTCCAACGAGTTGAAGCACTGCGCCTGGCAACACGCCAGGCGCACGTCAACCAGGAGCAGCCCATGAAACTCGACCCGACCATCAGTGCCAAGCTGGCCGTGCTGCAGCCCAACAGCGTTGGGGTGTTGGCCTGGTCGCTGCTGGCCTATCCGCACCCGCACATCGTGCAGGCAGGCGGTGTGCCCGGTCAGCCGGATCCAGACACCCCTGACTCACCGCAACCGGGGGAGAATCCGCCGATGGAGCCGGGTGAGCCAACCTTGCCCGACGAGCCACCACCGGCACCCGTCGCCTGACAGCTACTTGAGGTTGCCGCTGAGGAACTGGCGCAGGCGTTCGCTTTTCGGACTGCCCAGTACCTCGTCCGGCGGCCCTTGCTCCTCCACCAGCCCCTGGTGGAGGAACATCACCTGGCTCGCCACTTTGCGCGCGAAGGCCATTTCGTGGGTGACCATGATCATGGTCCGGCCTTCTTCGGCCAGGCCCTGGATTACCCGCAGCACTTCGCCGACCAGCTCCGGGTCAAGGGCCGAGGTCGGTTCATCGAACAGCATGACTTCCGGCTCCATGGCCAAGGCCCGGGCGATGGCCACCCGTTGCTGCTGGCCGCCGGAGAGGAACGCCGGGTATTGATCCGCCACCCGCGGCGCCAGGCCAACCTTGTCCAGGTATCGGCGAGCGCGCTCTTCGGCCTCATGTTTGCTGACGCCCAGCACCCGCCGCGGCGCCATGGCGATGTTGTCCAGCACGCTCAGGTGGCTCCACAGGTTGAAGTGCTGGAACACCATGGCCAGGCGCGTACGCAGGCGCTGCAGTTCGTCCGGGTCGGTGACATGCAGGCCATGGTGGTCCTGGGTCATGTGCACCGGCTTGCCATCGAGGGTCATGCTGCCTTCGTTGGGTTGCTCGAGGAAGTTGATGCAGCGCAGGAAGGTACTCTTGCCCGAGCCGCTGGCGCCGATCAGGCAGATCACGTCGCCGGTCTTGGCCTTGAGCGAAACGCCCTTGAGCACATGGTGCTCGCCGTAGCGTTTGTGCAGGTCTTCGATGGTCAGTTTGTACATGCGCAGGCTCTAAAGGTAAGGGTTCAAGGCGACAGCAGGTAGCCGCTGCGGTAGGCCTGGTTGCCTGCCACGTGGGCGATAACCATGCCGGCAGTGGCCATGCGCCGCAAAGAGCGGGCATAGAGCAGGCCGGGCTGGCTGTTGCGTACCGGGGTGACCTGGTCGCTGAGCGGGTCGATGACTTCGGCGATCAGCTCATCGGCCTGCAGGTACTGGCCGGGTTTGACGTGGAACACCAGCAAACCGCCCAGCGGCGTTGCCACCGGCTCCACCCCGGCCAGCGGCGTTGCCGGGTAGCTCAGCGCGGGCAGCGCGGCGGGTTCGCCTTCAATGGCGCCGTAGCGGATCAGGTAATCGAGGATCGCCGCGCAGTCGTGTTTGGCCAGCGGATGGCTGACATCGCCCTGGCCGCGCAATTCGACGGTTACCGAGAAGCTGCCCTGGGGGATCGGGAACTGTTTGCCGAAGCGCTGCTGCAATTGCCACCAGACCAGGGTGAAGCATTCATCGAAGGACTGGCCGCCCGAATCGGTGGCCAGCAGGCTGGCCTGGGCGCCCAGGTAGCGGGACAGCGGCTCGACCTGCGGCCAGGCTTCGGGGGTGGTGTACAGGTGCGCCACGGCCTCGAAGTCGCAGTGCAGGTCGAGCACCATCTCGGCATCGCAGGCCAGGCGCTGCAAGGTCAGGCGCTGGGATTGCAGCGGGGTGTGGGCGGCATGGGCATCCAGGGCGCGGCGCAGGCTTTCGCGGATCAGGGCGATGTTGTGCTGCGGGTCCTGGCTCAGGTGATCGGCAATCTGGTCGCCGATCTGGTCGCTCAGGTCGACGAAGTGGCGGTTGAAGTTCTCGCCGCTCTGCAGCTCGTAACGGCCCAGGGGTACATCCATGAGCACCTGTTCCAGGCCCACCGGGTTGGCGATCGGCACCAGCACGATTTCGCGGCGCAGCAAGCCCTGGGCCTCAAGCTCAGCCAGGCGTTGCTTGAGGTGCCAGGCCACCAGCATGCCGGGCAGTTCATCGGCATGCAGCGACGCCTGGATGTAGATCTTGCCGGCCCCACGCGGGCCGAAGTGGAAGCTGTGGATCTGGCGGGCAATGCCGGGCACCGGCGCCAGAATGTCGTGAGTCGAGTGATGCATATCAGTCCTAGTGTGTCGGTCCTAGAAAAGCCAGCCAGCGACGTTCGGCGATGCGAAACAGCCCTACCAGGGCGAAGGTCACGCACAGATAGATCAGTGCGGCGATGCCGAACGACTGAAAGGTCAGAAACGTGGCCGAGTTGGCGTCGCGGGCGACCTTGAGGATGTCCGGCACGGTGGCGGTGAAGGCGACCGTGGTGGAATGCAGCATCAGGATCACTTCGTTGCTGTAGTAGGGCAGCGAGCGGCGCAGCGCCGACGGCATGATGATATAAGCATAAAGTTTCCAGCCGCGCAGGCCATAGGCCTTGGCGGCCTCGACTTCACCATGGTTCATGCTGCGGATCGCCCCGGCGAAGATCTCCGTGGTGTAGGCACAGGTGTTCAGGGCAAAGGCGAGGATGGTGCAGTTCATCGCATCGCGGAAAAAACTGTCGAGCAGCGGCTGCGCGCGCACCGCTTCCAAGCTGTAGATCCCCGTGTAGCAGATCAGCAACTGGATATACAGCGGCGTGCCGCGAAACAGATAGGTGTAGAACTGCACGGGCCAGCGAACCCAGAAGCGCGGCGAAACCCGTGCGATCGACAACGGGATCGAGACCACGAAGCCGATCGCCAGGGCTGCGGTGAGCAGCCACAGGGTCATCGCCAGGCCGGTGATGTGCGTGCCGTCGGTGTAGAGGAAGGCGCGCCAGTATTCCTGCAAGAGCTCGATCATCGGATGGCCTCCCGGGTGCCGACGTTATAGCGCCGTTCCAGCCAGCGCAGGGCAACGTTCGAGGCGCTGGTGATCAACAGGTAGATGAACGCGGCGACGACCAGAAAGTAGAACAGCTGGTAGCTGCTCTTGCCGGCGTCCTGGGCGGCCTTGACCAGGTCGGCCAGACCGATGATCGACACCAGCGCAGTGGCCTTGAGCATCACCATCCAGTTGTTGCCGATGCCTGGCAGGGCGAAGCGCATCATTTGCGGGAAGACCACGAAGCGAAAGCGTTGCAGGCGCTTGAGGCCATAAGCGGTGGCCGCTTCAACCTGGCCACGGGGCACGGCGAGGATGGCGCCGCGAAAAGTTTCGGTGAAATAGGCGCCGTAGATGAAGCCGAGGGTGATCACCCCGGCGGCAAACGGGTCGATTTCGATGTATTCCCATTCCATGGTATCGGTCAGGGTGGTCAGCCAGGTTTGCAGGCTGTAGAAAATCAGCAGCATCAGCACCAGGTCCGGAACCCCGCGAATCAGCGTGGTGTAGGCCTGGGCGATCAGGCGTAGCGGGCGCAGCGGCGAGAGCTTGGCACTGGCGCCGAGCAGGCCCAGGCCAACGCTGACCAGCAGCGACATGATGGACAGCTTGATGGTCATCCAGGTGCCCTGCAGCAGCAAGGGGCCGAAGCCCTTCAAGCTGAATGCCGAGAGCCCCAGGAACTGCAGCAGGTCTTCGAACATGAACCGAACCTATGCCAGTGGACGCGATCATGTGGGAACCGGCGTTGCCGGTTCCCACAAGGGTTATTTGCCGCTGTAGAGGTTCAGGTCACCGAAGTGCTTTTTCTGGATTTGGGCATAGGTACCGTCGTCGTGTAACGCTTTGATACCTTTGTCCAGGAGCGCCTTGAGCTCAGTGTTACCTTTTTTGATACCGATGGCGGTCTTGGACGGCAGCAGTTCGCTGTCGACCGGTTCGCTGACTTCATAGTCGGCGCCTTTGGGCGACTTGAGAAAGCCCAGCTCAGCCTGAAGCATGTCCTGGATCGAGGCATCCAGGCGCCCGGAGGTCAGGTCGGCATAGACCTGGTCCTGGTTGGCGTAGGCCTGGGTCTTGACCCCGGCTTTGTCCAGCACGGCCTTGGCGTAGGCTTCCTGGATGGTGCCTTGTTCGTAGCCGACGGTCTTGCCCTTGAGCGAGGCCGGGTCGGCGGTCAGGCCTGCACCTTTCTTGAACACCAGGCCGGTGGGGCCGGAGAACAGTTCGCTGGAGAAATCGATGACTTTTTCGCGTGCCGGGGTAACGGTCATCGACGAGATCACGCCATCGAATTTGTTGGCCTTGAGCCCCGGAATCATGCCGTCAAAGTCACTTTCCACCCACTTGCACTTGACCTTGAGCTCTGCGCAGATGGCATTGCCCAGGTCGATATCGAAGCCCACCAGGGTACCGTCGGCGGCCTTCGATTCGAACGGTGCATAAGACGGATCGACGCCGAAGCGCAGCTCCTTGTATTCCTTGGCCAGGGTGTTCCCCGCAGCCAGACACAACGCGAGTGCGGAAAGCGTCAGCCATGCTTTTTTCATTGTGTGTCCTTGGATTCGCAAAGTGTTGGGGTGGCACAAAGCCGTTACCGGTCGATGCCAGACAACACAGTGATAGCAAGTTTCACACCATATTCCAGGCCAACTCCCACATTCAGTGGGAGCGGGTCTTGTCAGCGATGGGCCGCAGTGCGGCCCTGAACGGCTTAGTAGCGCGCATCCACCGGCTTGCCGCCCTTGGGCCAGTCCTTGACCTTGTCCGGGAAGTCCGGCCGTGGCTGCTGCGAGAACCAGGCCGCGACATCCACCGCCTCCTGATCACTCAAGCCGCCCTGGCCGAGCGGGAACTTCTCGTGAAAGCCAATCGGCATGTTACGTTTGACGAACGCCGCGGCGGTGTAGGTGCGGGCCATGCCGGCACCGATATTGAACGATTGATCGCCCCACAGCGGCGGGTACACCAGGCTGCCATCTTCACGGGCCAGGCCTTCACCATTGCTGCCGTGGCACACCGCACACTGCTCGGCATACACCTGCTTGCCGTTGTCCAGGTCCGGCTTGATCGCCGTATCGATCTTGCCGACCCCGCGTCCAGCCACTTTGTCGCCCGGCAGGGTGTTCATCTTCATCCAGTCGAAATAGGCCACCATTGCCTGCATGTCCGCCGATTGTGGCGGGATTGGCTTGCCATTCATCGAGCGCCTAAAGCAGCCGTTGATGCGCTCTTCAAGGGTGACTTCCTTACCCGCCCGGGGGGCGTAGCTGGGGAAGAACGCCGAGACGCCGACAAAGGGCGAGCCGTCGGCCACGGTGCCGGCGTTGAGGTGGCAGCTGGTGCAGTTCAGCGCGTTGCCGACGTTGTCCGGCAGCAGCTCACGGGTTTGCAGGTGCAGGCGCATGCCACGGATCACCTGGTCGGCATTGGCCGCGGCGAGCAGGTTGGCCAGGCGCGGGGTTTCAAACGCAGTCGAGTCGGTGGTTTGCGGGTTGAGCTGGTCACGCAGGGCTTTTACCTGCTTGGCGGTGATCGGCGAGCTGTTGTTGCCCCAGCGGCTGCGCACGAAGCTCAGGATTTCGGCGATTTCCTCATCGGCCAGGCGGGCGAAGCCCGGCATGGTGTAGACCCGCGAATGGGTGGCGGTTTGCGCGGTTTCCCAGCCGGTGAGGGTGATGTGCAGCAGGGAGGTCGGGTTGGCCGAGGCGATGCTCGGGTTGCCGGCCAATGGCGGAAACAGGCCCTTGACCCCACGCCCGTCGGGGCGGTGGCAATCACTGCAGAACTGGGTGTAGCCCAGGCCGCCGCGGCTGCTGAACAGGTCATCCGGTGCAGCGGCTGCGGCCAGCGGGATATCCGGCATCGGCAGGTCATCTTTGCCTGGCGGCAGTGATTTCAGGTAGCTGGCGATGGCAACCAGGTCGCCATCGCTGAAGTGCTGGGTACTGTGATGGATCACGTCGGCCATGTTGCCCGACACCGTGGCGAAACGGTTTTGCCCGGTCTTGAGCAGTTGCACGGTGTCTTCGACGGTCCACAGGTTGCGCAGGCTCAGGGCGCGCCAGTGTTCCACGGTTTCGCCGGCGAGGAAGTGCTTGCCGCTACGGCCGGCGTCGCTCATGGCCTTTTCCTGGAAGGCGATACCGCGTGGGGTGTGGCAGGCACCGCAATGGCCCAATCCCTGGACCAGGTAAGCACCACGATTGAGCACTTCATCCTTGTCGGGATCGGGCTCGAAGGGCTCGGTGTCGACGAAGGCGAAGTTCCACAGCGACAGGCCCCAACGCATGTTGAACGGCCAGCTCATGTCCGCTTCCTGGTTGGACTGGCTGATCGGCGTCACGCCGTGCATCAGGTATGCGTAGAGCGCGCGCATGTCCTCTTCGCTCATTTTCGCGTAGGACGGGTAGGGCATCGCCGGGTACAGGTTGGTGCCGTCCGGGGTAACGCCTTCACGCATGGCCGTGTCGAACTGCTCGAAGCTGTAGCGGCCGATGCCGGTGTCCGGGTCGGGGGTGATGTTGCTCGAGTAGATGGTGCCCATCGGCGTTTTCAGTTGCAGGCCACCGGCCATTTCCGGTGCTTGCGGGGCGGTGTGGCAAGCAATGCAGTCGCCCAGCTGGGCGATGTACTTGCCGCGGGCGAGGAGTTGGCTGTCGGCCGCAGCTGCCGGGGGCGGCTCACTGGCGAGTACGGAGAACGAGAACACGGTCGTGGCCACCAGGGCCAGACGGGAGAAGGCAGATGCCATTGCATTATTCCTTTAATCACCTGGCCTGGGGTGGTCCCCTGGGCACAGGGCTGCAATCGTTTTTATGGTTCATCAGGCAAAGGCAGGTGACGAAACTTGCCTCAGTTTCGTTGTAAGGGATTTGCTGGCGGGGGCTGTTGATATGGATCAGCGCAGCCGGCATTGCACCGGCTGCGCGTGCTGATAACGGCGTGTTACTTGCCCGGTACCAGAGTCAGGCGCTTGTTGCCGTAGGCGCGGTCGAAGTTCTGCGGTTGCAGCGGCAGGCTCATGTAGCGGCCCTTGAACCAGGCATCCAGGCCATTGGCAAAGTGCGGGCTGGCCGGGTTACCGGACTGGCCGCTGCTGCTTTGCAGTTGCAGCGGTTCGAGCTGGCCGAAGTCCACCACCAGGCGCAGCGACGGCGCCAGTTGAGCATTGAAGTCCTTGCCCCAGGCGTAAGGTGCCAGGTTCAGGGTACTGTGGTCGCCGCCAGCGGCCAGCGGGCCGCGACTGAGCGCGTCACCCAGGCCATGGAAGGTCGGCACTGGCCAGCGGTACTGGTGCAGCTTGCCCCATTGCCAGGCGCGGTGATCGTTGCCCAGTTGCGCTTCGCCGGCATTGACCGCCGCAGCCAGGCTGCGGGCGAGGATGGTCGGCTTGTCTTCTTTTTGCGCGGTCTTCTGATCGTCCCAGAACGGGCTGTCTTCGCGGCCGAGCAGGTGGTCGGCCTGGGCTGAATAGGACAACCGCGCGTTGCCGACGAAGGCCTGCCAGGTCGGGCTGGATTCGGGGCCCAGTTCGTCGAGGAAAGTCAGTTTTGCGCTTTCCTGCAGGAACAGTTCATACAGGGCGGCATCTGCCGAGGTGCTGCTCAGGCGGCCGTCGAATGCCATCAACCGGGTGTAGGCCTCACGGGCTTTGGTGCGCTGATCGGCAGGCAGGGCGTCGATCGCCTGCTTCAGCGGCTGGGCCATGCCGGGGGCTTCGAACATCTTTTTCAGTTTGTCGGCAAACAGCGTGGTCTGGTCGCTTTGCATCAGCATCAGGCTACGGCTGTCATGTTTGCCATTGCCGGCCAGTTGCGCCAGGCGCTCGGCACGCTCGGGGTAGTACCAGCTGTTGGACAGCTGCATGCCGTAACCTTTGGGCACGCTGCGCTGGTTGGCATTGCCGATCCAGCCCTGGGGCGGGTCCTGGTCGTAGGGGTGGAGCATCGGGTCGGCGTAACCGTCCCAGTCGTAGCGGCCGTCCCAGCCAGGCGAAGGCAGCAGGCCCTGGCCTTCGCGGCGGTTGGGGAAGCGCCCGCTGACTTGCCAGCCGATGTTGCTGGCGTCGGCAAACACGAAGTTCAGCGCTGCGGCGCCAATCTCGCGGGTGTTGTCGAAGGCACGCTCGACGTTCTGCGCCCGCGACAGGTTGAAGAAGGCGTCCAGGCTCTGGTCACCCTTGAGCTCAGGCATGCGCAGGGCCAGGCCCAGGCTGGCATTCTGTGGTTGGCCGAGCAGGGTGCCGTGGCGGGTGTCGTACAGGGTTTCACGCAGCGGGCGCTGGCCCTGGATGAAGAAGGTTTCGTTGCGGGCCTGGGCCGGCAGCCACTTGCCGTCGGCCTGGTACATCAGGCGACTGCCTTCCTTGCGCAGCTTTTCCAGGAACAGGTCCTGGTTGTCGGCCATCACTGCACTGGTGCTCCAGGCCAGCTTGCCGTTGTAGCCCGAGAGCACCAGCGGCAGGCCGGCAATCGACACGCCAGCGGCCTGGTACTTGGGCGAACGGATCTGTACCGGGCTCATCGCCCAGGCGCCAAGGGTATCGCTGGCCATCAGGCTCTTGCCGCTGCGGCTGCGCTGCGGAGCAATTACCCAGTTGCTGGAACCGGCCGTGCCGAGCAAGTTGAGCGCGGCCAATTGCTCGCTGACTGCCGTCAGTGGCGCCAGGCCCGCGAGCTGAGTGTTCAGGTTGAGGCCTTTGAGCTTGTCGGTTTCGGCCACGGCCAGGGGCTCGTCAGGGTAGCTGGGCAGCAGCCAGGCCAGTTTGTCGGTACCGACTTTTTGCGCCAGGCCAAGGGCGGCGAGTTCTTCCTGCAGGTTGACCGACTGGCTGAAGTTATACAGGCAGAAGATCAGCGCCGAGTCCTCGGGCTTCCAGTATTCCGGGCGGTAGCCGCTTTGCGCCAATGGCGCCGGCAGCTTGTCGCGGTAGCGGAACATATAGGCGTTGACACCGCGGGCATACACCTCAAAGAAGCGCTTGAGGCGTGGCGAGGCATCGGCGTACAGCTGGTTGGCACTGGCCTTGAGGTTGGCCGCGCGCATCAGGCGGTCGACTTCCAGCACATCGGCGCCGGCCATTTCCGCCAGGCGGCCTTGCGCCAGCAGGCGCATGCCGACCATCTGGCCGATTCGGTCACCGGCGTGGATATAGCCCAAGGCGAACAGAGCGTCGTGGAAGTTGCTCGACTCGATCAGCGGCATGCCCATGGCGTTGCGGCGCACCGAAACGTTCTGCGCCAGGCCCTTGAGCGGCTGTACGCCGGAGCTGGGCAGCACGCTGTCACGCTGGCCGGCCATCTGGCAGCCGCCCAGGCTGAGCAGCCCGAGCATCACAGCGGCTACGCCGAACCGGGGAGGAAAAGGGGGAAAGGCTGGCGCGGCCATGATCAGGCTCCTGCAGGGCGTGGCGTAAAAGGCGCTACGTTAGTGAGCGCGATCACGCCATGCAAGCGGGGCGCAGCCTTTATTTTCGCGAGCTGACGAGGCGTCAAGCCCGGCTAGCGGTCGCACCTGCGCGCTGCGCAAGCGGCGACCACTATTAAAAGGCCGCGATCAGGCGCCGTGGCACTTCTTGAACTTCTTGCTGCTGCCGCATGGGCACGGATCGTTGCGACCGACGTCCTTCAGGGCGTTACGCACCGGCTCCTGGTGGCCGTGGTTGCAGTGCGGGCCGTGTACATGGCCATGGTCATGGTCGTGATGATCATGATCGTGGTTGCAGTCAGGGCCATGGACATGGGGTTGCTGGGTCATCTTGGGTTACTCCGGAATAAGATCGCCGGGAATTATCTCACCACTGCGCGACAAGTGCAGGTCGCGGGCGAAGAATAATCCGCTGCTCAGTTCGCCTTCCAGGCGATAGCGCAAAGGGCCTTCAGTGCCTTTGAGCAGTTTTGCCAGGGGTTTGACCTGCTGCCAGAGGTTGGTGCGCACCGGGATCTTGAAGGTGCGCCGCGCGTGGGGGCCGACACTGCGCCACAGGCTGGCCTCGCCTTCGGTCAGCGGCAGGTCGTTGATCAGCACCTTGTAGCTCAGGTAACGGATGAACAGTCGGCTGTCGTTGGGGTTGTCGACCTGCACATGGAGCACGAACTCCTGTTGCAGCAGGCGCATCTTCACGGGTTCCACCTTGAGCAGGTGTACCTGCGGGTCCTGATAGTCACCGTCCAGCCAGCTGGCGCAGCCCACCAGTTGCAGGAACAGAACACCGAGCAGCAGCAGGCGGGCCATCAGGCTCAGCTACCCAGGTAACTGGAACAGCACTTCTTGAATTTCTGCCCGCTGTTGCACGGGCAGGGATCGTTGCGCGTGGCCTTGAGGCCGACGGTCGGGTCGATGAAGTACCAGCGGCCCTGGTTCTGGACGAAGGCCGAGCGTTCGCGGTGGCAATGTTCGCCGTCGTTGTCGTGCCAGCGGGCGGTAAAGGTCACGAATGCGTGTTCAGGCTTGCCACCGAACACCTCGGCGCCTTCCACCTCAAGGCCCAGCCAGGTGCTTTGCTGGCTCCAGGCCTTGATCGCCTCGCGGTCGAGCCCGGCCTGCTGCACTGGCAGGGTTGTCGCTACCAGGTAGTCGACCAGCCCCAGCACATAGGCGCTGTAGCGCGAACGCATCAGGGTCTGCGCATCGGGGGCGGGGAGCCCTGCGTGATAATGCCCGCAACAGGTATCAAGCAGATCGCCGCTACCGCAGGGACAAACCGAGACACTCATTACTTCACCACCAGTACTTGCCAAAATTTTCCGGGTTGGCCCAGAACTTGGCGTTGAGCCAGTCCGGGACCTGTTTGTATTCACGTAGATCATAGGTGAACAGGTTCAGAACCTGCGAATCACGCTGGAATTTTTCACTGGTCTGAAGGGCCAGGGCGAAAAAGTCGGTCTCTTGCCAGCCGCAGGCGCTCAGATCGGCCAGCACTGCCACGCGGCTGGCATTGAGATTACGGATGCCACCGAGCAATTGCAGGCCATCGCGTTTGCTCAGGTGCTCAAGGCAATCGACCAGCAATGCCAGGTCAAAGCGTTGCGCCGCCAGCTCTGTCGGCAGCGGGCCGGGGCTGGCCACGGCGATCTGTACCTGGGGATGCGCCTGGGCGAAAGCCTCCAGGGCGGGAAATCGCTCACCTATCAATAGCAGGCGCTGCGGCGCATAGCGGTCGAGCAGGGCGGCAAGGGCCTGTTGCGGGGTGCGCTGGGAAAAACCGTCAATCATCGGGAATCCTCGGTCAGATACGTCAAGACTAACGGTCCGGCGCCACTTGGCATAGTGCCGCGGCGCCGCATCATGGCCTATTGCTGGCGGATATCAATGAGGCGGTCTTTACTCCCAGAGCATCGGTTTTGCACCGATTCCCCCTAGGAGATGCAACAAAATGAGCATAGTACGCACAGCATTACCTCTGGTTCTGCTAACCAGCGTGTTGACTGGTTGTGCAGGTTTGCAAAAAACCGACTGGCCGAAGTGTGCTGCCGTCGGGGGCGTAGGCGGCGCAGCCCTGGGCGCTATCGAGAGTTCCAGCTGGGCAGGCTGGGGCGCGTTGCTCGGTGCAGGCTTGGCCGCGGGCTATTGCTGGTCCCATGGCGATGGCGACGAAGATGGCGATGGCGTACCGGACAGCCGCGACAAGTGCCCGGGCACGCCACGCGGCGTGCAGGTCGATGCCAACGGTTGTCCGCCAGAGCCTGTGGCTGTGGTCGAAGAGGTGGCCGTGGTCAAGGAAGAGGTCATTGTCATCCGTGATGTTCACTTCGAGTTCGACTCGGCCAAGCTGACCGCAGCCGACAAGGAACGCCTCAATACCATTGCCTTGCGCCTGAAAAACGAAGCGGCGAGCGCGCGTTTGAGCGTCACCGGCCATACCGACAGCAAAGGCTCCGACGCCTATAACCAGAAGCTCTCGGAACGCCGCGCCCATTCGGTCACCGAGTACCTGATCGAAAGCGGCGTGCCACGTGCCAGCTTCGTTTCGGTACAGGGCGCGGGTGAAACCCAGCCGGTTGCCGATAACGCCACCGCCGAAGGCCGGGCACAGAACCGTCGTACGGAAATTCGCATCGAGCGCTAAAGCGCCAGCGGCCTGTGGCTTGAGAAGTACCGCAGGCCGGTCTTTACTCCTGTGTGACCGGTAGAGGCCGGTGACACAGGAGCAATTCCCATGAGTGTTTTCTTCAAGGCCACACTGCCGGTCCTTCTGGCCGCAGGCCTGCTCTCCGGTTGCGCGACCCACAGTGATGGCAGCGCCCCACTCAATCAAAGGACCTGGCCTATCTGCAGCTTGCTTGGCGGCCTGGTCGGTGGCGGTCTTGGCGCCATCGAAAGTTCTGCCTGGGCAGCTGGCGCCGGTGCTGCCGGTGCGATTGCCGGCGGCCTGATCTGTTATGCCCAGGACGGTGACGAAGATGAAGACGGCGTGTTCGACCGTCGCGACCGTTGCCCCGACACGCCGGCCAACACCCCGGTCAGTCACACCGGTTGCCCGCTGCCACAGTATCCGGTGAGCCAGAAAGCGCCGGGCTCTGCACCGACCTCGGAAGTGATCACTCTCAGCGATCAGGGCGCAGTGATGTTCGCCTTTGATTCGGCGGAGTTAACCAGCGCGGCCCATCAACAGCTGCAGGCGCTTACCAGCAAGCTCAATGGCGACAATGTGGTCAGCGTCAAGGTCATCGGCCATACCGACAGCCAGGGCTCGGATGCCTACAACCAGGCACTGTCCGAACGGCGTGCCAGCAGTGTTGCCGAGTACCTGATCAGCCAGGGCCTGTCGCCAGCGAAGGTCACCAGTCAGGGCAGGGGTGAAAGCCAGCCGATCGCCGATAACGACACCGATGCCGGGCGGGCGCAGAACCGCAGGGTGGAACTGCACCTTAATTGATCGCGCCTCTGGTGCAAGGCGTGTGTCAGCCGTTACTGTTGCAGGTGATGCCAGCGTACCTGGCATCGCCACCGAAAAATAACAACGGGGGGCGCCTATGCAAGGTTTACTGGGGCTGGCCAAGGCCCTGACCGTGGTGTTCTGGTGGGTGGTGCTGGTGAATCTGCTGATACCGCTGGAGCACCCCTTCCACCTGCTGATCAACGCCGCCGGTGCCGCCCTGCTTGGCCTGCACCTGCTGGAAGTGCTGATGTTCAATGGTTGCTTGCGCGAGCGCAGCCATCGTTGGTTCGATCGCTTGCAGATCCTGCTGGTCGGTATTTTTCATGTTCTTTCAATTCCGGCACCCCGCAAGGAAGCTGCTCATGCGTAAATTGATCATTCTGGCTGCATTGTTCAGCCCCCTGGCCCTGGCCGATGCCATCAGCGTCGCCGCGCATTCGGTGCTGCGCCTGCCGAACAAGGCCAGCGTCGTGCATTTGCAGCGCCTGGATGTCGCTGATTCCGCCACCCTGGTGCTGCCCGCCAGCCTGATCGACCTCAGGGTCGATGAGTTGCACCTGGGCCAGGAGGCACGGATTGCCATCGTGCCGGCAGAATCCACCTTGCAGATCGAAGTGAGCCGGGCCAGTTTCGGCGAGGGCAGCCAGATCGTCGCCCATGGTGCGCCGGGGACCTATGAGAAGGCGGCAAAGGCCGGTCGCAACCTGGAGTTGCAACTGCATGAGCTGCAGGCCTCGACGCTGGCCATTGATGCGCGCGGCGGGGCGGGTGCGCCGGGTTATATCGGGCTCGATGGCGCCAACGGCAAGCCGGGAGGCTGCACCTGGGGCCAGGCCAGCCGCGGGGCCAATGGCGACAATGGCGGTAATGGCCATGATGGCGCGCCTGGTGGCCGGGTGCGCTTGGCACTGCCTGCAGGGTTCCCCGCCGAGCACGTAGTGGTCCAGCTCGATGGCGGTGCGCCGGGCATGGCGGGTGCAGCCGGCAAGCCGGGTGCCGGTGGCGCGAGCAAGGGTTGTCTGGTGTACAGCACTGCGGGCGGTGCTGCGGGCAAGCCTGGGGCTGCGGGTCAGCCGGGTGCAGCGGGTGCGGCTGGAGAGTTGATTCTGCAGCGCCTGTAGAGACACACGCCGGACCCTGTGGGAACCGGCCTTGCCGGCGATGGGCTGCAAAGCAGCCCCCGCCTTTAAATCACCACAACATCCCACCCGACAGCACCACCGCGATCCCCAGCATCAGGTTGATCCCGACCATCCGCCGAATTTTCGCCATTGCCGCCGCGCCTGCCGGCCAGTCTTCGGCCTGCACTGCCTGGCGCAGTTCCGGGTACAGCAACGACTGGACACGAAAGAACAGGGCGAACATCGCAATCGCGCCGCCGATCATCACCTGCACATGCCGCGGCGTCGTTTCGAAGCTGGCAAAACGCGTATTGACCATGAACATACCGCTGATCGCCAACACTGCGATTGCGATCCACACCCACACGAAAAAACGCTGAAACACTTCCACCCACAGGCGCAGACGAGCAGGGCCCTCCAGGGCTGCAACCGCCGCAGGGCGCAGGATCAGCCAGGCAAAGAACATCCCCCCGACCCACACCAGAGCGGCCAGAACATGCAGGCTGTAAGACAGGGCTAAGACGGGCATCGGGATCTCCATTCGGCGCAAAGGGCAATAGCGGGGTATGATAGCGACCCAATCGAAACACTGAAAATTTATCCAGCCCTTCGGGCGCCCGACACCATGATCAGCAACGAACTCAAAACCACGATTCAGGGCGCCTATTCGCGTTTTCTCGAAGCCAAGAGCCTCAAGCCTCGCTACGGCCAGCGCCTGATGATTGCCGAAGTGGCCAAGGTGCTCGGCGATATCGACTGCGACGACGAAGGTCGGCGCGTCGGCGAGCCGGCTGTGGTCGCAGTCGAGGCCGGCACCGGTACCGGCAAGACGGTAGCCTACAGCCTGGCCTCGATTCCGGCAGCCAAGGCGGCCGGCAAGCGCCTGGTGATCGCCACGGCAACGGTTGCCCTGCAGGAGCAGATCGTCTTCAAGGACCTGCCCGACCTGATGCGCAACAGCGGCCTGAACTTCAGCTTCGCCCTGGCCAAGGGCCGGGGCCGCTACCTGTGCCTGTCGAAACTCGATGTGTTGTTGCAGGAAGGCCAGGCGCAATCGGCGACCGCCCAGCTGTTCGAAGAAGAAGGCTTCAGGATCGAGGTCGATGAGGCCAGCCAGAAGCTGTTTACCAGCATGATCGAGAAACTTGCCGGCAACCGCTGGGATGGTGACCGTGACAGCTGGCCCCAGGCCCTGGAAGACCAGGACTGGGCACGCCTGACCACCGACCATAGCCAGTGCACCGGGCGCCATTGTCCGAACTTCGGCCAATGCACTTTCTACAAGGCCCGTGAAGGCATGGGCAAGGTCGATGTGATCGTCACCAACCATGACATGGTCCTGGCTGACCTGGCCCTGGGCGGCGGCGCTGTGCTGCCGGACCCGCGCGACACCATTTACGTGTTCGACGAAGGCCACCACCTGCCCGACAAGGCCATCGGCCACTTCGCCCATTACACCCGGTTGCGCTCGACCGCCGACTGGCTCGAGCAAACCGCCAAGAACCTGACCAAACTGCTGGCCCAGCATCCGCTGCCGGGCGATCTGGGCAAGCTGATCGAGCAGGTGCCGGAACTGGCCCGTGAGATCAAGGCCCAGCAGCAGTTCATGTTCAGCGCCTGCGAGCAGGTCGCCGATTTTCGCCCAGGCGAAGACATGGAAGGTCGCGAGCGGCCCCGGCATCGCTTCGTGGGCGGCGTGGTGCCCGAGCATATGCGCGAGATGGGCATTGAGCTGAAGAAGGGCTTCTCGCGCCTTAATGACCTGTTCACTCGCCTCACCGAACTGCTCAAGGAAGGCATGGACGCCGAGGTCAGCATCGGTATTCCCAGCCACCAGGCCGAAGAGTGGTACCCGTTGTTCGGCAGCTTGCTGATGCGTGCCCAGGGCAACTGGGAGCTGTGGACCGCCTTCACCGCCGAAGACCCGGAAGACAGCCCGCCCATGGCCCGCTGGCTGACCCTGGCCGAAAGCGGTGCGCTGTTCGATATCGAGGTCAATGCCAGCCCGATCCTCGCCGCCGAAATGCTCCGGCGCAACCTGTGGAACGTCGCCCATGGCGCCCTGGTAACCTCGGCGACCCTGACCGCGCTGGGCAAGTTCGATCGTTTCCGCATGCGTGCCGGGTTGCCCAAAACTGCGGTCACCAGCGTTGTGCCCAGCCCGTTCCATCACGTCGACGCCGGCGTACTGCGCGTGCCGGACCTGCGTGCCGACCCGCGCGATGCGGCCGCCCACACTGCGGCGATCATCCGCGATCTGCCGGAGCTGGTGGAAGGTTCGCGCGGTTCGCTGGTGCTGTTCTCCTCGCGCAAGCAGATGCAGGATGTGTTCGACGGCCTGGACCGTGACTGGCGCAAGCAGGTGTTCATCCAGGGCAACCTGTCCAAGCAGGAAACCCTCAACAAGCACAAGGCGCGGGTCGATGGCGGTGATTCCAGCGTGCTGTTCGGCCTGGCCAGCTTCGCCGAAGGTGTCGACTTGCCGGGGGCCTACTGTGAGCATGTGGTGATCGCCAAGATCCCGTTCGCGGTGCCGGATGATCCGGTCGAGGCGGCCCTGGCCGAATGGATCGAGGCCCGTGGTGGCAACCCGTTCATGGAGATCGCCGTGCCGGACGCCTCGTTGCGGCTGATCCAGGCCTGCGGGCGCCTGCTGCGTACCGAAGAGGATCGCGGCACCATCACCCTGCTTGATCGGCGGGTGGTCACCCAGCGCTACGGCAAGGCTATTCTCAATGCGTTGCCACCGTTTCGCCGGGAAATTTCCTGAAACCCGGAGCGCAATGCTCCGGGCGTTGTCTATCACTCAGTTCAAGGCCCCATGGGCCCTCAAGGAGAGCTCCAGCCCTATGATTCGCCGTACCTTGCCTGCCGTATTCGCACTGTTGTTCAGCACGCCGTTGCTGGCCGGGCAACAGACGCTGTTCAGCTTCGTTCGCCCGGCCGCCGTGGTCAACGTGGTGACCGAAGATGCCAGCCTGCCGCAGTACAACGCAGAGCAGACGGCCGAGGGCGAGGTGCTGCGCCGCGTGGTGTTCAACCCGGTGCAGCAGCCCAAACTGCGCCTGACCCCGCAGGCCGGGGCCTGGGACTGGTCCAGCGCGACGGCCATGACCTTGCGTCTGCAAAGCGCCATGGACTGGGCGCTGACCGTCGATGTCACGGTGCAAAGCAGTGACGGCAAGACCCTCACCAGCCGTATCGATTTGCCAGCGGGCCCTGCGCAAACCGTCTACGTGCCGCTCAAGGCCAGCTCGCCATTGAGCCAGGGCATGCGTGCCGGGCCGCCGATGCCGTGGGTGCATGAGGGCCAGCGGGTATTGCTGACCAGCAGTGCCGGCGAGGTCGATCTCAAGCAGGTGGTGTCGGTGACCTTGTCGATGAACAAGCCCAACGTCGCCCAGAGCATCCTCATCGAGCGTGTCGGCACCCAGGATGACGACCAACTGCAAAAGGCCGTGTATACCGGCTTGATCGACGGCTATGGCCAGTCCACCCGCGGCCGCTGGCCGGAAAAGATCGTCAGCGACGATCAGCTCAAAGCCGCCGCCAGCCGCGAACAGCAGCAGCTCAAAGGTTGGCTGGGCGAACGCAGCAAACTCAAGCTGGACAAGTTCGGCGGCATCACCGAAGGCCCGGCGTTCGAGGCCAAGGGCTTCTTCCGCACGGAGAAACGCGAGGGTCGCTGGTACCTGGTGACCCCCGAAGGGCATCCGTTCTACTCCCTGGGCGTCAACACCGTCGCTGCCGACGGTGGCCGCACCTATGTGGCCGGGCGCGAAAGCATGTTCAGTGTGCTGCCTCAAGCTGGTGAAGCGCTTGCGCAGTTCTACGGCGAAGGCAACAACAACGACGGCAACGGCTCGGCCCGTGGCCGCAACTTCAACCAGGGGCGCTGGTTCGACTTCTATGCCGCCAATATCGAGCGCAGCCATGGCACCCCGTGCACGCCGGTGGCGGCCAGCGACAAGGCCCCGGCGGTGGATTGCCCGCCCGCAAGCTTCGACAAGCAGCGTTGGCAGGGACACACCCTCGACCGCCTGCAGGCCTGGGGCTTCAATACCCTGGGCAACTGGAGCGAGCCGACGCTGGGTCAAGCCAATCGGATGCCTTACACCTTGCCGCTGGCGATCGTCGGTGACTACACCAGCATCAGTACCGGCATGGACTGGTGGGGCGGCATGCCCGACCCATTCGACCCACGCTTCGCCATGGCCACCGAGCGGGCCGTGGCAATTGCTGCCCGCGACCACCGCGACGACCCGTGGCTGATCGGTTATTTTGCCGACAACGAACTGGCCTGGGCCGCCCCGGGGGATGACCCCAAGGCGCGTTACGCCCTGGCCTACGGCACCTTGCGCCTGACCACCGATGTGCCGGCCAAGCGTGCTTTCCTCAAGCAATTGCGCGACAAATACCGCAACCAGGCCGGCCTGTCCAAGGCCTGGGGCATCGACCTGCCAGCCTGGGAACTGATGGAAGACCCGGGGTTCGAACCGCCGCTGCCAAGCCCTGAACACCCGGAAATCGAGGCTGACTTCAAGTACTTCCAGAAGGTCTTTGCCGAAACCTATTTCAAGACCATTTCCGACTCGCTGAAATGGCATGCGCCCAATCACCTGCTGCTCGGCGGCCGTTATGCCGTCAGCAACCCGGAAGCCGTCGCGGCCTGTGCCGAGTACTGCGACGTGATCAGCTTCAACTTTTACACGCCAAAACCGCAGGACGGCTACGACTTCAACCAGCTCAAGGCGCTGGACAAGCCGGTGCTGGTCTCCGAGTTCCAGTTCGGCTCCCGTGACCGCGGTCCGTTCTGGCCGGGGCCGATGGAAGTGGCCAAGGAAGAGGGCAGGGCGCCGGCCTATGCCAGCTTCGTCAAGGCTGCGCTGGATGAGCCGTCGATCGTCGGCGTGCACTGGTTCCAGTACCTGGACCAGCCCGCCAGCGGGCGCCTGCTCGATGGCGAGAACGGCCACTTCGGCCTGGTCGGCATTACCGATGTACCGTTCCAGGGTTTTGTCGACGGAGTGCGCAAGAGCAACCTGCAGACTCAGGATCAGTTCGGTAAAACCCTGGTGACTTCGGAAAAAGCGCCCAAGACCCCCTGACACCCGCTGCCGGGCATGGACCGCCCGGCTTCTGTCTGTTCCCAAATCGTGCGCAGACTGAAACAATGCACACCCATTTGAGAAGCCGGTTTCACGGGAGTTGCTGGGTGCAGATTCAGGGTCATTACGAGCTTAAGTTTGAAGCGGTACGTGAAGCCTTTGCGGCGCTGTTCGACGATCCTCAGGAGCGTGGCGCGGCGTTGTGCATCCAGGTCGGCGGTGAAACCGTCATCGACCTCTGGGCCGGTAGCGCTGACAAAGATGGCGCCGAGGCCTGGCACAGCGACACCATCGCCAACCTGTTCTCCTGTACCAAGATGTTTACCGCCGTAACCGCCTTGCAATTGGTCGGCGAAGGCAAGCTGGCCCTGGACGCGCCGGTGGCCCGCTACTGGCCGGAGTTCGCCCAGGCCGACAAGCAATCGATCACCCTGCGTCAGTTGCTCAGCCATCGCGCTGGTGTTCCGGCCCTGCGTGAGCTGATGCCGGCCGAGGCCCTCTATGACTGGCAAACCATGGTCCAGGCGTTGGCTGGCGAATCACCCTGGTGGACGCCGGGTACCGCCCACGGCTACGCGGCTATCACTTTTGGCTGGCTGATCGGTGAGTTGATCCGCCGTGCCGATGGCCGTGAGCCTGGCGAGTCGATCGTCGCGCGCACCGCCAGGCCGCTGGGCCTGGACTTTCATATTGGCCTCGGTGAAGAGCACTTCCCCCGTGTCGCGCATATTGCCCGCGGCAAAGGCAACATGGGCGATGAGGCGGCCCAGCGCTTGCTCCAGGTCACTATGCGTGAGCCGCAAGCCTTGTCGACCCGGGCCTTCACCAACCCGCCAGGGATGCTTACCAGCGTCAACAAACCCGAGTGGCGGCGCATGCAGCAACCGGCGGCCAATGGCCACGGCAACGCCCGCAGCCTCGCCGGTTTCTACGCCGGCCTGCTCGATGGCAGCCTGCTGGAGTCGGAACTGCTCGATGAGCTGACCCGCGAACACAGCGTCGGCCAGGACCAGACCCTGCTGACCTCGACCCGTTTTGGTCTGGGCTGCATGCTCGACCAGCCAGCCGTTGCCAACGCTACCTTTGGTCTGGGCGCGCGCGCCTTCGGTCACCCGGGTGCGGGCGGCTCCGTTGGCTTTGCCGATCCGGAACATGATGTTTCCTTTGGCTTTGTTACCAATACCCTGGGCCCCTATGTACTCATGGACCCCCGGGCGCAGAAGCTGGTGCGGGTGTTGGCCAGTTGCCTTTGATCGGTTAACCCCGGTGTGGCCTGAACCCTTTAGCTATTCTGAATTCCAAAGCCCTGCATTGCTGGGCCAAATTTCTTTCATTTTCATGGTGTATCGCTGATGTCTTCGCATAAATCCTTAGCTCTCGCCCTGTGCCTGGCCGTGACCGGCTGCGCGCAGCATCCTCAGAAAGACGGGGCCGCTGATGCCGGTTTCAACTGGTGGCCGTTTGGTTCTGACCAGCTCGTCGACAAGGAAGTGAAGGAAGTGGTCAGCGAAAAAGTCGCCAAGGCCGACGCCAAGTCGGAAAGCGCCAGCCGTTGGTGGTGGCCGTTT
Organism: Pseudomonas fluorescens; assembly: GCF_902497775.2. Taxonomy (NCBI): domain Bacteria; kingdom Pseudomonadati; phylum Pseudomonadota; class Gammaproteobacteria; order Pseudomonadales; family Pseudomonadaceae; genus Pseudomonas; species Pseudomonas fluorescens. The sequence goes on from NZ_OZ024668.1 coordinate 755,446, forward strand.
GACGACAGCGCCAAGAGCAAGGCCGCAGCCGTACCGAAAATCGACCACAAGGCCACCCAGGCCTGGCTGGACAGCTACGAGCCGAAGCTGCGCGAAGCCATCAAGGACAGCAAGTTCGAAGTCGAGCGCCGTGAAGACGTGCTGGTGGTGACCGTGCCGGTCGACAGTTCCTACAATCCGGATCGCCCGGCCATGCTCCTGCCGGTCACCCTCGGCCCGATCACCCGTGTGGCCAAAGCCATCGAGGCTGACAAGCAGACCGCGGTACTGGTCCTCGGCCATGCCGACACCAGCGGTGTCGCCGCCGCCAATACCAAGCTGAGCCAGGAGCGCGCCGGCTCGGTGGCTGCAATCTTCCGCCTTAGCGGCCTGGAGCGCGATCGCCTGATGCTGCGTGGCATGGGCTCGGAAATGCCGCGTGCGGCCAATGACAGCGTTGAAGGCCGCTCCCTGAACCGCCGTGTCGAGCTGGTACTGACGCCGCAGAACACCATGGTTGCCTTGCTGGCCAAGTACAAGCAGCCAACCCCAAGCCCGGCCGAACTGGTTGCCGTGCAGGATGCCAAGGCGCCGGCCAAGGCTGCGGCGAAACCGGCTGCCAAGCCTGCGGCCAAGGCCCCGGCGAAAAAAGCCACTGTGGCCAAGAAAGCCGCGCCGGCCAAGGCTGCTGCCAAGAAGCCTGCCGCCAAGCCCGCAGCGAAAAAAGCTGCGGCTCCAGCGGCGAAGAAGGTCGCTGCCAACACCACCCCTGCGAAGACCAACTGATCGTCAAGGAACGCAGTAATGACCCAGTCCCTGGCCGATATGCGCCGCGATTACACCCGCGATGGCCTGACCGAAGCCCAGGCTCCGGAGCAGCCGTTCGCGTTGTTTCGCCAATGGTTCGATGATGCCCTGAACACCGAGCAGCCGCCGGTGGAAGCCAATGCCATGACCCTGGCGACGGTGGATGCCGATGGTCGCCCGCATTGCCGTATCGTCCTGCTCAAGGGCCTGGACGAGCAGGGTTTCACCTTCTTCACCAACTACGACAGCGCCAAGGGCCAGCAGCTGCTGGCCAATCCGTTCGCGGCCATGACCTTCTTCTGGCCGGCGCTGGAGCGTCAGGTGCGTATCGAAGGCAAGGTGGTCAAGGTGACTGCGCAGGAATCGGACGAGTATTACCAGGTGCGCCCGCTGGGCAGCCGCCTGGGCGCCTGGGCCTCACCGCAGAGTCGGGTGATTGCCGACCGCGCCGAGCTCGAAGGCCTGGTCGAGGCCACCGAGCAGCGCTTCAGCGACAACCAGCCACACTGCCCGGAACACTGGGGCGGCTATCGCCTGCTGCCCGAGCGCATCGAGTTCTGGCAGGGCCGCGCCAGCCGCCTGCACGACCGCCTCAACTACCGCTTGCAGCAGGGCAACTGGCTGCGTGAGCGCCTCGCGCCTTAATCGGCCTGGTAACCGGCGGCCTCGCGTTCCAGCCAGGCCGCCAGTTCACTGCGTTTGACCTTTTGCGCCTTGGCGCTGTCCAGACGTTGTAGCATGAAGGCCTTCTTGCCTTCGTCCTGGCCTGCCAGCGACAAGGCCAGGTCGCGGTCCATCCAGCGCTTGATGCGAACATAGATCCACCAGTGGAAGTACAGGCCTGCCACGGTGGTTATGACGACGATGAAGTAATCCATGTCTATCCTTGCGCTAGAAGTTTCTACAGGCTGCCCCGATAGCACAGGCTGTACGGAAGCTGAATGGAAGCAATTTTACCCCGCATGTGTCGTGACAGTCGTCAATGCGCGGAGTCTAATGAGCATCTGTCTTACGGAGATTATCCAATGCGTAAATCTGTTCTGCTGGTGGCAAGCTTCACCACAATGTCGCTGCTGCTCGGTGGTTGTGCCTCGAGCCTGACCGGCGATTCGTACTCCCGTGATGAAGCGCGCCGTGTGCAGACCGTGCGCATGGGCACCATCGAATCCCTGCGCCCAGTGAAAATCGAAGGTACCAAAACCCCGATCGGTGGTGGCGCCGGTGCCATCGTCGGCGGCGTCGCCGGTAGTGCGGTGGGGGGTGGTCGCGGCAGTATCGTTGCCGCCGTGATCGGTGCCGTGGCCGGTGGCCTGGCAGGTTCCGCGGCCGAAGAAGGCCTGACCCGCACCCAGGGCGTGGAAATCACCGTGCGTGAAGACGACGGCAGCATGCGTGCCTACGTGCAGGCCGTGCAGCAGAACGAGATCTTCCGCGTCGGCGAGCGTGTGCGAATCATGACGGTCGACGGCACCAGCCGCGTCACTCACTGAGTTTTGCACCCCCCATTAAAAACCCCGACTCGGCAGTGCCGGTCGGGGTTTTTTATTGCCTTGAAGTTCAGGCCGTGACGGGCTTGCGACTCGACAGCGCGGTGATGCCATAACCGATCAGCGCGGCCAGAATGGAGCCGGTGAGAATACCCATGCGGTCCATGCCGGCGTATTCGCTGCTACCCGGCACGAAGGCCAGGGAGCCGACGAACAGGCTCATGGTAAAACCGATGCCGCAGAGAATCGCCACGCCCAGCACCTGGCCCCAGTTGGCGCCAGCCGGTAAGGCGGCCATGCCGGCCTTGATCATCAGCCAGGCGAAGCCAAATACCCCCAGGGTCTTGCCCAGCAACAGGCCCACGGCAATGCCCATCGGCACGTGATGGGTGAAGCTTTCGAGGCTGACACCGGTCAGCGACACGCCGGCGTTGGCGAAGGCGAACAGCGGCAGGATGCCATAGGCCACCCACGGGTGCAGGGCATGCTCCAGGGTCAACAGCGGCGACGGCTCGGCGTTCTTGGTACGCAGCGGAATGCACAGCGCCAGGGTGACACCGGCCAGGGTGGCGTGCACGCCGCTCTTGAGCACGCAGACCCAGAGGATCAGGCCGACCACCATATACGGACCAAGCTTGACCACGCCCATGCGGTTCATTGCGATCAGCACCAGCAGGCAGGCTGCCGCCAGCCCCAGCGACAGGCTCGACAGGGTACCGGAGTAGAACAGGGCGATGACGATGATCGCACCCAGGTCGTCGATGATCGCCAGGGTCATCAGGAACAGCTTGAGCGAAACCGGTACGCGCTTGCCCAGCAGGGCCAGCACGCCGAGAGCGAAGGCGATGTCGGTGGCCATGGGGATCGCCCAGCCAGCGACGGCAGCCGGGTTGTCCTTGTTGAGGAACCAGTAGATCAGCGCTGGCACTACCATGCCGCCGATGGCGGCCGCGCCGGGCAGGACGATCTGCGAAGGCTTGGACAGATGACCGTCGACCACCTCGCGCTTGACCTCAAGGCCGATCAACAGGAAGAACAGGGCCATCAGCCCGTCATTGATCCATAACAGCAAGGGTTTGGCGATTTTCAACGCGCCAATCTGGGCGACTACAGGCACATCCAGCAGGCCGTTGTACAGGTACGACAGCGGCGAGTTGTTGATGATCAGGGCCAGGGCAGCTGCAGCAATCAGTAATAGACCGCTGGCAGCTTCCAACTGAAAGAAACGTGTGAAAGTGCTACGCAGGGGCAAGGGCGCTCTCCATCCTGAAGGTTCTGATAGGGGCACACCCTACCCTGTGGTGATATTCTTTAAAACAAAAACTATATTCTTTTTTGTTATAAGCTGTAACCAATTCACGCCATGCAGCCTAGCAGTTGCGGTCGATAATTCATCGTGGCTGTGTCTGTAGCAATTATCAGAATTTTCCTAACATGTTCTGCTGAACTTCGACCTTTTTGCCCGAGAATCGACCATGAACGATCACCGCCAGTGGGCCCGTGAAGCCATCCGCATTATCGAAGCGGACTTCCAGCGCAGCGCCGATACCCACCTGATCCCGCTGCCGCTGCCTGGCTTTCCCGAGGTCGAGCTGTATTTCAAGGATGAGTCGAGCCACCCCACGGGCAGCCTCAAGCATCGGCTGGCGCGCTCGTTGTTTCTCTATGCCCTGTGTAATGGCTGGTTGCGTCCGGGCGCACCGGTGATCGAAGCGTCCAGCGGCTCGACGGCGATCTCCGAAGCCTACTTTGCGCGCTTGCTCGGTTTGCCCTTTATAGCCGTGGTACCGGCCACCACCTCGCAGGAAAAAATCGCCCAGATTGCTTTCTACGGGGGGCAGAGCCACCTGGTGCAGGATCCCACGCAGATCTACGCCGAATCCGAGCGCCTGGCCCAGGAAAGTGGCGGGCACTTCATGGACCAGTTCACCTATGCCGAGCGTGCTACCGATTGGCGCGCTAACAACAACATTGCCGAGTCGATCTTTGCCCAGATGCGCTTCGAGCAGTTCCCTGAGCCGAGCTGGCTGATTTCCAGCCCGGGCACGGGCGGCACCACCGCCACCTTGGGCCGCTATGTGCGCTACCGCCAGCACGCCACCCGGGTGTTGTGCGCCGATGCCGAGCGCTCGGTGTTTTTCGACTGCTACAAGACCGGTGACCGTTCCCTGCGCCTGGACTGTGGTTCGCGCATTGAAGGCATCGGCCGGCCGCGGGTCGAGGCTTCGTTTTTGCCGCAGGTGATCGATGCCATGGTCAAGGTGCCGGACGCTCTGTCACTGGCGGCCATGCATTATCTGGCCCAGCGCCTTGGCCGGCGGGTCGGCGGGTCCAGCGGCACCAACCTGATCGGCGCTCTGGCGGCGGCGCAGCAGATGCGCACGGCGGGGGAGGCCGGTTCGATCGTGGCGATCCTCTGTGATGGCGGCGATCGCTATGCCACGACTTACTATGACCAGGACTGGTTGAACGGGCAGGGGTATCAGTTGGAGGGGATGATTGAGGCGGTGACTGCGTGTGTCGAGCGCGGTGAGGCGTTGCCGGAATCGGTATTGCGCGAGGGCGTTTGAAGGCGGGCTGCTCTGTAGCCCATCGCTGGCAAGGCCGGCTCCCACAAGGTCCGCGGCGACTCGGACCCTGTGGGAGCCGGCGTTGCCGGCGATTGCTTTACTGCGGTATGAATCAGTCCTGCAGCCCCAGCATGCTGCGCGCTACCGCTTCAGCAATGCGAATCCCGTCGACACCCGCCGACAGGATCCCGCCGGCATAACCGGCACCTTCACCCGCTGGGAACAGACCCTTGAGGTTCAGGCTCTGCATGCTGGCATCACGGGTGATGCGCAGCGGCGATGAAGTGCGGGTCTCGATCCCGGTCAATACCGCGTCAGGCAGGTTGTAGCCCTTGATCTGCCGATCGAAGGCCGGCAGCGCTTCACGAATGGCTTCGATGGCAAAGTCCGGCAGGCTCGGGCCCAGGTCGCCCAGGCTCACCCCTGGCTTGTAGGACGGCTCGACACTACCGATGGCGGTGGACGGCCGTCCGGCGACGAAGTCACCGACCAGTTGCGCTGGGGCCTGGTAGTTACTGCCACCCAGCACGTAGGCGTGGGCTTCGAGTTTTTCCTGCAGCTCGATACCGGCCAGCGGGCCGCCCGGATAGTCCTGCTCGGGGGTAATGCCAACGACAATACCGGAGTTGGCGTTGCGCTCGTTACGCGAGTACTGGCTCATGCCGTTGGTGACCACCCGGCCCGGCTCGCTGGTAGCGGCAACCACGGTGCCGCCTGGGCACATGCAGAAGCTGTAGACCGAGCGACCGTTCTTGGCGTGGTAGACCAGCTTGTAGTCGGCAGCACCGAGTTTCGGGTGGCCGGCGTACTTGCCCAGGCGCGCCTGGTCGATCAGTGATTGCGGGTGCTCGATCCGGAAGCCGATGGAGAACGGCTTGGCTTCCATGAACACGCCACGGGCGTGCAGCATGCGGAAGGTGTCACGGGCACTGTGGCCCAGGGCCAGGACCACGTGGCGCGAGTGCAACTGTTCGCCGCTTTCCAGGACCACGCCGTTGAGCTGGCCGTCGTCCATCAGCAGGTCGGTGACCTTCTGCTCGAAGCGCACTTCGCCGCCCAGCGCGTGAATCTCGTGGCGCATGTTCTCGACCATGCCGGTCAGGCGGAAGGTACCGATGTGCGGCTTGCTGACGAAGAGGATCTCGTCCGGCGCACCGGCTTTGACGAACTCGTGCAGGACCTTGCGGCCGTGGTGTTGCGGGTCTTTGATCTGGCTGTAGAGCTTGCCGTCGGAGAAGGTCCCGGCGCCGCCTTCGCCGAACTGCACGTTCGACTCGGGGTTGAGCACGCTTTTGCGCCACAGGCCCCAGGTGTCCTTGGTGCGCTGGCGAACTTCCTTACCGCGCTCGAGGATGATCGGCTTGAAGCCCATCTGCGCCAGCAGCAGGCCGGCGAAAATTCCGCACGGGCCGAAGCCGACCACGACAGGACGCTCCTGCAGGTCGGCAGGGGCGTGGCCAACCACTTTGTAGCTGACATCCGGGGCGACGTTGACATTGTGATCGTCGGCGAACTTCTGCAGCAGTTCGGCTTCGTTGCTCGCTTGCAGGTCGATGGTGTAGATGAACAGCAGCTCGCTGTTCTTCTTGCGCGCATCGTAGCTGCGCTTGAACAGGGTGAAGTCCAGCAGTTGCTCGTCGCTGATGCCTAGGCGTTGCACGATGGCCTCGCGCAGGGCTTCATCAGGATGATCCAGCGGCAGCTTCAGTTCGGTGATTCGTAACATGGCAGGGTCCAGTATCCCGGCCATGAACGGCCGGCGGCTTTACACAAACCGCCAAGTATAAGCTGTTCGCTGCCTTTGCAGGCAGGATAAACGCAGGCGCCGATGATCAGTCGTTGCGCGAGCCGCCGTAGTAGGCGCAGCCACGCAGGGTCTGGCCGTCTACGCGCAGCTCGGCCTTCAGGTGCTGGACGCTGCCGGTGGCGCTGTCGACGCAGCGCTGCGGTGCGACCCAGAGCTCGACTTTCTGGCCGTTGGCCTCGGTGTTCAGACTGAAACGACCGTCGGGCAGTTGTTCTTCCAGATAAGGCACGGCCAGCGACGGCTGACCAAGGCGCTCAAGGACCATGCCCTTGCCGCCGGCCTTGAGGTTCCAGTCCGGCTCATGGCCGCTGGCACGCAGGGTCAGGCGCTTGAAGTTGGGGTCGCTGCAGGCGCTGGTGGAGTGCTCGATGCGGTACAGGCGCTGCACATTCAATTGGCCGTCATTGCCGCCTTTCTGGCTGGCCGACAAGGTACCGCGTACGTCGGCAAACAGGGTGCCAGGGGTTGCCGCCAATGCCGTGGCTTCCTGCAGCAGGCCGGTGTTGCCGCTGTCATTGACCGCAAAGCGGCGGGTTTCTTCGCAGGGCTTGAACAGCAGTTGTCCGCCCTGGGCAGTGAGTTCGCCCTGCATGCGGGTCTGGCCTGCGGTAGAGGCGGCTTGCGGCTTTTCAGCCAGCATCTGGCAGCCGGAAAACAGCGGCAACAAGGCGACAAGCAACAGCGAAGGGGCGGCACGCATCAAGCAAACTCCAGCATCTCGAGCAAAAGGTGCCGCCACGTTACGCAGGCTGATCGCCGATCACAAGGCCTTAGCCAACCTGGTAGGTCTGGCCGCTCTGCAATCCTTCGACGCTCTTGGCATAGGCCAGTGCCACGTCGGCGGCCGGCACCGGTTTGAAACCGCGAAAATACGGGGCATACGCCGGCATGGCCTCGACCAGTACGTTGGGGCTGATGGAATTGACCCGCAGGCCACGCGGCAGTTCGATGGCGGCCGCTTTGACGAAGGCGTCGAGGGCGCCATTGACCAGTGCAGCCGAAGCGCCGGAGCGAATCGGGTCGCGGTTGAGGATGCCGCTGGTCAAGGTGAACGAGCCGCCATCATTGATGAACTCGCGGCCGATCAGCAGCAGATTGACCTGGCCCATGAGCTTGTCGTTCAGGCCCAGGGCGAAGTGCTCCGCGCTCATCTCCTCAAGGGCCGCGAAGGTGACGTTGCCGGCGGCGCAGACCAGGGCATCGAAACGGCCGGTCTGTTCGAACAGGCGCCGAATCGAGGCACTGTCGCTGATATCCACCTGATAGTCGCCGCTGCTGCGGCCGATGCGCAGCACTTCATGACGTTGTTCCAGCTCTTTGGCAACCGCCGAACCGATGGTACCGCTGGCGCCGATCAACAGGATTTTCATTGAGCCATTCCTCATGGGGTGTGAAGACAAGGCTCAAGTCTAGGGTGGATTTTTCTGCAGATAAGCGTGCTAATAGGCAACCTTTGGTTTTTACATGGAAACAATCCATGAGCGACCTCGATGACCTGGCGGCCTTTGCCGTGCTGATGGATGCCGGTAGCTTCACCCTGGCTGCGCAACAACTGGGTTGGAGCAAGGGGCAGTTGTCCAAGCGCATCAGTGCCCTGGAGGCCGGCCACTCGGTGAAGTTGTTGCACCGCACTACAAGGAGGCTGAGCCTGACGGCTGCCGGTGCCATGTTGCTGCCGCAGGCGCAGGCACTGGTGCGGCAAATGGAAGGGGCGCGTCAGACCCTGGCCATGCTCAAGGACGAACTGGCGGGACCGGTGCGCATCACTGTGCCAGTGTCGTTGGGCGAGACTTTTTTCGAAGGATTGCTGCTGGAGTTCGCCAGCCGCTACCCGGATTTGCAGGTGGAGCTTGAGCTGAACAATGGCTACCGCGACCTCCTGGGCGACGGCTTCGACCTTGCGATTCGAACCGAAGTCCAGGATGACGCACGCCTGGTCGCCCGCCCGGTGCTGGCCATGCAGGAGCTGACCTGTGCCAGCCCGGCCTATCTGCAGCGCCATGGTGAACCGAAAGTGCCAAGTGAGTTGAGCGGCCATCGCTGCCTGCTCAACAGCCATTACAGCGGCCGTGAAGAGTGGTTGTATCACCAGCAGCACGAACTGTTGCGGGTGCAGGTGGCTGGCAGCTTTGCCAGCAATCATTACAGCCTGCTGAAAAAAGCGGCACTGCTGGGCGCCGGGGTTGCCCGTCTGCCGTCGTACATGCTGCATGCAGAGCTGGCTGACGGCCGCTTGCAGTGGCTACTGCGCGACTATCAGACGCGCAGCGTGCCGTTGTTTCTGGTGCACCCCTATCAGGGCGGGATGCCCCAGCGGGTCCAGGTACTGGCCGATTACCTGCTGGCCTGGTTCAGGCGCAGCAGCCAGGCGCTGCGGACCCTCTAGGGTTTACATCTTGTCGTCGTGCATTTCGTTTTTCATCATCTTGTCGTTCTTTTCCATCTTCTTGTCCTTGCTCATGTCCATCTTCTTGTCGTCGGCCATTTTCTTGTCCATTTTCATGTCCTTGTCCATGCTCGCTTCCTTGCTCATTTTCATGTCGTCGGCGGCGTGGACCGCAGGCAGGAACGCCAGGGCCGAGCCCAGGGAAAGGATGAGTGCGGCGGCGCTGAGGGTCTTGTTCATGCTGAAACTCCAGTAGTAAGGGGAGGTGAGAGCCAGCGGTTCTGGCTCACCTGCAGCACTAGAGTCCCTTGCCCTGGAGGTGTTACAGCGGGCAAGAAAAAAGGCCCGAAGGCCTTTTTTCATTTGTTGCAGTGCAATGCTCAGCCACCCAGGTAAGCGTCGCGAACCTTGGGGTCGGTCAACAGCGCTTCACCGGTACCTTCCATCACCACCCGGCCGTTTTCCAGCACATAGGCGCGGTCGGCGACTTTCAGCGCCTGGTTGGCGTTCTGTTCGACCAGGAACACCGTCACGCCATCGCGGCGCAGTTGCTCGATGATGTCGAAGATCTGCTGGATGATGATCGGTGCCAGGCCCAGCGATGGCTCGTCGAGCAACAGCAACTTGGGCTTGCTCATCAGCGCCCGGCCGATGGCGAGCATCTGCTGTTCGCCGCCCGACATGGTGCCGCCACGCTGGCTGAAGCGCTCCTTCAGGCGCGGGAACAGTTGCAGGACCTTGTCCATCTGCTCCTGGTAATCGCCTTTATTGGTGAAGAATCCGCCCATGGCCAGGTTCTCTTCCACGGTCAGGCGGGCGAACACGCGGCGGCCCTCAGGGACCACCGCGATGCTCTTGCGCATGATGTGCGAGGACGGCTGGCCGACCAGTTCTTCCCCCAGGTACTTGATGCTGCCACTGTGCGCCTGGGGCGAACCGCAGAGGGTCATCAGCAGGGTGGATTTACCCGCGCCGTTGGCGCCGATCAAGGTGACGATTTCGCCCTGGCGGATCTCGACGTTGACGCTGTGCAGTGCCTGGATCTTGCCGTAGAAGGTGGAAACGTTTTCGAACTGCAGCATTTACGCTTCCCCCAGGTAGGCTTTGATCACTTCAGGGTTGTCGCGGATCTGTTCCGGCGTACCGTCGGCCAGGGGCGTGCCCTGGTTGATCACCACGATGTGGTCGGAGATGCTCATGACCAGCTTCATGTCGTGCTCGATCAGCAGCACGGTGACGTTGTGCTCTTCACGCAGCACGCTGATCAGCGCCTTGAGGTCTTCGGTCTCTTTCGGGTTCAGGCCTGCCGCCGGCTCGTCGAGCATGAGGATCCGCGGACGGGTCATCATGCAGCGGGCGATCTCCAGGCGCCGTTGCTGACCGTAGGCCAGGGTGCCGGCGGTACGGTTGGCGAACTCGGTGAGGTTGACCTTGTCCAGCCAGAACTGCGCGAAGTCCATGGCTTCGCGCTCGCTGCGGCGAAAGCCCGGGGTTTTCAGCAGGCCGGCAAGGAAGTTGGTATTCAGGTGCCGGTGCTGGGCGATCAGCAGGTTTTCCAGGGCGGTCATCTCTTTGAACAGACGCACGTTCTGGAAGGTCCGCACCACGCCCTTGCGAGCGATCTGATGGCCGGCCAGGCCCTGGATCGGCTGGCCGTCGAGCAGGATGCTGCCGGCGCTCGGCTTGTAGAAGCCGGTCAGGCAGTTGAACACCGTGGTCTTGCCGGCGCCGTTCGGGCCGATCAACGCCACCACCTGTTTTTCCTTGACGGTCAGGGCCACGCCGTTGACCGCCAACAAGCCGCCGAAGCGCATGCTCAGGCCGCTGACTTGCAGAATTTCGCGGCTCATCGACGCAGCTCCATATGTGGACGTTGCATAGGCAGCAGGCCCTGCGGACGCCAGATCATCATCAATACCATCAGCGCACCGAACATCAACATGCGGTATTCGCTGAATTCACGCATCAGTTCAGGCAGAAGGATCATCACGATGGCCGCCAGAATCACGCCCAACTGAGAGCCCATGCCACCCAACACGACGATGGCGAGGATGATGGCCGATTCGATGAAGGTGAACGACTCCGGTGTCACCAGGCCCTGGCGCGCAGCGAAGAAGCTGCCGGCGAAACCGGCGAAGCAGGCACCCAGGGTGAACGCTGAAAGCTTGATCACGGTAGGGTTCAGACCCAACGCGCGGCAGGCGATCTCGTCTTCACGCAGGGCTTCCCAGGCACGACCGATCGGCATGCGCAGCAGGCGGTTGATCACGAACAGCGCGAGCAGTGCCAGCAGCAGCGCCACCAGGTAGAGGAATATCACCTTGTTGATCGAGTTGTACTGCAGGCCGAAGAACTCGTGGAAGGTCTGCATGCCCTCGGCGGCCTTGCGTTCGAAGGTCAGGCCGAAGAAGGTCGGTTTCTCGATGTTGCTGATCCCGTTTGGACCGCCGGTAAGACCGGTGAGGTTACGCAGGAACAGGCGGATGATCTCACCAAAACCCAGGGTCACGATGGCCAGGTAGTCACCGCGCAGACGCAGTACCGGGAAACCGAGCAGGAAGCCGAAGGTCGCCGCCATCAGGCCGGCGATCGGCAGGCAGATCCAGAAGCTCAGGCCGTAGTAGTGCGACAGCAGGGCGTAGCTGTAGGCGCCGACGGCGTAGAAGCCGACATAACCCAGGTCGAGCAGGCCCGCCAGGCCGACCACGATGTTCAGGCCCAGGCCCAGCAACACGTAGATCAGGATCAGGGTGGCGATGTCGACCGCGCCGCGCGAGCCGAAGAACGGCCAGACCAGGGCAACCATGATCAGGCCGAGGATTATCCAGCGCTGGGTCTTGGGCAGGGTCAGGAAGTTGCTTACCGCCGGCGAGATCAGCTTGCGATCGGAGCGCCGATGGGTAACCGCGCTCCACTGCTTGTCGAACAGCACACGCAGGAACATCAGCACCGAGCACACGGCAATCACCGTGATGGTGAATGGCCCCTGGCTGTGAACGATCAGGTTGATGCCATCGATGCTGAGTTTGAGTCCCAGTACCGGGAAGGCCACGGCCCAGACCAGCAAGGCGCTGAAGAACGCCTGTTTGAGATTTTTGTTCATACTTTTTCAACCTCCGGACGGCCGAGAATGCCGGTCGGACGGAACAACAGCACCAGAACCAAAAGGCCGAACGCCACCACGTCCTTGTACTGGTCACCGAAGATATCGGCGCCAAAGGCTTCGGCCACCCCCAGCACCAGCCCGCCGAGCATGGCGCCCGGAATGCTGCCGATGCCGCCCAGTACCGCTGCGGTAAAGGCTTTCAGGCCTACCAGGAAGCCGGCGTTGGGGTTGATCACCCCGTACTGCATGCTCAGCAGTACCGCCGCCACGGCCGCCAGGGCGGCACCGATGACGAAGGTCAGGGCGATGATGTTGTTGGTGTTGATGCCCAGCAGGTTGGCCATCTTGATGTCTTCGGCACAGGCCCGGCAGGCCCGGCCCAGACGCGAACGGGAGATAAACAGGGTCAAACCGGTCATGGCCACCAGGGTGACAACGAAAACCAGGATCTGCATGTAGGAGATCAGCACTTCCTCTGCGCCGCCCGGGCCGAAGGAGATACTCCCAGGGATCAGGTTGGGGATGGACTTGTCCTTGGAGTCCTGGGATAGCAATACGGTGTTTTGCAGGAAAATCGACATGCCGATGGCAGAAATCAGCGGGATCAACCGGTTGCTGTTACGCAACGGACGGTAGGCGACCCGTTCGATACTGTAGCCATAGGCACTGGTTACGAAGATCGTGGCGACGAAGGCGACGGTCATCAATATCGGCAGTGAATCGATACCCATCATGGCCAGCCCCGCAAGGGCGATGAAGGCCACGTAGGAACCGATCATGTACACCTCGCCATGGGCGAAGTTGATCATTCCAATGATGCCGTAAACCATTGTGTAGCCAATGGCTATCAAGGCATAGGTGCTGCCAATGGTCAGGCCATTAACCAGCTGTTGGAAGAAGTGATAGATCTCAGGCATTACAGCGCTCCTAAAAACCTGATACGCATTTCACTGGTGGGGATGCCCCCGGCCCGGTCTTGTGGTCTTGGCCACTTCGGCACAGGCAACTGCCAGCGAACCGCTGGTGACGGTTTTAAGATTTTCAGGTGAACCTGCTCCCGGATCGCGGGAATCAGGCCCATGAACCTCGTAAAACAAAGCCCACTGCTCGCACAGTGGGCTTGTAGTCATATAGTCAGACGGGATTACTGAGGAGAAACTTCGGTTTTAGGTTTGCCGAAATGCCATTCGTAGACCACGAATTTGAAGTCTTTCAGGTCGCCTTTGTCGTCGTACGACAGGTCGCCGGTCGGGGTCTTGAAGGTGCCGGCGTGGATGGCGGCAGCCACTTTGTCGGTGTCTTCGGACTTGGCGGCCTTGATGCCTTCGGCGATCAGCTCGACAGCCGAGTAGGCCGGGAATACGAACGGGCCGCTAGGGTCTTTACCATCGGCCTTGATGGCATCGGAGATTGCCTTGTTCGCAGGATCGGCGTCGAAGGATTTCGGCAGGGTCACCAGCAGGCCTTCGGAGGCGCCTTGGGCGATCTGCGAGATGGAGTCGTTACCGACACCTTCAGGGCCCATGAACTTGGCGTTCAGGCCTTTCTCTTTGGCTTGGCGCAGGATCAGGCCCAGCTCTGGGTGGTAGCCGCCGTAGTAGACGAAGTCGACGTTGGCTTGCTTGAGCTTCTGGATGATCGAGGAGAAGTCCTTGTCACCGGCGTTCAGGCCTTCGAACACGGCAACCTTGACGCCTTTGCCTTCGAGGGTTTTTTTGACGGCGCTGGCGATGCCTTCACCGTACTGCTGTTTGTCGTGCAGTACCGCAACCACTTTCGGTTTGACATGGTCAGCAATGTAGTTGCCGGCTGCCGGGCCCTGGGCGCTGTCCAGACCGATGGTGCGGAAGATCAGCTTGTAGCCGCGGGCGGTGATTTCCGGGCTGGTGGCAGCCGGAGTGATCATGATCACGCCTTCGTCTTCGTAGATGTCGGACGCAGGTTGGGTGGAGCTGGAGCACAGGTGGCCGACCACGTACTTGACGCCGTCGTTGACCACTTTGTTGGCGACTGCCACGGCCTGTTTAGGGTCGCAGGCGTCATCGTATTCTTTGGCTTCAAGCATCTTGCCGTCGACGCCGCCTTTGGCGTTGATGTCCTTGATGGCCTGTTTTGCACCGATGAACTGCATGTCGCCGTACTGAGTGACCGGACCGGTTTTCGGGCCGGCGATGCCGATCTTGATGGTATCGGCTGCAAACGAATGGCTGGCAACCCCGGCCAGAACCATTGCGGCAAACAGTTTGGAAATCTGCTTAGTAGCCTTACTCATAGTGCTCCACTCATTCTGTTGTAATTTTTATAGTCCTGGCGGCCAGAGCGTGAGGACCGGATCAGGTTCCATGGGAGGCGACGCCTCGTCATGGACCCGGATAACCCCCGGATCGGCCCTGGCAACTGTACCGGTACAGTGTAGAGCGCTGCTTTGTCGCTTGAAAAGCAGGCCCGCTGGGGCAAAAACCAGGGGTGTCGCCTAATCGACAGAAAGTTATAGAAAAACGCCACTGTTTTGCCAGTTTTTCTGGTCAATCCCGGGCATTTACCACCTTGTCGATCAATTACTTATTTTGAAACTGGGTTTTTCTGCAAAAATACCGACCTTTATTGCGGTCGAATTATTTCTGGTAGGAACCCATGACAGATCAACCAAGCACCCTCTATGCCAAATTGCTCGGCGAGACCGGAAGAATCGAGTGGAAAGCGCTGGAGCGTTTTTGGGCCAAGGGTGACCTGATTTGGGTCGACCCGACCCTGGACCTGATCGAAGTTGCACAGGCAATGGCCGAAAACCGTAGCGAAACCTTCGCTGCATGGCGTAATGCTGGCACGGTAGGTCCGGTCACTACAGAGCAGGCGCTAGACCTTCAGAGCCGCGATCCAGAGATCTGGGCCGTGGTGGTTTCGCCGTTTATCGTGATTCAGGAAAAGACCAACGGCTGATCGCGCGCCAAATTGGTGCGTGAAAATGCACAGCGAGGTGGTTTTGGTGCGCGGGACTGTTCAGCCGGGGTGGCTGTTGGTAACAGTTGGGTGTGCCAAAAGAGTGCGGTAACAGTCTGATCGCGGGGCAAGTCGGATCGCCCCGCGATGCTTTCTATCAGTAATCCACTTTCCCGGTATGACTGTTCAAAGAGATCACTCGGGTCTTGCCAATGCGGTGACGGTAGATTTCACGCAGGTATTTCACTGCTTTCTTCACGCATTCGCGTGACAGCCGGATGTCATTGATCGAGACGAACTTGCTCTTGTCGTTGATCAGTTCGCGGTATTTCTTCTCGTACATCGGTTTGATTGCATACCAGTTGGTATCGAGGATCTTCGCCGGGTTCTCGAACTCGTTGAGCAGGTCATCGATGCGGTCTTCATCGAAGGCATCGCTGGTGATGAACTCGAGGATGGCGTTGTCCAGGGTGTCGTCGAACCGGTACGGGTTACGCGCAAAGCAACGCTTGATAAAGGCCACGATCAGGGTCAGGAAGTCGTCCGACAGGCACGGGCTCTTGGCGATCAGGGTAGTCAGCGAGAGGTTGGCCGAAGCGCCGATGACCAGCGCATAGCGCTTGAGCGTGGTATTGGGGAACAGGCTGTTGAGGTGGGTCTTGAGCCGGTTCAGGTCCATGTACGACAGTTTGTAGTCCTTGGGCAGGGACACGATCGACACCACCGACGAGCAATTCTTGAAAAAGTGCAGGTCGTGCAGCGCTGCCGCGTCATAGCCGGAAGCCTGGTATTGCTCCAGGGCTGCGCGGTAGCGGCGGGACTCGATCGGCAACAGGCTGATACCTTCGATCGCCTGGGTCACCTTGTTGAAATGCGGCAGGTCGATCGAGCGGAAGAACAGGTCGTCGATGTTCAGCCGCGGCTGTTCCTTCTCGAACACTTTGAACTTGTCCGAGCTTGGCGACGGCTGTTCCGGTACTACCGATTCGGCATAGGCGATGGCCACGGGGCCGGCCAGGCTCATGAACAGGTCGTTGGCATCCAGGCGAATGGTTTCGCCGATGTCGATGCCGGCTCGGCGGAAGTAGTTCTGGTCGTAGTCGGTGGTCACCGCCTGGGCGGTGAGGATGTTGAAGATCTGCTGGGAGATGTACTGGTTGGCGTGCTTCTCCATGGCATTGACATCGATGTTCTGGATGTTGCCGTCATCGTTCTCTTCGGCGTAGCGCATGATGTCGTTGGAGATCAGCATCATCGCGTTCCATGGGCGGATGCGGCCCATGACGCTGGCTTCGCTGCTGTCTTCATTGTCGAAGTTGTACGAGAAATCCCATTCTTCTGACAGGTACTTACACAGCAGCCGGCCGGCGTTGATGTGCAGGGCTTCGGACATTTCGCTGCGGTGATCGGAAATATTCGGCAGCACGCAGATGCCGCTGGTGAAGATCGGCTCGAAGACGAACGAATGGCCACTCTTGCCGTCGTTCTCGTCGGCCGGCTTGGTGTCGAAGGTCTTGTTCATGTACGAGTATTGCTGGGCCAGGCCAAACTCCGAAGCCATGCCCGAACCGGTACCGCCGCCAGCGCTGAAGATGTAGAAGTACAGGCGCGACTGGTTAGCCTTGATCCCGCAGGAATCGATCAGGTACGAGTGGATCAGCTTCCAGTCGGCGCTGGAAAAGCGGTGGGTTTCCTTGTTGAGGATGATCTTGGCCAGGTACTGACCGAGGATCGGCGCGTTACCGGCGCCCCCGGCATGCACTTCCGAGAGGTCCATGATCTTCATCTTGCTGTAGTCGCGAATGAACCCGCTCTTCTCACCCTTGCGCGAAAAGCGGATGCGCCCGGCGATATCCTTGTCGAGGTCACCGAGCATCACCAGCGGCTCTACCAGGAACACCGGCTTGGTGCCTTTGTTCTGTACCAGGCGCAGGTTGTTGCGAATCCAGCGTGCCGGGCTGTAGTTCGGTTCGCTGCCGGCGCGGTCTTCGTTGTTGAATTCGTTGAGGTAGAAGGTCCTGGCGTTGTATACAAGTTCTGCAACATCCAGGGCGATGTTCGAGCCGCAACGGCCCAGGCCAATCAGACACACCGAAGGGAATTGCTGGTCCAGGCGCAACTGGGTGTCGTCTTCGACATGCACGCTGGGCGGGAACACCAGGTCGCGCAGGCCGTCGAGGTTGTCGAGGATGCGCTGGATATCGGTTTCGGTGAAGTACAGGTACTGCTGCGGGTTAAGCGCCCGCGGGCTGTAGTAACTCGAGCCGGGAGCGCTGTACGCGGGAGTGGATGAAGTCAGCTCGGAAACCGCGTTGGCAGAAGTAGTCTTGGAGGTCATTTTGCGCCATTTGCCTGGGGGTGGGTGGCTGTTCTAGTAGGTAGCATAGAGCCATCACTGGATGAGGTTCGCGACTGTATCAGTGCGCATTTGGCGTGAGCGATAGGGGTTAACCCTATGCCTGTGTAGGAGTTTTCCTTGCCACGCCTGCAAACTGAATCGTCCGATCAGTCAACTTCTTTAATCTGTCTGGAGCTGTACATGAGCACTGCACGTCCTACGTTGGGGTTTGCTGGTATCGGTCTGATGGGCTTGCCCATGTGTCGGCGGCTGTTGGCAGCGGGTTATCCGCTGACGGTGTGGAACCGCTCGCCGGACAAATGCGCCGAACTGGTCAAGACCGGCGCCGGTCAGGTGGCGACCCCGGCCGAGCTGTGCCAGCACGCCGATGTGCTGATGCTGTGCCTGGCGGACACCGCGGTGGTGCGCGAGGTGGTGTTTGGTGAACAGGGCATCGCTACCGCCGGCAAGGCCGGTCAGTTGTTGGTGGACTTCTCCAGCCTCGAACCGACCGCCACCCGCGAGATGGCCAGCGAGCTGGCCGCGAAGACCGGCATGAGCTGGCTCGACACCCCGGTTTCCGGCGGCACCCCGGGCGCCGAAGCCGGCACCCTGGCGATCATGGTCGGCGGCGCTGCCGCAGACCTTGAGCGCATGCGCCCGGTGCTGTTGACCCTCGGCCAACGCGTGACCCACATGGGGCCGGTCGGGGCAGGGCAGGTGACCAAGGCCTGCAACCAGATGATCGTTGCCTGCAACGCGCTGGTAATTGCCGAAGTGGTGGCGCTGGCTGAGCAATCGGGCGTGGACGCCAGCCTGATGGCCGAGGCCCTGGCCGGTGGCTTTGCCGATTCGAGGCCGCTGCAGATCCTTGCCCCGCAAATGGCCGAAAGCCGCTTCGAGCCAGTGAAGTGGCACGTGCGCACCTTGCTCAAGGACCTGGATAGCGCGGTGAAGTTTTCCCGTGAACAGGGTTCGTCGACGCCGATCAGCGGCCTGGCCGCGCAATTGATGCGCTTGCATGGTAGTCAGGGCTATCTGCAAAAAGATCCAGCGACCTTGATTGATCTGTACCGGCGTAAGGATTGATGCTGCTCAGCGCCTGTTCATGGCGCTGGTTGAGTTCGCCGAGGATCGGTCGCAGTTCACCCAGTGGTACTGGCCGGCTGAGCAGGTAACCCTGGATAAAATCGCAGCCTTGCTGGGCGAGGAACTGGTACTGCTCGATGGTTTCGACGCCTTCGGTGATCACTTGCAGGTGCAGGGTGTGCGCCATGACGATAATTGCCTGGACGATTTCCATATCCTGTCGGCAGCGTGGTACATCCTGAATAAACGATCGGTCGATCTTCAGGGTGTCCAGCGGCAGGCGCTTGAGATAGGCCAGTGACGAATAGCCGGTGCCGAAGTCATCGATCGACAGTGACACGCCCTGGGCGCGGATGCCCTTGAGCAGGGCGATGGTGTTGTGGATGTTGCCCATCAACGCATTTTCGGTGACTTCCAGTTCCAGCTGGCGCGCCGAAATGCCGGCCTGGCGCAGGGCATCTTCAACTTCCCGGGCCAGCTCTTCACGGGCCAGGGTCAAGGCCGAGCAGTTGACCGTCACCTTGAGCCCGTCATAACCGTGACGGTTGAGCTGGGCCAGGTCTGCGCAGGCATGACGCAGCACCCAGAGGTCGAGTTCGGCGATCAGGCCGTTGGCTTCGGCTATGCCGATAAAACGGTCCGGGCTGAGCAGGCCATGTTGCGGGTGCTGCCAGCGTACCAGTGCTTCGAGCTTGGCAACCTGGCCGCTGTGCAGGTCGAAAATCGGCTGGTAGTGGATGCGCAGGCCGCGTTCTTCGAGCAGTGCGATGCGCAGCTCTTCTTCCAGTTGCAGCTCGAGGGTGGCGCGGGTTTTCAGGTTGCTGTTGAAGAAGTTCAGGTTGTTGCGCCCGCAACCCTTGGATTGATAGAGGGCCAGGTCGGCGTTTTTCAGCAGCTCTTCGCAGCTGCGGCCATCATCGGGAAACACACTGATGCCGATGCTGGTGGTCATGACCATACGCCGCCCGGCCAGGTCGATCGGCTCTTTCATCTTTTGCATGATGCGTTGGGCCAAGTGCCGGGCTTCGTCGCGGCTGTGCAGCGCGGTGAGGATGCAGAACTCGTCGCCGCCAAAACGGGCGACGACATCCTGGCTGCGGGTGGCGGTCTTGATATGCGCGGCTATGACCTTGAGCAACTCGTCGCCAGCGTCATGACCGAGGCTGTCGTTAATGCGCTTGAAGTGGTCGATGTCGAGGAACATCACCGCCAGCATGCCGTCATTGGCCGTTTGCTCGGCCAGGCGCTCGGCGAACACCTGGTTGAAGCCGCGGCGGTTGACCAGGTTGGTCAGGGCGTCGTAATGGGCGGCCTGCTGCAGAGAGACCCGGGCCTGGTCCAGCTGGCTGAGCAAGACGTTGACCCGGCGCAGGTCGTGCTCCTTGCTTTGCAATTTTTTGTCCGAAAGCGCGGCGCTGATGCTGCTGGCGCTGATCAGCAGGGTGATAAAGGCGATGGTCAGGCTCAGTTGCAGGCTGTTGTCGCTGACCGGAAGCGACAGCGGGGTGTCGGGGGGCAGCACCAGGGTCAACGCCGCCATCCCCAGCAAATGGGTACCGACAATCCCGCCGGCCATCAGCAGACTGGCACCGTATTTCATCAACTGATAAAGGGTGCCGCTGCCGTTGCGAAAGAAGCGGGCGAACAGCAGCGCCGCCATGCTGGTGGCGATAGCCGCGGCGACAGAGGCGGCAAACAGGTCGGGGCGATAGAACTGCTGGGCGGTCGAGCGCATGGCCGCCATGCCGGTGTAGTGCATGGCGACGATACCCAGGCCAAAGCACACCGCCGCTTGCAAGTAGTGGCGTGGCCGCAGCTCCTGGCGGCCGAGGGTATTCATGGCCATCCAGCCGGCTAGCAGCATGATCAGCAGCGAGACGCCGGTCAGGGCAACGTCGTAGTGAACTTCCAGTGGTGTTTGCAGGGCCAGCATGCTGACGAAGTGCATGGCCCAGATGCCACCGGCCAGGCAGCAGGCACCGAGCAGGCGCCATTGCCGCTGGGCGGCGGGCAGTTCGACGTGGCTCAGGCGCTCGGCCATGTCCAGGGTGGCGAAGCTGCCGGCACAGGCGATCAGAAACGCAAGCAGCACCAGATACGGGTTGTGCCTGCAATCGAGAAGGATCTGCCCGGTTGCCGGAAGTTCGGCGAGCATTTGTAGCCCCAGCCACTCCATAGCATTCCTCGTAGTCGAGTTTGCACTCGTCCCCCAATTGCCCACTCGGAGACCGTTCTGCAGGAGTATAGGAACTCGGCATTAGTCCATCCTGAATAATGGCATATTGATTCCGACGATTTGGTCATTGAGGCAATAGCGCCGGGTTCTAAAACCGCGAATGGTTACAATTACCCGGTATCAGTACGGTCAATGGTGGCAGACAGATCGCAGAGGGCCCTCTAGATTCAGTTCGGCGTGCTGGAATGCCCCGAACAATAATAATGAGGGACTGATCGATGCAGAGCTCCACTCAAGCGGCGAACGCCTGGCGAATCCTGTTTTTGTTGTTTCTGGCCAACCTGTTCAACTTCTTCGACCGCACCATTCCCGCCATCATCATCGAACCGATCCGCCTGGAATGGCACCTGAGCGACTTTCAGATCGGATTGATCGGTACCGCCTTCACCCTGGTTTATGCGATTGCCGGGCTGCCGCTGGGGCGCCTGGCCGATAACGGTTCACGCAGCAAATTGATGGGTTGGGGGTTGATGGCCTGGAGCGGGCTGACGGCGGTCAATGGCATGGTCGGCAGTTTCTGGAGCTTTTTGCTGGTACGCATGGGCGTGGGCATTGGTGAAGCCAGCTATGCGCCGGCCGCCAACTCGCTGATCGGCGACCTGTTTCCCGCTGAGCGGCGGGCGCGGGCCATGGGCATTTTCATGCTCGGCCTGCCGCTGGGGTTGCTGCTGGCGTTCTTTACCATTGGGGCGATGGTGCAAGCCTTTGACAGCTGGCGCGCGCCGTTCTTTATCGCTGCAGTGCCGGGGCTGCTGCTGGCGCTGTTCATGTTCATGATCCGCGAGCCGGCGCGCGGGGCGGCTGAGTCGGTGGCGATTTCCCAGGCGCCGCTGGACCGGCCGCTGCGCCGGGTCTTGAGCGTGCCGACTTTCTGTTGGCTGGTGCTGGCTGGCCTTACCTTCAACTTCGCCACCTACGCCTGCAACTCGTTCATGGTGCCGATGCTGCAGCGCTACTTCTTGCTTTCGCTGCAGCAGGCCGCGGTGGCCACCGGGGTGATCGTCGGCCTGACCGGCCTGGTGGGCCTGACCCTCGGCGGCTGGATTGCCGACAAGGTGCACCAGCGCTTTGCCAATGGGCGTTTGTTGTTCGGTGCTCTGAGCATGCTGATTGCGACCCTGGCCACCGCTTGGGCGCTGCACGCCGGGCGGATCGAGATCGGTGTGTTCGTGGCGGTGTTCGGTGTCGGCTGGTTGTTTGCCTACAACTTCTATACCTGCGTCTACACCGCGATTCAGGATGTGGTGCAGCCACGACTGCGGGCAACGGCCATGGCGCTGTTCTTTGCCGGGCTTTATCTGCTGGGCGGCGGCCTGGGGCCGGTGGTGGTGGGCGCGCTGTCGGACCATTTTGCCGTGGCGGCGATGCAGGCAGCGGGGGAGGTGCAGATGAGCGAGGGGTTCAAGGCTGAAGGCCTGCACGGGGCGATGTACCTGATACCCGTGGCATTGATGCTGACGCTGGTGTTCCTGCTGCTGGCCTCGCGGTGCTTTAGCCGGGATGCGCAGAGGATGCGGGAGGGGATGGTGGCAGACAGTGAGCTGCTGGACGTATCGCGGGGCAAGCCCGCTCCTACAGGGGTGGCGTAGGAGCGGGCTTGACCCGCGATTGAATACGACGCGGTTTATCCGGCGACCAAGACCCGAATCGCTTCCAGGCGCAGCGCCGCTTTATCAAGCATCGCCAGGCCTTGTTCACGCTGCTTGCGCAGGGCTTCGATTTCGCTGTCGCGAACGGTCGGGTTGACCGCTTGCAGCGCCGTCAGGCGCGCCAGTTCTTCGTCGGTTTCCGCCGCCAGGCGGCCCTGCGCTTGGGCGACACGCTCGGCATGGCGCGGCATGATCTTGGTTTCGCCGCCGTTGATCCGCGGCGCCAGCACGTCGCGCTGGGCCTGGATGAACTTGTTGGCGCTGGCCTTTGGCACGCTTTCGAGCTGGTCGTTGAGGGTCTCGAAGGACACCCGCGAAGCCAGGTCGTTGCCATTGGCGTCGAGCAGGCAGCGCAGGGCCGCCGGCGGCAGGTAGCGACCCAGTTGCAGGGCGCGCGGAGCCACCACTTCACTCACGTACAGCAGTTCCAGCAGCACGGTGCCGGGCTTGAGCGCCTTGTTCTTGATCAGCGCCACCGAAGTGTTGCCCATCGAGCCGGACAGCACCAGGTCCATGCCGCCCTGGACCATTGGGTGCTCCCAGGTGATGAACTGCATGTCTTCGCGTGACAGCGCCTGGTTGCGGTCGTAGGTGATGGTCACGCCTTCGTCGTCGCCCAGCGGGAAGCTGGCGTCGAGCATTTTTTCGCTCGGTTTGAGGATCAGGGCGTTTTCCGAGTGGTCTTCGCTGTCGATGCCAAACGCGTCGAACAGGGTTTCCATGTAGATCGGCAGGGCGAACTGGTCATCCTGCTCAAGAATTGCCTCGACCAGCTCCTGGCCTTCACCGGCGCCACCGGAGTTGAGCTCCAGCAGACGGTCGCGACCGCTGTGCAGCTCGGCTTCGAGGCGCTCGCGCTCGGCGCGGGCCTCGTCGACCAGCGCTTGCCACTCATCGTCGTCACCGCTTTCGAGCAGCGGCAGCAGGCGCGGGCCAAACTGATGCTGCAGGGCGTTGCCGGTCGGGCAGGTGTTGAGGAAGGCGTTCAGGGCCTGGTGGTACCACTGGAACAGACGCTCTTGCGGGCTGTTTTGCAGGTGCGGCACGTGCAGTTCGATGGTGTGCTTCTGGCCGATCCGGTCCAGACGGCCGATACGCTGCTCGAGCAGATCCGGGTGAGCTGGCAGGTCGAACAGCACCAGGTGATGGGCGAACTGGAAGTTGCGGCCTTCACTGCCGATTTCCGAGCAGATCAGTACCTGGGCGCCGAATTCTTCGTCGGCGAAGTAGGCGGCCGCGCGGTCACGCTCAAGGATGCTCATGCCTTCATGGAACACCGTCGCGGGAATACCGGAACGCACGCGCAGGGCGTCTTCCAGGTCCATGGCGGTTTCAGCGTGGGCGCAGATCACCAGGACCTTGACCCGCTTGAGCATCTTCAGGGTATCGATCAGCCAGTCGACCCGTGGGTCGAAGCGCCACCAGCGCTCTTCTTCGCTGCCTTCGCCCTGGGACTGGAAGGCAACCTCCGGGTACAGCTCAGCGTGCTCGCCCAGCGGCAGCTCCATGTACTGGTCGGGGTTGGGCAGCGGGTAGGGGTGCAGGTTGCGCTCAGGGAAGCCCTGGACGGCGGCGCGGGTGTTACGGAACAGCACGCGGCCAGTACCGTGGCGGTCGAGCAGCTCGCGGATCAGGCGGGCGCTGGCCTGGGTGTCGCCATCGTTGACCGCGGCCAGCAGGGCTTCGCCTTCGGCACCGAGGAAACCTTCGATGGTGGCGTGGGCCTTGGGCGACAGGCGGCCTTCGTCGAGCAGTTCCTGGACCGCTTCGGCTACCGGGCGATAGTGCTCGCTCTCGGCGCGGAAGGCGGCCAGGTCGTGGAAACGGTTAGGATCGAGCAGGCGCAGGCGGGCGAAGTGACTGTCCTGGCCCAGTTGCTCCGGGGTAGCGGTCAGCAGCAGCACGCCGGGGATGACCTCGGCCAGTTGCTCGACCAGCGCGTACTCGGGGCTGACCTGGTCTTCATGCCAGACCAGGTGGTGCGCTTCGTCGACCACCAGCAGGTCCCAGCCAGCGGCAAACAGCGCGTCCTGGGCCTTCTCGTCTTCGGTCAGCCATTCCAGGGCGACCAGCGCCAGCTGGGCATCTTCGAAGGGGTTGCTGGCGTCGCTTTCGATAAAACGCTCGGCATCGAACAACGCGACCTGCAGGTTGAAGCGCCGGCGCATTTCCACCAGCCACTGGTGCTGCAGGTTCTCCGGAACCAGGATCAGCACGCGGCTGGCGCGGCCCGAGAGCAGTTGGCGATGGATCACCAGGCCGGCTTCGATGGTCTTGCCCAGGCCCACTTCGTCGGCCAGCAGTACTCGCGGGGCGATACGGTCGGCCACTTCACGGGCGATGTGCAACTGGTGGGCAATCGGTTGTGCGCGGGTGCCACCCAGGCCCCAAAGCGACGACTGCAACTGACGGCTGGTGTGCTCCAGCGTGTTGTAGCGCAGCGAGAACCACGCCAGCGGGTCGATCTGCCCGGCGAACAGGCGGTCGCTGGCCAGGCGGAACTGGATGAAGTTTGACAGCTGGGTTTCTGGCAGGGTGCGTGCCTGGTTCTGGGCGTCGAGGCCGTGATAGACCAACAGGCCGTCGACATCTTCGACCTCGCGCACAGTCAGCTTCCACCCTTCGAAATGGGTGATCTGGTCGCCAGGCGAGAAGCGCACCCGGGTCAGGGGCGCATTGCGCAGGGAGTACTGGCGTGTGTCGCCAGTGGCCGGGTAGAGCACGGTCAACAAGCGGCCGTCCTGTGCCAGAACGGTCCCCAGACCTAGCTCGGCTTCGCTGTCGCTGATCCAGCGTTGCCCCGGTTGATACTGCTGCGCCATACTGCCTGACTCCCGCCATGAAAAGCCGACTATCTTAACGGATAGCTCTGTGCAGACCAAAGAGTCTAGCAACTTCATCGACGAAAACCGCTGTCGCCAGTGAGGGCCCGATACAGCCATGCCGATCTCCAACCCCTGGTTCATCCGAACGTTGACCGTGGCGGGACTGCTACTGCTGGGTGCCTGCGACAAGAAAGGTTTCGAAATACTTGCGCCGATTCCCGCCGGGCAGCTTGAGGCCCTGGGCGTGCAATCGCCGGTGCAGAGCGTGCATTACCACGACCGCGAGGGCGAAGGCCTGCTGGTGCTGAGCCGTAATGACGATCAGGTCAGCGACGAAGAAACCGATCAGGACGTCGACCGCGTGGTGCTCACTGCAACGCTCTATGAGCGTCAGAGCGATGACAGCTTCAAGGCGCGCTGGAAGATCGAGAACGAGACCACCTGCGCCGGGCTCGACCTGGATGTCGGTTTTTATGCCGATGTCAGCGGCGCCAGCGACCTCAACAATGACGGCCTGGCCGAGCTGACGGTCGCCAGCCACGCCTTTTGTGGCGGCGGTGTCGACCCCCATGAACTGCATGTCGAGTTGCGCGAAGGCCAGGCCAGCTATGCTATCAATGGCCAGTCGCTGATCGCGATCGAGGGCGAGGAGCCGTATGGCGGTGAGCGCGAAGACAGCCCGTCGCTCAAGGGGGCGCCGCAAGTGTTGCGCGATCACCTGAACGAGGTCTGGAGCAAGGTGCTCAAACGCCCGTGGAGCGAGGCTCAGCCCACCCCGGCGGACGAGGAAGACGATCGCTAGCCGGCAATTGTGAAGCGAGCCACAGTTTTTACCGGACCTGGCTCAAGGCCCATGGCCATCAGCCGAAACACTGGCGACAGGAGATTATCCCATGCTGCCGCCCCTCATCCCGCTCAGCGCTGCACCCGTGACACAACAACTGGACCCGGTAAAGCCGACGCCAGACATCAAGCCCGTGGTCCCGGCGCAGCCAACCTCCAGCGACAGTACCATCGACCTCAAGCAGCGTGACCCGGAGCAGGCGGCCATCCTTTTGCGCGAAGAGCAGCGCCGTCACCAGCGCCGGCGCCAGTCGAGCCAGGATGAAGAACTGTACCAACCGCTGCCCGGCGACGAAGTCAACGCTGACAACACCGTGCCGGTGGCGCCGTTGATGGGGGAGCAGCCGCGCCAGGGGCTGCTGGTGGACATCGAGGTCTGAGGATACAAGCGCTACTGGTCAGCGCCGGCTGCAGCCTTCATCATTGCAGCACTGCAGTCAGCTTTCCGAGCCCACCATGAGCCAAGACGACAATCTGATCGACCTCGGTGCCGAACGTGCACGCCGGGTCCACGACCTCAACGAAAAGCGCCTGAACGAAGTTCGCCAGGCGTTCGAGCAGGCCATGCCGCTGGGCAAGGCGAAGAAGAAAAAGCCCAAGGGCAAACCCAAGAAGCGTTGAAAACTTGATGCAGGTCAAGCCTGCACCCGCCTTGCGCGCCCGGTTCCGGGCGCTATTGACCTCGGTCAATTTCCTCCCCCGTCCCATTCGTTACCTTAAGCCCATCGGACAGGTTCAGGCGAATGGAGGCCGACATGTTCTTCGATAATGTGGTTATCGCTGGAGTGGTTACGGTCGGTCTGATGCTGATGTTCTTCGTCGGATTCGGAATTTTCATCTGGAAAGACTCGAACAAGCGCAAAGAGCGCTGATCCTTTTCAGTCACGAGCACGCAAGGCATTTAGGGCGACTTCGGTCGCCCATTTTTTTGCCGATGAAAAAACCTTTCAGCTCCCTCTGGACTATTAATAGTTAGCTAGCTAATAATTAAGCCCTGAACTTCTCGCCTCATCCTGGCTATCTTTACCACACCGTCGTTCAAGGTGCGTCCCGTGCCCATCACGTTGCAGGCCCTGCTGGCGCCAAACAAATCCGCTGTGCAATTTGCCCTCAAGACCGTGCTGGGCGGCGGCCTGGCCTTGTGGCTGGCGCTGCGCTGGGGGCTTGAGCAACCCGCCTGGGCACTGAT
This sequence comes from Pseudomonas fluorescens, assembly GCF_902497775.2. Taxonomy (NCBI): domain Bacteria; kingdom Pseudomonadati; phylum Pseudomonadota; class Gammaproteobacteria; order Pseudomonadales; family Pseudomonadaceae; genus Pseudomonas; species Pseudomonas fluorescens. Next base: position 782,697 of record NZ_OZ024668.1, read on the forward strand.
GACGGCGTTCATCGTCGCCCAGCCACTGTCGGGCATGGTGGTGCAGAAGGGCCTGGCGCGGTTGCTCGGCACACTGGTGGGCACGGTCATGTCGGTGCTGTTCATCGGCGCCTTTGCCCAGACTCCGTGGCTGTTTTTGTTCGCCCTGGCCTTGTGGCTGGCGTTGTGTACCGCCTGCTCGACCTTGCTGCGCAGCGCCTGGGCCTACTCGTTCGTGCTGGCCGGTTACACCGTGGCGATCATTGCCTTGCCGGCCATCAACCATCCGCTGCTGGTGTTCGACCAGGCGGTGGCGCGCTGTACCGAGATCTGCCTGGGGATTGTCTGCGCCACTGCCACCAGCGCCTTGCTCTGGCCCATGCGCGTCGAGCAGCAGTTGAGCGGGCAGGCGCGCCAGGCCTGGCATAGCGGGCTGCAGGCTGCCAGCGCCGCCTTGAGCGGTGAAGAACAGGGGCGCAAGGGCCTGCTGGAAATTCTTGGGCGTATTGTTGCCGTTGATTCCCAGCGCGAGCATGCCTGGTTCGAGGGCAGCCTCGGCCGGCAGCGCGGCCGGGCGATTCGCGGGCTGAGCCAGAAGCTGCTGGTGCTGTTGCGGATTTCCCGCTCGGTGCGCCGGCAATGGCGGCAACTCGATGAGCAGCAGGCGCAGCACATGGCGCCCTGGTTCGAGGAGGTCCAGGCGCTGCTGGCCAACCCCGATCAGGCCAGCCTGTTGCTGTTGCGTCAGCGCGTCTGGGATGCGGCCCACGATGAGCGCATCAGCCCTGCCGAACACTACTGCCTGGCGCGCCTGACCCTGCTGCTGGACAACGCCATGGCCGCGACCCTGGCTCTGCGCGGGGTCGAGGAGGGCAAGCCGGCCGCCGATGTGCCCGACAGCCTGGCCGCCCACCGCGATGTGTCGCTGGCCCTGCTGTTCGGCTCGCGCAGCGCCCTGGCATTTCTGGCCATGGCCAGCTTCTGGCTGGCCACCGCCTGGCAGGCGGCGCCTGGAGGACTGGTGCTGACCTGCGTGGTCTGCAGCCTGTTCGCCAGCCGCGAGAACGGCGCGCAGATCGGCATGAGCTTTTTGCGCGGGATCTTGCTGGCCATCCCGGTGGCGTTCGTGGTCGGGCAGGTCCTCCTGCCCGAGCTCAGCGGTTTTGCCATGCTCGGCCTGGCCATGGGCGTGCCGCTGTTCTTCGGCGCCCTGGGCATGGCCAATCCGAAGATCGGCGCCACTGCGACTTCTTATTGCCTGCACTTCATCGTGCTGGTGGCGCCGTTGAATGTCATGAGTTTCGATGTCGCCAACTTCTTCAACAGCGCCCAGGCCATGCTCATGGGCGTCGGTGCCGCAGTGCTGGCGTTCAAGTTGCTGGTACTGCGCAACCCGGCCTGGCATGGCAAGCGCCTGCGCGCCGCGACCCAGAGCGACTTGGTACGGCTGACCCGTCGCGATCTGCGCGGCGCCGACACCTGGTTCGGTGGGCGCATGGCCGATCGTCTGCTGCAACTGGCCCGGCATTACGGCGCCTTGCCGGAACAGGAGCGCGGGCGCTGGGATGATGGCCTGCACGGCCTGGATATCGGCGATGAATTGCTGCACCTGCGCATGTGCCTGGCGGTCGCCCAGGCGCCGGTGGCGGCCGCCGAGCGCCAGTACCTGCAACAACTTGAATCGGTCTTGGCCAGCGGCCCGGCCCCGGGGCGTGGCCAGCGCCTGGACGCGGCCAGCGAGCAATTCATCGACGCGTTGCAACGAGTGCCTGGCAGTGACCCACTGCGCCTGGCCATCGGCGCCGTGCTGCAATTGCAGAAGAGTTGGGGCAAGTGGTGCCGTCGACAGGAGGAAATCCATGGGCTTGCGTGAGTGGGCGCTGGGCGGTGTGTTGCTCAGCCCGTTTCTGGTGTATGTGCTGTTGGCCTTGCTGCTGACCGGCGTGGTGCGTCTGTTGTTGCGCTACACACCGTTGGGGCGCTGGGTTTGGCATGAGGCGTTGTTCGACTGCGCGCTGTTCGTTTGTATTCTGACCCTGGTGACCCACGTGCTGGGGCCGTTATAAGGAGTGTGACCATGCGTGCTGCTGTACGTATCGCAGTAACCCTGTGCCTGGTGGCGGTGGCCATATTTGCCGGCTGGAAGCTCTGGCAGTACTACATGCTCACCCCCTGGACCCGTGATGCGAAGATTCGCGCCGACGTGGTGATCATTGCCCCGGACGTGTCCGGCTGGGTGCGCGAGCTCAAAGTGCACGACAACCAGCAGGTAAAGGCCGGCGAGCTGCTCATGTCGATCGACCGTGATCGTTTTGAAGCGGCCCTGGATAAGGCCAATGCCGTGGCCGAAACCCGCCAGCAGCAACTGCGCCTGCGCGAACACGAAGCCTCCCGGCGCGCCGCCCTGGGCCCGCAGGCAATCAGCGCCGAGTTGCGCGAGAACGCCCAGATCAACGCTGCCGTTGCCCGTGGTGAGCTGCGCGAAGCGCAAGCCGAGGTCAAGGTCGCGGCCATCAACCTGGCACGCAGTCAGGTCAAGGCGCCGCGCAGCGGGCACATCACCAACCTGCGCCTGGCCGAAGGCAACTACGTCAATGCCGGGCAATCGGTGATGGCCCTGGTGGATGACTCGACTTTCTACGTTCAAGCCTATTTCGAAGAGACCAAGCTGCCGCGTATCCGCGTTGGCGACCCGGTCAAGGTCTGGCTGATGAGTGCTGGCGAGCCGATGCAGGGGCATGTCGAAAGTATCAGCCGCGGCATCACCGACCGCAACGCCAACCCCGACAGCCAGTTGCTCGCCGAAGTCGAACCGACCTTCAACTGGGTGCGCCTGGCCCAACGCATTCCGGTGCGGATCAAGCTCGACCAGGTACCCGAAGGGGTCAACCTGAGCGCCGGCATGACCGCCAGCGTGCAGGTGCGCGAGGACCAGGTGCAGCGCTGATCAAGCCTGCTGGCGGGTAGCGGCCAGGACGATTTCGCGAATGCACACGTGTTGCGGCTGGTGGTAGGCGTAGGCAATCGCCTGGGCAATATCTTCGGCGCTCAGCACCTGGCCGCCCATCTCGGTTTTCCAGGCCTCATAGCCTTGCTTGATGGCCTCGTCGGTGGTGTGGCCGAGCAGCTCGGTCTCCACCGCGCCGGGGGCGATGGTCACCACCCGCACGTTATGCGCGGCGACTTCTTCGCGCAGGTTTTCCGAAATGCCGTGCACGGCAAACTTGGTACCGACGTAGGCTACGTGGTTGGGGAAGGTCTTGCGCCCGGCCACGGAGCTGACATTGATGATGGTGCCGTGGCGACGGGCGATCATCCCGCCGACCAGGGCATGAATGCCGTTGAGCAGGCCTTTGACGTTGACGTCGAGCATCTGCTCCCATTGCGCCGGGTCCTGCTCGTGCATCTGCCCCAGCAGCATTACCCCGGCGTTGTTGACCAAGGCATCGGCCGGGCCGTACAGCGCCTGCGCTTCATTCACCGCCGCGATGAACGCCTGGCGGTCGTTGACATCCACCGCGCGGCACAGGCAGCTCGGCAGCTCCAGGGCCTGCAGGCGTTCAAGGCGCCTAGCCAGTAACAGCAACGGGTGACCGGCGCTGGACAGCAAACGAGCGGTGGCTTCGCCGATACCGGAGCTGGCGCCGGTGATGATGATCAGGGGTTTGTGCATACTGGCCTCCAAGGCATAATCGCTTTCAATGGCTCCAGTGTAAGAACGCTGTTAATCATTGAGAAACGGCTTATTTCTAGGGCTGGTATCGGAAAAAACTATGGATATTCGTCACCTCAAGGCGTTTCTCGCGGTGTTCGAGGAGCGCAACATCACCCTGGCTGCCCAGCGCCTGTGTGTTGCCCAGCCGACCTTGTCGGTGACCATTCGCCAGCTTGAGGACGAGTTGGGCGTGGCGTTGTTCTTGCGCCAGGCTCGGGGTGTCGAGGTCAGTGAGCACGCCCGCCAGCTGTACCCGCAGGCCCAGCGCATGGTTGCCGAGGCCCAGGCACTGAGCCGGCGCTTTCGCCAGGGTGAAGACCGTCAGCCCTTGCAGGTTGGCGTGGAGGCGGACATCGCCAGCAGCCAGGTCGAGGCCTTCGTGCGCCTGGCGACGCAGAACGTCCCGGGTATGCAGTTGACCCTGCTCGATGGCTGTGTGGGCGATGTGCGCCTCGGGGTGGAAGCCCTGTGCTGTGAAGACGAACTGTTTCTAGCGCTGTGGGAAGAACCCTTCGTGCTGGCCATGTCCAACGGCAGCAGCCAACCCGAACGCTGGATCAGCTGCCCGCAACACTATGCGCACCAGCGCTTGCTCGGGTTCTATACAGGGGCGCAGCAGGTCGGGCACGCCGGGTCGTTGCAGCAGGCGCTGCCGATGGTGGCAGCCGGGCTGGGCGCGGCATTGCTGCCGCAATCACTGGTTGATCGTCACCCCGGGCTGCACTGGCGCCCTTGCCCAGGCTCGGCACTGACTCGCCGGGTAGGCTTGTGCTTTGCGGCCCAGGCCCTGCAACTGCCGGCGCTGGCGCAGTTGCATCAGGCGCTGGGCGCTTAAAGGAACATGCCGCCGGACACTTCCAGGCGCTGGCCGGTAATCCAGCCGCCGCCATGGCCCAGCAACAGGGCAACCGCGGCGCCGATATCGTCCGGCAGGCCGCTGGGTCAGGAAGACCGGACCCTTGAGCTGGATGTTGAACAATTGCTCGAACTGCGCTTCGCTGGTTTCGCTGAACGGCGCGTTGATGCCGATGCCGGCATTGTTCACCAGAAAGTCCAGCTGCTGACGGCCGAACACCTGATGCAGGGTAGTGCTCAATTGCTGGGCGAAGGCCTCGAAACTGGCGCTATTGCTCACGTCCAGCTGCAGCATGGCCGCACGTACACCGCTGGCCTCAAGGGTTTTGACCAAGGCCTGGGCTTGCTCGGCCTTGCTGTTGTAGGTACCGATGATGTCGATGCCCTGGGCGGCCAGGTGCTGGGCGGTGTTCTTGCCCAGGCCGCGGCTGGCGCCGGTAATCAGTGCGATTTTGCGGGGCATGGTGTGATCCTCGTGGTCGAGCCGGTGGCTGAAGATGGGAGGAGTTTATTGGTCGTGTATTTGCTGATAAATCCATTGGAATCGGAAATATTGCTCGGATAATCCGAACAGTTGGATGCCCACTCATGAACAAGCTGGAACTGCTGCGCACCTTTGTACGGGTCAGCGAGCTGTCGAGTTTTACCCTCGCCGCCGAAAGCCTGGGGCTGCCGCGCTCGAGTGTTTCCGAACAGGTCCAGGCCCTGGAAGCGTTGCTCGGGGCGCGCCTGTTCAACCGCACCACGCGGCGGGTGCAGGCGACCCAGGATGGCCTGCAACTGTACGAGCGCAGCAAAGACCTGCTGGCGCGAATGGATGAGCTCGAAGGGCTGTTTCGCACCGATGCCGCCGCGCTCAGTGGCCGTTTGCGGATCGATTTGCCGACCCTGGTGGCGCGGCGCATCATCCTGCCGAACCTGCCGCAGTTTGTGGACCGCCATCCTGGCCTGACGCTGGAAGTCAGCTGCACCGATCGCCAGGTCGACCTGCTGCGAGAAGGCTTTGACTGCGTGCTGCGCATCGGTACCCTCAGTGACCTGAATCTGGTTGCCCGGACCCTGGGCTTCGAATATGAACAGGATGGCGCCACGCGTTACCAGGCAATGCCCGGAGTTATCACGGTCAATAGCACCGAAGCCTATGAAAGTGCCTGCCTGGCCGGGCTTGGGATTATCCAGGCGCCGGCTGCCGGGTTGCGCGAATACCTGGAGCGCGGCGAACTGGTGCCGGTGCTTGAGGCATTCAACGCGCCGCCGATGCCGGTGTCATTGCTCTACGCCGCGCAGTTGCACCTGCCGCAACGGGTACGGGCGTTCATGGACTGGCTGGTGCAGTTGCTTGAGGGGCAACTCGATCCAGTGGCAGGCGGAAGGTAAACAGCGTGCCGGCTTCAGCACTGGACACCACCTCCATGCGCCCGCCGTGGGCCAGGGCGATCTGGTTGGCGATGTACAGGCCCAGCCCCAGGCCGGGTTGCGGCGCATCGTCACGCGGTCGCGAGAACGGCTGGAACAACTGAGCCATTACCGGTGGCGCAATCGGCTCGCCCAGGTTATGCACGCCGAGGACGAACACCTGGTCGCGAATATCGGCCATGACATCCACCGGGCTGTCGGCCGCGCCGTGGGTGAGGGCGTTGGCGATCAGGTTGGACAGCAACTGGGTGACCCGCTCACGGTCGCAGTGCATGCTGCCGAGGTCGCCGATGTTCAGGCGAATCAAGCGCTGCGGATGCACCCGTTGCAGCTCCGATGCCACGTGGCTAAGGGCTTCGGCCAGGTCCGGGCAGGGCTGGACGTTGATCATGATGCCGTTGCCCAGGCGGCCGCGGGCAAAATCCAGGACATCGCGTACCAACTGGTTGGCGCGGCGTCCGCAGGTCAGGATGTGCTGGGCGATGGCGCGGCTTTTTTCATCCCGCAGGCGCTGGCTCAGCAGTTCGGCACCTGCGGTAATGGCGAACAGTGGATTGCGCAGGTCGTGGCCGAGCACGGCGATGAACTGTTCACGCAGGTCGGCGATGGCCCGCTCTTCTTCCAGGGCCTGCTCGGTTTGCTGGGCGTTCTCTTCGCTTTCGATCTGGATCGACAGCACCCGGGCGAAGGACTCCATCATCGGCTGGATGGCGCTGCCCTTGAGCTCGGCAGGTAGCGGGTCAAGGGCGCAGATGGTGCCGAAGAAACTGCCGTCGGTACGAAACACCGGCACGGAGATATAGCTTTCGAACTTGTAAATGCGCGGGGTGTGGTGGTTGCAGTACCGCTCGTCTTCGCTGGCCTTGTCGATCACGATGGTCTGGTGGCTGGCACGGATCTCGTGGCACAGGGTGGTGATCAGGTCCAGCTCGCCGCCAACCTCCAGGCCGAAACCCAGCGAATCGAGTACCGCGCAAGCCGTCCAGCTGCTGTCGGTGACCCGCGCGACTGCGGCAAAGCGCATACCGGTGGTCTCGCAGATCACCTGCAGGATGGCCGGTACCGCGTTGATTCGGCCGATCGTGGCGATTTCGGAAGTGACGGCGGTGCTCATGAATCATCCACGTTCGCTGACTACTGGGAGGCGTTGAGAAGGTTAAGTCTAGCGAGCAACTGCCGCCTGGGTAAAAAAATCCTTTACCGGATGCGATGAATTTCCATTAACCTTGACCCCCGAGTTGCCCGTCAGAGTGCAACCCTTTTGCCCAGTGTGCCAATCCCCTTTTCAAGTGAGGTTTGACATGCACATCACATCCCAGGACATCTGCGTCGCCGCCGACCAGCTCAAGGGCTTTGTCGGTTTTCACCGCAAGCTTGGCAAGCACATCGTGCGCTTTAGTGAAGACTCGTTCGGTATGGACGTGGCTGACGACAGCATCACCCCCAGCAACGAATTCGTCTGGCAGGCCGCCGATGGCGAGGTCATGACCTTGAGCCGTGCCCTGATCGAGATCCTCTTGGCGCAGAATGTCGATGAGCGGCTCAATGTTAGCGAGCCGCTGCGGGTGTACCTGCGCCGCAAGGACCTGCCGGAGATCGCCGCTCAGCGTCGGCTTCGGGCCTGATTGCGGGTGTACAAGCCCGCTCCCCCGGTAGGAGCGGGCTTGCCCCGCGATGCTTCTCAGCCTTGCGCCGCCCAGACTGGCGGGATTCGCCCGTACCAGGGCAACGCCTGCTCCAGCTGGCCGGCCAGGCTCAACAGCAGGCGTTCCCCCGCGGCCCCCGCAGTAAACTGCATACCGAGCGGTAAACCACTGACCCGATCCTGGTACAACGGCAGCGACATCGACGGCGTGCCGCAAATGTTGGCCAGGGCGGTGAAAGGGGAGTGGTTGAACACCCGGTGCATCCAGCCCAATCCATCGAGCTGCTCCTGGCCGGCGTTGTAGGTGCCGATTAGGGGCGGCAACTGGCTCAGGGTCGGGCTCAGCAACAGGTCGAAGCGCTGGAAGAACGCGCCTGTTTGCCGGCTGACCAGGTTGCGCTGGTCCATCGCCGCCAGCAGGTCGCGAGCAGGCAGCGCCTGGCCAAAGCGATGCAGCGCCAGGGTTGCCGGCTCCAGCCATGGAGAATTGAGCGGGCGGTCAGTCTCGGCACTCAGGGCGTCCAGCCAGGCCGCCGTATTGCTGGCCCAGAAACGCGCGTTCATCTCGACGAAAGCGTCCCACGACAGGCCGATGTCCAGGTCCACCTGCTCGCAGTGGTGACCAAGGCTTTCCAGGGTTTCGACCAACCCCTGAAGCGCCTCGACCATCAGTGGATCGCTGCGCTGGCCATTGAGCGGATGCCATTGCACGGCTATTTTCAACGCGCCGGGCGCTTGCTTGAGCGCACTCAGGTAACTGCCTGGTGCGGGCGCCAACTGAAACGGATCACCAGGTTCGGCCCCGGCCATGCAATCGAGCAGCAGGGCGCTGTCGCGCACCGAACGGCTGAGCACACCCTGCACCGCCAGGCCACTCCAGGCTTCGTCCATGAACGGCCCCATGGAAATCAGCCCGCGGCTGGGCTTCAAGCCAAACAAGCCGCAGGCCGCAGCCGGCACCCGGATCGAACCGCCGCCATCGGTGGCATGGGCGACCGGCACCATGCCGCTGGCAACTGCTGCCGCCGACCCACCGCTGGAGCCACCGGCGCTGCGGTTCAGGTCCCAGGGGTTGCGGGTTGGGCCACTCAGGCGCGATTCGGTGGTGGTGCTGATGGCCAGTTCCGGTGTGGTGGTGCGCCCCAGGGTGACCAGCCCGGCGCGGCGAAAACGCTGCATCAGGAACGAATCGGCAGTGCTGCCAGTGCCTTGTGCCAGGCGACTGCCAAACTCATGGGCACGGCCGCGCATGCTGATTGCCAGGTCCTTGATCAGAAACGGTACGCCATGCAACGGCCCTTCAGCACAGGTTGGCAGAGGTTCGTCGTGCCAGTGTTCGGCCAGGGCATTGACCTTGGGCTCGACAATGGCGATGGCCTGCTGCGCCGCCGCCTGCACTTCATCGGCACTGACATGCCCTTGGGCAATCAGCTCGGCCAGGCCGACGGCATCGAATTGCACATACTCACTCACTTTCATTGCGCACTCCCGTGACAATTGACGATAAAATACCGGCGGGTATCGATCGATACTCATGAGTATAGAGTGATACTGATTGGTATCGTCGTCAACCGGAGTCTGCCTATGCGTTCGCAACGAATCGCCCGTCTGCCCCCACGCGAGCGGGTCCTGGATGCCGCCCACGAGCTGTTTTTCAATGAGGGCATCAGCCGCGTCACCGTCGACGCCATTGCCGCGAAGGCAGCAACCACCAAGATGACTGTGTACCGGCATTTCGAATCCAAGGACGTGCTGGTGCTGGAGTGGTTGCGCCTGTTAATGGCTGAGTACGACGAGGTCTGGACGCATTTGGCCGAACAGTTCAATGGCCAGCCGGCGCGGCAGATCCTCGGTTTTGCCGAATTTTTGGTTCAGGAGCCGGTGCTGTCTTCGCACCGTGGTTGCGCCTACACCAACACCCTGGCTGAGCTGCCGGTGTGCGACAGCCCGGCGCGCGAACTGATCGAGGCGCACAAACGTCGTCAGGCGGCACGCCTGGTGCGCTTGTGTGAAGAGGCGGGAATGGTCGAGCCGGAGCAGGCAGCGTTCGAACTGACGCTGCTGCTTGAGGGGGGGCAAATCGTTGCGCAGAACAAAGGCTTCGATCAGGTCGGCCCGAACCTGCTCAAGCTGGTACGGGCGCGGCTGGGTTTACCTGCGGCCTAAGAGACGTCGGCGTGGCGGTTCTCAGCCGATTGCAGCAGCGCCTCGAACGCCAGCTTGTCGATCGGCTTGCTCAGGTAGTAGCCCTGTACTTCATGGCACTGCTCCTTGCCCAGAGCTTTGAGTTGCTGCTCGGTTTCCACCCCTTCGGCAGTCACGGTCAGGCCCATGGCCCTGCCCAGGTTGATGATCGCCTGAACCACGGCGCGGTCGTTGCCATCGCTACTGAGCCCGGCAATGAAGCGCTTGTCGATCTTGATACTGTCGAACGGGTAGGTACGCAGGTAGCCCAGCGACGAGTAACCGGTACCGAAGTCGTCCATGTTCAGGCGCACGCCCAGTTCCTTGAGCGCGTTCATGGTGCCCAGCGCGCCTTCGATATCGTTGAGCATCACGTTCTCGGTGATCTCAAGCTCCAGGCGCTGGGCCGGGAAGCCGGTCTCGACCAGAATCTCGTGAACATCCCTGACCACGTCGCTGCGGGAAAACTGCGCAGGCGACAGGTTGACCGATACCAGCAGGCCGGCTGGCCAGTTGCGCGCGGTTTCGCAGGCTTCGCGCAGCACCCAGCGGCCCAGGGGCACGATCAGGTCGGTCTGTTCGGCCAGGGGAATGAAGGTGTCCGGGCTTAGCAGGCCCTCGATCGGATGCTGCCAGCGCACCAATGCCTCGACCGAGACGATCTCGAGGGTCTCCAGGCGGTAGCGTGGCTGGTAGTGAAGAATGAACTCGTTGTTCTTCAACGCCTTGCGCAAGTCGTTTTCCAGTTGGCGGCGGTACTGGATCTGCTCGTTCATTTCCGGGGAGAAGTAGCGCCAGGTGTTCTTGCCCTCGGCCTTGGCCTGATACAGGGCGATGTCGGCGCAGCGGATCAGTTCGCCGGCATCGAACCCCTGCAGGCGCGTTTGCGCCACACCCAGGCTGGCGCCGATGTGCAGGGCCTGCTCTTCGAAGTAGATCGGCTGGTGCAGGCTGTCGATCAAGCGCCCGCAAAAGCGGTCGATTTCGTTGCGGCTGTCCATGCCGTTCATCACCAGCACGAACTCGTCGCCGCCCAGCCGTGCTACCAGGTCGCCGTCACGGGTCGATTCGCGCAGGCGTGCGGCCACTTCCAGCAGCACCGCGTCGCCGGCGGCGTGGCCAAGGGAGTCGTTGATCGGCTTGAAACTGTCCAGATCAAGTAACAATAGGGTCAGCGGTGTGGCGTCTGGGCCTTTGAGCAACGCCTGGTCAAGAAAGCGCGAGAGCTTGTTGCGGTTGGCCAGGCCCGTCAGTGCGTCGTGCATCGACAGGTGCTGGATACGTGCATGGGCAGCCACTTCATCAGTAATGTCACTGGCAGTACCCCGATAGCCGACCAGCTTGCCGTCGAACACAATCGAGCGCGCCGACACCCGACAGAAGCGGACCTGGCCGGTGTGGTCGCGGTAGGCACAGCGCAGATTGGCGACTTGCTGCGAATCGGAGTCGGCCTGGTTATCGAGCCACTGGATCAGCGGCGTGGTCTCGCAACTGAGCAACTGGTTGAGCGGTTGGCCCAGCCAGTCCTCGCTCTGAAAGCCAGTCACGGCGACGAAGCGCTGGGACAGGTAGCTCAGACGGTGATGACGGTCGGTTTCCCAAATCCAGTCCGAAGCCGCCTCGGCCACTGCGCGAAAGCGTTGCTCGCTGGCCTCCAGCGCCTGGTTGCTGGCCTGCAGGCGGCGCAGGTTGGCGTCGATCTCTCGTGAAGTGCGCAGGGCATAGCGGAAGAAGTACACCATCAGCAAACCCAGCACCAGCATGGCGCCCAGCAGTGGCGGCAGGACTGCCCAGAGCAACTGGTCGCCGGGGCGGGGGGTAATCCAGTCGAGCCGGTAGCCAGTGTCGCCGAGCTTCAGGCTGGGCTGGTCCGCCAGCGGCGGGTCGGCTTTTTCGATGTGCATGCCGTCGAGGCCGACACCGGTGCCCAGGCGGGTGAGTTTTTCCGGGGTCAGTTGATCGACGAAAAGCATTACCGAGGTAGTTTGTGGGTCGATGCTCAGCACTTCGTCATCCGGGCGAATGGCGGCGGCCACCAGCACGGCGGGCCAGCCGTTGAACAGCACGTGCTCGGTGATCTGCTGGCGCTCGGCAGCGACATTGCGCGCCTTGGCGATAATCGGGCCTATTGGGTTCTCTATATAGGTGCCCGCCGGCGCCTTGCTCAACTGGCCCTTGAACAGGGCGTACTTGGTGGTCTGGTCATCGACGACGAACACCCCTTCGTAGCCGCTGGCGGTGAACAGCGAATCGCCGACGTTCTTCTCGTCATAAGCCCATTGCAGGTCGGGGCTGCCATTGAGGTGATCGTAGGCTGCGTTCCATACCGCGTAGCTGGAGAGGAACTGGCGGGAGGACTCCAGGCGCTGTTCCAGTGCCTTATGGGCGTAAAAGCTGCTTTTTTCCCGCTCGTTGGCATTGAGCGTGGTGGCGATGTTGAACAATGCCCCCAGGGCGATCAGGCAGGCCAGGGCGAACAGCGCAGCGATGGCGGCAATGAGCTTGCGCGTCTGCAGGCTGGGGCGCTGGCTGGCGGGCGGAACATCGGCAATCCTGTCCATACGCGGGCTGATCCTTGGTGAGCTGCATCCCTGGCCAGGCCACGGGGATGAACGTTCACTCAGGATAGGCCAGCTTCAGCGCGGTGAGGTCCGGATCGGCGAAATTGACCTGATTACGGCCGGCTTTCTTCGCACAGTACAGGGCTTTGTCGGCCTCATTGAGCCAGGCCTCCGGATCGGGCAGGGCCTCGTTGCAACTGGCCAGGCCGATGCTCAGGCTGATGCGCAGCTCCGGCAATTGCGGGTTGCGGTAGCTGCCGACTCGTTCGCGCAGGCGTTCCATGGTCTGCCTGGCGTGTTCCAGGCGGGTGTCCGGGAGGATCACGCAGAATTCGTCACCGCCATAGCGCCCGGCCAGGTCATCCTCGCGCAGGCTGCGCTTGAGTTCATTGCTTAACAGATGCAGAACGCAATCACCGACCACATGGCCATAGGTGTCGTTGATGGCCTTGAAATGATCGATGTCGATGATGGCGATCACCGCCTCGCGGCGTTGCTGCTGGCAGATCTGGAACTTGAGCTGCAGCAGGTCTTTCCATGAGCCGTGATTGAGCAGGCCGGTGAGGCTGTCGGTGCGGCTCAGGGCGCTGAGCCGGCGCTTGTGTTCGGACAGTTTCATCGCCAGGCGGTAGCAGACCCAGCCAACGGCCATGGGGTAGAGGGTCAGCATCGGCAGGCAGGCATAGACTTGCAGGGTACTGGCGTGCAGTTGCAGCCCGGGGCCTAACAGGGCAATCGACAGCAGCATGCCCAGGCCCTGGATCAGCAGGCCCTTGAAGAACAGGCGCTGGCCGCCGGCAGCGAAGTTGTTCATGGCCATCATCGCCAGAATGGTCACGCTGGGCAGCGGGTTGAACTGCAGGGTGGCGGTCCAGAACCCGCCCATCAGCGAGTCCAGTTGCAGGTTGCGATACTCGGCGTGATACGGGACGTTGGCGCGCAGGGCGAGCTGATAAGCCAGGTGCGGCCAGGCCAGGCCGTTGAACAGCAGCAGGCCCCACACCCATGGCGGCACAGGCAGGCTGGCAATCCCCGCCATTACGCTGAGCATGCCGATCCCCAGGCCGATGATGCGCGGCAAGTAGATCCGTTTTACAAATGAAAGTCCCTTGCCGCTTTTCTTTTCCATCATGGATGCTGGTCTGTTCCGGGGCGCCGTTTATCGCATAATTGCTGTCAATATTGTTGAACAATCGCAGGCTGTTGAAAAATGGCCTTACAAGCCATTTCACGGTTGATGCAATCACTGTGGGGTACCATGAAACTCACCTTCATCCTTGGAGTGTTTCTGCTCATGGCCCCACTGACTTCCCAGGCCGGTGAACCGGCGCAACGCCAGGATGGGCGCTATCGCAACCTGGCGCAGTTGCCCCAGGACGGGGTGATGAAAAAGCTGCGCATCGGCCTCAAGTACCTGTTCCTGAAAAAGCCCGCCGATACCCGGCCCAGCGTCAGCATTGCCGTGCAGCCGCTGAGCCGCCAGCAGTTGCTTGAGGCCCCGGACCACAGCGTCTGGCGCTTGGGGCATTCCACGGTACTGCTGAAACTGCGCGAGCGCTTCTTCATTACCGACCCGGTGTTCGCCGAGCGCGCCTCGCCGGTGCAATGGGCCGGTCCCCGACGCTTTCATCAGCCGCCCCTGAAACTCGACGAGTTGCCGCCGTTAACGGCGGTGATTCTCTCCCATGATCACTTCGACCACCTCGACGAACAGGCCATACGCCAATTGGCCGCCAGCGCCGAGCACTTTATTGCGCCTTTGGGGGTGGGCGATATTCTGATTGGCTGGGGTGTGCCGACAGCCAAGGTCCGGCAGCTGGATTGGTGGCAGGAAACCAGCGTCGAAGGCGTGCGATTTGTCGCGACCCCGGCGCAGCATTTTTCCGGGCGTGGCCTGTTTGACAGCAATAGCACCCTATGGGCCTCCTGGGTGATGATCGATGACCAACTGAAGGTGTTTTTCAGTGGCGATACCGGCTATTTCGACGGCTTCAAGGAGATCGGCAAGCAGTACGGCCCCTTCGACCTGACCCTGATCGAAACCGGCGCCTACAACGTCAATTGGCCCGATGTACACATGCAGCCCGAGCAAGGCCTGCAGGCACACCTCGACCTGCGCGGGCGCTGGCTGCTGCCGATTCATAACGGCACGTTCGACCTCTCCACGCACAGTTGGCATGAACCGTTCGACCGCATCCTGGCTCTGGCCAACGCGGCCCAGGTGTCGTTGAGTACGCCGCAGATCGGCGAGCGGGTCAGCATCGAGCAGCCCCATGGCGGGCCGGCCTGGTGGCAGCCCAAGCCACAGCGGGAATTGCGCAAGGGCGGCGAACGGGTGCTGGCGGCGCGAGAACCCTAGGGGTTCTTGCCGATCGACGGTTCTTTGCGCTGCTCGCGCCGGGGCAGGGCGGAGGGTGGTTTGCCGCTATCGCTGCGCACCTGGGCATGGCTGATCAGAGCGAATATAAAGCTGCCGCCAATAATGTTGCCGATCAGCGTTGGTGCGGCGAAGTCCAGCCAGAACGCCGCCCAACTGACTTCCCCGGCCCAGACCAGGTAGGAGACTTCCACCGAGCCGACGACGATGTGGGTGAAATCACCCAGGGCCATCAGGTAGGTGATCATCAGGATGATCCATACCTTGGCGGTCTCCATCGACGGGATCATCCAGACCATGGTGGCGATCATCCAGCCCGAGATGATGCCCTTGGCAAACATCTGGTTCAGGTCGTTTTCCATTACCTTGCGGCCGACGTCGAGGAAGGCGACGTCGGTTTTACTGTCGAAAATCGGCAGGTTGAGCATCACGTAGGACACCAGGATGGTGCCGGCCAGATTGCCGAGCAGCACCACAGACCATAAACGCAGCAAGCGGCCGAAATTGCGCAGGCTGGGCTCGGTCATTACTGGCAGCACTGCCGTCAGGGTGTTTTCGGTAAAGAGTTGCTGGCGGGCGAGGATCACCGCGAGAAACCCGGCGGAGTATCCGATGCTGGCAATTACCTGGCTGCTATCGCCTTCGGGCAGACGCGAATAGAACAGCCCCATGGCCATCAGCGACAGGCCCATGGTCAGCCCGGCGGCCAGCGCCGACCAGAACAGCGCGGCGATGGTGCGCTCCAGCTCCTGGTCACCCTGGTAACGAATGATCTCGTGCAACACCGCCGCGCGGGGAGGCTGGTTATGGCTGACTTCCTGCTCTTCGTCCGCAGACAGGCCCGGGGTCTTGCCGCTTTGCGCTTCACTCATGGCGGTGGCTCATCTAGTAGGGTGCCTTATCTACAGATCAACGCCGCTTTGATTAGTTGCCTGCCGCCAAAGCGTTCAGTGCCAGTTGCGCAACCTGCAGGGGCGTGCGGGCATTCTCGTGCAGGTCGTCCTCGAGAAACCAGGCTGCCGATAGCCCGCACCAGGCGACTATCCAGCGCAGCAGGTGCTGGCAGGGCAGGTCAGCGATTTCACAAACAATCTGCACGCGCCGCTGAAAGCGCTGTAGGTCAGTGGCCAAGGCGTGGGTAGGATTACAAAACAGGTTGGCGTAGTCGAAAGCGCGGTCGCCATAAAGATGTTTGGGGTCGATGGCCAGCCAGCCTCTGTCGCCAAAGTCGAGGACATTGCCGTGGTGGATGTCGCCGTGCAGCACCCTTTGCTCCCCTGGGGCGGTGAGCAGTTGGCGGGCGATGTCGGCACATTGCTGATACAGGCCGCCGTGCAGCTCGGCTGCCGGCCACAGTCCGGCAAACCAGGGTTGCAGTTCGATCAGGGGCGGTAGCGGTTGGTCCCGTGGTGCGTGCAGGCAGGCGATTGCCGCGCAGAGGATACGCGTGGCCTCGTCGTCGCGGCCGTGTTCGGCATAGTCGAGCAGTGAGGCGGCACCTTGTGCTCGTTCAAGCAGTACGGCGTCATCAGTATGCTCCAGCACTGCGGCGGCGCCCTGGCCGCCCCACCATTGCATCAACAAGGCGCCGGCCTGCTCTTGCGGTTCGAGGGCGATCTTGAGCATCGCTGCCTTGCCTTTATAAAGGACGGGCAGCAGGTGGCTACTGTGAGTGATGATCGGCTCGCCATCGGCAATCAATTGCCAGCGTTGCAGGTAGGGTTCGAACATAGTGCCTCCAGGCAGCCCAGTACTCTCTATATAGGTACTCATTTTACCTTTGTTCCGTGTTTTTCAAATTAACCCTTGACGCCCGATTTAATCTCTCTATAATTCGCCCCACTTCCGGCGCAGTCGGAACTGAAAACTCCTTGAGTTTCAAAGAGTTAGCGGTTCCAGGGTCATCCGGAAGGGCTTCGATCGAAAGATCGACAGCGGTGAAAAAGGCAGTTGACAGCGGTTTGAAACGCTGTAGAATTCGCCTCCCGCTGACGAGAGATCGCAGCGAGTCAAGTGGTTGAAGTTGAAAGAGAAATTCTGAAAAACTTCAAAATAAACGCTTGACAGGCTCTGAGGAAAGCGTAGAATGCGCGCCTCGGTTGAGACGAAAAGCTCTTAACCAACCGCTCTTTAACAACTGAATCAAGCAATTCGTGTGGGTGCTTGTGAGCTCAGACTGATAGTCAAAAAGATTATCAGCATCACAAGTGGCTACACGAAAAATCGAAAGATTTTGAAAGTAAGTCATTTGAGATTGCTGAGCCAAGTTTAGGGTTTTCTCAAAACCCAAGCAGTATTGAACTGAAGAGTTTGATCATGGCTCAGATTGAACGCTGGCGGCAGGCCTAACACATGCAAGTCGAGCGGATGAGAAGAGCTTGCTCTTCGATTCAGCGGCGGACGGGTGAGTAATACCTAGGAATCTGCCTGGTAGTGGGGGACAACGTTTCGAAAGGAACGCTAATACCGCATACGTCCTACGGGAGAAAGCAGGGGACCTTCGGGCCTTGCGCTATCAGATGAGCCTAGGTCGGATTAGCTAGTTGGTGAGGTAATGGCTCACCAAGGCGACGATCCGTAACTGGTCTGAGAGGATGATCAGTCACACTGGAACTGAGACACGGTCCAGACTCCTACGGGAGGCAGCAGTGGGGAATATTGGACAATGGGCGAAAGCCTGATCCAGCCATGCCGCGTGTGTGAAGAAGGTCTTCGGATTGTAAAGCACTTTAAGTTGGGAGGAAGGGTACTTACCTAATACGTGAGTATTTTGACGTTACCGACAGAATAAGCACCGGCTAACTCTGTGCCAGCAGCCGCGGTAATACAGAGGGTGCAAGCGTTAATCGGAATTACTGGGCGTAAAGCGCGCGTAGGTGGTTTGTTAAGTTGAATGTGAAATCCCCGGGCTCAACCTGGGAACTGCATCCAAAACTGGCAAGCTAGAGTAGGGCAGAGGGTGGTGGAATTTCCTGTGTAGCGGTGAAATGCGTAGATATAGGAAGGAACACCAGTGGCGAAGGCGACCACCTGGGCTCATACTGACACTGAGGTGCGAAAGCGTGGGGAGCAAACAGGATTAGATACCCTGGTAGTCCACGCCGTAAACGATGTCAACTAGCCGTTGGAATCCTTGAGATTTTAGTGGCGCAGCTAACGCATTAAGTTGACCGCCTGGGGAGTACGGCCGCAAGGTTAAAACTCAAATGAATTGACGGGGGCCCGCACAAGCGGTGGAGCATGTGGTTTAATTCGAAGCAACGCGAAGAACCTTACCAGGCCTTGACATGCAGAGAACTTTCCAGAGATGGATTGGTGCCTTCGGGAACTCTGACACAGGTGCTGCATGGCTGTCGTCAGCTCGTGTCGTGAGATGTTGGGTTAAGTCCCGTAACGAGCGCAACCCTTGTCCTTAGTTACCAGCACGTTATGGTGGGCACTCTAAGGAGACTGCCGGTGACAAACCGGAGGAAGGTGGGGATGACGTCAAGTCATCATGGCCCTTACGGCCTGGGCTACACACGTGCTACAATGGTCGGTACAGAGGGTTGCCAAGCCGCGAGGTGGAGCTAATCTCACAAAACCGATCGTAGTCCGGATCGCAGTCTGCAACTCGACTGCGTGAAGTCGGAATCGCTAGTAATCGCGAATCAGAATGTCGCGGTGAATACGTTCCCGGGCCTTGTACACACCGCCCGTCACACCATGGGAGTGGGTTGCACCAGAAGTAGCTAGTCTAACCTTCGGGAGGACGGTTACCACGGTGTGATTCATGACTGGGGTGAAGTCGTAACAAGGTAGCCGTAGGGGAACCTGCGGCTGGATCACCTCCTTAATCGACAGACATCAGCTGTCTTATGAGCTCCCACACGAATTGCTTGATTCATTGAAGAAGACGATATCGGTAACAGCTCTTAACTGGGTCTGTAGCTCAGTTGGTTAGAGCGCACCCCTGATAAGGGTGAGGTCGGCAGTTCGAATCTGCCCAGACCCACCAGTTTCTTGTTGGGGCCATAGCTCAGCTGGGAGAGCGCCTGCCTTGCACGCAGGAGGTCAGCGGTTCGATCCCGCTTGGCTCCACCACCCCTTGCTACCGTGTCAAAGCTTAGAAATGAATATTCGCATCGAATATTGATTTCTGAACTTTTTCAGAATCGTTCTTTAAAAATTTGGGTATGTGATAGAAAGATAGACTGGACAGCACTTTCACTGGTGTATGTTCAGGCTAAGGTAAAATTTGTGAATCATTACAAATTTTCGGCGAATGTTGTCTTCACAGTATAACCAGATTGCTTGGGGTTATATGGTCAAGTGAAGAAGCGCATACGGTGGATGCCTTGGCAGTCAGAGGCGATGAAAGACGTGGTAGCCTGCGATAAGCTTCGGGGAGTCGGCAAACAGACTTTGATCCGGAGATCTCTGAATGGGGGAACCCACTCAGCATAAGCTGAGTATCTTGTACTGAATACATAGGTGCAAGAGGCGAACCAGGGGAACTGAAACATCTAAGTACCCTGAGGAAAAGAAATCAACCGAGATTCCCTTAGTAGTGGCGAGCGAACGGGGACTAGCCCTTAAGTGGCTTTGAGATTAGCGGAACGCTCTGGAAAGTGCGGCCATAGTGGGTGATAGCCCTGTACGCGAAAATCTCTTAGTCATGAAATCGAGTAGGACGGAGCACGAGAAACTTTGTCTGAATATGGGGGGACCATCCTCCAAGGCTAAATACTACTGACTGACCGATAGTGAACCAGTACCGTGAGGGAAAGGCGAAAAGAACCCCGGAGAGGGGAGTGAAATAGATCCTGAAACCGTATGCGTACAAGCAGTGGGAGCCTACTTTGTTAGGTGACTGCGTACCTTTTGTATAATGGGTCAGCGACTTATATTCAGTGGCGAGCTTAACCGAATAGGGGAGGCGTAGCGAAAGCGAGTGTTAATAGCGCGTTTAGTCGCTGGGTATAGACCCGAAACCGGGCGATCTATCCATGGGCAGGTTGAAGGTTAGGTAACACTGACTGGAGGACCGAACCGACTACCGTTGAAAAGTTAGCGGATGACCTGTGGATCGGAGTGAAAGGCTAATCAAGCTCGGAGATAGCTGGTTCTCCTCGAAAGCTATTTAGGTAGCGCCTCATGTATCACTGTAGGGGGTAGAGCACTGTTTCGGCTAGGGGGTCATCCCGACTTACCAAACCGATGCAAACTCCGAATACCTACAAGTGCCGAGCATGGGAGACACACGGCGGGTGCTAACGTCCGTCGTGAAAAGGGAAACAACCCAGACCGTCAGCTAAGGTCCCAAAGTTATGGTTAAGTGGGAAACGATGTGGGAAGGCTTAGACAGCTAGGAGGTTGGCTTAGAAGCAGCCACCCTTTAAAGAAAGCGTAATAGCTCACTAGTCGAGTCGGCCTGCGCGGAAGATGTAACGGGGCTCAAACCATACACCGAAGCTACGGGTGTCACTTAGGTGACGCGGTAGAGGAGCGTTCTGTAAGCCTGTGAAGGTGAGTTGAGAAGCTTGCTGGAGGTATCAGAAGTGCGAATGCTGACATGAGTAACGACAATGGGAGTGAAAAACTCCCACGCCGAAAGACCAAGGTTTCCTGCGCAACGTTAATCGACGCAGGGTTAGTCGGTCCCTAAGGCGAGGCTGAAAAGCGTAGTCGATGGAAAACAGGTTAATATTCCTGTACTTCTGGTTATTGCGATGGAGGGACGGAGAAGGCTAGGCCAGCTTGGCGTTGGTTGTCCAAGTTTAAGGTGGTAGGCTGAGATCTTAGGTAAATCCGGGATCTTAAGGCCGAGAGCTGATGACGAGTTGCCATTAGGCGACGAAGTGGTTGATGCCATGCTTCCAAGAAAAGCTTCTAAGCTTCAGGTAACCAGGAACCGTACCCCAAACCGACACAGGTGGTTGGGTAGAGAATACCAAGGCGCTTGAGAGAACTCGGGTGAAGGAACTAGGCAAAATGGCACCGTAACTTCGGGAGAAGGTGCGCCGGTGAGGGTGAAGGACTTGCTCCGTAAGCTCATGCCGGTCGAAGATACCAGGCCGCTGCGACTGTTTATTAAAAACACAGCACTCTGCAAACACGAAAGTGGACGTATAGGGTGTGACGCCTGCCCGGTGCCGGAAGGTTAATTGATGGGGTTAGCTAACGCGAAGCTCTTGATCGAAGCCCCGGTAAACGGCGGCCGTAACTATAACGGTCCTAAGGTAGCGAAATTCCTTGTCGGGTAAGTTCCGACCTGCACGAATGGCGTAACGATGGCGGCGCTGTCTCCACCCGAGACTCAGTGAAATTGAAATCGCTGTGAAGATGCAGTGTATCCGCGGCTAGACGGAAAGACCCCGTGAACCTTTACTATAGCTTTGCACTGGACTTTGAATTTGCTTGTGTAGGATAGGTGGGAGGCTTTGAAGCGTGGACGCCAGTTCGCGTGGAGCCATCCTTGAAATACCACCCTGGCAACTTTGAGGTTCTAACTCAGGTCCGTTATCCGGATCGAGGACAGTGTATGGTGGGTAGTTTGACTGGGGCGGTCTCCTCCTAAAGAGTAACGGAGGAGTACGAAGGTGCGCTCAGACCGGTCGGAAATCGGTCGTAGAGTATAAAGGCAAAAGCGCGCTTGACTGCGAGACAGACACGTCGAGCAGGTACGAAAGTAGGTCTTAGTGATCCGGTGGTTCTGTATGGAAGGGCCATCGCTCAACGGATAAAAGGTACTCCGGGGATAACAGGCTGATACCGCCCAAGAGTTCATATCGACGGCGGTGTTTGGCACCTCGATGTCGGCTCATCACATCCTGGGGCTGAAGCCGGTCCCAAGGGTATGGCTGTTCGCCATTTAAAGTGGTACGCGAGCTGGGTTTAGAACGTCGTGAGACAGTTCGGTCCCTATCTGCCGTGGACGTTTGAGATTTGAGAGGGGCTGCTCCTAGTACGAGAGGACCGGAGTGGACGAACCTCTGGTGTTCCGGTTGTCACGCCAGTGGCATTGCCGGGTAGCTATGTTCGGAAGAGATAACCGCTGAAAGCATCTAAGCGGGAAACTTGCCTCAAGATGAGATCTCACTGGAGCCTTGAGCTCCCTGAAGGGCCGTCGAAGACTACGACGTTGATAGGTTGGGTGTGTAAGCGCTGTGAGGCGTTGAGCTAACCAATACTAATTGCCCGTGAGGCTTGACCATATAACACCCAAGCAATTTGCGTCGAAAGGCCAGATTGCGGTGTTGTGAAGACTGCACAGCCGAGAATTTGTAACTCACAAAACATCACATACCCGATTCGCTGGAGTGTCTAACAAGACCTTCTGGCAACAGAATTTCTTGACGACCATAGAGCATTGGAACCACCTGATCCCATCCCGAACTCAGCAGTGAAACGATGCATCGCCGATGGTAGTGTGGGGTTTCCCCATGTGAGAGTAGGTCATCGTCAAGATTAAATTCCGAAACCCCTATCTGCGTATGCAGGTAGGGGTTTTGTCTTTCTGGCGATTTAACTGCTAGTCGTGGCCCTTGCGGGAGCCGGCCTTGCCGGCAACCTAGGCGCCACCGCTGCCACAGCAAGCCTGCATACACCCGAAAACCCCCCGCAACCTAAGACCATTCCCGCCCCAGCTTCAGACTCGCCTGACTGTCTTATCTAACCGAGTGTCCGCTTAACTGGCGTCCCACCTATAACGATAAGAAGGCCAAAGCCCATGTCTGCAAATGCTGCCCCGATCAGTCCCGCCCGTGTCGCAGTCATCCAGTTCGACCCGCAGGTCGGCCTTGAACATTGCGACAACAACCTTTGCCATGGGTTAGAGCTCGCCGAACAAGCGGTTCGTGAGGGCGCCAATCTGATAATCCTGCCTGAGCTGGCCAACACCGGCTACAGCTTCAATACCCGCGCCGAAGCCTGGGCTCATGCCGAAGCACTGGCGGACGGTCCTAGCCTGAAAACCTGGGCGGCGTTTGCCCGTGAACACCATGTCTATCTGGTTGCAGGGTTTGCCGAGCGCGATGGCTTGAAACTGTATGACAGTGCTGTGCTGTTCGGTCCGGAAGGTTTGCTCGGGCACTACCGTAAAGCCCATCTGTGGAACCAGGAGAAGCTCTGGTTCAGCCCCGGTAACCTCGGCTTCCCTGTGTTCGAGACGCCCATCGGCCGAATCGGCCTGTTGATCTGCTGGGACATCTGGTTTCCGGAAGTGCCGCGGCTGTTGGCGATGCAGGGGGCCGATATCATCTGCAGCCTGAACAACTGGGTATGGACGCCAGCGCCGTTGTTCGATGCCAGTGGCCGCTGCATGGCCTCTTACCTGACCATGACCGCCGCCCATGTCAACAATGTGCATATCGCGGCCGCCAACCGTATCGGCAGTGAGCGTGGTGGGCGGTTTCTAGGCTGTTCGTTGATTGCCGGCACAAACGGCTGGCCCCTCGGTGAGATCGCCGGGCCGGAAAACCAGTGCATCCTCTACGCCGATCTCGACCTCAGCAGTGCTCGCAGTACACCGATCTGGAACAGCCTCAACGATCTGCCCCGCGACCGACGCACTGACCTCTACGGCTCGATGCTCGGTTATGACCTGCACCCAGCCTTGCCGCGCTAAGGAGGGGGTGATGGACAACTCACTCGAAACCTCCCGTTCCAACTTCTGGCCTTTGCTACTGTTGTGCCTGATGGTGTCGTTGGTCACCACGGTGCTGCTTGAAGTTATCAGCGGCCGCGCCGACGCCTGGATTGGCCTGTGGCCAGACTATGCCCACATGATGTCGAACCTCAACGAGCCGCTGGCACGTTTGCGCTGGATCATCGGTGATATCAGTGAAGTGGCCTTCTACAAGCATGAGTTGCCGGCACTGGGCTTGCTGGCAGGCGCGGCCCTGGCCCATTGGGCCAACCGCAACGGCAAGCGTTGGCAAGGCTTCGCCATCTGTTACGGCACAGGTTTGTGGCCATGGTTGCTGACCAGTTCGCTGCTGGGATTATGGTTCAGCCATGCGCTATGGGGCTGGACCTTGAACAGCGGCCTCTGGCAACCGACCTTCGTGGCGTTCGTTTCGTTGCCGGCGGCCATGGTGCTGATGTTCGGCGCGGGCTGGAAGGTCGCTTTCAATGGTGCGCTTCTGGCCGCCTTTCTGGTAACTCCGGCCAGCCTGCTGTTGGTCAACTACCTGTGCTACCCATTGACGCTGCCAGTGGTGGTCGGCAATGTCGGGGGCATGGCGGTTGCCAGTGTCCTGGCATTCAGCTTGATCCGCCGATTTCCGCTGTTGGTGAAATCCACCGCATCTGAAAACACCCCCAAAGCGCCCGGCCCGAGCCACACCGGCTACGGCGCTACCTGGACCTTGCGCCGGGTGCTTGCCGATTTCAGTGAAGCGCCGTTCTTCGGCAATGAACTGGCAAGCCTCGGCTTGTTATCAGGTGTGTTGCTGGCCTACATCCTCTCACCCACTGGCCCCGCCTACGGCTCGCAACTGGTCGTGCAGATGGTGGCAGGGCAAGCACTGGCATCCTTTATCGGTGTGCTGATCTGGCGACGGCAGTGGATGCGCCTGGGATGGTATCCAACCTATATCCCGATCGTCTCCGTAGTGCCGGCCGCCGTGCTCACGTTCGGCGGCAGTTGGCAGGTGATTGGGCTCAGCGCGGTGCTGGGAGCGTTGCTGGCACCTCCGTTGGCGAGCGCAATCAGCCAGCGCCTGCCTAAGCACATGCACGGCTTCATCGGCAATGTGCTGTCCATGGCCATTTCTACCCTGGTAATTCTCCCCTTCATCAGCCTGGTTACAGGAGGTGACACATGACCCTGCCCCAACTTGCCATAGGCACTCTGGGTGGCACTCTGAGCATGCTTGCGCCAGCAGCAGGTGAAGGTATCACTCCGGGCCTGGACAGCGCACAGATGCTCGCCGACGTGCCTCAGCTTGCAAGCCTTGCGCGCATTTCGGCGAAAACCCTGCAGATGTTGCCCAGTGCATCGTTGTCGTTCGTTCAACTGGTTGATGTTCTGTACTGGGCCAAAGCCCAGGTGGAGGAGGGCGCACACGCCGTGGTGCTGACTCAGGGTACCGATACCCTGGAGGAAGTGGCGTACTTTCTCGAACTGCTCTGGCCCTTCGATGCGCCATTGATCCTGACCGGCGCCATGCGTGCCGCCAGCGAGCCCGGCGCCGATGGCCCGGCCAATCTGCTGGCGGCGGTGCAGGTGGCGCTGGATGTACAGAGTCGTGGCCGCGGCGTGCTGGTAGTGATCAACGATCAGATCCACGCCGCTGCCCATGTGCGCAAAACCGCGAGCCTGGCCATGGCTGCATTCAGTTCACCGCATTTTGGCTGCGAAGGCCTGCTGATAGAGGGGCGCGCCTGTTATCTGAAGCCCGCCAGGGCCCGCCAACCATTACCTGAGCCTTGGCGCCTGGACCAACGTGTGGCGTTGCTGGAGGCTGATTTCGCCGCCGATACCCTGCTGCTCGAGCAAGTCGCCGGGTTGGGTTATGAGGGCCTGGTGATCGCCGGTTTTGGCGCCGGGCACGTGTCGGCAGCATGGGCCAAATGCGTGGGATACCTCACCACCAGAATGCCAGTGATCGTCGCCTCGCGAACCGGCTGCGGCCCGACGGCGCATCAGACCTATGGCTTCGATGGCGGGGAAATGGATCTGCAACGCAAGGGCGCGCTGATGGCGGGATTCTTGTGCCCACGCAAATGCCGGGTATTGCTGTGGGTGCTGATTGGCTGCGGGATGGATGACGAGCTGGAGCACTGGCTGGCCGAGTATCGTCAGCCGCGATGAAGGGAAGATCACGTGGGGCCGGGGAACGGCGCCCACGTGTCCTCGCAAGGGCGCTTAGACGAAACGCTGAGGCACTACGCCGCGTGGCAGGCGGCTGCTGCCTGGCAGGGCGCTCAGGCGGTCACGCCAGTTGGCCTTGAAGCAGAACGTGCTCGGGCCAGGGCTGGCCTTGGCCATGCGTTGCTTACGCAGCTCTGCCAGGGACGGGGTGGATTTCTTGGTCGACGCAGGCGACTCCGTCTTGACCAGGGACCGCTGACACGACTTGCAGGAAACCTGGTCAGGGGTGGAGGTGCTGGTGAGGTTATTACCGGCGCGACCGCAAGCGACTGCGTCGCTGCTGGTTGAGTAGTGCATTACCAAGCTGTACATCTCCAAACATATGAACAAAAGCCTCCTATTTTCGCACAGGTTGGCGGCAGATGCGGCGCCATCGTCAACGTCATGCTGGAGGCTTGAGTCAGAAGGTTGGAGAACAGCGTTGTTTACAGGGGAGAAATGGTACCGAGTGCGCCAATCGCAATGGCCAGCACCAGAAAACCTACGACGAAGAATGCAAGCTTACCCATTGAGCGCTCCAGATAGAGGTTTTGCGGTGCAGCGCCAGGCCGCACCCGCGAAATGCGCCCGGTAGAGCGGGGCGCAGGCGTATTTTCGCTCTGGCGCTGTTACCGAAACAGATGCAGATGGCGCTGCAAAATACGGATCAGATTCAACTGGAGCGCTGCAATTCAACGCCGCCAGGCACCTTCGGGCACTTCAACCTCACGCTCGGCTTGCGCCAGCGCCCGCTTCAAGCCCTCTGCAGCAAAGGGGATGCAATACGCCGGCTTGGCCCGTTCAAACCGCCAGCTCTCATCCAGGCCCCCGGCATCGACGGCGTCGTAGCCCAGATCGTCGAGCAGCGTGCTCACAACTGACTTCGCTTCATCATCATCGCCGGCAACTGGCAGGGCACGCCGATCCGCTGCGCCACTGACACGTGCGTCTTTCTCCAGGTCCTGGGCAAGAATCGCATTGAACACCTTCACCACCCGCGAACCCTGCAGATGCTCGGCAAGCAGGCGACTGGTCGTGGTCTCGAAGCGGTCCAGCGCGGGAAGCTGGCCGTCGCGGTCCGGGTAGTAGTTGTTGGCGTCCATGACGATCTTGCCCTCAAGCCACTGCGCGGGCACGCTGCGATAGTGCGCGAAGGGAATCGCCAGCAGTACCACCTCACCAAACTGCGCAGCCTCTTCTGCGCTGCCCACTTCACAGCCGATAATGCCGCTGCGCACGCTGCTCATGGTCTGCGGCCCGCGTGAGTTGCTGAGCATCACCTGATGCCCGGCCGCCAGCGCCAGCTGCGCCACTGCCCGCCCGATAAAACCTGCCCCGATAATGCCGATACGCATGCTCTTGCTCCGTTGCGTGATAGGAGCGTTTATGATGATTGGCAACCAGATGGAGATAAATTAGCGATCTGGATTGAATGTCGTTACCAGGAGTGTTGAATGATGGATCGCCTGACCAGCATGGGTGCCTTTGTGATGGCGGCTGAAGCGGGTTCCTACGCCAGTGCGGCGCAGCGTCTGGGCATGTCGCCGCAGATGGTGGCCAAGCATGTAGCCACCCTGGAGCAACGCCTGGGCGCGCGCCTGCTCAACCGCACCACGCGCCGGCAGAGCCTGACCGAGCTTGGCAGCGCCTACTACGAGCGCTGCAAGCACATCCTCAGCGAGGCGCAGGCGGCCGACTCCCTGGCGCAGATCATGAACGACACGCCCCGGGGCAAACTCAAGGTCAGCGCGCCAGTCACCTTCGGTTCCTACAGCCTGATGCCGCTGGTGACCGACTTTCTGCGCCAGTACCCGGAGGTCGAGATTGACCTGCACCTGACCGACCGCTTCGTTGACCTGGTCGAGGAGGGCTTCGAAGTGGCATTTCGCATCGGCCCCCTGGGCACCTCCAGCCTGACCGCCAGGCCGCTTGCGCCCTACCGGCTGGTGGCCTGCGCATCGCCGCGCTACCTGACCGCCCACGGCACCCCACGAACGCCAGCCGACCTCGAACAGCACGAATGCCTGGGCTACGTGTATTGGTCGCGTCCGGCTGACCGCGAGTGGCAGTTCGTCCAGGGCGATACGCTGCACAAGGTGCAGGTCGCCAGCCGTTTGCAGGTCAACGAGAGCAGGGCGCTGATGTCAGCGGCGCTGGATGGCTTCGGGATTGTGCTGGGGCCGGAAGACTTTCTGCGCCCGGCGTTGCAAAGTGGCGAACTGGTGCGGGTACTGGCGGACTACCCGCCGCCGAGCCGGCAGATGCATTTGCTCTATACCGCCAACCGGCAGAGAACCGCCAAACTTCGTTGTTTTGTCGAGACAGTACTTAAGCGCTTCGCAGAGGCTTGAGCTGAACCAATAAAAAAGGCCGCCTCGCGGCAGCCTTTTCTTGTCGAACATGAACGGGGCAATCAATCCCAGCTCAACGCCCCACCGGTCTGATACTCAATCACCCGAGTCTCGAAGAAGTTCTTCTCTTTCTTCAAGTCCATGATCTCGCTCATCCATGGGAACGGGTTGGTGGTACCTGGGTACTCTTCCTTCAGGCCGATCTGCGACAGGCGACGGTTGGCGATGAACTTGAGGTAGTCCTCCATCATCGCTGCGTTCATGCCCAGCACGCCGCGAGGCATGGTGTCGCGGGCGTATTCGATTTCCAGCTGGGTGCCCTGCAGGATCATCTGCGAGGCTTCTTCCTTCATTTCGGCATCCCACAGGTGCGGGTTTTCGATCTTGATCTGGTTGATCACGTCGATACCGAAGTTCAGGTGCATGGATTCGTCACGCAGGATGTACTGGAACTGCTCGGCAACGCCGGTCATCTTGTTGCGACGACCCATGGACAGGATCTGGGTGAAGCCGCAGTAGAAGAAGATGCCTTCCAGTACGCAGTAGTAGGCGATCAGGTTGCGCAGCAGCTCTTTGTCGGTCTCGACGGTGCCGGTGTTGAATTCCGGGTCGGAGATCGCGCGGGTGTAGCTCAGGCCCCAGGCGGCTTTTTTAGCGACCGACGGGATCTCGTGGTACATGTTGAAGATCTCGCCTTCATCCATGCCCAGCGATTCGATGCAGTACTGGTAGGCGTGGGTGTGGATCGCCTCTTCGAACGCCTGGCGCAGGATGTACTGGCGGCACTCGGGGTTGGTGATCAGGCGGTACACGGCCAGGGCCAGGTTGTTGGCAACCAGGGAGTCGGCGGTGGAGAAGAAGCCCAGGTTGCGCATGACGATACGACGCTCGTCGTCGGTCAGGCCTTCCGGGTTTTTCCACAGGGCGATGTCCGCGGTCATGTTGACCTCTTGCGGCATCCAGTGGTTGGCGCAACCGTCCAGGTACTTCTGCCAGGCCCAGTCGTACTTGAAAGGCACCAGTTGGTTGAGGTCGGCGCGGCAGTTGATCATGCGCTTTTCGTCAACCGCGACACGGGCAGCGGAACCTTCCAGCTCAGCCAGGCCTTCGGCGATGTCGAGTTGGTCCAGGGCAGCCTTGGCGCGTTTGACCGCTTCGGAGTCTTCGGCAGTTACGGCGCGAGCTTCCAGGGCGGCAACACCGCCAGCGTTATCGAGCTTGTCGATGCCTGCGGCAGCGGCTTGCGTGGCGGTAGTGCCTTTGGCGGCTTCTTCGCCTTCGTCTTTTTCGAATTCGTCCCAGCTCAGCATGGTGGGTCTCCTGCTTGAGGGCCATATCAGTATGGCCGGTGGATCTTGGTTGCGGTGCTTGCGGTTAGGTACTGCGGTGCACGCAAAATCTTGGAATGCTTCCCGGGGCTGAGGCCCGCGGGGGAGGTCGGGGTGGCCCCGACCTTGTTGTTCGGCGCTGTGGAAAGGGGGCGGCAGGGCCGGCCCTTTCGCGAGTCAAGCCCGCGTCTACAGGGAGCGGGCCTTCAGGCGCTTATTGGCAGGCTTCGCAGTCCGGCTCGTCGATCGCGCAGGCCTTCGGTACCGGAGCAGGGCCGGCTGGCGCTGCTTGTACCGGGGCGCTGTCGCCACCGCTGGAAACGGCGTTGAGCTTGCCGGTGTTGATGGTCGACTTCTCGGTGCTGGTCGCGGCCAGGGCACGGAGGTAGTAGGTGGTTTTCAGACCACGGTACCAGGCCATGCGGTAGGTCACGTCGAGCTTCTTGCCCGAAGCGCCGGCGATGTACAGGTTCAGCGACTGGGCCTGGTCGATCCACTTCTGACGGCGGCTGGCGGCGTCGACGATCCACTTGGTTTCGACTTCGAAGGCAGTCGCGTAGAGGTCTTTGAGCTCTTGCGGGATGCGCTCGATCTGCTGCACCGAACCGTCGTAGTACTTCAGGTCGTTGATCATGACCGAGTCCCACAGGCCGCGGGCCTTGAGGTCGCGAACCAGGTACGGGTTGATCACGGTGAATTCGCCCGAGAGGTTCGATTTCACGTACAGGTTCTGGTAGGTCGGCTCGATGGACTGCGATACGCCGGTGATGTTGGCGATGGTCGCGGTCGGCGCGATGGCCATGATGTTCGAGTTACGAATACCTTTTTGTACGCGGGCACGTACCGGTGCCCAGTCCAGGGTCTCGTTCAGGTCGACGTCGATGTACTTCTGGCCACGGGCTTCGATCAGGATCTGTTGCGAATCCAGCGGCAGGATGCCTTTGGACCACAGCGAGCCCTGGAAGGTCTCGTAGGCGCCACGCTCGTCGGCCAGGTCGCAGGAAGCCTGGATGGCGAAGTAGCTGACCGCTTCCATCGACTTGTCGGCGAACTCGACGGCAGCGTCGGAGCCGTAAGGGATGTGCTGCAGGTACAGCGCGTCCTGGAAGCCCATGATGCCCAGGCCGACCGGACGGTGCTTGAAGTTCGAGTTACGCGCTTGCGGCACCGAGTAGTAGTTGATGTCGATCACGTTGTCGAGCATGCGCACGGCGGTGTTGACGGTGCGTTGCAGCTTGGCGGTGTCCAGCTTGCCATCATTGATGTGGTTCGGCAGGTTGATCGAGCCCAGGTTGCAGACCGCGATCTCGTCCTTGTTGGTGTTCAGGGTGATCTCGGTGCACAGGTTCGAGCTGTGGACCACGCCCACGTGCTGCTGCGGCGAACGCAGGTTGCACGGATCCTTGAAGGTCAGCCATGGGTGGCCGGTCTCGAACAGCATCGAGAGCATCTTGCGCCACAGGTCTTTGGCCTGGATGGTCTTGAACACCTTGATCTTGTTGTACTCGGTCAGGGCTTCGTAGTACTCGTAGCGCTCTTCGAAGGCCTTGCCGGTCAGGTCGTGCAGGTCTGGCACTTCCGATGGCGAGAACAGGGTCCACTTGCCGTCATCGAAGACGCGCTTCATGAACAGGTCAGGGATCCAGTTGGCGGTGTTCATGTCGTGGGTACGACGACGGTCATCACCGGTGTTCTTGCGCAGCTCGATGAATTCTTCGATGTCCAGGTGCCAGGTTTCCAGGTAGGCACAGACAGCGCCCTTGCGCTTGCCACCCTGGTTAACGGCGACGGCGGTGTCGTTGACCACTTTCAGGAACGGCACGACGCCCTGGGATTTACCGTTGGTGCCCTTGATGTAGGAGCCCAGTGCACGCACAGGGGTCCAGTCGTTGCCCAGACCACCGGCGAATTTCGACAGCATGGCGTTGTCGTGGATCGCGTGGTAGATGCCCGACAGGTCGTCCGGCACGGTGGTCAGGTAGCAGCTCGACAGCTGTGGACGCAGGGTACCGGCGTTGAACAGGGTCGGGGTCGAAGCCATGTAGTCGAAGGACGACAACAGGTTGTAGAACTCGATGGCACGGGCTTCTTTGTCTTTCTCTTCCAGCGCCAGGCCCATGGCCACGCGCATGAAGAACACCTGAGGCAGCTCGAAACGCACGCCATCCTTATGGATGAAGTAGCGGTCGTACAGGGTCTGCAGGCCCAGGTAGGTGAATTGCTGGTCGCGCTCGTGGTTGATCGCCTTGCCCAGCTTGTCCAGGTCGAAGTCGGCCAGGGCAGGGTTGAGCAGTTCGAACTCGACACCCTTGGCGATGTAGGCAGGCAGGGCCTTGGCGTACAGCTCAGCCATCTCGTGGTGGGTAGCGCTGTCGGCGACCTCGAGGAAGCCCAGGCCTTCGGCGCGCAGGGTGTCCATCAGCAGGCGGGCGGTAACGAACGAGTAGTTCGGCTCGCGCTCGACCAGGGTACGGGCGGTCATCACCAGGGCGGTGTTGACGTCGGTGAGGGCCACGCCGTCGTAGAGGTTCTTCAGGGTTTCGCGCTGGATCAGGTCGCCATCGACTTCGGCCAGGCCTTCGCAGGCTTCGCTGATGATGGTGTTCAGGCGGTTCATGTCCAGCGGCGCCAGGCTGCCGTCGGCCAGGGTGATGCGGATGCTTGGGTGCGGCTGCACGCTTGCGTCTTCGGCGTGGCCACGGGTGGCACGCTCCTTGGCACGCTGGTCACGGTAGATCACGTAGTCGCGGGCGACTTTCTGCTCGCCGGCACGCATCAGGGCCAGTTCGACCTGGTCCTGGATTTCTTCGATGTGGATGGTGCCGCCCGAAGGCATGCGGCGCTTGAAGGTCGCGGTGACTTGTTCGGTCAGGCGGGCAACGGTGTCGTGGATGCGCGACGAGGCGGCAGCGGTGCCGCCTTCAACTGCGAGGAACGCTTTGGTGATGGCCACGGTGATCTTGTCATCGGTGTAGGCGACGACAGTGCCGTTACGCTTGATCACGCGCAGTTGGCCCGGGGCGGTGGCAGCCAGATCCTGGTTCGAATCAGCGGCCTGCGGCGCCAAAGCCTGCGGGTTCTCGCGAGTTGTGTCGGTTTGCATGGGTGTCTCCACGTTCTCTAAGTATGTTTAGGCGCTTTATGAGCGCCAACCGTTCCGTCCGAAAGCTCAACAACCGACCTCAAGGGCGCGCAGGAACGAGCGTTCCGGCATGCCGCACAGGTCGGGCATACTCACTTCGGGACAGTTCAGGAATTAGGGCAAATGCTTGCCGCTCCCTGGCCGAAGTCAAAGGTTTTGAATCTACGACTCAAAACTGTTGCTGTCGGGTGTGCTGATGGCCTCACCCGTACCCGAAACAACACCCTCCAAGGGCTTGCACCGGTCGCCTCCGCAGGAGCGGTTTGGCTGCTGATCTCTTCTAAAGTTCAAGCAAAAAATCTACCCGTTGAGGGCTTGAGTTCTCTGCTTCACTTGTGCTTGGGATTTTCAGGAAACCCCAAGATGTAGTGTTTTGTTTCGCTGGGGATACAAGATAATGCGGTCTTGGGGGTAATGCAAGGTCGAGCTCTGTGGATAACTTGTGCGTATTTTGTGAGTGACTTCACTCAACCCCTTGTAGGCCGCGTCTTAGCGCTGCATGACCGCCCGTCACCGATTTTTTCGCGGGTCTTAGGGTCGCAGGCAGATTTTGCGGGCGCGAACCCTATCACAAAAAATCGCCTTGTCCGAGCGGCTTTCCCGCTGCTTTTTGATCCCCGGGAGCGGCAGTTGGCAGGCGTCGGTGCCCGACGTAGTATCCGGGGCCAATGTTGCCTTTTGGTGATCTGGGCACTCTATATAACAACAAGCTGTTGAGGTGAGCCGTGGAGCAGAGCAGTCGGGTATTGATCGTCGAGGATGACCAGCGGCTGGCGGACCTGACCTGTGAATACCTGCAGGCCAATGGCTTTGCCGTGGAAGTGGAGGGCGATGGCGCCCGGGCTGCGGCGCGGATCATTGCCGAGCAGCCGGACCTGGTGATTCTCGACCTGATGCTGCCCGGCGAGGACGGCCTGAGCATCTGCCGCAAGGTGCGTAAGCAATACCCAGGGCCCATCCTGATGCTGACCGCGCGCAGCGACGACCTGGATCAGATCCAGGGCCTGGACCTGGGCGCCGACGACTACGTGTGCAAGCCGGTGCGCCCGCGCTTGTTGCTGGCACGCATCAACGCCCTGCTGCGCCGCAGCGAGGTGCCGGCCGAGGCGCAGACGCCGCAAGCCCTGCAGTTCGGCCCGTTGCGGGTCGACAATACCCTGCGCGAGGCCTGGCTGTACGACAGCGGTATCGAACTGACCAGCGCCGAATTCGACCTTTTATGGTTGCTGGTGAGCAACGCCGGGCGCACCTTGTCGCGCGAGGAGATCTTCACCTCCCTGCGCGGCGTCGGCTATGACGGCCAGGACCGCTCCATCGATGTGCGTATTTCGCGCATCCGCCCGAAAATAGGCGACGACCCGGAGCACCCGCGGATGATCAAGACCATCCGCAGCAAAGGCTACCTGTTCGTCCGCGAAGCGGCCGAAGCCATGGGTCAGGTGCAATGAACTCGATCTTCCTGCGCATCTATGGCGGCATGCTCGCCGCCCTGGTGCTGGTGGCGGTGCTTGGCGTGCTCAGCCTGCACCTGCTCAACGAGGTGCGCGCCGGCCAGTACCGCGAGCGCCTGGCCCACGGCACCTTTACCCTGATGGCGGACAACCTGGCGCCGCTGGACGCCGTCGAGCGCAAGCGTGCGCTGCTGATCTGGGAGCGCCTGCTGGGGATTCCCCTGGAGTTGCAGGCGCTGAGCCGTACCGCCCTCGACGGTAGCCAGCGCAGCCAGTTGCAGCGCGGCCAGGTACTGGTCGAGAAAACCGGCCCGCACGCGGCCAAGGTGCTGCGCCAGGTCGCTGATCAGGATTTGCTGCTGGTCGGCGAAGTGCAGCAGATCAGCGAGCAACTGGCCCGTGCCACTATCTATCTGCTGGCCGATGAGCTGGTGCGCTACCCGGTGGCCGAGCAGCCCCAGCGCCTGGCCGCACTCAAACAGAGCAAGGGCTTTGGCTTCGACCTGCGCCTGCAGCGGGTCAACCAGACCGACATGGACGACGACCAGCGCCGGCGCATCGATGAAGGCGACACGGTGATGGCCCTGGGCAAGGACGGCGACTCTATCCGCGTGTTCGCAGGCCTTGTCGGCACGCCCTGGGTGCTGGAAATCGGCCCGCTGTACCAGATGAACCCCTATCCGCCGCAGTTGCTGGTGCTGATCGCGGTGCTGGGCCTGTGCCTGATCGGCCTGATCGTCTACCTGCTGGTACGCCAGTTGGAGCGGCGCCTGTCCGGGCTTGAAGCCGCCGCGACGCTGATTGCCCAGGGCAGCCTGGAAACCCGTGTGGCCGCCGACGACGCCGATTCGGTCGGGCGCCTGGCTGCGGCATTCAATGGCATGGCCGAACACCTGCAGCGCTCGCTGACCATTCAACGCGAGCTGGTGCGGGCGGTGTCCCATGAGCTGCGCACGCCGGTTGCGCGCTTGCGCTTTGGCCTGGAGATGATCGCCAGTGCCAGCAATGACCAGGCTCGGGAGAAGTACCTGACCGGTATGGATGGGGATATTCAGGACCTGGACAAGCTGGTGGATGAAATGCTCACCTATGCGCGCCTGGAGCAGGGTGCGCCGGCCCTGCATTTCCAGCGGGTCGACCTGGATGCCTTGCTCGATCAGGTGATCGCCGAGCTGGCGCCGCTGCGCCGCGAGGTACGGGTGCTGCGCGGGCCGTGCCAGGGCGGCGACAAGGGCGCGGATGGCCAGGGGGCGTGGGTCGAGGCCGAGCCGCGCTACTTGCACCGGGCGTTGCAGAACCTGGTCAGCAACGCCATGCGCCACGCTGAATCGCAGGTCTGCCTCAGCTATCAGCTGGGCCTGCAACGCTGCCGAATCGATGTCGAGGACGATGGTCCCGGTGTGCCGGAAAGCGTCTGGGAGCGTATCTTCACGCCGTTTACCCGTCTCGACGACAGCCGCACCCGTGCCTCGGGCGGGCATGGCCTGGGGTTGTCGATCGTGCGACGGATCATCTATTGGCATGGCGGGCGGGCGTCAGTGGGGCGCAGCGAACGCTTGGGCGGCGCCTGCTTCAGCCTGAACTGGCCACGCAACCAGGACGGCGAATGAGCTCGCCGATGGCCCTGCAGGCCTTGCTCGACCCAGCCCGCTTCGATCCTTTGCTGCTGGCGCTGTATGGCCCCGAGTTGATGTCGGCGCAGCGGCCGGTGCTGGTGTCGCAGTGGTCCAAGTATTACTTCGCGTTGTTCTGGCGGATGTTGCGCGAGGGCGCACCCTTGTCGGCTTTCAGCGCTACCGCGGTGCAGGTGGATGCGCGCGGTCTGCCGCTCACGCTGATTGCCGAGGGCGCACCCTGTCAGGGCCTGCAGGCACTGCTGGCGGAGCATCTGCAACCGTTCGTGGCGCGCCTGGCGGAACTGGGCGCGGTATCTACGGCTGTATTGTGGGGCAATGCCGGCGATTGCCTGGATCAGGCGCTGCAAGACGGCAGGGACAGCGCAGGCTTGCAGGTGCTGCTGGAAACCCTCGGCAGTCCTTTATATGCCGCCGTCAGCCAGGATGCTGCCGGCAGGCGTCGACGCCGTAGCTGCTGCCTGAGCTACAAGGTCGATTGGGTCGGGCACTGTGAGCATTGCCCGCTGCTGCCCTGAGGCTCAGACGCTGACCAGGCTCAACAGCTGATCGTCCTGCAGGCAGAACTGCCCCTCAAGCTCCCGGCCGTGGTGCCACTGCGCCGACAGGTCGGTCAGCAGGCGCAGGCGTGCATGGCCGTCAGCGGACCATTCCAGCACTTCGGCATGCTCGAAATAGAACCGCTGTTTGACGATAGGGTAGAGCGCCTTGAACAGGCTTTCTTTCAGCGAGAAGGTCAGGGTTACCGTCAGGCCCACCTGGCTGGGGTTCATGCGCTGCAGTTCGGCTTTGGTGAGAATCTCCCGGGCCAGGCGCTCGGCGCGCTCCTCGCTGAGCAGGCTTTCCTGATCCAGGCCCAGCCCCTGGCAATCGCTGTTACGCGCAACCACGGCGGCAGCCCAGCCTTTGCCATGGGTGATCGAGCCACAGATGCCGGCTGGCCAGATGGGCGCGCGGTCTTCATCGGTGCCCGGGACATAGTCGCTGCCATCGAGCTGCTTCAAGGCTGCGCGGGCACACACCCGGCCGGCCAGGTACTCGGCCTGGCGCTTGGCCACCGAGCGTTGCAGGCTGGCGGTCTGCTCGATACCGGCGCGAATGAAGTCGTCGCTGGCCAGCAGGGCAGGGTCGAATGGGCAACTGACCAGCAGCGCGCCGGGGACCGGGCGCGGCAGGGGCCAGTGGTGCAGGAGCGGGGCGCAGCAGGTGGGCAGTCGGTTCATGGCCGGTATTGTGCCGTGGCAGTTGCCCGCGCGCCACTGTGTAGGAGCGGGCTTGCCCCGCGATAACGGTCTGTCTGACACACCGCTATCGCGGGGCAAGCCCGCTCCTACAGAGGTTAACCTTTAGGGAAGATCTTCTTGAAGAACGCCTGCAGGTCCGCCCACGAGCTTTCATCCGCCGCCTTGTTGTAGCCAATATCCGGCCCGCCATGCTCGCCATGGCTCAGGCGGTCGGCATCGGGGTTGGTAAAGCCATGCTTGGCCCCGGGAATGCTGACGAACTCATAGGTCACGCCGGCCGCATCCATCTCCTCTTTGAATTTCTCCACCTGCTCCGGAGTCACCATGCTGTCGCTGGTGCCGTGCTCCACCAGCACCTTGGCCTTGACGCTGCCCGGCGTCGCGGGCGCATTGGTGACCAGCGCACCATGGAAGCTGGCCACCCCGGCCAGTGCTTCACCGCGGCGCGCGGCATCGAGTACCACCTTGCCGCCGAAGCAGTAGCCGATGGCGGCGATCTGCCTGGTATCGGTCTGCGGCTGGATCTTCAGCAGTTCAACCCCGGCATCAAAGCGCTTGGCCGCCGCATTCGGATCTTTAAGCGCTGCGGCCATGAATGCCTGGGCATCGGCCGGGTGCTCGGTGTTCTTGCCGTCGCCATACATGTCAATCGCCAGGGCGCTGTAGCCAAGCCCGGCAAGGTCGCGGGCGCGGCGCTTGGCGTAGTCGTTGAGCCCCCACCATTCATGCACCACGACCACTCCCGGGCGTTTGCCCTCGGCGGCGTCGTCGTAGGCGTAATAGCCGATCAGACGCTTGCCATCGGCGTCCTGGTAGGGGATTTCACGGGTTTGCACCGCCGCCTGGGCCAGGCTGGCGGCACCGAACAGGGCCAGAGCGAGCAGACAACGCATGGTCGTACTCCTTATGTGCAGTCGGTTTTGCATTCAGTGCAGCTGTTCAGCCGAGGTTCAGCCTGGGTTCAGCGGCGGTTCAGGACGGCTTGCTTACTCTAGCTTCCACACCAACACAGTGCATCACCTGGAGTACCACACGATGAAAAAGCTCAACACCCTGCTGCTCACCGTTGCTTTCCTTGGCGCCAGCGCCGCCGCCCAGGCCGCTGACACCACCTTCGCCGGCGTCACCTATGGTCAGACCAGCGACAAGATGAAAAAGTCCGGTCTGCTGACCCGCAACACTGATCACCTGAACACCGACGGCATCATCAGCAAGGACAGCACCTACGGCATCCGCGTCGGCCAGATGAACGACCAGGGCCGCTACTACCTGACCTACGACAACGTCTCCAACGACCACAGCGGCCTGAAAGTGCGTCAGGAAAACCTGCTGGGCAGCTACGACATGTTCTACCCGCTGGGCAGCACCACCAAGCTGTTCGGTGGCGCCAGCGCCGGCCTGACCAAGATGAGCATGGAGTCCTCCGGCTACAGCCGCGACACCGACACCGGCTATGCCATCGGCCTGCAAGCCGGCGTATTGCAGCAAGTCAGCGACAATGCCTCGGTGGAACTGGGCTACCGTTACCTGCGCAGCAACGCCAGCACCGAGCTGTCCGAGCATGATGGCCCGAAAGTCGGCAGCCTGCGCCTGAACAGCAGCGCCCAGACCTACCTGTCGGCCAACTACGCGTTCTAAGTCGCCTGACGATGTCCGAACCGGCCTGCATGCGCACGGCCGGTTCGCTGTTATTCTGCATTCGGTCTACAAATTGACTGGCCAATGAAGGCCGGCACGGATCTGGAGGAGCGTATGAAACTGCTGGTGGTCGAGGATGAGGCACTCTTGCGTCATCACTTGTACAGCCGCTTGACGGAAAGCGGGCATGTGGTCGAAGCGGTGGCCAATGCCGAGGAGGCCCTGTACCAGGCCGAGCAGTTCAACCATGACCTGGCGGTGATCGACCTGGGCCTGCCGGGCATGAGCGGGCTCGACCTGATCCGCCAATTGCGTTCCCAGGGCAACAGCTTCCCGATCCTGATCCTCACCGCCCGTGGCAACTGGCAGGACAAGGTCGAAGGCCTGGCCGCCGGCGCCGACGATTACGTGGTCAAACCCTTCCAGTTCGAAGAGCTCGAAGCCCGCCTCAACGCCTTGCTGCGCCGCTCCAGCGGCTTTACCCAGTCGACCATCGCCGCCGGGCCCCTGGTGCTCGACCTCAATCGCAAGCAGGCAACCCTCGATGAACAGCCCCTGGCGCTGACGGCCTATGAATACCGCATCCTCGAATACCTGATGCGTCATCACCAGCAGGTGGTGGCCAAGGACCGTCTGATGGAGCAACTGTATCCGGACGATGACGAGCGCGATCCGAATGTCATAGAGGTGCTGGTCGGCCGCCTGCGGCGCAAGCTTGAGGGCAGCAACGGCTTCAAGCCGATCGACACCGTGCGCGGCCTGGGCTACCTGTTTACCGAGCGCTGCCGATGATCCGTTCGCTACGCCTGCGCCTGATGCTGGCGGCCGCAGTGCTGGCGCTGCTGTTCATGCTCGGCTTGCTGCCGGCCTTGCAGAAGGCCTTCAGCCTGGCCTTGCAGGAGTCTATCGAGCAGCGCCTGGCCTCGGACGTCACCACATTGATTTCCGCTGCGCGCATCGAAGACGGCAACCTGCAGATGCCGGTGCTGTTGCCCGATGAGAAATTCAACCTGCCCGACAGCCGCCTGCTCGGCTACATCTACGACCGCCAGGGCAACCTGGTGTGGCGTTCGCGCGCCACGGCGGACGAGAACATCAACTACACCCCGCGCTATGACGGGCGCGGCAACGAGTTCGCGCGGATTCGCCAGGACGATGGCGAGGAGTTCTTCGTCTATGACGTCGAGGTCAAGCTGCTCGGCGGCAAGACCGCCGCTTTCAGTATCGTTGCCCTGCAACCGGTGCGCGAGTACCAGCACACCCTTGATGGCCTGCGCGAAAAGCTCTACCTGGGCTTTGGCGCGGCGCTGTTGGCGTTGCTGGTGCTGCTCTGGGCCGGTCTGACCTGGGGCCTGCGTTCGCTGCGGCAGATGAGCCGCGAGCTGGACGATGTCGAATCCGGCGCCCGTGAAGGCCTGAGCGGCGAACACCCGCGGGAACTGCTGCGCCTGACCGATTCGCTCAACCGCCTGCTGCGCAGCGAGCGCGAGCAGCGTCGGCGCTACCGCGATTCGCTGGGCGATCTGGCCCACAGCCTGAAAACCCCGCTGACCGTGCTCCAGGGGGTCAGCGAAAGCATGGCCCAGCGCCGCGAAGACCGTGAACAGGCGCGGGTGCTGCAAAGCCAGATCGAACGCATGAGCCAGCAGATCGACTATCAGCTGCAACGCGCCAGCCTGCGCAAGAGCGGCCTGGTGCGCCACCAGGTGCAGTTGCGGCCGTTGCTCGACAGCCTGTGCAGCACCCTGGCCAAGGTCTACCGCGACAAGCATGTGCACATCCGCGTGGATGTGCCGGAGCACGCCCTGGTGCCGATGGAGCAAGGCGCCTTGCTCGAACTGCTTGGCAACCTGCTGGAAAACGCCTACCGCCTGTGTCTTGGCCAGGTGCACATCAGCCTGCAGGCCAGCGAAACCCAGGTGGTGCTGTGTATCGAGGACGACGGTCCGGGTGTTCCGCCCGATCAGCGCGAACGCATCCTCCAGCGCGGCGAGCGCCTCGACCGGCAGAACCCGGGGCAGGGCATTGGCCTGGCGGTGGTCAAGGACATCATCGAAAGCTACGACGCGACCCTGACCCTCGACGATTCGTCCCTGGGCGGTGCGGCCTTCCGTATTCGCTTCGAGCTGGAGCGAAATGCCTAGGCGGATTACCGCCATCATTGTCGGAATCTTTTCCGTGGCGTGCGGAAATCCGCCAACCCCATTCCACCCACCTGCAACCTCATTGTGCATCGCGGCCCCGTAAAACCGGGGCTTGCACTGTTAAAGCGCATTTTGGCATCGGGCTTGCTATGGACTCATCAGAGTTCTGCCAGGCAGCTCGACACAACAAATCCCTCCAGTGCAGGAGGGTTCGCGCTTTAGGTACCCCACATCCTGTGAAGGATGGGTCGGTACCCTTGAGGAATTAGCCATGACGACGCGTCAGCCACTGTACAAATCGCTGTATATCCAGGTGTTAGTAGCGATCACCATCGGTATCCTGCTGGGCCATTACTACCCTGAAACCGGCGTGGCCCTGAAGCCACTGGGTGACGGATTCGTCAAACTGATCAAAATGGTCATCGCCCCGATCATCTTCTGCACCGTGGTCAGCGGCATCGCCGGCATGCAGAACATGAAATCGGTCGGCAAGACCGGTGGCTACGCGCTGCTCTACTTCGAAATCGTTTCGACCATCGCCCTGATCATCGGCCTGGTCGTGGTCAACGTGGTCAAGCCTGGCGCCGGCATGCACATCGACGTCAGCACCCTGAACGCCAGCAGTGTGGCTGCTTACGCCGCCGCCGGCGCGCAGCAGACCACCATCGGCTTCCTGCTCAACATCATCCCCAACACCGTGGTCGGCGCCTTCGCCAACGGCGACATCCTGCAAGTGCTGATGTTCTCGGTGATCTTCGGTTTCGCCCTGCATCGCCTGGGTGCCTACGGCAAGCCGCTGCTGGACCTGATCGATCGCTTCGCCCATGTCATGTTCAACATCATCAACATGATCATGAAGCTGGCGCCGGTCGGTGCCTTCGGTGCCATGGCCTTCACCATCGGCCAGTACGGCGTCGGTTCGCTGGTGCAACTGGGCCAGCTGATGATCTGCTTCTACGTCACCTGCGTGCTGTTCATCCTGGTGGTGCTCGGCAGCATCGCTCGCGCTCACGGCTTCAGCATCCTCAAGCTGATCCGCTACATCCGTGAAGAGCTGATGATCGTTCTGGGTACCTCCTCTTCGGAGTCGGCGCTGCCACGCATGCTGACCAAGATGGAGCGTCTGGGGGCGAAGAAATCCGTGGTTGGCCTGGTGATCCCGACCGGCTACTCGTTCAACCTCGACGGCACCTCGATCTACCTGACCATGGCTGCTGTGTTCATCGCCCAGGCGACCGACACCACCATGGACATCACCCACCAGATCACCCTGCTGCTGGTGCTGCTGGTGGCCTCCAAAGGTGCTGCGGGCGTTACCGGTAGTGGCTTCATCGTCCTCGCCGCAACCCTGTCGGCCGTTGGCCACCTGCCGGTTGCCGGCCTGGCGCTGATCCTTGGCATCGACCGCTTCATGTCCGAAGCCCGTGCCCTGACCAACCTGATCGGCAACGCCGTGGCCACCGTGGTCGTGGCCAAGTGGGTCAATGAGCTGGACGAAGACAAGCTGCAGGCCGAGCTGGCTTCCGGTGGCTCGCCGCTGACTGACACCCGTCCGATGGATGACCTGGGCGTGGCTGAAGGTCCTGCTCGCTAACAGGCAGACTGTGTAATGCAAAAAGCCCATCTTCGGATGGGCTTTTTTGTGTCTGCGGGGGCTTCATCGCGGGGCAAGCCCGCTCCTACAGATTGGATGGGAGCGGGCTTGCCCCGCGATGCTTTCACTCCACCCGGGTCTCGCCGCTATACACCAGGGTATTGCGACAGCGCCGGCACAGGTACCGCCGCCCCTGGCGCACCAGGCTGTGGCGTTGCGCCGAGAACGGGAAGTCGCTGCCGGTGCACGGGCAGCGGTAGATATAGCGGGTCACCGTGCGGCGCTTGACCGCGTAGTTGTGGCAGCGGTGCGGCGGTAGTTCGTACACGCCGCGCATGATCAGCTGCCATTCCTCGCCATGGGGCTGGATGCGGTCGCCGAACAGCTGGTGGGCAACCAGGTGGGCGACCTCATGGGGCACCGTCTGTTTGAGGAAATCTTCGCTGTTCTCGCGGTACAGCTGCAAATTGAAGCGCAGCAGGTTTTCGTGCAGGTGCGCGACGCCGGCCTTCTGACCGCGCAACTTGAAGCTGACTTCGGGGCGCGGGAAGGGGCGTTTGAAAAAGGTTTCGGCTTGCTGGTAACAGGTTTCGACGCGGGATTTGAGCAGTTCGGGCATATCGGGGAACACTCCTGGCCGACAATTATGCCGCAACCGCAGCGGCGCTGCCGAGCCACCTGTCAGCGCACAGTATCAGGCCGCCTGGCGGCGGCCTGAGGGTGTTGCGCCTATGTTGCTGTTTCTAATGGTTCACTCTAGCTGGTGTAGACGGGCCCCACGCCCAGTCCCCAGACAATTACGGTAAAGGCCATGATGGCGACCAGCACCACCAGGCCCACCGCCAGCACCGAGCTTGAGAACAAAAAGCCCTCATCGGATGGAATGTTCATGAAGGTCGGCAGGCCGACATACAGCAGGTAGACCGTGTAGCACACCGCTGCCGTGCCGACGATCATGCCCAGCCACAGGTGCGGGTACAGCGCCGCCAGGCCGCCGACGAACAGTGGCGTCGCGGTGTAGGTGGCGAAGGCAATGCAACGCGCCAGGCTGGGGTTGGCGTCGTAGGTGCGGGCCATCCAGTGGATGAAGGCGCCCATCACCGCCACGCCGCCGAGCATGGCCAGGTAAGACATGATGGTCATCCACAGCGCGCTTTCCTGGGTCAGCATGACCGGAGCGCGATCGCCGATGACCCAGCCAACCTGGGTGGTGCCGATGAACGCCGAAATCGCCGGGATCGCGGCGAGGATCAGCGTGTGGGTGAGGTACATGTGGCTGATGCTTTCTTCTTCACCGCGTATTTCTTTCCATTCCTGATC
This sequence comes from Pseudomonas fluorescens, assembly GCF_902497775.2. NCBI lineage: Bacteria > Pseudomonadati > Pseudomonadota > Gammaproteobacteria > Pseudomonadales > Pseudomonadaceae > Pseudomonas > Pseudomonas fluorescens. The sequence continues at coordinate 826,112 of NZ_OZ024668.1, forward strand.
GGGATGGGTAAACAGCCCAACAACGTGATGGATCATGCCGGTCACTCCTTTCGTTGTTGCCATCGCCCCCCATCGGAGCGCTTGCGGCCCCAAGTCTGGGCCAGAGGTTGGAGGTCACCTTGGTGTGGCCTTATGTCGCAGTATAGGAAGGCGTTCGCCGCATAAAGCCGGCTTTTTAGAGCAAATCGCGCTGTCAGGGGCCTGCTTAATCACAATGCAGTCTTTATCGGATTGGCCTACGCCCACTGGCGGTTTAAGGGTAAAATGTTCGGCTTTTGTCACACCTCGCGGATTCCAAGCGCTATGGGCACCCTTTCGGTCAACCAGAACAAACTGCAAAAACGCCTGCGTCGTCTCGCCGGCGAAGCCATCACCGACTTCAACATGATCGAAGACGGTGACAAGGTCATGGTCTGCCTGTCCGGCGGCAAAGACAGCTACACCATGCTCGATGTTCTGCTGCACCTGCAGAAAGTGGCGCCGATCAAGTTCGACATCGTCGCAGTGAACATGGACCAGAAGCAGCCTGGCTTCCCCGAGCACGTGCTGCCGGCCTACCTCGAAGCCCTCGGCGTCGAGTACCACATCGTCGAGAAGGACACCTACTCGGTGGTCAAGGAACTGATCCCGGAAGGCAAGACCACCTGCTCGCTGTGCTCGCGCCTGCGTCGTGGCACCCTGTATACCTTCGCCGACGAGATCGGCGCGACCAAGATGGCCTTGGGGCATCACCGCGACGACATCGTCGAGACCTTTTTCCTCAACATGTTCTTCAACGGTACCCTCAAGGCCATGCCGCCCAAGCTGCGTGCCGATGACGGGCGCAACGTGGTCATTCGCCCGCTGGCCTACTGCAGCGAGAAGGACATCCAGGCCTACTCGGACATGAAGGAATTCCCGATCATCCCGTGCAACCTCTGCGGCTCCCAGGAAAACCTGCAGCGTCAGGTGGTCAAGGACATGCTGGTGGAGTGGGAGCGCAAGACCCCGGGGCGTACCGAGAACATCTTCCGTGGCCTGCAGAACGTGGTGCCGTCGCAACTGGCTGACCGCAACCTGTTCGACTTCACCAGCCTGAAGATCGACGAGACCGCCACCCCGCGCTTTGTCGACGTGCTGAACATCTGACGGCCATGCGTGATTACCAATGGCTGCATGAGTACTGCCTGAACCGCTTCGGCTCGGCTGCGGCCCTCGAAGCGCACCTGCCCCAGGCGAAAAGCCCCGAGCAGTTGCGCGCGATCGGCGCTGACCGTTACTTGTCGACCCTGGCCCTGCGAGTGTTTCGCGCCGGCTTGAAGCACAGCCTGGTGGATGCCAAGTGGCCAGCCTTCGAGCAGGTGTTCTTCGGCTTCGACCCGCAAAAGGTCGTGCTGATGGGCGCCGAGCACCTGGAGCGGCTGATGCACGACACGCGGATCATCCGCCACCTGGGCAAGCTCAAGAGCGTGCCGCGCAATGCGCAGATGATCCTCGATATCCAGAAGCAGCACGGCAGTTTCGGCACGTTTATCGCGGATTGGCCGGTGACCGATATCGTCGGCTTGTGGAAGTACCTGGCCAAGCATGGCAACCAGTTGGGCGGGCTGTCGGCGCCGCGCTTCTTGCGCATGTGCGGCAAGGACACGTTCATCCCCACCACTGACATGGCTGCGGCGCTGATCGCCCAGGACATCATCGACAAGCCGCCGACCAGCCAGCGCGACCTGGCCCTGGTGCAGCAGGCTTTCAATCAGTGGCATGCCGAGAGCGGGCGGCCACTGTGTCAGCTGTCGGTGATGCTGGCGCATACCGTCAATCACTGAAATCGGTGGTGCCGCCATCGCTGGCAAGCCAGCTCCCAAAAAACCCTGGGGGAGCTGGCTTGCCAGCGATGGATTCAACTCTTAGTTCGAACCTTCCCCCGCCAAGCGCCGCTCATACTGAAAGCGCCAGCGTACATACAGCAGGGCACTGACGAACAACGCCAGGCTGATCGCCACTTCCAGCCAGCCGAACAGCGCCCGGGCCGGGTCGAACGCGGCCAGCACGCCCTTGATGAAGTACAGGTTGACCACAAAGCAGGTCCAGGCGTGGGCGCGGGCGTTGCCCAGCAGCATGCCCGGCAGCAGCAGGGCCAGCGGCACCAGCTCGATCGCCAGGATCACCCCGACCCGCGCACCGTGCAGGTCGGCGAACAGCAGGTTGTTCAGGGTCAGCAAGGCGATCAGGCCGAAAAAGCTCGCCAGGCTCAGCGCCCGGGTCAGGCGCAGGCGCGGCGCCAGCCATTCGAGTGGCGGCAGTACCTTGGGCTTTTTAGCCACGGCCGTTCTCCAGCAGTTTGGCGGTGCTCGCCAGGCGCTGGCCAAGGGCGCGGCACAGGGCGATTTCGTCAGCATCCAAGTCGCGCTTGCCGTCGGCGCCGGCATGGTGGCTGGCGCCATAGGGCGTACCGCCGCCACGGGTTTCCAGCAACGCCGACTCGCTGTAGGGCAGGCCCATGATCAGCATGCCGTGGTGCATCAGCGGCAGCAGCATCGACAGCAGGGTCGACTCCTGGCCGCCGTGCAGGCTGGCGGTGGAAGTGAACGCCGCCGCCGGCTTGCCCACCAGGCCGCCGCTCAGCCACAGGCTGCTGGTGCCGTCGATAAAGTACTTGAGCGGCGCGGCCATGTTGCCAAAGCGCGTCGGGCTGCCCAGAGCCAGGCCCGAGCAGTGGCGCAGGTCGTCCAGGGTAGCGTACAGCGCGCCGGTATCGGGGATGTCCGGGGCTACCGCTTCGCACTCGGTGGAAATCGCCGGTACGGTGCGGATGCGCGCTTCCAGGCCGGCCATCTCGACGCCGCGGGCAATTTGCCGGGCCATCTCGCTGGTCGAGCCGTGACGGCTGTAGAACAGGATCAGGATGTACGGCGCGCTCACGGCAGGATCTCCAGCACCTTCTCCGGTGGCCGGCCGATCACGGCTTTATCGCCGGCAATCAGGATTGGCCGCTCGATCAGCTTGGGGTGCTGGACCATGGCTTCGATCAACTGCGCCTCGCTGAGGCTGGCGTCGGCCAGGTTGAGCGTTTTGTATTCGTCTTCACCGCTGCGCAGCAGCTGGCGGGCGCTGATGTTCAGCTTGCCGAGCAGAGCCTTGAGCGCGTCGGCAGTCGGCGGCGTTTCCAGGTAGCGCACCACGGTCGGGGCCAGGCCGCGGGCTTCGAGCAGCTCCAGGGCGCCACGGGATTTGGAGCAGCGCGGATTGTGATAGAGGGTCAGGTCAGTCATGTTCGGGTCGCATCCAGCAGGGTGTGGCGGCTATTCTAACCGCAGCGACTTCGCATTTTGCTTGAATCTTCGAGAAGGATTGACCCATGACAAGGCGTTTGGCAGCAGCACTGGCCATCACCGCGAGCCTGTTGCTCGGCGGTTGCGGTGCAGATTACGGCCTGGACCAGCACGGTCAGGCAGTGAAAGCCGAGCAGATTGAAGGGCACTGGCTGGTGCTCAATTATTGGGCGGAATGGTGCGGCCCGTGCCGCATAGAAATTCCCGAACTCAACGCAGCTGCCAAGCAATGGCAGGGGCAGGGCGTGCAGGTGCTCGGGGTGAACTTCGACGGCCTGCAGGGTGAAGACCTGAAAAAGGCCAGCGAAGCGCTGGGCATCGGCTTCACGGTACTGGCCAGCGACCCGGCCGAGCGTTACGAATTGCCGCGTAGCGAAGCCTTGCCGGTGACCTACATCATCGATGACAAAGGCAAGGTGCGTGAGCAGTTGATGGGTGAGCAGACCCTTGAGGGATTGACCCAGAAGGTCAAGGCGCTCAAGGGCGCCTGACAGCAGACTCAAGCCACAAGCTACAAGCTGCAAGAAAGAGCCAGACCGCGCACAGTCTGCTCTTACTTGCGGCTTGAAGCTTGTAGCTTGCCGCTTAAGTCAACCCTCTTCCGGCCAGAAGCGCAGCGGCTTGCCCTCGGCTGGCCAGAAACGCACCTGCTCGATCGGCGAGATATCCCAGCGCTGTACGGTTTCCAGCGCCTGCAGGAAGCGTTTTTCCTGCTCCATAAGCGCCGGTGCGCACAGCTTGCGGGTGCTACCGACCTTGCCGAAGGTCAGCTTGTCGCCCTCCAGCTGGTACGGCGCGAACCAGTGGTTGCAGCCGCCATTGCCATAAGCGCGGCCGTCGGCGGCCAGGGTCAGGGTCAGGTGGCTGTAGTCCATCAGCGGACGCTCGCCAATCCACTCCAGCAGGTAGCTGCGTTCCTGTTCCAGCTTCATCGGCTCGGCGGCGCAACCCAGCAGGGCGGTGCCGATCAGGCCTGAGAGCAACAGCGTTTTCACTGGGCCGTCTCCTTGCATTTCGGGCACAGGTGTTTGTCGCCGCGGCTGATCCAGCCCAGTTCCGCGATACGCGCGCTGGCGGCGGGTTGCTGGGCCTTCTTGCCCAGTTTGGCGTCGACCGCGAACTCGAAGTTCAGGGTGGCCTGGCAGCTGTCGCAGTTGACGTCCCAGGTGTGGATCGCCAGCTCGCCGAACACCGGGCCGCTGGCCACCGCGACCCATTGGCCGGTCGGGTTGATCAGGTGGCGCACCGATTCCACGGTCAGTCGCATGGACAAATCCTTGCTGCCCTTGAGGGTCACCAGTAGAACGTCGTTCTTCTGGATCGAGCCGCCGTTGCCGGTCACTTGATAGCGGCCTGGCACCAGGGCGCGGCACTCGATCAGGGTGTGTTGCGGGTTAAACAGGGTGTAGCGGAAATCGTGTTCGACCATGGGTCCTCCAAATCTGCCGCGTATCCTAGCATCAACCCTCGACCAAGTTCTGCGCATTGCCTGCCGCCCAGCGGGTTATGTTGTCCAGGGTGGTAGTGGCAATGGCCGCCAGTGCCTCGCGGGTGAGGAAGGCCTGGTGGGCGGTGACGATCACATTGGGGAAGGTCAGCAGCCGTGCCAGTACGTCGTCCTGCAGGGGCAGGTCGGAGCGGTCCTCGAAAAACAGCTGGGCTTCTTCTTCATAGACGTCCAGCCCCAGGTAGCCGAGCTGGCCGCTTTTCAGTGCCTCGATCAGCGCCGGGGTATCGACCAAGGCGCCGCGGCCGGTATTGATCAACATGGCCCCTGGCTGCAGCTCGGCCAGGCTCTGGGCGTTGATCAGGTGCCGGGTGTCGTCGGTCAGCGGGCAGTGCAGGCTAATGACTTGCGCCTGGCGCAGCAGCTGCGGCAGGCTCAGGTAGCGCGCACCGAGCGCCAGCAGTTCGGGGTTGGGGTAGGGGTCGTAAGCCAGCAACTGGCAACCGAAGCCGGCCATGATCCGGGCAAAGGCCGCGCCGATCTGCCCGGTACCGACCACGCCGACGGTCTTGCCGTGCAAGTCGAAGCCGGTCAGGCCGTGGAGGGTGAAGTCGCCTTCGCGGGTGCGGTTGTAGGCCCGGTGCAGGCGCCGGTTGAGCGCCAGGATCAGCGCCACCGCGTGTTCGGCCACGGCATGGGGTGAATAGGCCGGTACCCGCACCACCGCCAGGCCCAGGCGTTTGGCGGCGGCCAGGTCGACATGGTTGTACCCGGCCGAACGCAGGGCGATCAAGCGTGTGCCGGCGGCGGCCAGGCGCTCCAGCACGCCAGCGCCGAGGTCATCGTTGATGAAGGCGCAGACCACCTCATGGCCGGCGGCCAGCGGTGCGGTGTCTTCGGTCAGGCGTGCGGGCTGGAAGTGCAGCTCAAGCCCCGGCACGGCAGTGGCGCTGGTGAAGCTGTCCTGGTCGTAGGTCTGGCTGCTGAAAAACAATACGCGCATGGGATGTTCCTGAAGGCTTTGCCGGAAAGTTTAACCAAGGGGCAAGGATTCGGCCTTGCCCCAGGTCAGCCAGGGCTCAGGCGCTCATGCGCGCCTGGGCCGTGAGCCGGGTGATGGCCCGGTCCAGTTCGTCCAGGGCTTGCGGCGCCTGTGGGTCATCCTGCTTGAGCAAGGTTTCACTGCGTTGGCAGGCGGCGCGCAGTTGCGGTACGCCGCAGTAGCGCGAGGCGCCATTGAGCCGGTGCACGCGCTCGATCATGCCATTGCGGTCGGCTGCCTCGCGGGCGGCGCGAATCGCTTCGCGGTCAGACTCCAGCGATGCCAGCAGCATCGCCAGCATATCGGCGGCCAGGTCCGGCTTGCCAGCGGCCAGGCGCAGGCCTTCCTCGGGGTCGAGCACCTTCAGTTCGCTGCTGTCGGGCGTGCGCTCCAGCGGGCGTTCCGGGCGTGGCGCGCCGAGGGCCATGCCGGTCCACTTGAGCACCACCTGGGCCAGCTGGCGTTCGCTGATCGGCTTGGTCAGGTAATCATCCATGCCGCTGTGCAGCAGGGCACGCTTTTCGTTGGCCATGGCGTGGGCGGTCAGGGCAACGATCGGCAGCGCCGGGCCGCTCTGGCTGCTTTCCCACTGGCGGATCTGCTCGGTGCATTCGCGCCCGTCCATGCCGGGCATCTGCACGTCCATCAGCACCAGGTCGAAACGCTCGTCCTGTACCGCCTGAACCGCCGCATAACCGCTGTCGACCGCCAGCACTTCGGCGCCGAGGTCCTCCAGCAGGGTTTGCACCAGCAGCAAGTTGGCCGGGTTGTCGTCGACGCACAACACTTTTGGCAACGGCTGGTCGGACACCGGCTTGCTTTCGCTGCCCGGGCGCCGTGGCTGGACCATCTCGACCAATGCCCGGCGCAGCTTGCGCGTGCACGCAGGCTTGGCCTGCAACTGGCCGTGGGCGTTGGGCAGGTACGGATGGTAGAGCGCCTGCTCGGTGGTCGGGCACAGCACCAGGGCCTGGCAGGCGAAGCCCTCCAAATGCTGGATGTACTGGCCGAGGCGTTCCGGCGAGAGGCTGTCGAGGTTGACCCCGAGCACCGCCAGCTCGAAAGGTTGCCCGGCCAGGGTGGCGGCTTCGACCGCGTGCAGCAATTGTTCGACGGTGACGAACAGACTGACGCTCAGGCCGCAGTCTTCCAATTGGTGCTCCAGGGCCTGACGCGCCAGTTCGTGGCTGTCGACAATCGCCACGCGGCGGCCCACCAGTGGTTGCATGGGCAGGTCTTCGGCATCGTCGCGGGCCTTGGGCAGACTCAGGCTGATCCAGAACAGCGAACCTTCGCCGGGCGTGCTGTCGACACCGATCTCGCCGCCCATCTGCTCGATCAGGCGCTTGGAAATCACCAGACCCAGGCCAGTGCCACCGGGCTGGCGCGACAACGAGTTGTCGGCCTGGCTGAAGGCCTGGAACAGCGCCCGCACGTCCTGGTTTGACAGGCCGATGCCGGTATCCTGAACGCTGATGCGCAACTGTACGCTGTCTTCGCGCTCATCCTCGAGCATGGCCCGGGCGACGATGGTGCCCTCGCGGGTGAACTTGATGGCGTTGCTGACCAGGTTGGTGAGGATCTGCTTGAGCCGCAGCGGGTCACCGACCAGCGACAGCGGGGTATCGCGATATACCAGGCTGACCAGCTCCAGCTGTTTGGCGTGGGCGGCCGGGGCGAGGATGGTCAGGGTGTCCTGGATCAGGTCGCGCAGGTTGAACGGGATGCTGTCGAGCACCAGCTTGCCGGCCTCGATCTTGGAGAAGTCGAGGATCTCGTTGATGATGCCCAGAAGGCTGCCGGCGGATTTTTCAATGGTGCCCAGGTAGTCGAGCTGGCGCGGAGTCAGTTCGCTTTTTTGCAGCAAGTGGGTAAAGCCGAGAATGCCGTTGAGCGGCGTACGGATCTCATGGCTCATGTTGGCGAGGAACTCGGACTTGATCCGGCTGGCCTCCAGGGCCTCCTTGCGCGCCATGTCCAATTCGATGTTCTGGATCTCGATAGTTTCCAGGTTCTGGCGGACGTCTTCGGTGGCCTGGTCGATGCTGTGCTGCAGCTCTTCGTGGGCGTTGTGCAGGGTTTCGGCCATGCGGTTGATACCGGCCGCCAGTTCGTCCAGCTCGTAGCTGCCCATCGCCGGCAGGCGCTCTTCGAGGTTGCCGTCCTTCAACTGGGTGACCGCGTACTTGATCTGACCAATCGGGCCGTTGATCGTGCGGCTCATGCGCAAGGCCAGCAGGGCGGTGGCGGCCAGGCCCAGAAGAATCAACAGCAGGCTGGTGAACAGGCTGCGGTAGCCGCGCAGCAGGGTGCCGTCGTGGGACAGTTCGACTTCCACCCAGCCGAGCAGGCGGTCGGCTTCACCGGGGATCAGCTCGCCAGCCAGGTCCCGGTGGCGGCCGAACACCGGCAGCAGGTAGCGGGTGGCGTCATTGCCGGTGCGTTGCAGCAACTGCGTGCCGCCACCGGTGGGTGCCTGGTTGAGCATGCTCGGGCCGGCATGGGCCAGGGCGTTGCGGTCGGGGCCGAGGAAGGCCACGGCACGCACATCGGACTGCTCCAGGGCCTGGGCGGCGATGCGTTCCAGCTGCGCCGGGTCGTGCCGCGCCAGGGCCGGCGCCACCAACGGCGCCAGTTGCTCGGCAATCATTTTGCCGCGTTGCAGCAGTTGGGTCTGCAGCTCGCTCTGCTGCAACCAGGTGAAGTAGCCGCCCAGCACCAGCGCCATCAGGCCGGCTGGCAACAAGGCAAGCAACAGCACGCGGCTTCTGATCCCCAATCTATTCAGCACGCCACTCTCCTGTGCTCGGTAAGCGCTGTAAGCCTCCGCCAGCTCCTGCTGACAGACCAAGTCGGAAAAGTACCGCGCCTACTCGCGTAATGCACTCATTTGTATCTGCTTTTGTCGATTGCCAACTATAACTGCGGCTTTGCTCGAGCCCCGGTTGCCTGCGCACAGCGAATGCCGAATAATTGCGTGATTGAGAATTGCTAGCATCGGCCAATGACTCCTGTATCTATTCGCACCTCCAACATCCTTGCCATCGAGGACGATCCGGTCCTGGGCGCCTACCTGCGTGAAGAGCTGCAACGCGGCGGCTTCAAGGTCACCTGGTGCCAGAATGGCAACGAAGGCCTGCAGGTCGCGCAAAACAGCTGCTTTGACGTGGTGCTGATGGATATCCTGCTGCCGGGCCTCAATGGCCTGGATGTGCTGGCGCAACTGCGCCAGAGCAGTTCGACGCCGGTGATCCTGATGTCGGCGCTGGGCGCCGAGGCCGACCGCATTACCGGCTTCCAGCGCGGCGCCGATGACTACCTGCCCAAGCCCTTCAGCATGGTCGAGCTGCAGGTGCGCATCGAGGCGATCCTGCGCCGGGTGGCACTGGAACGCCGTCATCAACAACCCGCTCAGGTGCAGGCCGGGGAATTGCGTTTTGATGAAGAGGCCTGCGATGTCAGTTATGCCGAGCAGTGGGCGGGGCTGACCCTCAGCGAGTACCGCCTGCTCGACACCCTGCACCGCAGCGATGAAGAGGTGCTGAGCAAGGCCTTCCTTTATCAGCAGGTATTGCAGCGTGGCTATGCCCGCCACGATCGAAGCCTGGACATGCATGTCAGCCAGATCCGCCGCAAGCTCAAGGCCATCGGTTACCTCGAACGTGAAGTGCGCACGGTGTGGGGCAAGGGTTATGTGCTCAGCGCCGCCGAGGTTCACTGAAGTGCCCAATCGCCATTCAGTGTTCTGGAAACTGGCCATCCTGCTGGTGGGCTTCTGCCTGCTGATGATCGGCCTGAGCTGGACCTGGGGCCGGCATATGGAAACCCAGAACGCGTTCCTTTCCGAGCAGGCCAAGAGCACGCTGCAAGGCTATGCCAGCGAAGCCGAGCAGGCCTGGTTGCGAGGAGGGCAGGGCGGTGTCGACGCCTGGCTGGCGGCACTACGTGAAAAGGAGTCCGGTTGGGGCGGGGTGATCGGCCCGGACCTGCGGTCATTGAGCAGCACGCCGCTCAACGAGGCTGAAAGCCGGCGCCTGACTTTTTTGCGCGGCATTGACTGGCCGGTGAGCCCACGCTCGATCGGCATGCCGTGGATGCGCCTGCCGTTCCCGCAGCAGCCGCACCTGGGCACCCTGGTCATGGAACTGCCGCAACGCCTGGCGCCGGGGCAGTACCGGGTGCTGTGGCGGGTGGTGACCAACGGCATCATCCCCGGGCTGTTTACCCTGCTGTTGTGCGTCGGCCTCTATCGCATGCTGATCGTGCCGCTGATCCAGTTGCGTGAGCAGGCCAATGCCTGGCGCGCCGATCAGCTCGCAGCGCGGGTGGCCAGCAGCACCACCAGTCGCCAGGACGAACTGGGCGAGCTGGGCCGCGCCTTCGATGACATGGCCGAGCGTCTGCAAGGCACGGTGGCCCTGCAACAGCAGTTGTTGCGCGATCTCTCCCACGAACTGCGCACGCCCTTGAGCCGCCTGCGCGTGGCCTGCGACAGCGAGGCTGATGCCGGGCAATTGCGCGAACGCCTGGGCCGGGAAATCGACTGCATGCAGCGCCTGGTCGAGGATGCCCTGCAACTGGCCTGGCTCGACACCGAGCGCGCACCACTGAGCAAGGAGCCGATCCAGGTCCAGGCGCTGTGGGAGATGCTGGCCGAAGATGCCTGCTACGAAAGTGCCTGGCCGGCTGCGCAACTGCACTGTGCGCTGGACGCCTCGTGCTGGGTGCAGGGCAACCTCAACAGCCTGGCCCAGGCCCTGGAGAACATCTTGCGCAATGCCATTCGGCATTCGTCAGCCGGTGGCGTGATTCGCCTGGATGGTCGACGCCAGGGCGATGACTGGCTGATCTGGCTGCAAGACCAGGGTGGTGGCGTGGCGGAGGGGGAGCTTGAGCGCATCTTCGCGCCGTTTACCCGGCTCGATGGTTCACGCCCGGGCGATGGCGGCTTCGGCCTGGGCCTGAGTATTGCCCGCAACGCCATCGTCCGCCAGGGCGGGCGCTTGTGGGCGCAAAACACCGGCCAGGGCCTGCGCCTGAACATGCAGTTGCCAGCGGTGTGATCTCCTGTGGGAGCGGGCTCGACCCGCGATAGGGCCGCAACAAGCACCCGGACCCCCTGCTTATAGCTCGCAGCTATAACCCCAACACATTGCGTGATATGGGCAAATCCCGTTTGCCGGTATGATAGGCGCCCCCGCAGTCTGGATTGCGAATACGCCATGACCTTGCAGTACCCAACCATCGCCGATTGCGTCGGCAACACGCCTCTGGTCCGCCTGCAGCGCATTGCCGGCGAAACCAGCAATACCCTCCTGCTCAAGCTCGAAGGCAACAACCCGGCAGGCTCGGTCAAGGACCGGCCGGCGCTGTCGATGATCACCCGCGCCGAGCTGCGTGGGCAGATCAAGCCGGGCGATACCCTGATCGAAGCGACCTCGGGCAATACCGGCATCGCTCTGGCCATGGCGGCGGCGATCAAGGGTTACCAGATGATCCTGATCATGCCCGACAACTCCAGCGCCGAGCGCAAGGCGGCGATGACTGCCTACGGCGCCGAGCTGATCCTGGTCAGCAAGGAAGAAGGCATGGAAGGCGCCCGCGACCTGGCCGACCGCCTGCAGGCCGAAGGCCGTGGCCTGGTGCTCGACCAGTTCGGCAATGGCGACAACCCTGAAGCCCACTATGTGAGCACCGGCCCGGAAATCTGGCGCCAGACCCAGGGCACCATTACCCATTTCATCAGTTCCATGGGCACCACCGGCACCATCATGGGCTGCTCGCGCTACCTCAAGGAGCAGAATCCGGCGGTGCAGATCGTCGGCCTGCAGCCGATGGAAGGCTCGGCCATCCCCGGCATTCGCCGCTGGCCGCAGGAATACCTGCCGAAGATCTACCAGTCCGAGCGCGTTGACCGCGTGGTCGACATGGCCCAGAGCGAAGCCGAAGAAACCACCCGCCGGCTGGCCCGCGAAGAGGGCATTTTCTGTGGTGTGTCCTCCGGTGGTGCAGTGGCAGCCATGCTGCGCCTGTCCCGCGAGCTGGAAAACGCCGTGATGGTGGCGATCATTTGCGACCGTGGCGACCGTTACCTGTCGACCGGCATTTTCGATTCAGTGAACTGATGTCCAAGAACAAACGTAACAGCGGCCTGCGCTTTCAGCCGGCCGGTGGCACCCGTGCGCCACAGATCCCCACCGGCAAGAAACAGCGTCTGAGTATCGAGCGCCTGGCCGGTGACGGCCGTGGCATTGCCTTTCTCGACGGTCGCACCTGGTTCGTCAGTGGCGCCCTGGCCGAGGAAGAGGTCGAAGCGCGGGTGCTCAACACCCACGGCAAGGTGGTCGAGGCTCGCCTGGAGCGGGTGTTCAATGCCAGCCCGGCGCGCCGCGAGGCCCCGTGCAAGCACTTTGACCGCTGCGGTGGCTGCAACCTGCAGCACCTGTCCCATGCCGATCAGCTGGCGCTCAAGCAACGCCTGTTGGCCGAGCAGTTGCAACGGGTCGCTGGCGTGCAGCCCGAGCATTGGGCGGTGCCCTTGACCGGGCCGGAATTCGGCTACCGGCGCCGGGCACGGGTTGCCGTGCGTTGGGACAACAAGGCAAAAAATCTCGAAGTCGGCTTTCGCGCCGAAGCCAGCCAGGACATCGTCGCCATCGACGACTGCCCGGTGCTGGTACAACCCTTGCAGTCGATCATGCGCCACCTGCCAACGCTGTTGCGCAGCCTGAGCAAGCCGCAGGTGGTGGGCCACGTCGAACTGTTCAGCGGTACCGCGCTGGCGCTGCTGTTGCGCCATACCGGGCCACTGGGCGAGGGCGACCTGGCGCGTCTGCAGGCGTTCAGCGCCGAGGCGGGGGTACAGCTGTGGCTGCAAGGCGAGGGTGAACCTTTGCCGGTGGAAGCCGGTCAGAGCCTCGGTTTCCGCCTTGAGCCCTGGAGTCTGGAGCTTGCGTACCGGCCCGGCGATTTCGTCCAGGTCAACGCTCAGGTCAACACCGCAATGATCGAGCAGGCCCTGGCCTGGTTGGCGCCCACGGCCGATGAACGCGTGCTCGACCTGTTCTGCGGTCTGGGCAATTTTGCCCTGCCGCTGGCCCGGCAGGCGAAGGAAGTGGTGGCGGTGGAAGGGGTGCAGGCGATGGTCGAGCGGGCGGCCGCCAATGCCCGTAGCAACAATTTGCATAACACGCAGTTTTTTCAGGCCGATTTATCGCAGCCTTTGGCGGCGTCGGGCTGGGCCGCAGGAGGCTTTTCTGCGGTACTCTTGGACCCACCGCGTGATGGTGCATTTGAGGTTGTGCGAAAAATCGCAGACCTCGGCGCGAAACGTCTTGTTTATGTATCGTGCAATCCGGCGACCCTGGCCCGCGACACCGTCGAACTGGTCAGGCAGGGTTACCGGTTAAAAAGTGCCGGGATTCTCGACATGTTTCCTCAAACGGCGCATGTCGAAGCCATGGCGTTATTCGAAGCGGGTTAGCCAGGCTGACGCGTTCGGCGCTGCACCTTGGGTCCGGCAGGGGCAGCACCAGTGATTTCAAGCGCATCGCGAATGCGCTGTAGGGAAAGGTAAACAAAGATGGTACAGGTGAGAGTGCACCAGCCGGTCAACACCGACGGCAGTATCAATCTCGAAGCATGGCTGGATCATGTGGTGAGCGTCGACCTGGCGCTGGACCGGGAGGCCCTCAAGGCCGCTTGCGAGTTCGCCCAGGACATCGAGAAGAAGGGCAATCCGGCCAAGCATTCCTGGGCCGATGGCACGTCGAGTTTCCAGGCCGGCCTGGAAATCGCCGAAATCCTTGCCGACCTCAAGCTCGACCAGGACTCGCTGGTCGCCGCGGTCATCTACCGCGCCGTACGCGAAGGCAAGGTGACCCTGGCTGAAGTCGGCCAGCGCTTTGGCCCGGTGGTATCCAAGCTGATCGACGGCGTGCTGCGCATGGCCGCCATCAGCGCCAGCCTGAGCCCGCGCCACTCGCTGGTGCTGGGCTCGCAGGCGCAGGTCGAGAACCTGCGCAAGATGCTTGTGGCCATGGTTGATGACGTCCGTGTGGCGCTGATCAAGCTGGCCGAACGTACCTGCGCGATTCGCGCGGTCAAGGGCGCCGACGACGAGAAACGCAACCGCGTCGCCCGTGAAGTCTTCGACATCTATGCACCTTTGGCCCACCGCCTGGGCATCGGTCACATCAAGTGGGAGCTGGAGGATCTGTCTTTCCGCTACCTCGAACCCGATCAGTACAAGCAGATCGCCAAGCTCCTGCACGAACGCCGGCTGGACCGTGAGCGCTTCATCAGCGACGTGATGAACCAGCTGCAGAACGAGCTGCTGGCCACCGGCGTCAACGCTGACATCAGCGGCCGGGCCAAGCACATCTATTCGATCTGGCGCAAAATGCAGCGCAAGGGCCTGGAGTTCAGCCAGATCTACGACGTGCGCGCAGTGCGCGTGCTGGTCCCGGAAATGCGCGACTGCTACACCGCGCTGGGCATCGTCCACACCCTCTGGCGGCACATTCCCAAAGAGTTCGACGACTACATCGCCAACCCCAAGGAAAACGGCTACCGCTCGTTGCATACGGCGGTTATCGGCCCTGAGGGCAAGGTTCTCGAGGTGCAGATCCGCACCCACGCCATGCACGAAGAGGCCGAGCTCGGCGTCTGCGCGCATTGGCGCTACAAGGGCACCGACGTCAAGCCCAGCTCCAACCACTACGAGGAGAAAATCTCCTGGTTGCGCCAGGTGCTGGAATGGCACGAAGAGCTGGGCGACATCGGTGGCCTGGCCGAACAATTGCGGGTTGATATCGAGCCGGACCGGGTCTATGTATTCACCCCCGATGGCCACGCCATCGACTTGCCCAAGGGCGCTACGCCGCTGGATTTTGCCTACCGGGTGCACACCGAGATCGGCCACAACTGCCGCGGGGCGAAGATCAACGGCCGCATCGTGCCGCTCAACTACAGCCTGCAGACCGGTGAGCAGGTCGAGATCATCACCAGCAAGCACGGCAACCCCAGTCGTGACTGGTTGAACTCGAACCTGGGCTACGTCACCACCTCGCGGGCGCGGGCGAAGATTGTCCACTGGTTCAAGCTGCAGGCCCGCGACCAGAACGTCGCCGCCGGCAAGACCTTGCTCGAACGCGAACTCAACCGCCTGGGGCTGCCGCAGGTCGACTTTGAACGCCTGGCGGAAAAAGCCAACCTGCGTACCGCCGAGGACATGTTCGCCTCGCTGGGCGCCGGTGACCTGCGCCTGGCGCACCTGGTCAACGCCGCGCAACAGTTGGTGGAGCCGGAGCGCAGCGATCACGTCGAACTGGTGCCGCGCAAGGCTACCGGCTACAAGCCGGGCAAGCGTGGCGACATCCAGATCCAGGGCGTCGGCAACCTGCTGACGCAGATGGCCGGTTGCTGCCAGCCGCTGCCGGGCGATGCGATCGTTGGCTATATCACCCAGGGCCGCGGCGTGACCATTCACCGCCAGGACTGCGCCTCGGTGCTGCAACTGGCCGGGCGCGAGCCGGAGCGGATCATCCAGGTCAGCTGGGGCCCGGTGCCGGTGCAGACCTACCCGGTGGATATCATCATCCGCGCCTACGACCGTCCGGGCTTGCTGCGTGACGTTTCCCAGGTCCTGCTCAACGAGCGGATCAACGTACTGGCGGTCAACACCCGCTCGAACAAGGAAGACAACACCGCATTGATGTCGCTGACCATCGAGATCCCCGGTCTGGATGCCCTCGGGCGTTTGCTGGGGCGGATTTCGCAGCTGCCGAACATCATCGAGACGCGGCGTAACCGTACGCCGTAAGACTGCTATCGCGGGTCAAGCCCGCTCCTGTAGGAGCGGGCTTGACCCGCGATGAGGCCTGACCCGAGAGAACCTTTTGATGTATACCCTGGACGACCTGCTCCACCTCATGGCCCGCCTGCGCGACCCGCAGCATGGCTGCCCGTGGGACCTCAAGCAGACCTACGCGACCATCGTTCCCTACACCCTCGAAGAAGCCTACGAAGTGGCCGACGCCATCGAGCGCAGCGACTTCGAGCACCTGCAGGGTGAGCTCGGTGACCTGCTGTTCCAGGTGGTCTACTACAGCCAACTGGCGCGCGAAGAAGGCCGGTTTGAATTCGACGGGGTGGTCGACAGCATCACCCGCAAGCTGATCCGCCGCCACCCGCACGTATTCCCCAGCGGCGAGCTGTACGCCGCCCTCGATACGCCCAAGCTCGACGAAGCCCAGGTCAAGCAACGCTGGGACGAGATCAAAGCCCAGGAGCGCGCCGAGAAGGGCGAGCCCGAGCAGTTGTCGTTGCTCGACGATGTGCCGGCAGCGTTGCCGGCCCTGTCGCGGGCAGCCAAACTGCAAAAGCGCGCGGCCCAGGTCGGTTTCGACTGGCCGGATGCCTTGCCGGTGCTCGACAAGGTCCGTGAAGAGCTTGATGAAGTGCTGCAGGCCATGGCCGACGACGACAGCGTGGCCCTGGCCGATGAGCTCGGCGACCTGCTGTTCGCTGCGGTCAATTTGGCCCGGCACTTGAAGGTTGACCCGGAAAACGCCCTGCGCGGGGCGAACAAAAAGTTTGAGCGACGTTTCCGTTTTATCGAACAGGCATTGCGCGACATAGGCCGTCCGATTGAAGATTGCACCCTCGAAGACATGGACGCGCTCTGGGGCGAAGCCAAACGTCAGGAAAAGAACCTGCCCAGCTGCGGCTGAGCTGTTGCATAAGTGAGTGAACGATGAGCCTTTCCCTTCGCGACCAATTGCTCAAGGCCGGTCTGGTCAACCAGAAACAGGTCAAGCAGGTCAGTAAAGAACAGAAGAAACAAAAGCGCCTGGAGCACAAAGGCCAGGTCGAGGTCGACGATACCCAGCAGCGGCTGGCCAAGGAAGCCATGGCTGAAAAAGCCAAGCGCGACCAGGAGCTCAACCGCCAGCAGCAGGAGAAGGTCGAGCAGAAGGCCCGCGCCGCCCAGGTCAAGCAATTGATCGAAGTCTCGCGCCTGCCCAAGCTGACCACCGAGGACTACTACAACTTCGTCGACGACAAAAAGGTCAAGCGCCTGTCGGTCAACGCTCTGATGCGCAGCAAGCTGAGCAGCGGTTCACTGGCCATCGTTGCCCATGGCGGCGGTTACGAAGTGATTCCTCGCGAGGCGGCGCTGAAGATCCAGGAGCGTGACCCGCAGCGTATCGTCCTGCTCAACACCCAGGTTGAAGAGCCAGATGCCGACGATCCGTACGCAGCCTATGTGATCCCTGACGATCTGATGTGGTAAAGACGACAAACCCCGCTTCGGCGGGGTTTGTTTTTCTGGAGGGGGTTATTGCTGTTGCCGTCTGTTCTCGAGGTATTCCAGCTCGATGCGGTAGCTGTGGGCCTCATGCTCATTGTGGAACATGCCAACCAGTTCGCCCTGCTGATGCACATCCCAGATGCGCACGCCTGCAGCCAGGCCTTCGTGTGACATTTTGCTTTCGTCGCGCTCAGTTACTTTGACAGTCATCTGCAAACTCCACTTTCAGTTAACTGCGGCACCGTGTCGCAGGTCTCTTTTATAGAATTTGTTAGCAGGCTAAGTAAATGGTCGGCGCATGAAACATCTTTCATGCAGGGGGAGCACCACCGCACACACATAAAAAACCCCGCACAAGGCGGGGCTTCGGGTTACTGCCAGCAATCAGGGCGATCAGTTGCCCTTGACCGCCTTGCCATCGACCGTGCCGTCTTGCAGTACGATTACGTACTCCTTGCCGTCGGTCTCGACCTGACGCAGTTGTACCAGCAGGTAGTCCCAGTCCTTGGCGAACCACAGCTCGGTGATGCGCTTGCTCTGGCTCGGGTCGCGTACGCGCTCGACCTTGATGGCATCGACCTGGCCGGTCTTGGTGGTGACTTTTTCGCTGCCCAGGACGCGGAAGTCGTAGGTATCGATCTCGTCGCCATCGACCACCTGGTAGCTCACGCTCTTCTTGCCCGCTGCTACGTCATGCTGCAGGGCCAGTTGATAGGTGGACTTGTCCAGCACGCCGCGGTTGAGCGGCAGGTTGACGGCGTCACCGCGGTCAGTGCCGGTGATCTTTTTGGTCGACCAGTCGAAATCCAGATCGACCTTCTTGGCCTTGCCCAGGCCGCCACGTTCAAAGTGGTAGGTCTGTGGCAGCAGGGTGTCCTTGTCCAGCTTCAGGGTACTTTGCTCAGTCAGGCTGGCGATCATCATCGATGCCTTGAAATTGAGGCTCCAGGTACCATTGGCGTTCTTTTCCAGGCTGCGCTCGGCAGTGCCGCTCATGGGCAACTGCTTCCAGTCGGCGGTGTAGCTGGCCGAGAAAGGCTTCAGATCGGCTGCCTGCAAAGGCAGCGCGAGCACGGCGAGAGCGAAGAGCAGGGCGCGACGCATAATTTCTCCTAGGGTCGAATCAAGTGGCCGCTGGCCGCCAGAGGCTGGCCATCCAGTAGAGCACCGTGCTCGCCCAGGCGCAAACGGCCCTCGGCAAACCAGCGCACCGCCAGCGGATAGATCAGGTGTTCCTGGCTGTGAACCCGCTGTGCCAGACGTTCTGGCGTGTCATCCAACTCTACCGGTATTACTGCTTGTACGACCAGCGGCCCGCCATCGAGTTCCTCGGTGACGAAGTGCACGCTGCAGCCATGCTCGGCATCACCGGCTTCCAGCGCCCGTTGATGAGTGTGCAAGCCTTTGTACTTGGGCAGCAGGGAAGGGTGGATATTCAGCAGGCGGCCCTGGTAGTGGCGGACGAAGCCGGCACTGAGGATGCGCATGAAGCCGGCCAGCACCACCAGTTGCGGCTGGAAGCCATCGATCAGCTCGACCAGCGCCGTGTCGAACGCCTCGCGGCCGTCGAAGGCCTTGTGGTCGAGCACGGCGGTGGCGATACCGGCGTCTTGGGCGCGCTGCAGGCCATAGGCGTCGGCGCGGTTGGAGATGACCGCGCAGATCCGCACCGGGCTGTCGCCGGTGCGGGTGCTGTCGATCAACGCTTGCAGGTTGCTGCCGGTGCCGGACAACAGCACCACGACATCACAGGTCTTGCTCGGCATCAGTGTGCCTTGACGTTCTTCAGTTCGACCTGGGCAGCGCCTTCGGCGGCAACGCCGATCTGGCCGATGACCCATGGCTGCTCGCCCGCTTCACGCAGGACGTTCAGGGCGGTGTCGACCTGGTCCTGAGCGACGCAGATGACCATGCCGACGCCGCAGTTCAGCACACGGTGCATTTCGTGCTCGTCGACGTTGCCTTGCTGTTGCAGCCAGTTGAACACCGCCGGGCGTTCCCAGCTGGCCACGTCAACCACGGCCTGGGCGCCTTTTGGCAGGACCCGCGGGATGTTGTCGAGCAGGCCGCCACCGGTGATGTGGGCCATGGCCTTGACCGCGCCGGTGTCCTTGATCAGCTTGAGCAGCGGCTTGACGTAGATGCGGGTCGGGGCCATCAGCAGTTCGGTCAGCGGCTGGCCGTCGAGCTGTACGGTTTCGATGTCGGCACCGCAGACTTCGATGATCTTGCGGATCAGCGAGTAGCCGTTGGAGTGCGGGCCGGACGATGGCAGGGCGATCAGGGCGTCGCCGGTGGCAACCTTGGAGCCGTCGATGATTTCGGCTTTTTCCACCACGCCGACGCAGAAGCCGGCCAGGTCGTAGTCTTCGCCTTCGTACATGCCTGGCATTTCAGCGGTTTCACCGCCAACCAGGGAGCAGCCGGCCAGTTCACAGCCAGCGCCGATACCGGTGACTACAGTGGCGGCAACGTCGACATTGAGTTTGCCGGTAGCGTAGTAGTCGAGGAAGAACAGTGGCTCGGCACCGCAGACCACCAGGTCGTTGACGCACATGGCGACCAGGTCCTGGCCGATGCTGTCGTGCTTGTTCAGGTTCAGGGCCAGGCGCAGCTTGGTGCCGACGCCGTCGGTGCCG
Source organism: Pseudomonas fluorescens (assembly GCF_902497775.2). Taxonomy (NCBI): domain Bacteria; kingdom Pseudomonadati; phylum Pseudomonadota; class Gammaproteobacteria; order Pseudomonadales; family Pseudomonadaceae; genus Pseudomonas; species Pseudomonas fluorescens. The sequence continues at coordinate 845,865 of NZ_OZ024668.1, forward strand.
GAGACCAGAACCGGCTGCTTGTAGCCGGCCGGGATTTCGCAGAGGGCGCCAAAACCGCCCAGGCCGCCCATGACTTCCGGGCGCGCCGTGCGCTTGGCAACGCCTTTGATGCGTTCGACCAATGCTTCACCGGCGTCGATGTCTACACCGGCGTCCTTGTAGCTCAGGGAGGGTTGCTTGCTCATGATCCAGGCCTTTAGGGGGGAGGGATTCAGGGGAATCGACCGTGACCTGCCAGGCAAGGCGGAGAAAATCCGGCTGCCTGACCGTCGCCGGTCTGCGAAGGCGCGCGATTTTATCAGGGTTGCCCGGTAGCGGCCATCCTCAGGCCGACGGGCAGAGCCTTTATCTGGCTAAAAATACGCTTTAACAGTGTGCGACTGGTTGCCACGGCGCAGGCTGTATAAGGTATAGCAAAGGCGATGGGCAGAATTTACCGCGCGCGGTTGAATGTTTTACCAGGTGCTGCGGTCTGAGCAGCGTCCGTTTTGTCACCCTCGCTTCTTTATTACCAGGACAGGAATCCTCCATGCGTTTGCGTAACTACCTGGCCGCTGGCTGTCTGGCCCTGTTCGGCCTCTCGGCTCAGGCCGAAACCCTCTCCGGCCTGTATCAGGTCCGCGAACCGGTCAACGGCCAGGGCGCCGAAGCCCGCACCCAGGCCACCGAAAAAGCCCTCGAGACTCTGGTGCTGCGCCTGACCGGCGATGCCAAGGCCGCGCAAAGCCCGGGCCTGGCCGCGCTGCGCAAAGACCCGCAACAGATCATCAGCCAGTTCGGATTCGAGGCAGGTCCCCCGGAAACCGTGCTGGTCGACTTCGACCCGGGCAGCACCGAGCGTGCCTTGCGCCAGGCCGGCCTGGCCCTGTGGGGCAACAACCGGCCATCGATCCTCGGCTGGTGGTTGAACGACAGCATCGAAGGCTCAAGCCTGGTCGGCGACGGCCAGGGCAGCGCCGAACCGCTGCGCCGCGCCGCCCAGCACCGCGGCCTGCCGCTGCGTCTGCCACTGGCCGATTTGCAGGAGCAACTGGTCGCCACGGGCAAGAACCTCGAAGGCAGCGACCCGGCGCCGCTGCGTGAAGCCTCCGAGCGCTATGGCGCCGACGCCTTGCTGGCGGTGCACGCCAGCGAAGCCGATGGCAAATGGCAGGGCAAGTGGCGCCTGTGGCTGGGCGATCAGCGCGAGCAGGGCACTGTCGAGGGCGCTGATCAGGCGGCCCTGGCCGATGCCGTGATGCTTGCCGTCAGCAACCGCCTGGCTCCGCGTTTCGTCGCCCGTCCAGGCGCCAGCAGCGAGATGCAGGTCCAGGTCCAGGGCATGACCCTGGAGCGTTATGCCGAACTGGGTCGCGTGCTCGAACCCTATGGGGCGCGGCTCAAGAGCGTGCAGGGCGATACCCTGACCTATCAGGTCACCGGCAACAGCGATCAGTTGCGCGCGCAACTGGGCCTGGCCAAGTTGCAGGAGCTGCCGGCCGAAGCGCCAGCGGCACCTGTGGCAGCCGACCCAGCCAACCCCGGGGCAACCCAGGCGGCGGCCCCGCAACCGTTCAACGGCCTGCGTTTTCGTTGGTAAATCCTGACCTGGCCGGGAGCCGTTCATGACTGATACACGTCGCTGGGTATGGGTAGGCGGGGCGCTGCTGTGTGCGGCCTTGCTCTATTGGCTGCACCCGATTCTTTCGCCGTTTCTGGTCGGCATCCTGCTGGCCTACCTGGCCGACCCGCTGGTCGATCGCCTGGAGCGCGCCGGCCTGTCGCGCACCTGGGGCGTGGTGGTGGTCTTTACCCTGTTCACCCTGTTGCTGACCTTGTTGCTCCTGGTGCTGGTGCCGATGTTGGCCAAGCAGCTGGTGCGCCTGTACGAACTGGCGCCGCAGATGCTCGACTGGCTGCAGCATCAGGCCCTGCCCTGGGTGCAGGTACGCCTGGGCCTGGCCGACGGCTTCTGGAAGTTCGACAAGATCAAGGCGGCCATCAGCGAGCACATGGGTCAGACCACCGATATCGTCGGGGTCATCCTGTCCCAGGCCACCGCGTCGGGCCTGGCCCTGATCGGCTGGCTGGCCAACCTGGTGCTGATCCCGGTGGTGAGCTTCTACCTGCTGCGCGACTGGGACCTGATGATGGCCAAGGTCCGCAGCCTGCTGCCGCGCCAGCGCGAGGAGCGGGTGGTGGCGTTGGCCGGCGAGTGTCACGAGGTGCTGGGCGCGTTCGTTCGCGGCCAACTGCTGGTGATGCTGGCCCTGGGCATCATCTATGCCTCGGGGTTGATGCTGGTGGGCCTGGAGCTGGGTCTGTTGATCGGCTTGCTGGCGGGACTGGCGGCGATCGTGCCGTACATGGGCTTCATCATTGGCATCGGCGCGGCGATGATCGCCGGGTTGTTCCAGTTTGGTGGCGATCCCTACCCGCTGCTTGGCATTGCCGCAGTGTTCATGATTGGTCAGGCCCTGGAAGGCATGGTGCTGACGCCGTTACTGGTCGGTGACCGCATTGGCCTGCACCCGGTGGCGGTCATTTTCGCCATCCTCGCCGGTGGCGAAATGTTCGGCTTTACCGGGGTGCTGCTGGCCTTGCCGGTGGCGGCGGTGATCATGGTGCTGCTGCGCCACGTGCATGACCTGTATAAAGAGTCGGACATATATGCTGGCGAAATAGACCCGGATTTGTAAAAGGACACCCTGCGTGATGGAACATGAAACGGATCACGCCTGCGCACTGGCAGGCGTGATGGATGCATTACCGCTGCTGGCCGATGATCTGGACGAGGACGACGTGGCGGCGGCCCTGCAACAGCAGGGCTACTCGCGGCTGGATGCCGAGAAGCTTACGATGTTCGTACCGTCGGCGTTCTCCTGGGTGGTGCTCAAGCGCCTGGGGATCGCTGGGTTGCCCAACCACTTCGTCGCCTATGATGAGGGCGACAAAGCGGTGAAGGTACCCGTGGCCGGCCAGCATTACTTCACTGCGGCGCTGACCCTGGCTTATGAAACCTTCGAGCATGGCTGGAGCGCTGCCGTGCCGCGCAGCACCTTTGAGCGGGTTGCCGGACGAAGTGCCGAAATGGACGCCGTCAACAAGGTGCTGGAGAAGCTGGGCTCGGTCGAGGGCGCAACGATACAACCCTTGCAGCTGTTTCGCCTGAGTGCAGAGGAACTGCTGGAGGATTGACCCATATCTACCCCCGCGCACCGCGCACGCCCTGCAAGCCTTTGATTTTTCTAACGCATTGTGCGACCGGCGCCACGGGTATAAACTTTGCAGACTTTTCACAAAAGGCCCCCTGCGGTTCTTCGGGACTGCCCAGCCAGCATGAAACCGATCCAGTTGCCCCTGGGTGTGCGTCTGCGTGATGACGCCACCTTCATCAACTACTATCCGGGTGCCAACGCCGCCGCTTTGGGCTACGTCGAGCGACTCTGCGAAGCCGACGCCGGCTGGACCGAAAGCCTGATCTACCTGTGGGGCAAGCAAGGCGTGGGCCGTACCCACCTGCTGCAGGCCGCCTGCCTGCGCTTCGAGCAACTGGGTGAGCCGGCGGTGTACCTGCCCCTGGCGCAATTGCTCGACCGTGGCGTCGAACTGCTCGACAACCTCGAGCAGTACGAACTGGTCTGCCTCGATGACCTGCATGTGATTGCCGGCAAGCCGGAGTGGGAGGAGGCGATGTTCCACCTCTTCAACCGCCTGCGCGACAGCGGCCGGCGCCTGTTGCTCGCCGCCTCCAGCTCGCCCCGTGAACTGCCGATCAAGCTCGCTGATCTCAAGTCGCGCCTGACCTTGGCGCTGATCTTCCAGATGCGCGCACTGTCGGACGAAGACAAGCTGCGTGCCCTGCAATTACGGGCCTCGCGCCGTGGCCTGCACCTGACGGACGAGGTCGGACACTTCATTCTCACCCGGGGTACCCGCAGCATGAGCGCATTGTTCGACTTGCTCGAGCGCCTCGATCAGGCCTCTTTGCAGGCTCAACGCAAGCTCACCATCCCGTTCTTGAAAGAGACTTTGGGCTGGTAAGGCAGGGGCTAGAGCCTCGGCACATAAAAGTCACATTTTTTTCGATTGAATTTGCAAATCGATGCGATAGAAGGCATAGTCTCGACTTCTTTAAATTCCAGACACGGTCGTGCCCATGCTAAATCGCTTCGCACCCCTCGTGCCCCTCGCACTCGTGACCCTGCTTTTTGGCTGCGCGACCACCGGTCCCGTATCGCAGCAGCAGGTTCAGCAGCAACCGGTTTCCGCTCAGGTTTCGACCAAGTCCTCCATCCAGGAGACGTTCGAGGAAGAACTGGCCACCGAACAAGAGCTGCAAGACTTCTCCAGCAGCAAGCCTTACCAGCTGCCAGCCCTGGCCGATAACATCCTTGAGCGCGGCATGTCGCTGATCGGTACCCGCTACCGTTTCGGTGGTACCTCCGAGAACACCGGCTTTGATTGCAGCGGCTTCATCGGCTACCTGTTCCGCGAAGAAGCCGGCCTCAACCTGCCGCGCTCCACCCGCGAAATGATCAACGTCAAGGCTCCGCTGGTTGCTCGCAACAACCTCAAGCCAGGCGACCTGCTGTTCTTCAGCACCAATGGTCGCGGCCGCGTCAGCCATGCCGGGATCTACCTCGGTGACGACCAGTTCATCCACTCCAGCAGCCGCCGCAGCGGTGGTGTTCGCATCGACAAACTCGGCGATCGCTACTGGAGCAAGACCTTCATCGAAGCCAAGCGTGCACTGGCCATGGCTCCGGCCGCGACCACCCTCTCGCGCAACTGATCCTTCGACAGGTTTGACCACGGCGACGTAGCTGAAAAGCTCGTCGCCGTGCGTGTTTACAGAAAGCGTCTAATCTAAATTCTCAACTCTTTCGGCTCTAGGCCGAAGCGGCTTCAGACAGGATGTTCTGACCATGGCGATGATGGCGCGCTTCGCTCTACTTTCCTTTGCGGCACTGCTCGGTGCCTGCTCAAGTCATGCCCCGGCCCCGCGCAAAGTGGTCGAGCCGGCAGTCATGGCCCCGCAAGTGTATTTCTCCCCGGTTGCCGAAGACGTGCTGTTCCGTGCCTTGGGCCTGGTTGGCACGCCTTACCGCTGGGGCGGCAACACCCCGGATGCGGGGTTCGACTGCAGTGGCCTGATTGGCTATGTCTATCGCGATGCTGCCGGTATCTCGCTGCCGCGCTCGACCCGCGAAATGATCGGCATCCGCGCGCCGAGCATCGAGCGCAACGACCTGCAGTCGGGCGACTTGGTGTTCTTTGCCACCAATGGGGGTTCGCAAGTCAGCCATGCCGGTATCTATGTCGGCGAAGGGCGCTTCGTCCATGCCCCGGCCACCGGCGGAACGGTGCGTCTGGACTACCTGTCCAACAGCTATTGGCAAAAGACCTACTTGAACGCCAAGCGCGTGCTGCAGCCGGCGCATCTGGCGCGTAACCCCTGACCTTCGCGAGGTAGACGATGACCGCTCAGACGCTCTACCTCGACGACGCCCTCTACCACTACCTGCAAAACGTGTCGCTGCGCGAGTCGCCGCTGCTCGCCCGCTTACGCGGCGAAACCCAGGCCATGCCCGAAGCGCGCTGGCAGGTGGCGCCGGAACAGGGGCAACTGCTGGCGCTGCTGGTACGCCTTATGGGCGCACAGCGGGTGATCGAAGTGGGTACTTTCACCGGTTACAGCGCCTTGTGCATGGCCCAGGCCATGGAGCACGGGCAGTTGCTCTGTTGTGACCTTGAAGGCAGCTATAACGCCGTGGCCTGGCGCTACTGGCAGGAGGCTGGGGTCGCCGAGCGCATCGAGCTGCGCCTGGCTCCCGCCTTGCAGACCCTGGCGACACTGCCGTCGGAGCGCTACGACCTGATCTTCATCGATGCCGACAAGGCCAATTACCTGCAGTACCTGGAAGAATCCCTGCGCTTGCTGCGTACCGGCGGGCTGGTGCTGTTCGACAACACCTTGTGGAGCGGCAGGGTGCTTGAGGAAAAACCCGACAGCGAAGACACCCGGGCGATCCAGGCGTTGAATTGCAAGCTCAAGGATGACGCGCGGGTGGACCTGTCGATGCTGCCGATTGGCGATGGCTTGACGCTGTGCCGCAAGCGCTGAATAGCCCTCCCACCAAAGACGGTTGTGCCCCAGCTCACTTGGCCTTGCTCACCCGCCAGATCTTGTTGCCCACATCATCGGCCACCAGCAACCCGCCGCGCTGATCATTGATCACCCCGACCGGTCGGCCCATGGCCTTGCCTTCGTCATTGAGAAACCCGCTCAGCAGGTCAATCGGCTTGCCCGCAGGTTTGCCCGCGGTGCTGAAGGGCACGAAGATCACTTTGTAACCACTGTGCGGCTTGCGGTTCCAGGAACCATGCAGGCCAATGAACGCGCCTTGCTCGAAAGGCGCCGGCAGCACGCCCGGTTCGGCAAAGGTCAGGCCCAGCGACGCCGTGTGCGGCCCCACTGCATAGTCCGGAGCAATGGCGCTGGCCACCAGGTTCGGATCAGACGGGTTGACCCGCTGATCGATGTGCTGGCCGTAATAGCTATAAGGCCAGCCGTAGAAGCCGCCATCCTTGACCGAGGTAATGTAGTCAGGCACCAGGTCGCTGCCGATCTCGTCGCGCTCGTTCACCGCGGTCCATAGCTGCCCCGTATGCGGTTCCCAGGCCAGGCCGTTGGGGTTGCGCAGGCCGGAGGCGAAGATGCGAGTCTGGCCGCTCGCCGCGTCGACTTCCCAGATCGCGGCACGGCCTTTTTCCTGATCCATGCCGTTTTCGCCGACATTGCTGTTGGAGCCGACCGTGACGTAGAGCTTCTTGCCGTCACGGCTGGCAATCACGTTCTTGGTCCAGTGATGGTTCAGTGTGCCGCCGGGCAAGTCCGCAACCGGCGTGCCCGGGCCCTTGATCGAGGTGGCGCCGGGTTCGTAGTGAAAGCGCAGCAGGCGGTCGGTGTCGGCCACATAAAAGTCATTGCCGACCAGGGCCATGCCGAAGGGCGAGTTGAGATTGTCGATGAAAGTCGTGCGGGTTTCCGCCACGCCGTCATGGTCGCTGTCGCGCAGCAGGCTGATGCGGTTGGCACTGGGCACGCCGGCGCCTGCACGGTCCATGACCTTGCCCATTACCCAGCCGCGAATGCCCTTGCCATCATCGGGTTTGGGCGGGGCATTGGTTTCGGCAACCAGGATATCGCCATTGGGCAGGGCGTAGAGCCAGCGCGGGTGGTCCAGGCCTTCGGCGAAGGCCGCTACCTGAGTGCCGGGCGCAGCCTTGGGCGTCATGCCCTGGGGCCAGCCAATAGCGGGGGCGATATTGACAGTGGGGATCAGCGTCTGGTTCGGTTCGGGCAATTGCGGCGACGGGCCGACCCCGTCGCTGACCTCAAGCCGCGCGTTCTCGCCGCAGCCGCTTAACCCCGCAGTCACTGCCAGCAGCAGCGCAATCGGTTTGATGCCCATGTCGTTTCCCTCGCAATGATGGCCGCTATTGCCAGTAGAGGCGCGCCAGGCGTGGGAGGTTCCCCATTTTAGGCCTGCTTGAGCAGCAGGGCGATGCCAGGGTGATACTGGCCGGCTTCGTTGTGCAGCTTGCGATAGGCGTAGGGAAAGTACCAGGCGATGGCGCAGGCGCTGTGCTTTTGCAGGTCGTCGACAAGGTCCTGCAACTCTTCGGGGCTGGCGTGCTGGCCGGCTTTCCAGGGGCTGGCGAACAGGGCGGCGACCTTGAGCTGGCTAGGCGCAGCGATTTGCCGGGCGGCGTAGACGGTCTCGGCCAGGGCGTTGTTCAGGTCGAGCTTGGCAATTTTCGGCCAGCGCTGGCTGGCTTGCAGGTAGGCAGCTTCTTCGCGGTTGGCGATGTACAGGTCGCAACGGCCTTCACGGTCACCGTCATCGCGCTGCTTCTTGCTCTGGTGTTGCTGCAGGGACACCAGTTCGGCCTGCCAGGCGGCGGCCGAGAGCAGGCCGAGGTTGGCCTGGGCGCCGTGCCAATAGGGTGCCTCGCCATCACCGAGGGTCTGGTTGAAACGGTCGATGCAATCGACCCAGCGTTCCAGGGTGGGGCGCAGGAACTCCAGGCGCGCATTGTTGATGATCAGGCCTTGCATGCTGCTCTCCCTTATAGTTGTGATCGAGTACAGCCGAAGTTATGGCTATTTGATATCACTGAAGTCAGTGTTACACAAGATGTCAAAGGCGCCATTGATCCAGGCCAGTTCAGCGCCTTTCATTGACGCTCCGGGTGCAACCCTCTAACCTTCGCGACTTGTTTCAGGTGCTCTGCAGGCGATGGCCTGGCAGGGTGAAACAGGGAAGCCGGTGGGCGCGCAAGGCGCGCGAATCCGGCGCTGCCCCCGCAACGGTAGGTGAGTCAAGGCCGCGCAGGGCCACTGGGTGTTTGTGCCCGGGAAGGCGCGCGGTCCCGGGTGATCATGGCCCCACTCACAAGCCCGGAGACCGGCCTGTAACAGCCAACGGCATCACGGAGGGTGATGCGCGGTTCCTCCGGCTTGTGCCGCAGCCCTGCGCGTTTTCCGTCTGCCATATCCATTCATCTGTCACGCCGTTGCTTCGCGATCCATGCGCCTCCACTGGCTGCTACGCGCGTTGCGGATCGGCCGACAGTGGTTTGCGGAGAACCTCATGACTGAATCCAACGAGCGCGACGAACGCCACCTGGCGCGCATGCAGCGCAAGAAGGCTGTGATCGACGAGCGCATCGCCAATTCGCCCAACGAATGCGGCTTGCTGCTGGTGCTCACCGGCAACGGCAAGGGCAAGAGCAGTTCGGCCTTCGGCATGCTCGCCCGGGCCATGGGCCACGGCATGCAGTGCGGCGTGGTGCAGTTCATCAAGGGCCGCAACAGCACCGGCGAAGAGCTGTTCTTCCGGCGTTTTCCCGAGCAGGTGCGCTACCACGTGATGGGCGAGGGCTTTACCTGGGAAACCCAGGACCGCCAGCGCGACATCGCCGCCGCCGAAGCGGCCTGGGCGGTTTCGCGGCAGATGCTCCAGGACCCGTCGATTGCCTTCGTGGTGCTCGATGAACTGAACATCGCCCTCAAGCACGGTTACCTCGATCTCGATCAGGTCCTCAGCGACCTGCAGGCGCGTCCGCCAATGCAGCACGTGATCGTCACCGGTCGCGCGGCCAAGGATGAAATGATCGAGCTGGCCGACACCGTCACCGAAATGGGCATGATCAAGCACGCGTTCCAGGCCGGCATCCGCGCCCAGAAGGGCGTCGAACTATGAGTGATGCGCGCCATTGTCCGGCGGTATTGATCGCCGCACCGGCCTCCGGCCAGGGCAAGACCACGGTGACCGCCGCTCTGGCGCGCCTGCATCGCAACCAGGGGCGTAAAGTCCGGGTATTCAAGTGTGGCCCGGACTTTCTCGACCCGATGATTCTCGAGCGCGCCAGTGGTGCGCCGGTGTATCAGCTCGACCTGTGGATGGTCGGCGAGCAGGAAAGTCGCCGGCTGTTGTGGGAAGCGGCGGCTGAGGCCGACCTGATCCTCATCGAAGGGGTTATGGGGCTGTTCGACGGCACCCCTTCGAGCGCAGACCTCGCCCGGCATTTTGGTGTGCCGGTGTTGGCGGTGATCGATGGCACGGCCATGGCCCAGACCTTCGGCGCCCTGGCCCTGGGCCTGGCGCGCTATCAGCCGGACCTGCCGTTTGCCGGGGTGTTGGCCAACCGCGTCGGTACCCTGCGCCATGCCCAACTGCTCGAAGGCAGCCTGACCGAAGGGCTGCGCTGGTACGGCGGCCTGTCGCGAGAAACCGGCATCGAGCTGCCAAGCCGCCATCTGGGGCTGGTCCAGGCCAGTGAACTGAACGACCTCGATGCGCGTCTGGATGCCGCTGCTACCGCCCTGGGCGCCAGTTGCGATGCGGCGTTGCCGCCAGCGGTGCGCTTCGCCGCGCCGACCGAGCTTGCGATCGAGCCTTTGCTGCAAGGCGTACGCATTGCAGTTGCTCGCGATGAAGCCTTTGCCTTTACCTATGGCGCCAACCTCGACCTGCTGCGGGCCATGGGCGCGCAGCTGGCGTTCTTCTCGCCGCTGCATGATGCAAGCTTGCCGCCAGCCGACAGCCTGTACCTGCCCGGTGGCTACCCCGAGCTGCATCATCAGGCCCTGGCGGCCAATACACCGATGCTTAAGGCCATTCGCGCCCATCATCACGCCGGCAAGCCGTTGCTCGCCGAGTGCGGCGGCATGCTCTACCTGCTCGATGCCCTCACCGATGTTGCTGGCGAGCGTGCCGAACTGCTTGGCCTGCTGACGGGCGAGGCGGTGATGCAAAAGCGCCTGGCCGCCCTGGCCTTGCAGGCCGTGGAGTTGCCCGAAGGCACCTTGCGTGGGCACACCTACCATCACTCGCTGACCAGCACCGAACTTGAGCCGGTTGCCCGTGGCCAGAGCCCCAACGGCGGGCGGGGAGCCGAGGCGGTTTATCGCCAAGGCCGGCTGATTGCTTCCTACGTGCATTTCTACTTTGCTTCCAACCCCCAGGCGTCGGCGGCGCTGTTGTGCCCATGACTGACCATGCTTTTACCGAAGCCGAACGCGCGGCGGTCTACCGCGCCATTGGCGAGCGCCGTGACATGCGTCACTTCAGCGGCGGCGAAGTCGCCCCGCAGTTGCTCGCCCGTCTATTGCAAGCCGCGCACCAGGCGCCCAGCGTTGGCCTGATGCAGCCCTGGCGTTTTATCCGCATCACCCGGCGTGAGCTGCGCCAGCGAATCCAGGCCCTGGTGGAAGAGGAGCGGCTGCGTACTGCGCAAGCCCTGGGCGAGCGCTCCGACGACTTCATGAAACTCAAGGTCGAAGGCATCAACGACTGCGCCGAGCTGTTGGTGGCGGCGCTGATGGATGAGCGCGAAGCGCATATCTTTGGCCGCCGCACTTTGCCGGAAATGGACCTGGCGTCGTTGTCCTGTGCGATCCAGAACCTCTGGCTGGCCGCACGCGCCGAGGGCCTGGGGATGGGGTGGGTGTCGCTGTTCGAGCCCCAGGCCCTGGCCGAGCTGCTGGGCATGCCGGCCGGCGCCAAGCCGCTGGCGATCCTGTGCCTGGGCCCGGTGCAGGAATTCTACCCGGCACCGATGCTGGTGCTCGAAGGATGGACCACGGCGCGGCCGCTGCACGACATGCTGTTTGAAAACCAGTGGGGAGAGTCCTGATGAGTGTGGCGTTGCTGACTGTGGCCGGGGTGGCGCTGGATGCGCTGCTGGGCGAGCCCAAGCGCCGGCATCCGCTGGTGGCCTTCGGGCGCCTGGCCGGGCGCCTGGAGCAGCGCTTCAATGCCGGCGGTCGCGGCTGGCGCAGCCATGGCGTCAGCGCCTGGTTCCTGGCGGTGGTGCCACTGACCTTCGTCGCCATGCTGTTGTCCTGGCTGCCGTACATTGGCTGGCTGGTCGAAGTGCTGGCGCTGTACTGCGCCCTCGGCCTGCGCAGCCTCGGCGAACACGTGACGCCGGTGGCCGAAGCCTTGCGCCAGGGCGATCTGGAAAAAGCCCGGCAGCGCGTCGGTTATCTGGTCAGCCGCGAAACCCGCGAGCTGGATGAAACCGCCGTGGCCCGCGCCGCCACCGAGTCGGTGCTGGAGAACGGCAGCGATGCGGTGTTCGCCGCGCTGTTCTGGTTTGTCGTCGCTGGCGTACCGGGGGTAGTGCTCTATCGCCTGAGCAACACCCTGGACGCGATGTGGGGCTATCGTAATGAACGCTTCGAACGTTTCGGCTGGGCCGCAGCGAAGATCGACGATTTGCTCAACTACATTCCCGCGCGCCTGGTGGCCCTGACCTACGCACTGCTGGGCAAGACCCGCCTGGCCCTGAGCTGCTGGCGGCGTCAGGCGCCGTTGTGGGACAGCCCCAACGCCGGCCCGGTGATGGCGGCCGGGGCCGGGGCCCTGGGGGTCGAGCTGGGCGGCCCGGCGGTGTATCACGGTGAGCTGCACGAGCGCCCGCAACTGGGCGAAGGCCCGCCGGCCGATGCCGACGCCATCGAGCGTGGCTGGCGCCTGGTCTGTCAGGGCGTGTGGTTGTGGTTGCTGGTGTTGTGCCTGGGGGCTGAATTCTATGCTTGAACACGGTGGTCGCCTGCAACGCGCAGTGCAGCAATACGGCATCGCCCGCGAAGACTGGCTGGACCTGTCCAGCGGCATTGCCCCGTGGCCGTACCCTATTCCCCAAATTCCGCTGCGGGCCTGGGCGCGCCTGCCTGAGACCGACGACGGCCTGGAGCAGGCGGCCTGCGAGTACTATCAGGTCGAGCAACTGCTGCCGGTGGCCGGTTCCCAGGCAGCGATCCAGGCCTTGCCGCGCCTGCGCCGCCCTGGCACGGTCGGCGTCCTCTCGCCATGCTACGCCGAGCACGCCGAAGGCTGGCGCCGCGCCGGGCATCGGGTGCGCGAGTTGCCGCAAGAGCAGGTCGATTACTACCTCGATAGCCTTGACGTGCTGGTGGTGGTCAACCCCAACAACCCCACCGGCCAGCTGATTTGTGCCGAGCAACTGCTGGAGTGGCATGGACGTCTGGCCCGCCGTGGCGGCTGGCTGCTGGTCGATGAAGCCTTCATGGACAACACCCCGCAGCACAGCATCGGCGCCCATGCCGAGCGCGCCGGGCTGATCGTGCTGCGCTCGTTCGGCAAGTTTTTTGGCCTGGCCGGCGTGCGCCTGGGCTTTGTTCTGGCTGAGCGTCAACTGTTGCAGTTGCTCGCCGAACAGCTCGGGCCCTGGACCATCAGCGGCCCGACGCGGATCCTCGGCCAGGCTTGCCTGCTCGATGGCGTCGCCCATCGGCAGCAGATCATCCGTTGCGCCGCAGCCAGCCAGCGCCTGGCCGATGTCCTCAGTGCGGCAGGCTTTGTCCCCAGCGGCAGCTGCGACCTGTTCCAGTATCTGGTCACCGATCAGGCGGCGCGTCTACATGATTTCATGGCCCGGCGCGGTATCCTCCTGCGCCTGTTCAGCCAGCCGTCCAGCCTGCGCTTCGGCCTGCCGGCCAGCGAGCAGGACTTCCAGCGCCTGGCCCAGGCCTTCAGCGCATACCGCAAGGAACAACCATGACCACCTTGATGGTGCAGGGCACCACTTCCGATGCCGGCAAAAGCACCCTGGTGACGGCGCTGTGCCGCTGGCTGCTGCGCCAGGGCGTCGCCGTGGTGCCGTTCAAGCCGCAGAACATGGCGCTCAACAGCGCAGTGACCGCCGAGGGTGGCGAGATCGGCCGCGCACAGGCGGTCCAGGCCCAGGCAGCCGGCCTGGCGCCACACACCGACATGAACCCTGTGCTGCTCAAGCCCAACAGCGACACCGGTGCCCAGGTGATCGTCCATGGCCGCGCGGTTACCAGCATGAATGCCGTGGCCTATCACGACTACAAGGCCATCGCCATGCAGGCCGTGCTGGCCTCGCACCAGCGCCTGAGCGCGGCTTATCCGCTGGTAATGGTCGAAGGTGCCGGTTCGCCGGCCGAGATCAACCTGCGCGCCGGCGACATCGCCAACATGGGCTTTGCCGAGGCGGTGGACTGCCCGGTGATTCTGATTGCCGACATCAACCGTGGTGGGGTGTTCGCCCATCTGGTCGGCACCCTGGAATTGCTCTCGGCGAGTGAGCAGGCGCGGGTCAAAGGGTTTGTCATCAACCGTTTTCGGGGCGATATCGCCTTGCTCCAGCCGGGCCTGGACTGGCTTGAAGAACGTACCGGCAAACCGGTGCTGGGCGTGCTGCCCTATGTGATGGACCTGCACCTGGAAGCCGAAGACGGCATCGACCAGCGCCAGGGCCTCAAGGCCGGGCGCCAGCTCAAGGTGATCGTGCCGGTGCTGCCGCGCATCAGCAACCACACCGATTTCGATCCACTGCGCCTGCATCCGCAGGTCGATCTGCAGTTCATCGGCCCCGGCCAGCCGATTCCGCCGGCCGACCTGATCATCCTGCCCGGCTCCAAGAGCGTGCGTGGGGACTTGGCGCAGTTGCGTGAGCGCGGCTGGGACCAGGCGATCAGCCGTCACCTGCGTTATGGCGGCAAGGTCCTGGGTATTTGCGGCGGGCTGCAGATGCTCGGCGAGCGGGTGGAAGACCCCTTGGGCCTGGAGGGTCCGGCGGGGGCCAGCGATGGCCTGGGCTTGCTGGACTTTGTCACCGTGCTGGAAGCCGAGAAGCAATTGCGCAATGTCGCCGGCACCCTGCAGTTGGAGCAGGCGGCCATCAGCGGTTACGAGATTCATGCCGGGGTGACTCAGGGGCCGGCGCTGGAACGCCCTGCGGTGGTACTGGACGACGGCCGCGCCGATGGCGCCATCAGTGCCGACGGGCAGATCCTCGCCACCTACCTGCATGGCCTGTTCGAGGCGCCGCATTGCTGCGCCGCGCTGCTGCGTTGGGCCGGGTTGCAGGAGGTCGAACAGATCGACTACCACGCCCTGCGCGAGCGCGACATCGAGCGCCTGGCCGACCTGGTCGAGCAGCACCTGGACACCGCGCGTCTGCGCCAACTCTGCGGACTGAACTGAAATGCTCAACCTGATCCTTGGCGGCGCCCGTTCGGGCAAGAGCCGCCTGGCTGAACAACTGGCGGTGCAGAGTGGCCTGGCGGTCACCTATATCGCCACCAGCGAACCGCTCGACGGCGAGATGAATGCGCGGGTGCAGTTGCACCGCGAGCGGCGTCCGGCCGAGTGGGCATTGATCGAAGAGCCGCTGGAATTGGCCCGGGTACTGCGCGCGACCGCCAGTGCCGAGCGCTGCCTGCTGGTCGACTGCCTGACCCTGTGGCTGACCAACCTGCTGATGCTCGACAACCCCGAGCGCCTGGCGGCGGAGCGCACGGCGCTGCTCGACTGCCTGGCGCAACTGCCGGGCGAAATCATTCTGGTCAGCAACGAAACCGGCCTGGGCGTGGTGCCCATGGGCGAGCTGACCCGCCGTTATGTCGATGAAGCCGGCTGGCTGCACCAGGCCATTGCCGAGCGCTGCCAGCGCGTGGTGCTGACCGTCGCTGGCTTGCCGCTTACCCTGAAAGGACCTGCACTATGAGTCAAACCTGGTGGCTTGAAGCCTGTCGTCCTGTTGACCAGACTGTTCGCCAACAGGCCCTGGCGCGTCAACAGCAACTGACCAAACCGGCCGGCTCGCTGGGCCGCCTGGAGCAGTTGGCGGTGCAACTGGCCGGCCTGCAGGGCCAGCTCAAGCCGAGCGTCGAGCAGGTGTGGATCGCGATCTTTGCCGGCGATCACGGCGTGGTCGCCGAAGGCATCTCGGCGTACCCACAAGCAGTGACTGGGCAGATGCTGCTCAACTTCGTCAACGGTGGCGCCGCCATCAGCGTGTTGGCGCGACAGTTGAATGCCCAGTTGGAAGTGATCGACCTGGGCACCATCGATCTGACGCTCGAGCTGCCGGGTGTGCGTCACCTGCGCGTCGGCCCCGGCACGGCCAACTTCGCCCAGGTCCCGGCGATGACTTACGAACAAGGCGTGCAGGCCCTGCAGGGCGGGCGCGAGAGTGCCTTGCGCGCAGCCGTCAGCGGTGCCCAGCTGTTTATCGGTGGGGAGATGGGCATCGGCAACACCACTGCCGCCAGCGCCTTGGCCTGCGCCGTGCTCGGCTGCCCGGCCGCGGAACTCAGCGGCCCGGGTACTGGGCTGGACGCCGCCGGTGTGCGGCACAAGGCCGAGGTCATCGAGCGGGCCTTGCAGCAGCATGCCGATCTGGGTGACGAGCCGCTGCACTGGCTGTTCTGCTTTGGTGGTTTCGAGATCGCCGCGCTGGTCGGTGCCTACCTGGGCTGCGCCCAGGCCGGTGTTGCCGTGCTGGTGGATGGTTTTATCTGCACTGTCGCTGCCCTGGTGGCGACGCGCATCAACCCGGGTTGCCGCGACTGGCTGCTGTTTGGCCATCGCGGCGCCGAGCCCGGCCATCGCCGGGTGCTCGCCGAGCTCGACGCCGAACCATTGCTGGAACTGGGGCTGCGCCTGGGTGAGGGCAGTGGCGCGGCGCTGGCGGTGCCGGTGCTGCGCCTGGCCTGTGACCTGCACGGGCAGATGGCGACCTTCGCCGAAGCTGCGGTAGCGGACCGTCCGGCATGATCATCGACCTGCTGCGCCATGGCGAAACCGAACTGGGCGGCGGCCTGCGCGGCAGTCTCGACGATGCCCTGACCGACAAGGGCTGGGCGCAGATGCGCGCGGCGGTAAGTGCGCTGGGCCCCTGGGATGCACTGGTCAGCTCGCCATTGCAGCGTTGCGCGCGCTTTGCCCAGGAGCTGGGCGTGCAGTTGCACTTGCCGGTGCAGTTGGCGCCGGGGCTGCAGGAGCTGCATTTTGGTGAGTGGGAAGGGCGCAGCGCGGCTGACCTGATGCTCACCCATGAAGCCGAACTCGGGCAGTTCTGGGCTGACCCCTACGCCTACACACCGCCCGGCGGCGAGCCAGTGGCGGATTTCTCCGCACGGGTACTGCAGGCCATCAGCGCATTGCGGCAGGTGCATGCCGGCAAGCACCTGCTGCTGGTCACCCATGGTGGCGTCATGCGCCTGTTGCTGGCCCGCGCCCGTGGCCTGCCCCGTGAACAGCTGCTGCAAGTCGAAGTGGCCCATGGTGCTTTGTGCCGCCTGGAGCTACTGGCGGACGGCAGCCTGCGCGAGGTGCGCTGAGATGCTGCCCTTCTGGATCGCCCTGCAGTTTCTCAGCAGCTTGCCGGTGCGCTTGCCGGGCATGCCGGCCCCTGAGCAAATGGGCCGCTCACTGCTGTTCTACCCGCTGGTGGGGCTGCTGTTTGGGGTGGTGCTTTGGGGGGTGAACGCGCTGCTGGCGGGCAGCCCGGTGCTGCTGCACGCGGCGTTGCTGCTCAGCGCCTGGGTGCTGCTCAGCGGCGCCTTGCACCTGGATGGCCTGGCCGACAGTGCCGATGCCTGGCTGGGCGGCTTCGGCGACCGCGAGCGCACGTTGCTGATCATGAAAGACCCGCGCAGCGGGCCGATTGCCGTGGTCACCCTGGTGCTGGTGCTGCTCCTCAAGTTCTGCGCCTTACTGGCGCTGATCGAGCACGGTGACGGGCTGCTGCTGTTGCTCGCGCCGCTGATCGGCCGCGCGGCGTTGCTGGGCTTGTTCCTGTGCACGCCCTATGTGCGCAGCGGCGGGTTGGGCCAGGCCCTGGCGGATCACCTGCCGCGCGGGCTGGGCAAGCTGGTGTTGCTGGGCAGTGCCCTGGCCTGTGTGCTGTTGGCAGGGCTCAAGGGCCTGTGGGTGCTGCTGGTGGCCGCGGTGGTGTTCGCCTGGCTGCGCCACTTGATGGTCCGCCGCTTGGGCGGCACCACCGGCGATACCGCCGGCGCCATGCTCGAGCTGCTGGAGCTGGCGGTATTGCTCGCCCTGGTACTGTGAGCGGCGAATAAAAGCTTGCAGCTGCCCAGGTGCGGGTATATACACGCATTATGTTGACCAGCGAATGCATCTGTACCCACCTGCGTCGCGCCGCCCGTGGGGTGAGCCGACACTATGACGAGGCCCTCGAAGGCTTCGGGATCAACGTCGCGCAGTTTTCCCTGCTACGCCATCTGCGGCGCCTGGATCAACCGAGTATTTCCACCCTGGCCGAGGCCATGGGCCTGGACCGCAGCACCCTCGGGCGCAACCTACGAGTGCTGCAAGCCGATGGCCTGGTGGCTCTGGCCGAAGGGCAGGACCTGCGCAACCGCATCGTGCTGCTGACCGAGCAGGGCAGGGCGCGTCTGCTCGCGGCGGAGCCGGCCTGGGAGCAGGCACAAAGCGGCTTGGTCGAAAGCCTCGGCGAAGGCCGGCGTGACGAACTGGTGCGCCTGCTGGAACTGCTGGCCTGAGCTTTTTACGATTATAAGCGGGTATATACCCGCATAACCTTGCGGCACGGGAGACAACAAAAATGACATCGGTATGGCGAACCAGTGGTTGGATTCTCCTTGGGGCGGCGCTGATCCTGGCGTTGTCGCTGGGTGTGCGGCACGGCTTTGGCCTGTTCCTGGCGCCGATGAGCGCCGATTTTGGCTGGGGCCGCGGCGTGTTCGCCTTCGCCATTGCCTTGCAGAACCTGATCTGGGGCCTGGCCCAACCGTTTGCCGGAGCCCTGGCCGATCGACTGGGCGCGGCCAAGGTGGTGATGGTCGGCGGTATTCTCTATGCCGTTGGCCTGGTACTGATGGGCATGTCCGACTCGGCCCTGACCCTGTCGCTCAGTGCCGGCTTATTGATCGGTATCGGCCTGTCGGGCACCTCGTTCTCGGTGATCCTCGGTGTAGTTGGCCGCGCCGTGCCGCCAGAGAAACGCAGCATGGCCATGGGTATCGCCAGTGCCGCCGGCTCCTTCGGCCAGTTCGCCATGCTGCCCGGCACCCTGGGCCTGATCGGCTGGCTGGGCTGGTCGGCGGCCTTGCTGGTGCTGGGTTTGCTGGTGGCCTTTATCGTACCGCTGGTAGGGCTGCTGCGTGATCGCCCGCTGCCCAGCCACGGCAACGAGCAGACCCTCGGCCAGGCCCTGCGCGAAGCTTGCACCCATTCGGGCTTCTGGCTGCTGGCCCTGGGCTTTTTCGTCTGTGGCTTCCAGGTGGTGTTCATCGGCGTGCACCTGCCGGCCTACCTGGTCGACCAGCACCTGCCGGCGACCATCGGCACCACGGTGCTGGCGCTGGTCGGGCTGTTCAATATCGTCGGTACCTACACCGCCGGCTGGCTTGGTGGGCGCATGTCCAAGCCACGCCTGCTGACCGCCCTGTACCTGCTGCGCGCGGTGGTCATCGTGCTGTTCCTGTGGGCACCGATCACCCAGTTCAGTGCCTACCTGTTCGGTATCGCCATGGGCCTGTTGTGGCTGTCGACCGTGCCCTTGACCAATGGCACCGTGGCCACCCTGTTCGGTGTGCGCAACCTGTCGATGTTGGGCGGTATCGTGTTTCTGTTCCACCAGTTGGGGGCCTTCCTCGGTGGCTGGCTGGGCGGAGTGGTGTATGACCGGACCGGCAATTACGACCTGGTCTGGCAGATTTCCATCCTTCTCAGCCTGCTCGCCGCCGCGCTCAACTGGCCGGTTCGCGAGCGCCCGGTGGCGCGCTTGCAGGCGCAAGCGGCATGAGCCCTGTAGCCGTTCGCACCTTGCTCGGCCTCGCCGCCCTGTTGCTGCTGGCGCTGGCCTGGTGGGGCTGGCATGAGGGTGGCCTGGCGTTGATGCAGTTGGGCATGGGCGTGTGCTAGGAGTAATCTGATTTCTTCAGGGACATTCGAGGGAGAGAGACGATGCGCACACGCTGGATGTTGGTTCCGCTGTTGAGCCTGGCCGCCGCGGCCAATGCCCTGGCCGCCGATTGCCCGGTGCTGCTCGACAGCAAGCTGCCGGAGCTGCGCGGCAAGGAGCAGATCGACCTGTGCCAGCGCTTTGCCGGCAAGCCGTTGGTGGTGGTCAATACTGCCAGCTATTGTGGCTTTGCCCCGCAGTTCGAAGGGCTTGAGAGCGTCTACAAGGAGTACCACGAGCAGGGCCTGGAAATGCTCGGGGTGCCGTCCAACGACTTCAAGCAGGAGGATGCCGATGCCGAGAAAACCGCCAAGGTCTGTTACGCCAACTACGGCGTGACCTTCACCATGACCCAGGCCCAGCCGGTGCGCGGCGCCGATGCCACGCCGCTGTTCAAGGAACTGGCCGCGCAGAGCAGCGCGCCGAAGTGGAACTTCTACAAATATGTGGTCGATCGCCAGGGCAAGGTGGTGGCCAACTTCACCAGCCTGACCAAGCCGGATGATCCGGCGTTCAAGGCAGCGATCGAAAAGGCCATCGCTTCCCAGCCCTGAGCGGTGGTGTCAGTGGCTGGGGTGCACGGTCCAGGCCACCAGCTTGAGCACGATCGGGCGTACCACCAGGACACAGGCAAAGGCTACCGGCATGGCCAGTTGGTAGGCCTTGAGCACGTTGCCCAGGTACTGCTCGTCGATGCCGGCGTTGGCGGCGGTAATCACGAAGCACATCAACAGGGCCATGATCGCCGACATGTAGAAGGCGAACACATAAGGGGTGGCGCGAACGCCGAGCTTGCGGCGGCTGCGGGCGCTGGTCTGGGTGGTCATGCTGATTCCGTTGTAGTGGGTGAGGGCGCAGCCTAACAAGGCTGTCTTCGGCTCGGGTAGACGCCTTGGGCTTAGGTCTTTATAAAGAAGATCTTACGAATACCCGGATCCCCGCCATGAACCTGTTCGGTTCGATCAAGAGTTTCATCAAGGTTGTCGAAGCCGGCAGCATTGCCGGTGGCGCCCGCAGCCTGGGGTTGAGTGCCGCCGCCGTGAGCCAGAACATCGCCCGCCTGGAGGCCCATCTGCAGGTGCGCCTGCTCTCACGCACCACCCGTAGTATGGCGCTGACGCCCAGTGGCAGCTTGTACTACGACAAGGTCAAGCATATCGAGCGCGACCTTGAGCACGCGCAGCAGGCGGTCACCACCCCGGATAGCGAACCCAAGGGGCGCTTGTGCATCGCTTCGTCGTCGGCGTTTGGCCGTCATGTACTGGCGCCGTTGATTCCGGCGTTCAGCGCGCGATACCCACAGCTTTCAATTGAATTGGTTACGAATGATCGGCGGGTCAATCATGCCCAGGAAGGTGTCGATGTCAGCATCCGCATCCAGCCGCAACTCGAAGATGGTCTGCTGGCCCGGCACATTGCCCGGGTGCCGTTCATATGCTGCGCTTCCCCGGGGTATCTGGTAGCGGCCGGCAGGCCACAATCGCCCGAGCAGCTCAAGGAGCATCGCTGCCTGGTGTTTCGTTACCCGGTAGACGGACGCTTTTTGCGCTGGGGCTTCATCCGCGAAGGGCTGCGGTTTGATGCCGAGTTCGGCAATGTGCTGATCAGCGATGACATCGATGTGCTGACCCAAATGGCCGTGCAGGATGGCGGTATCGCCCGCCTGGCCGAGTTCGTCGCCCGGCCCTTGCTTGAGCGTGGCCAACTGGTGGCGTTGTTCGAGTATTCGCAGCCCGCCATGGTCTATGCCCAGACCGAGCCGATGGATGTCTACCTGTGCGTGGCCGACCGCTTTGCCCTGACGCCCAAGGTGCGGGCGTTCATGGAGTACATCCAGCTTGAGGTCGGGCCTGCCTGGCCGGTCCATCAGGCATAAAAAAACCGCCGATGTAGGCGGTTTTTTAGCAGCGCTGCAATCAGAAGCGATAGGTCAGCGATGCGCCAAGACCGTGAGCGCTGTTTTCGTACTTGGCGTTGTACGAACCCTTGGTCGGGCTGGCCAGGTTGACCTTGGTGTCTTCTTCCCACAGGTAGGAGTAAGCCAGGTCGATGGTCATGTCTTCGGTAGGGCTGTAGCCCGCACCCAGGCTGAATACCTTGCGGTCGCCAGTCGGAATGCGTGGCGAGCGGTCGTGGTTGTTGGTCGGCGACTGGTCGACGGTGAAGCCGGTGCGCAGTACCCACTCTTTGTTCAGCTTGTACGAAGCACCGATGGCGTGTGCCCAGGTGTCGTGCCAGTTCTGGTCTTCGTTGATGGTGCCGAACTGGCCGGCGATCGGCGCAGGCACTTCGTTGGTTACGGTGATCGCTTCCAGGCGGCTCCAGCGGGTCCAGGTACTGCCCGCGTAGAGGGTCCACTGGTCATCCAGCTCGTGGGTGACCGAGAAGTCTACCGACTCAGGGGTCTTGATCTTCAGTTCGGCGTCATACTTGCCGCCGCTGAACGGGCCGATCAGGGCCGAGTTGATCTTGGTGTTGCCTTCGAGCTTGTAGTCGACCATCGAGTGGTAGGTCAGGCCCAGGCGGGTCTTGTCGGTGGCTTGCACCATGACGCCGATGTTGTAGCCGACCGCGGTATCGTCACCCTTGATCTTCACTTCGCCGTCGTTGAAGCCCGGGCTGCGTGGGTTGAGGACGTTGGAGCTCAGTTCGCCCTTGATACGGTTGAAGGTCGGGCCGAAACCGATCGAGACCTTGTCGTTGAAGGCATAGCTGACAGTAGGCTGGAAGGTGATGACTTCAACGTAGCTTTTCTTGCCCCAGTAGCGGCTGGCAGCTTCGTCTTCGTATTCGGTCACCAGGCCGAAGGGTGCGTAGACACCGAAGCCGACGGTCCAGTGATCATCGATCGGCTTGACGTAGTAGCCCATGGGCACGCCAACGAACGGCACCATGTCGCCATCGGTGCTGCCACCTGGGCGGCCACCACCGGAAATATCGGACTTGGCGATGACGGCGGCGCCGCCAACGGTGATCTGTTCGCGCTTGAGGCGCGACATACCGGCAGGGTTGCCGAATACGGTGCTGGCATCATCGGCAGAAGAAGAACGACCCGCGAAACCTGTGCCCATGCCGCTGACGCTTTGTTCGTTGAGGGCGAAGCCGCTGGCGAACAGTTGAGTCGAGGCGAGAGTGACGGCGAGGCTGAGAGAGGTTTTGAGCATTACTTTTTTCATTATTAGAACTCCTTGGGATCTCCGGGGCGAAAATTACCAACATTTCGCCCGCAGCGCTATAGGCTGTATCGCAGGAGATAGAGAGGTTTTGTAGGACAATCCGACCAAAATTGCGGAAATTATCCGATTATGGAATGCAGTGACTCTCAGCAGGCCTGAAGAGTCACAGGGGCGACGCAGGTTTGCCAGGCGCAGGTGAAATCGCGCAGGCGACCCTGGGGTTGAAAGGTTTGTCGCCAGATGCGTGCGAGGCCCAGTAAATCGTCGGCGGCGGGCAGTTCAGGGGCCTGTTCTTCGATCAGCATCCAGGCGATGGCGGTGGCGTAGCGCAGGTTGACCGTCAGCTCCAGGTGCGGGCCGCTGAGAAAGGCGTGCTGGCTGGCCAGGCCGCGCACCAGGCTGGCCAGGTCCGGGTCGCGGGCCAGGAACTGGTCCCAGAGGCTTTGGTGGCGTAGCTCGCCGATGCGGTACAGGCCGTGGCCGCGGCGGTCGTGCAGGGCCGAGCCAAGTGCCGACTGGCTGGCGGCGACGCCAAGCAGCAGGGCTTCGGCGCTGGCGCAGTGACGACCCAGGTAGATCAGGGTCGGACGAATGACAAACTGGCTCAACTCGCTCGCGGCGATACCCATGATGCCCTCGAACTTGAAATTGGCCGGCGGACGCTGGAGCTTGGCAGCTGGTGAATCGGTCAGGCCCGCCGGAAGCGGCCTCTGCCGCTTGAGTTGAAGTGTAGTGTCATATTCGCGCTGTAAAGGCCTGTTTTTAAAACATTTGCGGCTTTTAGTTATAAATCATATGCCGTACGGCAATTACCCAACTCCCCTGTAGGAGCGAGCTTGACCCGCGATCCGGCGCATAAGCAACCGGCCTCATCGCGGGTCAAGCCCGCTCCTACAGGCATAAAAAAGCCCCGCCAGAGGGCGGGGCTTGAGCGTTTGCAGCGTCGTGCGGATCAGGCCACCAGGGCCTGACGGGTGCGCTCGATAACGGCCTGCAGCGGCTCGGCTTCGGAGTATTGCTCCGGGTACAGGCGCTCGCTGTGACGGGCAATGCCGTGCTCGTTGACCAGGGTGAAGCTGAAGCCGCCTTTGCGCGACGCCAGGATCAAGCAGTTCAGAGGGGCAAATGCCTGGGAAAGGGTGCGAATGGCAGCCTGAGTATGATTAGCGTGATGCATAGTTATTAGATGTTCCTGCAATAGACACGGTTTTGATCCGTGCACATATAAAACGTTCCAGTAACGCGGGCATTTAAGCCGGTGCGAAGAACCTGACTGGAACAGGGCAGCCAGTTTTGGGCGCATTTATCATGTGGCGCTGGGGCTGACTGGTAGGTACGTCAGAGGACAGGCAACAGCCAGGGTCGGGTTCAATGCCGCTGGGTGAAGATCCTGATCAATCTGCAGGTTGGTTCGGTCAGAGTAAGAAGTGATTTACCTGGGGAACCATCGAGTGGGCCGGTCCTGATTTCAACAGGCCTGTCCGATGTGAGGGGGCAGGGCACTGTAAGGACTGCTTTGGCCAGAATTGACTTTCAGCTTGGTACTAACGGCGGCAAGACTACAGGAGTTTACCGGTTGTGGCAAGCGTTATGGCTTTTCGTCTGGCGAGCCGATCAGTATGTCGCGTTCCGGGCGGTCTGTGAAGTGCTAATTCACCGGGTTTGCAGTGCCGTAAGGCAGGGAACGTGCCAATTTCGTGCAGGGAAATGCCTCGCTTCAGGGCGGTTGTACACACTTGGGGCAGCCTTTGTTACAGCTCTGCAACAAGGCGGCAAGTGGCCGCTAATGACTTGGCCATTGTCTTAAGTCAATGAAAAAAAACACTTATTTGAGCTGGTGAAAAAATCGACAGTTTGACTGAAAGCCCCATTCCATAGGGGTTTGCGGGGTGGTTTAGGGGGTTGTCCACCGAGTTATCCACAGCTTCTGTGGATTGTCCCGAGCGCTTGCTCTAGGACGGGCGTGCCAGCTTTTTACTCACTGTCCGACAATCCTTCGACAGTCTTCTGTCCGGGACAAAATACCCGCGCTGACGTCAAGAAAAAAACACTGAAATATTTTGAAAAAAGTGCAGAAAAGCACCGGGCCATTGTCAGAAAAATGGAGTAGAGTGGCGCGCCTCTCGAGTTGCCTTCGCTGTTTTCTATGAAGTTTCGCTCCAAAACCCTCATTGCCCCTGCTGCCCAGACACCCCTGCCGGAGCCCAAGCGCTTCTCCTTGAAGGTCGCCTTGTGGTTGCTCGACAGCCCGCGTCTGGGTGACAACCCCAACGTCAAGCACTTTGCCGGGCGCCTGCTCAAGCAGCCGGCGCGCCAGGGCGTGGTGGTGGCGCAGAGCCGCCTGGGGCAGATGCTCTGCCGCGATTGCGGCAATGCCCGCGACCGTCGTATCGGCCACGAACTGCTGCGCCAGGCGGCGCGGGCCGGTGATCGCCGGGCCCAGCTCGAATACGGCCGGCTGTGCGCCCTCGGGCAACTGAACGAACCCGCCCAAGGCCGCTATTGGCTGGAGCAGGCGGCGGCCCAGGGCTCGCAGGAGGCGCTGCGTCTGCTCAGGCAATTGCCTGAAGCCTGAATGCGGTGCTCAGGCCCAAGGCTGATAAGCTGAGCCGTTGATCGTTGGCCGAGGGAGATCGGGGTGGCTATGGCAGTGGATCTGACCAGCATTGTGCTGGGTATCGTGGTGGCGGCTGTGCCGTGTCTGGCGCTGGTGCTGCAGGTGCAACGGCGCCTGAGTGTGCGCCAGGCTGACGCGGCGTTACTCGAGGAGCGCTTGAGCAGTGTGCAGTTGGCCCAGGAAGGCCTGCTCGCCCAGCTCGATGCCAGCCGCGACGAAATCAGCGATCTGAGCCAGGCCAACGCTGCCAAGCAGGCCACCCTGGCCGCCCAGGCCCGTGAACTTGAGTTGTTGCAGATGGATCGCGACGAAGCCCGCGACGCCGCCCACGCCTGGCAGCTTGAACGCGCCAGCCGTGAAGCCGAATTGCGCCGCCTCGACGCCCAGAGCGCAGCCCTGGGCGCCGAACTGCGCGAACAGCAGGAAAGCCATCAGCAACGCCTCGACGACCTGCAGGGCTCGCGAGACGAGCTGCGCGCGCAGTTTGCCGAAATGGCCACGAAGATCTTCGATGAGCGCGAGCAACGCTTCGCCCAGACCAGCCAGCAACACCTGGGGCAGTTGCTCGATCCGCTCAAGGAGCGCATCCAGGCCTTCGAAAAACGCGTTGAAGACAGCTACCAGCAGGAGGCCCGCGAGCGCTTCTCGCTGGCCAAGGAACTGGAGCGCCTGCAGCAGCTCAACCTGCGCCTGAGCGATGAAGCCACCAACCTGACCCAGGCGCTCAAGGGCCAGAAGACCCAGGGCAACTGGGGCGAGCTGATTCTGGAGCGGGTGCTGGAGCACGCCGGGCTGGAGAAGGGGCGCGAGTATCAGACCCAGGTCAGCCTCAAGAGCGCCGACGGCGAGCGCTTCCAGCCCGACGTGCTGATCATGCTGCCGGGCGACAAGCAGGTGGTGGTCGACTCCAAGGTCAGCCTCACCGCCTACCAGCAGTACGTTGCCGCCGACGACAGCGAGATCGCCCAGGCCGCGCTCAAGCAGCACGTGTTGTCGCTGCGCAATCATGTCAAAGGCCTGTCCGGCAAGGATTACAACCGTCTCGAAGGCCTGCACAGCCTGGATTTCGTGTTGCTCTTCGTGCCCATCGAAGCGGCGTTTTCGGCGGCCCTGCAGGCCGAACCGAACCTGTTCCAGGAAGCCTTCGACCGCCAGATCGTGATTGTCAGCCCGACCACTTTGCTGGCCACCTTGCGGGTCATCGACAGCCTGTGGAAGCAGGAGCGTCAGAGCCAGAATGCCCGGGAAATCGCCGAGCGCGCCGGCTGGCTGTACGACAAGTTCGTGCTGTTCATCCAGGACCTGGACGAGCTGGGCAACCGCCTGCAGCAGGTCGACAAAGCCTACAGCGCGGCGCGCAACAAGCTCTGCGAGGGCCGCGGCAACCTGATCAGCCGCAGCGAACAGCTCAAGCTGCTCGGCGCCCGGGCGAGCAAGAGCCTGCCTGCCGACCTGCTCGAACGGGCCATGAGCGAAGGCGACCCACTGGCCGCCAGCGCCCTTACTGGACCAGGCTTAGATGCCGATTGAGCAGGGCACGCAGGGCCGCCGGCTTGACCGGCTTGGCCAGGTAATCGAGGCCGGCGGCATGCACCTGGGCAACCATCTCGCTGCGCCCGTCGGCGCTGATCACCACGCCAGGTACCGGCTCACCCAGGCGGGTGCGTAGCCAGGCCATCAGCTCGGTACCGATCTCGCCGTCGTCCAGGTGGTAGTCGACCAGCGCCAGGTGCGGGCGCAGGCCGTTGTCGAGCAAGGCATCGCATTCTGCGCGGTTGCGCGCGGTGGACACCTGGCAACCCCAGCGGCTGAGCAGGCTGTTCATGCCGATGAGAATGCTGTCTTCGTTGTCGACGCACAGCACCTGCAGGCCCGCCAGCGGTTGCCCGGCCTGTTCGGCTGGGCTGGCCACCGCGACCGCCGGCGCTGTGGCCAGCGGCACGCTGACGCGGAACACGCTGCCCTTGCCCGGCCAGGACTGCACCTCAAGCGGATGCCCAAGCACCTTGCACAGGCCGTCGGCGATCGCCAGGCCCAGGCCCAGGCCTTTTTCCGCGCGGGTCTGGTGGCTGTCCAGGCGTTTGAATTCCTCGAAAATCACCTGCAGCTTGTCATCGGCGATACCGCTGCCACGGTCCCACACTTCCAGCCACAAGCGCCCTTGCTGGCGGCGCACGCCGAGCAAAATCGGGCTCTTGCCATAGCGGAAGGCGTTGGTCAGGAAGTTCTGCAAAATCCGCCGTAGCAGTTTCATATCGCTCTGAACCCGCAGGCGGCTGCCGCGCAGGCGGAAATCCAGGCCTTGCTGCTGGGCCAGCACCTTGAATTCGGCGCCGAGGGTGTCGAACAGTTCGTTGAGGGCGAACGGTTTGACGTCCGGGGTGATCTTGCCGTTTTCCAGGCGCGAGATATCCAGCAGGTCGCTGATCAGCTCTTCGGCCGAGCGCAGTGAGCTGTCCATGTGCTGGACCAGTTGCTGGGCATCGGCCGACAAGCCATCGCCTTGATGCGACAGCGCCGCCGAGAACAGCCGTGCGGCGTTCAGCGGCTGCATTAGGTCGTGGCTGACCGCCGCCAGGAAACGGGTCTTGGACTGGTTGGCGGCTTCGGCGTGGCTCTTGGCTTCACTCAGCGCCTGGTTCAGTTGCGACAGTTCATGGGTGCGCTCGGCGACCCGTTGTTCCAGGCTTTCGTTGGCGCCCTTGAGGGCCTGTTCGGCTTCGCGGAACGGGGTAATGTCGGTAAAGCTCATGACAAAGCCGCCGCCGGGCATCGGGTTGCCGATCAGTTCGATTACCCGGCCGTTGGGGAACAAGCGCTCGGAGGTGTGCGCACGCCCCTGGCGCATCCAGTGCAGGCGCCTGGCCACGTGCACCTGGGCCTCGCCCGGGCCGCACAGGCCGCGCTCGGCGTTGTAGCGGATGATGTCGGCAATCGGCCGGCCGACGCTGATCAGCCCGTCGGGGTAGTTGAACAGCTCCAGGTAACGGCGGTTCCAGGCCACCAGTCGCAGCGACTGGTCGACCACGCTGATGCCTTGGCTGATGTTCTCGATCGCCCCTTGCAGCAAGGCACGGTTGAACTGCAGCACTTCCGAGGCTTCGTCGGCGATGCGCACCACGTCCTCAAGCTGCATGTCGCGGCCTTCGATCGCCGCCTTGACCACCGCGCGGGTCGAGGAGGTGCCCAGCACACCGGCGAGCAGGCGTTCGGTGTGCTCGATCCAGTCACCGTCGGCGTTCTGGTTGGGGTTGAAGCCCTTGCCCTGGCGGTAGGCAAAGCGGATGAAGCTTTGCCGTGCGCGCTCTTCACCGACAAAGCGTGCGGCCAGGTGCAGCAGGTCGTCGATCTGTACCGCCAGCAGCGAACGGTTGCTGGGGCGGGCGCTGGTTTGTTGGCCGATGAAACGCCCGGCCTGCCAGTGCTCGGACACCCGCGTGCGCGAGAGGATCGATACCCAGGCGAACAGGGTGAAGTTGCCCGCCAGCGACAGCACCACGCCCTGGGTCAGCGGCGTGATGGGCAGGTTCAGCGGGTTGCCATGCAGCCAGGCCAGGCCCGGGAACAGCTCCAGCGACCAGCCCAGGCTATGGGCGGCAATCGGCAACACCAGGGTGTAGAACCACAGGAACACCCCGGCGGCCAGGCCCGCGAACACCCCGCGGCGGTTGGCCTGCTTCCAGTACAAGGCGCCGAGCATCGCCGGGGTCAGTTGGGTGACGGCGGCAAAGGCCACCTGGCCGATGGTCGCCAGGCTCGCGGTGGAGCCGAGCAGTCGATAGCTCACATACGCCAGCAGAAGGATGACCACGATGGTCACCCGGCGTACCGAGAGCATCCAGTGGCGGAAGGCTTCGAACGGCCGCTCGGCGTTGTTACGGCGTAACAGCCAGGGCAGCAGCATGTCGTTGGAGACCATGGTCGACAACGCTACGGCTTCGACGATGACCATGCCGGTGGCCGCCGAGGCGCCGCCGATAAAGGCCAGCAACGCCAGCGCCGGATGCGCTTCGGCCAGCGGCAGGCTGATCACGAAAGAGTCGGGCAGCACCGAGTCAGGCAGCAGCATTTGCCCGGCCAGGGCAATCGGCACCACGAACAGCGCGGCGAGAATCAAGTACATCGGGAACACCCAGCGCGCCAGGCGCAGGTCCTGGGGTTCGATGTTCTCCACCACGGTGACGTGGAATTGGCGTGGCAGGCAGATGATCGCCATCATTGCCACGCCGGTCTGCACGATCATCGACGGCCAGTTGATGGTCTCGTTCCAGAAGCCTTCCAGGCGCGGCGCCAGTTGCGCCTTGCTGAACAGGTCTTCGAAGCCGTTGAACAGGCCGAAGGTGACGAAGGCGCCGACGGCGAGGAACGCCAGCAGCTTGACCAGCGATTCGAAGGCAATCGCCAGGACCATGCCGCGGTGGTGTTCGGTGACGTCCAGGCTGCGCGTGCCGAAGACAATCGAGAACAGCGCCAGTACCAGCGACACCACCAGCGCGGTGTCCTGCACGCGGCTGCCGGTGGCGTCGGCGCCGGCACCGATCAGCAGGTTGACGCCGAGCACGATGCCCTTGAGCTGCAGGGCGATGTACGGCAGCACGCCGATCAGGCAAATCAGCGCCACCACCACCGCCAGGCTCTGGGATTTACCGTAGCGGGCGGCGATGAAGTCGGCGATCGAGGTGATGTTTTCCTGTTTGCTGATCAGCACCATCTTCTGCAGCACCCAGGGGGCGAACAGCAGCAGCAATACAGGACCCAGGTAGATTGGCAGGAACGCCCAGAGTTGTTCGGCGGCCTGGCCGACCGCGCCGAAGAAGGTCCAGCTGGTGCAGTACACCGCCAGCGACAGGCTGTACACCCAGGCACGCAGGCGCGGCGGCAGCGGTGTGCTGCGGCGATCGCCGTAGAAGGCGATGGCGAACATGATGGCCATATAGGCCAGGGCGACCACGGCGATCAGCCCACTGGACAGCGACATGACAACTCCGAAACAAAAGGGTGATTCAGCCTGACAGCGAACCTCGATCAATCAGTCTGGCACGCCGCCGAGGCTTCGTCAGCGCCGACGATGGTCGCAGTGGCAGAGCGTCGCAGGTCTTAGCCGGGCAGGGCCAGCTCAAGCAGGCCGTGGAGCTGTTCCAGCGTCGGTGGCGCTTCGGCGAACAAGGTGCGGTAGACGGTCGGCGCGACCAGCAAATCCAGCAGGCGCTCGATGTCTGGCAGGGCCTCGCCGCGTGCTTGGGCGCGGTCGAGGATGACCTGCAACTGCCCACGCAGGATGTTGGTGCAGTAACCCGGGCAGGCGCTGCTGAGTACGTCGCGCATCAGGTTGCGACCAGGTTCGGAGGTGATTTCGTCGAGGTACTGCTCGGCCCAGGCGCGCAGGTCGCTGCGCAGCTCGCCGGTGTCGAGCGGCGCCACGTCGGGCAGCACACGCTCGACGGCGACATCGGCCAGCAAGGCTGCGAGTTCCCCCCAGCGCCGGTAGATGGTCGAGGGCGTGACGCCGGCGCGGGCGGCAATTTGCGGCACGGTCAGGTTCGCGCGGTCCTGCTCGTTGAGCAGTTCGCGTACCGCCGCATGTACCGATGCCTGCACACGGGCGCTGCGACCACCCGTGCGGATACCTTCTTTAATCGCCATCGGTCGACCTTAACACAAAGGGTTTGCGTTAAGGAATGAAGGCGGTCAGACTGCGCAAAAGCTAAATAATTGCTTTAGCGGAGTCCTGACCATGTTTGCCTTGTTCAAAGCCCCGGCCTCGCGGCGTTTTCGCCTGGTGCTGCTGGCGATTGCCCTGCTCGGTTTTCTCGCCGCGTCGAGCACTCCGACACCCTTGTATCACCTGTACCAGCAAGCCTGGCAGTTTTCGGCGGTTACCCTGACGCTGATTTTCGCCGTGTATGCCGTCAGCTTGCTGGCGGCGTTGTTGACGGTTGGTTCGCTGTCGGACTACCTCGGGCGGCGGCCGTTGATCTTCACCGCGCTGGTACTGGAAAGCCTCTCCATGCTGTTGTTCCTGCAGGCCGACAGCGTCGGTTGGTTGATCGCCGCGCGAATCCTGCAAGGCTTTGCCACCGGCATGGCCACCAGCGTGCTGGGGGCGGCGTTGCTTGATATCGACCGCGAGCAGGGGCCGCTGGTCAACAGCCTGACGCCCTTGCTCGGCATGGCCAGCGGCGCGCTGGGTACCGGTTTGCTGGTGGAGTTTGCGCCGTGGCCGCTGCGTTTGGCGTACTGGCTGCTGCTGGGGCTGTTCGTGACCCTGGCGTTGCTGGTGTGGCGTTTGCCCGAGAGCGTCAGCCGCCAGCCCGGCGCCCTGGCATCCTTGCGCCCGGCCCTGCATGTGCCGCCCCAGGCGCGGGCCGCGGTGTGGCGGATGTTGCCGGTGAACGTTGCCGGTTGGGCGCTGGGTGGGTTCTTCCTGTCGCTGGCACCGTCACTGGCGCGCGAGGCCACCGGGGCGACTTCGAACCTGGTGGGCGGCGGGCTGGTGGCGGCGTTGACGGTGACCGGCGCCATGGCGATCTACACCCTGCGGCTGCGCCCGGCCGGGCAGATCCTGCGCCTGGGCACTGTGGTGTTGCCGGTCGGGATGCTGTTGATCCTGCTGGCGTTGCACCGGGGTGAACTGGGGCTGTTCTTCATGGCCACGGTGGTCACCGGTGTCGGCTTTGGCGCCAGCTTCCTGGGTGCACTACGCAGCATCATGCCGCTGGCCGAGGCCCACGAGCGCGCCGGGCTGATGGCGACCTTCTATGTGTTGAGCTACCTGGCGTTCTGCGTGCCGGCCATGCTGGCCGGGTGGATGGTACGCAGCTTCGGCCTGGTGCCCACCGGCGAGGTGTATGCCTTGGGGGTGATCATTTTGTGCGCCGTTGCGGCGGTTCTGAGTTTGCCGCTGCGGGCTTTGTCCCGCGGCTGACTGTATTGCCCCGCGATGCTTTAATTCGGCGCTCGCCGAGCCCCCAGGTAATAAAACAGTGCCGCCAGCAACACCGAAAGAATCAGCAGATAAAAAGTCGCCGTCGGCACCAGGTGTGCCAGGGCGAAGCCGCAGATCACCGGGCCCAGCGCCGCGCCGAGGTTGGACAGGTTCTGCGCGCCGTAATACACGCCGCGCAGATGCTCCGGGGCGATGCTGTCGATGAACATGTACTCGGCGGGGATGACGATGATCTCGCCGAGGGTGAACACCAGCATCGCCAGGCACCAGACCAGCAGTGACTGGGCCAGCGAGAAGCCCAGCAGGCCGACCAGGAACAGCGCCATGCCGGCCATCAGCCAGGGCATCAGCTGGCGGCTGCTGATGCGCCGGCCGATCACGTACTGCAGGGCTATCACCGTCACGGCGTTGGTGGCTACCAGATAGCTGATGTAGCGCGCTGCCTCGCCGGCGCTGCTGGTCACCACCAGGTACTGCGACAGGTAGGCGGTGAATTGGCCGAAGACCACGGCGCTGAGGGCGCCACCGAGGGTGAAGCAGACCAGCCGGCGGTCTTTGACCAGTTGCACGCCAACACTGAGAAACCCGGCCTGTGCGCTGCCCTCGACCCGCGCCCGCGCCCGCGCCCGCGCCGCGCGCTCGCCCCAGCGCTGGTAGCTCAGGCACATGGCCAGGCCCAGCAGTGCCGAGAGCAAGAACGGCAGGTGATCATCCAGCAGCACCAGCGCTACGCCCACAAACGGCCCGACCGCGTAGGCGACGTTGCTCAGGGTGTACTTGATCGAGAACACCTCGCTGCGCTCTTCCAGCGGCAGCAGTGCGCAGAAGCCAGCCTTGGCGGCGATGTCGACCACCGCCAGGGCCAGGTTGATCAGCACCAGGCAGGTAAAGAACAGGCTCAGCTCGCGGCTGACCACCGCGCCGATGAAGGCCAGGGTAAAAGTCAGGGTCGCGACGATGATCACCGTGTAGCTGCGCAGGGTATCGATCAGGTAGCCGCCGTACAGGCTCAGCAATGAAGCGACGATCAGCGCGCCACCAATCATCAGGCCGATGCCGCTGATGTCCAGGGCGAAGTTCTGCGCCAGGTAGACCACCAGGTAGGGCAGGGTGATTGCACGAGCGAGGGTGAGGATGAAGGTCGTCGCCAGCAGCAGGCGAACCTGCGCCGAGTAGCCTTTGATAGCGGTGAGCATTGGTTAACCACGTCCTTGTTGTTATCGGTGCCGAGCATACGCCGCGCGCCAGGATATTTGTATATCTGTAAAACCGATAACAGATAGAGAAAATACCCGTTATATAGATATATTTTCCCGGCCTAAGATGGACTCAACCTCACCGGAGGACAGGAGAATCCATCATGCCCTGCAGCCAAACCCGCACCTCGCCGTTACGCCCGCTGAGCCAGCTGGCGCATCCGCGTGAAGTGATCCGTCAGTTCACCCCCAACTGGTTCGCCGCGACCATGGGCACCGGCGTGCTCGCCCTGGCCCTGGCACAGGTCGATGTACCAGGCTTGCATCGCCTGGCCGAATCGCTGTGGTTGCTGACCATCGGCCTGTTCGTGCTGTTTACCCTGCTGTACACCGCGCGCTGGGTAATGTTCTTTGACGAAGCGCGGCGAATCTTCGCCCATTCCACCGTGTCGATGTTTTTCGGCACCATCCCCATGGGCCTGGCGACCATCCTCAACGGCTGCCTGGTGTTCGGTATCAACCGCTGGGGCGAGGGCATCCTGCCGTGGGTCGAGGCGCTGTGGTGGTTCGACGTCGGCCTGGCCCTGCTGTGTGGCGTGGCCATTCCTTACCTGATGTTCACCCGCCAGGAGCACAGCATCGATCAGATGACTGCAGTGTGGTTGCTGCCGGTGGTGGCGGCGGAGGTTGCCGCGGCCACCGGTGGCCTGCTGGCACCGCACCTGGTGGATGCGCACACGCAGTTTCAGGTGCTGATCACCAGCTATGTGCTGTGGGCGGTGTCGTTGCCGGTGGCGTTCAGCATCCTCACCATCCTCATGCTGCGCATGGCCCTGCACAAGTTGCCGCAGGCCAACATGGCGGCGTCGAGCTGGCTGGCCCTTGGGCCGATCGGTACCGGTGCCTTGGGCATGCTCCTGCTCGGTGCCGATGCCCCGGC
This sequence comes from Pseudomonas fluorescens, assembly GCF_902497775.2. Taxonomy (NCBI): domain Bacteria; kingdom Pseudomonadati; phylum Pseudomonadota; class Gammaproteobacteria; order Pseudomonadales; family Pseudomonadaceae; genus Pseudomonas; species Pseudomonas fluorescens. The sequence goes on from NZ_OZ024668.1 coordinate 880,021, forward strand.
GATCTTCGCCGCCAACGGCCTGGGCAGCCTGGGGGAAATCGCCCGTGGCCTGGGCCTGATTGCCGGCATCGTGCTATGGGGGGCGGGCCTTTGGTGGTTGCTTACCGCCGTGCTGATCACCCTGCGCTACATCCGCCACGGCATGCCGTTCAACCTCGGCTGGTGGGGTTTTACCTTCCCGCTGGGTGTGTACACCCTGGCCACCCTGAAACTGGCGGCCTGGCTGGGTTTGGGGTTCTTCCATGACATGGGCATGCTGCTGGTGGTAGCACTTGCGGCGCTGTGGCTGCTGGTGACGGCCCTGACCCTGCGCGGCGCCTGGCATGGCGAGCTGTTCGTGTCGCCGTGCATTGCCGGGCTGAACAAGTAGATTGCATTTACCTGGGTGTTTGTGGCTTTGTGCGGCCTGCGCGTATCCAATAACAAAGCCCCACTCAGGTACACGGACGATGAGTCAATCTTCACAATTCAGCCTGCTTGGCAAACGGCGCTTCCTGCCGTTCTTCGTCACCCAGTCGCTGGGTGCGTTCAATGACAACCTGTTCAAGCAGTCGGTCATCCTGCTGTTTCTCTATAAGCTCGCCAGCGCCCACGGCCACGACACTGCCATCTGGGTCAACCTCTGCGCCTTGATGTTCATCCTGCCGTTCTTCCTGTTCTCGGCGCTGGCCGGGCAGTTTGGCGAGAAGTACGCCAAGGATGCGTTGATCCGCGTGATCAAGCTGGCCGAAATCGCGATCATGGCGGTCGGAGCCATTGGCATCATGACCCAGATGCCCGGGCTGATGCTCCTGGCCTTGTTCGGCATGGGCACTCACTCGGCGCTGTTCGGCCCGGTGAAGTACTCGATCATGCCCCAGGCCCTGCGCGAGGAAGAGTTGGTCGGTGGTAATGGCCTGGTGGAAATGGGCACGTTCCTGGCGATCCTGGCCGGCACCATCTGTGCAGGGGTGCTGATGTCCAGTGCCAATTACGGTGCTTGGGCCGCGTCGGCGGTGGTGCTGGTGGCGGTGCTGGGCTACCTGGCCAGCCGCGGCATTCCACGTGCCGCCGCATCCACCCCGGAGCTGAAAATCAACTGGAACATCGCCAGCCAGACCCTGGCCACCCTGCGCATGGGCCTCAGGCAGACGCCTGCGGTGTCGCGCTCGATCGTCGGCAACTCGTGGTTCTGGTTCGTCGGCGCGGTGTACCTGACGCAAATCCCCGGTTACGCCCAGCAATGGCTGCATGGCGACGAGACCGTGGTCACCCTGATCCTTACCCTGTTCTCGGTGGGCATCGCCGTCGGTTCGCTGCTGTGCGAGCGCATGAGCGGGCACAAGGTGGAAATCGGCCTGGTACCGTTCGGCTCCTTCGGCCTGAGCCTGTTCGGCCTGCTCTGGTGGTGGCATTCCGGCGAAATCCTGCCGGCGGCTGCGTCTTATGACTGGCTGGCGGTGCTGGGCATTGGCCAGGCCTGGTGGGTGTTGGGATCTATTCTGGGGTTGGGCGTGTTTGGCGGCTTTTATATTGTGCCGCTGTACGCGCTGATCCAGTCGCGTACCCCGGAGGATCAACGCTCGCGGGTGATTGCCGCCAACAACATCCTTAATGCGCTGTTCATGGTGGTGTCGGCGATTTTCAGCGTGGTGCTGCTGAGCTTCCTTGAGCTGACTATCCCGCAACTGTTCCTGGTGGTGTCGCTGCTCAATATCGCGGTGAACTTCTACATCTTCCGTATCGTTCCCGAGTTCACCATGCGTTTCATGATCTGGCTGCTCAGCCATTCCATGTACCGCGTCGAGCACCGCGACCTGCAGCAGATTCCTGACCAGGGCGCAGCGCTGCTGGTGTGCAACCATGTGTCGTTCGTCGATGCGCTGCTGATCGGTGGCGCGGTGCGTCGGCCGATTCGCTTCGTCATGTACTACAAGATCTACCGTTTGCCGGTGCTCAACTTTATCTTCCGTACCGCCGGGGCGATTCCGATTGCCGGACGCAGTGAAGATGCCCAGACCTACGAGCGGGCGTTCAAGCAGATCGCCGCTTACCTGGCGGATGGCGAGCTGGTGTGCATCTTCCCCGAAGGCAAGCTGACCAGTGACGGTGAAATCGACGAGTTCAAGGGCGGCCTGAGCCGGATCATCGAGCAGACGCCGGTGCCGGTGATTCCGATGGCATTGCAGGGCTTGTGGGGGAGTTTCTTCAGTCGTGATCCGGCCAAGGGTTTCTTTCGCCGCTTGTGGTCGCGGGTGACCCTGGTGGCCGGTTCTGCCGTTCCGGTGGAAGCGGCAGAACCGGCAATCTTGCGTGAGCGGGTCAGCGCCTTGCGCGGCGAGTCACGCTGAAGGGGCGGGGCGGGGTCAGCTGGCGCTGACCTTGAGCCCGACCAGGCCGCAGATGATCAGCGCGACGCTGACCAGGCGCACCAGGGCCATGGATTCGCCGAACAGGATGATCCCGGCGATGACCGTGCCGACGGCGCCGACGCCGGTCCAGATGGCGTAGGCGGTGCCCAGCGGCAGCTCCTTCATGGCCAGGCCCAGCAGGCCGAGGCTGATGACCATGGCGCCGACGGTGAGTACGGTGGGCAGCGGGCGGGAAAAGCCGTCGGTGTATTTCAGGCCGACGGCCCAGCCGACTTCGAACAGGCCGGCGAAAAACAGGATGATCCAGGACACTCAGAGTCTCCATCAAGTGATGGGGCCGTCCCCGGAATGGTCACGCGGTGCGTCGTGAGGCCGTCCTCACAGGGGGCACAAGCTATCAGTTGCAAGCTGCAAGCTGCAAGCAAAGGCAGCGCGCGCGTGGCTGTTGCTCTTTCTTGCAGCTTGAAGCTTAAAGTCAGATCCCCTGCGGAATCTCTTCCCCACCCAACGCCTCGAACAGCGCCGGCAGGAACTCGCCAAAGGTCAGCATCATCAGGGTAAAGCTGGCATCGAGCTGGCCCAGGGCCTCGTCGCCGCCGTCTTCTTCGGCCTGGTCCTGCAGCAGTTCTTCAAAGCGCAGGCGCTTGATGACCATCTTGTCGTCGAGCACGAACGACAGTTTGTCCTGCCAGGCCAGCGACAGTTGCGTGACCACCTTGCCGGTGCCCAGGTGCAGCTGGATTTCGTCGCTGGTCAGGTCCTGGCGCTTGCAGCGGACGATGCCGCCATCTTCGTGGGTGTCGCGCAGTTCGCACTCGTCCAGTACATAGAAGTCAGGGGCGGCTTGCTGGGTCTTGACCCAGTCGGTCATGGTCGCGCTCGGAGCGATCTTCACCGTCACCGGGCGCACTGGCAGCGAGCCCATGACTTCACGCAGGGTCGACAGCAGGTCTTCGGCACGCTTGGCGCTGGCCGAGTTGACCAGGATCAGGCCTTGCTTGGGGGCGATGGCGGCGAAGATCATCGAGCGGCGAATAAAGGCGCGCGGCAGGAAGGCCTGGATGATCTCGTCCTTGATCTGGTCGCGCTCCTTCTTGTAGACCTTGCGCATCTGCTCGGCTTCGATCTCGTCGATCTTCTCTTTAACCGCATCGCGCACGACGCTGCCCGGCAGGATGCGTTCTTCTTTACGTGCGGCAATCAGCAGGAAGTCGCCGCTGACATGCACCAATGGCGCGTCTTCGCCTTTGCCGAACGGGGCGACGAAGCCGTAAGTGGTCAACTCCTGGCTGGCGCATGGGCGAGCCGGCTTGCTGGCCAGAGCGGTTTCCAGTGCCTCGGGGTCGAACGGGATGTCCTGGGTCAGGCGGTAGGTCAGCAGGTTTTTGAACCACATGGGGTGAATCTCTCCTCAACACATAAGGAGGGCATTAAACTCCGAGCGGGCGCTTCAGGCCAAGCACCGCTAAGTCTTTGGAACGCCTGAAAAATTTTTTTTAAAAAGTGCTTGCCAGAGTGTGCGGTGCTCCGTAGAATGCGCGCCACACCGAGACGAAGGGTGATTAGCTCAGCTGGGAGAGCATCTGCCTTACAAGCAGAGGGTCGGCGGTTCGATCCCGTCATCACCCACCACTTCTCAGTGTATCGCGCAGCGGTAGTTCAGTCGGTTAGAATACCGGCCTGTCACGCCGGGGGTCGCGGGTTCGAGTCCCGTCCGCTGCGCCATATTTAGCTTCAGGGCCCACTGAACACCCTGAAGCCACAAAGAAAGCGACCTTAGGGTCGCTTTTTTTGTTTCTGGAATTCGTCCAGAATCCACCAGTACGCTGGGACGCTACTGTTTTTCTCCGTGCCAGCCCCACTTCTGAGCAAGAGATCGCACATGCAGGATGCAAGCACTTCCCCGGCGCCAATGCTGGGTATCGACCTGGGCACCACCAACAGCCTGGTGGCGGTCTGGCAGGATGGCCGGGCACAACTGATCCCCAACGCCCTTGGCGACGTGCTCACTCCCTCGGTGGTCAGTCTCGACGAAGACGGCAGCATCCTGGTCGGCAAGGCCGCCCGTTCCCGCCTGACCACCCACCCGCAACGCAGCGCCGCGGCCTTCAAGCGCTTCATGGGCAGCGAGAAAAAGATCAACCTCGGTGAGCAGATCTTCACCCCTGAAGAGCTGTCGGCGCTGGTGCTCGGTGCACTCAAGGCCGATGCCGAAGCCTTCCTCGGCTGCCCGGTCAGCGAAGCGGTGATTTCCGTGCCGGCCTATTTCAGCGACGAGCAGCGCAAGCGCACCAGCTTTGCCGCCGAGCTTGCCGGCCTGAAAGTCCAGCGCCTGATCAACGAACCGACCGCTGCGGCCATGGCTTACGGCCTGCACGAGCAGAAGTTCGAACGCACGCTGATCTTCGACCTTGGTGGCGGTACCTTCGACGTGACCGTGCTCGAATACGCGTTGCCGCTGATCGAAGTGCATGCTTCGACCGGCGACAACTTCCTTGGCGGCGAAGATTTTACCGGTGCGTTGCTGCAGACCTGCCTGCAGGACTGGCAACTCAAGCCGGCGATGCTCGCGCCCCAGGCCTTGGCCAGCCTTGCCGATGCCATCGAGCAGCTCAAGTGCAAGCTGGGCGAGGGCGAACAGCACCTGAGCTGGAACGGTGACGGCGTCAGCCGCCAGTGGTCGCTGGATGAAGCCCGCGCGCAGAAGATCTGGGCACCGTTGCTGGCGCGGATTCGTGCACCGATCGAGCAGGCCCTGCGCGATGCCCGCCTGCGCGCCAGCGACCTCGACAGCCTGGTGCTGGTGGGCGGCGCCACGCGCATGCCGGTGATCCAGCAGATGGTCTCGACCCTGTTCGGCCGCCTGCCTTACCGCCACCTCGACCCGGACACCATCGTCGCCCTCGGTGCCGCCACCCAGGCGGCGTGCAAGGCGCGCGATTCGGCGATCGAAGAGCTGATCCTCACCGACGTTTGCCCCTACACCCTGGGCATTGCTGCGATGGATGGTGAATACCAGACCGAGATCTTTGCGCCGATCATCGACCGCAATACCGTGATCCCTACGTCACGGATCAAGCCGTTCTACAGCACCCATATTGAACAGAAAGCCATCAGCATCCGCGTCTATCAAGGTGAGCGGCCTTGGGTCGAAGACAACATCTTCGTCGACTCCTTCCAGATCCCGCTGACCCCGAACGGCAAGATCCAGCGCCTGGACGTGCGCTTCAGCTACGACATCAACGGCCTGCTGGAAGTCGATGTGACCTTGCCGCAGACCCGCGAGCAGTTCAGCCACGTGATCGATCGCAGCCCCACCGGGCTGGATGAACAAGCGCGCCAAGCCAGCCATGAGCGCCTTGCCGGGCTTAAGATCCACCCACGCGATGCCTTGCCCAACCGTACCTTGCTGGCACGCCTGGAGCGGGCCTGGGCGCAGAGCCTGGGGGCTGAACGCGATGCGATCGGCGACTGGCTCAACGAGTTCAGCGCGATCCTGGCCGGCCAGGAGTCGACCGAGATCGCCGGCGCTCGCCAGCGCCTCATCGAGGCGCTGGACGACATGCGCTACTGACTGTTGAGGCGCCGCAGGGCGGCTTGCAGGCCACCCTGCAGGGTGTCCTGGGGCTGGTTGACGGGCGGCACGCCATAGCGGTTGGGCAGCGGTTCGCCCGGCAGGAGCAACAGCACCAGCGGCAAGAAATGCAGGAACGGGATCAGCATCACGAAGATGATCATCATCGGGATGCCCCGGCCAATGTCGTGCAGGCGGCGCAGGGTGGCGCTGCCAAGCACGCCGACGAACAACAGGCCGAAGAAGATCTGCTCGACTGCGCTGCCGGCCATCAGGGTCAGGATCGGCCCGAGAATGACGCTGGCAGCGACCTGCACGCCGTAGCCCTTGCGGCCCAGGCGGCTGCCCAGTTTCCACAGGTGCGAGGCCGGTACTGGCTGGCTGCCGGAGTTTTCCAGCAGCAGGCGTTCGGACCACGACAGCAAGGCGGTCAGGGCGGCGCGAATGCCTGCGTCCATGCCCGGGTAATCCTTGCCGCGCTGCAATTCCTTGAGCACCTTGGCTCGCGGGACCCCGGCGCTGCCGTAGCGCGCCAGGTCCTTGAGGCTGTCGAGCATGCTGTAGAACAGCGTGCTGTTGATCAGCTCGTCTTCTTCCAGCACCTTGCGCGGCGGGCGCACCGGCTCGCCCTTGATCAGGCCGTTGCGAAACGGTTCGAACCAGTCATCCGGGCAGGTCAGGGTGGAGATGCGCCGCAGCAGGCTGCCATGCTGTTCGGCGTTCAGCGTCGGGTCGTGATACAGGATGGCGCACAGCACCATCATGCCCAGCACGTCATCATCAAAGGCGCGCGGGTCGTTCTCAAGGCAGGCGTAGAGTTTCAGGTTGCTGGGCAGTTTGGCGCTGTCCAGGGCTTGCTGCACCGTCGACAGGCGTTGGCCGATAAAGCACTGCAGCGGGTCGCTGTCATCCAGCCAGCCGAGCAGGCCATCGACGTTGCCTTGCTGGCTGCGCAGGCGCAACAGCAACTGCTGCAGCCCGGCGAACGGATGCTCGGCCGGGTACGGCAGGCTGGCCAGCAACGTTCCCGGCACCATCGCCAGCCAGCGCTCGGGCTCACCGATCAGGGCGAGCATGAACAGGTTCTGCCGGTGCCAGGCCCACAGGCCGTCGTCGACAGGCGGGCGTGGCAGCTCGATACCGGCTTCGGCGAGGTCCGAAAGCAGTTGCACGCCGAAGGGCGTCGGCATCAGGTTGGCCGGCTTGATCAGTGCAGTCAGCTTCGGCAGGGTCGCGGCCGGGTAGCTGCGCATCCGCCGCAGCCAGTCGCGGGCCACTGACTGGCCGGCGCCTTCTTGCAGCACCTCGGGCAGTTGCGGCTGCGCCGCAGGGCTGTTGATGAAGGCGGTCAGGGCCAGGGCCAGCGGCGACTGTTCAAGCCAGCGCAACTGCTGCTCGGCCTGGTACTTGAAGCCTTCGATAATCAGCAGATCCAGCGGGTCGTCGCCCAGCGGCTCGGCGATGATTTGCCGCAGCAGGCCGCTGTCACCGCGGTGCAGGGCCCAGGCGTGGCGGTACAGGCGCTGCAGCTGGCGGTCCGGCTGATCGTCGAGCAGCCAGGCCAGCAGTGGCAGTTCGTCTTTGCCGTCCAGGCGCCATTTGATGAACTCACCAGCGATACCCGGGTGCTCGTCACGTGCGGCATCGAACCAGCGCGTCAGGGTTTCCGGGCGCTGTGAAGGGCTGCCCCAGATCTGCGCCGGATCGTTCAGGTCTTCTGGCCATTGGTAGACCGGCTGCAGGCGATCGAGGGCCTGGATCAACAGCGGCAGGCGCTGCGGCTGATGCTGGGCGCACAGGTTGAGCAGCCAGCGTGCGGCTTCCGGATGCTGGTGCTCGCGCCACAGGCGGGTCCAGCACTGGCGGGCGAGTTCTTCCTGGCCGGTGTCGCTGGCCTGGCAGGCGAGCAGGTACAGCAGGTCGATATCGTCCGGCGCCTGGCGTTGCTGCTCGGCGATCATGGCAAAGAAGCTGGTGCTGCCGATGCTGGCCTGGCACAGCTTGACCAGCAGGCGCTGGATAAAGGCCTGGTCATCCGGGAACGGCTGGCAGGTGTGCAGGGTGACGAAGCTCTCGAACTCGAACAGCGGCCGGGTGTGGTAGAGGAAATCCAGGTTCCTGGCGAACCACAGGGTTTCGATTTGCGCTTCAATCGACCAGTGCTTCATCAAGCTGGTGTCAAACGGGTCCGGCTCGCTGATGCGTTCAAGAAATTCATCCGCCTGGCGCGGATCTTCCAGGCGCAGCACTTCGTTTTCCCAGCCCAGGTGCCTGGCCATCAGTTGCACGCAGGCGTGCGACAACGGGCCGGTTTCCATCAGCTTGTACAGCAGGTGCCAGCTGACCTGTTCCTGGTCACCCAGGGTCAGGCTGCTCAAGCTATCGATGAACGCCTGCCAGGCCGGAGGATCGAAGCGTCGGGTCGGGTCGCCGAGCAGTTGGGCGAAGTCGCGCATGGTCTGTTCGATCAGCTCATTGCGTACAGGTGCCGGCGCGTCGTGCTCAGCGGATTCATCCGGCTCGTCGCGGGCCAGGCGCAGGGCATGCTCGTAGGCCTCGCGCAACGCCTGGAAGCCCTGCGGGTCGGTTTCCGGGTGGTGCTGCGGCAACAGCGCGCGGTACGCGCCGCGGATGACATCGGGGTCGGTGGTCGGCTCGATGCCCAGGCGAATCCAGCAACTCATGACCAGCCTCCTTGCAGGGTGTCAGGGCGTTCCGGTGGGCTCAGCGGCAGGTCCCAGGGAATGCTGGCGAAAAAGCCCAGGGCGTCGTGGCTCAGGTTCATCATGATGCAGCGGTTCCAGTGTTCGCTGCCTTGGCGATCCAGGGACAGCGCCAACTCTTCGTCGCTGGCGCTGGAGCAGTTCCACAGCGCCTTGCCAAACAGGTAACCGGCCAGGTAGCGGTCCCAGCCGTTGTAGTAGTGCCGTGCCCGCAGGGCCAGGCGGCTGTGCAGCCAGAGGCTTTCATCAATGCTGAGGTAGCCCTTGCGCAACCCGGCACGCAGCAGGTAGCCCATGCGCCCCAGGTCCCAGGCGCGCACGCCGCCCTGGCCGCAGTCGCCGAGGGTACGCCGGGCGAACTCGTACTGGATGCGCTTGCGCGGCGTCAGCGCTTCAAGTACCTGTGGCCACTCGCTGGGCAGGCAGCGCGCGGCTTGCCAGTAGGCGTCCTTGAGCTCCAAAGCGTGGCCGGTGTCGGCCATGCTGAGCATGTTCAGCAACTCCTGGCGATTGTTGATGCCCCACCACTTTTTAAGGTCGGTCTCGTCTTCGTCGTAGCTTTCGAAGTAGGTCGCGGCGGTGTAGCTGGCGCCGTTGAGGGCGGCCATGGGGGCGGAAAGGGCGTACAGCCAGTGCTGCTCGATTTCTTCCATGAAAAAGCTCCGGGGCCGGTAGGGGAATGTGCAGGTGCCGGCCGTAATGGCGCGGATTGTAGAGAGCCGCGCAGTGCGCGGCAAACCGGATTCGCCGAGTTAAGTGCTGGCCAGCATGGCGCGCTCTTCTTCGCGCAGGGTCAGCACCTCAAAACCTTCGGCGGTAACGGCGATGGTGTGCTCCCATTGCGCCGACAAGCTGCGGTCGCGGGTGATCACCGTCCAGCCGTCCTTGAGAGTGCGCACCCCGCGCCCGCCCTGGTTGATCATCGGCTCGATGGTAAACACCATGCCCGGCTTGAGCTGCAGGCCGCTGCCCTTGTGGCCGTAGTGCAGCACCTCGGGCGCCTCGTGCATCTGCCGGCCAATGCCGTGGCCGCAATACTCGCGCACCACGTTGTAGCCCGCCGCTTCGGCATGGCGCTGGATGGCGTGGCCAATATCGCCCAGGGTCGCGCCCTGACGCACCTGGTGAATGCCTTGCCAGAGCGCGGCATAGGTGGTGTCGACCAACTGCCGGGCGGCGGCATCGATCTGCCCCAGGCAGTACATCTTCGACGAGTCGGCAATGTAGCCGCCTTGCTCGAGGGTGATATCGACGTTGACGATGGAGCCGGCCTTGAGCACTTCATCGGCATGCGGCACGCCGTGGCACACCACGTGATCGACCGAGGTATTGAGCGAATAGGCAAAGCCGTACTGGCCTTTGCTCGCCGGGCGCGCCTTGAGCACATCGACGATAAACGCCTCGGCGCGGTCGTTGATCTGCAGGGTGCTGACCCCGGGGGCGATGAAGCTGTCGAGGTGGGCGAACACCTGGCTCAGCAACTGCCCGGCATTGCGCATCAGGGCCAGTTGTTCGGCGTTTTTCAAAACCACTTGGTTCATGGGGGAAGGTATTTCGTCTCTCGGAATGTGTGCCAATGATAAGGCCACCCCTGCTGACTGTGCCATCCGATGGTGCAAGCGGGCCCATTGCGGTGCAGCCGGGCGCTTCTCCTGAGTGCTTGAAGCCCGCAGCGCAAGGCCTTGCCGATTCTGGCGCGGCCCTTGCTACAGCCTGAACATCCGGCAATCAACGCAGATTGCCCCGTTCACGACAAAGGCGCCGTGTTGCCCTCGCTTGTTCATTCAGGCCGGGGCAGCAGGGCGTTTTTTTGTTTGCGCAATCAGGAGGTAGGCCGATGAGCAGCACCAGCGTGCGCAGCGTGTGCCCGTATTGTGGCGTCGGTTGTGGCATCGTCATGAGCGTCGAAGGCGGGCGGGTGACCAAAGTCAGTGGCGACAAACTGCACCCCAGCAATTTTGGCCGCCTGTGCACCAAGGGCCTGACCGCCCATCAACCGCTGGGCGGGTCAGGGCGCATGGAGCACGCCTACTTGCGCGATCAGCGCCAGCGCGACCCGGTGCAGAGCGGCATCGACAACGCCATCGCCCAGGCGGCGCAACGGCTGCGGGCGATTATTACCGAGCATGGGCCCGATGCTGTGGGGTTTTATGTCTCCGGGCAGATGTCGCTGGAGGCCCAGTACCTGATCAACAAACTGGCCAAGGGTTTTGTCCGCAGCCGGCATATCGAGTCCAACTCGCGCCTGTGCATGGCCAGCGCCAGCAGCGGCTACAAACTGTCGCTGGGCGCCGATGGGCCGCCGGGCAGCTACCAGGATTTCGACCGCGCCGAGGTGTTCCTGGTGATCGGCGCGAACATGGCCGATTGTCACCCGATCCTGTTTTTGCGTCTGCTCGACCGGCTCAAGGCCGGGGCCCGGCTGATCGTCGTCGACCCCAGGCGCAGTGCCACCGCCGACAAGGCCGACCTGTTCCTGCAGATCAAACCGGGCACCGACCTGGCGCTGCTCAATGGCCTGCTGTACCTGTTGCTGGAAAACGGCCAGTGCGACGTCGACTTCATCCAGCGCTACACCGAAGGCTGGGAGGATATGCCGGCCTTTTTGCAGGGCTACACACCCGAGCGGGTCGCGGCTATCACCGGGCTGCATGAAGCCGATATCCGCCAGGCCGCCGGGTGGCTCGGCCAGGCCCCGGAGTGGATGAGCTGCTGGACCATGGGCCTGAACCAGAGCATCCACGGCACCTGGCAGACCAACGCGCTGTGCAACCTGCACCTGGCTACCGGCGCCATCTGCCGGCCGGGCAGCGGGCCGTTCTCGCTGACCGGCCAGCCCAACGCCATGGGCGGGCGCGAAATGGGCTACATGGGCCCGGGCCTGCCTGGGCAGCGTTCGGCGCTGGTCGCGGAGGATAGGGCCTTTGTCGAGCAGCTGTGGCAGATTCCCACCGGCAGCCTGCGCAGCGAAGCCGGTGACGGCACGGTGGCGCTGTTCGAGAACCTCGCAGCCGCGCAGATCAAGGCCTGCTGGATCATCTGCAGCAACCCGGTGGCCAGTGTCGCCAACCGCCAGCAGGTCATCGCGGGGTTGCAGGCGGCTGAGCTGGTGATCACCCAGGATGCCTTTCTCGACACCGAGACCAACCGCTACGCCGATATCCTCCTGCCCGCCGCGTTGTGGGCCGAGGGCGAAGGGGTGATGGTCAACTCCGAGCGCAACCTGAGCTTGATGAACCAGGCGGTCGCGGCGCCGGGCGAGAGCTTGCCCGACTGGCAGATCATCGCCCGTATTGCTTGCGCCATGGGCTATGCCGAGGCGTTCAGCTACGCCAGTGCCGAAGCCGTGTTCGACGAGCTGCGCCAGGCCTGGAACCCGGCCACCGGCTACGATGTGCGCGGCATCAGCTATGCCGGTTTGCGTGAGGCGCCACAGCAGTGGCCATGCGAGCCGGGACGTGAGAATGCCCGCAGCCCGTTGCGTTATCGCAATGACGGAATCAGCCAAACCTTGCGGCGCGATGGCCAAGGCGAGGTCCCTGCGCTTGCCTTCCCCACCAGTAGCGGCAAGGCACGTTTTTTTGCCCGGCCTTGCCTGCCCGCCGCCGAGCTGCCCGACGCCGACTTTGCGCTGGTGCTCAACACCGGCCGGGTTCAGCACCAATGGCACACCCTGACCAAGACCGGCAAAGTGGCGGCGCTGAACAAGCTCGATCCCGGGCCATTCGTGGAGATTCACCCGGACGATGCCGAGCGCCTGGGCATCGCTGAAAAAGACCAGGTGCAGATCCGTTCCCGACGTGGGCAGGCGCTGCTGCCGGCACGGATTACCGACCGAGTGCTGCCGGGCAACTGCTTTGCGCCGTTTCACTGGAACGACGTTTACGGTGACAGCCTGGCGATCAATGCCGTCACCTGCGACGCGGTCGACCCGCTGTCGCTGCAACCGGCTTTCAAGTATTGCGCGGTGGCCCTGAGCCGGGTTGCCGGCGAGCGCATCAACGCTACCCAGATCGACCATCAGCCCGTTTCGGTGCAGGACCAGCACCTGCTGCTCTGGGCCTCGCAAACCGGCAACGGTCAGGCCCTGGCCGAGCAGTGTGCCGAGCGCCTGCGCAAGGTCGGCTTGCCGGTGCAGTTGAGCTGCATGGAAGACATGGCCCTGGAGCAACTGGACAGCCCCGCCAGCCTGCTGCTGATTGCCAGCACCTTCGGCGACGGCGATGCACCGGACACGGGCGCGGCGTTCTGGCGCGGCCTGCATGGCGAGCATTCGCAACGCTGCGCCGGCTTGCCTTATGCGGTACTGGCCCTGGGCGATTCCAGCTATGAACAGTTCTGCGGCTTTGGTCGCAAGCTCGATCAGCGCCTGGCAGAGCTGGGTGCCGAGCGCTTGCTGGAGCGGGTCGATTGCGAGGGTGACTTCACTGAACCGGCCGGGCAATGGCTGCAAGCGTTGCTGGGCAAATTGGGTCACGGCGACGTGTTGCTCGAAGTGCCGGCGCCGGCTGCAATCGGCTTCAGCAAGACCCGGCCGTTGGCAACGACTCTGGTCGGCAACCACCTGCTCAACGGCCCCGGCGCGGTCAAGGAAACCCGCCAACTGGTGTTTGGCCTGGGCGACAGCGGTTTCACTTACCAGGCTGGTGACGCGTTGGGCGTATGGCCACGAAACTGCCCGGCGCTGGTCGACGCGTTGCTCAGTGCCACCCGCTTGGATGGTGGTCGCTGCGTCAGCCTCAAGGGCCAGGCCGACATGCCCTTGGCCGAGGCGCTGCTGGAGCACCTGGAAATCGCCCGTATCACCCCGCAGTTGCTCCAGGCCTGCGCCCTTGGCAATGGGCAATTGCGCGAGTTGCTTGAACCGCATAACAAGGCTGCGCTCAAGGACTGGCTGTGGGGCAAGCAACTGATCGATCTGGTGCATGCGTACCCACCCGAGCTGAGCCTGGATACCTGGCTCAGCCTGCTCAAACCCTTGCAGCCGCGGCTGTATTCGATCAGCTCGAGCCAGAAGCTGCATCCGGATCAGGTTCACCTGACGGTTTCCACCGTCCGCTATGGCCAGCGCAAGGGCGTGTGCTCGACCTATCTGGCCGACCGCAGCGAACCTGGCCGGGTAGAGATCTTCACTCAGCCGACCGCGCATTTTCGCCTGCCCAGCGACAGCACGGCGCCGGTGATCATGGTCGGTCCCGGTACCGGCGTGGCGCCGTTCAGGGCGTTCCTGCAGGAGCGTCAGGCCGAAGGGGCCACAGGTCGCAACTGGCTGCTGTTCGGCGAGCAGCAGGCGGCCACCGACTTCTACTATCGCGATGAGCTGCTGGCCTGGCAGCGCGACGGTCACCTGACCCGCCTGGACACCGCCTTTTCCCGCGACCAGGCGCAGAAGATCTACGTGCAGCAGCGCATGCTCGAACAGGGCGCCGAGCTCTGGCGCTGGTTGGAGGAGGGTGGGCACTTTTACATCTGTGGCGATGCCGCGCGCATGGCCAGGGATGTCGATGCGGCGCTCAAGCAGGTGGTGCATCGGCACGGCGGCCTGAGTGTGGAACGGGCCGAGGCCTATGTCAGCGACCTGAGCCGCGCCAAGCGTTACCTGCGCGATGTGTACTGAATTGCCCCATAAGGGGGAGGGCTGCACCAGCCTGGGTCGATAACGGCGCCAGTGGATCGCGCACAAGCCCCGGTTTCAAAGGTTTGGGCAGTTGGCACGCAACCTGCTTTTACAGATGTACAACGTCCTCGCGGGTCAATGGCGATTCGCAACCGGGACTACAAAAACGACCAGGCAAAGGCGCCTGGAGCTTCGGCTCCAGGCGCCTTTTTTTGTTTTTCGGGGTTGGCCCCCAGCAGAAAAGCCACCGTGAATGGCCTTGAGTGAGGATCGGGTATGAATGGGTTTACCAGCATCGAAGCGCGGCAACAGCTGATCATCGTCGGCAATGGCATGGTCGGTCATCACTGCGTCGAACAACTGATCGAACGTGGCGCCCTGGGCCGTTTCGAGGTGCGGGTGTTCGGCGAAGAACGCCAGCGTGCCTATGATCGCGTGCACCTGTCGGAATACTTCGGCGCCAGCGACGCCGAGACCCTGGCCCTGGGCGAGGCGGACTTGTATGCCGGCCACGGCATTCACCTGCACCTGGGCGAGGCGGTGCTGGAGATCGACCGTGAGCGCTGCGAGGTGGTCACCCGCGCCGGGCGTTACCCTTATGATCAATTGGTACTGGCCACCGGTTCCTATCCGTTCGTGCCGCCGATCGAAGGCTCACACGGGGCGGCGCGCCTGGTCTATCGCACCCTTGATGATCTCGATGCGATCCGCGCCGCTGCCAGCAGTGCCCGCCGTGGCGTGGTGGTCGGCGGTGGCCTGCTGGGCTTGGAAGCGGCCAATGCCTTGAAGTCCCTGGGCCTGGAAGCCCACGTGGTGGAGTTTGCGCCGCGCTTGATGCCAGTGCAGCTGGATGCCGAAGGCGGTGCCGCCTTGCGGGCGCAGATCGAAGCCCTGGGGGTTGGCGTGCACTTGTCGCAGGCGACCCAGGCCATCGTTGCCGGTGACGAATATCGCTATCGGATGAACTTCGATGGCGGCGAGTTTCTCGAAACCGACCTGATCGTGTTCTCCGCCGGTATCCGCCCGCAGGATGCCCTGGGCCGCAGCAGCGGGCTGGACATCGCGTCACGCGGCGGGGTGGTGATCGATAGCGCTTGTCGCAGCAGCGACCCACGGATCTTCGCCATTGGCGAATGCGCGTCATGGAACGGCAGTGTGTTCGGCCTGGTAGCACCGGGCTACAGCATGGCGCGCAATGTTGCGGCGGCGCTGGCTGGTGAAGACGCTGGCAGCTTCACCGGGGCCGACATGTCGACCAAGCTCAAGCTGCTTGGCGTCGATGTCGGCTCCATTGGCGATGCCCACGGCGCCACCCCGGGTGCGCGTAGCTATCGCTTTATCGACGAAGCCGCGTCGGCCTATCGCCGCCTGGTGGTCGATGCCAGCGGCAAGCAGGTGATCGGCGCGGTGCTGGTCGGCGACAACAGCTATTACGACACCCTGCTGCAATACGTGCAGAACGGCATTGCCTTGCCAGCGGATCCTGCCGGGCTGATCCTGCCGCAGTCGGCCGGTGCGCCGGCACTGGGCGCCGACGCCTTGCCCGCCAGTGCAACCATCTGCTCGTGTCACAACGTTAGTAAGGGCGCGATCTGCGCCGCCATCGACAGGGGCTGCGGCGAGCTTGGCCAGCTCAAGCAGCAGACCAAGGCCTGCACCGGTTGCGGCGGTTGTGCGGCGTTGCTCAAGCAGGTGTTCGAGCATGAACTGATCGCCCGCGGCGTCAGCGTCGACAGGAGCCTCTGCGAACACTTCGCCTACACCCGCCAGGAGCTGTATGCGCTGGTGCGGGTCGAAGGCATCCTCAGCTTCGACGAAATGCTCGCCAAGCATGGCCGCGGGCACGTCGGCTGCGATATCTGCAAACCCACGGTCGGCTCGATCCTCGCCTCGTGCTGGAACCAGCCGATCATGGAGCCGTCGTTGGTGCCGCTGCAGGACACCAACGACACCTTCATGGCCAACATGCAGAAGAACGGCACCTACTCGGTGGTGCCGCGGATTCCCGGCGGCGAGATCACCCCCGAGAAGCTGATCGTCATCGGCGAAGTGGCGAAAAAATACGACCTCTACACCAAGATTACCGGCGGCCAGCGCATCGATCTGTTCGGTGCCCAGCTGCACGAACTGCCAGAGATCTGGGCCGAACTGATTGCCGCGGGTTTCGAGACCGGCCACGCCTACGGCAAGTCGACGCGCACGGTGAAATCCTGCGTCGGCAGCACCTGGTGCCGTTATGGCGTACAGGACAGCGTGCAGATGGCCCTGACCCTGGAAGACCGCTACAAGGGTCTGCGCTCGCCGCACAAGCTCAAGTTCGCGGTGTCTGGCTGCACCCGCGAATGCGCCGAGGCGCAAAGCAAGGACATCGGCGTGATCGCCACCGAGAAGGGCTGGAACCTGTACATCTGCGGTAACGGCGGCATGCGCCCACGGCATGCCGAGCTGTTCGCCACCGACCTGGACGACGCCAGCCTGATTCGCACCATCGACCGCGTGCTGATGTTCTACATCCGCACCGCCGACAAACTGCAACGCACCTCGGTGTGGCGCGAAAGCCTGGAGGGCGGGCTGGACTACCTCAAGCAGGTGATCCTCGACGACAGCCTGGGCCTGGGTGCCGAGCTGGAAGCGCAGATGCAACTGGTGGTCGAACGCTACGAATGCGAGTGGGCCAACGCCTTGAAAGACCCCGAGAAACTCAAGCGCTTTCGCACCTTCGTCAACGACCAGCGCCCGGACCCGGGTGTGCATTTTGTACGCGAACGCGGCCAGCGCCGGCCTATCGGCACCGGCGAACTTCACGTGATCCCGACCACCGAGGAGGTGCTTTGATGAGCCAGTCCAACGCAGCGATAACTGTTCAGGCGCAACACTGGCAGACGGTTTGCAGCCGTGCCGACCTGGTGGCCCAGTCCGGGGTGGTGGTGTGGTTCGAGGGTCGCCAGGTGGCGCTGTTCTACCTGCCCGGGCAGGCCACGCCACTGTTTGCCGTGGACAACCATGACCCCAAGTCCGGTGCCAATGTGATCGGCCGCGGGCTGCTGGGCGAGCTCAAGGGCGAGTTGGTGGTGGCGGCGCCTTTGTACAAGCAGCATTTCTGTTTGCGCGATGGGCGTTGCCTGGAGGATCCGCAGCAGGCGTTGCAGGTGTGGCCGGTGCGCATCAGCGGTGAGCAGATAGAGTTGGGTCGCTATTGATGGCCTCATCGCGGGTCAAGCCCGCTCCCACAAAAACGGTGGGAGCGGGCTTGACCCGCGATCGACCGCAAAGCGGTCGCAGTCCGGGCCGAGCCCCGATAAACTCCGGGGATGAACCTCGATACCCGGATCAAATTCCGCCACTTGCTGTGCTTTCTCGAAATTGCCCGCCAGGGCAGTTTCGCCAAGGCCGCCGACGCCATGGCGATCAGTCAGCCGGCCATCTCCAAGACCCTCAAGGAGCTTGAAGAGCTGCTTGAAACGCGGCTGTTCGAGCGCAGCAAGCAGGGCGTCGCGCTGACCCCGGCCGGGGTGCGTTTCATGCGCTACGCCGGGCCCAGCGTGCAGGCCCTGCGCGAAGGCGTCAGCACCCTGCGCGGTGAAGAACACGCGCCGCCCCAGGTACGGGTCGGCGTGCTGTCGACCGTCGAAAGCCTGCTGATGCCCGAAGTGCTCTGCCGTCTGCACCAGCGCCATGAGGCCCTGGTGGTCAGCGTCGCCACCGGCCCCAGCGCGCATCTGCTCGGGCAGTTGCATGTGGGCGAGCTGGACCTGGTAATCGGACGCATGACCGACAGCCCGCAGATCCAGGGGCTGATGTTCGAGCACCTGTACAGCGAGTCGATGTCGCTGGTGGTGCGCCCCGGTCATCCCTTGCTCGGCCGCCAACCGATCGAGCGCAGCCAGGTCGGTCGCTACCCGCTGGTGTTGCCGCTGGCTGGCACGACCATCCGCAAGCACGCCGACAGCCTGTTCGTGCAGTGCGCCATCGAGCAACCCGCGCAGCGCCTGGAAACCCTGTCGCCGGCCCTGAGCCGGCGCTATGTGCAGGGTAGCGATGCGGTCTGGGTCGCACCGCGCGATGCGGTGCGCGTCGACCTCAGCCGTGGTGAACTGTGCGAGCTGGACCTGGGCGTCAGCGAGCCGGGCGGCTCGGTCGGCATCTGCAGCAACGCCGCCTTGCCCCTGCCATTACCGGCACGGTGGCTATGCGAAGTTTTACGCGAAGTCGCGGCGCAGTACCGCGACGGCCATTACCCTTGAGCGCCCGCTGAGAGCAGGGCATTGATCTCTTGCAGGCCGGCATCGCCGAGGCTGCCGCTGGCGGCCAATAGCTTGAGCTGGGCCAGGACGATCGCATAACGCTGCTCAGCCAGTTGCTGCTCGGTCTGGGTCACCTGCTGTTCGGCGTCCAGCACATCGGAACTGATTCGCGCGCCGGCCTCGAAGGCGTGGGTGGTCGAGGTCAGGTTGGTCTGGCTGGAGCGCAGCGCCTGCTGCAGCGCCGCGTACTGGCTGATGCCACTGGTCAGGGTCAGGTAGGCCTGGCGCGCCATCAGTCCGGCCTCGCGACGTGCGTCCTCGACTTCATCCAAGGCCACCCCATGCAGGGCGCGGGCTTCGCGGGTGCGGCTGGAGGTGCCGCCACCGGCATACAATGGCAGGCTGACCTGCACACCGACCACCGTCTGGGTGTACTTTTCTTCCGGCAGGGTGACGTCGTACAGGCTGCCGCCCACCGAGGCGAAGCGCCCGTGAGCGGCCACCAGGTCGACCGTGGGCAGGTGCCCGGCCTGTTGCTTGTCGATTTCCTTTTCTGCCACCAGGCGCTTGATCTGCGCCGCCTGGACCTTGAGATTGTGCTGTTGCGCCTGCTCGGCCCAGGTGCCGATCTGCGCCGGCTGCGGCCCCTGAAAGCGCACCTGCGGGTCGAGCCGGGCCAGCGACGCGGGCACGCTCCCGGTCAACTGCGCCAGGGTTTCCTGGTGCAATTGCACAGCATTGTGCGCAGCCATCTGCCGGGCATACGCCAGGTCGTAGCGGGCCTGGATGCGTTGCACCTCGCTTTCGGTACCGGATCCAGCCTGGTAGAAGCGTTCAGCCTTGCCGCGCTGCTCTTGCAGGGTACGCACCTGCTGGCGGCTGGTGGTGAGCAGGTCTTCAGCCAGCAACAAGTCAAAGTAAGCGTCGGCAACCCGCAGCATCAGGTCCTGGCGAGCGGCCTGCAGGTTGATTTCCCCGGCCAGCACCAGCGCCTTGCTCTGGTCATGGCCGATCACGTTCTGCCAGCGCAGCAGCGGCTGTATCAGCACCAGTGCGTAGGCATTGGAGTTGTCGCGATTGCGTGTCGCCGCACCGCTGTCGTCGCGGTCGACCCAGGCAGCGCCCCCTTCAAGCGACAGGTTGGGCAGCAGCAATGCACGGCCCTGGGGTTCTTTTTCGTTGCTGGCACGTTGCTGTTCGATGGCCGCGGCGTATTTCATGTCATGGGCCAGGGCTTTTTGATAGAGCTGGTAGAGGTCATCAGCCCGGGCCTGTTGGCTGCTGCCGAGCAGTGCCAGGGCCATCAGGCCTGCGCGGATTCGCGAGAGTTGTTCGAGCACGGCGAGGCTTCCTGTTCGGATTGAGCGATTCGTTTGGGGTTGCGCATCAGCAGGACCATCGGCACACCGATCAGCATTACTGCGCCGAGCAGGCCGAAGAGCATGCTGAAGCCGAGCATCTGCGCCTGTTCACGGGCATTGACCAGGGCCAGCAGGGCTTGCGCCTGGGCTGGATCGCTGGTGCCCAGCGAGAGCACGCGCGGGTCGTAGCGGGCAACATCCCAGCCGCTGGCGATGATGCTCGACTCGGTGACGTGCTCGGACAATTGCCGGTAGCGCGCCCAGGAAAAGCGCGTCAGCAAGGTCGCGGCGATGGCGATACCGACGCTGCCACCGAGCTGGCGCATAAGGTTGAGCACCCCCGAGCCGACCGAAATCAGCTGTGCAGGTAGTTGGCGCATGGCCAGGTTGGTGAGTGGAACGAAAATCATGCCCAGGCCAAGCCCGCGGATGATCAGGGGCCAGTACAGGGTGTCGGGGTTGCTCTGCAGGGTGAACTGGGTGTGCAGGTACATCGCATAGCCGTAGATCAGGATGCCGATGCTGACGAACACCCGTTCATCGATCTTGTTTTCCTGGGACAGCTTGCCGATCACCAGGGTGCTCACGGCGCTGGCCAGGGCCCCGGGGAAGATCACCATGCCGCTCTGGTAGGCGCTCTGCTCCAATAGCGTCTGCAGCAGCAACGGCACCATGAACAGCGTGCTGTACAGGCCGAAGCCGACACAAAAGGCACAGATCGAGCCCATGAGGAACTCGCGGTTGCGAAACAGGTTCATATTGACGATCGGCGTGGAGACGCGCTGCTCCCACCAGAAAAACGTCAGCAGGCCGAAGCCGCCCAGCAGCAGGCAGGCGAGGGTCAGGTCCGATTCCAGCCAGTCCCAGTGTTCGCCACGCTCAAGCATGATCTGCAGGCTGCCAACGCCCAAGGCGAGCAGGGCGAAGCCGATGTAGTCGATGCTTTGCGGGCGTTTCTCGTTGATCGAATCATGCACGCAGAGCCACGACAGCAGGATCGCCACAGCGCCGATCGGCAGGTTGATCAGAAAGATCCAGTGCCAGGAGAATTCATCGATCAGGTAACCGCCCACCGACGGCCCCAGGGTCGGTCCCATCATTACCCCGACCCCGTACAGGGCCAGGCCAGTGCTGACCTTTTCTTTGGGGAACACGTCGTAGATGATCGCCTGGGAGATACCCAGCAAGCCACCGCCGGCCAGGCCCTGGATAATCCGCAAGGCCACCAGTTGCCAGAGCTCGGTGGACATCGCGCAGCCCAGCGAGGCCAGTACGAACACGATCGAGGACACCAGGTAGTAGTTGCGCCGGCCGAACCAGGCCGACAGCCAGCCACTGGCTGGGAGGATTACCACGTTGGCGACGATGTAACCGGTCGAGACCCAGGAGATTTCATCCACCGAGGCGCCATAGCTGCCCATCAGGCTGGGAATGGCAACGTTGACGATGGTGACGTCGAGCAGTTCCATCATCGAGATCAGGGTGACCGTGAAGGCCACCAGATAGGGCGATTTCATAGGGTCTGCTCGGTGTCCCGGATGTTCACCTCAACGAACACGCTCATGCCCTGGCTTAGCGCATTGCGGTACCGCTCGGGCACCTGGTCGAGTTCGATGCGCGCCTGGATGCGCTGCACCACCTTGGTGAAGTTGCCGGTGGCGTTTTCCTGGGGCAGCAGCGAGAAGCGCGCGCCAGTGGCCGGCACCAGGCTTTGCACGACACCTTCGAAGCGTTCACCGGGGAAGGCATCGACGCTGATCCGGGCCTTTTGTCCGACCCGCACGCGGCCAATGTGGGTTTCCTTGAAGTTGGCGATTACCCACAGATGCTCAGTACTGACCAGGCTCAGGAGCTTTTGCCCGGCGACCACGAATTGCCCGGGCTCGACTTCCTTTTTTGCGATGATGCCGGCCTGGGGCGAGGTCTGGCGGGTGTCCTGCAGTTGGATCCGGGCCAGTTCAAGTTCCGCTTCGGCAGCACCGATGCGGTATTCCTCGACTTTCAGTGCTGCCTTGTTGGCCAGGGTGCCTTCGACGGCGGCGCGGGAGTTGCTGCGGGCTGCCTGCAGCTCATGGTTCAGGGCATTGAAGCGCGCTTGCGCGGCTTCCAGGTCCTGGGTACTGACCACGCCCTGGCTGGCCAGGCGCCGGGTGCGCTGGTAATCGCTGCGGGCTTGTTCGAGGTTGGCACCGAGCTGGGCGATGCCAGCTTCGGCGGCCAGGCTGCGGGCCGCGGCGCTGCGCACCTGGCTATCCATCAGGCCGGGCATGCCACCCTGGCCGGCGGCGACCATCAGGCCGAGGTAGTTGGCCTGAGCCTGCTCGACCCGCCGGCGGTACTCGTCCTCGCGTACCTGGTAGAGCAGTTCGCCCTGTTCGACCCGGGCGTTTTCGCGGATCGGAACCTCGACCACGGTTCCGGAGAGTTTGGCACGGATCGGGATGATGACCCCCTCGACCTCGGCATTGTCAGTACTGACGTATTCCCGGGCGTATTGCCAGCGCTGCCAGCCAAGAAACAGCAGGCCACCGATCACCAGTGCACACACCGCCAACTTGCCGTATTTGCTTTTCACCATGTCATACGCTCTTCGTCTGGATTTTTATCGCGCAGGAAGGGTTGTGCACCGGGCCGTAGCCCGGCACGCAGGCGCTGCCCTCAGCCCAGTTCGGCCTGGTACTGGTGTTGTAAATCGGGTGCCGGCAGGCGCTGGGCCAACAGGTGCTGCACGCCGTCCCACAGGCCGATGCGGGCATTGATGGCGCTGCGCGCGCTGTTGACCAACTGGGTTTGCTGGGCCGGTTCGGTGATGATGGCGGCGATGATGCGTTTGGCCGCGGGGCCGTGGTCGTCGCCGTCCATCTCGATGTGGCGTTTGAGGTAGTAGGTCAGCATCGGCACGCTGTCCTCGCTTACCGACCAGTTCTCCAGCAGGCGCCCGAACATGTCCGGGATGATGTCTTCGCGGCCGAAGAAGAAGTACGCCAGGGCTTGCTCGGTGGTACCGTACAGGGCGACGTCGAGGGTCTGGCTGACGAAGATCTTGGCCGGCAGCGGAATGTCCGGGGCCGCCAGGGCCTGGCCCAGTGGGGCACCGTCGCCGAGCTGGGCGAGGAAGTTGCGAAACGGCGCGGTGTTGGCACCGATTTCTTCCATTGCGTTGACATACAGCTCCATGTGGCTGATGAAACCGCCACCGGGACGCTCATCGGTTTCCTCACCGATGACGATTTCGTTGATCAGGCGGGCTGCGGTGATGTGTTTGGGCGCCAGCCACGGCAGCTCGACGCAGGTCAGGTCACGCTGGATGCGTTTAAGCAGGGTCATGAAGTCCCATACCGCAAAGACGTGGACCTCCATCAGCAAGCGCACGTCATCCAGGGTGGTGATATTGGCGAACAGCGGGTGCTCCAGCAGGGTGCGGCGTTCGTCCTGGATATATTGATCGATCTCGAAAGACATACTCGGCTCCATGAGTGTCATTGTTGGAAGTGTCAGCGGGAGGGTCCGCTGCCCTCGAGCGAAGCGGGTGCCAGCTCGGGTGTTGCCTGCAGCTCCCCGCTGTAGGGGAACTGGCTGGAGCAGTACCTGAACGAGCCGATGAAGCTGGGCTCGAGCAAGGTCTGCCGGTCCTGGTACCAGCCACTGGCGAGCAAGCGCCGATGGACCTGGGGGAGCCGCCAGCACGGCACCCGAGGGTACAGATGGTGTTCCAGGTGATAGTTCGACCCCGCGTGTAACAGGCTGCACAGCAGCGAAGTGCGCGAACGGGCGATCGGCGTTTCGACGTCGCTGGCGAAGGCATGCTCCTGGTAGGCATTGACGCCGGAAATCAGCAGGGCCAGCAGCAGGCACACCACGAGCGCCGGCAGCAACACTGGCCAGTGGCTGGCCAGTCCAGCCCAGAGGACGATCCAGCCGGCCTGGCACAGCAGGTTGACTCGTGCCAGCAGGCGGATCTGCTGCGCCGGCAATGGCAACCGGCCCTCGACCCTGGCTCCGGGCAGCGCCAGTTGCACGGTCTGCAGCAAGTAACGAGCGGTGGCCTGCAAGCGCGAGACAATCATCCGCATCAACGGATGCCGATAGCGGCGAAACAGTCGCCAGTCCGGGTCTTGCGGGCCGTTGCTGTGGCGGTGGTGCTGCCAGTGGTCGACGAAGTAGCCGGTGACACAGAATCCTGTGAGTATCGAGCTGCACAGCACGCCTAGCAGGCAACTGAGCAGGCGCTTTTCGCTGAAGTTGAAGTGAAACCCCTCGTGGCCGAGGATGCCCTGCAGGAACATCCCGTACGCCGCCGGTATCAGCAGTGGCAGGGCGCCCAGGGCCCACGCTGTGCCATGTTCGGCAAGGCCCACATAGGCCAGCAGGGGCACGGCGAACAGCAGCAGGGCATAGCCGATGACCAGAGCTGACTCCAGCGCGGACGTCACGAACAGGCGCCGTTCGAGCTTGAGTTCAGGCTTGTGAAATGTGGGCCGGTGCATGCCTGGCTCCTTACTCGATCAGCTCGGGTTTGAGCGCTAGTTGTCCAGCTTTGGTCAGCGTGCGCAGGCGCAAAGTGATGAAGGCGTCGACCAGGCTCGGCATGCAGCGCGCGGTGTACATGGCCACGGTGCCGAGGAAAGTCAGGCCGCGATTGCGCAAGCCGCGCTTGAGGCAGGCACGGACCAGACCGTCGCTGGCCGCGCCGAGTTTTTCTTCGAGCGACAGCAGGGTCTTGTTGCCCAGCTTGAAGCTAACCAGACGCTTGACCGACAGCCCCACCCGCTGGGCTGGCTGGTGGATGGCGGTATCGATGAAACCGGGGTAGACGGTCACCACATCCAGCTCCCCGGGGTACTGCATGCGCAGCACGTCGGAGTAGGCGCTCATGGCCCGCTTGCTGGCGGCATAGGCGGCAACATAGGGGGCATTGACCAAGGCGAACAGTGACGACACGTTCACCACCTTGCCGCGGCTGCGCAACAACCCCGGGAGGAAGGCGGCGGTGAGTTGCCAGGGGGCGAGCAGGTTGATTTCCATGGCCCGGCGCACTTCATCGGTAACCCCGGTCTCGCCGCGTTCGAGGGTCAGGGTGCCGGCATTGTTGACCAGGATATGCAGGTCGCCGAAACGTTCCTGGATTGAGTGCACGGCTTCGGCCAAGGCCTGCTGGTCGCACAGGTCGAGCAGGTAGAAGGCATCCAGGTGCAGACTGGCGTCGCCTTCCAGGCGGTCGATACCGATCACCGTCGCGCCCAGGCGCTTGAGCTTGCGTGCGGTCTCCAGGCCCAGCCCACGGGCGACACCAGTGATCACCACGGTCTTGTTCATCAGGTTCACGCTGCAACTCCTTTGGCAATGCTGAATGAGGCGTCTTGTAGGTAGGCATCGAGATTTTTGCTCATCGCTACCTTGGCTGGCGGATGGAACTGCAGCCCGCGGCAGCTGAGCATCCACTGTGAGCTGTCGGTGGAGCGGATGAAGCCCAGGCCGCCGAGCATCTGGTGAGCCTGGTCCGAGGTTCTGGCCAGCAGTTGCTCTATGCCGTAGCGCACCAGCAGCAGGCGGGCCAGGATCGCCGAGAGGTCATCGGGGTGGCGCTGGATATCAAGTGCCGCGCCTTCCAGCGCGCTCAGGCACAGTTGCATCTGCGCGGCCAGTTCGACCCGGTGGTGTTCGCTCCAGCGCTGCTGCGCCACCACCGCCTCCACCAGGCCCAGGCAGGCACCGAGGTAAGAGGCGCTGATCAACAGCTCGAACCAGATGAAACCTATAGTCTGGACTTCGCCCAGTTGGGCCTTGAGGCCGGCGGAAAACACCATCTTGTTGTCGACCAGCACCCGTTCCAGGCGCACCTCGACGCTTTCGGCTGCCGCCAGGGCGCTGTTCTGCCAGAACGGGCAGTGGCTGATACCCGGCGCGTTGGCCGGGATAAGCGCTACCATGAGTTCTTCGCCGGCCGGGCTGATACGGCTGTAGCTGGCGGTCAGCAAGTCCATGGACTTGCCCAGGCTGCAAGGTTTTTTGCTGCCGCTGAGGACTACCCCGGAGGGGGTTTGTTCAGCCTGCATGCCGGCGTCGAGAATGCCTTCGCCCGGTACGCCCTCGGCGAAACCCGAGGACAGCAGCAAACGCTGGCGGGCAATGGCTGAGAGCAACAGGCCTTCGGCGCCCGCGCCGTTCTCGCCGATGGCTACCAGGCTTGCCACTGAGAACTGGTGCATGGTGCTGGCCACCGCCAGTGACGGCGAGCGTGCGCCCAGGGCGAGTTGCACATGCACGGCCTGGAAGGCGTCGGCTCCCAATCCACCCGCTTCCTGGTTGATCAGCAGGCCCACCGGGCCGTGCTGCTTGAACCAGCCAACCACCGGGCTTTCGGCCTCTTCCCGGGCATTGAAGGGGATTTCGCCAAGCAGGGCATCAAAGCCTGGGGCAAAGTGTTCAAGAATGGCCCGTGAGCGTTGCAGTAAAGCCAGGGTCATGGTCATCAATCCTTGATGTAACTGGCCGGAAACAGGCCACTGATGATGGCGCGGATATTGTCCGAGATCGCCTGTTCGGCGACCGGATCGAGCATATCGGCAAGCATCGGCAAGCCGAGGTCGAAGCAGGAATCGAAGGCAATGGTGGCGTCGTTGCCATCGGCCTCGACATGCCAGGAACCGGAGAAGTGATCGATGTCACCGGCGGTCTGGCGGAAAGATATCTGGCGGTTGCTCGGGTCGAAGGTATCGCGCTCTTGCCACTTCAGGATGCCGTTGTGAAAGTTAACCTCCCAGTCAGTTAGCGTCACGTTTTCGCTGAGGTTCTTGACGTCGATCTTGCGTACCGACGTGCAGTACTGCGGATAGGCGCCGAAATTACTGATGGCGGCGTAGACTTCATCGGCGCTTTGACGGGGGATGAAGGCATTCAGGCGGACTTCTTTCATGGGTGGGTACCGGTCGGGAGTGAGGAGGTGAGTGCCACGGCAAAGCCGTCCAGTAGCCATTCGACGTCGGTTTCGCTGTACAGCGCCGGTGGGGTCAGGCGGATGACCCGGTGATCGTTGAGCGAATGGCAGACGATGATGCGTTGGTCGAGCAGGGCCATGACCATGTTGGCGGCGATGGACGCATCGACAAACTCGAAGCCCAGCAGCAGGCCGGCGCAACGCAGTTGTACCTGTTTGGTCCAGCCGTTTTGCTCCAGTAGTTGTTCGAAGCGCCCGCGCAGCATCTCTCCCAGCACACGGGCTTTCTGTACCAGGCCGTCACGCTGCATTACCTGCAAGGTAGCCTGCACCGCCGCCATGGCCAGCGGGTTGGCACCGAAGGTGGTGGTGTGCATTAGTGGGTTGCGATTCAGCGGTTCCTGCATCCGCGCTGTGGCGACCATGGCGCTGACTGGCACGCAGCCACCGGACAGGCTTTTGCCGACCAGCATGATGTCAGCCACCACGCCTTCGCGCTCACAGGCCCACCAGTAGCCGGTACGGCCCAGGCCAGACTGGATTTCGTCGAGGATCAGCACGGCATCGTGCTCGTCGCAGAGTTCGCGCACTCGGCGCAGGTAGCCCGGCGGGGGGATCAGCACGCCAGCTTCGGCCTGAATCGGCTCGAGAATCACGCAGGCGCGGCAATCGAGGCTGGCCAGTTGCAGTTCGAGGGCCTGGGTGTCACCAAAGGGCAGGAAATGGGTGTTGCCCAGCAGTCCGGCGAACGGCTCGCGGTAGGTCTCACGACCGGTCACGGCCAGGGCCCCAAGGGTCTTGCCGTGGTAGCCGCCGATGGTCGAAAGGGTTGCCTGGCAGCCGTTCATGCAGGCCAGCTTCAGCGCCGCTTCGGTGGCTTCGGTGCCTGAGTTGCAGAAGTACACGTACTGCAGCCCGGGCGGGCAGACCTCGGCGAGTGCTGCTGCGGCGGCGGCCTGGTAGGGGTTGAGCAGCAGCTTGCTGGCCATGGCGTGGCTATGCAGTTGCTCGCTGACCTTGGCCAGCACCTCGGGATGGCCGTGTCCGAGCAGGAACACGCCGTAACCGCCGGCATCCAGGTAACGGTTGCCATCGATGTCGTAGATATACACACCGGCACTGGAGACTTCGATCTGTAGGTTCATCATCGAAGCCAGGCGCGCATAGCCGGCATTCACATGATTGCGGTACTGCTGCTGGATCTTCGCCTTGAGGGCTTCGTTGGGGGTGGCCGTGATACTGTTCATTCATGCCTCCATGGCAAGGTCGGATCGTTGGGCTCCCGGCGCCGGCACCTTGAGCATGCGCTGCAGGGCCGAAAGCTTGGGCGAGAGCCGGCCGAGGGTGCGGGCCAGTTCCCGCTGCGGGTTGCGGGTATGGTGCGCCGGCAGCAACTGCGCCAGGGAGCTGGGCAGCGGTGTCCTCAGGCTGGCGTAGCGGCACATCTGCGTGGCCCGGCCCAGCGCCGCACGTACGTTCTCTTCCAGTGCCGGCAGGAATACCGGACGGATCAGCCGATCGTAGATATCCGGGTTCATGCAGCGCGGGCGGTCGAAGGGCTTTTGCTGGTTGGCCATCTCCGCGCACATCAGGTCCAGCAGGGCGGTGATGTCCAGGGCATCGGCGCCGTTGGTGAGGTAGTAGTCATCGCCAATCAGGCGCTGGTCCAGGGCGCTCTTGATTGCCGCGGCAGCGACGTCACGGGCGATCAGGTCCACATAGCCGCGTTCCGGGCAGGGGATGATTGGCAGGTAGCCGGACATCATCAGCCCCATGGTCAGGTGAAAACCCTGGAAATTGGGCATATGCCCGTTCTCGGCATCGCCGATGATGATGGAGGGGCGGAAGATCGACACTGGGATGTCGGCGCTGCGCACCAGCTTTTCGGCCTGGCGCTTGGCGATTTCATAAGGCGTTTGCGGCACCACGCCGGGATAGTAGTCACAAGGGTGGGTGAAGGCTGTGCTGATGTGGTACAGCGGCACGCCAGCCTCCTGCACGAAGCTGACGATGTTTTGTGTGCCCTGGTAGTTCACCGAGAAGATTTGTTCGGCCTGGCCGTCGAGGCGGGTAATGGCGGCTGAGTGGATAACCCAGTCGACCCTGGCCAGCAACGTTTGGTAATCGCTGTCGCTCAGGCCCAGGTAGGGCTGGCAGATATCGCCGCGCAGGACTTCGACATTGGTCTGGCGAATCCGGCTTTTGCGAGCCAGGCAGATGATTCGGTAACTATCTCCCAACTGGTCGATCAAAGTCTCGCCCAGTACACCGGCTCCGCCGGTCAGTAGAACGGTCATCCGTGAATGTTCAGGCATGTGCTTACGCTCCTTGCAGACATGAAGTGAATGAAGAGAGTTGGCGCTGAAGGCGACCGGGCAGTCAAAGGGCGGGCACTGTGCCCGTCGCGAAGCGGGTTTTTATTGTTTGGCCGCAAGCCCCGTTAAACCGGGGCCGCAGCCGGGCCTTCCCGCCGCTGGTTGGAGATCCCGAGGAGGGGGGCGGGGACAAGGATGGCGGTTTGTCAGGAGAGGGTCTTGAACGATTCGCTTGTCTTGCGCAGTACCAGCGCGGCGCGGCTGGGCGACATGCCGATCATGCGCCGCATCATGCGGGTCAGGTGAGCCTGATCGGAAAATTCGCCGTCGGTGGCTGCCTCGGTCAAGCTGGCACCGGCGGCGAGGGACTGGCAGGCGCGTTCCAGCTTGCGCCAGATGATCCACTGCGACAGCGGCACTCCCATCTGGCTGTGGGCGAAAAAGCGCAGGCGCGGGCTGGAAAGCCCTACGGCGCTTGCTGCCCGCGACACCGCGCCAGTGCCGCCACAATCTTCGCGCAACAGCAGCAGGGCATTGGACAGGCGCGGGTCGAAGCTGCCATCGGCTACTAGTACCGCATTGAGCGCCGCCACTATCTCTTCGAAGCTCGAAGCCTGACGGAAGCATTCGAGGATTTGGTCATTGGCCAGAACTGTACCGCTGGCATCGAGAAGCGCATTGAGCGCGCGGCCCAGCGGCGCGTCAGGATAGACGTAAAGAAAGGCGACGCGATCAGCATTGGGCCGCGAGCGGTGATTTACGAATGGCCCGATGATCACACCGGGACCGCACAGCGTCCGTTCCTTCTGTTCGACGGTGACATCGCTGTGGATACCGATGCACAGCTGGATTGCCACGTGGGCATGAGCGCTGGTCTGGTCGGTTTTGCCGACATAGCCGAACCAGTACTCGCCAAAGGTAACCTTGCCATCCCACATCATCCGATTTCCTTATCGATTGCCCGGTTTCTCTTAAATGAACGAGTAACCTCATACCGGAATCTAACCGGTCAGGCGCCGATAATAGCTGTGTGCCATGGGCTGGTCGATAAAGTTGGTTACAAATGTACTCCGGCAGATTTGTCCTATGCTGCTACGCCTGATAGGTGCAAGTGCAAGCCTGCCCGCCCCACAACATCTTGCCTAAGCTATAGCAGTGAACTTATCCGGCCTTTCTCGTTCTTATCCCGGTAGCCATTGGTCGTGGCCGCCTGATAAGCTCGCGGCTTTACTCGATTGCCCTATTGGCGCATGAACAAGGAAATAGCATGAAACAGCATCGGTTGGCGGCTGCGGTTGCCCTGGTTAGCCTGGTACTGGCGGGTTGCGATTCGCAGACCAGCGTCGAGCTGAAGACCCCGGCACAGAAAGCCTCCTACGGTATTGGCCTGAACATGGGCAAAAGCCTGGCTCAGGAAGGCATGGACGACCTTGATTCGAAAGCTGTCGCTCAAGGTATCGAAGACGCCGTTGGCAAGAAAGAACAGAAGATCAAGGACGAAGAGCTGGTTGAAGCCTTCGCTGCCTTGCAAAAGCGCGCTGAAGAGCGCCTGGTGAAGATGAGCGAAGAGTCGGCTGCCGCCGGCAAGAAGTTCCTCGAAGAAAACGGCAAGAAGACTGGCGTAGTGACTACCGCTTCGGGCCTGCAGTACGAAGTGATCAAGAAGGCCGACGGCGCCCAGCCAAAGCCGACTGACGTGGTTACCGTTCACTACGAAGGCAAGCTGATCGATGGCAAGGTCTTCGACAGCTCCGTCGAGCGTGGCAGCCCGATCGACCTGCCGGTCAGCGGCGTGATTCCGGGTTGGGTCGAAGGCCTGCAACTGATGCACGTTGGCGAGAAGTACAAGCTGTACATCCCGTCCGACCTCGCTTACGGTGCCCAGAGCCCGAGCCCTATGATCCCGGCCAACTCGGTGCTGGTGTTCGAACTGGAACTGCTGGGTATCAAGGACCAGGCCAAGGCTGATGCCGAGCCTGCCGATCCTGCTGCCGAGTAAGGCCAGTTGATACCTGCAACGCCCCGTCTCGACGGGGCGTTGTCGTTTCTGGGGTTTAGCGAACCCTCGGGGCCCGGCAGGGTCTGAAAAACTGCAGCTGTTGATGATTCAGGGCGCAGCAGGCAAAACGTTTGCGCAATTGAAACAGGTGTGTAAAAAACGCCCGATTTAACCCGGACCCTTGCCGGGCGGGCGCCTTGAGCCTGAAACTGAGCTCTGTTCACAAGGTTATCCACAATTATTGTGGATAACCTTCCTTGGCACTGGCCCTGGAGGCCGTATGAAAGCACCGTGGAATTTCGCCCGATTTCTGCCTTTGGCCGAGCGCCTGCTCAGCCGCGGGCGCTTGCCGGCGCTGATTTTTGCCGTGGCGCGCAAAGGCCCGCGGCTGGGCAAGCTGCGCGAGGACGTGCGCCTGCTGCAGGCCCTGTGCCTGGCCTGGTGGCGCGGCGAGTACCGGGCGATCAGCCCCAAGGCGCTGATCACCGTGGTGGCGGGGCTGCTGTATTTTGTCAGCCCGCTGGATGCGATTCCCGATTGGTTGCTGGGCGTTGGCCTGCTCGATGACATCGCCGTGCTGGCCTGGGTGATGAAAGCCGTGTCCGATGAACTGGCCGCTTTCAGCGCCTGGCGCAACCGTCAGACACCGGAAAAACTGCGGGTGGTCGAACGCTTGCCCGACACCCCTGAAGCCCTTCGCCTGGAACAGGAAAAAAGCTGATCACATCACGACCCTGCACACCCTTGTTGGCTGGTAATATAATTGGCATAAGGATTATGCCTACCGATTACATATCGTAATCCTACAAGGGGGTTGTAATGGGTATTCAGGTCATCAGCCGAGACGGTCAACCCGAGTACGCGGTTGTTCCCTGGGAGCAGTACCAGGCACTGCTTAAAGCAGCCGGGCAAGGCGAGCCGGTTGCCGCCGAAAACACACCCGCCAGCGCCGCAGACAGCGCCAGCTTGCCACGTTTCAGCGAGCTGGCGCGTTTGCGTGAGGGCAAGGGCCTGGCGCCGGAGCAGTTGGCGCGCAGCGTCGGTATCAGCCCGGTGTACCTGGCGCTGATCGAAAGCGGTGAACGCCAGCCGGATGCCGCGATCCGCCGCAGCCTGGCCTGGGAGTTGGGTGTGGCTGGCTGGAGCGATCCGTCGTGAGCGTGCGCATCAGCCGTCAGCACTGGGAAGGGCTGCTTGGCGAGCTGGATGTCGCCCGCCGTCAACGTCACCTGCTGACTTACCGCGCCTTGCTCGAGCGCCTGCAATTGCCCAGCCCGGCCATGCAGACCCTGACCGCAGCGCTGGAGCACCTGGCGGCGCTCGATGCCCGTGCCGAGCAGCCACTGCGCAGTTCGCTGGTGATCAGCCAGGGTGCCAGCCGATTGCCACGGACCGGGTTTTTCGAATGCGTCGAACGCCTGGGGCGGTTCTCCGGCCCGTCCGATGGTATGGCTGCCGCTTCCTGGCACGCTTCGGAAGTGGTGCGGGTGTTCGAGTACTGCTACCCCGAACACGAAGAAGCCTGAGCGGCGGGCGCGGTATCGATCAGGTACAGGCTGTGCCCGGGCACATCTTTGGCCTGATGCTTGGCCTGTGAGGCCAGCTCGGCCAGTTGCCCGGCATCGAGCCCGGCACAGGCCTGCGGGTGCAATTGCACCACGCCGATCGACAGCGACAGCAGGGCAAACTCCTGGCGCCGGCCCTGACGGTCGGTGGCAACGAAGCAGC
The DNA here is from genome assembly GCF_902497775.2 of Pseudomonas fluorescens. Classification (NCBI taxonomy): domain Bacteria; kingdom Pseudomonadati; phylum Pseudomonadota; class Gammaproteobacteria; order Pseudomonadales; family Pseudomonadaceae; genus Pseudomonas; species Pseudomonas fluorescens. The sequence goes on from NZ_OZ024668.1 coordinate 912,870, forward strand.
CTGCCTGCAGGTGCTCGGCCCGGTAGAAGCGCCGGCACTGCTTGTGAAAATCCTCCAGCAACAGCTGCAAGCGCTGTTGCCAATCGCCTGAACCGAGCACCAGCATGAAATCGTCGCCACCGATATGGCCGACGAAATCGCGGCTGGGGTCGACCCGTTCGCTCAGGCACTGGGCCAGGCACAGCAGCACTTCATCGCCACGGGCATAGCCGTAGATATCGTTGAACGGCTTGAAACTGTCGATATCGACGTAGCAGATCGCCGCCGGGCGTTGCTGTTGCAGCAGGCGGGTCAGGCACTGCTGGATCGGTACGTTGCCGGGCAGCAGGGTCAGCGGGTTGGCATAGCGGGCTTGCTGGATCTTCTGTTCGGTGATCAGCTTGAGCACGTCGATCACCCGCCCCAGGCCCAGGTAGCGGCCGTTTTGGGTGATGATGAAGTCTTCCTCGATACGCTGCCGGGCGCGGCTGGTGAGCAGGCGGCTGACTTGCTGCAGCGACTGGCCCAGGTCCACGGCGAGAAAGTCATCGTTCATCAAGCGGCTGATCGGCTTGCGCGCGAACAGGTCGGTGGCAAATGGCTTGAGCAGGGCATCGGACAGCGAGTGGCGGTGGACGATGCCACAGGGCTGTTGGTGCGCGTCGAGCACCGCCAGGGAGTTGAGGTTGGCCTGGCTGCGAAACAGTTCCAGCACCTGCGGCGTGGGCGCCTCTCTGTTCACTGCGGTCTGCTCGATCAGCAGCGCGGCGAGGTTGCCGCCGTCTTCATTGAGGCTCTGCAGCACCTGCACCGGCTGCCCGAGCATGCTCTGCACATCGCGCGCCGCCAGTTCCTGCGGGCGCCCCAGCAGGTAGCCCTGAACCAGGTCGACGCCCATCTCGGTGAGCACCTTGAGCTCTTCGGCCAGTTCGATCCCTTCGGCAATCACCTGGGCGCGCGAGGCCCGGGCGATCTGCAGGATCGAGCCGACGAACTCGCGTTTGAGCGCATCCAGGTGGATGCCGTCGATGAAGTGACGGTCGATCTTGACGTAGTCCGGGCGCAGTTCCGACCACAGGCGCAGGCTCGAATAGCCGGCGCCCAAGTCGTCCAGGGCGATGGAAAAACCCATGTCGCGGTAGTGGTGCAGGGCGTTGAACAGCAACTGGAAATCGTCGGTCGGGGTCTGTTCGGTGAGCTCGATCACCACCCGGCTGGGCGGTACGCCAAGCTCGTGGAGCATCTTCAGGGTGCGCCCGGACTGGTACTGCGGTTCGAGCAAGGATTCGGGCGAGACGTTGAGAAACAGCTTGCCCTCGAGGTCCTGCTGGCTGAAGCGGCGGCAGGCGCTCTCGCGGCAGGCCACTTCCAGTTCGGTCAGGCGCCCGGCCTGGCGGGCCACGGCAAACAGGTTGATCGGCGAGTGCAGCGGGCTGTTGGAAGGGCCGCGGCTGAGGGCTTCGTAGCCCAGGATGCGCCGCTCGGAAAGGCAGACAATGGGTTGGAACAGGCTGTGCAAGCCGCTTTGAGCCAGGATGGTGCTCAACGCGCTGAGCTGTTCGTTGACGGTCATGGCAGGGCTACCTTGAAAAAAAGGGACTGAGCACCCGCGGCGCTCAGTCCCTTATTTCACGACAGTCTGATGACTATTTGATGACGCAATAACGCACAGTCACATTATTTTGCCATCATCGTTTTACGGGTTGTTCCGCGCCACCTGAGAATTCAGGCCCAGGTAATCCAGCAGGATCAGCCCGGACTCCTTCAGGTAGGCGTCGTCTTCCGGCTTGGTATCGTCTGGCTCGACCGGCAGGGCGTCTTCGTCTTCCTTCTTCAGTTCCTTGAGCGGTTCTTCGCCCTTGGCCTTGCGTCGGGTGTTCTCCAGCGCCAGCTGCTTGCTTTCGATATCGGCGTGCTGGGCACGGCGTTCGGCTTCGTTGAGGCTGACGGTTTTCTCGTTCATCAGCTTCTGGGTCAGGGCCAGGCGGTCGCGGATGTACACGAACTCCGGATCCTTGGCGGTACGGGTGTCGTGACGCGCCTTGAGCTGCGCCAGGAACGGCTTGAACGGGTCGACCGCAGGCTTGATCGCCGGGCGGATGGTGTCCCATGGCATGGCTTCAGGCAGGGCGCTTTCGCCGATTTCCTTGGTGTCGATGATCGACGGGTAATCGATGTCCGGCAGCACGCCCTGGTGCTGGGTGCTCTGCCCGGAAACCCGGTAGAACTTGGCCAGGGTCAGCTTCAGCTCGCCATGGTTGAGCGGCTGGATGGTCTGCACCGTGCCTTTGCCGAAGGTCTGCCCGCCGAGGATCAGCGCGCGGTGATAGTCCTGCATGGCGCCGGCGAAAATCTCCGAGGCCGAGGCTGACAGGCGGTTGACCACCAGCGCCAGCGGGCCTTTGTAGAAGGCGCCGTTGTTCTCGTCTTCAAGCACGTCGACGCGGCCGTCGCTGTTGCGCACCAGCACGGTCGGGCCCTTGTCGATGAACAGGCTGGTCAGCTCGGTGGCTTCCTGCAACGAGCCGCCGCCGTTGTTGCGCAGGTCGATGACCACGCCGTCGACTTTTTCCTTCTGCAGTTCGGTGAGCAGTTTCTTCACGTCGCGGGTGGTGCTCTTGTACTCCGGATCGCCGGCACGGAAGGCCTTGAAGTCCAGGTAGAAGGCCGGGATCTCGATGATGCCGAGCTTGTAGTCGCGCCCGTCTTGCTTGAGCTTGAGCACCGATTTTTTCGCCGCCTGCTCTTCGAGTTTCACCGCTTCACGGGTGATCGGCACGATCTTGGTGGTCTGGTCGTTGGGGGCGTTGCTGGCCGGGATGATTTCCAGGCGCACCACCGAACCTTTCGGCCCGCGGATCAGCTTGACCACTTCATCCAGGCGCCAGCCGATCACGTCGACCATTTCCTTGTTGCCCTGGGCCACGCCGATGATCTTGTCGGCCGGGGCGACCAGTTTGGTCTTGGCGGCAGGGCCGGCCGGCACCAGGCGCACGATCTTGACCTGGTCGTTGTCGCTTTGCAGCACAGCACCGATACCTTCGAGCGACAGGCTCATGTTGATATCGAAGTTTTCCGCGTTGTCGGGCGACAGGTAGTTGGTGTGCGGGTCGTAGGACTGGGCGAAGGTGTTGATGTAGGCCTGGAAGATGTCTTCGGCGCGGGTCTGGTCCAGGCGCGTGAGCTGGTTCTTGTAGCGCTTGGTCAGCAGTTCCTGGATCGCCTTGGGCTCTTTGCCGGCGATCTTCAGGCGCAGCACTTCATCCTTGACGCGTTTGCGCCAGAGGTCGTCGAGCTCGGCCTGGTTCTTCATCCACGGCGCGTCCTTGCGATCGATCAGCAAGGTCTCCTTGGTGGTGAAGTCGAAGTTGTCGACGCCCTTGCTCAGTTCGGCCAGGGCGAAGTCCAGACGCGATTTGACCCGGTCCAGGTAGCGCTTGTAGATGGTGAAGCCGGGGTCGAGATTGCCGCTTTTGAGGAAATCGTCGAACTGGGTCTTCCACTTGTCGAACTCGGCGATGTCGCTGGCGGTGAAGTAGCTGCGCGCCGGATCGAGGAGTTTGAGGTAGCTGTCGTAGATGATCACCGAACGCGCATCGTTGAGCGGCGGCTTGCTGTAGTGGTGGCGCTTGAGCAGCTCGACCACGTTGAGGCTGGCGACCACTTCATCGCGGTCGGGCTGGAGCTTATCCCAGCTGTTGGCGGCCCATGCATTGCCCGCCAATGGCAGACTGCCCAGACCGATCAACAGGGCGAGGGTGGTGCTTGGCAGTAAATGCTTCATGCTGATTCGACGTAGGGACAATTGATCACGCATATTAGGCCGTCTTTGAATTCGCCGGTTCCATGAAAACCGGACGCATAATGCAAAAAGCCCGGGGCTACAGCTCCCGGGCTCAGTCATGACTCAACTATGGAGGCACTGTGAAGGCATTGCAAGGCGTTGACGGACATGTGGAGTGGGTTGCGACGACAAGTCCAACTTGCGATATCGGTCAAGTACGAATTCGTGTGGCCGCAGCCGGGCTCAATCGCGCCGATCTGCTCCAGCGTGCCGGGCTCTACCCGCCACCGCCGGGGGCCAGCGAGTTTCTCGGCCTGGAATGCTCAGGGGTAATCAGTGAAGTGGGCGCCGGTTCCTCCTGGCAAGTCGGCGATCGGGTCTGTGCCTTGCTCGCCGGTGGCGGCATGGCCGAGGAAGTGGTGGTCGATGGCCGTCATGTGCTGCCGGTTCCTGAAGGCCTGAGCCTGCAGGAAGCGGCGGCGATCCCCGAGGTGTATGCCACCGCCTGGCTCAATGTGTTCCAGCTGGCCGCGCTCAAGCCGGGTGAGAAGGTCTTGCTGCATGCCGGGGCCAGCGGTGTCGGGTCGGCGGCGATCCAGCTGTGCAAGGCCTTTGGCAGCCCGTGCTGGGTCAGCGTCGGCTCGGCCGAGCGCCTGGCCTATTGCGAAGGCTTGGGGGCCAGTGGTGGCGTGGTGCGCGGTGAAGACCTCGACGCGCTGAACGATTTCGCCCCCTTCAATGTGATCCTCGACCCGGTTGGCGCCAACTATGCCGAGCTCAATCTCAAGCTGCTGGCCCGTGACGGGCGCTGGGTGATCATCGGTTTGATGGGCGGGCGCAAGGCCGAGCTGGACCTGGCGCAACTGCTGGGCAAGCGCATACAGGTGATGGGCTCGACCTTGCGCACCCGCGATGATCAGTTCAAGGCGGACCTGCTCAGCGACCTCGGCCAGCAAGTGTGGCCGCTGTTCAGTGAAGGCCGGCTCAAGCCGCAACTGGCCAAGGCCTTCCCGATCAAGGATGCCGAAGCGGCGTTTGCCGAGCTTGCCAGCAATCAGGTGTCGGGCAAGCTGGTGTTGGTGATCGACGAGAGTCTGGTGTAGTACGCCAATCGCTGGAAAGCCCGCTCCCACAGGTAGGAGCGGGCTTGCCCCGCGATGGCTTCAATTATTTCCAGCTATGAATCGGCCAGCCATGGGTCTCGGCCTGCTCGCGCAACACCGGATCCGGATTGACCACATGCGGGTAATCCACCTTCAGCAGCAACGGCAGATCGTTGCGTGAATCCGAGTAGAAACTCGCGCCTTCAAGGTTTTCTTCTTCCTGGTCCAGCCACTCCAGCAAACGGGTGATCTTGCCTTCGCGGTAGGTCAGCACGCCGGTGGTGTTGCCGGTGTAAACACCGCGTGCAACCTCCAGCTCAATGCCAAGAACTTCATCGATACCCAGGCGCTCGGCAATGGGTTTGACCAGGTGGGTGCCGGAAGCCGAAATCACTAGGATCCGGTCGCCGGCCTTGCGGTGGGCAGCAATGGTCTTGGTGGCATCACTGAAGATGATCGGTTCGATGAAATCTTCTACCCACGGTGCGACCAGATGCTCGACTTCTTCCGGCGTGCGGCCGATCAGCGGCTCAAGGCTGAAGGCCATGTAGTCTTCCATGGCCAGATGGCCCCTGCCGTAGGCGTCCATCAGCTCTTTGTCACGGCGCAGGAAGGATTCGCCATCGACCCAGCCAAGGCGGACCATCTGCTCGCTCCACAATGACGCACAGTCACCGTGGATCAGGGTTTCATCCAGATCGAAAATCGCTAGTGCCATATTCAGAAAAACTCCTGTGCAACCCTCAGGCGACTTCGCAGAGGGCGGTGGGATCGATCGACAAGGATACCCGCTGGCCGTCCGGGTGCAGATCGGCGGACGAGCGGTTGAGTACATCGACCAGCAATTCTACCCCGCGCGCTTCGACCCGGTAGCGGATCACGTTGCCCAGCAAGCTGTGGCTGCGTACCAGCCCCTCCAGCTCGCCGTCGAGGCTCAGCGCGATGGCTTCCGGGCGGATCGCCAGGCGGCTGCCCACCGGGCGCTGCAGCAGGCGGCTGGCGCTGTCGGCGTCGAGCAGGTTGTAGTTGCCGATAAAGCCTGCGGCGAACACGTCCACCGGCGCGGTATAGAGGGTTTCGGCATCGCCGCTCTGGACGATGCGGCCCTGGTTCATGAGGAAGATGCGGTCGGACATGGTCAGCGCTTCTTCCTGGTCGTGGGTGACGAAGATGGTGGTCAGGCCCAGCTCGCGCTGGATGGCGCGGATCTGCTCGCGCAGGTGTTTACGAATACGCGCATCCAGTGCCGACAGCGGCTCGTCGAGCAGTAACAGGCGCGGGCGGGTGACCAGCGAGCGGGCCAGGGCCACGCGCTGGCACTGGCCGCCGGACAGCTGGTGCGGGTAGCGGCGGGCAAAGTCCTGCAGCTCGACCAGTTGCAACACCTCGCGGACCCGCGCCTGGCTGTCGTCGCGGTTGACCTTCTGCATGCGCAGGCCGAAGGCGACGTTCTGCTCGACGGTCATGTTGGGGAACAGTGCGTAACTCTGGAACACCATGCCGATCCCGCGCTTTTGCGGGCTCAGCGGCACCAGGTCGTTGCCATCGAGCAAAATGCGCCCGCTGTCGACTGCGGTCAGCCCGGCGATGCAGCGCAGCAGGGTGGATTTGCCGCAACCGGACGGGCCGAGCAAGGTGACGAATTCGCCGCGTTCGATCTGGCAGTTGATGTCGTTGAACACCGGGCTGCCGGCATAGCTTTTTTGCAGGTTCTGTACGCTGACAAAGCTCATATCAGGACTTGTCCTTGTTCAGGCGGTTGGCTGCCCAGGTCAGCACCAGCACGAAGAGGAAATAGGAAACCACCAGGGCACTGTTGAAGTGGCCACTGCTGTTGCGCATGTTGTTGAGGTACACCTGCAGGGTCTCGTAGCGGGTGCCGACCAGCAGGTTGGCGAACACGAACTCGCCGAACAGGAACGAGAACGACAGCAGCAAGGCCACCATCAGGCCCTTGCGCAGGTTCGGCAGCACGACCAGGAAGGCGGCCTGGAAAGTGCTGGCGCCAAGCAGCTGGGCCGCGTCCATCAGGTCGCGCAGGTTGATCGCCTGCAGGTTGTTGGTGATCGCCCGGTACATGAACGGCAGGGCCACGGTGAAGTAACAGCCGATCAGGATCCATGGCGTGCCGACCATGGCCATCGGCCCCGAGCCGTAGAGTTGCAGCAGGCCCACCGAGGACACCACCGGCGGCACCGCGAAGGGCAGCAAGATGAGGATGTTCATCAGCGCATCGAGCCGCGGAAAGTGGTAATGGACCACGAACAACAGCGGCAAAATCAGCAGTACCGACAGCAGCAGGGCGCCGACACAGACCAGCAGCGACTGGCCGAAGGCGGCGAGAAAGCGCGGGTCGCTCCACAGCGCCAGGTACCACTTGAAGGTCAGCCCGCTGGGCAGCAGGCTCGCCGACCAGCTGGTGGCCAGCGAGTAGAGCAGGGTGCCGGCCAGCGGCAGCAGGAGGATGATAAACAGCAGGTAGACCACCAGGCGGTGGTACAGCGACGAGGTGCCCGGTTCAGCGCGCGACATGATAGCTCCGCTTCAACAGCCATTGATGGACGAAGGTCACCAGGGTCATCAGCCCGACCAGGATGACCGCCAGGGCGCTGGCCAGGTTCGGGTCCAGCGAGATGTCGCCGGCCACCAGCGCGGCGATGCGGATCGGCAGCACGTTGAAGTTGCCGGTGGTCAGCGCATACACCGTGGCGTAGGCGCCCAGGGCGTTGGCCAGGAGGATCACGAAGGTGCCCAGCAGCGCCGGGGTCAGCACCGGCAAGCCGATGTGCCGCCAGTATTGCCAGGCGCCGGCGCCGAGCAGCTCGGCGGATTCGCGCCAGTCTTCGCGCAGGGCGTCGAAGGCCGGGTAGAGCAGCAGCACGCCGAGGGGGATCTGGAAATAGGTGTAGAGGATGATCAGCCCGGTCTTGGAGTAGAGGTTGAAGTCCTCGATGATCCCGGCCTGTTTCAGCAGCATGGTCAGCGCGCCGTTGAAGCCGAGCAGGATGATGAAGGCAAAGGCCAGCGGCACTCCGGAGAAGTTGCTGGTCATGTTGGCAAAGGCGTTGACGAAATCACGCAGACGCGAGTCGACCCGGCGCAAGGAGTAGCTGCCGAGGATGGCGATGAGGATACCGAACAGGCTCGACCAGAAGCTGATCTCCAGGCTGTGCTGGATCGCCTGGCGGTAGAACTTCGAGTTGAATATCTTGGTGAAGTTGTCCAGCCCCCAGCTCGATTCCACCTGCACGCTGTGGAGCATGACCCAGGCCAGCGGGGCGATCTGGAAGATGATGAAAAACACCGCGAAAGGCACCAGGCAGAGCAGGGCCAGCCATTTGCCGCGTTTGATCGAATTCACTTGAGCAGCTCCCGGCACACCGGTTTGTCGTGGGGCACGCCGAGCAATTCGCAAATGGTGCCGCACAGTTCGGTCTGCAGCGGCTTGGCGGCCGGGTCGAGGCTGAACGCCTCGCCGAAGACGAACAGCGGCACCTCACGTTCTTCGGCCAGCAGGCCGTTGTGCGAGCGGTCGTTGTTCATGCCGTGGTCGGCCGTCACCACTACCTGGTAACCCTCTTCGAGCCAGGTGCGCAGGTAGTCGGCCAGGAGGATATCGGCGCTGCGGGCGCTGTTGCGGTACTGGCTGCTGTCCAGGCCGTGACGGTGGCCGGCGTCGTCGATGTTCATCGGGTGCACCAGGAGGAAGTTCGGTGCATGACGGCGGCGCAGGTATTCGGCGTCGGCGAACAGGTGCGAATCGGGGTAGTGGTCGGCGTAGTAGAACAGCCCGTGCTGGATCGGCAGCTTGGGCGCGTGGGTGTGGCGGTCGCGCAGCGGGTCGAAGGGCGAGCGGTTGTACAGCTCGCTCATCCAGTGATAGGCCGCCGCTGCCGTGCCCAGGCCGGCTTCGCGGGCGTAGTGGAATACGCTGCGCTGGTTGGACAGGCGGTTGACGTTGTTGTGGACGATGCCGCTGTCGATCGGGGCGACACCGGTGAGGATGCATTCGTACAGCGGCCGCGACAACGACGGCAGCTCGCACTCCAGCCGGTACAGCGCGGCGCGGTCGGCTTCGACGTAGGCATGCAGATGGCCCATGGCGTGGTGCGCGACCTGGTGGTTGAGGCCATCGAGCAGGACCAGGATGACGTTGTGGTTCATAGAAACTCCGCAATTGTGGTGACCTCATCGCTGGCAACTCAGCTCCCACAGACCTTGTGGGAACTGGCTTGCCAGCGATTGGGGGTAGCAGGTATTGCCTGACACCCCCTGAAGGTTCACTCCATCTCGATGATCACTTGCTCCTGCCACAACTGCGGCAGCTTCTTGGAGGTCGCTTCCCAGGCGGCGGCATCCTTGATCGGTTGCACGGCGCGGTACTGCTCGTTGGGCAGCAGCTTGGCCTGGACATCGGCCGGCAGCTTCAGGTGCTCGGCACGGATCGGCCGGGCGTGACCTTCGGCCAGGTTGATCTGCCCGGCATCGCTGAAGATGTACTCGCGGGTCAGCTTGGCGGCGTTGGGGTTCTTCGCGTACTTGTTGATGATCGTGGTGTAGCCGGAGATCACCGAGCCATCAGACGGGATCAGCACTTCGAAGCGTTTCGGGTCGATCTGCTGGCGGTAGCTGAGGCCGTTGAAGTCCCAGACCACACCGACTTCGATCTCGCCCTTTTCCAGGGTCTGGATAGTCGGGTTGGCCAGCGACAGGCGTTTTTGCTGGGCCAGCTTGGTGAACAGCTGCAGGCCCGGTTCGATGTTCTTCTCGTCACCTTTGTAGGCAATGGCCGCGGCCAGCACGCCGTTGGCAGCCTGGGCTGCGGTGCCGACGTCACCGATGGCGACCTTGTACTTGCCCTTTTCCAGGTCATGCCAGGTTTTCGGGATGTCTTTTTCCTTCACCAGTTGCTTGTTGATGATGAAGGCGATGGTGCCGGTATAGGCCAGGGCCCAGTGGCCGTCTTTATCCTTGGCCCAGTCCGGGATCTGCTCCCAGGTGCTTGGCTTGTACGGCTGGGTCACGCCCTTGGTCACGGCGATCGGGCCGAAGGCGGCGCCGACGTCACCGATGTCGGCGCTGGCGTTGTCTTTTTCGGCATCGAACTTGGCCACTTCCTGGGCCGAGCTCATGTCGGTGTCCATGTGCTTGAGGCCGTATTTTTTCGCCAGGTCTTCCCAGGTGCCTTTCCAGTTGGCCCAGGCATCGGGCATGCCCACGCTGTTGACCGCGCCTTCTTTGCGGGCGGCGTCCTCGAGGGCCTTGAGGTCGGTGTCGGCGGCCATGGCCGTGGTGCACAAAGCGATACTCGAGCCTAACAGTGACGCCAGAAAAAGCTTTTTCATCCGAAGCTCCTTGATGGGTGCCGTGCAAAACGCAAAAGGTGTTGTTGGATGTTGTTGCGGTTCGGTTGGTCTAGGTCAGCAATACCTGAGCCAAGGTAGACCTGTTGCATGACAATTTGATGTCCAGGCGTGCTGCCAGCCAGGGCTCGCGCCCCTGAAAATCAAGCGTAGACCACCCTGGCTGTCATCTGGCTTTCATCTGGAGTGCCTAGGCTTGCACTATTCTCATAGCCCTGAAGGCGCCAAGAATGGGCGTTGCTGGGGCTGGACTAGTCCAGATAGGTAACCTTTGATGCAGCCACTGCCACCGCGAGCAGTAACAGCCATCTGTCATGCCCTGCAGGAGCAGATCGAGCATGGCCTCCTGTCGCCCGGCTGCAAGCTGCCGGCCGAACGCAAGTTGAGCGAAGTGTTCGACACCACGCGTATCACCCTGCGTGAGGCGCTGGTGCAACTGGAGGCGCGTGGCCTGATCTACCGCGAGGAGCGGCGGGGCTGGTTTGTCGCGCCCGAGCGGCTGACCTACGACCTGATCCAGCGCAGCCACTTTCACGCCATGGTCCGCGACCAGGGCCGCGAGGCGCGCACCGAGCTGTTGTCGGCGCGCCTGCAGCCGGCGGCGGCAGCGGTATGCGCGCGGCTGCAACTGGCGCCGCTGTCGAGCGTGATCCAGATCTGCCGGCTACGGCGCATTGATGGTCGTGCGGTGCTGTATGCCGAGCACTACCTGAACCCCGAGTACTTCCCGGGCATTCTCGACCACGACCTGAGTCAGTCGCTGACCGAGCTGTATGCCGGCCGTTACGGCATCGTATACGGGCGGGTGCGTTTCGAGATCCTGCCCACCGCCTTGCCGGTGGCGGCAGCGCTGGCGCTCAAGGTCTCGGCTGGCAGCCCCGGGCTGCACATCACCCGGGTCAACAGTGACCAGCACGGGCGGCTGATCGACTGTGACCTTGAGTATTGGCGCCATGATGCGATCCGCATCAAGGCCGAAGCCGGTTAGGCCTTGGGCGGGCTTTCGCTGAACGGTGTGCTGGCGTCGGCGGTGATGACCTGCACGCTCAAGCGCGGCGTCGCCAGGTCCAGGCCGGCCTCATCGAGCTGACGCTTGAGCGCCAGGTTGAACGCCCGCGACACTTCCCACTGCTTGATCGGCGCGGTCTTGAAACGGGCGCGCAGGATCGCTGAACCCGACTCGAAACTCTCCACCCCCTGCAACTCCAGCGGCGACCAGATGTTGCGGCGCATCAGCGGGTCGTTGCGCATCTTCTGCCCGACATCGCGGATCAGGGTGATTGCCTGGTCGATGTTCATGCTGTGCGGGATGGCCACGCGGAAGATCGCGTAGCCGAACTCGCGGGAGTAGTTCTTGATGCTCTTGATCTCGCTGAACGGGATGGTGTGGACGATGCCGTCGATATCGCGCAGGCGCACGGTACGGATGGTCAGGCCCTCGACCGTGCCCAGGTGGCCGCCGACATCGACGTAGTCGTCGATGGCCAGGGAGTCTTCGATGATGATGAACAGCCCGGTGATCAGGTCGGCAACCAGCGACTGTGCGCCAAAACCGATGGCCAGGCCGATGACACCGGCACCGGCCAGCAGCGGGGTGACGTTCATGCCCATGTTGGCCAGGGCGACGATCACCGCAATGATGAAGATCGCCACGAATAGCACGTTGCGGATCAGCGGCATCATGGTTTGCGCGCGGGCATTGGCCAGGCCTTTGCGCGAGCGGGTCAGGGCGTGGTGCACGGCGGTGTCGGCGAGAATCCACACCAGCCAGGCGGCGATCAGGGTACCGGCCAGGCCGAACAGGCGCACCGCCACTTCATGGCCTTCGCCTTCGGCAAAGCCGATCAGCGAAAAGCCCCAGACGCGCAGGCCCAGCTCGATGAACACCAGCCAGATGGCCAGGTGCACCAGGGTGTAGGTGAAGCTCTTCAGGCGTTCCGAGTACACCGCCTGGCGACGGTTGGCGCGCTGCGGCTTGAGCCCGTGGCGGCGCACCAGGCCGTTGATGACCATGCACAGAATCAGCAGCACGGTGCACATCAGCGACTGGCGCAGGGCGGTACTGGTGTCGCCGGCGGAGATGAAGGTGGCGATCAGCGAGATCGCCACCAGCACCAGCGCCGGCAGGTACCAGAAGGTCCCGAGGATCTCGATGGTGTCGCTCAACGCCCGCCGGGTCAGGCGCCGGGACAGTGGCTGGTTGCGGATCAGGTGGGCGATGGGGCGGCGAAAGCGCAGGATGAACAGCCCGGAGGACAACCCGGCAAGGATGTTGGCCAGGGTCGCCAGCGTGTGCGCCAGGTGGTCGCCCAAGGCGCTGGCCATGCGCGGATCGTTCATGGCCTCGCCAAAGGCGGCAAAGCTGCCGATCAGCCACAGCGGGCGGAACGCCTGGTGGCGGAGAATGTGCAGGGCACGGTGGCGGTGCGGTCCGTCGAGCAGGGAGAAGGCGATGACGCAGATCGCCGAGAAGCAGGTACCGACCACCAGCGCATAGGCCAGGACCATGGCCATCGACTTGCCCAGGGACGGCGGCAGGGCGAAGCTCAGGTACACGGTAATGATCAGTGCCACCAGCCACGGACCGAGCTTGCGCAGGGCGAAGCGCACCAGATCCCAGGTGCGCGGATGTTGCGGCAGTTCTTCGGTCAGGCCAAAGCGCAGGCGCACCTTGTGGCTGACCCAGTTCAGGGCGTAGGCGAGCAAACTCCAGAGGGCGATGATGGCGGCAAAGCCGAACAGGATCGGCGGCCATTCGTGCCAGGGCACCAGGCGCGCATCCAGCTCGATCTGCGCCAGGTCAAGCTCGCGGGTCCAGCGGTTGAACGGGCTGGCTTCGCCACTGAACTGTTTTTCCAGTTCGGCGAAGGTGCCGCCGATCAGACCCAGCACGCCTTGTTCGGCACTGGGCTGCGCCTGCTTGGTGCTGTCGCGCAGTTTTTTCAGGTCGGCCAGCAGCTTGGCCCGTTGCTGGTCGTTCTCCAGGCTCTTGATCACTTCGTCCAGTGACTGGGCCAGGGGTTCGGTCGCTTCGGGCTGGGCCTTGCTGCCGCCGCCGAGCAGGCCCGGCAGGCCGGCGGCGTGCGCTGGCGCAACCAAGAGCAAGGGCAGAAGCAGGAGAATAACGCGGAAAAAGACAGGCACCGGACAATCAACCTCAAAACGATCAATCGCCCGAGTGTAGTGTATTTGTCAGTTGAGTTTCTCGAGGATCTTCCAGCACATGATGCCGATCATACCCAGGGTACCGACCCACATCATCAGCACGCCGATGTTGCGATCGCGCATGTTGAAGCCCACGGTCAGCAGGATCAGGCCGGCGATGACCGGAAGGAATAGAGAGGCAAAGGCTGACATGCGGCAAGGTCCTTGTACTTGAGAGTTATGGCTCAAGCATAGCGGGATTCGCCAGGGGGAGGGTTGATCGGGATCAGGCTGGTGGATCTCATCGCGGGGCAAGTCGAGCCGTCGCACCGCGATGCTTTCATCAAGGCAAATCGCGACTGCGATAGAACGCCGTCAGCACCTTGACCAGGTGCGCCAGGTCATGGCTGCCGCACAGCTCGCGGATCGAGTGCATGGCGAAGGTCGGCAGGCCGATGTCGACGGTGCGCACGCCCAGGTGGCTGGCGGTGATCGGGCCGATGGTCGAGCCGCAACCCATGTCGCTGCGCACCACGAAGCTCTGCACCGGTACTTCTTCGGCCATGCACAGGTGGCGGAAGAAACCGGCGGTTTCGCTGTTGGTGGCGTAGCGCTGGTTGTTGTTGACCTTGATCACCGGGCCGGCATTGAGCTTGGGCCCGTGGTTGCCGTCGTGCTTGTCGGCGTAGTTGGGGTGCACGCCGTGGGCGTTGTCGGCCGAAACCAGCAGCGAGCGCTGGATGGCGCGGACAAAGTCGTCGCCATCGGGCAGCAGGCGGCGCAGGGTCTGTTCGAGCATCGGGCCGTCGGCGCCACAGGCCGAGCAGGAGCCCACCTCTTCGTGGTCGTTGCACACCAGTACGCAGGTTTCGTCGCTGTCGGCATTGAGCAGCGCCTGCAGGCCGGCATAGCAGGACAACAGGTTGTCCAGGCGGGCGCCAGCGATGAACTCGCCGTGCAGGCCGATCAGGGCAGCGCTCTGGGTGTCGTAGAAGCTCAGCTCGTAGTCCAGCACCACATCGGCATTGAGGCCGTGCTCGCGGGCCAGCTGGTCGGTGAGCAGCGCGCGAAAATCGACGCGCTCGTCACCGGCGACCTGGGCCAGGATTGGCGGCAGCTCGGTCTGCGGGTTGATTGCCCAGCCTTCGTTGGCGGTACGGTTGAGGTGGATCGCAAGGTTCGGGATCACCGCGATCGGCAGCTTGAAGTCGACCCGTTGGCTTTCGACCTTGCCGTCACGGCGGAAGGTAACCCGCCCGGCCAGCGACAGGTCACGGTCGAACCACGGCGCGAGCAGGGCGCCGCCGTAGACTTCTACGCCCAGTTGCCAGAAGCCCTGGCGCTGCAGCTCGGGCTGCGGCTTGACCCGCAGGCACGGGCTGTCGGTGTGGGCGCCGACCAGGCGGATGCCATCGAGCAGCGGCGAGTGACGGCCGAGCTTGAAGGCGATGATCGAGGAATCGTTGCGGGTCAGGTAGTAGCGACCGCCGGCCACGGTGGCCCAGCTGTCGCGCTCGTCCAGGCGCTGGTAACCGGCGGCATCGAGGCGCTGGGCCAGGGCGGCGGTGGCGTGGAACGGCGTAGGGGAGGCCTTGAGGAAGTCGATCAGGCCTTGATTCAGTGCATCGCGCATAGGTCACTCCAGACAGCAGTGGCGCGAGTTTAGCGTAGTTGGGGAGGGATTTGTGGAGGCTCTATCGCGGGGCAAGCCCGCTCCCACGAAGCCTGTGGGAGCGGGCTTGCCCCGCGATGGGGCGTGTCAGAACGGCGCCGGACACTCGAAGCGCAGCCGCTCCCCGGAAACCGGGTGGGTAAAGCTCAGCATGCTCGCATGCAGGCACAACCGCTCATGGGCCGCCAGCGCCTCAGGATAGGCATACAGGCGGTCGCCCAGCAGCGGATGACCGATCGACAGCATGTGCACGCGCAACTGGTGCGAGCGCCCGGTGATCGGCGTCAGCTCGACCCGGCAATGGTCGCCACAGCGCTCGACGATACGCCAGAAGGTCAGGGCATGCTTGCCCTGCTCGTGGTCGACCACGTGCCGTGGCTTGGTCGGCGGGTCGTAGCGCAGCGGCAGGTCGATGCTGCCGCTGTCGAGCTCCGGCTGGCCCCAGCACAGGGCGGTATAGGCCTTCTCGGTTTCACGGTCGTGGAACTGGCGGGACAGCTCGCGGTGACTGTCGGCGTCGCGGGCCAGAAGGATGATCCCCGAGGTTTCCCAGTCCAGGCGGTGGACGATCAGGGCATCGGGGTAGCCGTTTTCCTGCAGGCGGGTGATCAGGCAATCCTTGTTGTCTTCGGCCCGGCCCGGTACGGACAGCAGCAGGGTCGGCTTGTTGACCACCAGGATGGCGTCATCTTCATGCAGGATGTGAACGTTGGACAGCGGCATTGCGTGTTCCAAAATAGCTGTGGGAGCGGGCTTGCCCCGCGATGCGATTTGATTGCCAGATCGCTATCGCGGGGCAAGCCCGCTCCCACAGGGTGCCCGAAAACGCTATCAGCGATCGGGCAGGGTGATGTTGAGTTCGAGGATCGAGCAGCTGCCCTGGTTTTCCAGAGCGACCTGCACATCATCGGAGCCGATGTTGACGTACTTGCGGATCACCTCCACCAGTTCCTTCTGCAAGGCTGGCAGGTAGTCCGGAGTAGTGCGCTGACCGCGCTCGTGCGCCACGATGATCTGTAGACGCTCTTTCGCGACCGAGGCGGTGCTTACTTTTTTGCTGGCACGAAAGAAGTCAAAAAGGTTCATTGGTTAGTTGCCTCCAAACAGGCGCTCGAAGAATCCCTTCTTCTTCACATCAAGGAACCGATGTTCCACGTTTTTGCCCAGCAGGCGGTCAACGGTATCGCTGTAGGCCTGGCCAGCATCGCTCTGATCGTCGAGGATCACCGGCACGCCCTGGTTGGATGCCTTGAGCACCGCCTGGGATTCCGGGATCACGCCCAGCAGGGTCACCGAGAGGATTTCCTTGACGTCTTCGACGCCAAGCATTTCGCCATTGCTGACGCGCTCCGGGTGGTAGCGGGTGATCAGCAGGTGTTCCTTGATCGGGTCTTCGTTGCGTTCGGCGCGGCGCGATTTGCTCGCCAGCAGGCCCAGCATGCGGTCCGAGTCACGTACCGAGGAGACTTCAGGGTTGGTCACCACGATCGCTTCGTCGGCGAAGTACATGGCCAGGTGGGCGCCTTTCTCGATGCCGGCCGGCGAGTCGCAGACCACGTATTCGAAGTCCTCTTTGAGCTGCATCAGGACCTTTTCCACGCCTTCCACGGTCAGCGCGTCCTTGTCGCGGGTCTGGCTTGCGGCCAACACGTAGAGGTTCTCGAGGCGCTTGTCCTTGATCAACGCTTGCTGCAGGTTGGCTTCGCCATTGACGACGTTGACGAAGTCGTACACCACGCGGCGTTCGCAGCCCATGATCAGGTCGAGGTTACGCAGGCCGACGTCGAAGTCGACGATGACAGTCTTGTGGCCGCGCAGTGCGAGGCCGGTACCAATAGCGGCGCTGGTGGTGGTCTTACCCACACCACCCTTGCCGGATGTAACCACGAGAATCTTGGCCAAGGTGTTTCACCCCTAAAGAAAAGGACGTTGAGTCCCAAAAAATACAAAAAACGGCAACATCGAAAAAAGTTGCGCAGAAAATGGCGGCAAGTATCCGTTAAAGACGGGTGATGTTCAACACGTCACCGGACAGGCTGACCTGTACCCCGGCCCCCCACAGCGGATCGCGGCGCAGGTCTTCGGAGACCTTGTATTGCCCGGCGATCGAGACCATCTCGGCGGTCAGCTGCTGGCAGAAGATCCGCGCCCGGGTGTTGCCCTTGATCCCGGCCAGTGCCCGCCCACGCATTGCACCGTACACATGGATGTTGCCATCGGCGAGAAGTTCCGCACCCGGGCTGACCGACGACACCACGACCAGATCGCCGCCCTGGGCGTAGATCTGCTGGCCACCACGCACCGGAGTGGTGATGATCTTGGTCGGGCGGATAGTCGGCTCCGGCGGCGCAACGGATGCTGGCGCAGGCTCGGGCTTCTTCACTTCCGGCTCCGGCTCAAGCGGCCGCTCGCGGGCGCCGGAGGGCGGCAGCACCGGCAGGTCGATGGCGATTGCTGCGGCGATGTCTTCGATACGGCTGGCGCGGATGGCCAGGGTGCGCAGGCCATGATGGCGGCAGACGCGCATCAGCCCGGGCAGGTCGACCGCGCCTTCGCCGGCCGGAAGTTTGTCCAGGGCCAGCACCAGTGGGGTGTTGCTGAAGAAATTCGGCGCCTGGGCCACCTTGGCCGCCAACTGCCGGTCGAGGCCTTCGAGGTTGTTCCGGGCAAGCTCGAGCACGGTAATTGCGAGCATGCTGCCCTTGAGCTGGAACACGGGGTCTTGGTCTGGCGTTTGGGATTGGCTCATGGTCTGCATTAGGGCGGCTTGTTACGAAAAAGTGCCCAGACTTATAACGAGAACACCGGTTGGCCGCAACCCGTGCCGAACCGTTGTAGAATGCCCGGCCCTTGTCTTTCCGGAATCTTTAATGGATCGCCCGCGTTTTCGTCGTTACTTTCTGCACCCGCGCTTCTGGCCGCTGTGGCTGGGCCTGGGCCTGCTGTGGCTGATCGTGCAGCTGCCATACCGGGCATTGCTGGTGATCGGCCGTGCCCTGGGGGCGCTGATGTACCTGGTGGCCGGCGAGCGCCGCTACATTGCGGCGCGCAACCTGGAGCTGTGTTTCCCCGAGTTACCGTCCGTCGAACGGCAGCGTCTGCTCAAGGAAAATTTCGCTTCCACCGGCATCGCCTTCTTCGAAATGGCCATGAGTTGGTGGTGGCCAAAGGCCCGTTTGGCGCGCCTGGCGCACATCGAAGGGCTGGAGCACCTGCAGGCCGCCCAGCGTGATGGCCAGGGTGCCATCCTCATGGCCCTGCATTTCACCACCCTGGAGATCGGCGCCGCACTGCTGGGCCAGCAACACACCATCGACGGCATGTACCGCGAGCACGGCAACCCGGTGTTCGATTTCATCCAGCGCCGTGGCCGTGAGCGGCACAACCTCGATTCGCTGGCGGTGGAGCGCGAGGACGTGCGCGGCATGCTCAAACTGCTGCGCGCCGGCCGTGCCATCTGGTACGCACCCGACCAGGACTACGGCGCCAAGCAGAGCCTGTTCGTGCCACTGTTCGGCATTGAAGCGGCGACCGTCACCGCCACCACCAAGTTCGCCCGCCTGGGCAAGGCGCGGGTGATCCCTTTCACTCAGCAGCGCCTGGCCGATGGCAGCGGTTACCGGCTGGTGATTCATCCGCCGCTTGCGGATTTCCCCGGCGAGACCGAAGAGGCCGATTGCCTGCGCATCAACCAATGGATCGAAACCGTGCTGCGCGAATGCCCGGAGCAGTACCTGTGGGCGCATCGGCGCTTCAAGTCGCGCCCGCCAGGGGCACCGAAGCTTTACGAAAAACGGCGTTGAGGCTATCGCGGGTCAAGCCCGCTCCTACAGCTGTCTGTGGGAGCGGGCATGACCTGCGATGAACTCACCAACAATCCAGGAAGGTAAAATGGCTGAACCGATCACCGGCTTGATCCTCTCCGGCGGCGGTGCCCGCGCCGCCTACCAGGTCGGAGTGCTGGCCGGCATCGCCGACCTGCTGCCGCCCGGCGCCGCCAACCCCTTCCCGGTGATCGTCGGCACCTCGGCCGGTGCCATCAATGCCGTGACCCTCGCCAGCGGCGCCACTCACTTTGCCGACGCGATTCGCCGCCTGACCAGCTTCTGGCAGGGCTTTCGCAGCCATCAGGTGCTGCGCAGCGACTGGCCCGGGGTAATCCGCCAGGCCAGCCGTTTTGTCGGACACAGCCTGCTTGGTCTCGGCTCACCCGTACCGGTGGCGCTGCTCGACAGCTCGCCCTTGCGCACCTTGCTCAACCAGCACCTGGACCTGAACGGTATTGGCCACGCCATTGAGCAGCAGCACCTGCGCGCGGTGGCGGTGACGGCCTTCGGTTACGAATCCGGCCAGGCCGTGACCTTCTACCAGGGCCGAGGCGCCATCGACCCCTGGTTGCGCCACCGGCGTATCGGCCTGCCCACCCAATTGAGCGTCGAGCACCTGCTGGCAAGTTCGGCGATCCCGTTGCTGTTTGCCCCGGTCAAGCTTGGTGAGGAGTTCTTCGGTGATGGTGCGGTGCGCCAGTCGGCGCCGATCAGCCCGGCGCTGCACCTGGGGGCAAGCCGGGTGCTGGTGGTCGGGGTCAGCGGCAACCCGCAGCGGCCCAACGAAGGCGAGATGCGCCAGCGGATCTTCAGTGGTCAGCAGCCGAGCCTGGCGCAGATCGGCGGGCACATGCTCAACAGCACCTTCATTGACAGCCTGGAAGACGATATCGAGCTGCTGCAGCGGCTCAATCACCTCAGCCACCTGATGCCCGAACACCTCGAGCGTAGGCGCCTGGGCCTGGCGCCAGTCGATGTGCTGGTGGTTGCGCCGAGCCAGCCGCTGGACGAGATCGCCGCCCGCCACCGGCGTGAGTTGCCGGCGGCCCTGCGCTTGTTCCTGCGTGGCCCGGGGGCGACCAAGACCAGCGGCGCCGGGGTGCTCAGCTACCTGCTGTTCGAGGCCGGCTACTGCAGCGAACTGATCGAGCTCGGGCGCCACGACGCCTTGGCCAAGCGCCGCGAACTGTGTGGCTTCCTGGGCCTGCCGGCGCCCAACTGAAGCGGCTTACTCGGCGATCTGCAGCTTGCGTGCCTCGGTGTACACGTAGCGCACCTTCTCGTACTCGAACGGCGAGTTCAGCTGGCCATAGCGGAAGCTGGTGGTATAGCGCTTGTCGATACCGCGCAGTACCCACAGTTCCGGGTGGTTGCTGCTGACCTCGGCGACATTGAGGAAGTTGATCCAGTTCTCGGCGCTGTAGTCCACCGCCAGGCCACCGGTATCGCGCAGGTTCGACGGGCCGAGGATCGGCAGCATCAGGTATGGGCCATCAGGCACACCGTAGAAGCCCAGGGTCTGGCCGAAGTCTTCGCTCTGGTGCGGCAGGCCCATCTTGCTGGCCGGGTCCCACAGGCCGGCGACACCAATGGTGGTATTGAGCAGCAGGCGTGCGGTGATTTCCATCGAGCGCTTGCCCTTGAACTGCAGCAGGCTGTTGAGCAGGTTCGGCACATCGCCGACGTTGCTGAAGAAGTTACTCACGCCGCTGCGTACAAAGTGCGGGGTGATGTAGCGGTAGCCGTTGACCACTGGCAGGAACACCCATTGGTCGAAGCGGTAGTTGAAGTGGTAGATACGCCGGTTCATCGACTCCAGCGGGTCATAGACGTTCAGCGCCGCCAGGGTCGAGCGCTCGAACTCGCGCTGGTCGAGACCGGGGTTGAACTTGAGCGCCTTGAGCGGTTCGGTGAAGCCATCGGTATCGACCGGATCGGCTTCAATCACGCTGGCACGCGGCGCAGTTTCTTCGGCGGCCTGGGCCAGGCCACAGGCCAGCAGCGCGCTAATAATCAGTAGGCGTTTAACCACGGAAAAACTCCAGCATGTCGTCGCTGTTGACGCGGTAATTGAGGTTGCCGCAATGGCCGCCGTGGGGGTACAGGGTCAGGCGGTCACCAAAGGCGCTACGCAGGAAACCCAGGTCGCCGGGGCCGAGGATGACGTCGTCGGCGTTGTGCATCACGGCGATTTTCGGGCTCTTTTGCAGATAGTCCTTGAGGGCGTAGAGGCTCACCTGGTCGACCAGTTGCAGCAAGCTGCCACCGTCGGTGCGGGCGCGCCAGGTGGGGATCACCTGCTCGGTCAGGTAGCAGTCGAAGTCGCATTGCAGGGCGCGCTTGAAGAACGGTGTGAGGCTGCTGCCTTCGGTGATCGGGTACTTGGGCGGAATGATCAGGCCGCGGCGGTTGATCAGGTCGGAGGTAAAGGCGATGTCGGCCGCCGAGAAGCGGAACGAGGTGCCGATGATCATCGCCATCTGTTCATTGGACAGGTGCTGGCGCGACTGCTGGAAGTCATAGAGCAGGGCATCGTTGAGATCGATGTAGCCCTTCTGCTGGAAGTAGCGGGTCAACTTGTTGAGTACCAGCTCGTAGAAGGTGGTGCTGTTGTTCACGCCCTTGACCTCGGTCTGCACCAGCTTGTCGAGGTTGCTGATCGAGGTGTAGAGGTTGACCGGTGGGTTGAGCAGCAGCACGCGCTTGAAGTTGAAGCTGCGCCGGGTTTCGTCCAGGTGGCTGACGAAGGCCGCGTCCAGGGCGCCGAGGCTGTAGCCGCTGAGGTAGTACTCGCTGACCGGTAGGCGCGGGTGCTGGGCGCGCACGCCCTGCATGACCCGGTAGAGGTCTTCGGCGTCTTCGCTGCTGACCCCGGGGGTGGCGTAGCGCGAGGCGGCGGTGATGAAGTCGAAGCTGGTTGGCGACGACAGCTGCACCACGTGGTAGCCGGCCTTGTAGTAGAGCTTCTTCAGGTATTCGTTGATGCTGCTGGAGTAGGGCGCACCAGTGCCGGCGATCAGGAAGATCAGCGGCGCTTCGTGGTCCTGGCGGGCCAGGCGGTACTTGAGCTGCTTCACCGCCCAGAAATTGTCGGGCAGGGTGAAGGCCCGTTCCGGGCGCATGTTCAGGCTGTAGTCGGACTGGGTGATGTCGTCGTCGCTGGGCAGCTCCGGGCGTAGCTCCGGCGGCGTCGTGGCAATCGTCGCCTCGAACGGGTTGGTCAACGGATAGCCATAACTGGCAGCGTCGATGGTTTGTGCCCAAGCGCACGCACTCGAGATAAAGCCACCCAACAGGGCAGCGAGGCGCAGAGAACGAAGCATGACGGATCCCCAAAAATGCAGCAGCAAAGTGCGTTACGCAGGCTAGGACCATGGTGGCCCCGGCAAAGTTGCCTGGCGCTCCGGCATTTATCGTCCCAGATGTTGCCGCCGTCCATTGAGGATTCGCAACAATTGGTTCCATTTATCTACAGGACAAAGTAGCTGAGGCTGGCGCTTTTGCCTTGCATAGACGCCCCGGACGATTATGCTGGGCGCCGATTTTCATGTTTCTGGAGTGTCGCATGTCCCGCCGTTTACCGCTGATCGCTTTGCTGGTTTTCCTGCCCTTGTGGCTGGCGGCGAGCTATGGGCTGCGTTATGTGCTGATGGAAGATGCCCACTGGGTGGCGACCTGCGCCGACCAGGCACAACTGTGGGGCTGCCAGGCGCGCTCGGTGATGGGCTTGATGATTCACTTCAGGGTGCTGGCCTGGTCGGCTTTGGGTCTGGCGCTGCTGGCCATGCTGGTGCCGGGGCGCGCCGGCTGGCGCCTGGCGGTGGCGGCACTGGTGTGCGGGATTCCGGCGCTGGTGTTGTACACCGCAAGCATTGCCGTGTTTGCCGTGGTGCTGGCGGGGTTGCGGCTGGTACGGCGTTAGTTGTCTTATCGCGGGTCAAGTCGAGTCGTCGCACCGCCGCTCCCACAGTGATCTCTGTGGGAGCGGCGGTGCGGCGATCCGACTTGACCCGCGATGGCTCACTGCTGAACCCGAACCCTCAAGCTACGCCACAATGCCGCCACCATCAGCACGCTCACCCCGGCCCAGACCAGTGCCTGCTGGTTGCTCAGCCCTTCACAGAACAACTGCGGGGCAATGCCGCCACCGATGATCAACGCCAGCAAAGCCGCTTCGGCCCGGCGTGCCGCTACCGGCCGCAGCAGGTACACCACCGCCGGCAACAGCAAGGCCGGGCTCGGGAAGCTGCGATAGCGTGGGTCGAACACCAGCGCCAGCATACTCACCGCCGCCGCGAAACCGGCCGCCAGCAACCACCAGCCGGCACGCGCTTCAAGCCAGGCAAAGGCCCGCTCGCGCCAGCCCTGGCGCTGCGCCAGGGCCAGGGCCGCATGGGCCAGCACCAGCAAGTTCAGGCCCACCAGCAAAATCGCCCATAGCCATTCACCGGCAAAGCGGCTGTTGATACGCAGTTGCTCGCCCCACAGGCCCAGGCTGGCTGCACCCAGTGCCGCCAGCAGTGGCAACAGCAAGGCGCTGCGGGTGCCGCGCACGCGCCCGGCGAGCAGCAGAGTGGCGGCGAACAGCGCCACGCCAACGCCCAGCCACTCTGGCCAGAACGCCAGGTTACTCACCGGACCTTCAAGAATGCCCTTGTCATGGCGGTCGGCGTCATACAGGCCCCAATAGCCGCCCACGGCGCCTTCGCTGGCACGCTTCCAGGGTTGGTCGAAGGCTTCAATCAGGTTGTACTTCCAGCCCTGCTGTTCGGCCATGGCAACAAAACCACGGATGAAACGCGCCTCGTTGACCCGGCTGGGCAGGGCGGTTTCGCGCTGGCGGCCTTCGCTCGGCCAGCCGGTTTCACCAATGACGATATCCTTGGGCGCGAAGCGGTTGCCGAACACCTGGCGAATCTCGCCCACGTGCACCAGGGCATCGTCGATGCTCTTGGGTTCATCTTCCCAGTAGGGCAGCAGGTGAATGGTCAAGAAGTCTACCGTCGGGGCGATCTGCGGGTGCTGCAGCCAGAACTCCCAGACATCGGCGTAGGTCACCGGCACGCTGACCTGGCTTTTCACCTGGTTGATCAGCGCCGCCAGTTGCGGGCCGGTGACTTCCTTGCGCAGCAGGGTTTCGTTGCCGACGATCACCGCCTTGACCACATCCGGGTTGGCATTGGCCGAGGCGATCAGGGCCTTGACCTCTTTTTGCGAATCCACCGGATTGGCGTTGATCCAGGCGCCGAGCATGACCTTCAGGCCGTGCTTGCGAGCCAGGTCCGGGATGGCTTCAAGGCCGGTCATCGAGTAGGTGCGAATGCACTCGAAACGTTGGGCGAGCAAGGCCAGGTCTGCGTCCATGCGCGCCGGGCGCAGCTGGAACGGCTGGTCGAACGGCGATTGGTCCTTGTCGAACGGCGTGTAGGAGGCGCACTGCAGCTTGTGCGAAGCGCTAGCCGCATCCGGCAGCACCACCGGTTTGCCCAGGCCGTACCACAGCCCTCCCAGGGCGAACAGGCCCAGCAGGCAGGCGAACAGGTAGGGTAGGAGCGGGAAGCGCGCAGTCGAGGGCATGGATCGGACCGTCTGGGAACAAAGCCGTCAATAGTACCCGCAAATGGCGCCGGCCAAAGCCTTGGGCTACAAAGTTAACCAGGGTGGATGTTGCTTGATGTAACGATCTGCGTTGCTGGCGATGTGATGTCGTTTCTCGTTGCCTTGAGGTCGTTACCAGAGCAGGTCAGCGGCCATGCGCGGTTGATGATGCAGCTTCCGTGACGTGACGAGGGGATGCTTGGATGAAAATGCGACGACTCCTGGGGGTGGGCACCGCCCTGGTAATGGCCATTGGCGCGGGGCAAGCGCTGGCCAAGGAAGTGAGCATCGGCTATGTCGATGGCTGGTCCGACAGTGTGGCGACCACCAACGTCGCCGCCGAAGTCATCAGGCAGAAACTCGGCTATGACGTCAAACTGCAGGCCGTGGCCACCGGCATCATGTGGCAGGGTGTGGCCACCGGCAAGCTCGATGCCATGCTCTCGGCCTGGCTGCCGGTAACCCATGGCGAATACTGGACCAAGAACAAGGACAACGTGGTCGACTACGGCCCCAACTTCAAGGATGCCAAGATCGGCCTGATCGTCCCCGAGTACGTCAAGGCCAACTCCCTGGCTGATCTGAAGACCGATGACAGCTTCAAGAAGAAAATCGTCGGCATCGACGCAGGCTCCGGCGTCATGCTCAAGACCGACCAGGCCATCAAGGACTACGACCTCACCGGCTACAAGCTGCAAGCCAGCTCCGGCGCGGCGATGACCGCAGAACTGGGCCGCGCCTATGCCAAGCAGCAATCGATCGCGGTGACCGGCTGGGTGCCGCACTGGATGTTCGCCAAGTGGAAGCTCAAGTTCCTTGAAGACCCCAAAGGCGTGTATGGCGCCGCCGAAACCGTCAACAGCATCGGCAGCAAGGAGCTGGACAAGAAGGCGCCGGAAGTGGCGGCGTTCCTGAAGAAGTTCCAGTGGCAGTCCAAGGATGAAATCGGCGAGGTCATGTTGGCCATTCAAGAGGGTGCAAAACCCGAAGCCGCGGCCAAGGACTGGGTGGCCAAACACCCCGAGCGCGTAGCCGAGTGGACCGCTAAATAATGGCCTAAGGCTTCTATCTGGCACCTTCCAGGGCCGCGACAGCGAAAACGCTGTCGCGGCCCTTGTCGTTTCAGGCTGTTACCGAATCGGTAAAAGAGTTTTGCATCTAAGACTAAGGTCGTCTGGAGTGCGTTCGAAGGCAGCATAAAGTGGAGTGGGTTCTACCTAATCTGTGCTGCGAGGACAAAAACAATGAACGACAGCATTTACCTATCGATACAAAACAGCCCGCGGTTCAAGGAGCTGGTTTCAAAACGCGAACGTTTCGCCTGGATTCTCTCGGCGATCATGCTCGGTCTCTACGCCGCCTTCATCCTGTTGATTGCCTATGGCCCGCATATCCTCGGTGCCAAGCTCAGCCCTGACTCGTCGATCACCTGGGGTATTCCCCTCGGTGTCGGTCTGATCATCTCGGCCTTCATCCTCACGGCCATCTACGTGCGTCGCGCCAATGGCGAGTTCGACGAGATGAACAAGGCGATCCTCAAGGAGGCTCAGCAATGATCCGGCGTCTACTGGCAACCCTGGCCTTCGGCGTTTTTGCACCCGCCGTCTGGGCCGCTGACGCCCTCACCGGCGCGGTGCAGAAACAACCCTTGAACGTCTCGGCGATCGTCATGTTCGTCGCTTTCGTCGGTGCCACCCTGTGCATCACCTACTGGGCGTCCAAACGTAACAAGTCCGCCTCCGACTACTATGCCGCCGGCGGGCGCATCACCGGTTTCCAGAACGGTCTGGCGATTGCCGGCGACTACATGTCGGCCGCCTCTTTCCTGGGTATTTCCGCCCTGGTGTTCACCTCTGGCTACGACGGCCTGATCTACTCGATCGGCTTCCTGGTCGGCTGGCCGATCATCCTCTTCCTGATCGCCGAGCGCCTGCGCAACCTGGGTAAATACACCTTTGCCGACGTCGCCTCGTACCGCCTCGGGCAAAAAGAAATCCGCACCCTGTCGGCCTCCGGCTCGCTGGTGGTGGTGGCTTTCTACCTGATCGCGCAGATGGTCGGTGCCGGCAAGCTGATCCAGCTGCTGTTCGGCCTGGACTACCACGTCGCGGTGATCCTGGTCGGCATCCTGATGTGCATGTACGTGCTGTTCGGCGGCATGCTCGCGACCACCTGGGTCCAGATCATCAAGGCCGTGCTGCTGCTCTCCGGTGCCAGCTTCATGGCGCTGATGGTGATGAAGCACGTCAACTTCGACTTCAACGCGCTGTTCTCCGAGGCGATCAAGGTTCACCCCAAAGGTGAAGCGATCATGAGCCCGGGCGGCCTGGTCAAGGATCCGATCTCGGCGTTCTCGCTGGGCCTGGCGCTGATGTTCGGTACCGCCGGCTTGCCACACATCCTGATGCGCTTCTTCACCGTCAGCGACGCCAAGGAAGCGCGCAAGAGCGTGCTGTACGCCACCGGCTTCATCGGCTACTTCTACATCCTGACCTTCATTATCGGCTTCGGCGCGATCCTGCTGGTCAGCACCAACCCGGAATTCAAGGACGCCGCCGGCGCCCTGATCGGCGGTAATAACATGGCAGCGGTGCACCTGGCCGACGCCGTGGGTGGCAGCGTGTTCCTCGGCTTCATCTCGGCAGTGGCCTTCGCCACCATTCTGGCAGTGGTTGCCGGCCTGACCCTGGCCGGTGCCTCGGCAGTGTCCCACGACCTGTATGCCAGCGTGATCAAGAAGGGCAAGGCCAACGAGAAGGATGAGATCCGCGTCTCGAAGATCACCACTGTCTTCCTTGGCGTGCTGGCAATCGGCCTGGGTATCCTGTTTGAGAGCCAGAACATCGCCTTCATGGTCGGCCTGGCGTTCTCCATCGCCGCCAGCTGCAACTTCCCGGTGCTGCTGCTCTCGATGTACTGGAAGAAGCTGACCACCCGTGGCGCCATGATCGGCGGCTGGATGGGCCTGATCAGTGCCGTGGCGCTGATGATCCTCGGCCCGACCATCTGGGTGCAGATCCTCGGTCACGAGAAGGCGATCTACCCGTACGAGTACCCGGCGCTGTTCTCGATGCTCATTGCCTTTGCCGGTATCTGGTTCTTCTCGATCACCGACAAGTCCAAGGCTGCCGATGATGAACGCGCACTGTTCTTCCCGCAGTTCGTGCGCTCGCAGACTGGCCTGGGTGCCAGCGGTGCGGTGTCTCACTAAGTTATAACCGCGTATGAAAAGGCAGCCCTTGGGCTGCCTTTTTTATTGCGTTTAAATCTTGCCGAGTAACAACAGGATCAACAGGATGATCAGCACGGTACCGATGATGCCGGACGGCCCATAACCCCAACTTCTGGAGTGCGGAAAGACGGGTAAGCCACCGATCAACAGCAGAATCAGGATGATGATAAGTATGGTGCCCATGGCAGTTTCCTTGTTTGGCTTGAGAAGTAGGCGTTACGCTGCAATCCATCTCTTCGGTCATGTATTTCATGCCCGCCTGTTAATTCCGACTGCTGCCAGTGGCTAAAAGTTTTATCGCATCGAAACGTGCCACTTTCACCGCTGTTTGCCCCGGCCATTCAGCATCCTGATACAGCGTGGGCGGCGGCGCTGCCTTCGCTACACTGGCCTGAACTTTCCAGAACAGTACAAGGCTGCCTGCTATGCAAAAGCGCATGATGATCACCGGTGCCGGCTCAGGGCTTGGGCGCGAAATTGCCTTGCGCTGGGCGCGTGAGGGTTGGCAATTGGCCCTGGCCGATGTCAACGAGGCTGGCCTCAAGCAAACCCTGGCACTGGTGCGTGAGGCGGGCGCCGACGGCTTCGTGCAGCGCTGCGATGTGCGCGACTACAGCCAGCTCACGGCGCTGGCCCAGGCCTGTGAAGAAAAGTTCGGCGGCATCGATGTGATCGTCAACAACGCCGGTGTGGCCTCGGGTGGCTTTTTCGCCGAGCTGTCGCTGGAAGACTGGGACTGGCAGATCGCAATCAACCTGATGGGCGTGGTCAAGGGCTGCAAGGCCTTCCTGCCGCTGCTCGAGCGCAGCAAGGGCAAGATCATCAACATTGCGTCGATGGCAGCCCTGATGCAGGGCCCGGCGATGAGCAACTACAACGTCGCCAAGGCCGGGGTGCTGGCCCTGTCGGAAAGCCTGCTGATCGAGCTGCGCCAGCAGGAGGTTGCGGTGCACGTGGTCTGCCCGTCGTTCTTCCAGACCAACCTGCTCGAATCGTTCCGTGGCCCGACCCCGGCGATGAAAGCCCAGGTCGGCAAGCTGCTGGAAAGCTCGCCGATCAGCGCCGCCGATATCGCCGATTACATCCACCAGCAAGTGGCCGCCGGCGAGTTCCTGATCTTGCCCCATGAACAGGGCCGTGAAGCCTGGAAGCTCAAGCAGCGCAACCCGCAGGTGCTCTACGATGAAATGGCCAGCATGGCCGAGAAAATGCGCGCCAAGGCCCGGCCGTCCCAGGCTTGAGCCGCGGCATCAGGTATTCTTGGCCATCCCTGAAACAGCCTTGAGTGCCTGGTGTGATCAATTACCTGTGGTTTTTCCTCGCGGCGGTCTTCGAGATCGCCGGTTGCTACGGCTTCTACATGTGGCTGCGCCTGGGCAAGAGCGGGTGGTGGATTGCCCCGGCCTTGCTCAGCCTGACCCTGTTCGCACTGATCCTCACCCGGGTCGAGGCCGCTTACGCCGGGCGCGCCTATGCCGCCTATGGCGGCATCTATATCGTCACTTCGCTGTTGTGGTTGGCGCTGGTCGAGCGGGCGCGGCCGCTGGGCAGTGACTGGATCGGTGCGCTGCTGTGTGTGTTGGGCGCCAGTATCATTGTCCTGGGGCCACGCTTGCAGAGCGCTTGAGTGAGCGAGAACTCAGAAAATCTGTAGGCAAAGTCGTCTGAAAATGTGAGACCTGTCTAATTCGCCGCAGGAGCATTGAAGGCGTCCGGCACCCGGTGCAGTCTCCGAATTCCCTGATTTGTGGAGGATCGGAGCATGTTGGTAATAGGCCGCGAAATAGGCGAAATCATCGCCATTGACGATCACATCAAGATCAAGGTGTTGTCGGTGGAGGGCAATACTGTGCGCTTTGGCATCAGTGCGCCGCGGCACGTCGAAGTGCACCGGGCGGAGATCTACAAGCGCATTGTCGAGCAGTTGGCCAAGCAGACCGGCTGAATCACTCGAGCAGTTCCTTGGGCACGTCGTGCTTGGCCAGCAACTGGCATTGCTGGCTTTCAAGGTCGAACAGAATGAACGCCTGTTTTTTTGCCAGCGCCTGGCGCACCCGCAGCACGCGGGTTTCCAGCGGGGTGTCGTCACCGTTGTCGGTGCCATCGCGGGTGACGAAATCCTCGATCAAACGGGTGAGGGTTTCGGCTTCCAGTTGGTCGTAGGGAATCAGCATGAACAGGACAGGTCTGGCGAAAAGGTTCTGCCATGCTACGCGAAACCTGCCCTGGCTGTGTAGGCGCTAGTTTTTGTTGCCGACCAGGCTGTCGACTGCCGGCACACGGGTATCGCTTTCCATCTGCGCATCGTGCTCAAGCTGATGGCTGAAGCTCTCCAGCGAATTGCCGGTGGCTTGCGAGTCGCTGGCGAACACCGGCGGGCTGAGCAGGTAGGCGGTCAGCAGGCGGCTCAGTGCGGCGAGGCTGTCGATATGGGTGCGCTCGTAGCCGTGGGTGGCGTCGCAACCGAAGGCCAGCAGGGCGGTACGGATGTCGTGGCCGGCGGTGATCGCCGAATGCGCGTCGCTGAAGTAGTAGCGGAACACATCGCGCCGTGCCGGCAGCTCGTGCTCGCGGGCAAGCTTGAGCAGGTGACGGGACAGGTGATAGTCGTAGGGCCCGGCCGAATCCTGCATGGCCACGCTGACCGCGTGCTCGCTGGAATGTTGCCCGGGCGCTACCGGGGCAATGTCAATGCCGACGAATTCGCTGACGTCCCAGGGCAGCGCTGCGGCGGCGCCGGAGCCGGTTTCTTCAGTGATGGTGAATAGAGGGTGGCAGTCGATCAACGGCTGCGCGCCGCTTTCAACCACGGCCTTGAGCGACGCCAGCAACGCCGCGACACCGGCCTTGTCATCCAGGTGGCGGGCGCTGATATGGCCGCTCTCGGTGAACTCCGGCAGCGGGTCGAAGGCGACGAAGTCACCGATACCAATCCCCAGCGATTCGCAATCGGCGCGGGTGGCGCAATAGGCGTCCAGGCGCAGTTCGATATGTTCCCAGCTGACCGGCATCTGGTCGATGGCGGTGTTGAATGCGTGCCCGCTGGCCATCAGCGGCAACACGCTGCCGCGCAGCACGCCGGTGTCGGTGAACACGCTGACGCGGCTGCCTTCGGCAAAGCGGCTGGACCAGCAACCCACCGGCACCAGCGACAGCCGGCCGTTGTCCTGGATGGCCCGCACGCTGGCGCCAATGGTGTCCAGGTGCGCGGAGACCGCACGGTCCGGCGAGCTCTTGCGGCCCTTGAGGGTGGCGCGGATGGTGCCGCGGCGGGTCAGCTCGAAAGGGATGCCGAGCTCTTCCAGGCGCTCGGCCACATAACGCACGATAGTGTCGGTAAAGCCGGTGGGGCTGGGGATGGCGAGCATTTCCAGCAGGACTTTCTGCAGGTACTTGAGGTCGGGTTCGGGGATCTGTTCTGGCATGCGAACTCCTGTGCTTAGGGCGCCGGTCGACTGTGCGGGAACAGCAGGTCGACGAAGCGCTCGGCAGTCGGTTGTGGTTCATGGTTGGCCAGGCCGACCCGTTCATTGGCTTCGATGAACACGTAGTCGGGCTGGTCGGCGGCCTTGACCATCAGGTCCAGGCCCACCACCGGAATGTCCAAGGCGCGGGCGGCGCGGACGGCGGCGTCTCCCAGCACCGGGTGCAGGCGCTCGGTGACGTCTTCCAGGCAGCCGCCGGTGTGCAGGTTGGCCGTGCCGCGCACGGCCAGGCGCTGGCCGGCGGGCAGCACGGTGTCGTAGTCGACCCCGGCGGCGTGTAGCGTGCGTTGGGTTTCGTGGTCCAGCGGGATACGGCTTTCACCACCGGTGGCCGCCTGGCGCCGACGGCTCTGCGCCTCGATCAGGGCACCGACGGCGTGCTGGCCGTCGCCAACGATCTGCGCCGGGTGGCGGATGGCGGCGGCGACCACTTCGAAGCCGATGACCACGATGCGCAGGTCGAGGCCGGCGTGAAAGCTTTCCAGCAGTACGCGGCTGTCGAAACGCCGGGCGCTTTCTACCGCTTCGTTGATCTCATCGAGGGTGGTCAGGTTGACCGCCACGCCGTTGCCTTGCTCGCCGTCCAGCGGCTTGACTACCACCGCGCCGTGGTCCTCGAGAAAGGCCAGGTTGTCATCGGCATTGCCGGCCAGTTGCTGGGCTGGCACCTGCAAGCCCGCTGCGTTCAGAGCCCTGTGAGTCAGGCTCTTGTCCTGGCACAGGGTCATGCTCACGGCGGTGGTCAGGTCGCTCAGCGATTCACGGCAGCGCACCCGCCGCCCGCCATGGTTGAGGGTGAACAGGCCGGCGTCGGTATCGTCGACCTGGACGTCGATGCCGCGCCGGTAAGCCTCTTCGACGATGATCCGCGCATAGGGGTTGAGCCCGGCTTGCGGGCCTGGGCCAAGGAACAGCGGCTGGTTGATGCCATTCTTGCGCTTGACCGCAAAGGTCGGCAGGTTGCGAAACCCAAGCTTGGCGTACAGGCGCTTGGCTTGGCGGTTGTCGTGCAGCACCGAGAGGTCGAGGCAGGTCAGGCCGCGGCTCATGAAGTGCTCGATCAAATGGCGCACCAGCACTTCGCCGACGCCCGGGCGCGTGCACTGCGGGTCCACCGCCAGGCACCAAAGGCTGCTGCCGTGCTCCGGGTCGGCAAAGGCCTTGTGATGATCAAGGCCCATGACGCTGCCAATGATCGTGCCGCTGTCTTCGTCTTCGGCCAGCCAATACACCGGCCCGCCCTGGTGGCGTGGGGTCAACAGCTCGGGGTCGATCGGCAGCATACCGCGGGCCTGGTACAAGGCATTGATCGCCTGCCAGTCGCTGTCGCTCTGCGCTCGGCGGATGCGAAAGCCGCGAAACACTCGCTGCGCCGGACGGTAGTCGCTGAACCACAGGCGCAGGGTGTCGGACGGGTCGAGAAACAATTGCTGCGGGGCCTGGGCCAGCACCTGCTGCGGCGCCGCCACGTACAAGGCGATATCGCGCTCGCCGGGGCATTCGTCGAGCAGGGCGCTGGCCAGGCTGGCCGGGTCGGGGTAGGTGTGACCGATCAGCAACCGTCCCCAGCCGCAGTGCAGCGAACGCGGCTGGTCGTGCGGTTCGCTGCCATCGCCGGCCAGTTGCGCCTGCAGGCGCTCATAGGACGGCACCTGGCCACGCAGCAGGCGCTGACCATAGGGTGAGGCATGGGCTTTCATCGATCAGATTCCTTGTTCGCTGAGCCACAGGTTCAAGGCGGCCAGTTGCCAGAGCTTGGAGCCGCGCAGCGGCGTCAGCTGGCCATGGGGATCGCTGAGCAGGCGGTCGAGGGCACCAGGGTTGAACAGGCCGCGGTCCTGGCTGGGATCGAGCAGCAGCTCGCGCACCCAGTCCAGGGTCGCGCCCTGCAGGTGCTTGAGGCCCGGCACCGGGAAGTAACCCTTTTTGCGGTCGATGACTTCACTGGGGATGACCTGCCGCGCGGCTTCCTTGAGCACTTGCTTGCCGCCGTCGGGCAGCTTGAAGCGTGCCGGGATGCGTGCCGACAGCTCGACCAGGCGGTAGTCGAGGAACGGTGTGCGCGCTTCCAGGCCCCAGGCCATGGTCATGTTGTCGACCCGTTTGACCGGGTCATCGACCAGCATCACCGTGCTGTCCAGGCGCAGGGCCTTGTCCACCGCATCGCTGGCCCCGGGCTGGGCGAAGTGCTGGCGGACGAAGTCGCCGGCGGCGTCGTGATCGAGCAACCAGGACGGCTGCACGGTGGCGGCATAGTCGTCGTAGCTGCGATCGAAGAAGGCCTGGCGATAGGCAGCGAACGGATCGCGTGCGCCGTCGACCTGCGGGTACCAGTGGTAACCGGCGAACAGTTCGTCGGCGCCCTGGCCGCTTTGCACCACCTTGCAGTGCTTGGCCACTTCCCGCGACAGCAGGTAGAAGGCAATGCAGTCATGGCTGACCATCGGTTCGCTCATGGCGCGGAAGGCTGCGGGCAACTGCTCGATGATCTGCCGCTCGTCGATGCGCAACTGATGGTGGCGGGTGCCGTAGTGGCGGGCGATCAGGTCGGAGTACTGGAACTCGTCGCCGCGCTCGCCGCCAGCATCCTCGAAGCCGATGGAGAAGGTCGACAGGTCGTCGACGCCGACCTCGCGCAGCAGGCCAACCAGCATGCTCGAGTCGACGCCGCCGGACAGCAGCACGCCGACATCCACGGCGGCGCGCTGACGAATCGCCACCGCCTCGCGGGTGCTGTCAAGGACGCGGTCGCGCCAGTCTTCCAGGCTCAGGTCCTGTTCGTCGGTGCGCGGGCCGTAATGCAGCTGCCACCAGACCTGCTGCTCGCAGCGGCCCTGGGCATCGATGCGCATCCAGCTGGCCGGTGGCAGTTTCTCGATATTGGCCAGCAAGGTGCGCGGCGCTGGCACCACGGCGTGGAAGTTCAGGTAATGGTTGAGCGCCACCGGGTCGAGCACCGGGTCGATATCGCCACCTTTGAGCAGCGCCGGCAGGCTTGAAGCAAAACGCAGGCGCTCGCCGCTGCGCGACAGGTACAGGGGTTTGACCCCGAGGCGGTCGCGGGCGAGGAACAGCTGCTGGCTGTCACGTTCCCAGATCGCCAGGGCGAACATGCCGTTCAGGCGCGGCAGCAGGTCGGCGCCCCAGGCGTGATACCCCTTGAGCAGCACTTCGGTATCGCCGCCGGAATAGAAGGCATAGCCGAGGCTTTCCAGCTCGCTGCGCAGCTCGGGGAAGTTGTAGATAGCGCCGTTGAAGGCCAGCGACAGGCCCAGCTGGTTATCGACCATGGGCTGGGCCGAACCGTCGGACAGGTCCATGATTTTCAGCCGGCGATGGCCGAGGGCAATTGGCCCTTGGCTATAGAAGCCCCAGGCGTCGGGGCCCCGAGGTGCCAGGTGATGGGTGATCCGCTCGACTGCGGCGAGGTCCGCCGGGCGTGGTGGGTGGGCAACAGGGGTGAAACGAAACTCTCCAGCTAATCCGCACATAAGTCCTTACCGGTTTTGCCGTTGGGGAAGGTGCCCAAAACGCGGGCACATGGAAACTGACCGGTGCGGATAGCGAGAGTTTTAGATCAATCGGTTATAAGCGGTAGCTGCAAGCGCCAAGCTTCAAGCTGCAAGAGGAAGCCGGGCCAATCAGCTTTTAGCTTGTGGCTTGCCGCTTGACGCTGCTTTTTTACTCCTGATCAGTTCACGCAACATGAAGCGATTCGGGTGGCAGGCTTCGGCCACGGCGCGGGGCACTGGCAGTGGCGCGTTGTCGGCCCAGGCGGCAACCATTTCGCCTGAAAGCGGTGCGCTGATGAGACCGCGCGAGCCATGGCCGCTGTTGATGAACAGGCCTTCGAGCCAGGGGCAGGGGGTGTCGGGGATTTGCCGGGCATCCCGGGCCAGTACCGCATAGTCCTGGTTGAACTGCGCCTGGTCGGCCAGTGGGCCGACAATCGGCAGGTAGTCGGGGCTGGTGCAGCGAAACGCCGCGCGGCCCTGCAGCGTATGCGGGTCGAGGCGGTGGGCGCCGAGGCGCTCGGCCAGGTCGCTGGAGATCTCTTCGAGCAAGCCAAGGTTGCCGACGTGCTCGCCGGTGGTGGGCGTCAGATCGGTGTTGTGGAAGTCGAAACTGGCGCCGAGGGTGTGTTCTGCGTTGCGTGGCGGCGCGACATAGCCGTCGGCGCAAACCACCGTTGCCAGTGCCTGGCTTTGCGCCGTCACCGGCAGGCGGGTGATCTGCCCGCGGATGCGCTTGAGCGCCAGCCCGGCACAAGGCTCGAAGCTGTGGATCTCGGCGGCGGTGGCCAGCACCACCAGCGGCGCGCTGGCCAGCAGTTTGTCGCTCTCCCAGGCCTGCCAGAGGCCGTCGACCTTGCGCAGTTGCAGCACCTGATGATGAGTCAGCAGGGTGATGTTCGGGTGCTGCAGTTGCGCCTGGCACAGTGCTGGCGGATGTACCCAGCCGGCTTCGGGGTAGAACAGCCCGCCACTGCCCAGGGCAACCCCCGCCAGTTGCTCGGCCTGCTCACGATTCAGGCGTTGCAGCAGTTGCGGGTTGAACGCATCGGCCAATTGCTGCTGGCGTTGCTCTTCCTTGGCGTCGAAAGCCAATTGCAGCACCCCGCAGCCATCCCAGTCCTGCCCGCGCTGCAGGCGTTCGAGCAGGCGCCGGGTGTAGCCGAAACCGCTGAGGATCAAGCGCGACAAGGCCGTGCCGTGAGCGGACAACTTCAGGTACAGCACCCCTTGCGGGTTGCCCGAGGCCTCTGCTGCCGGTGTGGCATGGCGCTCCAGCACCTTTACCTGCCAGCCGCGGGCGGCCAGGCTGGCGGCGCTGGCGCAACCGGCCAGGCCGGCGCCGATCACCAGCGCCTGGCGTGGGCCGGGCAGGGCGGGTGGCCGGGCAAACCACGGCGCGCTGGCGGCTGGCAACGGTTGTTCGGCCGGCCAGCCGTTGAAGGTGCCGCGCAGGACTTCCCATTTCTTGCCGATGCCGGGAATGCGCTTCATGGTAAAGCCCACGGCGATCAGGCCACGGCGCACCCAGCCGGTACTGGTGAAGGTGCCGAGGGTGGCGGAGGGCGATGACAGCCGGCCGATTTCGGCGAACAGTTCCGGGGTCCACATTTCCGGGTTCTTGGCCGGGGCAAAGCCGTCAAGGAACCAGGCATCGATCTTCGCATCGAGCTGCGGCAGTTGCTCCAGCACGTCACCGATCATCAGGGTCAAGCGTACCCGGCCCTGTTCGAACTCAAACGGCTGGAAACCTTCGTGCACCGCCACGTATTGGCTCAGCAACTGGCTGCTGAACGGCGCCAGCTGTGGCCACAGGGCCAGGGCGCGACTCAGGTCGGCGCGGGTCAGGGGATATTTTTCGACGCTGATAAAATGCAGCCGCGCATCAGCCGGGGCGCACTCGGCAAACAGCTGCCAGGCGCAGAAGAAGTTCAAGCCGGTGCCGAAGCCGGTTTCGCCGATCACCAGGCACTGGCCCGGCTGCAGCGCGCTGAAACGCTGGCGCAGGTCGTTCTGGTCAATGAACACATGACGGGTTTCCTCCAGGCTCTGCTCCTTGGAGAAATAGATGTCGTCGTATTGGCGCGAGTGCGGTCGGCCCTGGTCATCCCAGTCGATCTGGGCGTATTGGGTTACTTCGGTCATGTTCGGCTCAGCATTGGCAAGAGGGCCATTTTAGCTGATCGGCGCCAGGCTGTTTGACCTGTGGCAGGCTTTGTTTTGTACGGACAAAGGATTCGACAATCCGCTAGTCTTGCTTATCCATGTAGGGAGCCTGGTATGTTCGAATCCGCTGAAATTGGTCACGCCATCGACAAAGACACCTATGAAGCCGAGGTCCCGGCGCTGCGTGAAGCGCTGCTCGAGGCGCAGTTCGAACTCAAGCAACAGGCGCGTTTTCCGGTGATCGTGCTGATCAACGGTATCGAAGGTGCCGGCAAGGGCGAGACGGTCAAGCTGCTCAACGAATGGATGGATCCGCGCCTGATCGAGGTGCGCACCTTCGACCAGCAGACCGACGAAGAGCTCGCCCGGCCACCTGCCTGGCGCTACTGGCGGGCGCTGCCGGCCAAGGGGCGGATGGGCGTGTTTTTCGGCAACTGGTACAGCCAGATGCTCCAGGGCCGTGTGCATGGCCAGTTCAAGGATGCCGTGCTCGACCAGGCCATTCGCGGTGCCGAGCGCCTCGAAGAGATGCTCTGCGATGAAGGCGCGCTGATCTTCAAGTTCTGGTTCCACCTGTCCAAGAAGCAGATGAAAGCCCGGCTCAAGGCGCTCAAGGACGACCCGCTGCACAGCTGGCGGATCAGCCCGCTGGACTGGCAGCAGTCCGAGACCTACGACCGCTTCGTACGCTTTGGTGAGCGGGTACTGCGCCAGACCAGCCGCGACTATGCGCCCTGGCATGTGATCGAAGGCGTCGATCCGCATTACCGCAGCCTGGCCGTGGGCAAGATTCTGCTCGAGGGGCTGCAGGCCGCGCTCAAGGCCAATCATGCGCCGATCCACCAGGCCAATATCGCCCCGCTGAGCGAAAGCATCGACCAGCGCAGTTTGCTTGGCAGCCTCGACCTGAGCCTGCGCCTGGACAAGGACGACTATCAGGAACAGCTGATTACCGAACAGGCGCGCCTGGCCGGCTTGCTGCGTGACAAGCGCATGCGCCGGCATGCCTTGATCGCCGTGTTCGAGGGCAATGACGCGGCGGGCAAGGGCGGCGCCATTCGCCGGGTGGCGGCGGCGCTCGACCCGCGCCAGTACCGCATCGTGCCGATTGCCGCGCCCACTGAAGAAGAGCGTGCGCAGCCGTACCTGTGGCGCTTCTGGCGGCACATTCCGGCGCGTGGCAAGTTCACCGTGTTCGACCGTTCCTGGTATGGCCGGGTGCTGGTCGAGCGGGTCGAAGGTTTTTGCAGCCAGGCCGACTGGATGCGCGCCTATGGCGAGATCAACGACTTTGAAGAGCAGTTGAGCAATGCCGGGGTCGTGCTGGTGAAGTTCTGGTTGTCGATCGACGAACAGACCCAGCTCGAACGCTTCCAGGAGCGCGAGCAGATCCCGTTCAAGCGGTTCAAGATCACCGAGGAAGACTGGCGCAACCGGGAAAAATGGGGGCAGTACGCCGAGGCGGTGGGCGACATGGTCGACCGTACCAGCAGCGAGATCGCACCCTGGACCCTGGTCGAAGCCAATGACAAGCGCTGGGCGCGGGTCAAGGTCTTGCGCACGATCAACGAGGCGCTGGAGGCGGCGTTCAAGAAGCACAAGAAGTAGCCAATGGCGGGGCAAGTCGGGACGCCGCACCGCCGCTCTCACAGAAATTGTACAAACCTGACCTTGTGGGAGCAGGCCTTGCCGGCGATGGGGCGCGTAGCGGCCCCAGCAGGAACTCAGGGAATGAAGTACTGAATTCTTTTCCGCAAACTTGCCTGTCTCCCCACCAGCCCACCCCGTAGAATCCAGTTTCCCCCCACCATAGGGCTATCGAGGCTGGTTATGCATATTTCTTCCGGACGCTGGGTTTACGGTCTGTCCTTGTCGCTGCTGACCGCCTTGCTCTGGGGCATCCTGCCGATCAAACTCAAACAAGTGCTGCAGGTGATGGACCCGATCACCGTCACCTGGTTTCGCCTGCTGGTTTCCGGCGGCTTGCTGCTGGCCTGGCTGGCGGCAAGCAAGCGTCTGCCCTCGTTCAACACCCTCGGGCGCAAGGGCTGGGGCCTGGTGCTGCTGGCCACCTGCGGCCTGGTGGGCAACTACGTCCTCTACCTGATCGGGCTCAAGCTGCTCAGCCCCGGCACCGCGCAACTGGTGGTGCAGATGGGCCCGGTGCTGTTGCTGGTGGCCAGCGTGTTCCTGTTCAAGGAGCGCTTCAGCCTGGGTCAGGGCATGGGCCTGGTGATCCTGCTGGTGGGCTTTGGCCTGTTCTTCAATCAGCGCCTGGATGAGTTGCTCACCTCCCTGAGCGTCTACACCACCGGTGTACTGACCATTCTGCTGGCGACCTCGATCTGGGTGTTCTACGCCCTGAGCCAGAAGCAACTGCTGACCGTATGGAATTCGATGCAGGTGATGATGGTGATCTACCTGTTTTGCGCGGCGCTGCTGACGCCCTGGGTGCATCCGCTCGAAGCCCTGCAGCTGAGCCCCTTGCAAGGCTGGCTGCTGCTCGCCTGCTGCCTGAACACCCTGGTGGCCTACGGCGCCTTTGCCGAAGCCCTGGCGCACTGGGAGGCCTCCAAGGTCAGTGCGACCCTGGCGGTTACGCCGTTGATTACCTTTGTGGCGGTGGCTCTGGCGGCCTGGTTCTGGCCCGACTTCGTCCATGCCGAGCAGATCAATACCCTGGGCTATATAGGCGCACTGGTGGTGGTGCTGGGTTCGGCGCTGACCGCCCTGGGCCCGTCGATCATGGCCGGCTGGCGGGCCAGGCGCGTACGCCTGGCCCAGTGACTCAGCCCTTGCCGCCCGGTTCGAGCATTTTTTCCGGGCGCACCCACTGATCGAACTGCTCGTTGGTCAGGTAACCCAGGCTCAGCGCCGCCTCGCGCAGGGTGGTGCCTTCGCTGTAGGCCTTCTTGGCGATTTCCGCCGCCTTGTCGTAGCCGATATGCGGGTTGAGCGCGGTCACCAGCATCAGCCCGCGCTCCAGGTGCGCGGCCATCTGCTCGGGATCCGGTTCGATGCCGGCAATGCAGTGCTGCTGGAAGTTGCTGCAACCGTCCGCCAGCAGTTCGATGGACTGCAGCAGGTTATGGATGATCACCGGCTTGAACACGTTCAGTTGCAAGTGCCCCTGGCTTGCGGCAAAGCCGATCGCGGTGTCGTTGCCCAGCACCTGGCAGGCCAGCATCGACAGGGCCTCGCACTGGGTCGGGTTGACCTTGCCAGGCATGATCGAGCTGCCCGGCTCGTTGGCCGGCAGGCGTACTTCGGCAATCCCGCCGCGCGGCCCGGAGCCGAGCAGACGCAGGTCGTTGGCCAGCTTCATCAGGGCTACGGCCAGGGTTTTCAGGCCACCGGCGAGGGTCGTCAGCGGTTCATGCCCGGCCAGGGCGGCGAACTTGTTCGGCGCGGTGACAAATGGCAGGCCGGAGAGGGCTGCAAGCTCGGCGGCAATGGCTTCGGCAAAACCGTGCGGGGCGTTCAGCCCCGTGCCCACGGCGGTGCCCCCCTGGGCCAGTTCGCACACCGCCGGTAAGGCCGAGCGAATTGCGCGCTGGGCGTAGTCGAGTTGGGCGACATAGGCCGAGAGCTCCTGGCCGAAGGTGATCGGCGTGGCATCCATCATGTGGGTACGGCCGGTTTTCACCAGGTGCTGATGGCGTACCGCAAGCTCCGCCAGCCCCGACGACAGTTCGGCGATCGCCGGCAGCAACTTGTGCTGCACCGCCTGGGCGGCGGCAATGTGCATGGCGGTGGGGAAGCAG
The DNA here is from genome assembly GCF_902497775.2 of Pseudomonas fluorescens. Classification (NCBI taxonomy): domain Bacteria; kingdom Pseudomonadati; phylum Pseudomonadota; class Gammaproteobacteria; order Pseudomonadales; family Pseudomonadaceae; genus Pseudomonas; species Pseudomonas fluorescens. The sequence continues at coordinate 953,499 of NZ_OZ024668.1, forward strand.
TCGTTGGAGCTCTGCGAGCGGTTGACGTGATCGTTGGGGTGGACTGGGGATTTGCCACCACGGCCGTTGCCAGCCAGTTCGTTGGCGCGCCCGGCGATCACTTCGTTGACGTTCATGTTGCTTTGGGTGCCACTGCCGGTCTGCCAGACGACGAGTGGAAACTGGTCATCCAGTTGCCCCTCGAGCACTTCGTCGGCGGCCTGTTCGATCAGCCGGGCGATGTCCGCCGGAAGGTCTCCGTTGCGGTTGTTGACCCGTGCTGCGGCTTTCTTGATCAGTGCCAGGGCATGCAAAACCGCCAGCGGCATGCGCTCCTTGCCGATGGCAAAGTTGATCAGCGAGCGTTGCGTCTGGGCACCCCAGTAGGCCAGGTCAGGAACTTCGACCTGCCCCAGGCTGTCAGTTTCGATACGGCTCATGCTGCGCTCACTCCCTTGTGGTCTGAATTCGCAGTTTAGGTCCTTATTTGGCGTAGCGGTTCCATCGCGCGTCGACCCACTTGAGCACTGTGCCACTGTCGGCGCAGAATGCTCTACTCTGGGGTACTACCTCCTCTGTCTATTGAAGGAATTCCGATGACCCGTCTTCGCGCCCTCTGCACCGCTGTAGCGCTGGTCTGCGCCAGCGGCCAGGTGCTTGCAGATACCGCCAGCCACAACGCCAGTGCTGAAAAATTCCTGATGATGGCGCATGCCGACAAGCTCGGTACTCCGGTCTACATGCAGGTGCAACAGATGTTTGCCCAGCGTTTCGAACAGACCAAGGCCCCAGCCTCGAAGAAATCCGTGCTCGACAGCTACCAGGCCAAGGCCAACGCCGCCCTGGACCAGGCCATCGGCTGGAACAAGCTCAAGCCGGACATGGTCAAGCTCTACACCAGCACCTTCACTGAAAGCGAACTCAAGGACCTGGTAGCCTTCTACCAGTCGCCACTGGGCAAGAAAGTCCTGGAAAAGATGCCGCAAGTGACCCAGCAATCGGCCCAGCTGACCCAGCAGAAACTGGAAAGCGCGGTCCCTGTGGTCAACAAGCTGCTGGCTGACATGACCAAAGAACTCGACCCGAACGCCGGCAAGGCCGCACCAGCCAAGAAGTAACCAGCGGAGCCTGACATGACCATGCAGCAAAAGATCGAGCAGAGCCTGCAAACGCTCGAACCTGCGCACCTGCAGGTGCTCGATGAAAGCCACATGCACAGCCGTGGGCAGCAGACCCACTACAAGGCGGTGCTGGTGAGCGAGCAGTTCGAAGGGCTGAACAGCGTCAAGCGCCACCAGAAGGTCTACGCCACCCTGGGTGACCTGATGAGCGAGTTTCATGCCCTGGCGCTGCACACCTACACGCCGCAGGAATGGCAGAAAATCGGGGTCGCCCCGGCGTCGCCGACCTGTGCCGGTGGCAGCAAGCACTGATTTCCTCGTCAGGTTTTTGCTAGAATGATCAACGCGCCGCTCGTCGGCGCGTTTTTATTTGGCATCCGGTCCGCCCTTTGCGAGGGTGACCACCTGGAGAAGTTACTGCATGTCCCAAGCTATCGTCGTCGCGGCGCTGTACAAATTCGTCACCCTGAAAGATTACCTCGAGCTGCGCGAGCCGCTGCTCGAAAGCATGATGGCCAACGGCGTCAAGGGCACCTTGTTGCTGGCCGAGGAAGGTATCAACGGCACCGTCTCCGGTACCCGTGAAGGCATCGACGGCCTGCTGGCCTGGTTGCGCAGCGATGCGCGCCTGGTGGATATCGACCACAAGGAATCCTACTGCGACGAACAGCCGTTCTACCGCACCAAGGTCAAGCTCAAGAAAGAGATCGTCACCCTCGGCGTGCCGGGCGTGGACCCGAACTACAAGGTCGGCACCTACGTCGAGCCCCAGGACTGGAACGCGCTGATCAGCGACCCTGAAGTGCTGCTGATCGACACCCGCAACGACTACGAAGTGGCGATCGGTACCTTCGAAGGCGCGATCGATCCCAAGACCACCACCTTCCGCGAGTTCCCCGAGTACATCAAGGCCAACTTCGATCCGGCCAAGCACAAGAAAGTGGCGATGTTCTGCACCGGTGGCATTCGCTGCGAGAAAGCCTCCAGCTATATGCTCGGCGAGGGGTTCGAAGAGGTCTATCATCTTAAGGGCGGGATCCTCAAATACCTCGAAGAGGTGCCACAGGATGAAAGCCGCTGGCAGGGCGACTGCTTCGTGTTCGACAACCGGGTCACCGTGCGTCACGACCTGACCGAAGGCGATTACGACCAGTGCCATGCCTGCCGCACCCCGATCAGCGTGGAAGAGCGTGCGTCCGAGCACTATTCGCCAGGCATCAGCTGCCCGCATTGCTGGGACAGCCTGAGCGAAAAGACCCGACGCAGTGCCATTGATCGGCAGAAGCAGATCGAGCTGGCCAAGGCGCGCAATCAGCCTCACCCGATCGGTCACAACTACCGCAAAGCTGCCGAGGCCTGATTGATGTCCGCACGCCTGCTTTATGTGATGGACCCGATGTGCTCCTGGTGCTGGGGCTTTGCTCCTGTCGCCGAGGCCCTGATCGCCCAGGCACAGGCGGCGGGCGTGCCGACCCAGGTGGTGCTTGGCGGCCTGCGTTCGGGCAGCCGGGCACTGGATGCCTCGACCCGCGGCTACATCCTCGATCACTGGCAGGCGGTGCACGACGCCACCGGCCAGGATTTTCAGTTCGAAGGCGCGCTGCCTGACGGTTTTGTCTACGACACCGAGCCTGCCTGCCGGGCCCTGGTCACCGCGCGCAGCCTCGACCCGCAATACGTCGGCACTATGCTCAAGCTGATCCAGCAAGCCTTCTACCAGCGTGGCGAAGACGTCACTCGCGCGCCGCTGCTAGTGGAGCTGGCCGAGCAGGCCGGTTATGACCGCGGCGCCTTTGCCGACGCCTTCACCAGCGCCGAACAACGCGCGGCCACGGCGGCGGACTTCACCTGGGTCCAGGACCTGGGCATCGCCGGCTTCCCGACCCTGCTGGCCGAGCGCAATGGCCAGCTGGCCTTGCTGACCAACGGCTACCAGGCTCTGGAGTCCCTCGAACCATTGCTCGGCCGCTGGCTGAAGCAGGCCGCCTGTGCTTGACCTGCCGGGTTCACCCGACCCGGTACCAGGGCCAGGCCCTGTGCATGCTGATCGCTTGAGCTGGGCAGAAATCCGCCGCCTGGCCCTGCGCCATAAAAAAGCCCTGTGGATCGCCAATGGCGTGGCCGTGCTGGCGGCGCTATGCAGTGTGCCGATCCCCTTGCTGCTGCCGTTGCTGGTCGATGAAGTACTGCTCGGCCATGGCGATGCCGCGCTCAAATGGATGAACCAGTTCCTGCCCGGCAACTGGCAGGTTGCTGCTGGCTATATCGGCCTGATGCTGCTGCTTACCCTGACCCTGCGCTGCGCCGCCCTGGCCTTCAACGTGGTGCAGGCCAAACTGTTCGCCGGGCTGGCCAAGGACATTGTCTATCGCTTGCGCATTCGCCTGATCGAGCGCCTCAAGCGCATCTCCCTCAGCGAATACGAAAGTCTCGGCAGCGGTACCGTGACCACTCACCTGGTCACCGACCTGGACACCCTCGACAAGTTTGTCGGCGAAACCCTCAGCCGCTTTCTGGTGGCCATGCTGACCCTGACCGGCACCGCCGCCATCCTCATGTGGATGCATTGGAAGCTGGCGCTGCTGATTTTGCTGTTCAACCCCCTGGTGATCTTCGCCACGGTGCAGTTGGGCAAGCGGGTCAAGCACCTGAAGAAACTGGAGAACGACAGTACTTCGCGCTTTACCCAGGCGCTGACCGAAACCCTTGATGCGATCCAGGAAATCCGCGCCAGCAACCGCCAGGGCTATTTCCTCGGCCGTCTGGGCCTGCGCGCCCAGGAAGTCCGTAACTACGCTGTCGCCTCGCAATGGAAAAGCGATGCCAGCGGGCGTGCCAGCGGTTTGTTGTTCCAGTTCGGCATCGATATTTTCCGTGCCGCGGCGATGCTCACCGTGCTGTTTTCTGATCTTTCGATCGGGCAGATGCTGGCGGTGTTCAGCTACCTGTGGTTCATGATCGGCCCGGTCGAGCAACTGCTCAACCTGCAATACGCCTACTACGCCGCCGGCGGCGCCCTGAGCCGCCTCAACGAGCTGTTGGCGCGTGCCGACGAGCCGCAGTATGCCGGTGGCATCGACCCGTTCAAGGGCCGCGAAACCGTCGGTATCGAAGTGCAGGGTTTGCGCTTTGCCTACAACGACGAGCCGGTGCTCGATCAGCTCAACCTGTCGATCGCCCCGGGCGAGAAGGTCGCCATTGTCGGCGCCAGCGGCGGCGGCAAGAGCACCCTGGTGCAACTGCTGCTGGGCCTGTACAGCGCCCAGGCCGGGACCATCCGCTTTGGTGGCTCGACCCTGCAGGAAATCGGCCTGGAAACCCTGCGCGAGCATGTCGCGGTCGTGCTGCAGCACCCGTCGCTGTTCAACGACACGGTACGCGCCAACCTGACCATGGGCCGCGACTGTAGCGATGACGCTTGTTGGCAGGCGCTGAACATCGCCCAGCTCGACGCCACCATCGCCGCTTTGCCGCAAGGTCTGGACAGCGTGGTGGGCCGTTCCGGGGTGCGTTTGTCCGGAGGTCAGCGCCAGCGTCTGGCGATTGCCCGGATGGTGCTGGCCGAACCCAAGGTGGTAATCCTCGACGAGGCGACTTCGGCGCTGGATGCGGCCACCGAATACAACCTGCACCAGGCCCTGACCCGTTTTCTAAGCGCCCGCACCACCCTGATCATTGCCCACCGCCTGTCGGCGGTGAAGCAGGCCGACCGCGTGCTGGTGTTCGACGGCGGCCATGTCGCCGAGGACGGCGATCACCAGCAACTGATCGCCGAAGGTGGCTTGTACGCCAAGCTGTACGGCCATTTGCAACAGAGTTAGGGCAAATTAGTTAGCAAGTGAGAAAAGCTCTCCAGTATTAATGGCAAATAGCCTAGGCTGTGCTTTGGTAGGTGGGATTCATCCGGCTCTGTTGCAAGGGACCTCATGAAGCGAAAACGGACTCTCGAAGCGCCAAAGTTGTTGGGCATTATCTGGCCATTTGTTGCTGTGGTGCTGTTTCAAGCCTTGCTCGGGAGCATCAGCCTGTATGCGCTGTCGGCAGTGCGTGGTTATGTGGCAGGGGAAAGCCTGTGGTCCAAGGGCCAGAAAGACGCCATCTATTACCTCAATCAGTACGCTGACAGCCGCGACGAGGCGGTCTTTCAGAAGTATCGCAAAGCCATTGCCGTGCCCCAGGGCGGCCATGACCTGCGCGTCGCCCTCGACTTGCCGACCCCGGACATCGACGCCGCACGTCGTGGCATCCTTCAGGGCGGCAACCATCCCGACGACGTTGCCAGTGTGATCTGGCTGTACCTGAACTTTCATCAGGTCAGCTACATGCAAAAAGCCATCGAGCTGTGGGCGGTCGGTGACGGATTCCTGCGCCAGCTCGATGAAGTGGCCGAGCAGATGCACAGTGGCTTTCGTGCAGGCCAGGCCGACGCCCGCAGCGTCGCGGGCTGGAAGGCGCAGATCGCTGCGATCAACGATGCCGTGACCCCGGCCGCACGGGCATTCAGCGACGCCCTGGGCGAAGGCTCACGGATGTTGTTGCGGGTATTGCTGGTCACTAACCTGGCTACCGCGCTGTTCCTGATTGCCCTGGCCTGGATGCGCTCGAGCAAGTTGCTGGCCCAGCGCCAGGCCTTTGCCAATGCCCTTGAGGTAGAGAAGGAGCGGGCGCAGATCACCCTCGAATCGATTGGCGACGGCGTCATTACCACTGACGTTGAAGGCTGCATCGCCTACATGAACCCGGCTGCCGAACAGTTGACCCACTGGCATGCCGCCCAGGCCCAGGGCCTGCCCCTGGCGGCACTGTTCAGCCTGCTCGACGAGAATGCCGAAAAAGACAGCCTGACCCTGGTCGAGCGTGTGCTTGAGGGCGGCCTCAAGGGTGGCAGCGAACACACCAAGCTGATCCAGCGCCTGGACGGCAGCACCGTATCGGTCACTCTGGTGGGTGCGCCGATCATGGCGGAAGGCAAGGTCAGTGGCATCGTCCTGGTGCTGCACGACATGACCCAGGAGCGCCAGTACATCGCCAACCTGTCCTGGCAGGCGACCCACGACGCCCTGACCGGGCTGGCCAACCGCCGCGAGTTCGAATACCGTCTGGAGCTGGCGCTCAACGCTATGGCGCGCAAGCCGGCGCGCCATTCCTTGATGTTCCTTGACCTGGACCAGTTCAAGCTGGTCAACGATACCTGCGGCCATGCCGCCGGCGATGAACTGCTGCGCCATATCTGTGCGGTCCTCCAGGCCGGCCTGCGCGAAGGTGACACTCTGGCGCGGCTGGGCGGTGACGAGTTCGGCATCCTCCTGGAGAACTGCCCCCAGGAGCAGGCCGAACGCATTGCCGAAAGCCTGCGCCAGGCCGTGCAGAGCCTGCACTTTGTGTGGAAGGGGCGGCCGTTCATGACCACCGTGAGCCTGGGCCTGGTGCATATCGCCCAGGGTCCGACCACCCTGGAAGCCTCGCTGCGGGCCGCCGACATGGCTTGCTACATGGCCAAGGAGAAGGGCCGCAATCGCGTGCAGGTGTATCACGCCGATGACAGCGAGCTGTCCATGCGTTTTGGCGAGATGGCCTGGATCCAGCGCCTGCACGTAGCCCTGGAAGAAAACCGCTTCTGCCTCTATGCCCAGGAAATTGCGCCCCTTGGCCTCCATGAGGGCGCCGGGCATATCGAAATCCTCCTGCGCCTGCACGACGAGAGCGGCCGCATCATCCTCCCTGACAGCTTCATCCCCGCGGCCGAGCGCTATGGTCTGATGACGGCGCTGGACCGCTGGGTGGTGCGCAGTGTGTTCAAGGTTATCCGCCAGTGCCTGGACGAGCAGCGCGAAGGCCCGCTGGCCATGTGCGCGATCAACCTGTCGGGCAGCAGCATCGGTGACGACAAGTTCCTTGAGTACCTGCAGCGGCTGTTCAGCGAGTTCGCCATCCCGCCGCACATGATTTGTTTCGAAATCACCGAAACCAGTGCGATCGCCAACCTCGGCAGCGCCATCCGCTTTATCAATGAGCTCAAGGCTCTAGGTTGCCGGTTCTCGCTGGATGACTTCTGCGCCGGTATGTCGTCGTTCGCTTATTTGAAGCATTTGCCTGTAGACTTCCTGAAAATCGACGGAAGTTTCGTCAAGGACATGCTTGATGACCCGATCAACCGGGCCATGGTCGAGGTGATCAATCACATCGGTCACGTGATGGGCAAGCGCACCATTGCCGAGTTTGTCGAAACCCCGTTGATCGAGCAGGCCCTGCAGGAAATTGGCGTCGACTACGCCCAGGGATACCTGATCGAGCGGCCACAGGTGTTCACCTGTGACAGCTTGCAGCGCAAACGGATTGCTGCAAGGCCCCTGTTGTTCAAGGCGCCGGGGACCTTTCGCTGAGATCCACCGATAATCACAAGGAACAAGGAGCTGACAGTGATTGACGCGTTTATACGTACTGGTCCATTGATGGACGCCAGCAGTTACCCGCTATGGGCCCAGCAGTTGATCAAGGACTGCAGCGAGAGCAAGCGGCGGGTGGTGGAGCACGAGCTTTATCAGCGCATGCGCGATGGCCGCCTCAGTGGCCGGACCATGCGCCAGTACCTGATTGGTGGCTGGCCGGTGGTCGAGCAGTTCTCCCTGTACATGGCCAAGAACCTCACCAAGACCCAATACGCCCGTCACCCCGGCGAAGACATGGCGCGGCGCTGGCTGATGCGCAACATCCGCGTCGAACTCAACCATGCCGATTACTGGCTGTTCTGGGCCCAGGCCCATGGCGTCAGCCTCGAAGACTTGCAGGCGCAGGAAGTCCCTACTGAACTCAATGCCCTCAGCGACTGGTGCTGGCATACCTGTGCGACCGATTCGCTGGTGGTTGCCATTGCCGCCACCAACTACGCCATCGAAGGCGCAACCGGTGAGTGGTCGGCGGTGGTTTGCTCTACCGGCGTCTACGCCCAGGGCTTCCCGGAAGAAGGCCGCAAGCGCGCCATGAAGTGGCTGAAGATGCACGCTCAGTACGACGACGCACACCCTTGGGAGGCTCTGGAGATCGTCTGCACCCTGGCCGGCAACAACCCGTCGGTGGCGCTGCAAACCGAACTGCGCCGGGCCGTCTGCAAGAGCTACGACTATATGTTCCTGTTCCTTGAACGCTGCATGCAGCAAGAGCCGGAACCGCGCCAGCAGCCCGCCCGGGCCCGGGCGGAGCTGGCCGAGGGCTGAGCTTACTGAGCGTTGAACGCCTGGCCGTTGATGCCGGTGCTGTCTGGACCCATCAGGTACAGGTAGACCGGCATGATCTGCTCTGGCAACGGATTGTTTTCCGGAGTTTCCGCAGGGTAGGCCTGGGCACGCATGCTGGTACGGGTAGCGCCCGGGTTGACACTGTTGGCACGCACCGGCGCCACACCTTCAAGCTCGTCGGCGAGGGTCTGCATCAGGCCTTCGGTGGCGAACTTCGACACCCCATAGGCACCCCAGTAGGCCCGGCCTTTGCGCCCGACGCTGCTGGAGGTGAAGATCACCGAACCATCGGCCGACAGCTTGAGTAGCGGCAGCAGGGTGCTGGTGAGCATGAACATGGCATTGACGTTGACCTGCATCACGCGCATGAAGTTGTCGCCCGAGAGCTGCTCCAGCGGCGTGCGCGGGCCGATGATCGAGGCGTTGTGCAGCAGGCCGTCGATATGCCCGAACTCGGCTTCGATCATTGCCGCCAGCTCGTCGTACTGGTGCGGCAGGGCGGTTTCCAGGTTGAACGGAATGACCGCAGGTTTCGGCTGGCCGGCCGCTTCGATCTCGTCGTAGACCTGGCTCAGGTTGGCTTCGGTCTTGCCCAGCAGCAAGACGGTGGCGCCATGGGCGGCATAGCTCTTGGCCGCGGCCGCACCGATACCGCGACCGGCGCCGGTGACCAGGATGGTCCGGCCTTTGAGCAGGTCGGGGCGGGCAGAGTAATCGAACATGGGGTTACCTCCTGGAAATGGGTGTGACTTCATCGCGGGGCTGTGGGAGCGGGCTTGCCCCGCGATGCTTGTCTGAAATCAGCAGCCGCAAAGCGCGTTATCGAGCACCTTGCGCAGCTCCAGCGGATGATCGACCACCACATCCGCGCCCCAGTTGTTGGGGTTGTCATCTGGATGAATATAGCCGTAGCGCACCGCCGCAGTGCGGGTGCCGGCATCGCGGCCTGACTCGATGTCGCGCAGGTCGTCGCCGACGAACAGCACGCTGGACGGGTCGAGGTTGAGGGTCTTGCAGGCGAGAATCAGCGGCTCGGGGTCTGGCTTGCTGTTTTTCACGTGGTCCGGGCAGATCAACAGCGCCGAACGTTCGCTCAAGCCCAGTTGCTGCATGATCGGCTCGGCGAAGCGCACCGGCTTGTTGGTGACCACGCCCCAGATCAGGTTGCCTTTCTCGATGTCGGCCAGCAGTTCGGCCATGCCGTCGTAGAGCTTGCTGTGCACCGCGCAACCTACCTGGTAGCGCTCGAGGAATTCCAGGCGCAGGGCCTCGAAGCCTTCGGCTTCAGGGTCGAGGTTGAAGGTCACCGAGACCATGGCCTTGGCACCGCCAGAGACCACGTCGCGGATTTTATGCTCCTCGATCGCGGGCAGGCCGCGCTCGGCGAGCATCGCCTGGCAGATGGCGATGAAGTCCGGCGCCGTGTCGAGCAGGGTGCCGTCCATGTCGAAAAGTACCGCTCGCAAACGCATGCTTATTCCTCGCGCAGGGTCTGGATCATGTAGTTGACGTCAACGTCGTTGGCCAGCTTGTAGTGCTTGGTCAGCGGGTTGTAGGTCAGGCCGATGATGTCCTTGACGGTCAGGCCGGCATCGCGGCTCCAGGCGCCAAGCTCGGACGGGCGGATGAATTTCTTGAAGTCGTGGGTGCCGCGCGGCAGCAGCTTCATGATGTATTCGGCGCCGATGATGGCGAACAGGTAGGCCTTGGGGTTGCGGTTGATGGTCGAGAAGAACACCTGGCCGCCGGGCTTGACCATTCGGAAGCAGGCGCGAATGACCGAAGATGGGTCTGGCACGTGCTCGAGCATCTCAAGGCAGGTGACTACGTCGAACTGCTCAGGCATCTCTTCGGCCAGGGCCTCGGCGGTGATCTGCCGGTATTCGACGTTGACCCCGGATTCGAGCTGGTGCAACTGGGCCACGGCCAGCGGCGCTTCGCCCATGTCGATACCGGTCACGGTGGCACCGCGCAGGGCCATGGCTTCACTGAGGATGCCGCCGCCGCAGCCGACGTCGAGGACCTTCTTGCCGGCCAGCTTGACCCGCTCATCGATCCAGTTGACCCGCAGCGGGTTGATGTCGTGCAGCGGCTTGAACTCGCTCTCGCGGTCCCACCAGCGGTGAGCCAGGGCTTCGAACTTGGCGATTTCGGCGTGGTCGACGTTGCTCATGGAACAGTCCTCTGAATCTTGGATAATTTGCTCTTGCCCGCCAGCACTGGCTGCCGGGCGCTTATTCGTTGCGCTCGCCGATCCGCTGGCCCCAGGCGCAGGCGGTGGCGTGCAGGGCCTGTTCGTCCAGGCGGGTCAGGCGCCGGTCGTCAAGCAGTGGCTTGCCGGCAACCCAGACGTGCTTCACGCAGTCCCGGCCGCTGGCATAGATCAGTTGCGAAACCGGGTCATACACCGGCTGCTGGGCCAACCCCGAAAGGTCGAAAGCGACCAGGTCGGCGGCCTTGCCCAGCTCCAGCGAGCCGGTAATCGCCTCCAGGCCCAGGGCGCGGGCGCCGTTGAGGGTCGCCATACGCAGTGCCCGATGGGCATCCAGGGCGCTGGCCAAGCCGGCCACGGCCTTGGCCAGCAGGGCCGCGGTACGGGTTTCGCCGAGCAGGTCGAGGTCATTGTTGCTGGCCGCACCGTCGGTACCGACGGCAACGTTGACGCCGGCCTGCCACAAACGCTCGACCGGGCAGAAGCCACTGGCCAGCTTGAGGTTGGACTCCGGGCAGTGCACCACACTGGTGTTGCTTTCTACCAGCAGGGCCAGATCCTCGTCGCTGACCTGGGTCATGTGAACCGCCTGCAGGCGCGGGCCGAGCAGGCCGAGGCGGGCTAGCCGGGCCAGGGGGCGCTCGCCGCGGGTCTGCAGCGATTGCTCGACCTCGAAGGCGGTTTCATGGATGTGCATGTGGATCGGCGCGTCCAGCTCTTCGGCGATGACGCGGATCTTTTCCAGGTTGTCGTCGCTCACCGTGTACGGCGCATGCGGGCCCAGGGCGACGGTGATGCGCGGGTGGTGGCGCAGGTCGCCGAACAGTTCGATGCCCAGCTGCAGGGCTTCTTCGGTGCTGCGCGCGCCGGGAATCGGGAAATCCAGCAGTGGCACGGCGATCTGTGCACGGATGCCGCTGTGGTGCACGCGCTCGCTGGCGACCTTGGGGTAGAAGTACATATCGCTGAAGCAGGTGATGCCGCCCTTGATCTGCTCGGCAATGGCCAGGTCGGTGCCGTCACGGACGAAGTCTTCATCGACCCAGCGCCCTTCGGCCGGCCAGATGTGCTCTTCGAGCCAGGTCATCAGCGGCAGGTCGTCCGCCAGGCCGCGGAACAGGGTCATCGCCGCATGGCCGTGGGCGTTGATCAGCCCCGGGCTGAGCAGGCAGCCCGGCAGTTCGCGGGTTTCAGCGGCGATAAACGCCTGGGCCTGGCTGCGCGGGCCGATGAACACGATCTGCCCGTCACGGATGCCCAGGCCATGATCCTTCAAAACCACTCCGGCAGGTTCGACCGGCACCAGCCAGGTAGGCAGGAGCAGCAGGTCGAGCGGCGTAGCGGGTTTGGGCATGACAGGTTTCCCTGGGCGACTGAAGGTGAGGGCGAAGTATACCCGAGCGTCCGCGCCTGGGGCTCGCTATAATCGTCCGCTTTTGATGTCCGAATGATGGGGTGAGGCATGCGCGATCGACTAATGGCTGCAGAGAAGGTGAAAGCCATCGATTGGCGGGATGGCACCCTTTATCTGCTCGATCAGCGCGCGCTGCCGTCGGCGCAGGTCTGGCTGGCCTGCAGCGATGCCGTCGCAGTGGCCGAGGCCATTCGCACGATGGCGGTGCGCGGTGCCCCGGCCATTGGCATCAGCGCCGCCTATGGCCTGGCCATGGCTGTTGCTCAGCGCCTGGTCGCCGGCGGTGACTGGGAAATGGCCCTGGAAGAGGACTTCGAGCTGCTGGTGCATGCCCGGCCGACCGCCGCCAACCTGTTCTGGGCCCTGAACCGCATGCGCGAGCGCTTGCTGCGGCTCAAGGAAGGCGATGACGTGCAGGCCATCATGGAGGCCGAGGCCGTAGCCATCCATGAGAGCGACCGCGAAGCCAACCTGACCATGGCGCAACTGGGCGTCGAGCTGATCCGCAAGCACCAGGGCAACGAGCAGGCCGTTCTGACCCACGGCAACACCGGCGCCCTGGCCACCGGCGGCTTCGGTACCGCTCTGGGGGTGGTGCGCGCCGCTTACCTGGAGGGCATGATCGAACGCGTCTATGTCGATGAAACCCGCCCGTGGCTGCAGGGCTCGCGGCTGAGCGCCTGGGAGCTGGCCGGCGAGGGCATCCCGGCAACCATCACGGCCGATTCGGCGGCCGCCCATCTGATGAAAACCAAGGGCATCACCTGGGTGATCGTCGGCGCCGACCGCATTACCGCCAATGGCGATGTGGCGAGCAAGATCGGCACCTACCAGCTGGCGGTCAACGCCATGCACCATGGCGTGCGTTTCATGGTCGTGGCGCCGAGTTCGAGCATTGACATGAATCTTGAAAGCGGCGACGACATCCTTCTTGAAGAGCGCAGTGCCAGCGAGTTGCTGGAGCTCGGCGGTGAATCGCTGGGCGCCGATTTCGAGGCGTTCAACCCGGTGTTCGACGTGACCCCGGCCGACCTGATCGACGTGATCATCACCGAGAAAGGCATCGTCGAGCGCCCGGACACAGTGAAGATGGCGCAACTGATGTGTCGCAAGCGTTTGCATTGAGTCTTTGCCCTCGTCTGCGGCCTGCTGTAGCGGCTAACGGGCGTTATCGACGAGCAGTAGGGTAGTAGTGCCGCAGGCTACTCCCACCCTCTGGGCGATTGTGGTAACATCCGACGGTTTCCAAGGCCGCCCCACGGGGCTGCCTTTACTGCGCAGATCCATGGCATAACTCGTTGATTTGTCGTAAGTCGTTGCAAGGAGTCACTTTGCAGCGGCGAGCTTCGTTCGTCCCATATGGATGTGACGAGGTTTCACCAGAAAAAGGAATCAGGCTTCTCATGGGCGAACTGGCCAAAGAAATCCTCCCGGTCAATATCGAAGACGAGCTGAGACAGTCCTACCTCGACTACGCGATGAGCGTCATTGTCGGGCGTGCACTGCCCGATGCGCGTGATGGCTTGAAGCCCGTGCATCGCCGCGTTCTGTATGCGATGAGCGAACTGGGTAACGACTGGAACAAACCGTACAAGAAATCCGCCCGTGTGGTCGGTGACGTGATCGGTAAGTACCACCCGCATGGTGATACCGCCGTTTACGACACCATCGTACGTATGGCTCAGCCGTTCTCGCTGCGTTACCTGCTGGTCGACGGCCAGGGTAACTTCGGTTCGGTCGACGGCGACAACGCCGCTGCCATGCGATACACCGAAGTGCGCATGACCAAGCTGGCCCACGAGCTGCTGGCCGACCTGCACAAAGAGACGGTCGACTGGGTACCCAACTACGACGGTACCGAGCAGATCCCGGCGGTCATGCCGACCAAGATCCCCAACCTGCTGGTCAACGGTTCCAGCGGTATCGCCGTGGGAATGGCGACCAACATTCCGCCGCACAACCTCGGTGAAGTCATCGACGGTTGCCTGGCGCTGATCGACAACGCCGACATCACCATCGATGAACTGATGCAGTTCATCCCCGGCCCCGACTTCCCGACTGCGGCGATCATCAATGGCCGCCAGGGCATCATCGAGGCCTACCGCACCGGCCGTGGCCGTATCTACATGCGCGCCCGCTCGATGGTCGAAGACATCGACAAGGTCGGTGGCCGCCAGCAGATCGTCGTTACCGAGCTGCCGTACCAGCTGAACAAGGCGCGTCTGATCGAGAAGATCGCCGAGCTGGTCAAGGAGAAGAAGCTCGAAGGTATTACCGAGCTGCGCGACGAGTCCGACAAGGACGGTATGCGTATCGTCATCGAGCTGCGTCGTGGCGAAGTGCCTGAGGTGATCCTCAATAACCTCTACGCCCAGACCCAGCTGCAGAGTGTCTTCGGTATCAACGTGGTCGCGCTGATCGACGGCCGTCCACGGGTGCTGAACCTCAAGGAGCTGCTCGAGGCCTTCGTTCGCCACCGCCGCGAAGTGGTCACCCGTCGTACCGTGTTCGAACTGCGCAAGGCGCGTGAGCGCGGGCACATCCTTGAGGGCCAGGCGGTTGCCCTGTCCAACATCGATCCGGTCATTGCCCTGATCAAGGCTTCGCCGACGCCGTCCGAGGCCAAGGAAGCGCTGATCAGCACCCCGTGGGAGTCCAGTGCCGTGCAGGTGATGGTCGAGCGCGCTGGCGCCGACTCCTGCCGTCCGGAAAACCTCGATCCGCAGTTCGGTCTGCGCGATGGCAAGTACTTCCTGTCGCCGGAACAGGCCCAGGCCATTCTGGACCTGCGTCTGCACCGCCTGACCGGCCTTGAGCACGAGAAGCTGCTGGCCGAGTACCAGGAGATCCTCAACCAGATCGGCGAGCTGATCCGCATCCTCAACAGCGCCGAGCGCCTGATGGAAGTGATCCGCGAAGAGCTGGAGCTGATCCGCGCCGAATACGGTGATGTACGCCGCACCGAAATCCTCGATGCGCGTCTGGACCTGACCCTGGGCGACATGATCCCGGAAGAAGAGCGGGTCGTGACCATCTCCCATGGCGGCTACGCCAAGACCCAGCCGCTGGCCGCCTACCAGGCCCAGCGCCGCGGTGGTAAGGGCAAGTCGGCTACCGGCGTCAAGGACGAGGACTACATCTCGCACCTGCTGGTCGCCAACAGCCACACCACCCTGCTGCTGTTCTCCAGCAAGGGCAAGGTGTACTGGCTCAAGACCTATGAAATCCCCGAAGCCTCCCGTGCCGCGCGTGGTCGACCATTGGTCAACCTGTTGCCGCTGGACGAGGGCGAGTACATTTCGACCATGTTGCCGGTCGAGGAATACACCGAAGGTCACTTCATCTTCATGGCGACCGCCAACGGCACCGTGAAGAAGACCCCGCTGGAGTCCTTCAGCCGCCAGCGCAGTGTCGGCCTGATCGCCCTGGAGCTGGACGAAGGCGACGTGCTGATTTCTGCAGCCATCACCGATGGCGAACGTGAGGTCATGCTGTTCTCCGACGCCGGCAAGGTGACCCGCTTCAAGGAATCCGACGTTCGTGCCATGGGCCGTACTGCCCGCGGTGTACGCGGCATGCGCCTGGCCGAAGGGCAGAAGCTGATCTCCATGATCATCCCGGAAGAGGGCAGCCAGATCCTCACCGCTTCCGAACGTGGCTATGGCAAGCGTACCGAAATCGGCGAATTCCCCGAGTACAAGCGTGGCGGTCAGGGCGTTATCGCCATGGTCAGCAACGAGCGTAACGGTCGCCTGGTCGGGGCGGTGCAGGTGCAGGACGGTGAGGAAATCATGCTGATTTCCGACCAAGGCACCCTGGTCCGTACCCGTGTCGGCGAAGTCTCCAGCCTGGGCCGTAACACCCAGGGTGTGACCCTCATCAAGCTGGCCAGCGACGAGACCCTGGTGGGTCTGGAGCGGGTCCAGGAGCCGTCCGAAGAGGAAGGTGACGAGGACTTCGACGCCGACGTGGATGGCGCCGAGGTGGATGCCGATGCGGCGCCACAGGCCGACGCCGCTGCCGACGAAGAGGCACAGCCGGAATAATCTATTAGTAGCGCAATCCTGGTGGGGGAGGTCGCGGCAGTCGGGCACGGCTCGCTGCCCGACTGGCTCCTGCGGACATCAAGAGCAGAGCGAGAGTGGATGTGAGCAAACGAGCCTTTAACTTCTGCGCAGGCCCTGCTGCGCTCCCTGACGCTGTACTGCAGCGCGCCCAGGCTGAAATGCTGAACTGGCGTGGCAAAGGCCTGTCGGTGATGGAGATGAGTCACCGTAGTGATGACTACGTGGCCATTGCCGAGAAGGCCGAGCAGGATCTGCGCGACCTGATGTCCATTCCTTCCAATTACAAGGTGCTGTTCCTGCAGGGCGGTGCGAGCCAGCAGTTCGCCGAGATTCCGCTCAACCTGCTGCCCGAAAACGGCACCGCCGACTATATCGAAACCGGTATCTGGTCGAAAAAAGCCATCGAAGAAGCCCGTCGCTACGGCCACATCAACGTTGCTGCCAGCGCCAAGGCCTACGACTACCTGGCGATCCCGGGTCAGAACGAATGGAACCTGAGCAAGAACGCCGCCTACGTGCACTACGCCTCGAACGAGACCATCGGTGGTCTGGAGTTCGACTGGGTGCCGCAGACTGGTGACGTGCCGCTGGTGGTCGACATGTCCTCGGACATTCTTTCGCGCCCGGTCAATGTCTCCGATTTTGGCCTGATCTATGCCGGCGCCCAGAAGAACATCGGCCCGAGCGGCCTGGTGGTGGTGATCGTTCGTGAAGATCTGCTCGGCCGTGCCCGCAGCAGCTGCCCGACCATGCTCGACTACAAGGTTGCGGCCGACAACGGCTCGATGTACAACACGCCGGCGACCTATTCCTGGTACCTGTCGGGCCTGGTCTTCGAGTGGCTCAAAGAGCAGGGCGGCGTCGAAGCCATGGAGCAGCGCAATCGGGCCAAGAAAGACCGCCTGTATGGCTTCATCGACAACAGCGAATTCTATACCAACCCGATCAGCGTCAACGCCCGTTCGTGGATGAACGTGCCGTTCCGCCTGGCCGACGAGCGCCTGGACAAGGCCTTCCTCGCCGGAGCCGACGCCCGTGGCTTGTTGAATCTCAAGGGGCACCGTTCGGTTGGCGGTATGCGTGCCTCGATCTATAACGCGCTTGGCCTGGATGCCGTTGAAGCGCTGGTTGATTACATGGCTGAATTCGAGAAGGAGCACGGATGATGTCGGAGCAGGAACTCAAGGCGCTGCGGGTGCGCATCGACAGTCTCGACGAGAAGATTCTCGAGCTGATCAGTGATCGTGCCCGCTGCGCGCAGGAAGTGGCGCGGGTCAAAACCGCGACCCTGGCCGAGGGCGAGACCCCGGTGTTCTACCGCCCTGAGCGCGAGGCGCAGGTGCTCAAGCGCGTCATGCAGCGCAACCAGGGGCCGCTGGGCAACGAAGAGATGGCGCGCTTGTTCCGCGAAATCATGTCTTCGTGCCTGGCCCTGGAGCAGCCGCTCAAAGTGGCCTACCTCGGCCCCGAGGGTACCTTTACCCAGGCTGCGGCGATGAAGCATTTCGGTCATGCGGTGATCAGCAAGCCGATGGCGGCCATCGACGAAGTGTTCCGCGAAGTGGCGGCCGGTGCCGTCAACTTTGGCGTGGTGCCGGTGGAGAACTCCACCGAAGGTGCGGTCAACCACACCCTCGACAGCTTCCTTGAGCACGACATGGTGATCTGCGGCGAAGTCGAGCTGCGCATTCACCACCACCTGCTGGTGGGCGAGAACACCAAGACCGACAGCATCAGCCGTATCTACTCCCATGCCCAGTCGCTGGCCCAGTGCCGCAAGTGGCTGGACGCCCATTATCCGAATGTCGAGCGCGTGGCGGTGTCGAGCAACGCCGAAGCGGCCAAGCGGGTCAAGGGTGAGTGGAACTCGGCGGCCATCGCCGGCGACATGGCGGCTGGCCTGTACGGCCTGACCCGCCTGGCCGAGAAGATCGAAGACCGTCCGGACAACTCCACGCGCTTCCTGATGATCGGTAGCCAGGAAGTGCCGCCGACCGGCGACGACAAGACCTCGATCATCGTCTCCATGAGCAACAAGCCGGGCGCCTTGCACGAGCTGCTGGTGCCGTTCCACGAGAACGGTATCGACCTGACCCGTATCGAGACTCGTCCTTCGCGCAGCGGTAAATGGACCTACGTGTTCTTCATCGATTTCGTCGGCCACCACCGTGATCCGCTGATCAAGGCCGTACTGGAGCAGATCAGTCAGGAAGCCGTGGCCCTGAAGGTACTGGGTTCCTACCCCAAAGCGGTACTTTGAGGCTATGAGTGGCGTACATGCAGTTTTGAACAGGGTCCAGCTCCGTGGTTGAAGTCGTGGTAAACAAACCGGAGCCGATCATCGGTCGGCTGGTGGTGGTCGGGTTGGGCCTGATTGGCGGGTCCTTCGCCAAAGGCTTGCGTGAGAGCGGCCTGTGCCGCGAAGTGGTCGGTGTCGATCTGGATCCGCAGTCGCGCAAGCTGGCGGTGGAGCTGGGCGTGGTCGATCGCTGCGAAGAAGACCTCGCCGCCGCCTGCATCGGCGCTGACGTCATCCAGCTGGCCGTGCCGATCCTGGCCATGGAAAAGCTCCTCGCCCGCTTGGCTCAGCTGGATCTCGGCCAAGCGGTGCTGACCGACGTCGGCAGCGCCAAGGGCAATGTCGTGCGCGCCGCGCGCCAGGCCCTTGCTGGGCGTTTGCCGCGTTTTGTGCCTGGGCATCCGATTGCCGGTTCCGAGCAGAGCGGGGTGGAGGCTTCCAATGCTTCGCTGTTCCGTCGCCATAAGGTCATTCTCACGCCGCTGGCCGAAACCGATCCAGCCGCCCTGGCACTGGTCGACCGGCTCTGGCGCGCGCTGGAGGCCGATGTCGAGCACATGCAGGTCGAGCGCCACGACGAAGTCCTGGCCGCCACCAGTCATCTGCCACACCTGCTGGCCTTCGGCTTGGTCGATTCCCTGGCCAAGCGCAATGAAAACCTCGATATCTTCCGTTACGCTGCCGGAGGTTTCCGCGATTTCACGAGAATCGCCGGAAGCGACCCGGTTATGTGGCACGACATCTTTCTCGCCAACCGCGAAGCTGTCCTGCGCACACTGGATACATTTCGCAGCGATCTCGACGCCTTGCGCGACGCGGTCGATGCAGGGGATGGGCATCAACTGCTGGGCGTCTTCACGCGCGCCCGGGTTGCCCGCGAGCATTTCAGTAAAATCCTGGCCCGCCGGGCCTATGTGGACGCTATGAACTCCAACGACCTGATTTTCCTGGCAAATCCTGGTGGCCGTGTGTCTGGCCGTATTCGTGTACCAGGTGACAAATCGATTTCCCATCGCTCGATCATGCTCGGCTCCCTGGCCGAAGGCACCACTGAAGTGGAAGGTTTCCTTGAGGGCGAAGATGCCCTGGCGACCCTGCAAGCCTTCCGCGACATGGGTGTGGTCATCGAAGGCCCGCACCATGGCCGGGTGACCATCCACGGCGTTGGCCTCAATGGCCTGAAGCCGCCACCGGGCCCGATCTACCTGGGCAACTCGGGCACCTCGATGCGTCTGCTTTCCGGCCTGCTGGCTGCGCAGACGTTCGACACCGTGCTGACCGGTGATGCCTCGCTGTCCAAGCGGCCGATGAACCGCGTCGCCAACCCGTTGCGGGAAATGGGCGCAGTGATCGAAACCGCCGCCGAAGGTCGTCCGCCGATGACCATCCGTGGTGGCCACACGCTCAAGGCCCTGACCTACACGCTGCCGATGGCCAGCGCCCAGGTCAAATCCTGCCTGCTGCTGGCCGGCTTGTACGCCGAAGGCAAGACCACTGTCACCGAGCCTGCGCCGACCCGTGACCACACCGAGCGCATGCTCCGCGGTTTCGGCTACAGCGTTGAGGTCAACGGCCCTACGGCTTCGCTGGAGTCCGGCGGCAAGCTGACGGCCACTCATATCGAAGTGCCGGCGGATATTTCCTCGGCGGCGTTCTTCCTGGTCGCGGCGTCGATCGCCGAAGGCTCCGAGCTGCTGCTCGAGCACGTCGGCATCAATCCGACCCGTACCGGCGTCATCGACATCCTGCGCCTGATGGGCGGCGACATCACCCTGGAAAACCAGCGTGAAGTCGGCGGCGAGCCGGTGGCTGACCTGCGCGTGCGCGGAGCTAAACTCAAAGGTATCGAGATCCCCGAGCACCTGGTGCCGCTGGCTATCGACGAGTTCCCGGTGCTGTTCGTCGCTGCCGCCTGCGCCGAAGGGCGTACCGTGTTGCGCGGTGCCGAAGAGCTGCGGGTCAAGGAATCCGACCGTATCCAGGTCATGGCCGACGGCCTGCTGGCCCTGGGCGTGAAGTGCGAGCCGACCCCGGACGGCATCATTATCGACGGCGGCGCGATTGGTGGCGGTGAGGTGCACGGACATGGCGACCACCGCATCTCCATGGCCTTCAGTATTGCCTCGTTGCGTGCGACGGCGCCGATCCGTATCCATGACTGCGCCAACGTCGCGACCTCGTTCCCGAACTTCCTCGCGTTGTGCGCCGAAGTCGGTATCCGCGTGGCAGAAGAGGGCAAGTCGTGAATTCCAGCACCCCGGTCATCACCATCGACGGGCCAAGCGGTTCGGGCAAGGGCACCGTTGCCGGCCTGCTGGCCCGCGAGCTGGGCTGGCGCCTGCTGGATTCCGGCGCGCTGTACCGGTTGCTGGCATTCAATGCCAGCAACCACGGTGTCGACCTGACCAACGAAGAGCTGCTCAAGGCCTTGGCCGCCCATCTGGACGTGCAGTTCATTGCCGCCGAGCCGGGCAAGCTGCAGCAGATCATTCTTGAGGGTGAGGATGTCAGCAATGTCATCCGTACCGAAACCGTAGGTGCCGGCGCCTCCATGGTCGCCTCGCTGCCAGCGGTGCGCGAGGCCCTGCTGCAGCGCCAGCGGGCGTTCCAGGAAGCGCCGGGGCTGATTGCCGATGGTCGCGACATGGGCACCGTGGTGTTTCCGGATGCGCCGTTGAAGGTTTTTCTGACCGCCAGCGCCGAGGAGCGTGCTCGTCGCCGTTACTTGCAGTTGAAGGGCAAGGGCGAAGATGTTAGTCTGTCGAGTCTGCTAGATGAGATTCGTGCGCGTGATGAGCGCGACACCCAGCGCGCAGTGGCCCCGCTAAAACCGGCGGCCGATGCGATCCAGCTGGATTCCACGGAGTTGTCCATCGAGCAGGTGTTGCAACGCATCAAGAGCGAGATCGCCCTGCGCGATATCGCCTGATGACCAGGAGAGCAGGCAGGGGCACCAGTCAACGTCCTGTCGGCTTTCCTTTATATGAACGAAACCCACATTGTCTGGAATGTGGCTGATGGGCGTATGTCCCGCCCTAATCTACAGGAATTAAAATGAGCGAAAGCTTTGCAGAACTCTTTGAAGAAAGCCTGAAAACCCTCAATCTTCAGCCGGGTGCGATCATCACCGGTATCGTTGTCGACATCGACGGCGACTGGGTTACCGTACACGCTGGCCTGAAGTCCGAGGGCGTCATCCCGCTCGAGCAGTTCTACAACGAAGCTGGCGAGCTGACCATCAAGGTCGGTGACGAAGTTCACGTTGCGCTGGACGCGGTCGAAGACGGCTTTGGCGAAACCAAACTGTCCCGTGAAAAAGCCAAGCGCGCCGAGTGCTGGATTGTTCTGGAAGCAGCTTTCGCCGCCGAAGAAGTGGTCAAGGGCGTTATCAACGGTAAGGTTAAAGGCGGCTTCACTGTCGACGTTAACGGTATCCGTGCGTTCCTGCCTGGTTCCCTGGTTGATGTCCGCCCAGTGCGCGACACCACCCACCTGGAAGGCAAAGAGCTGGAATTCAAGGTCATCAAACTGGACCAGAAGCGCAACAACGTTGTCGTTTCCCGTCGCAGCGTCCTGGAAGCCGAGAACAGCGCCGAGCGCGAAGCTCTGCTGGAATCCCTGCAGGAAGGCCAGCAAGTCAAAGGTATCGTCAAGAACCTCACCGACTACGGCGCATTCGTTGACCTGGGCGGCGTTGATGGCCTGCTGCACATCACTGACATGGCTTGGAAGCGTATCAAGCACCCATCGGAAATCGTCAACGTTGGCGACGAGATCGATGTCAAGGTTCTGAAGTACGATCGCGAGCGTAACCGTGTATCCCTGGGTCTGAAGCAACTGGGTGAAGACCCATGGGTTGCTATCAAGGCTCGTTACCCAGAAAGCACCCGCGTCATGGCGCGTGTTACCAACCTGACCGACTACGGCTGCTTCGCAGAGCTGGAAGAAGGCGTGGAAGGCCTGGTACACGTTTCCGAAATGGACTGGACCAACAAGAACATCCATCCTTCGAAAGTCGTACAAGTCGGCGACGAAGTGGAAGTCATGGTTCTGGACATCGACGAAGAGCGTCGTCGTATCTCCCTGGGCATCAAGCAGTGCAAGTCCAACCCATGGGAAGACTTCTCTGGCCAGTTCAACAAGGGTGACAAGATCTCCGGCACCATCAAGTCGATCACCGATTTCGGTATCTTCATTGGTCTGGACGGCGGCATCGACGGCCTGGTTCACCTGTCGGACATCTCCTGGAACGAAGTCGGCGAAGAAGCCGTACGTCGCTTCAAGAAGGGCGACGAGCTGGACACCGTCATCCTGTCTGTTGACCCAGAGCGCGAGCGCATCTCCCTGGGTATCAAGCAGCTGGAAAGCGATCCGTTCTCCGAGTACGTTCAGTCGAACGACAAGGGTGCAATCGTTAAGGGTGTTGTAAAAGAAGTTGACGCCAAAGGCGCCATCATCACCCTGGCCGACGATATCGAAGCCACTCTGAAAGCTTCCGAAATCAGCCGTGACCGCGTTGAAGACGCGCGTAACGTCCTGAAGGAAGGCGAAGAGATCGAAGCGAAGATCATCAGCGTTGACCGCAAATCGCGCGTCATCCAGCTGTCGATCAAGTCGAAAGACGACGCTGAAGAGAAAGAGGCTATCCAAAGCCTGAAAGAAGCTGCTCCTTCGGAAGCTGCTGACACCACCATGGCCGCGCTGCTGCGTCAGGCAATGGCCAAACAGAACTAAGTTCTGCTGGTGTTTAAAAAAGGGTGACTTCGGTCACCCTTTTTTCTGCCTGGGATTCCTCTCAAGCGCTGAAACCCTTGTGCCAGCGAGCTTCGGCGAAATTAGCGGCAAACCGCCATTATCTAATGCGCCAAGGCGTATTCCTTCAAAATCCGATTAAGTCAAGAACCGCCCTGTTCAAATCCCTCAGGTCATGCTAAAAACAACGGAGCAATGATCTAGCTGCTTGATAAAGAAGGGAAAAATATGACGAAGTCGGAGCTGATCGAACGTATTGTCACCCATCAAGGGCTGCTCTCATCCAAGGATGTCGAGCTGGCCATCAAGACCATGCTTGAGCAAATGTCCCAGTGCCTGGCCACTGGCGACCGCATCGAAATCCGCGGCTTCGGCAGCTTCTCCCTGCATTACCGCGCCCCCCGCGTAGGTCGCAACCCGAAAACCGGGCAGTCCGTCAGCCTGGATGGCAAGTTTGTGCCACACTTCAAGCCGGGGAAGGAATTGCGGGATCGGGTTAATGAGGAAGAGGGTAGTGGCGAGCATGAAGGAGAGGTCCGTGCATAAATTGAGCCGTCTGTTGGTCGTCGTGCTGCTGGCGATGCTCGCTGTAGTTACCGTGACGTTCATCCTGGAAAACCAGCAAGAAGTAACGCTATCTTTTATTAGCTATTCTCTTCCGGCGTTGCCTGTGGCGGCGTTACTGGTGGCTGCGCTTGTAGCTGGTCTGTCGGCGGGTCCTTTGTTGGTGTTGATGATTGCCTGGTGCGCCCGCGGGAGCCGTAAGAAACAGTTTTTGACTAAGTGACCCTGTCCAGACTATGCCGCAACTCTACGCTCGCGTTAGGTGAGTGCCGCCTGGCTCGGCGTTGAGGCCGTGCTTCGAGCGGGTTTTCCCATTGAACTTTGCCAAGTGACAGGGGTCTCATTTTTGGTGTGGGGGGGGGCGCATATATACACGTATTTTGACCAATTTATCCTTTCGGGGTAAGAAAATTCCTATTCTGCCTCTCGGGCTAGAACAAGCAGCAATTGTCCTCTATTCTGCAGATGTCGGGTGTGTGGCGTTAGTGCGAGCACCGATGTAGTCAAGTTGCCTTCCCGAGGGTGCTGCCACCAGGTGCTTCCTGGCGTGTAGGTGGGAGTTTCTCCAGGGTTATTGCTTGGGCGCTGTTCCCAGCATTTATTTTAAATGTTCAGCTAAGCTTGAATGGAGTCACTTTTTTGTAGTGCCTGTGGAGTTTGCTAAGACAGTTTAGGGGTAGGGCGAAAACGATCCCGCCTCTGTTTGTAATTCGTTGCTGCGTATACTGAGAACTGAATGCCGGCAGTACTTGATGAGACAGATCTAAGGAAAAAGACAATAAATGACCCGTGATCAAGAGCGTTTAGTTCAGAGTAATGAAATCGATTTTCTTGATTTGATTCAAGGCCTATGGCAGCGCAAGCTTTTGATGTTTGGCACCGCTATAGTGGTTTTTCTCGCCGCCGTCGCTTACGTGCTAGTTTCTTCGCCGGTTTATCAAGCAAAGGTTTTTGTCCAGCCCCCTACTCAGAATGACATTGCCTATCTCAACTATGGGCGTGGCAATGATGTTGGCTTAGAACTGTTTTCCGTCAAGGATGTCTACGAGGTTTTCCTCAGGCATCTACAATCTGAATCCTTGCGTCGAAGCTTCTTCCAGACTGTGTATTTGCCCACGTTGCCAGAAGCGCAGCGTAAAGGCTCTCAAGATGAGCTGTACGCCCGATTTGGCAAGCTGCTATCTGTAAGTCTTGAGAACAAGGAGGCGCCAACGCGCTTTTCGATCACCGCCAATCTGCTTAGCCCGCAACAGGCCGTGGACTGGGTGGCTAGTTACGCCCAACTAGCCGGAGATCGGGCAAAGCAGGAGGTGTTGAAAAATGCCAAGAGCGATGCGTTGGTGAAAGCAAACAACTTGCAGCGGCAGATCTCGGCAGCGCGAGAAAGCACTCGTAAGCAGCGCGAAGACGAAATTGTTCAGCTCAAGGAAGCCCTGCTGATTGCGAAATCCATAGGCCTGGAAAAACCGCCAATAATTTCTGACAGCCTGTCGACAGAAGTTTCTGCGAAGATGGACGGTTCGTTGATTTACATGCGAGGGAGCAAAGCTCTGGAAGCCGAGATCAAAAACCTGCAGGATCGTCAGTCGGATGATCCATTCATTGCAAGCCTCAGGGTGCAGCAGTCAGCGCTTTCGTTCTACAACGATTTAAGCATCGACCCTGCCTTGGTGGCGGTTTACAGGCAGGACGGCGTTGTCGAATTGCCCGATCAGCCTGTCCGTCCGCAGAAGCTGTTGATCGTCGTACTTGGATTGGTACTTGGTCTGATTTTGGGCGGGATTGTAGCTCTCATGCATTACCTATACGCCCAAGCCATGCATCACAAGCGCCAAAACTGAACTCGTGGCAATGGATATAGGGCGTTCAGGATGATTTGAGGCTGGTCCATCGATTCGGAAAATGTCACAATCCGTGTTTCGTCGTCTGACGACAGGGATTGTTGGGGGACCGTAGTCGGTAGCGATGGCGGCGTACCTTGGCCTGTCGTGGGCGAGCTCCTAACTCAATCGACAGGCTTTTGGTGTGACCAGCATTTCTCGCGTACCTCATGTTGTTGCCCACGACGAAACTGACCTAATCGCAATGATCCAGTCCATTTGGCGGCAAAAAAAGCTAATTGCCTCAGCAGCTTTGCTAGTGGGTGTTATTGCTGGTGGCTATGCATTTCTTACTACGCCAGAATACGAAGTGGGCACTGTCCTGCGCCCGGCTGCACTCAATGACCTTGATGCGTTGAATCGCTCAGAAGTCTACTCTTTGCCACCAGGGGGCGCTCTGGTACGGGTAGGTGCTGCACTGGACTCTTACGAAACCCGTCTTAATTATTTTCGCGCGAACCCTGATTTGTTCACGGCATTTGGTCGTCCCGGCCAAACACCTGAGCAAGTTTTTGCAGAGTTTAATCGCAGCTCTCTAAAGTTGGTTCAACCCGATCCTAATAAGGCTGATTTGTTGAGCTCTTTTATTGGGTTGCAAATGCGCTATCCAAAAGGGGTCAAGGGTGAAGAGATTCTTAATGGATTTGTTCAATATGCTATCGAGAACGAGCGCAAACAAATTGCCGACGACCTTAAGGTAATTATAGGTAACCGATTGGCCGAGGTAGATGCCAAGTTGGCGGCTGCGCGTGCTGCGTATGAATCAAGTAAGGATAGCAAAATTGCTGTCTTGCTGGAAAGCGATAATCTCAAGCGGGCACAATTAGTTGATGAGCTTAAAGCGCTTCGCGTGCAACTCAAGATTCAACGCGATGACCGTGTCGCTCAGCTCGATGAAGCGATTAACATCGCTCGTTCTCTGGGGTTGAAAAAGCCATCAACACCGTCTTCAATGGCCAGCGAGAGCCCATCGAACGGTAACATCATCCGGACCGAAGTTAATAACCAGCAATTTCCGCTGTATTTTATGGGGGCCGATGCGCTTGAAGCGGAACGGCGTGTGCTGCGTCAGCGTACGTCCGATGACTTCTCTGACCCACGTGTCGCACAAATTCGTAAAGAGTTGCTGCTGTTGACTACTAACCGAGAGGTTCAGGTGTTGAGGCAGCGAGAAAATGAAGATGTGTTTCTTAAAGGTATCGAATCACTGCGGGCGGAACGTATCCGGTTGATGAATATCGGTACTGATATGCAACATCTCAGTTTAGTCAATATTGATCAAAGGGCTATTGAGCCTGTCAGCCCAATCAAGCCGAATAAGGCTTTGCTCATTGCGTTAGGACTGTTTATCGGCGGATTGTTGGGAATGATGGTTGCCATTTTCCGCCATTTCGCAGTGTTGCGACGTATGCGAGAGCTCCCTGCTGCCCCTCAGGTGTTGTCTCAGGTGATTGTGAATGAGCCAAGCCAAGGTATCAAGGGGCCTGCCAGCAATGCGCTGTAAGAATCTTCGGCCAACTCGGGTTAGTTGAGTTGGTATCTTCCTTCTGGCTGGGCGAGCGTTGTGAATGCTCCAGGAGGGGGCAGAGCCTGGTGCTCATCGGTGTGGGTAGGGCAAGAAGCGAAACCGATTCAACCCAAAGCACCTATTCCATCTGTTTGAACAAACGCAATTTACGCCATCTGTTTTCTGTAGAATGGCTGCATCACACTGATTGAAGGAGTACTTTGAGTGAAAACGCTTTGTATTTTTGGTACGCGTCCAGAAGCCATAAAAATGGCCCCTCTGGCACTCGCGCTGGCGGCGGATGAGCGTTTTGACGCAAAGGTTTGTGTTACCGGCCAGCATCGGGAGATGCTCGATCAGGTAATGGGGTTGTTCGCCATTACTCCAGACTATGACCTGAATATCATGAAGCCGGGCCAGGACCTGAGCGATGTGACAACGGCGATACTGCAAGGCCTGAAAAATGTATTTTCAGAGTTTCGCCCAGACGTAGTGTTGGTCCATGGCGACACCGCGACCACACTGGCCGCAAGTTTGGCTGCATATTATCAGCAAATTCCGATTGCGCATGTCGAGGCAGGATTGCGTACCGGGAACATATACTCTCCTTGGCCTGAAGAGGCTAATCGTAAACTGACCAGCGTCCTTGCCAACTTGCATTTTGCTCCCACGGAGACCTCTCGGGATAACTTGCTCCGGGAGGCGATTCCAGCAGATAAGGTCATTGTTACTGGCAATACCGTCATTGATGCCCTGCTGGATGTGGTGGAGCGCCTTGGCCAAGACGCTAACTTGCGTGCCGAAGCAGCGGCGCCTTCGGAGTTCCTTGACCCATCTCGAAAGTTGATCCTCGTAACGGGGCATCGTCGTGAGAGCTTTGGTGACGGATTCGAGCGTATCTGCAAGGCACTCATTGAGGTGGCCCAGCGGTATCCGGAAGTTGATATTGTCTATCCTGTCCACCTAAATCCGAATGTTCGCGAGCCCGTCAATCGGCTGCTGACCGGGATTGACAACATTCATCTTATTGCGCCCTTGGACTATTTGCCTTTCGTCTATCTAATGAGCCGTTCCCATATCATTCTGACTGACTCGGGAGGTATTCAGGAAGAGGCTCCGTCCTTGGGTAAACCGGTTCTGGTCATGCGCGATACAACTGAGCGCCCCGAGGCGGTGGCTGCTGGAACTGTCAAGTTGGTAGGGACAAACAGTGAAAATATCGTCCGCGAATTAAGCCTTTTGTTGAACGATCAGTCGTACTACGAATCGATGAGCCGTGCCCATAACCCGTATGGGGATGGTGCAGCCTGTGCTCGTATATGCGAAGCGCTTTTGACTCTTTAAGTAGGTTGGAGCGTCGTATGCAGGAGTACCGTCGTGGTGCAGTGAACGCCTTGTATTTGATTTTGGTGCAGGGCGCTAACTATGTTGTTCCTTTGGCTGTCATGTTTCATTTTATGAAAGAGCTGGGGATCGCGGGGTTTGGGCAGTATGCGTTTTGGTATGCTGCCATGTTATACGTACAGACCTTTGTGGATTACGGTTTTTCATTTTCAGGTACTCGTGACATCGCTGCCTCGGACGGTAGCCCTGCAAAAATTTCAGCAATCTTTTCTCAGGTGACAGTAGCAAAATTACTGCTGTCCACCTGCGTGTTGGTTTTGGCCTTAGCCTATTATTTCTTTATGGCGGAAAGCGCTCAACCGGTACTAGTGGTTGCTGCAACAGGCGTGTTTACTGCGCTCATTCCGAACTGGTATTTCCAGGGTATCCAGCAACTGCGAGAAATTTCTCTTTTCAACGTACTGGGGCGAGTGGTTTTCCTGATCCTCGCGTTTTCGGTGATAAACAGTACGTCGCAGGTGAGTGATATTTTCCTCTTGCATTTTGTGGCCGTTTTTCCACCGTTGATATTTGGTTATTGGTTTGCATCTAGACGGCTTAACTGGGCGTTGACGATTTCCAGGCGGGATCTGGCAAAACAATACTCAGCCGGGTGGCATATATTTTCCACAACAATGCTGTCGATGCTGCTAAGTAACGGTGGCGTGTTCTGGTTAGGGCTTTCAACCAATCCGGCTGTTGTAGGTATCTATGCCGCCGTCGAACGTGTGGTAAAGGCTATTGTTGGATTATTTATTCCGATTAGCCAGGCGTTCTACCCGTTAAATAGCAGAATGTTCTCACAGTCTTTTGAAAAGGGCCTGCGAAGTGTAGGGGTTACCGGGGCGGCAATGTTGTCCCTGTGTGCCATGGCTATTGCAGTCTTTTATTTTTCCAGTTCGATCTGGTTTGGGATATTCAAAATCCCTGCGGAGGGAATGGCCTACTTAGGGTTACTACTGGCTTGGGTGTTTTTTAGTGTCTTCAATAATGTTGCGGGCATACAGACACTCAGTGCGTCAGGTGCCGCTGCGCGATATGCATACAGCTTCAACGTTGCTGCAATCATATTCGTTTTGGTTATTTATCTTCAACTACACACGGATGCAGGGAAGGTGGTTGCTCAAGCACTTCTGATCTCAGAGGTCGTTCTGTCAATTCTCCTTGTGCTGAACATCATGCACATTATTATGGTTAAACGACGTTGAGTCAGATCGTGCGGGTAGTACGCCACCGCTCAGGGGCCGGCTTGGTAGTTTGTGCGACCTGTTGCATAAGCAGTGTGGGGATTTTAGAGTGAGTTGTGGATTATGAATGTTGAAACTGTGGGCTCAGAAAAAAAGGCGTATATTTTCAGAGGGCTGCCCCTCGTGGCGGATTCGCGCACCCTGAGAAATGGAGCTTTTTTTTCAAAGGCAACTTACTGTACGTGGGAGAAAAAAGAGCGTAGTGCAGCCGGAGATAAAGAAATTATCAATTTCCCACTGGCCAAAGATGGTGGCTGGATGGCAATAAAATATCCTTTGTACCTACTGTATCTTTTCTTTTTTTCGCTCTTCAAGATCGGTAGGAAAGACATATGTGTCTGCATGGATCTGGATACATTTGTCCCCGTCTGGATCGGGAGTTTTTTTAAAGGGACAACCTTGATTTTCGATGTGGTAGATCCCGCATCGCAGGCGCGATTTAAGAAGATCCCGTGCTCTAAATTAATTGATAAAGTAGAGTTTTTCTTCATTAATAGGGCTAGCCTGGCTGTATTTCCTCATGAGAGCAGACTGCGCTATTATCACGACTTGCTGGGCGTTGATACTGCGAATGTGAAAAGCTTTATTATTGAAAATATGCCCTCCTTTACCAAAAATGAAGGGCGTGATACTGGCCTGTTAAAGCAAGTAAAGAAGCCACGTACATTGACTGTTGGCTATTTTGGAACGTTGGATGCAAGTCGCGGGCTTAACTTGATAGTAGGGCTGGTATGCGCCAATCC
Organism: Pseudomonas fluorescens; assembly: GCF_902497775.2. Lineage (NCBI taxonomy): Bacteria > Pseudomonadati > Pseudomonadota > Gammaproteobacteria > Pseudomonadales > Pseudomonadaceae > Pseudomonas > Pseudomonas fluorescens. The sequence continues at coordinate 983,902 of NZ_OZ024668.1, forward strand.
CGACAGGGTAAAATTGTTGGTTGCGGGGGATGGACCACTCAAAGGTTATATAGAAGAACAGGCGCTGCGTTGTTCTAGTATTACCTATGTCGGGCGTTATACGGGGGATCAACTGGAAGGATTATACGAGCAAGTTGATTTTTCATGGATGTACTATGATCCCGATATTTTCTTGCATAAATATGCGGCACCTAACAAGTTTTATGAGCATCTCTGTTTTCAGGTGCCGGTGATTACTAATGCGGTAATTCCGCAGGCCGAGTTTGTCTTTGAAAACCATACCGGCGTAGTCATTGATCAGAGTGGTCGGAGTTATATTAAAGACGGAAAAATAGCATCTGAGTTTTTGCTATGCCTTGAGCAGTTCACGTCCGGCCCGGTGCTTAATAATTATTGGCAGTCGACGTGCATTGGTTACTACCGTTCTATCGCTAAACAGTTCCCAGGGATAGCGGTGGAGGGGGGGGGGCGATGAACTATTCCCTGTTCTTCGCGCTTCTCTCCATATGCTCGAGGGGCTTGGCGGAATGTTTTCTTCCAAAATCGCTTTCTTACCTGGCTTCATTGGGTAGCTTCTTCTTCTTTGTTATTTGTTTCTATGCAAGTTGCCGGCCGGTACTGGTTCTGAGACCAGCAGCAATTATCATATCGATAGCTTTCGTCATTAGTTCGATAGCGTCGTTGCTTTTTACGTTGGCAGATGGGGCTGACTCAGCCTATGGGTTTTATTTAGCTTACCCCATCGCCATCTCGTTCTTTTTTCTGATGTTTTATTCGATAAAAGTAAAGTCGGTTGACCTCAGGAAAGTTGAGCGTGCGGTATCTGCGTTAGTGCTTGTTCTTTTTGTAATGGCGACATTGCAAGAATTCAAAGTGATTGATTTGCCTGGAGCAACGCCAGCCTATGGTTTACCAGTCGATCTTGCTCGGCCTTCATCATTGACCGGAAGCTACCTGCACTATCCTTTGATCATGGTAATGCTGGGCGTTTTTTTACAGGCGATTAATCAAAGAGTGACTTTTGTTTCACTCATTGCGTTCTCGAGCGTTTTTCTCGCATTCTCGCGCTCGGGGATGATGCTGGTTTTCGCACACTTCTCATTTTTGATAGTTTACAACATTCTGACGAACGGCTTCAGGTTCAGTTTGAAAGGTCTTTTGGTATTCTATTTTTCATTATTGACTGGCATAGTGGCCATGGTGGCATCAGGGTTCCTTGAACTGTTCATTGAAAGGATCTCATCGTCTTTCGATCAGCAGGGCGTGGGCAATGACGACAGAATTGAAGCATGGCGTCATGGTCTTGAGGTTTTTTCCAGCGGCGATTGGTGGTTTGGGAATAATTTTGGTATCGCTACTAACCTAACCGCTAACCTGGTTGGGGCAGACTCTTATGTTGTTGAGTCTGCAGTTTTGCAAAATCTGATTAATTTTGGCATTGTTGGATCTATTATTTTTTTCTGTTTTTTTGGGTATATGTATTTTTTCTCGAAAGAGCGAGTTTTCAGATTTTTCCTTTTGGCCTTCATTTTTCAGTCGCTGGTGTACCAGTCGACTGAGGTTTTACCATTCATTTTGGGCGTGCTTTTTTTGAGGTCGCTTGATATCCAGCGCCCTGCTAGTTTCAGAGCGTCAGTCGAGGCCATGAGGCAGGAGTGATCATGCTCGAGGAAATTATAAAAATGCCTATTGATTTCAAATATTCCTTAGTGGTGACTCCGTGCGTCTAGGTGAATTGTTGGGAAGAAATGCGAACAATCTGGATATTTTTCGCATGGTTGCGGCCTGTATGGTTATCTATGGGCATGCGTACTCTATTACACCACAGTTCGGGTATTCCGACTGGGTCGAACGACTATTAGGGTATGATTATTCAGGCTCTCTGGCAGTAAAAATATTCTTTTTTATCAGCGGGTTGGTGGTGACCAACAGTCTGTTATCCCGGCGGGACGCTATCGCTTTTGTTTGTTCGCGTTTCTTCCGGATTTGGCCGGCGTTCATGTTGGTTGTTATCGTCAGTGCGTTAGTGATTGGTCCGATTTACTCCAGTTTTTCTCCAGTTGAGTATTTTTCAAGTAGCCAGTTTAAAGTGACTGACTATATTCTCTCTAACTTTCTTATGGATATACGCTATTATTTGCCTGGGGTGTTTTTTGAATTGCCTTACGAGGCCGCAGTTAATGGCTCGCTGTGGACACTTTACTACGAAGTAGGCGCTTATCTCGGGCTGTTGCTGATGTTTTTGCTCGGTATTTTTAGAGATAAATTCTTGGCAACACTTGTGTTAGTGTTTCTGTTGATAAGTCAGCATTTTATCAGCGCGGACGCCATGCACCCTATCTTCCATCAGCCTATACTTGTCCAATGCTTTGCGTTCGGGGCATTGTTGGCTTTGTATAAAGATTCCTTCGAGCTTCATTCCGGCGTTGTCTTTTTTGGCTGGATAGTATTCTACGCGTGCGCGGCTTCAGCATTCTCTAAGTACTTTCTATACATCGCTATATTTTTGACAATTCTGTACCTTTCGGGGACAAAGCTTTTGTTGGCGATTAAACCGAAGATAGATGTATCTTACGGGATTTATCTGTGGGGCTTTCCGGTCCAGCAAATGCTAGCGTATCATTTTCTTGAGTTGGGGGTTCGTTTCAATCAGGTGGCAGCGATTGTAGTATGTATCGTACTTGGTTACCTCTCTTGGTATTTGGTTGAAGAGCGCTCCATTGCTTTCGGGGGAAGGGTCGCAAAAAATATCAAGGGGCGTGTCGATTGGCTTGTAAGCCGACTATCGCTGAAGGGAAAAACACGGCCCACATGATAGGCGACGAAAAACTGCTGGATGTAACCGAAATTTTATTATATTGGTGCTGAATTGTGATTTCATATTTTGATGAAAAGATCGGGTTGCGAGTGGCGTGTATTGTTCCGACCTACAATGGTCGTGAAGATTTTGCCCGTTTGCTGAAGTCGATACGTAGTCAGCATGGCCGCTTCGATCTTTTCGTCGTTGACTCCAGCTCCAGCGATGGTACGCAGGAGTTGGCTAAGGCTGAACTTGAAAACGTGACTGTTATTCCGGGGATTGAGTTTAATCACGGTGGCACCCGACAGATGATGGTGGCGAACAATCCAAGCTACGACGTTTACATTTTTCTCACTCAAGATGCCTATCTTGAGGATCCACGGGCACTTGCAAATCTTGTGGCGCCTTTCGTCGATGGGCAGATTGCTGCTGTCTGTGGTAAACAATTACCTCATTTGAACGCGGATTTGCTTTCACAGCATGCTCGGCATTTTAACTACCCGGATGAGTCGAAGGTTAAATCATTGGCTGATGCTGGGGTCTTGGGAATCAAAACCCCCTTCATGTCGAATTCTTTTTCGGCCTACCGAGGAGGTGCGTTGTTGAGTGTCGGCGGCTTCCCACAGCATGTCATTCTTTCTGAGGATATGTATGTCGCCGCAAAGATGCTACAAGCCGGTTGGAAGGTGGCTTATAGCGGTAGTGCTGTTTGCCGGCACTCTCATAACTATAGTTTAAAAGAAGAGTTCTGTCGGTACTTCGATCAAGGGGTTTTTCATGCGCGTGAGGCCTGGATTCGAGAGACTTTCGGCGGTGCCGGTGGTGAAGGATTACGTTACGTGAAGTCAGAATTAAAGTTTCTGGGTGTTCGACGTATATATATGTGGCCTGCGGCATTGCTCCGCAATGCGCTTAAACTCGCTGCCTATAAACTAGGGCAAAAGGAAAAGAGTCTGCCTATTGAGCTGAAGAGAAAACTCAGCATGCACAAGCGCTATTGGCAGGGGCCTTTTGCTTAGGCTGGTGGGTGCCGCTCTGAACGGGCGGCTTATTTAGCGCTCTGCGTCGACCCGTTGATGCGATTGCGGCGTATAGATTAGCTCTGGTCTGAAAGTTGGCTGGCGGGTAAAGATATTAATTATCGGTTTCGCCAGTTAGCCTTTTCCTCGCTCGAGAACTCGCAGGCGCAGCCCCGCCTGTTGATCCCTATGCAAAAGCTGTTATCTACCCTAGCCTAGCGCTCCGTGGCCTCAGCTGCTCTGAGCTGCATGCATTGCCCACTCGTCGGAGCATGCCCGGTTTTTTGGCTGAGTGCAGGCATGGATGAAGACCCTGAATTGGGTCATAATGGCCGAATGTGCAACGCTCGGCGTAACTCAGTGCGGAAGGCATTCCGTCGCTGAAAGCGGTGGACTGGGAGAGCGAGCTTGGCTGGCTCTAAGGTACTGCTCCGGTGAATGGAGGTTTTGAAGTTTCGCACTGGGCTTGGCGCGGTAAGTTAGTACCTAATTATTAGGAGAATGATTTAGGTGCTTGTGTTCAGACGTAACGAGGGTGATCGTCTGACAGCTTAGCGCACTGATTAAAAATTATTATTGCTAAAAGTTGGGGCCTATTCAAAGACATGCAAGTCAACCACCGATACCAACCAACATTTGCTGAGCGTTATCCAGTACCGTTTTTCGTCGCTTTGATGGACATGATTATTGTCCTGATGTCAGGGTTGTGTGCTTATTATTATCGTTTTGAGCACTTTGACATGACCGGTCGCTATAACACAGCGACCATGCTCACCGCTATTGTCGTGGTCGTCTGTTTGGCTTCCGGCGGAGTGTACGGTTCTCAACGCGGGCAATCGCTCTGGCACCAACTGGGCATGTTGATTGTCTGCTGGTTAGCTGCGGCGGGAGTCCTTTTGTCCCTGACCTTTTTCCTGAAGGTCTCGGGTAATTACTCTCGCATCTGGTTCACTGCGATGCTGTTCCTGGGGGGGACGTTTTGTTTGCTTTTACGGTTGTCGGTGTTTTTCATACTACGCCGTGTACGCGGTGCTGGACGAAACCTTAAAAGCATATTGTTGGTTGATTCGGGGGGGGAGTCCGCGAGTCAGTTAAACAACGGTCGGGCTCTGGAAGGTGATGGTTTTCGTATTTCTCAGAGTTTGGCATTCAGTCAAGAAGACGGCTGGATGGAAAGGCTAGTCTCAAAAGTTGATGAACTGGGTGTGCATGAGGTCTGGCTCTGTCTGCCCTTGAGTGAAGGCGGTGTCATTCGTTCAATACTTTATGCGTTGCGTCATCACACAGTGGCCGTACGGTTTATTCCTGAATGGGGCGATATCCGCTTGCTCAATCATAAAGTCAGCCATATCGCCGGGCTGTATTCGCTGGATCTAAGCTGCAGCCCAATGGATGGCCCGGCGCGTGTAGTGAAACGCATTGAGGATTTGCTGATCGGAGGAATAATCAGTCTAATGATTCTTCCGGTATGTATGGTGATTGCCTTGAGTATCCGGTTATCTTCGCCGGGACCCATTCTTTTCAAGCAGTACCGCACCGGTATCAATGGTAAGAGTTTTAAAGTTTATAAGTTTCGCTCAATGGTCGTCCACAGCGAGGGCGGCGTGACTCAAGCTTCTCGTAATGATGCACGGGTTACGAAAATTGGGGCGTTCCTTCGCCGTACCAGCCTTGACGAGCTGCCTCAGTTTTTCAACGTACTGCAAGGGCGTATGTCGATTGTCGGGCCCCGTCCTCATGCGTTGGCACATAACGAATATTATAAAGAACTCGTCGAATCTTATATGCAGCGGCACAAGGTCAAGCCCGGGATTACGGGCTGGGCTCAAGTCAGTGGCTACCGTGGAGAAACTGATACGTTGGAAAAAATGCAAAAACGTGTCGAGTACGATTTGTGGTACATCGATAACTGGTCATTGTGGATTGATTTGAAGATTATTTTTCTGACGATCTTCAAAGGATTCATCAATAAAAACGCATTTTGACTCCGGCTTAACGGTAATGGATAGCTATGAAAGGCATGATGCTCTGGTGGAATAAAGGCAGCGAGAGACTCCGGTGGCCACGGCTGCTGGTGTGGATGTTGGCGATTGGGTTATTTATCCAAATAAGTGGCAAAGTCTGGATAGAGTCCGGTAGCGCTAGAAATGCTCAAGTTTACATCTGGCTACTTTTGCCTGCACTGATCTTCTTGGCGCATGGACTTTGCGTGCGGGGCATCAAATTTCCAGCGTGGCAGTACTTGCCATGGGTGGCCTTTCTTTTTTGGGTTGGACTTAGCACGATATGGGCGGAGGGGGCGGAGACTGGTGCTTTCTCGTTGGCTAAGCGGGGATTGTTAATCGCGCTTTATCTTTTGGCGATCTACTGGTTGATGCTTCAAAATCAGGTTTTTCTGAGGCGAGCGCTGCTTGCCGGGATTTTCATGGTTGCAATGGGGGCATTAGCCAGCCTGATTTATCAGTTTGGTATTCTTGATCGGCCGCTTGCTTATCGAGCCTATCGGATTGATCGCCTAGGCATTGGGAATTTTGCCAACTATGGTTGGCCAGTAGCGGCAGGAATATTTCATGGTGCGTTGGCCGTTTGGGCGCTGGGGCTAGCGTTGGAGCAGCGGGCCAAGCTTAGGCAGGTTCTCCTTTGGCTTGGCATTTTTATTATTTTGACGCTTTATGTTCTTCTTACTTACACACGGGGCGCTTGGTTTGCTTTGGTGGGTGCAAGTATTCTTGTCGTTGTATTGCAGAAGTCTAAGCTGGGGTGGTTCTTGTTACTCGTCGGCTTTGTATTGGTGCTGCTGCTGGTGGTGTCATTCTCGTCAGAACTGCTTGTCGAGCTTGAGCAGAGGCAACTATCGGGGCGCGGACCGATTTGGGAGTATTATTTTGACGTCATGTCAGGTCATTGGATATTCGGACAAGGCCTGGGGACACCATTTGAGTTCCGCTGGTCAAACGGTGTAACTGTTTCACCCCACGCCCACAGTCTCTATCTGCAGCAAGTATATGACAGCGGTATCGTTTCGCTCTTGTTGCTGGGCGGCGGTGTGTTCTCAGTTTTCCGTAAAGCCTGGATTTTACGAAATAACGTCTGGGTTCGACTTGCGCTACCGGCTTTGGTGTTTGCACTAATCGCCTTGCTGACGGACGTCGAGAGAATATTTACCCGCCCCGGCGACTATTGGACATTGTTCTGGTTGCCCGTTGGCATTTTGCTGGCTGCTCAAAGTCGCTCTGAAGGCGAAAGTGGCTCCAGTCAGCAGACACCCACATACTGATGGTAAACCTCCTCAAGGATGAGGAGGTTTCAAGTCAGCAATTTTCGTTGTGTTATTTCAAAATAGACAGGGAGTAGAGCCAGTCCGGGTAGAGTGAAACGATCGCCTTATACCCCATCCTCGCTCCGTTAGCACAAATAGAGTTCTGTTTGGCGAAATTATATGCCGGCACGCCTGAGTTGATGAAGTCGTTATCCAGTAGTTGCGATAAGCAGAAAAATGGCTTCCCTTTCGACTTTTCAACAAATTGGCTGATGCGTGCTTCGTCCTTTCCCATTATGTAAACGGGTACGTCGCCGCGTATTTCCGGGGACGAGTTAGCGGAGAAAGTGAATTCACCGTTCGTCTCGCCAATCGTTTCGAACTGGTCCTTGGAAAATATTCCTTCCTTGTAGAAAAACGTGTTCAGTGCTGGTTTGTGGTCACCTACAACCATAATTAGAGCATTATTATCGTACGCCTTTACTCTTTCTGCAAATGCGGCAACCCGCTGAATTGCGTGGGACAACTTGCTTAAATAGTAACCTTGACCGTAGTCATCGATGAATGGGTACGGACCGTGTGTGGATACGGTGGTCAAAAACATAAAATTGGATCGGTTTTTTTGAAGTTCATTGAACGCGTGGTCAAATAAAATTTCGTCATCGGCCCAGTTAATAGTTACCGATTGGCCCATATCTTCCAGTCCGACGAACTTGTCGAAACCAAATTTCGGCGAGACGATGTCTCTTTTCCAAAATTGCTTACCATGGTTGTGTTCTTCAGTCGTATTGTATCCTGCAGCCCTTAAATAACGAGGGAGCGTATGAGCAGAGTTCGAAATAAGCGGCGCGTACTCTTGGTAAATAACGCCACTTAGTGCGCCGGCTGACGGTAATCCAGTAAGAAGTTCGAATGTTGCGTTTACGGTGGCGCCACCGTAAACAGGAGATACAGAACGTATTTCTTTGAATCCTGCATTAGCCAACGGTGTAAATGCTGACTTGAAGTGTTGCTCATCATGCCAGCAGGCTTCGCATAAAATAAAAATTATATTTTTCGGGCGGCTACTATCAGCGATTGCGGGAGCTTGCAATGATGTAAATGCACTGGCTTGTGCATCCGTGGCCTCGGCGGGGATCGCTCTTCGGCTGGTATGAACCAAGTGTAATGGCAAGCCATTTCGCTCAATATTTACTGGCCAATCCCACGAAATATAGTACACCCCTAGCTTTTTACTTAGCTTGTCTGTCTGTACAGCAAAAGACTGGCTGATGAGGTCGCTGTAGGAGCATAGAGCGATCGGGGCGATAAGCAGGCAGGCCGTCAGATTTAACGCTATACCGTGCTTTGAAAGCATGTTATAGGGGTTAATCCTTAGCGCTAAAATGCAAAGTACTATCGCCGCCAGCAATATACCTACGTGTTGAAGGCTGAGGTAATGCCAGATGACTGATGCATTTGCCGTAGAAGAAATATCACTCCACGATAGCGGGTCGTTTGTCAGGGCCAACTTCATGTTGTTGACCAGGGACAGCACCATCAAGGTTGTTGAAATCAGTGCAGTAGTCAGCAAGGGGGGGAAGGCGAAGCGTGCGAGCAAATAGATAAGCGCGACAGGGGTTAAGGAAACCAGGAGGGGAAACAGTCTCAAGGTTTCATCGGCATAGAGTGTGAAGTTTTGCAAGTAAATTGCAAGTAGAATTTGTGTTCCAAAAAGTACAAGGATGCAAAGTGTTTCTATTATAATTTTTGCAGTTGCTTTCACGGTCGGCCTTTTCCCAGTGAGACGAGGCCGCAAATTATACTGATTGTTGTAAAACGGTAAAGTAGAATTTTTGGTATTTAAGCCATTCGGAAATGGCTTATGAGGGTTGGGAGCATTCAACACGGTGAAAGCATGGGTGCTGAATCATAATGTAGGAGTTTTTTCACCAGGCATGGTGTCGTTACTCTCTGTTACGGAGTCGGGAGTGTTATTTTTGTTGATGACGATAATTGAGTAGGTGTTGATGTTGTCGTTATTTCGTTGAAGTTTCATGGAGATATTATGACCTCTCCAGGTCAGTACTTCGCTTGCGAATGAATAGCCGGATTTTGACTCGAGACGGCGTAATTCCCAGGTTGTCGGATCACCGTAAATGGTTGTAAGTGTTTCGCTAAGGTTGTGTATGTTTTTCGCGTTACCTGAAATAATTAAGCGTTGGATTTTTCCATTATTTAGCTGGACTGTCGTATTACTTTTTTTTCCTCCAAGAGGGATCTCACCTTGTAGTGAGTAAGTATTATTGAGTTCAGTCAACTCCCGGCACAGGCTTTCGGCTGGTTTACGCAGATCTTTAGGCGTGCACTCGGGGATTTCCTTGAGAAAATCGCCATTCAAATTTAAACCGATAAAGCTCTCAGGTTCGAGACGCCACGAACTCATGTGTTGTGCATCTTGCGTTGCCCAAACTGCCGGTATGTTCAGAAATCCGCTGATAGTAACTAGGGCCCAAGCCTTCATGGCTGTCCTCTCCTTTTTGAGAATGCGAGCGATTCTATCACTTGGATATGGGAAAACGCTGTTCTCTCCCAAGCAAACGGCCTGGCAAATGTAGGAATTTTTCATACTCCTGAGAGATTTCCGACGAAAGGCTGCAGCCATGTCAGGGAACTGTCTACGCGGCGCCTTGGTAGTTGAGGGGCAGAGTCAACGTTCGGCTTGTACGGTTGCTTACAGTTGGAAACGCTTTGGGATTGTGCCGTCACCCGGGACGACAGACCGAATTTCAGGGGCTACGGGTCGCACACTGGCCCCCCGTTTAATTTGGTAATTATTCCGCTGGGCTGCTTGCTTTGACTCTGAAGCCAGGCGTTCTAAGTTTCGAGGGCAGCCATGGAAAAGCTGCCTTAATCAATTTCCCGAGGAGTCTCATCAATGCGCAATACCGTCCTGCCATATCTCTTGCTTTCTCTGTTTGCCAGTGCCTCTTTGCCTTTGAATGCTGCGACACAACCCATGGCTGAACCACTGCCGACTGCTGTCATTGAGCAACAGGCAAGTCTTCTGGATCTGAATAAAGCGGACGTAACAACGTTGCAATCCAGCCTCACGGGCATCGGGAGGAGCAAGGCTGAAGCTATCGTCGCCTACCGCAACGAACACGGCCCCTTTTCGACAGTAGATGAGTTGCTGGAGGTCAAGGGTATCGGCAAAGCTTTGCTGGATCGCAATCGGGATAAACTCACCGTCAAATAGCATTAAGGAGGTGTGAGAAGCCGGTCAGTGGCCGGCTTTTTCATTGGAAGTAGCGAGAGAGTTATGATTCGCACGTCGATGCTTGTACCCGCGATTACAACCCTGAACGGGCTTGGCAGGGCGCGCGCCCCGATTTCACTGTGGGCCAAGTTGAGGTGAGCCACAAGAAGCGCTGCAGAATGCGAATGTTGTAATGAAGATAGCGGCTCAACGATCCTGCGCATCCTTGGCATCCATCTCGGCATTACGCTCATGCACGCGTTTAAGCTGCTCCTCGGTCAGGGGCAGCTTTTTCGCGGTGTCGCGCAGCAGCATCAGGCCACCGACGATGGAGCCAATCGCGAGCACCAGAATCAACCAGGCGTACCAGGGCATGAAATTCTCCTTTTAAACAGCAAATGACGCTGCTTCTTTAATTTGGAGCAAACACATCATTCATTGGTTCAATTATAGGGGCAAGGATGAGGCACGGCCATTTCGCGATCATCGGCCCCCCACGGGCCGCCGCTTCGTTTACAATGCGCGCCGTTCAAGACTTGCCAAGAGACCCGCCCATGTCCGCCTGCCAGACGCCCATCATCGTCGCCCTGGATTTCCCTACCCGTGACGCCGCCCTGAAGCTGGCCGATCAGCTCGATCCCGCCCTGTGCCGGGTCAAGGTCGGCAAGGAGCTGTTCACCAGCAGCGCATCGGGCATTGTCGAAACCCTGGTCGAGAAGGGCTTCGAAGTGTTCCTCGACCTGAAATTCCACGATATCCCCAACACCACCGCCATGGCCGTCAAGGCTGCCGCGGAGATGGGCGTGTGGATGGTCAACGTGCACTGTTCCGGTGGCCTGCGCATGATGTCGGCCTGCCGTGAGGTGCTGGCCCAGCGCAGCGGCCCGCAGCCGCTGCTGATCGGCGTGACCGTGCTGACCAGCATGGAGCGCGAAGACCTGGCCGGTATCGGCCTGGACATCGAGCCGCAGGAGCAGGTACTGCGTCTGGCGGCACTGGCCGAGAAGGCCGGCATGGACGGGCTGGTGTGCTCGGCCCTGGAGGCGCCGGCGCTGAAGGCCGCGCACCCGTCGTTGCAGCTGGTGACCCCGGGGATTCGCCCGGCCGGCAGCGCCCAGGACGACCAGCGCCGTATCCTGACCCCGCGCCAGGCCCTGGACGCCGGTTCCGACTACCTGGTGATCGGTCGCCCGATCAGCCAGGCCGCCGATCCTGCCCAGGCGCTGGCAGCAGTGGTCGCCGAGATCAGGGCTTAAGCACCAGCTTGCCGAAATTTTCCCCGCTGAACAGCTTCAACAGTGTTTCGGGGAAAGTTTCCAGCCCTTCGACCACGTCTTCCTTGCTCTTCACCTTGCCGGTTGCCAGCCAGCCGGCGATCTCCTGTGCCGCCTTGCCATAGTTGGCGGCATGGTCCATCACCACGAAACCTTCCATGCGCGCACGGTTGACCAGCAGTGACAGGTAGTTGGCCGGGCCTTTGACCGCCTGCTTGTTGTTGTACTGGCTGATGGCGCCGCAGATCACCACTCGCGCCTTGAAGTTCAGGCGGCTGAGCACAGCATCGAGAATATCGCCGCCAACGTTGTCGAAGTACACATCGACGCCTTTCGGACACTCGCGCTTGAGGCCTTCCAGGACGTCTTCGGTTTTGTAGTCGATGACCCCGTCAAAGCCCAGTTCATCCTTGAGGTACTGGCACTTCTCGGCGCCGCCGGCGATACCCACTACGCGGCAACCCTTGAGCTTGGCGATCTGTCCGGCAATGCTGCCGACCGCGCCGGCAGCGCCGGAGATCACCACGGTTTCTCCTTCTTTCGGGACGCCCACATCGAGCAAGGCGAAGTAGGCGGTCATGCCGGTCATGCCCAGGGCGGACAGGTAACGCGGCAGCGGCGCCAGTTTCGGGTCGATCTTGTAGAAGCCATGGGGCTCGCCGACGAAATAGTCCTGGATGCCCAGGGCACCGTTGACGTGATCGCCAACGGCAAAGCCTGGGTGTTTCGAGGCAATTACCTCGCCCACGCCCAGGGCGCGCATCACCTGGCCGAGGGCCACCGGCGGGATGTACGACTTGCCTTCGTTCATCCAGCCGCGCATGGCCGGGTCCAGGGACAGGTAGAGGTTCTTCACCAGGATCTGGCCTTCAGCAGGTTCGGCCACCGGCACCTGTTCGTAGCTGAAGTCGTCGCGGGTGACGGCGCCGGTGGGGCGTTTGGCGAGGAGGAAGCGGCGGTTGGTCTGGGCAGTCATGGCAAGGCTCTCGTTTGAAGGGCAATGCTTGTTGATAGACCCTGATTGGCTCGCCGGCAAGGTTTACCCACCTGGCGAATGCATTGCAATCCACTGCGCTGATCGGTGCGGGCCAAGACAATCACCCACGCCGATAGTGCTTCAACCGGCGCCCTGATGATGCTGCCCAAGGCCGCTGATCGCTGCCTAGACTCCGCATCACTGACCTCACTTTGTTGCAGGAACTAGCGATGAGCATGAGTTTTTCCGGCCAGGTTGCCCTGGTCACCGGTGGTGCTGCGGGGATTGGCCGGGCGACGGCGCTGGCGTTTGCCGCCGAGGGTTTGCAAGTGGTGGTGGCCGACCTTGATGCCGCCGGTGGCGAAGGCACGGTCGAGCTGATCCGCAAAGGCGGCGGCGAGGCCCTGTTCGTCAGTTGCAACGTCACCCGCGAGGCCGATGTGCGCCAGCTGATGGGGCGTACGGTGGAGGCTTACGGGCGCTTGGACTACGCCTTCAACAATGCCGGCATCGAGATCGAGCAGGGCCGCCTGGCCGAAGGCAGCGAGGCGGAGTTCGATGCGATCATGGGCGTCAACGTCAAGGGTGTGTGGCTGTGCATGAAGTATCAGTTGCCGTTGATGCTGGCCCAGGGCGGCGGCGCCATCGTCAACACGGCGTCGGTGGCCGGCCTCGGCGCCGCGCCGAAGATGAGTATCTACAGCGCGTCCAAGCATGCGGTGATCGGCCTGACCAAGTCGGCGGCCATCGAATATGCCAAGAAGAAAATTCGCGTCAACGCGGTGTGCCCGGCGGTAATCGACACCGACATGTTCCGCCGCGCCTATGAGGCCGATCCGCGCAAGGCCGAGTTCGCTGCAGCCATGCACCCGGTCGGGCGCATCGGCAAGGTCGAGGAAATCGCCAGTGCCGTGCTGTACCTGTGCAGCGATGGCGCCGCATTCACCACCGGCCAGGCCTTGGCAGTCGATGGTGGCGCCACGGCTATTTGACTGTTGCCAGTGTCGACACGGTGAGTGCCTTGTGGCTGCGTGCCAGGGCCAGGCCAACCAGCAGGCAGCTGGCTAGCAGCACCAGGCCGAACACCAGCAGGGCGCTACCCGGCCCGAGGCGATCGACCAGCAGCCCGGTGAGAATCACCGGCAGGCTGAAGCCCATGTAGGCCAAGAGGAAGAAGCCTGCGCTGGCGCGGGTTTTTTCTTCGCCCGCCAGGGTGTTCACTGCCGACAGCCCACCCAGGTAAATAAAGCCATAACAGGCGCTGCTGGCGGCAATGGTGCCTAGCAGTACCGCCGCCAGCGCGCCGCTGTCTGCGCCCCAGGCCAGCAGCGCATAGCTGCAGGGCAATATCAGCAGGCCAATGGCCGTGGCCCGCACTGGCGCCAGGCGCTTGGCCAGAGGCTGGAACAACAACCCGCAGCTGATCACGCAAAACGTCGAGAACCCCGACCAACTGGCCAGGCCATGCTGCTTGAGGATCGACGGCAGCAAGGCGATCACCAGGCCGACACAGGCCCAGGCCAGCAGGATCGCCAAGCCGTAGGGCAGGCTGCCGGCAGGGTAACAGGGCAAGCGCAACAGGGCGGCGGGTGTGTCCAGGCGCCGGTCGGGCAACTGCCACACCGCCAGCATTGCCAGGCAGGCCAGCGCCAGGTGCAGGTAGAAGCTGCCTGGCGTCAGGCTTGGGCCACTGAGCAGGAACAGGCTGGTCAGCGCCGCGCCCAGGCCAAAGCCCAGCGAAGTGCTGGCGGTGACCCAGGTCGCCGCATGGCGATTATCGCCGCCGTGCATCAATTCGCTCATGTAGGCGGTGCCGGTGGCCGACGCCAGTGCGGTGCCGATGCCCAGCAGCAGGCGCGCCAGGCCCAGGGTCTGAAGGCCTGGCGCCAACAGCATCAACAGGGTGGCGAGCATCGACAAGGCCAAGGCGACGAGGATCAACGGCCGACGCCCGACCCGGTCGGCAAGGCCGCCCAGCAACAGCAGCATCGGTATCACCCCCAGCACATACCCGGAGAACGCCATTGCCGTGGCGCCGGCACCATAACCGGAAAGCTCGGCATAAGCGGTGTACAGCGGTGCCTGCAGGTTGACTGCAAAGGTGATCAGGCTCAGGGCAAAGGCCAGTAGGGCAGGGTGGCGCGGGATAGGCATGCTCGGCTCCTTGTCGATGGGCTCGACTATCCGGTGATCAATGGAGGGTCACAAGGCACACTGGCGAGGGTTTTGTGATTAACTGTTCGGACAAAATCAGCGAACACTTTGCCATGCACCTCAGCCTTGATCGCCACTCATCCCGTCCGCTCGTGCAGCAACTGACCGAGCAATTGCGGGCCTGGATCGAAGACCAGCGCCTGCGCCCCGGCAGCCGTTTGCCGTCGATACGTCAGTTGGCCCGAGAGCAGGGCGTCAGCCAGTCTTGTGTGATCGAAGCCTACGACCGGCTGGTGGCGGCGGGCTGGCTGGAGGCGCGCCATGGCGCCGGGTTTTTTGTCGCCGAACAGCGGCTCAAGGTACCTCTGCTTGATCAGCCGATCCGCGACGAGGCGTTCGACAGCCGCTGGCAGCAGTTCACCGATGATCCGGGTGAACTGCTCAAGCTCTGCTGTGGCTGGGTGCCTTCCAGCTGGCGCGCCACCGAGGCGATTGCCCGGGCGCTGCGCCAGGTCAGCCGCGGCGCGGTCGACGACCTGATCGACTATTGCCCACCGCTGGGCCTGGCCAGCCTGCGCACCCAGTTGCACAAGGGATTGGGGCAGATCGGCATCGACGCCGCGCCCGAGCAGGTCCTCACCACCCAGGGCGCCAGCCATGCGCTCGATCTGCTGGTGCGCACGTTGCTCAAGCCCGGCGACAAGGTACTGGTCGAAAGTCCGGGTTACTACAATCTCTACAGCCTGCTGCGCCAGCATCAGGTCGATATGCTCGAAGTGCCGCGTACCCCTCACGGTCCTGATCTGCAGGTACTGGAGGACCTGCTCAAACAGCATCGGCCGCGTTGCCTGTACATCAACAGCCTGTACCAGAACCCCACCGGCAGCAGCCTGTCGCCCAAGGTCGCCTATCGCCTGCTGGAACTGGCCCGCGAGCATGACCTGTTGATCATTGAGGACGACATCTACGCGGACTTCCAGGACGGTGCGGTCACGCGCCTGGCAACCCTGGACGCCGAGCAGCGGGTGATCTACCTGGCCAGTTTCTCCAAGACCCTGAGCAGTTCGCTGCGGGTCGGTTACCTGGTGGCAAGGCCGGAGCTGGTCGCCCGCCTGGCGGAACTGAAAATGGTCAGCGGCCTGGGCACTTCACGCTTTACCGAACAGGTGGTGGCGCAGATGCTCGGCAACGGCAGCTACCGCAAAAGCACGGCGCGCCTGCGTTTGCGCCTGGCCCAGCACATGGCCAAGGCCCTGGGGCAATTGGAGGCCAGTGGCTGGGAGGTGTTCACCGAACCCTATGGCGGCATGTTCGTCTGGGCGCGTTGCCCGGGGCGCAGTTTTGCCGAGCTCAACCGCGAGGCGCAGGCCTGTTCGGTGCTGCTGGCGCCGGGCAGTGCCTTCGATCCTCAGGGAGCTCCCTGCGACTGGCTGCGGATCAATGTTGCCTACGCCCAGGATCAGCGGGCACAGGCGTTCTTCCAGCACGCCGGGCGACCTCGGCAGTCCTGAAAACGACGCAATTGTAGCTTTTTGCCATTATTCCGACACCGGGATCTTGTGCCGCTAGCCAAGCCATTGCCACTCTTCACCCTTGATGCATTTGCGGGCAGCAGGGGGAAGTGCGATGAGTTCGGCCAAGCGTGGTTTTTTCGCCAACCTGGGCATGGCCCGCAAGCTCGGGCTGGGGTTTGCCCTGGTGTTGCTGCTGACTGCCGTGGTGGCGGCGGCGGCAATTGCCGCGCTGCTTGGCGTCGGGCAGCGATTCGAGGGTTTGAAGCAGATGGCGGCGCTCAATACTGCACTGCTCGACACCCGCTTGCAGGAACAGGTATTCGCCCTGCGCTCCGACCCCAAGGCGGTAGAGGCCGTGCATCAGCGCGTCGAAGCCTTGCAGGAGCAAGCGCGGGCACTGCCACAACTGAGCGGCGTCGAGCAGGCGCTGAATGACTACCGCCAGGCCTTTGACCAGTTCGTCGAGCTGACTCAGGCCAAGGAGCTGGCGCTGGACATGGCCAGTTGGTCGGTCTCAAGTGTTGCCAACAACCTCGATGTGCTGCAGTCCGGGCTGGCTGACGACGGCACCTACACGCTCAAGGATACCCAGGGCCAGCAGGGCGCCGAGTTCGTCGAGCAAGCCGGGCAGGTGGCCCAGGTCGCCCGCCTGATGCTGCAGGCCATGGACGAAGCGCGGGTGCGCCTGGAGCAGAACCGCAAGGGCGCCGAGGATGCACGTCAGGGCCGCATCGAACAGACCGAACAAGCCGCGGCCCTGGTCGAGCAATTGAAGGCGGCGGTGACCGATGCCGGTTATCAAACCGTGCTGGGTGAAGTCAGCACGCATATTGCCAGTTTCAGTGAAAAGCTCGGCGAGTACACCGACCTGCTCGGCCGCGAGCAGCAACTCAAGGAGCAATTGCAGGCGCGTGCCGAACAGGTCACCGGCCAGGTCGACCAAGCCTATCTTGCTGAAGACCGGGCCATGCAAGACGAGTTGAAACACAATGCCGTACTGATTCTTGCCGCGTCACTGCTGGCGCTGCTGGTGGGCGTGCTGGCGGCCTGGTTGATCACCCGCGCCGTGGTCGGGCCGCTGCGCCAGGTAATGGGCCGCGCCCAGCGGATTGCCGCTGGTGATCTGCGCGGTGAAATCAGCGTCGATCGGCGTGACGAGGTCGGCCAGTTGCTGCTGGCCATGCAGCAGATGGGCACAGGCTTGAGCACTATCGTCAGTGGCCTGCAGAACGGTATCGAACAACTGGCCAGCAACGCCCAGTCGCTGTCGGCAGTCACCGAGCAGACCAATCGCGAGGTCAACAGCCAGAAGGATGAGACCGAGCAGGTAGCCACCGCCATGCAGCAGATGACCGCCACCGTGCATGATGTTGCGCGCAACGCCGAAGAGGCCGCCCAGGCGGCGCAAACGGCGGATGACAAGGTCGAGAGCGGTCAGCAGGTGGTGCGCCGGAGCATGCAGCGTATCGAGCAACTGGCAAGCTCTGCCGAGTCGGCCAGCCAGAGCATCGACAACCTCAGCAGCGAGGTGCAGAACATTGGCCAGGTGCTGGAGGTGATCAAGAGCGTTGCCGAGCAGACCAACCTGCTGGCGCTCAACGCCGCCATCGAGGCTGCGCGGGCGGGGGAGCAGGGCCGTGGTTTTGCCGTGGTTGCCGACGAGGTACGGGCGCTGGCACGGCGCACCCAGCAATCGACTGAAGAAATCGAACGCCTGGTCAGCAGCTTGCGCAGCGGTGCCCAGGCGTCGGTAGCGCAGATCCAGGGCAGTGCCGAGTTGGTCAAGTTGGCCGTCAGTGATGCGCTGCACACTGAAAGCGCACTGGGCAGCATTGCTGCGGCGGTGTCGTTGATCCAGCAGATGAATCAGCAGATCGCCGCTGCCGCCCAGCAGCAGAGCTCGGTGGCTGAGGAGATCAATCGCAGCGTCACCCAGATCCGCAGCAGCGCCGATCAGTCGGCACTGGCTATGCAGGGCAACGCCAGCTCAAGTATCGAGCTGGCGCAGTTGGGTAATGACTTGAAGGGGATGGTCGGGCATTTTCGACTGTAACGCTCTGGGGCTGTAAAGCAGCCCCTTGGTTCTCAGGCCGATTTACGCCAGTTAAGAATCATCAAGGTGAGTACCCCGGCAACAATCCCCCAGAACGCCGAGCCGATCGAGCACAGGGTAAAGCCAGACGCGGTGACCATGAAGGTGATCAGCGCCGCTTCGCGCTCCTTGGCCTCGGTCATCGCTACGGTCAGGCCGTTCATGATCGAGCCGAACAGCGCCAGGGCGGCAATCGACAGCACCAGCTCCTTGGGCAGGGCGGCGAACAGCGCCGCCAGGGTGGCGCCGAAGACGCCAGCGATGCCGTAGAAAATCCCGCACCAGACTGCAGCGGTGTAGCGCTTTTTCGGGTCCTCATGGGCATGTGGCCCGGTGCAGATTGCCGCACTGATGGCCGCCAGGTTGACGCCATGGGAGCCGAACGGTGCCAGCAGCAGCGAAGCCAGGCCGGTAACGGTGATTAGCGGCGAGGCGGGTACCTGGTAGCCATCGGCACGCAGCACGGCGACACCGGGCATGTTCTGCGAGGTCATGGCCACCACGAACAAGGGGATGCCGATGCTGATGGTCGCCGCCAGAGAGAAGCTCGGCGTAGTCCATACCGGGGTCGCCACTTCCAGGCTGAAGCCGCTGAAGTCCAGCAGCCCCAAGGCGCCTGACAGGGCAGTGCCCACCACCAGCGCGGCCAGCACCGAGTAGCGCGGCGATACGCGCTTGATCACCAGGTAGCTGAAGAACATGCCCAGCACCAAGACGGTTCGATGCTGGGCGGCAATGAAGATCTCGCTACCGATCTTGAACAGGATTCCGGCCAGCAATGCCGCCGCCAGTGATGCCGGAATGCGTTTGACCAGGCGTTCGAAGCTGCCGGTCATCCCGCAGATCACCACCAGCAGCGCGCAGGTGATGTAGGCACCGATCGCTTCGCCATAGCTGACCCCGCCCAGGCTGGTGATCAGCAGCGCCGCGCCCGGCGTCGACCAGGCAACGGTAATCGGCGTGCGGTAGCGTAGCGACAGGCCGATGCTGCACACGGCCATGCCGATCGACAGCGCCCAGATCCACGAAGAGATCTGCCCGGTGGTCAACCCGGCTGCCTGGCCGGCCTGGAACATCAGCACCAGGGAGCTGGTGTAGCCGGTGAGCATGGCAATGAAACCGGCCACAACCGCGGAAGGGGAGGAGTCGGCCAAAGGGCGCAATTGCGCGGATGTGGCGTCGGGCATGGGGGCATTCCTTGTTCTGGATGTAAGCAGTTTTTTCAGACTACCGCGCACACTGTTGATCTTTGCCATACAGCAGGCATTGCAATTAGCCGTACAGTCGCCAACTATGTGCGCGGGTACGATTGAGCATTACGAAGAGGGGGAGCGATGTACAAGGTTTACGGCGACTACCAGTCGGGCAACTGCTACAAGATCAAGCTCATGCTGCACCTGCTCGACCTGCCTTATGAGTGGCATTCGGTTGATATCCTCAAGGGCGAGACGGAAACCCCGGCGTTCCTGACCATGAACCCCAACGGCAAGGTGCCGGTGCTGGAGCTCGAGGATGGCACTTACCTGTGGGAGTCCAACGCGATTCTCAACTTCCTCGCCGATGGCAGCGAGTTCCTGCCCACCGAGCCGCGTTTGCGCACCCAGGTGCTGCAATGGCAGTTCTTCGAGCAATACAGCCATGAGCCGTACATTGCCGTGGCGCGCTTCATCCAGTTCTACCTGGGGCTGCCACAAGACCGGCTGGAGGAGTACAAGACCTTGCACAAGGGCGGCTACAAGGCCCTGCGGGTGATGGAGAAACAGCTGCAGCTAACGCCGTACCTGGTGGGCGAGACCTACTCGATCGCCGACGTGGCGTTGTACGCCTACACCCATGTTGCTAATCAAGGTGGCTTCGACCTCGACGGTTACCCGGGTATCCAGGCATGGCTGGAACGTGTGGCCAGCCATCCCTGTCACGTGACCATGCTCGGCTGAGCGATCAGGCGGCAAAACGCTTGTTGAGGTAGTCGATGATCACCTTGGATTCATACATCCAGGTGGTCTTGCCGTCTTCCTCGATACGCAGGCACGGCACTTTGATCTTGCCGCCTTCAGCGAGCAAGGCCTGGCGGTCCTGTTCATTGTTCTTGGCATCGCGCAGCGCCACCGGCACGTTCAGACGGTGCAGGGTGCGGCGGGTCTTCACGCAGAACGGGCAGGCGTGAAACTGGTACAGGCTCAGGCCCTTGGCTTGCTGCTCGACCAGGGCCTGGGCGGCCGGGTCGCGCTTGAGCTTGGCCGGGCGGCTGATCCAGTCACCGAACACAATCAACTGGCCGAGGCCCACACGCAGTGCTTTGACGATCATGGCAACTCCTCAGGATAAAAAAAGCCGACCACGAAAGGTCGGCTTGCAGTCTGGCCCGATTACTTGATCAGGCTGAGAAACTCGCTGCGGGTCGCGGCGTTTTCACGGAATTCGCCGAGCATCACCGACGTGATCATGGTCGAGTTCTGTTTTTCCACACCGCGCATCATCATGCACATGTGCTTGGCCTCGATGACCACGGCAACGCCCAGGGCGCCGGTGACCTGCTGGATCGCTTCGGCGATCTGGCGGCTGAGGTTTTCCTGGATCTGCAGGCGACGTGCGTACATGTCGACGATCCGCGCCACCTTCGACAGCCCCAGGACCTTGCCGTCAGGGATGTAGGCAACGTGGGCCTTGCCGATGAACGGCAGCATGTGGTGCTCGCACAGCGAGTACAGCTCGATGTCCTTGACCAGGACCATTTCGCTGTTATCGGAGCTGAACAGGGCGCCGTTGGTCACTTCTTCCAGGGTTTGCTCATAACCGCGGCAAAGGTACTGCATGGCCTTCGCAGCCCGCTTGGGCGTGTCGAGCAGGCCCTCGCGGGAGACATCCTCGCCAAGCTGGCCAAGGATCGCGGTGTAGTTCTGTTCCAGGGACATGGATCTACCTGTGGGATTTATCGCAAACGCGAAGGGTACGGCGGCGGCGGCGGCGCTGCAAGTACGGCGTTACTCGTCACGGCCTTCGAGCATAGTTCGCTTGAGCATGACATACACCGCGCCAGTACCGCCATGGCGGGCCTGGCATGAGGTAAAACCGAGCACTTGCGGGTGCTGGCGCAGCCAGGTGTTGACGTGGCTCTTGATCATTGGCCGCTTGCCATCCAGGCGTACCGCCTTGCCGTGGGTGACGCGAACGCAGCGCACTTCAAAGCGGGTCGCTTCGGCGAGGAAGGCCCACAGGGTTTCCCGGGCCTTTTCGACGGTCATGCCGTGCAGGTCGAGGCTGCCTTCAAAACCGATCTGGCCCAGCTTGAGCTTGCGCATCTGGCTTTCCTGGACGCCGTCACGGCTCCAGTGCAGGTCGTCTTCGGGGCCGACATCAATGACAAACTGGTCCGACAGGCCATCGACCACGGTCTGGTCGCTGCGTACCGTTGCAGCCTGGCGCAGGCTCGCCAGCTTCTTGCGGTCGGCCTTGGGTTTGCCGACTTCGGCGCGATCATGCGTGATCGGCTTGACGCCGCGCATCTCGCTTTTGAACAGGGAAAAATCGTCGTCTTGCATGTAAGCCTCCGCCTGGGCGGCGTAGTTTACGCGACTCCCCCAAAGCGTGCAGTCAATCGTGTTTTTTCATCAGGTGCGGTGACAGGTTGAGCTCGCGGCTACGGCGCAGGCGCAAGCGGCTGCGGCGCCAGAACCACACGCCCAGGTACAGCAACAGCAGGCCAAGGCCAAGCAAGACACTGGCGCCGGCCGGGTTGGCATTGAGTTCGCCCAGGGCCGCGGGGCGGCCCAGCAGGCTGGCGGCACCGGCCATGGCCAGGAGCACGCCGGCGGTTGCTAGCAACGCCGAAAACGCCGCAGCCAGGCGCATGCCCCAGTTACGGGGCGTGCGTGGGCGCAAGCGTTTGGCATCAAAACCATCGGATATTTTCATTCCGATTTCCTCTATGGATATCCGGCGTTGGACCGAAAAGCCTTGAGGTGGTTCCGCCCGGCTGCCGGGCGGTCGCTCAGATCAGGCTGGTGGTGGGCGCCACGCAGGCAAAGTTGTCGGCCATGATCGCCATCTCGCTCTGCTGGATCTGCGCTGCTGGAATCACGCCATCCTTGAACGGCAGGTCGCGGGTGGCGCAAGCGTCTTCGATCAGGGTGCAGCGGTAGCCGTAGTCCTTGGCCCGGCGCACGGTGGTGCTGACGCTGGAGTGGCTCATGAAGCCGCAGACGATCAGGTCCAGGTGGCCATACTTCTGCAGGGTCTCGTGCAGGGTGGTGTTCTTGAAAGCATTGGGCATGCGCTTTTCGATGATCACTTCATCGCCCACAGGCTCCAGGCCCGGGATGAATTCACCGCGTGGGCCCTGCGGGTCGAACATGCCGCCGACGGTACCCAGGTGACGCACGTGGATGATCGGGCGCCCGGCCTTGCGGGCCGCCTCAAGCATTTTAGCGATGTTGGCGACGGCCGCGTCCATGCCCGAGAGCGCCAGGGGACCGCTGAGGTACTCCTTTTGCGCATCGATAATCACCAGGCTGGCGTTGTTCAGCTTGGCCGGCGGATAGCCGCGACCGCTGAGGTGGAACATCGTCATTGGAACAGACATCAAGGGCTCCTTTGGATAGGGCTTTTACCCTATTGTCCCCTGCCTGAGCACTTATGTGAATCGCTTCGCGTACAACCGGCGTCGTTAGTGGCCTGCAGCCACCTTGGCGATATCCTTACAGGGTGTTTTTGCCGATCATTTCTTTTGCCGGGCTGTTAGAATCGCAGGTCGTCTTTCAAGGAGTCTGTTGTGATCACTTCTCGCTTGCGCACCCTGCGCGATCATATCCGTTGGGCCGTCAGCCGTTTCCACGAGCATGGCCTGTTTTTCGGTCATGGCGCCGACAACGCCTGGGATGAAGCGCGGCTGCTGGTACTGGGCTCGGTGCACCTGCCCTGGGAAGTCGCCGACGCCTACCTGGACTGCCAGCTGGAAGACGACGAGTTGGTCAACCTGCAGCGTATGCTCAAACGCCGCATCGAAGACCGCGTGCCGACCGCCTACCTGCTGGGTGAGGCCTGGTTCTGCGGCCTGGCGTTCATTGTCGATGAGCGCGTGCTGATCCCGCGCTCACCGATTGGCGAGCTGATCGAAAAACGCTTCGAGCCGTGGCTGGCCAGCGAGCCTGCGCGCATCCTCGACCTGTGCACCGGCTCCGGCTGCATCGGCATCGTCAGCGCCGAGGTGTTCCCCGAGGCTGAAGTGGTCCTGGCCGACCTGTCCTTCGAGGCGCTGGAAGTCGCCAACCAGAACATCGAGCGTCATGGCCTGGAAGAGCGCGTCTATACCGTGCAGGGCGATGGTTTCGCCGGTTTGCCGGGGCAGCGTTTCGACCTGATCCTGTCCAACCCGCCGTACGTCGATGCCGAAGACTTTGCCGACATGCCCGAGGAGTATCACCACGAACCGGAACTGGGCCTGGCCTGCGGCAACGATGGCCTGGACCTGGTGCGGCGGATGCTGGCCGAAGCGGCAGACCACCTGACCGAAAAAGGCTTGCTGATTGTCGAGGTGGGTAACAGCCAGGTGCATGTCGAGGCGCTATACCCCGAGGTGGATTTCGCCTGGCTGGAGTTCGAGCGCGGCGGGCACGGGGTGTTCATGCTCACGGCTGAGCAGTGCCGCCAGCATCAAGGGTTGTTTGCGTCGAAGGTGTAAGGCTGCAGCTCTGCAGTGAATCTATCGCTGGCAAGCCCGCTCCCACAGGATTGGTGTCACCCCTGAGTGCACCACTAATCCAGTAGGAGTGGGCTTGACCGGCGATGTTGTTAGCGGTGAGTGGCAATCCAGATCAACAACCCCGCCTGAAACACCGCAAAAGCCACCAGGCAGGTGATGGTAAAACGCAGCCCGCTGTCTTCACGGCGGTACTTGCTGACCCGCTCGTCACGCTCGCGCAACTGCGCCTCTTTCTCCTGCAGATTCTGCTCGGCTTGTTGCAGCATCTGCGCGGCATCGAGAATCTCGATCCGCTGCACCTTGTCACTGTTCCAGCCGCCCTTGAGCTCACCGACCTGTACATCGACGAAGCGCCCCTTCAGGTGCTGGGCGTCGGCGTACTCGACCTCCAGGCCATGGCTGCGCAGCACATGGTCGCGGCGCAGGCGAGTATCTTCGTTGAGGGCGTCCTTGCTGGGCAGGGCCGCACCTTCGACCCGGTAGTGCGGCCACTTGCGCTGCGCCCATTGCACTGCCTGGTTCAGCAGAAAGCGTCCAAGGCCACGGTTCAGCGGTTCGATCTGCAAGCCGGTGTCCGGGGTGAAGGTGACCCGTTTTTCTTCATGGTCGACCCACACATCGAGGTGGTTCTGTTCCTTGCGCACCTTCTGCGCCGGCAACTGGATCGCCATGCGCAGCAGGCTGGTCTGCTTGTTGTGACGTTCGGCATAGCCGTACTGGACAAAACGCAGCGGCCGCGCACCGCTGTTGCGATCGGTCGGCAACGGCGCCAGGCGCAGCATCTGGAAGTGTTCGGGGGCAACATCGGCCCAGGGCAGGGGGGCAACTTCCGGTGCTGCCTGTTCGGCAGTCGTCTCGGCAGTGTCCTGGGGGGCGGCTTCGGTCATCACGGCAATCCTCATGTGCGCAGCGGGCTGGTCGCATTGACGATGCCAGCACCGCTGTATCGGCAGGATTGGCCTGGACTGGAGGTGTAATTTCTGCGATTTGGCCTCAGCTGGCGGGCAACCGCTGAATGAAGTCGACAACGCGCTGGCCAACTTCGGCCGCTTGCGGCAGTTGCGGGTCAAGATAGCTGTCGCGTTGCTGGCTGATTTCCTCCGGTGCGATGCGCAGCATGTGGTTCATGCCCTTGATCAGCACCAGTTGCGCATCCGGCTTGGCGGCCTTGAGAATCTCGGCGTTGTCGACATTGACCTGAAAGTCATGGGTACCCTGGATGATCAGCGCCGGTACCTTGACCTTGGCAAAGGCCTCGGCCGGATCCTGGCGGAACAGCGAAATCAGGTAGGGCTGCACGCTCGGGCGCAGTACGTCCTGCAGGGGCAGGGGTACGCGGGAGGAAGTCTTGCCGTTTTTAAGGCGATCGAGGATGTCGTTGGCACTGGCCATGTAGCGCCCGGGGACCCGGTCGAATATCTGCGCACGAAACGCCTTGTCGATCGTCCAGCCACTGCCGGCGATGCTGATCATGGCACTGGCGCCGCTTTGCTCGGCGGCAAGGCTGGCGATCAGCGCACCTTCACTGTGGCCGAGCAGGACCAGGCGGCCGAAGCGCGGGTCAGCCTTGATCTTCTGGCTCCAGGCCACTGCATCGGCGACGTAGCGCTCCACTGTCAGGTCGCGCTCGTCCGGGGTGGCCGCAAGGCTTGCAGCAACGCCGCGCTTGTCATAGCGCACACTGGCGATATTGTTCTTCGCCAGGGTCAGGGCCAGTTGCTTGAGGTTGTCGGTGTTGCCGCCGTAGGGGTTGTTGCCATTGCGGTCGGTGGGGCCGGAGCCGGCAATGATCAGCACCACCGGGGGCGGCTGCTCGGTGCGCGGCAACAGCAGGCTGCCGTGCAGCACGCCGCTGCCGGTGTCGAGGCTGAGCGGGCGCTGAAACACGGTCGGGGCAGCAGCCTGGAGCAGGCCACTGAACAGCAGGGCAATTACCGCAACAATACGCAACATCATCAGGCCACTATCGAGAGAGTGCGGTTTGGACCGAGGCGGGCGCAGAAGGTTCGCCGTCAGGGATGAACTGAATGGTTAGCCTGCGTATACTGGCGGCCTTGTTCAAATCTGGCTGAATCGCGGAGCGTCCTGCATGTCCGGCAATACCTACGGCAAGCTGTTCACTGTCACCACCGCTGGCGAAAGCCATGGCCCGGCGTTGGTCGCCATTGTCGATGGCTGCCCGCCGGGCCTGGAAATTTCCCTGGCTGACCTGCAGCACGACCTGGACCGGCGCAAGCCGGGCACCAGCCGCCACACTACCCAGCGCCAGGAAGCCGACGAAGTCGAAATCCTCTCGGGTGTATTCGAAGGCCGCACCACCGGCTGCTCCATCGGGCTGCTGATTCGCAACACCGACCAGAAGTCCAAGGACTACTCGGCGATCAAGGACCTGTTCCGCCCGGCCCACGCCGACTACACCTACCACCACAAGTACGGTGAGCGTGACTACCGTGGCGGTGGCCGCAGCTCGGCGCGCGAAACCGCCATGCGCGTGGCCGCCGGAGCCATCGCCAAGAAGTACCTGGCCAGCCAGGGCATCCGCATCCGCGGCTACATGAGCCAGCTCGGCCCGATCGAAATCCCCTTCAAGACCTGGGACTCGGTGGAGCAGAACGCCTTCTTCAGCCCGGACCCGGACAAGGTCCCGGAGCTTGAGGCGTACATGGACCAACTGCGCCGCGACCAGGATTCGGTCGGGGCGAAGATCACCGTGGTGGCCGAAGGTGTCATGCCCGGCCTGGGCGAGCCGATCTTCGATCGCCTGGATGCCGAGCTTGCCCACGCGCTGATGAGCATCAACGCGGTCAAGGGCGTGGAAATTGGTGCCGGTTTTGCCAGCGTCGCCCAACGCGGTACCGAGCACCGTGACGAGCTGACCCCGGAAGGCTTTCTCAGCAACAATGCCGGCGGCATTCTCGGCGGTATTTCCTCCGGCCAGCCGATCGTTGCGCACCTGGCGCTCAAGCCGACCTCGAGTATCACCACCCCGGGCCGTTCCATCGACGTCGATGGCAACCCGGTTGAAGTGATCACCAAGGGCCGTCACGATCCGTGCGTGGGTATCCGCGCTACGCCGATTGCCGAAGCGATGATGGCCATCGTGCTGATGGATCACCTGCTGCGCCACCGCGGGCAGAACGCCGATGTACGGGTGAAGACCCCGGTGCTGGGCCAGCTGTAATGCTGGCACCTGCCATTCGCGCTGCGGCTCGCTGAGCCGTGGCGGCGATTCCCTACTGGCGGCTGTCCAGTTTCTACCTGTTTTACTTCGCCTTGCTCGGCTCGACCGCGCCGTTTCTGGCGTTGTATTTCGATCATCTGGGCTTTTCCAGCGCGCGCATCGGCGAGTTGGTCGCCATTCCCATGCTGATGCGCTGCGTGGCCCCAAACCTGTGGGGCTGGCTGGGTGATCGCAGTGGCCAGCGCCTGCTGATCGTGCGCCTGGGCGCGTTGTCGACCCTGGCGACCTTTTCGTTGATCTTCTTCGGCAAAAGTTACGCCTGGCTGGCGCTGGTGATGGCTTTGCATGCGTTCTTCTGGCATGCGGTATTACCGCAGTTCGAGGTCATCACCCTGGCCCACCTGCAAGGGCAGACCGCACGTTACAGCCAGATCCGCCTGTGGGGTTCGATCGGCTTCATCCTCACCGTGGTCGGCCTGGGCCGGCTGTTCGACGGGTTGAGCCTGGATATCTACCCGGTGGCGCTGGTGATCATCATGGCCGGTATCGTCCTGGCCAGCCTCTGGGTGCCCAATGCCCAGCCGCCGGGGCAGAACGACCGGGCCAGCGGCGGCGGTTTTCTCCAGCAGCTGGCCAGCCCCGGCGTTGCCGCGTTTTACCTGTGCGTGGCGTTGATGCAATTGAGCCACGGCCCCTACTACACCTTCCTGACCCTGCACCTTGAACACCTGGGCTACAGCCGCGGCACCATCGGCATGCTCTGGGCGCTGGGGGTGGTGGCCGAGGTGCTGATGTTTCTGGCCATGAGCTGGATTCTGGCGCGGGTGTCGCTACGCCGGGTGCTGTTGGCCAGTTTTGCCCTGGCGGCACTGCGCTGGGCGCTGCTCGGTAACTTTGCCGAGCATCTGGGCGTGCTGCTGTTTGCCCAGGTCCTGCATGCGGCCACCTTCGGCAGCTTCCATGCGGCGGCGATTGCCTTCGTGCAGCGTAGCTTCGGCGCCCGCCAGCAAGGCCAGGGTCAGGCGCTGTATGCCGCACTCGCCGGTACCGGCGGTGCGCTGGGCGCCTTGTATTCGGGCTACAGCTGGAACCTGCTGGGGGCGGCGACCACCTTTAGTATTGCCAGCGTCGCAGCCCTGGCCGCAGCCGTTATCATTGCGCTTCGAATGAAAGAGGACAGGGCATGAGCCTTGGCCGTGAACCGGTAGTAAGGAGTTGCCCCGATGAGCAGCCTTAGCGTGTATCACCAGTCCACCCCGGACATTCCCAACAAGGTACTGACGCACCTGGAGGATATCGCCGCGACCTTGGCCGAGCAGGGCGTGCGTTTCACCCGTTGGCAAGCTGGCGCGCCGATTCAGGCGGGCGCCAGCGATCAGCAGGTGATCGACGCTTATCAAGCCAATATCGATGCGCTGAAGGCCGAGACTGGTTACGCCAGTGTCGAGGTGACCCGCGAAACGGACGCCAGTTTGCTCGCCGAACACACCTGTGACGAGCAACGACTGCACTTTTTTGCCGCCGGGCGCGGGCTGGTCAGCCTGCGGATCGAGGACTATATCTATGCGGTGTTGTGCGAGAAGGGCGATCTGATCGGCGTACCGGCGGGGGTCAGGCATTGGCTCGACATGGGCGAGGAGCCGCGGTTCGTGGCGATTCGGGTGTTTAACCAGGCACAAGGTTCGGTTGCCATCTTTACTGGCGACAAGATCGCTGCAGACTTTCCTCGGCTTGATGACTGAGTGATCGCCATCGCGGGGCAAGCCCGCTCCTACAGGTAGGAGCGGGCTTGCCCCGCGAAGTTACCGATAAGTCGGCAACGCAAACCGCTGCTGGCTCTGCAGCATCGAAATCACCGGCAGCTCACTGGCCTGCTCAGCCAAGTCGCGGCGAATCGCACTGATCGCCCACGACAGTTGTTCGGCACTGTGCAGCTGTGCATAAGAAATCGAGCGCTTGGTCTGGGTACCGTCCGCTGCCCGCAGGGTCAGCAGAATTCCACCGTCGGGGCGCGCCTGGGTGATGACGTCATAGGCGGAGAATACCGAGGCGAATTTTTCCTGGATGAGGTCCATATCAGCTCCTGACTGTTAGTGGCAGACATGGAGTGATAGGTGCAGCGACTGTGCCAGCTTTGCTTTTTAATAAATACATTATAAATCAATAAGTTATAGTTTTATCTGGCAGGCGTTACCGTGCATTCTGCATGGTCGTGCATTTTGCACAGTGCATTTTGCAGGGCGGCTGGGCCAATAGATTTCTTCTGTCGCAGCCATGCCTTATCCACAGTTGACCCGCCGCGCTCCCTGACCAAGACTTGGGCCTTTCCGATAGCCAGGAGGTTCCCCATGTCTGACCAACGTAGCCCCACGCCCATGAACGACGACGAGGCTGCGGCGTTCGCCGAGGAGGTCTTCGACCGGGCGCGCAAGGGCGACGCGGTGATGCTCGAACGCTTATTGGAAAAAGGCCTGCCGGTGAACCTGCGCAACGGCAATGGCGACACTTTGCTTATGCTTGCCAGCTACCACGGGCATCTGGATGCGGTGGCGGTGCTGCTCGAGCACGGTGCCGACCCGCAGATCGCCAATGACAAAGGCCAGCTGCCGATTGCCGGCGCCGCGTTCAAGGGCAACCTGGAGATGGTCCAGTTGCTGGTGGATAAAGGCGCCGAGGTCGATGGCACGTCTGCCGACGGGCGTACCGCGCTGATGATGGCGGCGATGTTCAACCGCACGGTGATCGTCGACTACCTGCTGGGCAAGGGCGCCAACTTGCGCCATCGTGATGCCCGCGGCACCGATGCTCTGGGCGCGGCGCAAACCATGGGCGCCGTCGAGACCACCGAGCAGTTGCTCAAGCTGCTCGGCTAACCCTAAGGGGCCTTTTGCGGCTATCCTTGGCGACTTTTTTCAGCGTCGCAGGGCCCCTTCATGAAACTCCAACTGGTCGAACTCATCGGCAAAATCAGCGCTGGCTGCATGCGCGAGGACGACATCGCACGCATCGCCGACGAAGCCGCCCAGGCCTATGCCGACCCGCAGGCGTTCCTCGCCGCCAACCCGGATATCAACTACGACGACAGCTTCCCGATCCCCCTGGGTGAATGGATTGTGGTCGGCAGCCTGCCCGATACCGTGTTGTTCCAGGCCGATAGCTATCAGGATCTGTTCCAACAGATCAGCGACTCTTTCGACAAGAGCGTGCCGTTCAACCTTAAGCCCAAGCAGTTGGCCAAGGTCGAGCCGTTGACCGCGCTTAACCGCATCCAGGTACAGATGGGCGCGATGAACAAGGAAGCCGGCGGCTATGTGTTGATGAACTTCAGTCAGTTGCTCGATGACGAGCTGCAGATGGTTCTGGTTGGCAACGATGACCTGCCACGGGTGCTGGAGTTGTGCGCCGAAGTCGGCATCGCCGCAGCGCCGGCCCTGGAAGCGCTGCGGGTTGCCGTGCACGTTTAACCGAGGGCGGTATCGAGGAACATCATCACCGCAAAGCCGCCCATCAGGCCCAGGGTTGCCGAGGTCTGGTGGCCATTGCGGTGGGTTTCGGGGATGACTTCGTGAGACACCACGAAGATCATCGCCCCGGCCGCCAGGCCCATGCTCACCGGGTAGGCGATGGCAAAGCCGGTGGAAATGCCCAGGCCGATCACCGCGCCTATGGGCTCCATCAAACCAGAACCGATGGCCACCAGCGCCGCCTTGAAGGTCGAAAGACCGGTGGCGCGCAATGCCAGGGCCACGGCCAGGCCTTCGGGGATGTCCTGGATGGCGATGGCGCTGGTCAGCGGCAGGCCGACATTCAGGTCGCCGTTGGCAAAACTGACGCCGATGGCCATGCCTTCGGGCAGGTTGTGCAGGGTGATCGCCAGCACGAACAGCCACACCCGATTGATCCGGTCCGCCTGCGGGCCGCATGGGCCGGTGCTTTCATGTTCGTGCGGGGTGAAGCGATCGAGCCCGAGCATCAGCAGCACGCCCAATCCCATGCCGACCACTACCGTCAGCGCTGCGTAAGGGCCGTTGCCGGTAATCTCCCGGGCGGCGTCGAGGCCCGGCAGAATCAGCGAGAACGAACTGGCGGCGAGCATCATGCCGGCGGCAAAGCCGAGCATCACATCCTGGGTGCGGGCGCTGATCTCGCGCAGTACCACGGCCATGACCGCGCCGAGGGCCGTGGCGGCAAACCCGGCCAGGCCGCCGAGCATGGCCATGTGCAGGTTTTGCTGGTGGTCGCCGTGTACGGCGTTCCAGGCGCTGGCGATCAACAGGCCGAGCACCACCAGCAGGCTCAAGCCAAGGCCTGCGCTCAGCCACGGGCTGCTTTGGGCCTGTTGCAGCCAGGCGTTCCACAGTGGAGCGGGGGCGGGGGCGGGACTGCTGTGGCTGTGGGCGGGTGGCATAGGGACCTCTCTGGCGCAGTTCAATGCATCGAGTGTAACCAGCACTGCCGGGCCGCGGCGAACGATTCGCCTCTATTGGGCTGATAGCCAGCTATCCTGAGGGCAGACTCGATCAAGGGAGCAACACCATGGGTTCCACGTTCAACAGCCTGGTTGGGCTGATCATCCTTGCCCTGGACATCTGGGCGATCATCAACGTGATCAAGAGCGGTGCCAGCGGTGGCGCCAAGATTCTCTGGATCCTGCTGATTCTGCTGTTGCCGGTGCTGGGCCTGATCATCTGGGCGATTGCCGGGCCGCGGGGCAATGTACGGATTTAGCCTGTCCATACCGTGGAAGCAGGCTTGCCCCGCGATGATCTTCAGATCAACCAGGTCCCTTCCAGTTCCAACAGGATCTGCTTGCGTTCGATCCCTCCGGCAAACCCGGTGAGGGTGCCATTGCTGCCGATCACCCGATGGCAGGGGATGATGATGGCGATCGGGTTGGCGCCATTGGCAGTGCCCACCGCCCGCACCGACTTGGGGTTGCCAATCGCCTGGGCAAGCTCGCCGTAGCTGCAGGTGGTGCCGTAGGGGATGCGCTGCAGGGCCTGCCACACTTCGCGCTGGAACGGCGTGCCCTGCGGTGCCACACGCACCTCGAAGGTCTCGCGCTTGCGTGCAAAGTACTCATCCAGCTGGCGCGCCACGTCGTCCAGCTGGCTGTTGGCCGGCTGCCAGTCTTCAGTCAGTTGCCACGGCTGGGCGGCGTCCATGTGCAGCATGCGCAAGCCCTGTTCATCGCCTGCCAAGAGCAGCGGGCCCAGCGGGCTTGGAAGGTAGCGATAAAACATGGCGTAATGATCTCCCTGCGGATAAGCCTGATTCTATTACGAAATTTTCACAAACGATTGCCGACAATTTGCGCGCGCAATTATCCGTTCGCCGAATGGCCGTGCAACGCGCTCGCGTTTAAGGCACATTTGCCGATTCGTTTTACCGCCTTCCTCGAACCTGAACCCTAGGATCCTCCAATTCATGGCTAACACGGACGCCTTGAGTCAACAGCGGGCTGCGTCGCGCCCGTTGCAACCGACGCTGAAATCACACCTGGCCTACACCCTGCTGTGCGGCCTGGTGATCATGCTGATGCTCAGCCTGGTCCGCCTGGCCCTGCTGGTCTACAACAATGACATGATCGGCGACACGCCGATGTCGACCGTGGCCGAGGGGTTCCTCAATGGCCTGCGTTTCGACCTGCGGGTTGTGGTGTACCTGAGCATTCCGCTGCTGCTGGCGATCCTCAGTGCCCGGGCCATGGCCGCACGAGGCCTGTTCCGGGCCTGGTTGACCATCGCCTCGAGCATCGTCATGTTCCTCGGCCTGATGGAGATGGACTTCTATCGCGAGTTCCACCAGCGCCTCAACGGTCTGGTGTTCCAGTACGTCAAGGAAGACCCGAAAACCGTGCTGAGTATGCTCTGGTACGGCTTCCCGGTGGTGCGCTACCTGCTGGCATGGGCCTTTGGCACCTGGTTGCTGAGCCTGCTGTTCAAGGGCATCGACCGCCTGACCCGGCCCAGTGGCGTGTATGAAAGCCAGGTGGCGGGCACGCGTAGCGTAGCGCCCTGGTATGTGCGCGGCGTGGTGTTCTTCCTGGTTCTGCTGGTGGCGGTCATCGCTGCCCGTGGCACCCTGCGCCAGGGCCCGCCGATGCGTTGGGGCGATGCCTTCACCACTGACTCGAACTTCGTCAACCAGCTGGGCCTGAACGGCACCCTGACCCTGATCGACGCGGCCAAGAGTCGTTTCGGCGAAGACCGCGCCAATATCTGGAAGTCGACCATCGAGCAAGGCCTGGCTACCCAGACCGTGCGCGACATGCTGCTGACCGCCAACGACAAGCTGGTCGATGCCGACAGCGCCGCAGTGCGCCGTGATTTCATCCCGCCAGCGGACAACACCCTGCCGATCAAGAACGTCGTGGTGATCCTCATGGAGAGCTTCGCCGGTCATTCGGTAGGCGCCCTGGGCAGCCCGAACAACATCACCCCGTATTTCGACAAACTGGCGAAAGAGGGTGTGCTGTTCGACCGCTTCTTCTCCAACGGCACCCATACCCACCAGGGCATGTTCGCCACTATGGCCTGTTACCCGAACCTGCCAGGCTTCGAGTACCTGATGCAGACTCCGGAAGGCGGCCACAAGCTGTCGGGCCTGCCAGCGCTGCTCAGTGCCCGTGACTACGACGACGTCTACGTCTACAACGGTGACTTTGCCTGGGACAACCAGTCCGGTTTCTTCGGCAACCAGGGCATGACCACCTTTATCGGCCGTAACGACTTCGTCAATCCGGTGTTCTCCGACCCGACCTGGGGCGTGTCGGACCAGGACATGTTCGACCGCGGCAACGTAGAGCTGGCCAAGCACGATGGCAAGAAGCCGATCTACGCGCTGCTGCAGACCCTGTCCAACCACACGCCGTATGCACTGCCCAAGGATCTGCCGGTCGAGAAGGTCACAGGCCAGGGTCGCCTGGATGAGCACCTGACCGCCATGCGCTACTCCGACTGGGCCCTGGGTCAGTTCTTCGAGAAGGCGCGCAAGGAGCCGTACTTCAAGGAGACCCTGTTCGTCATCGTTGGCGACCATGGCTTTGGCAACCACCAGCAGGTCACCGAGCTTGATCTTGGGCGCTTCAACGTGCCGCTGCTGCTGATCGCCCCGGGTATCCAGGAGAAGTTCGGTGCGCTCAACCACACCGTGGGTACCCAGATCGACATCGTGCCGACCATCATGGGCCGCCTGGGTGGCGAAACCCGTCATCAGTGCTGGGGCCGTGACCTGCTCAACCTGCCAGCCGGCGATCAGGGCTTTGGCATGATCAAGCCATCGGGTAGCGAGCAGATCGTTGGCCTGGTCAAGGGGGACCGCATCCTGATCGAGTCCAAGGACATGTCGCCACGCATGTACCGCTATGAGCTGGGTGCCAACTTCAAGGCCGAACTGATCGAAAGCCCGGACCAGACCGAGCTGACCCACAAGCTCGAGTCGTTCATCCAGACGGCGACCAAGAGCCTGCTGGACAACACCGCCGGTGTCATTCACGGCACTCCGGAGTAACGACGTTTCTGGCGCTGTAAACAGGACCCCGGCTTGCCGGGGTCTTGGCTTTTGGGGTCATGGATGCTCAAATCGCGCGCCTCAGGAAACGGGGGGCTGGAATGGCGCCCATCAAAAAAGGATTTTTGCGTGCGAGTATTCGTCTTGTTTGCCTGCCTGTGCCATTCAGTTTTGGCAATGGCCGATGTTGCGTCGGCGGACTACCAGACGCCCCCTGGCTGGCGTACCGAATGCATGGGCCGGGTGCAGTTCGATGTACCCAAGGATATTGTCTGGCACATTTCCAGCGGCTATTGGCAGTACTACAATTTCGAGCGGCCCAACCCCACGATCACCCCAGGTGAGGAGCAGATTGCCTACGGCGACGGCTTGACTCCCAAGCAACGCTATCTGGTTGATATCGATGTCAGCCCGTTGACCACCCGCGAGCTCTTCGAGCAGATCCGCTATTCCCAAACCCTCAACGTTGAGCCTGCGCAACAGCGGGTTGTCAAGGCAGAGATAAAGGCGCTGGATGCCGTCATCAGCGCAACCAGTAGTGACGACTCGGGCTACAGGGCACTGCTGGACCAAAGTATCGAACTGGATAAAAAGCTCAAGCGTATCGGCTATGTGCATTCTCAACTGATCTTGCTTGACGATCTGATTCGGCAATTTACTGCCGAGGGTCGGTCGGTGGCGAAGGCGCAGGTCGAGCGCGATGCCTTCTTCAAAGAACAGGCACAGTGGCCGACCGATGTAGAGTTCGAGCATGAACGTTCTATCGAGCTGGGGCTGCCGGATGCGTTTGCCAATTGGTATGAAGGCAAACTGGTAGCCTATCTGTGGCGCAACCAGCGAATCTACCGTTTCAATTTCCATAGCGGCGCCAACACGGCGACAGCATCCGATGCGCTGGCATTACTGGAACCCAAGGCACGCGCCGTGCTGGCCGCGTTCCGTACCCGGGCGCAATACGAAACTCCCCAGGAAAACGGCTTCTGTGTGCCATATGGCTTCATTGCCGACGATGGCGCACCGCGGCATGCCATCACCCTGGGCTTCAACCCGGCAGACAACCCGAAACTGCTGCACCGCCTGAGCATGAGCAACGATGATGAAAAAGCCGTCGAAATGGTCCCGATGATGCTGGATCGGCTGGTTGCCAACCCGTTTCCCGGGTTGCTCAGTATCGACAAGTTCGGGCCTTCAAGCGTGCGCATTGGTGCCGCCAAGGGTCGCATCGGCGGCGCGCGCTTTCGCCCTCATGATCCTGAAACGCTCGAACCCTCGGCCGTCGAAACGTTCAGGATGGTCGCCGGTGTCTCGTCCTCCGGGCACCAGCCCACCCTGGTGCTGGGAGTGATCAACGAGCACTCCCAGCCGCCGCTGCAGTTCGAGCCTTCCAGGGACGACTTCCTGCGCACGTTGCAAAGCATCCGCGCGCTACCAGGCGGCCATCGCTTCGAGGCGCAAGCCGACTGAACAACCACCCCTGTCGTGAGGTCAACGGAAGGTAAGCCCGATTCACCCTGAACATCTGTACAGAGGAGAGTCCAATGAAAGCCTGGGTCATTACCTTTGTTGACCAGAAGGGCGAGCGTACCTCGCTGCCGCTCACCGCAGAGCTCGAGCCGAGTATCGAAGAGGCTGCGCGGCTGATTCGCTCCCATCTGTTTCCGGTTTTGGGCGAACTGGACCTCAATGATTTTCAGGACCGCGAAACCTCGCCGACGGCCAAATGGCTGAAAGAGCAGAACGGGGTGGAGATCACTGCCATCACTGAAGGACCCTGAACCCGCATGCCGGTTGGCACGCTGGGCAATCAGGCGCTACGCTGCAGACAAGGTCGGGCAATTTTTTCTGATTGTCCGGGCTTGCCGATCCACGTCACGCAACAGCTCGAATTGCCCCCGCACGGCTTGTGTGGCGGGCAGGTGCGTTTTGCACTGAAAGTCTATCCATCGGTAATGAGGAGGACGATTCATGAGCAGCCAATACGAGGACATCAGCAGCACGGTCTTGCGTCGGATGAAAGAAGGGGGGTTCAACTTCGCGCAGATTCATCCCATCGAGTTTTATGCAGTATTTCCGGACGAGGCACGGGCGCGGCGAGCGGCAGGTAAGTTTCGCGGCGAATCACTCAGTGCCCAGGTACACGAGCGCGATGATGGCGCCTGGCACCTGGAGCTGAGCAAGGTGATGTTTGCAACTTATGGCGGTATCGGCGAATTCGAACAGGATTTCGAGGCGGTGATTGCCCCGCTGGGTGGTGAAATCGAAGGCTGGGGCGTCAAGCAGGAGCGCCAACTGGCCTGAACAAACGGTCCCACAGGGCGGCATCGGACCGTCTCTCGTGGGCCGCTCGGCGCTTCGCAATGAAGCGCTGGCGTCAAAGCAACCGGGGCGGTTGCACAGATCTGGTGCGACCGTTCTTCGCTTAAAACACAACTTATTGAATAACAAGGAATTATGCCGCTGGCACGGGGCTTGCGATGGCTCGGGTGCACGGGTGACAAGGAGTTCGGCATGATCCGCACCTTTTACGATGAGATGTACGCCGCTGACGGCCAGGTCCGTCCGCATTACCGGGAGTTCGCCCGCTGGCTGGGCGAAACCCCGCCGGAGCTGCTGGCGCAACGTCGACGTGAAGCCGACCTGCTGTTCCATCGCGCCGGTATTACCTTCACCCTCTATGGCGACGAGCAGGGCACCGAGCGCCTGATTCCCTTCGATACCATCCCGCGCAGCATCCCGGCCAGTGAGTGGCGAGTGGTCGAGCGTGGCTGCATACAACGGGTCAAGGCGCTGAACCTGTTTCTCGCCGACCTGTACCACGACCAGCGCATCATCCGCGCCGGGATCATTCCGGCCGAACAGGTGCTGGCCAACGACCAGTACCAGTTGGCCATGCAGGGCCTGGACCTGCACCGCGACATCTATTCGCACATTTCCGGGGTCGACCTGGTGCGCGACAGCGATGGCAGTTATTACGTGCTGGAGGACAACCTGCGCACCCCCAGCGGCGTCAGCTACATGCTTGAAGACCGCAAGATGATGATGCGCCTGTTCCCCGAGTTGTTCGCTGCCCAGCGCATCGCCCCCATCGATCATTACCCCAACCTGTTGCTCGATACCCTCAAGAGCTCAAGCCCCCTGGGTAACCCCAGCGTGGTGGTGCTGACCCCCGGGCGTTTCAACAGCGCTTTCTTCGAGCACGCCTTCCTCGCCCGCGAGATGGGCGTCGAGCTGGTCGAAGGCGCCGACCTGTTCGTGCGTGACGAGCGGGTATTCATGCGCACCACCGACGGCCCCAAGGCGGTCGATGTGATCTACCGACGCCTGGACGATGCCTTCCTCGACCCGCTGGCGTTCAATCCCGATTCTATGCTTGGCGTGCCCGGTCTGCTGGCGGCTTACCGCTGCGGCAACGTGGTGTTGGCCAATGCCATTGGCACGGGCGTGGCCGACGACAAGTCGATCTACCCCTATGTCACCGACATGATCCGTTTCTACCTCGATGAGGAGCCGATCCTGAAGAATGTGCCGACCTGGCAGTGCCGCAAGCCTGAGGAGCTTTCCCACGTGCTGGCGCACCTTCCGGAACTGGTGGTCAAGGAAACCCAGGGCTCCGGCGGCTACGGCATGCTGGTCGGCCCGGCGGCGACCCGTGCCGAGATCGAAGCCTTCGCCGCGCGAATCAAGGCACGGCCGGCGGCCTACATTGCTCAGCCGACGCTGTCGCTGTCGACCTGCCCGACCTTTGTCGAGAACGGTATTGCCCCACGGCATATCGATTTGCGCCCCTTCGTACTGTCCGGGCGCGAAACCCGAGTGGTGCCTGGCGGCCTGACCCGGGTTGCCCTGCGTGAAGGCTCGCTGGTGGTCAACTCGTCCCAGGGCGGCGGTACCAAGGACACCTGGGTGGTCGAGGATTAAGTCATGCTGAGTAGAACTGCCTCCGATTTGTACTGGATGTCGCGTTACCTGGAGCGGGCGGAAAACCTCGCACGGATGCTCGATGTCAGCTATTCGCTGTCGCTGATGCCGCAGGACGGCCGCGGCGATGGCCTGGATGAAATGGCCATGCCGCTGTTGATCACCGGCACCCTCGACGATTACCTGGAGCGCCACGGTCAGCTGCATGCCGAGCGTCTGCTGCACTTCTTTGCCCTGGACCCGGAAAACCCGGCGAGCATCTACAGCTGCCTCGGCGCCGCGCGGGCCAGTGCCCATGCGGTACGCGGGCGGATCACCGCCGACATGTGGGAAAACATCAACGCCACCTGGCTGGAGATTCGCGGTATCGCCGAACAGGGCCTGGGCCGCTATGGCATGAGCCGTTTCTGCGAGTGGATCAAGGAGCGCTCGCACCTGTTTCGCGGCGCTACCTACGGCACCATCATGCGCAACGACGCCTTTCGCTTCATTCGCCTGGGCACCTTCATCGAGCGGGCCGACAACACCTTGCGCCTGCTTGATGCCCGCTACGAAATGCTCGGCGACGAAGCCGAGGCGGTCAGCGACAGCTCGGCGCGGGGTTACTACCAATGGAGCGCCTTGCTGCGTGCGCTGTCGTCATTCGAGGCCTACACCGAGATCTACCGTGATGCGCCAGCAGCTCGTCATGTCGCCGAGCTGTTGCTGTTGCGTGCCGACGTGCCGCGCTCGCTGCGTGCCTGCACCGAGGAGATCGACCTGATCCTCGCCAGCCTGCCTGGCGGCAACGGCCGCCCGGCCCAGCGTCTGGCCGCCGAGGTGGACGCATGCCTGCGCTACACCTCGATCGATGAAATCCTCGCCGAGGGCCTGCACCCCTGGCTGACCCATTACATCCCGCTGGTGCGTGAACTGGGTAATGCCATTCACAGTGCCTACCTGGAGGCCGTATGAGACTGACCATTAGCCACGAAACCGCCTACCACTACGAAGACCAGGTGCGCGCCAGTATCCAGTACCTGCGCCTGACCCCGCACGACAGTGAGCGCCAGCAGGTGCTCAGCTGGCAGTTGGACCTGCCGCGGCCGGTGCGGGCGCAACTGGACCCGTTCGGCAACATCCTCCATGTGCTGAGCCTGGAGGAACCGCATTCGGACCTGGTCATCGCTGCCCGCGGTCTGGTGGCCATCGACGAAAGCCGCGAAGCCGAGCATGAGCTGCAATCGCCGCTGCCGTTCCTGCGCTTCACCCGCCTGACCGAGGCCGACGAAGCCTTGCGCAGCTTCGCCAGCCAGCAATGCCGCAAGCGCCGCGACCGCTCGGCCTTGATCGAGTTGATGAATGCGCTGAACCAGCGCATGGCCTACCGGCCCGGCAGCACCGCTGTGGATACCAGTGCCGCCCAGGCGTTCGCCGGCGGGGCCGGGGTGTGCCAGGACCACACCCATGCCTTCCTGGCCTGCGCGCGTAGCCTGGGCGTTCCGGCGCGCTACGTGTCCGGCTACCTGTTCGACAGCGACAGCCAGCAGATGGCCAGCCACGCCTGGGCCGAGGCCTGGCTGGAGGATGCCTGGTACAGCTTCGATGTCACCAACCAATTGGCCCGGCCCGAACGGCACCTGAAGCTGGCGGTGGGCCTGGACTACCTGGATGCCTGTCCGGTGCGTGGCATGCGCCGCGGTGGCGGTTTGGAGCAGATGCACGCCAAGGTGTTGGTGACCCCGACCCTCAACGCCCAGCAGCAGTAAACCTCAGGGTTTGCGCGTGGCCATATGGCTCAGGTACGCAAGCAGTGCGTCCAGCTCGGCGTCGCTGATGACGGTTGCGGCAAATCCGGGCATTTTCGCCTGGGGCCACTGGCGCAGGCTTTGTGGGTCGCGGATATAGCGCCTGAGAAAATCGGCCTGGAAGTATTCGCTCGGGTTGTGCGGCAGGTTCAGGTCCGGGCCAAACTGAGCGTCACCGGCGCCGTTAAGGCGATGGCAGGCCAGGCAGTTCTTCTGGAACACGGCAAAACCCTGATTGACCGGGTCGTCGGCGCTCAGCCCGGGTGCTGGGCGCATGGCCGGGAAGCGCTCGGCCACGCCAGCCAGGCGGCGAATGCTGGCGACCTGAAAAGGCCATTGTTCGGGGCTGATGCGCCCGGCTTGCGGGTTAGTCCAGACCAGATAAAACGGCCCGGCGCCGGCTTTGCCCTTGGCCAGTGTTGGCCAGGGTTTTGCCGGGTCTTCGATGGCCAGCCAGGCCCGCGCTGGGCCGTCCTTGAGCAAGGGTGCGGCGGGCATCTCGGCGGCAAAACCATCGAGGGCGACGGCCTGCAGGTGATCATCGGCCTGCACTCCCTGCAGGAGGGCAGCCAATGGCACCGCGCGGTAATGCATGGTTCTCTTGTAGGAAACGTCGTTGTCGATCTGGATATCCTGCGCCAACGGGTGCGCGAGCAGCTCGGCGCTCTGCCATTGGCGGCTGCCGTTGCCCAGGTCCAGGGTCAATTGCGCCGCTTGCAAGGGCAGGCAGAGCAGGGCAAAGAGCACGCTAAAGCAATGGCGCATGGGCAGTCTCCAACCATCAGGGTCGGCAGATTACCTGCACACAACCGGTTTGTGCCAGGCACAAACCCAGGGAGGAGGGCATGCCGCTCAGCCGAACAGGCGTGAAAGGTTCGGCAGGATCAACAGCAGCGTAGTGGCGAAGAGAATAAGCCCGGCTTGACGTACTTTGTGTTGTTTGAACATGGCTGACCGCCTTTTTGTTGTTATTCCTGAGTGCCCAGAGGCTTCCTTGTCATCGATCTGGCGACATCATTTAACGCGGTGAAACATTAAGACGCGAACCGTTGCTAATGGGTATACAGCTAACCTTAGGGTCAACGTCACCCGTGTTTTAGAACGCTTTAATCTGTACTTATTGCGCTACAGTTAGTTTTCGCTATGAGGCCTTTAGCCATCCACCAGCATTCCCCCTGCTAGACACCTGCGGGACATCAGCAAGTGGATCCCAACTTCATGACCGTTCGTCCGAGCATCATACTTGCCTACGCGCCTTATTCGGGGCAGGCTTTACGGGGCAATCCCGCCTTTGTCGTTCAGGACTATCTCTATGTCGCTACGCATCTGCATCCTGGAAACCGACGTCCTGCGACCGGAGCTGGTCGAGCAGTATCAGGGCTACGGACGGATGTTCGAGCAGTTGTTTACCCGCCAGCCAATCGCCGCCGAGTTTCGCGTCTACAACGTGTTGAACGACGAATACCCCGATGATGACCAGGTGTTCGATGCCTACCTGGTCACTGGCAGCAAGGCCGACTCGTTCGGTGATGATCCGTGGATACACAAGCTCAAGGCGTTCCTGCTGGAGCGCTATCAGCGTGGCGACAAATTGCTTGGCGTGTGTTTTGGTCATCAGTTGCTGGCGCTGCTGCTGGGCGGCAAGAGCGAACGCGCGCACCAGGGCTGGGGGGTAGGTACCCACCGTTACGTGATGAATGCCAAGGCGCCGTGGATGAGCCCGCAGGTCGAAGAGCTGACCTTGCTGATCAGTCATCAGGACCAGGTCACCCGCCTGCCGGAAAACGCCACGGTGATCGCCTCCAGCGATTTCTGCCCCAACGCGGCTTATCACATCGGCGATCAGGTGCTGTGCTTCCAGGGCCACCCGGAGTTCATCCACGACTATTCGCGGGCGCTGCTGGAGCTGCGTCAGGAAAACCTCGGCCAGGAGGTGTACCGCAAGGGTATCGACAGCCTGGCGCACGAGCACCAGGGCAGCACGGTGGCCGAATGGATGATGCGCTTCGTCGCGCACAAGCCCCGGGGCCGTTCGGCCTGAGGCCTGCCGTTACAGCCAGCCGGAGCGCTTGAAGCTCGCGTACAACGCCGTGCAGCCCACGGCGATCCCGCCCAGTACGGCAAAATAGCCGTAGTGCCAGCTCAGCTCCGGCATGTTCTGAAAGTTCATCCCGTAGATCCCCGCCACCGCGGTGGGGAATGCCAGGATTGCCGCCCAGGCGGCGAACTTGCGCTGGACGATGCTCTGGCGTGATGACTCCAGCAGCATGCCGATCTCGATGGTCTGGCTGGCGATATCGCGAATCCCGGCCAGGTCTTCCATCTGCCGGGTGACGTGGATCTGCACATCGCGAAAGTACGGGCGCATGTTCTTGTCGATGAAGGGGAAGGTCAGGCGCTGCAGTTCTTCGCTGACCTCAACCATCGGTGCCACGTAGCGGCGCAGGCGCAAGATGTCGCGACGCAGGCTGTGGATGCGCTGGATGTCTTCTTCCTTGAGCGAGCCGCTGAGCACGCTGCGCTCCAGCTCCTCGATCTCGCCATGAATGGCTTCGCTGACCGGCTGGTAGTTTTCGGTGACGAAGTCCAGCAGGGCATAGAGCACGAAGTCTTCGCCGTGCTCGAGCAGCAACGGCCGGGCCTCACAGCGTTGGCGCACCAGGGCGTAGGATTTCGAGTGACCGTTGCGGGCGGTGATGATGTAGCCGTTGCCGGCAAAGATGTGGGTTTCGATGAACTCCAGCTTGCCTTCGTGGCGCACCGGCGAATAGGTGACGATGAACAGGGCATCGCCGAAGGTCTCGAGCTTGGGCCGGCTGTGCTTTTCCAGCGCGTCTTCGATGGCCAGTTCGTGCAGGTTGAACTGGCGCTGCAGGTTGGCCAGTTCCTGGGCGTCGGGCTCTTCCAGG
Source organism: Pseudomonas fluorescens (assembly GCF_902497775.2). Taxonomy (NCBI): domain Bacteria; kingdom Pseudomonadati; phylum Pseudomonadota; class Gammaproteobacteria; order Pseudomonadales; family Pseudomonadaceae; genus Pseudomonas; species Pseudomonas fluorescens. The sequence continues at coordinate 1,027,236 of NZ_OZ024668.1, forward strand.
CCAATCCAGACAAAATGCCCGGGTTTGCTCGCCCACTGGCTGCCTTCATCGAGACTGATATTGGTGACTTTTCTGCCGGCGCTGTACACCGCCGCTGCAACGACTCGACCCATGGTTGTCCGCTTCTTCTGTTAACCGTGCCAGTAGCTTGGTCTGACCGGCACGATTCGGCAACCGTTCACGCCTGGGCCAATTCACCTTCCATGCGATCGATGCACTGTTGCATCTGCAGGCGGCACTGTTCAGCCAGGGCCGGGACGTCCTGCTGGGTCAGGCCGCTGGTGGCAATCGGTGCCAGCGAACGGATGATCACCTTGGCGCGGCGCCAGCCGTTGAGGTTCAGGCGGCAGGCATAACGGCTGACGCACACTGGCACGATCGGCACGCCGGCTTCCACGGCCATGTGGAAGGCCCCTTTCTTGAAAGTGATCAGGTGCTCGCCAGCATTGCGCGTGCCTTCGGGGAACACCCAGATCGAGGTGTCGTCTTCGCTCAGGGTGCGGGTGGTGGTTTGCATCGCCCGACGCGCCTGATAGGCGTTGCCGCGATCGACCAGCACGTTGCCGCCCAGCCAGAACAGCTGGCCGAACAGAGGGATCCACTTCAGGCTCTTCTTGCCGATGCACACGGTGCGCGGCGGTACCACATGGCCGAGGACGAACAGATCGTAGTTGGACTGGTGGTTGGCGATGATCACACAGCCCGGCGGCTGGTCGAACAGCGGGCCGACCTCGGCCTTGATCTCAAGGCGCATCAGCCAGGTGGCAGGCAGCCCATAAAGGCGTGCACAGATTCGGCTGTTGTCCGGGTTGAACGGTCGGCACAGGCCAACCAGCACACCGAGAACACCGGCCAGGAGAAAATGCAGCCCCAACAGGAGCATGCGGATAATAAAAAGCATCGTACGACTCACACCAGGCAAACGCGGCGCAGTGTACGGGTGTGCACTTCTATCGGCAAACGCTCATTGGGGCAGGTAGGCCTGATTACACAAATAGTTGCAATCAGGCCTTGGTAGGGGGTCAGCCCAGGTGTTCCTGGTCGCGGATGATGGCGTCGTCGAGAAGATCCAGCAGGCCTTTGCGCACCTTGAGCTTGGTGTGCTTGTGGGCGTTCATGTTGATCTTTTTCAGTTGCCGGGCTGCGGTCAGCGCAGCTTCCTGCAGTTGTTCGATCGGCACCACCTTGTCGAGGAAACCGGCGTCGACGGCGCTGGCCGGGTCGAACATCTCGGCGTTGATCACCGAACGGTGGAACGCCGAGCGGCGCAGGCGATCTCGGGCCAGTTCGATACCGGCGTGGTGCATGGTCATGCCGATCTGTACTTCATTAAGGCCGATGCTGAACGGGCCTTCGACACCGATGCGGTAGTCGGCCGAAAGCAGCAGGAAGGCGCCTTTGGCCACGGCGTGGCCCGGGCAGGCAACGATGATCGGGAACGGGTGCGAGAGCATGCGCCGGGCCAGGGTCGAACCTGCGGTCACCAGGCTGACGGCTTCTTTGGGGCCAGCGGTCATGACTTTCAGGTCGTAGCCGCCGGAGAGAATGCCCGGCTGGCCGGTGATGATTACCACCGCACGGTCCTGCACGGCCTGGTCGAGGGCGGCATTGAAGGCCTGGATGACGTCAGGCGAGATGGCGTTGACCTTGCCGTTGTTCAGGGTCAGGGTCGCAATGCCGTCTTCGAGGTGGTAGGTAATCAGCTCACTCATGACAGGGTTCCTTAAGGGGGAGTGGGGCAGACGTTACTCAGGCAAGTGCGCGAGGTAAAGCGCTGTGACTGACTGACCGGTCAGCTTGAGCGGTACTTGCCTAGCCTGGCGGGGCGGGCCTGAAAAAGCACGCCAGAGAATGGCGGCTTTGCCCTCTGCGCCCGGTTATTTTCACTAATTGGCTTAAGCGCATGAAAATTCTGAAAAAAACCTTTGCCAACAGAACCTCTTTCGACTACATTAGCGCGCCTCGACAGGCTGAACAGCTTGGCGAGAACCGGTGAAGTGTCCGAGTGGCTGAAGGAGCACGCCTGGAAAGTGTGTATACAGGAAACTGTATCAAGGGTTCGAATCCCTTCTTCACCGCCACATCTAGAAAAGCCCCCGACCTGAACAAGGCCGGGGGCTTTTTGTTTTGCCCATGAAAAAGGATGTTTCAAATGCTCAAAGAATGTTTCACCAAGGCCCAGATCCTGGCCGCTGAACAATTGCTGACCTTGATCAGCCCGACGGCCGAAATGGCCAGCCAGCACGTCCAGGCCCTGCGCGAGGTCGAGCTGGATGAAGATGACGTCGAAGAGTTCGAGGATGACCCCCAGCAACTGATGTATATCGTCAAGGATGTGGCTGACTGGGAGTCGGTGTTCTTCGTTGACTGGAAGGACACCGAGTCCTTTGTACAGAGCGTGCAGCAGCTGGCGGAGGCGCGGGATGCCGAAGTTACTTTCGGTGTCGAAGACCCGGAGGATGAAGAGTTTCTTGACGACACCACTGTGCCGGAGCTGATGGTCACGGCCCACGAAGAACTGCACAAGCAGGGCCTGGTGCTGTGGAATTGGTCCACCGACAGTGACTGCTACAGTGGCTTCATCACCACCAAGGACGTGGCGGCGCAGCTGGTTGCACTGGGGAAAGTGCTGGAAGTGGAGATTCGCGAGGGTAGCGAACCGTTCTGATGGTGGTGTCTTGTGGGCGCTGGCAAGTCCAGCTCCCACAGACCCGCGATGAGGCCCTCAGAAGCTCACGGAAGCCGAAACCCGCGCCGTGCGCGGCGCCCCCTGAAACAGATAACCATCCCCCAGATACTCCCCGGCATCGCGCCAGTAGCGTTTATCGAAGACGTTATCCACCATCAGCCGCAGCACCGTGTCGTAACCACCGATCCTGGTGCTGTAACGACTGCCCAGGTCGAACACCGCATAGCTGCCAACCTCAACCGTTCCAGCCTGGTTGGCGTACTTGCTGGCGCTGTATCGCGCACCGCCGAGCAGGGCCAGGCCCGGGATCGGCAAGCTGTAGTCAGCCTGCACGGCAGCCCGCAAGTTCGGTACGTTCAGCGCTTGATGGTCTTCATAATCAGCCGTGCCGCTGTTCTTCACCCGCGCCCGAATCGCCGCAGCACTGGCATTGATCTGCAGGTTGGAAGTCAACCAACCGCTGGCGCCCAGCTCCAGGCCGATGTTCTTCTGCTGGCCTTGCTGCACATAGGTGAAGCCACCGGCGCCGTCAGGTTGCGAGTACTGATAGGCCTGGCGCAGCTGGAACAGGGCGGCGCTGAGGCTCAGGCGTTGCCAGTCGCGTTTGATGCCGAGCTCGATCTGATGCGAGGTGGTCGGGGCGAGGATGTCCTGGTTGTTTTGTACGAACCATGGCGCCGCACTGCCCGCTGAAAGGCCTTTGCTGTAGCTGGTGTAGAGCGAGATGTCAGCCCGTGGTTTGTAGATCAGCGCTGCGTTGGGCAGCAGTTCGTACTGGCGGGTGTGCCGACGGTCGTTACCGGCTTCATCGAAGGATTTTTCGTCCAGGCGCACCACGCGCGCGCCCCATTGGGTTTGCCAGTGCTCATTGATGGTGATTCGATCGCTGGCAAAAATACCGTACTGACGGCTGTCCAGGCGCCGCTCGGAGTGCCCTGGCATGCCGTCGAATGGTTTCAGTGCAGGGGTTGACTGGTAGATGTTGCCGCTGCCGATGAGCTGATTGAAGGTGGGACGCTGATCAAGCGTGCGCCGTTGTGCACTGCTGCCGACGGTCAGTTCGTGGCTCAGGCCGGCCACTTCAACGCGCCCGTTCAGCAGCGCTTGGGCCTCGTCGATACGGCGCGTGTCGTCAGGGCTGCGAAAATCATAGATGTCGTAGTCGCCTTCCGGGCTGAAGTGTACAGCCGTGCCACCTTCTGACCCCCAGGCAAACGAACTGTAGTCATCGATCACCACCTTGCTGCGCGAGGCGCTGATGCTGCCGGTCCAGTTGTCACTGAAGCGATACTCGAAGCGCCCGCCAAGGTTCAGCGAATCGATGGTCACCGGCTTGGCCCAGTGCTGGTAAGCCAGGCGGTCGTGCGGGTCGATGCCGTGGGGCAGGCTGTTGCCACCGAGCAACTGATAGCCGGGGACCGAACGCTGCTCACGCTGCTGGTACTCGGCGTCCAGTTGCAGCACCGCGTCGGGGTTGATCTGCCAGTCGAAGGCCAGGGAGGCGAAGTCACGCTTGCCGTCGGCGTGGTCGACGGAGGAGCGGATGTCTTCGTGGGCCAGGTTGGCGCGCAGGCCGAACTGGCGCTCGCTGCCGAACCAGCCACCAAGGTCAGTGGCAAGGTAGCGCTCGCCCTGCTCGTTGCTCGACACCGTCACCGAGCGCACATCCTCCGGGCGCTTGGTGACGTAGTTGATCAGCCCGCCGGGTTCCGACACACCGCTTTGCAGGCCCGACAGGCCCTTGAGCAATTCGACTTGCTGTTTGTTCTCCAGTGCCACGTTCTGTTCGCCGGCGATGGTCTGGCCGTTGATCCTGTAGCTGCTGGCAGCATTGAGCTCGAAACCGCGCACGTTGAAGTTTTCGTAGTAACCGATCGGGGCATAGCTTTCACCCACCGAGGCATCGCTTTGCAGCACTTCACTGAGCTTGCGCACCTGGCGATCGGCCAGCAATTGTTCGCTGAACACCGCGATCGACGCCGGGGTATCCAGCAACGGCGCCGGCTGGAAACCGCCGACCGCGGCTTCGCGAGCCTGATAGCCCTCGCTGTAGGCCTCGGACACCTGCAGCGGGGCCAGGGTGATGCTGCCCTCGGCCAAGCTGTGCGTAGCCGGCAGTGCCAGGCTCAGGCCGAGCAGGCGCAAGGGCAGGCGAGGGCGGGGCAGGGTCATGCAGAAGCTCCTTGAAGGCGAGCGCGAACGCGCCGTTATCAATCGGCTGCTGTCCGGCAGGGTTTGTTTGCCCGATAGGTGAAGCGTGGGCGCGAACCCGGGCACTCAAAGCCTGCCTGGTATTGCGCCGGGCAGGCGGGGGCGCAATCTTAGCAGGGGCGACTGGCGGGCGGCGCCCCTGTTTTCAATCGGCTGCTATTGCCAGGAACGAGTGAGGGCCATGCGGACTTAGCCGTTCGCTGCCGTCTGGGCGTGACGCCGCCAGTTGCCGTCGAGCTTGGTCCAGGTTTTCTTGTCGGTGATGGCCATCAGTTTGCGACCATCCTTGAAGGTCGCCAGGAAGGTCACCTCCTCTTCCTTGCCGCCTAACCAGAGGCCGGCGATCAGGCCAACCGGGCCGGCCACCAGGGCACCGGCGACACCCCAGCCAAGGGCGCTGCTCAGGCTGCGGCTGGATTCCTGATTGGCGACGATCAGGTCGGTGATGCGGGTAAGGGCGATTTTCTCGCCGGGTGAAGGGCTGCGGGCGGTCTTGAGTGTGAGCGATCCGTTGCGGTACTCGCCTTCACCTTGCAAGAAATCGCCGGATTGAACCGTGAGTCTTGTCATAGTGGCGTCCAGGTTGAAAGGGCTATTGACCAATTCCTACTCAGCGCCAACGCAAGGCACAAGTCAATGGCCAGGCGACGGAGGGTCGCCGCCTAGTTGTCACAAAAAAGTAAAGGCTCAGCCAGCGAGTTATAAGCGCATGTCGCGTTCTTATAATTAAAGTTCGGGTTGGCAACTAAAGCGGTGCGCTTGTTTTTCGTTTACGGCTCGCTTTTTAGTTGCTGTCGATATATCGCGGTTTGCGCAAATTGGCGCACATCAGCTAAATCATGGCTTTTGAAATTGTAGGACAATAAACAAGTTGTGTTATTGGAAATTGACGTCAAAAAAAGCTGGACAGTTCAATTCCTCCTGTGTCAGTTTTTCCCCGCCTCATTCAGGCGAGTGATAGGACGATCTCGCCGCGGGAGCGTCCTGTCGGACAACAACTGCTTTTTTGTAAACAAGGAAGTGTCTGTATGTCGAAAGTCAAAGAAAACGCTATTGTTTCAGCTGGCTCGGTATTGCAACCGCACGGTGCAAGTTCCGCTTACAGCCTGATCAATAGTTTCGGCCATCAATATGATCGCGGCGGCAGTGCGACAGTCAATGGCAAACCTTCGTTCTCGGTCGACCAGGCCGCTACCCAGTTGCTGCGCGACGGCGCTGCCTGGAAAGACCTGAACAAGGACGGCACCATCAGCCTGACCTATACCTTTCTGACCAAAGCACCGTCTGACTTCTACGGTCAGGGGCTGGGCTCGTTCAGCGCCTTTTCCGCCCAGCAGAAGGCCCAGGCAAAACTGTCCATGCAGTCGTGGGCAGACGTGGCCAAGGTCACCTTCAAGGAAGGGGCTACAGGCGGCGACGGTCACATGACCTTCGGCAACTACAGCGATGGCAGCAGCGGCGGCGCGGCATTTGCCTACCTGCCGTTCGACGGCCCGGGCTCGCACAAGGGTGAATCCTGGTACCTGATCAACAACCAGTACCAGGCCAACATCAATCCGGAAAACGGCAACTACGGCCGTCAGACCCTGACCCACGAAATCGGCCACGTGCTGGGCCTGTCTCACCCGGGCGACTACAACGCCGGGGAAGGCTACCCGACCTATGGCGACGCCTCCTACGCTCAGGACACCCGTGGTTACAGCGTCATGAGCTACTGGGGCGAGAGCAACACCAGCCAGGACTTCACCAAGGGCGGCGTTCAGGTGTACTCCTCGGCACCGCTGATGGATGACATCGCAGCCATCCAGAAACTCTACGGCGCCAACTACGCGACCCGCTCCGGCGACACCGTGTACGGCTTCAACTCCACCGCTGACCGCGACTTCTACTCGGCCACCTCGGCCTCGTCGAAAATCGTTTTCTCGGTGTGGGACGGCGGCGGCAACGACACCCTGGACTTCTCCGGTTTTACCCAGAACCAGAAGATCAACCTCAATGACGCGTCGTTCTCGGATGTCGGCGGCATGATCGGCAACATTTCCATTGCCAAGGGTGCCATCGTCGAGAATGCCATCGGTGGCTCGGGCAACGACCTGCTGATCGGCAACGCCGTGGCCAACGAGCTCAAGGGCGGTGCCGGCAACGACATCATCTACGGCGGCGGCGGTGCCGACAAACTCTGGGGCGGTGCCGGTTCCGACACCTTCGTCTTCGCTGCCAGCAGCGATTCGACCCCGAGCAACCCCGACCGGATCATGGATTTCGTCAGCGGTCAGGACAAGATCGATCTGTCGGCAATGTCAGCCTTTGCCGTCAACAAGCTGCCACTGCAGTTCGTTGATGCCTTCACCGGCCATGCTGGCGAAGCGGTGCTGAGCTTCGATCAGGCAAGCAACCTCGGCAGCCTGTCGATCGACTTCACCGGCAACAGCCTGTCTGATTTCCTGGTGACTACCGTAGGTCAGGCAGTCGCCACGGATATCGTGGTCTGATAGCAACCTGAAAGGGCGGCGCTCATGCGCCGCTTTTTCCGAGGCGGACAGATGATGGCTTTGAAGCGAATGATCGCGCTCGGCGCGATTCCCCTGATGTTGATGACTGAGGTCGGTATGGCAAGTAGCCTGGTACTCCCCACTCCCGCGCAACTGGCCGGTGACTGGACGCTTTACCCCGAAGGCAATTGGGCCGCAGGTTGTGAGCTGCAACTGGATGTAGCACAAACCCTGCGCGGTGATCTCGAATGCGTAGAAGGGCTGACAGGGCGGCGCCCCAACGGCTGGTTGCCGACCCCCGATACGATAGCTTTGCTCGATGGCAGCGACAGACCACCTGTGCACTTTGGCCGTTATAAGCCCGGCATCTACAAATGGACTTCCGCGTCCGGAAAGATATTGTTACTGGAACGTAAGAATAAAGAATAAAGCCTTGTAGGCGATTGCCGATTTTTCAGGGATAGAAAGGCGGACAATGAACAGGCCGACTCATAAAGCCGGTGCGCCCTTGTGGGCGGCGCTGGCAGATCACAAGTCCACGCTACTGAGCGTGGGTTGTTTTACCGCGTTGATTAACCTGCTTATGCTGGTGCCCTCGATTTATATGCTGCAAGTGTATGATCGGGTACTGTCTTCGCAAAATGAAACAACCCTGTGGATGTTGACCCTGATGGTGGTCGGCTTCTTTGTATTTATCGGTGCGCTGGAAGCGATCCGCAGTTTCATTGTTATCCGCGTTGGCAATCAGCTGGAGCAAGGCTTTAACCTGAACGTGTACCGGGCGGCCTTTGAACGCAACTTGCGCCAAGGCGACGGGCAGGCAGGGCAGGCACTTAACGACCTGACGCAAGTGAGACAATTTGTCACCGGTCCTGCACTGTTTGCTTTCTTTGACGCCCCCTGGTTTCCGATTTATCTGGCAGTGATTTTCCTGTTCAACGTCTGGTTGGGCGTCATGGCCTGCGCCGGGGCGTTGTTGCTGATCGCCCTGGCGGTACTCAACGAACGCCTGACCCATAAGCCGCTGGTCGAAGCCAGCGGTTTCCAGCAACAGTCCACGCACCTGGCCAGCAGCCAGCTGCACAATGCCGAGAGCATCCAGGCCATGGGCATGCTCGGCGCCTTGCGCCAGCGCTGGTTTACCTTGCATTCGCGCTTTCTGACCCTGCAGAACCAGGCCAGCGATACTTCGGCGGTGATCACCGCAGTCAGCAAGTCGCTGCGTCTGTGCCTGCAATCGCTGGTGCTGGGGTTGGGTGCCCTGCTGGTGATCGAGGGGCAGATGACCCCGGGCATGATGATCGCCGGCTCCATCCTCATGGGCCGGGTACTCAGCCCTATCGACCAGCTGATTGCCGTGTGGAAGCAGTGGAGCGGGGCGCACATGGCTTACCAGCGTCTCGATGGCCTGCTGCGCGCGTTTCCCGAGCCGCCGGCACCGATGGCCTTGCCGGCGCCAAGCGGGCGCCTGAGTTTCGAGCAGGTCAGTGCCGCACCGCCTGGCAAGCGCGTGGCCACCTTGCAGCAGATCAGTTTCAACCTTGGTGCCGGGGAAGTGCTCGGCGTGCTCGGTACCTCTGGCTCGGGCAAGTCGACCCTGGCCAAGGTGCTGGTCGGCGTCTGGCCGACCCTGGCCGGTACCGTGCGCCTGGACGGCGCCGACCTGCACCGCTGGGACCGCGAGGCCCTGGGCCCGCATATCGGTTACCTGCCACAGAACATCGAACTGCTGCGCGGCAGTATTGCCGAGAACATCGCCCGCTTTGCCGAGCTGGACGGCCACAAGGTGGTCGAGGCGGCACGTCAGGCTGGCGTACATGAGCTGATCTTGCGCCTGCCGCAAGGCTATGACACACGCCTGGGTGAAGACGGCGGCGACCTGTCTGGTGGGCAGAAACAGCGCATCGCCCTGGCGCGGGCCCTCTACGGTGGGCCAAGCCTGATCGTGCTCGACGAACCCAATTCCAACCTCGACACCAGCGGCGAAGCGGCGCTGGCCACCGCCATTGTGCAGATGAAAGCCCAGGGCCGTACCGTGGTGCTGGTCACTCACCGTTCGGCAGCCCTGGCCCAGGCCGACAAACTGCTGGTGCTCAGCGAAGGGCGGATGCAAGCCTTCGGTCCGGCACATGAGGTCATGCAGGCCCTGAGCCGCGCCCAGGAACAGGCCCAGCGCCAACCCGCCAATGCCGCATTGGCAACCGGAGGTGGCGCATGAGCCAGGTCGATAAAAGCCGCAGTGCGCGTTTCTACGTGCGCCTCGGGTGGTTGCTGACCCTGGTCGGCTTTGGCGGATTCATCGCCTGGGCAACTCTGGCGCCACTCGATCAAGGCATTGCCGTGCAAGGTACCGTGGTGGTCTCGGGCAAGCGCAAGGCAGTGCAGTCCCTGGCCGGTGGCGTGGTCAGCCGCATTCTGGTCAGCGAGGGCCAGTTGGTTAAGCAGGGGCAGCCGTTGTTCCGTCTCGACCAGACCCAGGTCCAGGCCGACGTGCAATCGCTGCAGGCCCAGTACCGCTTGGCTTGGGCGAGCCTGGCGCGCTGGCAGAGCGAGCGCGACAACCTCGGCGAAATCATTTTTCCGGCAGAGCTGAGCAGCAACCCCGACCCACAGCTGAGCCTGGTGCTGGAAAGCCAGCGCCAGCTGTTCAGCAGCCGCCGCGATGCCCAGGCCCGCGAGCAGGCCGGGCTGACCGCCAGTATCGACGGCGCGGTCGCTCAACTAGCTGGCATGCGCCGCGCCCGTGGTGATCTGCAGGCCCAGGCCGACTCGTTACGTGAGCAACTGGAGAACCTCAAGCCACTGGCCAGCCAGGGGTACATTCCGCGCAACCGCTTGCTCGAGTATCAGCGTCAGTTGTCCCAGGTCCAGCGCGACCTGGCGCAGAACAGTGGCGACAGCGCGCGTCTGCAGCAGGGCATCGTCGAGTCGCGGCTGAACCTGCAACAACGGCGCGAGGAGTATCAGAAAGAAGTGCGCAGCCAGCTGGCTGAGGTGCAACTGAAAAGCGTGACCCTCGAACAGCAACTGACCTCGGCCGGTTTCGACCTGCAGCACAGCGAGATTCTGGCCCCGGCCGATGGCATTGCGGTCAACCTCGGCGTGCATACCGAGGGCGCCGTGGTACGCGCCGGTGAAACCTTGCTGGAGGTGGTGCCCCAGGGGACTGCCCTGGAAGTCGAAGGGCGCCTGCCGGTCAATCTTGTGGATAAAGTCGCAATGCAGTTGCCTGTGGATATCCTCTTCACCGCCTTCAGCCAGAGCAGTACGCCACGGGTCGCGGGTGAGGTGGCACTGATTTCCGCCGACCAGTTGCTCGACGACAAGACCGGCCAGCCGTACTACGTACTGCGCAGCACGGTCAGCGAACAGGCACTGGCGCGTCTTGACGGCCTGGTGATCAAACCGGGCATGCCTGCCGAACTGTTCGTGCGCACCGGCGAGCGCTCGATGCTCAATTACCTGTTCAAACCCCTGCTCGACCGGGCAGGCACCGCGTTGACCGAACAATAAGGAAGCCCGTGCATGAAGAGCTTGATGACCGGGCTGCTGGCGGCGTTCGCCCTGACAACAGGGGCGGGCGCACAGGCCATGGGGCCGTTTCAGGTGTATGAACAGGCGCTGCGCAAGGACCCGGTGTTCCTTGGTGCGCTCAAGGCCCGCGAGGCCGGGCAGGAAAACCGCGCCATCGGCCGCGCCGGCTTGCTGCCGAACCTGTCGTACAACTACAACAAGGGCCGCAACGATTCCAAGGCCCGCTACCTGGGCGATTCGCGGCGCGAGGATGAAGACCGCCACTACAACAGCTACGGCTCCAGCTTCATCCTCCAGCAGCCGCTGCTCGACTACGAGGCCTACGCCAGTTACCGCAAGGGCGTAGCCCAGGCGCTGTTTGCCGATGAGGAATTTCGCGGCAAGAGCCAGGAACTGCTGGTACGGGTGATGACCAGCTATACCCAGGCGCTGTTCGCCGACGACCAGATCAGCATCAGCGTGGCCAGCAAGCAGGCTTATCAACAGCAGTTCCAGCAGAACCAGCAATTGTTCCAGCAGGGCGAGGGGACCCGTACCGATATCCTCGAAGCCCAGGCCCGCTATGAGCTGGCCGACGCCGAAGAGATCCAGGCGCGCAATGACCAGGACGCCGCCCTGCGTGAGCTGGGGGCGCTGATCGGCGAGCCTTCGGCGCGCATCGACGAATTGGCACCGCTCAACGACGGCTTTGCCCTGCTGGCGCTGCAACCGGCGACCTATGAGGCCTGGCATGAACTGGCCCTGGCCAACAATCCACAGCTGGCGTCCCAGCGCCAGGCCCTGGAAGTGGCCGAGTACGAAGTGGAACGCAACCGCGCCGGGCATCTGCCCAAGGTGACGGCCTACGCCACTTCACGGCAAATGCAGTCCGACAGTGGCAACACCTACAACCAGCGCTACGACACCAACACCATCGGCATCGAAGTCAGTCTGCCCTTATTTGCCGGTGGCGGGGTGTCGGCGGCCACCCGTCAGGCCAGTCGCAACCTGGAGCAGGCCGAATACGAGCTGGACGGCAATACCCGTGCGACCCTGATCGAGCTGCGCCGCCAGTACAACGCCTGTCAGTCCGGGGTCAGTCGCTTGCGTGCCTATCAGCGGGCGCTGACTTCAGCCGAGGCGCTGGTGCAATCGACCCGCCAGAGTGTGCTCGGTGGCGAACGGGTCAACCTCGATGTGCTCAATGCCGAGCAGCAACTGGCGACCACTCGCCGCGACTTGGCCCAAGCCCGCTATGACTATCTGCTGGCCTGGATCAAGCTGCATTACTACGCCGGGACCTTGCGCGAGGAGCACCTGGCCCGGGTCGATGAGGCGTTTGTACGGCGTTAGGCAGTGTGCAGGCGCAAGGCGCGCTGGCGTTCAGCCAGGCCCCAGACCAGCAAGGCCAGGGCGCCAATGCTCAAACCGGCAATGACGATGCCGTCCCAGCCGTAGCGCTGGAACAGCTGCGTGCCGAGCAGCGAGCCCAGTGCGCCGCCGATGAAGTAGCAGGTGATGTAGCCGGCATTCAGGCGGTTGCGGGCCTCCGGGCGCAGGGCAATGACGGCGTTCTGGTTGCTGACGTGTACCAGTTGCACCGCCAGGTCGAGCAGCAGCACGCCGACCAGCAATGCCACCAGCGACGACTGCGCAAAGGCCAGTGGTACCCACGAAACCAGCAGTACCAGCAAGCCCACCGTGGTGCCCAGCGGGCCTTTGCCACGGTCGGCCAGGCGCCCGGCCCAGTTGGCCGACAAGGCGCCGGCGGCACCGGCCAGGCCGAACAGACCAATGACAGCGTCGGAATAGTGGTAGGGCTCGACCGACAGCAGAAACGCCAGCGGTGTCCAGAACAAGGCGAACAGGCTGAATGACAACAAGCCCAGCAACGAGCGCAATCGCAGGATCGGCTCGTCGACGAACAGGCGGAATACCGAGCCGAGCAACGCCGGATAGCTGAGCCCGGCGTGCTGATGGCGCTCAGGCAGGGCGCGGAACAGGGCGATCGCCGACAGCCCCATCAACGCTGCTGCCAGCAGGTAGATGCTGCGCCAACTGCCCAGTTCGGCCATGAACCCGGCAGCCGTACGTGCCAGCAGGATACCCAGCAGCAGCCCGCTCATCAGGGTGCCGACCACCCGCCCGCGTTGCGCCGGGTTGCTCAGGCCGGCCGCCATGGGTACCAGTATCTGGGCAACCACCGAAAACAGGCCGGTAAGGGTGGTGCCGATCAACAGCCACGCCAGGCTTGGCGAGAAGGCGCTGATCAGCAGGCCCAGGGTGCTGATGGTAATCATGCTGACGATCAGCTTGCGTTGTTCGAACAGATCGCCCAGCGGCGCCAGCAGCAACAGGCCGGCACCGTAGCTCAGCTGAGCGGCCATGACGATGGCCCCGGCGCTTGCGGTGGTCAGGCCGAAATGCTCGGCGATGCTGTGCAGCAAGGGTTGTGCGTAGTAGTTGCTGGCGACCGCAAGGCCTGTAGCAGTGGCCATCAGCAGAATCAGGCCGCGGCTCAAGGGGTGGGTGGCAGAGGTCATGGACCGTCTCTAATCAGTGGCAGTTGGGAGGTGACAGTATGGGAAATGCGCTAGCATGACGCCAATGTATCGTTTTCATTTTATCCATCTTGAAAATAGATCAGTCCATGAACCTCAAGCAAATTGAATATGCCCTGGCGGTAGTCGATACCGGCAGTTTCACCCGCGCCGCCGAGCGTTGCCATGTGGTGCAGTCGGCCTTGAGCCATCAGATCGCCCGGCTGGAAGAAACCCTCGGCGTCAGCCTGTTCGAGCGTACCTCGCGGCGTGTGCGCCTGACCCCGGCCGGGGAGGCCTTCGTGCAGAGCGCGCGGCCAGCGCTGGAGGCCACCCGGCGAATAGCCGAAGACGTTGCTGCGGCCTGTGGAGAGGTGCGCGGGCAATTGTCGATCGGCGAGATCACCTCGCTGACAGAACTGGACCTGGTCGACCTGCTGGCCGATTTTCATGCGCAGCACCCGCGGGTGGATATCCGCTGGCTGATGGCCAAGAGCGAATTGCTGATCGCCGACGTACGCGAACGGCGCCTGGACGTAGGCTTTATCGGGGTCTGGCCGGGCGAGCGGCTGGAGGGCGTGGAATACCGTCTGTTGGCCGAAGAAGAGCTGGTGGCGGTCATGGCCGTCGACCATCCTTTGGCGGGCGCGGCACGTCTGTCCCTGGCTGATCTCGAAGCCCAGCCGTTGGTGGATTTCCCTGCCGGTACGGGGGCCCGCCGGCAAACCGACGAGGCCTTTGCCGCCGCTGGGGTGCGCCATCGGGTGCAGTTCGAAATGACCAATATCCGCCTGGTGGAAAAGTTCGCCAAGCGCGGCCTGGCGGTCGGACTGGTGCCGGCACGGATCGCCCACAGCTTCAACGGCGTGGTATCGGTTGCGGTCGAGGATGCACCGGTGCGTCATGTCTATGCGATCTGGTCGGTGCACCCGACCCCGGCCGCCAGGGCCTTTGTCCAGCTGATTGAACAGCGCCTGGCGGGCAGGGACAGTCATTGACCTGCCTCAGGCTGCGAAGCCGCCATCGATGGTCAAGCTGGCGCCGGTAATGTAGGCCGCCTCCTGGCCGGCCAGGTAGGCGACGAAGCTGGCGATTTCGTCAACGTGGCCGTAACGACCTACAGCCATCAAGCCCATCAGGCTTTCGGCAAACTCGCCCTGGGCCGGGTTCATGTCGGTGTCCACCGGGCCAGGCTGGACATTGTTGATGGTGATGCCCAGTGGCCCCAGGTCCCGGGCCAGGCCGCGGGTCAGGCCGACCAGCGCCGACTTGCTCATGGCATAGGGGCCGCCACCGGCGAAGGGCATGCGCTCGGCATTGGTGCTGCCAATGTTGATGATCCGTCCGCCCTGGCCCATGTGCCGGGCAGCCGCCTGAGTGGCGACAAAGACGCTGCGCACATTCACCGCCAGGGTGCGGTCGAAGTCTTCCAGGCTGAAGTCCGCAAGTGGCCCGACGGCCAGTACCCCGGCGTTGTTGACCAGGATATCCAGGCCACCGAAGGTTTCGACGGTACTTGCCACGGCCTGCTGCACGGCGCTGGCATCGGCGCTGTCGGCCTTGATCGCCAGGGCCTTGCCACCGGCGGCGATGATGCTCTGCTGCAAGGCTTGGGCCTGGGCCGTGGCGTTGGCATAGGTGAAGGCGACACTGGCGCCGTCGGCGGCCAGGCGTTTGACGATGGCGGCGCCGATACCGCGCGAACCGCCCTGGATCAGGGCTACTTTGCCGTGGAGGCTGGATGGGGTCGACATGCTGTGCTCCCGAAAGAACAAGGCCGGATGCCTTGGATGGGGTGCAGTATCGGCCGCTGATTACCCTGTCGGTAGCCAGTAATCGCTATAGTCTGTGTAAACCAGAAGTATGGAATCGCCGTTATGGAATCGTTCAGCAGCATCGAGTGTTTTGTCCGCAGTGCCGAAGTCGGCAGCTTTGCCGAAGCCGCGCGACGCCTGAGCCTGACCCCGGCGGCGGTGGGCAAGAATGTCGCACGGCTGGAGGCGCGCCTGGGCGTGCGCTTGTTCCAGCGCAGCACCCGGCGCCTGACCCTGACCGAGGCCGGGCAGCGTTTTTTGGGTGAGGTAGCGGCAAGCTTCCAGACCATCCAGTACGCCGTGGCCAACCTGGCCAGTGCCGAAGGGCAACCGGCCGGCACCTTGAAAGTGAGCATGGGTACGGTGTTCGGCCGTCTGTACATCGTGCCGCTGCTGGCCGAGTTCTTGCGGCGCTACCCGGCGATCAGCCCTGACTGGCATTTTGATAACCGTCAGGTCGATCTGATCGGCCAGGGTTTCGATGCGGCCATTGGCGGCGGCTTTGATCTGCCGCAAGGCGTGGTGGCGCGCAAGCTGACCCCGGCGCACCGGATTCTGGTGGCGGCGCCGGCCTATTTGCAGCTGCATCCGCCGATTACCCAGCCCGCTGATTTGCACGAACTCGATGGCATCCTCATTCGTTCACCGCAGACCGGGCGCGTGCGCTCCTGGCCGCTGACCAGTCGCGAGCGGGAGCAGAGCCCGTTGAGCCTGCGCGTGCGCATGACCATGAGCGATTCGGAGGCAGCCTGCGCCGCAGCGGAGCAGGGCCTGGGCGTGGCGCTGGTAAGCATGCCGTTCGCCGTGCCGTACCTGCAGGCCGGGCGCCTGTTGCGGGTGTTGCCGGACTGGTATGTGGACGACGGCAATATCTCGCTGTATTACGCCGAGCACAAATTGCTGCCGGGCAAGACCCGGGCGTTTGTCGATTTTGTCATCGAGCAGTTTGCCGGCCAGGGGTTGGCGCAGCGCTTTGATGCGTTGGCGAGCTGAAAAGCTTCGCGGGGCAAGCCCGCTCCTACAGGTGTGCGATGAATCTTTAAATCACAGAACCTTGAGGATGTAGTAACTCTGGGGTACGCCGCCGAGCACCAGGCTCACCTCATCCGCTTCGACCTTGCCCAGCAGGCTCTGCCCCAGTGGCGAGCGCGGGGTGATCACCGTGATCCGTTGCTCGCCCTGGCCGATCTTCAGGCCCGCGCCTTCCGGGCCGAGGAACAACTGCTGGCAAGCGCCGTTCTCGGCTTCGAGGGTTACCAGGTTGCTGATCTGAATGCCGCATTGCGGGTCATAGTCGCGCAGCAACAGTTGCAGATACGCCGCTCGCGCCTGGCGGATTTCCTCCATGCGCCGGGCCTGCCCGGTGGCCAGGTACGAAGCCTCCAGGCCCAGGGTGTCGTACTTGTTCTCGGCGATGTTCTCTTCGGCGGTGGCCGCTTCATAGGCGGTTCGCGCCGCCCGCTGGGCGACGTCCAGATCGAAGGTCAGGGTGTCGATGATGCGTTGCAGCAGGTCGGCTTTGGTCATGGCTTCAGTTGCAGAACTCAAGAACGAGGGCACGGCTTTTTTCGCTCGGCGCGGTGCGGTTCTGTTGCAGCCAGAACTGGCACTTGGGGTTGGACAGGTTGCGCAGGCTGCCTTGCGCCTGCTCTTCGGCCTGCTGTACTTCCTGGTTGCGCAGGATCTGCTTGTACTGTTCGAACATTTGCTTTTGCGGGTCCTCTGCCGCCGGCGATGGCGGGGCAATGGCGGGCGGCGCAAGCACCTGGCCGATCGGCTGCAGCGTCGCCGGCAACCAGCGCCCGGCCAGCCACAGGCTCAGGGCAATGGCCACAGCGCCGAGCCACAAACCCAGGGCAATGCACAGGATCAGTTGCAGCGGCTTGAGGGTGATCTTCAGTTCGCGAGGGCGGGGCATGATGGCCTCCTGGCCAGGGCACGGGCAGCCATTGTCGCATGGTGCAACGGGTTTTTTTCGTGCCACGCTTTTGTCTGCGATGATTTACCCGGACAATCGGCGCTTTTTCCAAGGGGCCAGCGATGAAAACGCACTGGGACATCTTCTGTTGCGTCGTCGATAACTACGGCGACATCGGCGTGACCTGGCGCCTGGCCCGCCAACTGGTGGCCGAGCAGGGCCAGGCGGTGCGCCTGTGGGTCGATGACCTGAAGGCGTTCGTGCGTATCTGTCCCGAGGCCCAAGCCGATGCCGCCCAGCAATGGCAGCAGGGCGTGGATGTGCGCCAATGGCCCCATGAGTGGCAGGACACGGCGGTAGCTGATGTGGTAATTGGCGCTTTCGCCTGCCAGCTGCCGCCTGCCTATGTGCAGGGCATGCTCGATCAACCCCGTGCGCCGCTGTGGCTGAACCTGGATTACCTCAGCGCTGAAGACTGGGTCGAAGGTTGCCATGGCCTGCCGTCGCCCCAGGCCAATGGCCTGCGCAAGGTATTTTTCTTTCCGGGCTTTACCGCAAAAACCGGCGGCTTGCTGCGTGAGGCAAACCTGTTGGCACAACGCGACGCGCTTCAGCACGACCCGGCCGTACGCAAGGCCTTTCTGCAGGGCCTGGGCGTGCTGCCAGAAGCCAACGCCCGGCTGATTTCGCTGTTCGCCTATGAAAACCCTGGCGTAGCCAGTTGGCTGGATGCTCTGGCTGCCGACAGCCGCGCCAATCACCTGCTGGTGCCGGAAGGCCGCGTGCTGGGCGATGTTCAGGCCTGGCTCGGCGAGCAGGCTCTGAGTGTGGGCAGCGTAGCCCGGCGTGGCGCGCTGACCGTGCAGATCCTGCCGTTTGTCAGCCAGGACGATTACGACCGGCTGCTGTGGAGCTGCGATTTCAATGCGGTGCGCGGTGAAGATTCCTTCGTCCGTGCGCAATGGGCCGCACGGCCGCTGCTCTGGCACATTTATGTGCAGGAAGAGTATGCGCACTGGGAAAAACTTGAAGCCTTTCTCGACCTGTACATCCAGGGATTGTCGGCGCCGGCCGGGGAGGCGCTGGTGCAATTGTGGCGAGCCTGGAACATGGATAGCGACATGGGCCAGGCCTGGCAACAGGTGCTGGCGCACTGGGACGAACTCGACCAGCACGCCCGTCGCTGGAGCGCCACCCAGGCCGCTCAGCCGGACCTTGCCACGGCGCTGGTACAGTTTTACCGAAATTGGCTATGATATGCGGCCTCGATTTTTGTAAATCCATCCAAATTCGGATATATCGCAATGAAAACTGGTAAAGAACTGAAACCCGGTACCGTGATCCGTATCGACAACGATCCATGGCTGGTTCAGAAGGCTGAGTTCACCAAGTCGGGCCGTAACAGCGCGATCATGAAGACCAAGCTGAAGAACCTGCTGACCGGCTACAAGACTGAAACCGTCTACTCGGCCGACGACAAGCTGGACGACGTGATCCTGGATCGCAAAGAAGCGACCCTGTCGTTCATCAACGGCGACACCTACACCTTCATGGATACCACTGACTACACCATGTACGAGCTGAACGCCGAAGACATCGAGGCCGTTCTGCCGTTCATCGAAGAAGGCATGGAAGACGTCTGCGAAGCAGTGTTCTTCGAAGAGCGCCTGGTTTCGGTTGACCTGCCAACCACCATCGTACGTCAGGTTGACTACACCGAAGGTTCCGCTCGCGGCGACACTTCGGGCAAGGTCATGAAGCCTGCCAAGCTGAAGAACGGTACCGAGCTGAGCGTTGCTGACTTCATCGAAATCGGCGACTGGATCGAGATCGACACTCGCGAAGGCGGTTCCTACAAGGGCCGTGCCAAGGTTTAAGCCTGGCATTCCTGCGAAATCGAAAAACCCGGCCTTGGCCGGGTTTTTTTATGCCTGCAAGCTGCCGATCAGACAGTCACGTTCAGGCGTACATCAACGTTGCCGCGTGTGGCATTGGAGTACGGGCAAACCTGGTGGGCGGCGTCGACCAGTGCTTGCGCTTCGGCTTGTTCCAGGCCCGGCAGGTTGATGTCGAGGTCGATGTCCAGGCCGAAACCACCCGGAATCTGGCCGATGCCGACTTTGGCGGTGATCGAGCTGTCAGCGGGCAGGGCCTTCTTCTGCAGGCCGGCGACAAATTTCAGGGCGCCGATAAAGCAAGCCGAATAACCGGCGGCAAACAGTTGTTCTGGGTTGGTGCCGTCTCCACCCGCGCCGCCCAGCTCCTTGGGGGTGCTCAGCTTGACTTCCAGCTTGCCGTCGCTGGCGCGCGAACCGCCGTCGCGACCACCGGTGGATGTGGCTTGGGCAATGTACAGCGGAGTGACCTTTTGCATGATGAGCCTCGCTTGGTGAGTTGCGCCGCAGCGCTGAGTGGGTATGGAAATTAAATTAGCGCGCAATTATTTAGCGCGCAAGATAATTTTTCGGCTGACCTACGAACGGTCATTTCTCAGCATAGCGCTCAGAGGCTTTTTTGCAGGTTGGCGCGCAATTCCAGCAAGTCGGCCTGCAACTGTTGCAAGCGTTCGAGGTTCTCGCCGCTGGCGGCCAGGAGGCAGTGGGGTATCTCTTTTGCCCGGGCCTGCAGGGCGCGGCCTTGCTCGGTCAACTGCACCAGTACGACCCGTTCGTCTTCACGGCTGCGGGTGCGCTTGAGCAGGCCTTCGGCTTCCAGGCGTTTGAGCAACGGGGTAAGTGAACCCGGATCGGTGAGCAGGCGCTGGCTGATCTCGCCGACCGTCAAACCGTCCTGTTCCCACAGCACGAGCATCGCCAGGTACTGTGGATAAGTCAGCCCGAGCTTGTGCAGCAGCGGCTTGTAGACCTTGGTCATCAGCAGCGAAGTCGAGTGCAGGGCAAAACACAGCTGGTTATCCAGGCGCAGTTCGTCGCAGGGAACAGGCGCTTTCGGGTCGGCGTTCATGCACATCCTTTAATGGGTTAAGTCCTTTAAATTTAGCACGCAGGTCATTTGCGCACTTACTGCCAGCGCAGCTCGCTTTGCAGCGCCAGGTCCCACGGTGGGATTGGGCTGAAGCGGCTCTTGAGGAATTCGAGCAGCAAACGGCTGCGAGAGTTCGTTTCATGTTCCAGGCGCAAGGCATAGATACCGCTGCTTTCGGCGCTGGGCAGACCGTTGTCACAGAATAGCGGGAGTAACTCGCCGCGCAGCAGGTATTCGCTGATCAGCCAGGTGGGCAGGTGGGCGATGCCCAGTCCGGCTAGGGCACCGAACAGCAGTGTTTCGGCGTTGTTGGCGCTCATGCGCATGCGCGTCGGGCGGTACAGGCGCATGTGCCCCTCGACCGCGAAGCGCCAGGCGAAAGGCGGGGCCAGGCCGTCCCAATCGAGGCCGTCGTGTTCGGGCAGCTCTGCCGGGCTTGCGGGAATGCCGCGCTGGGCCAGGTATGCGGGGCTGGCGCAGGCAATGCGGACCATATAGGCCAGGGGCGTGGCTACCAGGCGAGTGTCGGCCAGGGGGCCTGCGCGCAGCACCAGGTCGACCTCACCCAGGTGCGAGCCGTGCAGGTCGACGAAGCTGTCGATCAAGCGCAGTTGCACGTCCAGCCCGGGGTAGGCGACGAGGAAGTCGGCAATGGCCGGGGCCAGGTGGCGGCGGCCGAAGGCGGCCGGGGCATCAATGCGGATCAGGCCTTCCGGGGCGTTGCTCAGCGATACCGCTTCAGCGCGGGCCAGGCGCAGCTCTTCGACAATCCGTCGGGCGCGTTCGGCAAAGGCATTGCCCGCCGGGGTCGGCCTAACCGCATGGGTGCTGCGCACAAACAGGCGGCTGCCGACCGCGCTTTCCAGGCTGTCGATACGTCGTGCCACCGCCGAAGGCGTCAATGGGTGGCGCCGGGCGGTGGCGGAAAAACTACCGGTTTCCAGTACATCGAGAAACAGGCTGAGTTGTTCGGTCAGGGCATCGGGGTTCATGGGGTGGATCTGCTTTTGCGAAAATGGCATAGCCATTGTGCGTTGCTGTGCGTTTCCCCGCTAGCGCCGGCTCGGTAGCATGCAGCGATTGGCAATCCAGAGAGACGGCGATGATCGAGTGGGCGATGTACATAGCACTGGGCGCGGCATTGGGCACAGTAGGTGGGTTGTTCGGCATTGGCGGCGGGCTGATCGCGATTCCGGCGCTGGGGGTGCTGTTCGGTCTCGACCAGCAATTGGCCCAAGGCACAGCCCTGGTGATGGTAGTGCCCAATGTGCTGCTGGCGCTGTGGCGTTATCACCAGCGCAATCGCATCGAACTCAAGCATGCCTTGCCCCTGGCTGCGACCAGCTTTGTGTTTGCCTGGCTCGGTTCGATCTGGGCGGTGGGCGTCGATGCCCAGGCCATGCGTTTGGGCTTTGTGCTGTTTCTGGTCGCGCTGGCGGCCTGGAACCTGGCGCGGATGTTCATGCGCAGCGCACAGCCGTCCAGCGAGCTGCGCCAGCCCTGGCCGTGGCTCGGCGTGCTGGGTAGCGGCGCCGGGGTGCTGGGCGGCTTGTTCGGTGTCGGTGGGGCCGTGGTGGCAACCCCGGTGCTGACCAGCGTGTTCGGCACCACCCAAGTGGTTGCCCAGGGCTTGTCACTGGCCTTGGCGGCCCCCAGTACCGCCGTCACCTTGCTGACCTACAGCCTGCATCAGCATGTGCTGTGGAGCATGGGCATACCGCTGGCAATCGGTGGCCTGCTGAGCATCAGCTGGGGCGTGAAGCTGGCTCACGCCCTGCCGGAAAAAGTCCTGCGCTCGCTGTTCTGTGGCTTTCTGGTGCTCTGCGCGGTAATGCTCGCCTTCAAGATCTGAAGCCTTCGATGATGTACTCGGCCAGGCTGTCGGTCATTTCCGACTGTGTGGTGCGATTGCGCAGCAGCATGATGCTCGCTGTCGGCAGAGGCGGCAGGCCCTCGGCCTCGCCAATGATTTGCAAGTCGCTGGTGATCAGGCTTTGCAGCTGCGCGGTGACGGCCAGGCCGGCGCTGACCACGGCCATGATCGCCGCGGTGCTGGCGCTGGTGTAGGCGATCCGGTACTCCTTTTCTATGGCATCCAGGGCATTGCAGGCCCAGGTCCGGCAGTAGCAGTCGCAGTTGAACATCGCCAGCGGCAGCGGGTTGTGTTCATGCGGGCAGAAGCCCTGGGCCTGCACCCACACTGCACGCTCGCGGCGCAGCAGTTGGCCAATTTCGTTGCCCGGTTCACGGGTGATGATGGTCAGGTCCAGGTCCTGGCGTTGCATCAACTGCCGCGAACTTTCGCAATGGACCTCGACCTGAACCAGCGGATAGGCCTGGGCGAAGCTTGACAGGATGCCCGGCAAAAAGCGCATGGCATAGTCGTCCGGGGTGCCGATGCGTACCATGCCGACCATGTGCGGCATGCGCAAAGTATTGAACACCTCGCCGTGCAACTTGAGGATGCGCCGGGCATAGCCGAGCAGCACCTGGCCCTCGGCGGTCAGGCGCACCTGGCGGCCATCGCGCTCGAACAGCTGGCGCTGGATGATGTCCTCTTCCAAACGCTTCATCTGCATGCTCACCGCCGACTGGGTGCGGTTGACCACTTCGCCGGCGCGGGTGAAGCCGCCGTGTTCGGCAATGGCGACGAAGGTGCGCAGCACGTCGGAATCGATACTCTGGTACTGGGACAAGGCATCAATCTCCTAGATGTATTACATAAGAAACATTCGTTGGATTGATCTTATGCCGAGTCTGACACTGTCGTCATCCCAACAGGAGGGTAAGACGATGAAAGGTCAGAAGTCGCTTGTTCTGCAGTACTCGACGTCCCAGCACAGCTGGTTTCACTACGTCACCCATGCCGCGACCCAGCGACTGACGCGCTGGCGCCAACTGCATCGCGAGCGCCGCGAACTGGCACGCCTGAGCGATGCGGCACTGGACGATATCGGCTTGAGCCGGGCGGATATCCTGCGCGAAGTGGAGCGGCCATTCTGGGATGACCCGCTGAAAAAATGAGTCGCGTCATGCAGGTGCCGCGACTAGTGTAAGTGGGCTTGTTCACAAGGAGCCGGGCATGCCCACCACACAGTCCCTTTCCCTGGCCCAGGCGCGCCGCCTGGCGTTGTCCGCACAAGGTTTCAACAACCGGCCGGCAAGTACCTCGATCGGTGCCGCGCAACTGAACCGGATGATCGAGCGCCTGGGTGTGGTGCAGATCGATTCGGTCAATGCCCTGGTGCGTTCGCACTACCTTCCGCTGTTTTCCCGTCTCGGCAATTATCCACAGGCGCTGCTCGATCAGTTGGCCTGGGGCCGCAACCGGCAGCGCAAACTCTTTGAATACTGGGGACATGAAGCCTCGCTGCTGCCGCTGCAGCTGTATCCGCTGTTGCGCTGGCGCATGGACCGTGCGCGCCAGGGCCAGGGTATCTATCAACAGCTGGCGCGATTTGGTCGCGAGCAGCAAGCGACCATCGCCCGGGTGCTGGCGGCGGTGACCGAGCAGGGCGCGCTGGGCGCGGGGAGCCTGTCGACCCGCCAGGAGCGCGCCGGCCCCTGGTGGGACTGGAGTGCCGAGAAGCACGCGCTGGAATGGCTGTTTGCCGCAGGGCTGGTCAATGTCGCCGGCCGCCGCGGTTTCGAGCGCCTGTACGATTTGCCCGAACGGGTGCTGCCGGCGGCATTGCTTGATCAAGCGCCCATGGCAGAGGCCGACGCTCAACGCGCACTGATACTGCATGCCGCCGGGGCGTTGGGGGTGGCCACCGAGAAGGACCTGCGTGACTACTTTCGCCTGGCCCCTGGCGACAGCCGCGCACGGCTGGCCGAGCTGGTCGAGGAGGGGGCCCTGCAGGCCTGTGCGGTACAGGGCTGGACGCAACCGGCGTACTGCCTGGGCGCGCTCCGGGTGCCGCGCAAGGTAAGCAGCAGCGCCTTGCTCTCGCCCTTCGACTCGCTGGTCTGGGAGCGTGAACGTACCGAGCGTCTGTTTGATTTCCGCTACCGCTTGGAGATCTACACGCCTGCGCACAAGCGCGTGTATGGCTATTACGTGCTGCCGTTCCTGCACAACGAACGCATTGCCGCCCGGGTCGACCTGCGTGCCGAGCGTGGCAATGAGCGCCTGGCGGTACACGCCGTGCATGAAGAGGCGGTGGGGCTGGATGAAGCGGGCATGCAGGCCCTGGCGCAGAGCCTGCAAGGTATGGCCACCTGGCTGGGCCTGGCCGAGGTGCAGTTGAACTGCCCGCGGGCCAGCGCCGCACGCTTGCGCGTGGCGCTGGCCCGCAGTACTTCTAGCGACGTACCTGCTTGAGGGTTTCGGCGATGAGGAAGGCCAGTTCCAGCGACTGATCGGCATTCATCCGCGGGTCGCAATGGGTGTGGTAGCGGTCGGAGAGGGCGTCTTCGGTGATGGGCCTTGCGCCGCCAATGCATTCGGTGACGTTCTGCCCGGTCATCTCGATATGGATGCCGCCGGCATGGCTGCCCTCGGCCTGATGCACCTGGAAGAACTGCTTGACCTCGCTGAGGATCTGGGCGAAATCGCGGGTCTTGTAGCCGCTGCTGGCCTTGATGGTGTTGCCGTGCATCGGGTCGGAACTCCACAGCACCTTGCGGCCTTCGCGCTCGACGCTACGGATCAGCGCCGGCAGGTGATCGCCGACCTTGTTGGCGCCCATGCGCACGATCAGGTTGAGGCGGCCGGGGTCGTTGTCCGGGTTGAGCACATCGATCAGGCGGATGAGATCTTCGGTGTTCATGCTCGGGCCGACCTTGACCCCGATCGGGTTGTTCACCCCGCGCATGAACTCCACATGGGCGCCGTCGAGCTGGCGGGTGCGGTCGCCGATCCAGAGCATGTGCGCCGAACAGGCATAGTAGTCGTTGGTCAGGCTGTCACGCCGTACCAGCGCTTCTTCATAGTTCAACAGCAGTGCCTCGTGGGCGGTGAAGAAGCTGGTTTCGCGCAGTTGCGGCAGGCTGTCCATGCCGCAGGCGCGCATGAAGGCCAGGGTCTCGTCGATGCGGTCGGCCAGTTGGCTGTATTTTTCCGCCAGCGCCGAGTTGGCGATGAAATCCAGGTTCCACTTGTGCACCTGATGCAGGTCGGCAAAACCGCCCTGGGCGAAGGCGCGCAGCAGGTTGAGGCTGGCGGTGGACTGGTGGTAAGCCTGCAGCAGGCGCTCGGGGTCCGGCACCCGGCTCTTTTCGTCGAAACCGATGCCGTTGACGATATCGCCACGGTAGGCCGGCAAGGTTACCCCGCCGATGGTTTCATCGCCCGCCGAACGCGGTTTGGCGAATTGCCCGGCCATGCGCCCGACCTTGACCACCGGGCAGCCGGCGGCGAAGGTCATGACCACGGCCATTTGCAGCAGTACCTTGAAGGTGTCGCGGATCTTCGCCGCAGAGAACTCGGCGAAGCTCTCGGCGCAGTCACCGCCTTGCAACAGGAACGCCCGGCCGTGGGTGACTTCGGCAAATTGCCGGCGCAGCTCCCGGGCTTCGCCCGCGAACACCAGCGGCGGATAGCTGGCCAGGGTCTGCTCGACCTTGAGCAGGTGCGTGGTGTCGGGGTAGCTTGGTTGTTGCTGGATCGGCAGGGCGCGCCAGCTGTCAGGACTCCAAGGGTGGTTCATTGCAGGCTCGATCTGGTCGGAAAAGGGCTGTCTGTCATGTTAACAGGTGCTGCATGCCTTGTTGCACTGGCGCTATTGACCGACAATGGCGGTTTTTTGCGCGGTACAGCGGCGCCTGCCGGGAGACAGCATGACAGAGGAACGGGTAGAGCGACTGCTGGCCCAGGTGCATGACCAGTACGGCACCATCAGCGTGTTGGAAGTCGACGACTATCGCTTTCTCGAATTTGGCGAGGCGATCGAGCAGAGCTGCGTGTTCACCGCCGACCCGAGCTGGCTGGAGTACGACTACACCCGGGCCATGCTGATCGGCGCGCTGGCGCACCCTGAGCCCGAGAGCGCGCTGTTTCTTGGCCTGGGCGCCGGCACCCTGACCCAGGCGTGCCTCAAGTTCCTGCCGCTGGAAGACGTCGAAGCCATCGAACTGCGCCCGGATGTGCCGCGCCTGGCCATCGAATACATGGGCCTGGATGACGATCCGCGGCTGTACATTCGCATCGGCGATGCCATGGAGCTGCTCGAGACTGCCGAGCCCGCCGACCTGATCTTCGTCGACCTGTACACCGACCATGGCCCCGGTGTCGCCCACCTGGCCTGGGGCTTTCTGGAAAATTGCCAGAAGCGCCTGAACCCCGGCGGCTGGCTGGTGATCAACCAATGGGCCAGTGACGACGGCAAGCCCTTGGGCGCGGCGTTGCTGCGCGGCCTGTACCATCGTCATTACTGGGAACTGCCGGTCAAGGAGGGCAATGTGATCCTCATGGTCCCGGCCGACCTGGAGCAGCAGCTCGACCTGCCCGGCCTGACTGCGCGGGCCGAAGCCCTGGCGCCGCAGCTGGGCTACTCGTTGCAACCGTTGATCGGGGCGATTCGCCCGGCGTCCTGAGGCGCGTCACTGTGTCACTGGCGGAAAATCGATTCAGCCGCCAGCGTCGTTCTCTTCCCGGGCCCGCCGTAGCGTGGCCTGGCGCTGGCGTGTTTCATTAAAAAAATCTCCCGTGAATGGCGAATTCAGGTATAGTACGCGCCGGTCTTTCACCGGACCTCGTTTAAGGTAGTGCAATTCCCCGAAGCCAGCTTCGGCTGCGCGTCCGCCCCGCGGACTCTCCTTGACGTTCCTATTTTTCTTCAATCGTTTTCGCAAATCCCCGCCGACAAAGCTGCCAGGGTGACCTTCGGGTCTTACAAGGCATGTGCAGCTTTGGAGCATGGGTCTTTGCGGATGCACTTAGAGGCAGACCCATGACCCAGGAAACCGGCGGCTTCGCCGCTCTCGATCTTCATCCAAGTATTGTTGCCGCCGTTGTTGCCACTGGCTACGAAGAGCCATCGGCAATTCAGCAGCAATCGATCCCGATTATTCTTGCTGGTCACGACATGATCGGTCAGGCGCAGACAGGTACCGGTAAAACCGCTGCCTTCGCTCTGCCAATCCTGCACCGTATCGACCCGAGCAAGCGCGAGCCGCAAGCCCTGATCCTGGCGCCAACCCGTGAGTTGGCGCTGCAAGTTGCTACCGCATTCGAAACCTACGCCAAGCAGATGCCGGGCGTTACCGTGGTAGCCGTATACGGTGGTGCCCCGATGGGCCCACAACTGAAAGCAATCCGCAATGGCGCGCAAATCGTCGTAGCTACCCCGGGCCGTCTGTGCGACCACCTGCGTCGCGACGAGAAAGTCCTGGCGACCGTCAACCACCTGGTGCTCGACGAAGCCGACGAAATGCTCAAGCTGGGCTTCATGGACGACCTCGAAGTCATCTTCAAGGCCATGCCGGAAAGCCGTCAGACCGTACTGTTCTCGGCCACCCTGCCTGCTTCTATCCGTGCCATCGCCGAGCGCCACCTGCGCGAGCCGAAGCACGTCAAGATCCAGACCAAGACCCAGACCGTCACCGCCATCGAACAAGCTCACCTGATGGTCCACGCTGACCAGAAGGTTTCCGCTGTCCTGCGTTTGCTGGAAGTAGAAGAGTTCGACGCACTGATCGCCTTCGTGCGTACCAAGCAAGCCACCCTGGACCTGGCCAGCGCCCTCGAAGCCAAAGGCTACAAGGCCGCTGCGCTGAACGGTGACATTGCCCAGAACCAGCGTGAGCGCGTTATCGACTCGCTCAAGGATGGTCGTCTGGACATCGTCGTCGCTACCGACGTCGCTGCCCGTGGTCTGGACGTACCGCGCATCACTCACGTGTTCAACGTTGACATGCCGTACGACCCAGAGTCCTACGTCCACCGTATCGGCCGTACTGGCCGTGCCGGTCGCGAAGGTCGTGCGCTGCTGCTGGTTACCCCGCGCGAGCGTCGCATGCTGCAGGTGATCGAGCGTGTTACCGGTCAGAAGGTTGCTGAAGTTCGCCTGCCGAACGCCCAGGCTGTTCTGGATGCACGCATCAAGAAGCTGACCAACAGCCTGGCGCCGCTGGTTGCTGACGCTGAGTCGACTCACGGTGATCTGCTTGATCGCCTGACCGCCGACATCGGTTGCAGCCCACGTGCCCTGGCCGCCGCTCTGCTGCGCAAGGCTACCAACGGTCAGGCCCTGACCCTGGACGCCGTCGAGAAAGAGCAGCCGCTGGTTCCGACCTACACCCCGCGTGAGCGCACTGGCGATCGTCCAGAGCGTGGCGAGCGTGAGCGTCGTGCACCAATGCCGCTGGGCGAGGGTCGTGCTCGTTGCCGGACCGCGCTGGGCGCGCGTGACGGTATCGCCGCCAAGAACCTGCTGGGCGCCATCCTCAACGAAGGCGGCCTGGCCCGCGAAGCTATCGGCCGCATCCAGGTGCGAGACAGCTTCAGCCTGGTCGAGCTGCCGGAGGAAGGTCTGGAGCGTCTGCTGACCAAGCTCAAGGACACTCGTGTTGCCGGCAAGCAGCTGAAGCTGCGCCGCTACCGCGAAGACTGATCCGCAAGCGATAAAAAAATCCCCGACTGAGTCGGGGATTTTTTTGCCTGTATGAAAGTTGGCGGGACTGGCCTCATCGCGGGTCAAGCCCGCGATCGAGCGCGAAGCGGTCGCAATTCTGATCAGTCGAACCGGTAAATGTCCATGCCCAGCGCCCCGAGCGTAAACCCCTGATGGGCAACTGCGAACTGCCCGCCGGCACCCCGGGCGAAGTACAGCGGCAGCAAGTGTTCATCACTCGGATGGTTACGCACCGCAAACGGCGCCTGCTGGCGGTAGTCATGCAGGGCAGGGGTGTCGTTGGCTGTCAGTTTTTCGATCATCCAGTCACGAAACGCCAAGGCCCACGGCTCGACGCTTTCCGGGCCGGCCTGCCAATCCAGCTCGCGCAGGTTGTGGGTAATGCTGCCCGAGCCGATCAGCAGGATGTCTTCCTCGCGCAACGGCGCCAGCGCCTTGCCCACCAGTTCCTGCAGTTGCGGGCCCATCTGGCTGGGCAGGGAAATCTGCACCACAGGGATGTCGGCCGCCGGGTACATCAGCGACAGGGGCACCCAGGCGCCATGGTCAAAAGGGCGTTTGGGGTCGAGGCGGGCGGGTAGCCCGGCGTCGCACAGCAGGCCCGTCAGGCGCTCGGCCAGCGCCGGTTCGCCGGGTGCCGGGTACTGCACGGCATATAGGGCGGCAGGAAAACCACCGAAGTCATGCCAGGTCTGCGGTTGTGGATGGCTGGATATCCACAGCTCGTGGCTCTCCCAGTGCGCCGAGACCACCACGATGGCCTTGGGGTGCGCCAGCTCTGCGGCCAGGCGTGCCAGGGCCGGGCCGCTGGCGCCGGGCTCGAGGGCGAGCATGGGCGAGCCATGAGAAATAAACAGGCTGGGCAGCATGGAAAGGGTCCTGGCGGTTAAGATGGGTCCATCTTCCGGCAGATCATTGATCTGATTCCAATATAAGTTTTTGCATAATCTTATCGAATAATTCGAGGTATGCCATGCAGGCAGAGTTTTGGCACAAGCGCTGGGCAGACAACCAGATCGGCTTTCATCAGCAGCGGGTCAACAGCGATCTGCAACAATACTGGCCCAGCCTGGGCCTGGCGCCGGGTAGCAAGGTGCTGGTGCCGTTGTGCGGCAAAAGCCTGGATCTGCTCTGGCTGGCCGGGCAGGGTCATCAGGTGCTCGGTATCGAGCTTTCACAGAAGGCGGTGGAGGATTTTTTCAGCGAGCAGCAGTTGCAACCCGAAGTCGGCCAGCAGGGCGCCTTCAAGACCTATCGCAGCGGCAACCTACAGTTGTGGTGTGGTGATTTCTTCGCCCTGACGGCCGAGGATATCGCGAACTGCACCGCGCTGTATGACCGTGCCGCGGTGATTGCCTTGCCGCCTATGTTGCGCCAGCGCTATGGTGCGTTGCTGAGCGGATACCTGCCGCAGGGTTGCCAGGGCCTTTTGATTACGCTGGATTACGACCAGGCCCTGCTGCAGGGGCCGCCCTTTGCCGTGGTCGATGCAGAGGTGCGACAGTTGTTTGCTGATTGGCAGCCTCTGGAGCTTGAGGCGCGGGACATTCTCGCTGAAAGCCCGAAGTTCGTGCAGGCTGGGGTGCTGGAGTTGCTCGAGCGGGTGTACCGCTTACAGCGCTGAAATGCAAAAGGGCGACCGAAGTCGCCCTTTTTTATTGCCGGTAACGATCAGCCGCGACGGCGCAGGGCTTCGATGCGGTCTTCCAGCGGCGGGTGGCTCATCAGCAGGCCGGCCAGGCCCTGCTTGAGGCCGCCGTTGATGCCGAAGGCGTTCAGGGTGTCGGGCATGTGCACCGGCACGCCTTGCTCCGAACGCAGGCGCTGCAGGGCGCCGATCATTGCGTTGGTGCCGGCCAGGCGGGCACCGGCTTCGTCAGCGCGGAACTCGCGTTTGCGCGAGAACCACATGACGATGATGCTGGCCAGGATACCCAGCACCAGTTCGGCGACGATGGTCGCGATGTAGTAGGCAATGCCCTGGCCTTCTTCGTTCTTGAAGATCACCTTGTCGACGAAGTTGCCGATGATGCGGGCAAAGAACATCACGAAGGTGTTGACCACGCCTTGCACCAGGGCGAGGGTGACCATGTCGCCATTGGCCACGTGGCCGATTTCGTGAGCCAGCACGGCGCGCACTTCATCGGGCGAAAAGCGCTCGAGCAGGCCCTGGCTGACCGCTACCAGGGCATCGTTGCGATTCCAGCCGGTGGCGAAGGCGTTGGCCTCGTAGGCTGGGAAGATACCGACTTCCGGCATCTTGATGCCGGCTTCGCGGGACAGTTCCTCGACGGTCTGCAGCAGCCATTGTTCGTGGCGGGTGCGCGGTTGGCTGATGATCTGGGTGCCAGTGCTCATTTTCGCCATCCACTTGGAGATGAACAGCGAGATCAGCGAGCCGGCAAATCCGAACACCGCGCAGAAAATCAGCAGCTGGTCGAGTTTGAGGTCAACCCCGTTGGCCGCCATGAACCCGTTGAAGCCAAACAGGCTCAGGGTAATGCTGGCAATCAGCACAACCGCGAGGTTGGTGGCCACAAACAGTAAGATGCGCATCATGGTTGTTACGTTCTCCTGACGGATAAAAGTGTCACGTATGCGGGGTATATAAGGTGCGCGCTGCAGTGATTCAACCGGGCGACTATTTCAAACTGTGTACTTGCCTTTATTACAGGCGAATTCCAGCAACCCGCACGCCAGAGCGGCGGGAGATGTCGGTGCTGAAAGCTTGGTCTGTAAGGTCTGCGCCCGGAGGGGCGCAGACGATTCCATATCAACGGTAGGTTACTGCTGATATGTCTTCAGGAAGTTTCCGATGCGGCCGATGGCCTGCTCGAGGTCGTCGACCCGTGGCAGGGTCACCACGCGGAAGTGGTCAGGCCACGGCCAGTTGAAAGCGGTGCCCTGGACGATCAGCAGCTTTTCCGAAAGCAGCAGGTCGAGGACGAACTTCTCGTCGTTGTGGATCGGGCAGACCTTCGGGTCGATGCGCGGGAACGCATACAGCGCGCCCATCGGCTTGACGCAGCTGACTCCGGGAATACTGTTGAGCAGTTCCCAGGTGCGGTTGCGCTGCTCCAGCAGGCGGCCTTGTGGCAGCACCAGGTCGTTGATGCTCTGATAACCACCCAGGGCCGTCTGGATCGCGTGTTGGCTCGGCACGTTGGCACACAGACGCATGTTGGCCAGCATGTCGATGCCTTCGATGTAGCTTTGGGCGTGATGCTTGGGCCCGGAGATGGCCAGCCAGCCGGAGCGGAAACCCGCCACTCGGTAGGACTTGGACAGGCCGTTGAAGGTCAGGCAGAGCAGGTCCGGGGCCAGCGAGGCGGTGCAGATGTGCACGGCTTCGTCATAGAGGATCTTGTCGTAGATCTCGTCGGAGAACACCACCAGGTTGTGCTGGCGGGCCAGCTCGAGCATGCCCAGCAGCAATTCGCGCGAGTACACCGCACCGGTCGGGTTGTTCGGGTTGATGATCACCAGGGCCTTGGTGTTGGAGGTGATCTTGGCCTTGATGTCGTCCAGGTCCGGGAACCAGTCGGCCTGCTCATCGCACAAGTAGTGCACCGGGTTACCGCCGGCCAGGCTCACTGCGGCGGTCCACAGTGGGTAGTCCGGGGCCGGAATCAGCACTTCATCGCCATTGTTGAGCAGCGCCTGCATCGACATCACGATCAGTTCGGAGACGCCGTTGCCCAGGTAGATGTCTTCGATGCCGACACCTTCTACCTGCTTTTGCTGGTAGTACTGCATCACGGCCTTACGCGCGCTGAACAGGCCTTTCGAGTCACTGTAGCCTTGAGCGGTCGGCAGGTTGCGGATTACATCCTGGAGGATCTCGTCCGGCGCCTCGAAACCAAAGGGTGCCGGGTTGCCGATGTTCAGCTTGAGGATGCGATGGCCTTCCTCTTCCAGGCGTTTGGCGTGCTTGAGCACCGGGCCGCGAATGTCATAGCAGACATTGGCGAGCTTGTTCGATTTGCTGACCTGCATGATGTGATCCCGATTAGAAAAGATCGCCGCGCATTGCGCTGTGAAAACGTTTGAAATGCGTATGACGCGGGTGCCAGACTGATGTCTGATGAGGCGCAATAATATACGTGCCGCCCGCGCTGTGGAAAAGCCATGGCGCGCGGTTTTTGGACAGATGAGGCCTGATGATGGAAAAACTCGAGAAAACCCTGGAAGAATGGCGTGCCATGCTCGACCCCGAGCAGTACAACGTGTGCCGCCTGAAGGGCACCGAGCGGCCGTTCAGTGGCAAGTACAATGGCACCAAGACCGACGGCGTCTACCATTGCATCTGCTGTAACGAAGCGCTGTTCGATTCGAACGCCAAATTTGATTCCGGCTGCGGCTGGCCAAGCTTCTATGCGCCGATTGCCGACAGCGCGATGATCGAAATCCGCGATACCTCCCACGGCATGATCCGTACTGAGGTCACCTGCGCCAAGTGCGCCGCTCACCTGGGCCATGTATTTCCCGACGGTCCGCCGCCGACCGGGCTACGCTACTGCATCAACTCGGTCTGCCTGGACCTGGTTCCACGCTGACAAAGGAGAAAGGTCATGGCCGACGCAATGCTGAAGATTCCCTGCATTACCCTGACCGGTGAGCAAAAAGCCCTGGCCGATTACCCCGCCAAGGCACTACTGGTGGTCAACACCGCCAGCCAATGCGGTTTTACCCCGCAGTACAAGGGCCTGGAGCAGCTCTGGCAGCGTTATCGCGAGCAGGGGCTGGTGGTGCTGGGCTTTCCCTGCAACCAGTTCGGCAAGCAGGAGCCGGGCGATGCGCGCGAAATTGCGCAGTTCTGCGAGCTGAATTTCGGCGTCAGCTTCCCGCTGTTTCGCAAGATCGAGGTCAATGGCGACGGCGCTCATCCGCTGTTTGTCGAGCTGAAAAAGCGTGCCCCCGGCTTGTTCGGCTCGCAAGGGATCAAGTGGAACTTCACCAAGTTCCTGCTCGATCCGGCCACCGGCAAGGTCACCCGCTATGCGCCGAGCACCAAACCGGATGCCTTGAGCGGATCGATCGAAAAACTGCTCAGGTAGCGGTCAGCGGCACCCAGTGATCGATTAGCGCCAGCAGCTCTTCGCGGCGAAACGGTTTGGCCAGGTAGTCGCTCATTCCGGCTGCCCGGCAACGCTCGCGCTCTTCGGGCATGGCGTTGGCGGTCAGGGCGACGATTGGCAGGTCGGGCCAGTGCCCGCTCTGGCGGATCCGCCGGCTGGCTTCGTAGCCGTCCATCACCGGCATGTTGCAATCCATCAGCACCAGGTCGAAGGCTGCCTGCTCCAGCTGTTCGAGGGCGTCGGCGCCATGGGCGGCAACGCTGACCTCGCAACCGAGCTTGGCCAGCATGCCCTTGGCCACCAACTGGTTCACCGGGTTGTCTTCAACCAGCAGGATGCGCGCGCGCCGTTCGCTTTGTTGAGCGCCGCCCAACGGTGACTGGTTGACGTTGTCGCTGCCATGCAGGGTACGCCGCAGTGTCTGGTACAGGGCGTTGCGCGCCAGCGGCCGCGCCTGCTGCTGCAGCGGTGCCAGATGGGCGGCCTGTTCGCCGGGCAGGAAGTTGCCATAGGCGGTCACCAGCAGAATCGGTGCGCTGATCTGCGGGCGCAGGCTGAACAGGCAGTCCAGGTCGTCGGTGATCAGCAGGTCCGGCTTGGCTTGTCCGAGCTGCGCCGGGTGGTCATAGCGTTGGTATTCCAGGCCCCAGCCGGGCAGTAGCGTCTGCAACAGTTCGGCCAGGCCACTGCTGGCACTGCTGATGGCTGCAACGCTGCCATGCAATGGTTGCGCAGGGACTGCCGGGGTATGACTGGGCAATGGCAGTTCGGCGCTGAACTGGCTACCGAAGCCGGCTTCGGAACTGATGCTCAGGCGCCCCTGCATGGCTTCGCAGAGGTTGTTGGTCAGCGCCAGCCCCAGGCCAGTCCCTCCATACTGGCGAGTGATGCCGGCACCGGCCTGGGTGAAGGGCTGGAAGATCCGCACCTGAGCCTCACTGGGGATGCCGATGCCGGTGTCGCAGACGTCCAGGTGAACGCCGCCGGGGTAGCTGCTCAGGCGCACATCGACACGCCCGAAGCGGGTGAACTTCAGGGCATTGGACAGCAGGTTGCTGACGATCTGCCGTACCCGGGTCGGGTCGCCGAGCACCATCGAGGGAAACTGCGGATCGATCAGGCAGGTCAGCTCGACACTCGGCGCGGCGTTCTGCGACAGCAAGTTGGCGGTGTCTTCGACCAGGGCGCCAAGGTCGAAGGGGATGCGTTCGAGCTCCAGTTGCCCGGCATCGAACTTGGACAGGTCGAGAATATCGTTGAGCAACTCGACCAGCACCTTGCCCGAGTCGTGGGCGATCGACAGCTGCTGGCGTTGTTCGGCATTGAGCGGGCTGTCCAGAGACAGGGCAATCATGCCCAGCAGGCCATTGAGCGGCGTGCGAATCTCGTGGCTCATGTTGGCCAGGAAGGCTGCGCGGGCCTGGGCCATGTCCAGAGCGCGGCGCCGGGCGTCTTCGAGCTCTTCATTGGACTGGCTGAGGCGGGTGTTGCTGGCCTTGAGTTCGTTGGTACGCGCCGAAACGATGTTCTCCAGTTCGTTGAGGTAATCGGTCAGGCGGTTTTCGGCGTTGCGCCGTTGCTGGATCTCGGTGGCCATGCTGACGAACTGCTGGTTGGCGACCTTGACCAGCACGCCGATCTCGTCGTGCTCGTGGCCCGGCGGAAACGACAGTTTTGATTGCGCCGGATTACGCGAGTCGCTGTTGCTCAGGGCGCTGATCACCCGTACCAGCGGCTGGGTCAGCATGATGTAGAACAGGCCGAGCAGAATCCCGGTCAGGATCAGGCTGCGCATGAAGCCATTGAGCAGGGTGACCTCGGCGCGCTTGAGAAAGCGGCTGCCGAAGGCGAAAGTATCGACGTCCAGGTACAGGGTGCCCAGGGATTCGTCGGGCATGTGGCTGAGAAACAGCCGGTCCTGGAACTGGCGCGATTCACCGAAGAGGAAATCGCTGATCAATCGGTAGCTGCTTTCCTGACGCGGGCGCTGAACATCGGCGAGTACGGATTCGTTGTTGTCGATCAGCCAGGCGCGGGTAATCGCCGGCGATTGCAGCAGGCCACGGGTCAGCTCCTGGGCAAGCTCGGCATCGATGTTGTAGGCGATGCGTGAGGCGGGGTTGTGGCTGATTTGCAGCAGCGCCTGCATCTCGCGGTTGATAGAGGCGTCTTCACTGGCATAATCGATACCGATCTGGATGAGACTGAGCAATGTACCCAGGATGAAGCCGACCAGGACCGTCAGCCGGGCTTGCTTGTAGGACAGGCGATTGGTGAACTTGATATCCATGAGTCCCGAGCCAGTTTCACATTCCGTGCGCTGCGCAAGCATAGCCGATCAGTCCCGGCTGCTGGCACGCCCTGTCACACATTCAGCTATGCCTTTGTACTTGCATCTGTCTTGAGGAAATCTTGTGGACTCTCGTTTGAATGCTTTTCTGGAACGTGCCGAAACCGTACTCGCCCGCCTTGAACCTCTGTTGCCGGCGGTGCGTGCGAATATCGACTGGTCGCAATGCCTGGCAGCGCGCTGGCAGCGTGATGGTCGCAGTGGCTACCTGTTGCCGCTGGAGGTCAGCCTTGATATGCGCCTGTCCGATCTGATTGGCGTGGATCAGCAGCGCGAACAGTTGGGGCGCAACACCCGCCAGTTTCTCGATGGTATGCCGGCCAACCATGCGTTGCTCTGGGGCTCGCGGGGTACTGGCAAGTCATCGCTGGTGCGGGCATTGCTGGCCGAGCATGCCGAAGCCGGCCTGCGTCTGATCGAAATCGAGCGTGATCATCTGGCCGACCTGCCGCGGGTGGTCGAGCAACTGCAGAAACTGCCGCAACGTTTTGTGCTGTTTTGCGACGACCTCTCGTTCGAAGCCGGGGAGGGCGACTACCGGGTGCTCAAGAGCGTGCTCGATGGCTCGCTGGAGCAGGCGCCGGACAACGTGCTGCTATACGCCACCTCGAACCGTCGCCACCTGGTGCCGGAGAAACAAAGCGACAACGAAAACTGGAAGATGGTTGATGGCGAGCTGCACCCCAACGAGGCGGTGGAAGACAAGATTGCCCTGTCTGACCGCTTCGGCCTGTGGCTGTCGTTCTACCCCTTTACCCAGGAGCATTTCCTCAACGTGGTCGAGCACTGGATCACCCAGCTGGCGCAGCGCGCTGGCCTGGACTGGCGCCGCGATGAGCAACTGGACATTCTCGCCGTGCGCTGGGCGACCGGCCGCGGCAACCGTAACGGCCGCTGTGCCTACCAGTTCGCCCGCTACTGGGTCGGGCTGAAACTGTTGGAGCAAAAATAATGATCGACCTCAACGCTACCGGCGCCGGCCTCGAGGGCTACGGCCTGCTGGCGGCACAGCTGGAAGCCCTGCTGGCCGATGAGCGCGACTTCATCGCCAACGCCGCGCAGTTTTCGGCGTTTCTCTATAGTCAGGTCGAAGACCTGAACTGGGCTGGCTTCTACCTCAATCGCGATGAGCAGTTGGTGCTTGGGCCCTTCCAGGGGCAAGTGGCCTGCGTGCGCATTCCCTTCGGCCGTGGTGTTTGCGGTGCGGCCGCGGCCAGCCGGGAAACCCAGCGGGTGGAAGATGTGCACGCGTTTGCCGGGCACATCGCCTGCGACAGTGCATCGAACAGTGAGCTGGTGATTCCACTGGTCAAGGAAGGGCGGCTGATTGGTGTGCTGGACCTGGACAGTCCGAAGCTGGCGCGTTTCAGTGAGGTGGACCAGGTAGGGCTGGAGCGTTTGGCGGCGATCTTTTTGCGTTTGACCGATTGCTAAGGAGTGAACCTTGATCGCGGGGCAAGTCGCACCGCCGCTCCCACAGGGGGTTACTGTGGGGGCGGCGGTGCGACGCCTCGACTTGCCCCGCGAAACTTTTCAGTCGTAGATGACCTTTTTCTTCCAGTCTTCGGTGGTGTCGGTTTTCAAGCCTTCGGTCAAGGCATTGGTATCGTCTTCCGCCGGTTCCAGCTGGCTGAGTACCTGGGCGTTGGCTCGGGCCAGCAGCTTTTCCATGTATTCGAGCTGCTCGCGATAAATCGCCGGGTCAGGCTGCTTGCGCAGGTATTGCACGCCACGCTCGAATGCCAGGCGGGCATGCCCCGGCTGGTTCTGTTGTAGCGCCTGCTGGCCGAGGTTGTTGAAGAACTCGATGTGCAGCAGCACCAGGATATGGCGAATTTCCTTGACCCAGTACTTGGCCTCGTTGGTCGGCAGGAAGCCTTCCTGTGCGGCGCGGGTGATCTGGTTGTGCATGCCTTCAAGCAAAAAGCGCACATCCTTGGCCCGGGCTTCGGTCTGGATCGGCATGGGGGGGTTGTTCACCGGCAGCGCCTCACCTTTGGCGATCAGGCCTTCGAGCTCAGCAATCCGCGCCCTGATGTCGCGGCTGTGCTTGTTCAGGGCCAGCTGGCGCTGGTTGAGGTTGAGCTCCAGGCGGGTCAGCAGCAACTTGAGCGCCGGGGTCATCAACTGGCCAGGGAAGGTTTCGGTGATTTCGCCACAACGGCGCAAGCGTTCGGCCAGCTCGATCTTCAGCCGGGCACGCTCGAGCTTGTTGTTCTCGACCACGTTGTTCAGGTAGCCGATCACGATCAATAACGCGATCCCCGCTACTATAAGCAGGGTGATCAGAAGTGGTGTCACCGTTAACGCCTCATACAGGATGATTTACTGTTTGAGTGTAGTGGCTAAGCTTTTGGCCGGATAGAGCTGTTTGGCGGTTGCCCGGGGGCAATTGATGGCCTTTTGCTTGTAGATTGCCGTGGCTGCTGGGCCGAAGGCGGGTAGGGCGTCAGAAAATAATCGTCAAGCCTCAGGCGCGCCATGCCCTGGCAGAAGACTGCAAAGCACCGGGAAGTCATTGATTTAAATAAATTTATACAGAGGGGTTGACGGCTTATCAAAGCATCCCTAGAATGCGCGCCACTTGCAGCGTAAAGCACACAGCGAAACGCGGCAGGGAGTGAATGTTGTAGCGTGTCCCCTTCGTCTAGTGGCCTAGGACACCGCCCTTTCACGGCGGTAACAGGGGTTCGAGTCCCCTAGGGGACGCCAGTGCGGGAATAGCTCAGTTGGTAGAGCACGACCTTGCCAAGGTCGGGGTCGCGAGTTCGAGTCTCGTTTCCCGCTCCAGTTTACAAAGGCTTTGCTTAACGGCAGGGCTTGTAAAAACCCAGCGTCGGATCTTTATGGTTTGAGTTGGTAACTGAAGCATGCATTGCATGTTTCGGGCGTCGTCCCCTTCGTCTAGTGGCCTAGGACACCGCCCTTTCACGGCGGTAACAGGGGTTCGAGTCCCCTAGGGGACGCCATTTTTGCGGGAATAGCTCAGTTGGTAGAGCACGACCTTGCCAAGGTCGGGGTCGCGAGTTCGAGTCTCGTTTCCCGCTCCAAATATGGTGCTCCAGCGTTTGATAACGCTGTAGTGATAGAAGCAAGGGCTACCGGCCTTTGATTCTTG
Organism: Pseudomonas fluorescens; assembly: GCF_902497775.2. Classification (NCBI taxonomy): domain Bacteria; kingdom Pseudomonadati; phylum Pseudomonadota; class Gammaproteobacteria; order Pseudomonadales; family Pseudomonadaceae; genus Pseudomonas; species Pseudomonas fluorescens. Next base: position 1,066,520 of record NZ_OZ024668.1, read on the forward strand.
CCGAGTTTCTCGGTCGCTACAAAGTTTGCGGGAATAGCTCAGTTGGTAGAGCACGACCTTGCCAAGGTCGGGGTCGCGAGTTCGAGTCTCGTTTCCCGCTCCAAATAAAGAAACGCCGTTCGTTTGAACGGCGTTTTTTTTCGTCTCGATTTTTTAATCGCTGCCTGTAGGCGGCAGGGCTGTTGTCGGCCCTGCGCGCCTTCATCGCTTAGTGTTTGCTGTCGTCGTCCGACATGCTCAGCAACTTTTTTTCCTGATTCCAGTCGAAGGGCTCGTCATTCTGTTCGGCTTCGAAGCGGCGCTCTTCCAGTTCCTGGTACATGCCCAGCTCGTTCTCCGGCATGAAGTGCAGGCAGTCGCCGCCAAAGAACCACAGCAGGTCGCGTGGTACCAGGTGCGCGACCTGTGGATAGCGCTGGATGACCTGGCACATCAGGTCCTGGCCAAGATAAGTGCTTTCCGGGTCGACGGGCAGTTGCAGCATCAGGTCGTCGAAGCGTTCCAGAAACAGCGCGTGGCTTTCTTCCGGCACCTGCTCGGCTTCGCCCAAGGCAACCAGAATGGTGCGCAGGTGGGTAAGCAGGGCGAGATGATATTCCAGGCGATCGGTAGCCATGCTGGCGGTCCTCATGAGCAAAAACGGGCGCGGGAGTATACGGCTCCCGGCGCCCGATGTCCCGGCCCTTAGCGAATCTTGCCGTCAGCCGGTAGCAATTGCTCCTTGTCGAAGGCATCGACATCGATCACCCGACGGCGCGCTACTTCTGCCGCGTGCAGGCTTTGCGCTTCATTGGCCTGCAGCACGCCGGCCTGCACGGCGGCATCGATTGCCGACTCGCCCGGGGCGGGAGTGATCTGGCCGCTCTTGAGCGCTTGGTGAAGTTTTTTGCGCAGAGGCTCGCCGGCGTCGAGTTGATCGTAGGCCTGTTGCAGGGCCGCAACCGGGTCGCCGTCCGCTTGCGGCCGGTAGCACCCGGCAAGCAGCTCTTCCAGCGCCGGGTCGCCCTTGGCGCGGCCGATAAGCTCGGCGATCTCGGCGTCCAGTTCGTCGCTTGGCCCGGTGTGGCGACGGCCGAAGGGGAATACCACCAGGCGCAGGGCGCAGCCGAGCAAGCGATTGGGGAAGTTGTCGAGCAGCCGGTCCAGGGCTTTTTCGGCCTGGCCCAGGCTTTCTTCCATGGCCCAGCGCAGCAGCGGTTGCAGGTGCTCGGGCGAGTTCAGGTCGTGGTAGCGCTTGAGCGCCGCCGAACCCAGGTACAGATGGCTGAGGACATCGCCCAGGCGCGCCGACAGGCGTTCGCGCCGCTTGAGTTCGCCGCCCAGCAGCATCATGCACAGGTCGGCGAGCAGGGCGAAGGCTGCAGCTTGACGGTTGAGGGCGCGGAAATAGCCCTGGCTCAGCGCGTCGCCCGGGACTTTCTCGAAATGGCCCAGGCCCAGGCCGAGCACCAGGGTGCTGGCGGCGTTACCCACGGCGAAGCCAATATGCTGCATCAGCAGGTGATCGAACTCCTTGAGCGCCTGGTCGTGGTCCTCGCGACCGGCCAGGGCCATTTCCTTGAGCACGAACGGATGGCAACGGATCGCCCCCTGGCCGAAGATCATCAGGTTGCGCGAGAGGATGTTCGCCCCTTCGACAGTGATGAAGATCGGCGCCCCTTGCCAGTTTCGGCCCAGGTAGTTGCTCGGGCCCATGATGATGCCCTTGCCGCCATGCACGTCCATGGCGTGCTGGATGCATTCGCGGCCGCGTTCGGTGAGGTGGTACTTGAGAATCGCCGAGAGCACCGAAGGTTTCTCGCCCAGGTCCACGGCCTTGGCGGTGAGCAGGCGCGCGCTGTCCATCAGGAAGGCGTTGCCGCCAATGCGAGCCAGGGATTCCTGGATCCCTTCGAAGGCCGCCAGCGGCACATTGAACTGCTCGCGGATGCGTGCGTACTGGCCAGTGACCAGGCTGGTGTACTTGGCCGCGCCGGTACCCACGGCCGGCAGGGAAATCGAGCGGCCCACCGACAGGCAGTTCATCAGCATCATCCAGCCCTTGCCGAGCATGTCCTGGCCACCGATGAGGAGGTCCAACGGTACGAACACGTCCTTGCCGCTGTTGGGGCCGTTCATGAACGCCGCGCCCAATGGCAGGTGGCGCTTGCCGATCTCGACGCCGGGGGTGTCGGTGGGGATCAGCGCCAGGCTGATGCCCAGTTCCTCTTTATCACCGAGCAGGTGCTCGGGGTCGTAGGCCTTGAAGGCCAGGCCAAGCAGGGTCGCGACCGGTCCGAGGGTGATGTAGCGTTTTTCCCAGTTCAGGCGCAGGCCGATGACTTCCTCGCCTTGCCATTGGCCTTTGCAGATGATCCCGGTATCAGGCATCGCGCCGGCGTCGGAGCCGGCCAGCGGGCCGGTGAGGGCGAAGCAGGGGATCTCGTCGCCGCGGGCCAGGCGCGGCAGGTAGTGATTACGTTGCTCGTCGGTGCCGTAATGCAGCAACAGCTCTGCCGGGCCCAGGGAGTTGGGCACCATCACAGTCGAGGCCAGGTCGCCGCTGCGGGTCGCCAGCTTCATCGCCACCTGCGAATGGGCGTAGGCCGAGAAACCCTTGCCGCCGTATTCCTTGGGGATGATCAGGGCGAAGAAGCCATGGCTTTTGATGTGCTCCCAGGCCGCTGGCGGCAGGTCCAGGTCCTGGCCGATCTGCCAGTCACTGACCATGGCGCAGAGCTCTTCGGTGGGACCGTCGATGAACGCCTGTTCTTCTTCCGTGAGTTCGGCCCTGGAGTAGCCGAGCAGGGTGTTCCAGTTTGGGCGGCCACTGAACAGCTCGCCGTCCCACCACACGGTGCCGGCGTCGATGGCTTCGCGTTCGGTCTGCGACATTGGCGGCAGGGTGCGCTGGAACCAACCGAACAGAGGGGCGGTGAGCACTTTGCGGCGCAGGTCCGGAAGCAGCAGAGGTGCGGCCACTGCCGCCAGCAGCAGCCAGAAAATTGTCAGCAGCCAGCCCGGTGCGTGGCTGAAGATACCCATCGCCAGCAGGTAAAGGGCAACGATACCCAACGCCGGCAAGGCGGCAATGCGACGGTGGGCCAGGTAGGCGGCGCCGATCACCAGGACCACTAACCACAACAGCAACATAGGAATTCCTCCGTGAAACATCGGGGCATTTCGCCATCCATCGAAGCTTAGACTGCATCGGCTAAACGGCCTGTCTGAACAGTGACAGGACATGAGCACAGGAGTTCGCCTGGATGCCAAACGATTGCCAGCGTGAGCGCCAGGAGTAGACTGGGCGACCAGCCAAACCATCAGGGAAACGCCATGCTCAAGATCTGGGGTAGGAAGAACTCGACAAATGTCAGGAAGGCACTGTGGTGCGCCGAAGAGCTCGGGCTTGAGTATCAGTCGATCGATGCCGGTGGCGCCTTCGGCCTGGTCAACGAGCCGCAGTACCGGGCGCTGAACCCCAACGGTCTGGTACCGATGATCGAGGACGACGGCCTGGTGCTGTGGGAGTCCAATGCCATCGTGCGCTACCTGTCGGCGCAGTATGGCAGCGACTCGGGCTGGTATGAGCCGAACGCGCGCAAACGTGCCGAGGCCGACAAGTGGATGGACTGGGTCACTTCTTCCCTGGCCACGCCGTTCCGGCCGTTGTTCTGGGGCATCCTGCGCACGCCGGCCGAGCAGCAGGACTGGGTGGCCATCAATGCCGCGCACAAGACCTGCGCGCAGTTGCTGTCGATCGCTGACCAGGCTTTGGCGCAGCAACCTTATCTGTCCGGTGACGCCCTGGGCATGGGCGACATCCCCCTGGGTTGTTTTGCCTATGCCTGGTTCGAGATGCCCATTGAGCGCCCGGAAATGCGTCACCTGCGCGCCTGGTATGAGCGCTTGCAGGAGCGTGCGGCCTATCAGGCAGCGGTGATGACGGCGCTGACCTGATCATTGCGGTCAATCTGATAGTTATTATCGATACTCATGACTGTACTTGTCCGCCCCTGACAAGCACCATGTTCATATTCACTGCGGCCGGCCTTGCCCGGCCGCGTCTAGAACCTTCCAAACTGGTACGCGACCCGCTATGAGTTCTGCTCTGTCCATAAGGCAGCTAACCAAAACCTACGGCAACGGTTTCCAGGCCCTCAAGGGTATTGACCTGGATGTCGCCGAAGGTGATTTCTTCGCCTTGCTCGGCCCCAACGGCGCCGGCAAATCCACCACCATCGGCATCCTCTCGACCCTGGTCAACAAGACCAGTGGCAGCGTCAATATCTTTGGTCATGACCTCGATCGCCAGCCCGCCGCGCTCAAGCGTTGCATCGGCGTGGTACCGCAGGAATTCAACTTCAACCAGTTCGAAAAGACCTTTGACATCGTCGTCACCCAGGCCGGTTACTACGGCATCCCGGCCAAGGTGGCCAAGGAACGCGCTGAGCAGTACCTGACCCAGCTCGGCTTATGGGACAAGCGCGATGTACCGTCGCGTTCGTTGTCTGGTGGCATGAAGCGCCGGTTGATGATCGCCCGTGCCTTGATCCACGAGCCGCGCCTGCTGATCCTCGACGAGCCGACCGCGGGCGTCGATATCGAGCTGCGCCGTTCGATGTGGAGCTTTCTCACCGAGCTCAACCAGAAAGGCATCACCATCATCCTTACCACCCATTACCTGGAAGAGGCTGAGCAGCTGTGCCGTCACATCGGCATCATCGACCACGGCACCATCGTCGAGAACACCAGCATGCGTGCATTGCTCGGCAAGCTGCATGTCGAGACCTTCCTGCTGGATCTCAAGCAGGACCTGCCCCAGGCGCCAAACCTGGCCGGCTACCCGTGCCGGTTGATCACCCCGCACACCCTGGAAGTGCAAGTCGACAAGGAAGTGGGCATTACTGCGCTGTTCGGCCAGCTGGCGCTGCAGAACATCGAAGTGCAGAGCCTGCGCAACAAGACCAATCGTCTCGAGGAGCTGTTCGTGTCCCTGGTTGAGAAAAACCTGGCTAAGGTGGCGGTATGAGTTCGGAGCTGAGCGCCAACCTGGTCGCCCTCAACACCATCGTCTACCGCGAAGTTCGCCGCTTTACCCGGATCTGGCCGCAGACCCTGCTGCCCCCGGCGATCACCATGGTCCTGTACTTCGTGATCTTCGGTAACCTGATCGGCCGGCAGATCGGCGACATGGGCGGCTTCACCTACATGGAGTACATCGTCCCGGGGCTGATCATGATGTCGGTGATCACCAACTCCTACGGCAACGTGGTATCGAGTTTCTTCGGCAGCAAGTTCCAGCGCTCGATCGAGGAACTGATGGTGTCGCCGGTGTCGCCGCACATCATTCTCATTGGCTACACCCTGGGCGGCGTGTTGCGCGGTTTGGCGGTGGGGGTGATCGTCACCTTGCTGTCGCTGTTCTTCACCGACCTGCAGGTCCATCACCTGGGCGTGACCATTGTCGTGGTGCTGCTGACAGCGACGATCTTCTCGCTGCTGGGCTTTATCAATGCCGTGTTCGCGCGCAACTTCGACGACATCTCGATCATCCCGACTTTCGTGCTGACGCCGCTGACCTACCTGGGCGGGGTGTTCTACTCGATTACCCTGTTGCCGCCATTCTGGCAGACCGTGTCGATGGCCAACCCGGTGCTGCACATGGTCAACTCGTTCCGCTATGGCATTCTCGGCGTGTCGGATATCCGTATCGGGGTCGCCATCAGCTTCATGCTGGTCGCCACGGCAGTGCTGTACATCGGCTGTGCGCGCCTACTGGTCAGCGGGCGAGGAATGCGTACCTGATTGCTTGACCTTGCGCCGGCGCCACTGCCGGCCTACCCACCAGCGCCAGTAGAGCATGGTCAGGCAGTAAGCGAGGGCGCCGAGCAGCACGCCACACACCAGCGAACCGAGCAGGAACGGCTGCCACAAGGTCGATAGCTGGTCGGTGATCCACTCGAAGGTCAGTTCTTCAGGCAGGGTGCGTGGCGGGATTTGCATCAGCCAGGCGCCCATCTGGTAGGTGCAGAAAAACACTGGCGGCATGGTGATCGGGTTGGTCAGCCACACCAGGCTGACCGCGATCGGCATATTGCCGCGCACCATGATTGCCAGGCTTGCAGCCAGCAGCATCTGCATCGGAATCGGTATAAAAGCGGCGAACAGGCCCACGGCCATGGCGCGCGCAACCGAATGCCGGTTGAGGTGCCAGAGGTTGGGGTCATGCAACAGCCGGCCGAGAAAGCGTAAGGATTTGTGTTCCCTGATGCTGGTCGGATCGGGCATGTAGCGTTTGAAGAGACGACGCGGCATGTGGGGTCTCGGCAATCTGAAGGGTGCCAGTATGCACGGATTCTAAAAGTGCCTTATTCAGACTTTGTGACAATTATTTAGCGAGCTGTTGCCGTCACTGATCTAAGCCTCAGGGGGTGGTTTACTTCTGGAGCTTCACGCTTATGCGCACAGGGATGTTGGCGCTTGCACTCGGGCTGATCAGCCTCGGGTACCTACCGGCTTTGCCGTCCGTCTGGACACTGCTCCTGCTGGTGCTAGTCGGGCTTTGCTGCCTGCTTTCGCGGCTCTGGCCAATCGGCCTGTTTCTGTTGGGTTTTGCCTGGGCCTGTGTCTCGGCGCAGTTGGCGCTGGATGAGCGTCTGGCAGCGCAGCTCGATGGCCGTACCCTGTGGATAGAAGGTCGGGTCACCGGCTTGCCGGAGCAGGGCGTGCGCTCGGTGCGTTTCGAGCTGAGCAATGCCCGCTCGCGTCGCGCGCAACTGCCGCCGCGGATGCAGCTCAGCTGGTTCGGCGGTCCGGCGGTCAACAGCGGCGAATACTGGCGTCTGGCGGTCAGCCTTAAACAGCCCTCCGGTTTGCTCAATCCTCACGGTCCTGATCAGGAGGCCAGCCTGTTGGCTCGGCGAATCGGCGCGACCGGCAGCGTCAAGGCCGGCGAGCGCTTGGCGCCGGCGACGGCGGCCTGGCGTGATGGTTTGCGCCAGCGTTTGCTGGCCGTGGATGCCCAGGGGCGCGAGGCGGCGCTGGTGGCGCTGGTGCTGGGCGATGGCGGCGGCCTGGCGCGGGAAGACTGGCAAGCGCTGCAGGCCACCGGCACGGTGCACCTGCTGGTGATTTCCGGTCAGCATGTGGGCCTGCTGGCTGGGCTTGTGTATGCCTTGATTGCCGGGCTGGCGCGCGTGGGCTGGTGGCCGCCAACGCTGCCCTGGTTGCCTTGGGCCTGTGCCCTGGCCTTGGTTGCGGCGCTTGCCTACGGTGTTCTGGCCGGTTTTCAGGTGCCGGTGCAGCGCGCCTGCATGATGCTGGCGATGGTGCTGCTCTGGCGTCTGCGCTTTCGGCACCTGGGTGTCGGGCTGCCGCTGTTGCTGGCGCTGAATGCGGTACTGCTGTGGGAGCCGTTGGCCAGTTTGCAGCCGGGGTTCTGGTTGTCGTTCATGGCCGTGGCGATTCTGATCTTTACCTTCAGTGGCCGGCTCGGCGCCTGGAGCCCTTGGCTGGCCTGGGGGCGCGCCCAGTGGTTGATCGCCATCGGCTTGTTGCCGCTGTTGCTGGCGCTGGGTTTGCCGGTGAGCCTCAGCGCGCCGCTGGTCAACTTGCTGGCCGTGCCGTGGATCAGCCTGGCGGTGTTGCCGACGGCGCTGCTCGGCACCTTGTTGCTGCCTGTGCCGTATCTGGGCGAGGGGCTGTTGTGGCTGGCCGGTGGCTTGCTCGATGGTTTGTTCCGCTTGTTGGCTGAAATGGCGCACTGGCGGCCGGCCTGGCTGCCTGAGCCTTTGCCTTTATGGGCATGGTTGCTGGTGTGCCTGGGGGCGTTTCTACTGCTGTTGCCGCGCGGCGTGCCCATGCGCGTGCTCGGCTGGCCATTGTTGCTGCTGGCAGTGTTTGCACCCAGAGAGCGGGTGCCTGTGGGGCAGGTCGAAGTCTGGCAGCTGGATGTCGGCCAGGGGCTGGCCTTTGTATTGCGCACCCGTCATCACGCCATGTTGTATGACGCGGGCCCGGCCATGGGCGATTTTGATCTGGGCGAGCGTGTGGTGCTGCCCAGCTTGCGTAAGCTGGGGGTGGGCAAGCTTGACCTGATGTTGCTCAGCCATGCTGACGCCGACCACGCTGGCGGTGCTCGCGCCGTGCAGCGCGGCTTGCCGGTGTTGCGGGTGTTTGGCGGTGAGGCTGCAGCCTTGCCGGAAGTACTGAAGGCCCAGCCTTGCAGCAGTGGCGAGCGCTGGCAGTGGGACGGGGTTAGCTTTTCTGTCTGGCAATGGCAAGAGGCCGGTGACAGCAATCAGGATTCCTGTGTGCTGCTGGTTGAGGCAAATGGCGAAAAGCTGCTGCTGACCGGCGATCTGGATGCCCGTGGCGAACGGGCCTGGGCCCGGGACTGGCAGGCGAGTCGGATCGATTGGCTGCAATCCCCCCACCACGGCAGTCGCAGCTCCTCCAGCGAAGCCTTGTTGCAGGCTACCGCCCCGCGCGGCGTGCTGATTTCGCGTGGGCGCTACAACGCTTTCGGTCATCCTCACCCAGAGGTGATGGCGCGCTATCGGACGCACGGTATTCAAGCCTACGACAGTGTCGAGCACGGTGCGCTGCGCCTGCGCCTGGGTACGTTTGGCGAGCCAGAGGGGGTGCGTGCCCAGCGGCGTTTCTGGCGCGAGCCGAGATGACGACCTTCGGCAGATGAGCCCCCTGGGGTCCTATGGTAAAGTGGCGGACTTTTTCGAGGGGATGCTTACTGTGTGGGAATTGGTCAAGTCCGGTGGCTGGATGATGCTGCCGATCATTCTGAGCTCCATCGCTGCCATGGCGATCGTCGCCGAGCGTCTCTGGACCCTGCGCGCCAGCCGGGTCACGCCACCGCACCTGCTGGGCCAGGTGTGGAGGTGGATCAAGGACAAGCAACTCACCAGTGACAAGCTCAAGGCCCTGCGCGCCGATTCACCGCTGGGCGAGATCCTTGCCGCGGGCCTGGCCAACTCGCGCCATGGCCGCGAGATCATGAAGGAATGCATCGAAGAGGCCGCCGCCCGGGTCATCCACGAGCTGGAGCGTTACATCAATGCCCTGGGCACCATCGCCGCCATGGCGCCGCTGCTCGGCCTGCTCGGCACCGTGCTGGGCATGATCGACATCTTCAGTGCCTTCATGGGCACCGGTATGACCACCAACGCCGCGGTACTGGCCGGGGGTATCTCCAAGGCACTGATCACCACCGCAGCCGGCCTGATGGTCGGTATTCCATCGGTGTTCTTCCACCGTTTCCTGCAGCGCCGTATCGACGAGCTGGTGGTTGGCATGGAGCAGGAGGCGATCAAGCTGGTCGAAGTGGTGCAGGGCGATCGTGATGTCGACCTGGCCGAGGGCAAGGCGTGAAATTCCGGCGCAAGCCACGGGAGACCGTGGACATCAACCTGGCCTCGCTGATCGACGTGGTGTTCATCCTGCTGCTGTTCTTCGTGGTCACCACCACCTTCACCCGCGAAACCCAACTGCGCGTCGAGCTGCCGGAGTCGGTCAGCGGCGCACCGGCACCGGATTCGGAGCTCAAGCAACTGGACATCACCATCAGCGCCGACGGCGTCTACTCGGTGAACAACCAGCTGTTGCCCAAGAGCGACCTGGCGACCCTGACCGAAGCCCTGCAGCGTGAATCCGCAGGTGACACCAAACTGCCGTTGTCGATCAGCGCCGACGGCAAGACCCCGCACCAGGCGGTGGTGACTGCCATGGATGCGGCCGGCAAGCTCGGTTTCAGCCAGTTGCGCATGACCACGGTCGAGGCGGCTCAGGGGACACCCTGATGGCCTTTGCCGATCGCCTGCTCGATGCCTGGTACGCCGGGCATCCGGCCCTGGCGCTGTTGCGTCCGCTCGAAGCCCTGTATCGCCGGGTAGTGCTGGGCAAGCGTGCGCGTTTCCTCAACGGTGAAAGCCCCAGCTACCGCGCCCCAGTGCCGGTGATCGTGGTGGGCAACATCACCGTCGGCGGTACCGGCAAGACGCCGATGATCCTCTGGTTGATCGAGCATTGCCGCCAGCAAGGCCTGCGCGTCGGTGTGGTCAGTCGTGGTTATGGCGCCAAGCCGGCGCAGTTGCCGTGGCGCGTGCGTGCCGAACAGAGTGCGGCCGAGGCGGGTGATGAACCCTTGCTGATCGTCCAGCGCAGCGGTGTGCCGCTGATGATCGACCCGGACCGTTCGCGCGCGGTGCAGGCGTTGCTGGCCAGCGAGCCGCTGGACCTGATCCTCTGTGACGACGGTATGCAGCACTACCGTCTGGCCCGCGATCTGGAACTGGTGCTGATCGATGCCGCCCGCGGGCTGGGCAATCGCCGCTGTCTGCCGGCCGGCCCCCTGCGCGAGCCGGTAGAACGCCTGCATGACGTCGACGCGGTGCTCTACAACGGCGCCACGGCCGACCGCGAAGACGGTTTTGCCTTTGCCCTGCAGCCTACCGCGCTGGTCAACCTGCGCAGCGGCGAGCGCCAAGGCCTCGACTACTTTGCGCCAGGCCAGGCCTTGCACGCCGTGGCCGGTATTGGTAACCCGCAACGTTTCTTCAATACCTTACAGGGGCTAAACTGGCGCCCTGTGCCACACCCTTTTGCCGATCATGCCGAGTACAGCGCCCAGGCCCTGAGTTTCACCCCTGCGCTGCCCCTGGTCATGACCGAGAAGGACGCGGTCAAATGCCGCGCCTTTGCTGCCGACGACTGGTGGTACCTTGCGGTCGATGCTGTGCCTTCGCCGGCCTTCCGGGCCTGGTTCGATGCTCAGCTCGCACGCTTGCTGCCTGGGTCACGGCCCTCCTGATTCGTTTCTTTTTCCGGCCACCGGCCTGAGGAATTTCCATGGACACCAAACTGCTCGATATCCTTGCCTGCCCAATCTGCAAGGGCCCGCTCAAGCTCAGTGCCGACAAGACCGAGCTGATCAGCAAGGGTGCAGGTCTGGCCTATCCGATCCGCGATGGCATCCCGGTGATGCTCGAAAGCGAAGCTCGTACTCTGACCGATGACGAGCGTCTGGACAAATGAGCCTGGCCTTTACCGTTGTGATTCCGGCACGGCTGCGCTCCACGCGCTTGCCGGGCAAGCCGTTGCTGCCGATTGCCGGCAAGCCGATGATCCAGCATGTCTGGGAGCAGGCAAGCAAAAGCAGCGCCAGCCGCGTGGTGATTGCCACCGACGACGCGGATATCTTCAAGGCCTGCGAGGCCTTCGGCGCCGAAGTGTTGATGACTCGCGAGGATCATGACTCCGGTACCGATCGCCTGGCCGAAGTGGCGGCCAAGCTGGGCCTGGCTGCCGATGCCATCGTGGTCAACGTCCAGGGAGACGAGCCGCTGATTCCACCGGTGATCATCGATCAGGTGGCAGCCAACCTGGCGGCCCATCCGGAAGCGGGCATTGCCACCCTGGCCGAGCCGATCAGCGACGTCGAAGCACTGTTCAACCCCAATGCGGTCAAGGTGGTCAGCGATTGCAACGGCCTGGCCTTGACCTTCAGTCGTGCCCCCTTGCCGTGGGCGCGGGACGCCTTGGCACAGAGCCGCGAGCAACTGCCTGAGGGTGTGCCGTACCGGCGTCACATCGGCATGTACGCCTACCGCGCCGGTTTCCTGCAGGATTTCGTCGCCTGGGGCCCGTGCTGGCTAGAGAAGACCGAGTCGCTGGAGCAGCTGCGGGCCCTCTGGCATGGCGTGCGTATTCACGTTGCCGATGCCATCGATGCGCCACCTGTGGGCGTCGATACCCCTGAAGACCTGGAGCGCGTACGGCGCTTGCTGGAGGCCTGATGCGGGTTCTGTTCGTGTGCCTGGGCAACATCTGCCGCTCGCCCACCGCCGAGGGCGTGCTGCGTCAGCAATTGCAGGCTGAAGGCCTGGGCGAACTGATCGAAGTGGCGTCGGCCGGTACCGGTGACTGGCATGTCGGCAAGCAGCCTGATATCCGTACCTGCCGCACCGCGCGCATGCGTGGCTACGACTTGTCGCAGCAGCGTGCGCAGCAGATCAAGGTCGCGCACTTCAATGAATGCGACCTGATCCTGGCCATGGACAAGAGCAATCTTGGCCATCTGCAGGCCATGCGCCCGGCCGGTGCGAAAGCCGAGCTGGACCTGTTCCTGCGCCGCTATGAAGGCGCGCTGGATGAGGTGCCGGATCCTTACTACGGTGCCGAGCAGGATTTCGAGGAGGTCCTCGACCTGATCGAGGTCGCCTGCAGCCGTTTGGTCATCGAACTCAAGGGCCGTCTATGAGCGGGCAGTGGCAGCAACAGGTATCGCTCAAGCCGTATAACACCTTTGGCATTGATGTGAGGGCCCGGTATTTCACCGAAGCCCACAACGACGAAGAGGTGCGTCAGGCCTTGGCCCAGGCGAGTGAGCAGGGTGTACCGGTGCTGGTGGTGGGAGGCGGCAGCAACTTGCTGCTGACTGCCGATATCCAGGCACTGGTACTGCGTATGGCCAGCCGTGGCCTGCGCATCCTGTCGGACGACGGCGAGCGGGTGGTAGTTGAGGCCGAAGCTGGCGAACCCTGGCATCCGTTCGTGCAATGGAGTCTGTCCCAGGGCCTGGCCGGGCTGGAGAACCTCAGTTTGATCCCGGGCACAGTCGGCGCCGCACCGATGCAGAACATTGGCGCCTACGGTGTCGAGATCAAGGACGTATTCGCCGGGCTCACCGCGCTGGATCGCCAGACCGGCGAGCTGCGCGACTTCAACCTGCAAGAGTGCGCCTTCGCTTATCGCGACAGCCTGTTCAAGCGTAATCCGGGGCGCTGGTTGATCCTGCGCGTGCGCTTTGCCTTGAGTCGGGTCATGCATGCCCATCTGGACTACGGTCCGGTTCGCCAGCGTCTGAACGAGCAGGGCGTCAGCCAGCCGACTGCGCAAAATGTCAGTGATGCGATTTGCAGTATCCGTCGGGAAAAACTACCTGACCCGGTCGAGCTGGGTAACGCCGGAAGTTTCTTCAAGAACCCGGTGGTAGCTGCGGTGCTGGCCGACAAGATTCGCTTGCAGCATCCGGGGCTGGTGGCTTATCCACAGGCTGATGGCCAGTTCAAGCTGGCTGCCGGCTGGTTGATCGAGCAGGCGGGCTGGAAGGGCCATCGTGAAGGCGATGCCGGGGTGCATCGCTTGCAGTCGCTGGTGCTGGTCAACTATGGCCAGGCGACCGGTGTGCAGTTGCATCAACTGGCGCAGAAAATCCAGGCCGATATCCTCGAACGCTTCGGGGTTGAGCTGGAAATGGAACCGAACCTGTACTGAATGAGTTGTAGGAGCGGGCAATAAAAAAGGTTCTTCACGGAATCCCGGGGGCTATGATTCTTGGGTTGGGTTGCGGGCTTATCCATTCGGTGCGGGGCTGCTGTTGGCCCCTTCCGCCCTTACGGCGGGTCCCTTTTGTTCTTGGCAACAGTTCCATGCCTATCTTTTCCCAAGAGAAAAGTAGGCCGCCGTAAAGGCGGAAGGGGCCAACAGCAGCCCCGCACTGAATGGATAAACTCGCAGCCTCAACATCCCAACCCGGGATTCCGTGAAGAGCCAAAAAAAAGCCCCGCCAGTTACCTGGCGGGGCTTTTTTATTGCCTGGAAGGTCAGACGAGCGGTTTGTGCTCTTCTGCGGTTTCCAGTTTTTCTTCGACTACTTCTTCAGCCGGTGCGCCAGGCGCTTCTTCAACGACTACTGCAGCGCTGGCTTCGGCGGCGACCGCTGCAGCGGCGGCTGCGGCAGCTTCGGCTTCACGCTTGCGACGGCGAACTTCACGTGGATCGTTCGGCGCGCGACCGTTGCTGGTCAGGGCGCTGGCCGGTGCTTCGGCAGCTGGCTCTTCAACCGGGGCTGCTTCGGCAACTACGGGCGCAGGCGCTTCGACGACTTCGGCAACTGCTACCGGCTCGACCACAACCGGTGCCTGGACTTCAGGCTCTGGCTCGACCGCAGCAACAGGCTCGATCACTTCAGCTGGCGCAGCAACAGGGGCTTCAACCACTGGAGCGATGCTGGCTTCGACGGCTTCTGGTGCTTGCACCGGGGCAGTGAAGGGTTGCTCGACAACGGGTGCGGCAGCGACTTCAGCGACTTCAGCGGCCTGAGCGGTTTCCACCACTTCGGTTACTTCAGTCACTTGGGCCACTTCGGCGATCTCGGCGACTTCAACCACTGGCTGGGTTGCTTCGACGACGGTTTCGCTGGCAGCGACTTCAACAACCGTCTGCTCTTCGACAGCAGCAGTGGCGCGTTCGGCCTGCTGGTTGGCTTCGGCTTCGGCTTCGGCGCTGATGTTGCTGGTAGCAACAGCGGCGGTCACGGCCAGGCCTGCGGCCAGTTCAGCACCCAGCTCGGAGGCTTGAGGCTGCTCTTCGCCGCCTTCTTCCGAACCTTCTACCAGGTTGCCGTTGGCATCGCGTTGACGCTCGCGACGGTTGCTGCGACGACGCTGGCCACGGGAGCGGCGGCGAGGGCGTTCGCCTTCGGTGCCTTCCTGGTTGTCATCCTGCAGCAGTTCTTCGTTCGGCAGTTGCTCTTCAGCGGCTTCAGCAGCCTGCTCGGCTGGACGAGGCTGGCGCTCTTCACGCGGCGGGCGCGGTGCACGCTCTTCACGTGGGGTACGCTCTTCACGCGGAGCACGTTCTTCGCGCGGTGCGCGCTCTTCACGTGGTGCGCGTTCTTCGCGTGGAGCACGCTCTTCACGAGGCTGGCGCTCTTCACGCGGGGCGCGCTCAGGGCGCTCTTCGCGTACGGCCGGGGTGGCGGCATCCAGTGGCTCGCGCAGTTCGCGGACCGGACGGTCTTCGCGGGAGCGGCGCTCTTCACGTGGTGCGCGTGGTTGACGCTCTTCACGCGGTGGACGTGCTGCGCGCTCTTCGCGGGCAGGTGCTTCTTCGCGGGCTTCGCGTGGCTGACGCTCTTCACGTGGGGCGCGTTCGGCACGCTCTTCACGCGGTTTGCGGTCTTCGTCGCGGCGGCCGTTGCGGTTGCGGCTCTGCTGGCGACCGTTGCGACGCTCTTCGTTGCGTTGCGGGCGCTCGGTGGCAGGCTTCTCGGCTACCACAGGGGCGGCGGCAGGTTCGTCCTTGCCGGCAAACAGGCTCACCAGCGACTTCACCAGGCCTTTGAACAGGCTTGGTTCAGGTGCGTGCTGAACCGGAGCGGCTACTGGTGCGGCAGCTTCGGCAGGTACCGGAGCGTTGGCGCGGGCCGGTGCGGTCTTGACTGCGGCTTCCTGGCGAACCAGGGTGCGGGTGGCGGCAGTCGGCTGGACTTCTTCGGTCTCGGCGGCAGCAATCTCGTAGCTGGACTGGCTGCTAAGGGCTTCCGGGCTGTCGTCGCGCAGGCGCTGGACTTCGAAATGCGGGGTTTCCAGGTGATCGTTCGGCAGGATGACGATACGGGCCCGGGTACGCAGTTCGATCTTGGTGATCGAATTGCGTTTTTCGTTGAGCAGGAAGGCGGCAACCGGAATCGGCACTTGCGCGCGGACTTCAGCGGTGCGGTCTTTCAGGGCTTCTTCTTCGATCAGGCGCAGGATGGCCAGCGACAGCGATTCGACGTCGCGGATGATGCCGGTGCCGCTGCAGCGTGGGCAGACGATGCCGCTGCTTTCGCCAAGCGAAGGGCGCAGGCGCTGACGGGACATTTCCAGCAGGCCAAAGCGCGAGATACGGCCAACCTGTACGCGGGCACGGTCGGCTTCCAGGCATTCGCGGACTTTTTCTTCCACGGCGCGCTGGTTCTTGGCCGGGGTCATGTCGATGAAGTCGATCACGATCAGGCCGCCGATGTCACGCAGGCGCAGCTGGCGGGCGATTTCCTCAGCCGCTTCCAGGTTGGTCTGCAGGGCGGTTTCCTCGATGTCGCTGCCTTTGGTGGCGCGCGCCGAGTTGATGTCGATGGAGACCAGGGCTTCGGTCGGGTCGATGACGATCGAGCCGCCGGACGGCAGGTCGACGACGCGCTGGAAGGCGGTCTCGATCTGGCTTTCGATCTGGAAGCGATTGAACAGCGGCACGCTGTCTTCGTACAGCTTGATCTTGCTGGCGTACTGCGGCATCACCTGGCGGATGAAGGTCAGGGCTTCTTCCTGGGCGTCGATGCTGTCGATCAGTACTTCGCCGATATCCTGACGCAGGTAGTCACGGATGGCGCGGATGATGACGTTGCTTTCCTGGTAGATCAGGAACGGTGCGGCGCGGTCCTGGGAAGCTTCCTTGATCGCGGTCCACAGCTGCAGCAGGTAGTCGAGGTCCCACTGCATTTCTTCGCTGCTGCGGCCAAGGCCGGCAGTGCGAACGATCAGGCCCATGTCGGCAGGGGCGACCAGGCCGTTGAGGGCTTCGCGCAGTTCGTTGCGCTCTTCGCCTTCGATGCGACGGGAGATGCCACCGGCACGCGGGTTGTTCGGCATCAGCACCAGGTAACGACCGGCCAGGCTGATGAAGGTGGTCAGGGCTGCGCCCTTGTTGCCGCGCTCTTCTTTCTCGACCTGGACGATGACTTCCTGGCCTTCGCTGAGCACTTCCTTGATGTTCACCCGGCCTTCGGGCGACTTCTTGAAGTATTCGCGGGAGATTTCCTTCAGCGGCAGGAAGCCGTGACGCTCGGAGCCGAAGTCGACGAAAGCGGCTTCCAGGCTAGGTTCGATCCGGGTGATCCGGCCTTTGTAGATGTTGGCCTTCTTCTGCTCACGCGCGCCGGACTCGATGTCCAGGTCGTAGAGACGTTGGCCGTCCACCAGAGCTACACGCAACTCTTCGGGTTGAGTCGCGTTAATCAGCATTCTTTTCATGTAATACCGTCGGTTTCCGGGCTGCCGGAAACGGCGTTCGGCACACACGACTTCTCACGGTCGGTGTCAGGTGCGCAAGGGGTGGCGGGCCACCCCCGTGTCCAGCAACTTTCGAGTCCGACTGGTCACCCAGTACTGCCGAAGTCGCGACGACGCGTCCTGCTTGCTGTGGTGTCAAATGCACTCAGTCAGGAGGAGGAATCAGCCTTCGGCCGTGGACGCCCGTGGGGCATCTTGATCAAGACCGGGTCCGGTCGCCTGGCCAATAGGCCGCTGGACTGGACGCAGTACTACACGGTCCGACGGTTGTGCATCTCCACCCTACACGTATCCCTGATAATTCGGGTGCTGCCGCGCGCTGAATCCGCAACGGGTTGCATTTTCGCCAGCTCCATACGGGAGCCCGCGCCTTTTATGTCCAAGGCTGGTATTTCCGAAGCCGTCGCCATGACTGCGTGAAATTGACGGCACTGACAGAGTGGCAGCGAAAAAAAACGTGGGGGAGGGTGAAATACCGCTCTTATGGTTTTTTATCGGTCTTCTCTGCACGGCGCTGGTGGCGATTCCAGGCATTTCTGTAAACTGGCGAAAGCCCCGTCGGACGGCCTCGCGTCCTCGAGAATTGCGTCGGTCAGGGCCGGCTGTAAGCCGTGAGTCCGCTGGCCAGCCGCTTTTGGCGGCGTTCGCGACTATAGCAGCAATCATTAAGTGCTTCAAATCCATAAAAAATTGTTATGATTGGCAAATGACGACTAATGCCCCTCCGACCTCCGGCGTCCAGCTGATCGAGGTCGCGCCGGAACTTGCCGGCCAACGAATCGATAATTTTCTCATAACGAAGCTCAAGGGTGTTCCCAAGACCTTGATTTACCGCATTTTGCGAAAAGGCGAAGTGCGCGTGAACAAGGGCCGGATCAAGCCCGAGTACAAGTTGCAGGCCGGTGATGTCGTGCGCGTGCCGCCCGTTCGTCTGCCTGAACGCGACGAGCCGGTGCCAGTGGCCCAGGGTTTGCTTCAGCGTCTTGAGGCCGCGATCGTCTACGAAGACAAGGCCTTGATTGTGCTCAACAAACCGGCCGGCATCGCCGTGCACGGTGGCAGCGGCCTGAATTTCGGTGTGATCGAAGCCTTTCGTCAGATGCGCCCGGATGCCAAGGAACTGGAGCTGGTCCATCGCCTGGACCGTGACACCTCGGGCCTGCTGATGATCGCCAAGAAACGCAGCATGTTGCGTCACCTGCACGCCGCCCTGCGTGGCGACGGTGTCGACAAGCGCTACATGGCCCTGGTTCGTGGTCATTGGGCCACCGCCAAGAAGCAGGTCAATGCGCCGTTGCTCAAGAGCAACCTGCGTTCTGGCGAGCGTATGGTCGAGGTCAATGACGAAGGCAAGGAGGCGCTGACGATCTTCCGCGTGCTGCGCCGTTTCGGTGAGTTCGCCACTATTGTCGAGGCGCGTCCGATCACCGGTCGTACCCACCAGATTCGCGTGCATGCCCTGCATGCCGGGCATTGCATTGCCGGCGACAGCAAGTATGGCGATGAAGATTTCACCCGCGAGATTCGCGACCTGGGTGGCAAGCGCCTGTTCCTGCATGCCTATGCCCTGACCGTGCCGCTGCCTGACGGCGGCGAGCTCAAACTCGAGGCGCCAGTGGACGAGATGTGGGCCAAGACTGTGGAGCGCCTGAGTGCAGCGTGATTACGACCTGCTGATCTTCGACTGGGACGGTACCCTGGCCGACTCCATCGGCCGCATCGTCGAGGCCATGCACCTGGCCGCCGGTCGCGCAGGGTATGCCACCTGCGCTGACGAGGCGGTCAAGGGTATTATCGGCCTGGCGCTGCCTGAGGCCATCAGTGTGCTTTATCCGCACCTCGATACGGCCCAGGTGGCGGAGTTCCGCCAGCACTATGCTGACGTGTACATGGCCCTGGATGACCAGCCTTCGCCGCTGTTCGGGGGCGTGGTCGAGTCGCTGGAGGCTTTTCGGGCCGAGGGCTACCGCCTGGCGGTGGCGACCGGCAAGGCTCGTCGCGGCCTGGATCGGGTGTTGCGCGCCAACGGTTGGGAAGACTATTTCGACATCACTCGCGCGGCCGACGAGAGTCGCGGCAAGCCGCACCCGCAGATGCTCGAAGAGATCCTCGCGCATTGCCAGGTCGAACCGCAGCGTGCGTTGATGGTCGGAGATTCTTCATTCGACCTGTTGATGGCCAGCAATGCCGGCATGCACTCGGTAGCGGTTGGCTACGGCGCCATGTCGCTGGAGGCCTTGAGTGCCTTCGGGCCACAGGTGTGTATCGATCATTTTTCACAGTTGCAGGCCTGGCTTCGCCGCGTGCCTGTAGCAGTACATTCCAGGGTAGGTGAGCATGGCTGACGAGTGGAAGGCGCCCAGCGCCGAAGGTAACGACGGCAACGAAGATCAGAAAAGCTGGAAGCTGCTGGAGAAAACCCTCCTGGCCGGTGTGCAGGAGCAGCGTCGGGCCCGGCGCTGGGGGATTTTTTTCAAGCTGCTGACCTTTGTCTACCTGTTTGGCATCTTTGCCCTGTTTACGCCATTGATGGACATGGACAAGGCTGCCTCGCGCAGCGCCAGCCATACCGCGCTGGTCGAGGTGCGCGGGATGATCGCCGATCAGGAGCCCGCCAGTGCCGACAACATCGTCAGCGGCTTGCGCGAGGCGTTCAAGGATCCGAAAACCAAGGCGGTGATCTTGCGCATCAACAGCCCGGGCGGCAGTCCGGTGCAGTCGGGTTACATCTACGATGAAGTCCGCCGACTGCGCGCTGAATATCCGGCGATCAAGCTGTATGCGGTCATCAGTGACCTGGGGGCTTCCGGTGCTTACTACATTGCCAGCGCCGCAGATCAGATCTACGCCGACAAGGCCAGTCTGGTGGGCTCTATCGGTGTGACTGCGGCGGGTTACGGCTTTGTCGGCACCATGGAAAAACTCGGTGTCGAACGCCGTACCTACACCGCCGGTGAGCACAAGGCGTTCCTGGACCCGTTCCAGCCGCAAAAGCCTGAAGAAACTGCGTTCTGGCAAGGTGTGCTGGAAACCACCCACAAGCAGTTCATTGCCAGCGTCAAGCAGGGCCGTGGTGAGCGCCTCAAGGACAAAGAGCATCCCGAGCTGTTCAGTGGTCTGATCTGGTCGGGCGAGCAAGCGCTGGCCCTGGGGCTGGTGGATGGCCTGGGTAGCGCCGGTTACGTGGCGCGTGAGGTGGTGGGGGAAAAGGAGCTGGTTGACTTCACCGTCGAGGAATCGCCGTTCGACCGCTTCTCCAAGCGCCTGGGTGCCAGTGTTGCCGAGCACCTGGCGATGTGGATGGGCTTTCAGGGGCCATCGCTGCGCTGATTGCCTGGTTCATTGAAAAAGCCGACCCTTCGAGGTCGGCTTTTTTGTGTGTTGGTGTCAGGGCAGCCTCACGCCTTCAGCTAGCAGCATGTCCACCAGGCGAATCAGCGGCAGGCCGATCAGGCTGGTGGCGTCCACTCCGTGGGTGCTCTGGAACAGGCTTACGCCCAGGCCTTCGGCCTTGAAGCTGCCGGCGCAGTCATAGGGCTGCTCGGCGCGCAGGTAGCGCTCGATGCGCGGCAGGTCGAGTTCACGCATGTTGACGGTGAAAGGCACGCAGTCGACCTGGCAGTGCCCGGTAGCGCTGTTGAGCAGCGCGAGGCCGGTGAGAAAGGTCACATGGTTGCCGCTGGCCGCCAGCAGTTGCTCGCAGGCGCGTTCGAAAGTGTGCGGTTTGCCGAGTATCTGCTCGCCGAGCACGGCGACCTGGTCGGAGCCGATGATCAGATGCCCCGGATGGCTGCCGGCCAGGGCCTGGGCTTTCTCTTGGGCCAGGCGCTTGACCAGGTCAAGGGCGGGCTCTTCGCTCAGGCGTTGTTCGTCGATATCCGGTGAGGCCCAGCTGAACGGCAGGCGCAGGCGTTCGAGCAGTTCGCGCCGGTAAGGTGAGCTGGAAGCCAGTAATAAAGGCAGCATGATAGACTCCTGGACGGGTGAAACGATTCTAACATGCTGAACGGAGCCGAATTTCCTTTGACAGGGGCGGGGGTCATCCCTAGAATGCTGCGCCTATGTTGAATGACCCGATTCCACCTCACGTTGACCCGCGCAAATTGGCCGATCGTGGTGTTTCCCTTGAAGGAACACTGCAGCTCGCCGATTTGGAGAGACTCTGCGACCCGCTTTCCGACACTGTCGGTACGGTGCAGGCTAAATTCGATTTTGAGCGCGACGAGCAGAAGGCTGTGGTTATCCACACCGAACTGAGCGTCGAGGTCAAGATGGTTTGCCAGCGTTGTCTTGAGCTGGTCACCCTGCCGATCCACAGCGAAACTACATACGCTGTGGTGAAGGAGGGTGCGAATACCCAGTCGTTGCCGAAAGGTTATGACGTGCTGGAACTGGGCGAAGATCCTTTGGATCTGCAGGCCTTGGTCGAGGAGGAGCTTCTGCTCGCCTTGCCTATCGTGCCTGCTCATCATCCGGAAGAATGCCAGCAGCCGGCGGGCGCCGATGAGCCCGAACCGAGCAAGGACGAGGTAACACGGTCCAACCCGTTCAGTGTATTGGCGCAGTTAAAGCGTGACCCAAACGTTTAGGAGTTAATCAATTATGGCTGTTCAGCAGAACAAAAAATCCCGCTCTGCCCGTGACATGCGCCGTTCGCACGACGCCCTCTCGGAAAACGCTCTGTCCGTAGAGAAAACCACTGGTGAAGTGCACCTGCGTCACCACGTATCGCCAGAAGGCGTATACCGTGGTCGTAAAGTGATCGACAAGGGCGCTGACGAGTAATCCTTGTCCGCTCAGATCATCGCGATTGACGCAATGGGCGGGGACTTCGGTCCCCGCAGCATTGTTCAGGCGAGTATTGCTTGCCTGTCGGCTACCCCCTCGCTGCACCTGACCCTCGTCGGTCAACCCTCCCTCCTTGAAGATCTGATCGCTGGCCAGTCGGCAGCGGATCGCGCGCGCCTGCAGATTGTGGCTGCCAGCGAAGTGATCGGCATGGATGAGCGGCCGTCCCAGGCGCTGCGCGGCAAGCCCGATTCGTCCATGCGCGTGGCCCTCGAATTATTGCGTGATGGCAAGGTCCAGGCCTGCGTGAGTGCCGGCAACACCGGTGCGCTGATGGCGCTGTCGCGCTATGTATTGAAAACCCTGCCTGGCATCGATCGCCCGGCCATGGTTGCCGCCATCCCTACTCAGACCGGTTATTGTCAGCTGCTCGACCTGGGCGCCAACGTCGACTGCAGTGCAGAAAATCTCTACCAGTTCGCGGTGATGGGCTCGGTGGCCGCCCAGGCGCTGGGGATCTCCCGGCCGCGCGTGGCCTTGCTCAATGTCGGCACCGAAGACATCAAGGGTAACCAGCAGGTCAAGCTTGCGGCCAATCTGCTGCAGAACGCCCGCGGCCTGAACTACATCGGCTTCGTCGAAGGTGATGGGTTGTACCGTGGCGAGGCGGATGTGGTGGTGTGCGACGGTTTTGTCGGCAATATCCTGCTCAAGTCCAGCGAAGGCCTGGCGACCATGATCGGTTTGCGCATCGAGGCCCTGTTCAAGGGCGGGCTTGGCGCGCGTCTGGCCGGTGCCGTGGCCATGCCGCTGCTGCGCCGCCTGCAGGCCGACCTGGCGCCGGCGCGACATAATGGCGCAAGCTTCCTGGGTCTGCAGGGGATCGTCATCAAGAGTCATGGCTCTGCCGGCGTGCAGGGCTTTCAGAGCGCCATCCAGCGGGCGCTTATCGAGATCCAGGAGAACCTGCCACAGCGCCTGCACGGGCGCCTGGAAGACCTGTTGCTTTAGGCATATGCCTCAGGAAGTGGTTAAATGTGACCGCTTGGTCCTCGTTACCATCCAACTCTTCAGTTTCTTGTGCTCAGCCTGGTGCTGGGCGCTTTATTTCCGACGACAAGATCACTAGGGGCTTGTTCAATGTCTGCATCCCTCGCATTCGTCTTTCCCGGTCAAGGTTCGCAGTCCCTCGGCATGCTCGCCGAGCTGGGCGCCCAGTATCCGCTGGTCATTGATACCTTCCGTGAGGCCTCCGAGGCTCTGGGCTATGACCTCTGGGCGCTGACCCAGAACGGTCCGGAAGAGCAACTCAACCAAACCGACAAAACCCAACCGGCCATTCTCACCGCCTCGATCGCCTTGTGGCGCCTGTGGCTGGCCGAGGGCGGCGCGCGTCCGGCATTCGTTTCCGGTCACAGCCTGGGCGAGTACAGCGCCCTGGTTGCCGCTGGCAGCCTGAGCCTGGGTGACGCGGTGAAGCTGGTAAAGCGTCGTGGCGAGCTCATGCAAGAGGCCGTGCCGGCCGGGCAGGGCGCCATGGCCGCAATCCTTGGTCTGGACGACGCTGACGTCGTTGCCATCTGTGCAGAAGCTGCCCAGGGCGAAGTGGTCAGTGCGGTGAACTTCAACTCGCCAGGTCAGGTCGTGATCGCGGGTGCCAAGGCGGCCGTCGAACGCGCCATGGAAGCCTGCAAGGCCAAGGGCGCCAAGCGTGCACTGCCGCTGCCGGTCAGCGTGCCGTCGCACTGTGAGCTGATGCGCCCAGCCGCCGAGCGCTTTGCCGAATCGGTCAATGCCATCGACTGGCAGGTTCCGCAGATCCCGGTGGTGCAGAACGTCAGCGCCGCCGTTGCCGCTGACCTCGACACCCTCAAGCGCGACCTGCTGGAACAATTGTATAAGCCTGTGCGTTGGGTCGAATGCGTGCAGACCCTGGCCGCCAATGGCGCGGTGCAGCTGGTCGAGTGCGGCCCGGGCAAGGTTCTTGCTGGTCTGAACAAGCGCTGCGCCGACGGCGTGAACACCTCTAACCTCAATACCCCGGATGCTTTCGCCGCGACGCTCGCGGCGCAGGCCTGATTTAGGAGAAGCTTGCATGAGCCTGCAAGGTAAAGTTGCCCTGGTTACCGGCGCCAGCCGTGGTATCGGCCAGGCTATCGCCCTGGAACTGGGCCGTCTGGGCGCTACCGTGATCGGTACCGCCACCTCCGCTTCGGGCGCCGAGCGTATCGCCGCGACCCTCAAGGAGCACGGCATTACCGGCACCGGCCTGGAGCTGAACGTGACCAGCGACGAGTCGGTCACCGCCACCCTGGCCAAGATCCAGGAGCAGTTCGGCGCGCCGACCATCCTGGTCAACAACGCTGGTATCACCCGCGACAACCTCATGCTGCGCATGAAGGACGACGAGTGGTTCGACGTCATCGACACCAACCTGAACAGCCTCTACCGTCTGTCCAAGGGCGTGCTGCGTGGCATGACCAAGGCGCGCTGGGGTCGTATCATCAGCATCGGCTCGGTAGTGGGTGCCATGGGTAACGTCGGCCAGGTCAACTACGCCGCCGCCAAGGCCGGCCTGGAAGGCTTCAGCCGCGCCCTGGCGCGTGAAGTCGGCTCCCGTGCGATCACCGTCAACTCGGTGACCCCGGGCTTCATCGACACCGACATGACTCGCGAGCTGCCTGAAGCTCAGCGTGAAGCGCTGCAGACCCAGATCCCCCTGGGGCGTCTGGGCCAGGCTCAGGAGATCGCCAATGTGGTGGCTTTCCTGGCCTCCGAAGGTGCAGGCTATGTCACCGGCGCGACCATTCCGGTCAACGGCGGCATGTACATGTAAAATTGAATGTGACGGATTGCTTCAAAAAAATGTCATACGAGCTGTCTAAAATCCGTTATAAAGCTGCAACCAGATTCTAGTTGGTTGGCAGGTGTGGTCTTGCAAGGCGTGTTGCGCTTGAAAAGCAGACGTCTTTCTATACACTTACACACCGGCCAGCTGCCTGACATATGTCCATTAGGAGTGAAAACAAGGTATGAGCACCATCGAAGAACGCGTCAAGAAAATCGTCGCCGAGCAACTGGGCGTTAAAGAAGAAGAAGTAGTGAACACTGCTTCCTTCGTCGAAGATCTGGGTGCCGATTCCCTTGACACCGTTGAGCTGGTGATGGCTCTGGAAGAGGAATTCGAGACCGAAATCCCTGACGAAGAAGCTGAGAAGATCACTACTGTTCAAGCTGCTATCGACTACGTCACCAGCCACCAGGCCTAAGACGTTGTAGTCGTCGCTTCTTGTCATGGAAAAACCGCACTGCCTTCGCCGGCGTGCGGTTTTTTCTTTACAAGAGATGTAGTCAATTGAATAAGGAGAGTGCTGTGTCGCGTAGACGCGTCGTGGTCACCGGTATGGGTATGCTGTCGCCACTGGGCACGGATGTGCCGAGCAGTTGGCAGGGCATTCTGGCTGGCCGCAGTGGCATAGGTCTGATCGAGCATACTGACCTGTCTGCCTACTCCACCCGTTTTGGCGGCTCGGTAAAGGGCTTTGAAGTCGAGCAGTACCTGTCGGTCAAGGAAGCCCGCAAGCTCGATCTGTTCATTCAGTACGGCCTGGCAGCCGGTTTTCAGGCAGTGCGTAACGCCGGCCTGGAAGTGACCGATGCCAACCGTGAGCGCATTGGCGTGGCCATGGGCTCGGGTATTGGTGGCCTGACCAACATCGAAGAAACCAGCCGGACCTTGCATGACCAGGGCCCGCGGCGCATTTCGCCATTCTTCGTGCCGGGCTCGATCATCAACATGATTTCCGGTTTCCTGTCGATCCACCTGGGTGTACAGGGACCGAACTACGCTATTTCCACCGCCTGCACCACCGGTACCCACTGTATCGGCATGGCTGCGCGCAACATCGCCTTCGGTGAGGCCGACGTGATGATTGCCGGGGGTGCGGAAATGGCCGCCTGTGGTCTGGGTATGGGCGGTTTCGGTGCGTCGCGGGCGCTGTCGACCCGCAACGACGATCCGACCCGCGCCAGCCGTCCGTGGGACCAGGGCCGTGACGGCTTCGTCCTCGCCGACGGCGCCGGTGCGTTGGTGCTCGAAGAGCTCGAGCACGCCAAGGCCCGTGGTGCGACCATCTATGCCGAGCTGGTAGGTTTTGGCATGAGTGGCGATGCCTATCACATGACCTCGCCGCCAGAAGACGGCAGCGGTGCTGCGCGCTGCATGGCCAATGCCCTGCGCGATGCCGGCCTGAACGCCAGCGAGGTTGATTACATCAACGCCCATGGTACGTCGACGCCTGCCGGTGACCTGGCAGAAGCTTCGGCGATCAAGTCGGTGTTCGGTGATCACGCCTACAAGCTGGCGGTCAGCTCGACCAAGTCGATGACCGGTCACCTGCTCGGCGCTGCCGGTGCAGTTGAAGCGATCTTCAGCGTACTGTCGATCAACAGCCAGGTGGCGCCGCCGACCATTAACCTGGAGGAGCCGAGCGAAGGCTGCGACCTCGACTTCGTACCGCACCAGGCACGCAACATGCCGATCGAAGTGGTGCTGTCCAACTCCTTCGGTTTTGGTGGTACCAACGGCTCGCTGGTGTTCCGCCGGTTCGCCGGCTGATGCACAGCTGGATCGATGGCCAACCGGCAGATGCACTGACGTTGCAAAGCCGAGGGCTGGCCTATGGCGATGGTCTGTTCGAGACCATCGCCGTACGGGCCGGTCGGCCATCGTTGCTCGAGTACCACCTCGAGCGCCTGGCGCTGGGTTGCCAGCGCCTGGCGATCAGCGCCGATCACGGCCTGATTCGCGACGAGCTATGCCGTTATGCCAGCTTGCTGGGCGACGGCGTGCTCAAGCTCATTGTTACCCGTGGCGACAGCCAGCGCGGTTATGCGCCGGCTTCTGGCGTGGCGCCACGGCGTATTCTCCAGGGCAATCCCTTGCCCGCTTATCCCGCACAGCATGCCGAGCAGGGCGTTCGCCTGTTTGACTGCCAGACCCGCCTGGCCGAGCAGCCGTTGCTGGCTGGCCTGAAACACCTCAATCGCCTTGAGCAAGTGCTGGCCCGTGCCGAGTGGCAGGATGCCGGCCACGCCGAAGGTTTGATGCGCGATGTTTCCGGGCGCATCATCGAAGGGGTGTATAGCAACCTGTTCCTGGTGCGCGATGGCCAGTTGCTAACCGCCGACCTGAGCCGCTGCGGCGTGGCTGGGGTGATGCGCGCCGCCTTGCTCGATCATGCCAGGGGCGCCGCAATTGCTGTGCAGATAACCGACTTGAGCCTGCAGGACCTGGAGCAGGCCGACGAAGTATTTGTCTGCAACAGCGTCTACGGCATCTGGCCGGTACAGGCTTTTGCATCGCTGAACTGGCCGCCGGGGCCGCTCACCCGTAAACTGCAGGCCATTGCCCGTACGCTACTGGATGCCTGATTTGTGAGACGTAAATTCTTGGTGCTGCTGGAGATCGGTTTGATCCTGGCCGGCCTGATGTTGGGCTATTCGGCCTGGAAGGTGAAGTCGGCGCTGGAGCAGACCCTGCACGTGTCCCAGGAGCAGTTGCTCGACGTGCCCACCGGTACCACCCCCAACCGCATGTTCTACCGTATGCAGAACGACGGTGTGCTGGAAGATGCCTTCTGGCTGCGCCTGTACTGGCGCTTCAATATGGCCGGGGTGCCGCTGCACACCGGCGAATACCGCATGACCCCGGGCATGAGCGTGCGCGACCTGTTCGAGGTCTGGCGTCGTGGTGATGTGGTGCAGTACACCCTGACCCTGGTCGAAGGCTGGAATTTCCGCCAGGTGCGCGCCGCGCTGGCCAAGCACGAAAAAATCAGGAAGACCATCGACGGCCTGAGCGACGCCGAGGTCATGGACAAGCTCGGCCATCCGGGAGTGTTCCCCGAAGGGCGGTTCTTCCCCGATACCTACCGCTTCGTGCGGGGCATGAGTGACGTCGAGTTCCTCCAGCAAGCCTACGCGCGCCTGGACGAAGTGCTGGCCAAGGAGTGGGCTGAACGCTCCAGTGACGTGCCGTATCGCGACCCGTACCAGGCGCTGATCATGGCGTCGCTGGTCGAGAAGGAAACCGGTGTGCCGCAAGAGCGCGGGCAGATTGCCGGGGTGTTCGTGCGGCGCATGCGCATCGGCATGTTGCTGCAGACCGACCCGACGGTGATTTATGGCATGGGCGAGCGTTACAATGGCAAGATCACCCGCGCCGACCTGCGCGAGCCGACGCCGTACAACACCTACACCAATGCCGGGCTGCCGCCGACGCCGATTGCCATGGTCGGCCGCGAAGCCATTCACGCCGCGTTGAACCCGACGCCGGGCAGCAGCTTGTATTTCGTTGCCCGTGGCGATGGCAGCCATGTGTTCTCCGATGACCTCGATGCGCACAATTCGGCTGTCCGCGAATACCAGATCAAGCGCCGTGCCGACTATCGCTCGAGCCCGGCCCCTGTTTCCGAACCTGAGGCCCAGTCGCAGACGCCGCAATTGCCGGACGTCAGCCCTGAGCCGGTGCCCGAGCAAGCGGCGCCGGCCAGCGACGCAGCCTCCCCGCAATGATCAACTGTAAGGACTGCCTGTGAGCGGCTTGTTTATCACCCTGGAAGGTCCCGAAGGCGCGGGCAAGAGCACCAACCGCGAATACCTCGCCGAGCACCTGCGCGCCGCGGGCCTGGATGTCGTGCTGACCCGCGAGCCCGGCGGCACGCCGCTGGCCGAGCGAATCCGCGAGCTGCTGCTGGCTCCCAGCGACGAGAAGATGGATGCCGACACCGAGCTGCTGCTGGTGTTTGCCGCCCGTGCCCAGCATCTTGCCGAAGTGATTCGCCCGGCTCTGGCCCGGGGCGCGGTGGTGCTGTGTGACCGTTTTACCGATGCCACTTACGCCTACCAGGGCGGCGGTCGCGGTCTATCGCTGGAGCGTATCGCCACCCTGGAGAATTTCGTCCAGGGCGATTTGCGCCCGGACCTGACCCTGGTATTCGACCTGCCAGTGGAAATCGGCCTGTCTCGCGCTGCCGCCCGTGGCCGCCTGGACCGTTTCGAGCAGGAAGGCCAGGCCTTCTTCGAGGCGGTGCGCCAGGCCTATCTGGCTCGGGCCCAGGCTGCGCCGCAGCAGTACCGGCTGATTGATGCGGCCTTGCCGCTGGCCCAGGTACAGCAGTCCCTGGACGCCTTGCTGCCGCAGATTCTGGAGCGTTGCCGTGGCTGAGGCCTTTCCCTGGCAGCAGGCTTTGTGGCAGCAACTGGCCGGGCGTACCCAGCATGCCCATGCCTACCTGCTGCACGGCCCGCAAGGCATCGGCAAGCGGGCCCTGGCCGAGCGCTTGATGGCCTTGCTGTTGTGCCAGCGCCCGCAAGGGCTGCAGGCGTGTGGTCAGTGCAAGTCGTGCCTGTTGCTCGCAGCCGGCAGCCACCCGGACAACTACGTGCTGGAGCCGGAAGAGGCCGACAAGCCGATCAAGGTCGATCAGGTTCGGGACCTGGTGTCCTTTGTGGTGCAGACCGCGCAGATGGGCGGGCGCAAGGTGGTGCTGATCGAGCCGGTCGAGGCCATGAACGTCAACGCTGCCAACGCCTTGCTCAAAAGCCTCGAGGAGCCTTCGGGCAATACCGTTTTGCTGCTGGTCAGCCATCAGCCCAGCCGCTTGCTGGCGACCATCAAGAGCCGCTGCCAGCAGCAGGCCTGCCCGCTGCCGAGTCGCGAGCAAAGCCTGGCCTGGCTCGAACAGGCCTTGCCCGACTGCGACGAGCAGGAGCGCATGGAGCTGCTCAGCCTGGCCGCCGGCTCGCCGTTGGCGGCGGTCAGCCTGCAGGCCCAGGGTGTGCGTGAGCAGCGCGCGCTGGTGGTCGAGGGCGTAAAGAAGCTGCTCAAGCAGCAGCAGTCGCCCAGCCAGCTGGCCGAAGCCTGGAGTGCCATTCCCCTGTTGCAGTTGTTCGACTGGTTCTGCGACTGGTCCAACCTGGTCCTGCGTTATCAGTTGACCCAGGACGAGGAGGGGTTAGGCTTGAGCGATATGCGCAAGGTGGTCCAGTACCTGGCGCAGAAGAGCGGCCAGGCCAAGGTCCTGGAGATCCAGGACTGGATTCTGGCCCAGCGCCAGAAGGTCCTGGGCAAGGCCAACCTCAACCGGGTGCTGTTGCTCGAGGCGCTGCTGGCGTCCTGGGCGATGTTGCCGGGCCAGCGTTGAGCTGCGCCGTTCCTTTATTACTTTTCAGCGTTGTCATTTGCCCATGCTCGTAGATTCCCATTGCCACCTCGACCGTCTTGACCTTACCGCCCACCAGGGCTCGCTGGATGCGGCCCTGGATGCTGCCCGCGCGCGCGGCGTCGGGCACTTTCTGTGCATCGGCGTCAGCGCCGACAACGCCCAGGCGGTCAAGGACCTCAGCGAACGCTACAGCGATGTCGACTGCTCGGTGGGCATCCACCCGCTCGATCTCACGCCCGATGGTGCGCCGCCGCTGGACTGGCTGCTCAAGGAGCTTGAGCACCCGCACGTGGTAGCGATTGGTGAAACCGGCCTGGACTATCACTACGAGCCGCAAGCGGCGCAAGTGCAGCAGGACTCCTTTCGCCTGCACCTGGAGGCGGCCAAGGTCACCGGCAAGCCGGTTATCATCCACACCCGGGCGGCGCGCGCCGACACCCTGACCCTGCTGCGTGAAGCAGATCTGAGTCAGGCCGGGGTACTGCATTGCTTCACCGAAGACTGGGAGATGGCCAAGGCGGCGCTGGATCTGGGCTATTACATCTCGCTGTCGGGCATCGTCACCTTCCGCAACGCCGATGCGCTGCGCGATGTGGCCCGCCAGGTGCCGGCCGATCGGCTGCTGGTCGAGACCGACTCGCCGTACCTGGCGCCGATCCCCTATCGCGGCAAGCCCAACCTGCCACAGTACGTGCGCGAAGTGGCGGAGTTCGTGGCGATGGTGCGCGGTGAAAGCTATGAGCAACTGGCCGCGCAGACCACGGCCAACTTCAAGCGGCTGTTTCCGTTGGCGCGGGTGGCCTGAGCGGCTTTTGCCGGGCGGTAAAAATCGCAGGCAAAAAAAACCCGGGTTCTGGGGGGTGAATCCGGGTTAAGACCATTAGGAGTAAAACAAAGGCACGCGGTCCCTGAGCGCCTTTATCGGCGCCACATGGGGGGATGCGCTGCGCCAACATCTGAAGTATTGGCCAGGATTGGCGCGCCGCCACCGGTGGCTGGTCGTTTTTTAAACAGATTTGGAATACGTCTGCCGCTGCTGAGCACTCATCGCTCTGCGATCTGCCGCACAATGGCCAGAGTTTCGTCGATTATCTGTTTAGGTGTGTAGAAATGCGGGGAAAATCGCACGCCGGGGCCCCGTGTAATGCACACCACCTGTTCTTGCTTGAGCCGCTGATAAACTTGCGCGTTCTCGACACCCTCAACGCTGAAGGAAACAATCCCCGAGCGGCGCAGCGGATCCTGCGGGCTGTGCACGCGGACCCCGGGGATCGCTGCCAGGCCCTCGTTGAGCCATTGCACCCGTTGCAGTAGCGCTGCTGCCACCTGATCCATGCCCACTTCTTCGAGCAGCGCCAGGCTGGCCTCAAGCGCCGCTGCACCGAGCATGTTCGGGCTGCCGCATTCAAAGCGTCGGGCGCTATGGGCGGGTTGCCATTCACTGCGCGTGTAGTCGCCCATGTGTTCGAGCATATGCCAGCCGTACTCGCTGAGCTTGAGCAGCGGGCGCACCTCGGCGCGGCAATAGAACACCCCCAGGCCTTCCGGGCCGAGCATCCATTTATGCCCGTCAGCCATGGCAAAGTCGCACTGGTAGGCCTGTACGTCGAAGGGCAGGGCGCCCAGTTGCTGGATGGCGTCGATGCAGAACAGTACTTCCCGATCACGACAGCCTTGGCCCAGGCGCACCAGGTCAAGGCGCAAACCGCTGGCGAACTGCACGGCGCTGATCGCCAGCAGGCGCACCTTGGGGCCGCAGGCAGCGAGCAAGGCGCCTTCCGGGTCGCTGCCCTTGAGGCTCACCTGGATAACGCTGACGCCTTTGTCGGCCAGGGCTTCCCAGACGATCCGGTTGGATGGGAATTCTTCGTCGCTGATGACGATCTGATCGCCGGCCTGCCAGTCGATACCGAAGGCGACGAAAGAAAGCGCCTCGGAGGTGTTTTTGACCAGGGCAATGTCATCCGTCGACGGTGCATTCGTCAGGCGCATCAGGCGTTCACGTAAACGTTGCTCCATGGCCATCCAGTCCGAATAGTCCCTTGCACCGAGTAAAACGTTCTCGCTGGCGAAACGTGAAACCGCCTGGCAGGCGCGTTTCGGCCAGGGTGCCACGGCAGCATGGTTCAGATAGCGAAGCCCCGGGGCCTGTTCAAACTCATCAAGAAACATAGACATGGTTGGATGATCCGTGCATTTTTGCGCAAGTTAGGCATAATAACCGGCTTCGATTTTGATCCAGTCCTTCTTATGCAGAAAGAACCTCGTAAGGTCCGTGAGTTTCGTCGCCGTGAGCAAGAAATTCTCGATACCGCGCTCAAGCTGTTTCTCGAACAGGGTGAAGACAGTGTCACCGTCGAGATGATCGCTGATGCCGTCGGTATCGGCAAAGGCACGATCTACAAGCACTTCAAATCCAAGGCGGAGATCTACCTGCGCCTGATGCTCGACTACGAGCGCGATTTGAACGAACTGCTGCACTCTGCCGACGTCGACCGCGACAAGGAAGCCCTGTCGCGCGCCTACTTCGAATTCCGCATGCGTGATCCGCAGCGCTACCGCCTGTTCGACCGCCTCGAAGAGAAGGTGGTCAAGGGTAACCAGGTACCGGAGATGGTCGAGGAGCTGCACAAGATCCGCGCCTCCAACTTCGACCGCCTGACCCTGCTGATCAAGGGCCGCATCAGCGAAGGCAAGCTCGAGGACGTGCCGCCGTACTTCCACTACTGCGCCGCCTGGGCGCTGGTGCATGGGGCCGTGGCGCTCTATCACTCGCCGTTCTGGAGCAATGTCCTGGAAGATCAGGAAGGCTTCTTCCAGTTCCTCATGGATATCGGCGTGCGCATGGGCAACAAGCGCAAACGCGACCCGGATAACGCCGGTAGCTGAGACATTCAGCCAAACCATGGCGCTACTGGGATTGGGTGCCGAGGAATATACTCAGGTATGAGGCTTGCAAAAACCTGATTTTTGAGTCAGGTTTTGCAGGCCCGATTCACCCATGCCGGAGTCACCCATGATCGTCGACCGCCAAGGCAGGCGTTTTCGCAATTTGCGTGTCAGCCTGACGGCTGCCTGCAACTACGCCTGTACCTATTGTGTGCCGGACGGCAAGCGTCTGGTGGCGGCCCAGGACGAGCTCTCGGCCGAGGCCATGGCCCGTGGTGTGGCTTACCTGATAGAGGCTGCCGGCATCGAGCGGGTGCGCGTCACCGGTGGCGAGCCGCTGGTCAGCCCGAAGCTGGAAACTTTCCTCAGCGCCATTGCCAATCTTGGTCTGGATGAAATCAGCCTGACCACCAATGGCCAGTTGCTCGCGCGCAAGCTGCCTTTGCTGCGCGCGGCGGGTATCCGCCGCCTGAATGTGTCCCTCGACACCCTTGACCCGGACGCTTTCCGGCGCATTGCCCGTGGCGGCGACCTGGCCAGCGTGCTTGATGGCATGAGCCAGGCCAGCGCCGCCGGTATGCAGATCAAGGTCAACATGGTGCCTTTGCGCGGGCAGAACTTCGACCAGGTCGTGCCGCTGCTGGAGTATTGCCTGGCCCATGGCTACGAGCTGCGGTTCATCGAGCTGATGCGCATGGGCCACCTGGCTCGCGACAGCAATGCCTTTTTGCAACAGTTCGTCAGCCTTGAGCACCTGCTGCAATTGATCGGCGAACACTACGAGTACCTGCAGGCCAACGCACCGGTGGATGCCACCGCCTTGCGCTATCAGATCCCGGGGCAAGGCTATTTTGGCGTGATCGCCAACGAGAGCGTGCCGTTCTGCCGCACCTGCTCGCGTTTGCGCCTGTCGTCCACCGGCTGGCTGCATGGTTGCCTGTCGTCGAGCAACCGTCACTATATCGGCGACCTGCTCGACAAACCGCGCCATCAGGCCTTGCCGGCGCTACAAGGGTTGCTGGTCAAAGCCCTGGGTGACAAGCAGCCGGTGGCATTTTCCGGTGGTGCGACGGTGATGAAGATCATTGGTGGCTAAGACTGGCGCAAAAGCTGCATCTGTCAGCTGTTCGCCGGTTTTCCGTCACCGGCCACTGGAGGATAGATGCGTAGCCTGGTTTTGCTGCTGGCGCTGATGGCGCTGGGCGGCTGCATGAATGTCAGCGATATGGGCGAGGGTGCCCGTTATCACATGAGCGATGCCGGTCTGCTCGATCACAGCGACACCCGTCGTTCGCTGTCGGTGCGCCTGCAGCCTGATTCATTCATTTACATTGGCCAGGGTGCCTTCGTGCCGCCGGGCAAGGGTCCGTATCCGCGCCCCAACGTGGTGGCTGAACAAGCCTTCAATGGCTTTATCGAGTATTTCCCCATGGTCCGCCGTGCCCCGGCACCATTGGGTCTGGAGCAGGCATTGATCGAGGCGCGTGAAGTTGGCGCGCATTACCTGTTGTACACCCGTTTTGCCCGCACCGACGATCGCATCGGCAATGGCGATGAGTGGTATGACGAGCAGGCGGTTGATCGGATGGGCATCGATACCGGCGTGGTGCAGCTGATGCTGATTGAAACCAGCACCCGCTACCTGATCGACACTGCACGTATCAAAAGCCGCGGCGGTTTGCTGACGTTCCACGACAACAAGCCGGAAGATTTGCTCAGGCCCCCGCTTGAAGATTACGCTCGTAGTTTGTTGGGCATGAGTCGTTAAGGAGAGGGTGATGCAAGACACCGGCAAGGCCAATGATCTGCTGGCGCAGATTCCCAAGGCAGAAAAGGGCCTGCCACCCGTGCATCTGTGGAACCCGGATTTTTGCGGCGACATCGACATGCGCATCGCCCGCGACGGCACCTGGTACTATCTGGGCACGCCGATCGGGCGCAAGCCGATGGTGCGCTTGTTCTCGACCATCATCCGCCGCGACGGTGATGACTACTTCCTGGTAACGCCGGTGGAAAAGGTCGGCATCAAGGTCGATGACACGCCCTTTGTCGCGGTCAGCCTTGAAGTGCAGGGCGAAGGCGAGCAGCAGTTGCTGCGCTTTACCAGTAATGTCGACGATCAGGTCGAGGCCGGCCCCGAGCATCCGCTGCGCTTTGAAATCGATGCGCAAACCCAGGAGCCTTCGCCGTATGTGCACATGCGCAGCAACCTCGAAGCGCTGATCCACCGCAACGTCTTCTACCAGTTGGTCGAGCTGGCGGTGCCCAGGCAGATCGATGGCCAGCAATGGCTGGGCGTCTGGAGTGGCGGCTGCTTCTACCCCATCGGCCGGACTTGATCGGTCGCCCGGTTTGCCCTGGTGGGCGACCGGGCATCCTTGGCAGGGGTGGTGCGATTTACTGTGTCAGAAACGAAAAAACCTCCAGTGCTCAGGGCAACTGGAGGTTTTTCTGGTGTTTGGCTCCGCGACCAGGACTCGAACCTGGGACCCAATGATTAACAGTCATTTGCTCTACCGACTGAGCTATCGCGGAATCTGTGGCGTATCTTACTGATTGCTAAGGGGAAGTCAAGCCTTCCCCATGCAATTCAGTAATTACAGAACCTCAACGATCGCCTTGGTCACCACATGGATGTTGCTTTGGTTCAGCGAGGCGACGCAGATGCGACCGGTATCCAGAGCATAGATACCGAACTCGTTCTTCAAGCGAGCGACCTGCTCAACGGTCAGGCCCGAGTAGGAGAACATGCCGCACTGGCGACCGACGAAGCTGAAGTCCTGCTTGGCGCCGTACTCGGCCAGCAGCTCGACCATCTGCTTG
The DNA here is from genome assembly GCF_902497775.2 of Pseudomonas fluorescens. NCBI lineage: Bacteria > Pseudomonadati > Pseudomonadota > Gammaproteobacteria > Pseudomonadales > Pseudomonadaceae > Pseudomonas > Pseudomonas fluorescens. Next base: position 1,102,080 of record NZ_OZ024668.1, read on the forward strand.
CGCATGCCGTGGATACGCAGACGCATCTCGGCCAGTTCGTCTTCCCACATCTTGCGCAGCTCTGGGCTGTTGAGCACGGTGGCGACGATGGTGGCGCCGTGGGTCGGCGGGTTGGAGTAGTTGGTGCGGATTACGCGCTTGACTTGCGACAGCACGCGCGTCGCCTCTTCCTTGGACTCGGTGACGATCGACAGGGCGCCAACGCGCTCGCCGTACAGCGAGAAGGATTTGGAGAACGAGCTGGAAACGAAGAAGTCCAGGCCCGACTCGGCGAACAGGCGTACCGCGGCGGCGTCTTCAGTGATGCCAGCGCCAAAGCCCTGGTAGGCCATGTCGAGGAACGGCACGTGACCTTTGGCCTTGACCACGTCGAGGACGTTCTTCCAGTCTTCCGGAGTCAGGTCGACGCCGGTCGGGTTGTGGCAGCAGGCGTGCAGTACAATGATCGAGCCGGACGGCAGGGCGTTGAGGTCTTCGAGCATGCCGCTGCGGTTGACGTCATGGGTGGCGGCGTCGTAGTAGCGGTAGTTCTGTACCGGGAAACCAGCGGTTTCGAACAGTGCGCGGTGGTTTTCCCAGCTCGGGTCGCTGATGGCGACCACGGCGTTTGGCGACAGCTGCTTGAGGAAGTCGGCACCGATCTTCAGGGCGCCGGTACCGCCGACGGCCTGGGTGGTGATCACACGACCGGCGCTCAGCAGTGGCGACTCGGCACCGAACAGCAGCTTCTGCACGGCCTGGTCGTAAGCGACGATACCGTCGATCGGCAGGTAACCGCGGGAAGCGTGCTGGGCAGCGCGCTGGGTTTCGGCTTCGATCACTGCGCGCAGCAGTGGGATACGCCCTTCTTCGTTGCAGTAAACACCTACACCCAGGTTGACCTTGTTGCTACGGGTATCGGCGTTGAAAGCTTCGTTGAGGCCCAGAATGGGATCGCGTGGTGCCAGCTCGACAGCGGAAAACAGGCTCATTATTACCTTGGCTCTGAATGGAGAGTGGAAGAGGTCGCACGCTCCAGTCGCTTGCACTAGAGCGGTGCACAAACGGGGAGTCAGTATAGTGATACCGGTCGGTCACGGCGACAGTCTGTCGCAGCTTTTCCTGCTGTTTGGCCGAATATTTTTCGACCGTTAGTCGATTTGACCGGTCCATAGTCAGAAATGCCCACAACACTGAGTTGAAACTGGCGCTCCGGCCCTTAAATTCGGTATAACTACTGTCTATAAATACAGTTGCCCGCGCCAGCGATGAAACCATCGCGATCACACAGAGGTTTGTCATGTCCGAGTTCCAGCTCGTCACCCGTTTCCAGCCGGCCGGCGACCAGCCCGAGGCCATTCGCCTGATGGTCGAAGGAATCGAGGCGGGCCTTGCGCACCAGACCCTGCTCGGGGTGACCGGCTCGGGCAAGACCTTCAGCATTGCCAACGTGATCGCCCAGGTGCAGCGCCCAACCTTGGTGCTGGCACCCAACAAGACCCTGGCGGCGCAGCTGTATGGCGAGTTCAAGTCGTTCTTCCCGAACAACGCCGTCGAGTATTTCGTTTCCTATTACGACTACTACCAGCCAGAAGCCTACGTGCCGTCCTCGGACACCTTCATTGAGAAGGACGCCTCGATCAACGACCATATCGAGCAGATGCGTCTGTCGGCGACCAAGGCGCTGCTGGAGCGCCGTGATGCGATCATCGTCACCACGGTTTCCTGCATCTATGGCCTGGGCAGCCCGGAAACCTACCTGAAGATGGTCCTGCACGTGGACCGCGGCGACAAGCTCGACCAGCGCGCGCTGCTGCGCCGCCTGGCCGACCTGCAGTACACCCGCAACGAGATGGACTTTGCCCGCGCCACCTTCCGCGTGCGCGGCGATGTGATCGATATCTTCCCGGCCGAATCGGACCTGGAAGCCATCCGCATCGAGCTGTTCGACGACGAGGTGGAAAACATCGCCGCTTTCGATCCGCTGACCGGCGAGGTGATCCGCAAGCTGGCGCGCTTCACCTTCTACCCCAAGAGCCACTACGTGACCCCGCGCGAGACTCTGCTCGAGGCAGTGGATGGCATCAAGGAAGAGCTGGCCCAGCGCCTTGAGTACCTGCACAAGGCCAACAAGCTGGTCGAGGCCCAGCGCCTGGAGCAGCGCACCCGCTTCGACCTGGAGATGATCCTCGAGCTGGGTTACTGCAACGGCATCGAAAACTACTCGCGCTACCTGTCCGGGCGTCCGGCCGGGGCGCCGCCACCGACCCTCTACGACTACCTGCCGGACGATTCGCTGCTGGTAATCGACGAATCCCACGTCAGCGTTCCGCAAGTCGGCGCCATGTACAAGGGCGACCGCTCGCGCAAGGAAACCCTGGTCGAGTACGGCTTTCGCCTGCCTTCGGCGCTGGACAACCGGCCGATGCGTTTTGACGAGTGGGAAAACGTCAGCCCGCAGACCATCTTCGTCTCGGCGACCCCGGGCAATTACGAGGCCGAACATGCGGGTCGCGTGGTTGAGCAGGTGGTGCGCCCCACCGGCCTGGTCGACCCGCAGGTCGAAGTGCGCCCGGCCACTACCCAGGTCGACGATCTGCTCTCGGAGATCCGCAAGCGCGTGGCCGTAGAAGAACGCGTGCTGGTCACCACCCTGACCAAGCGCATGGCCGAGGACCTCACCGACTACCTGGCCGATCACGACGTGCGGGTGCGTTACCTGCACTCGGACATCGATACCGTGGAGCGGGTAGAGATCATCCGCGACCTGCGCCTGGGCACCTTCGATGTGCTGGTGGGTATCAACCTGCTGCGTGAAGGTTTGGACATGCCCGAGGTGTCGCTGGTGGCGATTCTCGATGCCGACAAAGAGGGCTTCCTGCGTTCCGAGCGCTCGCTGATCCAGACCATCGGCCGTGCGGCGCGTAACCTCAATGGCCGGGCGATCCTCTATGCCGACAACATGACCGGCTCCATGCAGCGGGCAATTGGCGAGACCGAACGGCGCCGTGACAAGCAGGTCGCCTTCAACGCCGCCAATGGCATCGTGCCCAAGGGTGTGGTCAAAGACATCACCGACATCATGGAAGGCGCCAACGTGCCCGGCTCGCGCAGCAAAAAGCGCAAGGGCATGGCCAAGGCGGCAGAGGAGAGCGCCCGTTACGAAGCCGAACTGCGTTCACCGGGCGAGATCGCCAAGCGCATCAAGCAGTTGGAAGAGAAGATGTACCAGTTGGCGCGGGACCTGGAGTTCGAGGCGGCGGCGCAGTTGCGCGACGAGATTACTGCACTGCGCGAACGGATGATTACCGCCTGAAGGCCCTATCGCTGGCAAAGCAGGCCCAATACAGGTCAATGCGCTTCCCCGGCCTTCAACCCCTGCGGCAATTTGCGCGTCATCACCACCGCCACCATGCTGATCGCCAAACCGATGCCGACAAAATGGAAGGCGTCGTTATAGGCCATGATCATCGCCTGTTGGTGGGTAATTTCACTCAGCTTGCCCAGCGCCGCGGTATCGCTGCCCAGTCGCTCCGCCAGTTGCGCCAGACGCTCGGCGACCTGCGGGTTGCTCGGCACGATCGACTCGCGCAGGTAGTCGAAGTACACCTTGGTCCGCGCATCCAGCAAGGTTGCCAGCAAGGCGATACCGATGGCACCGCCCAGGTTGCGCAGGATGTTGAACAGGCTTGAAGCCGAGCCGGCATCCTGGGGCTGGATATACGCGGTGGCAATCAACGAGATGGTCACCATGATCATCGGCTGGCCGAGGGCGCGGATGATCTGGATGTGGTTGAACTGCTCGCCGGCAAAGTCCGGGTTGAGCACCCCAGAGCTGAAACTGGCCAGGCCGAACAGGCCGAAACCCAGGGTGCAGAGAATCTTCGGCGAAATCACCTTCATCAGCTGCGGCACCAGCGGAATCAGGAATAGCTGCGGAACCCCCATCCACATGATCACTTCGCCGATCTGCAGGGCGTTGTAGTTCTGGATCTGCGCCAGGTACAGCGGCAGCAGGTAGATCGAACCGTACAAACCCACCCCCATCCCCAGGCTGGCAATGCTCGACAGGCCGAAGTTGCGGTTGCCGAGGATACGCAGATTGATCAGCGGGTTTGGCTTGGAAAACTGCAGGATGACGAAGCTGATCAGGCTGAGCAGGGCGATGCTGCCCAGGGAGACGATCAGGCTCGACTCCAGCCAGTCCTTGCGGTGGCCTTCCTCGAGGAACACCTGCAGGCAGCCAAGGCCGACGCCAAGGGTAAGGATGCCGGCATAGTCGGTGCTTTTCAGCAGCTCCCAGTGGGCTTCTTTCTTTTCCAGGCCGTACAGCAAGCCGCCGATCATGATCAGCCCCGGCGGGATGTTGATATAGAAGATGTACTCCCAGCCCCAGTTCTCGGTCAGCCAGCCGCCCAGGGTCGGGCCAATCGACGGGGCGAAGGTGGCGGTCATGGCGAACATCGCCATGCCCTTGGCGCGGTGGTGTTCCGGCAGTTTTATCAGGGTCAGGGTGAAGGCCAGGGGGATCAGCGCGCCGCCGGTAAAACCCTGCATGGCGCGGAAGATGATCATGCTCTCAAGGTTCCAGGCCATGGAGCACAGCAGCGATGAGGCCAGAAAACCCAACGACACCCAGACCGCCAGGCGCCGCGCCGAGAGCAGCTGCACCAGCCAGGCGGTGAGTGGGATCATGATGATCTCCGCTACCAGGTAGGAGGTGGAGATCCACGAGCCTTCCTCCAGGGTCGCCGACAGGGCGCCCTGGATGTCCTTGAGCGAGGAGTTGGTGATCTGGATGTCGAGCACCGCCATGAAGGCGCCGAGCATCACGCTCATCACCGCGATCCAGTCGCGCCGGCTGGGTTCGCCGGCGGGACGGATCAACTGATCACCGGCCATGGTCGGCGTTGTCGCGGATGTCGACGGTGGCGGTCACCGACATGCCTGGGCGGATCTTGCCGTGCAGCGGGTTGTTGGCGGCGAAGGTCAGTTTCACCGGGATGCGCTGCACCACCTTGGTGAAGTTGCCGGTGGCGTTGTCGGGTGGCAGCAGGCTGAACTGGGCGCCGGAGGCGGCGAACAGGCTGTCGACCCGCGCCTCGATCGGCGTGTCCGGGTAGCTGTCGAACAGCAGTTCGGCCTTCTGCCCAGGCTGCATGTGGCCGATCTGGGTTTCCTTGAAGTTGGCCTGAATCCAGATGTCTTCATCGGGGACGAGCGACAGCAGGTAGGCGCCGGCCTGGACCACCTGGCCATTACGCGCGGCACGCTGACCGACGATGCCGCTGATCGGTGCGTGGATTTCACTGCGGGTCAGGTTCAGTTCGGCCTGGGCCAGGTCGGCGCGGGCGTTGACGATCTGCGCATCCAGGCGCTTGATCTCGGCGGCCAGGGCGTTGACCTGCTGGCGCTGGCCTTGCAAGTCGGCCTGGGCCTTGCTCACCTGGGAGCGGGCGACGTGGTTCTCGGCCGACAGCGTGGTGACCCGTTCTTCCGAGACAAAGCCCGGTTTGCGCAAGGCTTCGGCGCGGTTCAGGTCCAGTTGTGCGCGGCCGAGGGTGGCCTGGTTGGCGGCGACCTGGGCTTGCCCGGCGGCAATCAGGCTGGCTTGCTGGGTGAGCCGGCTTTCAGCCTGCAGGCGCTCGGCTTCGCGGGTATCGAGGGCGGCGCGGGCGCGCTCCACGGCCAGACGAAAATCCTCTGGCTCAAGGCGCACCAGCAGGTCGCCCTTGGCCACGTGCTGGTTGTCCTGCACCAGTACTTCGTCGATACGCGCGCTTAGCTGGCTGGAAACCCGGGTTATTTCGCCCTGCACATAGGCGTTGTCGGTGCTTTCATAGAAGCGTCCCTTGAAGTACCAGTGGGCAAGGAAGGCGAGGGCAATCAGCAGGACAAGGGCAAGAAAAACCAGTAGGCGACGCTTGAGTTGAGCAGGCATAGGGACGATCGTTCTAAAAATGTAAGCAAATTTAACAGTGTTTGGATCCGTGCTTACAAGTGCCGATCGCGCCCATTGCTGGAGCCCGATGCCCGCTCCCTGTTAACATCCAGCCTTTGTTTCATCTCTAGTTCGAGACTGTCCATGACCACCGTTCGCACGCGTATCGCGCCTTCGCCTACTGGCGATCCCCACGTCGGCACCGCTTACATCGCCCTGTTCAACTACTGCTTTGCCAAGCAGCACGGCGGCGAGTTCATCTTGCGTATCGAAGATACCGACCAGCTGCGCTCGACCCGCGAGTCGGAACAGCAGATCTTCGACGCCCTGCGCTGGCTCGGCATCGAGTGGAGCGAAGGTCCGGACGTCGGCGGCCCGCACGGCCCGTATCGGCAAAGCGAGCGCGGTGACATCTACAAGCAGTACGCCCAGCAACTGGTCGACCTTGGTCACGCCTTCCCGTGCTTCTGCACCGCCGAAGAGCTCGACCAGATGCGTGCCGAGCAGATGGCCCGCGGTGAAACCCCGCGCTATGACGGTCGGGCCTTGCTGCTGTCGGCTGAAGAAGTCCAGCGCCGCCTGGCTGCGGGCGAGCCGCACGTGATCCGCATGAAAGTGCCGAGCGAAGGCGTCTGCGTGGTACCTGACATGCTCCGTGGCGACGTCGAGATCCCGTGGGACCGCATGGACATGCAGGTGCTGATGAAGACCGACGGCCTGCCGACCTACTTCCTGGCCAACGTCGTCGATGACCACCTGATGGGCATCACCCACGTACTGCGCGGCGAAGAATGGCTGCCGTCGGCGCCCAAGCTGATCAAGCTGTACGAGTACTTCGGCTGGGAACAACCGACCCTGTGCTACATGCCGCTGCTGCGTAACCCGGACAAGAGCAAGCTGTCCAAGCGCAAGAACCCGACCTCGGTAACCTTCTACGAGCGCATGGGCTTCATGCCCGAAGCCATGCTCAACTACCTGGGCCGCATGGGCTGGTCGATGCCGGACGAGCGCGAGAAGTTCTCCCTGGCCGAGATGGTCGAGCACTTCGACCTGTCGCGGGTTTCCCTCGGCGGGCCGATCTTCGACATCGAGAAGCTGTCGTGGCTCAATGGCCAGTGGCTGCGCGAGCTGCCGGTGGAAGAGTTCGCCGCGCGCCTGCACAAGTGGGCGTTCAACAGTGACTACATGATGCAGATCGCGCCGCACGTGCAGGGCAGGGTAGAGACCTTCAGCCAGGTCGTGCCGTTGGGCGGCTTCTTCTTTGAAGGTGCGCTCAAGCTCGATGCCAAGCTGTTCGAGAGCAAAAAACTCTCGGCCGACCAGGTACGCCAGGTCATTCAGCTGATCCTGTGGAAGCTCGAAAGCCTGCGTCAGTGGGAAAAAGAGCGGATCACCGGTTGCATCCAGGCGGTCGTCGAAGCCCTGGAGCTGAAGCTGCGTGATGCCATGCCGCTGATGTTCGCCGCCATCACCGGCCAGGCCAGCTCGGTCTCGGTGCTCGATGCCATGGAAATCCTTGGCCCGGACCTGACCCGCTACCGCCTGCGCCAGGCTCTGGACCTGCTCGGTGGTGTGTCGAAGAAAGAAAACAAAGAGTGGGAAAAGCTGTTGGGCACCCTCACCTGATTGCCTGACCTTGGTAAAACTTCGTGGGGCAAGCCCGCTCCTACCTGATTTGTAGGAGCGGGCTTGCCCCGCGAAGAGGCCCGCAAACCCCTGTAAAACCGGGGTGTTTCCTTCGGTCGGGCGGTAAGTGTTTGTTATCTCGGAAATTTTTTTTGAATTTTGTTGAAAATATATTTGACAGGTTCGCCATCCGATCTTAATATGCGCCCCGTCCACAGCGATGAACGAAAACGAAACGCGAAGCACCCAGCCAAGCGATTCAGTTCAAAGCGACATTGTGGGGCTATAGCTCAGCTGGGAGAGCGCCTGCATGGCATGCAGGAGGTCAGCGGTTCGATCCCGCTTAGCTCCACCAAATTCCGATTCGTAGTCAGCTAGACTGACTGCGAAATCAACCGGGTTCCAGCGACCGGGTTGGTAAGGTAAGAAGGTTCGTCCCCTTCGTCTAGTGGCCTAGGACACCGCCCTTTCACGGCGGTAACAGGGGTTCGAGTCCCCTAGGGGACGCCAGTTTTACACAAGCGACATCGAAAGAGGTCGCTGGGCCGCGAGGCTAAAAATCTGGGGCTATAGCTCAGCTGGGAGAGCGCCTGCATGGCATGCAGGAGGTCAGCGGTTCGATCCCGCTTAGCTCCACCAATTTTGCCAGGATTCGTGAAAACGGATCTGCACGAAGGTTACAAGTCCCCTTCGTCTAGTGGCCTAGGACACCGCCCTTTCACGGCGGTAACAGGGGTTCGAGTCCCCTAGGGGACGCCATTTTACCCACTTTGTGGGATTTCAAGGCTCATTCGATTATTGAATGAGCCTTTTGTTTTTGTCTCGAAAAAACTTCCCCCAACCTTTCATTACCTGAAGCGACAAGCGGCGGCAATTTCTGCTTGCTAAAAAATATTATGAGAATAATATTCTAACCATAATATTTTGGAGGCGAGCATGAACGACAAAAAGGCCAAGACCCGCGAACGGATTCTCGATGCAGCCTGCAGCGCGCTGATCCAGCACGGTCCGGCCGAGCCCAGTGTCAATCAGGTGATGGGCGCCGCCGGTCTGACCGTCGGTGGCTTCTACGCCCATTTCGATAGCAAGGATGCGTTGATGCTCGAAGCCTTTCGCCAGTTGCTGGGCGAACGTCGGGCATTGCTCGCCGAAGTCGATCCGAACATGACGGGCGAGGAGCGCCGGGCCCTGGTTGCCGCCTTCTATCTGTCGCGCAAGCACCGCGACGCCACCGAGCGCGCCTGCCCGTTGCCGACCTCACTGGGCGAAATGGCGCGCCTGCCGGAGGCCTTTCGTGAGGTGCTGGCCGAACACATCGAACTGATGATGGCCAATCTCGCCGACAGCCCCGAAGACGCCGACAAGGTCCTGGCCGACATGGCCCTGATGATCGGTGGCCTGGCCCTGGCCCGGGCCCTGGGCACTGACGAGCTGTCTGACCGCATTCTGCGCGCCGCCAAATCGGCGGTTGTCTGAACCACGCGATATCCACCGGAGCGAAGCGATGAATACCTTGAGCTGGATTCGTAGCGTTAACGGCACCCTCGGGCATTTGGCGCCAGAGCATGTCGCGCGCAAGATGCGCCGCGCCTTCATGACCCCGCGCAACCGGCCGCCGCGGGACTGGGAACTGCCGCTGCTGGCCCGCGCCGAGCGCATCACCTTGCGTTTCGGCCTCTCGGCACTGCGCTGGGGCCAAGGCCCGACCGTGCTGCTGATGCACGGTTGGGAAGGGCGCCCGACCCAGTTCGCCCATCTGATCGACAGCCTGGTCGACGCCGGTTACACCGCCGTGGCCCTGGAAGGCCCGGCCCATGGCCACTCACCGGGCAACGAAGCCAACGTGGTGCTGTTCGCCCGTGCCTTGCTGGAAGCCGCCGCCGAACTGCCGCCGCTCAAGGCCGTGGTTGGCCATTCCATGGGTGGCGCCAGCATGCTCCTGGCCTTGCAGTGGGGCCTGCGCGCCGAAGTGGCGGTGAGCATCGCCGCACCGGCGCAGTTGCTTGGCGTTATCCGCGGTTTCGCTCGCCACCTGGGCATGCCGGCGCGGGCGCGGGCGGCGTTCATCCGTCAGATTGAACGCGATGTCGGCGTGCAGATTTCCCGCCTGGATGTCAGCGGCTACCAACTGGAGCTGCCCGGCTTGATCGTGCATGCCGAGGACGACCAACTGGTACCGGTAGACGAATCAGACGCTATCCACCGTGCCTGGTTCGACAGCCGTCTGCTGCGCCTGCCCGACGGCGGCCATCTGCGGGTGCTGGCCGACCCGCAACTGCGCGAAGGGGTGCTGGCACTGCTGCAACGCAGCAGTTCACCGGCGCGGCAATCGGCCTGAGCATCCGGTACACTCTGCCCGTTCACCACGGATCTGGAGCGGGCATGAGTTGGGACCTGGCAACACCGTTCATCATCGACCTGCGGGTCGCTGCCGACGATATCGACGGCCTCGGCCACGCCAACAACGCGGTTTACGTCACTTGGCTTGAGCGCTGCGCCTGGCGCCACTCCCAACGCCTGGGCCTGGACCTGACCGAGTACCGGCGCCTGGACCGGGCCATGGCCGTGGTCCGCCACGAAATCGACTACCTGGCCGCTGCCTACGAAGACGACGAGTTGCAACTGGCAACCTGGATCGTCGACTGGGACCAGCGGCTGAAAATGACCCGGCACTTCCAGCTGGTTCGTCCCAGCGACGGCACCACCTTGCTGCGTGCGCAAACCACCTTCGTCTGCATCGAGTTATCCACAGGGCGGCCCAAGCGCATGCCGGGTGAGTTCATCGACGGCTATGGGCCGGCGCTGATGGCCGGAGCGCTGTAGGCCGCGGATTTTGCTAGACTGCCGGCCTTTTCCAGCCGAGATGCAACCCATGCAAATTGCCCTGGCCCCGATGGAGGGGCTGGTCGACGACATTCTTCGCGACGTACTGACCCAGGTGGGCGGCATCGACTGGTGTGTCACCGAGTTCATTCGGGTCTGCGACCGCCTGTTGCCGGCGGCGACCTTCGAAAAGCTCGCGCCGGAGCTGAGCCAGGGTGCCCGCACTGCTGCCGGGGTGCCGTTGCGGGTGCAATTGCTCGGTTCCGACCCGGTGTGCCTGGCCGAAAACGCGGTGCTGGCCTGTGAACTGGGCGCGCCGGTGATCGACCTCAATTTTGGTTGCCCGGCCAAGACCGTCAACAAGTCGCGGGGCGGGGCGGTACTGCTCAAGGAGCCGGAGCTGCTGCACGCGATCTTGCGTGAAGTGCGTCGCGCGGTGCCTGCGCATATCCCGGTCACGGCCAAGATGCGCCTGGGCTTCGACAGCCCCGACGGCGCCCTGGACTGCGCCCGGGCCTTGGCCGAAGGCGGCGCCGAGCAACTGGTGGTGCACGCGCGGACCAAGGTCGACGGCTACAAGCCGCCGGCCCATTGGGAGTGGGTGGCGCGGGTGCAGGAGGTGGTCAAGGTACCGGTGTATGCCAATGGCGAGGTCTGGACCCTGGAAGACTGGCGGCGTTGCCGCGAAGTCAGCGGCGTCGAAGACATCATGCTGGGGCGTGGCCTGGTTTCGCGCCCGGACCTTGCCCGGCAGATTGCCGCCGAACGCGATGGCGTCGAATTCGTGCCCATGGACTGGCAGGGCTTGCTGCCGCTGATCCAGGACTTCTGGGGCCAGGCCCGCGCGCAGATGACCCCGCGCCAGGCGCCGGGGCGTTTGAAGCAATGGGTGGCGATGCTGACTCGCACTTATCCCGAGGCAGTGGCGCTGTTTACCGAATTGCGCCGGGAAACCGACTGTGATCGGGTCGGGCAGTTGATCGGTGTACCGGTCAGCGAGGCGGCCTGAAAAATTTTTGCAGGGTTGCTTGAAAAGCAGGCGAGGGTCCTTATCTAGGGAGTACGCGATGCCGAAGTCGGGTCGCGCTACTACACAACCTCGCTGATTTTCAGGAGATGCATCATGACTACTGCTTTTTCTCTGGCTCCACTGTTCCGTCATTCCGTGGGTTTCGACCGTTTCAATGATCTGTTCGAATCTGCGGCGCGTAACGAGGCGGGTAGCAGCTACCCTCCCTACAACGTTGAAAAACATGGCGATGACCACTATCGAATCGTCGTTGCTGCGGCAGGTTTCCAGGAGCAGGATCTGGACCTGCAGGTGGAAAAAGGCGTCTTGACCGTGACTGGCGGCAAGCGTGACAGCAACGCTGAAAGCGTTACCTATCTGCATCAGGGCATTGCCCAGCGGGCGTTCAAGTTGTCGTTCCGGTTGGCTGACCATATCGAGGTCAAGGCGGCTGGTCTGGCTAATGGGCTGCTCAGCATCGATCTGCTGAGGATTGTGCCGGAAGAGGCCAAGGCCAAGCGGATTCCGATCAATGGGGATGGCAAGCCTGCTCTGAATTGATTGTTGTTTGTTTAGGAAAGGGTGCCTTCGGGCACCCTTTTTTTTGGCTCTGAGATTTTGGTGTTGATCCGGTTGATTTGTTGGTGCTGAGGCACCTTTGCGCCCTTACGGCGGCTTACTTTTTTCAGTCGAAAAAAAAGTAAGCAAAAATTCTCGCCCCACCAGGGGCCCTACGCTGCGCTTCGGGTTCCCTCGCTACGGTGTCACTACAGGGCATTGCGAACTACGAGTTGCAAGCAACTCTACGTTTCGCAACTTCGGCTACGCCGAAGGTGCTGCGCACTAGCCCCTTCGCAACACCTCCACTCGGCCCTTCTGGTTAACGGGGCCGGTAGATCAAGATCACAAGCAGATCAAGAGCACAATTCGCGTTGCTCTTGTGGGAGCTTCAGTAGCCTGCCGGCGCTTCAAGCAACATTGCCCGAAACTCCCCCAGCGGCAACGGCCGGCTATGCAGGTACCCCTGGTACAAATGGCACCCCAGCCGTTCAAGAAACTCCAGTTGCTCCGACAATTCCACCCCTTCGGCAATCACCGCCAGTTCCAGGCTGCGGGCCATGGCCACGATCGCCCGGACGATCTCGGCGTCGTTGGGGTCCAGCGGCGCATCGCGGACGAAGGACTGGTCGATTTTCAAGGCATCCACCGGCAGGCGTTTGAGGTAGGTCAGCGAGGAGTAGCCGGTACCAAAATCATCCATGGCAAAGCTCACGCCAAAGGCCTTGAGCTCGCGCATTTTGCTGATGGTGTCTTCCAGGTTCTGGATGACGATGCCTTCGGTGATCTCCAGTTTGAGGATCTTGTGTGGCAGGCGGAAGTCGTCGAGGCTGCGCATCACCCGTTCGACGAAGTCGTTCTGGCGGAACTGCCGCGGGCTGATGTTCACGCACAGGCTGAAGTCGTTCGGGTCGATCAGGCCGTCGCGCAGCATGCCGGCACAGGCGTCGCAGGCTTCGTCGAGGATCCAACTGCCCACTTCCAGTATCAGCCCGCTTTCTTCCAGCACCTGGATGAACTGCGCCGGCGGCTGTTGACCCAGTTGCGGGTGGTGCCAGCGCAACAGCACTTCGGCACCGACGATGCGGTTGTCGCGGGCATCGACCTGGGGCTGGAAGTGCAGCGCCAGTTCGCCGCGGGCCAGGGCCAGGCGCAGGTCGTTTTCCATACGCAGGCGCTCGCTGGCGGCCTTTTGCATGGTGGTGTGGAACATCTGGGTGGTGTTGCGCCCGGAGTCCTTGGCCCGGTACAGGGCGATATCGGCACGTTTGAGCAGGTCGGCCGGGGTCGAGCCGTGGTCGGGGATCAGGGCTATGCCGATGCTCGGCGTCACCTGCAGGCGCTGGCCGTCCAGTGACATCGGCTCGGCCAGCAGTTCGCGCAGGGTGTCGGCCAGTTCGCGGACTTTTTCCGTGACTTCCTCACGGCTGCCTTCCAGGCCGCTGAGCAACACCACGAATTCATCGCCGCCCAGGCGCGCGACGGTGTCTTCCAGGCGCACGCTGGCTTCCAGGCGGGCGGTGATAATTTTCAGCACCGTGTCGCCGACCGGGTGGCCAAGGGAGTCGTTGATGTGCTTGAAGTGATCGAGGTCGAGAAACAGCAGGGCGCCACGCAGGTTGTGGCGCTTGAGCAGGGCAATCTGCTGGCTCAGGCGGTCCATCAGTAGGGCGCGGTTGGGCAGGTTGGTCAGCGGGTCGTGGTAGGCCAGGTGGCGGATTTGCGCCTGGGCATTCTTCAACTGGCTGACATCGCGGGCGGTGAGCAGCAGGCACTCGGTTTCGTTGAGGTTGATCGGCTCGATCGACACTTCGACGGTAAGGATGTCGCCGCGCTTGTTGCGTCCGAGCATCTCCCGGTGATGCACGCGGCCTTTGTCCTGGAATTCGTTGAGCAGTGCGGTGCGTTGCTTGTCGTCGGCCCAGATGCCGATTTCGTGCACGGTCTGGCCAATCACTTCGGCGGCGCTGTAGCCGGTCAGGCGGCAGAAGCCGTCGTTGACTTCCAGGTAGCGGCCGCTGTCGCGCTCGGTGATGGTGATGGCGTCGGGGCTTGAATGGAACGCCTTGGCGAATTTCTCTTCGCTGGCCTTGAGCGCCGCTTCGGCGCGCTGTTGCTGGGTAATGTCGCGCAGGGTGGTGACGCTGCAGGGTTGGTTGTCGACCTTGATCAAGCGGCTGGAAATCACGCAGGTCAGCGGCTGCCCGTCCTTGTGGTTGACCACCACGGCGACGTTGTTCAGGGCCTGGTCGCGGATCACCCGTTCAATGCGTCGGGCGCGTTCGGCAGATTCGGCCCACAGGCCGATCTGTTCGGCGGTGTTGCCCAGCACCTGCTCGGCGTTCCAGCCAAATACCTGGGTAAAGGCCGGGTTGATCTCGATGAACTGGCCGCTGTCCTGGCGGGTCACGCAGATCGGGTCGGGGCTGGCCTGGAACAGGCTGGCGAACTTTTCTTCCGAGCTGGTCAGGCGTTGTTCGCGTTCGACCTGGTCGGTGATGTCCAGCAGGGTGCCGGCCATGCGCAGCGGGTTGCCCTGTTCGTCGCGGTACAGCCGGGCGCGGCTTTCGATGTAGCGCGAGCTGCCGTCTTCCATCTGGATGCGATAGGTGATCTGGTAATTGCCGGCCGGGCCTTCGCGCAGGCTGCGATAGGCCTGGCGCATGGTGCTGCGCTCCATTTCCGGCACGCCTTCGAAAAAAGACTCGAAGGATTCGTGAAAGGGCACCGGCTCAAGGCCATGCAGTTCGGCCGCACGTGCCGAGCCATAGAGCATGCCGCTGGGGATGTGCCAGTCCCAGGTACCCAACTGCGCCGAGTCCAGGGCCAGGTCCAGGCGTTCCTGGCTGTCCTTGAGCGCCTGTTCTGCGCGTTTGTGTTCGCTGGTGTCGACGAAGGTGCTGAGCAGATAGGCGGTACCTTCCAGTTCGATGTTCTGGGTGCAGAGGATGCCGTCGTGAATTTCGCCGCTGCTGCCGCGAAACTGCACTTCGAGGGTCACCGGGCCGCTGGTGCCGCTGGTCGCCGCCAGCACCTGGTTGCGCTGCTGCGGATGGACCCACAGGCCCAGCTCCAGGGTGCTCTTGTTGATGATCTGGTGGCCTGGCCAGCCGAGGATCTTCTCGAAGTGCTGGTTGACCTCGTAGATCCTGCCGTCGGCGCGGCGGGTCAGCAGGATCACATTGGGGCTCAGGTGGAAGAGGGTGGCAAAGCGCTTTTCCGAGTTGATCAGCGCTGCTTCCCGATCTCGCTGGCGGGTGATCTCGCGGATCACCCCGACCATCTGCCGCCGGCCGTTGCGGTCCGTGGTCATGCTGCCGTTGATTTCCAGCCAGTGCAGGCTGCCGTCGGGCCAGCGGATGCGATGGCGCAAAGCTTGTTCCACCGGCTCGCCATTGACCACCGCATGAAACGCCTGCAGGGCGCGGGGGCGGTCTTCCATGGGCACCAGTTCGAGGTAGTCCAGGTCGTTGGGCAGTGGCTGGTGCGGGTCGAAGCCGAATAGCGCCTGGGTGCCGCGCGACCAGCTGATCTGCCCGGTCTCGACATCCCAGAACCAGGCGCCCAGGCGCGCACCGTTAAGCGCCGCCAGCAGTTGCGGGGCGTTTTCCCAGGTTTGCTCCGATTCCTGGGGGTCCGCTGCATGAATACGGGGCATGCGCGGAAAACGGTTTGCTGATTTGGGCATCGATACCAGACCTTTGGCAGATAACGCGTCCTTGAGTGGGCAGGTTTGCCCGGGTGCTACCTCAGTGGTTCAAGGGGCTTGCATGGCTTTCGAGCAATGCCATAAAGGCCCTGGCGGCATTCGATAACGTTCGTTCGGTGTGCAGAATGTAGCCTAGCTGGCGCGACAGTTGTATGCCCGGCAAGGCGATGGGCGCAACCTGCTCATCGAGCATAGTACGTGGCAGTACGCTCCAAGCCAGGCCGATGGAAACCATCATCTTGATGGTTTCCAGGTAGTTGGTGCTCATGGCGATGTTCGGGGTCAGGCCCTGGGCTTCGAACAGGCGCTGGACAATATGGTGTGTGAAAGTGTTACCGCCGGGGAACACCGCCGGATGGTGGGCAATGTCGGCCAGGCTGACCGCGCCTTTGCGCGCCAGCGGGTGTTCGGGGGCGGCGACGAAGTCCAGGGGGTCGTCCCATACCGGCACGGCGCGCACCAGGTGGTGTGGCTCCGGGGCCAGGGTGATGACGGCGATCTCCGCGCGGCCATGGAGGATTTCTTCGTAGGCAACTTCTGAATCGAGAAACTGGATATCCAGCGCCACCGCCGGGTACTGGCGGGTAAAGGCTCTTAACAGGGGCGGCAGGCGGTGCAGGCCGATGTGATGGCTGGTGGCCAGAGTCAGGCGCCCGCTGACTTCCCCGGTGAGGTTGGTCAGGGCCCGGCGGGTGTCGTCCAGCACATTGAGGATCTGGTAGGCGCGCGGCAGCAGGGCGCGTCCGGCCTCGGTCAGGTTGACCTCGCGGCCGAGGCGGTCGAACAGGCGCACATCCAGTTGTTGCTCAAGGCCGGCGATGCGTTTGCTGATCGCCGGCTGGGTCAGATGCAGGCGCTCGCCCGCCCCGGAAAAGCTGCCAGTCTCGGCAATGGCAATAAAGGCATTGAGGTTGGCCAGGTCCACTACTCAGATTCCTTTTGGTTATCCAAAGCATAAAAATTATGAATTTGAGTTATTCAATCTACCGGCATAGCATCGCCCGTACAAGCCAAGGGGTTATTGGCATAGAAAGACGCTGATGAGGAACAGTCTGATGGCCGGCAAAACGCTTTACGACAAGCTCTGGGATTCGCATTTGGTCAAGCAGCGCGACGATGGTTCGGCGCTGATCTACATCGACCGTCACATCATCCACGAAGTGACGTCGCCGCAAGCCTTCGAAGGCCTGCGCCTGGCCAATCGCAAACCCTGGCGCATCGATGCCAACATCGCCACGCCTGATCACAACGTGCCGACCACTGCGGAGCGCAAGGGCGGTATCGACGCCATTGTCGACCAGGTCTCGCGTTTGCAGGTTCAGACCCTCGATGAAAACTGCGACGAGTATGGCATCGTCGAATTCAAGATGAATGACGTGCGTCAGGGCATTGTCCACGTCATCGGCCCGGAGCAGGGCGCGACCTTGCCGGGCATGACCGTGGTCTGCGGCGACTCGCACACCTCCACCCACGGTGCCTTCGGCGCCCTGGCCCACGGTATCGGCACCTCCGAGGTCGAGCATGTGCTCGCCACCCAGTGCCTGGTGGCCAAGAAGATGAAGAACATGCTGGTGCGCGTCGAAGGCAAATTGCCGTTCGGCGTCACTGCCAAGGACATCGTCCTCGCGGTGATCGGCAAGATCGGCACCGCGGGCGGCAACGGCCATGCCATGGAATTCGCCGGCAGCGCCATTCGCGAGTTGTCGGTCGAAGGGCGCATGACCATCTGCAACATGTCCATTGAAGCCGGTGCCCGGGTTGGCCTGGTGGCTACCGATGAAAAGACCATCGCCTATGTCAAAGGCCGCCCTTATGCGCCCAAGGGCGAGCAGTGGGACATGGCCGTGCAAGCCTGGCAGGACCTGGTCTCCGATGCCGACGCCGTGTTCGATACGGTGATCGAGCTGGACGCTGCGCAGATCAAGCCGCAGGTCAGCTGGGGTACTTCGCCGGAAATGGTCCTGGCCGTTGACCAGCGCGTGCCGGACCCGGCCGCCGAAGCCGACCTGGTCAAGCGTGGCTCGATCGAGCGCGCCTTGAAGTACATGGGCTTGAGCGCTAACCAGGCGATCACCGACATCCAGCTTGACCGGGTGTTCATCGGCTCCTGCACCAACTCGCGTATCGAAGACTTGCGCGCCGCTGCCGAGATCGCCAAGGGCCGCAAGGTTGCCGCGACCATCAAGCAGGCGATCGTGGTGCCGGGCTCGGGCCTGGTCAAAGCCCAGGCCGAGAAAGAAGGCCTGGACAAGATTTTCCTCGAAGCGGGCTTCGAGTGGCGTGAGCCGGGTTGCTCGATGTGCCTGGCGATGAACCCCGACCGCCTGGAGAGTGGCGAGCATTGCGCCTCCACCTCCAACCGCAACTTTGAAGGCCGTCAGGGCGCCGGTGGCCGTACCCACCTGGTGAGCCCGGCCATGGCCGCCGCCGCCGCCGTTACCGGTCGTTTTGTCGATGTACGCGAGTTGATCCAAGGGAGCGCAGCATGAAAGCCTTTACCCAGCACACCGGCCTTGTCGCGCCATTGGACCGTGCCAACGTCGACACCGACCAGATCATTCCCAAGCAGTTCCTGAAGTCGATCAAGCGCACCGGCTTTGGCCCCAACCTGTTCGATGAATGGCGCTACCTGGATGTCGGTCAGCCGTACCAGGACAACAGCAAGCGCCCGCAGAACCCGGATTTTGTGCTGAACCATGCGCGTTATCAAGGTGCCAGCGTCTTGCTCGCCCGCGAGAACTTCGGTTGCGGTTCGAGCCGTGAACATGCGCCGTGGGCTCTGGAAGAATATGGCTTTCGCAGCATCATTGCGCCGAGCTACGCCGACATCTTCTTCAACAACAGCTTCAAGAACGGCTTGCTGCCGATCATCCTCAGCGATGAGGAAGTCGACGAGCTGTTCAAGCAGGTTGAAGCCGACCCTGGCTATCAATTGAACATCGACTTGCAGGCGCAGACCGTGACCCGCCCGGACGGCAAGGTGCTGAGCTTCGAGATCGACGCGTTTCGCAAGCATTGCCTGCTCAACGGCCTGGATGACATCGGCCTGACCTTGCAGGATGGCGATGCGATTGCCACGTTTGAAGCCAAGCATCGGGCTAGCCAGCCTTGGTTGTTTCGTGATGCTTGATTGATGCCAATCGCGGGGCAAGCCCCCAGGAGATCCAGATGACCAGCACCACCCATAAGGACGTCGTCCAGCGCCAGTTCGGTGAGCAGGCCAGCGCCTACCTGAGCAGCGCCGTGCACGCCCAGGGCAGTGAATTTGCCCTGTTGCAGGCAGAGCTTGCCGGCAAAGGCCGTGCACGCCTGCTGGACCTTGGCTGTGGCGCTGGCCATGTGAGTTTCCACGTTGCCCCGCTGGTGCGCGAAGTGGTGGCCTACGACCTGTCGCAGCAGATGCTCGACGTGGTTGCCGCCGCGGGCGCCGAGCGCGGTTTCGAGAACATTGTCACCGAGCGTGGCGCCGCCGAGCGCCTGCCGTTCGCCGATGCTTCGTTCGATTTCGTCTTCAGCCGTTACTCGGCGCACCACTGGAGCGACCTGGGCCTGGCGCTCAGGGAGGTGAAGCGGGTGCTCAAGCCCGGTGGCGTGGCGGCCTTCATCGACGTGATGTCGCCAGGCAGCCCGCTGCTCGACACCTACCTGCAGAGCGTCGAAGTGCTGCGCGACACCAGCCATGTGCGCGATTATTCGGCCAGCGAATGGCTGCAGCAGGTCAGCGAAGCCGGCCTCTTCACTCGCAGCCACAGCCGCCAGCGCCTGCGCCTGGAGTACAGCTCCTGGGTCGAGCGCATGCGCACCCCCGAGGTGATGCGCGGCGCCATCCGCCAATTGCAGCAGGCGATGGGCGAAGAAGTACGCCAGTATTACCAGATTGAAGCCGACGGCTCGTTCAGCACCGATGTCGTGGTGCTCTGGGCCGAACGCTAGGTTTTTTTCGGCAGGCCAACAGGGCGTGCCGCTTGAATTGAATAGAGGAAAGCATGAGCAAGCAGATTCTGATTCTTCCAGGTGATGGCATTGGTCCGGAAATCATGGCCGAGGCGGTCAAGGTTCTGGAACTGGCCAACGACAAGTTCCAGCTCGGTTTCAGCCTGGAGCACGACGTGATCGGTGGCGCCGCCATCGACAAGCACGGCGTGCCGCTGGCCGACCAGACCCTGGAGCGTGCACGCAAGGCTGACGCCGTGTTGCTCGGCGCTGTTGGCGGGCCGAAGTGGGACAAGATCGAGCGCGACATTCGCCCCGAGCGCGGCCTGCTGAAGATCCGTTCGCAACTGGGCCTGTTCGCCAACCTGCGCCCGGCAATCCTTTACCCGCAACTGGCCGACGCTTCGTCGCTCAAGCCGGAGATCGTCGCTGGCCTGGACATCCTCATTGTTCGCGAACTGACCGGCGGCATCTACTTCGGCGCGCCCCGCGGCACCCGCGAGCTGGAAGGCGGCGAGCGTCAGTCCTACGACACCCTGCCATACAGCGAGAGCGAAATCCGCCGTATTGCCCGGGTCGGTTTCGACATGGCCCGCGTGCGCGGCAAGAAGCTCTGCTCGGTAGACAAGGCCAACGTTCTGGCTTCCAGCCAGCTGTGGCGGGAAATCGTCGAGGAAGTGGCCAAGGACTATCCGGACGTCGAGCTCAGCCACATGTACGTCGATAACGCCGCCATGCAGCTGGTGCGGGCACCCAAGCAGTTCGATGTGATGGTCACCGACAACATGTTCGGCGACATCCTGTCGGATGAAGCTTCCATGCTCACCGGCTCCATTGGCATGCTGCCATCAGCGTCGCTGGATGCCGACAACAAGGGCATGTACGAGCCTTGCCACGGCTCGGCACCGGACATCGCCGGCCAGGGCATCGCCAACCCGCTGGCGACCATCCTGTCGGTGTCGATGATGCTGCGTTACAGCTTCAACCAGCAGGCGGCAGCCGAGGCCATTGAAAAGGCCGTCAGCCTGGTGTTGGATCAGGGGCTGCGCACCGGCGACATCTGGTCGCACGGTTGCAGCAAGGTAGGTACGCAGGAAATGGGCGACGCAGTAGTCGCAGCGCTGCGGAATCTGTAATCTCTCGGGCCCGCTGCTGTTTTTCCTTGTGAAGCAGCGGCCCACTTTTTAGCAAAGGTGTAGTTGCGATGAAACGTGTAGGTCTGATCGGTTGGCGCGGTATGGTCGGTTCCGTGCTCATGCAGCGGATGCTGGAAGAGCAGGATTTTGATCTTATCGAGCCGGTGTTCTTCACCACCTCCAACGTCGGTGGCCAGGGTCCGGCAGTGGGCAAGGATATTGCTCCGCTCAAGGACGCTTACAGCATTGAAGAGCTCAAGACCCTCGATGTGATCCTGACCTGTCAGGGCGGCGACTACACCAACGAAGTATTCCCCAAGCTGCGCGAAGCCGGCTGGCAGGGCTACTGGATCGACGCCGCCTCCAGCCTGCGCATGCAGGATGACGCGGTCATCGTCCTCGACCCGGTCAACCGCAAGGTCATCGACCAGCAGTTGGACGCCGGTACCAAGAACTACATCGGCGGCAACTGCACCGTCAGCCTGATGCTGATGGGCCTGGGCGGCCTGTTCGAAGCCGGCCTGGTCGAGTGGATGAGTGCCATGACCTATCAGGCAGCATCGGGTGCCGGCGCGCAGAACATGCGTGAGCTGATCCGCCAGATGGGCGCTACCCACGCCGCTGTGGCCGATGACCTGGCCAACCCGGCCAGTGCCATCCTCGACATCGACCGCAAGGTCGCCGAGGCCATGCGCAGCGAAGCCTATCCGACCGAGAACTTCGGCGTGCCGCTGGCCGGCAGCCTGATCCCGTGGATCGACAAAGAGCTGCCTAACGGCCAGAGCCGTGAAGAGTGGAAGGCCCAGGCCGAGACCAACAAGATCCTCGGTCGCTTCAAGAGCCCGATCCCGGTCGACGGTATCTGCGTGCGCATCGGTGCCATGCGTTGCCACAGCCAGGCGCTGACCATCAAGCTGAACAAGGACGTGCCGATTGCCGACATCGAAGGCATGATCAGCCAGCACAACCCTTGGGTGAAACTGGTGCCGAACCAGCGTGAAATCAGCATGCAGGAGCTGAGCCCGACCAACGTCACCGGTACCCTGAACATCCCGGTGGGTCGCCTGCGCAAGCTGAACATGGGTTCCCAGTACCTGGGCGCCTTCACCGTCGGTGACCAGCTGCTGTGGGGCGCGGCCGAGCCGCTGCGGCGCATGCTGCGGATCCTGCTGGAGCGTTGATCGCTGCGTTGTGTTGAACCGAAGCCCGTGCTGGAAACAGCGCGGGCTTTTTTGTGGGTGGCCCATCGCGGGGCAAGCCCGCTCCTACAGGATGGATGAACGCTGTGGGAGCGGGCTTGTCCCGCGATTCAGGTGTCCCGCGCGGGAGAATCCAAGTAAAGTGCCGCTCCCGCCGTTCCAGCAGAGGATTTTTCCATGAGCCAGCCTATTGATATCGCCGTCATCGGTGCCACCGGTACTGTCGGTGAAACCCTTGTCCAGATTCTGGATGAATGCGATTTCCCGGTCGGCACCCTGCACCTGCTGGCCAGCAACGAATCGGCGGGTAGCGGCGTGATGTTCCGCAGCAAGAGCCTTCGCGTGCGCGAGGTCGACAGCTTCGACTTCAGCAAGGTCAAGCTGGCCTTCTTTGCCGCCGGCCCCGCGGTGACCCGCAGCTTCGCGCCACGGGCCCAGGCAGCCGGTTGTGCGGTGATCGACCTGTCCGGCGGCCTGCCGGCCGAGCAGGCGCCAGCGGTGGTGCCGGAAGCCAACCCAGCAGTGCTCGACAGCCTCAAGGCCCCGCTGCAACTGAGCAGCCCGAGCAGTGCTGCGATCGCCCTGGCGGTCACCCTGGCGCCACTCAAGGGCCTGCTGGAACTTGAGCGTGTCAACGTCACCGCCTGCCTGGCGGTCTCGGCCCAGGGCCGCGAGGCGGTCAATGAACTGGCCCGGCAGACCGCCGAGCTGCTCAATGCCCGCCCGCTGGAGCCGCGTTTCTTCGACCGGCAGATGGCGTTCAACCTGCTGGCCCAGGTCGGTGCCAGCGACACCGAAGGCCATGGCGCCCTGGAGCGCCGCCTGGTCAGCGAGTTGCGCGAAGTGCTCGGCTTGCCTTCACTGAAGATTTCCGTGACCTGCGTTCAAGTCCCGGTGTTTTTCGGCGATAGCTACAGTGTGTCCGTGCAAAGCCGCACGCCAGTCGACCTGGCGGCGGTCAATGCCGCACTGGAAGCTGCTGAGAGCATCGAGCTGGTGGAGGAGGGTGATTATCCGACGCCGGTGGGTGACGCAGTGGGCCAGGACGTGGTCTATGTTGGACGGGTACGCGGTGGAATCGACGAGGCTGAGCAGCTCAACCTCTGGCTGACCACCGACAATGTGCGCAAAGGCGCGGCCCTGAACGCAGTACAGCTGGCGCAATTGTTGATAAAAGGCCTTGTGTAAAAGATACTTGCCGACAATTTGCCCCACTTGTTCTCGGTTGCCGGGGAAGGTTCATTCAAAGGAAGAGGTCATGCTTCGAATTCGCAAACTGGTCTTAGCAATTGCCGCGGCGTCGGCGCTGTCGTCCGGTATGGCGCATGCCCTCGGGTTGGGCGAGCTGACCTTGAAGTCAGCGCAGAACCAGCCCCTGGATGCCGAGATCGAACTGCTCGATGTCCGCGACCTGACGGCGGCCGAAGTGGCGCCGAGCCTGGCGCCGCCCGAAGAGTTCGCCAAGGCCGGTGTCGAGCGCCAGGCGTTTCTCAATGACCTGAACTTCACCACGGTGATCAACCCCAACGGCAAGAGCGTGTTGCGGGTGACCTCGAGCCAGCCGCTGCCGGCACCGATGGTCAAGTTCCTGGTCCAGGTCATGTGGCCGAGCGGCCGCCTGCTGCGCGACTACAGCGTGCTGATCGACCCGGCCAAGTTCAACACCCCGGCCGGTCAGCCAGCACCGGCGGGCGTTACGCCTGCGGTGACCGCGGCCAACTACACCACCGTGCGTCGCGACACCCTGTGGGAAATCGCTTCGAAAGCCCGTCAGGGCGGATCAGTGCAGCAGACCATGCTGGCCATCCAGGCACTGAACCCGGATGCCTTCATCAACGGCAACATCAACTTGCTGAAAACCGGCCAGGTCCTGCGCCTGCCCGATCAACAGCAGATCACCAGTATTCCCCAGGGCCAGGCCGTCACCGAGGTTGCCGAGCAGTACGCTGCCTGGCGCCAAGGCCGGCGTCTGGGCCCGCGTGCCCGGCAGCTCGACGCTACCCGGCGCAGCGCTGCAGAAGCGGCACCGGCGCGCATCGCCAACCAGGACAACCTCAAGCTGGTCACACCCGGCAGCACGGCCGCTGCGGGCAGCAAAGGCCTCAACGACAAGCTGGCCATGGCTCAGGAAAGCCTGGATACCAGTCGTCGTGACAACGAAGAACTCAAAGGCCGCATGACCGACCTGCAGAGCCAGCTGGACAAACTGCAGCGCCTGATCGCGCTGAAGAACGACCAGTTGGCCAAACTCGAAGCCCAGGGTGCCGCCGATGCGGGTACGCCTGAAGCTGTTGCGGCCCAGCCACCGGCGGTAACCGCCGAGCTGCAACCGGCCCCAGCCGAGCCTGTGGTCACGCCAGCCCCGGCTGCGGTCGATACCGCACCGGTTGACCCGGCGCAGCCTGCGGCTGCCGACCAGGCGCCGGCCGACTCGAACAAGATGCTCGACGACCTGCTCGGCAATCCGTTGCTGCTGGCGTTGATCGCGGGGTCTGCACTGTTGGTGCTGTTGCTTCTGCTGCTGTTGCTGGCACGCAAGCGCAAGGCCGACCAGGAAGCGGAAAAACATCTGCGCATGGCTCGGGCCCTGGCTGAAGAGAGTGATCGCTCTCCAGACCTGGACCTGCCGCCAAGCAGCTTTGAAGGCCTCGACGTGGCGCCGCCGAACGTGACCCTGGCGCCGGCTGTGGTGGCCGCGTCTGCCGCTGCCGCGACAGCCGCCGCATTGCCGGCTGAAGAGCCTGCGCCAGTCGTTACCGAGCCTGAACCGAGCAAACCGGTGCAAGGCCCGATTGCTGCGCCGCTGGTTGCTCCGGCGGCCAGCCCTGCGGCACCGACCGGCGACGCCGTGCTTGATGAAGCGGAACTGAGCATTGCCCGCGGCCGCCTCAATCACGCCGCCGAGCTGCTCGAGCCTGCGGTTGCCGCAGCGCCTGAGCGCAGCGACCTGCGCCTGAAACTGATGGAAGTCTATGCACGCCAGGGCGACCGCGATGCCTTTGTCGGTCATGAGCGCCAACTGATCGCCACCGGCCAGAACCATGCCGACGTCGAGGCCCTGAAAAACCGCTTCCCGGCCATGCTGGCAGTCGCGGCGGCAGGCGTCAGCGCTGCCGCACTGGCGGCCGAACTGGATGCCCAGTACGTCCAGGAGCTGCTGCAGGACGAATCGCCTGCCGAGCCCGTGGCCGAAGTCGAGCCTGTAGTCGAGGCTGAAGTTGCCCCAGTAGTTGGGCCTGTAATCGAAGCCGAGCCGGTTATCGAGCCTGAACCTGTTGTTGAAGAGCCGTTGGCTGACCTTGAGCCTGAGCCTGAAGGCGATCTGGACAGTGCCTTCGACCTGAGCCTGGAAGACGACCTGCAAGGTCTGGAGCTGGACGAGCCGCCACTGCTCGAGGAGCCATCGCTGGCCGTTGAAGAGCCTCAGGCCGAAGAAGTCGCGAGTGAGGCCAGCCAGGCTCAACCGGACTTCGATGCCTTGCTCGCAGAGCATCTTGCCCAGCCTGAACAGGCCCTGGACGACCTCGCCGATTTCGACCTCGACGTTGCCGGCGACGAACCTTCGCCACAACCGAGCAGCGAAAACGTCGACGTCGCCGCCGAGCTGGCAGCGTTCGATGAAACCATGCCGGAGTTCGACCCGCTCAGCGAGCTGGACCTGCCGGAAGACTTCGATCTTTCGCTGTCGCTGGACGACTCTGAGGCCGACAAAAACTTTGCCTCGGAGCTCGATGACGTCAACGCCGAACTCGACAAGCTGTCGCAAAGCCTTGAGCAACCGTCGATCGAGCCGCATTTCACCGAAGCGGACGCCGCTGTAAGCGACGACCTGGACGATGATTTCGACTACCTCGGCGGCG
Source organism: Pseudomonas fluorescens (assembly GCF_902497775.2). NCBI lineage: Bacteria > Pseudomonadati > Pseudomonadota > Gammaproteobacteria > Pseudomonadales > Pseudomonadaceae > Pseudomonas > Pseudomonas fluorescens. The sequence goes on from NZ_OZ024668.1 coordinate 1,127,853, forward strand.
CCGATGAAGTGGCCACCAAGCTTGACCTGGCCCGGGCCTATATCGACATGGGCGACCATGATGGTGCCCGCGACATCCTCGACGAAGTGCGCAAGGACGGCAGCGATGCCCAGCGCCAGGAAGCCGACGAGCTGCTCTCGCGTCTGGTCTGAGTTCAGCTTTTGCATGGCCGACGGCAGCCCCAGTGGCTGCCGTTGTCGTTATAATTCCCGCCATCTGCTAAACCGACAGGCTGTATCCCCTTGGAAATCATTGATAACGCGGCTGCCGAAGTGGCCGCCGAAGGCTTCTTTCGTATCGCCCTGGGCGTTGAGTACAAAGGTTCGCGCTACCGCGGTTGGCAGCGCCAGGCCAGTGGCGTGGCGAGCGTGCAGCAAACCCTGGAAGAGGCCTTGTCGCGGGTGGCCGATTCGCCGGTCATCCTGCATTGCGCCGGGCGCACCGATGCCGGCGTGCATGCCTGCGGCCAGGTAGTGCATTTCGACACCCAGGCGGTGCGCAGCATGAAAGGCTGGACCATGGGCGCCAATATCAACCTGCCGCACGACATCAGTGTGTCCTGGGCCAAGCAAATGCCGGCGCACTTCCATGCGCGCTTCAAGGCCATTGCCCGGCGTTACCGCTATGTGATCTACAACGACCAGATCCGCCCGGCGCACCTCGGTGAAGAGGTGACCTGGAACCACCGCCCGCTGGACGCCGAGCGCATGGCCCTGGCCGCCGAGTACCTGGTCGGCACCCACGATTTCAGTGCTTTTCGCGCTGGCCAGTGCCAGGCCAAGTCGCCGATCAAGAACCTCCATCACCTGCGCGTCACCCGCCACGGCAAGATGATCGTCCTCGACATCCGCGCCAGTGCCTTCCTCCACCATATGGTGCGCAACATTGCCGGCGTGCTGATGACCATCGGCGCCGGCGAGCGTCCGCCAGAGTGGGCCCGGGAAGTACTGGAAAGCCGCGAGCGGCGCGCCGGCGGGGTGACCGCGCATCCGTACGGGCTGTACCTGGTGCAGGTCGAGTACCACGACGAGTTCGAATTGCCCGAGCGTTACATCGGCCCACACTTCCTTACCGGCTACGAGGCATTGACGGGCTGACGGCCCGCAAGCCATTTGCTAACATCCGGGACTTTCCGCTTTCTGCTGAGGTTCACAGGTCATGAGCGCCGTTCGCAGCAAAATCTGCGGCATTACCCGCATCGAGGATGCGCTGGCCGCAGCCGAGGCGGGCGCCGATGCCATCGGCCTGGTGTTCTATGGCAAAAGCCCGCGGGCGGTCGATGTGCAGCAGGCGCGTGCGATCATCGCCGCACTGCCGCCATTCGTCACCACCGTGGGCCTGTTCGTCAACGCCAGCCGTTGCGAGCTGACGGAAATCCTCGAAGCGGTGCCACTGGACCTGCTGCAGTTCCATGGTGATGAAACCCCGGCCGAATGCGCAGGTCACAACCGCCCATGGATCAAGGCCCTGCGCGTGCGCCCGGGCGACGACCTGGAGGCCAGTTGCAAGCTGTACAGCGGTGCCAGCGGCATTCTTCTCGACGCCTATGTGGCCGGCGTGCCGGGCGGTACCGGTGAGGCCTTCGACTGGTCGCTGGTACCGAAGCAACTGAGCAAGCCGATCATCCTCGCCGGCGGCCTGTCGCCTGCTAACGTGGCGCAAGCCATCCAGCAGGTCAGGCCTTACGCGGTGGATGTCAGCGGGGGCGTGGAGCAGGCCAAGGGCATCAAGGATCCGGCACGGATCGAGGCATTTATCCGTGCGGTCAAGCAGGCGTGAAAGCGCGGCATGCTGCGGATGTGACGGCTGGCCGCGCGCCATCGTCCATAGCTTTCGCAGCCCGGTGCTGCCGGATCGCGCCCATGGGCCGGTCGAAATTACCGGGTGACGCCATAGGCGTCGCCCTTACAGGTTGACGAGGGTGCGGTATCGGGGTGGCTCGCTGCAGGCGGGCACCGGAGCCGGACCATCATCGCGACATACACGAATTGAGCTCAAGGGCATACGCGCGAGCTGGCAGCCATAGCCTGCCGGTCGCCGCTACTGGAGAAAGAAAGCATGAGCAACTGGTTAGTAGACAAACTGATCCCTTCGATCATGCGTTCCGAGGTGAAGAAGAGTTCGGTCCCAGAAGGTCTGTGGCACAAGTGCCCGTCCTGCGAGGCCGTGCTGTATCGTCCGGAGCTGGAAAAGACCCTGGATGTCTGCCCTAAGTGCAACCATCACATGCGTATCGGCGCCCGCGCCCGTATCGACATCTTCCTTGACGCCGAAGGCCGCGCGGAACTTGGTGCCGAGCTGGAGCCGGTCGACCGCCTGAAGTTTCGCGATGGCAAGAAGTACAAGGACCGCCTGACTGCCGCCCAGAAGCAGACCGGCGAGAAGGACGCACTGATTTCCATGAGCGGCACCCTGCTGGGCATGCCGATCGTGGTCAGCGCCTTCGAATTCTCCTTCATGGGCGGTTCCATGGGTGCCATCGTCGGCGAGCGTTTCGTACGTGCCGCCAACTACGCCCTGGAAAACCGCTGCCCGATGGTCTGCTTCTCGGCCTCCGGTGGTGCGCGCATGCAGGAAGCGCTGATCTCGCTGATGCAGATGGCCAAGACCTCGGCGGTACTGGCGCGCCTGCGCGAAGAAGGCATTCCGTTCATCTCGGTGCTGACCGACCCGGTCTACGGCGGCGTTTCCGCCAGCCTGGCAATGCTTGGCGACGTCATCGTCGGTGAGCCGAAAGCGCTGATCGGCTTCGCCGGCCCGCGCGTGATCGAGCAGACCGTACGCGAGAAGCTGCCAGAAGGCTTCCAGCGCAGCGAGTTCCTGCTGGAGCACGGCGCCATCGACATGATCATCCCGCGTCAGGAGCTGCGTCCGCGCCTGGGCAACCTGCTGGCCCAGATGATGGGCCTGCCGACGCCGAAGTTCGTCGCTCCGGTGATCGAGCCGATCATCGTTCCGCCGGCGCCTGCCACCGTATGACCCAACGTACCCTTGGCGACTGGCTCGCCTACCTCGAGCAGTTGCATCCGTCGGCCATCGACATGGGCCTGGAGCGTTCGCAACAGGTCGCTGCGCGGCTCGGGCTGGGCCAGCCGGCGCCACGGGTAATCACCGTGACCGGCACCAACGGCAAGGGTTCGACCTGTGCCTTTGTCGCCGCGTTGCTGCGCGCCCAGGGTCTCAAGGTCGGTGTCTACAGCTCGCCGCACCTGCTGCGTTACAACGAGCGGGTGCAGATCAACGGCGCTGAAGCCGGCGATGAGCAACTGTGCCAGGCCTTTGCCGCTGTCGAAGCGGCCCGCGGCGAAATCTCCCTGACCTACTTCGAGGCCGGCACCCTGGCGGCGCTCTGGCTGTTCAAGCAGGCGGCGCTGGACGCCGTGGTGCTTGAGGTCGGCCTGGGCGGGCGGCTGGACACTGTCAACATCGTCGATGCCGATGTTGCACTGGTCACCAGCATAGGTGTCGATCATGTCGACTACCTGGGCGACACGCGAGAGTTGGTGGCCTTCGAGAAGGCCGGGATCTTCCGTCAGGGCAAGCCGGCCCTGTGTGGTGACCTGAACCCGCCACAGCCGCTGCTCGACAAGGCGCGCGAACTGGCGTGCCCGTTCTTCCTGCGTGGGCGTGATTTCGACCTCGCCAGCACCGATCACCACTGGCAGTGGCGGGGCGTCGATGCGCGCGGCCAGACGGTCGAGCTGTATGATCTGCCCCTGCTCGACCTGCCGATGGAAAACGCCGCGCTGGCGCTGCAGGCCTACCTGTTGCTCGACCTGCCGTGGGATGCCGGGCAGATCGCCAAGACCCTGCGCGATACGCGCATGGTCGGCCGCCTTGATCGTCGGGCCTTCACCTGGCAAGGCAAAGCGTTGACTATTCTCATGGATGTCGGGCACAACCCGCATGCTGCCGAGTACCTGGCTCAGCGCCTGGCTGCCCGGCCAGTGCCGGGCAAGCGCCTGGCCGTGTTCGGTTTGCTGGCCGACAAGGACCTCGAAGGGGTGATCAAGCCGCTGCAATCTCAGGTTCAGGCCTGGGCCGTGGCGCCGCTGGAAACCGCCCGCAGCCGGCTTGCAAGCGAGTTGCAGGTGGCGCTGACGAACCTTGGCGCTGTGGTGCAGTCTTACGCCAGTGTTGCGCAGGCCCTGGAAGGGCAGTGCGCACAGGCAACGGCGGATGATGAAATCCTGCTGTTCGGATCATTTTTCTGTGTCGGCGAAGCCTTGCAGTGGCTCGACCGGCAGGCCACGGAGGACGGGGCAAATGGCATTGCTGGATAAAGTGGTCAAGCAACGCATGGTCGGGGCGCTGGTGCTGGTGGCACTGGCGGTGATTTTCCTGCCGATGCTGTTCTCCCGCGAAGACGAAATGCGCCAGGTGCGTGTCTCGGCCCCCGAGGCACCGGCTGCGCCGACCCTGCCGCAAGTGCAGGTCGAGCCTGTTCAGGTCCCGGAGCCGCAGGTGTTGCCTGAAGAGCCGGTCATCGTCGAGCAGTCCGCTGCACCGGTACAGGCGCCGAGCACGCCGATTGCCCCGGCGCCAAGCGCCACGCCGACGTCAGCCCCGGCTGCACCGGCTGTCGCCGCAAAACCGGCTGCGCCTGCGCCAGCCAAGGTCGAAACCAAGCCGGCAGCTACGGTCGCCACCGCGCCTAAACCGGCTGCAAGCAAGGTCGACGCCAATGGCCTGCCGGTCAGCTGGTCGATCCAGATGGCTAGCCTGTCCAATCGCGCAAGCGCCGACAACCTGCAGAAAACCCTGCGCAGCCAGGGCTACAATGCCTATATCCGTTCGGCCGAAGGCATGAACCGGGTGTATGTCGGGCCGTTGATCGAGCGCGCCGAGGCCGAGCGCCTGCGCGATGTGATCAACCGCCAGCAGAAGCTCAAGGGCTTTGTCGTACGCTTCCAGCCCGAGCGCAGTTGAACCCTTGCCGCCCGGCCCGTACCGGGCGGTAAATCACTGCTTACCGACAGCCCGTTGCTCTGGTAAAATGCGCCGCCTTATCCGTTTGCAGGCAACACTGTGGCATTTACCTGGGTCGACTGGGCGATTCTCGCGATCATCGCCATTTCTTCGCTGATCAGTCTCAAGCGCGGCTTTGTCAAAGAGGCCTTGTCGCTGCTTACCTGGATCATCGCCGGTGCCGTGGCCTGGATGTTCGGTGGCTCGCTGTCGCAGTACCTGGAAGCTTATATCCAGACGCCTTCGGCCCGGGTCATCGGCGGATGCGCCATTCTTTTCGTCGCCACCCTGCTGGTGGGGGCCATGATCAACTTTCTCATCGGCGAGCTGATTCGCGTCACCGGGCTGTCCGGGACCGATCGCTTCCTGGGCATGGCCTTTGGTGCCGCCCGTGGGGCCTTGCTGGTGGTAGTGGCTGTCGGGCTGTTGAGCCTGGGGCCGGTACAACAGGATCAGTGGTGGCAGGAGTCTCGCCTCCTGCCACAATTTCTATTGGTGGCTGACTGGTCGAAAAACCTCATTCTGGGTTTCACCAGTCAGTGGCTAGCCAGCGGGATCAGCGCACCGGCTGATCTCCCGTTCCAGGAACAGCTGCTGGGGCCCAAAACGCCTTGAGCGCTTTTCAATCCAGTTTCATTAAGTAGGGGTTGCGTCGCATGTGTGGCATCGTCGGTATCGTCGGTAAGTCGAACGTCAATCAGGCGCTGTATGACGCGCTAACCGTCCTCCAGCACCGCGGCCAGGACGCTGCCGGTATTGTGACCAGTCATGATGGCCGGTTATTCCTGCGCAAGGACAACGGCCTGGTCCGTGACGTGTTCCAGCAGCGCCATATGCAGCGCCTGGTCGGTCACATGGGTATTGGCCATGTGCGCTACCCGACCGCGGGCAGCTCGACCTCGGCCGAGGCCCAGCCGTTCTACGTCAACTCGCCCTACGGCATCACCCTGGCGCACAACGGCAACCTGACCAACGTCGAACAGTTGGCCAAGGAGATCTACGAGTCCGACCTGCGCCACGTCAACACCAATTCCGATTCGGAAGTGCTGCTCAACGTCTTCGCCCATGAGCTGGCGGTGCGTGGCAAGCTGCAACCGACCGAAGAAGACGTGTTCGCCGCGGTCACCGACGTGCACAACCGCTGTGTCGGCGGCTACGCGGTGGTGGCGATGATCACCGGCTATGGCATCGTTGGTTTCCGTGACCCGAACGGTATTCGCCCGATCGTTTTCGGCCAGCGTCACACCGACGAAGGCGTCGAGTACATGATCGCCTCCGAAAGCGTGTCGCTGGACGTGCTGGGCTTCACCCTGATCCGTGACCTGGCACCGGGCGAGGCGGTATACATCACTGAAGAGGGCAAGCTGCACACCCGTCAGTGCGCGACCAACCCGCAGCTGTCGCCGTGCATCTTCGAGCACGTCTACCTGGCTCGCCCTGACTCGATCATCGACGGCGTCTCGGTGTACAAGGCGCGTCTGCGCATGGGCGAGAAGCTGGCCGAGAAGATCCAGCGCGAGCGCCCTGACCACGACATCGACGTGGTCATCCCGATTCCCGACACCAGCCGCACCGCAGCGCTGGAACTGGCCAACCACCTGGGCGTCAAGTTCCGCGAAGGCTTCGTCAAGAACCGCTACATCGGCCGTACCTTCATCATGCCCGGCCAGGCCGCACGCAAGAAATCGGTGCGCCAGAAACTCAACGCCATCGAGCTGGAATTCCGCGGCAAGAACGTGATGCTGGTGGACGACTCGATCGTGCGCGGCACCACCTGCAAGCAGATCATCCAGATGGCCCGCGAAGCCGGCGCGAAAAACGTCTACTTCTGCTCGGCTGCTCCGGCGGTACGCTTCCCTAACGTCTACGGCATCGACATGCCGAGTGCCCACGAGCTGATCGCACACAATCGCAGCACCCAGGATGTCGCCGAACTGATTGGCGCCGACTGGCTGGTCTACCAGGACCTGCCGGACCTGATCGAAGCGGTCGGCGGTGGCAAGATCAAGATCGAGCATTTCGATTGCGCGGTATTCGACGGCAAGTACGTCACCGGCGACATCGACGAAGCCTACCTGGACAAGATCGAGCAGGCGCGTAACGACGCCTCCAAGGTCAAGAACCAGGCGGTCAGCGCGATCATCGACCTCTACAACAACTAAGTTAGGAGCAGCGGCATGACACAGGAATGGGATGCCGGGCGCCTGGACAGCGACCTCGAAGGGGTCGCTTTCGACACGCTGGCGGTACGCGCCGGCCAGCATCGCACGCCGGAAGGTGAGCACAGCGACCCGCTGTTCTTCACCTCCAGCTACGTGTTCCGTACGGCGGCCGATGCCGCCGCGCGGTTCGCCGGCGAGGTTCCAGGCAACGTCTATTCACGCTACACCAACCCGACCGTGCGCGCGTTCGAAGAGCGCATCGCCGCCCTTGAAGGCGCCGAGCAGGCGGTAGCCACCTCCACCGGCATGTCGGCGATCCTCTCGATCGTCATGGCCCTGTGCAGCGCCGGCGACCACGTGCTGGTGTCGCAGAGCGTCTTCGGTTCGACCATCAGCCTGTTCGAGAAGTACTTCAAGCGCTTCGGCGTGCAGGTCGACTACGTGCCGCTGACCGATCTGGCCGCCTGGGACCAGGCGATCAAGGCCAACACCAAGCTGCTGTTCGTCGAATCGCCCTCAAACCCCTTGGCGGAGCTTGTGGATATCGCCGCCCTGGCCGAGATCGCCCATGCCAAGGGCGCGCAACTGGTAGTCGACAACTGTTTCAGCACCCCGGCCTTGCAGCAGCCGCTGAAGCTGGGCGCCGACATTGTCGTGCACTCGGCGACCAAGTTCATCGACGGCCAGGGTCGTTGCATGGGCGGCGTGGTTGCCGGGCGCAGCGAGCAGATGAAGGAAGTGGTGGGCTTTCTGCGCACCGCCGGGCCGTCCCTGAGCCCGTTCAACGCCTGGATCTTCCTCAAGGGCCTGGAGACCCTCAACCTGCGCATGCGCGCCCACTGCGCCAACGCCCAGGCCCTGGCCGAATGGCTGGAGCAGCAGGACGGCATCGACAAGGTCCATTACGCGGGCCTGCAGAGCCATCCGCAGCATGAGCTGGCCAAGCAGCAGATGAGCGGCTTCGGCGCGGTGGTGAGCTTCGAGGTCAAGGGCGGCAAAGAGGGCGCCTGGCGCTTCATCGACGCCACCCGGCTGATTTCGATCACCGCCAACCTGGGTGACAGCAAGACCACCATCACCCACCCGGGCACCACCTCCCACGGCCGTCTGTCGCCGCAGGAGCGTGAGGCCGCCGGCATTCGCGACAGCCTGATCCGGGTTGCCGTGGGCCTGGAAGACGTCGCTGACCTCAAGGCCGATCTGGCCCGCGGGCTGGCGGCGCTGTGATCGACTGGTCGGTGGGCGACAGCAGCCATAACGGCCGCGTCGCCCTGGTCACCGGGGCGGCGCGGGGCATTGGCCTGGGCATTGCTGCCTGGCTGATCAGCGAAGGCTGGCAGGTGGTGCTTACCGACCTCGACCGTGCCCGTGGCGCAAAAGTGGCCAAGGTGCTTGGCGACAACGCCTGGTTCGTCGGCATGGATGTCGCCGACGAAACCCAGGTGATGACCGGCGTTGCCGAGGTGCTGGGCCAGTTTGGCCGGCTCGACGCCCTGGTGTGCAATGCGGCGATTGCCGACCCGCACAACACCACCCTCGAAAGCCTGAGCCTGGCGCACTGGAACCGGGTGCTGGCGGTCAACCTCGGTGGCCCGATGCTGCTGGCCAAGCACTGTGCGCCGTACCTGCGCGCCCATTGCGGGGCGATCGTCAACCTGGCCTCTACCCGTGCTGCGCAATCGGAACCCGACACCGAGGCCTATGCCGCGAGCAAGGGCGGGCTGCTGGCCCTGACCCATGCCCTGGCCATGAGCCTGGGCCCGGAGATTCGCGTCAATGCGGTAAGCCCTGGCTGGATCGATGCCCGTGATCCTGCCCAGCGCCGTGCCGAGCCCCTGAGCGAAGCCGACCATGCCCAGCATCCGGCGGGCAGGGTAGGGACGGTGGAAGATGTGGCGGCGATGGTGGCCTGGTTGCTGTCGCGCAATGCCGGATTCGTCACCGGCCAGGAATTCGTGGTCGACGGTGGTATGACCAAGAAGATGATCTACAAGTAACACTGCTTTTTTTGCCCTTTTTGAAAAAAACTTCAACGGGGGTATTGACTTAGGTTCGATACCTGCGTAAATTTCGCCACCTCAGCGAAGCACACGGGTGATTAGCTCAGCCGGGAGAGCATCTGCCTTACAAGCAGAGGGTCGGCGGTTCGATCCCGTCATCACCCACCACTTCCTGAGATGTTCCTGACCCGACACTTTCGCAAGAAGGTGTTACCAGAGAGGAACCGGACGCAAGTCCATATGCGCAGCGGTAGTTCAGTCGGTTAGAATACCGGCCTGTCACGCCGGGGGTCGCGGGTTCGAGTCCCGTCCGCTGCGCCACTATTTTCCAGATCGGTTTAACGACCGGTTTGAGGTTTCAAGGCTAAGGCCTTGTAGCCAGATCCCAGTTTCAAGCGGGCGCAAGCCTGTACGATACGCAGCGGTAGTTCAGTCGGTTAGAATACCGGCCTGTCACGCCGGGGGTCGCGGGTTCGAGTCCCGTCCGCTGCGCCATCTTCGCTTCGAGGCCCTTGAACTCCTCGAAGCAACAAAGAGAGCGACCTGAGGTTGCTTTTTTTGTGCCCGAGATTTGCAGCCTTTACGCAACTCGGGTGAGCACGACACGCAGCGGTAGTTCAGTCGGTTAGAATACCGGCCTGTCACGCCGGGGGTCGCGGGTTCGAGTCCCGTCCGCTGCGCCATATTGCAGTAACAAACAAAGCGCCCCTCGGGTCGCTTTTTTTGTGCCTGAATTTCGGACTCTGCAGGAGCGGCGGTGCGGCGATCCGACTTGACCCGTGATGAGGCCCGCATGATCAACATCAAATCCCTGACAACCGTTATGCTGGAGCCTCCAGTCTTCCACTGAGGTTCAGGATGAACAAGCTTCAAGACTCGATCGCGGTAATCACCGGTGCCGGACGCGGCCTGGGTGCGGCCCTGGCCATCTCCCTGGCTGACGCCGGTTGCAAGGTGGTGCTCTGTGGCCGCAACGAAGCCGCGCTGGCCCAAGTCGCCGCCACCATCGAAACCCGCAGCGGCCATCTGCCGTTGACTGTCCAGGTCGACCTCGCCGACAGCGCCAGCGTCACCCGCGCTACCCAGGCCATCAGCCAGCGCTTGCCAACCATCGACCTGCTGATCAACAACGGCGCCATGTGGCTGGAGCAGAACGAAGAGGGTTATTCCCCTGAAGAGGTCCACGGCGTGATCAACGCCGCAGTCACCGGTACCTTCCTCTTCACCCAGGGCTTGCTGCCTTCCCTGCGCCGCTCTCAGCGCCCGGACATCGTCACCATAGGCTCGATCAGCGCGCTGCCCAATGCCGCCTTGCACAGCGTCTCAGTGCCGTTCTACGCCGCCAAGCAGGCTCAGCGTGCGCTGGCAGAGGGGCTGCACCAGCAGTTGGCCGGTACGCCGATCCGTTCGCTGTGCGTGCACCCGCCGTACCTGGACGATATTTCGCCGACTGAACCTGCCTGGGAGGCGGCTGCCCTGCGTCAGAAGGGCGAGCGCGGCACCAACCGTGACGTGGTCGAGGCCGTGCTGTTTGCCGTGACCCGGCCGCGGCATGTGAGCCTGTCGTCGATCGTGATCGACAGTGATGACGGCGGCCTGTTCGGCTGATCTGACCGTCAAACCCGAAAGCGCGCCACCAGTTGTTGCAGTTCGCTGCCCAGGCGCGCCAGTTCCACCGACGAGGCCGCGGTCTGCTGCGAAGCGGTTGACGACTGTTCAGCCACGTCACGCACGCTGAGCACGCTGCGGTTGATCGATTCGGCCACGCTGCTCTGCTGTTCGGCAGCGGTGGCGATCTGCAGGTTCATGCTCTGGATGCTGGTCACGGTCTGGGTGATGGCCTGCAGTTCGATACCGGCCTGATTGGCCAACGCTACCGTGCCGCCGACCTGCTGCTGGTTGGCGTGCATCATTTCGGCAGCCTTCTGCGCGCCCTGTTGCAAGGACACGATCAGCGTCTCGATCTGCGCTGTCGACTGCTGGGTACGCTGGGCCAGCCCGCGTACCTCGTCGGCCACCACGGCAAAACCGCGGCCGGCCTCGCCAGCGCGCGCTGCTTCAATGGCGGCGTTGAGGGCCAGCAGGTTGGTCTGCTCGGCAATGGCGTTGATCACCGTCATTACCGTGCCGATACGCTCGCTTTCTTCCGACAACTGACTGACCGCACTGGCCGAGTTGCCGATGTCATCGGCCAACTGGCCAATCTGGCTCAGGGCCTGTTGCACCACGCGATTGCCCTGTTTGGCCTGGCTGTCGGCCTGGCGCGTGGCTTCGCTGGCTTCTTCGGCATTGCGCGCGACTTCCTGCACGGTAGCGACCATCTCGCTCATCGCCGTGGCCACCTGGTCGGTCTCGACCTTCTGGCTGGTGATGCCGGCGCTGGTCTGTTCGGTGATGGTCGACAGCTCTTCGGCGGCGGTCGACAGCTGGCGGGTGACATGCCCGGCCTGGCCGAGCATTTCCCGCAGGTTGTTGCCGCTTTGCGCCAGGGCTTGCAACAACTGGCCGAACTCGTCGCGGCGGGGTTCGCTGGCGGTGTTGGTCAGGTCGCCTTCGCCAATGCGCCGGGCAATTTCCACGGCCTGGCGCAGCGGCTGGGTGACCTGACGGATGATCAGCGCGCTGATCAGCACGCCCAGCACCAGGGCGGCGAACAGCAGGCTGAGCATCAAGCTGCGGCTGTTGCTCGACTCCTCGGTGCTCTTCTGGTTTTGCAGGGTGATTAGCTGGTTGATCGCTTCAAGGCCCCGATGGACGTTTTCCAGCAGTTGATCGTGAAGCTTGGTCTGCAGCAGGGTGCCTCCGGTGGCCGCTTTCAGTTGCTCGAACTGCTCCAGGTATTGCTTGAGGTCGTCGCCAGTGGCTGTGAGCAAGCGCTGCGAATCGGCATCGGGCAAGGCGGCGAGGTTTTCCTCGACCAACTGTGTGGCCTGTTGATGGGCCTTGGTCAGCTGGCTGGCGAAGGTGGCGTCGCGCCGTTGCTCGAAGCTCAGTTGGGCGGCGCGCATTTCATTGAGGTTGTCGAGGATGTAATTGACCGACACCAGGCGGTCGGCCCGTTGGGTCAGGGTGTTCAGGCTGTTGATGGCGGTAATGGCCAGCAGCGCCATCAACACCAGGATGGGCGCAAAACCGAGCAACAGCTTGATTTTCACGGAGAGGTTTTTCACCGAGGTAACTCCTGTCGACCTGTATGGATGGGGTGGTGGCTAGTTGCCAGCGTAGCCGTAGAATGTGCCAGGCAATAGTCGGATGGATCCGATCAACAGGTAGGGCTTGGTCGAAGTTGCTGTGGGCTTATCGACCAATGGTCAAACCCCGGCGTCAGGGGCGGTAACTGGCGCCTTGCATGAATTTTCTGCGGTGATTGGCAGGCTATGGTTTCAGCATTCCGCCGATGTGTTGCACAATAGGCACCGACCGTTTTCCTCAGGATTTGCAATGTCAAAGTCAACCGTCTGCAGTGCGCTCGGGCTGGCCCTTGTGCTGGCGGGTGTTTCCGGCTGTTCTTCGAAGAAAGCTGCCATCTACGAACACGAGAATTTCGCCGACTCGGGCACCTTCTCGCGCAGCTTTCCGGTGAGTGAAGCCGGTACCTGCGAAGCGGCGCGCCGTGCCTTGCTCAGCCAGGGCTACATCATCACCAGCAGCGACGCTGGCCAGGTCAATGGCAACAAGAGCTTCCAGCAGACCGGCGATTCTCACCTGCAGATCAGCTTCAATGTGGTCTGCGCCCCTGACAGCGGCGACGAGCAGCGCTCGACCATGTTCGCCAACGCCCTGCAGGACCGCTACGCGCTGAAAAAATCCAACACCTCGGCCAGCCTCGGCGTGGGTGTGCTGGGTTCGGTGTCGATGCCGATCGGTTCCAGCGATGATTCGATGGTCAAGGTCGCCAGCGAGACCGTGACGTCGGCCAAGTTCTACGAGCGTTACTTCGCTCTGGTCGAAAGCTTCCTGCCCAAGGAAAACAAGAAAAAGGCCGACCCCAAGCCTGCGGCCAAGCCGGCAGTGGAGCTGGGTGTGCCGGAAACTGCGCCGGTAGCGCCACCGGCCGCCCTGGCCCCCACGCCGGCCGAAGCGCCTGCGCCAGCGGCTCCGGCGTCTGCCGTGCCGGTCAGCGAACCTGCGCCGGCCCCGGCTGCCGAGGCGCCCGCCGCGCCAGTGGTGGACGACAGCAACGGCTCGAAGCCGGTACCGCCACCGGCAGAAGCTGCGCCGATCAGCGTCCAGGACAGCAGCACGCCGGCCGAGCCGACCCCGAGCATCGCCCCGGCAGCACCGGCCAGCAGCAGCGGGCAGGCGCCGCTGTAAATTCAGCAGTCCCTGCTACGTTGTTTTGATAAGCGTCATTGTCATTTTTCTTTCATCACGGCACTTTAGGCTCGTTGACGAATCAATGACATGAATGTGAAACGACGGAGCAGATGATGGACGACTATCAAGAAGAACTACTCGAATACCGCGCCATTGAGCTCGACCCGGTCGAGCCCGCCGAAGACGCTACCGAGCTGTAATCAGCCGGTACGCCGCTGGCTGCGGCGAAACTCCCCCGGAGTGATACCGTTCCAGCGCTTGAACGCGCGCTGAAAGGCCTCTGCCGAGGCAAACCCGAGCAAATAGGCGATCTCGCCAAAGGCCAGCTCCGTGTCGCGGATGTAGGTCATGGCCAGGTCGCGCCGGGTATCGTTGAGGATGGCGCGAAACTGCGTGCCTTCCTCGGCCAGCTTGCGCCGCAGGGTCCAGGTCGGCAGTTGCAGATGCCTGGCCACTTCCTCCAGATCCGGTTCCCGTCCGCCGTTCAGCAACGGCCCCAGCAGGTGCGCGATGCGCTCGCCCAGGCTGCGTATCCGTGTGCGTTGTTCAAGCTCCGCCTCACACAGTTGCAGCAGGTGCTGCCAGGTGCTCGGGCAGTGCGCCGGGTTGCGCAGGGCAAGGTTGGCGCGGCTCAGGCGCAACTGGTTGGTGGGCGCGCCGAACTGTACTTGGTTGCTGCTCAAGGCCTGGTAGTGGGCGGCGTAGGCGGGCGCCTCGAACTCGATCTCGACCCGTTCCGCCAGCAGGACCACCCCTGCCAGGCTCGACAACTGCGCCAGCCAGCCGGCCAATAGTGAATCCACTACAAAGCGGTTGTAGGCGTTGTACGGGCTGATCGAGTAGAAGCGCAGCCAGGCGCCGCCGCTGTCCTCATGAAAGCTTGAGTGCCCGCGGTAGTTGGCCGCATACAGGGGCTCGAAGCGCAGCAAGGTGCGCGCCGCTTCGCCGACTGTTGGCGCTTGCGCTGCGGTGACGCCGGCCAGGCCGGCCTGGCCGAGGCGGCTGATGTGGCCCATGTGCAGCCCGAGGGCCGGATCGCCGGTCAGCTCGATGGCGGCATGGCCCAGGTGCATATAGCGCGGGATCGACAGGCGCGCGCCCGGTTCAGCCAGGCGCGCCGAGTCCAGCCCGTAGCGGGTGAGCAGGGGCCCGGGATCGATCCCGCGTTGTTGCAGGGTTTCGCTCAACGGCTGGATAAAACCGACCGACAGATCGCCCAGGCGCACACGCGGGCTGTTCATGCCTTACAGCCAGACGTTCAACAGGCGCGCACCCGGGCTGGCGGTGCCGCCCAGGTTCGCTCCGTTGAGTTGGGCAAAGCCCTGGCCATCGGCGGCCTGGTCCCAGAAGCGCCCGCGCAGGAACACGCTCATGCTGCTGACCTTGGCGGCGTTGGCGTCCAGGGTCAGGCGCTGCCAGGCGTCGCGTTCGCTCACTTGACCAGGCTTGAGCGCCAGCGACGAGGCCAGCGGCTGATGGCGGTTGCCGCGCCATGGCGCGTTCCAGCTGTTGAGGCCGCTGAGGAACACCGGGTTGGCGACGATCTGGGCGAACTGGTTGACCAGTTGCTGCTGGTTGCTCGGGTACCAGCTGTCGCTGCCGATCAACACGCCGAGGCGCCCGGCCGGGGTTTGCAGTACTTGCGGCGGCTGGTCGGTGCCGCTGCTGATAAAGCGCCGCACTTCACTGTCCGGGTGCTGCTGGCGTTGCGGCTGGCCGAGTACCGAACCATCGCTGGCGAATACCAGGCTGGCGTTGTACAGGGCGCCGGAGCCGATCCGCAGGGTGCCGCGCTCGACATAGGGTTCAGGTAGCACGATGGAACCCGCCACCAGGGTCACGCCGAACTCCTTGGCCAGGCCGCCGAACAGCTGCTGGTAGTCCTCGGCCATCTGCCCGGCCTTCATTCGCAGGTGGGCATCGGCGCGGCGGTCGTCACCTTCGGCGCCAAGCATGGCCAGGCCATAACGCAGCGGGTTGCTCAGCTCCAGCCACTGCAGGGCTTCGCGGCGCTCAGTGACCTGGTACAGCTCGTTTTTCTCGCCACGGGCCCACAGCCAGGTGCCGATGTGTTCCGGCAGGATAACGATGGTCTTGGCGTTGATCAGGCCCTGGGCGCGGGCATGTTCAAGGTAGGCGGCCAGCTTGCGATGCAGGCGCTGCAGGCTCTGGTAGTCACCGGGGAACAGTTGCGGCTCGACGCCCAGCAGGTTGCCGTGATCGGCCGGCACGCCTTCGCTCAGGGCCAGCTCGATGCGCAGGTCCGACAGGTAGTGCCCGGCCGGGCGCTGTTCGGTCCAGAACCCGTAGCCACTCAGGGCGGCAATGACAACCAGCGCCAGGGCGCTCAACAGAAGTTTTCGCATGGCTGGGAATTTTACTGAGATTTGCCATAGCAATACAGCAAATCAACGGTTTAGTGCAGCTTTTCTCCCTTGTCGTTGGCTCGCCGCCCTTGGGTTTATGGAAAGGGGCTTAATAGCGATTGAGTCGCAAACAGCGGTTTTTACTACCGTCTGGACAGGCTGAGTGCCTCGAATTCTTGTCTGAACAGATGGGTGATGTTAATTTGCCACTAATTTTTTCGATGGATCGAACATGCACCCCGTATTTCCAGGGACGCGGTTTTTGCCTGGCCTATTGGTTTTCAGCGCACTTCTTACGAGCACCGTCCACGCCGCTACATTGACTTCCCCGGGTGACCAGGACCTGATCCGTGACCGTCAGGACCGCCTGCTCGAAGAGCAGCGCCGACGCCTTGAGGAACTCAAGGATCTACCCGGCAAGCCTGCCACCCCTGCAGCGCCCGCGGCCCCTGCCGACAGCCGTTGCTTTCTCATCAAGCAGATCGAACTCAAGGGCGCCGATTCCCTTTCGGCCGTCGCGCGTGAGCGCCTCCTGCAGCCGTACATCGGCCAGTGCCTGGGCGTGGCCCAGCTCAACGAACTGCTCAAGGTCATCACTGATCACTACATCGAAAAAGGCCTGGTCACCAGTCGCGCCTATCTGCCGCAACAGGACCTTTCCAGCGGGCATCTGCAAGTGCTGGTGGTTGAAGGTCGCCTTGAGGGCTTGAAAGGAGCCGAGGGCAGCGAACTGTCCAGCCGTGAGTTGGCCATGGCCTTTCCGGGTAAGACAGGCGAGCTGCTCAATCTGCGCGATATCGAGCAACTGGTGGATCAACTCAACCGCTTGCCATCGAACCAGGCGCAGATGGAATTGGCGCCTGGCAAGGCCGTGGGCGGCAGCGAAGTACTGGTCAAGAACAACCCGAAAAAACCTTGGCGTGCTGGCCTGTGGCGCAGCAACGAGGGTCAGAAAAGCACCGGTGAGCAGCAATGGGGCAGCAGCTTTGAATGGGACAGCCCCCTGGGGCTGGCGGACCAGTTGATGCTGCGCGGCGGGCGTGACGCGGTCAGTGATCACCAGCGCATCTCCCATAACGAGACGCTCAACTACAACCTGCCAATGGGCTGGTGGAACTTCAACTACAACTTCAACCAGAGTCGCTATCGCTCCCAGGGCGAGGTCAACGGCTTTGGGTTCAAGCAGAGCGGTGATAGCGAGAGCCATCAACTGCGCGCTGAACGGGTGGTTCACCGAGACGCCCTGAGCAAGACGTCGCTCAACGCCGGTCTGTCGCACCTGCGCACCAACAACTACATCGAGAAGAGCCGCCTGGGGGTCAGCAGCAACCGGCTGACCGAGGCCCAGTTCGGCATCAACCACGGGCGCCGGGTTGGTAATGCGTTCGTCAACCTCGACCTGGGTCTGCAGCAGGGCATCAGTGCCCTGGGCGCTCAGGATCAGGCAGAACGCGGTGAGCTCGGTAGCCGGCAGGCAAACGCCAGGTACCGAAAGTACACCGCCACGATCAGCTACTTGCAGCCCTTCAAGTTGTGGGGTGAGTCGCTGGTGTTCAGCAGCTTGATGACCGGTCAACGCAGCGAAGACATCCTCTTCAGCCCCCAGCGTATGAGCGTGGGCGGGTTGTCTTCGGTGCGTGGCTACAAGGACCAGACTTTATCCGGCGACAGCGGCGGTTACTGGCGCAACGACGTGCGCTGGAGCCGGGCGGTGACCTGGGACTGGTTACACCCGCTGCTGAGCGAGTATGGCGCTGGCCTTGGCTACGACCAGGGTGTGATCCGTAATGATCGTTACAACGGTGAGGTCCACGGAAGGGCTTCCAGCAATTCCCTGGAGTTGTTCACCCGTGGCCAGCACATGGCCGCCAGCGTGACCTTCGCCCACTCCCTGGAACGCCCGGCCGCCTTGAGCGAGCACGAAGCGCCGATCTACTTCCGCCTGGATTTCTACCTTTAATTTTCGCTTTTCCGAGACAGCCGACATGGACGTTAGCCAATTTGCCTTCCTGGCCCGCCAACCCTCCGCCAGGTTGAAAACCCGCGATCATTTCTGGGGCATGCCCCGGCGGGGCCTGGCGTTCTTGCTGGCCAACGTCATGTTCTGGCAACCGTTGTGGGCCCAGGCCGAGGGTATTGTGGTCAGTGCCCCTGGCACCACCCTGGGCCAGGCGGGCAATGGCGTGCCGATCGTCAACATTGCCGCGCCCAACGGCAATGGCCTGTCGCATAACCAATTCCAGGACTACAACGTCGGCCAGCAGGGGGTAATCCTCAACAATGCCACCAACCGCACCCAGGACACTCAACTGGGCGGCATCATTGTCGGCAACCCGAACCTGGATGGCCGTGCGGCCAACATCATTCTCAACGAGGTCAACGGCGGCAGCCCCAGCCAGCTCAAGGGCTACACCGAAGTGGCGGGGCAATCAGCCCATGTCATCGTAGCCAACCCTTACGGCATCAGCTGTGATGGTTGTGGCTTTATCAATACCCCACGGGCGACGCTCAGTACCGGCAAGGCGGTGATCGAGAACGGCCAGATCACCCATTACCAAGTGGATCAGGGCAGTGTTGCCATCGAAGGCGCGGGGCTTAACGCGGGCAATGTCGACCGTTTCGAAATCATCACCCGCAGTGCCCGGATCAATGCCCGGATCAACGCCAACAAACTGGAGGTGATCGCCGGCGCCAATGATGTCGACGCCAGCACCCTCAAAGCTACCGCCCGCGCTGCCAACCCGGCGGACGCGCCACAATTGACCATCGACTCCAGCGCACTGGGCGGCATGTACGCAGGGGCGATCAAGCTGGTCGGCACCGAGGCCGGGGTCGGCGTGAAGCTTGACGGTACCCTGGCTGCCAGCGCAGGTGACATTCAGCTGGATGCCAACGGCCACCTGAGCCTGGCTCAGACGGTGGCTTCCGGTGCCGTCGAGATCAAGGCGGCAAGTGCGCAACTGCAAGGGCCGGTATACGCCGCCTCCACCCTGGACGTGGAAACCCGAGGCGACCTCGAAAGCCGAAAATCACTGGCAGCCGCTGATCGCATCAGCCTCTCCAGCGGTGGTCAGTTACGCAACCAGGATGTGATCGAAGCCGGGGTAAATGCCGATAACAGTCGCAACACCCAGGGTGATCTCAGTATCTCCGCCGAGTATCTCGATAACCGTGGTGCCAGCCTTATTGCCAGTCGTAATCTGGCCGTCAATACAAACCTGGCTACCAATAACCAGGGCGGCACATTAAGCGCCAGGCAAGCGCTGACCCTCAGCGCAGGCAGCCTGGACAACCAGAATCGAGGCCGAGTGCTGAGCACCGGCAGCCTGCAGCTCAATGCCGAGCAATTGCTCAATGCTCAAGGCGGCCTGGTAACGAGCAGCGGCCCGTTTACCGCGAGCCTTGGCCAGCTGAACAACCGTTCTGGCGAATTATCCAGCCTTGATGCCATGGCCTTGAACGTCACCCGCCTGGATAACCTGGCAGGCTTGGTGTCGGCGGGCACGGGGCTGAGTATCAATGCCCGAGAGGCGATCAATAATCAGGCAGGGCGTACTGCGGCCGGCCAGGACCTGAAGATTGTTGCGGGTTCACTGGACAACAGCCAGAAAGGGCTGCTGAGCAGTCAGGGAACGCTGGGGCTGGAGGTGGCGGGTGCTTTGACCAACCACCATCAGGGACGCATCGAGTCCATCGCTGCACTGGCTGTGAAGGTAGGTGAGCTGGATAACCAGCAGGGCGGTTCGCTCGCCAGCGAGCAAGCACTTGATCTGACGGCCCGGACGGTTAAAAACAGTCAGGGCGGCTCGATTGCCAGTGCTCAAGCGCTGAACGCATCGATCGGCAGCCTGGACCAGCAAGGCAAGGGGCACCTTTACAGCAACACCAGCCTGAGTCTGGACCTTAACCAGGGGCACCTGAATAACCAGGACGGACTGATCAACTCGGCCGGTCAGCTGACGCTGAAGAACCTCGGCAGCGTGGATAACCGCAGTGGCGAGATATCCAGCCCCGAGTCTTTCGCTGTGGTCGCCAGCACGATCAACAACGATGCCGGCAAATTGCTCAGTGATCGGGCCTTGACCCTGCAAGTGGCCCAGCAGTTGAGCAACGGGGCTGGCCTGATTACTGCCAACGGCCTGCACCTGGATGTTGCCAGCCTGATCAATGGCCAGCAGGGCAAAATCCACAGCCGCAGCACCCTGAATGCAAAGGTGACGCGAGAGCTGGACAACCGGGGCGGCAGCATCACGGCGGATGGCGCTGCCCAGCTCAATGCCGGCACCCTGATCAACAGCGCCGGCAAGCTCGCCAGTCAGGGCGCGCTGCAGATTCAGGCAGGCCAACTGAACAATCAGCGCAACGGGCAGGTCAGTAGCGAAGACACCCTGCAGTTGACTTCAGGGCTGCTGGACAACAGCAGCGGTGGACGCATTTTCAGTCGTAAAGACCTGACGGCGAATGTCACCGGCCTTGACCAGCAAGGCGATGGTCATCTGTACAGCGCAGCGAATCTGAGCCTGGATCTCAATCGTGGCCACCTGAACAACCAAAGCGGTCTGATCAATGCGCCGGGCACGCTGCTGCTGAAAAACCTCAACAGCGTCGAAAACCAGGGCGGTGAAATCTCCAGCGTCCAGGCGTTCGACTTCAGTGCCGATACCCTGGGCAATCGCGATGGCAAGGTGTTGAGTGACCAGGCTCTGAACCTGACCATCCTCCGTGCGCTGGACAATACCAAGGGGTTGATCAAAGCATCGTCACTCCAGATGCACGCTGGCCGTGTCAATAATGGCGGCGGCGAACTGCAGGCCCGGGAAGGTCTGAAGCTTTCTGCCGACGGTGTGCTGGACAACCGCAGTGGCAAAATCCTTGGGCGGGATTTGCTGCTCAACGTGGCATCGCTGGATAACGCCCAAGGCCTGATACAAAGTGACAGCGGTCTCAAGCTCAACAGCAGCGGCGCGGTCAACAATCGCAACGGCACTGTGCACAGTGGCCAAGCGCTGGAGCTTACTGGCGCCAGCCTGGATAACACCCTGGGCAAGTTGACCAGCGGCGGCGCACTGACTGCCACTATCGCCGGCAACCTGCTCAACCAGACAGGTCTGTTCGCTGCAGGGCAAGGCCTGCAGCTCAGCAGCGCCGACCTGAACAATCAGGCCGGTCAACTGAGCGCTGGCGGCACGCTGCAACTGCGTGCCGGTTTGCTGGACAACCGCAACAGCGGGCGCGTCGACGGCACGGGCCTGACGGTCAGTATCAACGGGCTCGATCAGCGTAATGATGGTCATCTGAGCAGTCAGGCCGACCTGAACCTGGACCTCAATCACGGCTACCTGAACAACCAGGACGGCCTGATCAATGCGCCTGGGCAATTGCTGTTGAGCAACCTCGTCACGGTTGACAATCAGGGCGGGGAAATCTCCAGCGTGCGCGGGTTTGGACTGACCGCGCAGCAGCTGGACAACCGCAGCGGCAAGGTACTGAGTGAACAGACGCTGACCCTGCGCATTGCCAAGGCACTGGAAAACGCCAAAGGGCTGGTATCGGCCAGGGGACTGGATCTCGAACTCGGCAGCCTGGCCAACAACGAAGGCAGCCTGAACGCTGGGCAGAGCTTGACCCTCAAGGTTGCAAGGGGGCTGGATAACCGCGAAGGCGAGATTCTGGCCAATGACACCTCGTTGGTTGTCGGTTCACTGGACAACAGCCAAGGTGTAGTTCAGGGGGATCATGGGCTGACGCTCAGCGCCGACGGCGCCATCAGCAACGCTGGCGGTACACTTTCGGCTGGCAACACGCTCACGCTCAGCGCGGCCAGCGTCAATAACACCGACGGCAAACTCACCAGCGATGGCGCGCTGACGGCCCGCATTGCCGGGCATCTGCTCAATCAGGCCGGCCTGATCGCCGCAGCCGACGACCTGCAACTGGGCACCGGCAGCCTCGATAACCTGTCCCAGGGGCGGCTTACCAGCAAGGCGAACCTGCTGCTCGACGGCACCCGCATTGATAACCGCACAGGCCGCATCGCTGCGGTCGGCGTGCTGAAGATCAACGCCGGTGCCCTGGATAACAGGCAGGGCGGCCTGCTCAATTCGGGCAAGGCCATGCACCTTGCCGTCGATACCCTGGACAACCGTGCCGGGGAAATCTCCAGTGTTACGCAACTGGACCTCACGGGCCGTCAACTCGACAACAGTGGCGGCCGCCTGCTGGCCAACGCCGACCTGCAGCTGACCCTCGATCGGCTGAACAACCAGATCAAAGGCATCATCAGTGGCCAGCAGTCGGTCACGTTGAATGCCGCGCACCTGGACAATAGTGATCAGGGCAGCGTGTTCGCCAAGCGAAACCTGAACATGACCCTGCGCGAGGCAACCGCGCGCGACGCCACGCTTGATGGGCAGTTGAACAATCAACAGGGGACACTTCGCAGTGATGGCGCGCTGACCCTGCACACCGTCAGCCTGAACAACAACCGTGGCCGGGCGTCCAGCGCTCAGGTGCTGGTGTTGTCGGCACAAGGTGTAGTCACTAACCAGGGCGGCGAGCTGCTCAGCGCCGATACCCTGAACCTTACAAGCGCCAGCCTTGATAACCGTCAGGGGCACATTGTCGCCGACGGCGCGGTGCGCGTGGCTACAGGCGCCTTGAACAATCAGCAGAGTGGACGCCTGACCAGTGCCGACGACCTGACTCTGATGGCGGGTGAAGTGGATAACCGCGAACACGGTCGTATTGCCAGCGGCAAAACACTCGATGCCAGCATTGCCGGCCTGGATCAACGGGGCGGTGGCGAGTTCTACAGCAACAGTGCCCTGACCCTGAATATGAATCGCGGGTACCTGAACAACACCACTGGCTTGATCAACGCGCCGGGCCCACTGGTATTGCAGAACCTGGCCGGGGTGGTCAACCAGGGGGGCGAAATTTCCAGTAAACAGGCTTTTGCTGTCGCCGCGCAGAGCTTCGATAACAGCACGGGCAAGCTGCTCAGTGACCAGGCTCTGACGCTGAAGGTCGACCAAGCCTTGAAAAACGTCAAAGGACGGATCGCGGCGGCCGGGCTTCAGGCGCAAGGCGGGAGCCTGGATAACACCACGGGCGTCTTCACCAGTTCGACCGACCTGGCGCTGAGCCTGAGCGGTGATCTGCTCAACCAGCAAGGCGAGGTTTCCGCAGCCGGCTTCAGTGTGGTCAACGCTGCGACCCTGAACAACCATCAGGGCGAGGTCACGAGTGACGGTAGCCTCGAACTGAGGATCAAGGGCGCACTGACAAACCATGACGGGAAGCTTGGGGCCGGTCAGCAACTGCGGGTTATGGCGTTGAGCCTGGACAACAGCCTGGGCGGAAGCCTGGCCACCGACGGCAGTTTGACGGTGAAGGTCGATGGTTTGCTGGATAACCAGGCCAAGGGCAGTTTGTTGGCCAAGGGGGTCATGGACGTGCAAGCGGGGAGCCTGGACAACCGCGGTGGCAGCTTTGTCGGGCAAAACCTGTTGACCGTGCGCAGCAATGCACTGGATAACCGTGGCGGCAAAGTACGCGCCAGTCGCGATCTGCTGTTGCAGGTTGGCCAGTTGGATAACCGTCACGGCGAACTGAAAAGCAAGCAGGCGCTGACCTTCAGCGGGCAGCAGTTGAATAACCAGGACGGTCTGCTCCGTGCCACAGGGCCCCTGCGCCTGAACGCCGATACCGTGACTAACAGCCGCGGCCGTATTTCCAGCCAAAGTGATCTTGAGGCAACCGTGGGCGCGCTGAATCAGCAGGGCGGCGAGCTCGTGGCTGAAGGCGACCTGACGCTGGTTGCGACCACGCTCGACAACCGCGATGGCGGCTTGGTGGCTGCTACAAAAGCGCTGAAACTCAAAGCCGGCACTGTCGACAACCGCGCCGGTGAAATCTCCAGCCAGGGCGACACCGATTTCAGCGGCCAGCGCCTGGACAACAGCGCAGGCAAGCTCATGGTCGCAAGCGCGCTGGAGCTTGCCGTGGCTCAGGTTATCAACAACGCCAAGGGACTGGTGTTTGCCCAGAACGCACGGGTTACCGGTGCACGTCTGGATAACAACCAGGGTACTTTTGCCGGCAAGCACTCGCTGATGATTCAGCTGTCGGCAACCCCAGAGCTCGACGGTCGTCTGACCAACTCCGGCGGCAAGATCAACAGCGAAGGCCGGTTGCAGTTGCAGGGGCAGGTTATCGACAACAGCAATGGCAACCTGTCCAGTGCAGGAACACTGGACATCGCCAGTGTTGCCGATCTGCTTAACCGGAGTGGCACTGTCGAGACGGCGGGTAGTCTCATTCTGACCAGCGCAATGCTCGACAACAGTCTGCAAGGGCTGATCAAGAGTGATGGTGCGGCGAAGCTGACCACAGGTCTGTTCAGCAACACCCCTGGCGGACGCCTGATCAGTGCCGATAGCCTCGAATTGACTGCCGCGCAGGTCAACAATGGCGGGCGTATTGCCAGTGCCGGCGCCTTGCGCGCCAATGTAAAGGGGTTGACTCAACAGGGCGGTGAGCTGATTAGCAAAACTGCCCTGGACCTGGACCTGAATAATGGCCAACTGAACAACCAAGGCGTGATCAACGCGCCATCGTTGCTGTTGAAGAACCTCAATGGCGTCAATAACCAGAACGGCGAGATATCCAGTACTCAAGCGTTCACCCTGACCGCCAGCAACCTGGATAACAGCAACGGCAAACTCATCAGCAACCAGGCGCTGACCCTGCGCGTCAATCACGCCTTGGCCAACGTCAAAGGATTGATTTCTGCGGCTGCGCTGCAAGTGCGTAGCGCCAGTCTGGACAACCAGGGCGGCCTGCTCAGCAGTCGCGGTGACCTGGGCCTGGCCATTGACGGTACGTTGAAGAACCAGGTCGGCACGGTGATTGCCGATGGCAGTAGCCGATTCAGTGCGGCCAGTCTGGAAAACAGCGACGGGCAGATTTCCAGCAAAGGTGACCTCAAGGCGAGCGTGACAACGGTCAGCAACCAGAACGGTCTGTTGATTGCCGAGGGTGCGCTGGTGCTTGACGGTACGACGCTGGACAACCGCAACAACGGTCTGGTCGGTGCGATCGGAGACGTGCAGCTCAAGGTCGTAGATGTCGACAACCGTGGCGGTGAGATATTCAGCACGAGCGGTGTCAGTCTCCAGGGGCTGCAACTGAACAACAGTGACGGTGGTCGGGTTGTTGGCGTAAAAGCGTTGAGCCTTACTGTCGACAAGCTCCTCAATCACAGCAACGGGTTGCTCAGTACATTGGCTGGCATGAGCCTGACAGGTGTCAGCCTGGATAACAGTGGCGGTCGCCTGCTCAGCCAGCAGGGGCTTGACCTCGTACTCAGTGGCGAGGCGCTGAACCGCCAGGGCCTGATCAGCAGCGAAGGCCAGTTGCGCCTGCAAGCGGCCAACCTCGATAACCGCCAGGGCAGTCTGTCCAGCGCGGGTGCCTTGAGTGTGACTACGCTGCAGGCCGTGGATAACCAGGGCGGTGAACTGGTCACCGACAGCACTCTGGATGTTCACAGCGCCAGCCTCGACAACAGCCAAAAGGGCACTCTGAGCAGCAAGGCAGCCCTGAACATCACTACAGGGGCCATGGATAACAGCCACGGCGGCGTGGTCAGCAGCACCGAGACCCTCGATATCACCGCTGGGCCATTGACCAACCAGGATGGCGGTCAGCTCGCCAGCAGCAAGGCACTGACCGCCAGGGTCAGCAGCCTGGATCAACAAGGTGGCAAGCTTTTCAGCAGTACAGCGGTGACGCTGGACCTCAGCCAGGGTCAGCTGAACAACCAGGGCGGTTTGATCAACGGTCCGTTGCTGGTACTGAAAAACCTCAAGGGGGTGAACAACCAGGGCGGCGAAATCTCCAGTGCCCAAGCCTTCACCCTGGCCGCCGACAACCTGCAAAACAATGACGGCAAACTGCTGAGCAACCAAGCCCTGACCTTGCGCGTCAACCAGGCCCTGAACAACGTCAAGGGCCTGATTGCCGCGCAATCCATCGATGGTCATGCTGCCATGCTGGATAACAGCGGCGGCATGCTGACCAGCCGCAGCGATCTGCTGCTGAACATCAATGGCCTGTTGCGCAACCAGAATGATGGTCTGATCAACGCCACCGATACGCTGACGCTCAACAGCACCGCGATGGACAACCGCAAAGGTGCGTTGCTGGGCAAAGCCATTGCTATCGACTTCGGGGCGGCCACCGGCGACCTGGACAATCGTGGCGGCCTGATCACCACCGCCGGCGCCCTGACCCTCCAGCACTTGCGTGACCTGAACAACCAAGGGGGCGAACTCTCCAGCGCCCAGCGCCTGGAACTGACCGGGCGGACCCTGGACAACAGCAACGGCAAGCTGATCAGCAACAACTTGCTGAGCCTCAAAGGTTTGGATTTGCTCAATCAGGGCGGCCTGATGTCCGGTTGGCAAGGCCTGAACATCTCGGCTGGCAGCCTGGACAACCGCAATGGTGGCACTGTCTCCAGCCGTTTCGGCAACCTTGACGCCCATCTCACCAACAGCCTGCTCAACAGTACTGGCGGTGCGCTGGTCAGTCAGAAGGCCTTGAGCGTCAATGCTGCCAGCCTCGACAATAGCGCCAAAGGCATCCTCTCCAGTGGTACCAGCCAACGTTTGATCGTTTCCGGCCAGCTGGATAATGGCCAAGGCGGTTTGATCGACAGCGGCACAACGCTTGAGATTCAAGGGCAGGCCCTTGGCAATGCCGGTGGTTCGATCCAGGCCCAACAGGCTATCGATATCAATGGCACTGACCTGGATAACAGTTCCGGCACCCTGGCCAGTAATGGCACCGTGACCCTCGACCTGCTCGGCAAACTGATCAATACCAACGGCAAGCTGGCCAGTGGTAGTGCGCTGATGATCAAGCGTTCCGCCCAGATCGATAACCAGGGCGGCCAACTGGCCAGCCAGGGTCTGCTGAGTCTGTTCACGGGCAACCTCGACAACCGCAATCGCGGTACTGTCGCTGCCAGCGGCCAACTGTCCCTCAATGCCAGCGGCGCTGTACTCAACAGCGGCGATGGCTTGATCTACAGCCAGAATGCCGGCGTGTCGCTCAAGGCCGGGCGCCTCGGCAACGCCGCAGGTACCGTGCAGAGCCAGGCAGACCTGGACATCGAGGTCGCGGCAGATCTAGACAACCAAGGTGGCAAAATCCTTGCCCAGACCGGTGATGCCACGCTCAAGGCCGGCAGCATCGACAACCGTGCTGGCACCCTGGCCAGCCTCAATGGCGCCCTGCAGGCGCGTACCCTGGGCGTATTGCGCAACGGCTTCGACCTGGACAACCGTCAAGGCGGCATTCTCCAGGCCCAGCGCTTGCAGTTGATCAGTACCAGCGTCGGCAACAATGGCGGGCGAATCGCTGCACAAACCGGCGATGTGAACGTTACTGCCGCTACCTTCGACAACCGCAATGGCGGCCTTTACAGCCAGGGTGCAGTGAAGGTGAGTGGTCATGACTTCATCAACGGCGGCGACGCTCGTGGTCAGATCGCCGGCAACCTGGTCGAGTTCAACCTCAGCGGTGCGCTGAACAACCAGCAAGGCATTATCGAAAGCGACAGCACCTTGAGCGTGCGCGCGGCCAGCCTGGCCAACCAACAGGGGCAACTGCGCGCTCTGGGGCGCAGCGGCAAGACCGAGTTCGAGATTGGCGGCTTGCTGGATAACCGTGGCGGTGTGCTTGAAACAGCCAACAGCGACCTGACCCTCAACGCCAGCGACTTCCAGAACAGCGGCGGCAGTGTGTTGCATGCTGGCCGCGGCACCTTCGATATCAGTACCGCCAACCTGACCCGAGCCGGCGGTAACCTGGTCACCCGTGGCGGGCTTACCCTGAGCGCGGACCACTGGACCAACAGCAGCGTGATCCAGGCCGGACGGCTGACGGTCAACGTCAACACCCTCAACCAGGTGGCGGGCGGCCAACTGCTGGCCTCCGACAGCCTGGTGGGCAACGGCGGTAACTGGAACAACGACGGCCTGATCGCCAGTGACGGCAGCCTCAAGCTGAACCTGGGTGGCAGCTATAGCGGTAGCGGTCGTGCCAGCAGTGTCGGCAGCTTCGAGCTGAGCGCAGCGCAGCTGAATCTGGCGGCTGCCGGTAGCTTGGCCGGGGGCGGCGATACATCGATCGATGTCGCCGGGCTGCTTGCCAACCAGGGCCGCCTGACCTCCGCTGCCGATCTGCGCATTGGCGCCGGTAGCGTACAGAACACCGGCACCCTGGGCGCCACGCAGAATCTTGACCTGACCGCGCAAAGCCTGTTCAACGGCCGCGACGCAGCGGACTCGAACATTCGCGGCTTCATGTTCAGTGGTGAGGACTCGACCTTCAATCTGAACAACCTCACCAACGACTACGGTGAGGTCTATAGCCTCGGCAATCTGACGGTGGCAGGTTTTACCAAGGCAACCTTCGCGCAGAGCGTCAGAAACGTTTCCGGCAGCATGCAGAGCAGGGTCGATCTCAGGCTTTCGGCAAATGAGGTGGTCAACGAGCGGGAGAAGTTCAAGCTCAACCAGAGGTTGACGTCCGTAGCGGTCGATCTCAGTTGCTCGCAGCACTGCGGCGGCGGTTGGAGTGACAAAAGACCGGTCATCACCATGAGTCGCACCGTCGAGAGTGTGATCGAGGCGAACTCGCCATCTGCCACGCTCGGGGCTGGCGGCAACCTGGAGATTGCCAGCCAGAACTTCACCAACCGCTATAGCGTGGTGTCCGCTGCCAATGACCTGACGATTCGTGGCGAGAACATCGTGAACCTGGGCGCCACTGGCGGCTCCGGCACCGAGAGTCGGCGCTACGATGGCACCAGTAAAATTTACCGCAATCAATACAACCAACTGTCCCAGGCCGTACAGGACTTCAACCGGTCGAGCCCCGCGGGGGCGCCGGTGGATGAGGCGGCTTTCGCGACACTGATGAGCAAGCTGAGCCCGTCGCTGTTCCCCGGTATCAACCAGCCGTTGGTGGTCCAGGGCAATGGCGAGTCAATGGCGCCGGCCGTTATCCAGGCGGGTGGCAACGCGCAACTCACGGCCAGTAACGACATCAGCAACATCAGTGTGCTCAAGACCGCATTGGCGGTGAATGATCGCTCACTGGATACCCAGGTTGGCGCCAACAAGGCGCCGGTTATCCTGCTCAATGCACAGCTGCCACCCAATCTGGCCCAGCAGCAGATCAACCCGCTGAGCCTGCCGGGTTTCAGCCTGCCCGTGGGCCAGAACGGCCTGTTCCGTCTGAGCGGTGAAACCAGCAGCACCAGCGCCAGCTCTGCACCGCAGAGTTGGACCATGGGCGCTGCTGCCATCAGCAGTACCCAGCGGCAACAAACCCTTCCTGAAACCCACAGCCGCGCTATCGAAACGGCGAACGCTGCGCAGGTGTCCGCCAGCACCCATCAGGTCTCAGTGGCAGCCCGGGAGGCCAGCGGCATCGACGCCAGTAGTCGAGTAATCAATACCGCAGATGTGGTTGAAGCCGACACGGGCGTTTGGCAATCCGGTCGTACCGTCACTGGCGAAATCACTCAAGGCAACAAGGTCAATGGTCTGGACCTGAGCAACGGCTCGTCGCAGTCGGCGGACAAGGCTGTCCAGCTTGATCTCGACTTGCCTGGCTTGGCGCCCGCCGAACGTGATGCCCTTGTGTCGGTGAATGCGCCACAGCCCTCGGTGGTTTCTCCGTTCGCCCCCGTGCCGCGTGATGGACAAACGTCAATCAATCTTCCTGGAGCGATTCCAGTCGAGGTTGATGTACCGAACATGGGTGAGCGGCTTGGGCCTGTCGTCGCTAATCCGCTGGCTGTCGCCAAGCAGATAACCTCAGCGGCCGATCAGGTGGTCAACCGCGTGCAAGGCCTGCCGGACAACACTGCCCGGTCTCAGCCGCACAAGTACCTGATCGAAACCAACCCGGCCCTCACCGACCTCAAGCAGTTCATGAGCTCGGACTACCTGCTGGCCAACCTCGGTTACAACCCCGACGACAGTTGGAAACGCCTGGGCGATGGCTACTACGAGCAGCGGCTGATCCAGCAAGCGGTAGTAGCGCGTACCGGTGAGCGCCTGCTGGCAGGACAAACCAGTGACGAGCAGCTGTTCAAGTACCTGATGGACAACGCCATCCAGAGCAAGCAAAAGCTTGATCTGGCCATTGGCGTCAGCCTGACCGCCGAACAGGTCGCGGCCTTGACCCACGACATCGTCTGGATGGAGCGCGCCGAGGTCAAGGGCGAACAGGTGTTGGTGCCAGTGCTGTACCTGGCCCACTCGAACAATCGGCTGGCGCCCAACGGTGCCTTGATCGCCGGTAACAATCTCAACCTGATCGCCGGGCACAACCTGGACAACGTCGGCACGTTGCGCGCCAGCAATAACCTGTCGGCCCAGGCCGGCAACAACCTGGTCAACAGCGGGCTGGTGGAAGCCGGCAACCGTCTCGATCTGTTGGCGGGCAATAACCTGGTGAATAAGGCCGGTGGGATTATCGCCGGTCGCGACGTCAGCCTCAGTGCCATCGATGGGGATGTCATCAACGAGCGCAGCGTCAGTAGTTTCCAGACTGCTAGTGGTGGCTATAGCGAGCGCCGCGACTTCCTCGACAGCGCCGCCCGCATCGAGGCCGCCAATAACCTGAGCCTGCAGAGTGGGCGCGATGTCAGCAACCTCGGAGGGGTCATCAAGAGCGGCGCCGACACCAGCATCAAGGCCGGGCGCGACATTAATCTGGCCTCGGTGGAACAGGTGTCGGGCACCAGCCGTGGCACACACTTCAAGGACCAGCGCATCACTCAACATGGCTCAAGCCTTGAAGCCGGCCGCGACCTGAGCCTCAGTGGCGGTCGCGATATCAGCGCCATTGCCAGTCAGATCGACGCCAAGCGCGATATCGCCATGGCCGCCACCGGCGACCTGAGCCTGAGCTCGGCAGCGAATGAGCAGCACTTCTACAGCAAAAGCAAAAAAGTCACCGCGCAAGAGGACCGCATCAACCAGGTTTCGACCACGCTCAATGCCGGAGGCAATATTGCCCTGAGTGCCGGCAACGATATGGACATCATCGCCAGCCGGGTCAAGGGCGGGGCTGATGTCGATCTTGATGCCGGGCGTGATCTGAACATCGCGTCGGCCAAGGATGAGAGCGCTTCTTTCTACTTGAAAAAGAGCAAAGGCTCCTTAGGTCGCAGCAGTAGCAAGCAGCAGGAAAGCTACCACAGCACCAACGTCGCCTCGGTGATCGAAGCGGGGCATGACCTGACCGTCAATGCCAGCAAGACTGCCAGCGGAGGCATCGCTCTGGACGGTGGTCGAGACGTCAGCGTCATCGGTAGCCAGCTCAAGGCTGGCAATGACCTGCTGGTCGGCGCCACGGGTGACATCGCGGTGCTTTCGGGGATCGAAGAGCACGGCGAGTACAGCAAGAAAACCAAGTCAGGCTTCCTCGGCCTGTCCAAGAGCGGCAAGAGCCAGCTGCAAACCAGTGCCACCCAGGTCGCCAGCGTGCTTGAAGCCAGCCACGACGTGGTCGTTGCCGCTGGCAGCGATGTGCGCGTACGCGCCAGTGAAACCAAGGCCGGCAACGATGTCGAGCTGCGTGCCGGGCTGATCGATGCCGGCGGCGACATCAACCTGGTCTCGGCCAACGATACGGCCTACAGCCGGAGCGAGGAGTACCGGAAGAAAACTGGCCTGTCGACTTCCGGCGGCTTTGTCTCGGTGGCTTCGGCCAAGGAATCGGGGCGTCAGGCGCAAAGCAGCACCAGCGTCGGCAGCCAGGTGACGGCCGAGCGTGATGCGATGCTGCAGGCCGAGCGTGACATCAACGTGGAAGGTAGCGGCATCAGTGCCGGGCGCAATGTCAGTTTGAATGCCGGGCGTGACGTCAACGTGGTTGCGGCGCAGAGCGAGCAGAGCGAAACCAACTGGTCCAAGGAAAAGCGCGCTGGCTTCGGGGTTTCCAGTGACGACAACGGCGTGAGCATGTTCGTCGGCGCCGAGCGGCTCAAGACCAAGGATCGCCTTGAGCAGCAGCTCGCTTCCGCCAGCCAGATCAAGGCTGGCAACGACCTGGACATCAACGCCAAGCGCGATATCAACCAGAGCGGCTCCGACCTGCTGGCTGACAACGACATCAACTTCAATGCCGGGCGCGATATCAACGTCGATGCAGCCCGCGAAACCCGCACCCTCGAGCAGATGCGCGAGCACTCTACCCATGGTGCCACCGCCACTCTCAACCACAACTTCGGCAAAACCAAGGACGCCATAAATGGCGCGGGTAAGGGTGAGAACGGCGTCAGCAAAGGGTCGAGCACCTTGCGCGCGGTCGATTCGATCGGAGAGTTTCTGTCCGGGCCGACGGGCGACGGCAAGATGGGCGACAGCATCCAGCGCAGCCACCAGGAGCAGGTCGAAGAGTCGAATCGCGCTTCGACGCTCAATGCCGGCAATGACCTCAACTTCAAGGCTGGCAATGATGTCACGGTCAAGGGCGGGCAACTGCAGGCCGGTCGCGACATTGTCGTCCAGGGCCGCGATATCAACCTGGATGTGGCCAAGGGCAGCGTCAGCCAGGAAAGCAGCCAGCGCGTGATCTGGGCGGGGCTGCACGGCGGTACCAGCGGCGGCTTCAAGGCCGGCGTCGGTGGCAGCTATGGTGAAGCCCTCGAGGATGGCACCCAGGGCACGTCGACGCCGACCCAACTGCAGGCAGGGCGCGACGTCAAGCTCGATGCCGGTAATGACCTGAACATGACCGCTACCCAGGTCCAGGCCGGTCGCGACATCGACCTTGCTGCCGCTAACGACCTGAACATTCGTTCGGCGCAGAACGACAGCAGCAGCGACAGCAATCGCCATAACGGTGGAGGCGAAGTCGGTCTCACCGTCGGTTCTGAAGGCGTGGGCATCTACGTCAGCGTCAGCATGGGCAAGGGCAATCTGGACCGTGACGCCCTGCGTCAGCAGGACGCCTACCTGTATGCCGGCGACCGTCTGAACTTCACCAGCGGCAAAGACACCACCATCGCCGGTGCCAACTTGCGTGGCGATGAGGTGACCGGCCGAGTCGGCGGCGACCTGAACGTGTCGTCGGTGGCCAATAGCGGTGAGGTCAAGGGCAAGGAGTTCGACATCAGCGTCACCGCAACCTTCGGCCCGGGGGCCGGTGTCAGTGGTTCGGTCGGTTATGGCCAGACCACCGGCAAGACC
This sequence comes from Pseudomonas fluorescens, assembly GCF_902497775.2. Lineage (NCBI taxonomy): Bacteria > Pseudomonadati > Pseudomonadota > Gammaproteobacteria > Pseudomonadales > Pseudomonadaceae > Pseudomonas > Pseudomonas fluorescens. The sequence continues at coordinate 1,160,948 of NZ_OZ024668.1, forward strand.
GACTGGGTCGAGGATCAGACGCGCATCACCGGCAAGAACAAGGTCGATATCCGTACCGAGAATCACACCCAGCTTGATGGAGCCTTGATCGCCGCTGACAACGGCAACCTCAAGCTCGATACCGACACCCTGGGTTTCAGCGATATCGCTGGCAAGGACAAGGAGCACGGCTACTACCTGAACGCTGGCGGCAGCTACAGCGCCGGCAAGGGCAACACCACCCAGGACAGCACGCAGGTGGGCAAGGGCGGCAGGGGTGAAGACGCCAAGACCAGTTGGAGCGTCAACGGCTGGGAGTACGACAAGGACCGCGAGCAGATCGTCCGCGCCACCGTCGGTGATGGCCAGATCGTGGTGCGCAAGGATGCCGAGTCCGGTGACGACTCCACTGCGGGGCTGAACCGCGATGTCGACAAGGCCTACGAGATCACCCGCGATGAAGAGTCGCGTACGGATCTGTATGTCACTGGGTCGTCTGTCGACGCGGTACTCAAGACCGATGAGACCCTCAAGCAATGGTCCAACTCGCTGCTCGACTACGACGAGACCGCCCTGGCCAACTATGAGGAGGCAAGCAAAGGGGTCAACGCGGTTATCAATCGCATGGAACGTGTGCTGGGCCGGGAGATGGCGGCTGGCGCGGCGCAAATCGGCGGCAGGGATTTGGCTGAGAATACCCTGGAGGCTCTGATTATCTCGGGTCTGAGTCGTTCAGCTGCCATGGAGATGATGGGAGATGCCAAGTTCCAGGAACGTGTGCTGAAACAACTTAGCGACTTCTGGAAATTGTCGGAAACCGAGTTGCGGGAGGTGCAGAATTCCCTGCCTAAGGGATCCGAGCTTTCCGGCTATGAAAATCCGAAAGCTCTGCTTTTGGATGCACTTGTAATCAAGGCGGAGGAGTCGAAGGCACGGCGTGAGCATGAACTGAACCATCTGCAGAAAACCCTGCGCTATACATCGGCAATCAGCAAGTACATCAAAGATAACGACGAAAAAGCCCAAGCGGTTAGAGTCGTACTGGCGCTTGCTCAAGGGCCCAAAGGTGTCGCGCAAGCGATGGTATTCGGTGCTCTGGAGCAGACGTCGTTTGCCGAGGAGTTGCAGGCAAGGCTGGGCGAAATACAGGAAAGGCTGGGGAAAGCGATTGCTGAACGGATGGAAGGCAAGGACACTCTTGACCTGAATGTTGAGAGTGATCGATATCTGGTCGGTGGCGGAGAGCTGATCGCAGCTATACTTGCGGGTGGTGTACCTGGACGCAAAGGGCATGGCGTTGTTGAAGGTGGCAAGAAGCCGGCGGTCAGCAAGGTTGAATCTGGTCCGGGGCAAGGTGCAAAAGCGACAGGCGAAGGTGCTACTCAGATCCCAGGCCGAGTGCAGTCTCGTATAAACATTGCCAATGGTCGTACGGGAACGACTCCTCTTCGTGATAACGGCAATCCGGTATCTGCGGGTTTCGACCACGTTCTAGATGGGCATTTTAATAGAGAAATCTCCAATTCGCGCTCGGTGTTTACTATTGCTCCGGACGAGCTGAAAGGGATCCTGCAAAGCAGTGCTGTTGTGAAGTCTCCGGTTGTTGCGCTGCCAGATGGCCAATTTTTAAGAACGGTCGATGTAGGTCGGGCTATTGGCACTACTACATTGAAGGATGGTGGTGTTCCTACTTCTGTGATAAAAGTGTTCACCGATAAAGCAGGGAATTTAATTACAACCTTCCCGATTAAGGTGAGCAACTGATGCGTACTTTTCCTGTTAAAATATGGCGTGATTTTCAGTTGGCAGTGGCGACTCTGACTAATGAAGCACCTTTGAGGCAAGTTCTTGAGATAATATTGTTTTGGATAAGGAGTAACTATAAGTATCTTGCCGGTGAGCCGTTTTCGGTCTATGGGTTCGATAGCTTTGCAAAGTTAAATGAGAGGGAGATTCCAGTTGAGTATTCGTCCTTTAAAGTGAGTGATTTAATTAATTTCAAGAGTGTTATTTTGAAGCGTCAGCCTAGAGATGTAGAGGCGATTGCGAGATTTTTACGCGATACGCTTGAGGAGCTGGCGACTGTTGAAGTTGATAAGCAATGTCCCAAGTGTGAATCTGAAGGGATGCGCGTTTTTATAGGTAAACATAATGGGTTGTTGGCGTATCAGTGCAATGTTTGTGGGTACTCCCATTACTCAGATGGATCCAGGGTTGAGAGTGGGGGGTTAGATTTTGCTAGTGAGATGCAGTTGCGAGAGCTTGGACTGATTTAATGGTGCAAAAGCAAATGTGGGATCAGTAAGTCATGTCTCTGGAGTGAATCTTTCTAAAAGTCAGTCTAAGATGATTGCTGACTTTGAAGCGGCAGGGTATCCAACAAAACCAGTGATTTCTCCAACCAGCGGAAATGTGGTTGGAACTCAGTACATCTTGCCTGATGGTTCGCGAGTTCGGGTGATGCAGGCAGATGGTCGAAGTCCCCAGCGCGCATCATTTGAGAACTCCAATGGCGGACCTGTGGACCCTACTACAGGAAAGCCGCCGCAACCCCCGCAGGGTTTATCGAAGGCGGAGCGAAAGCAGTGGATAAGAGAACGTACGCATATTGAGCAAGTGGACTAAACAATGAATACATTTTTGCAAGCTGTGGCTCTTTTGTTGCCAATAAAAATTGAAAGAGTATTGTGGGATGGCGATAAGCTTATGCTTTTCTCGGTGGATTGGAGCTTTCAGACTGAGAGTGCATGGCGTGTATCAAAGGATGGGGATTTGCTGTTTGCTTGTTGGGATAATGACGCTCGCGATCTTGTTTCTGGATTTTTAAATTTATCCGTTCTTGAGGTGAGTTGGCTCATTGATGATCAGCCAATTGACCCATGCTTTAAACTATCTGACGGTCGTGTGTTGAATGTGTTTTGTTCGTCATCAACCGAACCTTGGGTCATGGAATTATCGGGCGGGGCCGTTTATGTGGGTAATACTTAAGTTTTGAGTTTCTGTTGGTGCAAAAGGCTCAACTAGCATCAATTCTGTTCCTCGTAACGCAAATGATCTTGTTGGAGGTCCGCTTGAAAACGCTACTCAGGTTAGCGGCCGCTTTAAGCATGATGGTGGACCAGCGAATGGAACTGTGTATCGGGCCGATAATCAAGGAAATATCACCAGCTATGCCGTCTATGATTCAGCCGGGATGATTGTTAAGCGAGTTGACGTTACCGGCAAAGCTCATGCTAATGTGTCGACACCACATGTAATAGAATATGGTCGAAATACGTTGCCGGACGGGACGGTCAGGGTTCAGTCGCCTTCTACGAAACTGGCTCCGCGGCCTACCACCCCGGATGAGATTCCATAATGAAGATTAATACAATTAGACCATTTAGTGGTTTGAGCAGATACGAGTTGTGGGCATCAAGCTGGGCTGAAAAAGATAATATTGATATATTTTCTTATGTCAGCGCCGTGTGCAGTCCTGAAGATTGTCTGCTGTTTTGCAGGCTGTTGTTTCCTGATTTTTTTGTTAGTCAGGGCGCTGTTATTTTAAATGCTAAATACGATCATGATGTTTTTTTTGTATGGCTAAAAAAATTTGATGGTGATGTTCGTGCAGTTGAAGAAATAATGAACCATACTCACTTGTACGATGTTTTTTCAGGCTGCAATGATGAGGTCGATGACGTTGTTTTTGAACAGCTAGCTGAAATTGTTTCTTTGTCATGGCGGTTGGTCTTGAAAGACAAATTTCCAGAGAGGAAATTTTCTGTTGAAGTTTCGAATTCGGATCAGGATTACGGGCCTACTGTTACTTTTTATCAAATAACTGAATAGGTGCAAAAGGCGCAGGTTCTGCTGGAAAGGTCGACGAGTTTATCCCGCCAGGAATGGATCGTCCATTCCGCCCTGTCAGTCCGGAGTTTTCGCCAAGCAAGTCTGTTGATGATGTGATGCGGAGCTCGCAAATTAAAAATATGGTGAGCTGCTCAGGATCAGACTGTTCAGGCATTGCAAGAAAGTTACTTTATGCTTCAGGTGGTAAAGGGGAAATTATTGAGGTTCGCCCTTCAAAAGCTGGGGGGTTAAATCTCTATGGAGTGCCTAGTGTGGATAGACATTGGGCGGAGAAGCTCCCCCGCAGATCTATTTCCGATCCTGAGATTCCGAGGTGATGATAATGCAGAAGGCTTTTCGTACCTATTCAACTGCGCAGTTACCCGCTGGCTTTAAGTATCCAGAAAAATATCTGGAGCTGGCCAAGTCGGTAGATTTACCTAATGACTTTGTCTGGTGGTTTGATGATGCAAGCACGGAAGGTGGTGAGTTGTCGTGGCGTTTGCGGCACAGTTATGGGGGTAGGTTTAGAGGGTCGAAATTTAATTCCATTTGCTCAGTTAAATGATGACGCCGCTTTTTTTGATGGTGACGACTTAGGTTCTGTACGAAATCCTTTGAAACCGCCGTCACCGCACCTGGACACTGATATTCGGTAGAGTTCGCGCCCATCGAAGGCAGGAGGCCACGATGGTTAAGCGGTACGAAATTCCCGATGCAGCCTGGGAGCTGGTTGCTGATCTCTTTGAACAGCCCCGGCGCAGCGGTCGGCCGAGAGCCGATGACCGTTTGATGCTCAATGGCGTGCTCTGGGTGCTTTGCTCAGGCGCCGCGTGGCGCGACATGCCCGAGCGCTTCGGGCCCTGGTCAACGGTCTACCAGCGGTTTCGGGATTGGCGTAACCAGGGAACGTTCGACCTGATGCTCAAGCGGCTGCACATCAAGCTAAACGAGCAAGGATTGATCGACCTGGAAACCTGGATGATCGACTCCACTGCTGTACGTGCAACCCTAGCCTCATCTGGCGCCGGGAAAAAAGGGGGCCTGATGAACCCTCAGACCACGCCCTAGGCCGCAGTCGCGGAGGCCTGACGACCAAGATTCATATGCTTTGCGACGCCAATGGCGTACCGCTGCGCTTTCTGCTTTCGGGCGGACAGGCCAGTGACATCTCGTACGCCCAGCCACTGTTCGATGAAGCCTATGTCCCCAGTTTGCGCGGTCGCCCTCGCAAACGCTGCCGTTGGCTTTTGGCTGATAAGGGCTACGATGCCGAAGCCCTGCGACGCTACTGTGACCGATACCGGATGCAGCCGGTAATCCCTCTGCGATCTATGAAGCGCAAACCCAAGCCCGGCTTGCCGCGCTTGTTTGATCGGCCGAAATACCGGCAACGCAACATCATCGAACGCATGTTCGGCTGGCTGAAAGAGAACCGCCGCATCGTCACACGCTTCGACAAGCTCGCGAAAAGCTACGCAGCAATGGTCTCGTTAGCTTGTGCTATGCGGTGTTTGCGACATTACTTTTCGTACACTGCCTAGGTGGCGATCCTCGAGTTGTTGTTATTGATCTAGGCAACAAGGGGCGATCTTATGAGTTGCCGAGCTTTGATGTCTGGCTGAGTGACGTTGCTAAAGTCTGATTTTCAGAATGGCGTTATTTATTGTATCTTGTTTGGAAATAATTTCTGTTGGGCCGTTAACGGGTAGTTCATATTTCGCACAAGAATTTTTCTGGCACATGGCTAGTTAGCCAAACTTCATTCTCCGCCTGAAATAACTTGAAGCCCTGTTGGTACATACGCAGGGCTTCAATTTTTAGTACCACAGGTTTTCCATAGCGCTGTCCGACAGCAATCGCTGTTGATCTGTCCTGCGATAGGTGCACGTGGTGGCGTGAGCCAGCAATCAGCCCTTGTTGGCGGATCGACGCCAGGAAGCGTGTTGCTGTGCCATGGTAGAGAAATTCCGGTGGTTCTTTCTCTATGTGCTGAAGGCTGACGCTGGATGTCGAGTGGCCCTGTACGGCGCGAATGCGTTGTCCATCATCCGAGATGCTGAAGCGCTTTTTATCGCTGCTGCTGACGACCGCTTGAATAAGTGCGGTATCTAGGATTCGCCCGTCTTTAGCCGCGCCGGCAATCATAGAATCGATATCTGCCCAGCCTTCGCTGTCTAGCTGCAAGCCGATAGCTTGTGGCTCATGCCTGAGAACATAGCTGAGAAACTTGCTGGTTTCGTTGAGTTGTTTGCTGCTCATGTTATTTCCGTGGTTCCTGGGTTATGCCTTGTGAGGCAGCAGTTGTCCATCGACAATCTTGCCCCTGAAATTTCTCCAGCACCACCTCGATCTCCCGCCGCCCCTCGGCGTAGTCCTGCAGTTGTGCGATCACCTCGGGGGCGGCTCCTGGCCTTTCAGGTCATGGGTGAAATCCCGGCTAGAAATCGTGCCGAAAGTGTCCACTATGTCCCCGCACACCGGTCCACCATGTTTTCGGTCAATACAAAGGTGCAAAAGGAGCAATGGTGCAATCATAAGATTCTCCGGAAAAACGACAGGTGATTACACACTTTGAGTATCGGTCCCAAGGGGACCCGGGTGCAGTAGGATCAATAACTTGTCACTTTCGGTCATTGAGCCGCGCCCGCTGGCTCTTTAATGTCGGCCTCAGATAACTGACGGGCCCCGCCAGCCTTGGCGAGGCGCCCGCATTCCGTGATTACGCCTGTTGTGGAGTTGACTATGGCCGCCGCTCAATACCCGCATTTGCTCGCCCCGCTGGACCTGGGTTTCACCACCTTGCGCAACCGCACCCTGATGGGCTCGATGCACACCGGCCTTGAAGAAAAGCCCGGCGGTTTCGAGCGCATGGCGGCCTATTTTGCCGAGCGCGCCCGTGGCGGCGTCGGCCTGATGGTGACCGGCGGCATCGGCCCGAACGTGGAGGGCGGGGTGTATTCCGGCGCTGCCAAGCTGAGCACGCCGGAAGAAGCCGATAAACACCGCATCGTCACCCAGGCGGTGCATGAGGCCGGTGGCAAGATCTGCATGCAGATCCTCCACGCCGGTCGCTATGCCTACAGCCCGAAATCGGTAGCGCCGAGCGCCATCCAGGCGCCGATCAACCCGTTCAAGCCGCGCGAGCTGGATGAAGAGGGCATCGAGAAGCAGATCCAGGACTTCGTCACCTGCTCGCTGCTGGCGCAAAGCGCCGAGTACGACGGCATCGAGATCATGGGGTCGGAAGGCTACTTCATCAACCAGTTCCTCGCCGCCCACACCAACCAGCGCACCGACCGCTGGGGTGGCAGCTATGAGAACCGTATGCGCCTGGCGGTGGAAATCGTCCGTCGTGTGCGGGAAGCGGTAGGGCCGAACTTCATCATCATCTTCCGCCTGTCGATGCTCGACCTGGTCGAGGGCGGCAGCAGCTGGGAAGAGATCGTGCAGCTGGCCAAGGCCGTGGAGCAGGCCGGCGCGACCCTTATCAACACCGGTATCGGTTGGCACGAAGCGCGGATCCCGACCATCGCCACCAAGGTGCCGCGCGCGGCGTTCAGCAAGGTCACCGCCAAGCTGCGCGGTGCGGTGCAGATCCCGCTGATCACCACCAATCGCATCAACACCCCGGAAGTCGCCGAGCAGATCCTTGCCGAGGGCGATGCCGACATGGTCTCGATGGCGCGGCCGTTCCTCGCTGACCCGGAGTTCGTCAACAAGGCCGCCGCCGGGCGTGGCGACGAGATCAACACCTGTATCGGCTGCAACCAGGCCTGCCTGGATCACACCTTCGGCGGCAAGCTGACCAGCTGCCTGGTCAACCCGCGCGCCTGCCATGAAACCGAGCTCAATTACCTGCCGGTCACCCAGGTCAAGCGCATCGCCGTGGTGGGTGCCGGCCCCGCGGGCCTGGCGGCTGCCACCGTTGCGGCGGAGCGCGGCCATGAAGTGACCCTGTTCGATTCGGCCAGCGAGATCGGCGGTCAGTTCAACGTGGCCAAGCGCGTGCCGGGCAAAGAGGAGTTCTATGAAACCCTGCGCTACTTCAAACGCAAGCTGCAGACCACTGGCGTCGAGCTGTGCCTGAACACCCGCGTCGATGCCGCGCAGCTGGCGGCGGGCGGCTTTGACGAGATCATCCTCGCCACCGGTATCGCCCCGCGTTTGCCGGCCATCCCCGGCATCGAGCACGCCAAGGTGCTGAACTACCTGGATGTGCTGCTGCAGCGCCAGCCGGTAGGGCAGAAGGTGGCGGTGATCGGCGCCGGCGGTATCGGTTTTGACGTCTCCGAGTACCTGGTGCACCAGGGCGTGGCCACCAGCCAGGACCGTGAAGCGTTCTGGAAGGAGTGGGGCATCGATACCCACCTCGAGGCCCGCGGCGGCGTAGCCGGGATCGAGGCCGAGCCGCACGCGCCGGCGCGTCAGGTGTTCCTCCTGCAGCGCAAAAAGACCAAGGTCGGCGACGGCCTGGGCAAGACCACCGGCTGGATTCACCGCACGGGCCTGAAGAACAAGCAGGTGCAGATGCTCAACAGCGTCGAGTACCTGAGCATCGACGACGCCGGCCTGCACATCCGCATCGCCGAGGGCGAGCCGCAGGTGCTGCCTGTGGATAACATCGTCATCTGCGCCGGCCAGGATCCACTGCGCGAACTGCAGGACGGCCTGCTCGCCGCCGGCCAGTCGGTGCACCTGATCGGTGGCGCCGATGTCGCCGCCGAGCTGGATGCCAAGCGCGCCATCAACCAGGGTTCGCGCCTGGCCGCCGAGCTCTGACTGGCGCAGCGCGGCGGGCTGCCGGGCCCGTCGCGCTGTTACACTGCGCGGCCCTGGCAGCCCTGTTGTGCCCCGCCCATGATCGGCAGATTCGACGACCTTCCCCTCGCACCCCTGCAACCCTTGCCCCTGAGCTGGCTGCGCGCCCATGGCGTGGAGCTGGCGGTGTTGCGCCTGGACCTGATCGACCCGCTGATCAGCGGCAACAAGTGGTTCAAGCTGCTCGAACACCTGCGCCTCGCCCAGGCCCAAGGTGCGCCCGGGGTGATCAGCCTCGGCGGCGCCCATTCCAATCACCTGCATGCCCTGGCGGCGGCCGGCAAGCGCTTTGGTTTTGCCACCGCTGGCCTGTTGCGTGGCCATGCCCAGGACACAGCGACCGTGCGCGACCTGCAGGCCTTCGGCATGCAGCTGCATTGGTTGGGGTATGGCGGTTATCGCGAGCGTCATCAGCCGGATTTCTGGCAGCCCTGGCAGGCGCTGTATCCAGGCTGGCAATGTGTCGCCGAAGGTGGGGGCGGGCCCTTGGGCGCCAAGGGCTGCGCCTTGATCGTCGAGCAGGCGCAAGCGCAATTGGCGGCGCTGGGCTGGGCGGATTATCACGGCTGGTGGCTGGCGGCCGGTACCGGTACCACCCTGGCCGGGATGGTGTTGGCGGAAGCAGGCAGGCACGAGGTCCATGGCGCATTGGCCGTGCCGCTGGATCATGGCGTGCCCGAGGCTGTGCAAGCGCTGGTCGGCAAGGGCGGTTACCGCTTGCATGAGGCCTGCCGTGGCGGCTTTGCCAAGGTCGATGACGGGCTGTTGGCCTTTATGGCCGACTGCGAATCTGAAACTGGCATGCCGCTGGAACCGCTGTACACCGCCAAGGCCTTGCTGGCGCTGCGCCGGGAAGTCGAAGCCGGGGCCTTTGCCGCCGGCACCCGGCTGATCTTCCTGCACAGCGGCGGCCTGCAGGGCCGCCGCGGTTTTGCCTAGTTGTTGCGCGGCAGCATGCGCAACAAGGTGTTGTCGCGCTGCACGTAGTGATGGAACAGGCCGGCCACGGCATGCAGGCCGATCAGCCAGTAGCCCCAGGTGCCGATGCGCTCGTGCCAGCCCTTGATGAACTTGGCCAGGTCCGGGTCCGGGGCGACCAGCGCCGGCAGCTCGAAACCGTAGAACGGGATCGGCTTGTTGGCGGCGCTGAGCAGCAGCCAGCCGGCCAGCGGCAGGCCGATCATCAGCAGGTACAGGGCCAGGTGCATCAGGTGCGCCAGGCCTGTCTGCCAGGCCGGTGGCGCCGGAATGATCGGCGGGGTCGGGCGACCCAGGCGCAGGGCCAGGCGCAGCCAGACCAGCACGAACACGCTCAGGCCCAGCATGAAGTGCAGGTCTTTCATCAAGGCGCGTTCGGCGCTGTCCTTGGGAAACATCCCGCGCAGTTCGATAAAGGCGTAAACCGCCGCCAGCAGCACCAGCATCAGCCAGTGCAGGGCTATCGACAGACCGCCGTAGCGGGCCTGGTTTTGGCTCAAAGTCATGGGTGTTCCTCATCATCAGGTCGAAATCCGCGCTCTTCTGGCGCAGTCAGCTAACTGTAACCGCTTGCCAGCCGGTTACCCGGGCATTGCAGCAGAAATTCATCACGGCAACCTTGATCTGTCGCTAGAATCCGGCGCTTGTACCCACTCTAATCTGCAAGGCTTGTACTTCATGCTGATGGCATCACTGATTTTCCTGCTGACCATTACCCTGGTGATCTGGCAGCCCCGAGGCCTTGGCGTCGGCTGGAGTGCCACGGGCGGGGCGCTGCTGGCCTTGCTTTGCGGGGTGGTGCAGTGGAGCGATATCCCGGTGGTCTGGCAGATCATCTGGAACGCTACCGGTACTTTCATCGCCCTGATCATCATCAGCCTGTTGCTCGATGCCGCCGGCTTCTTCGCCTGGGCGGCGTTGCATGTGGCGCGTTGGGGACGCGGCAGTGGCCGGCGGCTGTTCTGCTACATCGTGCTGTTGGGGGCGCTGGTGTCGGCGTTGTTTGCCAACGACGGCGCGGCGCTGATCCTCACCCCGATCGTGGTGGCCATGCTTCTGGCCCTGCGCTTCAGCCCGGCGGCGACCCTGGCCTTCGTCATGGCCGCGGGCTTCATTGCCGACACGGCCAGCTTGCCGCTGGTGGTGTCGAACCTGGTCAACATCGTCTCTGCCGACTTCTTCGGCATCGGCTTCAACCGCTATGCGGCGGTGATGGTGCCGGTCAACCTGGTCGCCGTGGCGGCGACCCTGGCGGTGCTGTTGTGGTACTTCCGTCGGGACATCCCGGCTGACTATGATCCGCTGCAACTGGATGCGCCGCGCAGCGTGGTGCAGGACCCGGCGACTTTTGTCGCCGGCTGGCTGGTGTTGTTGATCCTGCTCCTGGGTTGCTTTGCCCTGGAGCCGCTGGGCATTCCGATCAGCGCGATTTCGGCGGTGTGTGCACTGGTGTTGCTGCTGGTGGCGGCACGCGGGCACAAAATCTCCACGCGCAAGGTGCTCAAGGAGGCGCCCTGGCATATCGTGGTGTTCTCCTTGGGGATGTACCTGGTGGTCTACGGCCTGCGCAATGCCGGGCTGACCGACTACCTGGCCGGCTGGCTCGACGGTTTTGCCGCGGGCGGGGTGTGGGGCGCGGCGCTGGGCACCGGGCTGCTGACTGCCGTGCTGTCGTCGATCATGAACAACCTGCCAACGGTGCTGATCGGCGCCTTGTCGATCGATGCCAGTACCGCCACGGGTGTGGTCAAGGAGGCGATGATCTACGCCAACGTGATCGGCAGCGACCTGGGGCCGAAAATCACCCCGATTGGCAGCCTGGCGACGCTTTTGTGGTTGCATGTGCTGGAGCGCAAGGGGGTGAAGATTGGCTGGGGGTATTACTTCAAGGTCGGGATTGTGCTGACGGTGCCGGTGTTGTTGCTGACCTTGGTGGCGCTGGCGCTGCGGTTGACTGTGGTTTAGGGCTGGCTTCATCGCCGGCAAGGCCGGCTCCCACAACCTGTGGGAGCTGGCCTTGCCGGCGATCGCCTGCGCAGCAGGCGCAAAACCCGTCACCCTGGCAGGTTCGGCCATAAGTCCGAGACCAGAAACAACCGCTCGGCTTCCTCCCACTCGCCACGCTCACCCGCGACCAGCCGCACCAGCAACTGCGCTGGCGCCAGCGGGTCCAGCGCCTGCAACCAGGTCTCGAAGCGCTGCACCGACCAGCAGTCCTGCGCCGGGTAACAGGCCGGCGCCAGCCAGGCATGGCGCGGCAACGGCTGCCAGCGACCGGGCGCGCTTTGGGCCCGGAACGCCGCCCAGTCGCGCTGGTGCAACCAGCGCCCACGCAGATGCTGCGGATTCGCTCCTTGCGGCGGTTGCGCCTGCCCCGGCCAGGGATAAAGCAGGTAACCGCCCAGCCACAACTGTGCACTGAACTGCTCGATCTCCAGCGCCGCCAGCGCGTCGCGGCTTTCCGCGCGGGCCGAAATCGGCAGTTGATGCTCGGCCAGGTGCGCAAGCTTGCGGTCCAGACGGTCATGGCACCCCGGCCCCAGCCACTGCGCCGGGTTGTCCCCCGGGCCGTTTTGCGGCCCCAGGTACAGCTTGATCGCCAGTTCCAGGTGGTGCACGCCGTCGCTGTCGCGCAGCAACAGGTCCAGCTCGCCCAGGGTGTGCCCGCCATTGCGGATCGGCAGGTTGGCGGCCAGCAGGGTCACGCCGGGAGCATGCTGGAGAGCGAACTGCCATAGACGTTCGTAGTACAGCCCCAGGCGCCGGGTGCTGGCCTGGGCCAGCCAGTGCAGCAGGGCGTGGCTGTCGCGGTCTTGCTCGAGCAGCCACTGGCGCAGTTGTTCAGGCTCGGCCACCCAGCGGCTGGCCGCCAGCGGATGACGCTGCGGCCACGGCGTATCGCGCAGCATCGGCGGCGCAAGAATGACCCAAGCCAGGTCGCGCACCTGGGGCTGGTGCAACTGGCAGGGCAGGTCGGTCAGGCTGGGGAACGGGTTCATTCAGCGAGCATAGCCGCTCAGCCTGTGCGCTTGCTGAATTTCTCCGGGGTTTGCCGCTGCCCGGCGCTTTCGCCCATAATCGAACTCTTTGGCGAGCATCGCCTTTTTACCCGCCGCAGAGCCCTGGAGCCCCATGGAGCAATTTCGCAATATCGGTATCATCGGACGGCTGGGCAGCTCCCAGGTGCTCGATACCATTCGCCGACTGAAAAAATTCCTGCTGGAGCGGCATCTGCACGTCATCCTCGAGGACACCATCGCCGAAGTCCTGCCCGGCCATGGCCTGCAGACCTCGACCCGCAAGCTGCTGGGTGAAGTCTGCGATCTGGTGATCGTCGTCGGTGGCGACGGCAGCCTGCTCGGCGCCGCCCGCGCCCTGGCCCGGCATAACATTCCGGTGCTGGGCATCAACCGCGGCAGCCTGGGCTTTCTGACCGACATTCGCCCCGATGAGCTGGAGGTGAAGGTCGCCGAGGTGCTCGACGGCCACTACCTGGTGGAAAACCGCTTCCTGCTGCAGGCCGAAGTCCGTCGTCACGCCGAAGCCATCGGCCAGGGCGACGCCCTCAACGATGTGGTGCTGCACCCGGGCAAGTCGACGCGGATGATCGAGTTCGAGATCTACATCGATGGCCAGTTCGTCTGCAGCCAGAAAGCCGACGGCCTGATCGTCGCCACCCCGACCGGCTCGACCGCCTACGCGCTGTCGGCGGGCGGGCCGATCATGCACCCCAAGCTCGACGCCATCGTCATCGTGCCGATGTACCCGCACACCCTGTCCGGGCGGCCGATCGTGGTCGACGGCAACAGCGAGCTGAAAATCGTCGTGTCCAAGGACCTGCAGATCTACCCGCAGATTTCCTGTGACGGCCAGAACCATTTCACCTGCGCCCCCGGCGATACCATCACGGTGAACAAGAAGCCGCAGAAGCTGCGTCTGATCCACCCGCTGGATCACAATTACTATGAGGTCTGCCGGACCAAGCTCGGCTGGGGCAGCCGCCTGGGTGGTGGAGGCGAGTGATGCTCGATCCCGCTCGCAGTTTCGACCTGATCGGTGACGTGCACGGTTGTGCACACACCCTCGAACGGCTGCTCGACGCCCTTGGCTACCAGCGCCAGGGCGGCGTCTGGCGTCATCCGTCGCGCCAGGCGCTGTTTCTGGGCGACATCATCGACCGTGGCCCGCGGATTCGCGAAGCGCTGCACATCGTCCATGACATGGTCGATGCTGGCCAGGCCTACTGCATCATGGGCAACCACGAGTACAACGCCCTGGGCTGGAACACCCCGGCCCTGCCCGAGAGCGGCAAGCACTACGTGCGCGAGCACACTCCGCGCCACGGGCGGCTGATCTACGAGACCCTGACCCAGTTCGAACAGCATCCGGGCGACTGGCATGATTTTCTCGAGTGGTTCTACGAGCTACCGCTGTTCATCGACGCCGGGCGTTTCCGCCTGGTGCACGCCTGCTGGGACGCGCGCCTGATCGACCCGCTGCGCCAGCAGTACCCGGACGGGCGCATCGACGAGCATTTCATCCAGGCCTCGGCCGTGCCGGAAAGCTTTGCCGCCACGGTCTGCAACCGCCTGTTGCGCGGTACCGACATGCGCCTGCCGGACGGCCTGACCCTGACCGGTGGCGACGGCCTGACCCGCGCGTTTTTCCGCACCAAGTTCTGGGAAGAAGACCCGCAGACCTACGGCGATATCGTCTTCCAGCCCGATGCACTGCCCGAGCAGGTGGCCAACGCGCCGCTCAGCCACAGCCAGAAGAACGCCTTGCTGCGCTACAGCGAGGACGAACCGATGCTGTTCGTCGGGCATTACTGGCGCAGCGGCAAACCGGCGCCGATCCGCGCCAACCTGGCCTGCCTGGACTACAGTGCGGTGCTGTACGGCAAACTGGTCGCTTACCGCCTGGATGCTGAAACCCGCATCGACCCGCGCAAGTTCGTCTGGGTCGATGTCGACCGGCCGGAGGCCAGCCAATGACTGCTGTTGTGGTATTACGCATGCCGTTGAGTACCGATCTCAGCGGCTTTGTCGGCCTGTTGCGGCGCCTGCAGGTGCCGCACCGGGTCAGCGAGGAGGGCGGCGACCAAGTGCTGTGGGTGGCCGAGAATCTTGCCGAAGACGTGCGTCAGTTGTACCAGCGTTTTCCCGAGGGCAATGCCGAGTTCGAACTGCCGGCCGACACCGCCTTGGCCGCACCGGCGCGGCCGAGCATTGGCGAGCAATTGCGCGCCAGCAAGGCCACGGCGGCGATCCTGCTGCTGTGCCTGATCGTTGCCGGCCTTACCGGCCTTGGCGACAATTTCGCCACCTTGAGCTGGCTGACGTTCCTCGATTTTCGCGTGCAGGGCGACTACCTGTACTTCACCCCCTTGGCCGCCAGCCTTGCCGATGGCCAGTGGTGGCGCCTGTTCACGCCGATGCTGGTGCATTTCGGCATCCTCCACCTGGCCATGAACGGCCTTTGGTACTGGGAACTGGGCCGGCGCATCGAACTGCGCCAGGGCCCGTGGAACCTGCTCGGCCTGACCCTGCTGTTCAGCCTGGTGTCCAACGCCGCCCAGTACCTGTTTGGCGGCCCGAGCCTGTTCGGCGGCCTGTCGGGGGTGCTCTACGGTTTGCTCGGGCATGTCTGGCTGTACCAATGGCTGGCGCCCAACCCGGTGTATCGCATGCCGCGTGGCGTGCTGGTGATGATGCTGGTCTGGCTGCTGCTGTGCCTGTCCGGATTGATCAGCCTGCTCGGCTTCGGCCAGATCGCCAACGCCGCCCATGTCGGCGGGCTGTTGGTCGGTTGCCTCAGTGGGCTCTTGGGCGGGGCGTTGGCCCGGCGTAAACTGACCGCTTGATTTTGGGAGACCTTATGTCCACTTTTGCGCAAATGATTGAAAACATCACCCCGGAAATCTACCAAAGCCTGAAGCTGGCCGTAGAACTGGGCAAATGGGCAGACGGGCGCAAGCTCACCACCGAGCAGAAAGAGCTGTCGCTGCAGGCAGTAATCGCCTGGGAGCTGCAGAACCTGCCGGAAGACCAGCGTACCGGCTACATGGGCCCGCAGGAGTGCAGCTCGAAGTCGGCGCCAGTGCCAAACATCCTGTTCAAGTCGGATGCGATCCATTGATCGAACTCGGCCGCGGCTCCATCAGCAAAATGTCGGCGCGTCTCGAAGCGCCGGTGGTGCAGTACGCTTTTCGTCTGGGCGAGCAGGAAGTACCGGTCAACCCCTTGATCGGCAAGACCGTGCGCCTGGAATACCTCGGTGCAATCCATTGCAGCCACTGCGGGCGCAAGACCAAGACCAGCTTCAGCCAGGGTTATTGCTACCCGTGCATGACCAAGCTTGCGCAGTGCGACGTGTGCATCATGGCCCCGGAAAAATGCCACTACGATCAGGGCACCTGCCGCGAACCTTCGTGGGGCGAGCAGTTCTGCATGACCGATCATGTGGTGTACCTGGCCAACTCCTCGGGTATCAAGGTCGGCATCACCCGTGCGACCCAACTGCCTACCCGCTGGCTCGACCAGGGCGCAAGCCAGGCCTTGCCGATCGTGCGGGTTGCCACCCGTCAGCAATCGGGCCTGGTCGAAGACCTGTTCCGCAGCCAGGTGGCCGACCGCACCAACTGGCGCGCCTTGCTCAAGGGCGATGCCGAGGCGGTCGACCTGCTTGCCGTGCGCCAGCAACTGTTCGACAGCTGCGCCGAGGGCTTCAGCGCCTTGCAGGCACGCTTCGGCCTGCAGGCGATCCAGCCGCTGAATGACGCCGAGGTCCTGGAAATCCGCTACCCGGTCGAGGCCTACCCGAGCAAGATCGTCAGTTTCAACCTGGACAAGAATCCTGTGGCTGAAGGCACGCTGCTGGGCATCAAGGGCCAGTACCTGATCTTCGACACCGGCGTGATCAATATTCGCAAATACACGGCGTACCAGCTCGCCGTGCATCAGTAAAAAAGGACCGCCACATGCGTACCGAACAGCCGCAAGTGATCTACCTCAAGGACTATCAGGCCCCCGAATACCTGATCGACGAGACGCACCTGACCTTCGAACTGTTCGAGGACCACAGCCTGGTCCACGCGCAGCTGGTCATGCGCCGCAACCCGGCCCGTGGTGCCGGCCTGCCGCCGCTGGTGCTCGACGGCCAGCAGCTGGAGCTGCTCAGCGTCGCCCTGGACGACCAGGTGCTGAACGCAGGCGCCTACCAGCTCGACGACAGCCACCTGACCGTGCAGCCGACGGCGGCGACCTTCACCCTCGACACCAGCGTGAAGATCCACCCCGAGCGCAACACCGCCCTCGAAGGCCTGTACAAGTCCGGCAGCATGTTCTGCACCCAGTGCGAGGCCGAGGGTTTTCGCAAGATCACCTACTACCTCGACCGCCCGGACGTGATGAGCAAGTTCACCACCACGGTGATCGCCGAGCAGCATCGCTACCCGGTGCTGCTGTCCAACGGCAACCCGGTCGGTACGGGCCCGCAGGAAGACGGCCGGCACTGGGCGACTTGGGAAGACCCGTTCATGAAACCGGCCTACCTGTTTGCCCTGGTTGCCGGTGACCTGTGGTGCGTCGAAGACAAGTTCACCCGCCAGTCGGGCCGTGACGTGACCCTGCGCATCTATGTCGAGCCGGAAAACATCGACAAGTGCCAGCACGCCATGACCAGCCTGAAGAAGTCCATGCGCTGGGACGAAGAAGTCTATGGCCGCGAGTACGACCTGGACATCTTCATGATCGTCGCGGTCAACGACTTCAACATGGGTGCCATGGAAAACAAGGGCCTGAACATCTTCAACTCCAGCTGCGTGCTGGCCCGTGCCGAAACCGCCACCGACGCCGCCCACCAGCGGGTCGAGGCGGTGGTCGCCCACGAATACTTCCATAACTGGTCGGGCAACCGCGTGACCTGCCGCGACTGGTTCCAACTGTCGCTCAAGGAAGGTTTCACGGTGTTCCGTGATTCGGAATTCAGCGCCGACATGAACTCGCGCACGGTCAAGCGCATCGAGGACGTCGCCTACCTGCGCACCCACCAGTTCGCCGAAGACGCCGGGCCAATGGCCCACGCCGTACGCCCCGACAGCTTCATCGAGATCTCCAACTTCTACACCCTGACCGTGTACGAGAAAGGTTCGGAAGTGGTGCGCATGGTACGCACGCTGCTCGGCGCCGAGGGCTTTCGCAAAGGCAGCGACCTGTACTTCGAGCGCCATGATGGCCAGGCCGTGACCTGCGACGACTTCATCAAGGCCATGGAAGATGCCAACGGCGTCGACCTGAGCCAGTTCAAGCGCTGGTACAGCCAGGCCGGTACGCCGCGCCTGGCGGTCAGCGAGGCGTACGACAGCGCCGCGCAGACCTACAGCCTGACTTTGCGCCAGAGCTGCCCGGCAACCCCGGACAAGGTCGAGAAGAAGCCGTTCGTGATCCCGCTGGAACTGGGCCTGCTCGATGCCCAGGGCAACGACATTGCCCTGCGCCTGCAAGGCGAAGCGGCTGCGGTTGGCACCTCGCGGGTGCTGTCGGTGACCGAGGCCGAGCAGACCTTCACCTTCGAAGGCATTGCCGCCAAGCCGCTGCCCTCCCTGCTGCGTGGCTTCAGTGCCCCGGTCAAGCTGAGCTTCCCCTACGACCGCGACCAGCTGATGTTCCTCATGCAGCACGACAGCGACGGTTTCAACCGCTGGGAAGCCGGCCAGCAACTGTCGGTACAGGTGCTGCAGGAGCTGATCGCCCAGCACCAGCAGGGCGCCAAGCTGGTTCTGGACCAGCGCCTGGTGACTGCGTTGGGCACGGTGCTGGCCAACGAGCAACTGGACCAGGCCATGGTCGCCGAAATGCTCTCGCTGCCGAGTGAGGCCTACCTCACCGAAATCAGCGAAGTGGCCGACGTCGATGCTATTCATGCCGCCCGCGAATTTGCCCGCAAACAGATCGCCGAGCAGCTGTTCGATGCCTTGAACGCACGCTACCAGGCCAACCGTGCGGTGTCCCGTGGCACCGAGTATGTCGCCGAAGCCGAGCACTTTGCCCGTCGCAGCCTGCAGAACATCGTGCTGTCGTACCTGATGCTCAGCGCCAAGCCTGAAGTACTGGCCGCGACCCTGGAGCAGTTCGACGCCTGTGACAACATGACCGAGCGTCTCACCGCCCTGGCCGTGCTGGTCAACTCGCCGTTCGAAGCCGAGCGGGCCACGGCCCTGGAAAGCTTTGCCGAGCACTTCAAGGACAACCCGCTGGTCATGGACCAATGGTTCAGCGTGCAGGCGGCCAGTACCCTGCCGGGCGGCCTGGCACGGGTCAAGGCACTGATGCAGCACCCGGCGTTCACGATGAAGAACCCGAACAAGGTCCGCGCCCTGGTCGGTGCCTTCGCCGGGCAGAACCTGGTCAACTTCCACGCCGCCGATGGTTCGGGTTATCGCTTCCTGGCGGACCTGGTGATCGAGCTCAACGCACTCAACCCACAGATCGCCTCGCGCCAGTTGGCGCCGCTGACCCGCTGGCGCAAGTACGACAGCGCCCGTCAGGCGTTGATGAAGGCCGAGCTGGAGCGGATTCTGGCGTCGGGTTCGTTGTCCAGCGATGTGTATGAAGTTGTGAGCAAGAGCCTGGCTTGATGGCCCTATCGCGGGTCAAGCCCCGCTCCTGTAGGAGCAGGCTTGCCCCGCGATTGCTTCCCCGCAATTCCCCCGCTTAACAAAAGATAACGTCCCGTTCGTTGTCAGCCCTTTGCAAACCCCGATAGGATGGCTCTCAGCTATTGCGGGGCTCTGGAACAAGGTTTTTGCAGTACCTGCATATAGATTGACCCAAATAACAATAACCGGGGGATAGATCTATGACTGAGCCTGTCATGGCGGGTCTCGGCGGTGCTGCGCGTAAAGCCGGCAGTCGCCCATGGGCATTGGCCGCCAGCGGCTTGCTGGTATTGGCGATCGGGCTATTGGCCAACACGGCCGAAGCCGCAACCGCGCAAACCGATGTCTACTCCACCGAATCGTCCAAGGCGGCTAAAAGCCTGTTGCTGGACGTCACCAAGGCCGGTGCACGCCTGGTCGCCGTGGGTGATCGCGGCCATATCCTGTTTTCCGATGACCAGGGCACGACCTGGACCCAAGCCAAGGTGCCGACCCGGCAACTGCTCACTGCGGTCTATTTCGTCGACGACAAGCACGGTTGGGCCGTCGGCCACGATGCGCAGATCCTCGCCAGCACTGATGGTGGCGTCACCTGGAGCAAACAGTTCGAAGACCTGGCGCGCGAAGCGCCGCTGCTCGATGTCTGGTTCAGGGACACTCAGCACGGCTTCGCCGTGGGCGCGTATGGCGCATTGCTGGAAACCACCGACGGTGGCAAGCGCTGGAACGATGTCGGCGAGCGCCTGCACAACGAAGACCAGTTTCACCTCAACGGCATCGCCGCCGTAAAAGACGCCGGCCTGTTCATCGTTGGCGAACAGGGCAGCATGTTCCGCTCCAGCGACGACGGCCAGACCTGGGAAAAGCTCGAAGGCCCCTATGAAGGCTCGCTGTTCGGCGTCACCGGCACCGCCCAGCCACGAACCCTGCTGGCCTATGGTTTGCGCGGCAACCTCTACCGTTCCAGCGATTTTGGCGACACCTGGCAACAGATCGAATTGAAAGCCGCGCGCGGCAACCTCGAATTTGGCCTGGCAAGCGCTACGCTTCTCGATGATGGCAGCCTGGTATTGGTGGGCAATGGCGGCAGCGTGCTGCGCAGCAGCGACGACGGCCAGAGCTTCAGCGTGTTCAACCGGGCCGATCGCATCGCCCTGGCCGGCGTCAGCGGGCTGAGTGAAGGGCGCCTGGTGCTGGTAGGCCAGGGTGGCGTGCACCTGGCTTCGGCCCAGGGCGCCGAAGGAGTGCAGCCATGACCCGTCAGGAGCAGTTCAACATGAATCAGCAGCAACACCATCAGGACAAGGCGACTTTGCTCGAACGCCTGATCTTCAACAACCGCCCGGTGGTGATCCTCATCTGCCTGCTGGTCAGCGTGTTCCTGTTCTGGCAGGCCACGCAGATTCGTCCTTCTACCAGCTTTGAAAAAATGATCCCGCTCGAGCATCCCTTCATCGAGAAGATGCTTGAGCACCGCAATGACCTGGCCAACCTGGGCAACACCGTGCGCATCTCGGTGGAGGCCACCGACGGCGATATCTTCAGCAAGGACTACATGGAAACCTTGCGTCAGGTGCATGACGAGGTGTTCTACATTCCCGGCGTCGACCGCTCCGGGCTGAAGTCGCTGTGGAGCCCCAGCGTGCGCTGGACCGAAGTCACCGAAGAGGGCTTCGCCGGCGGCGAGGTCATCCCGCAGACCTACAACGGTTCGGCCGACAGCCTCGACCAGTTGCGTAACAACGTGCTCAAGTCCGGGCAGGTCGGGCGCCTGGTGGCCAACAACTTCAAGTCGAGCATCATCGACATTCCGCTGCTGGAGTCCTACCCCGACCCGCAGGACCAGGGCAAACTGGTCAAGCTCGACTACCAGCAGTTCTCCCATCAGCTCGAAGAGAAGATCCGCGACAAGTTCCAGGCGCAGAACCCCAATGTGAAGGTGCACATCGTCGGCTTCGCCAAAAAAGTCGGCGACCTGATCGACGGCCTGATGATGGTGGCGATGTTCTTCGGTATCGCCCTGGTGATCACCTGGGTGCTGCTGTACTGGTTCACCTGGTGCATTCGCAGCACCATCGCCGTGCTGATCACCACCTTGGTGGCGGTGGTCTGGCAACTGGGGCTGATGCATGCGGTGGGCTTCGGCCTTGACCCGTACTCGATGCTGGTACCGTTTTTGATCTTTGCCATCGGCATCTCTCACGGGGTGCAGAAGATCAACGGCATCGCCTTGCAGTCCAGTGACGCCGACAACGCCCTGACCGCGGCACGGCGGACCTTCCGCCAGTTGTTCCTGCCGGGGATGATCGCCATTCTGGCCGATGCCGTGGGCTTCATTACCCTGTTGATCATCGACATCGGCGTGATCCGCGAACTGGCCATCGGCGCTTCGATCGGTGTGGCGGTGATCGTCTTCACCAACCTGATCCTGCTGCCGGTCGCCATCTCGTATGTCGGTATCAGCAAGAAGGCCATCGAGCGCAGCAAGAAGGACGCCACCCGCGAGCATCCGTTCTGGCGCCTGCTGTCCAACTTTGCCAGCGCCAAGGTGGCGCCGGTGTCCATCGTCCTGGCCTTGCTGGCCTTCGGCGGCGGCCTCTGGTACAGCCAGAACCTGAAGATCGGCGACCTCGACCAGGGCGCACCGGAGCTGCGTCCGGACTCGCGCTACAACCAGGACAACGCCTTCATCATCGACAACTACTCGACCAGTTCCGACGTGCTGGTGGTGATGGTCAAGACCCCGACCGAAGGCTGCTCGGTGCACTCGACCATGGCGCCGATCGACGAACTGATGTGGAAGATGGAGAACACCCCGGGGGTGCAGTCGGCGATCTCCCTGGTGACCGTGTCCAAGCAGATGATCAAGGGCATGAACGAGGGCAACCTGAAATGGGAAAGCCTGTCGCGCAACCCCGATGTGCTCAACAGCTCGATCTCCCGCGCTGACGGCCTGTACAACGCCGACTGCTCGCTGGCGCCGGTGCTGATCTTCCTCAACGACCACAAGGCAGAGACCCTCGACCGCGCGGTCAAGGCGGTGCAGGAATTTGCCGACACCCACAACAAGGAAGGCCTGGAGTTCCTCCTGGCGGCCGGTAACGCCGGGATCGAGGCGGCTACCAACGAAGTGATCAAGTCGGCCGAGCTGACCATCCTGATCCTGGTGTACATCTGCGTGGCGGTGATGTGCATGATCACTTTCCGCTCCTTCGCCGCGACCCTGTGCATCGTCCTGCCGCTGGTGCTGACCTCGGTGCTGGGCAACGCCCTGATGGCCTACATGGGCATCGGCGTCAAGGTCGCGACTCTGCCGGTGGTGGCACTGGGCGTGGGCATCGGCGTGGACTACGGCATCTACATCTACAGCCGCCTGGAGAGCTTCCTGCGCGCCGGGCTGCCGTTGCAGGAAGCCTACTACCAGACCCTCAAATCCACCGGCAAGGCGGTGCTGTTCACCGGCCTGTGCCTGGCCATCGGCGTGTGCACCTGGATCTTCTCGGCGATCAAGTTCCAGGCCGACATGGGCCTGATGCTGACCTTCATGTTGTTGTGGAACATGTTCGGTGCGCTGTGGCTGCTGCCGGCGCTGGCGCGGTTCCTGATCAAACCGGAGAAAATGGCGGGCAAGCAGGGCGGTTCGATTTTCGCCCATTGATGGGGCAATCGCGGGGCAAGTCGGATCGCCGCACCGCCGCTCCCACCTTGGCTGTGGGAGCGGGCTTGCCCCGCGATGCTTTCAGGTATCATGGGGTTTTCCCGCCAGTGATCTTCCTGCAATGACAACCCTCTCCCAAGCCCTCGAATCCTGCGACATGCTCACAATCGACGGCCTGCACGCCTTTGACTTCACTTTCGACGAAACCGGCCTGCGCATCGAATTGATGGACGGCCGCGTTCTTAAACAATGGTCGTTCACCCCGGAGCAGATCGGCGCCGCCCGTGCTGAAGGTGCCGACTGGCTGATCAACGCCGACACTGGCGAGCATCGGCTAGTCTGTATGAGTGCCTTTAGTGCCAGCGATGAGGACGAAGATGAAGCGCCTGCTGAAGAATCTGCTGATCGCCAGTAGCATGTGCCTGACTCTCACCGCCCAGGCTCACGACCTGCTGGTCGGCAGCTACACCGCAGGCAGCAGCGAAGGTATCTACCGTTACCGCTTCAACAGCGACAGCGGCCAGATCGATCCCACGCCGCTGCAGATTCTCATGAGTGAAAACCCGTCCTGGCTGACCCTCTCGGTCGATAAGCGCCTGCTGTTCGCGGTCAACGAGAATGGCGCCGGCAATGGCCAGGTCAGCAGTTTTGCCATCGGCAAGGACGGCAGCCTCAAGGCCCTGAGCCAGGTGCCAAGCCAGGGCGACGAGCCGACCCATTCCAGCCTCAGCCACGACCAGCGCTACCTGTTCGTCGCCAACTACGGCGTGTTGCCTGCCCCGGGCGGCAGCCTCAGCGTGTTGCCGGTAGACCGTAACGGCCACCTGCAGGCGTCGGTGCAACAAGACCGGCACAAGCCCAGCGGCGTCAACCCGGAGCGCCAGACCGGGCCGCACGTGCATTCGGTGGTGTCGTCCGACGATGGCGAATA
This sequence comes from Pseudomonas fluorescens, assembly GCF_902497775.2. Taxonomy (NCBI): domain Bacteria; kingdom Pseudomonadati; phylum Pseudomonadota; class Gammaproteobacteria; order Pseudomonadales; family Pseudomonadaceae; genus Pseudomonas; species Pseudomonas fluorescens. The sequence continues at coordinate 1,184,804 of NZ_OZ024668.1, forward strand.
CGTGTTTGCCAGCGATCTTGGCGCCGACAGGGTGTTTGTCTACCGCTACGACGGCGCCAGCCCCACGCAGCCATTGAGCGCGCTCGAGCCGGTCAGCCTGCCGCCGGGCAGCGGGCCGCGGCATTTGCTGTTTGACCGCGATGGCAAGCATGCCTACCTGACTCTGGAAATGAGCGCGCAGGTGGTGGCTTTCGATTATCAGGACGGCGGCAAGCTGCTGGAGCTTCAGCGCCTGCCATTGACCGAGCAGACCGATGCCTCGGCCAGGGCGGCGGGGGCCTTGCACCTGTCGGCTGACGGGCGCTTTCTGTATGTCAGCAACCGCGGTACGGCCAACGAGCTGCTGGTGTTTGCCGTCGATGACAAGACCGGCAAGCTGATGCAGGTGCAGCGGCGCAGTGTCGAAGGCGATCACCCACGGGAGTTCACCCTCGACCCCACCGGCAAGTTCCTCCTGGTGGCCAACCAGAAGAGCAACCAGATCGTGGTGATCCGCCGGGATCCGCGCAGTGGCCTGCTCGGTGAAACCGTGCAGAAGCTGGACCAGGATGCCCCCTCGGACCTGAAGTTCGTCAACTGACTATCAATTGCCTTGATGTTGGCTACTGCTGCAATGAATTTCTGTGCGCCGCGTCAGCGGCGTAAGTTTGAACCACGGCCCCAGGCGGCCACTTCAAACCACAGACTTCGAGGTCAGCGCCATGAACTTCAACCTTTTTCCGGTCATCGCCGCTTCCGCCATTTCTGCTTCGGTGGTCCTGCCGGCCAACGCCCATGTCGAGCTTAGCGAGCGCAAATCGTCGACTCAGAGCTACACCCAGAAATACCTGCAACAAAGTGCCAACTTCTACGCCGCGCTGGACCACAAATCGCAACACTGAGCCGGTAGATTTTTCTGGTAATAGCACATCGCCATGTGATTGAATTTGACGCTAATTTATTGACGTCAGAGGATGCAGGCATGAAATGGCGAATTTTGGCGGTGTTGCTGTTCCTCTATTCTTCGCCGATTCTGGCGCTGTAGCTTCTGGCCTCATCGCGCCATGATCGCCTTGAACAGCGCCGATTCCAGCCAGCCCTGCAGCCACGCCCGCACGTGCGGGTAGGGCGCCTGGGCGAACCATTCCGGCTCCACCCCGGCGAACTGGCGCATCAGCGGCAGCAACGCCGCGTCAGCCAGGCTGGGATGATCAGCGAACAGGTACGCCTGGTGCACCAGTCGCTCATTCAGCTCGGCCAGCCAGGTTTCAGCCTGTGCCCGGTACTCCTCGCGTGAGTGCTGCGGGTAACGTTCAGCATATTTGTACAGATTGACCTGCGCTTTGAACTCGCGATCATTGCGCTCGATCAGCGCATCGGCGGCCTGCGCCGCCTGCGGGTCGGCCGCCAGTTGCCAGTCCTGCGGGTCGTGCCGGGCCAGGGCCCAGCGCATGATGTCGAGGCTCTCTTCCAGCACCAGGTCGCCAGCGCTCAGCACTGGCACCGTGCCCTTGGGCGACAGCGCCAGCAGTTCGGCCGGCTTTGCCTTGAGGCTGACTTCGCGAATCTCCACCGGGCACTCGGCATAGCGCAGCGCCAGGCGCGCACGCATGGCCCAGGGGCAGCGGCGGAACGAGTAGAGGATCATCCGCTGACTTCCACCGTGCTCAGGCCATTGCCCTGGCGGCGCACCTGGATCTGCACCGGGATGCGCTCGTGCATCTCCTGCACGTGGGAGATCACCGCGACCTTGCGGCCCTGGGCCTGCAGGCCGTCGAGGGCGTCCATGGCCAGTTGCAGCGATTCCGGGTCGAGGCTGCCGAAGCCTTCGTCGATAAACAGCGATTCGATGCGCAGGGTACTCGAGGCCATCGACGCCAGGCCCAGGGCCAGGGCCAGCGAGACCAGGAAAGTTTCGCCGCCCGACAGCGAGTGCACCGAGCGCAGTTCGTCGCCCATTTCCGTATCCAGCACCAGTAGGCCGAGCAGGCTGCCACCGCGCTTGAGCCGGTAGCGCCGAGCCAGCTGACGCAACTGGACGTTGGCGTGATGCACCAGCAGGTCGAGGTTGTAGCCCTGGGCGATCTTGCGGAAGGTATCGCCGGTGGCCGAGCCGATCAGCGCGTTGAGCCGGGCCCAGCGCTGCCACTCGCTGTAGGCGCTGGCGATCTGCTCGGCCAGGGCCTGGTGCGCCAGCTGCCGGCGCTGGTCTTCGGCCTGGGCGGCACGCAGTTCGGCGCAGGTCTGTTCGCTGGCTGCCAGTTGCAACTGCAGGCTGTCGAGGGACTGCTCCAGCGCTTCGCGGGTGAGTTCGGCATTGCCCTGGGCCTGGTGCTGGTCCAGGCGTTGCTGGCGCTCGTGCAGCAGGGTACGGGCCTGTTCGATGGCTTTTTCGCTGCCCTGCAGCCCTTGGCGCAGTTGTGCCACGGCGTTGTCGTCCAGTGCCAGGAGTTGCTCCAGGCCACTGTCGTCCAGCTCCGGGTGGCCCTGGCGCCATTGTTCGATCTGGGCGCGAACCTCGTGGTGTTCCTGTTCCAGGCTGCTCTGGCGTTCGCCTTTAGCCTTGAGCTCGGCGGCCAGCTCGATCAACCGTGCCTGGGTCTCCTGCAGCTGTTGAAGCGCCTGGGCTTCGGCCTGGCGCGCGTGCTCCACGGCCTGTTCCAGGTTCTGCTGCCAGTGCTCGGCGCTGGACTGTTCACCGAGCAAGCTGGCGAGGCTGTCGCGGCTGAGTTGATGCTGATGTTCCAGCTCAGTGAACTGCTGTTGCAGTTCTTCCTGCTTTTGCAGCCGTGCCTGTTGCTGCAGCTGGGCTTTGTCCAGGGTCTGCTGGCGTTCGCCGTGCTCCTGGTGTTCGTCCTTTTGCCGTTGCAGCAGGTCCAGACGCAGGGCCAGTTGCTGGTCCAGGCGCATGAAGGCGGCGGCCGGTTCCTGGCGCAGGTCATTGAGGATGTCACCGGGCAACAGGCTGGCGAAACTGGCCAGCTCTTGCTCCAGGCGCTCTTCATCGCTGGCCAGCGCCGTTTGCTGCTGGCTCAGGTGCTGGTTGGCCTGCTGGCTGGCTTCCTGGGCCGCGTGCACTTGCTGTTGCAGGCGGCTGGCGTCTTTTTGCAGGGTCAGCAGGGCGTTCTGGCGCTGCTCGTCACGACTGATGCCGTGGTTCAGGTTGCGCGCCTGCAAGTCCAGCCAGTTGCTGCGCTGGCTGGCGTCCTGATCGGCCAGCGACGGGTACAGCGGGTGCGCTTCGAGGCTGGGCAGCAGCGCCTGTTGCTGGTTGCCCAGTTGCTCCTGCTGGTGCAGGTATTCCTTGATCTGGCCGTTGACCCCGCCCAGTTGGGTGCGCAGTTCATCAAGCTGCTTCTTCAGGCCGTCGACCACTTGCTGGGCGTTGGCCTCTTCGTTCTGGTCATGGCGGCCGAGGCTTTGCAGCAGGGCTTCGGGCTGGTGGTACGGGTGCTCCTGGCTACCGCAGACCGGGCAGGGCTGGTCGTCCTGTAACTGTGCGCGCAGCTCTTCGACGCTCTGGCTGCGGGCCAGGCGCTGGCGTTCGAGCAACTGGCGAGTGACGTTCAGCGCTTGCTCGGCGGCGGTTAGCTGGTTCTTGCCGTTGAGGCCTTCGCTGATCAGCTGTTCGCGCTGCTGCAGGGCGGCCTGCTGGCGTTCGCGCAGGGCTTGCAGGCGCTGTTCGAGGTCCTGCTGGTTGCTCCACAGTCGGCTCAGCTCTTCGACCTGACGCTGCTGCTGGCGGTTTTTCTGCAGCAGCTCGCCGAGCAGGCCGATTTGTTCGGCCAGGGCCTCGGGTTCGGCCTCGGCTTCGCGGTAGAGCAGGGCCAGGGCGGCGCGCTGCTCTTCAAGTTGGGCGTGGGCCTGGCTGGCACGTTGCTGCAGGCCGGGCAGTTCGGCGCGGCCCTGATTGAGGCGGTTGCCCAATTGCATCAGTTGCTGCAGGCGGTCGCGATAGGCGTTCCAGGCTTCGCTCAGCCCGGCCAGCGCCACGCTTTGCTCAAGCTGCTCGCCGATCTGCTGCAGGCGTTGTTCGCTCAGGCGCTGCTGTTCATTGAGGCTCAGCAGCTGTTGCTGGCCTTCGGCACTGGCCTGTTCGGCCTGTTGCTTGAGCGTCGCGCTGCTGGCCAGTTCCTGTTGCAGGCGGGCCAGGGTGTGCTGTTCGGCAAAGGCCTGGCGTAGCGCTGGTGCACTTTCGCTCTGTTGCGCCAGGGCCTGGGCCAGGGTTTCACGGGCCTTGGCCTGTTCATCCTGCAATTGCTGCTGGCGGCTGTGCAGCTGCTCATGCTGCTGGCGCTGCGCGGCGATGCTCATCGCCAACGGGCTGAGCAGGGCAGTGAGCGCCTGCTGGCGGGCGAACTGGTGACGCTGCGGCGCCAACTGGTCCAGACGCGCCAGCTTCAGCCGCTCGCCATGCAGGCTGTCGTTGTGTTGCTGGGCGCTGTGCAGTTGGGCGCTGCTGGCCTGCAGTTGCTCCTGCAGTTGCAACAGCTCACTGAGCCAGCTGCGTTGCTGTTCCAACTGGCGCAGTTGCGCCTGTTCGGCCTTGAACCGTTCGAGCGCTTGGGTGTAGCGCTGGTCGAGTTCGGCGCGGGCCTCGGCGGCCATGGGCAGGACGCCGCTGGCCTGATCCTGCAGGGCCTTGTGCGCCTCTTCGGCTTCCTTGCTCTTGCTGTAGGCGCGGCGCCCCAACTGGCTGTAGATCGCCGTGTTGGTGAGCTTTTCCAGCAGCTCGCTACGCTCTTTGTCATCGGCCTTGAGGAAGGCGCTGAACTCGCTTTGGGCGAGCATCACCGCGCGGGTGAACTGTTCGAAATTCAGGCCCAGGCGCGACTCGATCAGTTGCTTGTATTCGGCCTTGCTCTGGTTGCTCAGCAGTTGCTCGCTGTCCAGGTCGTGCAGGCTCTGGCGGCTGCCTTGCAGCTTGCCGTTGGCCTTGTCGCGGGCGCGGTTGGTTTCCCAGCGTGCGCGGTAGCGGCGGCCGTCGATGCCGACAAAATCCACCTCGGCAAAGCCGCTGCCCGAACCTCGGCGCAGCAGGGTGCGCGGGTCGCTGGTGAGGATGTCGCTGTCGACTTCCGGCAGCTTGGTCTCGCGGCCGATGTTGTTCAGCCGCGGCACGGCGCCGAACAGCGCCAGGCACAGGGCGTCGAGCAGGGTACTCTTGCCGGCGCCGGTGGGCCCGGTAATGGCGAACAGGCCGGTGCTGGCCAGCGGCTCGGCGGTGAAGTCGATCTCGACCGGGCCTTCCAGAGAGGCCAGGTTCTTCAGGCGAATGGCGAGAATCTTCATGGCTGTTCTTCCTCCTGCTGGACGTCCTGCAGCAACAGGGCAAAGTCGGCCAGGGTCTGTTCATCGACGGCGTTGCCATAGGCCTGCTCCCAGGCGCGGCTGAACAGCTCGTGCGGGGTCAGTTGGCCCAGCTCCAGCAAGTCGGCACTGCTGTCGTCTTCACTGCGGCCATTGCCGGCATAGTCGGCGGCGATGCGCACCAGACGCACGGCCTTGCCGTGCAAGGCGCCTTCGAGTTGGGCGCGCAGGTCAGGCAGGGGTTCGTCCAGGCGTACGCGGATCTCCAGCCAGGGTTGGCGCTGCGGGTCGTCGAGCAGGTCGACCACCGGCAACTCGGCCAGTTGTTCGAGCACTTCGGCCAGCGGTGCCGGGCCCAGGCGTTGCAGGTGCACGGCACGCGGCACCAGGCGTGATTCGACGCTGACGAGGTTGGCGCCGTCCAGCTCGATCTCGAGGATCTGGTGCTGATAGCCGATTTCCGAGAACGACAGCGGAATGGGCGAGCCGCTGTAGCGGATGCGCTCTTCGCGGTTGACCTTCTGCGGCTTGTGCAGATGGCCGAGGGCGACGTAACTGATTTCGGGGGCGAACAGCCGCGCCGGCAGGGCTTCGGCGTTGCCGATGATCAGGCTGCGTTCGGAGTCTTCCGAGATCGAGCCGCCGGCCATGTGTGCGTGGCTCACGGCAATCAGCGCCTGGCCGGCCTTGCGCCGTTGCAGGGCGGCGGCGGTGAGTTTTTCGTGGACCTGGGCAATGCCGCGCAGGTAGTCATCGCCCAGGTGCGCCCCGGTAACTTGCGCCGGGCGCAGGAACGGCAGCGCCAGGCACCAGGCGGCGACCTTGCCCTTGGCGTTGGTCAGTGGAATCAGCAGGCGCTCGCTGTCCAGCTCACCTTCATCCAGCCACTGCACGCGGCCCAGGGCATGGGTGCGCAGACTGCGCATCAGCGGCGCCGGCAATTCGATACGCGAGCCGGAATCGTGGTTGCCGGCGATCATCACGATGTTCAGCTTGGGCTGCTGTTCGTGGGCCTGGACGATGAAGTCGTAGAGCTGTTCCTGGGCTTTGACCGGCGGGTTGACGGTGTCGAAGATGTCGCCGGCAATCAGCAGGGCATCGGGCTGGCGCAGCTTGAGCTGGCCGAGCAGCCAATCGAGAAAACAGGCGTGTTCGAAGTCGCGTTCCTGGCCGTGCAGGGTTTGTCCCAGGTGCCAGTCGGAGGTGTGAAACAGACGCATGAAGGGTTCCGCAGTGTGCCGGCGTGGCGCCCGGGGCGTCACGCCTTGAGGTTATTTGGGGTACAGCGGCGGCAAGCTGCCGTTCTCGCTTTGCGCAGGCTGGACCTGCTCGGCGGCCGGGATGGTGCCAATGGCCCGCCATAATTCTTCACCTTGCCAATACTGCCCGCTTTCGCTGTACAGCGCGCCGTTGAGGCCGTCGAGGGCATCGGACAGCGGCACGAAACGCGCGGCCATCTCGGCCAGGGTTTCCGGTTGCTGGCGCGCCCAGGCATCCAGAGCCTGGCGCGTCGCTTGAGGGTCGTTGGCCTGGCACGCGCGCTTGAGGTCATCCAGCAAAGTGCGCGGGCTCGGCCCGGTTTGCGCGGCACGCAGTACCGCCGGTTGCGAACGTGCCCGCCACCACAGGGCAAAACCGAGCAGGGTGGTCAGGGCCAGCACCAGGGTACTCAACTGCCAGGGCCAGAGCAGGTAGGTTTGCACCGTCAGCGGATCGACGCTGGCTGGCTTGTCGCCGCTCAGCGCTGGGTTGTCCTGGATCTGCAGGCTGCGCGCTGGCAGGTTGCTGCGCTCCAGATGATCTTCGCGGGTGTTCCACCAGACCACTTCCTGGCTCGGCAGTTCCAGCCTGCCGGCGTGGGTCGGCACCAGCGCCTCGCGCTCTTCGCGCACCCCGAGCAGGCCACGATCGTTGACCTGGTTGCGCAGTTGCGGCTGGTCCGGGTAGCGACGCAGGCCGGTCACCTCGGTACCGGGCAGCGGTGGCAACTGGGCGCTGGACAAGCCCTCGGCCTGGAGGATCACGGTGCGGGTCAGTGAGTCGCCGATCTGCGTCTGCTGCTGCGCCGGGTCCGGGCTCCAGTGCTCTTCCAGGGTCAGGCTGTTGGCCGGCAGCCAGGGTGTATCGGCCGGGTAGTCGGCCGGGATCGGCTCGACCGTCAGCACCAGCGGCGTTGAGCTGACCTGCACCTGCTTGCCGGCGCGCGGGGTGTTGAGCTCCTGCTCGGCGTCATTCTGTGCGGCGGTGGCGCTGAAGGTCAGGGCGGGGATTTTCAGGTCGCCGCTTTGCTGTGGGTAGATCGCATAGCGCATCTCGATCACGCCGTGGCGCACACCGTCGATGACTTTCTCGAAGGTGCGCGACTCACCCAGCGGCTCGACCTTGGCGTTGTCCAGCTGCAGCGGGCTGAGGCTGCTGTCATCGTACAGCGGTACCGAGTGATAGATGCTCAGGGTCAGTACCGCTTGGGCCTGCACGTAGACTTCCGGCTGATCGAGGCTGGCGTCGATGAACACCGGGCCGTGGTTTTCGCTGCTGACCTCGTTGGCCTGGATCTGCAGGCTGATCGGCTGGCTGTGCACCTCCCCCAGCTGCAACGCCGGAATCTCCACGCTGCCGCTCTGGCGCGGCAGCAGGGTGATGATCCAGCGGGTGTTGGCGCTGTTTTCGTCAAGGCTGTTGAGGCTGTTGACCTGACGGGTGCCGCGCACCTCGAAACTGGCGTCCAGCGGCGTCAGGTCGGGCTTGCCGAACTGGGTGACGTCCTGGGTCTCGAGGGTCAGCTCAAGGGTTTCGCCGGCATTCAGGCGGGTGCGGTCGACACTGGCGAGCAGCGCCGCCGCCTGCACCTGCAGGGCGAGAAAGAGGCTGAAGACCAGGACGCAGACGCGACTCATCGATGGGTTTCCTGATGTTGTTGCTGTTCATACCAGAATTTACGCCGCAACAGCTCGGCCGGGTTGTCCGGGATCTGTCGCAGCCATTGTTCCAGGGCCTGGCGCTGTTCGGCATCGAGGCTGCTGTCGGTCGGGCGCTGGGGTGGCCGGGTAGTGTCATCGTCGTCCGCGCCGCTGGCCTGGTTTTGCGCCTGCTCGTTGGCGTTGTCCTCAGGTTTGCCCGCTTCATCGGCTACTTCCGGTGGTTTCGCCGCAGCCTGGTCCTGGGCGTTCTGCGAGCTGCTGGCGGCGTCGCTGCTGTTGGGGTTGCTCTGCGGGTTATCTTCGGGCGGCTGTTCGGGTGCCTGTTCGGCCTGACGCTGTTGCAGCAATTGTTCGACCAGGGCCTTGTTGGCCAGCGCCGGTTGCAGTTCGGCTTGGCGCTCAAGGGCCTGTTCGTAAGCATCCAGCGCCGCTTCCAGTTCACCGCTGCGGGCCAGGGCGTTGCCGCGATTGTAATGGTCGGCGGCGCTGTTGCCCTGGGCGAACTGGCGGGCGGCGCCGTTGAAGTCGCCGGCCTCGAAAAGCGCCAAGCCTTTCCATTGCGGGTCCTGGAAGTGCCGCGCGGCCTCGGCCGGGCGCTGCTGCTCAAGCAGGCGCTGGCCTTGCTGGTCGGGGCGCAGCCACAGGTCGTTGAACTCGAAGGCGTAACCGGGCTGCGGCAGGGCCAGCAGCAACGGCAGGCAGAACAGCCAGCCGCGGCGGCCGGCGCAGGCGGCCAGCAGCAACAGTGGCAGCAACAGCCAGTAGCCCTGGTCGGCCCAGCTGTCGAGTTGCACGGTCTGGCCATCGTCACGCAGGTTGCGCGGGTTGTCGAACAGGCGCAGACCACGCAGGTCGAGGTCGTCGATGCGGGCGCTGCGGTAGCGCCCGCCGGTGCTGTTGATAAAGGCCTTGAGGCTGGCGCTGTCGAGGCGCGGCAAGAGGATGCCGCCCTGGTCGTCCTTGAGGAATTCGCCATTGGCCTGCTTGACCGGCGCGCCCTCGGCGCTGCCGACACCGAGCATCAACAGGCTCGGACCCTGGCGGCCGAGGGCTTGCACGATGCCCTGACGTTCTTGGGCATCGAGCGCGGAGCCGATCAACAGCAGCCGACCCTGGCCGATGCCTGCCTGGGCGAGCAGGGCAAGGCCCTTGCGCACGGCGAGATCGGCACGCTGGCCGGTTTGCGGCATGATCGCCGGGTCCAGCGCTTCGAGCAGGTTGCGGCTGGTGGCCAGGTCGTCGGACAGCGGCACCAGGGTGTGGGCACTGCCGGCGTAGACGATGATCGCAGTCTGGCTGTCGCGGCGGTGCTCGAGCAGGTCGAGGATCTTGCGCCGGGCCTGTTCCAGGCGGCTTGGCGCGGCGTCGTCGGCGAGCATCTGCGGGGTCAGCTCAAGCAGGATCACCAGCGGGTCGGCCGGGCGTTGGCGGGTGTCTTCCAGGCGCTGCCAGCTCGGGCCCACCAAGGCCAGTACGGTGATCACCCAGGCAAGGCCCAGGGCGATCCACGGCAGTTTGCTGTCGCGGCCGTTGCCGCCGCCGAGCAGCACGGCATGGAAGGCCGCAGGCAAGATCATCTGCCAGCGGCCGGCGCGTTTTTGCCGGTGCCAGAGCTTCCACAGCAGCCAGGCCAGCAGCGGCAGGATGATCAGCCACAGCGGGCGCAACCATTGCGGCCACGGTTCGCTCATCGCCGTCTCCTCAAGCGCAGCCGTTGCAGGCGTTGACGCCATTGCGGGTGTGGCTGCAAGAAGCGTGGGCGCCGCAGCAGGCGCTGCAACAGGTTGTCTGGCCATTGTTGCTCGATCACCAGCAGCACGCTGAGCAACAACGCCAGGGCCAACGGCCAGCTGTACAGCGCCTCGGCGGTGCGCGCCTGGGTTGGCTGCTGGGCTACGGGTTCGAGGCGGTCGAGGGCTTGGCCGATGGCCTGCAGTTCTGCGCCGTCATGGGCGCGGAAGTAGCTGCCGCCGGTCAGCGCGGCGATTTCCTTGAGCGAGGCTTCGTCCAGGTCCAGGCTTGGGTTGATGCCCAGCAGCCCTGCGGCACCGGTCTGTTCCGGGTCGGCACCGATACCGATGGTGTAGATGCGCACGTTTTCCTGGGCGGCCAGGCGCGCTGCGGTCAGCGGGTGGATCTGCCCGCCGTTGTTGGCGCCGTCGGTGACCAGCACCAGCACGCGGCTCTGTGCCGGGCGCTGGCGCAGGCGCTTCAGGGCCAGGCCGATGGCGTCGCCAATGGCGGTGTTCTTGCCGGCGATGCCGATCTGCGCTTCGTCGAGGAAGGTGCGCACGGTGCGCCGGTCGAAGGTCAGTGGCGCTTGCAGGTAGGCCTGGCTGCCGAACAGGATCAGGCCGACGCGATCGCCCTGGCGCTCTTCGAGAAAGTCACCGAGCAGGGCCTTGACCAGGGTCAGGCGGCTGACGTCGTCGCCTTGCCACTGCATGTCGGGAAAGTCCATGGAGCCGGAGACGTCCACCGCCACCAGCAGGTCGCGGCCACTGGCGGCCACCGGCAGCGGCTCGCCCAGCCACTGTGGGCGAGCGGCGGCGAACAGCAGCAACAGCCAGACCAGCACGAACGGCGCTTGCTGGCGCCAGGTCGGCAGGTTCAGGCGCGCGCGGCGGCCGGCCAGGCCTTCGAGTTCATCGAGGAAACTGACCTTGAGCACCGGCTCGCCGCTGTCGGCGGCCGGCAGCAGCAGGCGCGCCAGCCAGGGCAGCGGCAACAGCACGAAGATCCACGGCCAGGCCAGTTCAAACATGTTTGCGGATCCAGGTTTCGACCGACTGGTTGAGGCCGTTGATGGCTTTGTCGTCGAGTTTGCATTCGGGCTTGTAGGCGCCTTCGACCAGCACCATCCAGCGGGTCAGGCCGGCGGCCGGGCAGCGGTTATCGAGAAACGCCAGCCATTGGCGGCCGTTGAGGGTATGGCTGTGGCTGCCCGGGTAATGATTGCGGCACAGGCGCTTGAGCAGGGCGTTGATCTGCTGCAGCCAGGCCCCGGCCGGGGCGCCGTCGTAGGGTTTGGGCAGGCGCGCGAGTTCGGCCAGGGCTTCGACGCGTACCGGGTCCAGGGGCAGTTCGGCGCGCACGATGGCTTTTTTGCCCGGGCGCCAATGGCGCAGACGCCAAATGCCCCAACCGAGCAGCGGCAGTAGCAACAGTAGTGCCCACCAGCCCGGGGCCAGCGGCCACCAATTGATCGGTGCCGGGGTGATCAAGGGCTGCAACTGATCGAGCGGGTTCACGAGGATTTCCCTGGTCGTTGCGCGTTGAGGTATTCGCGCAGTTGCTCGATCATCTCGCTCTGGGTGCTCAGCGGCATCAGCACTACCCGCAGCTTTTGCGCCAGCAGCTCCCAGCGCTCGATGCGCGCTTCGCTTTGCTGGCGGTAGCTCTTGCGCAGGGTCGGGTCGAGGGTGTCGAGCTCCAGTTGCGCACCGCGCTGGGCAAAGCGCAGCAGGCCGGCGGCGGGCAGGGCATGGTCGAGCGGGTCGGACAGCGGCAACAGCAGCAGGTCGCAGTGGCGCGAAAGCAGGCTCAGTTGCTGCTCGACCGCAGGCGTTAGCGCCCGCTCGTCGCAGATGATGATTGCCAGGCTGCCCGGGCGCAGCACTTCGCGGGCGCGGCGCAAGGCGATGCCCAGGCTATCGGCCTGGGGCACGGCTTCGGTATGCAGCGACTGGTTGACCCGCGCCAGGCGGTTGAGCAGTTGCAGCAGGCTCTGCTTGCTGCGCCGCGGTTTGATCTCGTAGTGCTCGTTGTCGCCGAACACCAGGCCGCCAATGCGGTCGTTGTGGCCCAGCGCGGCCCAGCCGATCAGGGCGGCAGCCTGGGCGGCGAGCACCGACTTGAACATCAGCCCCGAGCCGAAGAACAGCCGCTGGCTCTGTTCGACGAGGATGAAGATTGGCCGCTCGCGTTCCTCATGAAACAGCTTGGTGTGCGGCTCCTGGGTGCGCGCGGTCACCCGCCAGTCGATGTTGCGCACATCGTCGCCGGCCTGGTAGACCCGCACCTGGTCGAAGTCGACCCCGCGCCCGCGCAGTTTCGAGTGGTGCAGGCCGACCAGCGGGCTGCGTTGGCCCGGCCGGGAGAACAGCTGCACTTCGCGCACGCGATGACGCATCTCGATCAGCTCGGCGAGGCTGATGCGGATTCCGGGCGCGGCCAACAGGCGATTGGGCATGGGCTCAGGCGACGGCGACGACGTCGAGGATGCGCTGGATCACCCGGTCCTGGTCAATCCCGGCGGCCTCGGCCTCGAAGGAAAGAATGATGCGATGGCGCAGCACGTCGAACAGCACTGCCTGGATATCTTCGGGGCTGACGAAGTCGCGCCCGGCCAGCCAGGCATGGGCCCGCGCGCAGCGGTCGAGGGCAATCGAGCCGCGCGGGCTGGCGCCGTAGGCGATCCAGTCGGCCAGCTCCAGGTCGAACTTGGCCGGGGTGCGGGTGGCCATCACCAGTTGCACCAGGTATTCCTCTACCGCATCGGCCATGTACAGGCCGAGGATTTCCTTGCGCGCGGCGAAGATCGCCTGCTGGCTGACCCGGCGCTCCGGCTTGGTCTCGCCATTGAGCGCCTCGCCACGGGCCTGCTGCAGAATGCGTCGCTCGACGGCGGCATCCGGGAAGCCGATCTTGACGTGCATGAGGAAACGGTCGAGCTGGGCCTCAGGCAAAGGGTAGGTGCCTTCCTGCTCGATCGGGTTTTGCGTGGCCATCACCAGGAACAGTGGCGACAGTTCATAGGTGCTGCGCCCGACGCTGACCTGGCGTTCGGCCATGGCTTCGAGCAGCGCCGACTGGACCTTGGCCGGGGCGCGGTTGATTTCGTCGGCCAGCACCAGGTTGTGGAAGATCGGTCCCTGCTGGAACACGAAGCTGCCGGTTTCCGGGCGATAGATCTCGGTGCCGGTGATGTCGGCCGGGAGCAGGTCGGGGGTGAACTGGATACGATGGAATTCGGCTTCAACGCCTTCGGCCAGTTCCTTGATGGCCTTGGTCTTGGCCAGGCCCGGGGCGCCTTCGACCAGCATGTGGCCGTCGGCGAGGAGCACGATGAGCAAGCGCTCGACGAGTTTTTCCTGGCCCAGGATCTGGGTTGAAAGAAAGGTGCGCAGCGCGATCAGCGCCTCACGGTGTTCCATCGTTGAAGGTTCCTGGAAAAAAGCCAGGGCGTGCGGCGTAAAAGCGCCCGGGCGGGGGCTGATACTTTAATGCATCCGGGGGCGAAAAGCATCGCGGGGCAAGTCGGATCGCCCCGCGATGGCCATGACTCAGTTCTTGAAGCTGGAATGCTTGCGCCCCTGGTCACACAGGGCAAACACCACCACAAACACCGCCGCCACCACCAGGATCAGCGCCACGCCGTCAGTGGAGTGGGTCGCCGAGTTGGCCACCAGCGCCAGGCCGCCCAGCGGTGCCAGGCCGCCGGCCACGGCGGTGCCGACTTCACGCCCGGTGCCAAAGCCCGAAGAGCGGGTCTGGGTCGGGAACTGACGGCTGAGGAACGAGCCCTGCGGGGCAAACATCATCGGTGCGAGGATGCCGGTACCGATGGCAATCGCCAGGTAGATCATCATCGGCTCGCCGGTGTTGAGCAGGGTCAGGAACGGGTAGGCGAACAGCACCGAGAACATCCCGCCAAGCATCAGCACAGTCTTGCTGCTCCATTTGTCGCACAGCCAGCCGAAAAACGGCACGGCAATGATTGCCACCAGGCTGGCAATGGTGACCGACAACGAGGTGACATGGGCTTCGACGCCTTTGTACTGGGTCAGGTAGGCCAGCGAGAAGGTCTTGAAGATGTAGCTCAGGGCGTTGTAGCCGATGGCCACGAAGAACACCACGGCCAAGCCTTTGAGGTCGTTGCGAAACAGCAGCTTGAGTGGCGATACCTGGTCTTTGGCCGGGGTTTTGTCGAGTTCTTTGAAATCCGGGGTTTCCGGGATGCTTTTGCGCACCCACAGGCCCACGCCGACCAGCACGATGCTGCAGATGAACGGGATGCGCCAGCCGCCGGAGAGCAGGAACTCGTTGCCGTTCATGGTCAACAGGTACACGGTCAGCGACGACAGCAGCAGGCCCAGGTTCAAACCCAGCGCCGGCCAGGCACCCTGGCTGCCGCGCTTGCCTTCGCTGGCGTGCTCGTAGGAAGTCACCGCCGCGCCAGACAGCTCGGCACCGGCGCCCAGGCCCTGAATGATGCGCACCAGCACGAGGATGATCGGCGCCCAGATGCCAATCGAGGCGTAGCTGGGGATCAGGCCGATCAGGGTGGTGCACACACCCATCATGCAGAAGGTGATGACCAGCACCTGCTTGCGCCCGAAGCGGTCGCCCAGGTAGCCGAACAGCACGCCGCCGAAGGGGCGGGCGATAAAGCCGATGGCGAAGGTGGAAAACGCCAGCAGCGAAGCCACCGCCGGGTTGCTCGGGTCGAAGAAGATCTTCGAGAACACGATTGCCGCCATGGTCGCGTACAGGTAGAAGTCGTACCACTCCAGCATCGAGCCGAAAATGGTTGCCGCAGCGACTTTGCGCAGGCGTTTGCGTTTCTGTTCCGGGGTTTCGGTCGCGGCCGCAGCCGCCTCATGTAGGGACATGTGGGGTTTTCCTTTTTTGTCTTTGTAGTTAGGTGTGCAGCAGGATTCAGCGGGCCTTGAAAATTCGTTCGGCGATCATCTGGCCGATCGGGATGGCCGAAGTGGCCGCCGGCGATGGCGCATTGCAGACGTGCACCATGCGTGGTGTTTCGGCGAACAGGAAGTCGTGCACCAGGGTGCCGTCGCGCATCACTGCCTGGGCGCGGATGCCGGCTTCATAGGGCAGCAGGTCTTCGATATTCAGCGATGGGCAGTATTTGCGGCATTGCTCCAGGTAACCGCTTTTGAACAGTGAGTTCTTCATCTCGGCGGTGCCGGAACCAAGGTTGTTCCAGATGGTTTTCCAGAACCCCGGAAAGCGCGCGTATTCGGCCACGTCGCGCCAGTTCACCGAGAACTTGCGGTAGTTCTCCCGGCCCAGTCCCAGCACGGCGTTGGGCCCGACGGTCACGCTGCCGTCGATCATCCGCGTCAGGTGCACGCCGAGAAACGGCAGCTGCGGGTCGGGGATCGGGTAGATCAGGTGGTTGACGATGTCGTTCTTGGCCGCTGGCAGGCGGAAGTATTCGCCCCGGAAGGGGATGATCTGGTGGTCGATCTTGACCCCGGCCAGGGTTGCCAGGCGGTCGGATTGCAGGCCGGCACAGGCCACCAGTTGGCGGGCGCTCCAGACTTTGTCGTCGCTGCTGATGGTGACCTTGTCGGCGGTTTCGACGATGGCCCGCACGGTGGTCTGCAACTGCACTTCGCCGCCGAATCGCTGGATGACCCGGGCCATGGCTTCGCAGACCTGCTTGTAGTCGACGATGCCGGTGGCGTCGAGGAACAGGCCGCCGAGGCCGACGATGTTTGGCTCGCGCCGTTGCAGCTCTTTGGCATCCAGCTGTTCGACCTTCAGGCCGTTCTGCTGCGAGCGTTCGTACAGGGCGTGCATGCGCTCGACCTCCAGCGGCGTGGAAGCCACCAGCAGCTTGCCGCAGACCTCGAACTTGATCTGGTGCTCGGTGCAGAACTCTTTGGTGGCCTGGGCGCCGCGCTTGCACAGGTCGGCCTTGAGGCTGCCCGGCGCGTAGTAGATCCCTGCGTGGATCACGCCGCTGTTGTGCCCGGTCTGGTGCCTGGCCAGGCTGCTTTCCTTTTCCAGAATCAGCAGGGAGGCGCCCGGTTGGCGTTCCAGCAGCGCCATGGCGGTGGCGAGGCCGACGATGCCGCCGCCGATGATGCAGTAGTCGTAGATCATGCAGGTGTCACCTTGGCTTGTTCTTATCAGAGAGTCTGCTTATCAGGTTGTCAGACTAAGTAGGTCAAACAAAAGGGCGCCATGGTGCAGCGCCCATTCTAAAGGGTGGTTCAGTCGATACTCGGCAGGTCCAGTTTCAGGCGTTTGGCCGAGGCCCGCAGGTGCGCTTCGGCGCAGGCTGCGGCGCCAAGCCGGTCGCCATCGGCGATGGCCTGGTACAGCGCTTGGTGTTCGCGGTGGGCATCGGCCGAACCGCCCACCGAATGCGCTGCGGAGTTTTCCCAGGCGGTGCGGCGGGCCGCGGCCAACTGGCCACGCAGAAAGTCATGGAAGGCGACGAAATAATCGTTCTTGCTGGCCTCGGCGATAGCGCGGTGAAACTCCACGTCAGCGGCGGCAGCCACGGCAAACTCGCTGCGCTTGTCGAGCATCTCCTGCAGGGCCTTGCTCATGCGTGCCAGGTCGGCGGCGTCGCGGCGCTGGGCGGCTACCGAAGCGGCCTGGGTCTCGATCCACAGGCGCACTTCGAACATCTGCACCAGGTCCGGGCTGCGACCTTGCGCAGAAGGGAAGCGGAACACCGTGCCGGTCGGGGTTTGCGAAATGTACGACCCCAGGCCGCGGCGGGCGATCAGCACCCCGTCCGCCTTGAGCTGGGCCACCGCCTCGCGCACCACCGAGCGGCTGACGTTCAATTGCTCGGCCAGTTGCTGTTCGGTGGGCAGGCGCGATTCGGCCGCCAGGCGACCGGAATCGATTTCGGCGCGGATGGCGCCGACAACCCGTTCAACCAGGGTGTCGGGGCGCTGAAGCTCAAGCATGAGGGGTGGCTCATTAGTCAGGTTGTCAGACAATGCCTTTTGTAACGGTTCCTTGTCAAGAAACCCCGTGGGCGATTACAGCTCGCTGACGTAGGTGCCGGTGTCCTTGAGAATGTTCTGCAGGGTTTCTTCGACTTCGGCGAGGTCGGTGCCTTTCGAGGTCAGGATAATTTCCAGATGGTCGTCACCACCGAGGGCGTCGGCATCCAGCGGGGCAACTTCAATCAGCAATCTTTCGGCACTGAACGTGACCTTCAAACCTTCGACGGGTGCGTAATGCTCGTCGAGGGTAATGTCCACTCGGTCTTCGTCCGGATAGCGGGTCATGAGAAACATCTGGCCCTTGTCGCTGTGGCAGCACAGGGTAGCCATGTTGTCTTCTTCATCATCGCAGGGGGTGGCGAAGAGCAGGGCGGTTGTCAGTTGCATGAGCGACTCGATCAATAAGTTGAAACACGATTCTGCCAGTCTTCGGCCTGTGGATAAACGTGCGCTTGCACCTCAATGACCGAATATGTCGCAGCACCGCAAGCAGGGGCGGGCGGGCACTCGTTAAGCTGCGCTGTCGATGGACACCCGTAAAGACACAGCCCGCCCGGCAGTCGTTTTTGCAGATGCCCATCCGTGGAGCGGGAAGATGTGACTCATAGGTCACCTCGAGCGCCTGTTTCTATGGTTTTACCGTCTTCCTGCTACGGGTTGGCTATCGTTGATCCGTACACGGCGGACGCGCGCGACGCTTCACTCAATAATAAAGCCCAAGCGGAGTACCACAGATGGCGTTTTTCACCGCAGCCAGCAAAGCCGACTTCCAGCATCAACTGCAAGCGGCCCTGGCGCAGCACATCAGCGAGCAGGCACTGCCACAAGTGGCGCTGTTCGCCGAACAGTTCTTCGGCATCATCTCTCTGGACGAACTCACCCAGCGCCGCATGTCGGACCTGGCCGGTTGCACCCTCTCTGCCTGGCGCATCATCGAGCGTTTCGAGCACTCCCAGCCCCAGGTTCGCGTCTACAACCCCGATTACGAGCGTCATGGCTGGCAGTCGACCCACACCGCGGTCGAAGTCCTGCACCATGACCTGCCATTTCTGGTCGACTCGGTGCGCACCGAGCTCAACCGCCGCGGCTACAGCATCCATACCCTGCAGACCACCGTACTGAGCGTGCGTCGCGGGCCGAAAGGCGAGCTGCTGGAAATCCTGCCCAAGGGCACCCAGGGCGGGGGCGTGCTGCAAGAATCGCTGATGTACCTGGAGATCGACCGCTGCGCCAACACCGCCGAACTCAACGTGTTGACCCGTGAGCTTGAGCAGGTGCTGGCTGAAGTGCGCGTTGCCGTCGCCGATTTCGAACCGATGAAGGTCAAGCTGCGCGAGGTCGTGGCGCTGGTCGAGCAGACCGCCTACGCCCCGGCACAAAACGAAAAGGCCGAGGTCAAGGCATTCCTCGAGTGGCTGCTGGGCAACCACTTCACCTTCCTCGGCTACGAAGAATTCGTCGTCCATGGCGACGCCCAGGGCGGCCAGCTGCAATACGACGAGCAGTCGTTCCTCGGCCTGACCCGCCTGCTGCGCGCCGGTCTCACCGCCGAAGACCTGCGCATCGAAGACTACGCCGTCAATTACCTCAACGAGCCGCTGCTGCTGTCCTTTGCCAAGGCTGCGCACCCAAGCCGCGTGCACCGTCCGGCCTACCCCGACTACGTGTCGATCCGCCAGCTCGATGCCGACGGCAAGGTCATCAAGGAATGCCGCTTCATGGGCCTGTACACCTCCTCGGTGTATGGCGAGAGCGTGCGCGCCATCCCGTACATCCGTGGCAAGGTCGCCGAAGTCGAGCGCCGCTCGCACTTCGACCCCAAAGCCCACCTGGGCAAGGAACTGGCCCAGGTCCTGGAAGTGCTGCCCCGTGACGACCTGTTCCAGACCCCGGTCGACGAGCTGTTCACCACCGTCATGTCGATCGTGCAGATCCAGGAGCGCAACAAGATTCGCGTGTTCCTGCGCAAGGACCCGTACGGCCGCTTCTGTTACTGCCTGGCCTACGTGCCGCGCGACATCTACTCCACCGAGGTACGGCAGAAGATCCAGCAGGTGCTGATGGAGCGCCTGAAGGCCAGCGACTGCGAGTTCTGGACCTTCTTCTCCGAGTCGGTGCTGGCCCGCGTACAGCTGATCCTGCGTGTCGATCCGAAAAACCGCATCGACATTGACCCGCAACAGCTGGAAAACGAAGTGATCCAGGCCTGCCGTTCGTGGCAGGACGACTACGCCAGCCTGACCGTCGAAAGTTTCGGCGAAGCCCAGGGCACCAACGTCCTGGCCGACTTCCCGAAAGGCTTCCCTGCTGGGTATCGCGAGCGTTTCGCCGCCCATTCGGCGGTGGTCGACATGCAGCACCTGATGACCCTGTCCGAGCGCAAGCCGCTGGTCATGAGCTTCTACCAGCCGCTGACCCAGGCCGGCAAACAGCAGTTGCACTGCAAGCTGTACCACGCCGATACGCCGCTGGCGCTGTCGGATGTCCTGCCGATCCTGGAAAACCTCGGCCTGCGCGTGCTCGGCGAGTTCCCGTATCGCCTGCGCCATGCCAATGGCCGCGAGTACTGGATTCATGACTTTGCCTTCACTGCCGCCGAAGGCCTGAACCTCGACATCCAGCAGCTCAACGACACCCTGCAGGATGCGTTCGTGCACATCGTCAATGGCGATGCCGAGAACGACGCGTTCAACCGCCTGGTGCTGACCGCCGGCTTGCCGTGGCGCGACGTGGCGCTGCTGCGTGCCTACGCCCGCTACCTCAAGCAGATCCGCCTGGGCTTCGACCTGGGCTACATCGCCAGCACCCTGAACAACCACACCGACATCGCCCGTGAGCTGACCCGGTTGTTCAAGACCCGCTTCTACCTGGCGCGCAAGCTCGCCAGCGACGACCTCGACGACAAGCAGCAGCGTCTGGAACAGGCCATTCTGACCGCCCTGGACGACGTTCAGGTGCTCAACGAAGACCGCATCCTGCGTCGCTACCTGGACCTGATCAAGGCCACCCTGCGCACCAACTTCTACCAGACCGATGCCCAGGGCCATAACAAGTCGTACTTCAGCTTCAAGTTCAACCCCAAGCTGATCCCCGAGCTGCCCAAGCCGGTGCCGAAGTTCGAGATCTTCGTCTACTCGCCACGGGTCGAAGGCGTGCACCTGCGCTTTGGCAACGTCGCCCGCGGCGGCCTGCGCTGGTCGGACCGCGAAGAAGACTTCCGTACCGAAGTGCTGGGCCTGGTAAAAGCCCAGCAGGTGAAGAACTCGGTGATCGTGCCGGTCGGCGCCAAGGGTGGCTTCCTGCCGCGTCGCCTGCCGTTGGGCGGCAGCCGTGACGATATCCAGGCCGAAGGCATCGCCTGCTACCGGATCTTCATTTCCGGCCTGCTGGACATCACCGACAACCTCAAGGACGGCGCCCTGGTGCCGCCGGCCAACGTCGTGCGCCATGACGACGATGACCCGTACCTGGTAGTGGCCGCCGACAAAGGCACCGCGACCTTCTCCGACATCGCCAACGGCATTGCCATCGATTACGGCTTCTGGCTCGGCGATGCGTTCGCCTCCGGTGGTTCGGCCGGTTACGACCACAAGAAAATGGGCATCACTGCCCGTGGCGCCTGGGTTGGCGTGCAGCGTCACTTCCGTGAGCGCGGCATCAACGTCCAGGAAGACCCGATCACCGTGGTCGGCGTCGGCGACATGGCCGGCGACGTGTTCGGCAACGGCCTGCTGATGTCCGACAAGCTGCAACTGGTGGCGGCGTTCAACCACCTGCACATCTTCATCGACCCGAACCCGGAGCCGGCCAGCAGCTTTGCCGAGCGCCAGCGCCTGTTCGACCTGCCGCGTTCGGCCTGGAGCGACTACGACACCAGCATCATGTCCGAAGGCGGCGGGATCTTCCCGCGTAGCGCGAAAAGCATCGCGATCACCCCGCAGATGAAAGAGCGCTTCGCCATCGAAGCCGACAAACTGACCCCGACCGAGCTGCTCAACGCACTGCTCAAGGCGCCGGTTGACCTGCTGTGGAACGGCGGTATCGGTACCTACGTCAAGTCCAGTGAAGAAAGCCACGCCGATGTTGGCGACAAGGCCAACGACGCTCTGCGTGTCGACGGCAACGAATTGCGCTGCAAGGTGGTAGGCGAGGGCGGCAACCTCGGCATGACCCAGCTGGGCCGGGTCGAATTCGGCCTCAATGGCGGCGCCACCAACACCGACTTCATCGACAACGCCGGTGGCGTGGACTGCTCCGACCACGAGGTCAACATCAAGATCCTGCTCAACGAAGTGGTGCAGGCTGGCGACATGACCGAGAAACAGCGCAACCAGCTGCTGGGCAGCATGACCGAGGAAGTGTCCGGCCTGGTGCTGGGCAACAACTACAAGCAGACCCAGGCTTTGTCGCTGGCTGCACGTCGGGCCAAGGAACGCATTGCCGAGTACAAGCGGCTGATGGCCGATCTTGAGGGCCGTGGCAAGCTGGACCGCGCCATCGAGTTCCTGCCCACCGAAGAGCAACTGGCCGAGCGCCTGGCGGCTGGCCAGGGCCTGACCCGTGCCGAGCTGTCGGTGCTGATCTCCTACAGCAAGATCGACCTCAAGGAGCAACTGCTCAAGTCGCTGGTGCCGGACGACGACTACCTGACCCGCGACATGGAAACCGCGTTCCCGCCGTCGCTGGTGAGCAAGTTCGCCGAGGCCATGCGTCGCCATCGCCTGAAGCGCGAGATCGTCAGCACCCAGATCGCCAACGATCTGGTCAACAACATGGGTATCACCTTCGTTCAGCGCCTGAAAGAGTCCACCGGCATGAGCCCGGCGAACGTCGCTGGTGCCTACGTGATCGTGCGTGACATCTTCCACCTGCCGCACTGGTTCCGTCAGATCGAGGCCCTGGACTATCAGGTCCCGGCTGAGATCCAGCTGACCCTGATGGACGAGCTGATGCGCCTGGGCCGCCGTGCGACCCGCTGGTTCCTGCGCAGCCGTCGCAACGAGCAGGATGCTGGCCGTGACGTGGCGCACTTCGGGCCGAAGATCGCCGCCCTGGGCCTGAAGCTCGACGAACTGCTGGAAGGGCCGACCCGCGAGCGCTGGATGACCCGTTACCAGGGCTTCGTCGAAGCCGGCGTGCCGGAGCTGCTGGCGCGCATGGTGGCCGGTACTACGCACCTGTACACCCTGTTGCCGATCATCGAGGCCTCCGACGTCACTGGCCAGGACCCGGCCGAAGTGGCCAAGGCGTTCTTCGCCGTTGGCAGTGCCCTGGACCTGACCTGGTACTTGCAGGAAATCAGCAACCTGCCGGTGGAAAACAACTGGCAGGCCCTGGCCCGTGAAGCCTTCCGCGATGACATCGACCTGCAGCAGCGGGCGATTACCATCTCGGTACTGCAGATGGTCGATGCGCCAGAGGACATGGACGCCCGGGTGGCCCTGTGGCTGGATCAGCACCGGGTCATGGTCGAGCGCTGGCGCGCCATGCTCGACGAGCTGCGTGCTGCGACCGGTACCGATTACGCCATGTACGCGGTGGCCAACCGTGAGCTGGTCGACCTGGCCCTGAGTGGCCAGGCGACGGTGGTGCCGTCCTGAGTGTGAGCTGAAATGAAAAAGCCCCGGCATTTGCCGGGGCTTTTTTGTCTCAGGACCCTGTAGGAGCGGGCTTGCCCCGCGATGCCATGTGCCTGGCAGGCCGCGATCGCGGGGCAAGCCCGCTCCTACTTGAATCGCCGCTCTACACCTTTCTCGACCAGAATCTTCGCCGAAATCTCTTCCACCGAAAAATGCGTGGAGTTGATGTGGGGAATGTTCTCGCGCCGGAACAGGTTCTCTACCTCGCGTACCTCGAACTCGCACTGGGCAAAGCTTGCGTAGCGGCTGTTGGGCTTGCGCTCGTGGCGGATGGCGGTCAGGCGGTCGGGGTCGATGGTCAGGCCGAACAGCTTGTGCTGGTGGTTTTTCAGGGCCTGGGGTAGCTGCAGGCGCTCCATGTCGTCTTCGGTCAGCGGGTAGTTGGCCGCGCGGATGCCGAATTGCATGGCCATGTACAGACAGGTCGGGGTCTTGCCGCAGCGCGACACGCCGACCAGAATCAGGTCGGCCTTGTCGTAGTAGTGGGTGCGCGCGCCGTCGTCGTTGTCGAGGGCGAAGTTGACCGCCTCGATGCGCTCCATGTAGTTGGAGTTGCCGCCGATCGAGTGGGATTTGCCCACCGAATAGGAAGAGTGGGCGGTCAGTTCCTGCTCCAGCGGGGCCAGGAAGGTCGAGAAGATGTCGATCATGAAGCCGTTGGAGGTGGCCAGCACCTCGCGGATATCCTGATTGACGATGGTGTCGAAGATGATCGGACGGACACCGTCTTTCTCAGCGGCGCTGTTGATTTGTTGTACCATCACCCGCGCTTTTTCCACGCTGTCGATGTACGGCCGTGTGAATTTATTGAACGGAATGGTATCGAACTGCGCTAGAAGACTTTGTCCCAGCGTCTCGGCAGTGATGCCGGTGCCATCGGAGATAAAGAAAGCAGATCGTTTCATTTGCGCCTTGGGCCTTAAGCTGGTGACGAATCTTGGATATGATAGGTTCGGTTTACCGAACACTGCGTTCGGCATTCTCACTTATTTTCCAGGTCCAGGCCACAAGCGCCCGGCCAAGCCAGAGCTGGCAGGCGGGCGACCTGAGCTTTTCCAACACAGTTAGTGGAGAGATCACCTTGGTAGAGTACGTAGTTTCCCTCGATAAGCTCGGCGTCCATGATGTAGAGCATGTGGGGGGCAAGAACGCATCCCTCGGCGAGATGATCAGTAACCTCGCGGGCGCCGGTGTCTCGGTCCCCGGCGGCTTTGCCACTACGGCTCAGGCGTATCGTGACTTTCTCGAGCAGAGCGGCCTGAACGCCCAGATCCACGCGGCCCTCGACGCGCTGGACGTTGACGATGTCAACGCCCTGGCCAAGACCGGTGCGCAGATCCGTCAGTGGATCATGGAAGCCGAGTTCCCCGAGCGTCTGAACGCCGAAATCCGCACCGCCTTCGCCACTATGTCCCAGGGCAACCCGAACATGGCCGTGGCCGTGCGCTCTTCGGCCACCGCCGAAGACTTGCCGGATGCCTCGTTCGCCGGCCAGCAGGAAACCTTCCTGAACATCCGCGGTGTCGAAAACGTCATTCGCGCGGCCAAGGAAGTGTTCGCCTCGCTGTTCAACGATCGCGCCATTTCCTACCGCGTGCACCAGGGCTTCGACCACAAGCTGGTGGCCCTGTCGGCCGGCGTACAGCGCATGGTCCGCTCCGAAACCGGCACCGCCGGCGTGATGTTCACTCTCGACACCGAGTCGGGCTTTCGTGACGTGGTGTTCATCACCGGCGCCTACGGCCTGGGTGAAACCGTCGTTCAGGGTGCGGTCAACCCCGACGAATTCTATGTGCACAAAGGCACCCTGGAAGCCGGCCGTCCGGCAATCCTGCGCCGCAACCTGGGCAGCAAGGCGATCAAGATGGTCTACGGCGAAGAAGCCAAGGCCGGTCGCTCGGTCAAGACCGTCGATGTCGACAAGGCCGACCGCACCCGTTTCTGCCTGAGCGACGCCGAAGTCAGCGAGCTGGCCAAGCAGGCGATGATCATCGAGAAGCACTACAAGTGCCCGATGGACATCGAATGGGCCAAGGACGGTGACGACGGCAAGCTGTACATCGTTCAGGCTCGCCCTGAGACCGTGAAGAGCCGCTCCCAGGCCAACGTCATGGAGCGTTACCTGCTCAAGGAGACCGGTACCGTACTGGTCGAAGGCCGTGCCATTGGCCAGCGCATCGGCGCCGGCAAGGTGCGGATCATCAAGGACGTCTCGGAGATGGACAAGGTCCAGCCAGGCGACGTACTGGTCTCGGACATGACCGACCCGGACTGGGAACCGGTCATGAAGCGCGCCAGCGCCATCGTTACCAACCGCGGCGGGCGTACCTGCCACGCGGCGATCATCGCCCGTGAACTGGGGATCCCGGCGGTTGTGGGTTGCGGCAACGCCACCCAGCTGCTCAAGGATGGCCAGGGCGTGACCGTGTCGTGCGCCGAAGGCGATACCGGTTTCATCTTCGAAGGTGAGCTGGGCTTCGATGTCCGCAAGAACTCCGTCGACGCCATGCCGGAGCTGCCGTTCAAGATCATGATGAACGTCGGCAACCCCGATCGCGCCTTTGATTTTGCCCAGCTGCCCAACGCCGGTGTCGGCCTGGCGCGCCTGGAATTCATCATCAACCGCATGATCGGCGTGCACCCCAAGGCGCTGCTCAACTACGCAGGCCTGCCTGCCGAGCTCAAAGAGAGCGTCGACAAGCGCATTGCCGGCTACGACGACCCGGTCGGCTTCTACGTCGAGAAACTGGTCGAGGGCATCAGCACCCTGGCTGCGGCGTTCTGGCCGAAGAAGGTCATCGTGCGTCTGTCGGACTTCAAGTCCAACGAATACGCCAACCTGATCGGTGGCAAGCTCTACGAGCCGGAAGAAGAAAACCCGATGCTGGGCTTTCGCGGTGCTTCGCGTTACATCAGCGAAACCTTCCGTGACTGCTTCGAGCTCGAGTGCCGCGCCCTCAAGCGCGTACGCAACGAGATGGGCCTGACCAACGTCGAGATCATGGTGCCGTTCGTGCGCACCCTGGGCGAGGCCAGCCAGGTCGTCGACCTGCTCGCCGAAAACGGCCTGGCCCGTGGCGACAACGGCCTGCGCGTGATCATGATGTGCGAACTGCCGTCCAACGCCATCCTCGCCGATGAGTTCCTCGAGTTCTTCGACGGCTTCTCCATTGGTTCCAACGACCTGACCCAGCTGACCCTGGGCCTGGACCGCGACTCGGGGATCATTGCGCACCTGTTCGACGAGCGTAACCCTGCGGTGAAGAAGCTGCTGGCCAACGCCATCCAGGCCTGCAACAAGGCTGGCAAGTACATCGGCATCTGCGGCCAGGGCCCATCCGACCACCCGGACCTGGCCAAATGGCTGATGGAACAGGGTATCGAAAGCGTCTCGCTGAACCCGGACTCGGTCCTCGAGACCTGGTTCTTCCTGGCTGAAGGCCAGGCCGCGAACTGATGCGCTGAACCGGAACCTTCACCTGGCCTTGGTGCCGGTGAAGGTTCCGACCGTATTCCAGGGCGTGATCCAGTGATGGACCTCGCCCTTTTTTGTGCAAGAACCCTATGCAAAGCAGCAGTAGCCTTTTTCCCGTGGCCTTGCTCAGTGCTGAGCGCCGTGGCGACCTGAGCGAGGATGTGTACCGGATCAAAGCCGGTAACAGCCCGGATCGCACCGTGGAGCTGGCGCTCACCCGCCTGGGCATGGCCGATCAAACCGAGGTGCGTGGCACCCCGGTGGTCTTGCTGCACGGCAGCTTTTCCAACCGGCGTTTCTGGTATTCGCCCCGGGGCATTGGCCTGGGCGCTTATCTAGCGCGCGCCGGTTACGATGTGTGGATCCCGGAAATGCGTGGCCACGGCCTGTCGCCGCGCAATCACAACTACCGGCACAACCGTGTCGCCGACTACGCCCGTTACGACCTGCCGGTGATCGCCGCATTCATCTGCGAGCAAGCCGGCAGGCCTGCGCACTGGATCGGTCACTCCCTGGGTGGCACCACCCTGGCGGCAGCGCTGGGCGGCCAGTACCTGGGGGCCGAGCAGGTGGCCAGCGTCGCGTTTTTCGGCACCCAGGTCAGCCGTACCTACTGGCCGCTGAAGTTGCCACCGGTGGAGTGGGGCGGGCGCCTGCTGCTCAAGCGCTTTGCGCAGATCTCCGGCTCGCGGCTCAAGCGCGGGCCGGAAGACGAGCCGATTGGCCTGGCGCTGGAAAGCATGCGCTGGTTTGGCCTGTTCGGCCGTTTTGCTGACAAGGACCGCGACTGGTGGGCGGGCCTGGCCGAGGTCGATGTGCCGGTACTGGCCGTGGCCGGTGCCGGTGATTACCAGGACCCGGTATGGGCCTGTCGCAAGCTGTTCGAGCAATTGGGCAGCGAGCACAAGCAGTTTGTCCGCCTGGGCCGCGAAGAGGGCTTCGACAACTTCGGCCACGTCGACATGCTGGTCAGCAAGCCGGCCCAGGCGCAGGTCTGGCCGCTGGTCGAGCGTTGGTTGCGCGACCCGCTGGCCGCTTTGCCCGGCAATGCCGCGCAGCAGGTGACCGATTCGACGCCGACGTGTAGCCTTGAACCTAAAGCCTGATCGCCATGCCTCGTTAACTGATTGATACTGCGGTATCCCTTTGTCTTGCTACTGACAGGAGTTTCCCATGCATTACATCACCCCCGATCTGTGTGACGCCTACCCGGAACTGGTACAGGTGTTGGAGCCGATGTTCAGCAACTTCGGCGGCCGCGACTCCTTCGGGGGTGAGATCGTCACTATCAAGTGCTTCGAGGACAATTCGCGGGTCAAGGAGCAGGTCGAGCTCGATGGCACCGGCAAGGTCCTGGTGGTCGATGGCGGCGGGTCGCTGCGCCATGCCTTGCTCGGCGACATGCTGGCCGAGAAGGCGGCGAAGAATCACTGGCAAGGCCTGGTGATCTACGGTTGCGTGCGTGATGTCGATGTCCTGGCGCAGACCGACGTCGGCGTGCAGGCCCTGGCCAGTCACCCGTTGAAGTCCGTACGCCGCGGGGTTGGCGAGCTCAACATACCCGTGACCTTTGCCGGTGTGACCTTCCGCCCGGGCGAGTACATCTACGCCGACAACAATGGCGTGATCGTCTCGCCAAGCCCGTTGAAAATGCCTGAATAAAGCTCTGAAACCGGTCAGTGGGGTAGGGATGTTCGAGGAAGAAAACGCACAATGGGGGCTGGTGCATGCCCTGGTGCTGGATGGAAAAGGCGGTGCCCGTGCAATCGCCCGAACTGAACTGGACGCCCTCGAGCTGCAGCCCCAGGAAAGCCTGTGGCTGCACTGGGACCGCAGCCACCCGCAGACCCGCACCTGGTTGCGCCACGACAGCGGCCTGAACGAGTTTGCCTGCGACCTGTTGCTGGAGGAAAACACCCGTCCACGCCTGCTGCCACTGCCGGATGCGCAAATGCTGCTGTTTTTGCGCGGCGTCAACCTCAACCCCGGTGCCGAACCTGAAGACATGGTCTCGGTGCGAATTTTTGCCGAGGCTCAGCGGGTGATCTCGCTGCGCCTGCGACCGTTGCGCGCCAGTGACGAACTGCTGCAGCAACTGGCCGAAGGCCGCGGACCGAAAACCGCCTCCGAGTTGTTGCTGAGCATGGCGCAATTGCTGACCGAAAAGGTCCAGGCGCTGATCAGCGATCTGTCGGAAGTGGTCGATGTCGAAGAAGAGAAGCTTGAAGCCGACAAACGCTATGCCCCG
Source organism: Pseudomonas fluorescens (assembly GCF_902497775.2). Classification (NCBI taxonomy): domain Bacteria; kingdom Pseudomonadati; phylum Pseudomonadota; class Gammaproteobacteria; order Pseudomonadales; family Pseudomonadaceae; genus Pseudomonas; species Pseudomonas fluorescens. Next base: position 1,213,093 of record NZ_OZ024668.1, read on the forward strand.
GACCAGGGCAGCCTGCAGCAGATCCGCCGACGTGCGGCCGGATTGCGGCGGTTTCTCAACCCGCAGCGGGAAATCTACGCGCAACTGGCGCGCAACAAGTGGAGCTGGTTCGCCGCCGACGACGCCGACTACTGGAACGAGCTCAACAACAGCCTGACCCGTTACCTGGAAGAGCTGGAACTGACCCGCGAACGTGCCGCCCTGGTACTCGAAAGCGAAGACCGGCGCCGCAGCGAGCGCATGAACCGGACCATGTACCGCTTCGGCATCATCACCTGCATCTTCCTGCCCATGAGCTTCGTGACCGGGCTGTTGGGTATCAACGTCGGTGGCATTCCCGGCTCCGACAGCCCCTACGGCTTTCTCTTCGCCAGCCTGCTGGTGCTAACGCTGGCGTTGGGGCAATGGTGGCTGTTTCGCCGCCTGCGCTGGGTGTGAAGATGAAATTTGTGAACATGCAGTCACAAACTGCCTGGTTGGTTCATGTGACCCGTGCTGTGGCGACCTCGTCTTTGACAGATATTGCGCGAGGTGCCTATGCACGATCCGTTTGAAGAATCCCTGCGAGACCTGCTCAAGGCGTCGCCGTCCGGCCAGGACCGCGACGACGATGCCTGCCTGGGCCGGGTCTTGAAAACCGCCAACCGCCAGGTTGGCGCGGGCGATCTGTTCAGCCTGCTGGGCCGCTGGAGCCAGGCGCTGATGATCGCCGTGAATAATGGCTCGGCGCATGTTGCGCCGGTGCGCCGTAACGCTACCGCTCGTAAAGCTGATAAGGCCGATTGAATATGGAACTTGATCTCTGGACCCAGAGCCTGGTCACCGCCATGACAGCGTTGTGGACCAAAGTGGCGAACTTCATCCCCAACCTGTTCGGCGCGCTGGTTGTGGTGCTGCTCGGTTTCGTCGTTGCCAAGTTGCTCGATACCCTGCTGTCGAAACTGCTGGCCAAGCTCGGCCTGGATCGCCTGATGGGCGGTACCGGCCTGACCAAGATGCTCAGCCGGGTGGGTATCCAGGTGCCGATCTCGACCCTGATCGGCAAGATCGTCTATTGGTTCGTGCTGCTGATTTTCCTCGTTTCGGCCGCTGAATCCCTTGGCCTTGAGCGCGTCTCGGCCACCCTCGACATGCTCGCCCTGTACCTGCCGAAGGTGTTTGGCGCGGCGCTGGTGCTGCTGGCGGGCGTATTGCTGGCGCAACTGGTCAACGGCCTGGTGCGTGGCGCCGCCGAAGGCATCGGCCTGGAATACGCCGCAGGCGTCGGGCGCATCGCCCAGGGCTTGGTAATCATCATCAGCATCTCGGTGGCCATCAGCCAGCTCGAGGTCAAGACCGACCTGCTCAACCATGTGATTGTCATCGGTTTGATTACCGTTGGTCTGGCCGTGGCGCTGGCCATGGGCCTGGGCAGCCGGGAAATTGCCGGGCAGATCCTGGCTGGAATTTACGTGCGTGAACTGTATCAAGTGGGCCAACAAGTGCGGATTGGCGAGGTCGAAGGACAGATCGAGGAGATCGGCACGGTCAAGACGACCCTGCTGACCGACGACGGCGAACTGGTGTCGTTGTCCAACCGGATTCTGCTCGAGCAGCGAGTCAATAGCCGCTAACCGGGCAAATCCTGCTAATGTATGCCGCCGCAAAAATGCCCCAGGCAGGGGTATGCGGCGACATTGACCTGACTGTCGGCCAGATCCGTTTTGAATAAAGTTCACTCGCTGCCCATGCGTTACGACCCCCGCGAGCTCACTGATGAGGAGTTGGTGGCGCGTTCGCATGAGGAGCTGTTTCATGTTACTCGCGCGTATGAGGAGCTCATGCGCCGCTACCAACGGACCCTTTTTAACGTCTGTGCACGTTATTTAGGGAACGATCGGGATGCTGACGATGTCTGTCAGGAGGTGATGCTCAAGGTGCTCTATGGGCTGAAGAACTTCGAGGGCAAATCGAAGTTCAAGACATGGCTCTACAGCATCACCTACAACGAATGCATCACCCAGTACCGCAAGGAGCGGCGCAAACGTCGACTGATGGATGCCTTGAGTCTTGATCCACTCGAGGAGGCCTCGGAAGAGAAGGCGCCAAAACCAGAAGAGAAAGGCGGGCTGGACAAATGGCTAGTGCATGTCAATCCGATTGACCGCGAGATTCTGGTGCTTCGATTTGTCGCAGAACTGGAATTTCAGGAAATCGCCGATATCATGCACATGGGCTTGAGCGCAACGAAAATGCGGTACAAGCGTGCGCTTGACAAGCTACGTGAGAAATTTGCGGGCCTTGCTGAAACTTAGTGGCGCGCAAATATCTCTAACGTACCGGCAAGTTCTGCTAGACTTGCCGTCGAGTTGTCCCCCGGATGTTGGTGGGACTGCTTAACTATCACCAGATGGGGATTTAACGGATGAAATTGAAAAACACCTTGGGCTTGGCCATTGGTTCTCTTGTAGCCGCAACTTCCTTCGGCGCTCTGGCACAAGGCCAAGGCGCAGTCGAAATTGAAGGCAACGTCACCAAGCAGTACTACGACAGCGAGCGTAACTTCAAGAACGACGGCACCAATCCTGGTGTTCGCCTCGGTTACTTCCTGACCGACGACCTGTCCCTGGACCTGGGCTACAACGAAACTCACAACGTTCGTGGCGACGTCTTCAACAAAGACATCAAAGGTTCCAAGGCCAAGCTGGACGCTACCTACCACTTCGGTACCGTCGGCGACGCTCTGCGTCCGTACGTTTCGGCTGGTTTCGCTCACGAGAGCCTGGGCCAGGCTGAGCGCAATGGTCGTGACCACTCCACCTTCGCCAACGTTGGCGCTGGCGCCAAGTGGTACATCACCGACATGTTCTTCGCCCGTGCTGGCGTTGAAGCCATGTACAACATCGACAACGGCAACACCGAGTGGGGTCCGACCGTTGGTCTGGGTCTGAACTTCGGTGGTAGCGGCGGCAAGGTTGAAGCAGCTCCTGCTCCAGTTGCTGAAGTCTGCTCCGACAGCGACAACGATGGCGTCTGCGACAACGTCGACAAGTGCCCTGACACCCCAGCCAACGTTACCGTTGACGCTGATGGCTGCCCAGCTGTTGCTGAAGTCGTCCGTGTTGAGCTGGACGTCAAGTTCGACTTCGACAAGTCGGTCGTCAAGCCTAACAGCTACGGCGACATCAAGAACCTGGCTGACTTCATGAAGCAGTACCCACAGACCACCACCACTGTTGAAGGTCACACTGACTCCGTCGGTCCTGACGCTTACAACCAGAAACTGTCCGAGCGTCGTGCAAACGCCGTTAAACAGGTTCTGACCAACCAGTACGGTGTTGAGTCGAACCGCGTTGAATCGGTTGGCTACGGTGAAACCCGTCCGGTTGCTGATAACGCCACCGACGCTGGTCGCGCTGTTAACCGTCGCGTAGAAGCACAAGTAGAAGCCCAAGCCAAGTAATTGGTCCAAGCCCTACTGAAAAGCCCGGCCTAGGCCGGGCTTTTCTTTGCCTGCGATTCAGGCCGTCAGTTGCGTCAGCGCTGCGCTGTTCGCTGCAGCCACCTCACCGATCACCAGGATCGCCGGGCTGCACAGCTTGAAGTGCGCGGCATCCAGGCACATCCGCGCCAGGCTGCTGCGTTTCTCGCGCTGCTGGGGCAGCGAGGCGTTCTCGATCATGGCCACCGGCGTCTGCGCCGCCAGGCCACCTGCCAGCAAGCCCTGCTGCACCTCCTCAAGTTTGCTTACGCCCATGTACACCACCAGGGTGGTACCGCCCTGGGCCAGCGCCTGCCAGTTCAACGGGCTGTCATCCTGGGTGTGGGCGGTGACCAGGGTCACGCCACGGCTGACGCCACGCAACGTCAGTGAGATGCCGCATTGGGTCGCACCGGCCAGGCCGGCGGTAATGCCGTTGACCAGCTCGGTTTCGATGCCATGGGCCTGCAGCCAGGCGGCTTCTTCGCCGCCACGGCCAAAGATGCACGGGTCCCCGCCCTTGAGCCGGGCCACGCAGCGGCCCTGACGGGCATAGCGCCGCATCAGGCGCTGAATGAAGGCTTGCGGCGTGGACCGGCATCCACCGCGCTTGCCCACGGCAACCACCCGCGCCTGCGGGCAGTGTTCAAGGATCTGCGGGTTGACCAGGTCATCGATCAACACCACCTCGGCTTGACCCAGGGCACGGACCGCCTTGAGGGTCAGCAGCTCCGGATCGCCGGGGCCAGCACCAATCAGCCAGACTTTCGCATGCATCGGGTATTCCTCATCGGCAAAGGGGCCGTCAGCCTTTTAGCAGGCCGATCAGCAGGATCAGGTTAAGCAGCAGGGACAGCAGCGCCAGGCCGCGCCAGACCTTCAGCGGCTCGCGTTCAAGCAGTGGTCGCGGGCGCACGCTCAACGGCTGGCGTTCGCCCTGCTCGAGCAGCAACAGCCATTGCTCGGCGGTTTCAAAGCGTTGCTGTGGGTCGGCGAGCAGCGCTTGGGCGAGGTTGTGTTCGAGCCATTCGGGCAAGTCCGGGCGATAGCGGGCGGCGCTGACCGCCTGGGTAAAGCGTGGGTGCTGGAAGGCTTCGATTTCGCCATAGGGGTAATGCCCGGTGAGCAGGTAGAACAGCGATACCGCGACGCTATACAGGTCCTGTTGCGGGCTGGGGGGCTGACCTTCGAAGGCTTCCGGGGCAATGAACGAGGGGGTGCCCGGCAGCTCGTGGGCGCGGTCTTCGGAAAGCCCCGGGCAGAAGGCCAGGCCGAAATCCAGCAGGCGCAGTTGGCCGTCTTCGCCCAGGTGCAGGTTATCGGGCTTGATGTCGCGATGCAGAATGTTGCGCCGGTGCAGCGAGCCCACCGCCTGCAGCAGTTGCTGGGCCAGTGACTGCCACTGCGCCAGCGGCAAGGGGCCGGTGCGGGCGAACAGTTGCGCCAGGGTCTGGCCGGGGTATTCGCGCATCAGGTAGTACAGGTGCTGGCGCTGGGTGGCCGGGTGCACTTCGGGGAAGTAGCGCCCGGCTACCCGGCGCAGGAACCATTCTTCGAGCAGCAGGCCTTGTTGCGCGCCAGGTTCGTCCTTGCGCTCTGCCGGCAGGGTTTTCAGCAGCCAGGCCTGTTGCTGGTTGTCATGCACGCGGTACAGCAGCGATTGGCGGCTATGCCCCAGCTGTTGCTCGACTGTCCAGCCGTCAATCGTCTGCCCGCTGCGCAGGGCGGCTGGCAACGGCCATTGCTGCAGTTGGGCGAGGGAGTCGCCCAGGTTACTCGCACCCAGTTGCTCGATGCGCACCAGCAGCGCGCTGGCGTTGTCCTGGCTGCCGCTGTGGTGGGCCGAGCTGACCAGGGTCTGGGCGGCGTCCTGCAGGTCGATCTGTTCGCGCAGCACCGCGCGGATCTGCGCTTCGCTGAGGCTGGTCCAGACGCCATCGCTGAGCAGCACAAAGCACTCACCGGCCTGCAGCTCGCCCTCCAGGTAGTCGACCTGCAGGTGCTGGTCCAGGCCCAGGGCACGCTTGAGCACGTGCTGCATGCCTGGTTGGTCCCAGACGTGATCTTCGCTGATGCGTTGCAGTTGCCCGGCAGCCCAACGGTAGATCCGGCAGTCGCCGACATGCGCCAGGGTAAAGCGCCGGCCGCGCAGCACCAGGGCGCTGAGGGTGGTCAGCAGCGGTTGGCCGCCGCCGTTGGCGCGCAACCAGCGGTTCTGCGCCAGCAGCAGGCGGTCCAGGGCCTGGGCCACGCCCCAGGTGGCCGGCGTGGCGTAGTAGTCCAAAGCCAGCGCCTGCAGGCTGGCCCGCGCCGCCAGCCCGCCATCGGCGCACTGGCTGACGCCGTCGGCGAGGGCGAACAGGTAGCCTTTGCTGGCGGCCAGTTCCGAGTTGGGCGTGACCAGGCGCAGGGCGTCCTGGTTTTCCTCCCGGGGGCCGCTGGCGCTGGCCTGGGCGAAGCTCAGTTGCAGGCTCATGGCATCACCCTCAGACCCGCGCCGCAGTCACCGCCGCCGAGCCCCAGGTGGTGCGCCAGCGCTGCTTGACGCCGTGCAGGCCGAACCAGGCAAGGATGCCGAGGCTGGCGAACAGCCACAAGCCCAGTTGATAGTCGCCGCTGTGCTGCTTGATCGCCCCCAGGCCCGCTGCAAGAAGAAAACCGCCGATGCCGCCGGCCATGCCGATCAGCCCGGTCATTACGCCGATTTCCTGGCGAAAGCGTTGCGGCACCAGTTGGAACACCGCGCCATTGCCGGCACCCAGGCCGAGCATGGCGCTGACGAACAGTGCCAGGGCAGCTACCGCGCTGGGCAGGTTGAAGCCGACGGCGGCAATGCAGATGGCGGCGACGCTGTACATGGCCAGCAGGGTGCGGATGCCGCCGAAGCGATCGGCCAGGGCGCCGCCCAACGGCCGCATCAGGCTGCCGGCAAACACGCAGGCGGCGGTGTAGTAGCCAGCCGTCACCGGGCTCAGGCTGTACTGGTCGTTGAAGTAGCCGGGCAGGGCGCTGGCCAGGCCGATAAAGCCGCCGAAGGTGACGCTGTAGAAGAACATGAACCACCAGCTGTCGCGATCGCCCAGGGCCTTGAGGTAGTCGGCCACGGCTTTGGGTTTGGGCCGCTCGGGGGCGTTGCGCGCCAGCAGGCTGAACAACACCAGGGTCAGCAGCAGCGGGATCACCGCAAAACCGAACACGTTGTTCCAGCCAAAGCCTGCGGCCAGGGCCGGGGCCAGCAGGGCGGCGAACACCGTGCCGGAGTTACCCGCACCGGCGATGCCCATGGCCTTGCCCTGGTGCTGCGCCGGGTACCACTGTGAGGCCAGCGGCAGTGATACGGCAAACGAGGCGCCGGCAACACCGAGGAACACCCCGAGCAACAAGGCTTGCTCATAGCTGTGGATGCCCAGGCGCCAGGCGCAGAACAGCGCGACGATGACAATCACCTGGCCGATCAGCCCGGCGGTCTTGGGTGACAGCCGGTCTACCAGCAGGCCCATGATAAAGCGCAGGATCGCCCCGGCAAGGATCGGCGTGGCTACCATCAACCCGCGCTGCTGGGTGGTCAGTTGCAGGTCCGCGGCAATCTGCACCGCCAGCGGGCCGAGCAGGTACCAGACCATGAAGCTCAGGTCGAAATACAAAAAGGCGGCGAACAGGGTGGGGACATGCCCGGACTTCCAGAAACTCGTATTCATCGAACACCTCGTTGAACAGGGACGGAAACGAAAAAGACGTCGCCACCCGACCCGCTTGCGCGGGTGGGGGTGCGACGTCTTTGTCGTGAAGGGGGCAACCGCCGTTGGCTACCTGTCCTCTGGTGGTAGCAAGAGCCGGGCCACAATCGCTCAGCCGAGCAGGTCGCTCATGGCAATGATCTGCTCGGCCACCTGGATCAGCTTCTGCTGCTTGCTCATGGCCTGGCGGCGCATCAGGGTGTAGGCCTGTTCTTCGTTGCAGTCCTTCATTTTCATCAGCAGGCCCTTGGCCAGCTCGATGCGCTTGCGCTCCGCCAGTTGCTGGTCGCGGGCCTGTAGCTGGGCCTTGAGCGCCTGATCGCTTTCAAAGCGGGCCATGGCCACGTCGAGGATCGGCTGCAAGCGCGCGGCATGGATGCCTTCGACGATGTAGGCACTGACTCCGGCGCGGATTGCCTGGCGCATTACCCCAGGGTCGTGTTCGTCGGTGAACATGACGATCGGTCGTGGCCGGTCGCGGCTGACCAGCACCACTTGCTCCATGACATCACGGCCCGGTGACTCGGTATCGATCAGCACCACGTCCGGATGCACCGTTTCGACGCGCGCCGGCAGGTCGATGGTCAGTCCCGACTCTTCGATCACCTCGAAGCCGGCCTGGACCAGGGCGGCCTTGAGGCGGCCGACTTTTTTCGCGGTGTCGTCGATCAACAGGATTCGCAGCATGCGGGCGTCTCCTTCTTAGTGGCGGGCGAGGGCGGCGTGAGGTTCAGCCAGCGCATGCAGACGAAAGCTGCGGGCATAGCCGTGTGGGTCGCTGCCATCCCAGCGGATGCCATCGTTCAGCTGACTGCTGCGCATGTCGGGACCTGCGCAGGGCACGCCGATCGCCGTGGCGGCATCGCGGTACAGCGCCAGTTGCTGGACCTGACGGGCCACGCCAAGGTAGTCGGGGTCCTCGCGCAGCAGGCCCCAGCGGCGGAACTGGGTCATGAACCACATGCCATCGGACAGGTATGGCAAGTTGGCCCGGCCCTGATCATGCAGGCGCAGGGCGTGCCGATCGTGCCACTGGTTGCCCAGGCCATCCTGGTACTGGCCGAGTAGGCGCGGTTCAATACTCGACAACGGTGCATCCAGATACGCCTGGCCGCTGAGCAGTTGTGCGGTGCTGCGGCGGTTTTCGCTGTTCTGCTCGATGAAGCGGCTGGCGGCCAGCACGGCCATCACCAGGGCCCGTGCACTGTTAGGGTACTGCTCGACAAAGGCGCGGGTGCAACCCAGGACTTTTTCCGGGTGGTCCGGCCAGATCGACTGGCTGGTAGCCAGGGTGAACCCCTGGCCCTGTTCGATGGCGCCTGCCGACCAGGGTTCGCCGACGCAAAAGCCGTCGATGCGCCCGGCCTGCAGGTGCGCGAGCATCTGTGCCGGCGGCACCACCACGCTGTTGACATCATGCAATGGGTGGATGCCCTGGCTGGCCAGCCAGTAATACAGCCACATGGCATGGGTGCCGGTGGGAAAAGTTTGGGCAAAGGTCAATTTTGTCCTGCTTTGGTGCACGAAACGCTCCAGCGCTTCGGGACTGGTCACGCCCTGGCGTTGCAAGGCCGCAGACAGGTTGATGCCCTGGCCGTTCTGGTTCAGGCCCATCAGCACCGCCATGTCAGTGGCCGCGCTACCGCCGATGCCCAGTTGCAGCGCATAGATCAGGCCGTAGAGGCTGTGGGCGGCATCCAGTTCGCCGCTGGCCAGCTTGTCCCGCAGGCCGGCCCAGGAGCTCTGGCGCCTGAGGTTCAGGCTCAGGCCATAGGGCTGGGCGAAACCCTGGGTGGCGGCGACCACCAGCGGGGCACAGTCGGTGAGCGCCATGAAGCCCAGCTCCAGCAGCGGTTTTTCCGGTGCATCGCTGCCATGGACCCAAGCCAGCGGATCGGCGCTCGGCATTTGTAAGGTTCTCCTGCGTAGGTGTCCTGCTTCTGGAGCAAGGCGTGTGCCAGGGCTCATCAGTTTTCCATCAGGATTGCCGAACGGGGCTGATGCAATCTGGCCATCTTTCCAATTGCCGATGCCCGAGGAGGCCCAGGTGTCTCAGCTGCTGCCCCACGCTTCACCGACCGCGCAACTGGCTGATGGCGTCTGGCATGTGACGGTTGGCCGTCATCCGCTGCACTGGCAGCAGAGGGGGACGCAATCAGGCGTGGCGCCAGGTTGGCAGGGGCTGTTGGCAGTGACCGCTCACAGCCGGCTCAATGGCTTGCCGGCAGACCTTCGAGTTGTGCGCTGCCAGTCGCTGACCAGGCTGCAGGTGTTCATTGACCAGGGCGAGGTTGCGCAGCACCCGCCCGTGACCAGCACCGCGGCGGCCTGCTTGCCTTTGCCATTCGAGGTGGCCCGGGATGCCCAGTTGCTTGAGTCCTGGTACATCCAGCAAGCGCTGGGTGCGAGCCAGGACTTCGAGCGCTTTGCCACCGCCTTGCGCAGCAGCGAGGAATACGGGTTGGTCCGCTATCTGCTCGAGCAAGGTACTGGCCAGGACAGCCTGCAGATGCTGGCCCGGCGTTATGGTGTGTCGGTGTCGCACTTTCGCCGCTTGTGCCATCAGGCATTGGGCGGTGCGACCAAGCCGGCTCTGCGCGGTTGGAGGGTGGCGCGGGCATTGCTGGAAAGCATCCGCGAAGGGCGCTCGTTGACTGAGGTTGCGCAGAATCAGGGGTACTGTTCGTCCTCGCACTTTTCGCGGGAGGTGCGTGAGTTGCTGGGTGTGGCGCCCAGCCAGTTGGGCGACATCATCGGGACCCTGCGGCCATGACCGGGGTTGTGCGTTTCGACAGCCGAGGGCTGATCTGGTGCTGCACCCTGCTGCTGTGCCTGTTTCACAGTGCCATGGCGCATGCGGACAGCTACCGGGCGCGGGAAGAAAGCCTGCGCAGTTTCTTCGTCGCCCTGTCCGAGCCTTTGGGCAAGCCGATCATCGTCAGCAAGGCGGCTGCCGGCAAGCGTATTTCCGGTGACTTCGCCATGACTTCGGCGCAACAGGTGTTCGATCGCGTGGTACGCCAGATGGGCCTTATCTGGTACAGCGACGGCCAGGCGATCTACCTGTATGACAGCGCCGAACTCAAGAGCGCGGTGGTCTCGTTGCAGAACACCAGCGTTGACAGCCTGCGCGCCTTCCTGCGCCGCTCCGGCCTGCTCGATTCACGCTACCCGCTGCGTGGCGATGGCCGGCGCACCTTTTATGTCTCCGGGCCGCCGATCTATGTCGACCTGGTCCAGCGCTCGGCGGCCATGGTCGATCAGGAGTCGTCGCAGATCTTGCTGGGGCGCCAGCAGGTCGGGGTGATTCACCTGCTCAACACCTTTGTGGGAGATCGCCGTTATGAGCTGCGCGACCAGTCTGTCAGCATCCCGGGCATTGCCAGTGTCATCGAAAACCTGCTGCGTGACGAAAAAGCCCGGGTCGACCTGCGAGGCGAGCCTGGCTCGGGTGAGCAGGCGCCGGGCCTGCTGAGTTCGACGCTGAACGAGCAGTTGATCGACGACGCCTGGGAGAGCGTACGCTTGCCTGCGGAGCAAATGGCCGCGGCGAACATTCGTGTGGTCGCCTACCCGGATACCAACAGTTTGCTGGTCAAGGGCCTGCCCGAGCAGGTGCGCTTCATCGAAAACCTGGTCGAGGCCCTGGATACGCCCAAGCGCCACGTCGAGCTGTCGCTGTGGATCATCGACCTGCAAAAAGAGGCGCTGGAGCAACTGGGGATCGACTGGCAGGGCCAGGTCAACATCGGAACGCAGTTCGCCATCTCGCTCAACGGTGGCTCGGCGACCACCCTCGATGGCCTCTCGTTCATAGCCCGGGTCTCGGCCCTGGCCCGCAGCGACCTGGCCAATGTGGTGGCGCGGCCGGTGATCCTCACCCAGGAGAACGTCCCGGCGATCTTCGACAACAACCGCACCTTCTATGCGCCGCTGGTTGGCGAGCGCAGTGTCGATCTGCAGCATGTCACCTATGGCACCTTGGTCAGTGTGCTGCCACGTTTTGCCTTGGGCGACGAAATCGAGATGTCGCTGAACATCGAAGATGGCAACGAGGTGGAGTCACGCCGCACTGATACGGTATTGCCGACCGTTGGCCGCACGCGGATCAGTACCGTAGCCCGGGTACCCCAGGGCAAGAGCCTGCTGGTCGGTGGTTTCAGCCGCGATGAGAGCGCCGAGCAGGTCGGCAGGGTGCCCGTGCTCGGTGCCTTGCCCTGGATCGGCCGGCTGTTCAGCTACCGTGTGGAGCGCTCGTCCAACACCGTGCGGGTGTTTCTCATCCAGCCACGGGAAATTGGTGAGGCGCTGGCCTTCGACCCGCAGAGCCTGAAGCAGGAACTGTTCGAAGCCGAACAGCACGAACGTTTGCGCAAGGCCTTCATGCGCGCGGTGTCGCTGTGATCACCGGCTTACCTCATCTGGGCGGGCGTGCCGCACAGGCGCGGCTGAGCCGGGAGCTTGCAGCGGAGAGCCAGGCGCCGGCGACCGAAGTCCAGGATGATAATCAGGATGCGCGCAGTAACCTGTTGCAGCATGCGGTGCAAAGCAGCGATGACCTGGCCCAGGTCATGGCGCAGTTTCGTCGCCGTCAGTTCGAGCTCAAAAGCGAGTCGGCCAGCGAGTTGTTCGAGCGCGTGCTCGAAGACGACGCCCCGCCCAAGGCCCGGCAACTGCTGGCCCTGACGGCGGACCGGCAGTTGCCGCTGCGCTTGCTGATGCAGCAGGCGGCCGCGCTGTTTGCCGATGACAGCGACCTGGCGCTGATCCTCGGCCTGTTGTTGCGCCAGTCCGATTTGCCCAATGAAACCCGCAGGCGCCTGCTGCAACTTGAGCAGGCTTTGCGCGAGCGGGCTTGCCCCAAACGTCTGCAGGCGGGCATCAACACTGCGCTCAAGGCGCGGCTTTATGGGCGGCGCATGGCCGTGCGCGCCTGCGCCCTGCGAGAAAACTACCGGGACTTTCTGGAGTCCGACGGCGAGGCTGCCGATCACTACGAGCAGTGGATCGGACTGTATGGGCCCGAGCACCGCCACAGCGTCCTGAGCTTTCTGGAAGAGAGTCTGCTGACCGATATCCAGGGCCAGGACCCCAGTTGCAGCCTGCACGAATTCGGCCCGCTGCTGATCCTGCTCGGGCAGTTGAAGCGGCTGCGCTCGGCCGACCGCATGTTCGTTGGGGCGTTGCTCGGGCGCTTCGCCGTCAGCGAACTGGACTGGCTGGTCCTGCTGCTTGGCATTCTGCGCTACCCCCATGCACTGGATGAACTGCTGCAGCAGGCGGTCGGCCCGATTTTGCTGCAGGTCGATGCGGTTGCCCGCGCCAGCCTCTTGCAGTGCGTGCGTCGCGCCTGCCTGACCCTGCCGGAACAACTGTTCAGCGAGGAGCATGCCTTGCTCTACCTGGCTGAGCGTTTCGAGCACCTGGCCGACAGCAGTTTCGCTGCTGAAGCGCTATTGCAACGTCACCGACACGGCCTGCCGCCGGCGTTGCGAGGGTGAACCCATGGCATTGCTGAACCTCTGGCTGGCCAGGCTCGCCGCGCGTCCGGAACTGCTGATTCTGGCGTTGATGGTCATGATCATCGCCATGCTGATCATTCCTTTGCCGACGGTGCTGGTGGACTTTTTGATCGGCCTGAACATCGTCCTGTCTTTGTTGATTTTCATGGGCTCGTTCTATATCGAGCGCATTCTCAGCTACTCGACCTTTCCGGCCCTGTTGTTGCTGACCACGCTGTTTCGCCTGGCCCTGTCGATCAGCACCAGCCGACTGATCCTGACCCAGGCCGACGCTGGCGAGATCATCGCCTCGTTTGGCGAGTTTGTGATTGGCGAGAACCTGGTGGTGGGCTTCGTTATTTTCTCGATCGTCACCATTGTCCAGTTCATCGTGATTACCAAGGGCTCGGAGCGGGTGGCGGAAGTCGCCGCGCGCTTTTCCCTGGATGGCATGCCGGGCAAGCAGATGAGCATTGACGGCGACCTCAAGGCCGGCGCCATCGACGCTGCCCAGGCGCGCGCCAAGCGCAGCGAGTTGGAGCGCGAAAGCCAGTTGTATGGCTCGTTCGACGGAGCCATGAAGTTCATCAAGGGCGACGCCATTGCCGGCATCGTGATCATCTTCGTCAACTTCATTGGGGGCATGGCCATTGGTGTCGGGCAGTTGGGCATGGACCTGTCCACGGCACTGTCGACCTTCACTTTGTTGACCATCGGTGATGGCCTGGTGGCGCAGATCCCCGCGTTGCTGATTGCCATCGGTGCCGGGTTCATTGTCACCCGCGTCAACGGCGATGAGCAGAACCTGGGGCGCAACATGCTCAGCCAGGTGCTCGGCAACCCCTTCGTGCTTGGCGTCAGTGCCTTGCTGGCGCTGGGCGTCGGCTTGCTGCCGGGTTTTCCGCTGGCGGTGTTCGTGTTCATCGCCTTTACCCTGGTCGCGGTGCTCTGGCGTCGCCGGCGCCGGGCGCAGCAGGCTGTGACGGAACAGGGCGCAAGCCCCCAGCCCGCTGGCGACAAGGGTTCGGCGCAGGGCTTGGTGGATGTCGACAACCTGAACACCGAAACCTTACCGCTGCTGTTGCTGGTCCCGTCGACCCGGCTGGCTGAATTGCAGCAGGCGCGTTTCACCGAGCGCTTACGCAGCCAGTTCTTCATCGACTACGGCTTGCGTGTTCCGCTGCCGCACCTGAGGGCTGCCGAGAACTTGCCCGAGCATCAGGTCACGATCCTGATCAACGAAGTGCGCGCCGACCAGTTCGATCTGTTTTTCGAGCATCACCGCTTGCTCGATTTCGCTGAGCAGTTGCAGGACTCGGGGATCGAGATCAAGCGTGGGCACGACAGCAATAAAGTCGAAAGCCTGTGGGTCGCCGACAACCAGAGCCAGGCCATCGCCGCGCTCGGTTATCCGTTGCGGACCGCCCAGCAGGAGCTCTATCACAGTCTGGCGGTGGTGCTGGCGCGCAATATCCAGGAGTTCTTCGGCGTCCAGGAAACCAAGACCCTGCTCGATGAACTGGAAAAGCCGTACCCCGACCTGCTCAAGGAAGTCTATCGCTACGTCACCGTGCAGAAGATCAGTGAAGTGCTGCAGCGGCTGATTGGCGAGCGCATTTCGGTGCGCAACATGAAGCTGGTGATGGAAACCCTGGCGCACTGGGCCTCCCGCGAGAAGGACACGCTGGCCCTGGTCGAGCATGTCCGGGCCGCACTGGCGCGCTACATCAGCAACAAGTTCGCCCGCCAAGACACGCTCAACGTGCTGTTGCTCGGTGCCGAGTTCGAGGAGGTGGTGCGTTCGGCTGTGCGCCAGACCTCGGCAGGTAATTTCGTCAACCTCGATGCGGCCCAGGTCGAAGAGCTGCTCGATCGCGTCGGCGCGGGCCTGAGCGACCTGTACATCCCGCACAAGGACCTGGTGTTGCTGTGTTCGGTGGATGTCCGGCGCTACATCAAGAAACTGATTGATGGCCGTTTCAGGGAACTGGACGTGATGTCCTTCGCTGAAGTCGCCGAGAACATTTCGGTCAACGTGATCAAGACACTCTAGGAGTAGGTATGGCAACTGTTGATAACCTGTTGCGTGGCACCTTGCGCCAGCATCAGCACGGCGACACGCGTCTTGAACGGCTGCTGGACGACCTGCCGGACATCAGCATCAGCGAGCAGGAAGGCGATATCTGGTTTTCCGCAGCCGCTGTGCCATTGACCCCGGCCTTACTGCGCCGCCATGCCGAACCGATCCTGCAACTGCTGATGCGCCCCAGTACCTCTGCGCGTAACCAACAATTACAGTTGTTTGGCCAGGGCGATAGCCTGGAGCTGCGCATGCTGCTGGCCGACCAGGCCTACAGCAGTGTCCAGGGCTTTGCCATGGCCCTGGACGAATTCTTTGGCGTGCTTCTGCAATTGCGCGCCCTCGTGCTGCGATGACGCTGCTGCAACTGGCCCGCCAGGGCGCGCACCCGCGCCGTTCGCTCGGGCCCCTGCTTGAGGTGCCGCTGGCCGGCGTGGCCATCGGTGAGCTATGCGAAGTCTTTCAGCACTGGCGCGACCCGGTGCCGCGAGCCTGGGCCCAGGTCATCGGCTTCAATGCCGAAGTGGCGCTGCTGAGCTTGCTGGGCGAGCCGCAGGGGTTGTCGCGCCAGTCACTGGTAATGGCCACGGGGGCACCGATGTACCTTTACTGCGGCGATGATCTGCTCGGCGCCGTACTGGATGCCCGCGGGCAGGTGGTCGAGCGCCTGGCGCCGGCCCAGGGCCTGCCGGTTTACCACTATGGCCTGGACAACCCACCACCGCACTATAGCCAGCGCCGTCCGGTCAGCCAGCGCCTGGACACGGCGATCCGCGTGATTGACACCCTGCTGACCTGCGGCGTCGGTCAGCGGGTGGGTATTTTTGCGGCGGCCGGTACCGGCAAGACCTCTTTGCTCGACATGCTGGTGGAGCACAGCGAGGCGGACGTGTTCGTCATCGGCTTGATCGGCGAGCGTGGCCGTGAAGTCGCGGAGTTCGTCCAGCGCCTGCGCGGTTCGGCGCGCAGTAGCTGCAGCGTGGTGGTACAGGCCAGCTCCGACAGCGCCGCGGTCGATCGCTGTAACGCGGCTCTGGTGGCGACCAGTGTCGCCGAGTATTTCCGCGACCGCGGCCAGCGTGTGGTGCTGCTGATCGATTCGTTGAGCCGCTATGCCCGCGCCCGTCGCGACCTGGCCCTGGCCGCCGGTGAAGCACCGGCGCGGCGCGGGTATCCAGCCTCGGTGTTCGAGGCCTTGCCGCGCCTGCTGGAGCGCCCGGGGGTGACGGCCAGTGGCAGTATCACGGCGTTCTACACGGTGTTGCTGGAAAGCGACGACGAGCCCGACCCGCTGGCCGAGGAAATCCGCTCGATCCTCGATGGGCATATCTACCTGAGCCGCGAGCTGGCTGGCAAAGGCCACTTTCCCGCTATTGATGTGTTGCGCAGCACCAGCCGGGTCGCCCACCAGGTGTGCAGCGTCGCGAGTATTGCCCTGGCCGGCCAGGCCCGCGAGTGTCTGGCCCGGCTGCAGGCCATGCGCCTGCTGCTGGAACTGGGTGAGTACCAGAGCGGCGTCGATCCACTCAACGACCAGGCGTTGGCGCGTCGCGATGACTTGCAGCAATGGCTGCGCCAGAGCAGCGATCAGGCTGTCACGGCCGATGACGCGGAGCAGGCCCTGCATGCGCTGTTCACCTGAGTGGCAGGCCTGGCTGCGCCTGGGCGAAGGGCGCCTGCAGGCGTTGCAGCAGCACCTGGCAGGCAACGCCCAGCAGTTGCAGGCATTGAAGCAACAGGCGGACGAGTTGCAGCAACAACAGGCAACGCTGCGCCAGTTACGGGTCGAGGAGCCGGGCCAGCGGCTCAGTCATAGCCAGTTGCTCGACCTGTTGCGCCGTCAGGCCTTGCTGCGCCGCCAGGCCCAGGTATTGACCCTGGAGCTGGAGCAGATCAGCCATCGCCAGCAGCAACTGCAGCAGCAACAAGCAGACAGCCAAAAGCAGATGAGCGCCTTGCAGCGCCGCCATGACAAGTATCAGCAGCATCTGCAGCAGTTGCATCGGCAATGGCTGCTGCAACGCCAGCGCCAGGAAGACAACGAACTGGATGAGCACAGGCTCACGGGCAAGGTATGGAACGAATGATCACACCGGTCGGGAATAGCAACACGCTGCACCTTGATCTGGAAACGCTGAAGCCGCAAGCGCTCGAGCTTCCACTTGAACTACCGGAAATGTCCGAGGCTGTCGTGCAGGCCCTGGCCGCTTTTATTCTGCAACCGCAACTGAGCCTCAAACCGCAGGCCAAGGCGCTGGCTGCCGACATAGCGCAAACGCCAACCCTGCCGGGTGTAGCGATGCCGGTTACTGGCGTGCAGCAGCGTAGTCCGCCTGTTGCCGGACCCGTGCTGAGCATCGAGACCCCACTGCCCGCAATACCGGCGCCAGCGCGAGCACCTGTGCTCGAAGCCGATAGTGAAAGGGCCGCCGTACCAGGCGCCGTACTGGCCAGCCCTGTGGTGGTTGTCGAGCCACTTCGGCCGGTACCTGGCGCTGCGCAATCTGCGCTGGCGGGCAAACCTTCGCTACCCACGCAGCCGCCTGCCGCCCCGATGCTACCGATCGCTCCGGCGTCAACCAGGGCCCCGGGCGAGGGCTTGCGGGTGCCGTTCAACAATGGTCGGGTCAGCGGAAGCTTGCTGGTCACGGGCAGTGAAAGCACGCCGGGCATGCTGCTGACCCCCAGCAACAGCCTGCTGCTGGAGCAGTTGCGCGAACCTTTGGCGCGGCTCGAGCAGCCCGCCTGGCGCTTGGCAGAGCGCGCCGGCGAGCATCCACAGGAGCGTGGGCAGCCGAGCCGGGACGAGCTGGACGATGAGCAGGAGGACCCGCGTTGAACTCGCTCGCCCTGCGCCAGATTCACCCCCAGGCAGCGCTGCAGCGGCGCTTGCTGCGCCCTACAGGGCAGCTGCAAATGAGCACACCGCCCGCAGACACCGACTGCCTGCTGTTTCGCGCCCATTGCGCCGCGGGCCGGTGGTCGGGGCTGGTGGTTGCCACCCTTTGGCTGGAGCAGCGTCTGCCGCAACTGTCGGCGCTGTTACTGCGCCCACCGTGCACGGAACACATCCGCCAACTGTTCGAACGCCTGCCGCAGCCGGTAGCCGCGCCGCTGCCGGCATTGGCCTACGAGCGCCTGGAGTCGGTCGAACGCGTGGCGGGCGCAGCGTTGTCACACTGGCCGCTGCCGGTACTCAGCAGCGCTGCGGGGCCGCTGTGGCTGAGCGAATTGCCCGCTGCGTTACCGCTGCCCGAACCGCTACTCGAACCGTGCGCGGAGCTGCCTGCCAGCCTTGAGCTGTTGCTTGGCTTGAGCCAGTGGCGACCGCTGCTGTCACCCGTCGCAGGCGACCTGTTGCGCATTGTTGATTTCACCCCGCACTGGCGTCTGAGCGGCCGCTTCGGTGGCGCGTTCAATTTCATCGAGCAAGGAATACACATGACCACCGTCCCATCCCCCGATCCCGAGCAGACATGCCGCCAGCCCTTGCTGGCGGCATTGCCGGTGACCCTGGAGTTCTTTCTGCCCGCCGTCGACCTGAGCTTTGCCGAACTGGCCGCGAGCCTTGAGAGCGGCCTGCTCAAGCTCGACCCGCAGGCATTGCAGCAGGTCCAGGTGCGTGCCAACGGGCAGTGGCTGGGCTGTGGCGAGCTGGTGCGCCAGGGTGAGCAGTTGGCGCTTGAGCTGCATCAGGTGCGGGATATGCCAGGCCATGAATGATGTTTCGCTGATCGCCATTCTGGCATTCGCCTCGCTGCTGCCGTTTCTGGTGGCCGCAGGCACCTGCTACCTGAAGTTCTCGATTGTCTTCGTGATCGTGCGTAACGCCCTGGGCCTGCAACAGGTGCCGTCGAACATGAGCCTCAATGCGATCGCGCTGATGTTGGCGATCTTTGTCATGACCCCGGTGGTGCAGCAGGGCTACAGCTACTACAAGGAGCATCAGGTCGCGTTCAACGACATCGAGGCGGTGGTGGACTTTGCCGAGAACGGCCTGGGTAGCTACAAGCGCTACCTGCGCCAGTACACCGATCCTGAGCTTGCGCTGTTTTTCGAGCGTGCCCAGCACAGTGGCCAGCCAGGCGCGGATCAGTGGCAGGAGGAGGGCGCCGAGCCTTCGCTGTTCGCCCTGCTGCCGGCCTATGCCCTGAGTGAAATCAAGAGCGCGTTCAAGATCGGTTTCTACCTGTACCTGCCGTTTGTCATCGTTGACCTGGTGATCTCCAGCCTGTTGCTGGCGCTGGGCATGATGATGATGAGTCCGGTGATTATTTCAGTGCCGATCAAGCTGGTGCTGTTCGTTGCCCTCGATGGTTGGGCGTTGCTGTCCACCGGGCTGGTCGAGCAGTACCTGGCCGTGGGCCGGCAGGTGGGGCATGGGTGAGCTGGTGTACGCGGGCAACAAGGCCTTGTACCTGATCCTGCTGATGGTGGCATGGCCGGTGGTGGTTGCCACCGTGGTCGGTCTGCTGGTCGGCCTGTTCCAGACGGTCACCCAGTTGCAGGAACAGACCTTGCCGTTCGGCTTCAAGTTGCTCGCGGTCTCGATCTGTCTGTTCTTGTTGTCTGGCTGGTACGGTGAAGTGTTGCTCGGTTTCAGTCGTGAAGTGCTGCAGCTGGCGTTGCGCTGATGGCCGCGGGGCTGTTTTTTGAGCTGCACAACCTGATGGCCGTGGCCTTGCTGGGTGTGGCACGGCTGGCGCCGCTGTTTTTCATGATGCCTTTCCTCAACAGTGGGGTGTTGACCGGTGCGCCGCGCCAGGCGGTGTTGTTCCTGCTGGCACTGGCGCTCACTCCGCTGATCGGCGAGCAGTTGCCGGCGCTCGACAGCCTGGCGTTTCTGGGCCTGCTGTTGCGTGAAGCGGGCATTGGTACCTTGCTCGGTTGCTTGCTGTGTTGGCCGTTCTGGGTTCTGCACGGCATGGGCAACCTCATCGACAATCAGCGCGGGGCGATGCTCAGCAATGTCATCGATCCGGCCAACGGCGTCGACAATTCGGAGCTGGCGGGCTTCCTGCAGATGTTTGCCGCCGTCATCTACCTTGAAGGTGGCGGGCTGCTGCTGATGCTCCAGGCGATAGAGCTGAGTTACCAGCTCTGCGATCCCGGGCGCAGTTGCGGGTTTTCCTTGTCGGCTGTCGCGACGCTGCTGGATGCCATTGTCGCCAAGACCCTGGCGATCAGTGCGCCGGTGGTGGCTGCATTGCTGCTCAGCGAGGCTTTGCTCGGGCTGCTGTCACGCTATGCCCAGCAGATGAACGCCTTCTCGGTTTCGCTGACCATCAAGAGCCTGGCGGCGCTGGTGGTACTGCTGCTGTATTTCGGTACGCATTTGCCCGAGGAAATCATGCGCATGGCCGCGGTCCCCCACTACCTGCCGCAGTACCTGCAGGCAGAGGAATCGCACTGATGTCCTCCAGTGCCTCGAAAACCGAAAAACCCACGGCCAAGCGCCTGCGCGATGCCGCCCGCAAAGGCCAGACTTTCAAGGCCCGCGACCTGGTCACCAGTTGCATGATGCTCGTGGGCCTGGCTTTCATGCTCAACGATGCGCGCGTGCTGGAGATAATGCAGGTGTACCGGCAGATCCTGGCCAGTGGCATGGAGGATGATCTGGCGCGCTATAGCGCCGGCCTGTTGCGTCTGGCCCTGGAGCTGATCCTGCCGATGGTACTGATCTGCACCCTGGGCAGCGCCTTGCCAGCCTTGGTGCAAAGTGGCTTTCGCCTGGCCAGTGAAGCGTTGAAGCTCAACCTGGGCGCCTTGAACCCGATCAACGGGTTCAAGAAACTGTTCAGCATTCGCACCGTCAAGGACACGCTCAAGGCATTGCTGTACCTGGGTTGCTTCGCCCTGGCCCTGTGTCTTGTGTGGTGGCAGTACCGGCACCTCCTGTTTGCCCAGCTGCATGCCACGCCGTTGGTGTTGCTGGCGATCTGGGGCGAGATGTTGCTCGCCCTGTTCATGCTGATCCTCGGTTGCATCGTGTTGATCGTGGTGCTCGACGCGCTGGCGGAGTACTGGTTGTTCATGCGCGACATGAAGATGGACGCGCATTCGGTCAAGCGCGAGCACAAGGAGCAGGACGGCGACCCGCAGATCAAGGGCAAGCGCCGCCAACTGCATCAGGAACTGCTCAATGAGCAGGTGCGTTCCGACGTGGGCAACTCGCGAATGATCCTCGCCAATCCAACCCATATCGCCATCGGCATCTACTTCCGCCCGGAGGTCAGCCTGCTGCCGTTCATCTCCGTCATCGAGACCAACCAGCGCGCCCTGGCGGTGCGCGAGTATGCCAAGGAGGTCGGGGTGCCGGTGATCACCGACGTCAACCTGGCCCGGCGCATTTTCAAGACCCATCGGCGTTACAGCTTCCTGCAGGTGCAGGAAGTCGAGCAGGTGCTGCGCCTGCTGGTCTGGCTCGAGCAGGTGGAGCAGGCCTGAGGTTTGCTCGATGAGCGTTATGTGGCAGCGGCTATGCGCAGGGTCTGGCTCAATCCCATTGTCGGTATCAAGGAGTGGTGTGATGAAAGACAGCGATACGCTGGATGAAGAGGTGGCACTCGGTATTGCCGACGCCGTCATGAGCGGTGCGACGCTGCGGGAGATCCATGGGCTCAGCGACACCCGCATGGACGACCTGTATGCATTTGCTTACCGCTTCTACGAGCAGGGGCGGCTGGATGACGCCGGTAAGTTGTTTCACTTCCTGTGTATCTACGACTTTCACAACAGCCAGTACTGGACCGGCCTGGCGGCCGTGCACCAGCTTAAGCAGGACTATGCCAAAGCCATCGATTTGTACAGCGTGGCGTTGGTGCAGAACGAGAAGGACTGCCGGCCCATGCTGTTTGTCGGCCAGTGTCAGCTGGCTCAGGGCAAGCCCGGCAAGGCGCGGCGGTGCTTTGACTATATAAGGCGCTACAGCAGCGACAAGCAACTCCATGCCCAGGCAACTGCCTGTCTGCAGGCGCTGGATCAACTGCGTGAAACTTCGAGTGAGGAGCAGGAAGAATGAGCATGACGGTCACGCCCGCAGGGCGACCACAGGGGCTTGAGCAGCCGCTGGACTACAAAGCGGCGGCTGCAAGTGCCGCACAGACGCTGGACTTTCGCCATATCGCCACACAGGCGCTGGCCGGGGTGCAGCACGCGGCTGTTGGTCAGGTAATTGCCGGTCGACCACAATTGGCTCCCCCTCACAGTCAAGCGCACAGCCAGGCCACCTTTATCGAACTGATGGCTGCTGTCAGCGAATTGCTGGGTGAGGCCGACAACCACAAGCTCAAGCAGCGTCTGTCGATCGTGCAAAGCCTGCAAGGGGAGCGGCAAAAGGCGCTTGAGCGGTTGTCCAGTGAGTATCTGCAAGCCGTCGATGAGTTCCAGGCTGCCGAGGCCGAAGTCGAGCAGGGCCAAGGCCAACTGGAAAAGGCACAGGTACGCCTGGAGGCCATCACGCAGCGTGCGCAAGAAAGTGAAGAGCGTTTGGCCGGGCTGCCGGTTGGCTCCGCCGAACATGCACAGGAGCAGCGACTGTTACAGAGGTTGCAAGAGCGCCTGGAGGTTCGCCAGCAGGTAGTCGACAGCAAAGTTGAACATCTGCGCCAGGCCGTCGCGGGGGCCGATCAGGCCGCCCTTCGGGCAACTGAGCTTCAGGCACGGGTCCAGGATTCGTCGCTCGACAATGGTGATATCAAGCAAGTGGATACTCAATTGAGTAACGCCATTGGCCGGGCTCTGCTGCTGCGCTTGCAGATTATCGAGTTACTGGGCGAGGCGGCAGAAGAAAAAGAGCTGGCCAGCCGCGAACTCTATCAAGTGGTGCAAAAGGGGCAACAGGAAAAGCTTGAGGAAGAAGCGCGCAAGGCCGAACGCGGCAATGCGCTGGGGTGCATCTTCAAGTGGGTGGGCATTGCCATCGCGGCCGCCGTGCTGGTTGTCGCCACCGCCGGTGCTGGAACTGCCGTCGTCGGTGGAGCCGCCGCAGCTGGCGGGGCTGCTGCTGCCGCCACCGGTGCTGGCGCAGCAACGGCGGCTACTACGTCAGCCATATCCGTCAAAGTGGTAGTCGCGGCGGCTGGACTGGCCCTGGGGGTCACCGACATGGTCGTCGAGAAAGCCACCGGTACCTCGTTCATGGCCAAGGCCATGGAGCCGTTGATGGAGCTCATGCAGTTTCTCATGAAAGTCTTCACCGAGTTATACGCAGCGCAATTGAAAATGCTGGGTTTCGGCGAAGAGTCACGCAAGGTTGCCGAAATCGCTGGAATGATCGCTGCTGCGGTTGCGACTACGGTTGCGGCGAGCGTCGCCGGCAGCGTGGTCAGCAGCATTGCTTCCAAGGTGGGGGCCAAGATCGCAGCCGTGCTTCCGCAAACGGCAACTTCAGGCCTGCAGACGCTACGCCAGGCCGCCAGCTCGGCGGGCTCGGCGATGGGCCAATCGATGCGTACGGCGATGGGCGTAGGGTCGGACAGTGTGTCGTTGGCGCGTTTCTCCACGCGTGTGGAGATGGCGCTGGAGGGTATCCAGGTGGGGGGAAGCCTGCTTGAGTCGGGCCTGCAAGTGGGGATTGGCGTGCAACAAAAGCACATTGCCGACCACCAGGCCGAGGCGCACTTGGCCCAGGCCCAGGTCGAGTTGGTCAGCGAGTACCTCAAAGAAGTGGTCGATCGATTTTCCGAGTCAATGAAGCAGCGCACCGCTGCGGTGCAGCACTTGTTTGGCGATCTTGAGCAACAGACCGCAACGCGCCTGTTCATCACACAACGCATTTAAGGAGGTCGAAATGATTGAAAAAGCTGCCTTGCCGACAACCCAGAGGATTGAGGTTGATGGTGCTGCGCTCTCGTCTTGGTCCATGGGCAAGTCTTCGATCACAAGCTCGCTGGAAAGCCTGAATCTGTTGGCGCAGGTGCAGGTGCCGCCGACCCCATCGGTGCGACTGCCCGATGAAACTGAGGTCGAGCGGATGCTCAGTACCGACGCTTGGTCGTCGCAGGAGAAGGCAATGGTTCTGGAGGCGTTCAAACAGTCACTGGATCAGGAGGCTCGCGATAGCCTGGTGTTCGATCCGGGTGCATGGGAGAAACATGTCAATGTGCTGATCCTGCTCGTCATTGCGCAAAACGTCGCGCGGGTGGTGAATGCTGCGCTCAAGGGCGTCTTCATAGGCTTCGAGGCAAAGGCCATCGAGGGGCAGGCCCAGGCGATTCGTCAGGCCGGTTTGATGCAGATGTACAGCGCCATTGCCCAGGGTGCAGTGGTGACCACCATGTCGGGGGTAGGCACGGCCAAGAGCATCCAGGGTATCAATGGGCGACATCAGGACATCAGCACCAACAAACGCCAGGCCCTGGATGCCAACACAGTTGCCAGCGACCTGCGCCTGCAGCGTAACCGCCAGGATTTCGAGCCCGGTAAACGCAATGATCTGCAGGTGCTGGATGCAGCGGGCAAGCCCAAAACGCATGAGTTTGTCGCCAAGGGCAAACACGCGAGCCCCGAAGAGCTGGCCTGGTTCGATGGTGAGATCGTCAAGGCTGAGAAGCAGGCCCGTCTGGCCGACTGGAACAGCGCAATGAGCGAAAAGAACACGTCGATTCTGCAGCAGCGAGGTCAGCAACTGTCGACTATGGCGAGCGTGGTTGGCCAGGCCGTGGGCGGTATCCTGCGTACCGTCGAGTCGTCTGCCAGGGCTGAAGAAACCAGGCAGCAAGGTCAGGCGCGGTTGGGCAAGGGGCTCTCCGATGAGGTGAGCCAGAAAGATGGCGCCGATGCCAGCCTGCTGAACAAGATCATGGAGATCTTCATGCAGATCATGCAGTCGCGGGCAGCCGCACTTACCGTTCGCTGAGGTAGTACATATGGAATTTGCCATTACAAATGGTGTTGCGCGGTTGACGCGGGCAGAAGAGAGCGAGGTGCCCAGCGACAATCCTCGGTTGGATACACCTGCGACAGGGGCGCAATCAGGCAGCGCTCGCGCCAGCCGTGAACAGCTGCTGGATGACTCCCTCAGTCGCCTGCAGCGTCACCTGAAACCTGCGCAATCGGCAGAAGCGCGTCGGGTTCGCATGGCTTTTGCACAGAATGAGTTGCGGGTGTTCCAACAGCGCGTCGAATGTGACTGCACCGGTTTATCCCCTGAGAAACGCGAGCGGATACGCACTCACGAGGCAGCCATGGCGGACAAGCAGGTGCGTGAACTTCCTGGCGAACTGAATTTAGACATGCAGGCGGTGGCACCGTTCTTCGACAAGCTGCTTGATTTGATCGGCGTGATCAAGGACCAGTACCTGAGTGTCTACGAGCATGTTCTCGATGTGTACACCAAGTTTTATGCCGCCTTTACTGACCAGATTACCAGCAAGATGAGCGAGTACTTTGAAGCCGACAAAGATGGCAAAAAAATAAAATTCAATCGGGATGCCTTTGAACAGCGCCTGGGCTCGCTGCTCAACAGTTTCTCGGGCAGCCCCAGCCAGCTTGTGCCCATTCCCGGCGCTGCGCCGATGGGCAAGGAGGAAGCACGCAAATGGCAGCTTGCCTTGGGCTTGCCTGACAAAAGTCTACAACAGCTTGGCAATGGCAGCTGGGTGGTGAACCTGGACAACAGCCCGGTGCTGACTATTCGCAACAGCCTACCCAGTGCCTCGAAACCACCCAAGCCTGGCAAACCGCATGAAATCGATACCGCCAAGTTCAATGCCTGGCAATCGGGTTTCAATGCCCAGGAGGAACGCCTCAAGAACATGTTGCAATCGATCACCTCGAAGTATGCCAATGCCAACTCCTACCACGATAATTTCAACAAGACCCTGTCGGCACACCTGAGCCAGTACGCCGACATGCTCAAGCACATGAGTACCTGGTGAGTTCGCCACTGGAGCAGCAGGTCATCGCCGTACTGGTGACCTGCCTGGGTGGCGATGCAGGGCAGGTGACACGCCAGGCCGACCTGGTGCATGACCTGGGCTGTGATTCGCTGAACATTGTCGAGATGGTAGAGGCGCTCAATGAACACTTTGACCGCCGGCTGGACCCCGAAGCGGTCAGGCACTGGCGGCGGGTCGGGGATGTGATTGAAACGGTCCGGCAGGCGCTGTAGGGCTATTCGGATGAATAGTCTTACAGGCTCTTTCCGATTCGTTGGGGTGCGTATGTAGGTGTTTGCCTACAGTTTTGCCGGGAAGGAGTTCTTATAGTCGTCGGCGGCAGGCGGCCCGGCGGCAACGGGTTGGCACTGCGTTCGAAGAACAATGACAGGCACCGCCCCGATGACCGCCTTTTACCATGTCCCCACTAACATCACCTATGTCTTCGAGCACTGGCGCCTGTGTCCCGATGGTGTGTTGTGGCATGACCAATGTGGCCAGCACTTGCCGCCCAAGGAGCGGCAAGTGCTGCGTCTGCTGTTGGCCAACGCCGGTACGCTGATGTCCAAGGACAGTTTGCTCGATGCTGTCTGGCCAGGCCTGGATACCGCCGAAGAGTCCCTGACCCGTTGTATTTGCGTGCTGCGCAAGCTGCTCAAGGAGCGCCGCGGCCTCATTGTCACGGTCTATGGCCGGGGCTATCGGTTCAACGGCCAGGTTCGAGGCATACCCAGCGAGCCCGTCACGCGCCCGGCGCTGCCTACCTTGGCCATCCTGCCGTTAAGAGGCGGGATGCCGGTGGAGATGCTGGTGCTCAATGAGACCATCAAATGCCTGCTGCGCAATGCTTTGCGCCAACGCGTCGAGCTGCTGTCGCTGTCGGTGGCGAGCCTGTGCGCCACTCCCCTGGAAGCCCTGGACCTGATCGAATGCCTGGCGCCCGGCCATTACCTGTGTGGTTGTTGCGTCGACTCTGACGGGGTTTACCAACTGGCGGTGGAACTGGTCAGGGGGCATGACCATCGCGTTATCGATTGCGCTCTGTTCACCGGATGCCAGCAACAGGTGCTGGGGCAGTTGCTCGATTTTCTCGAGGCGCATTTTCCGCTGCTGGCGACTGATGGCTGGCAATCATCAGATTCTCATCAGGATCGCCTTCGCCAACTTCCCTAGGCTCTGCACTGTTCGTGTTTGTTCACGTCTTTCAAGAGTGCTGGTATGCAAACGACCGCGACAGATCCTTGCGTCATGCGCGTGTTCAACGGCCCGATGGCCGGGTGCGAATTTGTCCTGGCGCAGGGCCCGACCCGGGTGTTGGTCGGGCCGCTCCAGACGCAGGATCCCGGCACCGGGCCTGGGATTGGCGAGCAGGTACTGTGCGTACCGTTCGAGCAGGACAATTGCAGTTTCGAGGTAGTGGCACCCGACCCCGATACCCACTCGGTCCGGTTACGGCCGTTGCAACCCGCGTCAGCCACATGGCAACACTGGCCCTTGCAGCAGCAGCGGCAGATCGGTGGCTTGCAGCTCGCGTTCCGCTTGAGTTCACAGGAGTGGGCGCTGCAACAACCCGTCGTGGCCTCGATCGCACGGAAAAAACTCTCGGTTTCGTTGCGCCTGGCCAGCGTCGTGCTCGCCTTGGGCCTGCTGGTAGCTTCGGTGGGCGTCTGGTCATTGCCCGATCGCACAGCCTCTGCGCAACAGCGTAGCGTCTCGGCCTTGGTCAGCGCTCAGGCGCAGGTACTGCAGGGGCGTGATCAGCTGGTCTATGTGCTGGTCGACTCGCAACGAGAAGCTGCCTGGAACCGCCAGGTACTGATGCGTCAGCAACTGGGCAGCGTGGTGGTTGCCGTGATGGCACAGGAGCAGCAACGGCTGGAGCAGCAACTGCTGGCGGTCGAGCCCGGGTTGCCGATCAGGCTGCTTGACCTGAACGATCCACAACGGCCGTTACTGGTGCTTGCCGGCAACACCCTGGAGCCAGGCCTCAAGGAGCGCCTTGAGCAGCAATTGCTGCGCGATGCTCCCTACGCTGGGCACCTGGCGTTTCGTGTGCAGGACGACCGCGTCAGTGTCGAGCAGGCCCTTGCCGGCCTGCGTCAGATCGGTGTGCCGTTCCAGCGCAGTGACCAGGCGGGCGGCATCGCCTTGCGCATCGAAGGCAACTTGCAGGACAGCCAACTGGAGGCCACCCGGCGCTTCATACGGCGCTTCGAGCAACAGTGGGGCTCGCGTTTCGTGCATTTTTCCATCGTGCTTCAGGATGACCCGCTCAAGGGGCTCTCCCATCAGGCAGGTGAGCAGGGGTACATCAAGACATCCCCGGCATCCTGGCAATTCCAATCCTCCAACCACAGGTAAATAGCCATGGCGCTTACGGATCCAATCGACTTTCACAATGATTTTCTGGGCAGTCAGGCTGCTGCGTTCGAGCAGGGTGCCCAGGGTTTGAAGGAAGCCCTGGACAAAGCCCTGGAAGACTTGCACGCCGACGCCTCGGACCCGACGTTGCTGGCGGCGTATCAGGCGGCGTTTTCCTCCTACACCGTGTTCCGCAACGCGCAGACCAACACGATCAAGGGGTTCAAGGATATCGATATGGCAATCATCCAGGCGGCGCGTTAACCGCCTGAGGGCTTGTCACTTACTTTGGAGTATTTCATCAATGGCTATCGATCCCATTGCCAGCCTGGGCGCACCGCGAGTGCTTCAGGAAAGTACCCACGGCGCGCCGGTGTCATTGCAGGACCGGCTGCTGCAAACCTTTGCCGAATCGGCCCAGGCGAGCGATCTTCACGTCGCCAGCATTGAACAGATGTTGCAGCGCCCGGACATCACCAGTCCCGAGGCCTTGGCGCAGTTGCAGGAACAGACCGGGCAGTACAACGTCGATATCAACTTGCTCAATACCCTGGTGCGCAAGGTTGTGGGCACTGCCGAAACCTTGTTGCGCCAGTCATGAGGTGGCTGCTCGGGTTGTTGCTTTGCCTGTTCTTGCTTGGCTGTCGCCAGCCTTTGTTGTTGCAGGGGCTGGATCAACAGCAGGCCAATGAAGTGGTGGCCTTGCTGCAGCGCAACAACATTGCGGTGCAGAAAATCGACACCGGCAAGAATGGCTACAGCGTCCTGGTCGCCCAGGTGGACTTTCCCGCTGCCGTGGACTTGTTGACCCAGTATGGGCTGCCTTCAAAAGCCCGAATGGAGGTGGCGCAAATGTTTCCCGCCGATGCCCTGGTGGCCTCGCCCCGGGCGGAGAAAGCACGGCTGTACTCAGCCATCGAGCAACGCTTGGAGCAGTCGGTAGTGGCCTTGAGTGGCGTGGTCTCGGCGCGGGTGCATGTCAGTTACGACCTGTCTGCCGGGGAAGGTGGGCGCAGCAGTGCGCCGGTGCATCTGTCGGCGCTGGTGGTGCACGAGCCCGATAGCGAAGTCGAAATCCTCATTGATGATCTCAAGCGCTTTCTCAAGAACAGCTTCAGCGAAGTGGATTACGAGCGTATCTCGGTGGTGTTGACCCCGCGGGTGGCGATTCAGCACAACGCGCCGCAGGGGATGCCAAGCCGCGGCCTGTCGGGGCCCTTGCTCGGTTTGTTGCTGTTATTGGTGGCCGGCCTTGCAGGTGCTGGCGGATGGCTGTGGTACCAGCGGCGGAGGGCAGGTGATGTCGCCGTCAGTTGAGTGGATCGAACAGATCGCCCGGCAGCCATCGCGCTATCTCAGTGCCGAGCGACTTGATCTGCCGGCCACCTTTCGCGCCCCGGCATTGTTGCAGGTAGTGGACGAAATGCTGGTGCAGGGGTTGGACCTGCCGCCCATGCCGTCGACCTGGCCGGAGCACGAGATTGCCCGGCTATGGCTGGAGCACTGGTTGTTGTTGCCACAGGTGGCGCGTCTGCTCGGCGCTCACCGGCTGTGGCCGACACTGGTCCGGGACGGTGTGAGCGAGCAACTGCCGCTGGCAACGCGCTCCTTTGCCTGTTGTGCCCTGGGCGTGCGGCCCGGGTTCGATGAGTTCTCGACCCTGGCCCTGCAACCGCGCCTGGAAGCCGCCGGGCTCAACAGCTTGCTGGCCTGGCAAGCGCACATACCTGCGGCGCTGCTGGCGCGCCTGCCCCTGCAGTTTTCCAGCGAAGTGGTTGCCCATCAGGCACAACTTCCGGCAGCACAAGCAGACCAGGGCCTTTTGCGAATGGCGGTGCAGCATGCTCGATTCATTGCGTTGTGAAGCCCAACTTCCAGGCCTGGACCCGGTGCATGTGCGCCAGGCCGAGCGGGCGCTGGCGCGCCGTTGCCAGGCCCTTGAGCGGCAAGCCCGGAAGGCGGCCAAACAACAACTCGCCCAGGCGCAACGGCAGGCCCAGGCGGTAAGCCAGGCGGCCAGGCAACAGGGCTATGCCGAGGGCATCCTGCAGGCTGCGCACGAGCTGGCCGAGGCCTTGCTGCACAGCCAGCGCCTGGCCGCGCAATTGCGCCAGGAGGTGGTGGACACTGCGCGCAGTGTCCTGCGCGAGGTGCTTGGACAGGTTGAGTGGATCGAGGCGCTGGTGGGGCAGTGGCCTGTGGCCGGTAGTTGCAGCGGCATGCCTCTGCAAGTGCTGGCACCGCTGCACAGCAAGGGCGAGCACGCCCGGCTGCTCGCTGCGTTGCGCCGTCAGTGGCCGGGCGAGGTGCAGGTCGAGTATCAGCAGCAGAGTCACTATCGCCTGCAACTGGGCGAGCAGGCCCTGGAGTTTGATCCCGGGCAGATCGAAGTGCAGTTGAGCGAACAGTTACTGGTGCGCTGTGAGGGTCTGAGCCGCGTTGACGCGCAGTTGGACCAGGCAGCGCGGGAGACCCTGGCGAACAGCCTCAGTCACTGGTTACAGGTGCCGGACCCCGTTGCTGGAGGGAATGAAGATGCGCATTGAAAACGCTGCACAACCGCAGGTGCGCATGAATGAGGCCGTGCAAAGCCTGGAATCGCGCATGGCCCAGGCGCCAGCACAGTTCGACAGCCTGTACCAGCAGTTGCTGGGCATGGCCGGGCAGGGTGCCCAGGCGTTGTACCAGTTCATTCATGGTTGGCCGGATGGGCAGGGTGGCCCGGCCTACCGCACCGTGGCCGCGCAACTGGCGGTGGTGCTGCAGGTATTGCAGCAGCTCAAGGCCGACGGGTTGGAAGAGGACCTGCTGTATCAGGAGGTGCGGGGAGTGTACACCCGCCTGTTCGGCGTCGACCTGCAGATGAAGGCGTTTTTGCAGGAGGCGATGAACCCTCAGCGTGATGAGGACAGTCGGGAAGAGGTTGAGTGGTAGTTCTTAAACATCTGGGAGTAGTCACCAAATGCAAATAGGTCCTTTGTCAAACACTCTACCCACCGTAACTGAAAAGCCTGCCGCAAGAGATGTCTCGACGTCTGACTTCCAATCAATAAATTCTTCGGGACCTAAATTAGGTCAAGCGATTCATTCGCTCACCGATGATGTTGAAGATTTTAGCCTCGAGTTAGACAAACTGTTCGACGAGCTGTCCAGGGATATGTCGCCCGATGAGTTGGATATTGTGCGGATTATCGAGGGCTTTGTTACAAATGGCGATCCGTCATCCAATCACCCGATTGCTCAGATGGTCACGAGCTCTAGCACCAACCACTCTACGACTACCGTTGAGGAGCGCGTTGCAGTAGCAGAGGTTTTTTGGAACAGCATAAAGAATTCGGATTTCCTGCAAAATCTTGGTACTTCCGCCACAGTCAACATGCCATCGGTGTTTGCCTTGACCGTTTTGCGTGGCGTCGTCAACAACTTGATAAGCAGGAACTTGTCTGGGCCTGCTGCAGTAGCGGTTGGTGCCACCTTCACCGCGATCCCGTTGCTCCTGGCGGCGGGTGCCTTCGTCCATCACGAATTGACAGGTAGCGCGACATCCGCGTCCCGAGCGTCCCAACTGTCACTCTTTGCAGGCGCGGGGCTTATTCTCGCCGCTGCGGTGTTCACCAATCCAGTCTCGATCTTTAGCACGATTGCCAAGTCCGCACCGGGGCTTATGGCGTACTGTATCGCCAGGGACGGATTTGCGAGCGTTCATAATCTGGGTAGCGACACTGCGCTAAATGGTAAAGCCCACGGCATTGGGTCGGTTGTTTACGGATTGCAGCAGTTCATTGCCGAAGCGGTGGGGCTTGCGATGGGACCAGGGTGGACGGCTACCCTCGTGGGGGCGTTAATCAATGCTGGGATCGAGTCAGGAGAGCCAGCCGTCAACGAAACGTTATCTGCATGGATGTCAAAAGTCCCAGTGGCGCAAGACGTTGAGGCTCAGCATTCAGTAGATGACACTTCCGAGAATCACCTGAGACTCGACTGGAAGGTACCCGGTTGGCGGGACTTGCTAGGACGCATGGAAAAGGTAGGTATTCCGCGGATTATTGCATTTTCGATAATCTCCACCGGTTCAACTGTAGCCGATAATCTTCTTGCAACCACGGGTTTGACGGATGACCAGCGGAAATGGATAGTCGCCCCGATAGTTGGAATTTTGGCGGGCTTGATCCTGACCCCTTTCTATCACAGTACTGATCGGCCAGTTCCCAATCCGGCCTCACCGCCGCAGTCCTTGGACATTGGTTCAGGATTGGACAATTCTGCATTCAAATTCGACTAATCAAACGAAGTCGCCGAAACGGTGGGTACCCGGCTATAATCGCCGCCCCACCGCCGCCACCCGAGTTCACGCCGCCCATGTATACCCTGGCCCGCCAGTTGCTGTTCAAGCTCTCCCCGGAGACTTCCCACGACCTGTCCCTGGACCTGATCGGCGCCGGTGGCCGCCTGGGCCTGAACGGGCTGCTGACCAAGGCGCCGGTCTCCTTGCCGGTTACTGTCATGGGCCTGAACTTCGCCAACCCGGTTGGCCTCGCGGCAGGTCTGGACAAGAACGGCGCGGCCATCGACGGCTTTGCCCAGCTGGGTTTCGGCTTTGTTGAAATCGGCACCGTCACCCCGCGCCCACAGCCGGGCAACCCCAAGCCGCGGTTGTTCCGTCTGCCCGAAGCCGAGGCGATCATCAACCGCATGGGCTTCAACAACCTGGGCGTCGACAACCTGCTCAACCGCGTGCGTGCGGCCAAATACCGCGGCATCCTTGGTATCAACATCGGCAAGAACTTCGACACCCCGGTCGAACGCGCGGTCGATGACTACCTGATTTGCCTCGACAAGGTCTATGACCAGGCCAGCTACATCACCGTCAACGTCAGCTCGCCGAACACCCCGGGCCTGCGCAGCCTGCAGTTCGGCGATTCGCTCAAGCAACTGCTCGACGCCCTGGCCGAGCGCCGCTCGCAACTGGTCAGCGAGCGCGGCAAGCATGTGCCGCTGGCGATCAAGATCGCCCCGGACATGAGCGATGAAGAAACCGCGCTGGTCGCCTCGGCCCTGATCGAGTCGGGCATGGACGCGGTGATCGCCACCAACACCACCCTTGGCCGCGAAGGCGTCGAAGGGCTGCTGCATGGTGACGAGGCGGGCGGCCTGTCGGGCGCGCCGGTGCTGGAAAAGAGCACCCATATCGTCAAGGTGCTGGCCGGTGAGCTGGGCGGCAAGCTGCCGATCATCGCCGCAGGCGGGATTACCGAAGGCAAGCATGCGGCGCAGAAGATTGCCGCCGGTGCCAGCCTGGTACAGATCTATTCGGGGTTCATCTACAAGGGGCCGGCCCTGATCCGCGAGGCAGTGGACGCCATCGCGGCCATGGCGCACTGAAACCGCAGGCATAAAAAAGGGCCCCCTCAAGGGGCCCCTGGGCCTCAGCCCGCCGCCCGGATAGGGCGCGCATGGTAATCGGATTCAGTTCCTCGTTCAGCCAACGGCGTGAAGTTCGTTGAGTCTATGGATACCCGCAGTGCCGGTCATACCGTCCCAGTTGTCGCCGCGTCCTTCGCGCCAGCCATTGATCCATGCCTGGCGTACAGACGGTAGAGTAAAG
Organism: Pseudomonas fluorescens; assembly: GCF_902497775.2. Taxonomy (NCBI): domain Bacteria; kingdom Pseudomonadati; phylum Pseudomonadota; class Gammaproteobacteria; order Pseudomonadales; family Pseudomonadaceae; genus Pseudomonas; species Pseudomonas fluorescens. Next base: position 1,246,717 of record NZ_OZ024668.1, read on the forward strand.
GGGCAAAGCTCGCGGGATTTGCCGGTGACCCCGTATTGGTAGCCACGTGAAAATGCTCTTTCCAACGGATCACGCTTAAGTCTTCTCATAGGGTGTTGCCCTCACTTGTTGACTGTAATGTCCCGTCGACCTCTAGAAGGTCGGGCAGAATCGTTCTGCCGGTTTGTGCTCGCTGCCGGCGTCGCGAGCGCAAGTGTTGTACCGTTGCGGTGACAACCTGAGACCAGTTCTAACCAATGCAAGACACAGTGTGAATGATCGTTTTGTCATAAGGACGTAACCTTTCATAGGGTCACAGGATAAGTAAATAAATGCGTCTGATTAGGATCTGGCGCAAAGCCCGCTATGATCAGGGTTTGGCCTGCTGCGAAGTCATCTGGCCACCGCTATGTGATAATTTGTAACAATGAAGGCGAAACGACGAAGGGTCATTTTTCCCGGTTTTTTGCCTGAATTTTTCATTCTGCCCGGCAATCAAAGACTTTTCAGCCCTTGGCAAAAGTCGGATTGGCGGGCGGCCCGGCGCTAAAAAGAGCGCCACTCGAGCGCTGTGGAAAGGCGTTCGATTAAACATCGGAAGGGCGATGCGCTTGCCTTTCCACTTTATTGCTCAAGGCTCTGGATACCCCATGTCGGACCGTTTCGAACTTTACCTCACCTGTCCCAAAGGCCTTGAAGGCCTGCTTGCCGAAGAGGCCCGCGGCCTCGGCCTTGAAGAGGTGCGCGAGCACACTTCGGCGATTCGCGGCACGGCCGACATGGAAACCGCCTACCGGCTGTGCCTGTGGTCGCGCCTGGGCAACCGCGTGCTGCTGGTGCTCAAGCGCTTCAACATGAAGAATGCCGACGACCTCTACGACGGCGTCAACGACGTCGAGTGGCAGGATCACCTGGAGGCCAGCGGCTCGCTGGCAGTGGAGTTCAGCGGCCACGGCTCGGGTATCGACAACACCCATTTCGGTGCCTTGAAGGTCAAGGACGCGATCGTCGACAAACTGCGTACCAGCAGCGGCGAGCGCCCGTCGGTGGACAAGCTCAACCCCGACCTGCGCGTGCACCTGCGCCTGGAGCGCGGTGAGGCGATCCTGTCCCTGGACCTGTCCGGCCACAGCCTGCACCAGCGCGGTTACCGCCTGCAGCAAGGCGCCGCGCCACTGAAGGAAAACCTCGCGGCGGCGATTTTGATCCGTGCCGGCTGGCCACGCATTGCTGCCGAAGGCGGCGCCCTGGCCGACCCGATGTGCGGTGTGGGGACCTTCCTGGTCGAAGCGGCAATGATCGCCGCCGATATCGCGCCGAACCTGCGCCGCGAGCGTTGGGGGTTCAGCGCCTGGCTTGGCCACGTGCCAGCACTGTGGCGCAAACTTCATGACGAGGCCCTGGCCCGCGCCGAAGCCGGTCTTGCCCGCCCGCCGCTGTGGATTCGTGGCTATGAAGCCGACCCGCGGCTGATCCAGCCGGGCCGTAACAACGTCGAGCGCGCCGGCCTGAGCGACTGGGTGAAGATCTACCAGGGTGAAGTCGGTAGTTTCGAGCCGCGCCCGGACCAGAACCAGAAAGGCCTGGTGATCTGCAACCCGCCGTATGGCGAGCGCCTGGGCGACGAAGCGAGCCTGCTGTACCTCTACCAGAACCTCGGCGAGCGCCTGCGTCAGGCTTGCCTGAACTGGGAAGCGGCGGTGTTCACTGGCGCGCCGGACCTGGGCAAGCGCATGGGTATCCGCAGCCACAAGCAATACGCCTTCTGGAACGGCGCGCTACCGTGCAAGCTGCTGCTGATCAAGGTCCAGCCGGACCAGTTCGTTACCGGCGAACGTCGTCAGCCAGAGCGCAATGGCGAAGCTGCCGAGCAGCGTACGCCGGCCGCTGTGGCCAGCGAGCCGGCGCGCTTGAGCGAAGGCGGGCAGATGTTCGCCAACCGCCTGCAGAAAAACCTCAAGCAACTGGGCAAGTGGGCCAAGCGCGAGAACGTTAGCTGCTACCGCCTGTACGATGCCGACATGCCCGAGTACGCCCTGGCCATCGACCTGTACCAGGACTGGGTGCACGTGCAGGAATATGCCGCGCCACGCTCGATCGACCCGGAAAAAGCCCAGGCGCGCCTGTTCGATGCCCTGGCTGCGATTCCCCTGGCCCTGGGCATCGACCAGAGCCGGGTGGTGGTCAAACGCCGTGAGCGTCAGAGCGGCACCCGCCAGTATGAGCGCCAGAGCACCCAGGGCCAGTTCCTGGAAGTTCAGGAAGGCGGCGTCAAATTGCTGGTCAACCTCACCGACTACCTGGACACCGGGCTGTTCCTCGACCACCGTCCGATGCGCATGCGTATTCAGCGCGAGGCGGCCGGCAAGCGCTTCCTCAACCTGTTCTGCTACACCGCCACCGCCAGTGTGCATGCGGCCAAGGGTGGCGCGCGCAGCACCACCAGCGTTGACCTGTCCAAAACCTACCTGGACTGGGCTCGGCGCAACCTGTCGCTCAATGGTTTCTCGGACAAGAACCGCCTGGAGCAGGGTGATGTCATGGCCTGGCTGCAGGCCTGCCGCGAGGAGTACGAGCTGATCTTCATCGATCCGCCGACCTTCTCCAACTCCAAGCGCATGGAAGGGGTATTCGACGTGCAGCGCGATCATGTCGAGTTGCTCGACCTGGCCGTGGCGCGCCTGGCGCCGGGGGGTGTGCTGTACTTCTCGAACAACTTCCGCAAGTTCCAGCTTGACGAAAACCTGGCTGAACGCTACGCGGTGGAAGAGATCAGTGCCCAGACCCTGGACCCGGATTTTTCCCGCAACAGCAAGATTCACCGGGCCTGGAAAATTCAGGCGCGCTGATCGGCTGATTGTCGCGGGCGATGATTGCTACGTTAATGGCTAATGGCTATAACTCAATCAGAGCCCGCGATCCGCTGGACGCTGGCGTTTTGAGTGCTTTCTATGTCGATGCACGCCGCTCGTCCGAAAATGCTCGGCTTTGTCAGCGAAGAAGTTTCCGCCTGGCTGGTGGCCGGTGTGGCGTTTGTGGCCGGCAGCCTGTTGACAGCGCTGCTGGCACTGGCGACCCATGACCTGTACCGCCAGCAACTGCGGCAACGTTTCGAGCTGCTTGCCAGTGAGCGTTACAGCCGTATCGAAGAACGCTTCGAGGATCAGGTGCAGCGTCTGGACGGCCTGCGCCGCTTCTTCGTGTTCTCCACAAGCGTTACCCTCGCCGAGTTCAACGGTTATGCCCAGCCTTTGCTGTACCGCACCCAGACCTATGCCTGGGCGCCGCGAGTGGCGGGCGAGGAGCGTGAAGCCTTCGAACAGCGCGCGTCGCATACCCTCGAGCAACCCTTTGCAATCCACGAACTCAATGACGCCGGCAGCCTGCAGGTTGCAGGGCCTCGAGCGCTTTACTACCCGGTCTTCTACACCCAGGCGCTAAGCCGCCAGGCTCAGCCGTTAGGCCTGGATATGCTCTCACAGCCGCTGCGCCAGGCGACCCTCGATCGCGCCCAGCAACCAGGGAGCATGGCCGTTTCGACGCCCCTTAACCTGACCAATGTCGACCCGGCCTATGCTCGGGGGGTGTTGATGGTCGCTCCGGTATTCGCGCCGGGCAACGTTGCGACGTCTCCGGATGGCTACGTACTGGCAGTCATCAGCCTGCAGCAGCTGATGGCCGAAGGCCTGCCCAGCCCGAGCCAGGACAACCTGGTGGTGCGCATTCTCGACCTGTCCGGGCAGGGCGAGCACGAGGTGCTGTTCCAGTCCGGTAATCAAGGCGCTGACACCGATCTGACCGCAAGCCATCTGTTGCGCCTGGCCGATCATGACTATCAACTGGATATCCAGCCCAGCCTTGCGTTCATGGAGGCCAACCGTTCGTCGGCGGTCAATGCCGTGGTACTGCTCGGCGGCTTGCTCAGCCTGTTGCTCAGCGCCTTGTTGTTCAGCTTGTTCGGCCAGCGCCAGCGGGCCCTGACCCTGGTCGAACAGCGCACCGCCGAACTGCGCGTCAGCGAGCAATCGCTGCGCGATACCCACAACCAGTTGCGCAGCGTGCTCGATGCCGCCACCCAGGTGGCGATCATTGCCACCAGCCTGCGCGGGGTGATCAGTACCTTCAATGCCGGCGCCGAACGCTTGCTCGGCTATCACAGCGCTGAAGTCATCGGTCGCCTGACCCTGGAGGACATGGTGTCACCCCAGGAACTGCAAGCCCGCGCCCGGGCCCTGAGCCAGCGTTATGGCCGCGAGGTCAGCCCGGCCCAGGCGATGTTTGCCGAGACGGTCCAGGAGGGCGACAGCGAGCCCGGCGAGTGGACTCTGTTGCGCAAGGATGGCAGCCACCTGCTGGCCAACATGATGGTCACCGCGGTGCTCGACGAGCACGGTCTGTGGGTCGGTCACCTGGCTATTTGTATCGACGTCACCGAGCGCAAGCGCGTGCACGAGGCCCTGGCAGCCCGTGACCGTCTGCTGGAAAAGCTCAGCGCCGAGGTGCCCGGCGGCATTTACCAGTTCCGTCTCGACCCGGACGGCAGCTCCTGCTTCAGTTACGCCAGCGAGGGCTTGCGCGATATCTACGAGATCGACCCGCAGCGCCTGCGCGAAGACGCCACGGCCGTGTTCGAGCGCATTCACCCCGACGACCTGGCGCGGGTGCGCGCGTCGATCCGTTACTCCGCCGATCACCTGACGCCCTGGCGCGAAGAATACCGGGTACTGCTGCCGGTGGCCGGGACGCGCTGGATCCGCGGCGAGGCGACGCCGGAACCGGCCGAGCAGGGCGGCACCCTGTGGCATGGTTACCTGACGGACATCTCTGATCTGAAGCGGGTGGAGGAGGAGTTGCGCGCATTGTCGGTGACCGACTCGCTGACCGGCATCCACAACCGCCGCTACTTTCAGGAGCGCCTGAAAGCGGAACTGGAGCGGGCCCAGCGCGATAATCAGGACCTGGCGGTGATCATGCTGGATATCGATCACTTCAAGCGCATCAACGATCTGCATGGCCACGCCGTGGGTGACCATGTGCTGCGTAGCCTGTGCCAGCGCATCAATCACCGCCTGCGCCGCACCGATGTGTTCTGCCGCCTGGGTGGCGAGGAGTTCATGGTTCTGTGCCCGGGCAGCAATGGCGAGCAGGCCTACACCCTGGCCATGGAGCTCTGGCAGGGCCTGCGCAGCGTGCCGGTGGATGGGGTCGGCATGGTCACGGCAAGTTTCGGCGTGGCCGGCTGGCGCCCCGGGGAGGGCGCCGATGCCTTGCTGCTACGCGCCGACTCGGGGGTTTACGCGGCCAAGCAGGCTGGCCGCGACCGGGTCGAGGGCGAACTGCCCTGAGCCAGGCTCAGGGCTGGACGGCAGCGGTGCTGTTGACCAGCTTTGGCTGGCGGTACAGGTCCAGCAGGACCTGATCGAGCACGGCCGAAGCACCCCAGGGTTTCGGATCGTTGAGGATCGCGGCGACCGCCCAGGTGTTGCCGTTGCTGTCACGGCTGAAGCCGGCAATGGCCCGTACGGTGTTCAGGGTGCCGGTCTTGATGTGTGCTTCACCGGTCATGGCGGTGCGCTTGAGGCGCTTGCGCATGGTGCCGTCCATGCCCACCAGCGGCATCGAGCTGATGAACTCGGCGGCATACGGGCTGTTCCAGGCCGCTTGCAGCAGCGCCGCCATTTCCCGGGTGCTGACCCGCTCGGCGCGGGACAGGCCCGAGCCGTTTTCCATGATCAGGTGTGGCGCGGTGATGCCTTTTTTCGCCAGCCACTGGCGCACCACGCGCTGGGCGGCGCGGGCGTCGTCGCCATCGGCGTCAGTGCGAAACTGCGCGCCCAGGCTCAGGAACAGCTGCTGGGCCATGGTGTTGTTACTGTATTTGTTGATGTCGCGGATGATCTCCACCAGGTCCGGGGAGTAGGCGCGGGCCAGCAGTCGGGCGCTTTTTGGCACGTTGTCGACCCGGTCGCGGCCCTGGATGCTGCCACCCAGCTCGTTCCAGATGGCGCGCACGGCACCGGCGGCGTAAGTCGGGTGATCGAGCAGCGACAGGTAGGTCTGCGAGTTGCAGCCATCGCCCAGCTGGCCGCTGACCACGACGCTGACGCCGTCGGCCTGTACCACCGGGTTGTAGCGTACGTCGCCGCTGCACTGCTTGGAGTTGACCGCCTTGACCTGGTTGTCGATACGGATGTTGGCAATCGGCGGCTCGACCGACACCAGGACCTTGCCGCCGTCGTTGCGGGCGACGAAGCGCAGGGCCTTGAGGTTGATCAGCAGCGAGTCGGGCTTGACCAGGAAGGGTTTGTTTTCGTCGCCGCCATCATCATTGAACTGCGGCAGTTGCGGCTGGACGAAATGGCTGCGATCGAGCACCAGGTCACCGCTGATGGTCTGTACGCCATTGGCGCGCAGGTCGCGCATCAGCAGCCAGAGCTTTTCCATGTTCAGTTTCGGGTCGCCACCGCCCTTGAGGTACAGGTTGCCCTGCAACACGCCATTGCGCAGCGGGCCGTCGCTGTAGAACTCGGTTTTCCACTGGTGGGTGGGGCCGAGCATTTCCAGCGCGGCGTAGGTGGTGACCAGCTTCATGGTCGAGGCCGGGTTGACCGAGACATCGGCATTGAACACGGTCGGCGTGCCCGGGCCGTTGAGCGGCAGCATGACCAGCGACAGGGCCGAGTCCTGCAGTTTGTTGGTTTTAAGCGCCTGCTGCACTTTCGGTGACAGCGTGGTGTTGACCGCGGCCGCGTGGCTGGAGAGCGCCAGTGGCATCAGCAGGCCGGCAAGCAGAAGAGGGCGAAGAGATCTGATCATGTGCAATAAAACCCTGCGAGCGAGGGGTGAAAAAAACGGAGCGAAAAAAGGTGAAGGCCCCGATACGGAAAAATATAGCGCGCATTATGCCCCAAGCAGATCGCCCATGGGCCTGCGAATACAGGATCAAACAACAGCTTATCGGCTTTTATTCCGGCAATCGTGCGGTGAAACTGGTAAAGTGCCGCGCGTTAATACTCAAGAGGATTGTTTCATGGCCACTAACCGTTCCCGCCGTCTGCGCAAAAAACTCTGCGTGGATGAATTCCAGGAGCTGGGTTTTGAGCTGAACCTGGAATTCAAGGAAGATTTGTCCGACGAAGCCATTGACGCCTTCCTTGATGCGTTCCTGGACGACGCCATGGATGCCAATGGTCTGGACTATGTTGGCGGCGACGACTTCGGTCTGGTCTGCAGCGCCAAGCGTGGCTCGGTCACCGAAGAGCAGCGTGCAACTGTTGAAGGCTGGCTCAAAGGCCGCGCCGAGCTGACCAAGATCGAAGTCAGCCCGCTGCTGGACGCCTGGTATCCGGAAAAGCCGGTTAATTCGGCTTCCTGATCCTGCTGAAACGGCGGCCCCAGTGGCCGCCGTTTTCGTTTCTGCCCCACCGTCCGCTCAGGTTTTTTCACCCGATGCTTGGGCGGGTTGTTCTTGCAAGTACCCCTGCAGCGCGTTTTCAAGCGCGCTCAAGACGCTCAGCAGCTGCTGCTGGCGATGCTCCAGCACCGATGCTGCCTGGTTACTCTGGCAATCGGCTTCCAGTCGCTCACAGGCCCGAATCAAGCTGTCGGCTTGAATGATGCGTGCCGGCCCCAGAATCTTGTGGGCCTGATTCATCAGTTGCGTTGTGTCGCCCAGCGCATCGATGGCCTCGAGTGAGGCACGGTCGCGTTTGAAGCTGCGCAGCAGTTCTTCGAGCAGTTGGCGCAAATCACTCATGTTTTTGCCGACCACCGGCTCCAGCCCCTGCACGTCGAATGGCAATGGCGCAGGCGCGCTCGGGTGGGCCGCCACCACGGCGGCTTCGGCCAGACGCCGCCCCAGATCACTGAGGCTGATGGGTTTGAGCAGGCAGTCATTCATGCCGACCTGGCGGCAGCGCTCGCGGACCTCCGGCTGGGCGTTGGCGGTGTAGCCAAGGATGGTGCAGGGCGCCCATTGATACTGCTGTTCGTGGTCCCGTGCCGCCTGGGTGAACTGATAGCCATTCAACTGGGGCATGTTGCAGTCGACGATCACCACATCGAATTGGCCGCGGCGCCAGGTGCTCAGGCCACTGAGGCCATTGTCGGCACTTTCGTGCTCAAGCCCCAGGAAGTTCAGTTGCTGGGCAATCAGCAGCAAGTTGGCCGGGTGATCATCGATGACCAGCACGCGCAAGGGCGGCAGTACCGCACAGGGCTCTGGCGTTGCCACGGCTGGCTTGGGGGTTTCTGCCAGCAGGGTCATGGGCATGCTTATGCACACGCGGGTGCCCTGACCGAAAATGCTGTGCAAGGTCAGGTTGCCGCCCATCGACTCACACAGGTCGCGGCTGATCGCCAGGCCCAGGCCGGTGCCGCTGCGGGCCAGGTTGCTGTCCGGATTGGCCTGGGCGAAGGGCAGGAACAGGCGCTGCTGGTCCTGCGGGCTGATACCGATGCCACTGTCCTGTACGGTTACCTTCAAGGTCGGCTGGTCGGGCGTGGGGCCGGGCTCCAGGGCCAGGTGCACGGTGACTTGGCCCTTTTCGGTGAACTTGATCGCGTTGCTGACCAGGTTCGACAGGATCTGTTTGAACCGCAGCGGGTCTAGCAGGACCTCACAGTAGGCCTGCGGGGCAATCTGCAGGCGCAGCAGCAGGTCTTTCTGCCGGGCCACGCCATCGAACACGCGGCCGACCGATTCGACCAGTTCCGCCAGGTTGACCGGCTCCGGCGCCAGGGTCAGGTGGCCGGACTCGATTCGCGCCATGTCGAGGATGTCGCCAATCAAGGCCAGCAGTTCCTTGGCCGATTTGTAGGCAACCTCGATGGCGGGGCGATCGATATGCCCCTGATCCGCCCGTTTGAGCGTGAGTTCGAGCATGCCGATGATGGCATTCATCGGTGTGCGTATCTCGTGGCTGATGGTTGCCAGAAAGACGCTTTTGGCCCGATTGGCATCATCGGCCCGCTGCTTGGCCAGGCGCAGGTCCTGAATCAACTGGCGTCGCTCGCTGATGTCGATCCAGCCACCGATGATGCCCTGGACTTCGCCCAGTGAATTTCGATAAGGCAGGATCCAGTGGTAGATGGTCAGCTCCCGTTCCTTGAGCAACAACGGCCGATCGACGATCAGCGGGATACCTTCGCGCATGACCTTCTGGTAGTCGGCTTGAATCTGGCTGGCATAGCAGCTGTCGCCCAGGGTGCTTTCCTCGATGCTTTTGCCCAGCACATCGCTCAGTTGCGCCTCGACAGCCTCCAGGTAGCTGTCGTTGCAACTTTGTAGCAAGCCGGCGCGATCGCGAACGTACATGGGGTGGGGGGTGCCGTTGAGCAGGGCGCGCATGAATTCGAGCTGGTCGTTCAGGGCCAGTTCGGCAGCCTCGCGCTGTTTGATCTGGCGGCGCATCCAGGCGTTCCAGGCCAGTGACAGCAGCAACAGCAGGCTGGTGCCCAGGATCACCTGGAGAATCAGGCGCTGGTACTTTTGCCAGTAGGCGTCGGTTTCCGTGCTGTAGCCGCGCCAGCGGCTATTGATGATGCCCAGTTCCTCTGGCGCGATGCTCAGCAGCGCCTTGTCGAGGATTGACGCCAGTTCCTGGGCGTTGCGCGCAGTGGCCATGGCAAAGGTGGCCGGTTCGGCGCCCACCGAGGAGCGGATCATCAGGTCGCGTTGGGAAGCCAGGGCGAAGTTGGCATTGATCAACGCAGTGATGGCTGCATCGACATGACCACTGGCCAGCAATGACGTGGAGTAGTAGGTGCTCTCGGTTTCGACCAGTTGAATGCCGGGAAAGCGCTGGCGCAAGTCTTCGTACAAGGGGCTGTCGCGGGTCAGGGCCAGACGCCTACCGTTCATCTGCTCAAGGGAATCGGGTGCATCGGCTCCCTTTTGTGTGATCAGTACGTAGGAGTTTTCCAGGTAAGGGCGACTGATCGCCAGTGTCCCGGCGCGACGAGGGCTGGGTGAAATTGCGGCGATGACATCAGCCTGGTCATGATTGAGGCGGTCGATCATATCGCTGATGCCACTGGCCCGCTGTACTTCAAAGCGCAATCCGGTACGCAGGCGGATCAGCTCCAGCAAGTCGGCGGCAATCCCGCGAAAGTTGCCGGAGCTGTCGAAAAAGGTCAGCGGCGCAGCGGTCTCGTTGACCACCACCCGTACCACCGGGTGGCCGCTCAGCCAGCGCTCTTCACGTTGTGACAACTGCAGCTTGCGGTCGGTCAGCAACACATCGCTGCCGGCACTCCAGCGTTTGAAGATGCTTTCTCGCGTACTGCTGGACACCAGGTCGAGGGTGGCGTTGACCAGCTCCAGCAGGGTCTGATTGTCGTTGTGCACGGCGAAGCTGAAGCCAACGGGCTCGTGCTTGCCGAAGTTGGCCATCTTGACGTTCTGCAAATGGCCCTGGTTGATTAGGTAGTGGGTCGAGATGGTGTCGCCAAGAAACACATCGGCCTGATCGAAAGCGACCGCGTTAAGTGCATTCTGATAGGACGGGTATGACTGAATGGTGGCATCGGGATAATTGGCCAGCACTTCATCCATCGGCAGGTAGTGATAGACCATGCTCAGGCGCAGGCCCGCCAGGCCCATGTCGAGCGGGCGTGGTTCGTTCTCGCGGGTGACCAGCACCGGTTGATCGACAGCATAAGGCTTGGACAGCGCAATGCCTGGGGTCGCGGCCTCGAAGCCGTTGGTGCTGCCCAGCAAGTCGATTTGCCCTTGTACCAGGGCCTTTACCGCGTCCTGGCGAGTGGCAAAACGTTGTACCTGGATCGGCAGACCCAGTGCCGAGCCGATCAACCCGGCAAAATCAGCGGTCAGACCTTCGTAATCACGGCCGCTGGCGGTCATGTCAAAAGGCGGGTAGTCCGGCGCCGAAGTCCCCAGAACCAGTTGGCCCTTGCCTTGAACCCAGGCTTGCTGGGTCGGGGTCAGCGGCAGTTTCGTCGGAAGCGGATCGGCACGGCTGAACAGCGTGAACGGGCTGGAGGCGACTTCGTCAGCCTGAGCGGCCAGGCTCAGGCAGGCCAGCGCGGCGCACAGCAACAGGGACAGGCGTTGCCTAGGCATGAGTGGCCTCAAACCAGTGCATTGCGTTTCGCCATTTCAATCAATTCGACCAGTGAATTGGCTTTGAGTTTTTGCATCAGTCTTTTCTTGTAAGTACTGACGGTCTTGTTGCTGAGAAACATGCCCTGGGCAATTTCCTTGTTGCTGCGACCTTGGGCAAACAGTTGCAGAACCATCAGTTCACGATCGTTGACTTGTTTGAACAGGTCCAGCTCCGATGTCGAATCACTCTGCCGGCCTACGGGGTTGATGGCCTGGCTGGGGAAGTAGTTGTTTCCGCAGAGTATGGCTTTTATCGCACTGAGCAGTTCGCAGAGCTCTTCTGCTTTGCACACATAGCCATCGGCTCCCGAATACATGCAGCGACTGCCGAACAGCGCTGGCGATTGCGCGGTCAGTACCAGGATTTTCATTTTTTTGGGGATGCCCATGGCATGGAAGCGCGATAGCACTTCCAGGCCGTCCAGGCGCGGGATGCTGATGTCGAGGATGATCAAGTCAGGCAGGCACTCGCGAACCATTTGCATGGCGTCTACGCCGTTGTCCGTTTCCCCGACCACTCGATAACCTTCGTTCTCCAGAAGCATGCGCACCGCCAGGCGGATGACCGGGTGATCGTCGACGATGAATACAGAGTACATGTTGAACTTCCATAAAGGTGCCAGAGAGAAGTGGCACCTTAACGCAGATAGAACAGGTCGCACATGAACTAAAGGCGTGTTAATCGATATATAGGAAAAGTCCTACTAGATTTGCAAGCGAAGATTACAGGGGGATCTTTCAAGGGCGGGTGTTGTATGGGTTTAAAGTAAGGCTGGATTGCGAAAGAGTAGCTGTGTTGATAATGGTTCTTTTTGTGTAAGTTATTTCCTACTTATTTCGATGCAAGTGCACTGCCCGATGCTCGGGCAGTGCGTCGCAACAGATCAGACAGGGCTGGAGCGGCCGGTCATTTCACGGGCCATTTCGCTGGCATAGCTGTCGGTCATCCCGGCGATGAAGTCGATCATGCGCAGGAAGGAAGCATGCAGCGAGGTGTCGGGGCTCGGCGCGTTTTTACCCAGCAGGTCGAGGATGCGGCGGCTCTTGAACGAGGGGGTGCGTCCGCCATGCTGTTCCAGGGCAGCGCCACAGAACGAGTTGAGCAGGATTTCCAGAGTGGTGTAGGCGCCTATCTCATGCAGGGTCTTGCGCTTGTCCTGGAAGATTTTCTTGCGCGCAATGTCCTTGGCCTGCAGTACGCAGCGCTTGGCCGGGCCATGCATGTGCTCGACCAGATCGCCGCCGAGGGTACCTGCCAGCAGGGCGTCCTGTTGTTCGACAAAGGCGCGTGCTGCGGCGTTGGTCAGGTGCTCGATGGCCTTGCCGCGCAGGATCGCCAGTTTGCGTCGACGTGAATCGTCGGGGCCTAGCTGGCGATAGGTTTCCGGTAGATCGTCGCCTACCAGGCTCAACAGCAGTGATTCCACCTCGGCATACTCGAGCAGGTCCATCTCCAGGCCGTCTTCGAGGTCAATCAGCGCATAGCAGATGTCATCGGCTGCCTCCATCAGGTACACCAGCGGGTGGCGCGCCCAGCGTTGTTCTTCAATCTGCGGCAGGCCGAGCTTGCGGGCGATCTGTTCAAGCAGGGGCAGTTCGCTCTGATAGCAACCGAATTTGTGTTTCTTGTAACCCAGGGCATCGGCATGGCGTGCAGTCCAGGGGTACTTGAGGTAGGTGCCGAGGGTGGCGTAGGTCAGCCGGGTGCCGCCGTCGAACTGGTGGTACTCGAGTTGGGTGAGCACCCGAAAGCCCTGGGCGTTGCCTTCGAAGTTGAGAAAGTCGGCGCGTTCGGCTTCGCTCATGGCGTCCAGCCAGCCACGTCCGGCGGCTTGCTGGAACCAGTGGCGGATGGCGTCTTCGCCGGAATGGCCGAACGGCGGGTTGCCGATGTCATGGGCCAGGCAAGCTGACTGCACGACCATGCCCAGGTCGCTGGGTTCGCACCATTGCGGCAGGCTGGCGCGCAGGGTTTCGCCGACGCGCATGCCCAGCGAGCGGCCGACGCAGCTGACTTCCAGGGAGTGGGTCAGGCGGGTGTGGATGTGGTCGTTGCTGGACACCGGGTGGACTTGGGTCTTGCGGCCCAGGCGGCGGAAGGCGCCGGAGAAGATGATCCGGTCGTGGTCTTTGTGGAACGGGCTGCGGCCGAGTTCTTCGGGGCTGTGCAGGGGTTTGCCGAGGCGTTCGCGGGTGAGCAGGGTGTGCCAATCCAAGGCCATTTCTCCGGTGCGGGGGGGGCAGGGGGTAGCTTCGTGGTTTGGGTCGGGGGTGCAAGTGTGTTCTTGCGATCTGTGGGCTTATCCATTTGATCGGGTGTACTGGCGGGCCCCTTCCGCCTTTACGGCGGCTTACTTTTTCAGTCGAAAAAAAGTAAGCAAACGTTCCGGTGTCGCTACGGGGCATTGCGAACTACGAGTTGCAAGCAACTCTACGTTTCGCAACTTCGGCTAACGCCGAAGGTGCTGCGCACTAGCCCCTTCGCAACACCTCCACTCGGCCCTTCTGGTTAACGGGGCCGGTGGATCAAGATCAAAAGCACAATTCGCTTCGCTCTTGCTTTTTAACGCTTGCTACCTGTTCCTTGCATGGCCAGCTTCAACAACGGAATCAGGCTGGTGCCCAGGCGCACCAGGCGGCTGACGCTGCCGCTGCGGGCGCCTTTGCCGGTCAGGAAACCCAGCAGCACCACGGCGCCAATGCCCCACAGTGGCGCGTGCTTGATGCCCAGGCCGCCTTGCAGTGAGTCGCCCATGGAGCGCAAACGGGTCAGGGGGTTGAGCAGTTGCCCGGACTCATGGCGAATTTCCTGGCGGTGCATCTCCAGGCGCAGACGCACCAGGGCCTTGCGCAGTTCCCGGCGATTGGTGGTTTGCGGCAGTTCTGGCAGGCTCATGGCAACAGGCGCTCCCGGTCCTTGGCAAGCTCTTCGAGGGTCGAACTGAACGGCGACGATTCATCGAACACCGCCGCTTTCAGGCGCAGGCCACAGAATATTGCTGCCAGCCCGTAGAACACGCACAGGCCGATGATCCCGGCCAGGCGATAACTGTCCCAGAGCATCACCAGCACCAGGCCGGAGAGGGCGGTCAGCAACAGCAAGGCAAAGACCAGGGCCAGTCCGGCGAACAGCAGCAGGCTCAGGGTGCGAGCTTTTTGCTCCTGCAGTTCGATGCCGAACAGTTCGACGTGGCCATGCAACAGGCCCAGTACCGCAGCGCCAAGGCGCTTGCTGGAGGGGCCGGCGCCGGCCAGTGGTTCGCTTTCCATGCTCGGTCCTCAGCGGCGGGTGGCCAACAGGCCGATCAAAAAACCTACGCCGGCGGCAATGCCGATCGACTGCCAGGGGTTGCTCTGCACGTAGTCTTCGGTGGCGGTCAGGGCCGCCTGGCCGCGTTCGCGTACCGAGTCCTGGGTCAGTTGCAGGGTTTCCCGGGCGCGCAGCAGGCTGTCGTGGATCTGCTCGCGCAGGTCGTCGGCCTGATCACCGGCCAGGGTTGCAGTGTGTTCCAGCAGCTTCTCGGTATCGCGTACCAGGGCCTGGAAGTCAGCCATCAATATGTCTTGAGCAGTCTTTGCCGATTTGCTGGCCATGGGGCTCTCCCTAATAGAGTGTGTGGCTATTTCGAGTCGTGGGCGCGGGCGAAGGTTCAAGTGCAATTCACTGGTACAGCTTTTGCTTTGCCGTGGTGCGCCAGGACCGGTGCCTGCGCCGCTTCTGGGCGCGGGCCAATGCCGGACCTGTAAACCTTAACCCAATCCACGACAAACCCAAGGAAAAACTCCCGTACTACCCGGATCGGCCAGGGAGGTGGCCGCCATAACGATCCAGGCTGGTGCACGAGGGAGTGTTTTTGAGCTGTCTTGGTGCTTTTTTGCAGGCCTGCCTACTCCATGGAAAATTTGCAAAGCGCAGTGGACACCCTGGTCCACGGTTCCAACACGCTGTTCATCCTGCTCGGTGCGGTGATGGTCTTGGCCATGCACGCAGGCTTCGCCTTCCTTGAGGTGGGCACGGTGAGGCACAAGAACCAGGTCAATGCCTTGTCGAAGATTCTCAGCGATTTTGCCGTCTCGACCCTGGCGTACTTTTTTATCGGCTACTGGATTTCCTATGGTGTGGTTTTTCTGCAGCCGGCCCAGGTGTTGAGCCAGGAGCATGGCTACAGCCTGGTGAAGTTCTTCTTCCTGCTGACCTTTGCCGCGGCGATTCCGGCGATCATCTCCGGCGGGATCGCCGAGCGGGCGCGCTTTGCCCCGCAATTGTGCGCCACGGTGCTGATCGTTGCCTTCGTCTATCCGTTTTTCGAAGGCATCGTCTGGAATGGCAACTTTGGCCTGCAGGCCTGGCTGGCGGCGCGCTTTGGTGCAGGCTTTCATGACTTCGCCGGCTCCGTGGTGGTGCACGCCATGGGCGGTTGGCTGGCGCTGGCGGCGGTATTGCTGCTGGGGCCGCGCAATGGCCGTTATCGCGACGGCAAGCTGGTGGCCTTTGCGCCGTCGAACATTCCGTTTCTGGCCCTGGGTTCGTGGATTCTGATTGTCGGCTGGTTCGGCTTCAACGTCATGAGCGCGCAAACCCTGCAAGGGGTCAGCGGCCTGGTGGCAGTCAACTCGTTGATGGCCATGGTTGGCGGCACCGTCGCCGCCTTGCTGGTCGGACGCAACGACCCGGGCTTTCTGCACAACGGCCCGCTGGCCGGGCTGGTAGCGGTGTGCGCAGGTTCCGACCTGATGCACCCGGTGGGCGCGCTGGCCACCGGGGCGATTGCCGGGGCTCTGTTTGTCTGGTGCTTTATCGCCGCGCAGAACACCTGGAAGATCGATGACGTCCTGGGTGTATGGCCGCTGCATGGCCTGTGCGGGGTATGGGGCGGGATAGCCTGTGGGATCTTTGGTCAGAGCGCCCTGGGCGGTCTGGGCGGGGTGAGCCTGATCAGCCAGCTGATCGGCAGCCTGGCCGGAGTGCTGGTGGCCTTGCTCGGCGGCTTTGCCGTGTACGGCAGCATCAAGCTGCTGCACGGCCTGCGCCTGAGCCAGGAGCAGGAGTACTACGGCGCCGACCTGTCGATTCACAAGATCGGCGCCACCAGTCAGGACTGAACCGCTCAGCGCCCGGCGAGCAAGCGTGCCTCACAGGCTTCCACGGCGCTCAGCGGGCCGCTGACCAGTACCGCATCGCCAGCGTGCAGGCAGGTGCCGGTGTCCACATTCAGCTCTTCGCCCTGGCGTTGTACCGCCTGCAGTTCAACGCCCAACTGCTCCAGGCCCAGTTCGCTCAAGGGGCGGCCGCAGGCATAGGCTTCGGCGCCGAGGTTGACCGCGTGCATCATTGCCTTGGGCAGGCCCTCGCTGTCGACCGGGCTGGTCTGGGCACCATGGTAGAAGGCATGCAGCAAGCGGTAACGGCTCTTGCGCACTTCATCGACCCGTTGCTGCACCTGCTCTTGCGGCAGGCCGAGCATGACCAGGGCATGGGAGGCCAGCATCAGGCTCGACTCCAGCAGCTCCGGCACCACCGCCGTGGCGCCTGCAGCGCGCAGTTCTTCGCGCTGGCTGTCGTCGCGGGTGCGTACCAGAATCTGCAGGTGGGCATGACGCTCGCGCGCGGCCTTGAGCACGCTCAGGGCAATATCAGTCTTGTCCACGGCGATCACCAGCAACCGCGCCCGCTCAAGGCCGATGGCGCTGAGCAGTTCACCGCGGCGCGAGTCGCCATAGTGCACGCAGCTTTCGCCAGCGGCGGCTTCCTGGACCCGCACCGGGTCGTCATCCAGGGCAATGAAGGGAATATCCTCACGGCGCAGGAAGCGCCCGATTGACTGGCCGACCCGACCATAGCCGCAGATCAGCACGTGGCCGTGCATCGAGGCGCTTTGCGCTTCGATCTCTTCCAGATGAATTTCCTGGTTGGGTTTGCGGTGCAGGCGTGCGGCGATCGCCGGGGCCGCACGTAGCAGCAGGGGGGTGACCAGCATCGAGCAGAAGGTCGCGGCCAGCAGCAGGTTGCCCAGCTCTTCTGGCAGCAGGCGGCTCTGTTGCATCTGCGCCATCAAGGCGAAACAGAACTCACCGCCTTGGGCCAGGGCCAGGCCGCTGCGCCAGGCGGTCTCGGCATCACTGCCGCGCACCCGCACCAAGGCAGCCACCACACAGCCTTTGATCAGCAGCAGGGCGAGGGTCAGGGCGAGGAGCTGCCAGCCATGGGTGGCGAACAGCTGCAGGTCGATGAGCATGCCGATACTGACGAAGAACAGCCCTAGCAGGATGTCGCGGAACGGACGGATATCGGCTTCGATCTGATGCCGGTAGTTGCTTTCACCCAGCAACATGCCGGCAAGGAAGGCGCCCAGGGCCGGGGACAGGCCCAGCAGGTGGGTCAGCCAGGCGGTCAGCAGGACGATCACCAGGGCCAGCAAGACGAACAGCTCAGCCGAGTGCGAGCTGGCCACCTCATGGAACAGGCGCGGCAGCAGCCAGCGGCTGGCCAGCAGCAGGCCGAAGAAGAGGATCACGGTCTTGCCCAGGGTCAGCGGCAAGGCCCAGTACCAGGCTTGGCCGCCCTGTCCGGCAAACACCGGTACCAGGGTCAGCAGCAACACGGCCACCACGTCCTGGAACAGCAGTACGCCGATGGCATTTTGGCCATGACTGCTGAAGATTTCACCGAGGCTGGTCAGCTCCTTGCTGACGATCGCCGTCGACGACAGCGCCAGGCCCGCGCCCAGCATCAACGCCACGTTGGACTGCATACCGAGCAGAACCAGCAGCCCGGCGAGGAGGATGCTGGTGCAGATCACCTGCAGGCTGCCCAGGCCAAACACCACCTTGCGCAAGGCAAGCATTTTCGACAGGGAGAACTCCAGCCCCAGGGAAAACAACAAAAAGACCACGCCCATTTCGGCAAGGTCCGGTAACTCCTCGCTCTCATTGACCCAGTCCAATGCCGTGGGCCCGACGAACAGGCCCACGCACAGGTAGCCGAGAACGGGCGGCAATCTCAGCCGCCGGAACACGGCAATGACGACCAGCGATGAGGCCAGGATGATCAACAGGTTGGCAAACACAAAACACTCCCTTGCGAAAACAGCGAAAAAACCATTAAGTCTGAACGACTTGCGCCATTTAGCCGTTGATGTGCATCAGCACTTCAATGTTATTCGCCGGCTTCAGGGGCGGCGCTCGACTGGCCCCGGTTGCAGACCTAGAATAATGATCCGTTCCTACAAATGCTGGTACCCATAAATGCCTCCTGAATGCCAATTGTTCGGCACCCTGGGCTGTCACCTGTGTGAAGTGGCCGAGGCGCTGCTGATGCCATTTGTCGAGCATGGCCTGTTGGTCGAACTGGTCGATATCGCCGAGCACGAGGGCATGATCGACACCTATGGTCTGCTCATTCCAGTGTTGCGCCGTTGCGATACAGGGGCCGAGTTGCGCTGGCCCTTCGATGCCGAGCAGGTCGTGACGTTCCTGGGTTGATGGTTCGGCCCTGACGGATATCTTTCCCGTCGTGCGCGGCGCTGTGCCGATGTGGACAATCCTTGGCTTCTCTCACCTCGCCAAGGAGCGGCACCATGTACCTGACCGAACACTTCACCCTCGAAGAAATGACCGTCTCGGAGACCGCGGCTCGTCGGGGCATCGATAACCAGCCCGATACCCGCGTCCTGGGCAATCTGCGCTGGTTGTGCGCGACGCTGGAGCAGGTGCGCGAGCTGGTCGGCGCACCGGTGCTGGTCAGCAGCGGCTTTCGCTCGATGGAGCTGAATGAGGAAATTGGCGGTTCCCCCGGCAGTGCGCATACCGAGGGCCTGGCGGTTGACTTCAATGTCCCCGGGCTGACGCCGGCCGCGCTGGCGCAACGGCTGGCAGACAGCGACCTGGTGTTCGACCAGTTGATTCTTGAGTACGACCAATGGGTGCACCTGAGCGTTGCCCGGGGGCAACCGCGCCGTCAATTGCTGACGGTGCGCAAAGGGACTGGCTATCTCCCGGGTCTGGTCTGACAGCAGCAGTCTGATTGACGCAGGCGACATCTCTGAATATGCTGTATATAAATACAGTACAGGGATGGCGCTTGCGTCGAGGGTCCGGATCAATGGTCAATGTCGAACAACTGAAATACTCCGTCAATCGAATGGCTGTCGAGGTCGTGAGTGAAGCGGTACTCGAGTTGCGCCTTGACGGCCTGGTGCTGGAAGGCAAGACGCCGTTCACTAAAGTGCACTTCAACACCTGCTTCGCCGAGATCGAAGCCCTGTTCCAGCGCGCGGGCTACCACCGGCCACTGGATGTGGTCGGTTATCAGGGGTTGTTGTATGCGCTCTACGACCCTAGCCGCTGGGAGGCGGTCGAGGTGCTGCGCTGGCTCAAGGAGTTCACCGAGGCTGCGGCCGCCGAAGCTGGCTGAGCGCACGGGCATGGGGGATAATGGCCGGTCCATCTGTCCTGAGTGTTCCCATGGCCACGCCTCCTTTCGATCCGGCTCAGCATCAAGCCAGTACTGTCTGCCTGCCGCCTGGCAACTGGGCGACAGTCGTCGATTGCCTGAGCGAGCACTTCAAGGCCATCGGCCGCGAGCAGTGGCTCGATCGCATCGCCCGCGGTCGGGTACTCGATGCCCAGGGCGCGCCGATCAGCGCTACGCTTGCCTACCGCCCGGGCTTGCGCATCCATTATTTTCGCGAAGTGCCGAACGAAAAGCCGATTCCGGTCGAAGAAACCATCCTGCACATCGATGAGCACCTGGTGGTGGCCGATAAGCCGCATTTCCTGCCGGTCACCCCAACGGGCGAGTATGTCGAACAGACTTTGCTGCGCCGGTTGATCCGCCGTCTCGACAACCCCAACCTGGTGCCCTTGCACCGTATCGACCGGCACACTGCCGGGCTGGTGCTGTTCTCGGCCAACCCCCAGAGCCGCTCGGCCTACCAGTCGTTGTTCCCCAACCGGCAGATCGACAAGCGCTACCAGGCTATCGCCCGCGCCTTGCCCGAGCGTGAGTTTCCACTGGTGCACAAGAGCCGTCTGGTCAACGGCGAGCCGTTCTTTCGCATGCAGGAAGTGGAGGGGGTGAGCAACAGCGAAACCCTGGCCCAGGTGCTGGAGAAAAACGGCGAGCTGTGGCGCTACGGGCTCTCGCCGGTAACCGGCAAGACACACCAGTTGCGCGTGCACATGACTGCCCTGGGTGCGAGTATCTGCAACGATCCGTTCTATCCGAATATCGTCCAGGGGCCGGACGACTACAGCAAGCCTTTGAAACTGCTGGCGCAAAGCCTTCGTTTCAAGGACCCGTTGAACGCTGAAGAACGTTATTTCGAAAGCCGGCTGACGCTCGACTGGTAAGGCGGGAAACTGCGCACCACCAGGGGCGATGCGCAGTTTGGCTTAGCGGTTGAAGCGCTCCACCAGCGAGTACTGGCTGGTGGCGGTGCGGGTCAGCTCTTCGCTGAGCAGCGCCGAATGCTGGGCCTGTTCCGAGGTCTGGTCGGCCAATTGGGCGATGGTGCTGATATTGCGGCTGATTTCGTCGGCAACCGCAGTCTGCTCTTCGGTAGCGGCGGCAATCTGCGTAGCCATGTCGGTGATGTTGGCCACCGCTTCACTGATACCCACCAATGCCTGGTCTGCTTCCATCACCCGCGCCACGCCTTCTTCTGCCTGGCGATGGCCGCTTTCCATGGTCTGCACGGCGCTGTTGGCGGTTTGTTGCAGCTTGGCGATCAGGCCGTGGATCTGCCCGGTGGACTCAGCAGTGCGTTGCGCCAGCTGGCGCACCTCGTCGGCCACCACGGCAAAGCCGCGACCCATCTCACCGGCCCGGGCCGCTTCGATGGCCGCGTTCAGGGCCAGCAGGTTGGTCTGGTCGGCAATGCCCTTGATCACATCGACCACCCCGCCGATTTCGTCGCTGTCGCGGGCCAGCTGGGTCACGGTCAGGCCGGTTTCGCCGACGGCAGCCGACAGGCGCTGGATGGCTTCGCGGGTTTCCCCGGCGATGTCACGGCCGCGCCCGGTCAGGCGATTGGCTTCCTGGGTGGCATCGGCGGTGCGCTGTACGTGGTTGGCCACTTCCTGGGTGGTGGCGGCCATCTGGTTGACGGCGGCGGCGACCTGTTCGGTCTCGACCCGCTGGCGCTCAAGCCCCGAGGAGCTGTTGTGAGCCAGGGTGTCGGATTGGCGCGCCTGTTCGTTAAGGTGTTCGGCGGTGTCCTGCAGGCGGGTCAGGCAGGTTTTCATCCGCGCGTCCTGGCTGAGCATGGCCATTTCCAGGCGCGCCTGCACGCCGCGGCTGTCGGTGTACATCTGCGCGATCAGCGGGTCGGAGGTGGTCTGTTCGGCCAGGCGCAGCAGGCGCTTGAGGCCGCGTTGCTGCCAGCTCAGACCGAGCAGGCCGAGCGGTACCGAGAGGCCGGCGGCCAGGGCAAAACCCCAGGAGTGGCCGAGCCAGTTGCCGATCAGAAAGCCGATCTGGCTGACGAGAATGAACGGCAACCAGTCCTGCATCACCGGCAGCCACTTGTCGCGGCGCGGGATGGCCGGCTTGCCCTGGTTGATGCGCTGGTACAGTGCTTCGGCGCGGCGGACCTGCTCGGCGGTGGGCTTGACCCGTACCGATTCGAAGCCCACGACCTGATTGTTCTCGAACACCGGCGTGACATAGGCGTTGACCCAGTAATGGTCACCCGATTTGCAGCGGTTCTTGACGATGCCCATCCAGGGCAGGCCTTGCTTGAGCGTAGTCCACATATGCGCAAAAACGGCAGGCGGCACATCCGGGTGACGAACCAGGTTGTGCGGTGCGCGCATCAGCTCCTCGCGAGAGAAGCCGCTGATTTCGACGAAGGCGTCGTTGCAGTAAGTGATAACGCCCTTGGCATCAGTGGTCGAAATCAATCGTTGCTGAGCTGGGAAAGTCCGTTCGCGCTGGGTAATCGGCTGGTTGTTACGCATTAGCTGTTCAATCCGCAAGGCTTTCGAGAGGTATCGGCACGCCGGGGGTTTTGTTGAATGAATATTTGCAGGGCTTGATTTCGATCAAGGAGTCCTGATCTGACCTGCGCTAAGTCATTCGTGCAAAATTCAACAAATTAGCTGCATTCTTTCATGTTTTTGACACAAAAGTCAGCTAATGACCGCAAGTTCACAACGGTGCCAGCATTGGGTAACTGAACCCGGCAAAGTGCGCCAGGTTCAGGCCGAAATGGCACAGCACAGCGGCGAAAAGTCCGCCATATCGATAAGCCAGGCCATAGCAGATACCGGCAAGTCCGGCCAGCAGCACCCATTGCCAGCCAGCGCCCAGGTGGGCCAGGCCGAACAACGCGGCGGCCAGCAGCAGCGCCAGGTTCTGGTTCTTCAACAAACGTTGCAGGCCGCCCTGGAGGTAGCCGCGAAACAGCAGCTCTTCGGTCAGGCACACCAGCAGCAGGTTGTTCATGGCCCAGATCCAGGCCTGTTCAGGCCACTTCGGCGCCCAGGCGATCATCCCCAGCAGCCAGGCGCCACCCAGGCATAGTGCGATCACCAGCGGCAGGGTCCAGGCCAGGCTTGCCAGTGGGCGCTTGTTTTTCAAGGCCAGCACCCAGGGGCAAGCCAGCAGCAGCCAGAAGCCAATCAGCGGCTTGTCGAGGTTCAGGTACATGGAAAAGGGCAGGGCGTCGCTGCTAAAGCGCACCTTGTCGATGACCTTGGCGCCGCTGAAGCCTGGCAGCATATGCAGGGCCAGGCCGAAGGCCAGGACCACGAACAGGGCATGGCCGACCAGCTTCTGCCACAGGCTGGCGCGGCGTACCAGCAAGCCGGCGCAAAGCAGGGCAATCAGGCTGGGCAGGGCCAACAGGCCGAGATTGCCTTTGAACAGGGCGAAGATATAACCGAGGCCGAGCAGCGCCAGGCCGATCCATTGCGGAGCAAGCATGAGACATCCTTTGAAAAGCAAAACGTGAACCCTTCGACTGCGCTACTGAGCGCGAGGACACGCCTGTCGGCCATCCTTTGGCCATTACTGCTTATCGTACGTTGTCTGCGGCACAAGGCAAAGGCCCGGTCACCAGGGACCGGGCCGTCACTTCAGGCTGCGATCAATTGCCGCAGCACATAGTGCAGGATACCCCCCGCCTTGAAGTACTCCACTTCATTGAGGGTGTCGATTCGGCACAGCACCTCGATCTGTTCCTGGCGACCATCCTCACGGGTGATTTTCAGGGTCAGGGTCATGTGCGGCTGCACCTGGGCGTGGCTCAGGCCAAGAATGTCGATGCGCTCGCGACCGTCCAGGGCCAGGCTCTTGCGGTTCTGCCCGGTTTTGAATTGCAGTGGCAGCACGCCCATGCCCACCAGGTTGGAGCGGTGGATACGTTCGAAGCTCTCCGCCAGCACCGCCTTGACCCCCAACAGGTTGGTGCCCTTGGCGGCCCAGTCGCGGCTGGAACCGGTGCCGTATTCCTGCCCGGCAATCACTACCAGTGGTGTGTGGTCGGCCTGGTAGCGCATGGCCGCGTCGTAGATCGCCATCTTCTCGCCGGTGGGCACATAGAGGGTATTGCCACCTTCTTCGCCGCCGAGCATTTCGTTGCGGATGCGGATGTTGGCGAAAGTGCCGCGCATCATCACTTCATGGTTGCCACGGCGTGAGCCGTAGGAGTTGAAGTCGCGCGGTTCCACGCCTTTTTCCCGCAGGTAACGTCCGGCCGGGCTGTCGGCCTTGATGTTGCCGGCTGGGGATATGTGGTCAGTGGTCACCGAGTCGCCCAGCAGGGCCAGGACCCGGGCGCCGTGGATATCCTCGATCACCGGCAGCGGCCCGGTAATGTCGTCGAAGAAGGGCGGATGCTGGATGTAGGTGGAATCGTCCTGCCAGACATAAGTGGCCGCCTGCGGTACCTCGATGGCTTGCCACTGGGCGTCGCCGGCGAACACCTCGGCGTACTCCTTGTGGAACATCGCGGTATCGACGCTGGCCACGGCGTCGGCGATTTCCTTCTGGCTGGGCCAGATGTCGCGCAGGTACACCGGTTGGCCATCCTTGCCGATGCCGAGCGGTTCGCGGCTGATGTCGACGCGTACGCTGCCGGCCAGGGCGTAGGCGACCACCAGCGGCGGTGAGGCCAGCCAGTTGGTTTTCACCAGCGGGTGCACGCGACCCTCGAAGTTGCGGTTACCCGACAGTACCGAGGCGACAGTAAGGTCGGCGCTGGTGATGGCTTTCTCGATGGCCTCGTCCAGCGGGCCGGAGTTGCCGATGCAGGTGGTGCAGCCGTAGCCGACCAGGTCGAAGCCCAGGGCATCGAGGTATTGGGTCAGGCCAGCGGCCTTGTAGTAGTCGGTGACCACCTTGGAGCCGGGCGCCAGGGAGCTCTTGACCCAGGGTTTGCGCTGCAGGCCTTTTTCCACCGCTTTTTTTGCCACCAGCCCGGCCGCCATCATCACGCTGGGGTTGGAGGTGTTGGTGCAGGAGGTGATCGCCGCGATCACCACTGCGCCGTTTCTGAGCTGGTATTGCTGGCCTTGGTGTTCATAGCTGACTTCGCCGGCCTGGTCGGCATTGCCCACCGCCACGCCGCCACCGCCTTCGCTTTCCAGGCGGCCTTCTTCCTTGCTCGATGGCTTGAGTTGCAGGCCGACGAAGTCATCGAAGGCCTGGCTGACATTGCCCAGGGCTACGCGGTCTTGCGGGCGCTTGGGCCCGGCCATGCTCGCTTCGACTTCGTTCATGTCCAGCGCCAGGGCGTCGGTGAACACCGGCTCCTGGCCGGGCAGGCGCCACAGGCCCTGGGCTTTGCAGTAGGCCTCGACCAGTTTCACCGTGGCTTGCGGGCGGCCCGACAGGCGCAGGTAATCGAGGGTGATCTGGTCGACCGGGAAGAAGCCGCAGGTAGCGCCGTACTCTGGCGCCATGTTGGCAATGGTGGCGCGGTCCGCCAGGGGCAGGTCGGCCAGGCCGTCGCCGTAGAACTCGACGAATTTGCCGACCACGCCTTTCTTGCGCAGCATCTGCGTCACGGTCAGCACCAGGTCGGTGGCGGTGATGCCTTCGCGCAGCTTGCCGGTCAGCTTGAAGCCAATTACTTCCGGAATCAGCATCGACACTGGCTGGCCGAGCATCGCCGCCTCGGCCTCGATGCCGCCCACGCCCCAGCCCAGCACACCCAGGCCGTTGATCATGGTGGTGTGCGAGTCGGTGCCGACCAGGGTGTCGGGGAAGGCATAGGTGCGCCCGTCTTCTTCACGGGTCCAGACCGTGCGGCCCAGGTACTCGAGGTTGACCTGGTGGCAGATACCGGTGCCCGGCGGTACCACGCTGAAGTTGTCGAAGGCGTTCTGGCCCCAGCGCAGGAAGGCGTAGCGTTCGCCGTTGCGCTGCATTTCGATGTCGACGTTCTGGGCGAAGGCCTGCTGGCTGGCGTAGCGGTCGACCATCACCGAGTGGTCGATGACCAGGTCCACCGGCGACAGCGGGTTGATCCGCTGCGGGTCGCCGCCGGCCTTGGCCATGGCCGCGCGCATGGCGGCGAGGTCGACCACCGCCGGAACGCCGGTGAAGTCCTGCATCAGTACCCGCGCCGGGCGATACTGGATCTCGCGGTCGGAACGCCGCTCCTTGAGCCAGTTGGCCAGTGCCGAGAGGTCGCCGCTGGTGACGGTTTTGCCGTCTTCCCAGCGCAGCAGGTTTTCCAGCAGCACTTTGAGCGACATCGGCAGGCGCTGCAGGTCGCCGAGGCTATGGGCGGCGTCGGGCAGGCTGTAATAGTGGTAGAGACGATCATCGACCGTCAGGGTCTTGAGGGTTTTCAGGCTATCGAGCGAGGGCATTACCAACTCCTTCTGCGCCGGTGAACGGCAATCTTCCCTGCTGTCGCCGGTTCACCGCCTCTGTGACAGTCCGCACGGCACGGACCTGGCTGAACGGTCAGGTTAGCCCTGTTTGGCGGACCTGACCATGTACTGGACCGGCGGGACGTGTCGCAGGTTCCGAACTTCCTTTATCATTCGCCGATTTACCGGCGCTGCGTATTGCGCCCGGTCAGGGTTGGCGTGATTGGGCGCCAGCCGTCCTGGAGTGAAGATGAATACCCTGTTTATGCATTGCCGGCCCGGTTTCGAAAGTGAAGTCTGTGCCGAAATCGCCGAGCATGCCGCGCGCCTGAACGTCGCCGGCTACGCCAAGGCCAAGCCGCAGAGCGCCTGCGCCGAATTCATCTGCAATGACGCCGAAGGTGCCGAGCAGATGATGTGCGAGCTGCGTTTTGCCCAGCTGATCTTCCCCCGGCAATGGGCCCGCGGCGCGTTCATCGAACTGCCGGAAACCGACCGCATCAGCGTGCTACTCGAAGCGCTGGCGGACTATCCGCAATGCGGCAGCCTGTGGCTGGAGGTGATGGACACCAACGACGGCAAGGAGCTTTCGACCTTCTGCCGCAAGTTCGAAGTGCCGCTGCGCAAGGCCCTGAGCAAGGCCGGGCGCCTGGTTGAAGACCCGAGCAAGCCACGTTTGCTGCTGACCTTCGTCAGTGGCCGGCGGGTGTTTGTCGGCCTGGCGGCGGCAGATAATTCGGCAATGTGGCCAATGGGCATCCCGCGCCTGAAGTTCCCCCGTGAAGCACCGAGTCGTTCGACCCTGAAGCTGGAAGAGGCCTGGCACCACTTCATCCCTCGTGACCAATGGGATGCGCGGTTGTCCGATGACATGACCGGGGTTGACCTCGGCGCGGCGCCAGGCGGCTGGACCTATCAGCTGGTCAAGCGCGGCATGCTGGTAACGGCCATCGACAACGGGCCGATGGCCGAAAGCCTGATGGACACCGGCCTGGTACAGCACCTGATGGCTGACGGTTTTACCTACAAGCCCAAGCAGATTGTGGACTGGATGGTCTGCGACATCGTCGAGAAGCCGGCGCGCAGTGCCGCCTTGCTGGAAACCTGGCTGGGCGAGGGCCTGTGCCGGGAAGCGGTGGTCAACCTCAAGCTGCCGATGAAGCAGCGCTATGCCGAGGTGCGGCGCTTGCTTGAGCGCATCGAGGAAGGCTTCAAGGCGCGCAAGGTCAAGGTGTCGATCGGTTGCAAGCAGCTGTATCACGACCGTGAAGAAGTGACCTGCCACCTGCGCCGCCTGGATCTGAAACCGCGTTGAGGCCCTTGCTGGCAAGGTTGCCAACACAACCTGTGGGAGCCGGCGTTGCCGGCGGTGAGTCCAGTGAAGATGACCCTGTCGCCTGCATGAGCGACAATAGCTGATTGTTTCCGGAGTTCTACATGACTGACCTCACCCCCGACGCCACCCTCGACGCCACCGGCCTGAACTGCCCGGAGCCGGTGATGATGCTGCACCAGCACATTCGCGACCTGGCCCCCGGCGGCCTGCTCAAGGTGATCGCCACCGATCCCTCGACCCGTCGCGATATCCCCAAGTTCTGCGTGTTCCTCGACCACCAGCTGGTCCAGCAGCAGGAAGAGGCGGGCACTTACCTGTACTGGATCCGCAAGAAGCTCGACTAGCGCTTTTCGGCGCGGCGAATGTGTTTGGCGCTGCTGCGCGCCAGGCGAATCGCCAGCATCAGGGCCGCGCACGTCAGGCCGGCAATCAGGCCTTCCCACAGGCCGTTAGGGCCGCTGGCCGGGCCGAGCAGATCGGTCAGGCCCAGCACGTAGCCCACCGGCAAGCCGATGCCCCAGTAGGCGAACAGGGTCAGGATCATGGTCACCCGGGTGTCCTGGTAACCGCGCAGGGCCCCGGCGGCAATCACCTGGATGGCGTCGGAGAACTGATACAGCGCGGCATACACGATCAGCATCGCGGCAATCTGGATCACTGCGGTGTCCGGGGTGTAGATCGAGGCGATTGGCTCGCGCATCAGCAGGATCAGGCTGGCCGAGAAGCAGGCAAACACCAGCGCCGCGCCCAGCCCCACGAGGGCGGCGAAGCGCGCCTGGCGTGGCAGCCCGGCGCCAACAGCTTGGCCAACCCGCACGGTCACCGCCATCCCCAGCGAATACGGAATCATGAACAGCAGCGAGCTGATGTTCAGGGCAATCTGGTGCCCGGCAACCACGGTCGGGCCGAGGCTGCCGATCAGCAGGGCAATCACCGCGAAAATGCTCGACTCGGCGAACACCGCAATGCCGATCGGCAGGCCGACGCCGACCAGGCGCTTGATCACCGGCCATTGCGGCTTGTCGACGCGCACCAGCACCCGGCTCTGGGCATAGGCTGGGGCCCAGCGGGTCCAGGCGGCCATGCTCAGGGCCATGAACCACATGACGATGCCGCTGGCCCAGCCGCAACCGACGCCGCCCAGGGCCGGCATGCCGAAGTGGCCGTAAATCAGTACATAGTTCAGTGGGATGTTCAGCAGCAGGCCGGACAAGCCAATGACCATGCTCGGCCGGGTCCGGCCCAGGGCATCGCTGTAGCAGCGCAACACGTAATAGAGGGCGACGCCGGGGAAGCCGAAGGCGATGCCCTGCAAATAGCCCATGCTCGGCGCCACCAACTGCGGGTCGACCTTCATCCACTGCAGGATCGGTTCGGCGCTGAGCAACAGGCCGCTGGCGATCAGGCCAACGCTCAGCGCCAGCCACAGCGCCTGGCGCACCAGCGGGCCGATTTCGGCATGCTGGCCGGCGCCATAGCGCTGGGCGACCTTGGGCGTGGTGGCCAGCAGGGTGCCGGTCATCAGCAGGTACACCGGAATCCAGATCGAGTTGCCCAGGGCCACCGCAGCCAGGTCGCGCGGGCTGACCCGGCCGGCCATCACCGCATCGACAAAGCCCATGGCGGTGGTCGCCAACTGGGCAATGATGATGGGCGTGGCCAGCATCAGCAGGCCGCGCAGCTCGGTGCGAATCCGCGTCGGGCGTGACAGGGCGGGGGTTTGGGTGTCGGCAGTCATCGGTGTCACAAGGCAGGTGTCCACATAAAAGATGGGCAAAGCCGGCTAGTCTACGCCTTGACGCGGCAGTCAGGAACCTTGCCTGCCTGTGGATCGGCCCACCCGTATCGGCCTACACTGCGCACCCCGATAGGAGAGCGCCATGCTGATTGTTGCTGACGAGAATATCCCGCTGCTCGATGCCTTCTTTGCCGGCTTCGGCGAGATCCGCCGCTACCCCGGGCGGGCAATCGATGCTGCCTGCGTCAAGGATGCCGATGTGCTGCTGGTGCGTTCGGTCACCAGGGTCGACCGCGATTTGCTTAAGGGCAGCCAGGTGAAGTTTGTCGGCACCTGCACCATCGGCACCGATCACCTGGCCCTGGAGTATTTCGCCGAGGCCGGTATCCACTGGTCTAGCGCGCCGGGCTGCAACGCCCGCGGGGTGGTCGACTATGTGCTCGGCAGCCTGCTGACCTTGGCCGAGCTCGACGGCGCCCGCTTGCCTGCGCGCACCTACGGGGTGGTGGGCGCCGGGGAGGTCGGTGGGCGCCTGATCGAGGTGCTGCGTGCGCTGGGCTGGCAGGTGCTGGTCTGCGATCCGCCGCGTCAGGCGCGCGAGGGCGGCGACTATGTGAGCCTGGAGCAGATCCTTGAACAGTGCGACGTGATCAGCCTGCACACCCCGCTGACCCGTGACGGCGAGTTGCCGACCTGGCACCTGCTGGGCCAGGCGCAATTGGCCCGTCTGCGCCCTGGCGCCTGGTTGATCAATGCCAGCCGTGGCCCGGTGGTCGACAACCAGGCCCTGCGCCAGCTGCTGCGCGAGCGCGATGATGTACAGGCGGTGCTCGATGTCTGGGAAGGCGAGCCCCAGGTCGACCTGGCCCTGGCCGACCTTTGCGTGATTGCCACCCCGCATATTGCTGGTTACAGCCTGGACGGCAAGCAACGCGGCACGGCGCAGATCTACCAGGCGTTCTGCACCTGGCGCGGCGAGCCTGAGCAGGTGCAACTGGCCGACCTGCTGCCGCAGCCGTGGCTGGCCGAAATCGCCTTGCAGGCTGAGGCCGATCCGGCCTGGGCTCTGGCTACCTTGTGCCGCGCGGTGTATGACCCGCGCCGGGACGATGCCGATTTTCGCCGCAGCCTGAGCCGCGACCCGGTGCAGCAGAAGGCCGCCTTCGACAACCTGCGCAAACACTACCCGCCGCGCCGCGAGATCGAAGGCCTGGCGGTGCGCCTGCACGGAGAAGCGCCGCAGCTGGCGCAGATGGTCCGTGCTCTGGGTGGTGTGCTGGTCTGAATCGCGGGCAATAAAAACCCGGCGCGTGCGCCGGGTTGAAGAATTCGGGTGGGTCAGTCTTTCTTGGCGGGGGCTTCGCGGCTTTCTTCCAGCTTCTTGCAGGCTTGCTGGACCATCTCTTCGGTGATGATGATTTCTTTGCCATCCGGGCCGATGATCGAACCACCTACCGGCGCTTGCGGGTTCTGCACCGATTTTTCCTGGGTATTGCCTTGATGTTGCAAGCTCATTTCCTGTCTCCTCATCAGGTTGCAAGCTCAGACTAGAATCGCCTCGTGACCGGCCTGTGACAGCTCTTTTGGGTATCACTGTGCGACGGGTCCAGTCCACCAGAAAGTTGAGTAAACCTCCAGTGGTACTTTAGACCGAAACGGTCTAGTCAGCTGTAGCCTGGGTCTTATATGCCCAGGTTCTGGTTCCGATGCCTGATCATTGCCCGGAGTTCCTTGGCGCTCGATCAGCGGTCCGGTGTAGGCTGCTGCAAACAGCGGACAAACGGCGTACTCCATGCTCAACCGGTTTTCTTCGCGCCAGCGCCAGGCCATGCGCCTGGGCTGGCGTTTCATCCGTCCTTACCGCAAGCAGGCGTTGTTGGCCTTGCTGGCTCTGATAATCACCGCAGCGATCACCCTGTCCATGGGCCAGGGCATTCGCCTGCTGGTCGACCAGGGTTTCATGACCCAGTCGCCGCACCTGCTCAACCAGTCCATCGGCTTGTTCCTGCTTTTGGTTTTGGCCCTGGCGATCGGCACCTTCAGTCGCTTCTACCTGGTGTCATGGATTGGCGAGCGTTGTGTGGCCGATATCCGCCAGCAGGTGTTCGATCACCTGATCTACCTGCACCCGGGCTTTTTCGAGAGCAACCGCAGCTCGGAGATCCAGTCGCGGCTGACCGCCGACACCACCTTGCTGCAATCGGTGATCGGTTCGTCGTTGTCGCTGTTCCTGCGCAACGCCCTGATGGTGCTGGGCGGCATCGTCCTGCTGTTTGTCACCAACCCCAAGCTCACCAGCATCGTGGTGCTGGCCTTGCCGCTGGTGCTGGCGCCGATCCTGATCTTCGGCCGGCGCGTGCGCAGCCTGTCGCGGCAAAGCCAGGACCGGGTCGCCGATGTCGGCAGCTATGTGGCCGAAACCCTCGGCCAGATCAAGACCGTGCAGGCCTATAACCATCAGGCCAGCGACCAGCAACGTTTCGGCGCGACGGTCGAGGCGGCCTTCGACGTGGCGCGCAAGCGCATTCTCCAGCGTGCCTGGCTGATCACCCTGGTGATCGTGCTGGTGCTGGGCGCGGTCGGGGTGATGCTCTGGGTCGGTGGCATGGATGTGATCGCCGGGCGTATCTCTGGCGGTGAGCTGGCCGCTTTTGTGTTCTACAGCCTGATCGTCGGCAGTGCCTTCGGTACCCTGAGCGAAGTGATCGGCGAGCTGCAGCGCGCCGCCGGCGCGGCCGAGCGGATCGCCGAGCTGCTGGCGGCGCGCAGCGAGATCGTTGCTCCCGCGCAAGACCTGCAGCGTTCGGCGCCGCGGGTCAGTGGCCGGGTCGAGTTGCAGGATGTGCATTTCGCCTATCCATCGCGGCCCACGCCGCCGGCCATCGATGGCCTGAGTCTTACCGTCGAGCCAGGCGAAACCCTGGCCCTGGTCGGGCCGTCGGGGGCGGGCAAGTCGACGCTGTTCGACCTGTTGCTGCGTTTTTACGACCCGCAGCAAGGACACATCCTGCTCGACGGCCAGGACGTCAGCCGCCTGGATCCCCAGGACCTGCGCCGCCACTTTGCCCTGGTGGCGCAGAACCCGGCGCTGTTTTTCGGCACAGTGCAAGACAACATCCGCTACGGGCGCGCCGATGCCACGGTCGCCCAGGTCGAGGCCGCCGCCCGCAGTGCCCATGCCCATGAGTTCATCCTGCAATTGCCCCATGGCTACCAGACCCACCTGGGCGATGCCGGCCTGGGCCTGTCCGGTGGCCAGCGCCAACGCCTGGCGATTGCCAGGGCCCTGCTGGTGGACGCCCCGATCCTGCTGCTCGACGAAGCCACCAGCGCCCTCGACGCCCAGAGCGAGCACCTGATCCAGCAGGCGTTGCCAACCTTGATGAGCGGGCGCACCACCCTGGTGATCGCCCATCGCCTGGCCACGGTGCAACATGCGGATCGTATTGCGGTGATCGACCAGGGCCGTCTGGTGGCCATTGGCAGCCATCGCCAGTTGATCGCCGAGAGCCCCTTGTACGCACGGCTGGCGGCGTTGCAGTTCAATAGCGTGACGGAAATGTGACAGCTTCCTACAGGCTGTCACATTTCTGTAGCAATCCCTTGAGACTATCTGTTCCAGCTGTTGCGTAATGCTCGAACCTGGCTGCTATCGATCGATGGCAGCTTTTTTTTGGCCCGCCGTCAGTGGCCAGTGAACGAGGACAGGGACGTCTTTGCCTGGTCGGCGCCAATGGCGTCGTTCCCTTATTCCTTGTTTCGGGACTTCTTCCGATGTTGCGTAAATCCCTCAGAGTGCAAATTCTCGCCCTGCTCGGCGGCAGCCTGGTGGCGATCCTGCTGATCGCCCTGGTGTGCTTTCAGTTGTTGTCGTCCAGCGTGCGAGGCTACGGCCAGTTGATCGACGGGCCGTTGCAGGCCTCGCAGTTGATCGATGAAGCCAACCTTCAGTTCAAGGTCCAGGTCCAGGAGTGGAAGAACGTGCTGCTGCGCGGCAAGCAGCCCGCCGAACTGGATAAGTACTGGCAGCAGTTCCTGGCCCGCGAGCAGCAGGTGCAAGGCATCCTTGAGCAATTGATCGCTCACGGCGAGCAGCCGCTCAAGGCCCGTGCCGAGCAGCTCAAGGACAGCCATCGGCAGTTGGGTGAGGCCTATGCTCGTGGTCGGCAGGCGTTTCTGGCGGCGGGCGGCGATCCGGTCGCGGGTGACCAGGCGGTAAAAGGCGTCGACCGCGCGGCCAGTGAGCAGATGAGCGAATTGGTCACGCAACTGCGCAATGATGCCCAGGCGCGCGCCCAGGCCATTAACCAGTCGGCTGAGCGCACGGTCTGGCTGGGCTTGCTGGTGATGTTCGGCTCGGCGGTGCTGGTCGGGCTGTTCAGCCTGTGGCTGGTCAACCGCAGCCTGATCGAGCCGATTCGCGGCTTGATCGACTATGTCGCCCAGTTGAGCCAGGGGCGCTTCGCGGCGCGGGTCGCCAGCGATCGTCAGGATGAGCTGGGACGGCTGGCGGTAGCGGCCAACACCCTGCGTGATTTTCTTGCCGACACCTTCAGCCGCCTGCAGCGCAACGCCGGTGAGTTGGAAAGCGCCAGCGGTGCACTGCGCGGCATTGCCGGCAACATGGCCCGCGGCACCGACGATCAGTTCCAGCGTACCGACCAGGTCGCCACGGCGATGCATGAAATGTCGGCGACCGCCCAGGAAGTCGCTCGCCATGCCGCCGACGCCGCGCGCGCCGCCGACCAAGCCGACCACGGCGCCCAGGCCGGCGAGCGGGTGATGCAGGCGACCATCGCCACCATCGCCGTGGTCAACCAGGAAATCGCCGGTACCGCGGCGGTGATTCGCCACCTGGAAACCGACAGCGGTCGCATCGGCAAGGTCCTGGAAGTGATTCGCGGCATCGCCGAGCAAACCAACCTGCTGGCGCTCAATGCCGCCATCGAGGCGGCGCGGGCCGGCGAGGCCGGGCGTGGCTTTGCCGTGGTCGCCGATGAAGTGCGCAGCCTGGCCCAGCGCACTGCGGCCTCCATTGCTGAAATCAACCAGATCATCAGCGCCGTGCAGTCCGGCGCCGTGGCAGCGGTCAAGGCCATCGAAAGCGGCCAGCAGCGCAGCGAGGAGGGCGCCGAACAGGTGCAGCAGGCCGGGCAGATGCTGCAGCGCATCACTGTTGCCGTAGAGGCGATCCGCGATATGAACCGGCAGATCGCCACCGCCGCTGAAGAGCAGACCAGCGTTGCTGAGGACATCTCGCGCAACCTGGTGGAGATCACCCGTATTGCCACCACCAACCAGCAAGCGGTGCAGCAGACCGAGCAGGCGGGGCAGCATTTGCACGGGTTGTCCGGGCAGCTCGGTGAAGTGACGGCGCGCCTGAGCGCCTGAATAAGGGCGACAATCCGCCACATGACTGGCCTTGAGGCAGTACATGTGGCGGATTGTCGCCAGCTAAACCGTTAAAGTTGGGGTGCGACGACTCGTCCTAGCTATTAGCCGTTGGTCTTGTAAAAGTTGGCCCGTTTCCTGCTTTAAGGCGACCCACCCTGACAGCGGCGGCCATGCCCCGCGTCTGGCGAGACGACCGTTCCCGATCCATCGAACAACCCCAGCCGCCATCCATTGCGCGCGTGTTCAGGCCGATTGCCTGAGCACCAGCTACGCTAAGCCTTGGACTGCGCGAGCAACAACAAGAATCCGGGCGTGCACTACGGGACCTGCGGTCATTGCCAATTACTTCACTTCAATTGGATTGAACTATGAAAAAAATCCTGCTGACGCTCCTGTGCCTGAGTGTCATCGGTTGCTCCAAGCCCAGTGAGCCCGAGAAAACCGTAGACGTGCTGCTGATCGGCGGCGGCATCATGAGTGCAAGCCTGGGTACCTACCTCAATGAGCTGGAACCCGGTTGGTCGATCGACATCTACGAGCGCCTGGACAAGGTCGCCGAAGAGAGCTCCAACGCCTGGAACAACGCCGGTACCGGTCACTCCGCTTTCTGCGAGCTGAACTACACCAGCGAAGGTGCCGACGGCAAGATCGATATCAGCAAGGCTGTAGGCGTCAACGAGCAGTTCGAGATTTCCAAGCAGTTCTGGGCCTACCAGGTCGAGCAGAACGTGCTGAGCAACCCGAAGTCGTTCATCAACAACGTGCCGCACATGAGCTTCGTCTGGGGCGACAAGAACGTCGAGTTCCTCAAGAAGCGTCATGAAGCCCTGCAGCACAGCTCGCTGTTCCGTGGCATGGAGTACTCCGAAGACCACGCGCAGATCCAGAAGTGGGTACCGATCGTGATGGAAGGCCGTGCCGCCGACCAGAAGATCGCCGCCACGCGCATGCCGATCGGCACCGACGTCAACTTCGGCGAGATCACCCGCCAGTTGATCGCCTCGCTGACCAAGCACGACAACGTCAAGCTGCATGTCCAGCATGAAGTGCGTGACATCGTCCGTAACGCCGACAACACCTGGACCGTGGTCGTCGCCGACCTGGCCAACAAAGGTGTCGAGAGCAGCGTCAAGGCCAAGTTCGTCTTCATCGGTGCCGGTGGTGGCGCCCTGAAGCTGCTGCAGAAGTCGGGTATCCCTGAAGCAGACGGTTACGCCGGTTTCCCGGTGGGTGGCCAGTTCCTGATGACCGACAACCAGGACATCGTTGCCCGCCACAAGGCCAAGCTGTACGGCAAGGCTTCGGTCGGTGCACCGCCGATGTCGGTTCCGCACCTGGACACCCGCGTGATCGACGGCAAGGAAGTACTGCTGTTCGGCCCGTTCGCCACCTTCTCGACCAAGTTCCTGAAGAACGGCTCGCTGCTGGACATGTTTGCCGCGCTGACCACTCACAACATCATGCCGATGACCCACGCCGGTATCGACAACATCGACCTGAGCACCTACTTGATGGGTCAGTTGATGCTGAGCTTCGATGACCGCATGGCGGCCCTGCGCGAGTACTTCCCGAACGCCAAGAACGAGGACTGGAAACTGCTGCAGGCCGGTCAACGCGTTCAGGTGATCAAGAAGGACCCTGAGCACGGCGGCATTCTGCAGTTCGGCACCGAAGTCGTCGCTGCCCAGGACGGTACCATCGCCGCACTGCTGGGCGCCTCGCCAGGTGCTTCGACCGCTGCGCCGATCATGCTGAGCGTGCTGGAAAAGACCTTCAAGGATCGCATCAAGACCCCTGAGTGGCAGGCCAAGCTGAAGGAAATCGTTCCGACCTATGGCCAGAAGCTTAACAACAACCTTGAGCTGACCAACAAGACCCGTGAATGGAGCAGCTCGCGTCTGGGCCTGCTGTACGTTCCGGTGCTGCCGGAAGAAGCTCCGGCTGCGGTACAGGCTGAGCCTGCGCTGTAAGCTTTCGCTTTGGTAGAAACAAACAAGCCCCTTTTCAGGGGCTTGTTTGTTTTTGGAAGTGCCGAAACCCTACAGATGTGTAGGCGCGGGCTTGTCCCGCGATAAGGTTAAAAATCAGTGGCGCTTCTTGCGATGACTGTCCGCCAGGTTGTTGCCCAGCGCGCCACCGGCCGCGCCGCCCAGGCCAGCGCCAATCGCCGAGCCGGTGCTGCCGCCCAGTTTGCCGCCTACCAGCGAGCCGCCGGCCGAACCCAGGCCGCCGCCAATGGCCGCCTTGGTCTTGTTGCCTTTCTTCGCGCCCATGGCACTGCCCGCTGCACCGCCGACGCCGGCACCAATGGCCGCACCGGTGCTACCGCCAAGCTTTTGCCCGACCACGTTACCCAGAACACCGCCCAGGCCACCGCCTACAGCGGTCTGGCCATCACCGGCCATGGCGCCTTGTGCGCACAGCAGGCCCAGGGTCAGGGCGGCAAGAGTCTTACGCATGTGAATCAACCTCAATATTCAAAAAGGCGCGCATTTTGCTGGCAGCGTCGCCGCCGCGCAATGCTGGCCAGTGCTGCTCGTCTGTCAGGCACGAAAAAGCCCGCACGAGGGCGGGCTTTTCACTGAGTAATCTGGTCGGAGAGACAGGATTCGAACCTGCGGCCTTCTCGTCCCGAACGAGACGCGCTACCTGGCTGCGCTACACTCCGATGGAGAAAATATTACTCAAAATCTTCTCCTCGACAAGCCCCTGAAGCGGCTTGTCGATCAGATCACAGGTCCTTGACGGTACGGACCTGATCCTTGTTGATGCGGGTGCGCTTGCCGTCCAGTTGTTCGAATTCGTAGAAGCCCGAGTCTTCATCGTATTGCGGAGTATCGACCGCCTGGATTTCGCGGCCGTCGTTCAGGGTGATGACGGTCGGCGAGGCGCAGCCAGCCAGAGTGCCAAGACCCAGGGCGAGCAGGAAAGCGGGAAGAGTCCGTTGAATCATTGTGTTTCTCCAGTAAAGGATGGTGCGTAATGTTTCTTGAGACGCATAGCGCCTGCGCAAGTTCCATGCAGATTGCAGCATAGCGGCAAACTAGCATTATTGACCGGCAACAATGCCTGGGCCGCTGGCGGGCGCGAGGCAGCCAGGGCTGTGATATAACACCGCTCATTCGTTCCTATCAATGGATTCAAGGTCCCATGAAAGCCAAGGCAGATGTACCTTTCGTGCCGCTGAATATTGCCGTATTGACGGTCAGCGATACCCGCACCCTGGAAACCGACACCTCCGGCCAGGTGTTCGTCGACCGCCTGACCGAGGCCGGCCACGCCCTGGCGGCGCGGGTGCTGCTCAAGGACGATCTGTACAAGATTCGCGCCCAGGTCGCCACCTGGATCGCCGATGAGCAGGTGCAGGTGGTGCTGATCACTGGCGGTACCGGTTTTACCGGGCGCGACAGCACCCCGGAAGCCGTGGCCTGCCTGCTGGACAAGCAGGTCGATGGCTTCGGCGAGCTGTTCCGTCATATCTCCCTGGCCGATATCGGCACCTCCACTGTGCAGTCCCGGGCCCTGGCGGGCCTTGCCAATGGCACCCTGGTGTGCTGCCTGCCGGGTTCGACCAATGCCGTGCGCACCGGCTGGGACGGCATCCTCGCCGAACAGCTCGATGCCCGTCATCGCCCGTGCAACTTCGTTACCCACCTCAAGCAGGCTGCACCCTGCGAAAGCCGTGGTTGAGGCGCCCATGCACAGTCCACTGATGCCGGTTGAAGAAGCCCTGGAAAAACTGCTGGCGCTGGCCGAAGCTGCGCCAATCAAGGGCAGCGAGCAGGTCGCCCTGGCCGCCGCCGAAGGTCGCGTGCTGGCCCACGAACTGGTGTCGAGCCTCGACCTGCCGCCCTGGCCCAACAGTGCCATGGACGGTTACGCGCTGCGCCTGGCCGACTGGACGGGCGAGCCATTGCCGGTCAGCCAGCGGGTCTTTGCCGGGCATTCGCCCGAGCCGCTGCAGCCTGGTACCTGCGCGCGGATTTTCACCGGTGCGCCGTTGCCGGTGGGGGCTGACTGCGTCGAAATGCAGGAGAACGCCGAGGTCCTGGGCGACCAGCGCGTGCGCTTCACCGAGCCACTGCGCATCGGTCAGAACATTCGCCCGCAAGGGCAGGAAACCCGGGTGGGCGAAGCGGTATTGGCTGCAGGCACGCGCCTTGGGCCCATCGAGCTGGGCTTGGCCGCGTCACTGGGCTGCGCCGAATTGACCGTTGTACGGCGAGTGAAAGTAGCGGTGCTGTCCACCGGTGACGAATTGGTCGAGCCCGGTTTGCCCTTGGGCCCCGGGCAGATCTACAACAGTAACCGGCGGCTGCTCGGCAGCTGGCTGCAACGCCTGGGCTGCGAAGTGATCGATGCCGGCATTCTTGCCGACGACCTGGAGAAAACCCGCAATTGTCTGGCCGGGTTGCAGGACGTTGACTTGATTCTTTCCACCGGAGGCGTTTCGGTGGGTGAGGCGGACTACCTGGGTATCGCCCTGCGTGAAGAGGGTGAGCTGTCGTTGTGGAAGCTGGCGATCAAGCCCGGCAAACCGCTGACATTCGGTCATTACAAAGGTGTGCCGGTCATCGGCCTGCCGGGCAATCCGGCTTCGACCCTGGTGACCTTCGGCCTGCTGACCCGGCCTTACCTGCTGCGCCGCCAGGGCGTTGCCGAGGTCACGCCGCTGCAGTTCCCGGTACCCGCAGGTTTCGACTGGCCCAAGGCCGGCAGCCGCCGCGAGTACCTGCGTGGCCGTCTGGAGCAGGGCAGTGCGCTGATCTACAAGAACCAGAGTTC
Organism: Pseudomonas fluorescens; assembly: GCF_902497775.2. Taxonomy (NCBI): domain Bacteria; kingdom Pseudomonadati; phylum Pseudomonadota; class Gammaproteobacteria; order Pseudomonadales; family Pseudomonadaceae; genus Pseudomonas; species Pseudomonas fluorescens. The sequence continues at coordinate 1,285,897 of NZ_OZ024668.1, forward strand.
GGGGGTGCTGCGCAGCGCCGCCTGGGCCCAGGGGCTGGTCGAAGTCCGTGAGGGCCAGACCCCGGGCAAGGGCGATATCGTGCAGTTCATTCCCTTGAGCGAGCTACTTGGTTGAACGGCTGAGCAGGGTGCCGTCGATCAGGGCGGCACCACTCGGCGCGCGCAGGCTGGGGCGCGCATGCACGCTTTCCAGCTGGGCTGCGGCGATGCTCCAGTCGTGGCGGCTGCAGACAAACTCACGCGCCGCTTGCGACAGCTGGCGCAACCGCCAGGGTTGATTGAGCAGCTGGGTAATCATCAACGCCAACTGATCGCCGTCTTCGCTGGCCAGGTAATGCTCGCCCTGAATCACCTGCAGGCCTGACACGCCCTTGGCGGTGGTCACCACTGGCAGCCCGGCAGCCATGGCTTCCAGTACCTTGATCTTTGAGCCGCCGCCATAACGCAGTGGCGCAAAGAAGATCGCCGAGTTGCGTTGCAGCTCGCGCAGGTCAGGCAGGTAACCGATCCATTCGATCCGCGGGTCAGGCCAGCGCAACTTCCAGCTGGGCGGCAGGGCGTGGCCAACTACTGCCAGGCGCACCGCCGGGTTGCTCAGCCAGACTTGCGGCAGAATGTCCTCCAGTGCCCATTCGATGGCCTCGAGGTTGGCGCCGTACTCGAAGTTGCCGACAAACAGCAGGCGCTGGCTGCACAGCGATGGCTGGATATCCTGGTAATGCGCGCAATCCACGCCATTGATCACCACCGAAACCGCCGAGCCGGTCGCCTGGCTGATGTGCTCGGCGTCCGTCGCGCTGACCGCCACCACTTCATGAGCCTGGCTGAGTACGCGGTTTTCCCAGCGCCGATAGCGCCAGCGATCGAAGGCATTGAATGGCCGCAGCCACAACGGCAAACGGTCATGACAGGCGGCGCCGTTGATCGATTCGATATTGTGCTCGCTGAGCACGAACGGCAGTCCGCGCGCCTGCAGGGCTTTCTCGAACGGCTGGAAGCTGTAGCTGTGTTCGATCTGGATGACGTCCCAGGACTCTTCCAGCAATTGCTCGAAGCAGTGGCGCAGGTGCGGCGCCAGGCCATTGATGCTGGCGCGCATCGGGTAGCTGGCGTAGATCGCCGCCAGCAGGTTCAGCGGGCTGTGCAAGGGGCGCCTGGGCAGCACGATCAGGCGTTCGAGCAAGGGCTCCAACGCCTGTCGTGCCGCCTCGCTGGGAGGGATTTTCGACTGCACCAGCAGGGTAATGCGGTGACCGCGCTGCGCCAGGTTGCGCAGCAGGTGGTATTGCCGGGTTTTACCGCCGCTGGTGGTCGGCCAGGGCAGGTAAGGTAGTGTCCACAGTACGCGCATGACCCCTTTCCTCTGTGTTCAGGCGGGTAACGGCATGCAAATAAAAATGGACGCGTCGTGGCAGTCAGCTTGCGGCTGGCTCCGGGGCGCGTCCATAGATATCAGTAAAGCGCACGATGTCGTCCTCGCCCAGATATTCGCCACTTTGTACTTCAATCATTACCAGATCGATCACGCCCGGGTTGGTCAGGCGGTGCACCCGCCCGGGTTTGATGAAGGTCGATTCGTTGGTGTCGAGCAGAAACTCTTCTTCACCGTTGGTTACGCAGGCCATGCCGCTGACCACGATCCAGTGCTCGCTGCGGTGATGGTGCATCTGCAGCGACAGCGAGGCCTCGGGACGCACCATGATGCGCTTGATCTTGAACCGCGGGCCTTCCTCGAGCACGGTGTAGGTGCCCCACGGGCGGTTGACGGTGCGGTGCAGGCGGAAGGCGTCGTGGCCCTGGCGCTTGAGCTGCTGGGCGATCACCTTGACCTCCTGGCTGCGTGCGGCATCGGCAATCAGCAGGGCATCGGGGGTGTCGATGATGATCAGGTTGTCCAGGCCCACCGCGCCGACCAGGCGTCGTGGCGAGTCGATGTAGCAATTGCGCACATCGTGCAGCACGGTTTCGCCGGTGCAACGGTTGCCCTGATGGTCGCCGGCCTTGAGTTCACGCACTGCCTCCCAGCTGCCGATATCGCTCCAGCCCAGTTGGCTGGGCAGTACCGCGACCTGCTGCGAGACTTCCATCACTGCATAGTCGATGGAAATGTCCGGCACCTGGGCAAAGCTGTCCGGGTCCAGCTCCACCTGGCACTCGCGTGCGCCTTCCTTGCACGGGCTCTGGGCCAAACAGTGGTTGACCGCCGCCAGCAGTTGCGGGGCGTGCTGTTCCAGTTCGTGCAGAATGGCATCGACGCGCATGCAGAACATTCCGGCATTCCACAGGTGCTGGCCGCCATCGAGGTACTGTTGGGCGGTGTCGCTGTCGGGCTTTTCGACAAAGCGTGCGACCTTGAAGCCGTTGGCGTCCAGAGCCTGGCCTTTTTCAATGTAGCCAAAACCGGTTTCGGCGCGGGTCGGCACCAGGCCGAAGGTGGTCAACCAGCCGTGGGCGGCCAGCGAGCGGGCCTGGCTGACAGCCTGGTCGAAGGCGTTGAGGTCGCTGATCAGATGATCAGCAGGCAGCACCAGCAATTGCGCATCTTCACCATACAGGCGGGCGCAGTGCAGGGCGGCGGCGGCGATGGCGGCGGCGGTGTTGCGACCAAAGGGTTCCAGGATGTAGTCCAGGGCCAGGTTGGCCTTGTTCAGTTGGCGGAACTCGTCCTGGGTGCGAAAGAACACCTCGCGGTTGGTCACCGTCAGGACCCGCTCGACATCAGCCAGGCGACTGGCGCGGGCGAAGGTCTTTTGCAGCAGGCTCTGGCCATCGGGCAGGCGCATGAACGGCTTGGGCATGGTTTCGCGCGAAACCGGCCACAGGCGGGTGCCGGCGCCGCCAGCGATGATGCAAGGGATCAGAACACTCATCTCACAGCCTCGAGTCAGGGGCACTGCCTGGGCAGTGCGGCAAAAGTAAACAGAGCAACCTGGCAGGCTTTTGCGCAATGAGTCAATAAACTGACTTTTACCACTGGCGTCGTCCATGAAGGCCAAATATTTGTCGAATGATGCCCCTCGGCGACGAAGCTTTCAATGATATTTGTGTGAATCGTGTGCGAATTTCTGCTGAAACGTTAACGGTGATGCAGTAAAGGCACGTAAGAAAAGGTCGAGATACTCGACGCTCAATTCTTTGGGGAACGCACACATGGCGCAGCAAAAGGCATTGGTGATCCTGCATGGCAAGCAGGCCATGAACGAGGAGGTACGCGCAGCCGTGACCGCCATGCGTGAGCGTGGCTGGCAGCTGGATGTGCGCCTGACCTGGGAGGCCGGTGACGCCCAGCGTCTGGTGGAAGAAGCGTTGGCAGCCGGCTATCCGCACCTGGTGGCTGCGGGGGGGGATGGCACCTTGCGCGATGTCGCCGAGGCCATGGCCCGTGCCGATACCGACGCCAGCCTGGTGTTGCTGGCGCTGGGCACCGCCAATGACTTCGCCCGGGCCGCCGGCGTGCCGCTGGAGCCGGCACAGGCCCTGGCGTTGCTGGAGGTGCCCGCCCAGACCATTGACCTGGGCGAGGTCGGTGGGCAGGTTTTTCTGAATATGGCTACCGGTGGATTCGGCAGCCAGGTCACCGCCAACACCTCCGAAGACCTGAAAAAGGTCCTCGGCGCTGCGGCCTACCTGTTCACCGGGCTGTCGCGCTTCAGCGAGCTGCGCGCCGCTTCGGTCGAGTTGCATGGCCCGGATTTTCAATGGCAGGGCGAGCTGCTGGCGCTGGGCATCGGCAACGGTCGACAGGCCGGAGGCGGGCACGTGCTGTGCCCGCAGGCGCACGTCGATGATGGTTTGCTCGATATCAGCATCCTGCCAGCGCCCCAGGAAGTGGTCGGTACCTTGCGCGGCTTGCTCAGCGATGGTCTCGGGCTGGACAGCATGTTTGTTCGTGCGCGCCTGCCGTGGGTCGAGATCAAGAGCTCGCAAGGCCTGGACATCAACCTCGATGGCGAGCCGCTGCAGGGCGACGACCTGCGCTTTCAGGCGCTGCCGGCGGCTTTGCGCGTGCACCTGCCAGCAGATTCGCCGCTGCTCAGTCGTCGAGGCTGATGATTTGTTCGCGCACGGCAAACAGCACCAGGCCAGCGACGTCGTAGATCTGCAGGCGTTTCATGATCTGCGAGCGGTGGGTTTCCACGGTCTTGATGCTCAGGCCCAGGCCCTGGGCGATTTCCCGCGTCGATTTGCCGCGCACGATCAGGCGCAGGATTTCCAGTTGGCGGGCGGTGAGGTTGTGCTTTTCGGCCGCTTCCGGCTTGTTCGACTGGGCACGCAGCAGCGCCTGGTTGATCACCGTGTGGGCAATCGCCGGGCTCAGGTAGCGCTCGTTGCCGCGCAGCGCGGCCAGGGCCTGCTCAAGCTCGGTGGCAGTGGTGTCCTTGAGCAGATAACCATGGGCGCCGCTTTCCAGCGCCTGCATGATCAGCTCCGGGTCGGTGTGCATGGAAAGGATTAGCACCTTGCTGCGACAGCCAGCGGTGCGCAAGCGGGCCAGGGCGTCCAGGCCACTGGTGCAGCGCATGGAGATATCCAGCAGGACGATGTCCGGGTCCAGTTTCATGACCAGTTCGGGCACCTGGCTGCCGTCGTTGGCTTCGCCGATCACGGCATAACCGGGTATGTCGGATACCAGCGCGCGAACTCCTGCGCGGATCAGTGAGTGGTCATCGACCAACAGCAATGTACAGGTCATGGGGCGTTACTTGTCTTGGCGCGTTCAAGGGTGCGCGCAGGCCAGGGAAACAGGGCGTCGATCTGGGTGCCCAGGCCGGGTTGGCTGTTGACCGACAGTGTGCCATTGAGCAGGCCGACGCGCTCGAGCATTCCGGCCATGCCGCGTTGGCCTTCATCGGCCGGGCTGCTGGCAGGCGAAAAGCCCAGGCCGTCATCACTGATCGACAGCGCCAGGCCTTCGGGCTGACGCTGGATGCGCACCATCAGGTTCTTGGCCTTGGCATGGCGCAGGATGTTGGTCACCGCCTCCTGGGTGATGCGAAAGGCGGCAATGGCCATGTCTTCGGGAAGGCCGCCCAGGCGCTGGCGGCACTCCAGGCTCCAGTGCACGTCGGTGTTTTCCAGGGCGCGCAGCAGGTGCGCGCGCAGGCTGGCCTCCAGGCCCAGGCTGGCCAATTGCCTTGGATTGAGGATCGCCGTGACATCGCGCACGTTGGCCAGGGTATCGTCCAGCGTGCTGCGCAAGGTGCTGCAGTGCTCCTGCAGTTCGGCCGGGGCGCGGCGTTGCAGCCAGTCGGCTTGCAGCTTGGCGGCAGTCAGCAACTGGCCAATGTCGTCGTGCAGTTCGCGGCTCAGGCGCTGGCGTTCGCTTTCCTGCACCTTGAGCAGCCGGTCGGCCAGTTCCGCCGGGCGCAGGGCAATCGAACGCGCCCACTGGCGCAGTTGCCAGGCAATGCTCAGCAGGGCAATCAGCTGAAGGGCCAGGGCCGCCGCCGGCAGCGGTCGCTCAAGCAGGTACAAGGCCAGGTTGACGGCAACCGAAGCCAGGCACAGCAGGGCGGTCGCCCAGCGCAACAGAGCGGCTCCGGGGCGCCAGCACTTGAGTGTCTTGAGGCTTGAGAACATAGAAAATGAAGCCACTGAAATATCGCTGTTGAAAGCCTTGCAAAGGTCGAACTAGAGGCTTTTGTCGAATTGCCTTCAATAACGTTTAAATGCCGGCGCTGGGGTTACGGGGATGAAAGTCTGCGCTCGGCATCTTGTGGATCCGGGTGCGCTGCAGGTGTTCATCAGCGCGCATGGTATCACTTCAAATACAATTGGTCGCGAACTCTGATAACTGACTGAATAGCCAGATTTTACGGGCTGGCACGGCGGTTCCGATTGCCTTCGAATCTAGCACTTTGCCATCAGTTTGCGGAACAGTATTTTTGTCCGATATCAATTAAACGGAGTGTTTCTTTCAGGCAATTAGAGGTGCCGGAAAATACACTAAGTTTGAGCTTAGTGTGCACTCGTCAAAAGGCTGGTTATCTTCATCAGGGCAGTGTTGTTATGTCCCTTAGTTGCCCCTGATTGGCGAAGAAAGTGCAGTGACATGCGCGGCGTCAGGCGCAGTCAGTGACGGGGCGGGGTGTTCGCAGGTGTGCCGGGTTTCGATGCATGAGGCGCAGGCCAGAGCGTCTTGCGGGCTCAGGGCGCTGGCCAGGGTGTCGAGCAACTGCACCTGTTCCTCGGTGTCCAGGCTCAGGCGGCCGGTGTGCGGATCGATCAATTCCAATTGCCAGGCCAGCAGGGTCAGGCAGCTTTCCAGGGCTTGCAGGGCTTCACCTTGCAGCGCCGGTTGCGCCTGCGCCGGCTCCAGCAGCGCTTGCAATTGCTGGCTGTAGGCCGCGACTTCGACCAGGCCAAGGGCCTGCGCGCGTTCCACCAGGGTCGCCAGGGTATCGTTGAGGCAGTGGCAGGCATCCGGATCGTTGTCGATCAGTTGCAGGTGCAGCAGGCATTCTTCTGCCTTGGTCAGCAGCACCTGAGCGTCGATCAGGAAATCCTGCAGGGCGCTGTTGTGCAGTGCGTCGTTAGCCATCATTTGGCTCCAGCGCGAAAGGCTGGAGCAGGGGCTGGCCACCATGAGGCGATCGCTGACAAAAGCCTGACTCCGTTCATGCAATGAGAATGGCGTCACATTAATGGCTAATGGATATTGCGAACATCAGGTCTCACCCGATTGTCACTAGGGGATTCCCTGATACGGTGGTTTCGATACGACCCTTTGCGGGTGTTTGCAACCGCGGAGAGGTGAGCGCAGTAAAGCATGATGGTAAAATGACATCAATGGGCTGCAGAGCATTTTCTTCAAGGGGTCAAGCTCTGCGGTAAACGGCCGATACAGGGCCATTGGGATCATTTTCGACACATCTGGGGGCTCTTCGATGGCTGGCATTCTCGACACGGTAGACCAAAGAACGCAGCTGGTAGGCGAGAACCGCCTGGAAATCCTGATGTTCCGCCTGGCGGGCCGGCAATTGTTCGCGATCAACGTGTTCAAGGTCCAGGAAGTGCTACAGATGCCCAAGCTGACCCTGATGCCGCAGCGTCATGCGTACGTCTGCGGCGTGGTCAACCTGCGTGGCCAGACCCTGCCGGTGATCGACCTGTCCCAGGCCATCGGCATGCGTCCGCTGGAGCCAGGCCCGGGCAGCACCATCATCGTCACCGAGTACAACCGCTCGGTGCAGGCCTTTTTGGTGGGCGGTGTCGACCGCATCGTCAACATGAACTGGGAAGCCATCATGCCGCCGCCGACCAGCGCCGGTCGCCAGCATTACCTGACGGCGATCAGCAAGGTCGACGAGCAACTGGTGGAAATCATCGACGTCGAGAAGGTGCTGGCTGAAATCGTCCCGTACAGCGCCAAGGTGTCGCGCGACAAGCTCGAAGATCCGGTGCTGGCCCGTGCCCGCGGTCGCGAAGTGTTGCTGGTCGACGACTCCACCGTAGCCCTGGCACAGTTGCGCGACACCTTGTCGCAACTGGGGGTGAAGATGCACGTGGCCAGTGATGGCCTCAAGGCCTTGCGCATGCTCAAGGGCTGGGCCGATGCCGGCGAGGATGTCTGCGAGAAGCTGCTGATGGTCTTCACCGATGCCGAGATGCCGGAAATGGACGGTTATCGCCTGACTACCGAAATCCGCAACGACCCGCGCCTGCGTTCGTTGTATGTGGTGCTGCACACGTCGCTGTCGGGCAGCTTCAACGAATCGATGGTGAAGAAGGTTGGCTGCGACAACTTCCTGTCCAAATTCCAGCCCGACAAACTGGTCGATGTCGTGCGCCAACGGCTGATGCTGGATGAAGCCACGGCCTGAGTCGGTATAAGCTAGGGTTTTAACCGACACAAGGCAGGTCATGATGCGCCTGAGTGCGTTGTACCGATACCCGCTCAAATCAGCGCGCGGCGAGGCGCTGCAGACTTCCTCGCTGGACCTTCTGGGCTTGAGCGGGGACCGCCGCTGGCTGCTGGTGGAACGCGACAATGGGCGTTTCCTGACCCAGCGCATGTACCCGCAGATGAGTCAGCTGGCAGCCTTGCACCATGCCGATGGCAGCCTCATCCTGCAGGCGCCGGGCTACCCCGCCTTGCACGTTGCCGTGCCGCACCCCGATAGCGACCTGCGCGGCATCACCATCTGGCGCGATACGTTTCGCGTGCCGGATGCCGGCGACGCCGCTGCCCAGTGGCTCAGCGAGTTCATCGGCAAGGAAGTGCGCCTGGTGCATGTGCCCGAGCAACGCGCGCGTTACCTACCCAATGGTTATGGTTTGAACAGCGACCGTGTGGCGTTCGCCGACGGTTTCCCGTTGCTGCTGATTGGCCAGGCGTCGCTGGATGACCTGGTCGCCAAGGTCGGGCGGCCGTTGGAGATGCTGCGCTTTCGTCCCAACCTGGTGGTGGAGGGCAGTGATGCCTTTGCCGAGGATGGTTGGAAGCGCATCCGTATCGGCGCAGTCGAGTTCCGTGTGCTCAAGCCCTGCGAGCGCTGCATCATGACCACCATCGACCCGCAGACCGGCGAGCGCAGCCCGGATCGCGAGCCACTGGCGACCCTCAGAACCTATCGGCAGAAGGAAGGGGATGTGCTGTTTGGCCAGAACCTGGTGGCAGATGGGGCGGGGGTGCTTGAGGTGGGGATGGCGGTGACGGTGCTGGAGTAGTTCGGCTGTGGACTTCTATCGCAGGGCAAGCCCGCTCCCACAACATTGCACTGTGGGAGCGGGCTTGCCCCGCGATGGCATCAATCACTGATCGTCAAAATACCGCTCATGCCAATCCACCAGCGGCTGCGGTGAATTGAGCTTCTGCCCGTAGATCACCGAATACGACAGTACGTTCTGCACGTACTGACGCGTCTCGTCGAACGGGATCGACTCGACCCAAACGTCGAAACTCAGGTGGTCGGCGCCGCGCAGCCACTGGCGCACACGGCCGGGGCCGGCGTTGTAGGCGGCGGAGGCAAGCACGCGGTTGCCGTTGAACTGGCTGTGCACCTGGCTCAGGTAGGCGGCGCCCAGCTGGATGTTCTTGTCCGGGTTGAACACCTGCGCCGGTGAAGCCAGCGGGATGCTGAACTTGCGTGCGGTCTCTTTGGCGGTGGCCGGCATCAGTTGCATCAGGCCGCTGGCGCCGACGCTGGAGCGGGCATCTTCCATGAACGCGCTTTCCTGGCGGGTAATGGCAAACACCCAACTCGAATGCAGGCCGCGCACCTTGGCTTCGCGCACCAGGGTGTCGCGGTGGGCCATCGGGAAACGGATGTCCAGGTCGTCCCAATATTTGGCCTGGCTGATGGTGCGAATTGCCGGGAAGTACCAGCGCATGTCGTAGGCCAGCTTGGCCTGGGCGACCATCTCGTCACGGTTGAAATGACGGCTGACGTGGTACCACTCGCGGCGACCATCGACGATCTGCCCGCGGGCGTGGAATTCCAGCGCGCGCTTGATCCCCGGGGTGTTGCGGACTTTGCTGACGAGCTGCTGGCTCAGCACCAGCGGCTTGTTGTTCAACTGGTAAGGCGTCTGCGAGCGGTCGGCGGCGAGGAAACCGTAGAAGTCGCGCTCGCGGGCCACGGTTTTGTACAGCAGCGGGATCTGCGGGTTCTTCGGTTGTGCCAGCTCCAGGCTGCGCGCCTGCCAGTAGCGCCAGCGGTTGCTGGTGGCCAGGTCTTGCGGCAGGCGTTTGGTCAGCTCGTAGGCATCTTCCCAGCGGCCCAGGCGCAGCAGCAGGCGCAGGCGCCACTCGGTGACGGTGTTGTCACGCAGCTCCGGGTCGTAGCGGGTCATCAGGTCCAGCGCCCGCGGGTCGTAGCGACGCGCCAGGGTCAGGCCGATTTCGCGGGCGATGGCGACTTTCTCGTCACGGGAGAAGTGCATGCGGTTGGCGTAGTCATCGAGCAGGCTCATGGCCCGCTCCGGATCCTGGCGGGCCAGGCGGCGCAGGCCCAGGCTGACCACGTCGGACATCGCCTCGTTGACCGGGGCGAAGCGTCCGGGCTGGTTGAGCAGCTCGGGTTTTTGCGCCACGTCGATGAGCAGGCGGCCTTGTGGCGCCAGGGTGTTGAGGCTCTTGACCAGGGTGTTGGCCAGCGCATAGTTGCGGGTCTGTGCCGCCAGCTTGGCGCGTTCCCAACGTTTTTGCTCGGTCAGTTGGCCTTCGGCGGCCCAACGTTCGAACAGGGCATCGCAGGCTGCCGGTTGCGACTTGCCAACCAGCCAGAGCTTCTCGGCACTGGCGTAGCCTTCGGCGCGCAGGCCATGGCTGAGCTGGTACTGGCCGTTGAGGCAGTCCAGTTCGGTGAAATTGAGCTTCGGATCGTAGTATTTGGTGAAGGTCGCCCAGTCACCACGCTCGGCCAGCCAGCGCAACCAGCGCAGCTTCATCCAGTTGGCCTGGGGCAGGTCGCCGTGGGCGGCGAGGAATTTCTCGATTTCGTCGTTGCTGGCGCCTTTAAGCCGGGCGGTCAGTTCGTCGTAGGCCAGGTAAGGCGTCAACGGATAATCGCGCAGGGCATCGGCATAGCGCAGGTACGGACCCTTGTCGCCCTTGGCCAGGGCGCGTTTGGCTTCATCGTAATATTGACGTTGCTGGGTGATGTCGGTGGCCTGGGCAACACCCACTGCCGAGGCAGTGAGAAGCAGGCTGGATACTAGGCGGAACAGGCGGCTGCGCATGAGACTTCCGGGCAGTTTGACCATGAAAAGTGACGGCGAAGCCAGCACTGTTGGAGTTGCATTGCCTTAGCTTAGCCGGTTGCCGCAGGCGGATGAAAGCATTGTGCTTGTATCTGGTTGTAAAGAAGGGGCCTGTCGTCGGAAGGTGCTGTAGGACGCTCTGCCTAATGTGAAGCCGGCCCAAGTCGGGTAGAATGCGCGCCCGGTTTTTGGAGAAGATCATGACCCTGCTCAAATTAAGCGATGTGTCCCTTGCGTTCGGCGCCACGCCGTTGTTGGACAAGGTGTCCTGGCAGATCGCCCGTGGTGAGCGGGTGTGCATCATCGGCCGCAACGGCACTGGCAAGTCGAGCATGCTGCGCCTGGTCAAGGGCGATCAGAAGCCTGATGAAGGCGATGTCTGGCGTGCCCCTGGGCTGAAGATTGGCGAGCTCCCGCAGGAGTTGCCGGTGGCCGACGGCCGTACCGTATTCGACGTGGTGGCCGAAGGCCTGGATGGCGTCGGCGCCCTGCTGGCCGAATACCACCACCTGAGCCAGAACATCCACACCGATGCCGACCTGGAAAAGCTCATGCACGTCCAGCACGACCTTGAGTCGCGCGATGGCTGGCGCCTGCAGCAACTGGTCGACAGCACCCTGAGCCGCCTGCAACTACCGGCCGACAAGACCCTGGCCGAGCTTTCCGGTGGCTGGCGCCGCCGCGTGCTGCTGGCCCAGGCACTGGTGTCCGAGCCCGACCTGCTGCTGCTCGACGAGCCGACCAACCACCTGGACATCGGCGCCATTGCCTGGCTTGAAGATGCCCTCAGCGGGTTCGGCGGCGCCGTGCTGTTCATTACTCACGACCGTTCCTTCCTGCAGAACCTGGCCACGCGCATCCTCGAGCTGGACCGCGGCGGCCTGATCGACTGGAACGGCGACTACGCCAGCTTCCTGGTGCACAAGGAAGCGGCACTGGCGGCTGAAGAGACCGCCAATGCTCTGTTCGACAAGAAACTGGCCCAGGAAGAAGTCTGGATCCGCCAGGGCATCAAGGCCCGGCGTACCCGCAACGAAGGCCGCGTGCGTGCCCTCAAGGCCCTGCGCGTCGAGCGCAGCGAACGTCGCGAGCGCCAGGGCAAGGCCAACATCATGCTCGATGTCGCGGAGAAATCCGGCAAGCAGGTGATGGTCCTGGAAAACGTCAGCTTCAACCACCCAGGTGGTCCGCAGTTGGTCAAGGACTTCTCCATGGTCCTGCAGCGCGAAGACCGCATCGGCCTGCTCGGCGCCAACGGCACCGGCAAGACCACCTTGCTCAAGCTGATGCTTGGTGATCTTGAGCCCACCGGCGGCAAGGTCGAGTCCGGTACGCGCCTGGAAGTGGCCTATTTCGACCAGCTGCGCCATCAGTTGGACCTGGAAAAGACCGTGATCGACAACCTTGCCGAAGGTCGCGACTTCATCGACATCGATGGCCAGAGCCGTCACGTGTTGAGCTACCTGGGCGACTTCCTGTTCAGCCCGCAGCGTGCTCGTACCCCGGTCAAGGCGCTGTCTGGTGGTGAGCGTGCGCGCCTGCTGCTGGCCAAGCTGTTCAGCAAGCCGGCCAACCTGCTGGTGCTCGACGAACCGACCAACGACCTCGACGTCGAGACCCTCGAGCTGCTCGAAGAAGTGCTGTCGGCGTTCAAGGGCACCGTGCTGATGGTCAGCCACGACCGGGCCTTCCTCGACAACGTGGTCACCAGCACCCTGGTGTTCGAAGGCGAGGGCAAGGTGCGCGAGTACGTCGGTGGTTATCAGGACTGGATTCGCCAGGGCGGTTCGCCGAAGTTGCTTGGCGTGACCGAGAGCAAGTCGGGCAAGTCCGAGCTCAACACTGCTGTGGTCGAGGCTGTGACCCCTGAGCCAGCAGCGGCTGAAGCGCCGAAGAAGAAGCTCAGCTACAAGCTGCAGCGTGAGCTGGAAGCCTTGCCGGGCCAGATCGACGCACTGGAGCAGAAGATGGCGGCGGTGCAGGAAGAAATTTCTGCCCCGGCGTTCTATCAGCGCCCGATCGAGCAGACCAGCGCTGTACTGGCAAGCCTGGAGAAACTGCAGGCTGAACTGGATGTGCTGGTCGAGCGCTGGGCTGAACTCGACAGCTGAAGGGCAGGGCCCGGCGCATGAACCTGCGCCGGGCCCGCCAGGGTCTTACTCGGTTTTTTTCTGCAGACGTACCGCCAGCACATCGCAAGGTGCGCCGTGCAGTACGTCGTTGGCGGTGGAGCCCAGCAGCAGGGCCAGGCCGTGGCGGCCATGGCTGCCGACCACGATCAGGTCGCACTTCTGGTCCTTGGCCAACTGGTGGATTTCCTGGCGTGGCTGACCGTAGGTCAGGTGCGAATCGCCGCGGTTGATTTCCGGGTACTTGTTGAACAGGCGGTCCATGCGCTCCTTGGCCTGGTCGAACTGTTGCTGTTGCAACTGCGACAGGTCCATTGGCACGTCGCCGCCAAAGGCCATGGCCATGGGTTCGACAATGTGCACCAGTGACACCTTGGCACCGGTAGGTTCAGCCAGCTTCATGGCACGTTTGATGACCGGGTCGCATTCTTCGGTCAGGTCGACGGCAACCAGTATGTGTTCGTAGGGCATGAGAAGCTCTCCTGACAGTCGCGATAGTTCAAGTATGGTCGGTTTCAGGCTGATCGTTTCGAACCACGGCTAACCAGCTCATTTGCAAAGCTTTATGGGAACAACAGATATGACGGTCTGGGTAGTGGTGTCAATCCTTGCGCTGATTCTCAGCCCTTTGGCTTGGTTGCGTCCCTCGCGCAAGCAGAGCGGCCAGATGGCTCTGCGCATGGAAGCGCGGCGCATGGGCCTGGCCATGCAACTGGCGCCCCAGGAGTGGCCGCACTGGCTGCCCAAGGAGCCGCCAAGCCCCTGTGCGCAGTACTTGCGCCCCCGGCGCCAAGGGCGCAGCGACAGCTGGTGCTACTGGCAGACCACCCCAGGCGTGTGGCTCAACCAGTGGCGTGAGCCTTGCACCGATGCTGTGCATGCCGAGCAGTTGGCGCGCTTGCCAGAGAGCGTCTACAAGGTCGAGGCAGGCCCGCAGATGGTGGCGCTGTATTGGGGGGAGCGGGGCGAAACGTCTGTATTGCAGGATATTGCCGAAGTGCTGAAAGCCTTGGCCTGATTGCCATCAATAAAAAGCCCGATTCGCAGATCGGGCGGACAGGCCAGGCAGGCCGGTGTAATGTTTCAATCCCTCCCAGTGTAGTCATCTCGCGACTCTCTGCTGCATATCCCCCGGTTTTTTCGCGTTGAACGATGATCGCGGCGTGTAAGCCATTGACCACTATCGCGGCAATGAATGGCGCGCCATCAGCGGCGCGGCTGTTTGCCCCCTGTCAGCAGGAAATGACCGCAAAGTCGCGTTTTCACGGTGCTTTTGGGTATTTGACAACGGCGATCTTTTCGTTGAATGTGTGCATACCCAAATCAAACGGGCGTATGAATTGAGCGTTTGTATTGTCAGACGGCTCTTACAGAATCCCGACTATCGCGCTGGCGGGTGTGCCTGGAGCAAGGGTTCGGCAACAACGGCCAATGGCCGGCCGGGCCTTTCACCAGCGATCGGCGTGTACAGTTCAGCTTCCATATCGTGGAGATCAGTTGATGATTTACGAAGGTAAAGCCATCACGGTTAAGGCTCTTGAAAGCGGCATCGTCGAACTGAAGTTCGACCTCAAGGGTGAGTCCGTCAACAAGTTCAACCGTCTTACCCTGAACGAATTGCGTCAGGCCGTAGACACCATCAAAGCCGACGCATCGATCAAAGGCGTGATTGTCAGCAGTGGCAAGGACGTGTTCATCGTCGGCGCGGACATCACCGAGTTTGTCGATAACTTCAAGCTGCCCGAGGCCGAACTGGTCGCTGGCAACCTGGAAGCCAACCGGATTTTCAGCGATTTCGAAGACCTGGCCGTGCCGACCGTTGCTGTGATCAATGGCATCGCCCTGGGCGGCGGTCTGGAAATGTGCCTGGCTGCCGACTACCGCATCATGGCCACCAGCGCCAAGATCGGCCTGCCGGAAGTCAAACTGGGTATCTACCCGGGCTTTGGCGGTACCGTGCGCCTGCCGCGCATCATTGGTGCCGACAATGCCATCGAATGGATTGCCGCCGGCAAGGAAAACCGTGCTGAAGACGCGCTGAAAGTCGGCGCCGTCGATGCCGTGGTGGTTCCTGAGCTGTTGCAGGCTGCAGCCCTGGACCTGATCAAGCGCGCCATCAGCGGCGAGCTCGATCACAAGGCCAAGCGCCAGCCAAAACTGGAAAAACTCAAGCTCAACGCCATCGAGCAGATGATGTCGTTCGAAACCGCCAAAGGTTTTGTTGCCGGTCAAGCTGGCCCGAACTACCCGGCGCCAGTCGAAGCGATCAAGAGCATCCAGAAGGCCGCCAACTTCGGTCGTGACAAGGCCCTGGAAGTCGAGGCCGCAGGCTTCGTCAAACTGGCCAAGACCTCGGTTGCCGAGAGCCTGATCGGCCTGTTCCTCAACGATCAGGAGCTCAAGCGCAAAGCCAAGGCCCATGACGAGATCGCTCACGACGTGAAGCAGGCCGCCGTACTCGGCGCCGGCATCATGGGGGGCGGCATCGCTTACCAGTCGGCGGTCAAGGGCACCCCGATCCTGATGAAGGACATCAACGAAAGCGCCATCCAGCTGGGCTTGAACGAAGCCTCCAAGCTGCTCGGCAAGCGCGTTGAAAAAGGCCGCCTGACCCCGGCGAAAATGGCCGAAGCGCTGAACGCGATTCGCCCGACCCTGTCCTACGGCGACTTCGGCAACGTCGACATCGTCGTCGAAGCCGTGGTTGAAAACCCCAAGGTCAAGCAAGCAGTGCTGGCTGAAGTGGAAGGCCAGGTCAAGGAAGACGCAATCCTCGCTTCCAACACCTCGACCATCTCCATCAACCTGCTGGCCAAGGCCCTCAAGCGTCCGGAAAACTTCGTCGGCATGCACTTCTTCAACCCGGTGCACATGATGCCGCTGGTCGAAGTCATCCGTGGCGAGAAGTCCAGCGAAGTGGCTGTCGCTACCACCGTGGCCTACGCCAAGAAGATGGGCAAGAACCCGATCGTGGTCAACGACTGCCCGGGCTTTTTGGTCAACCGCGTACTGTTCCCGTACTTCGGCGGTTTTGCCAAGCTGGTCAGCGCCGGTGTCGACTTCGTGCGCATCGACAAGATCATGGAAAAATTCGGCTGGCCGATGGGCCCGGCCTACCTGATGGACGTGGTCGGTATCGACACCGGTCACCACGGCCGTGACGTCATGGCCGAAGGCTTCCCGGACCGCATGAAGGACGACCGCCGTTCGGCCGTCGACGTGCTGTACGAAGCCAAGCGCCTGGGCCAGAAGAACGGCAAGGGCTTCTACGCCTACGAGACCGACAAGCGCGGCAAGCCGAAGAAAGTCGCTGACGCGGCAGTCCTCGAAGTGCTCAAGCCGATCGTCTACGAGCAGCGTGAAGTCAGCGACGAAGACATCATCAACTGGATGATGATCCCGCTGTGCCTGGAAACCGTTCGCTGCCTGGAAGACGGCATCGTCGATACCGCTGCCGAAGCCGACATGGGCCTGGTCTACGGTATTGGTTTCCCTCCCTTCCGTGGCGGCGCGCTGCGTTACATCGACTCGATCGGTGTAGCCGAATTCGTTGCCCTGGCCGACAAGTACGCCGATCTGGGTCCGCTGTATCACCCCACCGCGAAGCTGCGTGAAATGGCCAAGAGTGGCCAGAGCTTCTTCGGTTAAGCGCCCAACGATATAGAGCGAGAGTGAATATATGAGCCTGAATCCAAGAGACGTGGTGATTGTCGACTTCGGTCGCACCCCGATGGGCCGCTCCAAGGGTGGCATGCATCGCAATACCCGCGCCGAAGACATGTCCGCGCACCTGATCAGTAAGCTGCTGGAGCGCAATGGCAAGGTCGACCCAAGCGAAGTCGAAGACGTCATCTGGGGCTGCGTCAACCAGACCCTGGAGCAGGGCTGGAACATCGCCCGCATGGCATCCTTGATGACCCAGATCCCGCACACCGCCGCCGGCCAGACCGTCAGCCGTCTGTGCGGCTCGTCGATGAGCGCGCTGCACACCGCAGCACAAGCGATCATGACCGGCAACGGTGATGTCTTCGTCGTCGGTGGTGTCGAGCACATGGGCCACGTCAGCATGATGCACGGTGTCGATCCGAACCCGCACATGTCGCTGTACGCCGCCAAGGCCTCGGGCATGATGGGCCTGACCGCCGAAATGCTTGGCAAGATGCACGGCATCAGCCGTGAGCAGCAGGACCTGTTCGGCCTGCGTTCGCACCAGCTCGCCCACAAGGCGACGGTCGAAGGCAAGTTCAAGGATGAGATCATCCCGATGCAGGGCTACGACGAGAATGGCTTCCTCAAGGTCTTCGACTACGACGAAACCATTCGCCCGGACACCACCCTGGAAAGCCTGGCGGCCCTCAAGCCTGCTTTCAACCCTAAAGGTGGTACCGTGACGGCCGGTACGTCGTCGCAGATCACCGACGGCGCTTCGTGCATGATCGTCATGTCGGCCCAGCGCGCCCAGGACCTCGGTATCCAGCCTCTGGCGGTGATCCGTTCCATGGCCGTGGCCGGTGTCGACCCGGCAATCATGGGCTACGGCCCGGTTCCGGCGACCCAGAAAGCGCTCAAGCGCGCGGGTCTGTCGATTGCCGATATCGACTTCTTCGAGCTCAACGAAGCCTTCGCCGCACAGGCCCTGCCAGTGCTGAAGGATCTGAAAGTGCTCGACAAGATGGATGAGAAGGTTAACCTGCACGGCGGCGCTATCGCTCTGGGCCATCCTTTTGGTTGCTCCGGTGCGCGGATTTCCGGCACTCTGCTCAACGTCATGAAGCAGAATGGCGGGACCCTCGGCGTTTCGACCATGTGCGTCGGCCTGGGCCAAGGCATCACCACCGTCTTCGAACGCGTTTAACGCTTCGCTGGATGGAAACCGGGGCCTGGTGCCCCGGTTTTTGTTTTTGCAGGAAATTTTTTTCAAGAGGGTGAGCAACATGCAGATACAACCAGGCGTATACCGGCATTACAAGGGGCCTGAGTATCGTGTGTTCGGCGCCGCGCGCCATTCCGAGACCGAAGAGTGGGTGGTGTTCTACCAGGCCCTGTACGGCGAATTCGGCCTTTGGGTGCGACCACTTTCGATGTTTCTCGAGTCGGTCGAGGTTGACGGCGAGCAAGTGCCGCGCTTTGCTTTGGTCAAGGCTGAAACCGGGCTGATTTCCGGGTCCGAAGCCAAGGGTGGCTAAAGCCCCGCGCTTGACCTCACTCTGTTGCCACTATATATAGCGGTGCCGCGTCAGGTACCTGCCGTGTTTTTATTTTCAGTATTCAGGAATTTTCCGATCCATGGGCAAATCGCTGGTCATTGTGGAATCCCCGGCTAAGGCCAAGACCATCAACAAGTACCTGGGCAGCCAGTACGTGGTGAAGTCGAGTATCGGCCATATCCGAGACCTGCCCACCAGCGGTTCGGCCAGCGCCAGCAAAGAGCCAGCCGCCAAGCGTGGCAAGGCCGCCGCAGGCGAAGCGCCAGCCTTGTCGCCGAAAGAGAAGGCGCGCAAGCAGCTGGTCGCGCGCATGGGCGTCGACCCTGACCACGGCTGGAAAGCCAAGTACGAGATTCTCCCGGGCAAGGAGAAGGTCATCGACGAGCTGCGCCGCCTGGCCAAAGATGCCGACACCATCTATCTCGCAACCGACTTGGATCGTGAGGGGGAAGCCATTGCCTGGCACCTGCGCGAAGCCATCGGTGGTGATGACAGCCGCTACAAGCGTGTGGTGTTCAACGAAATCACCAAGAAAGCCATCCAGGAGGCGTTCTCGCAGCCTGGCGAGCTGGATATCGACCGGGTCAACGCCCAGCAGGCGCGACGCTTCCTCGACCGCGTGGTGGGCTACATGGTCTCGCCACTGCTGTGGGCCAAGATCGCCCGCGGCTTGTCTGCCGGCCGTGTGCAGTCGGTAGCGGTGAAGCTGGTGGTCGAGCGTGAGCGCGAGATCCGTGCCTTCATCCCTGAAGAGTACTGGGAAGTGCACGCCGACCTCGGTACCGCCAAGGACGCCAAGGTGCGTTTCGAAGTGGCCCGCGAGAACGGCGAGGCCTTCAAGCCGTTGAACGAAGCCCAGGCCATGGCAGCGCTTGCGCAGCTCAAGTCCTCCAGCTACACCGTGGCCAAGCGTGAAGACCGCCCGACCAGCAGCAAGCCGTCGGCGCCGTTCATCACCTCGACCCTGCAGCAGGCCGCGAGCAACCGCCTGGGCTTCGGCGTGAAGAAAACCATGATGATGGCCCAGCGTCTGTACGAAGCCGGCTACATCACCTACATGCGTACCGACTCGACCAACCTCTCGGTCGATGCGGTGGAAATGGCCCGTAGCTACATCGAAAACGAGTTCGGCAAGAAGTACCTGCCTGAAGCGCCGATCGTCTACGGCAGCAAAGAGGGTGCCCAGGAGGCGCACGAAGCGATTCGTCCTTCCGACGTCAACACTCATCCGACCAAGCTCAGCGGCATGGAGCGTGACGCCGAGCGTCTGTACGAGCTGATCTGGCGCCAGTTCCTGGCCTGCCAGATGCCGCCGGCGCAGTACCTGTCGACCACCGTCAGCGTCACTGCCGGCAACTTCGAGCTGCGTGCCAAGGGCCGTATCCTCAAGTTCGACGGTTACACCCGGGTATTGCCGCAACAGAGCAAGCCGGGCGATGACGATGTGTTGCCGGAAATGAACCAGGGCGAAGTGCTCAAGCTGATTCAGCTCGACCCAAGTCAGCATTTCACCAAGCCGCCAGCGCGTTACTCCGAAGCCAGCCTGGTCAAGGAGATGGAAAAGCGCGGTATCGGTCGTCCTTCGACTTACGCTGCGATCATCTCGACCATTCAGGATCGCGGCTACGTGACCCTGCACAACCGCCGCTTCTACTCCGAGAAGATGGGCGACATCGTCACCGAGCGCCTGTCCGAGAGCTTCTCCAACCTGATGGACTACGGCTTTACCGCCGGCATGGAAGAGAACCTCGATGACGTGGCCCAGGGCGAGCGCGACTGGAAGAACGTGCTCGACGAGTTCTACGGCGACTTCAGCAACAAGCTGAAGCTGGCCGAGGACGGCGAGAAGGGCATGCGTGCCAACCAGCCGACCCTGACCAACATTGCCTGCAAGGAATGTGGCCGGCCAATGATGATTCGCACTGCCTCCACCGGCGTGTTCCTCGGCTGCTCGGGTTACAGCCTGCCGCCCAAAGAGCGCTGCAAGGCCACCGTCAACCTGGTCCCGGGCGATGAAATCGCCGCTGATGACGAGGGTGAGTCGGAGTCGCGCGTCCTGCTCAACAAGCACCGTTGCCCGATCTGCTCGACGGCCATGGATGCCTACCTGCTCGATGAGAAGCGCAAGCTGCACATCTGCGGTAACAACCCTGACTGCACCGGCTACGAGATCGAAGAAGGCAACTACCGCATCAAGGGCTACGAAGGGCCGAGCCTGGAGTGCGACAAGTGCGGTAGCGAGATGCAGCTCAAGACCGGTCGTTTCGGCAAGTTCTTCGGTTGCACCAATGCCGAATGCAAGAACACCCGCAAGCTGCTCAAGAGCGGCGAGGCGGCGCCGCCGAAGATGGACGCGGTGAAGATGCCGGAGCTCAAGTGCGAGAAGGTCAACGACACCTACGTGCTGCGTGACGGCGCTTCGGGGTTGTTCCTGGCTGCCAGCCAGTTCCCGAAAAACCGCGAGACCCGTGCGCCATTGGTGATCGAGATCATCCCGCACAAGGACGAGATCGATCCGAAGTACCACTTCCTCTGCGAAGCGCCGAAGAAGGACCCGGACGGTCGCCCGGCGGTCATCCGCTACAGCCGCAAGACCAAGGAGCAGTACGTGCAGACCGAGGTTGAGGGCAAGCCGACTGGCTGGCGTGCGTTCTACGACGGCAATGCCTGGAAGGTCGAAGACAAGCGCTGATTGGCGGCTTGGGTAAAATCGCGGGGCAAGCCTGCTCCCACAGTAACTCCTGTGGGAGCGGGCTTGCCCCGCGATGCTTTTCAGGCCTGCAATGGTGTAAATTCACAGACCGCCTTGCAGCCTTTCGGAGGGCACCCAGATGGCCCAGGAACTCTATACCCGCACCAACCAGAAGATTTACTTCGCAGGCCTGGCCCTCGAAGCCCTTGGCAAGGCGCAGGAAAGCCGGGCCATGAACGCCCAGGCGTTGATCCAGGCCGAGCGCGAATCGGCGCTATTCCACCTGTACGGCGCGCTGCTGGGTCTGTGTCACGAGATTGCCGGGTTCTATCGTTTGCCCCAGGCTGGCGCTCCCCGTGCCGAGCTGCTGCTGACCCGTGAAGTGCTTGAGGCCATCGCCATTCCAGAAATGGCCGAACTGGTCGAACTGGCCGAGCAACGCGAAACCTGGCTGGCGCAACTGCTCGGCGCTTATGCCGATTTGTTCCGACCGCCGGTCGCGAAAAAAGCACCAAAAACCGACGTTACCCAACCGCTGATCCAGGCGGTGAGCCTCGATGAACCCGAGGCGCCAGCGCTGTCGCGCGAAGAGCTGGAAAACTGGCGGCAGAATCTCAAGGGTCTTACGGTTCGTTTTCGTGAAGGTTTGAGTGAGTGCTGATTGGGGCAGTGGCTGGTACAATGCCGGCCTTTCGTGGAGAACAGCCCCTTATGCCAACGTCCTTTCTAGAAATTGTCGAGTTGCCTGATGGCCGGATCGAGCTGCGCCGTGCCGAGGACGAGGGTTCGTTGGTAACCCTGGATTTCTCCGAGGACGCCAAAGCCTTTTTGCAAGGTCAGCACGTGGAAGTGGCCAAGGCCATGCTCAGTGTTGGCGTGCAGATGGCTGGCAAGCTGGTAGAAGGCGAGATCGAGCGCGACGACGGGTCGCGGGTCCTGCACTGATCGCCTGCAGGGCTTCCTCGTCCTGAGGAAGCCTGGCGAATTTCAACGATTGAAACAGGCCTGAATATCAGCCAAGGCGGATGTTCAGGCTTTGTGCGTCTCCAGCACGAGCGGCATTGCTCAGTTGCTGGCGGGCGCTGCTGCTGACGGTGTTGAGCCAGCTGACCACGGTGTGGCTGCGGCCCAGGCGCAGCGCCTCGCAGGCCAGCTGCAAAGCACTCTGGTTGCCTCGCGGTTGCAGCAGCAGGATGCGTTCGCGGTTAAGCCCGGCCTCACGCAGCCAGGCCTGGGTCAGGCTCGCGGGCGGGGCGATCAGGGTCAGCCAGCGAGCGTCATGCTCTTCGCTCAATTCACTCAAGTCGCGCAGCATCGGGGCCAGCAGGCTCTGGCAGCTACCCAGTGCGCCACGCAAAGACAGCTCGCTGAAAACCTGGGCCGCGCCGGGGTGGGGCGCTGGCTTGGTATTTTTCAGTCCGGGCAGCACCGGCTGGGCCAGGAATGCTTCGAACAGTGGCAATTGTGCTTGCAGCGGTACGTTCTGTGACGCAGGGGGAAACTGCATGATGCCTCCTTTACCGGCGTATGACGCCGACACTCAAGCCCTCGATCACCAGATCCTGGTCTTTCAGGTTGACTTCGATGGGAGCGAATTCGGGGTTCTCGGCAATCAGCCAGACCTTGCTGCCTTCGCGTTTGAAGCGCTTGACCGTGACTTCATCGCCAATGCGGGCGACGACGATCTGGCCATTACGGGCTTCGCGGCAGGTGTGTACGGCCAGCAGGTCGCCGTCGACGATGCCGACGTCTTTCATGCTCATGCCGTGAACGCGCAGCAGGTAGTCGGCGCGGGGATGGAAGAACGCCGGGTTGATGTTGCAGGATTCTTCGATGTGTTGCTGGGCGAGGATCGGTGCACCGGCTGCCACCCGGCCAATGATCGGCAGGCCGCTGTCGTCGGGCTTGGCTTCGAAGCCGGGGATGCGAATGCCCCGTGACGCCCCTGGGGTCATTTCGATCGCGCCCTTGCGGGCCAGGGCCTTGAGGTGCTCTTCAGCGGCGTTGGGCGATTTGAAGCCCAGCTCCTGGGCGATCTCGGCGCGGGTCGGCGGGAAGCCGTTGTCTTCCAGGCAGCGTTTGATAAAAGCCAGAATCTCAGCTTGGCGTGGCGTCAGTTTTAGCATGTCGATCGCTCTGTCTTTTTATACAGTGACTGGGATTATATACAGTGGGTGGCAAGCTGCAAGCGTCAAGCTCCAAGAAAAGCCGGCAGGGCGCTCTTGCAGCTTGCAGCGTGTGGCTTGCAGCTATGGTTTAATACGTGACCCCATGGCCGCAAAACGGCTGCGCGGACTTGACAAATCCCTGCTTTGAAACGTATGTTTCAAACAAGTGTTTGTCAGGCGGAGTAGTCATGGCCCAGTCGGAAACCGTAGAACGCATTCTCGATGCTGCCGAGCAGTTGTTCGCGGAAAAAGGTTTTGCCGAAACCTCATTACGGCTGATCACCAGCAAGGCCGGCGTCAACCTGGCGGCGGTGAACTACCATTTCGGTTCGAAGAAGGCCCTGATCCAGGCGGTCTTCTCGCGCTTCCTCGGCCCGTTCTGCGCAAGCCTTGAGCGCGAACTGGAGCGTCGTCAGGCGCGCCCCGAGCAAAAGCCCACCCTTGAAGAACTGCTGGAGATGCTGGTCGAGCAGGCGCTGGTGGTACAGCCGCGCAGCGGCAACGACCTGTCGATCTTCATGCGCCTGCTGGGCCTGGCCTTCAGCCAGAGCCAGGGCCACCTGCGCCGTTACCTTGAAGACATGTACGGCAAGGTGTTCCGCCGCTACATGCTGCTGGTCAACGAAGCCGCACCGCGCATTCCGCCGATCGAGCTGTTCTGGCGCGTGCACTTCATGCTCGGCGCCGCGGCGTTCAGCATGTCCGGGATCAAGGCTCTGCGCGCCATTGCCGAAACCGATTTCGGCATCAATACCTCAATCGAGCAGGTCATGCGCCTGATGGTGCCGTTCCTGGCCGCCGGCATGCGCGCCGACAGCGGCGTCACCGACGAAGCCATGGCTGCCGCGCAACTGCGCCCGCGCAGCAAGTCCACCAGCGCATCGGTCGCGGCCAAGGCCTGATGCCACGGCTGGGCGCGGCGAGCCGCATCGGCTAAGCTAGCGCCCCATGGCCAGTCTCGATTTCCTGCACATTTCCCTTGCTGATCAACGCCTCTATGGGTTCACCCAGGGGCAGTTGCGCCTGCGTCTTGAGATTTCCACTGCGCGTAATGGCGCCGGTGAGCTCAATGGCTCGGGTTGCACGCCGCGGGGGCGCCATCAGGTGCGCGCCAAGATCGGTGCCGGTCTGCCGCAAGGCGCGGTGCTGCGCGGGCGGCGCTGGACCGGCGAGACCTGGTCGCCCGAACTGCATGAACAATTTCCCGGTCGCGACTGGATCCTCTCGCGCATACTCTGGCTCAGCGGTTGCGAGCCGGGCGTCAATCGCCTGGGGCCGGTCGACACCTTTGGTCGTTACATCTACCTGCATGGCACCCCCGATAGCGAACCTATGGGCGTGCCGTTGTCCCATGGCTGCGTGCGCTTGCGCAACGCCGACCTGCTGAACCTGTTCGACCAGGTGCCGGTGCATTGCCCGGTGCAGATCGACGAAGCCGCATGCCCCCAATGGGCTCACATCAGCGTCAACTGAAGGATCAATTATGAGTGCCAGCCTGCAAGGCTCCCTGATGGTCGACATCGCCGGTACCTGGCTGACCGCCGAGGATCGCCAGCTATTGCGCCAGCCCGAAGTGGCCGGCCTGATCATCTTTGCCCGCAACATTGAAAGCCCGCGCCAGGTGCGCGAGCTGTGCGCCTCGATCCGCGCCATTCGCCCGGAGCTGATCCTGGCGGTGGACCAGGAGGGCGGTCGCGTCCAGCGCCTGCGCCAGGGCTTTGTGCGCCTGCCGGCGATGCGGGCGATTGCCGACAACGACAACGCCGAGTACCTGGCCGAGCAGTGTGGTTGGCTGATGGCCACTGAAGTGCTGGCTGTGGGCCTGGACCTGAGTTTCGCCCCGGTGCTGGACCTCGATCACCAGCGCAGCGCCGTGGTTGGCAGTCGCGCCTTCGAAGGTGATCCGCAGCGCGCCACGCTCTTGGCCGGTGCTTTTATTCGCGGCATGAACGCCGCGGGCATGGCCGCCTGTGGCAAGCACTTCCCTGGCCATGGCTGGGCCGAGGCCGACTCCCATGTGGCAATCCCCACCGACGAGCGCAGCCTGGAGCAGATCCGCGCGGCCGACCTGGTGCCGTTCACCCGCTTGAGCGGGCAGATGGCGGCAGTGATGCCGGCCCACGTGATCTACCCGCAGGTCGACAATCAGCCGGCCGGTTTCTCCCGACGCTGGTTGCAGGACATCCTGCGCGGCGAGCTGGGCTTCAATGGGGTGATCTTCAGTGATGACCTGTCCATGGCCGGCGCCCACGTGGTCGGTGATGCGGCCAGCCGGATCGAAGCGGCGCTGAGCGCAGGTTGCGACATGGGCCTGGTGTGCAACGACCGCGCAGCGGCCGAACTGGCCCTGACGGCGGCCCAGCGCCTGAAGGTCAAGCCGTCGCCACGCATCGCACAGATGCGCGGGCAGGGCTTTGCCCGCACCGACTACCGTCAGCAGCCGCGCTGGCTGGAGGCGCTGGGGGCGCTCAAGGAAGCGCAGCTGGTCGATTGATGGCAATCGCGGGTCAAGCCCGCTCCCACAGAGGATCGCAATCTTCTGTGGGAGCGGGCTTGACCCGCGATGAGTTCAACCGGATCTTGTGCCGTGCCGCTTCCCCGGCAACGGCGCAAACAGCGCATCGATATCCTCCGCCGCCAAACGCCAGTCCCCCGCCTGCCGCCCGTCCAGCACGCCCGCCGCCAGCGCTGATTTCTCCAGCTGCAACTGCTGGATCTTCTCTTCCACCGTGCCCCGGGTTATCAGCTTGTAGACGAACACCGGCTTCTCCTGGCCAATGCGATAGGCGCGGTCGGTGGCCTGGTTTTCCGCAGCCGGGTTCCACCACGGGTCGTAGTGGATCACAGTGTCCGCCGCCGTCAGGTTCAAGCCAACGCCGCCAGCCTTGAGGCTGATCAGAAAGATCTGCAACTGCCCGCTTTGAAAGGCCTGCACCGGCGCCCGGCGATCGCGGGTCTCGCCGGTCAGCAGGGCATAGGCGATGCCGCGTTGCTGCAGTTCGGCCTCGATCAGCCGCAACATGCTGGTGAACTGTGAAAACAGTAGCACGCGCCGGCCTTCGGCCATCAGCTCCTCGAGCATCTCCATCAGGCTGGCCAGCTTGCCTGAGTGCGCGCCGCGCGCGGTCGAGGCTTCGCTGTTGATCAGGCGCAGGTCGCAGCACACCTGGCGCAGCTTGAGCAGCGCTTCGAGGATGATGATTTGGCTGCGCGCCACGCCCTTGCGGGTGATTTCGGCGCGGACTTTCTGGTCCATGGCCAGGCGCATGGTTTCGTACACGTCGCGCTGGGCATCGCTGAGCTCGACCCAGTGGATCATTTCGGTCTTGGCCGGCAACTCGGTGGCCACCTGTTCCTTGGTGCGCCTGAGCAGGAAGGGCTTGATTCGCGCATTCAGGTGTTGCAGGCGCTCATCGTTGCCCTGGCGCTCGATCGGCACCCGGTAGTCGCGATTGAAGGCTTTGGCATCGCCCAGCCAGCCAGGCAGCAGGAAGTGAAACAGCGACCACAGCTCGCCCAGGTGGTTTTCCAGCGGCGTGCCGCTCAGGCACAGGCGCTGACGGGCTTCGAGCTGGCGCGCCGCCTGGGCCGCCTTGCTGTTCGGGCTTTTGATGTACTGCGCCTCATCGAGGATCAGCACATGCAGCATCAGGCCCTTGAAGTGCGCCAGGTCCTTGGGCAGCAGGGCATAGGTGGTCAACAGCAGGTCGTAATCCTGCAGCGTGTCGAAATGCTTGCGCCGGCCAATGCCCTGCAGGGCCAGTACGCGCAAGCCGGGGGCGAAGCGTTCGGCTTCGTCCTGCCAGTTGGGGATCAGGCTGGTGGGCATCACCACCATCGCCGGGCGGTTCAGGCGTCCGGCGTTCTTTTCGCTGAGCAAGTGGGCGAGGGTTTGCAAGGTTTTGCCCAGGCCCATGTCGTCGGCGAGGATGCCGCCGACCTGCAGCTCGCGCAGGGCCTGCATCCAGCTCAGGCCTTCGAGCTGATAGGGGCGCAGGGTGGCGTTGAGGCCGTCCGGGGTTTGCGCCGGCTGCAGGCGAATATCGCGCAGGCGCTCGCCCAGGCTGCGCACCAGTTCGCCACCTTGCCAGCTCAGCGGCAGGTCATCCAGGGCGTTGAGGCGGGTGGCGTCGAGCGTCGGCAGGCGCACGCTGGTTTCGCCCGGCTCACGCAGATAAAAATCGCCGAGCGTAGCCAGTACCGGCTTGAGTCGGCCGTAGGGCAGGGCCACTTGCAGGTTGCGCCGTGCTTCGCCGGCGGGGGCGTGAATCTGCACCAGCAACTGTTCATCATCGCGGCGCTTTTGCAGTTGCGCCGGATTGAGCAGCTCCGGGTGGCTGCGCAGTACATTGAGCAGGATTGGCAACAGGCTCAGGCGCTGGCCGTTGACTTCGATACCCAACTCCAGGTCGAACCAGTCGCGACCACTGGCTTCGTCGATGTGCGCATACCAGTCGTCAACCTCGGCGAGGTTGAAGGCGAAGTCCTCGGTGTACTCGATCTCCCAGCCTTGCTCGCGCAGGCTGGGTAGATCGTTGAGCATGAAACGTAGCCAGGCCGCTTCGGAGGCCAGTTCCAGCAGGTCGCCGGCGCTCTCTGGCAAGGCCTTGCTTTGCCGGGTGGCGACCTTGAAGCCCAGGCGCTGCAGGGTCAGACGGAGCTGGCTTTCGGCTTCGGCGTGGCGCTGTATGCGCTGACTGGTGGTGCCATCCAGACGGCTGACTTCCTTGCCTTGCCTGCCACTGGCGCGAATGCCGTCATAGTTGAACGACAGCGCCGCCCGGTGCTGGTGCTGGCGCTGCATGCGGCCGGTTTGCGGCACGTAGGCGCTGAACTCGTGGCTGCCCAGGATCAGGTGGGGCGTGGGGGCAATACCGTCGATGATCTTCTCGCTCAATGTTCTGGGGGTTGGGATCTGCCGATTGAGGGTGTGGATCCGGTGGCTGAATTTTACCACCTGGTCCTCTGGAACCGCCGGTGCCGCAGCGAGGTAAGAGGCAGTGACTTGATCATAGCTGTGTCGCAGGCGACCGATCCTTTCCTCGGCCGGATCAAAGTAGTACAGCGGTTGCAATGCCAGTACCTGGTTGAGCAGCCTGCCTTGGCTGTACCAGCAACCTCGGTAGTCATCGTTGGGCAGTTTTTCCCAGCGGAACTCGCAGTCCAGCGGCGGGCCGGGCCGGATGGGTTGCAGGCTGGTTGCCAGGATCAGCCGTTCGGTGGCGATGGCTTGTTCGAGCAGCTCGGCGCCTTCCGTGCCGTCCAGCGGTACGCTGCTGATATAGGCGCCCACCGGCGCGCGCGACGACTCTGCGCAGAAGTTTTGCATCGGCCTCGCTCAGGTAGCGTGGCTTTTGCCGCAGCACTTCGTCTGGATACGGCACCGGCTTGAAGTCCGTGAGGCTGCCATCCTTGCGGCGGTTGCAGGTGTACGGGGTAATAACGGCTTTCCCCTCTGGCATCAGGTCAAGCTCGTACACCATGATGCGTCCGACGCCGCTGGCGGGTTTTTCCGTGTCGAGGTCGGCCTTGGACAGTCTGTCGATCCAGTTTTCCAGGGGCGGGCTCAGGCGCTCGCTGTCATCCTGCTCGGCGCCGCTGTGCTGCGCCATCTGTTCGGTCAGCAGGTACAAGGCCGCGGCGCAGTGCTTGCAGTTGTAACTGACCGGGCAACTGCAATAGGCCTGGATAGAGGCCGAGTCTGCAGGGCCCTCCAGCAAGATTTCCTGTCTGTAGGCGTTGTTTCCCGAGCCGCGACACAGCGAGACAATCAAGTCGTCGCTCTGGGAAACAATGCTGACGCGATGCTCGGTTGCGTAGTCGAACCCTTTGGCCAGGGCCTTCGGGTTGAAGGCGTGGGCCCAGTCGTCATTCTCAAGCAGCTGGCGCAGGGCGTTGTGCATCGGTTACTGCTCCATCATCTCCGCAGGCGCAGCGGGGGCGCTGACTGGCCGGTTGGCGGTAACTTTCAGCAGCACGGCCAGGTGGCCGCCGTCGAGAAAGGTCAGCTCGCCATTTTTGATGTTGCTGTTGCTCTGCTTGAACGCTTCGCTCTGGATCACGCTGCCGTTGCCGTCGAACTGGTTGACCCAGAACTTGGCGTTCGCGGTAATAAAGCGCTCTTCCTTGATGCTCAGGTTGCCGGCGATGGAGAACTGGCCGAAGTGCTCTTCGCCGTCGCTGATCGCCACTGTGCCGGCGTCCTGTTTCCAGGCCTTGTGCAGCAGCACGGTGTACTGCGGGTCGGCCGCAAGCTTGGTCGCTTCTTCATTCAGCGCGGGTTGGCGCAGGTTACCTTCCTGGATGATCTGGGCGCCGTTGCGCCAGTCTTCCGGAGCCGACTTGATGGTGATCGCCGGCACGGCGTTTTGCCGTACCAGGATCATTTCGACCTGATAAATGCCATCGGCAAAGGCCGCCGGGGCAATCAGCGCCAGCAGCAGGGTCAGGTTACGCATTACACGCATGGAACTTCCTTCACGCAGATTGTGGGGTCAGGCGCTCGAACAGCGCCTCAAGGTTGTTGAAGCGTTCTTCCGGGCGCTCCATCGGCACCATGAACTTGAACTGGGTAGCGCCTTCGAACTTGTAGCGCTTGGGCTGGCCCTGGATCAGCTTGATCAGCACCAGTGGATCGACCGGGGTCTGCGCCTCGAACTCGAGCTTGCCGCCATTGGGCCCGGCGTCGACTTTCTTGATGCCGAGTTTCTCTGCCTGCAGCTTGAGCAGGGTCAGGCGCACCAGGTTCTTGGTCGGCTCCGGCAGCAGGCCGAAGCGGTCGATCATCTCGACCTGCAGGTCCTTGAGGCCGTCTTCGTCCACCGCCGAGGCGATGCGCTTGTAGAGGATCAATCGCGCATGCACATCCGGCAGGTAGTCCTCGGGAATCAGTGCCGGCAAGCGCAGGTTGATTTCCGGCCCGCCGCCCAACGGCTGGTCGAGGTTCGGCTGGGTACCCTTGCGGATGGCCTTGACCGCGCGCTCGAGCATTTCCATGTACAGGGTAAAACCGACTGCCTGGATCTGCCCGCTCTGGCCTTCGCCGAGCAGTTCGCCGGCGCCGCGGATTTCCAGGTCATTGGTGGCCAGGACGAAGCCTGCGCCCAGGTCTTGGGTATTGGCGATGGCTTCCAGGCGCTTCTCGGCGTCCGGGGTGATCTGCTGGCGCGGCGGGGTGAGCAGGTAGGCATAGGCCTGGTGGTGACTACGGCCGACCCGGCCGCGCAACTGGTGCAACTGGGCCAGGCCGAACTTGTCGGCGCGCTCGATGATGATGGTGTTGGCGCTCGGCACGTCGATGCCGGTCTCGATGATGGTCGAGGCGATCAGCACGTTGAAGCGCTTGTGGTAGAAGTCGCTCATCACCTGTTCGAGGTCGCGTTCGCGCATCTGTCCGTGACCGATGCCGATGCGTGCTTCCGGTACCAGCTCGGCAAGGTCGGCGGCGCATTTTTCGATGCTCTTTACATCGTTGTGCAGGTAGTACACCTGGCCGCCGCGCAGCAGCTCACGCAGCAGCGCCTCTTTGACCGTGCTCTTGTTCTGTTCCATGACGAAGGTGCGCACCGACAGCCGGCGTGCCGGCGGCGTGGCGATGATCGACAGGTCGCGCATGCCGGCCACGGCCATGTTCAGGGTGCGCGGGATCGGCGTGGCGGTCAGGGTAAGAATGTCCACCTCGCTGCGCAGGGCCTTGAGCTGTTCTTTCTGGCGCACGCCGAAACGGTGTTCTTCGTCGATGATCACCAGGCCCAGGTCCTTGATCTTGACGTCGTCCTGCAACAGCTTGTGGGTGCCGATGACGATGTCGATCTTGCCTTCGGCCAGGTCCGCCACGGCGGCGGCAACTTCCTTGGGCGACTTGAAGCGGCTCATCACTTCGACCGTCACCGGCCAGTCGGCAAAGCGGTCGCGAAAGCTGTTGTAGTGCTGCTGGGCGAGCAGGGTGGTAGGCACCAGAATCGCTACCTGACGGCCGCCGTGCACGGCAATGAACGCCGCGCGCATGGCCACTTCGGTCTTGCCGAAGCCAACATCGCCGCACACCAGGCGGTCCATCGGCTTGGCCGCGAGCATGTCCTCGCGCACCGCTTCGATGGCGCTCTGCTGGTCCGGGGTTTCTTCGAAGGGAAAGCCGGCGCTGAAGGTGGCGTAATCCACCGACGGATCGGCGAAGGCATAGCCTTTGCGCGCGGCGCGGCGCGCATAGATGTCGAGCAGTTCGGCGGCCACGTCGCGTACCTGTTCGGCGGCCTTGCGCTTGGCTTTCTGCCAGGCTTCGGAACCGAGCCGGTGCAGCGGTGCCAGGGCATCGTCGCTGCCGGTGTAGCGGGCGATCAGGTGCAGGTTGGCCACCGGCACGTAGAGCTTGGCGCCCTCGGCGTACTCGAGGGTGAGGAACTCGGCGGCCTGATTGTCGATTTCCAGGGTCGCCAGGCCCAGGTAGCGGCCTACGCCGTGATCGATATGCACCACCGGTGCGCCTTCGCGCAGCTCGGTGAGGTTCTTGATCACCGCATCGTTGTTGGCGTCGCTGCGCTTGTCGCGGCGCCGGCGCTGCATCACCCGTTGGCCGAACAGCGGGCTCTCGGCAACCAGGGCAATGGCCGGGTCATCCAGCAGCAGGCCTTCGTCGAGCGGGGCGATGGTGATTGCCAGGCGCGCCTTGCCGGCGACGAAGGCGCTCCAGCTGTCGACGGTTTGCGGGCGCAGCTTCAGGCGCTCGAGCAGCTCCAGCAGCACCTCGCGACGGCCCGCCGATTCGGCGGTAAACAGCACGCGGCCGGGGAATTGCTCAAGAAAACCCGACAGCGCCGCCAGTGGCTGATTGGCCTTGGCTTCGATGGCGAGGTTGGGCAGGACCTGGGCCGGGAAGCGTTCGCGGCCGACGCCGCTGTCGACGTCATCCTGGCTGACCACCACCCGTGGCCAGCTTTTGAGCCGGGCAAAGCAGTCTTC
The DNA here is from genome assembly GCF_902497775.2 of Pseudomonas fluorescens. NCBI lineage: Bacteria > Pseudomonadati > Pseudomonadota > Gammaproteobacteria > Pseudomonadales > Pseudomonadaceae > Pseudomonas > Pseudomonas fluorescens. The sequence goes on from NZ_OZ024668.1 coordinate 1,317,755, forward strand.
CACCGGCAGGAACAGCTCGGCCGGCGGCAGCAGCGGCCGCGCCGGGTCGATGCGCCGCTCCTCGTAACGGTTGCGCACATCGCTCCAGAAGTGCTCGGCGGCCTGCTCGACGCCCGGCAGGGAGAACACCTGGGTGTCCTGGGGCAGGTAGTCGAACAGGGTCGAGGTGTCGTCGAAGAACAGCGGCAGGTAGTACTCGATACCGGCCGGGGTGATGCCGCTGGAGAGGTCCTGGAAGATCGGGCAGCGGCGAAAATCAACGTCGAAACGCTCGCGAAAGCGCGCCTTGAAGCGCGTCACCGCATCTTTTTGCAGCGGGAACTCGCGGGCCGGCAGCAGCCGCACCGACTCGACCTTGTCGATCGAGCGCTGGGTTTCCGGGTCGAAGGTGCGCAGGGTCTCGATTTCGTCATCGAACAGGTCGATGCGGTACGGCAGCTTGCTGCCCATCGGGAACAGGTCGATCAAGGCGCCGCGCACGGCGAATTCGCCATGCTCGTAGACCGTGTCGACACAGCGGTAGCCGCTGGCTTCAAGGCGCGTACGCATCTGCTCGACATCAAGCTTCTGGCCGATGTCCAGCACCAGGCTGCTGCCGAGCAAGAAACGCGTCGGCGCCAGGCGATGCAGGGCCGTGGTGATCGGCACCACGAGAATGCCGTGATCGAGCTCCGGCAGCCGGTACAGGCTGGAGATGCGCTGGGAGATGATGTCCTGGTGCGGCGAGAACAGGTCGTAGGGCAGGGTTTCCCAATCGGGGAACGGCAGCACCGGCAGTTCGGGCGCAAAGAAACGCAGCTCCTGCTCGAGGCGGTCAGCACTCTGGCTGTCGGCGGTCAACAGCAGGGTGAAGCGTTTGGCGGCGCTGGCCGCTTCGGCAATGGCCAGGCTCAGGGCGGCGCCCGGCAGGTTGCCCCAGGTTTGTTTGCCGGCAGTGGCCGGCAGGTGCGGTAGACGCAGAACAGGCACGGGAGGTCGAGCTCCAAGCGTTGCGACAAAGACGCCAATTGTACCGGGCGCAGGCCCGCGCTGTCAGGTTTGTGCAGGCTAAAAGCATGTAGTGCGATGCTGGCGACAGGCGCTCATTGCTCGATGGGCTGCGGGGCGTCATAATGTAGCCCCTTTTTTCTGTCCCTACATGTGGAAGGTTCCCGTGACTCAGAAGCCCGACCAGTGTCTTGGTGAGTGGATTGATCGTGAAGCGCTTGCAGAAGCGATGATCCCGCTTATCGGTCAGCTCTACCGCAATAACAATGTGGTGAGCTCGATCTATGGCCGTAGCCTGATCAACCGCTCGGTGATCTCGATCCTCAAAGCGCACCGCTTTGCCCGTCATCGCCAGACCGACGAAACCGAACTGTCTGTACACGAGACATTCCCGCTGCTCAAAGCCATGAGCGAGCTGAAACTGGGCGCCGCTTCGGTCGACCTGGGCAAGCTGGCCAACAAGTTCAAGCAAGAAGGCAACGGCCGTACCGCCGAGCAATTCGTGCGTGAAGAAATGGCTGACGTGGTTGGCCAGCAAAACGCTTCGGCGCGCAAAGGTACCGACGTCGTGCTGTACGGCTTCGGTCGTATCGGCCGTCTGCTGGCGCGTATCCTGATCGAGAAAACCGGTGGTGGCGACGGCCTGCGTCTGCGCGCCATCGTCGTGCGCAAAGGCGCCGAGAACGATCTGGTCAAGCGTGCCAGCCTGCTGCGTCGTGACTCGGTGCACGGCCCGTTCGATGGCACCATCACCATCGACGAAGCCAACAACACCATCACCGCCAACGGCAACCTGATCCAGGTTATCTACGCCAAGAACCCGAGCGAAGTCGACTACACCCAGTATGGCATCGACAATGCCCTGATCGTCGACAACACCGGTGTATGGCGTGACGCCGATGGCCTGGGCCAGCACCTGGCCTGCCCGGGCGCTGCCCGCGTGATCCTCACCGCACCTGGCAAGGGCGCGCTGAAGAACATCGTGCACGGCATCAACCATGGCGAAATCAGCGCTGATGACAAGATCATCTCCGCGGCTTCCTGCACCACCAACGCCATCGTTCCTGTGCTCAAGGCGGTCAATGACAAGTTCGGTATCATCAACGGTCACGTTGAAACCGTTCACTCGTTCACCAACGACCAGAACCTGATCGACAACTTCCACAAGGGCAGCCGTCGTGGCCGCGCCGCGCCGCTGAACATGGTTATCACCGAGACCGGTGCCGCCACTGCAGCCGCCAAGGCACTGCCAGTGCTCAAGGGCAAGCTGACCGGCAACGCGATCCGCGTACCAACGCCGAACGTGTCGATGGCTATCCTGAACCTGAACCTGGAAAAAGCCACCAACCGCGAAGAGATCAACGAGTACCTGCGCCAGATGGCCATGCACTCGGACCTGCACAAGCAGATCGACTACGTGAGCTCCCAGGAAGTGGTCTCCACCGACTTCGTCGGTTCCCGCCACGCCGGTGTGGTCGATGCCGAAGCCACCATCTGCAACGATAACCGTGTTGTCCTGTACGTCTGGTACGACAACGAATTCGGTTACAGCTGCCAGGTAGTGCGCGTGATGGAAGACATGGCTGGCGTCAATCCGCCTGCTTTCCCACGCTAAGCTTGGCTTGATCGTGAAAGACGGGAACCTCAGGGTTCCCGTTTTTTTTGCCTGAATTTTCCCAGGAGGCTGGATGCGCAAAGCAGTGTTGATCGGCGCGTTGCTGAGCCTGGCCGGATGCGGGCAGGGCGACACCCTCGAGCGTATCAGTGGCCCGACCATGGGCAGCAGCTACACCGTGCAGTATGTGCGTAGGCCCCAGGGGCCGGCGCCGGAGCAGGTCAGGCGCGAGGTCGAGCGGATTCTCGAAGGCGTCGACAGGCGTTTTTCCACTTACCGCAGCGACTCGTTGACCGAAGCCTTCAACAGGCTGCCGGCCAATAGCTGCCAGCCAATGCCGGCCGATGTGCTGGAACTGGTGCGGGTTGGCGAGCGACTGGCGCAGCAGAGTGACGGCGCCTTTGACCTGACCGTGGAACCCTTGCTCGACCTGTGGGGCTTCGGTCCGCAGTCGCGTATGGAAAAAGTACCGGATGCCCAGGCTCTGGCTGCCACTCGCCAGCGGGTCGGGCATGGGCATTTGCGCATAGTGGGCGAGCAGCTGTGCAAGGATGCACCGGTGGAAGTGGACTTCAACAGTATCGCCGCCGGGCATGCGGTTGACTTGCTGGTGGAGCGGCTAAAAGCCCTGGGCATCGCGGATTTGCTGGTCGAGGCCACGGGCGAGCTCAAGGCGATCGGGCGCAAACCCGATGGCAGCCGCTGGAAAGTGGCGCTGGAATTGCCTCGCGAGGATCGCCAGATTGCCCAGCAAGTGCTGGCCGTGGACGGTTTTGGTGTGTCCACCTCCGGTGACTATCGCAATTATTTCGAGGAGAATGGCCAGCGCTATTCACACACCTTCGATGCACGCCAGGGGCAACCGGTGAAACACGACCTGGCGTCGGTGACGGTGTTTGACCGATCGACGCTGATGGCCGATGGGTATTCGACCTTGTTGTTTATCCTCGGGCCCGAAAGGGGCTGGGCGTTTGCCCACAAGCACGGGATCGCCGCGGTGTTCGTGACCCGGGTTGCCGATGGTTTCGTCTCCCGCAGCACGCCGGCGTTTGCCCAGGTGAACAGGCAGTAGCCCGTTTGCATAAATGATGTGTTGTACATGTAGTGCAGAGAAAAATAGCCTACGACGCGACCAAGGGTTAATGTGCGCGGCGTTCAAGCTTGATTAGACTGCACCCGAATTTTTTCATGGCGCCGCTGGCGGCATGAGGTAGCCCCGCCCGCCGATGTGGCGCGCGGGCCTGTTCTGAAGGAGTACGCATGGCTGTCTACAACTACGACGTAGTGGTGCTGGGTTCCGGCCCCGCAGGAGAAGGGGCGGCAATGAATGCTGCCAAAGCAGGACGCAAGGTGGCGATGGTCGATAGCCGTCGCCAGGTCGGCGGCAACTGCACCCACCTGGGCACCATCCCGTCCAAGGCCCTGCGTCACTCGGTGCGCCAGATCATGCAGTTCAACACCAACCCGATGTTCCGGGCTATTGGTGAGCCGCGCTGGTTCTCGTTCCCTGACGTACTGAAAAGCGCCGAGAAGGTGATCTCCAAGCAGGTTGCCTCGCGCACCGGCTACTACGCGCGCAACCGCGTCGACGTGTTCTTCGGCACCGGCAGCTTCGCCGACGAGCAAACCATCGAAGTGGTCTGCGCCAACGGCGTGGTCGAGAAACTGGTGGCCAAGCACATCATCATCGCCACCGGCTCGCGCCCGTATCGCCCGGCCGATATCGATTTCCACCACCCGCGTATCTACGATAGCGACACCATCCTCAGCCTCGGTCACACCCCGCGCAAACTGATCGTCTACGGCGCCGGCGTGATCGGCTGTGAGTACGCTTCGATCTTCAGTGGCCTGGGTGTGCTGGTGGAACTGGTAGACAACCGCGGCCAGTTGCTGAGCTTCCTCGACTCGGAAATCTCCCAGGCGTTGAGCTACCACTTCAGCAACAACAACATCACCGTTCGCCACAACGAAGAGTACGAGCGTGTCGAAGGCCTGGACAACGGGGTGATCCTGCACCTGAAATCCGGCAAGAAGATCAAGGCCGATGCCTTGCTCTGGTGCAACGGCCGTACCGGCAACACCGACAAGCTGGGCCTGGAGAACATCGGCATCAAGGTCAACAGCCGTGGCCAGATCGAAGTCGACGAGAACTACCGCACCCACGTGGCGAACATCTATGGCGCCGGTGACGTGATCGGCTGGCCGAGCCTGGCCAGTGCCGCCCACGACCAGGGCCGTTCGGCCGCCGGCAGCATCGTCGACAACGGCAGCTGGCGCTTCGTCAACGACGTACCGACCGGTATCTACACCATTCCGGAGATCAGCTCGATCGGCAAGAACGAGCAGGAGCTGACCCAGGCCAAAGTGCCTTACGAAGTGGGCAAGGCCTTCTTCAAGAGCATGGCCCGGGCGCAGATCGCCGGTGAGCCGCAAGGCATGCTGAAGATCCTGTTCCACCGCGAAACCCTGGAAATCCTCGGCGTGCACTGCTTCGGTTACCAGGCGTCGGAGATCGTGCACATCGGTCAGGCGATCATGGATCAACCGGGTGAGCGCAATACCCTGAAGTACTTCGTCAACACCACCTTCAACTACCCGACCATGGCCGAAGCCTATCGGGTAGCGGCTTACGACGGCCTCAACCGGCTTTTTTGAGCGGCTCCGGCCGGTGGCCTGAGCCGGCCGGGGAGACCGATTTCAGCGATTCTCGAGGGTGGCGCTGGCCAAACCGGGAAAGTCTGTAATCAGGCTGTCTACGCCGAAGTCGGCGAGCCTGCGCATCAGCGCCGGCTCGTTGACTGTCCACACCGACACGTGCAAACCCTGGCGCTGGGCCTTGACCAGGCGCTCGGGGGTGCACAGTGTCCAGTTCAACGCCAGCAAGTTGCAGCCATAGTTCTGGGCGACCTTCAATGGGTCGAGCCAGGCGTATTCGGCGACCAGTCCCCTGGAAATATCCGGCGTCAGCTCCAGCGCTGCGCCCAGCACTTCCCGAGAGCTCGAGGTGATGGTGACCTTGTCTAGCAGGCCGAACTGCTGGGCCATTTCGCGGATTGCCAGCACGGTGGTGGCAGCGCGGGTGCGCGAGGCGCTCTTGACCTCCAGCTGCCAGTGCTCGAAATCGCACTTTTCAAACAGCTCCTCAAGGCGCGGGACAGGGCAGGGCGAAACCCAGCCCGGGCCGCCCTTGCGCGCGTCGTAGGTCACCAGATCAGCCGCGCTGTGTTCAACCACCTTGCCGCGCCGGCCGGTGGTGCGCTTGAGGCTCGGGTCGTGGATCACCATCAGTTCGTTGTCGGCTGACAGGTGCAGGTCGAGCTCGCAGCGACGCACGCCGTGCCCGAGGCACTGCTGGAAGCTGGCGAGGGTGTTTTCGGGGGCTTCGCCCTTGGCGCCGCGGTGGCCGTAAATCGTGGTCACGTCTGTTCCTTCAACAAATAAGTGAAACTCAGGAGGCGCTTGGGTCGTTTTCCAGGGCCTGGCGTCGTTGTTGCGCTTGGCGTTGCAGGATGTAGCGGGCCAGCAGCTGGCGCTGGGCATCGGTGGTGTCGACGAACTCGGTGCCGATCTCGTACTGACCGTCGGCCTGACGGTCGCAATGGGTGACCTTGGCGCGCAGCAGCAGGCCCAGGGCCTGGGGCATCAGCACCATCTTCACCGCCACGCGGGCGCCGGCCGCCAGCGGCTCGGCCTGGTTGAACTCGATGCCGCCCTCGGACAGCACCACTGCCTGTGGCGCGCTCAGTTGCCCGAGCAAGGTCTGCGCGACCACTGCGCTGAGCAGGTCGATGCGTTTGTTCTGGGCCTTGAGAAAGGCCGCCAGGGTGCGGTCCTTGTCACTGAGCTGGCGCAGCAGGTGCTGGGATTCGAACTCGCTCAGGTGCAGTTCACCGAGCAAGTTGAACAGCGGTGAAGTATCTTGCAACAAGTCCGTGCCAAGCGCTTCGGCGGCGCTCAACGGGCTAATTTCCAGTGCGATCCGATCCTCGATACGGTAGTATTCGCGGCGATCTTCTTCATCTAATGTCGACATGGCGAACCCATGGTAGCGGCGGTGGTCTGAGTGTAAAGCTGCTAATCAAGCCCCGCCACAAGGACGTTCCTCTTTCATCCGAACAAGCCCCGACATGTTCAGACCTCTCTTCGTATTCATCGGCACGCGTTATACCCGTGCCAAGCGTCGCAACCACTTCGTCTCGTTCATTTCCCTGACCTCGATGATCGGCCTCGCCCTGGGCGTTGTCGTGATGATCGTGGTGTTGTCGGTCATGAATGGCTTCGATCACGAGATGCGCACCCGGGTGTTGGGCATGGTGCCCCACGCCACACTGGAAACCGGCCAGCCGATCAACGACTGGCCGGCCCTTGCCAGTCAAGTAAAGCAGAACCCGCAGGTTCTGGCGGTGGCGCCCTTCACTCAGATGCAGGGCCTGCTGACTCATGACGGCAAGGTGCAGAAGGTGCTGCTCAACGGTATCGACCCGGCCCAGGAACGCAAGGTCTCGATCATCGACGACTTTATCCGGGAGGGTAAGCTCGATGACCTGGCCCCCGGCGATTTCGGCATCATGATCGGCGACAAGGCCGCGGCCAAGCTGGGCGTCGGTATTGGCGACAAGCTGACCTTCGTCGCTCCCGAGGTCACCGTGACCCCGGCCGGCATGTTCCCGCGCATGAAGCGTTTTACCGTGGTCGGCATCTTCCATGTCGGCGCCGGTGAAATCGACGGCTACCTGGGCCTGACCAACCTGGCCGATCTGTCGCGCCTGCACCGCTGGAATGCCGACCAGGTCCAGGGCCTGCGCCTGAAGTTCGACGACCTGTTCCAGGCCCCCCGGGTTGCCTGGGACATCGCCCAGAAGCTGGGCGAGCAGGAGTTCTACGCCCGCGACTGGACCCGCAGCCACGGCAACCTGTACCAGGCGATCCGCATGGAAAAAGCCATGATCGGCCTGCTGTTGCTGCTGATTGTCGCGGTGGCGGCGTTCAACATCATTTCCACCCTGGTGATGGTGGTCAACGACAAGAAGGGCGACATCGCCATCTTGCGCACCCTGGGTTCGACGCCCGGGCAGATCATGGCCATCTTCATGGTCCAGGGCACGGTGATCGGCGTGGTCGGTACCCTGATCGGCGCGCTGGTGGGTATCTTCGCCGCGCTCAACGTCAGCGCCGCGATTGCCGGGATCGAAACCCTGATCGGGCACAAGTTCCTCAATGCCGACGTCTACTTCATCGACTACCTGCCTTCGCAGATCATGGCCGAGGACGTGTGGATGGTCTGCGGTGCGGCATTGGTCCTGAGTTTCCTCGCCACCCTGTATCCGGCCTGGCGTGCGGCACGCACCCAGCCTGCGGAGGCGCTACGTTATGAGTGAGTTGGGCATGAGTGATAAAGCAGTGCTGAGTTGCCGCAACCTGGGCAAGTCCTACGAGGAAGGCCCGGAGAAGGTCCAGGTGTTGTCCGGCTTGCAGCTGGAGCTGCACCCGGGCGAACGGGTGGCGATCGTTGGTAGTTCAGGTTCGGGCAAGAGTACCTTGCTCAACCTGCTCGGCGGCCTCGATACCCCTACCGAAGGCAGCGTCTGGCTGGCCGGCGAAGAACTCTCGGCACTGGGCGAGCGCGCCCGCGGCCTGCTGCGCAACCGCGCCCTGGGCTTCGTCTACCAGTTCCACCACCTGCTGCCGGAATTCACCGCGCTTGAGAACGTGTGCATGCCACTGCTGATCGGGCGCACGGCCATCCCCGAAGCCCGTGAGCGCGCTGAAGCGCTGCTCAAACGCGTCGGCCTGGGCCATCGCCTGAGCCACAAGCCGGCCGAGCTGTCCGGTGGCGAGCGTCAGCGCGTAGCCATCGCCCGGGCACTGGTCAACCGGCCGGGGCTGGTGATGCTCGACGAGCCCACCGGCAACCTCGACCACCATACCGCCCAGGGTATCCAGGACTTGATGCAGGAGCTCAGCAGTTCTTCGCAAACGGCCTTCCTGGTGGTGACCCACGATCTCAACCTGGCGCGCCAGATGGACCGCGTACTGCGCCTGGATGACGGGCACCTGGTACCGATCTGATTGCCCGCGCAACGTGCCCGCCGCGTTCAGGCGGGCACCTGGTTCCTTTTCTTTACCCGGGTGCTTTCGTTCATGTTCAGACCCTTGTCTATTTTCATCGGCGCGCGCTACACCCGCGCCAAGCGCCGCAACCATTTCATCTCGTTCATTTCCATGACCTCGATGATCGGCCTGTCCCTGGGCGTGTTGGCGATGATCGTGGTGCTGTCGGTGATGAACGGCTTCCAGCGTGAAATGAGCTCGCGCATCCTCGGTATGGTGCCGCACGCCAGCGTGCTCGGTGCCCAGCCGCTGGATGACTGGCGGCCGGTGGCGGCCCAAGCCTTGAAGAACCCTGAAGTGATCGCTGCTGCGCCACTGACCGAAATGGAAGGCATGCTCTCCTACAAGGGCTCGATGCAGCCGATCCAGGTCAGCGGCATCGACCCGGCCGAGGAGGGCAAGGTGTCGATCGTGGCCCAGCATATCGTTCAAGGCAGCCTCGAAGACCTCAAGCCGGGCGAGTTCGGCGTGGTTATCGGTGAAATCACCGCACGGCGTTTTCGCCTCAATGTTGGCGACAAGCTGACCCTGATCGTGCCGGAAGTCAGCAGCGCACCGGGTGGCATCACCCCGCGCATGCAGCGCCTGAACGTGGTCGGGGTATTCAAGGTCGGCGCCGAGCTGGATGGCTCGCTGGGCCTGATGCACATGGCCGACGCCGCGCAGATGCAGCGTTGGGCGCCGAACCAGGTGCAGGGCGTGCGCCTCAAGGTCAAAGATTTGTATGCCGCGCCGCAGGTGTCCAAGGCGATTACCGCGAGCCTGGGCGAGCAGTACCGCGCCGATGACTGGACCCACACCCAGGGCAGCCTGTTCAGCGCGATGAAGATGGAAAAGACCATGATCGGCCTGTTGCTGCTGCTGATCATCGCCGTGGCGGCGTTCAACATCATTGCCACGCTGATCATGGTGGTCAACGACAAGGGTGCCGATATCGCCATCCTGCGTACCATCGGCGCGACGCCGGCGCAGATCATGGGCACCTTCATGGTTCAGGGCAGCTTGATCGGTATCGTCGGTACCTTGATCGGCGGCGTGCTCGGGGTGATCGCAGCGCTGAACGTCAGCCAGATCGTCGGCTGGCTGGAGCGGGTCAGCGGCCAGCACATTTTTACCTCGGACGTGTACTTCATCAGCACCTTGCCGTCGGAGCTGCAGTGGGGCGACGTGGCGCTGATCTGCAGTGCCGGCCTGATCATGAGCTTCCTGGCGACGCTGTATCCGGCGTGGCGGGCATCGCAGGTAGAGCCGGCGTACGCCTTGCGTTACGAGTGATGGCTGTTCGCGGGGCAAGCCCGCTCCTACACCGGCTGTAGGAGCGGGCTTGCCCCGCGATAGTATTCACACCGTCGGCAAATCGACCACAAATCGGGTCCAGCCCCCAGCCGACTCCCCACGAATACTCCCGCCGTGCGCCTGCACAATCGAGCGGGTGATCGCCAGTCCCAATCCCGCATGCTCGCTACTGCCTTCGCGCCGCGCCGGGTCCGCGCGATAGAAACGGTCGAACAGCTTTGGCAGCAACGCCGGGGCAATCGGCTCACCACGGTTGGCCACCTGCAGCCGCACCAGGCCTTCCAGCTGTTCAAGCGTGACGCGAATCTCGCCGCCGGCCGGGGTAAAGCGCAAGGCATTGTCGAGCAGGTTGGACAGCGCCCGGCGCAGCATGTGCCGGTCGCCTGTCAGCGGCGCCTGGCCCTCGCGGCTCAAGGTCACCTCGGCTTCTTCGGCGAGCGGTGCGTAGTACTCAAGCAAGGCATCGGCCTCGTCTTCAAGCGCCAGTTGCTGGCGGCTGGGCATCAGCAAGCCGTGGTCAGCCTTGGCCAGGTAGAGCATGTCGTTCACCAGTTGCGCCATCCATTGCAGTTCTTCGAGGTTGCTGTGCAGCGCCTCGCGGTATTCATCCAGGCTGCGCGGCCGGGTCAGGGTCACCTGGGTGTGGGTCAGCAGGTTGGACAGCGGCGTGCGCAGCTCGTGGGCAATATCGGCAGAGAACGCCGAGAGGCGTTGGAAGGCATCGTCCAGGCGTTCGAGCATGGCGTTGACGGTCTGTGCCAGTTCCGCCAGCTCCAGCGGCATTTGCCCTTCGGGCAAGCGCGTGGTCAGCGAGCGCGCCGACACCCTCGAGGCCACTTCGCCCATCTGCCGCAATGGTCGCAGCCCGCTGCGTGCGGCCCAGGCCCCGAGCAGTGCGGTCGCCAGCGCCGAGAGGCCGACGGTAAGCCAGATCAACTGTTGCATGCGCTGGAGGAAATGCTGGTGGTGGGTGATGTCGAGAAACAGCGTCAGCTGCGCGTCGCCGTCGTTGAGGTTGACGCACAGGCTGCGGTAGTCGATGCCGCTGCTGTACAGGGTGCTGAGGCCGAGCACCTGCGGTGAATCGGGCAGGCCTGTCTGGCTGTCGAACCAGGTACGCCCGTCACGGCCACGAATGCGCACGGCAAGGTCGGCCTGGTGGCTGAGTTCGGTTTGCAGGGCGGGCAGGCGCAGGGCGAGGCTGGCCGGGTCATCTACCCCTTCGAGCATCTGGCGCAACAGCGACAGGCGACTGTTGAGCAATTGCTGGTCGAGCTCAATGAAGTGGGTGGCGCTGGCGCGGCTGAAGAGGATGCCGGCGCTCAGCGACACCACTGCAGTGCAGGCGGCAAACAGCAGCGCCAGGCGGCTGCCGAGGGACAGGCGCCGCATCAGGCGCTGCGCTCTTCAAGCACATAACCCATGCCGCGTACGGTATGAATCAGCTTGTTGTCGTGGGCATCGTCGATCTTCAGGCGCAGGCGGCGGATCGCCACTTCGATGACGTTGGTGTCGCTGTCAAAGTTCATGTCCCACACCTGCGAGGCGATCAGCGATTTTGGCAGCACCTCGCCCTGGCGGCGTAGCAGCAGTTCGAGCAGGGCGAACTCCTTGGCGGTCAGGTCGATGCGCTGGCCTGCGCGTTCGACCCGGCGGCGGATCAGGTCCAGGCGCAGGTCGGCCAGGCCCAGGCTGGTTTCCTGCGCCGGGCTGCTGCCACGGCGCAGCAGGCTGCGCACCCGCGCCAGCAGTTCGGAGAAGGCAAAAGGCTTCACCAGGTAATCGTCGGCGCCCAGTTCCAGGCCGTGCACGCGGTCTTCGACGGCGTCGCGGGCGGTGAGGAACAGCACCGGGATTTCCAGGCCGGCAGCGCGCACGGCCTGGAGGATCTGCCAGCCATCGCGACCGGGCAGCATGACATCCAGGATCAGCAAATCGTAGTCGCCGGTCAGGGCCAGGTGTTGGCCGGTGTTGCCGTCGCTGGCAAGCTCGGTGGCGAAGCCCGCTTCACTGAGGCCCTGGCACAGGTACTGGCCAGTCTTGGTCTGGTCTTCGACGATCAACAGTTTCATCGGCTGGCTCTTTAGCGTGGATTGCCGGAGGGTTATACCGCGCCGGGCGTGCCGGGTGGCCAAGCTGACAAAGTTGTAATCTTTTTGTCAGGTGACTGCCAGCGGCGGTTTTCTACAGTGAAGCCTGAATCGTCGCAACCCTGGAGTGGGCTTGAAATGAAACAGCTTTATATCGTCGGCGCCCTGGCGCTGTTCAGCCTTCCGGTCCTGGCATCGCCCGCGCATTCCTACGCCTTCGGGCAACCTGCGCCCGCGAGCAAGGCCACCCGCACTGTCGAGGTGGTGATGGGCGACATGTATTACGCGCCGCGCAGCCTTGAGGTCAAGGCCGGGGAGACCGTGCGCTTCGTGCTGGTCAACAAGGGTGCGGTCGTCCATGAGTTCAGCCTGGGTGATGCGCTGATGCATGCCAAGCATCAGAAAGAAATGCTCGCCATGCAAGGCCAGATGGATCATTCGGGCATGGGCCACGGCACTATGAACCATGGCAGCATGAAGCAAGGCGCGAGCATGCAGCATGACGACCCGAACACGGTGATGGTCGAACCGGGCAAAAGCGCCGAACTGACGTGGACTTTCAGCCAGTCGACGCCAATCGAGTTCGCCTGCAACGTCCCCGGTCATTACCAGGCCGGCATGGTCGGCAGGCTGACCATCGGCCAATAACAGCCGATTGCCCAAAGCATGGCTTAAAACCGATAAACTAGGCGCATTTGCTCCTACAGGTTTTAGCCATGCATCCTGCCGCCGAACATTCTCCGCTGGGTAAATCCAGCGAATACGTCTGCACCTACACACCCTCGCTGCTGTTCCCGATCCCGCGGGCAGCAAAATGGGCCGAGCTGGGCGTCAGCGCCGAAACCCTGCCATGGCTGGGCGTCGACTTCTGGAACTGCTTCGAGCTGTCCTGGCTGCTGCCGTCGGGCAAGCCAATGGTGGCCATCGGCGAGTTCGCCATCCCTGCCGATTCGCCGAACATCATCGAGTCGAAGTCGTTCAAGCTGTACCTCAACTCGCTGAACCAGACCGTATTCGAATCGCCCGCAGCGCTGCAGGCGTGCCTGGTCAAGGACCTCTCCGCTGCCGCCGGCAAGCCGGTGGGCGTGCAGATCCGCAGCCTGGCCGAAGTCGAAGGGCAGGGCGTGGTCGGCCTGCCGGGTGTGTGCATCGATGAGCTGGATATCAGCATCAGCAATTACGAGCAGCCTCAGCCGGAGTTGCTGCGGTGCGACAGCGCCAACATCGTTGAAGAGACCCTGCACAGCCATTTGCTCAAGTCCAACTGCCCGGTCACGGGCCAGCCGGACTGGGGTAGCGTCACTGTGCATTACCGTGGCGCGGCGCTGGACCATGCCAGCCTGCTGACCTACCTGATCAGCTTCCGCCAGCATGCCGACTTTCATGAGCAGTGCGTCGAGCGCATCTACCTCGACCTCAAGCGCCTGCTCAACCCCGAGCACCTGACGGTCTACGCCCGTTACGTGCGCCGCGGCGGGCTGGATATCAACCCGTACCGCAGCACCGGCCAGGTGACCCTGGCGAACCTGCGACTGGTTCGCCAGTAACGAAAAAGCCCCGTTCGATGACGGGGCTTTTTTATTCAGGTGGGCTTAGATGCCCATGCTGTGCAAGCTTACGGCGAGTCGGCGCAAGATGCCGGTCAAGCTGGGGTGGTTGGCTTCAAAGGTTTCCACAGCCAGGTTGACGCTATCGACCAGATCGTTATCAGGGCTTGCAGCTTCCAGCTCGAGCTTTGCCTCGATTTGCTGCATCAGCTCATGCAGGTGTTTACGCTCGGTTTCGGAAAGCGGCGGATTTTGCTCCAGTTGCTCGCGCAGCTCATTGAGTTGCTCTTGCAGTTCGCGGGCAGGCATGGGTGTACTCCCTCTATGAATAGGCACAGTCATGGACCCCGGCAGCGGGTGAAAGGTCCATACCCTGTCTACTAGAGTAATCCACCGGCCGGTGCTTTGCATGACCCTGATCAATGGCGCTGTTTCAGGGTTTTTCGCCTTTGCGCCGGCGTTGGCCGATATCGGCCAGGCAGTCGGCCAGGGCTTCCAGGTGATCGATCACCGAATGCACGCCGAGGCTGAACAGCTGCAAGGTGGCCTGGCCACGCCTGCGTTCCTGCTCCTGTGCGCTCAGCGCCTGCCACTGCTGGCTGTTGCGCCCGCAAGAGGCCAGGCCGATGGTCCACAGCCCGGCGTTGAGGGCCGATTGCAGCAGGCGCGGCTCGCCGCTGACCAGCACACAACCCTCGAGCTTGTCCGCCTTGAGGCCCATCAGCGCCTGCCAGCAGGCGTCGGGTGCCGGCCAGGGCGTTGTACAGGCGGGATAGGCGTGCAGCCAGGCCGGCAACGGGCTGGCAAGCAGTGTGCCGTCTGCGGCCGGAAGCTCATCTAACCAGGCACAAGGAACCTTTTGCTGGTGGAGCCAGTCAAGGGTGGGCAGCGCGCCCGGGGTAGGGCAAGGGGATTCAGGGTTGGCGTGCTCATCTACAAGGCAACCGCGCAAGCCAAACAGCAAGGCAGTGATGGCGGGGGAGTCTGACATGGCAACGTCCCTGAAATAACCTGCAGGCTACGCTGGGTTTGTGACCTTTTGGTGACGCGACCGATACACAGTCGTTCACATTTTAGCGGCGCTGTTTATGCCAAGCTGCTTAACTGCGGTACAGGCTTTATACTAGTTTCATTTTTCGGCACAGGACGCCCAGCGTCTGCCCTAGTTCGAGGAGTAACTTTATGCGTAGGATCGGCCTGATCGATCGGATGACCCGGGCCTGTGTCTGTGCCGGTCTGCTGGTGGCGCCGGTAATCGCGGCTCAGGCGGCGACGGAAGAAGACCCTTGGGAAAGCATCAACCGGCCGATCTTCCGCTTCAACGACACGGTTGACACCTATGCGCTCAAGCCGCTGGCCAAGGGTTACCAGGCGGTCACCCCGCAGTTCCTCGAAGACGGCATCCACAACATGTTCCGTAACCTGGGCGACGTCACCAACCTGGCCAACAACGTGCTGCAACTCAAGCCGCACGCGGCCGGCGTCGACACCGCGCGGCTGATCGTCAACACCACCTTCGGTATTGGCGGGTTCTTTGATGTCGGTACCAAGATGGGCCTGCAGCGCAACGACGAAGACTTCGGCCAGACCCTCGGCTACTGGGGCGTGGGCAGTGGCCCGTACGTGATGCTGCCGTTGCTCGGCCCGAGCACCGTGCGCGACGCGATCGCCAAGTACCCGGACACCTACACCGAACCCTACCGCTACATCGATCATGTGCCGACCCGCAACACCGCTGCCGCCGTCGATGTGGTCGACACCCGCGCCAGCCTGCTGTCGGCAGAAAAGCTGATCAATGGCGACAAATACATCTTCATTCGCAATGCTTATCTGCAAAATCGCGAATTCAAGGTCAAGGATGGTGAAGTCGTCGACGACTTCTGATCCGCGCGGGTAAACAAAAGGCGACCTTCAGGTCGCCTTTTTTTGTGTCTGCATTTATTTCATCTTCAGGATGCGCAGGCCAAGCTTCTGTTCGCCGCCCGCCTGGTCGGCAATCCATACCACCTCGGCGCTCGCTTCCAGGCCCTGCAGCGCCTGGTGCTCGGAATCGATCCGTACCTCGAGGCTATCGCCGACCTTGAACTGATGCGGCGCCTGGACCTGCATGCCACTGCTGGAGAGGTCCAGGCAGACGGCGGCGATGACTTGATCCTCGAGGATCAGGCTGATATCTGCGTCCACCCGCATGCGAATGAAATCGCGCTTCTCGCTGTAGTTCGTGTGTACTGAACTCATGTCTGCATCCTTTCATTGCGTTGCGGTTGGAGGGGTTTTTATAACTCCCGGTGCTTTCGGCTGTAAAGAGCATCGGCGACCATCGGTGTGCCCTTGAAACGCCCGGCGGATGGGAGTACCGTCTGCGCCTTACAAGGCACCTCTGCTATTTGCCGGACAGGTTTTCATGTCCTACAACTCATAGAAGAGTAGCTCGAAGTGAATCCAGTACGTGGGCCGATGCTCACCTACGCCCAACCTATTCCTGGCGCCGTTTGCCCACATGCAGAAAACCAGTGCAACGCTGCTGATAATCGATGACGACGACGTCGTACGTGCGAGTCTTGCCGCCTACCTGGAAGACAGCGGTTTCAGCGTCCTGCAGGCAAGCAATGGCCAGCAGGGCCTTCAGGTCTTCGAACAGGAACACCCTGATCTTGTGATCTGCGATCTGCGCATGCCGCAAATGGGCGGCCTGGAGCTGATTCGCCAGGTGACCGAGCGCGCGCCGGAACTGCCGGTGATCGTGGTATCGGGCGCCGGGGTGATGAACGACGCCGTCGAGGCCCTGCGCCTGGGCGCGGCCGACTACCTGATCAAGCCGCTCGAAGACCTCGCAGTCCTCGAGCATTCGGTTCGCCGGGCCCTGGACCGCGCGCGCCTGGTGCTGGAAAACCAGCGCTACCGGGAAAAGCTTGAAACTGCCAACCGCGAGCTTGAGGCCAGCCTGCACCTGCTGCAGGAAGACCAGACCGCCGGGCGTCAGGTGCAGATGAACATGCTGCCGGAAAGCCCCTGGGTGGCCGACGACCTGTCGTTCGAGCACCAGATCATTCCGTCGTTGTACCTGTCGGGCGACTTTGCCGACTATTTCCGTGTCGATGACCGGCGCATTGCCTTTTATCTGGCAGACGTTTCCGGGCATGGCGCTTCATCAGCCTTCGTCACCGTGCTGCTGAAGTTCATGACCACGCGCCTGCTGTTCGAATTCAAGCGCGGCGGCAAGCTGCGCGACTTCAAGCCCTCGGAAGTGCTCGGGCACATCAACCGCGGCCTGATCAACTGCAAGCTGGGCAAGCATGTGACCATGGTCGGCGGTGTGATCGACGAAGATACGGGTATCATGACCTACAGCATCGGTGGTCACCTGCCGTTGCCAGTGCTTTACACCCCGAGCCAGAGCCGTTACCTGGAAGGCCGCGGATTGCCGGTCGGTTTGTTCGAGGAGGCGACCTACCAGGACCATGTCCTGGAGTTGCCGCCGCAGTTCAGCCTGACCCTGCTATCTGATGGCATTCTGGACCTTTTGCCCGGTGACACACTCAAAGATAAAGAGGCGGCCCTGCCTGAAATCATCAAGGCCGCAGGCGGTAGTCTGGATGGGCTGCGCCAACGATTCGGATTAGCTACGCTTGGGGAGATGCCGGATGATATCGCCCTATTGGTGTTGAGCAGGAACCTTCAATGAGTACGGGTAGAATCCAGTTCGCCGAGCAGAATGGCACCTTCGTGCTGAAGTTTGTCGGTGAAGTGCGCCTGACCTTGTGTTCGGCGCTGGATGCGACGATTGAAAAGATCTTCACGGCGCTGAATTTCTCGGCGATCGTCATCGATCTGACAGAAACCCATAGCATCGACAGCACCACCCTGGGCTTGCTGGCCAAGCTCTCGATCCTGTCGCGGCAAAAGGTCGGGCTGTTGCCAACGGTGGTCACCACCCATGCCGACATCACCCGCCTGCTGCAGTCGATGGGCTTCGACCAGGTGTTCAACATCGTTGACCGGCCGATCCCGTGCCCCGAGTGCCTGACCGACCTGCCGTCGCAGGATCAGAACGAGGACGTGGTGCGCTCCAAGGTGCTCGAAGCGCACAAGATCCTCATGGGCCTGAACGACTCCAACCGCGAAGCCTTCCACGACCTGGTCAACGCCCTCGAGCGTACCTGAGCGTCGACCGGGGCGCCGTTCCAGGCGCCCGTCAAACTTCTTTCAAGTCAGCTTGGCGCGGTGCAAACTCGGTTGCCTCGCTGCCATCGGCGTTGAGCTGGAAAATCCGCGCCGGTTGCCCTTGTTCATTGAAAAACACCTGACCCAGGCCTGCGCTGTTCCACAGCCGCTCGCCAGCCTTGCTGTGGGCGGGGGTACGCGGGATCACTTGCATCTGCCGGCGCTTGGTAAACCAGTTGAGTGGTGAGCGTGGCGAGTACAGCCAGCGGTTGAGGCGGTCGAAGGTATCCAGCAGGCGCTTGGGGAACTGGTTCTTGATGCCGCTGCTGGTGATCTGCCACAGGTGCGGGGCGCGCTGGCGGTGGCGGATCAGCACCTCGTAGACGAACGAGTAATGCACATCACCGGACAGGATCACGTAATGCCCCGGCGTGCGCGAGTGGCGGAAGATATTCAGGATGACCTGCGCCGCACCGCGATGGGCCATCCAGTTCTCGGCATCCACCAGCAGCGGATAGCCCAGCCAACTGAACACCCGCTGCACGCTCTCGATCAGTTTGACGCCGAAGATCGGTGCCGGCGAGACGATGATTGCCGAAGGGTGGTCGAGCAGCGCCTGCTGCAGCTCGCTGAGGGCTTCCCAGTCGAGCAGGCCCGAAGGCTTGTTGAAGTTGCTTTCACTGCGCCAGCGCCGGGTGCGGGTGTCCAGCACCAGCAGCGCCGGGCTGCTCGGCAGGACGAACTGCCAGCCCTGAAAGCGCAACACCTCGTTGATCAGGGCATCCTGCAGCGGCGTGTCGAGGTAGTCATCGGCGTCGGCACTGTGGCTGAAGGCCTGACAATGCTCCAGCAGCGCGGTAAAGGCATCGGGGTTGTTGCCCCAACCCTGGCACAGCAGGTAGCCGAGCAGGGCGTTGCCGATGATGCGCTTGGAGAACGGATGGCCGTAGGCGGTTTCTTCCCACTGCGCCGAGAGGTTCCAGTCATCGGTGATGTCGTGGTCGTCGAAAATCATCAGGCTCGGCAAGTGCGCCAACACCCGCGCCACCCCGCCAAGGCCACTGGCAAAAACCTCGATCAGCTGTTGCTCCTGGCGGTAGCGCGCCTGGCGCTGGGCGTTGAGGCCGGGCGGCATCTGCACGTCGATCAGGCCCCAGGGCAGCGGTGACCAGACCAACAGGTACATGGCCATGACTTCGGCGAAGGTCACCAGGTGGTTGTCGGCGTTGCTGCTGGTGAAGATCGGCTTGCGCGTGCCGCCAAAAAAACGCGCGCGCAGGGTTTCGTTGCTCTCCAACGCCGGCAGCAGGTCGGCGCGATGGTAATAGCAGGCCGGATGCTGGTAGAGCGCGGCACTGTCATCGACCACCGCACCTTGCAACTGCTCGCCAAACAGCCCCAGGCGCTCGATCAGCGCGTGTATGGCGCGCAACATCGGCCCGGCGACATCGTCGGCATACACCTGGTCACCGCTCATCATCAGCAGGGCAGGGCGCTGCAACGGCGCGGGGTTTTCCAGCAACAGGCGGTCGGCGCATAACAAGCCGTCCGCTGCCGGGTGATGAGGCTTGCGGCACGAGCCGTGGAGCAGTTGCTCCAGGTGTGAACGCAGGACCAGGTTCGGCCGTTGTGCGCCGGGGTAGAGCAGGTGCGGCGCGTACTGGGCGATGCCTTGGCTGTTGAGAATCAGGTCGTAGTCGACCTGCTCATCGCAGGGCAGCGGGCTGTCGAGGCGGATGTCGAGCAGGTGGACAAAGGCGTGGCGGCCGATCGGCACAACCGTGCAGTTGATATCGGCAGTAATGCCTGTGCAGCTCAGTTGCAGCTCGGCTTGCAGCGGCTCGGAGGCTACCAGCCAGAACACGATTCGCGTGGGTTCGAGACGGCGCAGTAAAGGCCCGGCCAGTACTGCGGGTAATTCGGAAGATTCAGACATCAACATCTCTGAAAGCAAAGTCGAAAGCATCGCGGGTCAAGTCGAGTCGTCGCACCGCCGCTCCCACTTGATGGGTGGGAGCGGCGGTGCGACGACTCGACTTGACCCGCGATGATGAGGCCCTGAAGGCCGATAAGATGCTCTACGCTGCACCCCTCACTGGCAAACCCAGATTTGTATCAGGCCTTTGCCGCCAACAACGCCTCGAGCTTCTCCTGATCCCGGGCGAACTGGCGAATCCCCTCGGCCAGTTTCTCGGTGGCCATGGCATCTTCGTTCGACGCCCAGCGGAACTGGCTCTCGCTCAGTTGCTGGCGCGCCTCACCGTTTTTGCCTGGCTTCAAGAGACGCGGCAACTGGCCCTGATCATCGCTCAACTGCTGCAGCAGCTCGGGGCTGATGGTCAGCCGGTCGCAGCCCGCCAGTTGCTCGATCTGGCCGATATTGCGGAAGCTTGCGCCCATGACCACGGTCTTGTAGTCATTGGTCTTGTAGTAGTCGTAGATGCGCGTCACCGATTGCACGCCCGGGTCTTCGGCGCCGACGTACTCTTTGCCGGTGGACTTCTTGTACCAGTCGTAGATGCGCCCCACGAACGGCGAAATCAAAAACACCCCGGCGTCGGCGCAGGCCTGGGCCTGGGCGAAGGAGAACAGCAGGGTCAGGTTGGTCTGGATGCCTTCTTTTTCCAGGATCTCGGCGGCGCGGATGCCTTCCCAGGTCGAGGCCAGCTTGATCAGCACCCGGTCACGGCCGATACCGGCCTTGTCGTACAGCGCGATCAACTGCCGGGCCTTGGCCAGCAGCGCCGGTTGGTCGAAGGACAGGCGGGCGTCGACCTCGGTGGAAATGCGCCCCGGAATCACTTTGAGAATGCCGGCGCCAACGGCCACGGCAAAGGCGTCACAGGCAAGGCCGACATCGCCCTTGCTGTGCTCGACCGACTGCTGGAGCAGCTCGGCATAACCGGGCATGGCCGCGGCCTTGAGCAGCAGGGAAGGGTTGGTGGTGGCATCGACCGGTTTCAGGCGGCTGATGGCATCGATATCACCGGTGTCGGCAACCACAGTGGTGAACTGCTTGAGTTGTTCCAGCTTGGAAGTCATGGGCGTGCTCTGTCCTGTGCAATGGATCGACATTACCCGAGCGCTGCCAGCCGCTCAAGGGCTGGCTGGCAGGCGGGGCGAAGTGGGATAAGCCTTCGAGTGCCAAAGCGCGCACAGGTTCCGGGGCTAGCGCCCCTGCAGCAGCTCGCCGGCCTGGTCGAGCAGGGCCAGCGGGTCCTTGCTCTTGTGGATATCCACCGACAGCAACTGGCGGAACTTGCGCGCCCCCGGGAAGCCTTGGCCAAGGCCGAGAATATGCCGGGTGATGTGGTGCATGGCGCCACCGCAGGCCAGGTGCGCTGCAATATAAGGGCGCAACTTGGCCAGCGCCTCGCTGCGGCTGATCACCGGCGCGCTGCTGCCGAACAACTGCTGATCGACCTCGGCCAGCAGGTACGGGTTGTGATAAGCCTCGCGGCCGAGCATTACCCCGTCGAACGTCTTCAGGTGCTCCTGGCATTCAGCCAGGGTCTTGATCCCGCCGTTGAGCACCAGCTCCAGGTCGGGGAAGTCCGCTTTCAACTGCGCGGCGACGTCATAGCGCAGCGGTGGAATCTCGCGGTTCTCCTTCGGCGACAGGCCTTCGAGAATCGCGATCCGCGCGTGCACGGTAAAACTGCGGCAACCGGCGTCGCGCACCTGGCCGACGAAATCGCACAGCTCGGCGTAGCTGTCGCGGCCATTGATACCGATGCGGTGCTTGACCGTCACCGGAATCTGCACCGCATCCTGCATCGCCTTCACGCAATCGCCGACCAGCGCCGGATGGCCCATCAGGCAGGCGCCGATCATATTGTTCTGCACCCGATCGCTCGGGCAGCCGACGTTGAGGTTGACCTCATCATACCCGCCAGCCTCGGCCAGCTTGGCACACGCGGCCAAATCAGCCGGCACACTGCCGCCCAACTGCAGAGCCAACGGATGCTCGGCCTCGCTATGACGCAGGAACCGCTCGGCATCACCGTGCAGCAAGGCACCGGTGGTGACCATTTCGGTGTAGAGCAGGGCGTTGCTGGAGAGCAGGCGCAGGAAGAACCGGCAGTGGCGGTCGGTCCAGTCCATCATAGGCGCAACGCTGAAGCGGCGGGACGGCTCAGGGCGCGGGTTTACTGGGGTTGAGGCGGATTCTAGAGGCATTTTCGGTTACGTGTTTTGTACCATTTCTGGGCGTTTTTGATGGATCGTTGGTCCGGCGTACCAACGCAGCCGCCGAGATCAGGGTTGCGGCCAGTGATCGAGAACAGCCTGGAGGGGGGCGAGCAGTTGCTGTGCCAAGATCCGTATCAAAAACAAAGGTGTCATAGTCTACCAAGAGTGTCAGGTATTCGCCTGCAATCAGGCTGCCAAGGCTTAGGCGAAGCGACGAGAGACTAACGGTGGCTGAACCTGGAATGCCCAATCATGCGCGCTAGCGCACGTTGGGTGCAAAGCAGCGGGACAGCCCGGGAGAGTGAACTCCCGGGCCTGGCTGCAGCACCCCTGGGTTGCCAGGGGGGAGAGCGCTTAGTTGCGCGTGTAAACCCCCTCGATGTTGTTCAGGTCGATGCCCAGTGCCTCGAACTCCTCAAGCACGTACCTGAAACACACCGCGGCTGATGGCTTGTAGTGGCCCGAGCTGTCGTTGATCTCGATGTACAACTCCGTGAGAAAGATGTTCGAGCTTCGCCGGGTCAGGTAGAACTCGCCGGCACAAGTAACCGGGCGCCCTTGGTTGAGGTCGCTGTGCCGCGTGTACTGGCGACTGTCGAGCTCAAGCTGGGAATTCCACTTGTAGAGGATTTTCCCGCCCGGCGTCAGTACCCACGAATAGTGCCCCTCGGACTTTTCATACAGGGGCAGTTCCTCGGTAATCTGTCGCTTGAGCTGGTCCCCGTACAACTTCCCGTTGCGCATGGGCAGAAGTATGCCGACACCATCGATCTCGGCAGGATCGTGGTACTTGAAGATCGGGCCGCCGTTCTTGACGTAGCGTATCCAATCCGCCAGGTAGGGCGACCAACCAACGGCATAACTAGGCTGATAGCTCGTGGATGAACCTGCGTCCAGGCAGACACCGGGTGCACCCTCCTGGGCAGCGGATGCCGAGTTGGAGTAGTCGAGAAGCGGAAGCCGGCGTACCGTGTACTCGGTATCGGACAGCAACTCCTGGATGAACCAGTAGTTACTCGACTGGTTCTGTCCGTAGAAGTAGGAGATGCCGCCCTGCTCGTAGGCAAACTGTGTAGCGTAGGGGTTGCCCCACCGCCCGTTCATGATCTCCTCGCCCATTGCTCCGCCCGGCAACAGTTCCTGGACGAACCAGTAGTTGGTATCAAGGTTCTGACCATAGAAGTACTGGCGCCCGTACTGCTGCGCCGGATAGGCGAACTGAACAGCATAGGCGTTGTCCCAGCGCCCGCTGGCTGTTGTTTTGCCTACCTTGCCGCCGGCCAGGAGTTCTTTGATGAACCAGCTTCGGTTATTTATGTTCTGCCCGTAGAAATACTGGCTACCGCCTACACTGAAGGGAAATTGAACCGCGAACGGTCCATCCAGGGTACCGTTCGCGGTTTCCTGGCCCATCTTGCCGCCAGCAAGCAGCTCCTGGATGAACCAGTAGTTGGTTTTCAGGTTCTGCCCGTAGAAGAACTGACGCCCGCCGACGGAAAATGCAAACTGGCTCGCATAGGGGTTGTTCCAGCGGCCATTGGCGGTTTCCTGGCCCATCTTGCCACCGGCTAGCAACTCCTGGATAAACCAGTAATTGGTCTCCAGGTTCTGGCCGTAGAAGTATTGACGACCACCAACCGAAAAGGCGAACTGGACCGCATAGGAGTTGTCCCAGCGACCGTTGGCAGTCTCCTGACCCATCTTGCCGCCTGGCAGCAGTTCCTGGATGAACCAGTAGTGGGTCTTCAGGTTCTGGCCATAGAAGAACTGACGTCCGGCGATGGAGAAGGTGAACTGGATAGCGTACGGATTATCCCAACGGCCATTGGCCGTTTCGTTGCCCATGCTGACCTGAAGACGTGAATCATTCCCGGAAACCAAGGTCCCCGATACAGTATTTTGCATGACTTGCCTCCTTGCACACCTAGGCTGCTCTCGCCCGAGCGCTCACGAAACTTACTGCACCGCGCTGAGTTCGAGCCGCTGATAACCGGTATATCCGTTACCGAAACCAACGTTATAGGGTCTTCAGGTGCGAAGGCTGGACGCACTTGCAGCGGCCCCGGGGAAGGTTAGTTAAAAGAACGGCCTATACCATCCTGATACTCGCCATTTGATTGTCAAGCGAGCACCGTGCGCTGACGATAGCCGAGTGCCATTACCTGTCAATGTGCTATCCGATAGCCGGACAATGACGATGGGCTAAAAGAGAGCCGCCGCATCGTCACACGCTTTGACAAGCTCGCGAAAAGCTATGCAGCGATGGTCTCGTTAGCTTGAGCTATGTGAGTTTGCGACATTACTTCTCGTACAGAACCTAGTGTGCCAAGAATGCCAGGCATTCACCCGCAAGTAGGCAGTGGGGTGCTTGAACGTGCATGAATTAGCAACAACACGATGGTCTCGCGACAGATCAATCGCCCCTACGCGGGAGCGCAGGGGCGATTTTCTATCATGCGCTTAGCCGGGCAAGCTCATGTGCAGCAACGGGAACGGCCGGCCTTCGCCATCCAGTGGGGAGCGGCCGGTTTGAACAAAGCCGTAATGCAGATAAAACCCCACCGCCTGGGGATTTTGCTCGTTTACGTCAACGCTCATCGTAGCGCGCGAACTGCGGGCGAAATCCAGTAGCGCCCGGCCAATGCCTTGCCCGCGCAGGTCTGGATCAATGAAGAGCATTTCTACGTGGGTTTGATTGAGCCCAATAAAACCCAGCGGGCAGTCTTCAGTGTCTACCGTAACCCATAACTCAACAGCGGGTAGGTAGACGTCGCGCAGTTGCGGAAGCAACGCGTCTATGTCGGACGCTTGCAGGAAGTGGTGGGTAGCACGCACGGAGCGCAGCCAGATGTCGAGCAGTGGCGGGTAGTCGGCAGCGTTAGCCTGACGAATGATCATGAAATCATCCTTGTACACTTGATAGCGGAGATGGAGGCACGCCAATGGTTAGCGACCGTATAAGTGTCGGCATCTGTATGACCGCTTCGCGAGTTAACGCCTGGGCAGTGCACGGCAGGGGTAGCCGAAAAGGAGGGGCCGAGAAAATTACTGGGTGCTTTTCGATGTGTCAAGGAAAGTGGACGCTTGAGCGTGGCCGCCCCGCGCGGGGTTTTCATGCCTGCAGGGCAAGTAGAGATAGTAAATCTTGCAGATATTCCAAGTTGTTATACGTGTGTTCATTATTTTTATTTCAACTTGGCTTTCCCCGTTTATAGGCTGATTGGAATACCAGGCCAGCCCCTGCCTTGCTGATGTCTGAAAGTATGTTATGCTCGGAAAATAACCCCCGCCGCACACCTTTCCCCTACCTGCTTTTCTCCCCTAAATTGATGATCTACATCAGTTTTTCGCTCGTCTGCGCGCTCTATATTGAATTTAAAGGAATGAACAACTCTCCCCGCCATGCTGAGAAGTTTCGGTGTGAAAGTTTATAAAACAATAAGGAATCGCCCGTTAGGTTGAGTGCTGTTACGCATGGCGCTCGATCATCATCCGGTGTTACCCATGAAGTCGACCGTTGTCTCTGTTGCCCGCAAACTCAAACTCTATCAATTGGTGGTCTTCGACCAGGTGCTGCGCAGCGGCTCGCTGGTGGGCGCGGCCCAGGCGCTGAACCTGACCCAGCCGGCCGTGACCAAGATCATCCACGAAATGGAAGCCTTCCTCGGCGCCGCCCTGCTGGTGCGTGGCAACCGCGGGGTGCGTGCCACCGAGCTGGGCGGGGTGGTGGTGCGCCGCGCCCATGCCATGCTCACGGAACTGCGCAGCCTCACCGACGAGGTCAACGCCTACCACAGCGGCACCACCGGCCAGGTCATGGTCGGTTCCTTGACCTCGTCATCGGCCTTGCTGCTGCCGCATACCTTGCGCCTGCTCAAAGAGAGCGCGCCGGGGGTGCTGGTGACGGTGCGGGTCGGGCATATGGACCAGCTGTTCTCAAGCCTGTTGGCCGGCGAGCTGGATATTGTCGTCGGGCGCATCCCGGATGATTGGCGCCGGCATGAGTACGAGCCGCGGCTGAAGGTCGATGTATTGTGCGAGGAGGGGCTGTGCATCGTCGCTGGCGCTGAGCACCCGCTGCACGCCAGCGGCCGGCCGGTGAGCCTGGCCGAGCTGCATCCGTTCCCATGGATTTTGCCACCGCGCAGCGGCCTGCTGCGGCGCACTGTCGACCGCCTGTTCGAAGAGCTGGACCTGGGGCCGCCGGCCAACGTCATCGAGTCGATCGCGGCCCTGACCAACTACGAATTGATGCAGGACCAACAGACCGTCGGCTTCTTCCCCCTGCAAACCACCCAGCAGTTGGCCCAGGGCGGCAAGCTCAAGGCCTTCGACCTCGGCAAGCCGTTGAGCTTTGGCAGCATTGGCTGCTTCTACTCGGCCAATCGCAGCCTCGACCCGGCCAGCCGGCTGTTTCGCGAATGCCTGACCCTGGCCAACCAGCCCAACGCGGAAAATTAACCAGGTATTCCATATCGCTATAGCTGCAGCCGCTCTATTCATGAGGTATGGCCAATTGCCACACCTACAATGCGGGTTCTTATACCCGATTGATCTCGCAATAACGGATACCCAGCGCAATGAGAAGCAATCTGCCGGTCACCCAGCAGGAAGTCATCTTCCAGAACGAACAGCGGCTGATTTCTGCCACCGACCTGCACGGCAACCTGACCTACTGCAACGATGAGCTGGTGGCCATCAGTGGCTTCAGCCGTGAGGAGCTGATTGGCAGCCCGCACAATATCGTTCGCCACCCGGACATGCCGGAGGCGGTGTTTGCCCACATGTGGTCGTACCTCAAGGACGGCAAGAGCTGGATGGGCATCGTCAAGAACCGTTGCCGCAATGGCGATCACTATTGGGTCAGCGCCTACGTCACGCCGATCCTCGAAGGCACTGCGGTGGTGGGCTACGAGTCGGTGCGGGTCAAGCCGCAGCGCGCCGATATCGAGCGCGCCGCAGCGCTCTACGAGCGCATTCGCACGGGCAAGAAGAGCTGGAGTTTCAAGCTCCTGGCAAAGGCCGTGAAAGAGCAGGCGCTGGCGCCGGTGGCGCTTGGCGTGCCCTGCCTTGCGGCCGTGTGGTACCTGGATAGCTGGGCGGCGCTGGCCGTATTGACCTGCGGTTTTGTCGGCATGCAGGTGGCTGCGCACTGGAACCTGCAGCGCAAGTTCGCCCTGGCCCGGCGTGCCACCGCCGACAGTTTCGACAGCGAACTGATCGCCCGCACCTACACCGACGAGCACGGCGCCGTGGCGCAGTTGATGATGTCGCTGATCAGCGAACAGGCCAAGGTGCGCACCGCCCTCAGCCGTTCCGGCGACTATGCGCAGAAGACCGAAA
Organism: Pseudomonas fluorescens; assembly: GCF_902497775.2. NCBI lineage: Bacteria > Pseudomonadati > Pseudomonadota > Gammaproteobacteria > Pseudomonadales > Pseudomonadaceae > Pseudomonas > Pseudomonas fluorescens. The sequence goes on from NZ_OZ024668.1 coordinate 1,345,099, forward strand.
CCATGGCCGGCGAGAGTGGCAAGCTGGCCCAGGCTTCCGAGTCGTCGTTGCAGCGCCAGCGCGACGAGACCGACATGGCCGCCACCGCCATGACCGAGATGGCGGCATCGATCGCTGAGGTGTCGACCCACATCCACGACACCGCCCGCGAAGCCGACGACGTCAACCAGCTGACCCGGGTTGGCTCCGAAGAAGCCGGCAAGACCCGTCTGGTGATCGAGAAACTGCAGGACACGGTGAACCAGATCAGCCAGTCGGTGGAGAACTTCGCCGACGAAACCCAGTCGATCCAGATCGCCTCGAACATGATTCGCCAGATCGCCGACCAGACCAACCTGCTGGCGCTCAACGCCGCCATTGAAGCGGCGCGGGCCGGCGAGCAGGGGCGTGGCTTTGCCGTGGTCGCCGATGAAGTGCGGGCCTTGGCGTTCAAGACCCAGGAGTCGACCGAAACCATCCAGACCATCATCCAGTCGCTGCACAGCGCCGCCAACCAGGCGGTGGATATCGCCCGCCAGGGCAGTGACGAGGCTCATGCTGGCGTCGATCAGGTGATTGCCACCCAGAATGCCCTGGAAGGCATCGGCGTGGCGGTCGAGCATATCCACCAGATGACCGAGCAGATGGCCGCCGCCTCCGAGCAGCAGGCCCATGTCGCCGAGGACATCAGCCGGCAGATCACTACCATCGCCCAGGTGTCCGAACAGAACGTCGACATTGCCGCCAGCTCCGCCACCATTGGTCGTGAGCTTGAACATACGGCGCATGAGATGTACGCGCTGGTGGACCGGTTCAACCGCTAGGCCGCGATCATGACCCGAGAGGATTTCGACAAGCTCGCGGCCAACGCCGAGCGCGAGCTGACCAGCATTCCCTACGCGATTTTCGAGGCCGCCGCCGATGCCATTATCATCACCGATGAGTGGGGGCGGGTGCAGGCGATCAATGCTGCGGCGCAGAAGCTGTTCGGCTACAGCTTCGGCGAACTGGCCGGGGCCAACATTGCCCGGTTGATGCCCCGGGCCTACGCCGAGCGCCATGATCAGTGCCTGGCGTCCTACCGTGCTGGCGGCGGGCGCAAGCTCAATGGCCTGGTGCGCGAGCTGCTGGGCAAGCGCAAGGACGGCTCGCTGTTCGACTTGCACGTGAGTGTCGGCGAACTGTTGCTGGGCGGCCGGCAATTGCTGATCGGGGTTTGCTACGACATCAGTGAGCAGTTGCAGATGCACCGGCGCATCAACCACCTGGCCAGCCACGACACCCTGACCCATTGCATGAACCGCAGCGCCCTGCATGAGCGTCTGCAACAGGAGATCGCCCTGGCAGTGGCGCACGGACAGCAACTGGTGCTGGTGTTCATCGACCTCGATGGCTTGAAGATCATCAATGACAACCACGGCCACTACGTTGGCGACCGGGTGCTGGTCGGCGTCGCCGAGCGCATTCGCCAGTGCCTGGCCGGCGCGGGCCTGTTGGCCCGGGTCGGTGGTGACGAGTTTGTCGTAGTGGTGCGCCAGGCGTTTGCCGAGCAGGGCGGCATGAGCCTGGCCACGCGCCTGTTCGACTGCCTGCGAGCGCCGCTGCGGATCGACGGCATGGCCCTGACCGTGCGCGCAAGCCTGGGGGTCAGTACCTGCGCCAACTGCCCCGAGGGCGTAACGCCTGCGCCCGACCAACTGATCATCGATGCCGACTTTGCCATGTACCAGGCCAAGAAGGCCGGCGGTAATCGCATTGCCTGTTTCAACCCGGCCATGCGCGTCACTCAGCATCGCGAACAGCAGCGTCTGGAGCGCTTGCGCCAGGCCATTGACGCTCAGCAACTGGAGCTGCATTACCAGCCGCAATTCGAACTGGCCGACCCGCAGCGGATCACTGGCCTTGAGGCCCTGCTGCGCTGGAACGACGGGGTTTACGGCCCGGTGTCGCCCGAGGTGTTCATCCCCTTGGCTGAGCAGAACGGGCTGATGTCGGCGCTCAATGATTGGGTGGTCACCCGTGCCTGCGCCGACAATCGCGCGTTGATCGAGGCCGGCCTGCTGGACGTGCCGGTGGCGGTGAACATGAGCGGCTATTCGTTCATGCAGTGTGACTTTGTCGCCAGGCTCACGGCTGCCCTTGAGCGCAGCGGCTTGGCGGCCAACCGCCTGGAAATCGAAGTGACCGAGACCGCTGCGCTCAAGGATATCGAGCAGGCGCGGCAGAATATCCTGCTGTTGCAGGGCATGGGCGTGCGCGTGTCGATTGACGATTTCGGTACCGGCTATTCATCGCCCAGCACCTTGCGGGCCTTGCCGTTCGAGAAGCTCAAGATTGACCGGGTGTTCGTCAATGAGGTCCAGGGCAACCCGATCGACCAGGCCATTGTCAAAGGCTACCTGATGCTGGCCGAAAGTCTGGGCATCCAGGTGGTGGCCGAGGGTATCGAAACCCGTGAGCAGCTGGATTACCTCAAGGCCCAGGGATGCAGCCTCGGTCAGGGCTTCTGGTTCTGCCGGCCGTTGCCGATGGATCGCTTGCTGCAGTTCGTCATGGGCCGTGAGCGTGCCGGGCGTCGGTTGGTGCGCTAGCGCCGGCAAGGCTTGCCTACACTTAGTGGTCGCCTGTGCAATGGATGCATGGGGTAATGTCATGGAGATCAGTGGCAATGAATCCGCCCGGAAAAGGACTTCCCGAGACCTTCCTGCAAGCCGCCGCCCTGCGTGAGCACGACCGCTATCCCGACGACATGGACTGGCAGGCGCTGGTCCATGCCTTTTTCCCCGACAGCGTGGTCGGCATGGCCCAATCGTTGTCGAACATCACCGCAGCCTTCTACGGCCTGATGCTTGAGCAAGCGGGGGAAATGTTCGGCCGTGAGCACATCAATCGCCTGTCCGAGCGCATGTTCTATCGCCTGGGCCGGCGCATGGCGGCGCAGTATCTGGCCAGCAAGGTGCTGCTCGAGCGCGATGCCCGTGGCCTGGGCCGGCTGGTGGCCGCGGCGATTTTCACCTCCAGCCCGGAGTATCGACTGGAAGTGTTCGAATTCAGCCCAGCCCAGGTGCGCTTGCGCATCAAAGGCGCCGACCGCTACCACCGCATCGCCCGGGAACTGGGGTTCGAGGATGCGCTGCGGTGGCCGGTGCTACGCGAGTTTTTTCGCGGCCAGGGTGATGGGCTGGGGGTTACCGATCACTATCTGCTGACCATGGACCTGATCAGCCTGGATGACGACAGCCGCTGCCACTACCGGCTGGATATCGTCAGGCGCCAGCTGTAGCTCAGATCGAGCGCTGGCCGACACGCTTGGACAAGGCCTCGGCCGACTCCTTGCGCTCGGAGTAGCGGTCCACCAGGTGCTCGCTGCGCCCGCGCAGCAGCAGGGTGAACTTGACCAACTCCTCCATGACGTCGACCACGCGGTCGTAATAGGCCGATGGTTTCATCCGGTCGTTGCCGTCGAACTCCAGCCAGGCCTTGGGCACCGAGGACTGGTTGGGGATGGTGAACATGCGCATCCAGCGCCCCAGTACCCGCAGCTGGTTGACCACGTTGAACGACTGCGAACCGCCGCACACCTGCATCACCGCCAAGGTCTTGCCCTGGGTCGGACGCACCGCGCCCATGGCCAGTGGCACCCAGTCGATCTGCGCCTTGAACACCGCCGACATGGCGCCGTGACGCTCGGGCGAGCACCACACCTGGCCTTCGGACCACTGCATGAGTTCACGCAGTTCCGCCACTTTGGGATGATCGTCTGGCGCGTCATCGGGCAGGGGCAGGCCGCTTGGGTTGAAAACCCTTGTTTCGGCGCCGAAGTGCTCAAGCAGGCGCGCGGCTTCCTCGGTCAGCAGGCGGCTGAACGAGCGTTCGCGGGTCGAGCCGTAAAGCAGCAGGATACGCGGCTTGTGCTCGTCATGGCTGGCGTTGGCCGGGATCAGGTCGAGGTCGAGATTGGGCAGTTGGTCGTTCATGGAAGCGTCCTTTTACAGGGTGCCGATGCGGTCGATTTCAGCCTGCAGCTGGTCGCGGCTCAGGCGCTCGAAGGGCAGGGCGAGGAAGGTTTTGCAGCGCAGTTCGATACGCGCCAGGGTGGCGTCGAAGGCGGCATCGAGCAGAGTGTCGGTGCCGTGGATTTCGGACGGATCCGCCAGGCCCCAGTGGGTCTTCAGCGCCGGGCCGAAGTACAGCGGGCAGGCTTCGCCGGCGGCGTTGTCGCAGACGGTGATGACGATATCCGGCGGGTTGCCGGCAAAGGCCTCGTTGCCCTTGCTGCTCAGACCGGCGGTGGGTATGCCGGCGCGATGCAGGGTCGACAGGCTGCGAGGATGCACCTGGCCCTTGGGAAAACTGCCGGCACTGACTGCTTCGAAGCCGGCCGGCGCCAGGTGGTTGAACAGCGCTTCGCAAAGAATGCTGCGGCAGCTGTTGGCAGTGCACATGAACAGGACGCGCATGGTGAGATTCCTCAGCAGCAGGCAGTGCGGGCAGGGCGATCACCCATGCCGTCGAGGCGGGTGCTGTCGGCGCTGAGCCACTGGCCGTTGGCCTCAAGGGTCAACTGCAGCACCTGGTTGACCCAGGCCGGCAGTTGCGGGTTGAGCCGGTAATACACCCACTGGCCCTGGCGGCGGTCGAGCAACAGGCCGCAGGTGCGCAGTTGCGCCAGGTGGCGGGAGATCTTTGGCTGGCTGTCGTCGAGCGCGCACATCAGCTCGCACACGCACAGCTCGCCTTCGCGGGCGATCAGCAGCGTGGCGCGGGCGCGGGTTTCGTCGGCGAGGCACTTGAACAGGGCGGCGGGGGTCAGCATCGAATCGACCTTTATACATATGGAGATTCGAATATACGAATTTCCATATGTATATGGCAAGTCCGATCTACCGGCCGGTCAATGCCGTGGGAGCAGAACTTCAACAGCCCAAGGGATAGAATGCGTCGCTCACCTGAAACGGAATTCATCATGACCGCACCGCTGCATGCCGCCTTTCTCTCCCTGCTGGCCTTGCCCGCTGTTACCCAGGCGACGGCAATCGAGCCGGTACCGTTGTACAAACACCTCAAGGACTGGGTAGTGGGTTGTGACAATACCCGCCAATGCACGGCCGTGGCCGCCGACGAAAATGCCGATATGCCGTTGGGCATACAAATCGTGCGCGCGGCAGGCATCGATGGGCAATTGCAGGTGCTGATCTTCAGCCAGAGTTCGCTTGCGGCGCCGTTGCAACTCGATGGCAAGCCGCTGGTGCTCGCGAGCGATGCGCAGGAGAGTGGTGTAGTGTTCTGGCGCGCCAGCGGCGAGCAGGCCATGGCTCTGCTCAAAGCCTTGCGCAATGGCGCACGCCTGACTTCACAGAGCAACGATGGCGAGCTGGGTAGTTCGCTCAATGGCCTGAGTGCCTCGTTGTTGCTGATCGATTCGGTGCAGGGACGGGTAGGGCATCGCAGTGCATTCGTGCGTACAGGTGACGCGCCGGACAGCGCTGTGCCGCCGGCGCCAGCGTTGCCCAAGCTGGCGCCATTTGTACGCCCCGAGCCTATGGGTGAAGCAGAGGCCCGGCGCATTAGCGAGGTGGTCATGACTGCCACTGCGGATGATTGGCGCGACCCAGGCGCTGACTGGAGGCCGGACGGCGCCCAGGCCTACGCCTTGAGCCGTGAAACCGCACTGGTCAGTTTTCGTTTCGGTTGCGGTGCCTACAACTGCGAGTATGCGCTTTACACCACCTCGCGGGCGCATCCTGAGCAGGCAAAGGCGCTGCAGCTGGAGACGATTGCGGTGCAGGAGCAGTGGGGGGATTTTGGTGGCTCGGTAGGGTATGACCCCGACACCGGGGTGCTCAGCAGTTTCGTCCTGGGCCGGGGGATAGGCGACTGTGGCGCTGCGCAGAGTTGGCGCTTCGATGGTCAGCGCATGCAACTGCGCTCGCTGGCGCGCTTGGGCAGTTGCACCGGCACCTGGTCGGAACAATGGCCAGTGCTGTGGCGAACGCAGGATTGACCCTGGGGCTGTGGGATTTGTGTCGCCTGATAATCTGGATCAGAACGCCAGCTTGTAGCCGATCATCAGCAGCATCCCTGCCAGGCAAGGGCGCAGGACGTTGTCGGAAATCCGTCCGGTCAGGTGGCTGCCCATGTAGATGCCTGGCAGCGAGCCCAGTAGCAGGTAGCCGAGCAGCGACCAATCCATGTTGCCCATGCTTGCATGGCCCAGGCCAGCAACCAGGGTCAGGGGCACGGCGTGGGCGATTTCGGTGCCGACCAGGCGGCGGGTGACCAGGTAGGGGTAGAGCAGGAACAGGGCCACGGTACCCAGGGCGCCGGCGCCGATGGAGGTCAGTGAGACCATGACGCCGAGCACCACACCGGTGACGACGGTCAGCAGGTTGAGGCTGGTGCCGCTCAGGTGGTAGCGGTCGCCGGCGTGTTTGCTGGCGAATGCCTGGAGTTTGCTTTTAAACAGGATGGCCAGGGCGGTGAGCACCAGGACCACGGCCAGGCCTTGCTTGATGATGGCGTTGGCGGCCTGGGTGTCGGTATCGAGGCTGGCAAGAAACCACAGGGTCAGGGCGGCGGCCGGGACGCTGCCGAGGGTCAGCCAGCCGGTGATTTTCCAGTCGATATTCTTGTTTTTGCCGTGGACCCAGACGCCGCTGGCTTTGGTGATGGCGGCGTAGAGCAGGTCGGTGCCTACGGCGGTAGCGGGGTTGATGCCGAACCAGAGCAGGATCGGGGTCATCAGCGAGCCGCCGCCGACGCCGGTCATGCCGACGATGAATCCAACTACCAGGCCTGCAAGGGTGAAACCGAAAGAACCTACATCCATAAGTAACCTAAACGCCCAACGTGCCCGTGATCGGATGGCAGCCAGCATAAAGGTTTTTTTATAGCCAAATAGACTAGTTCGTTATTAGGTTATAACTGGGTCGAGCTTCGGGAGGGTTCTTAGCGCGTAGCGCTGTGGGAGCGGCGGTGCGACGTCTCGACTTGACCCGCGATGCGGTGTTACAGACAACGCTGTTACCGATCCGTCATCACCACCATCACATGCGCATCCCCACCATCTTCAGTCTCCGACAGATAAATATGCCCGACACTACTGTTGAAGTACGCCGTCTCCTGCGGGCCGATACTCACGGCTTCACCGGTCTCGAACACAATCCGCACCCGCCCGCTGAGCACCAGGGCAAATTCCTGCCCCGGGTGGCGGATGAATTCGTCGAACTGTTGCCGTTCGCGGGCGATGATGCGCGCATACATCGGTGTCATCAGGCGCTGGGGGAATTCGCCGGCAATCGGGTGGTAGTCGTAGGTGCCGGTGCTGTAACCGGGCGCCGTGGGCAGGGAGTTGACTACCACGGTGGTCGGCACCGGCACATCGCTCACGCCTGAGGCGCGAAACAGCTGGGCGATGTCGAGCTGCAACGCCCGCGCCGCCGCGGCCAGCTTTTCGTAGCTCACCGAAACCTGCGCCAGTTCCATTTTCGACAGGGTCGAGACCGGCACCCCGGATAACGCTGACAGCTGCTTGAGGGTCATTTGCTGGGCCTTGCGCACGCTGCGCAGGCGCGCACCAACTTCGCCGCGGTCAATCAGCGGCAGCGCACCAGCGCGGTCGTCGGCAGGGTAGCAATCGGCACTCATCAAGCATCTCTGTTAGTCAAAACGAACCCACATCTTACCGTGGCGGCTTGCATAATTCGAAATTCTCATATATTAGAATTCTCACAAATGATAATTTCTCCTCGCAGGCGATTGCATGGCTATGACAGAGACCTTCGACATCGTGATCATCGGCGCCGGTATTGCTGGCGCATCACTGGGCTATCGGTTGGCGCAAGGGCGGCAGGTGCTGATGCTTGAACGCGAAGCCCAGGCCGGTTACCACTCCACCGGGCGCTCGGCGGCGATGTTCATGGAGGCTTACGGTACGCCGCAGATCCAGGCGCTGACCCGCGCCAGCCGGGCCTTTTATGAGTCGCCACCGCCAGGTTTCTGTGAGCATGCGTTGCTGGAACCGCGGGGTTGCTTGTATGTGGCGACTCTGGAGCAACAGGCGCTGCTCGACAACACGTATGCGCAGAGCCTGGCCAACGGCACCGAGGTTACCTTGCTCGACCGCGATGGGGCGTTGGCGCTGGTGCCTAGCCTGCGCGCCGAGGTACTGGCCGGGGCGGTGCTCGAGCCCGGGGCCATGGACCTGGATGTGCACGCGCTGCACCAGGGCTTTTTGCGCGGTTACCGTCAGGCCGGCGGGCAGTTGCGATGCAATGCCGAGGTAGTCGAAGGCAGCTTCCACGAAGGTTACTGGCAGATCGTACTGGCAGACGGCAGCTGCATTCAGGCGCGCCAGGTGGTCAATGCCGCAGGCGCCTGGGCCGATAACATCGCGGCAGTCTGTGGCGTTCAACCGGTCGGCCTGCAGCCGTGCCGACGCTCGGCGTTTACCTTCGAAGGCCCAGCAGACCAGGCGTTTAGCCGGTGGCCTGCGGTGATCGGCGTCGATGAGAGTTTCTATTTCAAACCCGATGCCGGGCAGTTGCTCGGCTCGCCGGCCAACGCCGACCCGGTCGAGCCCCAGGACGTGATGCCCGAAGAGCTCGACGTGGCCATCGGTATCTACAACATCGAAGCCATCACCACCCTGGCGATTCGCCGGCCCAGCCATACCTGGGCCGGGCTGCGTTCGTTCGTTGCCGATGGCGACCTGGTGATCGGCCACGACCCGCAGAATCCGGCGTTTTTCTGGCTGGCGGCGCAAGGCGGTTACGGTATCCAGTCCGCGGCTGGCGCTTCGCAACTGGCCTGCGCGCTGCTGCTTGAGCAGCCGCTTCCAGCATCCCTGACCGCCGAAGGTGTTGAGCCGCAACGCTTGTCCCCGGCGCGTTTTCGTTAACTCCCCAAGGAGATTTTCCATGAGCTCGACTATCCAGCGTATCCCCAGCCACCTGCCGTATCCGTTTTCCAAGGCGGTCAAGGTCGGCGGCTTTGTGTTTCTTTCCGGGCAGATCCCCATGGGCGCCGACGGTGAAGTGGTGCGTGGCGACATTCAGGTTCAGACCCAGGCCGCTCTGGAGCGTATCGGCGAAACCCTGGCCGAATGCGGCGTCGGTTTTGACCAGGTGATCAAGGCCGCCGTGTGGCTGTCCGACATGGCCCATTTCGCTGGCTTCAACGAGGTGTACAAAAGCTTCTTCGCCAACGGTTACCCGGTGCGCTCCACCGTCAGCGCCGGCCTGGCCCTGGGGGTGGATGTCGAGATCGAAGTGCAAGCGTGGATCGGCAACGACTGAGTCAGCAAGGCAACACTGGGTAAAAACAACAACAAGGCCCCAAGGGCCATCGATACCAGAGGGTTGGAAATGAAAGAGCAGCTGAAAATTGCAGGCGCCTTTATCGGCGTGATCGTCGGCGCGGGTTTCGCCTCGGGGCGCGAGCTGTTGCTGTTCTTTGTCGACTTCGGCCTCTGGGGCCTGCTCGGGGCGCTGGTCAGCGCGGCGTTGTTCACCTTTCTCGGCATGGCCCTGGCCGGGCTGGGCAATCGCTTGCAGGCCGCCTCGCACAAGGACGTGGTGTACGCCATTTGCGGGCGCTACCTGGGCTTGTTCGTTGACCTGATGATCACCTTCTTCATGTTCGCGGTCACCGTGGTGATGCTGGCCGGCGGTGGCGCGTTGCTTGAGCAGCAGTTCGCCATCCCGGCGCTCACCGGTAGCGTGCTGGTGACTGTGCTGGTGGTGGCGGTGGTGTGCCTGGATGTGCAAAAGGTGATCCTGCTGATCGGTGCGGTGACGCCGTTTTTGATCCTCATCGCCACGGCCATTGCCCTGTACGCGGTGTTCACCCGCGAGCTGAGCTTTGCCGCCCTTGACCAGGTGGCCAGCCAGCAGCAGGCGGGCACCAGCCATTGGCTGCTCGGTGCGTTCTTGTATGTGTCGTACAACATCGTTGCCGGGGCACCGATCCTGGCGATTCTTGGCGGCTCGGCACGTTTGGAAAAGACCGCGATCTGGGGCGGGATTCTCGGTGGCGCAGCCCTCGGCGGTTTGATGCTGGTGATGAGCGCAGGCTTGCTGTCACGCCTGGACACCGTCGCCGATCTGCCGATGCCGATGCTGTCCATTGCCAGCGAAATTTCCCCGGCGCTGGGCGTGATCATGTGCGTGATCATCTTCGGCATGATCGTCAACACCGCCGTGGGCACGCTGTATTCGTTCCTGGCGCGGCTGTTGCCGGCAGGGACACGCAGTTTTCGTCTGGGCTCGGTGGCGGCGGGGCTGGCGGCGTTTGTCTGCAGCCTGATCGGCTTTATCAGCCTGGTGGGCCAGGTGTATCCGTTCTTCGGTTACCTGGGCTTCGTGCTGATGCTGGCGGTATTGATCGGCTGGCTGCGCCTGGGGCGGGCCAAGCGGGTGCTGGCGGTGTAGTGCGAGGGGATGAACAAAGGGGCCGCAAGCGACCCCTTTGTTTTTTACAGCGGTTAGATCTTGAAGCTGCCGACCAGTTGCTTGAGGCGCCCGGCCTGCTGGGCCAGGGCATCGCAATGACGCAGGGTGTCATTGAGGTTGGCCACGCCTTGCTGGTTGAGCACGTTGATCTGGGTGATGTCCAGGTTCAGGCTTTCAACCACGGCGGTCTGCTCTTCGGTCGCGGCGGCCACCGACTGGTTCATGCCGTCGATTTCGCCGATGCGCTGGGTCACGCTGCTCAGGCGCTCGCCGGCCTGGTTGGCGACCAGCACGCTCTCTTCACTGGAGACCTGGCTGGCGTTCATGTTGTGCACCGCCTCGCGCGAACCGACCTGCAGGGTGGTGATCATCTTGTGGATCTCTTCGGCCGACTCCTGGGTGCGGTGCGCCAGGTTGCGGACCTCGTCGGCCACCACGGCAAAACCACGCCCTGCTTCGCCGGCACGGGCCGCTTCGATGGCGGCGTTGAGCGCCAGCAGGTTGGTCTGCTGGGAGATGCCCTTGATCACGTCGAGGATCTGGCCGATGTCGTCGGTGCTGGCGTTGAGGGTTTCGATCTGCTCGCAGGATTCGCTGATCTTCTGCGACAGCGAGGTCATCGCCGAGATGGTTTCTTGCACCACCTGACGACCGTCGTTGGCCTGCTCGCTGGCGCCGCTGGCGTGTTGCGAGGCGTCGGCGGCGTTGCGGGCGATTTCCTGGGTGGCGGCGCCCAGCTCGTTGATTGCAGCAGCAACGCTGTTGGTGCGCATGCTTTGTTCTTCGGAGCCGATGATCGAGGCGTTGGAGGCGCTCATCACCCGCTCGGACAGGTCATGCACCTGGCGGGTAGCCGAGGACACTTCGGCAATCGAGGCATGAATGCGCTCGACGAACTGGTTGAAGGCACCGGCCAGTTCGCCGAATTCGTCCTTGTTCTCGACGACCAGGCGGCGGGTCAGGTCGCCTTCGCCCTGGGCGATGTCCTGCATGGCGCGGCCCATGGTGGTCAGCGGACGCATCAGCACCGGGATCAGCAGGCTCAGCAGGCCAGCGATGGCAGCCACGGCAATGAGCATGGCGATGATGGCCGAGGTACGGAACTGGCTCAGGCCGGCATAGGCTTTGTCGCGGTCGATGGACAGGCCGATGTACCAGTCGGCCGTTGGCAGGCCGCTGACCGGAGCGAAGGAGATGATCCGCTCCTGCTTGTTCAGGGTCACCTCATGGGTACCCGGGGCGATATGCAGGTTGCTGCCCGGGTAGATGTCCTTGAGGTTCTTCATCACCTGGTCTTTGTCCGGGCTGACGATCACCTGGCCGTTACGGTCGACCAGGAATGCATGGCCGATACCGCCGAAGTCCACGGCGTTGATGATGTCCACCAGGGTCGCCAGGCTCAGGTCGCCACCGACCACGCCGAGCAGCTCGCCATTGGCCTTGCTTTTCACCGGCATGCCGATGGTCACCACCAGGCCGCCGACTGCGGCCATGTACGGCGGGGTCAGCATGGTCTGGTTGGCGGCGACGGCAGCGGTGTACCACGGACGCTGGCGCGGGTCGTAGCCGTCAGGCATCTTCGCGTCCGGGCGCTGGGTGAACACACCGTTGGACTGGCCGACGTAGGTGAACTGGAAGTTGTTGGTGTACGAAGGCTGGTCGACCAGACCCGGAAGGTCGGCGTTGGCGCCTTGCTGGGCGACGTCCTGGGCGAGGTTTTCCAGGACCAGAATGCGCCCGCTCATCCAGTTCTGCACACTGCTGGCCGCCAGCGCGCCGGCCTGTTTGACCGACGAGTCGATGTTCTGTCGGATGGTGTTGCGTTGCAGGTAATCGTTGTAAAGGGTGAACAGTGCAAATGCCAGAACCACGACGCCGCAGGCGCACAGCAGGATCTTGTGGCGAAATTTCAGGTTCATGTTCCGAGACCTTGTGCCAGTAAAGAGGAGTGCCGAGCGGCGCTTTTGGCGTGTGCTCGTACCTATCCAGACGGGTATCGGCCGCGAAACGAAAAAATTGATAGGTAGTTTTGCCGCAGGGGCTGACAGGATTTTCCTACAGCCTGCTCTGGCGTGGGTGTTTCAACCAGGCGCCTTACTGCACCCCCAGTAAACGCACAAGCTCTTGAGCCGCTTTTTGCAGCGGCTGGTGCTGGCGCCAGAAGGCATGCACCGGCAGCTGCAGCTCGTTGCGGGTGTTGCTGAAGTCCAGGCGCACCAGGCGCCCGGCGTCCAGCAAGGGGGCTACCCGCGACAACGGAAAGTCGCCCCAGCCAAGGCCGGCTTCGACCATCTCGATGGCCATGGCCAGGTTGTCGGTGCGCCAGTGCGCCTTGCCGATCAGGGCGCGGGTGTCGCTCAGCGGCAGGTCGCGGCTGGCCACCAGGATCTGCCGGACGTTGGCCAGGTCTTCAAGGTAGACGATCTGCCGTGGGCGCTGCTGCAGGGCCGGATGCTGTGGGCCGATGCAGGCCACCAGCGACTCCATGCCGATGTTCTGAAAGCGCTGGCGGGCGTCTACCGCAAGCCCGGCAAAGGCCAGGCACAGGCTGACGCGGCCGTCGTGCAGCAGTTGCAGGGCATCTTCCTGAGGGGCGGTCAGCACCTCGATATCCAGCAACGGGTGACGCTCGCTGATGGTTCTGATCGCGGCCAGCAGGCGCGTGTGGTCGATGTCCGGCACCACGCTGATGCTCAGGGTGCTCTCCAGCCCCTGGGACAGCTCCAGGGCATGCACCTGCAACTGCCCCAACTGATTGGCGATCATCCGTGCATGGGGTTCCAGGGCTTGGGCCATGGCGGTGGGGCGGGTTTCCCGGTGAGTGCGTTCGAACAGGGTGAAGCCCAGTTCCGCTTCCAGATTGCCGATCGCCATGCTCACTGCCGAAGGCACCCGGCCCAAGGCCCGCGCGGCAGCGGAAAACGAGCCTCGGTCAAGCACGGCAAGAAACAGTTCGATGTTGTCGCTGGAAAAATTCATGGCAATCTCCTGTCAGGCAATCTGATAGCTGCTGACTTTGGCTGTCAAGAAGATTGACGCATGCTTGCCCGCCTCAGTTGCCCAGAAGGGCAGCGTTTTTTTGCAAAACCGAGGTTAGCAACGTGCAAGGTGTCAAACGCAAACTGGTCTACGTGACCGCCTATGAACTGATCGGCCTGTGCATGTCGACCCTGGGCCTGGCCTACCTGGCCGACAGTGCGCCAAGCAACACCGGGCCGCTGGCGGTGATGATCACTACCATCGCCATGGCCTGGAACTTCATCTACAACACCCTGTTCGAGTACTGGGAAAGCCGCCAGGCCAAGCGCGGCCGCAGTGTGGGTCGGCGGCTGGCGCATGCCATCGGTTTTCAACTGACCCTGGTGGTCTACCTGATCCCGCTGATTGCCTGGTGGTTGGACATGAGCCTGCTTGAGGCCTTTGTGGTGGACCTGGCCTTCATCATTCTCATCCCGTGCTACACCTTCATCTACAACTGGCTGTTCGACCGCATTTTCGGCTTGCCAACCTCGGCCCAGGCGCAACCGGACAGCCGCGTCGCCGCATAAGCTGCGGCCCTTACTGGGCGGGCAGGGTGATCACCTGGGCCGCGGGCTGCGGCTCGCGCTCGGGGCCTTCGGCGGCCAGCAGGCTGTCCTCGATTTCCCCCGACAGGTAGTAGACCCCGGCCATGGCGCCGGTCTTGCGGTTCTCCATCAGTTCGCGCCATTCCTCGTTCAACGCGACGTTGAGGATTACCCGCAACTGCTCGATCATTGCCGGTTGCTCGCGGTTATGGGTCATCACGCCGATACCGGTAGCCGCCAGGGAAATCACCGTGCCCGCCGCACGCCCGACGGCCGCCGCCACGGCGCTGGCGATGCCCCGTGGCGCCAGGGTGGCACCGAGTTTTTCACTGGCCTGCTGGGCGACCGATGACAGGCCGATGTCCGAGCGCTGGGTGCCGGCACGTACGGCGCTGTGCAGGCGTTTGACCAGTGCGGCGTAGGCGGGCTGTTGTTCCAGCGGCTTGCTGAACAGCAGTTGGTGGAGCGAGGCGTTGTTATTGGCCGGCGGCCCAAGGCCGATGGCCTGGATGCGCGTCAAGTGCAGGTTGAATTGCTCCGGCGGCGCCCGGTAGCGCTGGGCAATCTGCTGCAGCTGCTGGCCGAGCAGCTGGATATACAGCTCCATGGCCCGGTCGCGAATGGCCTCGGGGTCGATTTCCTTGGCCACCGGGTCCAGCACCCGTTCGTGATACTGCTCCTGCAGATACAGGGCCAGGCGCTTTTCGGGCGTTTCGCTGCCGTCGCCACTGTTCATCTTGTACCAGGCCACTTTCATGGTCAGCCATTGCTGGGTCCAGTAGCCGGTGAACCAGGGGATGAAATCGCTTTCGGTGTACTGCTGCACGCGCTCCTTCCACACCCGCATGGAACGCCGGGCATAGTCGTTGACTGAACTTGTGGCGGCCAATGAAGCGTCGATGATCTCGCGGTCGATCTGCTGCCAGGTCGCTGCGCTGACCGGGATTGGCGGCGGCTCGCTGACCTTTTGCCGTGAGCCGCAGCCGCCCAGCGCCAGGAACAAGGCGAGCAGCAGGGCGATGAGCGGGGAACGCGGGATCACAGCGCAGCCCCCTGTGGCTAGGGAAGGTCGAGCGTGGTGGTTACTTGAGTATAGGTGCCGTCACTCGGGCTGCTGTTCGGCTTCGGCCTGATCCAGGGCCTCGATGATCTCGGCCCAGATTTCCCGGCAGAAAAACCACACCCAGGTGGCGTTCAGTGCACGGTCGATATGGCGCCGCCACCAGCTGTCGCGGCGAGCTTGGAGGATTTCTTCGATCTCTTCGTGCAGCCAGGTTTCGTCGAAACCGGTCCAGATCGGCGGTACCGGCGTCATGATATTGCCGTAGCAGGCGGGGGCGACTTCGCTGTAGAAGATTTCCTTCAGCAGCTCGCGGTCAAAGCCCACCAGGTGGCGGGCGATCCACAGGTATTCGATGTGGGTGTCGACGAAGGCATCGGACATCGCCACGCGCACCTGCTGGAGCTGTTGCGGCGTCATGTGCGGCGCAGGTGTCATCAGCGTGCCCTCCAAGGCGGTCATCGGTCCATCGGTAGGAGCGGGCTTGACCCGCGATAGCGTCCTGTCGGCCACATCGTATCGCGGGGCAAGGCCCGCTCCTACAGCAGACTGCTGTTCCCGGCGAAAATGCTCAATCCTCAAGGTCCAGCTTGGCCTCGATATGGTCCAGATGCTCATGCATCAACGCCAACGCCGCCTCGCCGTCCCCCTTCTCCAGCGCATCGATGATCGCCGCATGCTCCTGCCAGGCGCAATGGCTGCACGGTCGCGTTTCGTACTGGGCGATGATCAGCGAGGTTTGTGGCACCAGGCCGTTGAGAAAGCGTGCCAGCGGTACGTTGTCGGCCATTTCCGCAAGCTTGAGGTGAAACTCGCCACCCAGGCGAATCGCCGTGCAGCGTTGGCCCTGTTCATGGTGCTGGCGTTCGCGGGCTACCAGTTCACGCAACTGACGGATCTTGGCCGGCCGTGAGCGCTTGGCGGCGAGGCTGATCAGGGTGGTTTCGGCCAGGCGCCGGGCGCTGAGGATCTGCCGTGCATGCTGCGGATCGGGTGCGGCCAGGCGTGCGGTGTGGCTCGGTCGCTGGACGATTACCTGTTGATCCGACAGGCGCCCGAGCACCCGGCGGATCACCGTGCGGCTGACCCCGAAGGCATCGCCCAGGGCCTGCTCGGTCAAGGCGCTGCCAGGGGCCAGGCGCTGTTCGAGGATGGCGTCGAACAATCGCGGGTAGATCTGCTCGGCCGACAACCGGCGCTCACCCTGGGCGAGCAACGAGGGCAGGGCGGTGTCATGGGCGTGGGCGCTGGCATTCATGGTCGCACTCCTGGGGTCAGTTGCCCGGATGATCGTCCGGGATGTTCAGTTCGATACCCATGCGCCGGCCTTCCTGGAGGATATGGTGGCGCATCTGCGCGCTGGCCTGGGCGCTGTTCTTGTTGCGGATGGCGCGCACCACCGCTTCGTTTTCCTCAAGCCGCGCCGCCAGGTGCTCGGGCGAATTGCGCAGCACCGCAGCGCTTTGCTTGAGGGCATTGCTGGTCTGCTGCACCACGCTCTGGAAGATCGGGTTGGCGGTCAGGGTGAACAGCTCTTCGTGAAAGGCGATGTAGGCGTTGACGCCGGCTTCGCTGTCTTCGGCCTCGAGGGCTTCGCGCATGTCCATCAGGGTCAGGCGCAACTGGCCGATTTCCTTGCTGCTGATCGACTGCGCCACCAGGCCAACGATGAAGGGTTCGAGGGTGTAGCGCAGTTGCAGCACATCCTCCAGGCTGGCCTCGGCGACGCCGCTCTGGGGCGAGGTGACAGGCGCCGCATCGGCGTCCAGCACCAGCACGCCCTTGCCCGGCATCGAGCGCACCAGGCCGAGGGTTTCCAGCACGGTCACCGCTTCACGCAGGCTCGGCCGGCTGATGCCCAGCTGCTCGGCCAGTTCACGCTGGCCCGGCAGCATGTCACCGGAACGCCACTGGCCGCGAGCCAGTGCCTGGCGGAGTTTTTCCACCACCGAGTTCACGACGGTCGATGAAGTAATCATTGTTCACTCCATGAGAACACTTGCATGGTTTGCTCCTGTGGCCGGCAGTGGGACTGCCGGCCTTTTTACTCAGAACTCTTGTTGATGGGCGTTCGGGGTCTTGCGTTGGGCAAAGCCGAAGCCCTGTTTGCCCGACAGCACATTGTTGGCCCGCTCCATGTCGATATCGCCTTCCCAGCGGCCGATGGCCACCGTGGCCACGCAGTTGCCGATCAGGTTGGTCAGCGCCCGGCCGATACCCATGAACCAGTCCACCGCCAGCACCAGCACCAGGCCGACTACCGGGATTGCCGGGATGGCAGTCAGGGTTGCAGCGAGGATCACCAGGGCGGAGCCGGGGATGCCGTGGGCGCCCTTGGAGGTGATCAGCGACACCAGCAGGATGGTCAGCAGGTCGGTCATTGCCAGCGGCGTCCCGGTAGCGTTGGCGATGAACACGATCGCCAGGGTCAGGTAGATCGAGAAGCCGTCGAGGTTGAACGAGTAACCGGTTGGAATCACCAGGCCGACCGTCGAGCTGCCAATGCCCAGGTGCTCGAGCTTGCGCATGATCTGCGGCAGCACGGCGTCGGAGGAAGCGGTGCCGAGGACGATGGTCAGCTCTTCGCGCAGGTACTTGATGAACGGCAGGATCTTCAACCCCGACAGGCGCATCACGGTGCCCAGGATCAACAGCACGAAACCGGTGCAGGTCAGGTAGAACAAGGCCACCAGGCCGCCCAGGTGCTGCAGCGACTCCAGGCCATATTTGCTGGTGGTGAAGGCGATGGCGCCGAACACGCCGATCGGCGCCAGACGCACGATCATGCCCATGATGCGGAAAATGATGTGGCTCAGTTCGTTGATCAGCCGCGAAATGCCCGAGGCCGCTTCACCCACCAGGTTCAGGGCACTGCCGAACAGCACCGAAAACAGCAGGACCTGGAGGATGTTGTTGTCGGCAAAGGCGCCGACCACCGAGGTCGGAATCAGGTCCATGAGGAACGCTGCGGTGCCATGGATGTGCTGGCCGCGTTCGGCCAGGTTGCTGGCTTCGCTGCTGGCCAACTGGTCCAGGTGAATGTTGGCGCCGCTGCCGATGCCGGAGGTAAAGGCGAACACCAGGCCGATCACCAGGGCGATGGTGGTCAGGATTTCGAAGTAGATCACCGATTTGAGGCCGATGCGCCCGACCTTTTTCAGGTCGCCGGCACCGGAGATACCGCTGACCACCACGCAGAACACGATCAGCCCGATCAACATCTTGATCAGCTTGATGAAGCCGTCACCGAGGGGTTTGAGTTGCAGGGAAACTTCAGGAAAGCTCAGGCCGCAGGCTATGCCTAGCACAAGGCCCAACACCACTTGGAGGAAGATCGAACGCGAGCACCATTTGAGCATGGGAGGGATCTCTGGTCGGTGTCCCTGCTTCGATGCCACGGGGGCGAAAGAGCGGAGGACTTAATTATTGTGGTCTTACCGGTATGTCCAGTGCGTGGGCAGTGTAGGCGCGGTTTTTTCGGCTTTGCAAGGGGTTTTCGGCTAAACGGGAAAGAATAGGCTTTACCGGTCTGACCAGTTGCGGTGCAATGCCCGGGCAAAAAAAGCGGCAGGGTCAGCCTGCCGCTTTTTCGGTGTTGCCGGGGCTAAGGCTTGGACAAGGCCAGCTCTACCGCTGCGATCAGCTTTCCCAAGTCTTGGGAAGGCGCTTTGTGAATGACGCCGAAGAGGTAGGCACGCTGCTCGTCTTCGTCGTCCTCGTCGGCGAAGAAGGCTTTGAGCTTGATCCCCAGCACCTCGGAGAAGGTCGACAGGGCTTCCACGCTGGGGGTGTAGGTGCCGGTTTCAAAGCGACTGATGGTCTTGGGGTCAAAACCGGTTTTCTCGCCAAGTTCAGCCTGAGTGAGCCCGGCTACCTTGCGGTAACGTCTGATGGCCGAACCCAAACTTGAAATTGTCATCGCTTAATTCCCATTTAGAATCAAGAACTTAACGATATCTATGTGCAATAGGCAACGCCACGATTCATCACCTTTATTTGCATAATGTGATGTAATTCGTAGAATTGTCGGTTTGGACAGGTCAAAAGCCATCGAGTTTCAACCGGGGTCAGCAGGCTGAGACTATTCAGCAAAGCATCCCGGCAGAAGGCTCATCTCGGTGTCGGACGAATGGTTTGTGCGCTGCGCAGGACACCCTGGCAGAGCACTGCAAATGGAGCTTTATCGTGCGTCTCAACATGCCGGTCACCTCGGTCGAACAGACTTTCGGCGAGGATCAGCGGCTTATTTCCGCCACCGACACCGCCAGCAACATCACCTACTGCAATGCCGAATTCGCCGCCATGAGCGGGTTCAGCCAGGCCGAGCTGATCGGTAGCCCGCACAACCTGGTTCGCCACCCGGACATGCCGCCGGCGGTGTTTGCCCTGATGTGGCAGTACCTCAAGGCCGGCCAGAGCTGGATGGGCATCGTCAAGAACCGCTGCAAGAACGGTAACTTCTACTGGGTCAGCGCCTATGTCACGCCAATCCTCGAAGACGGTCGTCTGGTCGGCTACGAGTCGGTGCGGGTCAAGCCGACCCGCGAGCAGGTACGCCGGGCCGAGGAGCTGTATGCACGCTTGCGTGAAGGCAAGCCGGCGGTGTCGGCCGGGCGCCGTCTGGCCCAGTTGAGCCAGGTGATGAGCCTGCCCCTGGCTGCCGGTGCACTGGCGGTGGCGGCCAATCAGGTGCTGCCGGGTTGGCCGGGCCAGGGCATTACCCTTGGCCTGTTCGCGCTGCTCGGCCTCTGGGCCCACAGCCGTCTGGGCCGCCAGCTCGGGCAGATCGTCGCGTGTTCGACGCAGACCTTTGCCGATCAGATCAGCGCCCTGACGTATAGCGATCAACTGGGCCCGGCGGCGCAGTTGCAGATGATCCTGATCAGTGAAGAAGCGCGGCTCAAGACCGCGCTCACCCGCTTGAGCGACTTGGCCACGCAGATGGCCGAAGCCGCCAGCGACTCCAGCCGTCTGTCCTGCAGCACCGAAACCGCGCTGCTCGAACAGCGCGCCGAAACCGACATGACCGCCACCGCCATGACGCAAATGGCTGCGTCCATCGGCGAGGTGGCCGAGCATGTGCAGCAGACCGCCGTCCAGGCACAGACCGCCAACCAACTGGCCGAGCAGGGTAGCCAGGTTGCCGGCACCAGCCGCGAAGCGATCCAGTTGCTGGCCTCTACCGTCAGCCAGATCAACCAGGCGGTCAGCCACCTGGCCGGGCAGACCCAGGACATCATGCTCGCCGCCGAAGTGATCCGCGCGATTGCCGAGCAGACCAACCTGCTGGCGCTCAACGCCGCCATTGAAGCGGCCCGCGCCGGCGAGCAGGGCCGTGGTTTTGCTGTGGTCGCCGACGAGGTTCGGGCCTTGGCGGCCAAGACCCGGCAATCGACCGTGCAGATCCAGGGCATCATCGAGAACCTGCGCAGCGGCGCCGACGAGGCGGTGAGTATCGCCAGCCTCGGTATCAACGAGGCTGAGCAGGGCGTGGCCCGGGTGCTGGAGGCGCAGCGCGCCTTGCAGGGCATTCGCGCCGCCGTCGAGCGCATCAGCGACATGAGCCAGCAGATGGCCGCCGCCTCGCAAGAGCAATCCTTGGTGGCCGAAGAAGTCTCCGAGCAGATCAACAACGTTGCCAGCACGGTGCAGGCCACCGCGCACAACGCCAATGCCGCGGCCAGCCGCGGTGCCGAACTGGAAAGCATTTCTTCGGGCCTGCGGGCCCTGGTCGAGCGTTTCAATCGCTAGCCACCAGGGTGCAGAGGAATTCATGGACGATAACTACCGCGCGGCTGTCGATGCCGCCGCGATCTTTTCCGAAACCGACCTCAGTGGCCGGATCACTTACGTCAACGAGCAGTTCTGCAGCATCTCCGGCTACAGCCGCGAAGAACTGCTGGGGGCCAATCACCGCATCCTCAACTCCGGCCTGCACGGGCCGGAGTTCTTCTTGGGCATGTGGCGCGCGCTGGTGGCCGGGCGGGTGTGGAAAGGCGAGATCTGCAACCGCGCCAAGGACGGTTCGTTGTACTGGGTCGACAGCACCATGGTGCCGCTGATCGACCCGGCCAGCGGCAAGGTGCGCAAGTACGTCTCGATCCGCTTCGACGTCACCGAGAAGCGCCAGCTGCTGCATACCCTGCAATGGCGGGTGGGCCACGATGTGCTCACCGGCCTGCCCAATCGTGCCTATCTGTCCGACCTGCTCAACCAGGCCCTGGAGTTCTCGCGCAGCGAGGACATTCCGCTGGCGGTGTGCATGCTCGACCTGGACGGTTTCAAGGCAGTAAACGACGGCTACGGCCATGCCAGCGGCGATCTGCTGCTGGTCGAAGTGGCCACGCGCCTCAAGGGCATCCTGCGCGGTGGCGATGCCGTGGCACGGCTGTCGGGCGACGAGTTCGTGCTGATTTTGCGCCATGTGCAGGACCCGACACATTTGCAGGCGGCGCTCGATCGGGTGCTGACGGCGATTGCCGCGCCGTACCAGATCCGCAGCCAGGAGATCCGCGTCAGCGCCAGTATCGGCGTAACCCTGTTCCCTCAGGACAACGAAGACACCGACACCCTGGTGCGCCACGCCGACCAGGCCCTGTATGTGGCCAAACAGAGCGGGCGCAACCGCTTCCACCTGTTCGACGTGTCGCTGGACCAGGAGGTCAAAGCCACCCACCAGACCGTGGCGCGCCTGCGCCAGGCCTTGCACAAGGGTGAGCTGTGCCTGCATTACCAACCCAAGGTCAACATGCACACTGGTGAGGTGATCGGCTTCGAGGCGCTGCTACGTTGGCAGCATCCAAGCAAGGGGCTGGTGCTGCCCGGCGATTTTCTGCCGCAGGTCGAACAGACCGACCTGATCGTCGAGATTGGCGAGTGGGTAATGGATCAGGCCATGAGCCAGATGCAGTGCTGGCAGGCGTTGGGTCATCAGTGGCCGGTCAGCGTCAATATCGCCGCCCGGCATGTGCAGCGTGATGACTTTGTCGAGCGCCTGCAGTTGCTGCTGGGGCGTCATCCGGACGTGGCGCCGGCGATGCTCGACCTGGAAATCGTCGAGTCGGTAGCGATCGAAAACATCCAGCGCGTCAGCCAGTGCCTGGAGGCTTGCCAGCGCCTGGGCGTGCAGTTCTCCCTGGACGATTTCGGCACCGGTTATTCGTCGCTCAGCTACCTCAAGCGCCTGCCGACGCGGACCATCAAGATCGACAAGTCGTTCGTACGCGACATCCTCCACGACCAGGACGACCTGGCCCTGACCCGCGCCGTGATCGGCCTGGCCCGGGCCTTTGGCCGCCAGGTGATCGCCGAAGGCCTGGAGACGGTCGAGCATGGCCAGCTACTGATGGGCCTGGGTTGCGACATCGCCCAGGGCTACTGCATCGCCCGACCGATGCCGGCCGAGCAGGTGATCGGGTGGGTGGCCGATTACCAGCAGCCGCTGCAGTGGAAAGCCCTGTAGGAGCGGGCCTTGCCCCGCGATCGAGCGCGTAGCGCTCGCAATCCCGGCGACACCGGCTCGCGTTATTTACGCATTCTTTATGCCCGCCCCGGGCTCTCGATCTCGCCCCTTTACAGCCTCTCTACCGACAATGACCGTCAGCGGCACGTGCCGTAAGGACGGAGAGTTTTCATGAGCATTCTGGACGGGGTGTCACTGCTGTTGGCAGTGGCGTTGATGATCTACCTGCTGGTCGCGCTGCTGCGCGCCGATCGGGGTTAGGAGCGACCATGCACAGTTACGATTACGCGTTGCTGCTGGCGTTCTTTGCGCTGGTACTGCTCCCGGCACCCTTGCTCGGGCGGTTCTATTTCAAGGTGATGGAGGGCCAGCGCACTTGGCTTTCGCCGCTGCTCGGGCCGGTCGAGCGGGGCTGCTTTCGACTGGCCGGGGTCGATGCCAGCAAGGAGCAGAGCTGGCAGCAATACACCCTGGCCTTGCTCGCCTTCAACCTCGCAGGCTTTGTGCTGGTGTTCACTGTGCTGTTGTTGCAGGGCTACCTGCCGCTTAATCCACAGCACCTGGCGGGGCAGGAGTGGTCGCTGGCGTTCAACACCGCAGTGAGCTTTGTCACCAATACCAACTGGCAGTCCTATAGCGGTGAAGCCTCGGTCAGCTACCTGAGCCAGATGCTCGGCTTGACCGTGCAGAACTTCGTCAGCGCCGCCACCGGCCTCGCCGTGCTGGTTGCCTTGTGCCGTGGCATCGCTCGCCGTTCGGCCAAGACCCTGGGCAACTTCTGGGTCGACATGACCCGCGCCACCCTCTACGGCCTGCTGCCGCTGTGCCTGGTGCTGGCCTTGCTGCTGGTGTGGCAGGGCGTGCCGCAAACCTTCGCTGACTATGTACATGCGTTGACCCTGCAAGGCGCCGACCAGACCATCCCGCTGGGTCCGGCCGCCAGCCAGATTGCGATCAAGCAGCTGGGTACCAACGGCGGTGGCTTTTTCGGGGTCAACTCGGCGCACCCATTCGAGAACCCGACGGCCTGGAGCAACCTGTTCGAGGTGGCCTCGATCATCCTCATTCCGGTGGCCCTGGTGTTCACCTTCGGCCATTACGTCAAGGACATGCGCCAGAGCCGGGCGATCATCGCCGGCATGCTCGCGCTGTTCCTGATCGGTGGCGGCACCGCGCTGTGGAGCGAGTCCCAGGCCAACCCGACCCTGAGCAGCCCGCTGGTTGAACAGACCGCGCCGCTCGAAGGCAAGGAAAGCCGTTTAGGCACCACCGCCAGCGTGCTCTGGACGGTGACCACCACCGCCGCCTCCAACGGCTCGGTGAACAATATGCACGACAGCCTCAACCCGCTCAGCGGCATGGTCGCGCTGGTCAACATGATGGTTGGCGAAGTGATCTTCGGCGGGGTCGGTGCCGGCCTCTACGGCATGCTGCTGAACGTGCTGATCGCGGTGTTCCTCGCCGGTTTGATGATCGGCCGTACCCCGGAATACCTGGGCAAGAAGCTGCAGGCGCGGGAAGTGCAATTGCTGGTGGCGACCTTGCTGGTGATGCCGGTCGGCGTGCTGGTACTCGGTGCCCTGGCCGCCAGCTTGCCGGGACCTGCGGCAGCGATCAGCAACCCCGGTGCCCATGGCTTCAGCCAACTGCTGTACGCCTACACCTCGGCCAGCGCCAACAACGGTTCGGCCTTCGCTGGGCTGGGTGCCAACACCACGTTCCATAACCTGATGATCGGCCTGGGCATGCTCATCGGCCGCTTCGGTTACATCCTGCCGGTGCTGGCCCTGGCCGGCAGCCTGGCGCTGAAAAAATCCGCTCCGGTTGGGCAAAACAGCTTCCCGACCCACGGCCCGCTGTTCGTCACCTTGCTGGTGGTGACCATCCTGCTGGTTGGCGGCCTGACCTTCCTGCCGGCCCTGGCCCTGGGGCCGGTGACCGAATACCTGAGCTTGGGCTTGTGAGGAACCACTGATGAACATGCCGATTCCTGAAGTAAAGGCGCAGGCCCCAGAAGCTGCGCGCACCACCTTTGCCGCCCTGTGGCGCCCGGCGCTGGTGCAGGCCTTCGTCAAGCTCGACCCGCGTCAGCTCAAGCGCTCGCCGGTGATGCTGGTGGTGGAACTGACCGCGATCTTCACTACCTTGCTGTGCCTGCTGCCCGACAGCCGCGTGCCGACTGGCGTCGCCGTGCAGATCGCCCTGTGGCTGTGGTTCACCGTGCTGTTTGCCAACTTCGCCGAAGCCCTCGCCGAAGGCCGTGGCAAAGCCCGCGCCGACAGCCTCAAGGCCGGCAGCCAGGGCCTCAGTGCCCGTCGCCGTACGGCCTCGGGCAGCTTTGAGGTGGTCCCTGCCACCAGCCTGCGCAAGGGCGATGTGGTCAAGGTCTCGGCTGGGGAAATGATCCCCGGTGACGGCGAGGTGCTCGAAGGCATCGCGGCGGTCAACGAGGCGGCGATTACCGGTGAGTCCGCGCCGGTGATCCGTGAGTCCGGCGGTGATCGCTCGGCGGTGACCGGCAACACCCGGCTGGTTTCCGACTGGTTGCTGATCAGCATCACCAGCAACCCCGGTGAGTCGACCCTGGACCGCATGATTGCCCTGGTCGAAGGCGCCAAACGGCAGAAGACACCCAACGAAATCGCCCTGGACATCCTGCTGATCGGCCTGACCCTGATCTTCCTGGTGGTCGTGGTGACCCTGCAGCCATTCGCCCATTTTGCCGGTGGCAGCATCCCGTTGGTGTTCCTCGTGGCGCTGCTGGTCACGCTGATTCCGACCACCATCGGCGGCCTGCTGTCGGCCATCGGCATCGCCGGCATGGACCGCCTGGTGCGCCTCAATGTGATCGCCCGCTCCGGCCGTGCGGTAGAAGCGGCAGGCGACGTGCATGTGCTGATGCTCGACAAGACCGGCACCATCACCTTCGGCAACCGCCGCTGCAGCGCCCTGCATGCGGCACCGGGCGTCACTGCGCGGGAGCTGGGCGAGGGCGCCTTGCTGGCATCGCTGGCCGACGATACCGCCGAAGGCAAGTCGATCGTTGAATACCTGCGCCAGTTGCATGACTTCAACGAACCGGCGGCCGACCAGTTCACACCGGTAGCCTTCAGCGCCGAAACCCGGCTGTCCGGCATCGACTATCAGCAGCGTCGCTACCGCAAGGGCGCGGTGGATTCGGTGCTGGCATTCGTCGCCATGCAGCGCCTGGAAATGCCGGCGCCACTGGCCCGCGAAGTGGACAAGATCGCCCAGAGCGGCGGCACGCCGTTGCTGGTGTGTGTCGACAAGCGCCTGCTGGGGGTGATTCACCTCAAGGACGTGGTCAAACCGGGCATCCGCGAGCGCTTTGCCGAACTGCGCAAGCTGGGCATTCGCACGGTGATGGTCACCGGCGACAACCCGCTGACCGCTGCCGCGATTGCCGCCGAAGCCGGGGTCGATGACGTGCTCGCCGAAGCCACCCCGGAGAAGAAGCTGGCGCGTATTCGCCAGGAGCAGAACGACGGCCGCCTGGTGGCGATGTGCGGCGATGGCGCCAACGACGCTCCGGCGCTGGCCCAGGCGGATGTCGGCATGGCCATGAACGACGGCACCCAGGCCGCGCGCGAGGCGGCCAACATGGTCGACCTGGACAGCGACCCGACCAAGCTGCTGGATGTGGTCCAGGTCGGCAAGGAGCTGCTGGTGACCCGTGGCGCGCTGACTACCTTCTCGATTGCCAACGACGTGGCCAAATACTTCGCCATCCTCCCGGCGCTGTTCGCGGCGATCTACCCGCAACTGGGCGTGCTCAACCTGATGCACCTGAGCAGCCCGCAGAGCGCGATCCTCTCGGCGATTGTCTTCAACGCCCTGATCATCGTCGTGCTGATCCCGCTGGCCCTGCGCGGGGTGCGGGTGCAGGCCGCCAGCGCTGCCCATCTGCTGCGCCGCAACCTGTTGATCTACGGCCTCGGCGGGCTGATCGTGCCGTTCGCCGGGATCAAGCTGATCGACCTGTTGCTCACCGCCCTGAAGCTGGTCTGAACCAAGGAGATGACCATGACAAGCCATATTCGTCCGGCCCTGAGCCTGATCTTGTTGATGACCCTGATCACGGGCGCGGTGTACCCGCTGGTGGTCACCGGCATCGCCCAAGTCGCCTTCCCTGGGCAGGCCAATGGCAGCCTGCTGCGCGACGAGCAGGGCCAGGTACGCGGCTCGCAACTGATCGCGCAACGTTTCGAGGGCGACGCCTGGTTCCACTCGCGGCCGTCGGCGGGCGACTACGCCACGGTATCGAGCAGCGCCAGCAACCTGGCGCCGAGCAATCCGGCGCTGGCCGAGCGGGTCAAGAGCAGCGCCGCGCAGTTGTACATCGAAGCACAGGGGCCGGTGCCGCTGGCCTTGCTGACCACCTCCGGCAGCGGCCTGGACCCGCACCTGTCGCCGGCGGCGGTGGCCTATCAGCTGCCGCGGGTGGCGGCGGCGCGCCAGGTTGCGCCCGAAGCCTTGCAACTCCTGGTCGAGCAGTCCACCCTGCACCCCTTGATCGGCCCGCCGGTGGTCAATGTACTGGCCCTGAACAGCGCCCTTGAGCGGCTGTCGCCGGCGTCGAAATAAGGACAGGCAGTGAGCATGAGCAATTCCGAACGCGCTGATGCGTTGTTGGCCGGGCTGCCGCGCGAAGGGCGCGGTCGGCTCAAGGTATTTCTGGGCGCGGCACCTGGGGTGGGCAAGACCTACGCCATGCTCCAGGCCGCTCACGCCCAGCTGCGCCAAGGCGTGGCGCTGCTGGCGGCGGTGGTCGAGACCCATGGCCGCGCCGAAACCGAGGCGCTGCTCGGCGGCTTGCCCCAGCAGCCACTGCTGCGCAGCGAATACCGCGGCATGCTGCTGGAAGAAATGGACCTCGACGGTCTGCTCAAGGCCCGCCCGCAACTGGTGCTGGTCGACGAACTGGCCCACAGCAACGCTCCCGGCAGCCGCCACGCCAAGCGCTGGCAGGATGTCCAGGAGCTGCTGGCCGCCGGCATCGACGTCTACACCACGGTCAACGTCCAGCACCTGGAAAGCCTCAATGACCAGGTGCGCGGCATCACTGGTGTGCAGGTGCGCGAAACCCTACCGGACTGGGTCCTGCAGGAAGCCTTCGAGCTGGTGCTGATCGACCTGCCGCCGCGCGAACTGCTCGAGCGCTTGCGCGAGGGCAAGGTGTACGTGCCGGAGCAGGCACGGGCGGCGATCGATGCGTTCTTCACCCAGACCAACCTTACCGCCTTGCGCGAGCTGGCCATGCAGACGGCTGCGGCCCAGGTCGATGCCGACCTGGCCCACGGCTACCGCCAGCTTGGCCAGGACGCCCCGACCTTGCGCGGGCGTTTGCTGGTCGGCGTCGATGGCGATGCCCAGGCCGAGCGCCTGGTGCGGCACGCCAGCCGCGTGGCGCAGCGCCGCCACCTGCCCTGGACCTTGGTGCACGTGGACAACGGCCGGCTGCGTGACGAAGCCGCACGCCAGCGCTTGCAGGCGGCCCAGCAACTGGCTGAGCGGCTGGGCGGCGAAGTGGTGCTGCTGCGCGCCGGTGAGGTGGCCAGGACCCTGGTCCAGCATGCCCTGGAGCGCCGCGCCAGCCTGGTGTTGGTTGGCCAGTCACGCGATCGCCTGCGCCGGCGGCTGTTCGGCGCCGGGGTGGCGACGCGTTTGCTGCGAGATGCCCATGGCCTGGAAATCAACGTGCTTGACCGCGACACCCAGCCCGAGCCGCCGAGCGCGGCGGTGAAAAAGGTCTGGGTCTGGCGTCACTACCTGTTGGCCTTCGCCGCCACGGTCCTGGCCACTGGCCTTGCCTGGGCGGTGGCCAGCGTGCTGGCCTTGCCGAACATCTCCCTGGTGTTCCTTGCTGCGGTGCTGCTGGTGGCGGTGCGCAGCAGCCTGGGCCCGGCATTGGCCTGCGCGGTGATGTCGTTCCTGGCCTATGACTTTCTGTTCATTCCGCCGAATTTCTCCTTCAGCATCCAGCGTGAAGAAGACGTCCTGACCTCGCTGTTCTTCCTGTTGATGGCGGCGCTCACCGGCAACCTCGCTGCACGTCAGCGCCGACAGTTGCAAGCCCTGCGCGAAACCCAGGAGCAGACCAGCCAACTGCTCGACCTGTCGCGCAAGCTCACCGCCGCTACCGACCGCCAGGCCGTGTTCACCGCCGCTGGCCAGCACCTGGATGGCTGGCAGGACTTGCAGGTGTGCCTGCTGGAGCGCGACGCCGAAGGCCGCCTGCAGGTGGCCAGCGGCGGCAGCCTGCAGTTCAGCGACAACGAACGCGCCGCCGCCGACTGGGCCTGGCAGCACGACCAGGCGGCGGGCCTGGGCAGCGACACCTTGCCCAACGGGCGCTGGTGGTGGTGGCCGCTGTCGGTGGACGATGCACGCCTGGCGTTGCTCGGGGTGCGCCCGCACAAGGGCGAGCAACTCACGGCCCAGCATCGGCGCCTGCTCAAGGCCCTGAGCCAGCCGCTGGCCCAGGCCCTGGCCCGGGCGCGGTTGGCCGAGCAGCTCGAATCGGCGCGTTTGCATGGCGAAACCGAGCAACTGCGCAGCGCCTTGCTGGCCTCGGTGTCCCACGACCTGCGCACGCCGCTGACCGCCATGCGCGGTAGCATCGACAGCCTGCTGGCCCTGGGCGAGGCGATCCCCAAGGCCGATCGCCAGGAGTTGCTCGAAGGCACCCGTAACGAAGCCGAGCGCCTGGACCGCTATATCCAGAATCTGCTCGACATGACCCGCCTGGGCCATGGCGGCTTGAAGCTGGCGCGCGACTGGGTGGCGCCCACCGACATCGTCGGCAGTTCCCTGAATCGCTTGCGGGTGGTGCTGGCGCCGTTGCAGCTGCGCACCGAGGTACCCGCCGACTTGCCGTTATTATTCGTGCATGCCGCCTTGATCGAGCAAGCGCTGATCAATGTGCTGGAAAACGCTGCGCGATTTTCTCCGCCGGCGGGCCGGCTGGACCTGCAGGTCAGGGTTGAAGGCGAGTTGCTGTGTTTTGCCGTCAGCGATGAAGGGCCGGGGATTCCCGAGGCCGACCGCGAGCGTATTTTCGACATGTTCTACACCGCCGCTCGTGGTGATCGGGGCGGGCAGGGCACGGGGCTGGGCCTGGCGATCTGCCAGGGCATGATCGGCGCCCACGGCGGGCACATCCGCGTGGCCGACGGTATCGATGGCAAGGGCACCTGCATCACTCTATGCTTGCCGCTGCCGACCCAACCCGAGCCTGAAAGCGAAGCCCCATGAGCCAGAGCGCGACCCTGCTGGTCATCGATGACGAACCGCAAATCCGCAAGTTCCTGCGTATCAGCCTGAGCTCTCAGGGCTACAAGGTGGTCGAGGCCGGCAGCGGCGCCGAAGGCTTGACCCAGGCGGCACTGGCACGCCCCGACCTGGTGGTGCTTGATCTGGGCCTGCCGGACATGGACGGCCAGCAGGTGCTGCGTGAGCTGCGCGAGTGGAGTGCGGTGCCGGTGCTGGTGCTGTCGGTGCGGGCCAGCGAAATCCAGAAGGTCGAGGCGCTGGACAACGGCGCCAACGACTACGTGACCAAGCCTTTCGGCATTCAGGAGTTTCTGGCCCGGGTGCGCGCCTTGCTGCGTCAGGCGCCGCAGCCTTCAGCCACCGTCTCGGCGCTGAGCTTTGGGCCCTTGACCGTTGACCTGGCGTTTCGCAAGGTGACCCTGGACGGTATCGAAGTGGCGCTGACCCGCAAGGAGTATGCGCTGTTGGCACAGCTTGCCAGCCATCCGGGGCGGGTGATTACCCAGCAGCAATTGCTCAAGGATATCTGGGGGCCGACCCATGTCGATGACAGCCATTACCTGCGTATTGTCGTGGCGCATGTGCGGCAGAAGCTCGGTGATGATCCGACGGCGCCGCGGTTTATCGTGACTGAGCCCGGGGTGGGGTACAGGCTGATCGGACCGGAGTAGAGCCAAGGGCCCTATCGCGGGGCAAGCCCGCTCCCACAGCAAGAGTAGGAGCGGGCTTGCCCCGCGATGCTTTTAGCCATCAACGCCGCTCTGCCTCATAGTTATCCATCGTATCGCGCGCAATCTCGCGCCCCAGGGCGATCAGTTCCGGCGCCTTGTAGAACTCGAAGAACCGGCACACCCGCTTGGGCACGTTGATCAGTACATCCGGCGGATAACCGGCAATCTTGTACTGCGCCAGCGACGTCTGCATTACCTCGAAACTCTGGTTGATCAGATCCAGCAGCGACGCCGGCCCGACGTTGTCGATGATGAACGAGCCGGTCGCCGATTTCGGCGCGCCGTCGCTTTCTGGCGCCGCGGCCGGCTGCTGGGCTTCGGGGGCGGCGGCATCGCTCAGCCAGGGGTTGGGAATCTGCGCCGCCTCAGGTTGCAGCCCTTGCTCGATGCGCATCAATTGCTCGGCTGGTTTGCGGCGGAACGGCAAGTGCGAGCCCAGGGAGTTGATCAGGTTGTCAAAACGCAGCTTGAATGCCGCCGGGCGTTCGATCACCGGCAACTGGTACTGCTTCTGGTTGGTCGAGTTGAGGTTGACGGCAATGATCAGGTCGCAGTGGCTCGATACTACCGGGATGATCGGCAAGGGGTTGAGGATGCCGCCGTCGACCAGCATGCGGTTGCCTTGCACCACCGGCGTGAACAGGCTGGGAATTGCTGCCGAGGCGCGCATGGCCTGGTGCAGGCAACCCTCCTGAAACCAGATTTCCTGCTGGTTGGTGAGGTCGGTAGCCACTGCTGTGTAGGGAATGCGCAGGTCTTCGATGTTGATCTCGCCGACAATCTTGCGGATCTGGCCGAAGACTTTTTCTCCGCGAATTGCCCCCAGGCGAAAACTCACGTCCACCAGGCGCAGGACGTCGAGGTAGTCCAGGCTCTCGATCCAGTTGCGGTACTCATCGAGCTTGCCGGCGGCATAGATACCGCCAATCACCGCGCCCATGGAACACCCGGCAATACAGGCGATGTCATAGCCCCGGCGCTCGATTTCCTCGATCACACCGATGTGTGCGTAGCCCCGGGCCCCGCCTGAGCCCAGA
This sequence comes from Pseudomonas fluorescens, assembly GCF_902497775.2. Classification (NCBI taxonomy): domain Bacteria; kingdom Pseudomonadati; phylum Pseudomonadota; class Gammaproteobacteria; order Pseudomonadales; family Pseudomonadaceae; genus Pseudomonas; species Pseudomonas fluorescens. The sequence continues at coordinate 1,376,678 of NZ_OZ024668.1, forward strand.
ACCAGTGCGACGCGTTTTTTCATGATGCTTCCCCGGTGTTCTGCTTCCATGGTCTAACAATGCGCCCAATTGTGTCTGTGCTTCAATCGTCGTTGGCGCTGCGCTACGCTGAACAAGGGCACTTTTCTCACTGTTTGCCGTCGAAGTCGCCACCCTGAACTTTTTCTTTTGAGGTATTGCCGATGAAAGCCTGGATTTGCCTGCCCCTGATTGCTCTGGTTCTGACCGGTTGCGCTGGCAAAACGGCCTACCGCGACAGCTGTGCCAATCAGCTGGACTCGGCCTGGAAGGAGCTCGACCTGGCCAAGGCCGAAGGCTTCGCCGGTACCGTCAGTTACTCCAAGGCGCTGTCGCTGTTGACCGGAGCCAAGACCCAGCAGCAGTTCGAAGCGTTCGAGGGCTGCAGCAAGAAAGCCGAGAAGGCCCGCTTCTACATTCGTGAATCCCGCGCCGGGCGCTGATTACAGGAGTAGACCATGTCGTCGGCCATGCTCGACCACGTCATTGCTCAGGTATTGAGCCTGCAGGTGCGCTTGTTGGCGTGTCAGGCGCGCCTGGCTGCCGATACCGATGGGGAGGCGCTGCACGACCTGCGTATCGGCGTGCGGCGCTTGCGCAGCCTGCTGCGCCCGCTACGTGACCTGCCCGGAGTCGAGCAGCTGGAAGCGGCTGCCCAGGCGCTGGGTGCCCTGACCACGCCAATGCGCGACCGTGAAGTGCTGGCCGCGCAGTTGCTTGCGCGTCAGCAACGGGCGGCCGCCCAGTGGCGTCTGGCGCACAGGGCCCAGACCTTCGCCAGTGTCGCTGGCAGCCCCGAGCTGGCGCGCCTGCTGGCGATCATCGATGCCTTCCCGGTGTTTCTGCGCGCGGCGCAGCGTGAAGGGCTGGTCCGCCGTCTGCATCAGCGCATCGACAAGCGTCTGCAAAAACAGTGGAAGCAACTGCGCCAGGCTCTCGACGATCCTGCTCACGACCGCCATCGCTTGCGTCTGCTGATCAAGCGGGTGCGTTATGCGGCCGATGCTTATCCGCAGTTGCAACATTCCAATCCACGCCTGCAAAAAGCCCTCAAGCGCGCCCAGGGCGACCTGGGTACCTGGCACGACCTGCTGCAATGGCTACTGCAAGCCGAGCAACAATCAGACCTGGCCCCCTGTGTCAGCCATTGGCAAACACAGCTGGCCAAGGCCGAACAATGCGCCGATGCCACGCTTGATCGCTTGCAGGCGCAGCTTGCGCAGCGATAACCCGCTGAAATGGCCGAAATGCGTGCTGTAGACCGCTTGCTGGCTGGTTAAGATCAGTTTTTTACAGATCGCTGAGGTTGGCATGAACTTCTCACAATTGCTCACGGCGGTCCGCCAGCATCCCCAGGCGGTTACCATTGACTCCAGCTGGGCCCAGGGCCGTGCCTGTTTTGGCGGGCTGATGGCCGCCCTGGTGTACGAGGCCATGCTGGCCAAGACTTCACCGGGGCGTCCGGTGCGCTCCCTGGCAATCACCTTTGTCGGCCCGGCCGAGCCCGACGTGCCGATCAGCTTCGAGGTCGAGCTGTTGCGCGAGGGCAAGGCGGTCAGTTCCCTGCTGGGTCGGGCGACCCAGAACGGTCAAGTGGTGACCCTGGTGCAGGGCAGCTTCGGCGCCGGGCGCGATTCGGTTGTCGATGTTCCAGCCTTGCCTGCAGTCGAAATGAAAAGCCTGCAGGAGGCTGCGCCCGAACTGCCGTACATCAAGGGGGTAACCCCGGAGTTCATGCGCCACCTGGCCATGCGCTGGACGGTGGGCGGCTTGCCGTTCAGCAACACGCCATCGCGCAGCATGGGCGGTTGGGTGCGCCTGCGTGGCGACGTCAAGGATGAGCCAGTCAGCGAAGCGCACCTGCTGGCGCTGGTCGATGCCTGGCCACCGATCCTCATGCCCCACCTGAGCAAGCCGGCGCCGGGCAGCACCCTGACCTGGACCATTGAGTTCGTGCAGCCGGTGCCGAGCCTGAGCACCCTGGACTGGTGCCAGTACTGTGCCCATATCGACCACGCTCGCGACGGTTACGGGCATGCCTCGGCGGCATTGTGGACAGCCTCTGGCGAGTTGCTGGCGATCAGTCGTCAAACCGTGACGGTATTCGCTTAACGGCGATGGCGCTGGCGCCAGGCACGCCACCAGGCACCGCTGAGCACAAAGCGCGGGAAGGTGATGAACTGCTCGACCAGCAAGCGACCAATGGCGTCCTTGCGGTTGGCGAACGGTTCCGGTTGTTCGGCTTCCAGGCGGTGCCCCTGGCGCTGCAGGCCGAGCCCGGCGACCAGGGCGATGATGCCCACCGCCAGTTGCCCCAGGTCCAGCGAGAACAGCCCGGAAAGCACCAGCAGCACGCCGAGGATGAACAACGGCACAGCGATCAGGTGCAACACCAGGTTGGTCGGGTTGCGGTGGTTGTGGTGGTAGCCACGCCATTGCCAGGCGGGCAGGTTGGGCAGACGTTTGCTCATGGAGATTTTCCTCAGGGGCTTGCCTGAAGAATAGTGCGGCCCCGGTGAAGGGGCCAATCGATGGCGGCTATGACGCCTATAGCTTGAGCTGGCCGATGGCCTTGTTCAGCTCGCCGGCCAGGGTCGCCAGTTCGCTGCTGGTGGTGGCCGAATCGACGGTCTGCTGCACGGTCTCTTCGGTCACGTCGCGGATGCTCACCACCGCGCGGTTCATTTCTTCGGCCACCTGGCTCTGCTGCTCGGCCGCCACGGCGATCTGCGTGTTGCTTTCGCGCATCTGCGCCACCGCGCTGGTGATTTGCGCCAGGGCGGCGCCGGCCTCCTGAGCCTGCTGCACGCAGTCGTCGGCCTTGAACGAGCTTTCCTGCATGAAGTCCACGGCGTCGCGGGTCCCGGCCTGTAGCGCCGAGACCATGGTGGTGATCTCGTCGGTGGAGGCCTGCACGCGTTTGGCCAGGTTGCGCACCTCGTCGGCGACTACGGCAAAGCCACGGCCCAGGTCACCGGCACGGGCGGCCTCGATGGCGGCGTTGAGGGCCAGCAGGTTGGTCTGTTCGGCAATGCTGTGGATCACCCCGACCACGCCGTTGATCTTCTGGCTGTCGTCGGCCAGTTGGCGAATCATTTCGGCGGTCTGCTGCACGCCGCTGGACAGCCCGGCAATCGAGGTCTGCACCCGGCTGACCACTTCCTGGCCGCTGCCGGCCAGGGTGTCGGCGCTTTGTGAGAGGTCGCGGGTGGCGCCGGCGTGTTGGGCGATGTGATAGACCGTGGCGGTCATTTCGTTGATGGCGGTGGCGGCCTGGTCGGTTTCGCTCTGCTGGCCGAGCATGCCGTGGCGCACATCGTTCATGCTCGAGGCCAGGCGCGCGGCACCGGAATCCAGTTGCGCGGCGGTGCGCGCTACGGTGTTGACCACCCGGTGGTAAGTGGTCTGCATGGCATTGAAGGCGCTGGCCATCTGCCCCACTTCATCACCACAGGCCAGCGGCACGCGGGCCGACAGATCGCCGGTTTTTTCCACGTGCAGCATCACGTCCTTGAGGGTGTTGAGCTGGCTGAGCAGAAAGCGGATCAGCAACTGCGAGGCGCAGAGCATCGCCAGCATCAGAATCAAGACGCACACCGCGTAGTTGGTGAAACGATCGGTGAACACCTGGATCAGGCTGGGGGAGGGGGCGAGCACGGCGATTTGCTGGTCACCGCGATTGATGACCTGGGCACCGGTCAGCGGGTTTTCACCCAGCACCGGCAAGCCTTCGAGTTCGATCCAGCCTTGGGCCGTGGCCAGCGCATCGAGGCTTTGCCCCTCGAATTGCGGCGCCTGGCCGGGGCTGTAAGTCAGCCACAGGGCATCTTGCGGCAGGGCTTGCCCGGCGGGCCAGGCCGCCAGCAGTTGGGCCTGGGCCTGGGCTTTGCTTTGGGCACTCTGGGCTCGCGCCTGCTGCTCCAGGTGCACGGCATACAGCACCAGGAACAGCGTGGTGACGAAAGCGACCGCGTTCACGGCCCAGAACTTGTATTTCAGGGAGATATTGCTAAGCCAGGCACCCATGGTAGGTCTTCTCTGATTGAGCGGAAACATTGTTGGCAAGGTGCCATCATTGTGCCGGCTCGATCATCAAGACGTTTTGATATGCGTCAAATAATCGCGGGCAGGTTAAAGAAGGCGCGGGCAGTGGCGGTGCTGTGGGCCGCCAACTGCTCGGCGCTTTCACCCCGGTGCAGGGCCACTTCACGCAGCACTTCGGTGAGGAAAGCCGGCTCGTTGCGCCCGCTCTTCGGCTTGGGCCGCAGGCTGCGCGGCAGCAGGTAGGGCGCGTCGCTTTCGAGCATCAGGCGGCCCCGGGGGATGCTGTTGACCAGCGGGTGCAGGTGGGTGCCGCGGCGCTCGTCGCAGATCCAGCCGGTGATGCCGATGTGCAGGTCCAGGTCGAGGTAGCCGAACAACGCCGTGCGCTCGCCGGTAAAGCAGTGCACCACGGCCGCGGGCAGGCGGTCGCGAAAATCCTTGAGGATCGCCAGCAGGCGTTCGCTGGCATCGCGCTCGTGAAGGAACACCGGCATCTGCAGTTCCACCGCCAGGGCCAGCTGTTCTTCCAGGGCCTTTTCCTGCTGCGGGCGCGGCGAGAAATCGCGGTTGAAGTCCAGCCCGCACTCACCCACGGCCTGCACCCGCGGTTGCTCAAGCATGGCGCGCAACTGGCGGCTGCTGTCGGTGCTCCAGCTGCTGGCATCATGCGGGTGTACACCGGCGGTGCTGAACAGGTGCTGGGCGCTTTCATCGAGTTGCTGGCAGAGCTCCAGGGCCTGTTCGCTGCCCTCAAGGCTGGTGCCGGTGACCATCATCTGTACCACCCCGGCGGCCAGGGCGCGTTCGAGAACTGCCTGGTGTTTGTCGGCAAAACTTGGGTTGGTCAGATTGACGCCGATGTCGATGAGTTGCATGGTGCTACCTCAGGCCGGAAGCCGGCCAGCATAACAAAGCTCGACGAAAATCGATAAAGCCAAGAACTTCAACGAGTTGTCGTGGTCTTTTGCGGTCAATTGTCATGGAACGACTGCAAACTATGGCGCCAACCCCACACGCGCGGACCTGTAAACGGATGACCCGAGCGCTGTTTTTGTTGATCGTGCTGAGCTTCTTGCTGCTGACCCCAGGGCCGGCCAGCGCGCGTCTGGCCGGGCCGCAACAGGCGGTGCCCAAGACCCAGGCCCGCGACCTTGCGCAGATCCGCAGCAGTCGGGTGTTGAAGGTGCTGGTCAACCAGAGCCGCAACAGCTCTGGCGAAGTCAAGGGCGAACCGGTCGGTGTCGAGTATCACCGCCTGCGCGCCTTCGAGCATTACCTCAACGCCCGCGCCCGCGATGGCGAAGAAATCCGCCTGAAGATCATCCCTCGTGCCAAGGAGCAGCTTCTGGCCGCCCTGCAGCGCGGCGAAGCCGACCTGGTGGCGCCTGGCGAGTTGGTCGATCCGACCTCTACCCGTGGTCTCAGCGCCAGCGACCCGGTGGTCGACAAGGTGCCGCTGGTGCTGGTCGGGCGCAAGGGCGAGCGCAGCTTTCAGCGTGTCGAGCAGTTGTCCGGGCGCACCCTGGCGCTGACCAGTTCCAGCGCGGCCGGCGACACCCTGCACGAGATCAACCAGAAGCTGGCTTTGCGCAAGCTGGCGCCGATCAAGGTCGAGTGGGTCGACCCGACCCTGGCGGTGGAAGATGTGCTGGAGATGGTGCAGGCCGGGATCTTTCACCTGACCGTGGTCGAACAGCCGATTGCCGAACGCTGGGCCAAGGTCATGCCCAAGCTGCGGGTCGAGCGCAAATTGCATGTCGCCAGCCCCGAGGCCATGCGCTGGTACGTACGCCGTGACGCGGTGATGCTGCACGCCAGCGTCGACCGTTTTCTGCAGGGTTACAAGGCGCCGGCCAACCAGGATGCAGCGTTCGAGCGGATCTACCGACGCCTGTACCGGGTTCACAATCCGCTGGCGCGTACCGATCGCAAGCGCCTGGAGGCCCTGCGGCCGGTGCTGCAGCGCCATGCCAGTGCACAGAACATCGACTGGCTGAACCTGGCGGCGGTGGCCTTCAAGGAGTCGTCCCTTGACCCGACCGCGCGCGGCGCAGGTGGCGCCCACGGGCTGATGCAGATCACCCCCAGCGCTGCCCAGCGGGTGGGGGTGAGCAATATTTCCAATGTCGATGGCAATGTTCAGGCCAGCGCCCGTTATATGGCGCTGATCCGGCGCAAGTTCTTTTCCAGCAACCAGCTCAACGAGCGGGAGCGTATGGCCTTTACCCTGGCGGCCTATAACCTGGGGCCGGAGCGGGTTCAGGCGATGCGGGCCGAAGCGCGGCGGCGTGGGCTCAATGGCAATCAGTGGTTCTTCCAGACCGAACGCATTGCCATGGAGCAGGTGGGCATGGGGCCGGTGAGCTATGTCAACAGCGTCAACAAATACTTCCTGGCGTTTGATCGTGAGCGGGCGTCGCTGGAGCCCAACGGGGGGAAAGGTAGTGGGCGCAAATAGTGATGTTGTTTGATGTTGCTCATTAAAGTTCAGGGAGATCCGGATGGGGCGGGGATGCTGACTCACCTTTGCGCCCTTACAGGTCAAGATCAAGAGCACAATTCGCTTCATCAAGAGCACAATTCGCTTCGCTCCTGCGTTTTGATGTCGGATTTCCGGGGTTTTTTAGTCCCAAGGCCGTTGACATCCCACCTGCAGCGCCTCTAGGATGCTGACTTGCGCCGATTTAAACAGCTACTTGCGGGGCGCAGGGTTACCTCTTCGGGGGTTTCACCAAATACCGCTAAAACGCTGGTTCGGTGACGCCTCCCACCGCAGCCCAGCGGGTTTTGCGAGGCGGAGATCTAACCATGAGTTGTCCACGTTCCAGTGTTTGCCTGACCCCGTTGCCCGCCAGCCAAGGCACGCGCACACCGCGTATTCTTCTGGGCGGTAGCCACCAGCCAACCCTTCTGCGGTATCTCGACGGCTGGCCGCGGCGCAACAGCCGCAACACTGCCTTCCTTATCCAGTTCGCCGATAGCCGCGATTCCCTTGGCCAGTTTGCCAACGACCGCTTCGATCTCGCCGTGATCCAGTCGCCCAGTGCCGACGACGCTGCCGAAGTCATCGCTCACCTGACCCGCGTCGCCCGCCAGGGTTTGATCACCCGGGCTTGAAGTGCCCGGGCCTGTGCGTCAATGCGCCTTGGCTTTCCTGATCCGTAACAGGATCACCAGCATGATCAACATCACCACCGGCGCCATGCCCAGCAATGCCTCGCGTGCGGTGATCTGCGCGCCCAGGGTGTGCAGGCCGGCGTAGAAGAGCTTGAACAGGCTCAGCAGGTAGTAGCTGATCGCGATGATCGACAGGCCTTCCACGGCCCGCTGGATCTTGATCTGGGTGTCGGCGCGGGCGTTGAGGCTGCGCAGGATCTCGGCGTTCTGTTCTTCCATCTCGACCTGCACTCGCGCCTGCAGCAGGTCACCGAGGTTGGCCACGCTTTCGGCCAGGTGCTCCAGGCGTTGCTCGGTGACCGCGCAGTAACGCACGGTAGGCTTGAAGCGCCGCTCGATGAACACGCCCAGGCGCTGGCAATCGCCGACATGGCTTTCCCGTAGCTCGCCCAATCGTTCGAACACCAGTTGCGCATAGGCCTGGGTGGCGCTGAAGCGATGGCGGTGTTTGACCGTGCTGCCGACCACCTGGCGCGACAGCTGGGCGATGTCGGCGAGCAGGGCCTTGGCATTGCCGCCGTCGCTGCTGACGTTGCGCTCCGACAGGCTGACCAGCTTGCGGTCATAGGCATCCAGTTGCGGGCTCAGGGCCTTGGCGGCGGTCAGCGACAATGACGCCATCATCCGGTAGGTTTCGATCTCCAGCAGACGGCGGATCATTCGCCCCTGGCGATAGGCATTGAGCCTGCGGTTGACGAACAGGAAGCGGTTGGTGCCATCGGCGGTCAGGCGAAAATCGCTCCACACCACGGCATCGCCGCCGCCCACGCAAGAGCCGCTGGGGTCCTTGAAGCCATAGCGGCTCAGGTCCAGGTCCTGTTCGTCGCGTACCAGCACCTGTACCGCGTTGATCATCTGCTCGCGATAGGGCTCCACGCCTGCCGCCAGGGCGGTGGGCAGGCTGGTCCAGTGCAGCTCGCCGCTGGCGGCGGGCACTACCAGTGTCAGGGTGAAGAACTCGGAATGGCGCTCCCATTTGAACGGATGGCCGTCCAGCTGGGTGATGCCCTGTGCGGCATCGGGCTCGAAGGCGTCCGGGCAGCAATGCTGCAGCAGCGTATTGCAGTCGGCATCGGTGCCGAGAAACGCCAGGTGGAAGACATGCGCCGGCTCGTCGAAGTACAGCGACGGGCGGGCGTGCAGTTCGTTGTGCAAGGCAGTGCGTTGGGCGTGCATGCGGGTCAGACCGTATTGTTGTGGTTGTCTGCGGTTTCACTCTTGGGACTGGAGCCGGCAGGCACAAGTCACGTGCAGTTGCGCCGCGTCTCGACAGGGTTGATGATCAGGCCCTGCAAGCCATTCAGTCAGCCTGGAAGCGAGAATTTTTGTTGAGTACGCAAATCATCACGAAGGAAGGTCACGAAGCGCTCAAGCAGGAGCTGGACCATCTGTGGCGGGTAAAGCGTCCCGATACCACCCAAAAAGTCACCTGGGCGGCGTCCCTGGGCGACCGCAGCGAAAACGCCGATTACCAGTACAACAAAAAACTGTTGCGCGAGATTGACCGCCGCGTGCGCTACCTGCGCAAGCGCCTGGAAGACATGCGCGTGGTGGAGTATTCGCCGGAGCAGGAAGGCCGGGTGTTTTTCGGTGCGTGGGTCGAGATCGAGAACGAGGAGGGCGAGACCAAGCGCTTTCGCATCGTCGGCTACGACGAGATCTACGGGCGCATGGACTACATCTCGATCGACTCGCCCATGGCCCGCGCCTTGCTGAAAAAAGAGGTCGGCGATGAAGTCATCGTCCAGACCCCTTCCGGCGAGATGTGCTGGTGGGTCAACGCCATCGACTATGTCAAACCCTGATCAGCCTTCGCGCAGCACCGCCAGCGGGCTGGCATTGAGCGCCCGGCGCGTGCCGTAGACCCCGGCACCGCCCACCAGCAGGGCGCCGATGACCGGCAGCAACAGCAGCCATGGGTGCGGGCTCCAGTGCAGGTCGAAGGCAAAACGGTACAGCACCAGGGTGATCAGCTCGCACCCGATCGCCGCCAGCAGTCCGCTGGCTGCCCCGAGCAAACCGAACTCAATACGCCGGGCCTTGACCAGCAATCCGCGCCCGGCGCCCAGGGCGCGCAGCAGGGCGCCCTGGCGAATGCGCTCATCGAGGGTCGCCTGCAAGCCGGCGAACAGCACCGCCAGGCCCGCCGCCAGCACGAACAACAGTACGTACTCCACGGCCAGGGTGACCTGGGCGAGGATGCTGCGCAGCTGTTCGAGCAGGGCGTCGACCTGGAGGATGGTCACCGCCGGGAACGCCCGCGACAGCGCCACCACCTGCTGGTCATGCCCCGGCGCCAGGTAGAAGCTGGTCAGGTAGGTGGTCGGCAGGTCCTGCAGGGTTTGCGGCTGGAAGATCATGTAGAAGTTGGGCTGGAAGCTGTCCCAGTTGACCGTGCGCAGGCTGCTGACCTGTACCTGGCGTTGCAGGCCGCCAATGGTGAAGGTCAGCTTGTCACCGAGTTTGAGCTTGAGGCTCAGGGCCAGTTCGGCCTCCACCGATACGCCGGGCAGGGCATCGGCTGGCGGTTGGGCCTGCCACCATTGGCCTTCGCTCAGGGTGTTGCCCTGGGGCAGGTCGGCGGCCCAGGTCAGGCTCAGGTCGCGCTGCACGGCGCGATCACCGGTGGATTCCTTGCTGACGATCTGCTGCACCGGCTCGCCGTTGATCGCGGTCAGGCGCCCGGGTATGACCGGGTACAGCGGCGCGGCTTCGGCAGAGAACTCGCTCAGGCGCTGGGCGAAGCTGTTCTTGTCGTCGGGCAGGATGTTCAGGGCAAAGTAGTTGGGGGCGTCCTTGGGCAGCTGGTTCTGCCAGGTGTCGAGCAGTTCGGCGCGCAACAGGGCAATCAGGGCCATGGCCAGCAGGATCAGGCCGAAGGCCAGGGATTGCCCGGCGGCGGCCAGCGGATGGCGCAACAACTGGCCAAGGCCCAGGCGCCAGGCCAGCGGGCTGTCGGCGAGCAGGCGGCGCAGGCTGCGCAGGCCGAGCAACAACAGGCCGCCCAGCAGCAAGGCGGCGACCAGGCCGCCGCCGAGCAGGGCGAAGGTCAGCAGCAGGTCGAGGCTCAGGCGCCACATGATCAGGCCCAGGGCGAACAGCGCGGCGCCATACACCAGCCAACTGCTGGCCGGTACCGGCAGCAGGTCGCGGCGCAGTACCCGTAGCGGTGGCACCCGGCCAAGGGCCGCCAGTGGCGGCAGGGCGAAGCCGGCCAGGGCCACCAGGCCGGTGGCAATGCCGGCCAGGGCCGGGCCTATACCGCCGGGTGGGATCTGCGCCGGCATCAGCCCTTGCAGCAACTGGAACAGGCCCAGCTGGGCCAGCCAGCCGAGCGCCGCGCCACACACCGCGGCGATGCTGCCCAGAATCGCCAGTTGCAGGCAGAACAGGCTCAGCGCCTGGCGCCGCGACAAGCCCAGGCAGCGCAGCAGGGCGCTGGCATCGAAGCGCCGGGTGGCAAAACGGCTGGCCGACAGGGCCACGGCAACACCGGCGAGCAGTACCGCCACCAGGCTGGCCATGTTCAGGTAGCGCTCGGCCTTGCCCAGGGCGCCGCCGATCTGCTGGTTGCCATCCCGCGAGTCCTGCAGGCGCTGGTTGGCGGCGAGGTTTTTGCTGACGGCATCGCGGTAGCCGGCCAGGGCTTGGGGCTCGCCGCGCCAGAGTTCGCGATAGCTGACCCGGCTACCCGGTTGCACCACCCCGGTGGCCTCAAGGTCGGCGAGGTTGATCAGCACCCGCGGGGTCAGGCTATAGAAGTTGCCGGCGCGGTCGGGCTCGTAGGTCAGTACCCGGCTCATGCGCAGGGTCTTCATGCCGACATCGATGCTGTCGCCGATTTTCAGCTCCAGCGCCGCCAGCAGCCGCGGTTCGACCCAGGCTTCGCCGGGTGCCGGGCCGCCACCAGCGGTTTCGACACCATAGGGCTCGGCGGCGCTGCGCAGTGCACCGCGCAGCGGATAAGCCGCGTTGGCTGCCTTGATGCTCGATAGCTGGATGCCGTTGTCGGTGGCGATCACGCTGGAAAACTCGACCACCTGGGCATGTTGCAGGCCCAGGGCGGTGCCATGGCTGATCTGCTCGGGCTCGGCAGGCGAGCTGCCTTGCAACACCAGGTCGGCGCCGAGGAACTCGGTGGCGCGCAACAGCATGGCGCCATTGAGGCGCGCGCCGAAATAGCCGATCGCGGTGCTGGCCGCCACTGCCACCAGCAGGGCGAAGAACAGCACGCGCAACTCGCCGGCGCGGGCGTCGCGCAGCAACTGGCGCAGGGCCAGGGGGAACAACGGCAAGCGCTTCATCAGGGCTCCAGCGGCGCGACCAGGTGGCCGGCGTCCAGGCGGATCAGGCGACGGCAGCGCTGAGCCAGGCGTTCGTCATGGGTAACCAGTACCAAGGTGGTGCCGCGTTCCTTGTTCAGGTCGAACAAAAGGTCGCTGATGCGCTCGCCGGTGTGGCTGTCGAGGTTGCCGGTGGGCTCGTCGGCAAACAGCACCGCGGGCTCGGCAGCAAAAGCGCGGGCGATGGCCACCCGTTGCTGTTCGCCACCGGACAGCTGGCGCGGCGAGTGGCTCAGGCGCTGGCCCAGGCCGACCCGCTCGAGCAGGCTGCGGGCGTGCTCGCGGGCATCGCGGCGACCGTCCAGTTCCAGCGGCAGCATGACGTTTTCCAGGGCGTTGAGGCTGTCGAGCAACTGGAACGACTGGAACACAAAGCCGACATGCTCGGCCCGTACCCGCGCGCGCTGGTCTTCATCCAGCGGGCCGAGGTCATGGCCGGCCAGGGTCACGGAGCCTGCGCTGGGCAGGTCGAGGCCGGCCAGCAGGCCGAGCAGGGTCGATTTGCCCGAACCCGAGGCGCCGACGATGGCCAGGCTGTCGCCTTGTTTCAATTCCAGCGAGAGTTCGTGCAGGATGGTCAGGTCGCCTTCCGCGCTGGGGACCACTTTGCTAAGGTTGCGCGCACTGAGAATGCTGGGGCCCATGGAGAATCCGATGCGAGTGTGGTTATTGAGTGCTGGCCTGGCCTTGATGTGCATGGCCCAGGGCGCAGCAGCGGGGACCGTGCTGATTGTCGGCGATAGTATCAGTGCCGCTTTCGGCCTGGATACCCGCCAGGGCTGGGTTGCCTTGCTGGAGCAACGCCTGAAGACCGAGGGTTTCGACGCTAAAGTGATCAACGCCTCGATCAGCGGCGACACCAGTGCCGGAGGCCAGGCGCGGCTGCCGGCGCTGCTTGCAGAGCACAAGCCGGAGCTGGTGGTGCTGGAATTGGGTGGCAACGATGGCCTGCGCGGGCAGTTGCCAACGCAATTGCAACAAAATCTTGCCTCGATGATCGACAGCTCGCGCAACGCCGGTGCCAAGGTATTGCTGCTGGGCATGCGCCTGCCACCCAACTATGGCAAGCGTTATACCGAGGCCTTCGCCAAGGTGTATGAAAACCTGGCGTCGGAAAAACAGGTGCCGCTGGTGCCGTTTTTCCTCGAAGGGGTGGGCGGTGTGCCCGAGCTGATGCAGGCCGATGGCATTCATCCGGGGCAGGGCGCCCAGGCCAGGTTGCTGGAAAATGCCTGGCCGCAACTAAAACCGCTGCTTTGACGCTTTTATAGTGACCGGCTTTCGGCTAATGTTGCGCCCCCGATTTGGAGCCCCCGATGCCGCGTCCCGCCTGGTCCCTGTATGCCTATCAATTGATCGAGCCTGACGAACAGCTTGACCTGTTCGCCTGCCAGGAGATCCGCGTCCATCTGGTAGCCCGCCAGCTCGAGCTTGGCGGCTCGGCCGACCGTACCCTGTGCGGCACGCTGCTGCCGGCGCAACCGCGCTGGTCGCAGGCCGAACGCAGCATCTACCGTGACCGCCGCCTGTGCTCGCTGTGCAGGGCGATTCTCGATGCCCAGCGCCGGGGCACGCGGCCGGTATGGCCCCAGCTGTAACGCGCTGATATAACCTTTCATCCCCTGTACGGCCAACTGCGCCCGGGACATCTCCCGATTATGCAGGGGGCGGTGTACAATCGATTGCTTGACTCAATTGAATTAGCGAAGGATTTCCCGGATGTTGCCGCGCTTTCCCGCCGTCACCCGTTGCCTGTCCCTGGCCGCCCTGCTGGCGGCAGGTCCCGCTGCTGCGCTGGAGTTCCCCCTGCCGCCTCCCGGTGAAGACGTCATCGGCCAGGTCCAGGTGATCAAGGCCAAGTACGAAGACACCTTTGCCGACATCGGCACCGCCAACGACCTTGGCTACCTGGAAATGATCGCCGCCAACCCGGGCGTCGACCCATGGCTGCCGGGCGCCGGCACCGAGATCATCCTGCCGACCCGCTTCATCCTGCCGCCGGGCCCGCGCGAAGGCATCGTCATCAACCTGGCCGAGTACCGCATGTACTACTACCCGAAAGGGCAGAACGTAGTGCACACCTACCCGCTGGGCATTGGCCGTGAAGGCTGGGGCTCGCCGATTGCCAATACCAGGGTCACGGCCAAGACGCCGAACCCGACCTGGACACCGCCAGCCTCGATCCGCAAGGAACACGCCGAAGACGGCGACATCCTGCCAACCGTGGTGCCGGCAGGCCCGGACAACCCGCTGGGGCCGTTCAAGTTCACCCTGGGCGTGCCGGGCTACCTGATCCACGGTTCGAACAAGAAGTTCGGCATCGGCATGCGCACCAGCCACGGCTGCTTCCGCATGTTCAACAATAACGTGCTGGAACTGGCCAAGATGGCACCGGTCGGTGTACCGGTCCGTATCATCAACGAGCCGTACAAGTTCGGTATCAGTGCCGGCAAGGTCTACCTCGAGGCGCACACGCCGCTGGACGACAAGGGCGACCCGTCGGTGGTCGACAAGCACACTGCGGTCATCAATGCCTTGCTCAAGCGTGAAGACCTGGCCAATAACTTGCGCATGAACTGGGACATGGTCCGTGACGTGGTCGCCACCGAAGACGGCATGCCGGTAGAAATCGCCGTGCCCAATGGTGCGGGTGGCCAGGCACCGATGGTTTCCAGCGTGCCTTACGACATGCAGTAAGCCATTGCTGCTATACCCGAGGCCTGCCATCGTGCAGGCCTCGTCGTTTCTGGCGATGCACTTTATTGGCGGCAACAAAAAAGCCGACCCACAAGTGGGTCGGCTTCCAATAACAATCCCGAAGGACTATTACTTGCGGCTGGCTTTGTCCAGCATACGCAGAGCGCGCTCGTTAGCTTCGTCGGCGGTCTGTTGTGCTTTTTGAGCAGCAGCCAGAGCGTCGTCAGCTTTGCGATAGGCTTCATCGGCACGAGCTTGTGCACGAGCAGCTGCGTCTTCGGTAGCGGTCAGACGAGCTTCGGTTTCTTTGGATACGCTGCTGCAACCGGTAGCCAGGACTGCGGCCAGAGCCAGAGCAGAAAATTTCAGAACGTTGTTCATCGTGTTCCCCTTCAAGGACTTTCTATTAAATAGCCATCTCTCAAGAAAGAGAAACTGGCCGGCGTACATAGTACCCATTACTTGTAGTAAGTAAACTGACAGAGCGCAAGAACTGCAAAAAAATGCGCCTGTCCGGGGTCCGCCACAGCCTTATGTAGAAAAACTGTGAAGGCGCCGCATGCGCGGGTGCTAACAAGTGTAGCAAGTGTGTATTTTGTTGAACTAAAAGTGACTTAAAGTGTCATCCTTCGTCATAGCACTACAACATCCGGCAACTGTTCAGGCCGATGCTCGCTGCGTCTGCGCTTGCACAAGTGGAAGAAATTTGCGACCAGCCACCTTGAGCATCTGGGTAGGGGGCGCCTACTATTTGTACGTGCTCATTTGCCAGAGAACAGCCATGCTCTTCTCGCTGTCCAATGGGGCACGGGGTGGCGTAGAGGTTCCTTCGCCGGATAAACATCGGTAAGGTAGGGTCATAGCACAAGACCCGCGAGGAGTAGTGATGAGCGAGGCGTTGTCCATCCACCATGACCAGGCTGGTCATCAGTTCGAGACCAATGTGGACGGTCATCGTGCTTACCTGACTTACATGGACCTGGGTAAGCAGACCCTGGATATCTACCGCACGTTCGTGCCGAACGCGCTGCGTGGCCGGGGTATCGCTGCGGCACTCACCGAACAGGCGCTCCAGTACGCCGCAGACATGGGCTATACCGTGATCCCGTCGTGCTCTTATGTCGAGCGTTACATGGAGCGTCAGCAAAAGCACGCCACCAACAAGGCCTGAAGAACACGAAGGGCAGCCATCCGTGCTGCTGTTCAATGCACCCACAAAAACGCCGGGCAATTGCCCGGCGTTTTTGTATCTGCCTGTCAGCCGCGCTGGCGTTTGGGCAGTACGTCCTTGAGCTTGGCGTGCATGCTGCGCAGGGTCTTCTCGGTGGACTCCCAGTCGATGCAGGCGTCGGTGATGGACACGCCGTACTGCAGGTCGTTGAGGTCTTTCGGGATCGCCTGGCAGCCCCAGTTCAGGTGGCTCTCGACCATCAGGCCGATGATCGACTGGTTGCCTTCGAGGATCTGGTTGGCGACGTTCTCCATTACCAGCGGCTGCAGGGCCGGGTCTTTGTTGGAGTTGGCGTGGCTGCAGTCGACCATGATGTTCGGTTTGATCTTGGCCTTGGCCAGGGCCTGTTCGCACAGGGCGACGCTGACCGAGTCATAGTTGGGCTTGCCGTTGCCGCCACGCAGCACCACGTGGCCGTAGGCGTTGCCCTTGGTGGTGACGATGGACACGCCACCTTCCTGGTTGATGCCAAGGAAGCGGTGCGGGCTGGAAACCGACTGCAGGGCGTTGATGGCGACGGTCAGGCCGCCGTCGGTGCCGTTCTTGAAGCCGACCGCCGAGGACAGGCCCGAGGCCATTTCGCGGTGGGTCTGGGATTCGGTGGTGCGCGCACCGATCGCCGACCAGCTGATCAGGTCCTGCAGGTACTGCGGGGAGATCGGGTCGAGGGCTTCGGTAGCGGTAGGCAGGCCCATTTCCGCCAGGTCCAGGAGCAGCTGGCGACCGATGTGCAGGCCGTCCTGGATCTTGAACGAGTCGTCCAGGTACGGGTCGTTGATCAGGCCTTTCCAGCCGACGGTAGTCCGTGGCTTCTCGAAATACACGCGCATGACCAGGTACAGGGTGTCGGACACTTCTGCCGCCAGCACCTTCAGGCGCTCGGCATATTCGTGGGCAGCCTTGATGTCGTGGATCGAGCAGGGGCCGATCACCACGAACAGGCGGTGGTCCTTGCCGTCGAGGATATTGCGCACCACTTCGCGACCGGCAGTCACGGTCTGCAGGGCGGTAGCGCTGAGGGGGATTTCCTTCTTGAGCTGATCGGGGGTGATCAAGGTCTCGTTGGAGGCAACGTTTAGGTCATCGATCGGTAAATCAGCCATCGTGTTACTCGTCAGGTCACGGGTGCCGGCCGCCAGCGATCCCCGTGCGGCGGAGCAGCGAAAATTGTACGCAGCGGGGAGCCGAACCTTAGCGCGTTACACCGTGGCTCGACAATGGGCAAGGGTGGCTTTCCTGCAAGGAAAAGCCCACGGGCACGGGGTTTTTACCCCTGAAGGAGGATTTCCCGGGTATGGCTTGCCTCAAGGCTGGCCTCAGAGAACTCGCCGGCGTGCAGGCTGACCCACTGCTGGGCGAGGGCTTCGAGGTCGGCATCGGCGTTTTCGCTCTGGGCCTGTGCCTGGCAGAAGTGCTGGATCTGGCACACCTGTTCGCTCATGCGTGCGCCAAACAACGCCTGCTCGTCAATGAAGGCAATGCCCACCCGATAGCCGTCCTGGTGCTTCTGGCACCAGGCTACGTAACCGGGATAACGCGCTTCGGCGCCGAGGGAGGGGATGATCATTTCCACCGCCATGCCGCGGCGGTAGGCTCGAGGGTGGTTGCAGGCGATTCCGCCCAGGCTGATAGTGTGCAGCCGTTGGCGGAACAGTTTGGGCGACTGACGCAGGGTCAGCTCCACCGGTACATCGTCCGGGTGCAGCAGGAAGCCACGCATGCTCGACTCCGTGTCGTTTTTTTGACCTTGTTCGCTTCAGTATAGTGAAGGTTGGTAAAGCGGTTGATTTGCGTGTAAAAAAATTGGACAAAAAATGAACGCTTGAGGAGAGCAGGATGAACACGAGCAACCCGCGTATCGGCGTGATCGGAACCGGCGCCATTGGTGGCTTTTATGGCCTGATGCTGGCGCGTGCCGGGTTCGACGTGCACTTTCTCTTGCGCAGCGAGTTCGACGTCGTTCAGCACAACGGCTTGCGCCTCGACAGCGCCGTGCATGGCACGGTGCAGATGCGGGTTTCGGCCTATGCCGACGCCGCCGACATGCCGCCCTGCGACTGGCTGCTGGTCGGTGCCAAGACCACCAGCAACGCCGAGCTTGCGCCATTGATCGTCAAAGCGGCGGCGCCGGATGCCAAGGTGGTGCTGCTGCAGAACGGCCTGGGGGTCGAAGAGCAGTTGCGGCCATTGCTGCCGGCCAACCTGCACCTGCTCGGCGGCTTGTGCTTTATCTGCGTCAACCGCGAAGCGCCGGGGGTGATCCGTCATCAGTCGCTGGGTGCGGTGAACCTGGGCTATCACAGTGGCCCGGCGCTGGATGAAGACAGCCGTCTACAGATTGTCGAGGCCGGGGCAGCGCTGTTCCATGGTGCCGGCATCGACTCCCAGGCCATGACCAACCTGGCCCAGGCGCGCTGGCAGAAGCTGGTGTGGAATGTGCCCTACAATGGTTTGTCAGTGCTGCTCAAGGCCAGCACCACGCCACTGATGGCCGATGCCGACAGCCGCGCCTTGATTCAGGCGCTGATGGCCGAGGTGGTGCAGGGCGCGCGGGCCTGCGCTCATGAACTGCCGCAAGGCTATGCCGAGCACCTGTTTGCGGTGACGGAAAAGATGCCCGACTACTGGCCGAGCATGTACCACGATTTTACCCAGCAGCGGCCACTGGAGCTGGCGGCGATCTATGCCGAGCCGTTGGCGCAGGCGAGGGCGGCGGGCTGTGAGTTGCCCAAGATGCAGGCGCTGTATCAGGCGCTGGCGTTTATTGATCGGCATAATCTGCCGGACTGACAATCGCCGGGGCTGCTGCGCAGCCCATCGCTGGCAAGCCGGCTACCACAGGGTATGTAGGAGGAACAGCACATGAGCAAAAGCCTCGGCGACAAACTGGTCGTCGCCATCTCTTCCCGGGCGCTGTTCGACCTCAGCGAGAGCCACCGCCTGTATCTGGCCGAGGGCGTTGAAGCCTACCGCCAGTACCAGATCGAACACGAAGACGAAGTGCTCGAACCCGGCGATGCCTTCCCTCTGGTGCAAAAACTCCTGGGCTTGAATGCCAATCTGGGCCAGGCGCGGGTCGAGGTGGTGCTGGTGTCGCGCAACAGCGCCGACACGGGCTTGCGGGTATTCAATTCGATCGAGCATCACGGCCTGGGCATCTACCGCGCAGCCTTCGTTGGTGGTCGCAGTCCTTATCCATATTTGGCGGCGTTTGGCTGCCACCTGTTCCTGTCCACCGATGCCGATGATGTACGCAGGGCCCTGGAGGCTGGCTTTGCCGCAGCCACCATTCTCTCCGGTGGCGCCCGGCGTGCCGCCAGTGATGAATTGCGCATTGCCTTTGATGGCGATGCGGTGCTGTTTTCCGATGAGTCCGAGCGGGTCTACCAGCTTGGCGGTCTCGAAGCCTTTCAGGCCAGCGAGCGCCAGTCGGCCCGTGAGCCCTTGCGCGGCGGGCCGTTCAAACCATTTCTGGCGGCGCTCAACCTGTTGCAGAAGGAGTTCCCGGAAGGTGCCTGTCCGATCCGCACAGCGCTGGTCACCGCCCGTTCGGCACCGGCCCACGAGCGGGTGATTCGCACCTTGCGCGAGTGGGATATTCGCCTGGACGAGTCGCTGTTTCTCGGCGGCCTGGACAAATCGGCGTTCCTTGAAGCCTTTGCCGCCGATGTGTTTTTCGACGACCAGGCCGGCCATTGCGAACGGGCCCGCAGCGTCGTCGCCACTGGCCATGTGCCCCATGGCATCAGCAACGAACCGACCCTGGGCTGACCGGCAAACCTCTGCGCCGGACGGCCCTGCGGCTGATCTTGGCGCTGCTAAGCTGAAGCTTGCTCTGCCGTCATGGCAGTCGAGGAGGTCGAATGATCCATTCCATGCTGTATGCCACTGACCTCGGTGTTTACGCGCCTTTTGTCATGCAACACGCGCTGGCGCTGGCGCGGACCTTCAACGCAGAGCTCTACGTCATTCATGCGGTCGAGCCCATGGGCCAGTTTGCCGAGTCGCTGCTGCAAAGCTACCTGGACGAGCAGACCCTCGATGAACTGCACAGCGAAGGCGTCACCACGGTGATGGCCAATATCGAACAACGGGTGCTGGAAAACTTTCGTGACGAATTAGGCGAGGAGGCCGACCTGGCCCTGATCAAGGCCGTGCGTGTGCGCCAGGGCGATCCGGCGCAAGTGATTCTGGAGCAGGCCCAGCGCCTGAGTGTCGACCTGCTGATCTTCGGCAGCCACAGCCAGGGCGCTGGCGTCGATATCCCGATCGGACGCACCGCCGTGCGCTTGCTGCAGCTGTCGCCAGTGCCGGTATACATGGTGCCGCTCGCGCAACACCTGGGGCGTAGGAAGTCATAGCTGCGCGACGTAGGTAGGTTCCTGAAAGACTGCTAAAATAGTTCTAGATTTATTCTTCAAACCACTAATATAGTTATAAATCGTCGCTGCTGCCGGTGACGCCCAGCTGATTTGAGGGATACCTATGAAGCTTCAACAATTGCGCTACATCTGGGAAGTGGCGCACCACGACCTCAACGTCTCCGCGACAGCGCAGAGCCTGTACACGTCCCAGCCGGGCATCAGTAAGCAGATCCGCCTGCTCGAAGACGAACTGGGCGTTGAAGTGTTCGCCCGCAGCGGCAAGCACCTGACCCGTGTGACCCCGGCCGGTGAGCGCATCATCACCACCGCCGGCGAGATCTTGCGCAAGGTCGAAAGCATCAAGCAGATCGCCCAGGAATTCTCCAACGAGAAGAAGGGCACCCTGTCGATCGCCACCACCCACACCCAGGCGCGGTATGCCCTGCCACCGGTGATCAGCAGCTTTATCAAGCAGTACCCGGAAGTGGCCCTGCACATGCATCAGGGCTCGCCGATGCAGATCGCCGAAATGGCCGCTGACGGCACCGTCGATTTCGCCATCGCCACCGAAGCCCTGGAGCTGTTCGGCGACCTGGTGATGATGCCGTGCTACCGCTGGAATCGCTGTGTAGTGGTGCCCCAAGGCCACCCGCTGACCAAGCTGCCAAAGCTCACCCTCGAAGCCCTGGCCGAATACCCGATCGTCACCTACGTGTTCGGTTTTACCGGCCGTTCCAAGCTCGACGAGGCCTTCAGTCATCGCGGCCTGACCCCGAAAGTAGTGTTCACCGCTGCCGACGCCGACGTGATCAAGACCTACGTGCGCCTGGGCCTGGGCGTTGGCATCGTCGCCAAGATGGCGGTCGACACCAAGCTCGACAATGACCTGGTGGTGCTCGATGCCAGCGAACTGTTCGAGTCCAGCGTGACCAAGATTGGTTTTCGCCGTGGCACCTTCCTGCGTGGCTTTATGTGCGACTTCATCGAGAAGTTCGCCCCGCACCTGACCCGCGAAGTGATGGCCAAGGCTATCGCCTGCCACAACAAGCAAGAGCTCGAAGAGCTGTTCGAAGGTGTCGAGCTGCCGGTGCACTAAATCGCGCCTGCTTGCCCTCGTTCAGCAACGGCCTGTCAAGGGCTTTTTTGGCTCTTCACGGAATCCAGGGTTGGGATGTTGAGGCTGCGAGTTTATCCATTCAGTGTGGGGCTGCTGTTGGCCCCTTCCGCCTTTACGGCGGCCTACTTTTCTCTTGGGAAAAGGTAGCAATGGTTCCTTTTGCCAAGAACAAAAGGGACCCGCCGTAAGGGCGGAAGGGGCCAACAGCGGCGCCACACCGAATGGATAAGCCCGCAACCCAACCCAAGAATCATAGCCCCCGGGATTCCGTGAAGAACCTTTTTTTTTGTGCGATAGAACATTGATCCTCTTTAGGAAATTTCCCAATTTACCTGGGAGTGGTCCGGCTTTTTGCGTCAGACATCTACCGAATAATCCTCCTCGCCAACTGCCCAGTGCGGTGTGGCACCCGCCGGCGGACGTACCGGCCGTTGGCATGTCATCTGTGACGACTTCACAGGTCTATTCGAGGAGATAATTTTATGAAACGCACTTTTCTGGCCCTGCCTCTTGCTCTGCTGGCTGTTGGCAATGTGTTTGCATCCGACCCGCTCGAAAAGCAGGTTACTGTTGTGGCGACCATTCCCACTGAGAACTTCTATGTCGAGCCGGTGGGCGGCAACTGGATGAACGAACCCCAGAGCATGGCCTGGAACCCGCTGCGCGAGTCGCTTGAACCGATTCGCAAGCAATTGCAGGTGAAAAGCACCACCGGGGCAATTTCTGCCCGTCTGCTCAGCCCGGCAGTGATCAGCAGTGGCGCCAACAGCATCGGCCTGGACGTTGCCGTCAACGGCACCGGCCTGACCACCACTTCGGTTCCGGTCGTCCCGGCGGCAGCCGCCGCGGCCGGCACCCTGGTCGGCTTCGACGTTGCCGCCCAGGCAGCCGGCCCAAGTGGCTACGCACCCGGCAACTATCAGGGCATCGTCAACATGCTGTTCGAGACCGTTTCGCCGTAAGTCGCCAGCCTGGCGATTTTCCGTCCCCTTCTATTCACCCCGCTGCTCATTCGTTCGAACGAGTGCGGGGTGAGTATTGCCTGTGAAAAATGGACATGGCCAATTACTTGTCTCTCGCTGCATCCATTCGACTGGTCCTGGGGTGCCTCGCGCTCTCAGGTACCGCCTGCGTCTGGGCCGATGCTCAGGGCCGAGCCGGACCCTTGGGGGTTCTGAGCCAGGCCCAAGGCTTGCCGCAAGAATTTGGCGAGCACTTCTTTGATGTGCCTCTGGCCGTTCGGGTTGACCTCGACGGGCGCTACCTGGGCGATGCCTTGGTGGTGCTGTCGCGCGATGAGCAGGTGCAACTGCTCGACTTCACCGACACCTTCGAGAGCCAGGCCGGCGAGACCGAGCGCTCACGTTGGCGCGAACAGCTCAAGGAACCAAGGTCGCTGGGCAACTGCCTGTCCAGTTGCCCGCTGGGGCTGGTAGCGTTGCACTACAGTCTGGTGAACTCTCAGCTCTCGATCCTCACTACGTCAGCCGAACGCAGCGATCAGCCGGCGCTTTATCATCAGTTGCCCGAACGTGGCAGTCATGGCTTGCTGCTGCGCAATCAGTTGAACCTGGTGGGGGGTGATCTGGAAACCACTGGTCGTTACGCCGTGCAGGGGCAGGGCAGCTTCGGCAACTGGACTACAGTGGGCGAGGCGCAGTTCGACCGCAACAGCGACTATGACGAGCACACCCGGCATCGTGTGGACCAGCTCTATGCCGAGCGTTTGCACGACCAGCATTTCTTTCGCCTGGGCTATTTCACCCCGGGCGCCCAGGGCCTGACCCGTCAGCCGCGCTTGCTCGGCAACCTGCCTGATACCACGCGCGGCCTGATGCTGGGCAGCAGCGACAGCCTGGCGGTCAACAATGGCCAGGCCAGTGCCACGCCCATCTATGTCACCCCGAACCGTTCGGGCATCGCCGAAATCTACCGCGATGGCGTGCTGATCAACAGCCAGGCGGTACAGGCCGGCCTGCAGGCTCTGGATACTCGGGTGCTGCCAGGGGGTATCTATGAAGTGGAAGTGCGCCTGATTGAAGACAATCAGGAAACTTCCCGCAGCGAAGCCTTCATCTACAAGCCCAGCAACTGGAACAACGCCGAGTCACCCTGGCGCTACAACGTTTATCTTGGTCAGCAGAGCAGCCTGTGGAGCAATTGGGACAAGGACCATGACAACAGCCTGGCCGCTGGCCTGTTCACCAACTATCTGGTGCACCCGCGGGCGGTGCTCGGGCTCTCTGCCCAACGCATCGACGAACTCATGCAGTACGGTGGTTCGCTGGACTGGGATGTGCTCGATCCGCTCAAGGTGTATGGCAGTATTTTTCACACTGAAGACCAGGGCAACGGTTATGACCTGCAAGGCATCTACAGCTATGCGTCAGGTTCGCTGGTGTTCAGTCAGAGCCGCTCATGGCTGGACAGCCGCCGCTTCGAAGACGATCAGCCCGCCGCCTATCGGGACTTTCGCGTTCGCGAGGTGCGCCAGAGCGCGCTGTCGCTGAGCCATCGGGTCGATCGACACAGCACCGCGACATTGCGGGTATCCCACAGCAGCGGTACAGGGGCTGATGGCATGGGCTTCGATGTCGGCTGGGGATACTTCGGCAAGCTGCTGAACTCCGACACCAACTGGCGTCTGTCGCTGTTTGACCGGCCCGGTACCAGCAGCTCCGCAGAAGCGCGCAATCGCGGTGTGACCTTGAGCATGAGCATGAGCCTCGGCGGGCCGGGGCGCAGGGTTTCGGCGACCCTTGGCAGCCGCACGTCGCGCGACGGCGGGCGTGACCAGAATGCCTCGCTGACCTACCAGCAGGATATCGACTATGGCGCTTTGCAGAGCGTGGCCGGCAGTGTTTCGCTGGACCGCTACGGCGCAGGTTTTGGTGGCAGTGCCTTGTTCGAAAGCCCGCTGCTGCACGGCGACGCCTATGCGCAAAACTCTTCCTATAACGGTGAGCTGACCGCCGGCCTGAACCTGGACAGCGTGGTGGCCATCGGTGCTGGCAAAGTGGCGATGTCCGGCCAGTACCTGCCCCATGAAGCCGGTTTGATCGTCGATGTGGACTCGGACCTGCAAGGTGTGCGCATGCGTGCCGATGACCACCATGGCCACAGCGCCGTGCTGCGCCCGGGGCGCAATGTGATTCCGGTCAGCGCCTACAAGGCCGGCCAGGTGCACTTCGATTTCGAAGGCAAAGAAGCCCATGCGGCAGTCATTCAGCCAGCGACGGTCGAATATCACCTCAACCGTGGCGGCGTCGATTATCACCAGATTCGCGTGATGCAGACCCTCACGGTGATCGGCCGCCTGGTCGACGGCAAGGGCCAGCCGCTTCGCGGTGCGCTGGTCATCAACCACGCCAGCCGCAGCGTCAGCGAAGCGGACGGCTTCTTTGCCATCGAGATGAGCGAGTCGACGCCGACCCTGGAAATCCGTCGCGGCGGTGATGCCTTGTGCCTGGTCAGTTTCGACCAGGACAAACACACCCGCGAGAACGACGTTCTGCTGGTGGGTGACCTGACCTGCACTGGGGCCAACGTGGCTCAAGCCGAGTTGAAGCAAATGAAGGAGGATGCGTGATGCATTGGCTGGAAAAACCTCGGTGTGCAGCCCTTGGCGCACTCATCACATTATTGGCGGCGCTGCACTTGGGGCCGTTCACCGGCGTTGCCCAGGCCAGCGTGGTGGACATTACGGCCGAATACATACCCAGCCATTCAGGCAGGCCTCCCAGTGGCTTCGTCAACACTACACCGCAGGCAGCTTTCTGTTCGGGGTTAGTGGTTTGTGCCGCCAGTGAGTATCGATACACGGTCAATTTGCCGCTGAGCTTCTCTACGGCGTTTATTCACCGGGCACCGAATCCGCGCGACACCTATTTCTTTCGGCTGCCGTCGACCAGGACCCTGAATCTGGTCAATGAGCATGGAGAATCTTTCTCTGCCCAGTTCCGGCCCACGCATTTCGGCTTGAGGATTGTGCCGGGCCTTACAGTTCATGTGGCAGGGGGTACCAGCGGCGCTTGCGAAAATGTGGGGCTGATTGAAGATCGAACCGCCACTCAGTATGTCGGCCGAGTGAATCCGCAGGTGCTTGGCGGCTGCTACATGAACGCGCGCAGCGGCAGTGCTGGGGCCGTGGTGAATGTCGACAGCACTGTTCAGGGCCTAGCTTTCGAACTGCAATTGCCTTCGCCCATCACGCTGAAGAACGGCCTCTACCGGGCCCAGTTGCAATTGAGCGTCGGCGGCAATGGCGCCGACTTAGATCTGGGGAACCGACTGACCAGCGTCAGCACCGACTTGCTTACCCTGAATTTCGAATTCACCGTCAAGCACCCCTTGAAAATTGAGTTTCCCGCCGGTTCCGAGCGCGCGGTGCTTGAACCGCCCGGTGGCTGGGCGGGCTGGATCAATCGGGGCTCCCCACCCCAGCGGCTGTACCGGGTGGTGCCGTTTCGAATCTGGACCACGGGTGCGATCAGCGTGCATACCCGTTGCGAATACGACCTCGGTGGGCGCTGTGGCATTCGCGGTCGCGGCGGCCATCAGGTTCCACTGAAAGTCGCCCTGACCCTGCCGGCCAGTATGAGGCACCTGGGTGCGCCGGTGGACAACCTGGTGTTGCCGGTTGGCGCTCCCGCCTCGCTCACCATCGAAACCGTCGAGGCCACGCTCGACCGCCAGGCGCGCCTGCTGTTCGAAGTGAATCAGGCAGATACCGCCTCGATGCTTATGTACCCGGGCGAGACCTTTCAAGGGGATGTGACGCTGGTGCTGGATGCTGCGCTGTAGGCCACTACTAGTCTGTACTAATGGAAATTTCGCTATCAGTTAAGGAAGTTTCCTACGGTCATGCGGGTTGCTCGCCTCGGTTGAGTGCCTGAGAATGATATTAATTAGCCAGTTTGCTGGGAGCTAAAGTTATGAAGGGAATGCTGGCAGTAGTACCTCTGCTGTTGCTAATGGCCACAACCGCGTTCGCCGGTCCTGAACTCAACATCGGTACGCTCTACGACTACCTCGACAGCGACAAGAGCACGCTGCTCAAACGCGTGCGCAATAGCGGCGATACCACCGCCTTCGTCAAGGTCAGCGTCGTCGAGCTGGTCTACGACGAGCAGGGCCGAACGCGTGAGGTCGAGATGGATGGCCGCGAGGCCTTGGAGCGTGGCCTGGTGGTGAGCCCGGCGCGGCTGATCATCCCCGCCAGTGGCATGCAGGCGGTGCGCCTGCTCTATCGTGGTGAGCGTGACAACGAGCGCTACTTCAGGCTGCGCTTTATCCCGGTGCTGCCGGAGGTCAACGATGGTTTTGCGGTTACCGAAGATGAAGCCGAGCGTTATGAAAGCGCACTCAAAGTCGGTGTCAATATCCTCGCCGGCTACGGCTCGATTCTGTTCGTAAGGCCGTTGGCTGCCCGCTACCAGACCGAGGTGGTGCATGAGGCCGAGCGCTTTCTGATTCCCAACCAGGGCAACACCACCATCGTTCTCGATCATTTCAATGACTGTGCAGCAGGCAACCAGGATTGCGCTCCTGCCACCAAGCACCATGTATTGCCGGGCAACACGCGAGCATTCGAGAAAAAGGCCGGGCGCTTGTACCGCTTTGAACTGGTAGAAGGCGACCAGCGCCGTGAAATTACTTTCAAGGGGTGAAACCGGGGCCCGTCAACGTCATGGTATGAGGGAAAGCATGAGTAGTGTCCTGATCGTGGATGATCATCCGTTCATTCGCTCCAGCGTCAACCTGTTGCTGGTCAGCGAGCGCTTCACCGTGGTCGGCCAGACCGATAACGGCGTTGACGCCGTGCGCCTGGCCCGTGACTTGAGCCCGGATCTGATGATCCTTGATATCAGCATTCCGGGGCTGGATGGCCTGGAGGTCATCGCACGGGTAAAGGCCATGAAACTGGCAGTGAAGATTCTGATATTGACCTCCCAGCAGGCGGAATACTTTTCCTTGCGCTGCATGAAGGCGGGGGCGGTCGGCTATGTGTCGAAAACCGATGACCTGTGCGAGCTGAGCAAGGCGGTGCATGCGGTGATGTCCGGCTACACCTATTTCCCTGAAGTGGCGCTCAGCTCGGTGAGCAAAATCGATGTTCGCACCACCGAGGCCGAGTGCATCGCCAGCCTGACCAATCGCGAGCTGCTGGTGTTGCAGCAGTTGGCGCGTGGCTTGAGCAACAAGGCCATTGGTGAGGCGATGCTGCTGAGCAATAAAACCATCAGTACCTACAAGACTCGACTGATCGAGAAGTTGAGGGTCAAATCGCTGGTGGACCTGGCGGATGTCGCCAAGCGCAATCTGCTCGTTTAGGTTGCCGGATTTTGTGCCTTCGCGATTGCTGCACGTGCTGTTGCTGCTGGCCTGCTTGTGCCCGGCCCTGGGCGCTACGGCCCAGGAGCTGCCGCAAGGTATCTGGCCGGATGCGATTCGCGGCTTGCAAGCCTTCGAAGCTCATGCCCACACGGTGGTGGTGCAAAATCCCGCGTTGGCGATAGTCGACAGCTTCTGGCACAAGAATGGGCGCCTGATTGCCCAGGTATGCGCCGTGGTTGGCAGTTTGCTGGCTTTGGCGCTGGTGTGGATTCACTACCTGCGCCAGTCGATTCGCAAGTGTGAGCGGGCCGAGCGAGCCTTGACCGAGATGTACGCCGAGTTGCAAACGGCCAAGGAGCAGGCAGAGGCGGCCAATCAGGCCAAGACGACGTTTCTGGCAACCATGAGCCACGAGATCCGTACGCCGATGAATGCCCTGCTGGGCATGCTCGAGTTGGCCCAGGAAAAGGCCGATCAGGGCGTGCTGGATCGCCTGGCGATCGAGGTGGCATCGAGTTCGGCGCGCGGTTTGCTCGAACTGCTGGGCGATGTGCTGGATGTCACTCGCATCGAATCCGGGCACCTGGTGCTCGAGCCTCGCCGCACTCAGCTGCGCCCGCAGGTGGAAGGGGTGGTACGCATGTTCGACCAGCAGGCTGCGAGCAAGGGCTTGCGCCTGTGCCTGGAGGTTGCCGGCACGCTGGACTGCGACGTATTGCTCGATGCTCCGCGCTTCAAGCAGATCCTCTCCAATCTGATCAGCAATGCCATCAAGTTTACCCGCGAAGGCGTGGTGCGGGTGCGCCTGGACGCCCGGCGCAAGGCCCAGCGGGTGGCGGTTACGCTGGTGGTGGAAGATACCGGTGTAGGCATTCCCATGGCTGACCTGTCACGCATGGGCATGCCCTACAGTCAAGCCAGCAATAACCGCCAGGCTGGGCGCAACGGTGCCGGGTTGGGGCTGAGCATCTGCCGGATGCTGTGCGAACTGATGGGCGGGCGCATGCTGCTGGACAGCAGCGTCGGTGTCGGTACACGGGTTGAGGTGCAGGTGAGCCTGGCCTGCCTGCCTTCTTCGACGGCGGCCGATGCACCGGGCAGGCGCCGGCAGGGCAGCGGCGGGGCGCAGGCGTTGAGGGTGCTGGTGGTGGATGACTATCCTGCCAATCGCATCCTGTTAATGCACCAGCTCAGCTACCTGGGCCATCGCGTGCGCGTCTGCGAACACGGTGGCGAAGGTTTGCGCTGCTGGCTGAAAGAGCCTTTCGATGTAGTCATCGCCGACTGCAATATGCCGATATTCGATGGCTATCGGTTGGCCAGGGCGATCCGTGAGCATGAGCGGCGAACAGGCAACGCTGCCTGTCGGGTGCTGGCGGTGACTGCCAATGCTCAGGCTGCCGAGCGCGCCCGCTGCCAGGCTGCCGGGATGGATGCCTGCCTGTTCAAACCGTTGAGCATTGATGATCTGGCGCTGGCCCTGGGGGTGACGCCTGGCCTTGCACTTGCCGTGGCTGAGCCCGAGCAGCCGCCGGTCCCGCCGGGCGTGGATATTTCCAGCCTGAGAGTACTGGCCGCAGGCGACGAGGGCAGGGTCAGGTCGTTGCTCGGTGATCTGCTGAGCAGTAATCGCCAGGATCTGCACCGCCTCGACCGCCTGCATGATGGCAAGGACCTGGTGGGCCTGGCCGACCTGGTGCACCGCCTCAAGGGCGGTGCGCGGATGATCCGCGCACATGATCTGCTGGCGATCTGCGCCCAGCTCGAACACGCCTGCGCCTCGCGTGCCCCGGCGCACCGGGTCAGCCAGTTGGTGGAAATGCTGCGCCAGGCCATCGTCGATCTTGAGCAGCACCTGGAGCGCTATTGTGCGTACGAGGAAATCAGCCCTTGGTGATCAGGTTGCCGGCGTGCAGCCCGCATTCCTTTTGAGTGGCTTCCTCCCACCACCAGCGGCCTTCGCGTTCGTGCTGGTTCGGCAGTACCGGGCGGGTGCAGGGTTCGCAGCCGATGCTGATGAAGCCGCGCTCGTGCAGGCTGTTGTACGGCAGCTCGAGCATGCGGATGTAACCCCAGACTTCTTCGCTGCTCATCTGCGCCAGCGGGTTGAACTTGTACAGGGTGTGCTCGGGGGTGGAGAAGGCGCTGTCGATTTCCAGCGCGGCCACCTGGCTGCGGGTGCCCGGGCTCTGGTCGCGGCGCTGGCCGGTGGCCCAGGCGCTGACCGTGCTCAGTTTGCGCCGCAGCGGTTCGATCTTGCGGATGCCGCAGCACTCGCCATGGCCGTCCTTGTAGAAGCTGAACAGGCCTTTTTCTTTGACCAGCGGCTCAAGCTTGCTGTGGTCGGGGGAGAGGATCTCGATCGGCAGCTTGTACTGTTCGCGCACCTGGTCGATGAACCGGTAGGTTTCCGGGTGCAGGCGACCGGTGTCGAGGCTGAACACCTTGACGTTCTTGTTCAGCTTCCAGGCCATGTCCACCAGCACCACATCCTCGGCGCCGCTGAAGGAAATCCACAGGTCATCGCCAAAGTGCTCGAAGGCCAGCTTGAGGATGTCTTGCGGGGACTTGTTGGCGTAGGTCGCGGCCAGGGCGGCGACGTCGAAGGGTTGGCTCATCAGGCGGCTTCCGGTCATTGAATGGCGCTTGGCGCTCGTAATACC
This sequence comes from Pseudomonas fluorescens, assembly GCF_902497775.2. Lineage (NCBI taxonomy): Bacteria > Pseudomonadati > Pseudomonadota > Gammaproteobacteria > Pseudomonadales > Pseudomonadaceae > Pseudomonas > Pseudomonas fluorescens. Next base: position 1,406,668 of record NZ_OZ024668.1, read on the forward strand.
CTGATCTTAACAAAAATTGCCGGGGTAGACGCCGCGCATGTAGAGTGCGGCTTCCCATTTTTGGCGTTGTTCGAGGAGTGTGCTGTGGAAATTGCCTGTCTCGACCTGGAAGGCGTATTGGTCCCGGAAATCTGGATCGCCTTTGCGGAAAAAACCGGAATCGAATCGCTGCGGGCCACCACCCGTGACATTCCTGATTACGACGTGCTGATGAAACAGCGCCTGCGCATCCTCGATGAGCACGGCCTGAAGCTTTCCGATATCCAGGCGGTGATCGCCACGCTCAAGCCGCTGGACGGCGCCATCGAGTTCGTCGACTGGCTGCGCGAGCGCTTCCAGGTGGTGATCCTTTCCGACACCTTCTACGAATTCTCCCAGCCGCTGATGCGCCAGCTGGGCTTCCCGACGCTGTTGTGCCATCGCCTGATCACCGACGAAAACGACCGGGTGACCGGCTACCAGCTGCGCCAGAAAGATCCCAAGCGCCAGTCGGTGCTGGCCTTCAAGAGCCTGTACTACCGGGTGATTGCCGCAGGCGATTCGTACAACGACACCACCATGCTTGGCGAGGCAGATGCCGGGATTCTGTTCCATGCCCCGCAGAACGTGATTCGCGAGTTTCCGCAGTTCCCGGCGGTGCATGATTTTACGGCGTTGAAGCAGGAGTTCATCAAGGCTTCGAAGCGGTCGTTGAGCCTGTAGGGTCTCATCGCGGTGCGACGCCTCGACTTGCCCCGCGATGCTTTTCAGAGGCTTTGCAAGGTCTCGAGCAACACCTTGACCTTGGTGATCGACTCGTCGTACTCCGCCTGGCAGTCCGAGTCCGCCACCACCGCGCCACCGCCCCAACAGCACACCTGGCCGTCCTTGACCAGCAGGCTGCGGATGGCGATCGAGCTGTCCATCTCGCCGCGTACATCCACATACAGCAGTGACCCGCAGTACAGCGCCCGGCGGCTGGGTTCCAGTTCGTCGATGATCTGCATGGCGCGGATTTTCGGTGCGCCGGTGATCGAGCCGCCGGGGAAGCTGTCGGCGATCAGGTCCAGGGCGTCCTTGCCGGCCGCCAGGCGCCCGGTGACGCTGCTGACCAGGTGATGGACGTTGGGGTAGCTCTCCAGGCTGAACAGCTCCGGGACCTTCACCGAGCCGACTTCGCAGGTACGCCCGAGGTCGTTGCGCAGCAGGTCGACGATCATCAGGTTCTCGGCGCGATCCTTGCTGCTGGCCAGCAGTTCGGCGGCGTTGCGTGCATCTTCGTCAGCATCACTGCTGCGCGGACGAGTGCCCTTGATCGGCCGGGTCTCCACCTGGCCATTGCTGACCTGGATGAAACGTTCCGGCGAGAAGCTCAGCAGTGCGCTGCCATCGGCCAGCAACTGGAACCCCGAGTATGGCGTCGGGCACGCCTGGCGCAGGGCCTGGTAGGCGCGCCAGGGGTCGCCCTGGCAGGGTGCGCGAAAGCGCTGGGTGAGGTTGATCTGGTAGCAGTCGCCGGCATGGATGTACTGCTGCACCCGATCGAACGCCTGCTGGTAGCGTTGTGCGCTGATATCGCCGCGCATTGGCGCTTGCAGGGCGAAGCGGGCGGTGTCGGTAGCTGGCGGCGCCTCGAACAGCGCGATCAGGCGCTGGCGCTCGGCTTCTGCCAGGCTCGGATGAAACAGCAGCTGGCTGCGTTGCAGGCGATGATCGCTGATCAGCGCCCAGGCATACAGGCCAAGGCTGGCATCGGCCAGGCCCAGGTCATCGACGGCGATGCTCGGCAGTTGCTCCAGACGCCGGCCAAAGTCGTAACTCAGATAGCCGATCAGGCCGCCGGCAAACGGCAACTCGATGCCCTCCGGTACCTGCGCCTGGCCTAGCTGCACCAGGCTGCTGCGCAGGCGCTGCAGGTAGGCACTGCCGCTCTCATCCACAGCGGGCGCCAAGGTCTGTAGCGGCCAGGCGCTGAGCAGGTCAAAACGACCGCGCTCGGCGGTCGGTCTGGCGCTGTCGAGCAGCACGGCGCCTGGCGCCTTGCGGATACGTGCAAAGTAGGCCGCAGGGTCGGGCTGGTAGGGCAGGGGGTGGAGCGTACAGGTCGGCATGCAAGTAACAGCTATGAATGCGGGGAGGCGATTGTAGTCCTCTGTAGGAAATGCTCCTAGCGCTGACTACGTCATTGAGTCTCCAGCCCGCGTCAGCCGGGCAGGCTGACGCGAACAGGATGTTGACTCAGCTCGGCACGTGGCCGAACAGCTCCTGGGCGAAGCGCACGCGCTCTTCGGCGCTTTCCTGGCGGCCGTCTTTGGCCAGTTGCTCCAGGTGCGCCTCGACCGCGTGGGTACGCAGGGTCAGGCCGCAGTCGTTGGCGATCTGGATGTTCAGGCCAGGGCGGGCGTTAAGCTCGAGGATCAACGGGCCCTTGTCCTGGTCCAGCACCATGTCGACACCGATGTAGCCCAGGCCGCACAGCTCATAGCAGCCGGCAGCGAGCTTCATGAAGCCGTCCCAGTTCGGCAGTTGCACGCCGTCCACCGCGTTGGTGGTGTCCGGGTGCTTGCTGATGATGTTGTTCAGCCAGGTGCCGCGCAGGGTCACGCCGGTGGCAAGGTCGACGCCGACGCCGATGGCGCCCTGGTGCAGGTTAGCCTTGCCGCCGGACTGGCGGGTCGGCAAACGCAGCATGGCCATGACCGGGTAGCCCATCAGCACGATGATGCGGATGTCCGGCACGCCTTCGTAGCTGATGCTCTTGAAGATCTGGTCCGGGGTGACCCGGTACTCGATCAGCGCGCGGTCGCGGTGACCGCCCAGGGAGTAGAGGCCTGTGAGGATACTGGAGATCTGGTGCTCGATTTCTTCGTGGCTGATGATCTTGCCCGAGACCGTGCGGTAACGGTCTTCGAAGCGATCGGCAACCACCAGGATGCCATCACCGCCGGCACCCTGGGCAGGTTTGACGACGAAGTCGCTACGCCCGCCGATGATTTCCCCGAGCTTGTCGATCTCTTTCTCGGTGGAGATGATCCCGTACATTTCCGGCACATGGATGCCGGCCTGGATCGCACGCTCCTTGGTGATGATCTTGTCGTCGACGATCGGGTACAAGTGGCGCTTGTTGTACTTGAGGACGTAGTCCGCATTGCGCCGGTTGATACCCATGATGCCCCGGGCCTCCAGGGCTTTCCAGGTTTTCCAGAGACCGAACATCAGGCGTCAGCCTTCACGAAAGCCTTGAAACGCACCAGCTCCGTCAGGCGGTAGCCGCGGTAGCGACCCATCGCCAGCATGAAGCCGACCAGTACCAGCAACACTGCCGGGAAGGTGAAGACGAAGTACACCAGCTCCGGCACGCTCATCAGCAGGTGTGCGAGGGAAGCTGCGAACAGGGTGCCGATCGCCACTTTCATGGCATGGCCACCGCCACGCTCTTCCCAGGTGATCGACAGGCGTTCGATGGTCATGGTCAGGATCACCATCGGGAACAGCGCTACCGACAGGCCGCGTTCCAGGCCCAGCTTGTGGCTGAACAGGCTGATGGCGGCGATCAGCACCACGACGAAGGTCAGCACCACCGACAGGCGCGGCAGCATCTGCAATTTCAGGTGTTCAAGGTAGGAGCGTAGTGACAAGCCGAGCGCGGTAATCACCGTGAACAGGATGATGCCGAAGCCCAGTTGGGTTTCGCGGAAGGCCAGGGCGATCAGTACCGGGGTGAAGGTACCCAGGGTCTGGATGCCGATCAGGTTGCGCAGTACCAGGATCACCAGCACGCCGATCGGGATCATCACCATGATCATGAAGGTCTGCTGGGTCTGCAGCGGCAGGCCGTACAGCGAGTATTCGAGGAAGTCCGCGTCGGTGTTCTCGTCGGTCAGCTTGGCCAGGCGAATGGCGTTCATTTCGCTGTTGTTGAGGCTGAAGCTGACGTTGGCTTTCTTGCCGCCGTCGACGGTGATCAGGTTGTCATCACCGGTCCACCACAGCAGGCGGTCGGCTGGCAGGCCTTGCTCACCGGTGTCCGGGTTGAAGTACAGCCAGTCGGTGCCGTTGAAGCTGCGCAGCCACAGTTCCGGGGTTTGCGGTTGGTCGGCAACCAGGCGGATGGTGTGGACTTTCTCGATCGGTACGTGGGCAATCGACAGCAGCAGGTCGATGACCTTGGCCTTGTTCAGCGACGAGGTGTCGCCGGCCAGCAGCAGCTTGACGTTGTCGTCGTTGAGGTTGTTGACCCGCTTGATGGTCTCGCCGACAAAGGTTTCGACGTCGGCCGAGTGCTGGCGAATAGGTGCCATCAGGGCTTCGGCAGCGATCTTCTCGGGGCCTTCCACCGCCAGGCTGTCACGGAAGGTCGGGCCTTTGATCTTGGCCTTTTCGGTGCTGTAGCGCTTGGTCAGCACCAGACGGTAGTAGAGGGTCTGGTTACCGCTGGCGCGGCGCGCCGACCAGGTCACCTTGCGGTTACCGTCAACGCGGTTGACGCTGACGCCGTAGTTGTTGGAGATGAAGCTCTCGTTGAGGCTCACATAGTCGCGGCTCAGCGGCGGCACGAACATCTGCACCTTGACCGGATCCTTGGGGCTGGCGACGAACTCGACCTTGGCGTCGATGTTCCACAGGTCATCGGTTTCATCCTCGGTCACCGGAATGCCGAGAAAGAAGATCTGATAGGCCGTGACCAGGATGCCCAGTAGCACCAGGACGGTAATCAGGACTTTCAGATGGAGGGTAAGAGAGCGCATCAGGATTACTCTGCGGTGTGAGCGTCAGTGGCGCAGGCGGGTTTGCCGGCAGCGTATTTAAGGCTTGGATCGACCAGCGCGTCGAAGTGCTTGAGGGCCTCGGAACCGATCAGCAGCGGATACTGGAACGCGCTGCGGTCGGTCAGGTTCACTTCGATGCTGCGCAGGGCCGTACCCATGCAGATGTTCATGGCAATCACCGGGCGGGCGGTATAGGCCTTGCCTTCGTCCGGGTCGTAATCACCGGCGCGTCGCTTGATCTTGCTGACGCGGGCCAATGGTCGTTCTATCGGATGCGAATGGGCAGCGTCAATTGCCAGGTAGAAGCGTACCCAGGATTCACCGTTGCGCTTGAAGCGCTTGATGTCGCGGGCACTGAGCGAGGCGGTCTTGGCCCCGGTGTCGAGTTTGGCCGCCACTTCCAGGTCGATATCGGCCAGGCGGGCGTATTCATTAAGGCCGTACACGGTCTTTTCCGCCGCCTGGCCAAGGGCCGGCAACAGACAGAGGCTGAACAACAGTGGGAGGGGCGTAAGTCTCATAAATCCTGGCGCGGTGCTGTGCGATGTTCGGGTCAAGGCCACTGGCAGTACTGCGCAAGCTTCCTCGTTAACCTGCCACCTGCATAAACAGATGACAGACACACTATTCGTGCCCCGTCGGGAGGCGCGGCATTCTATCACGCTGGTGTGCTGGCGCCAGCGGCTGCACTCAGACAACAGCGGGGGCCTTGAAGTTCGTTCTTAGACGATTGTCGACAATGTTCATTTTGTCTTTGACTATGCGTGCCAATTTGGCTAGTTTTGCCTTCATTGATTTATGAGGTGTCGACAATATGCTGGACACAGCCCAAGCCCCCGGCGCAGTGGCAGACGACAGCGAAACCCTCTCGGAAAACGTCTTCCGGCGTATCCAGGCGGCCATCGTCAAAGGCGAGATCGCCCCCGGCAGCAAGATTTCCGAGCCTGAGCTGGCGCGCACCTACGGCATCAGCCGCGGGCCGCTGCGCGAGGCGATCCACCGCCTGGAAGGCCAGCGCCTGCTGGTGCGCGTGCCCCATGTCGGGGCGCGGGTGGTGTCGCTCAGCCATGGCGAACTGATCGAGCTGTACGAGATTCGCGAGTCCCTCGAAGGCATGGCCTGCCGCCTGGCCGCCGAGCGTATGAGCGTAGCCGAGATCGACGAGCTGCGCCGGGTGCTCGACACCCATGAGCGCGACGCCACCTTCCAGGCCGGCCTCGGCTACTACCAGCAGGAAGGCGATTTCGACTTTCACTACCGGATCATCCAGGGCAGCGGCAACCGCACCCTGGTGCAGATGCTCTGCGGCGAGCTGTATCAACTGGTGCGCATGTACCGCATCCAGTTCTCGGCCACGCCCAACCGGCCACGCCAGGCGTTCGCCGAACACCACCGGATTCTCGATGCCATTGCCGACCGTGACGGTGAACTGGCCGAGCTCTTGATGCGCCGCCACATCGGCGCCTCCAAACGCAACATCGAGCGTCACTATCTGGACGCTTCCAGCCCACGAGGTGAGTCATGAGTCAGAAAAGCAGTCCCGGCCAGCGCTTTCGCGATGCAGTTGCCGCCGAACACCCGTTGCAGGTGGTCGGTGCGATCAATGCCAACCACGCGCTGCTGGCCCAGCGTGCCGGTTTCAAGGCCATCTACCTGTCCGGTGGCGGTGTTGCCGCAGGCTCCCTGGGCCTGCCTGACCTGGGTATCAGCGGCCTGGACGACGTGCTGACCGACGTACGGCGCATCACCGATGTCTGCGACCTGCCGCTGCTGGTGGACGTCGATACCGGTTTCGGCTCCTCGGCGTTCAACGTTGCGCGTACGGTCAAGTCGATGATCAAGTTCGGCGCTGCCGCCATCCATATCGAAGACCAGGTCGGCGCCAAGCGCTGCGGCCACCGCCCGAACAAGGAGATCGTCTCCCAGCAGGAGATGGTCGACCGCATCAAGGCCGCCGTTGACGCCCGTACCGACGACAGCTTCGTGATCATGGCGCGTACCGACGCCCTGGCCGTCGAAGGCCTGGAAGCGGCCCTGGACCGCGCTGCCGCCTGCATAGAAGCCGGCGCCGACATGGTCTTCCCGGAAGCCATCACCGAGCTTTCGATGTACAAGACCTTCGCCGACCGGGTCAAAGCCCCGATCCTGGCCAACATCACCGAATTCGGCGCTACGCCGCTGTACACCACCGAAGAGCTGGCGTCGGTCGATGTCTCGCTGGTGCTGTACCCGCTGTCGGCTTTCCGCGCCATGAACAAGGCCGCGGAAAACGTCTACACCGCGCTGCGTCGCGACGGCACCCAGAAAAACGTCATCGACACCATGCAGACTCGCATGGAGCTGTACGACGCCATCAACTACCACGTGTTCGAGCAGAAGCTCGATGCACTGTTCGCCCAGAAAAAGGGCTGAGGTCCTCTGTAGGAGCGGGCTTGCCCCGCGATCAGCCTGAGATTCCATAACAAATTCAAGAAAGGAGAAAGACAATGGCCGAAGCAAAAGTACTCAGTGGTGCCGGCCTGCGTGGTCAAGTGGCCGGGCAAACCGCACTGTCGACCGTGGGCCTGGCCGGAGCCGGCCTGACCTATCGTGGTTACGACGTGCGCGACCTGGCCGAGCACGCGCTGTTTGAAGAAGTCGCCTACCTGCTGCTGTACGGTGAGCTGCCGAGCAAGGCAGAGCTGGCCGAATACCAGCAAAAGCTGAAAACCCTGCGTGACCTGCCGCAGGCGCTCAAGGAAGTGCTCGAGCGCATCCCCGCCGACGCCCACCCGATGGACGTGATGCGCACAGGTTGCTCGGTGCTGGGCACCCTGGAGCCGGAACTGACCTTCGAGCAGCAGCACGACAAGACCGACCGCCTGCTGGCGCTGTTCCCGGCCGTGATGTGCTACTGGTATCGCTTCACCCACCATGGCGTGCGCATCGACTGCACCAGCGATGAAGACACCATTGGCGGTCACTTCCTGCACCTGCTGCACGGCAAGAAGCCGAGCGAGTTGCACGTCAAGGTGATGAACGTCTCGCTGATCCTCTACGCCGAGCACGAATTCAACGCTTCGACCTTCACTGCCCGGGTCTGCGCCTCGACCCTGTCCGACCTGTACTCCTGCGTCACCGCCGCCATCGGCTCGCTGCGCGGCCCGCTGCATGGCGGTGCCAACGAAGCGGCGATGGAGCTGATTGAGCGCTTCCAGAGCCCGCAGGAAGCGGTCACCGAGTTGCTGCAGATGCTGGCGCGCAAGGACAAGATCATGGGCTTTGGCCATGCCATCTACAAAGAGTCCGATCCGCGTAACGAGGTGATCAAGGCCTGGTCGAAGAAGCTGGCCGATGAAGTGGGCGACAGCGTGCTGTACCCGGTGTCCGAAGCCATCGACAAGACCATGTGGGAGCAAAAGAAGCTGTTCCCCAACGCCGACTTCTACCATGCCTCGGCGTACCACTTCATGGGCATCCCGACCAAGCTGTTCACCCCGATCTTCGTCTGCTCGCGCCTGACCGGCTGGGCGGCGCATGTGTTCGAGCAGCGTGCCAACAACCGCATCATCCGCCCGAGCGCCGAGTACACCGGCGTCGAACAGCGCAAGTTCGTGCCAATCGAGCAACGCTGAGACTGGTGGGCAAACGGCTTACGCTCCCTTCCCGCTCCCACAGTAGCAAGAAGGGGCTAGTCGGATTGCCTCCCGACCCTACCGTGATTGAGTCCCTGTGCCATGAATAGTGAATTTCGCAAGAACCTGCCGGGCACTGGCCTGGATTATTTCGACGCCCGCGCGGCCGTTGATGCGATCAAGCCCGGCGCCTATGACCGTCTTCCTTATACCTCACGCGTCCTGGCGGAAAACCTCGTGCGCCGCTGCGACCCGGCCAGCCTCAATGCCTCGCTGGGCCAGCTGATCGAGCGCAAGCGCGACCTCGATTTTCCCTGGTTCCCGGCCCGCGTGGTGTGCCACGACATTCTCGGTCAGACCGCCCTGGTGGACCTCGCCGGCCTGCGTGACGCCATCGCCGAAGGCGGCGGTGACCCGGCCCAGGTCAATCCGGTGGTGCCGGTGCAACTGATCGTCGACCACTCCCTGGCCGTGGAATGCGGTGGTTTCGACCCGCAGGCGTTCGAGAAGAACCGCGCCATCGAAGACCGCCGCAACGAAGACCGTTTCCACTTCATCAACTGGACCAAGAAGGCGTTCAAGAACGTCGACGTGATCCAGCCGGGCAACGGCATCATGCACCAGATCAACCTGGAGAAGATGTCGCCGGTGATCCATGCCGAGCGCGGCGTGGCCTATCCCGATACCTGCGTCGGCACCGACAGCCACACCCCCCACGTCGATGCCCTGGGCGTGATCGCCATCGGCGTCGGCGGCCTTGAAGCCGAGAACGTCATGCTTGGCCGCGCCTCGTGGATGCGTCTGCCGGAAATCGTCGGCGTCGAGCTCTCGGGCAAGCCGCAACCGGGCATCACCGCAACCGACGTGGTCCTGGCCCTGACCGAGTTCCTGCGCAAGGAAAAGGTCGTTGGCGCCTACCTGGAATTCTACGGCGAGGGCGCCCGCGCCTTGACCCTGGGCGACCGCGCGACCATCTCCAACATGGCCCCGGAATACGGCGCCACTGCGGCAATGTTCTCCATCGACCAGCAGACCATCGACTACCTCAAGCTCACCGGCCGCGAAGACGAGCAGGTCAAGCTGGTGGAAACCTACGCCAAGGTCGCCGGTCTGTGGTCCGATAGCCTGGCCAACGCCGAGTACGAGCGGGTGCTGCGCTTTGACCTGTCCAGCGTCGTGCGCAACATGGCCGGGCCGTCCAACCCGCACGCCCGGGTCGCCACCAGCGACCTGGCGAGCAAGGGCATTGCCGGCCAGTGGGACGAAGTGCCGGGGCAAATGCCTGACGGCGCGGTGATCATTGCCGCCATCACCAGTTGCACCAACACCAGCAACCCGCGCAACGTGATTGCCGCCGGATTGCTCGCGCGCAACGCCAACAAGCTGGGACTGGCGCGCAAGCCATGGGTCAAGTCTTCGCTGGCGCCAGGCTCGAAAACCGTGGCCCTGTACCTGAAAGAGGCGGGCCTGGACGATGAGCTGGAGCAGCTCGGTTTTGGCATCGTCGCCTTTGCCTGCACCACCTGCAACGGCATGTCCGGCGCGCTTGATCCGGTCATCCAGCAAGAGATCATAGACCGCGACCTGTACGCCACCGCGGTGCTCTCGGGCAACCGCAACTTTGACGGCCGCATCCACCCGTACGCCAAGCAGGCGTTCCTGGCGTCGCCGCCGCTGGTGGTGGCCTACGCGATTGCCGGCACCATCCGCTTCGACATCGAGAAGGACGTGCTCGGTGTGGTCGACGGCAAGGAAATCCGCCTCAAGGACATCTGGCCAAGCGACGAAGAGATCGACGCGGTGGTCAAGGCGGCGGTCAAGCCCGAGCAGTTCCGTCAGGTCTATATCCCGATGTTCGCTGTGCAGGAAGACACCGGGCCGAAGGTCACCCCGTTGTACGACTGGCGCGAGATGAGCACCTACATCCGCCGTCCACCGTACTGGGAAGGCGCCCTGGCCGGCGAGCGCACGCTCACGGGCATGCGCCCGCTGGCGGTGCTGCCGGACAACATCACCACCGACCACCTGTCGCCGTCCAACGCCATCATGCTCGACAGCGCCGCGGGCGAGTACCTGGCGAAAATGGGCCTGCCGGAGGAAGACTTCAACTCCTACGCAACCCACCGTGGCGACCACCTGACCGCGCAGCGCGCAACCTTTGCCAACCCGAAACTGTTCAACGAAATGGTGCAAGAGAACGGCAAGGTCAAGCAGGGTTCGCTGGCGCGCATCGAGCCGGAAGGCAAGGTCACGCGGATGTGGGAAGCGATCGAAACCTATATGGAGCGCAAGCAGCCGCTGATCATCGTGGCCGGTGCCGACTACGGCCAGGGCTCGTCCCGCGACTGGGCGGCCAAGGGCGTGCGCCTGGCCGGTGTCGAGGCCATCGTTGCCGAAGGCTTCGAGCGTATCCACCGCACCAACCTGGTGGGCATGGGCGTGTTGCCGCTGGAGTTCAAACCGGGCGTCAACCGCAAGACCCTGGGCATCGACGGCACCGAAACCTTCGACGTGCTCGGCGAGCGCACCCCGCGGGCGACCCTGACCCTGGTCATCACCCGGGCCAATGGCGAGTGCGTCGAGGTGCCGGTGACCTGCCGCCTGGATACCGCTGAAGAAGTGTCGATCTACGAAGCGGGCGGGGTGCTGCAGCGCTTTGCCCAGGACTTCCTCGAATCGGCGGTAGCGGTTTGATGAACGCCCTGTAGGAGCGGGCTTGACCCGCGATGCGATGTGACTGAACGATCGCTATCGCGGGGCAAGCCCGCTCCTACAGGTGGCGATGACAATTACAGGACAAGACCCCCATGGCTCACGTAGCGCAAATCAAAATCCCCGCCACCTACATCCGTGGCGGCACCAGCAAGGGCGTGTTCTTTCGCCTCGACGACCTTCCGCAAAGCGCGCAGATCCCAGGCCCGGCCCGTGATGCACTGCTGCTGCGGGTGATTGGCAGTCCCGACCCCTACGGCAAGCAGATCGACGGCATGGGCGGCGCGACGTCGAGCACCAGTAAAACCGTGATCCTCTCGCGCAGCATCAAGCCCGAGCACGATGTCGACTACCTGTTCGGCCAGGTCTCGATCGACACCGCGTTCGTCGACTGGAGCGGCAACTGCGGCAACCTCTCGGCAGCGGTCGGCTCGTTCGCCATCAGCGCCGGCCTGGTCGACAGCAGCCGCATTCCGCTCAACGGCGTGGCCGTGGTGCGCATCTGGCAGGCCAATATCGGCAAGACCATCATTGCCCATGTACCGATCACCAATGGCGAAGTTCAGGAAACCGGTGATTTCGAACTGGACGGCGTGACCTTCCCGGCCGCCGAAGTGCGGCTTGAGTTCATGGACCCGGCCGCCGACGAAGACGGCGAGGGCGGCTCGATGTTCCCCACCGGCAACCTGGTCGACGACCTAGTGGTACCCGGTGTCGGCACCCTGAAGGCCACGCTGATCAATGCCGGCATCCCGACCATCTTCATCCAGGCCGAGGCCCTTGGCTACACCGGTACCGAGTTGCAGGACGCGATCAACAGCGATTCGCAAGCCCTGGCCCGTTTCGAAACCATCCGGGCCTATGGCGCGGTGCGCATGGGCTTGATCGAGCATATCGACGAAGCCGCCAAGCGCCAGCACACGCCGAAAGTCGCCTTCGTCGCGCCAGCGACGGCCTATCAGTCATCCAGCGGTAAAGCCGTGGCCGCCGGCGACGTTGATCTATTGGTGCGTGCGCTGTCGATGGGCAAGTTGCACCACGCCATGATGGGCACCGCCGCTGTCGCCATCGGTACTGCCGCGGCAGTGCCCGGCACCCTGGTCAACCTCGCCGCCGGTGGTGGCGAGCGCACAGCGGTACGTTTCGGTCACCCCTCGGGCACCCTGCGCGTTGGCGCCGAGGCCCGGCAGGTGAACGGTGAGTGGACTGTCACCAAAGCAATCATGAGCCGTAGCGCTCGCGTACTGATGGAGGGCTGGGTGCGGGTACCCGGTGATGCCTTCTAGCCAGTAGCGGCGCTTGGCTCCCTGTTACCTACGTCAACAGAGAGATGTGAAATGAGTGCCAACGTTGATCTGAACAACCGTCCCGACTACGACCGGGTGCTGCAGGACATCGCCGATTACGTCCTCAGCTACAAGGTCGAGTCGCAGGAGGCGCTGGACACGGCGCGCAACTGCCTGATGGACACCCTGGGCTGCGGCCTGCTGGCCCTGCGCTTCCCGGAATGCACCAAGCACCTGGGGCCGCTGGTGGAGGGCACGGTGGTGCCGTTCGGCGCGCGAGTGCCGGGTACCCGCTACCGGCTGGACCCGGTCAAGGCCGCCTGGGACATCGGTTGTATCGTCCGTTGGCTCGACTACAACGACACCTGGCTGGCCGCTGAGTGGGGGCATCCCTCGGACAACCTCGGCGGCATCCTGGCGGTGGCCGACCACCTTTCGCAAAAGCGCGTGGCCAATGGCGAGGCGCCGTTGAGCATGCGCGTGGTGCTTGAAGCGATGGTCATGGCCCACGAGATCCAGGGTGTGATTGCCCTGGAAAACGCCTTCAACCGCGTTGGCCTGGACCATGTGCTGCTGGTCAAGGTTGCCTCGACCGCCGTGTGCGCCAAGCTCATGGGCGCCAATCGCGAACAGCTTCTTTCGGCACTGTCCCACGCCTTCGTCGACGGCCAGGCCCTGCGCACCTACCGCCATGCGCCGAATGCCGGCTCGCGCAAGTCCTGGGCGGCGGGCGATGCCTCCAGCCGTGGCGTGCGCCTGGCCGATATTGCCCTGCGTGGCGAGATGGGTATCCCGGGGGTGCTGACGGCGCCGCAGTGGGGTTTTTACGATGTGCTGTTCAGCCACACCAACAAGGACCTGGCGCTCAAGACGCAAGACAAACGCGCTTTCAGCCTGAGTCAGAAGTACGCCAGCTACGTGATGGAAAACGTGCTGTTCAAGATCAGCTTCCCGGCCGAATTCCATGCCCAGACCGCCTGCGAAGCGGCGGTGACCTTGCACCCGCAAGTGCGCAATCGCCTGCATGAAATCGAGCGCATCGTCATTACCACCCATGAGTCGGCGATCCGCATCATCTCCAAGGTCGGCACCCTGGCCAATGCCGCCGACCGCGACCACTGCATCCAGTATATGACCGCCGTACCGCTGATTTTCGGCAACCTGGTGGCCGAGCAGTACGAGGCTGATTTCCATGCCGCACACCCGATCATCGACCGCTTGCGCGAGAAGATGGAGATCGTCGAAGAGCCGCGGTTTACCCGTGAGTACCTGGAGGCCGACAAGCGCTCGATCGCCAATGCCGTGCAGGTGTTTTTCAATGATGGTTCGAGCACCGAGCAGGTGGTGGTGGAGTATCCGATCGGTCATCGCCGGCGCCGGGCCGAGGGGGTTCCACTGCTGGAAGAGAAGTTCAAGGCCAACCTGGCGACGCGTTTTACCGGGCAGCGCAGCGGGGAGATTTTTGCCCTGTGCAAGGATCAGGCGGCGCTTGAAGCGACGGCGGTGCATCGGTTTGTGGATCTGTTTGTGATCTGAAGGGCCTCATCGCTGGCTTGCCAGCGATGCTTTTCAAAGGGCGATAAAAAACCCCGCCGAGTGGCGGGGTTTTTTTACGCTAAGTCAGCTCAGGCTTGAACAACCGGGATCTTGGCGTTCGCAGCAGCTTCACGGAACTCGGCGATCTGGTCGAAGCTCAGGTAGCGGTAAACGTCGGCAGCCATGCTGTCGATGTTCTTCGCGTACTCCATGTACTCTTCGACGGTTGGCAGCTTGCCCAGGATCGAGGCAACAGCGGCCAGCTCGGCAGAGGCCAGGTAGACGTTGGCGCCATCACCCAGACGGTTCGGGAAGTTACGGGTCGAAGTCGACACAACGGTCGAGTTCGCAGCAACACGTGCCTGGTTACCCATGCACAGCGAGCAGCCCGGCATTTCCATGCGCGCGCCAGCCTTGCCGTAGATGCCGTAGTAGCCTTCTTCGGTCAGCTGGTGAGCGTCCATCTTGGTTGGCGGCGACAGCCACAGGCGGGTCGGAATCGAGCCTTTGACCTTGTCCAGCAGTTTACCGGCAGCGCGGAAGTGGCCGATGTTGGTCATGCACGAACCGATGAACACTTCGTCGATCTTCTCGCCCTGTACGGAGGAGAGCAGACGGGCGTCGTCCGGGTCGTTCGGGGCGCAGAGCACAGGCTCTTTGACGTCGGCCAGGTCGATCTCGATGATCTCGGCGTATTCGGCGTCCTTGTCGGCAGCCAGCAGTTGCGGGTTGGCCAACCAGGCTTCCATCGCTTGCGCGCGGCGTTCCATGGTGCGGGCATCGCCGTAGCCTTCGCTGATCATCCAGCGCAGCAGGGTGATGTTCGACTTCAGGTACTCGGCAACGGCTTTTTCTGGCAGCTTGATGGTGCAACCGGCAGCCGAACGTTCAGCCGAGGCGTCGGACAGTTCGAACGCTTGCTCGACGGTCAGTTCGTCCAGGCCTTCGATTTCCAGGATGCGGCCGGAGAAGGCGTTGATCTTGCCTTTCTTCTCGACGGTCAGCAGGCCTTTCTGGATGCCGTAGTAAGGGATGGCGTGAACCAGGTCGCGCAGGGTGATGCCCGGTTGCAGTTTGCCCTTGAAACGCACCAGTACCGACTCCGGCATGTCCAGCGGCATGACGCCGGTGGCAGCGGCGAAGGCGACCAGGCCGGAACCGGCCGGGAACGAGATGCCGATCGGGAAGCGGGTGTGCGAGTCACCACCGGTACCGACGGTGTCCGGCAGCAGCATGCGGTTCAGCCAGCTGTGAATGATGCCGTCGCCTGGACGCAGGGACACGCCGCCACGGGTGCGGATGAAATCCGGCAGGGTGTGGTGGGTGGTGACGTCGATCGGCTTCGGATAGGCCGCGGTGTGGCAGAACGACTGCATGACCAGGTCGGCGGAGAAGCCCAGGCACGCCAGGTCTTTGAGCTCGTCACGGGTCATCGGGCCAGTGGTGTCCTGGGAGCCGACGGTGGTCATCTTCGGTTCGCAGTAGGTGCCTGGACGCACGCCTTTGCCTTCTGGCAGGCCGCACGCC
This sequence comes from Pseudomonas fluorescens, assembly GCF_902497775.2. Lineage (NCBI taxonomy): Bacteria > Pseudomonadati > Pseudomonadota > Gammaproteobacteria > Pseudomonadales > Pseudomonadaceae > Pseudomonas > Pseudomonas fluorescens. Next base: position 1,422,091 of record NZ_OZ024668.1, read on the forward strand.
TTGCCGACCATCTTCTGTGCCAGGGTGTAGCCCTTGCCGGTGTCGACAGGTGCTTCAGGCAGCTTGAACAGGTCGGTTGGGCCCAGGCCCAGCTCGGCACGGGCTTTCTCGGTCAGGCCACGGCCGACGATCAGTGGGATACGGCCGCCAGCGCGGACTTCGTCGAGCAGCACCGGGGTCTTCAGTTCGAAGGTGGTGATGACCTCTTCGGTGCCGTGCTTGCAGACCTTGCCAGCGTGCGGGTACACGTCGATGACGTCGCCCATGTTCAGGTTCGACACGTCGAACTCGATCGGCAGGGCGCCGGCGTCTTCCATGGTGTTGTAGAAGATCGGCGCGATTTTCGAGCCGAAGCAGAAGCCACCGGCGCGCTTGTTCGGCACGTACGGGATGTCGTCGCCGAAGAACCACAGCACCGAGTTGGTCGCGGATTTACGCGAAGAACCGGTACCGACCACGTCACCGACGTAGGCAACCGGGAAGCCTTTGGCTTTGACTTCTTCGATCTGCTTGAGCGGGCCGATGGCGCCTTGTTGCTCAGGCACGATGCCGTCACGGGCCATTTTCAGCATGGCCAGGGCGTGCAGCGGGATGTCAGGGCGCGACCAGGCGTCCGGGGCAGGGGACAGGTCGTCGGTGTTGGTTTCGCCAGGGACCTTGAACACGGTCAGGCTGTACTTGTCAGCGATGGCTGGCTTGTTGGTGAACCACTCGCCGGCAGCCCAGGATTCCAGCACGCCCTTGGCGTGGGCATTGCCCGCCTTGGCTTTTTCGGCGACGTCGTGGAACGCATCGAACATCAGCAGGGTGTGCTTGAGCTGTTCGGCGGCGACAGGGGCCAGTTCGGCGTTGTCCAGCAGCTCGACCATGGTGGCGATGTTGTAGCCGCCCTGCATGGTGCCCAGCAGCTCAACGGCGCGCTTCTTGTCGATCAGCGGGGAAGTGGCTTCGCCCTTGGCAATAGCGGAAAGGAAACCGGCCTTGACGTAGGCGGCTTCGTCCACTCCTGGTGGAACGCGATTGGTGATCAGGTCGACGAGGACTGCTTCTTCGCCAGCAGGGGGATTCTTCAGCAGCTCGACCAGGCCTGCGGTTTGTTCGGCGTTAAGCGGCTGGGGCACGATACCCTGGGCGGCACGCTCTTCGATGTGTTTGCGGTAGGCTTCAAGCACAGTTATTACCCTCATCAGTGGTCCCAAATGGGTGTCCGGGACGCTCATCCAGAAATTCCGGCACCCATGCGCAATACGGCTTCTTGGGCCGCGTAGCCAGGGTTGCAGGAAATCCTTACAGAAGCTGCTTTCAAAGTTTTACGCCTGTAGAACGGAGGCTGATGAGGGCTGGCGCGGGACATGCGCGAAGCGAATATCCCGGGCCAACGCCGTTCTACCGGATGAACTGTGCTCGTGACGCTTTGAAAACAGCTTCTAACGGACATTGCTGCCTTAAAAAGGCCGGATGATTCTACGGTAAAAAGTGGATAAAGGTAAGGCGCGAAGGATGACTTTAGCGGGTGACCCTCGTTAGACAAAGGGCTAACATGGCAGCCTGTTCCACCGCCAAACTGTCGATTTTTTCATGTCCAATCAGTCAATTAAAACGCCTTGTGTCGGCCTCTGCTCCACGGTTTACGGGGACTTGGTGTGCCGTGGCTGCAAGCGTTTTCACCATGAAGTGATCAACTGGAACGGCTACAACGAAGATGAAAAGCGTGCGGTGTGGCTGCGCCTTGAGCAATTGCTGGTGCAAGTCATGGTGGCCAAACTTGAAGTCTTTGATGCCACGCGCCTGCGCCAGCAACTGGAGCTGCGCAAGATCCGCTTCGTGCCGCACCAGTCCGAATATTGCTGGGCTTATCAATTGATTGCCCGCGGGGCGCGGGTGATCCGTGAGCTGGAGGCGTACGGCATGGTGTTGCTGCCGGAGTTTCGCGACTGGGAGTTGCCCGAGTTGCGCGATGCCATTGATCGGGAATTCTTCTTGCTGTCGGAAGCCCATTACCAGCGCTACATCGCGCCGGGGTTTCTCAAGGATGCCTTGGGTTGAAGCCATCGCGGGGCAAGCCCGCTCCCACAGGTTTGTAGGAGCGGGCTTGCCCCGCGATGAGACCCTCAGCCTTGTGCCAGTTCCGTCAGGTGCACCTTCGCTTCCTCGGTCTTGAGCACCAGCACATCACACTCCAGCGCATCGAGCACCACTTCCGCGGTGTTGCCGATCAACGCCCCGGAAATCCCGGTGCGGGCCACGGTGCCAATCACCGTCACCACCGCATCGTACTTGTTTGCCGTATACGGAATCAGTACATCGGCCGGCCCTTCGGCGACATGCAAGCGCTCGTCCTTGATATCGAACTCGGCCTGGAACGCCGCGCATTCCTCGCGGTACTTGCGCTCGATGGTGTCCTTGAGCTGGTACACCGGGTCGGCCGCCGACAGCATCGGCGACGGATGGGCGCTGATTACATGTAGGTTGCCCTTGGCCAGATTGGCGATCTCGTAACCGTGATCGACGATGTTCTTGTGCAGCAGGCGATGGTCCTCGTCGTGGTTGCCGACATCCACCGCAGCGAGGATTACGCCGCCGGTCCATGGACGCTCGCTCTTGACCATCAGCACCGCGCACGGGCACTGGCGCAGCAGCTTCCAGTCACTGGGGGTGAGCAGGGCGCGCTTGAGCGGGTTGTCCGGGCGATGCTCCTTGATCACCAGGTCGCAGCCTTCAGCTTGCTGCACAGCGACGATCGACTCGTGCAAGGTGTCGTGCCAGGCCTGCTCGTGAGTGACATTGTCGTAGCCATCGTCATGCAACTGGCTGGCCAGCAGGCTAAGCAGGGCGCTGTGGTCCTGCTTCTTGTCGCACATCAGCAGGTGCAGGCGGGCGCCGGTGGTGCCGGCAATCAGTTTGGCCCGGGTCAGCGCCCGGCTGTGGGCATGATCGGGATCGAGTACCACCAGGATGCTGCGTACTTCTTGCATGAGCGTGAACTCCCTTCATAAATGGCGGCCAATGCCTGACTATAGTCGGCGCCAACTGCAACGGGCGTTGATATGTATCAAGCATAGTTCACTGGTGATCGGCGCTGCTGCCGGTATAATCGCCGGTCTTGCCGATTGCCCTGCCTGTTTGTGAGCCTATGTCCCTTATTCCCGAAATCGAAGCCTTCCTTGGCTGCCGTACCCCTGACGCCTGGGTCCAGGCCGCGCTTGGCGACCAGGAAACCCTGCTGATCGATCACAAGAACTGCGAGTTCAAGGCCGCCAGCACCGCGCTGAGCCTGATGGCCAAGTACAACACGCACCTGGACCTGATCAACATGATGTCGCGCCTGGCCCGTGAAGAGCTGGTACACCATGAGCAGGTGCTGCGCCTGATGAAGCGGCGCAAGATCGCCCTGCGACCGTTGTCGGCCGGGCGCTATGCCTCGGGCCTGCGCCGGGTGGTGCGCACCCATGAGCCGGTGAAGCTGGTCGACACCCTGGTGGTCGGCGCCTTTATCGAGGCGCGCAGTTGCGAGCGTTTTGCCGCGCTGGTACCGCATCTGGATGAAGAGCTGGGCAAGTTTTATCACGGCCTGCTCAACAGCGAAGCGCGGCATTACCAGGGTTACCTGAAGCTTGCGCACCAGTACGGGGAAGCAGCGGATATCGAGCGGGTGGTGGAGACGGTCAGGGCGGTCGAGGCCGAACTGATCAGCAGCCCGGATGAAGAGTTCCGTTTTCATAGTGGCGTGCCGGCCTGATTAATCACTTCTATTGAATGCCTGATCGCGGTGCGGCGACCCGACTTGCCCCGCGATTGCGTTCTATCGGCCAAATAATAAGCTAGCTAATTAATGCCTTGACGTTAGCTGCCTAGACAGTAACATTGTGTAACTTACTGCCTAAGCAGGTATCTCCGTCCATGCAGCATTACACCCCGGAAAACTTCCAGAACTGCACCCTCGGCATGCTTCTGGGCCGCACTGCGCTGGTCAAAGACCGCATCATCGACAGCCACATGCAGCCCTACGGCGTGACCGCCGCGCAGTTCAAGGTGCTGATCATCGTCGCCCAGTACGGCGTCGACACCCCGGCCGAGCTGTGCCGCTACCTGTCGCTGGACAGCGGGTCGATGACGCGCATGCTCGACCGTCTCGAGCAGAAAGACCTGCTCATTCGCCGCCGTTGCCCCGATGACCGCCGGCAGATTCGCCTGGGGCTGAGCGAGGAGGGCCAGAAACTGGCCGACCGCTTGCCAGAGATCGGCGCCGCGGCGATGAACGAACTGCTTGGCGTGCTCGACCCCAGCGAACTGGCCACCCTCGAAGCGATTCTGAGCAAGGTGCTGCTGGCCTCCGGCGACACCCTGGCGGCCATGCGCCTAGGCGCTAAATGACCGCCAATTTCACCTATTCACTCAGCCAAGGTATTAGCAATGGCCACTACTTCCTCTGCGGATGACACCACGCAGGACCTCAACAACCAGCGCAAGCGCAAGACCTGGCTCCTGGGCCTGGCGTTGCTGATCGTCGTCGCCGGCGGCGCGGTCTGGGCCTGGCATGAGCTCTACGGGCGCTGGAGCGAAGAGACCGACGATGCCTATGTCAACGGCAACGTGGTGGAAATCACCCCGCTGGTCACCGGCACCGTGGTCAGCATCGGCGCTGACGATGGCGACCTGGTACACGAAGGCCAGATGCTGCTCGAATTCGACCCCAGCGATGCCGAGGTCGGCTTGCAGGCAGCCGAGGCCAAGCTGGCGCGTGCGGTGCGCCAGGTGCGCGGCTTGTACAGCAACGTCGATGGCAAGAAGGCCCAGGTGGCCACGCGCCAGGCCGAGCTGAAAAAAGCCCAGGAGAACTTCAATCGTCGCCAAACCCTGGCCGCCGGTGGGGCGATCTCTAAGGAAGAGCTGTCCCACGCCCGCGACGACCTGTCTTCGGCGCAGGGCGCCTTGAATGATGCCAAGCAGCAACTCAACACCACAGCGGCGCTGGTCGATGACACCGTGGTGTCCTCGCATCCCGAGGTGATGGCGGCAGCCGCCGAGCTGCGCCAGGCCTACCTGAACAACGCGCGTACCACCCTGGTGGCGCCAGTCACCGGCTACGTGGCCAAGCGTACTGTGCAACTGGGCCAGCGCCTGCAGCCGGGCACCGCGACCATGGCGGTAATCCCGCTGAATCAACTGTGGATCGACGCCAACTTCAAGGAAACCCAGCTGCGCAACATGCGTATCGGCCAGCCAGTAGACATCGTTGCCGACCTGTACGGCAGTGACGTCAAATACAGCGGCACCATCGACAGCCTCGGCGCCGGTACCGGCAGCGCCTTCGCCCTGCTGCCGGCGCAGAACGCCACCGGCAACTGGATCAAGATCGTCCAGCGGGTGCCGGTGCGTATTCATATCAACGCCGAACAACTGGCCAAGCACCCGCTGCGCATCGGCCTGTCGACCCAGGTCGAAGTCGATTTGCACGACCAGAGTGGCCCGGTCCTGGCCCAGCAGCCGCCGCAGAAGGCCTCGTTCGCCACCCAGGTGTACGACCGGCAACTGGTCGAGGCCGATCGCCTGATTACCAGGCTGATCCATGACAACAGTGCAGGCTCCAGCAAGACGGCGCAGCGATGAGCGGCAATCAGGCTTCCTTTACACCGCCGAGCCTGTTGCTGACCACCATCGGCCTGTCGCTGGCGACCTTCATGCAGGTGCTCGACACCACCATCGCCAACGTGGCGTTGCCGACTATTTCCGGCAACCTCGGCGTGAGCTCGGAGCAGGGCACCTGGGTCATCACCTCGTTTGCGGTGAGCAACGCCATTGCCTTGCCGCTGACCGGCTGGCTGAGCCGGCGCTTCGGCGAGGTCAAGCTGTTCATCTGGGCCACGCTGCTGTTCGTGCTGGCCTCGTTCCTCTGCGGTATCGCCCAGTCGATGCCCGAACTGGTGGGCTTTCGCGTGCTGCAGGGCATCGTTGCCGGGCCGCTGTACCCGATGACTCAAACCCTGCTGATCGCGGTCTATCCGCCGGCCAAGCGCGGCATGGCCCTGGCGCTATTGGCGATGGTCACGGTGGTGGCGCCGATTGCCGGGCCGATTCTCGGTGGCTGGATCACCGACAGCTACAGCTGGCCGTGGATCTTCTTCATCAACGTGCCGATCGGCCTGTTCGCCGCTGCCGTGGTGCGCCAGCAGATGCGCAGCCGCCCGGTCAGCACCAGCCGCCAGCCGATGGACTACATCGGCCTGCTGAGCCTGATCATCGGCGTCGGCGCCTTGCAGATCGTGCTGGACAAAGGCAATGACCTAGACTGGTTCGAGTCCAATTTCATCGTCATCGGCAGCCTGATCTCGGTGGTGTTCCTGGCGGTGTTCATCATCTGGGAGCTGACCGACAAGCACCCGGTGGTCAACCTGCGCCTGTTCGTGCACCGCAACTTTCGCATCGGCACCATCGTGCTGGTCGGTGGTTATGCCGGGTTCTTCGGCATCAACCTGATCCTGCCGCAGTGGCTGCAGACACAGATGGGCTACACCGCCACCTGGGCGGGCCTGGCGGTGGCGCCGATCGGCCTGTTGCCGGTGCTGATGTCACCGTTTGTCGGCAAGTACGCGCACAAGTTCGACCTGCGTTTGCTGGCAGGGGTGGCGTTCCTGGCGATTGGCACCAGCTGCTTCATGCGCGCCGGTTTCACCAACGAAGTCGACTTCCAGCACATCGCCCTGGTGCAGCTGTTCATGGGCATCGGCGTGGCGCTGTTCTTCATGCCGACCTTGAGCATCCTGCTCTCCGACCTGCCGCCACAGCAGATCGCCGACGGCTCGGGGCTGGCGACTTTCCTGCGCACCCTGGGCGGCAGTTTTGCCGCATCGCTGACCACCTGGATCTGGATTCGCCGGGCGGACCAGCACCATGCCTACCTCAGCGAGAACATCAGCACCTTTGATCCGGCCACCCGCGAGGCGTTGAACCAGTTGGGCGGGGCGAGCGGGCAGTCGTATGCGCAGTTGGAACAGATGCTCAACAGTCAGGCATACATGATGTCGACGGTGGATTACTTCACCCTGATGGGCTGGATTTTTGCGGGCTTGATACTGCTGGTGTGGCTGGCCAAGCCACCGTTTTCGGCCAAGGCCGGGCCGGCGTCGGCAGGGCATTGATAATCGCGGGGCAAGTCGGGTCGCCCCGCGATCAGTCTTCAGGGAAAAGCAAAAGGCTGCAGTTGAAACCCTTGCTCATCCACCTCCAGCGCCCAGCCTTGCCGGTCCCAATCCCCCAGCACGATACGCCGCGCCGGTTGATCGCCGACCACCAGCTTGTGAATCGCCGGTCGATGGGTGTGGCCATGCACCAGGGTGTGTACACCGTATTGTTGCATGATCCGCGGCACTTCCTCGGCGGTCACATCGACAATGTCGTTGGCCTTCATCCGCGTCTGTGCCCGGCTTTCGCTACGCAGCTTGCGTGCAAGCTTCTGCCGGGTGCTCAGCGGCAAGTGCCGTAGAATCCACAGGCTCAGCGGGTTGCGCAGGTAGCGGCGCATCTTCATGTAGGCCAGGTCGCGGGTGCACAGGCTGTCGCCGTGCATCAGCAACACCGGCTCACCGCCCATCTCGACCACGCTGGGGTCGGCCAGCAGGGTACAGCCAGCGGCCTGGCAAAAGGCCTGGCCGAGCAGGAAGTCGCGGTTGCCGTGCATCAAAAAGACCTGCGTGCCGCTGTCGCTCAAGGCGCGCAGGGCCTGGCAGATCGAGGTCTGGAAGGGCGTCATGGCGTCGTCGCCGATCCAGGCCTCGAAGAAGTCACCGAGGATGTACAGTGCCTCGGCGTGCCGCGCACGACCGTCGAGCAGATCAACAAACGCCCGGGTAATGTCCGGGCGTTCTTCTTGCAGGTGCAGATCGGAGATCAGCAGTATCACTCAATGATCTCGGCTTTCTCGATGATCACGTCGTCTTTCGGCACGTCCTGGTGACCGGACTTGGAACCGGTGGCAACGGCTTCGATCTTGTCGACGACGTCGGTACCTTCGGTCACTTTGCCGAATACCGCGTAACCCCAACCCTGCACGTTCTTGCCGCTGTGGTTGAGGAAGTCGTTGTTCGAGGCATTGATGAAGAACTGTGCAGAAGCCGAATGCGGCTCCATGGTACGGGCCATGGCGATGCTGTACTTGTCGTTCTTCAGGCCGTTGTCGGCCTCGTTCTGGATGCTGGCACGCTTGTCACGCTTCTCGTTCATGCCTGGCTCGAAACCGCCGCCCTGGATCATGAAACCCTTGATCACACGGTGGAACACGGTGTTGCTGTAGTGGCCAGCCTTAACGTATTCGATGAAGTTGGCCACGGTGATCGGGGCTTTCTCGGCGTTCAGTTCGATGACGATGTCGCCGTGGTTGGTGCTCAGTTTGACTTTGGACATGCTTAAAATTCGCTCTGTTCGGGGGTTTTGCGGTGGTGTAGCTTCAAGCTTCAAGTGGCAAGCTGCAAGAAAAAGCGCACCGCGTTCGTCTTGTTGCTTGTTGCTTGTAGCTTGAAGCTGCTATTTGACCTGTCGGCAGCTCGACCGCTTCGGCTATGATAAGCGCTTTGATTCAGTCGGCCTACCCAGGCCGTGCACCCGTATTCAAGGATCCTATGAGCAAGCCCACTGCCGACACCGCTCCCAACGCCGCTGCCAAAGGCGCTCCCGCCATCCCTGCGAACTTCCTGCGTCCGATCGTGCAGGCAGACCTGGACTCGGGCAAGCACAGCAGCATCGTCACCCGCTTCCCGCCAGAGCCCAACGGTTACCTGCACATCGGCCATGCCAAGTCGATCTGCGTGAACTTCGGCCTGGCCCAGGAATTCGGTGGGGCCTGTCACCTGCGTTTCGATGACACCAACCCGGCCAAAGAGGACCAGGAGTACATCGACGCGATCCAGAGCGACATCAAGTGGCTGGGCTTCGAGTGGACCGGCCCGGTGCGCTACGCTTCGCAATACTTCGACCAGCTGCACGACTGGGCTGTCGACCTGATCAAGGCCGGCAAGGCCTACGTCTGCGACCTGACCCCGGAGCAGGCCAAGGAATACCGTGGCAACCTGACCACGCCGGGCCAGAACAGCCCGTTCCGCGAGCGTTCGGTTGACGACAACCTCGACCTGTTCGCGCGCATGAAAGCCGGCGAGTTCAAGGATGGCGAGCGCGTGCTGCGGGCCAAGATCGACATGGCCTCGCCGAACATGAACCTGCGTGACCCGATCCTCTACCGCATCCGTCATGCCCACCATCACCAGACCGGTGACGCCTGGTGCATCTACCCGAACTACGACTTCACCCACGGTCAGTCGGACGCCATCGAAGGCATCACCCACTCGATCTGCACCCTGGAGTTCGAAGGCCATCGCCCGCTGTACGAATGGTTCCTCGACAACCTGCCGGTGCCGGCCAAGCCGCGTCAGTACGAGTTCAGCCGCCTGAACCTGAACTACACCATCACCAGCAAGCGCAAGCTCAAGCAACTGGTCGACGAGCAACACGTCAGCGGCTGGGACGACCCGCGCATGTCGACCCTGTCGGGCTTCCGTCGTCGTGGCTACACCCCAGCGTCGATCCGCAACTTCTGCGAAATGGTCGGTACCAACCGTTCCGACGGCGTGGTCGACATGTCGATGCTCGAGTTCAGCATCCGTGACGACCTCGACCGCACCGCACCACGTGCCATGTGCGTGCTGCGCCCGCTGAAAGTGGTCATTACCAACTACCCTGAAGGCCAGGTCGAGAACCTCGAACTGCCGCGCCACCCGAAAGAAGACATGGGCGTGCGCGCACTGCCATTCGCCCGCGAGATCTACATCGACCGCGACGACTTCATGGAAGAGCCGCCAAAGGGCTACAAGCGCCTGGAGCCGGCCGGTGAAGTGCGCCTGCGCGGCAGCTATGTGATCCGCGCCGACGAGGCGATCAAGGACGCTGACGGCAACATCGTCGAGCTGCGCTGCTCGTACGACCCGGACACCCTGGGCAAGAACCCCGAGGGCCGCAAGGTCAAGGGCGTGATCCACTGGGTGCCGGCCGACGCCAGCGTCGAATGCGAAGTGCGTCTGTACGACCGCCTGTTCCGCTCGGCCAATCCCGAGAAGACCGACGATGGCGGCAACTTCCTTGACAACATCAATCCTGATTCGCTGCAGGTGCTGACCGGTTGTCGTGCGGAACCTTCCCTGGGCCAGGCCCAGCCAGAAGACCGCTTCCAGTTCGAGCGCGAAGGCTACTTCTGCGCCGACCTGAAAGACTCCCAGCCGGGTCGCCCGGTGTTCAACCGCACCGTGACCCTGCGCGATTCGTGGGGCAGCTAAGGAACTCTCGTGCTTACCATCTACAACACGCTCAGCAAGACCAAGGAAGTCTTCAAACCGCTTGAAGGCAACAAGGTGCGGATGTACGTCTGCGGCATGACCGTCTACGACTTCTGCCACCTTGGCCACGGCCGCAGCATGGTCGCCTTCGACCTGGTGACCCGCTGGCTGCGTTACAGCGGCTACGACCTGACCTATGTGCGCAACATCACCGACATCGATGACAAGATCATCAACCGGGCCAACGAGAACGGCGAAACCTTCGACGCCCTGACCGCCCGCATGATCGACGCGATGCACGAAGACGAGCGCCGCCTGAACATCCTGCCGCCGGACCAGGAGCCGCGTGCCACCGACCATATCGCCGGCATGCACGCGATGATCCAGACCCTGATCGACAAGGGCTATGCCTACGCGCCGGGCAACGGCGACGTGTACTACCGGGTCGGCAAGTTCGTCGGCTACGGCAAGCTGTCGCGCAAGAAGATCGAAGACCTGCGCATCGGTGCGCGCATCGAGGTCGACGAAGCCAAGCAGGACCCGCTCGACTTCGTCCTCTGGAAGGGCGTAAAGCCCGGCGAGCCGAGCTGGGAATCGCCATGGGGCCCGGGCCGTCCGGGCTGGCACATCGAGTGCTCGGTGATGTCAACCTGCTGCCTGGGCGAGAGCTTCGACATCCACGGCGGTGGCAACGACCTGGAGTTCCCGCACCACGAGAACGAAATTGCCCAGAGCGAGGCCGCTACCGGCAAGCAGTACGCCAATTCGTGGATGCACTGCGGCATGATCCGCATCAATGGCGAGAAGATGTCCAAGTCCTTGAACAACTTCTTCACCATTCGCGACGTGCTCGACAAGTATCACCCGGAGGTGGTGCGCTACCTGCTGGTGTCGAGCCACTACCGCAGTTCGATCAACTACTCCGAAGACAGCCTGCGCGAGTCCAAGGGTGCCCTGGAGCGTTTCTACCACGCCCTGCGCGGCCTGCCGCGGGTGGCAGCGGCAGGTGGCGAGGAGTATGTCGAGCGCTTCACCGCGGCGATGAACGACGACTTCGGTACCCCTGAAGCCTGCGCCGTGCTGTTCGACCTGGTGCGCGAGATCAACCGCCTGCGCGAGAGCGATCCACAGGGTGCTGCGGGCCTGGCCGGTCGTCTGCGCGAGCTGGGTGATCTGCTCGGTGTGCTGCAGCTGGAAGCCGATGACTTCCTGCGTGCCGGTGCCGAAGGCAAGGTCGATGCTGTCGAGGTTGAAGCCTTGATCCAGGCGCGCCTGCAAGCGCGTGCCGACAAGAACTGGGCCGAATCCGACCGCATCCGCGACCAGCTGACCGCCATGGGCGTGGTGCTGGAAGACGGCAAGGGCGGCACCACCTGGCGCTTGGCTGACTAAGCAATCGCGGGGCAAGCCCGCTCCCACAGAAGACTGCAATCCTCTGTGGGAGCGGGCTTGCCCCGCGATGAGCCCCTAACTGACGACACCCGTCCTGCAGTGCAACACCAGTTTCGCCCCACCCAGTTCACTCCCCCCGACCTCAAGCTCAACGCCATGCAGGTCAACGATCGCCGCAACGATCGACAGGCCCAGCCCGAACCCCGGGTGGCGCTGGCCTTCCTCACTGCGATAGAAACGCTTCAACACCGCCCCACGCTCGTCCTCGGGAATCCCCGGGCCGCTGTCGTGCACTTCAATATGCAAACCCGTGGCATCGCTGATCGCCCGCATCAGCACCTGGCCCTGGGCCGGGGTGAACTTGATGGCATTGCCCAGCAAGTTGGCCAGCGCCTCGAACAGCAGCTCGCGGTCGCCATGCAGCGCCGGAAGTTGCTCGGGCATCTCCAGGGTCAGGCCAATCTCGCCGTCTTCGGCCAGCGGCAGGTAGAAGTCATGCAGTTCCTGCAGCAGCCCGTGCGGATCAAGCTCGACGAAGCCGGCACGGCGCTGGCGGTCTTCCAGCTCACTGATGCGCAGCAAACCGCGAAAGCGCGCCATCAGCGTGTCGGTCTCGCCAATCGCCTGCTCCAGCGCTTCGGCCTGCGGCGAGTCATCGCCGGCCTGCTGGCGAATGCGGTAGAGCTGGGCGCGCAGGCGGGTCAGCGGGGTGCGCAGGTCGTGGGCAATGTTGTCGCACACGCCTTTGACCTCATGCATCAGCCGTTCGATGCGGTCGAGCATGGCGTTGACGATGGCCGCCAGCATGTCCAGTTCGTCGCGCCGCGCCGACAGCGGCAGGCGCCGGGTGAGGTCGCCGGAGACGATCTGCTCGGCACTGGCCTGGATCGCGCGGATACGTTTGAGCGGCCTGCGCCGCAGCAAGTACCAGCCGGCGATGCCGGGGATGATGGTCAGCGACAGGCCCCAGAGCAGGGCATGGAGGATGATCCGGGTGACCACGAACAACGAGCCGTTGTCGCGCACCAGCAGCAGCCAGCGGCCGTCGCGGACCTTGATCGCTACCGCATCGCAGCTGTCGCGAGGCAGGTGCGGATCGTCGGCGTCCAGGCAGCGGCTCAGTTCATGGATCTTGCCATCCAGGCCGAGCTCCGGCGGCACTTGGCGGATTTGCCCGCCGAGCGCATTGAACTGGGCGTCGAACAGGCCGTAGGCATCGAAACTGCGCTCTTCGAAGGCTTGGCTTGCAACCAGCGCGTCATCGAGCTGCTTGCCGCTCATGTGCGCGAACAGGTGCTGGCGCTGCAGCAGGGAGTGGCGGGTGAGCTTGTTCAGGTAGCCCGACACCTCGAAGTACAGCACCCCCATGAGGATGCTGCTCCAGGCTACGAACAGGAAACTGTACAGCGCCAGCAGGCGGCTGGTGGACGAGCTCCAGCCCTTAGACGGGTTCGGCAATGGCATAGCCCGAGCCCCGCACGGTGCGAATCAGCGGTGACTGGCCAGCGGCATCGATCTTCTTGCGCAAGCGTCCGATGTGCACGTCGATCAGGTTGGTGCCCGGGTCGAAGTGATAGCCCCAGACTTCCTCGAAAATCATCATCCGGGTAATCACCTGGCCGGCATGACGCATAAGGAATTCCAGCAGCTTGTACTCGGTGGGCAGCAGGTTGAGGGTCTGTTCGCCGCGCTTGGCCTCGTGGCTGATCAGGTCCAGCTCAAGGTCGGCGACCTGCAGGCGGGTCTGTGCCAGCGGTACACTGTTACGGCGCAGCAGCACCTCGACGCGGGCGGCCATTTCGTCGGAGGCGAACGGTTTGGTCAGGTAGTCATCACCGCCGGCGCGCAGGCCGCGGACCCGTTCGTCGACATCCGACAGGGCGCTGATCATCAGGATCGGTGTGGCGATCTTCAGGGTGCGCAGGGTGGTGACGATGGTCAGGCCGTCGACTTCCGGGAGCATCCGGTCGAGGGTGATCAGGTCGTAACCGCCGGCAATGGCCTTGGCCAGGCCTTCACGGCCGTTATCGGTCCACTCCACTTCCAGGCCATGGCTGGAAAGTTCGGCGACGATTTCCTGGGCGGTGACAGCGTCGTCTTCGATAGTCAGTACGCGGGGCATGCTTTTACCTGGGCGGCGGGTAGAGACTTGATTGTGCCAAAGAATAGGCGGTGCCCGGGTTAAAGAAAAATTCATCTAGAGGGGGAGGGCATCGCGGGGCTAGCCCGCTCCCACAGGTGTGCTGGGAGCGGGCTAGCCCCGCGATGGCTGTTCAGCGCATCAGGCGACTTTCACAACCCAGCCCGCCGGGCCTTCGATGTCGCCGCTCTGGATGCCGGTCAGCTCGTTGTAGAGTTTCTGGGTGACCGGGCCAACCTCGGTTTCGCTGTAGAACACATGCAGCTTGTCGCCGTACTGGATACCGCCGATCGGGGTGATCACCGCGGCGGTACCGCAGGCGCCAGCCTCGACGAAGCGGTCCAGGTTGTCGATCAGCACGTCGCCTTCGATGACCTTCAGGCCCAGGCGCGATTGTGCCAGTTCCATCAGCGACAGGCGGGTGATGCCCGGCAGCACGGAAGCGGACTTCGGCGTGATGAACTCGTTGTTGGCAGTAATGCCGAAGAAGTTGGCCGAGCCGACTTCCTCGATCTTGGTGTGGGTCAGCGGGTCAAGGTAGATGCAGTCGGCAAAGCCGGCCTGCTTGGCCTTGTAGCCCGGTTGCAGGCTGGCTGCGTAGTTGCCGCCGACTTTGGCAGCACCGGTGCCTTGCGGCGCGGCGCGGTCGTAGTCGGAAATCAGGAACTTGTGCGGGGTCATGCCGCCTTTGAAGTACGAGCCGACCGGGATGGCGAAGATCGAGAAGATGAACTCCGGCGCGGTCCGCACGCCGATGTTGTCACCCACGCCAATGACGAACGGACGCAGGTACAGCGCACCCTTGCCGTACGGCGGAATGAAACGCTCGTTGGCCTTGACCACCTGCTTGCAGGCGTCGATGAACTGTTCGGTCGGCACCTGCGGCATCAGCAGGCGGTCGCAGCTGCGCTGCATGCGCAGGGCGTTCTGGTCCGGGCGGAACAGGTTGATCGAGCCGTCCTTGCAGCGGTAGGCCTTCATCCCCTCGAAGCATTGCTGGCCATAATGCAGCGCGGTCGAGCCTTCGCTGATGTGCAGCTGGTTGTCTTCGGTCAGGGTGCCCTTGTCCCACTCGCCGTTACGGAAATAGGACAGGTAGCGCTTGTCGGTCTTGATGTAGTCGAAGCCCAGCTTGTCCCAGTTAATGCTTTCGTTACTCATGGCACCCTCGATTCGGTTGCAGATGCCTGTTTGAACAGGCGGTTCTTATTGCGCACTCGGCCACGATAATACATCCCGTGCAGATCGGGAACGCCCAGTCATAGATTGGACCATGGTCGCAGTGAAAATCTTCAGCGCCGCCCATCGCAACGGGCGTTGACCTGGCCGTAACCTGGGCGCATTATCGAAATATGAAGATTTGCCTGCTGACCTCGTCGCGTACCACTACCACCGCCATACGCGGGGCGGGTACGGCTGCTTAACCTTAGGCAGCAGGTAATCCAAGGCCCCGCCAGCAATGGACGGGGCCTTGTCTTTTCTCCGTCCTGGCTGGCCAATCACGGAGAGATGAAGATGCAAGCAAAACGCGCACTGCTGGTCCTGGATATGCAAGTAGGTTTGTTCCACGGCCCCGAAAAGCCCTGGCAGGGTGAGCAGGTACTGAGCAGGGTCAACACCCTGATCGGCGCTGCCCATGCCGCCAAAACGCCGGTTTTTGTGGTTCGCCACACTGGCCCCGAAGGCTCGCCGATTGCCGCCGGCAACCCTGCGTGGCAATTGTTGCCAGCGCTGGCGATCGACCCCGCGCGCGACATCGTCTTCGATAAAACCCGCCCCAGTGCCTTCTTTGCCACGTCGCTGGCCGACCAACTGCGCGAGGCCGGTATTGATGAGCTGGTGATCTGTGGCCTCAAGACCCAGTACTGCGTCGACACCAACTGCCGGGTTGCCCGCGAGTTGGGTTTCAACGTGGTGCTGGTCAGCGATGCCCACACCTGCATGGACACCCCCGGCTTGCCTGCCGAGGCGATCATTGCTCATCACAACCTGACCCTGGGCGGCGCCTTTGCCCGCCTGCAATCAACTGCGGATGTGCAGTTCTGAGCCTTCGTCCAATTGCAGGTAGCCGTCCAGCGCCAGTTGCTGCATGAATACCCGGTCGTGGGACGCTACCAGCAAGGTCCCGCGATACTGGCGCAGCATGGCTTCCAGGGCGCCGAGGGAGGGCAGGTCGAGATGGTTGCTCGGCTCGTCGAGTAACAACAACTGCACTGCGGTGTCGCGGTACAGCACCCCGGCCAGGGTTGCCTTGAGCCGTTCGCCGCCGCTGAGCGCGCCGCTGGGCAAGGTGATGCGCTCAGCGCCCAGGCCCAGTTGCGCCAGGCGTGTGCGCAGGAGGCTCTCATCCGGATTGCCGCTGGCGCTGCGCAGGTAGTCGAGCACCGATTGTTCAGCGGGCAGCAGGCTGCAGTGCTGGTCGAGCAGGGCGACTTCAGCGCGTACCTCACACTGACCAGCGGCCGGCGGCAAATGGCCGGCCAATACCTTGAGCAGGGTGGATTTGCCGCTGCCATTGCTGCCGATCAGGCCCAGGCGATCACCGCTGTACAGGCTGGTATTGAGCAGCCCTTGGCGCGCAAAGGGCAACTGCAGGTTCTTGAGCATCACTACCTGGCTACCGAGCGGCCGCTGTGGCGCGGGGGCATGGATCACGACCGCGCTGCAGTTTTCAACCTGCTGCGCCGCATCGCGCACCTGTGCATTCAGGGCCTGGCGCGCCGCCTGATGATCGCGTTGCTGTTTACCGGCAGTGGTTTCGCTGCGCTCCTGTTTGCGGTCGATAAGGATCTTTGCCTGGTTGGCCGAGCGCGCGGCCTTGCTGGCGCGCGACTGCTGGCGCTCCAGGCGCTCGCGCTGTTGCTGCAGCTCTCGGGCCTGGCGTTGGCGTTCGAGTTTGAGGCGCTCCAGCGTGCGTTCGGCCTGCTCGGTCTGCTCGCTTTTGCGCTGGGCATAGAAGCTGTAATTGCCGCCGTAACTGCTCAGGCCCAGGGGCGAGAGCTCGACGATGCGCTCCATGCGCTCAAGCAGCGCGCGGTCATGACTGATCACCAGCAGGCCCTTGCTCCAGCCCTCGAACAGGGTCATCAGCGTCTCGCGGCTGGCGATGTCCAGGTGGTTGCTGGGTTCGTCGAGGATCAGGTAATCGGCATCACTGACAAACGCCCCGAGCAGCGCCACGCGCATGGCCTGACCGCCGCTCAGCGCTTGTGCGCGATGCTCCCAGCTCAGCTGTGCCAGGCCATGGCGATCAAGCTGCGCCTGCAGGCGTTCGCGCATGTCCCAGCGCTCGCCAACGCTATCGAAATCGGCGGCTTGGGTGCTGCCGGCCTCGATGCGCAGCAGGGCATCAATCACCTCGCGCACCTGGGCCAGGTCTGCCACCGTGGCATCGGCATCGATCAGTTGCTGGCCCACATAGTGCACCCGGCCACTGCGCAGGCAGCGCCCTTCGCTGGGCAGCAAACGCCCGGCCAATACCTGCGCCAGCAACGACTTGCCTACACCATTACGCCCGACCAGGCCGGTGCGGCGCTGGTCGAAAGTCTCGCTAAGATCGGAAAACAACAGCCTGCCATCCGGCAAGGCCAGGGTGACGCTGTCCAGCGTCAGGATCGACGTATTCGTCATACAATGCTCCATGAAATGCGCGCGACGTCCCCTGGGAAAAGGGGCAGAAGTCTGGCCGTCGCAAAGACGGCGGCATTAATGGCGCATTGGACCAATACCTCGGAGTGATGGGTGAGGGGACAGCTTAGACCTGGGTGGGAACCGGGTAAAGGGGGGCAGTCATGATCAGGATATTTACCCGGGTCATGAACAGCGCCCCACCGGCCACCTCATCGACGTGCAGGGAAAGATGTCCAAATCAACTTCGGGTGTATGTCGCACCGATCCGGCAAGAAAGTAGGACTGATCGCAAATTAGCGATCAGCCCCTGGAAAAACTCAGCCAGCCTGTTCAAACCGACGGCGTTTGAGGAACAGTCCCACACCCAGGGCAACGGCGAAGATCGACAACAGCCCCAGGTCCGCCCCCAGCCAGCGGGCCGGGCTTGCCGCTATGCAGCCGACCGCACCTGCCGCGACCAGCGCCACCCCCAGCCACTTGCGCAGCGGGTAGGGCTTGAGAAAGCGGTCGAGCAAAAAGAACAGCACCAGGGCCAAAACCAGCTGGGTTATCTCGGACATGCGCGGCTCCACTCAGGTCTTGATGATCAGGGTCGAGATAGTGCTCTGCGGGCCGATGCCGCCATTGACCCGCGCCTCGATGCTGACCAGCACGTCGCCGGCATGATAGGTGGGCAGGATTTCGTTGGCATACATGCGTACCCCGGCGCCCACCGGCGCACCGACATAAGGCGAGGCAACGGAGCTGGTGGCACCGGCGAAGGCCGAGGCGGCAAGGTTGGCGACCTTGGTGCGCTGGGCGTTGAGCACGTCGCCCTGCTGGCGGGTCAGCGGCTTGGAGATGCCGATCATCATGGTGCACGGCAGGTTCTTGGCGAGCATCTTGTCATAGACCTCGACCACCTTGCTGTTGACCTCGTAATGGGCGCTTTTCGCTTCGCCAAAATGCAGCTCGCGCAGGCGCCCGCGTTCGCTGTCGGTGAGGGTGATCTGCGAGACGTTGAAGACGATCCCGTGTTGGCCCATGTATTGGAAAGTCCCTTCGAACTTCATTGCACGCATCCTTTCGAGGCAAAGGCGGCGATTCTCTCCAAGGATCGCCGTGGGTGCAAATCATTCCGCCAGGGGTTGTGATCTACAGCGCATCGGCGGCCAGGCGCCGAACGTGTGGGAGCGGGCCTTGCCCCGCGATCGAGCGCGAAGCGGTCGCAAGCCAGGCACCCACTGATGTGCGGAGTCTACTTCACCGTCTGCAGGCGCAGATCGTTGTAGTAGAACGTGTTCTTGTCGATGCTGGTACTGAAGAAGTAGCCGTAGTCTTCCAGATAGACCAGGTGATGGACGCGTTTGTCTTCGTCACCCTGCAAGCTGCAATCCAGTGCCTTGGCATTGCCGCTCAAGCTGGCGTTGAGGGTGTTGGCCGGCAACTCGCGTTCCACCGTGCAATCAGTGATCTTCAGCTCCTTGCCGTACTGGCCAATCACGCTGTTGTTGGTCGCACCTTGCTGTGAATAGCTAAGCTTGCTGCCCACCACCATGGTCTTCCAGTCACCCTTGAAACTCAGGCTGGTCAGCGCGCTGCTTTCGTTCAGGTGGGTGAGGTCGGTCTTGCTCACCAGCGGGATCAATCCGCGCCAGGTGACCTTCTGTGTTTCATAGCCCTTGCCGCGCAGGATCACCAGCAACTGCTGGCTGTTGGTATCCACGGACAGGAAATGCTCCTCACGCATGGGTGACGTCTTGCCTTTTATGGTCGAGGTGCCGACGGCTTCCAGGTATTTGAGTGGCTGCGCTGGCTTGGGCAGTTGCAGGCGTTCGAGGGCGACCATCACCGAGGGGCTGACCGGCGGCAACACAGCGGTGACGATCGGTGTCTTGACGCGCGGGCTGAATGGCGCCAGCTGCGCGACGTTATCCGGCGTGGCACAGGCCAGGGCGAACAGCGCCTGGTAATCGGCGTTGCTGCCGGCCACCGGCTCAGGCTTGGGCAGTGACGGGACCATGCCGTCGGTGACCCGGTTGTTGGCGTCGACATCATAGCCGGCGAGCAGGGTGTAGGTACCGGTGCTGCAGTTGAAACGGTGATGCTCACGCTTTTGCGCGTAGGGCGCGTTGTACGGCAGGTCGAGGAGGATGCTCGGCTGGTCGAAGGCGGCCCACAGGCTGACTTCGTTGCCCATCTTGTTGATGCTGCTGCGGTCGACCAGCACCCATGGCTCGCCCTCTTCACCTTTGAGCTTGCGCCAGTCCGGCTTTGCTTGAGTCTTGCAGGCCTCGGTGAAGCTTGGGTTCTTCAGCAGGATGGCATGGAAGCGTTCGGGCATTGGTTGCGGCGGGGCGTAGCCGCTGGTGCTCTGGAAGTACGCGCGCTTGTCGGCATCCAGGTACATGATCGCCACGTTCGGCTCAATGCAGGAGGCTTCAAGCTGGAAGCCGTGATCAATCAAACTGTTGTTGGCCGGTACGTTGACCTGGAAACTTAGCACATCGCCTTCTCGAAACAGGCTGTTGGTCGACAGCGGCTGGGCGAGCATGCTGGCGATGTACTGGTCGAGGTTTTCCTTGGAGGGCGTCGCGCAGCCAGTGAGGGTAGCCGCTGCCAGCGCGGTGATGATCAGACGTTGCACAACAATCTCCAGTGAGTCCATTCAGGAAGGCGGCATTGTAGCGAATCGCGTCGCGGGTGCCTTGGGCAATTCGCGTTTGTGCCGGGTCTTGTCGTAGGCATTGATGATGGTCGTCGCCACGGCTTGTTCGATGTCTTCGCCCTGCAGAAAGGCATCGATCTGCGCGTAGCTGACGCCGTATACCTGTTCGTCGGCCAGGCCCGGGCGCAGCTCTTCGAGGTCGGCGGTCGGCACTTTGTGCACCAGGTGCTCAGGCGCACCCAGCGCGGCGGCGATGGCCCGCACCTGGCCCTTGCACAGCCCGCTCAGAGGCGCCAGGTCGCAGGCGCCGTCGCCGAATTTGGTAAAGAAACCCATCACCGCTTCGGCGGCATGGTCGGTGCCGATCACCAGGCCATTGCGGGCGTTGGCCAGGGTGTATTGGGCCAGCATGCGCAGGCGCGCCTTGACGTTGCCGAGGACGAAATCCCGTTGCCCGTCAGCCAGCCCGGCCAATTGTGGCAGTTGCCCGGCAAGGCCGTTGACGCCGTCTGCAATGTTCACCGTGACGCACTCATCGGCACCCACGAAAGCCAGCGCCGCCTGGGCATCGGGTTCGTCATGCTGGGTGTTGTGCGGCAGGCGCATGGCGATGAAGCGATAGCCGCCGTCGGCGTGTTCGGCACGTAATTGCTCGACCGCCAACTGCGCCAGGCGCCCGGCGGTGGACGAGTCGACGCCGCCGCTGATGCCCAGCACCAGCACCTTCAGTTGCGCCTCGAGCAGGGTTTGTTTGATGAAGTCGATGCGCTGGCGGATCTGCTCTTCAACCGCTGCGTGATCCGTGAAGGGCGCCACCACCTCCAGGGCCTTGGCAATCTCGATCTGACGACTGTTCATGTGCTGCTCCTTTACTGGTCCTGGACCTTGAACACGTGTTTGAGGTAGCTGACGAAGTTCTCGTCGCGGCATTGGGTCTTGCCCGGGCTGTCGGAGATCTTCGCCACCGGTGCGCCGTTGCAGGCAGTCATCTTGATCACGATGTTCATCGGCTCCACGCCGGGAATATCGCAGGTCAGGTTGGTGCCGATGCCGAAACTGACGTTGATTCGTGGGCTGAGCTCGCGGTACAGGTGCAGGGTCTTGGCGAAGTTCAGGCCGTCGGAGAACACCAGGGTTTTGCTCTTCGGGTCGATGCCGAGTTTTTCGTAGTGGGCGATGGCCTTGTTGGCCCACAGTAGCGGGTCACCGGAGTCGTGGCGCAGGCCGTCGAACAGCTTGGCGAAGTACAGGTCGCAGTCCTTGAGGAAGGCGTCCATGCCGATGCAGTCGGTCAGGGCGATCCCCAGCAGGCCGCGGTATTCCTTGACCCAGCATTCCAGCGCGGCGACCTGGCTGTCGATCAGGCGCGGGCCCAGTTGCTGGTGGGCCATGAACCACTCGTGGGCCATGGTGCCGATCGGCTTGATGTCCAGTTCGCGGGCCAGGTGCACGTTGCTGGTGCCGACAAAGCGCCCGGGGAAGTCCTGCTTGAGGGTGTGCACCACGTGCTCCTGGACCCGGTAGGAGAAGCGCCGGCGGGTACCGAAATCAGCCAGTTGCAGGCCGGCCAGTTCTGCTGGCGAGGCCTCGGCTTTGAGCCAGTCGAGCTTTTCGTACAGGCGCTCACCGACTTGCTCCATCACCACTTCGCGATAGCGGTAGCGGTTGCGCACTTCCGAGACGATTGCCAGCAGCGGGATCTCGTAAAGGATCACGTGCAGCCAGGGCCCGCGCAGGCGGATTGCCAGTTGTCCGGCGTCATCGACACCAACGTGCACGTAGCGCAGGTTGAAGCGGAACAGGCTCAAGAAACGGATGAAGTCCGGTTTGATGAAAGGGATACGCCCCAGGTACGCCAGTTGATCCTGGGTGATCGAGACCTCGGCCAGTTGTTCGATCTGGTAGCGGATCTCGGCCAGGTACGGGGTCAGGTCTTCGCTGTTGCGGCAGCGAAATTCCCATTCCACCTCGGCGTTGGGGTAGTTGTGCAGCACCGCCTGCATCATGGTGATCTTGTAGAAGTCGGTGTCCAGCAGGTTCTGGATGATGCTTGGGCCGAAGACGCTCTCGCTCATGTTCATGCTCCCTTGAATGCGTTCAGTTGCTGGTCGAGGCTGGCGAGGTCGGCGCAGGCGATCACGCCTTGCCCGGTCATCTCGGCCATCGCCACTGTGGCGCCCTGGGCGGAAATCGCCCGGCAGGCCGGTTGGTAGAGAAACACCTGCAAGCCTGCGGCCTGCAGTTGCAGGGCGGTGTTCTTGACGCAGAAATCCAGGGCCAGGCCGCCGACGATCACCGCCTCTACGCCTTGCACCTTGAGGTACTCGATGACCCCGGTGGAGCGGCGGTTGGCCAGGTCGTGGTAGCAGGCGCCGTAGGGGTGCAGGTCGGGCTCGATGCCTTTCCAGACGAAGAAGTCGTAGTCGATCGGCGCGGGCAGGCCGGTCAGCAACTCGAAGCCTGGCGTGCCCGGCACGCAGTGGCTGACCCAGGTCAGGTCGGCGTTGGCCATCTGCAGCGGCTGCAGCATCTCGGCGTGGCTACCGACCACCCAGGCGGCTTTCGGCGTGTGGGCATCCTTGCTGCCGATGCGCAGGCTGGCGCGTTCGGCCATGGCATTGAGGGCCGGGGCGATCTCGGCGCCGCCGGGTACGGGCAACTCATCGGGGGTGTTGTCGGTGAAGCCGTTCTGGGCGTCGACATCGAAGCTGGCGATTTTCATACGGTGCCTCCTGCGCTGGGTGTGGACATATAATTCACTAGGTGTAATATGTGTGTCAACCGCTTTTTCTTTTTCAGAAGCAGCTACGGTGGATATAGTATGCATAGTGAAATATATGAATCGGGTCGGTCAGGGTTTCGTCTGGCAGTCTATGGCGGAGCCTTCGACCCGCCGCACCCAGGTCATTTGAGCGTCATCACCCGGGCGCTGGAGTGGGCCGACCAGGTGGTCGTGGTGCCCAGTTACCGGCATGCCCATGGCAAGCGCATGGTTGACTTCGACCTGCGCTGTCGCTGGTTGCAGCGGCTGATCGCGCGCCTGGACAACCCGCGGGTCAGTTGCTCGGCGCTGGAGCGTGAACTGGGCGGCGAGGGCGGGGCGGTGTACAGCTATGATCTGCTGTGCGCGTTGAGCGAGCGCAGTGGCATTGCCCGCGCTGATATCGCTCTGGTCATCGGCGAAGACAACCAGGCCAATGTCGCTGGTTTCTACCGAGGCCAGGCGCTGCTGGATGACTTCGGCCTGCTGGTGGCCGAGGAGCAACTGGGCGTGCACAGCTCGGCGATCCGCGCCGGCCTGCGCAGTGGCCAGGCGCTGCCGGCAGCCTGGTGCCTGCCCGACATCGTTGAAGAATTTGAGGTGTATAGGAGTCCACAGTGAGTGCTGCAGAAGTACTGGCCAGCGTCGACATCGTCGCGTTGCGCCTGAACCCCGAGAGCAAGCAGCTGCAAGTGCTGCTGTACCGGCGCGAGCGCGCGCCCCACGAAGGTGAATGGGCGCTGCCGGGGGTGATCGTCAACGGCCGCACCCCGGACAACACCCTGGCGGCCGCAGCTGACCGGGCGATGAGCGAAAAAGCCCGGATTTTGCCGCGTCACCTGGAGCAGGTGGGGACCGAAGGCAACGCCTTTCGCGACCCGCGTGGCTGGTCGATGAGTACCTACTACCTGGCGTTGCTCGGCCCCGAGGTCGAGGCCGGCACTGAGCAACTGTGCTTTGTCGAGGTCGCCAGCGTCATCGGGCGCAAGCGGGTGCTGCCGTTCGACCATAACCTGCTGGTGCAACTGGCGTGCGAGCGCCTGGCCTCCAAGGCGGTTTATACCAACCTGCCGCTGTACCTGGCGCCGGAGCGTTTCACCGTGCTCGATGCCTTGAATGCCGTGCAGGCCTGCCTGGGGCATCCGGTCAACAATACCTCCCTGCGCAAGCGCCTGGAGCGCATGAAGGACGAGGGCTGGATTCGCGACACCGGCGAAAAGAACTTCCCGAAAATGGGCAGGCCCCAGCAGCTGTTCGAACACACGCCGAAAGCCCAGACGCCGTTCGTGTTTGACCGTAGTCTGTTGCCCGAGCGCTCGGGCACCTGAGCCAGCAGACAAAAAGGACTGCACATGCCGAACCTGGAGTGGCTTGAACACCATATGCAGCACTGCGACAGCTTCGCCGAACGGCTGTATCGGCAATTCAGCTATGAGTATGCCGATATCTCGCTGGAAGAGTGGCAGCGAGAGTTTGCCGAAGGCCAGCGCAACGGCGACTGGCAATGCCTGGTTGCGCTGGAAGACGGCCGCTTGCTCGGTGGTGCGGCGCTGGCCCGCGATGACTTGCCCGGGCGCCCGGAGCTTGGGCCCTGGCTTGCGTGTGTGCTGGTCGAGCCGCAGGCGCGCGGGCAGGGGCTGGCGGAAAAGCTGATTGAAGGGATCTGTCAGCAAGCCCGGGAACGCGGCGTGGCCACCTTGTACCTGCACACCCATGACCAGAGTGCGTATTACGCCAAGCGTGGCTGGAGTGTGCGCGAACGGTTCGAGGCGTGGGGCAAGGCGCAGTGGTTGATGTCTCGGGAGCTGCTTGGCCAATAGGCCCTTAGCTTCGCAGGTAGTTGTCGTGTAGGTCTTTGAGTGGTCGAGCAACCTTCAGCGCCTGCTCAACCGCCTTCAGCTCCCGACCTTCCAGCGTGCGCCGAGCAAACGAATAAAAAGCCCCGCCCGGATCAACGTGCGCCGAAAACAGCCCGAAAACCTCATCGCCTGTCACCTCGAGCAGCAGCTCCATATGCGCTTCAAACGGCGTGCATGCACTCAGGTAGGTCAGCCCCTCGACCACCGCGCTGGCACTCCAGCAGGCTTCCTCCAGAGCAATGATCGGCCCTTGTTCAGTAGCGATTTGCTGCAGCGCCCAGGCGCTCTGATCGCGTGGCAGGGACTTGAGCATTGGCAATAGCCGTTCGCTGCCAAGGATGTCGAGTTCATAGCTGTCGCCCATGCTGCTGACCATGTGTGCCTTCAGCAGGTGGCTTTGGGCAATTTCCGAAGGCTGTTCGCTCCAGCCATTGACTACGGACAGCGGCGGGCACCATATCAGTTGCACAGTCTCGCCAGCCTGCACACGGTCGTGCCTGTCGAACTGCGCCCAGGTCTTCTCGCCGGCTTTCGGCACAATGGCCTGCAGGTCGATGGTCGGCGCGCTGTAGTCGATACCGGGCACGTTGCGCCAGCCTGAGGGCCAACAGGTTTTCAGCGGAGTAGGCATTGGATCGATATGTCGGTTTGCCAGGGGTAGTGCCGATGCTAATGAGTGGTTAGCATTGCTGTCCACTTCGCAGGGATTGCAAATGAACATCTTCAAAAAGCTACTCGGCGCACTTAAAAAGCCAGCGCCCCAGGAAGAGCCGCCCATCACGCAAGCCGAAGCTGCCAACCAGGCCGCGAGGCTTGCCAGCGAAGCCTGTCTGGATCGTCACTGGAGCAGCGTCGGTACAGTGGAACGCGATGTCCTGGCCTACCTCATCAGTCCGAGTTTTTCCGGTGGCCCGCACTGGCCCTCGACCCGTCAGGCCTATCGCGTGGTGCGCCGTGGCGACACGATTATCCTGGCGACCGAAGGCTTGTCCGACCCCTTCGATGATGCCGAAGGGCTGGGTAATGGTTTTGAGATGGAGTTGTTCGTCGAGACGCCGAATATCCCCGAGCATGCCCGGGGGCCGCTGGGCGAGGTCGATCCGTTCAAGCGTAGTTGGGTATTCGAGTTGATCGAGAACATAGCCAAGACCGTGGCCGATGCCGGTGGCATCACCCAGCAGTTGGAAAGGTACGGCGCGTTGTCTCTGGAGCTGCCTGGCTTTAGCGAATCGCACCACCTCAGCAGCCAGTTGCCCAAGCACTTCGTCACCGACGACGACAGCATCGGCGTACTGCTGGGCGGCCCGGCGCCAGACTTCCCGACCCGTCTGGACGGCATGCCGCTGTCGCCGGTGACTCTGGTGCCGGTGGTATTGATCACCGCGGCCGAACTTGAATACATCCGCACAGGTGGCGGCGAGGCGCGTAGCGATCTGGTCAGCCGTTTGCAGGCGGCCGGTGTTGGGCATGTCAGCAGCCTGCAGCGAGCCAGCGTGGTATGAGCTGAGACGCTCCCGTGGGGACGCCCCTGTGGGAGCGGGCTTGACCCGCGATGGGGTCGTACAGCCAACACATCAGGTTTTGCCTGAATTGCGACCGCTACGCGCTCGATCGCTGGCAAGGCCAGCGCTCCACAGGATTTGCACTGCTCTCTGGATCAAGCCCCCTGACGGCGCATGGTCAGTATCGCCGCCCCAAAGCAGATAAACGTCGAACCCACCACCCGGCTCACCCAGCGCGAGAACGCCGGTCGGGTCAGTACGCCCTTGGCCCGCGAGGCGAGGGCGGCGTACAGGCTCAGCGAGGTCAGCGACAGGGCCATGAAAATCGCCGTGAGGATCAGGAACTGCGGCAGCAGCGCGGCGCTCTGGTCGATGAATTGCGGGAACAGGGCGGTAAAGAACATCGTCGCCTTGGGGTTGGTGGCGGCGGTGAGGAACGCCGATTTGTACAGCTTCAAGCGCGAGGGCTTGACCTGTACCTGGCCTGCGGCAATGTCGCTCGCCAGCATCGGGCTCTTTTTCATCAGCTGTTTGGCGCCGAGGTAGAACAGGTAGCCAGCACCGAGGATCTTCACCGCGTTGAACAACCACTCGGAGCTGGCGAGCAGGGCACCCAACCCGAGCATGGCCGCTGCCGACAGGCAGAACAGCCCGCTGGCATTGCCCAGCGAAGACCACACTGCATAACGCGGCCCATAGGCCAGGCTGTTGTTGATTGCCATCAAGGTGGCGGGGCCGGGGCTGGCGATGGCAATGGCGGCAACCAGGGTGAAGGCGAGCAGTGCATGAAGATCCATTTTCAGGCTCTAGACGGTGGGTTAGGCGCTAAATGTAACAGGATCAGCCACCGCTCTGCTCGGCAAACCACTGCATCACCACTGTACACGCCGGATGCCCGGCCCCTGCAGGCTGCAGGCACAACGAATAGACCCCTCCAGTTTTCAATGGCTGCCCGAACGGCACGACCAGCACGCCGCGATCAATCGACTCCGCCGCCAGGGTCAGGTCGGTCATCGCCACCCCCAAGCCGCGCGCCGCCGCATCCAGCGCCAACTCATCCAGGTTGAACGGTATATGCCGGTAATCCTCCAGCGCCTTGCCACCCCGCGCCGCCAGCCACTGGTTCCAGGTCTGCTGGTCGGTGGAGCCATGCAGCAGGGCAAAGCGCACCAGGTCGGCCTCTGAGTCCAATCCGAGCCCGGGTGTGCACACCGGCACCAGGGTTTCCTCGAACAAGGTCGAGCAGGCCGAATTGCTGGAGGGCGCGGGCAGGTAGAGGATGTACGCATCACTGTCACTGGCCGGTTCCACCAGCTCCGTGGCCACGGTCTCGATCGACAGCGAGATGTCCGGGTGCAGGCGGTAGAACTCGCTGAGCCGGGGCAGCAACCAGCGCACCGCCAACGACACGTGCATGCGGATGCGAAATGGGCGCTGTTGCGGCGACAGGCGTTCTTCAAGAGTGTGCAGTTGCTCAAGAATGCTCCGCGCGCTGGCCAGCACCTGCTCGCCCTCGGCGGTGAGCTGCAGGCTGCGGCTGCTGCGCACGAACATCGCCAGGCCAAAATGACTTTCCAGCAACTGGATTTTGCGGCTCACCGCGCTCTGGGTCAGGCACAGGCTGTGCGCGGCCTGGGTGAAGCTGCCGGCGTCGGCGACTTCGACCAGTGCCTGCAAGGCTTGCAGCGAAGGCAGGTGGCGAACTTTATCCATGCGTTTTTCGAATGCCCCGATGAAATTATAACGTTGGTTGAATCAGCAAAGACCTTTTAGATTCTGGCCATGGCAACCGCCACCAGCATAAAACGTCCATGCGCTGTGTGCATACAGGTCGAGAGGTGTTGCATGAAAAACCACTGTGGCTGGATTGCCCTGGCGGGCAGTTCACCGGCGCGCGCCCGCCTGAGTGGCGCGCAAAAAGCCGACTGGCTGGTGATCGGCGCCGGCATCACCGGGCTCAGCGCCGCCCATGCCCTGGCTGACATGCACCCGCAGGCGCGGATTGTCGTGATTGAGCGCCAGAGCGCTGCGCAAGGCGCGTCTGCGCGCAACTCCGGTTTTGTCGTCGCCCATGAACACCCGGCCGATAGCGAGCTGCTGGGGCACGCAGGCTTTGCCGACTACGAAACCGATACCGCCATCGGCCAGGCTGCCAGCAACGAAGTGCGTCAGCGCATCGTGCGCCACAACATCGACTGCGAGTTTCGCGATGACGGCTACTTTTTTGCGGTCAACGACCCGGACAAGCTCAGCCAGGTTGAAGCCAAGCTGGCGACCCTGCGTGCCGTCGGCGCCGAGGCGCAGTTCCTCCAGGGCCAGGCACTCAAACGCAAGCTTGGCACCCGCCATTACCAGGCGGCGATCTGGTGCGGCAACGGCAATGCCTTGCTGCAACCGGCCAGGTACGTGAAGGGCTTGCTCGATGTGTTGCCAGCCAGTGTCACCCTCTATGAACACACCGATATCACCCGCCTTGAGCGCCTCGGCCATGGCCGTGTTCGCGCCAATTGCGCTGATGGCAGCATCGAGGCCAGCCAGGTGCTGGTGTGCCTGAATGCCTTTGTTCCACGGGCCGGCATTGACGACAGCGGCACCTTCGCCATGGAACTGAGTGCCAGCCTTACCCGGCCGATGACCGACGCCGAGTTTCGCGCCATCGGCAACGTCGAGCCCTGGGGCGTGCTGTCGACCCGGCCGCTGGGCGCCACGGTGCGGCTGACCCCGGACCGCCGGGTGATGATCCGCAACACTGCTGAATACCGCGCGCGGGACTTGGGCCCGAGTGAATTGGCGCAACGCCAGCAGCACCATCTGCGCGGCTTGCAGCGGCGCTTTCCGTGGTTCGGCGCCCACGACATCCAGTTCACCTGGACCGGCCACCTCAGCGCCTCGCGCTCCGGCCAGCCGTTTTTCGCCAGGGTCGAGGAGGGCGTGTTCGCCGTGGCCGGTTGCAATGGCTCCGGCGTTGCCCGCGGCACCCTGTGGGGGCGCTTGCTGGCGGAATTTGCCAGCGGGCAAACCTCGCCGCTGCTGACCTCGGTCATGGCCCGTGCGCAGCCCGGCTGGCTGCCGCCCAAGCCGCTGCTCGACATCGGTGCCATGCTGCGTATGCGCGTGGAGGCGCTGCGAGCCCGGACTGAAATCTGACCCCACCTAGCCCAACAAAAACAAAGCTCCTCTAAAGGTGATTGATCATGTCATTCAAAGCACTGCCCCTGGTTGCCTTGCTCGCCACGTGTGCCACTGCCGCCCAGGCGGTGGAGGAAGTGAACATCTCCAACTGGAACGGCTATATCGCCGACGACACCTTGCCAAGCTTCACCAAGGCGACCGGCATAATAGCCACCTACGACATCCACGACAGCAACGAGGTGCTCGAATCCAAGTTGATGACCGGCAACACCGGCTATGACGTGGTCAGTCCCTCCAACCACTTTATGTCGCGACTGATCAAGGCCGGGGCGATCCAGCCCCTGGACCGCAGCCAGTTGCCCAACTGGAAGAACCTCGACCCCGTGCTGATGAAAAAGCTCGAAGTCAACGACCCGGGCAACCAGTACGGCTTCCCGTACATGTGGGGCACCGCCGGCATCGGCTACAACGTCGAGAAGATCAAGGCGATCTTCGGCAGCACCGATGTGACCCGTTCGTGGAAGCTGTTCTTCGACGAGCAGAGCATCAAGAAGCTCAGCCAGTGTGGCGTGGCGATCATCGACAACCCGACGCAGGTCCTGCCGATCACCCTCAACTACCTGGGCCTGCCGCACCACAGCCACACGCCTGCGCACTACAAGCAGGCCGAGCAGGCGTTGCTCAAAATCCGCCCTTATGTGCAGTACTTCCATGCCTCCAAGTACATCAGTGATCTCGCCAACGGCAACATCTGCGCAGTGATCGGCTTCAACGGCGACGTGGTCCAGGCGGCGGCCAGTGCCAGGGAAGCCAACAACGGCATCGATATCGCCTACTCGATCCCGGAGGAGGGCTCGACGCTGTGGATGGACATGCTGGTCATCCCCAAAAGCGCGCCGCACGAGAAGAACGCCTACACCTATCTCAACTACCTGCTCAGCCCTGAAGTGATCGCCAACATCAGCAACAGCATCCACTACGCCAACCCCAACAGCGCTGCGGATGCGTTCCTGGCGCCGGCGGTCAAGGACGATGCGGCGATCTACCCGCCCAAGCCCGTGATGGAAAAACTCTTCATCGTCGAAGACCTGCCACCGGCCATCGCCCGCCTGAGCACGCGGCTGTGGACCAAGCTTAAGTCCAATACCTGAGGACAGGGCGAAGCGGTTGCAGTACCGCTTGCAGTGTGGCTTGCTTGACCTCCATTTACAGGTACAAGGATGTCACCGTGGCATTTTCCCCCGCCGAGCGCGTAGCGCTGCTGGCTGTCAAAGGCGTTGGCCCCACCGTGGTCGATCGCCTCGAGCAACTGGGCTTTCACTCATTGGCGCAATTGAGCCAGGCCGACGCCCTGGACATTGTCACCCAGGCCGCCGCGCTGGTCGGTTCCAGTTGCTGGAAGAACAGCCCCCAGGCACGGGCCGCGATCCAGGCGGCGATCGCCCGGGCGCGCAGCGCGGATTAATTTGTTGCGCCTGTCGTTCGTTCTCTAGAAAGCCACCGTACGCCACTGGTGTGACGGGCCCAATCAATCGAGGAGACAGGCAATGACATCCGTATTCGACCGCGAAGACATCGTGTTCCAGGTAGTGGTCAACCACGAAGAGCAGTATTCCATCTGGCCCGACTACAAGGCGATTCCGGCGGGCTGGCGCACGGTTGGCAAGAGTGGCCTGAAAAAGGAATGCCTGGCGTACATCGATGAAGTCTGGACCGACATGCGCCCCTTGAGCCTGCGCCAGAAGATGGCCGAAACCGCTGCGGCGCAGTAAGGGGCGCCTGTGTCTGCATTGACCCTGCTGTGCCTGCCGTATTCCGGTGCCAGTGCCATGGTCTACAGCCGCTGGCGGCGCAAGCTGCCGGCCTGGCTGAGCGTGCGCCCGGTGGAACTGCCCGGGCGCGGCGCGCGCCTGGGCGAGCCGCTGCTGACCGACATGCAGGTGTTGGCGCGGCAACTGGCCAGCGAGCAGCGCCTGGCGGCCAGCCAACCCTATGCCTTGCTCGGCCACAGCCTGGGCGCCTTGCTCGCCTTCGAGCTCGCGCACGAGCTGCAGGCGCTGGGCTGCCCGCCGCCGGTGGCGTTGTTTGCCTGTGGCACGGCCGCGCCCACCCGGCGTGAAGACTATGACGGCGGCAAGTGGCGTGAACCCAAGAGCGATGCGGTATTGATCGACGAGCTGCGCACGTTGCAGGGCACGCCGGAAGAAGTGCTGGCTAACCAGGAGCTGATGAGCCTGACCCTGCCGGTGCTGCGTGCCGATTTTCTGCTGTGCGGGCGCTATGTCTACCGCCAGCGTGCGCCGCTGCGTTGCCCTGTGCATGTACTGGGCGGGGAAGACGACAAGGCCAGCGAGGCGCAGTTGCTGGCCTGGCGTCATGAGAGTGTCGGCGACTTCTCGCTGGAGATTTTCCCTGGTGGCCACTTCTTCATTCACGAGCATGAAGAGCGCGTCCTCGGTGTGCTCAGCGCCGCCCTGGAGCCCCATCGCCTGTCGGCGTGAACATTGACGCAGCGGCGCTGAATGGGCGAGCCTTGGGGTTTACGTGAAGCATAGGTGCGCACGATGTTGATCAAGCCGAACCAGGCCAGCTTGCTGGTCATCGATGTCCAGGAAAAACTCATTGGCGCGGTCAGCGACCCGGCCGGCACCTTGGCGCGCACCCGTTGGCTGTTGGCCGCGACCGCTACCCTGGGCTTGCCGACGGTGTTTTCCGAGCAGTACCCCAAGGGCCTGGGGCCGACCGTGGCGCAGCTCAAGGAGGCCTCGCCAGGCGCCGAGGTGGTCGAGAAGCTGCACTTTTCCTGCGTCGCTGGCGAGTGCCTGCCGGCAGCGCTGCTGGCCCGCGAACAGGTGATTGTCTGCGGCATGGAAACCCATATCTGCGTATTGCAAAGCGTGCTCGGCCTGTTGGCGTTGGGCAAGCAGGTGTTCGTGGTCGAGGATGCCTGCGATTGTCGCGGTGTCCACAACCGCGACGCCGGCATTGCCCGCATGCGCGCCGCCGGGGCGCAGATCGTCACTCGCGAAATGGTGGTGTTCGAACTGATGGGCAGCTCGGCCCATGAGCAATTTCGCCATATCAGCAAGACCTACATGGTTGGCGAGCAGCCGTAAGCGTCGGTACAGGCCGGTGGTGTTGTGCGCGACGCTGGATTAAAGTGCGCGCCACTTTATTTCATTGCTTACAGGATGTTCAGATGAAACCGCGTGCACTGCTGACTATCGGCTCGACCCTGACCCTGGCCTGCCTGCCGTTGTTCGCCCAGGCCCAGGCCACCGTTGCCCAGGTCTTCAATGGTGAAATGCTCGGCACCAACCTCAAGTACTTCGAGTCGGTCGCCGGCATCGCCCGCACCAGCTTCGGTGACAAGCACACCTATAAGGTACAGGGCTGCGAAATTACTGCCGACGCCGCCGGCGGCAGCATCAACGACCTGCGCCTGGAGCTGTCGCCGACCTGCAAGGCCGACCTCAGCTCGTTCATCGGCAGCTTCGCCCCGCCAGCCAACCAACCGCTGACCTTCGCTGCCCTGCATGCATCCACCGGTGGCCCGCTGGAGTTCTACGCCGACTGCCTGGAGATGTGCGGCAACGCCGCCGACCCGTCGGTGTATGCCCTGTGGGAAGGTCCTCATGCGGTCGGCTTCACCCAGGTCCTGGCCGAAGTCATGCTCACCGACGACGCGGCCATCGCCGCCTCGAACAAATGGGCGGACGAGATGAAGAAGCACAAGGGCGAAGACTATGTCATGGAAACCAAATACAACTGCGAACGCAGCTTCGACCCGGTTGCCCTGCAGAGCTTCAAGCCGGTGGCCATCACCGCAGTGACCATCGGCACGCAATTGACCAAACCGGGCTGCTGATTGCAGTCGTGCCCGCTCGCCGCTACTGTGCAGCTATTGCCAGATGCGGCGGGAGAGCCCATGCAAGTACCCGGTTGGCTGGTTGTGATCAGCGTGCTGCTGGCGGTTCAGGGCTGCGTCACCCAGCGTGAAGCCCCTGAGCAGGCCCCGGCCAAGGTGCGCGCGCAGATCGTGCGCCTGCTGCCGGCCAGCGCCAACGACCGTGAAGGCTGGGCGCGGGATATCCAGAGCGCCTTCGCCGCGCAGAAGATCAGCGCCAGCAAGAGCAACCTGTGCGCGGTGCTGGCGGTCACCGAACAGGAGTCGACCTTCCAGGCCGACCCGAAAGTGCCGGGCCTGGGCCGCATCGCCCGGCAAGAGATCGACCGCCGCGCGGCCAGCCTGCATATTCCCCAACTGTTGATCGACGCCACCCTGCAGACCCGCTCGCCGACCGGCAAAACCTATGGTCAGCGCCTGGATGCGGTGCGCAGCGAAAAACAGCTCAGCGACCTGTTCGATGAGTTGATCGGTGCCTTGCCCATGGGCAAGACCCTGCTCGGCGGTTTGAACCCGGTGCGCACCGGTGGGCCGATGCAGGTCAGCATCGATTTTGCCGAACAGCATGCCCAGGGTTATCCCTATCCCTATGGCGGGTCCATTCGCCAGGAAGTCTTCAGTCGGCGTGGCGGTATGTATTTCGGCATCGCCCACCTGCTTGGTTACCCCACCCACTATGACCGCCAGCTGTATCGCTTCGGCGACTTCAATGCCGGCTGGTACGCCAGCCGCAACGCGGCGTTCCAGAGCGCCTTGAGCCGGGCGACGGGGGTGAAGCTGGCGCTGGATGGCGACCTGATCGCGCCGGGGGCGATCATGCCCGGTACCACCGAGCAGGCGGCAAGGCGCCTGGGGGTGAAGCTGGACTTGCGCAACGTCAGCATCCGCAACCAGCTGGAGCAGGGCGACAGCCTGGAGTTCGAAGACACCCGCCTGTACAAGGGCGTTTATGCCCTGGCCGACGGTGCGGCGGGCAAGGCCGTGCCACGGGCGCAGCTACCGGGGATCGAACTGAAAAGCCCGAAGATCACCCGCAAACTGACCACGGCCTGGTTTGCCAAGCGGGTGGATGAGCGTTATCAGCGCTGTATGAAACGTTGAGCATCGCGGGTCAAGCCCGCTCCTACAGTAGATCTGCGTACACCGGACCCGCGATGAGGCCCTCAGCTGTTACCCGCCACCAACGCCCCCACCACCTGCTCGACACTGGCCTTCAACCCCGCCAAAGAATCCTGCGCATCGGTCTCCACCACCAGCAGCTTGGCACCGGAAGCGGCGATCACCTCGGCCACTTCCTTGCTCGGCTGCTTGTGATGCAGCACCAGCGCAACGTCCTGGCCCTTGAGCTCATCGCCAAGGCGCTTGAGCGCCGCCACATCCCACTGGTCATCGGCCACCTGCGGGTGATCGATCAGGTCCAGGTTCAGGCCGCTGACCAGGTAATCCAGGCGATCCGAGAGGTTGACCACACTGAGGTTGTCCGCTTCGGCCAGGCGCGCTTCGCTGCTGGCACTGAGCTCCAGCAGCTGGCGCTTGAGGGCGGCCAGGTTGCTCTGGATCTTCGGTTGGTCTGCCGGGCTCAAACGCCCCAGGTCGTTGGCCAGCACATCAGCCATGCGCCCGAGGTTGCTCGGGTTCAGCCATGGGTAGCCGGCAAAGGCATTGTTGCCCTGCACGGCGATGCCCGGCAGGGCGCCATCCACCGGGCGCGCGGCGTCGATCTCGACAATGCGGATATTGCTGCGCCGGGCGACCGGGTACAGCGGGTCGTCGCTCCAGATCGAGCGCAGGCCGATTACCGCGTCGGCGCCGCTCGCGGCCTTTTGCAAGCTGGCGCCACCGCGGCCACTGAAGTACGACGGCTGGCGCGAGGCCGGGATATTCGCCGGCGCTGCACGCTGCAGCTTGACCGACGTACCGTCGAGCAGGGCGCTGGCCAGGGTGTTGGTCACCGGCAGCGAGGCCAGGACGGTCACCCCGGCTGCTTGTTGTTTGGTCGCCGGGGCGCTCTGGGCCAGGCTCAGGGTGGGCAGGCCGGCCAGGGCCAGGGCCAGGCACAGGTGCTGGAGTTTGAAGGTCATGCCGGGTTTCCTTGCAGGCGTGGAACAAGGCCGCGGGCGAGGGCGGCGAGGGCGAAGCAGCAGCCGGCGACAAGGATGATCGCCGCACCCGAAGGCACCGGCAGGTCGAAGACGATCGGCAGCAGAATACCCACCAGGGTGCTTAGCGTGGCGATCAGCACCGAGGCCCAGAAAAAGCCCTTGAGCGACTGGCTGATCAAGCGCGCCGCGGCTGCCGGAATCACCAGCAGGGCACCCACCAGGATCGCGCCGATGACTTTTACCGCCGCCACGGTGACCAGGGTCACCAGCACCACGAACAGGTAGTCCAGGCTCTTCACTGCAACACCGCGTACCGCTGCCAGTTGCGGGTTGAAGCTGGCCAGCATGATGCGGTTGTACAGCGGCAGGGCCAGGGCCAGCACCAGGCTGGCGACGATGCCGAGCACCAGCAGGTCCTGGCCGCTGACGGTCAGCACCGAGCCGAACAGCACGTTTTCGAGGATGTGCACGTTGATCTTGCCGGCCAGCATCAGCAGCAGGCTGGCGCCCAGGGCCAGGGACACCGAGAGGAACACGCCGATCAGGGTGTCGGGCGACAGGCCGGTGCGGTTGCGCAGAAAGTTCAGCAGGATGCCGAACAGCAGGCAGTAGCCGAACAGGCTGCCATAGGGGCCGGTGTAGGGTTCGCCGAGCAAAATGCCGATGGCT
Organism: Pseudomonas fluorescens; assembly: GCF_902497775.2. Taxonomy (NCBI): domain Bacteria; kingdom Pseudomonadati; phylum Pseudomonadota; class Gammaproteobacteria; order Pseudomonadales; family Pseudomonadaceae; genus Pseudomonas; species Pseudomonas fluorescens. Next base: position 1,458,151 of record NZ_OZ024668.1, read on the forward strand.
ACACCGGTCAGCGCCGCATGGCCGACGGCTTCGGAGAAGAAGGCAAAGCGCTTGACCACCACCAGGGTCCCGAGGCCGCCGAGCACCGGGCCGATCATCAGGCCGGCGAGCAGGGCGTTGACCACAAAGCCGTAGGCCAGGGCTTCGGGCAGGTAGCCGGCGGTGGCCCAGCCCTGGATCAGCAGGCGAAATTCTTCGTAGTTCATCAGGCGACGCTCTCGCTGCGCGGGTGGATGGAGAACAGGCTGAGCAGACGGTCCGGGGTCAGCGCCTGTTTCGGTGGCGCATCGAACAGCACCCGGCGGCTTAAACCGGTGACGCGGTCGGCCAGGCGCGCCACCGCTTCCAGGTCATGCTCGATCCACAGCACCGTGGTGCCGGCAGCGCGCCAGTCGTGCAGCAGGCGTTCGAACACCTGGATACCGGCCTCATCCAGCGCCGACATCGGCTCATCGAGCACCAGCAGTTGCGGCGCCGGGATCAGCCCCTGGGCCAGCAGCACGCGCTGGCGCTCGCCACCGGAGAGAGCGCCCATGCGCCGTTTGCGCTTGTCGAGCATGCCGACCCGTTCCAACGCCGCGTCAATCGCCGGCGCCACCTTGCGTGACAGGCCGAGAAAGGCCGGGCGGCGCTGGCACATGGCGGCCATGAAATCATCCACGGTCATCGGCAGGCCGCGGTCGAATTCCAGGGCCTGGGGCACGTAGCCGATGATCTGTTCCTCACCTGGCCAGGTCAGGGTCAACTGGCCCTGGTGCGGCATCTGCCCGAGCAGGGTCTTGATCAGCGAGCTCTTGCCGCCGCCATTGGGCCCGACCAGCGCATGCACGCTGCCGGCGACGACGTTGAAGCTGACCTTGTCGAGGATTCGCGTGCGGCCCAGGGTCAGGTCGACCTCACTAAAGGCGATGTCCGGCCCGCAGGCACGGTTGATCAGCGGCTGGGCCACAGTCATGCCTGGGACTCCTTGATCGCCCGCACCACGGTGTCGAGGTTGCGCTTCATCTCGACTTCATACTTCTCTTTGCTGTAGTCGCCGTAGGAGATGTGCGTCAGCGGGTAGATCTTCACCCCCGATTCACGCTGGATGGTTTCGACGTAGGCCGAAGGGAAGTCCATCTCCGAGAAGATCACCTTCACGTCCAGGGCCTTGAGCTGGTCAATGGTCTTTTTCAGCTGGCTCGGGCTTGGCTCGATGCCATGGGCCGGCTCTACCACCGCGGTGACTTCCAGGCCGAACTCGCGCACCAGGTAGTCGTAGGCGGCGTGGATGGTCGCCACGCGAAATTCGGCGCCCGGTGCTTCGGTGACCTGGGCCAGGGCTTCGGCGCGCAGCTTGCGCAGGCGCTTGGCGTAGGCGCGGGCGTTCTGGCTGTAGTACTTGGCGTTGTCCGGGTCGAGCTTGCCCAGTTCGCGGGCGATGTTGTTGACCTGGGCGATGCTGGCGCTGATCGACAGGAAGGTGTGCGGGTTGACTACCTTGCCGGCGCCACGCGCGGCCACGCCGGTGGCGGCCAGCAGCGGGACGTTGCTGTTGGACTCGATGGTGGCGATGTCGGGTTTTTCGCTGGCGGCGATCATCCGGTCGGCAAAATCGTCATGGCCGACACCGTTGAGCACGATCACGTCGAGGGTACCGATGCGCTTGATGTCCTCGGCCCGTGGCTCGTAGGCATGGGGGTTGAAACCAGCCGGAATCAGCGGCACCACCTCGGCTTTGTCCCCGACGATATTGCTCACGTAGCTGTAGTACGGGTGCAGGGTGATGCCGATGCGCAGCGGCTTGCCGTTATCGGCCAGAGCCAGGGCAGGCAGGGCGCAGGCGAGGAACACACTTAGAAGGCGACGGGCGAGGGTGGCGCGAAACATGGGGCGTCCTTGTGTCAGTGACGATGCTGGCGGGTGACGCCGGCGTCGTAGTGGGCGGCGATCTGTTGCCAGCCGGCGGCGATCAGTGCGGCCTGGCTGAAGTCGGCAGGCGCGGCGGCAGAAGGGCTGCGCTGCAGCCAGACGTCAGCAGCGCCATCGTGGGCCTCGGGTACCAATAGCAGGAAGCTGCCGGCCACCGTGCTGGCCTGGCTCAGGCCCAGGTAGGCACGCTGTGCCAGCAACTGCCACTGGTGCTGGCCGCGGTTGGCGGCGCTGGCATCGGCGACGAAGGGCGGGAAGCCTTCTTCGGCCAGGACCTCGACGGCCAGCAGTTGTGGCTCCTCTTCGCGGCGCGCCTGGATTTCGTCGAAGGCCACCCGCAGGTCGGCGTACACGCCTTGTTCGGCGGCATTGAGGTCACGGCGGGCATCCAGTTGGTGGGCCTCGATGCTGACCTCGTCATGGCGTTCGCCACGCAGGGCGACGATGCCGGCGGCTACCGCCAGGATCAGCAGGCTGACCAGCAGCACATACAGGGTTTCATGCCCGGCACCAGCCGGGCGCACCACCTGGACGCGGCTCATTGCTCGATATCTGCGTAGTCGATTTCCACCACATGGCCAGGGCCGGCGTCGAACAGTACGTAGAACTCGCCGTCAGGGCGCTTGAAGGTCAGCTTGGAGTTTTCACCCAGCTTGCCCGGCACGAGGATCTCTTCGTTATAGCCGATCACGTCGAGGGTTACCCCGGGTGCGCCACTACCGTCGGAAAAGCCGCCGGTGCATTCGATCTGCTCGCCATCGATCGGCTTGCATTCGCACATCGGGTTGTGGGCCAGCGCCTGGCCGGCAGCGCCGAGCAGCAGCAACGGCAGGAGCAGCTTAAGCGACTTCATCATTTGCCTCCTTGTGTGTTCAGCCAGGCGACGGTGGCCGGCGACGCCTTGCTCAGCGGCACGGCGGCCTGCTGCATGCTGCCGTCCCAGCCTTCGAGGGTGATCCAGATTTCGGCGTCGGCGCGGGTCTTGGCCGGAACCGGCAGGCTGGTGCTCATGCGGTACGGAGTACCGAAGAAGATGGTCCCGGCGGCACGCAGGCTGCGCGGCTTGCCGATGCGCAGGTAAGCTGCCTTGACCTCGGGAATGCAGGCCTGGCACAGGGCGAGGTTGAAGGCCTTGAAGTAACCGGCGGGGCCATCGGCGCGCGGTGCTTCATCGCGCAACTCGGCCAGTTGCACGCTCCACGGGCCGACCTTGATCTCGCCCAGTTCACGCTCGCCCAGGCCGCTGTCACCGCGAAACAACGCCGCATCGGCAAAGTACTTGGGCATGAAGCCGAGCGGGATCAGCAACAACAGCACGTTCAGGTGAAAACGCCATTTGTGCCAGAAGCGGCTCAACGGGCTTTGCGGCGCAACTGCTGCCTTGCTCATAGGCTGGCCTCCGTGGCGGTATCGGTAGCGCTGGCGGTTTGCTTGCGCGGCTTTTGCTCACGCTTGAGGGCGGCGGCGGTGGCCTGGGCGGTACGCTTGGTCCAGATCAGCAGGCCGCTCAAGACCATCATCGACAGCACCAGGCCGAAGAAGGCCCAGATCAGCTTGATCGCCAGGCCGCCGAAGTCGCCGGTGTGCAGCGGGCGCATGGATTCGGTGACGAACTCCAGGGTCGAGCGGTCGTCGATCAGGAACTGCGACTCGATCTTGCTGTTGTACGGGTTGACGTTGACGGTCTGGAACATCAACGGGTACCAGCCGCGTCCGCCCAGGTAGACGTGGGCATAGGCATTGCCGGGCAGGGAGACGAAGCTCACGTCCAGGCCAGGGATCTGCTCCTTGGCGATGCGCGTGGCGTCATCCAGGCTGATGCGCGGGGCCGGTGCACCCGAATCGGTGCGTGGCACGTCTTCACGGGCAATCACCGGCACCACCGGTTCCGTGGAGAGGGTGATGTGGTTGTCACCCAGGATCGCCTGGATCAGGAACCAGGTGCCGGTGATGGAAATCACCGCAATGAACCAGATCGACCAGATGCCGCTCAGGCGGTGGAAGTCGCCCCAGAAGATCCGCGCGCCATGGTTGAAGCGCAAGGTCGGCTTAAAGAAACCTTTCCAGAACCGTTTATAGACCACCAGCCCGGTGACCAGCGAGGCCAGCATCGGCAGGCCGAGCAGCGACACCAGGTACCAGCCCCAGCTGTAGCCATTGGTGAACGGCACCAGCCACCAGCCGTGCAGGGCACGGGTGAAGGCCTCGAAGCTGAACGACGGGCTCTTGCCCTGGATCGCCCCGGTGTAGGGGTTGACGTACAGGGTCGGCGCGCTGCCGTCCGGGAATACCACGGAGGCGGTGAGGGCGAAGTGCGAGCCATCCGGCTGGCTGATGAAGTTCACGGCCATGTCCGGCTCGGCCTTGTGCAGGGCATCGAGCACCTGCTGGAAGCTCAGCCGCTCGGCGTCGCCATCAGGCTTGCTGGCGCGCACATCGGGGTTGGCCAGCCAGACGATTTCCTGGCTGACCACCGCCAGGGTGCCGGTGACGCAGACGATCAGGACGAAAAACCAGATCGGCAGGGCGAGCCAGCTATGGACCAGGAACCACAGCCTGGATTTGGACTTTTTCGCTTTCTGGGACATTGCAGGTGTCTTTTCAGAGAAATTGAGGTCGAGCCGATGCTCAGCCTTGGGACTGCAATAGATAAGACGAACGAGAATCGTAAAACCCGCAGGGTTAGTTGAAAGCAAATGTTTCAGCCGACCGGTGGCGCCCCGCTACAACGGTTAATTTTCCCCGTTGGCCATCCGTTTCCCATGGATACCGAGCTGCCCGGCTCGCTGCCCCACTGGATGGATGAACGCCGATGAATGCACAAGACTCCCGTAAACTTGCCAGCCGATTCCTAGAATTGCCGCCGGAAAAGCGCCGGATCTTTCTGCAAGCACTGGTCCGTGAAGGAGTCGATTTCGCGCTCTTTCCCATTCCCGCCCAGGTTCAGGCAGCCGAGCGCGGTCTGCCGTCCTATGCGCAGCAGCGCATGTGGTTTCTCTGGCAACTGGAGCCGCAAGGCGCCGCCTACAACCTGCCGGGTGCGGTCAGCTTGCAGGGCCGCCTGGATGAACAGGCCCTGCGAAAAGCATTCATCAGCCTCAGTGAGCGGCACGAGACCCTGCGTACCGCATTCGCCCGGCAGGACGACGGGAGCCTGCTGCAAGTGCCGGCGCCGCAAGCGCTGCAGATAGAATGCATCGACCTCAGTGCACTGCGCCCGGCGCAGCAGGACGCCGCCGTCCGTGAACATGCGCAACAACAGGCGCTGCGGCCTTTTGATCTTGAGCAGGGCCCCTTGTGGCGGGTGGCCGTGCTGCAGCTTGACCCCGAGCGCCACGTACTGCTGTTGACCTTGCACCATATTGTCTCCGACGGCTGGTCGATGAACGTGCTGATCGATGAGTTCGTTCGCTGTTACGACGCCCATGAGCGCGGCCAGGCTCCCGAGCTTCCAGCGCTGCCGATCCAGTACAGCGACTACGCGCTGTGGCAGCGTTGCTGGCTGCAAGCCGGAGAACAGGAGCGCCAACTGCAGTACTGGCAATCGGTGCTGGGCGACGAGCATCCGGTGCTGGAGCTGCCCTGTGATTTCCCCCGGCCGGCGTTGCCGAGCCACCGAGGCAAGCGCTACACCTTCACGGTCGATACGGCGCTGGCCGAGCAACTGCGGGGTTTGGCCCAGGCCCATCAATCGACCTTGTTCATGGTCCTGTTGGCCGGATTCCAATGCCTGTTGCATCGCTACAGCGGGCAGACCGACCTGCGCGTCGGCGTGCCGATTGCCAACCGCAATCGTAATGAGGTCGAGGGCCTGATCGGCTTTTTCGTCAACACCCAGGTATTGCGTTGCCAGGTCGACAGCCAGACGTGCGTGAGCGAACTGCTGACCAGGGTGCGCGAGGCCTCGCTTGGGGCGCAGGCACATCAGGAGCTGCCGTTCGAGCGCCTGGTGGAAGCGCTCAAGCTGGAGCGCAGCCTGAGCCATAACCCGCTGTTTCAGGTGATGTACAACCACCAGCCAGTGGTCATCGACATTACCTCGGTGAAGACTGCTTCGGGCCTGAGCCTGGGCTTGATCGAACAGCAGGGGCGCACCACTCAGTTCGACCTGAGCCTGGACACCTGGGAAAAGGCCGGGCAGTTGCAGGCGGCACTGACCTTTGCCGAAGACCTGTTCACGCTGGAAACGATCCAGCGCATGGCCGGGCACTGGTTGAACCTGCTGCGTGCAATGGTCGCCTCGCCCCAGCAAAGCATCGGCCAACTGAGCCTGCTCGACCCTGCTGAATTCCAGCGCATGGTTCATGACTGGAACCCGGTCGGCCCAGGCTACCGTCAGGACCTGTGTGTGCACCAGCTGATCGCTGAGCAGGCCGCCGCACAGCCCGATGCGCTGGCGTTGCTGCACGGCCACGAGGGCTACAGCTACCTTGAGCTCGAGCGTTGGTCCAACCGCCTGGCCCATCGCCTGATCGCCGCCGGGGTTGGCCCGGAGGTGCGAGTGGGCATCGCCTTGCCGCGCAGCCCACACCTGCTGGTGGCGTTGCTGGCAGTGTTCAAGGCCGGCGGTGCCTATGTGCCGCTGGATCCGGATTACCCGCCCGAGCGGGTGGCGTACATGCTTGAGGACAGCGGCGCGAGGGTGCTGCTCAGTGATGCCGGGGTGGTCGAGCAACTGGCCTTGCAAACCCGTGCACAGGTAATGCTGGTCGAACCTCAAGAGTCGGCGCTGAGCAGCTGGCCACCCACTGCCCCCGGCCTGCGCGGCAGCGCCAGCAACCTCGCCTATGTCATTTATACCTCCGGTTCCACCGGGCGTCCGAAGGGGGTTGCGATTACTCATCGCAATGTCCTGGCCTTGGTGCATTGGTCGCAGCAGGTCTATCGCCCAGAAGACATTCAGGGCGTGCTGGCGTCCACGTCGATCTGTTTCGACTTGTCAGTCTGGGAATTGTTCGTGACCCTGGCCGGTGGTGGCTTCATCGTGCTGGCGCGCAATGCCCTGGCGTTGCCCGAACTCCCTGGGCGTGATCAGGTGCGCCTGATCAACACCGTGCCGTCGGCGATTGGCGCATTGCAGCGCAGCGGACAGATCCCGCCGGGCGTGCGGATTATCAACCTGGCAGGCGAGCCGCTGAAACAGAGCCTGGTCGACAGCCTCTATCAACTCCCAGGCCTGGAGCATGTCTACGACTTGTACGGGCCGTCCGAAGACACCACCTATTCGACCTGGACCCGTCGCCAGGCCGGTGGGCGGGCCAGTATCGGGCGCCCGTTGCCGCATACCGCCAGTTATCTGCTCGATGCCGAGTTGCAACCGGTAGCCCAGGGGCGGGCTGCCGAGCTGTACCTGGCGGGGGCCGGCATCACGCGCGGCTATCTGGGCCGGCCGGGGCTGACCGCCGAGAAGTTCCTGCCCAATCCGTTTGCCGGCGAAGGTCAACGCCTGTACCGCACCGGCGACCTGGTGCGGTACCGCGACGGCGGCGAAATCCAATATGTCGGGCGTATCGATCACCAGGTCAAGGTCCGCGGTTTTCGGATCGAGCTGGGCGAGATCGAAACCCGCCTGCTGGGCACCCGGTTGCTACGGGAAGTGGCGGTGCTGGTGCAGGAAGGACCGGCCAGCCAGCAGTTGGTCGCCTACGGGGTGCCCGTCGACTCGACGATCGTTGATGCCCAGGCTGCCCGGCAGATTGCCCTGCGCGAACAGCTCAAGGCCGCACTGGCCGAGCACCTGCCGGACTACATGGTGCCTGCGGCGCTGATATTCCTGGCGCAGTTACCGCTGACGCCCAACGGCAAGCTCGATCGCAAGGCGCTGCCGGCGGCCGATACGCTCCTGGTGGCGCGCGAGCACGTGGACGCCGCCGATGAACACGAACAGGTGCTGGTGGCGATCTGGCAGGACCTGCTGGGGCTTGAGCAGGTCAGTGTGCTGGACAACTTCTTCGAGCTGGGCGGCGACTCCATCGTCTCCATGCAAGTCGTCAGCCGCGCTCGCCAGGTAGGTCTGGTCCTCAGTCCCAAGGACATTTTCCAGTTCCAGACGGTGCGCAGCCTGGCCCAGGTGGCCGGTCGCGGCCAGGCTGTGGTGGCGCGGTCGGCGGCCAGTGGCGATGTCGTCCTGACGCCGATCCAGCGCTGGTTCTTCGACCAGGTGATCGAGCAGCGCCAGCACTGGAACCAGTCGTTGCTCCTGACCCCGCGTGAGCCGGTGGATGCGCAGCACCTGCAACAGGCGCTGGACCACCTGCTGGGTCATCACGACAGCTTGCGCTTGCGTTTTACCCCGCAGGCCGGTGGCTGGCAGCAACAGTACGCGGCGCAGCCGGGCGCAGTGCTCTGGGTGCGCCAGGCCAGTGACGCGCAGCAGGCGCTGGCATGCTGCGAACAAGCGCAGCGCAGCCTGGATCTGCAGCACGGCCCATTGCTGCGGGTGTTGCTGCTGGACCTGGCTGACGGGACCCAGCAACTGCTGCTGGTGCTTCATCACCTGGTGGTCGACGGGGTGTCGTGGCGGATTCTGCTGGAAGACCTGCAAGCGCTGTACCGCCAGGTCCAGCAGGGGCAAGTGCCCACCCTGGCACCTCGCACCAGCGCCTACCAGGACTGGGCGTTGCAGCTTGAGCAGGAAGCGCAGCGGCGCGGCGACGAGGTGGATTACTGGGAATCGCAACTGCAGGCCTGCAGCGTTGCCGAGTTGCCTGCCACCGACCCTGGGGCCAGCCTGGAAAACCGCCACGAACTGAAGATCGAGTGCCGCTTCGATGCCGACACCACCCGGCAGTTGCTACAAGTGGCGCCAGCGGCCTACCGCACCCAGGTCAATGACTTGTTGCTGACGGCTCTGGCGCGGGTGCTGAGCCGCTGGACAAAGGCTCCGGGGGTGTTGATCGAGCTTGAAGGCCATGGCCGCGAGGATGTGTTCGATGACCTCGACCTGTCGCGCAGCATCGGCTGGTTTACCAGCCTGTATCCGCTGCTACTGGTGCCGGCAACCGAGATCGGCGAGGCCATCAAGGGCGTCAAGGAGCAATTGCGCGGCGTCCCCGGCAAGGGTATCGGTCATGGCTTGCTGCGTTACCTGGGGGAGCCGCAGCTGGCTGCGCGCCTGGCTGTGCTGCCAAAGCCAAGGGTGACCTTCAACTACCTGGGCCAGTTCGATCGCCAGTTCGACGAGCAGGCGCTGTTCGTCCCGGCTAGCGCTAGCGGCGGCCGGGCCCAGGACCCGCAGGCGCCGTTGGCCAACTGGTTGACTGTGGAAGGGCAGGTGTACGGCGGCGAGCTGGCCTTGCGCTGGGGTTTCAGCCAGCAGATGTTCGCTGCCGACAGCATCCAGGCGCAGGTCGACGCCTTCAGCGACGAGCTGCGCGAACTGATTGCCCATTGCTGCCGGCAGGCGCCGGGCCAGGCCACTGCCTCGGACTTTGCCCTGGCACGCCTGGATCAAGGCGCCCTTGACCGTCTGCCGGTGTGCAGTCGCGAACTGCAAGACATCTACCCGTTGTCACCGATGCAGCAGGGCATGCTGTTCCACAGCCTGTACGAGCAAGGTGGCAGCGATTACATCAACCAGATGCGCGTCGATGTTGATGGCCTTGACCCACAGCGCTTGCACGCTGCCTGGCAAGGTGCGGTGCAGGCCCACGATATTCTGCGCAGCGGGTTCGTCTGGGAAGGTGAGCTGGAGCGCCCGCTGCAGATGGTCTACAAGCAGGTCGAGCTGCCGTGGCAGGTACTGGACTGGCGTGATCGCGACGACCTTGAACAGGCCCTTGGGCAACTGGCCGAGCAGCAACGCCTGGATGGCTTCGCGCTCAGCCGGGCGCCCTTGCTGCGCCTGACCCTGGTACGCACCGAAGCAGCGCGCTACCACCTGATCCAGACCAGCCATCACCTGTTGCTCGATGGCTGGAGCAACGCTCGCCTGCTCGGCGAAGTCCTCCAGCGCTACAGCGGCCAGGCGGTGCCGGTGGTAGCGGGTCGGTACCGGGACTACATCGAGTGGCTGCAGCATCAGGATGCGCAGGCCAGTGAAGCGTTCTGGCGTACGCAATTGGCCAACCTGGCCCTGCCAACACGCCTGGCCAATGCCCTGCGGGCTCCCGCGGCCGTCGCCGAGCGTTGTGCCCATGGCGATCATTATCAGCACCTGGGCAGCGAGATGACCGAGCGCCTGAGCGGTTTTGCCCGCCAGCAGAAAGTCACCCTCAATACGCTGGTGCAGGCGGCCTGGTTGCTGTTGTTGCAACGCTACACCGGGCAGGACACGGTGGCCTTCGGGGCTACCGTGGCTGGGCGGCCGATGCAGATTCGCGGCATCGAGCAACAGATTGGCCTGTTCATCAACACCCTGCCGGTGATTACCCGGCCGCAGTCCGGGCACACCCTCAGTCGCTGGTTGCAGGAGGTACAGCAGACCAACCTGGCCCTGCGCGAGCACGAGCACACGCCGTTGTTCGATATCCAGCGCTGGTCGGGGCACGGCAGCGATGCGCTGTTCGATACCTTGCTGGTGTTCGAGAACTACCCGCTGGACGCTGCCCTGGCCGAAGGGCAAGGGCTGGGTGTGCAGTTCGGTGCCGTCAGTAACCTTGAACGCACCAACTATCCCTTGACCATCGCCGTGACCCTGGGCCAGACCCTGGACCTGCACTACAGCTATCAGCAGGCGGCGTTTGCTGCCCCGGCCATTGACGGGCTGGCGGCCCAGTTGCACGGCCTGCTCGAACAGTTCATTGAGGGTGGTGACCGGGTGCTGGCTGATTTCGACCTGGTGACGGCCGCTGAGCGTCAGGCGCTGCTGGCCTGGCCGCAAGCCCGGGTTGTTGCCGAGCCGCCGCTCGGGCTGGCGCAGATGATTGCGGCCCAGGCCCACTCCCGGCCACAGGCTGTGGCGCTGGTGGTCGGGGAACGGCAATTGAGCTACCAGGCGCTCAATGCCCGGGCTAATCGCCTGGCCCGGCGGCTGATCAGCGACGGCGTTGGCCCGGATGTGCTGGTGGGGATCTGCATGCACCGCAGCGAGGCGCTGATCGTCGGCTTGCTGGCAATTCTCAAGGCCGGTGGCGCCTATGTGCCGCTGGACCCTGAGTACCCTGCCGAGCGCCTGGCCTACATGATCGCCGATAGCGGTGTCAGGCTGATCCTGGCCGAGGCGCAGTGTGCCGGGCTGGTCGGCACCGACAACGTCCGGGTGCTGGACTACGCCAGCCTGGAGCTGGCCGCTGAGGACAGCAACCCGCAGGTCGAACTGTCGGCGCACAACCTGGCGTGCCTGATCTACACCTCCGGCTCGACCGGTCAGCCCAAGGGCGTGGCCCTGGAGCAGGGGGCCTTGCTCACCCATATTCGGACCATGCAGGACTGCTACCGGGTTTCGCCGGATGACCGGTTCCTGCATTTCGCTTCGCTGAATTTCGACTGGGGCACCGAGCAGTGGCTGTTGCCGCTGGTCAGTGGTGCCCGCTGTATCTTGCGCGGCGAGGGGCTCTGGAGCGCCGAAGAGGCGCTGCAGGTGATCGAGACCGAGCAGGCCAGCATCGTCTATTTCCCGACCCAGTATGCCTGCCAGCTGGCTGCCTGGGCCGCAACCTCTGAGCGTCGGGTGAAAGTGCGCTCGTTCAACGTTGCCGGCGAGGCGTTCCCGAAAGAGGGCTTCGAGCAGATTCAGGCGGTGTTGCAACCCCAGTACATCGTCAACGGCTACGGCCCGACCGAAACCGTGATCACGCCGTTTCTGTGGGAAGCTGACACGCACACCGGCATCGATTCGGTTTACGCACCGATCGGTCGCCCGGTTGCCCAGCGCAGTGCCTACGTGCTGGCCGAGGATCTGAGCCTGCAGCCGCGCGCGGCGGTGGGTGAGTTGTATATCGGCGGCACCTGCCTGGCCCGCGGTTATCACGGTCGGCCGGCGTTGACCGCCGAGCGTTTCGTACCTGACCCCTTTGCCGTCTCGCCCGGGGCCCGCCTGTATCGCAGCGGCGATCTGGTGCGCTGCCTGGACGACGGTGCGCTGGAGTACATCGGGCGGATCGATCATCAAGTGAAAATTCGCGGCTTTCGCGTCGAGATCGGCGAGATCGAGGCGCGGCTGCTGGAACAGGCGCAAGTCGCCCAGGCGGTGGTGCTGGCCGTGCCGGCCGCGAGCGGGCAGCAACTGGTGGCCTACGTGGTGCCGGAGCAGCCACTGGCCGCTGAAGAAGTCGCCACACGCATGGCCTTGCGCGACCATTTGCGTCAGGCGCTGAGCCAGGGGTTGCCCGATTACATGCTGCCGGCGCACTGGCAGATTCTCGAGCGACTGCCGCTGACGCCCAACGGCAAGGTGGATCGCAAGGCCTTGCCGGCGCCGGATGCCAGTTTGCTGCAGCACCATCATGTGCCGCCGGTCACGGCCCTGGAGCGCCAGCTGGCGCAGTACTGGACTGACGTGCTGGAGGTTGCCCGGGTCGGCTTGCGCGACAACTTCTTCGACCTCGGCGGCCATTCGTTGCTGGCCACCCAGGTCATCAGCCGGGTGCGTCATGCCCTGGGGCTGGATGTTCCGTTGCGGCTACTGTTCGAAGCTGCCGACCTGGGCGCTTTTGCCCAGGCCCTGCAAAGCCTCGACCAGCAGCCAGTGGGCGTTGCCCCGCCGTTGCAGCGAGCACCACAGCAGCCGCTTCAGCCGTTGTCCTATGCCCAGCAGCGGCTCTGGTTCCTTTGGCAGCTGGCGCCGGAAAGCTCGATGTACAACATTCCTCGCGCCCTCAGGCTCGACGGTGTGCTTGACGTCGGCGCTATCGAACAGGCGTTCCAGGGGCTGATTCAACGCCATGCGGTGCTGCGCACCACTTACCTGCAGGAAGGCGGGGACAGCTGGCAGTTGCAACACGCGAGCATGCCGCTGGCGCTGCAGCGGATCGACCTGCGCGAGCTGTGCGCCGAGCAACGCCAGGCCAGGCTGGAGCAGGTGCTGGAGCGCGAAGCCAACGCGCCGTTCGACCTGGTCAAGGGGCCATTGCTGCGGGTTGCGCTGGTGCAGGTGGCGTCCGAGCAGCATTACCTGCTGGTGACTTTGCACCATATCGTCGCCGACCACTGGTCCTTCGCCATCCTGCTGCGTGAGTTTGTCACCCTCTATGACGCCTTCGCGCAACACCAGGCCGCGCCGCTGCCGACGGTTGAACTGGGCTACGTGGACTTTGCCGTCTGGCAGCGTCAGTGGCTGGCTGCTGGCGAAATGCAGCGACAGCTCGACTACTGGCGCAGCACCCTCGGTGACCAGCATGCGCTGACCCGCTTGCCGGGCTCGCAGTTGCCCTTGGCAATCACCGGCGAGGGCGGCTGCCAGGTTCACGGGTTCGCTTTCAGCGCATCCATGAGCGAAGCCTTGCGCGCCCATGCCAAGGACCGGGGGTTGACCCTGTACATGCTCCTGCTGTCGGGCTTTGCCCTGGCCGTGGCCCAGCGCAGCGACAGCCAGCGCGTGCGCCTGGGTACCGATATCGCCAACCGCAACCATGCCGGCATTGAAGAAATGGTCGGCTTCTTCGTTAACCAACTGGTACTGCAACTAGAGGTGAACGAACAAGCCACGGTCGAGCAATGGCTGAGCCGTTGCCGGACCACGGTGATCGAGGCTTCGGACCATCAGGACCTGCCATTCGATCGTCTGGTCGAGGCCTTGCGCTTACCGCGCCAGGCGGGGCGCTCGCCGCTGTTTGCAATCAAGTTCATCTACCAGGAGGGCAGTGCGGCCATGCCGCACCCTCAAGGGCTGCGAGTAGAGAGTTGCGAGGCGGGGCAGGCGGCGACGGAGCTGGACCTGATCGCCGAGTTCGTCAACGACGCCAGCGCCATTCGGGTCGCGTTCAAGTGCGATAGCAGCCTGTATACGGCCACCGACATGGACGATCTGTTCGCTCAGTTGCAAGGGATTTTCCAGCAGTTGCTGAGTGCGCCACAGGCCACCCTGGCAGCGGTGCTGGCCGAGGCCGCAAACATTCGTGCGGCAGCCGAGCAGGCACGCGTCGCGGCGCGCCAGGCGCAACTGCAGGCGCACCACCCGATTCGGCGTCGGGCCAGCCGCCTGCAAGTGCAATAGACATAGTCACGCCGGTGGGCCCAGGGGCTTGCCGGCCTTACCGAACGGGGAGAGGGAAATGTCCAAGTGCGAGCCGCAAGCCATACCGGTGCTGGCCAAGGGGCGGCGAAAGAGTCTGAACATGGACCAGGACAGCCTGGTGAGTTTCTCGCCGTTGTTCGAAGGCAGCAGCATTCCGCTGCTGTGCACCCCGCGGGTGGCCGGGGTGAACCTGGCCGAGTGGGCCGGTCAGAACCGTGAACTGATCGAACGCAAGCTCGACCAGCACGCGACCATCCTGTTTCGGGGGTTTGCAGTAGAGGATATCGGCGAATTCAACCAGTGCGTCGATGCGATCTCCGGCGGGGCGCTGGAGTACCTGTTCCGAGCCTCGCCGCGGACCCAGATCAGCCGCAAACACAATGTCTACAGCTCGACCGACTACCCCTCGGCGCAGAAGATCTTCCCGCACAACGAGCACTCCTACTCGCCGGTATTCCCGTTGCACCTGTACTTCTATTGCGACCTGCCATCGGCCAGCGGTGGCGAGACGCCGTTTGGCGATACCCGGCTGATTCTGCCGCGTATCGACCCGCAGGTGCGCGAGGCCTTCCAGCGCCAAGGCGTGCTCTACGTGCGCAACTATGGCGACGGCATGGGCCTGCCCTGGCAGACGGTGTTCCAGACCGAGGATCGCGCCGAGGTCGAAGCCTACTGCGCGAAGATCGGCATCACCCCCGAATGGAAGCCCGGTAATCGCCTGCGCACCCGGCAAAAAGGCCCGGCGATGGTGCGCCACCCGCGTACCGGCGAAACGGTGTGGTTCAACCACGCGACCTTCTTCAACGCCCTGACCTTACCCGAGAGCATTCGCGACAGCCTGCGTGCCGAGTTCGCCGACGACGACCTGCCGCAAAACACCTTCTTTGGTGACGGCAGCCCGATTCCCGAGGACTACGTGCGCCATCTTCAGCAGCTCTACCGCGAGGTCATGGTCGAGTTCCCCTGGCAGAAGGGCGACGTGGTGATCCTCGACAACATTTTCACTATTCATGCGCGCAACGGTTATGCCGGCCCGCGAAAAATACTCACGGCAATGGCCATCCCGCTCAAAAGCAGCGAAGTGGCGATCGGCTAAGGAAGACCCCATGACAGACGCGAACCCAGCAGAGATTTTCCAGACTTCGGCGCAGCAGGCGTTGATTCTCCAGGCCCAGAGTGAACAACCGCGCATTGCCCGGCTGTGGCTGAATTTTGCCGAGCCGGTCGAGCCAGGGCGGCTTGAGGCGGTGTTGAGTGAACTGGGCCAGCGCCACGAGATTCTGCGCACCCGTTACACCCAGGTCGCGGGGCTCAAGCTGCCGGTGCAGGAAATCGCCGAGCAGGTTCGCGTGAGCATTGCCCTTGTGCACACCGAAGCCCAGGCGCGGGCGCAGTTGAATGCGTTGCTTGAGCAAGCGCCTCTGGTGGCCTGCGTGGCAGGCGCGCAGGTGCTGGTCGGCGTGGCCCTGGCCAGCGCCGACGAGCAAGCGCTCGGGCAACTGGCAGAAGAGATCCTGGCGTTGTACCGGGGTGACACCCTGGCGCCCTTCGAGGCCTTGCAGTATGCCGACTACGCCGCCTGGCAGGCCGATCTTGATGAAGAGGCGTTCGCTCGCCAGGGCAAAGCCTACTGGCGTGGCCTGGCAGCAGCACAGGCCCCTGGGCGGCGCTTGCCCTTCGAAGCGATCGAACAGGGCGCAGGGGAGCGCAACCAGTGTCAACGCTTGAGCCCTGGCCTGAACTCGGCATTGGCCGTAATGCAGGCCGAGGCCGGGCTTGCACCGCCAGAGGCGCTGCTGTTTCTCTGGGGCAGTTTCCTCAGCGTGCTGACCCGGCAACAGCCGCTGCTGGTAGCGCTGGAGGTCGACGGACGCAATGACCAGCTGCAGCACACGCTTGGCCATTTTGCCCGACGCCTGCCGCAGGCATTCAACCTGCAGCCTGGCCTGGCGTTGCGCGAGCAGCTGGCAGCGTTCGCCGTGCAACTGGCCGAGGGCCGATCCTGGCTCGATTGCCTGAATGAACCGGACATGAGCGCTGCCGGGGCGCTGCCAGTGTTTGCCTGCGCCTACACCCAGTCGCCAGCGGCTGAACAGTGGCGGGTCGAACTGGATGACTATCGCAACGACAAGCTTTTCCTGAGTGCGCGGGCGCAAGCGGATGGCGTCTGCCTGCAACTGTCTGCGCCTGGGCAAGGGTTCGCACCTGCTCAATTGCAGGCCTGGCTGGCGCAATTTGACACCTTTGCGCTCAACGCGGCGGCTGATCTTGGCTGTGCGCCTGAGCAGATGAACACTGTCGATGCCGAGCAGGCCGCAGCCTTGCTGGCGCGTTTTGACCGCAGCCTGGCGCTGCCGGCTGCCGCCGATGATGCCCTGCATGGTCTGTTCGAGCAGATGGCGGCCTTGCATCCGCAACGCATCGCCTTGCAGATTGGCGATCAGCGCCTGAGCTATGCCGAACTGGACCGCCGGGCGGATGAACTGGCGCGCGCCCTGCAGGCATGCGGTGTGGGTGGCGACAGCGTGGTGGCGGTGTATGGTTCGCGCTCGGTGGAAATCGTCGTGGCCTTGCTGGGTATTCTCAAGGCGGGTGGCGCCTACCTGCCGCTGGATCCTGGCTATCCGGCCGAGCGCCTGTCGTTCATGCTGCATGATGCCCGGGCACAGTGCCTGATCAGCCTGCAGCCGCTGGCCGACGACATCGAGGTGGCGCCCGGGGTCCAGCGCTTGCAGCTGGATGCCTTGCCGCCCAGCGACCTGCTGCCTTTGCGCAAGCGCCATTCTGCGGCGAGCCTGGCTTACGTCATCTACACCTCCGGCTCAACCGGCAAGCCCAAGGGCGTGATGATCAGCCACGCCAATGCCTGTGCCTCGACCCGCGCCCGCGGCCTGTTCTATCGCCAGCCGCTGTTGCGCTTCCTGATGCTTTCGTCGTTTTCCTTCGACAGTTCGGTTGCCGGGATTTTCTGGAGCCTGGCCCAGGGCGGCACCCTGTGCCTGCCTGGCGAAGAGGAGCACAAGGATCCGCAACGCCTTGGCGCACTGATCGAGCGCGAGCAGATTTCCCACTTCCTCGCGCTGCCCTCGTTCTATGCGCAGATCCTCGAACACCTGGAACAGCCGGCGCTGAGTTGTGTGATCGTCGCTGGCGAGGCCTGTCCGCCGGAGCTCGCCGTGCGTCACCGCCAGCGCCTGGTGCAGACCCTGCTGGTCAATGAATACGGGCCGTCGGAAAGTGCCGTGTGGTGCTCGGCCCATGCCCTGGAACAGGATCCGCAAGGCGAGCGGGTGCCCATCGGCGCACCGATCGCTGGCGCCCGCCTGCTGGCCCTGGATGAGGCTGGCGAAATGGCCGGCTTCGGTTGTGAAGGTGAGTTGTACGTCGGTGGCCCGGGGCTTGCGCGGGGTTACCTGCAGCGTCCGGGGCTGACCGCCAGCCGTTTTGTTCCCGATCCCTTTGCCAAGGAGCCCGGGCAGCGCCTGTACCGTACCGGGGATCGGGTCAGCGCCGGGGTCGATGGTTGCATTGACTACCTTGGGCGCCTGGATTTCCAGCTGAAGATTCGCGGTTTTCGTATCGAACTGGGCGAGATTGAATCGCGCCTGGCGCAGTTGCCGGGTGTCCGCGAAGCGGCGGTGGTCGTGCGCGAAAGCGCTGCCGGGGCGCAATTGGCGGCCTATGTGCTGCACACAGACGGGCAGAGCGCAGCGAGTACCGAACAATCCTTGCTCGATGCCTTGCGCGAACAACTGCCCGAGTACATGGTGCCGGCCTTCGTGCGCGTGCTCGAGCGTTTCCCGCTGACCCCCAATGGTAAGCTCGACCGCAATGCCCTGGCGGCGCTGCAGCCGCAGAGCCACGAGTTCGTGGCGCCGCGTAATGAGCTGGAAGCAACCCTGGCAGCAATCTGGCAGGAGGCGCTGCACCTGGAGCAGGTGGGTATCCATGACAACTTCTTTGCCCTGGGCGGCCATTCGCTGTTGGCGACGCGTATCCGCTCCGAAGTCCAGGCGCGCCTGAACCTTAACCTGCCGCTGCGGGTGTTCTTCGAGGGTGAAACCGTCGCCTTGCTGGCGGAGCAAGTGGCGCAGTATCGCGATTGCGGCCTGAGTGAAAGCAAGGTCGATGCCCTCGAAGCCCTGTTCGACGCGGCGGAGCAGGTATGAGCCAGCTGAACGAACGCATGCTCACCCTGGCCAAGCGCTTTGCCGCGCTGGGGCCGTTGGAGCAGAAAGCACTGCAGGCGCGAATGATCGAGCAGGGGTTGTCGCTGGAGATGCTGCCGATCCCGCCGCGCCAGCAGGCCGACGAACTCATCCAGGCCTCCTATGCCCAGCAACGGCTGTGGTTTCTCTGGCAACTTGATCCGCAATCGAGTGCCTACAATCAACCGGCCGTGTTGCGCCTGCAAGGCGCACTGGACTGCGCGGCGCTGGGCGCTAGCCTGCAGGCGCTGATCAACCGCCATGAAGCCTTGCGCACCAACTTCGAACTGATCGACGACAGGGTCGTGCAGCGCTGTCACGCTGACCGCTCGTTGAGCTTGCAGGTGCTGGATCGCAGCGGCCTGGATGAGTCGGCTCTGCAGACCGAACTGGCCGCCTTGATTGCGCAGCCCTTTGACCTGGCAACCGATCTGTTGCTGCGTGCCACGCTGATTCGTCTGGGGCAGGACGAGCATGTGCTGGTGTTCTGTACGCACCATATCGTTACCGATGCCTGGTCGATGCCGATTCTGGTCGATGAAGTAAGCGGTCACTATGCGCGTATCAGTCAGGGCCAGGCGGGCGCGCAACCCGCGGCCTTGGGCGTGCACTATGCCGACTATGCCAAGTGGCAGCGTCTGTGGTTGCAGGCCGGGGAAGCCGATCGGCAACTGGCCTACTGGCAGGCACGGCTGGGCAGCGAACCGGTGTCGTTGGCGTTGCCGTTGGATCGCCCGCGGCCGATGCTGCGCGAGCAGCGCGGCGCCCGCTACACGCTGGCGCTGGAGCCGGGCCTGGGGCAGGACTTGCGGCGCTTCGCCAGTGGCCAGGGGGCGACCCTGTTCATGGTGCTGCTGGCCGGCATCCAGGCCTTGTTGCATCGCTACAGCGCCGCAGGCACGGTGCGGGTCGGCACCCCGGTGGCAAACCGCGGCCGTGCCGAGGTCCAGCACCTGATCGGTTTCTTCGTCAACACCCAGGTGTTGCAGGCCGAGATTGAACCGTGGATGAGCTTCGAGCAACTGCTTGCCCAGGTCCGGGAACGGGCGCAGGAGGCCCAGGCCAATCAGGACCTGCCGTTCGAGCAACTGGTCGATGCCCTGCAGCCTGATCGCAGCCTTAACCAGACGCCGCTGTTTCAGGTGTTGTTCAATCACCAGGCCAGTGCTGCGCCAGCAACCGAGCGGAACCTGCCGGGCTTGCGCCTGCAGGCACTGGACAGCGGCAGCGAATCGGCCCGTTTCGACCTGACCTTCAACACCCATGAGCTGGGTAGCCAGCTGCAGGCATCGCTGGTCTACGCTGAGGATGTGTTCGACGCGGCAACCATCGAACAGATGGCCGGGCACTGGCTTAACCTGTTGCGTGCAGCGCTGGCCGAACCGCAGCGGCCATTGGGTGAACTGGCACTGCTCGCGCCGCAGCAACAGCAGGCGCTATTGGCCAGCGCGGCGCCAGCCCAAGCGCTGACGCTGCAGGGCAGTGTGCACGGGCAGATCGAGCAACAGGCCAGGTTGCATCCCGAGCGCCTGGCGCTGGTGGAGGGCGAACGACAACTGAGCTACGCCGCGCTCAACACCCGCGCCAACCAGCTGGCGCACCGCATGATCGCGCTGGGAGTCGGTGCGCAGGACACGGTCGCGATACTTGCCGAGCGCTCGCTGGAATCGCTGGTCGCGCTGCTGGCAACGCTCAAGAGTGGGGCGGCCTATGTGCCGCTCGATCCCCAGCTGGCACCACGGCGCCTGCAGCAGATGGTCGAGGCCAGTCGCTGTAGCCTGGTGCTCGGGCGCGCCGGCGCGCTGCAAGCGCTGGCGCCGTGCGCGCAACTGGCGACCCTGGCCCTTGATGATGCGCAGGCCTATGCCCCGGCGCAGCACGACCCGCAATGCCGGAGCGAGCTTGAGGCACTGGCCTATGTGATTCACACCTCCGGCTCCACTGGCCAGCCCAAAGGGGTGATGGTCAGTCATGGGGCGCTGCTGCATTACCTGCAGGGCCTGGAAGCGCGCCTGCCGCTGGCTGATGTGCAGCGGCTGGCCCTGGTCTCGACCCTGGCAGCCGACCTCGGCCATACCGTGGTGTTCGGGGCCTTGTGCCAGGGGCGGACCCTGCACCTGATCGACAGTGACCTGGCACTCGATGGCCACGGCTTTGGCCAGTACCTGCAGCAGCAGCGCATCGATGCCCTGAAAGTGGTGCCTTCGCATTTTGCCGCGCTGCTGGGCCAGGATAACCAGGCGGTCATTCCCCAGCGTTGCCTGATCCTCGGCGGCGAGTCGCCGACACCCGGGTTGCTCGAGCGTATCAAGCGCCTGGCACCGGATTGCCGGGTGTTCAACCACTATGGCCCGACCGAATGTACCGTCGGTGCGCTGGCCGGTGAGCTTGAGGGTGACACGGCCATCCACCTTGGCCGTGCGCTGCAAAACCGTCAGGCGCTGGTGCTCGATGGCGGGTTGCAATTGATGGCCAGCACTTGCCCGGGCGAGCTGTACCTGGGCGGCGCGGGTATTGCCCGCGGTTATCATGAACAGCCCGGGCTGACTGCCGAGCGTTTCGTGCCGGACCCATTCGCCGCCCAGCCCGGTGCCAGGATGTACCGCAGCGGTGATCGGGTGCGTCGTGGCGGCGATGGCCAGCTGGTGTTTATCGGTCGGGCTGACCAGCAGTTGAAGATTCGAGGCTACCGGATCGAAACCGGCGAGATCGAGGCGTGCCTACGGCGTCATCCGGCGCTGGCCGAGGCCCTGGTGATGGCCTGGCAGGAAGGCGAGCAACAGCACTTGCTGGCTTATCTGGTGCCCGTCGACCCCGCTGCAGCGCCTGCCGAGTTGAGTGCACAAGTGGCTGATGCACTGCGCGAACGCCTGCCGGCCTATATGCTGCCCAGCCGCTGGGTGGTTCTCGAACGCTTGCCGCTGACCGCCAACGGCAAGCTTGATCGCAAGGCTTTGCCCGCGCCTGTCACACCTGTGTCGGTGGCCTCCAGCCAAGGCGTCGGGACGGCCCTGGAACTGCGTTTGGCGAGTGTGTGGCAAGAGGTGTTGCGCTGCCCGCAGGTGGGGCTGGACGATAACTTCTTCGAGCTGGGTGGCGACTCCATCGTTTCCATTCAACTGGTCAGCCGTGCCCGTAGCGCCGGCATCCATTTCAGCGCCCGGGATATCTTCCAGCACCAGACCGTGCGCAGCCTGGCCGCCCAGGCGACCCAGGGCGCTGCCCGGCAGGTGGTCGAGCGCGGGGCCGAGCAAGGCGTATGTCAGCTGTTGCCGATCCAGCAGGGCTTTTTCGCCACCGACATTCCCCAGCACCAGCACTGGAACCAGTCGATTCTGCTGCGCCCGCAGGTGGCGCTGCAGGGGCCGGTGCTGGAGCAAGCCTTGCAGGCCCTGCTGGATCAGCATGATGCCCTGCGTGCCCGCTTCGAGCCTGGCGCCGCTGGCTGGCACTGCCACCTGCAGGCGCCGGCGCCGGTAGCCGAACTACTGTGGCAGCGGCATCAGGTGAGTGCCGCCGACCTCGATAGCCTGGTCAACCAGGCGCAGCGCAGCCTGCGCCTGGACGGCGGCAGCTTGCTGCGCGCCTTGCTGGTGAACCTTGAAGACGGCAGCCAGCGTCTGCTGCTGGCGGCCCATCATCTGGTGGTCGACGGCGTGTCCTGGCGAATCCTGCTGGAAGATTTGCAAAGTGCCTATGGCCAATGCCTGGCCGGGCAGCCGCTGCAATTGCCGCCGCGCACCAGTTCGCTGCGCGAGTGGGCGCAGCGCCTGGCGCAATGGGCGCATGCGCCTGCCCAGCAGGCGCGCCTGGATTACTGGCAGGCGCAGTTGGCAGATGTTCCCGCTTCGCTGCCAGGCATGCGTTTCGCACAGGCGGCCAGCAGCGCCAGCAAACAGGTGCGCGTCACCCGCCTGGACGCTGAAACCACTAGCCGGTTGTTGCAGCAGGCCAATGGCGCCTACCGCACGCAGATCAATGACCTGCTGCTGACGGCCCTGAGCCGGGTGCTGTGCCGCTGGACCGGCCAGGCGGCGATCAACGTCCAGCTTGAAGGCCATGGCCGTGAGGAGCTGTTCGACGATGTTGACCTTTCGCGCACGGTGGGCTGGTTCACCAGCCTGTTTCCGCTGCGCCTGGCCCCTGCGTCGACGCTGGCCGACTCGATCAAGCAGATCAAGGAGCAACTGCGCGCAGTGCCACAGCGTGGTATCGGCTTCGGGGCGCTCAAATACCTCGGCCCGCAAGCTGCCCGTGAGCGCTTGCAGGGGTTGCCGACGCCGCGTATCACCTTCAACTACCTGGGCCAGGTCGACGGGGCCTTCAATGCCCAGGCGCTGTTGCTGCCCGCCACCGAGTCCAAGGGTGACGAACGCAGCCCGGAGGCGCCGCTGGGCAACTGGCTGACGGTCAGCGGCCAGGTCTACCAGGGACGCTTGAGCCTGGACTGGACCTTTAGCGACGCGATGTTCGAGCCGGCGCAGATCCAGTGCCTGGCCGATGACTATGGCGCCGAGTTGAATGCCCTGGTCGGCCATTGCCTGGTGCCCGGGCAGGGTGGCCTGACGCCCTCGGATGCGCCGCTGGCCGGGCTTGACCAGGCCGCGCTGGACGCCTTGCCGGTGGCCAGCCATCTGCTGGCGGACCTCTACCCGCTGTCGCCGATGCAACAGGGCATGCTGTTCCACTCGCTCTACCAGACCGAGACCGGGGCTTACATCAACCAGCTCGACTGTACCGTGCGCGGCCTGGACCCCGAGCGCCTGCACCACGCCTGGCAAGCCACGGTCGATGCGCACGATATCCTGCGCACCGGGTTCATCTGGCAGGGTGAGCAGGCGCAGCCGCTGCAAGCGGTCTATCGGCACGCCGAGCTGGAATTCCAACTGCTGGACTGGCGCAGCCGCCCTGACTTGCAGGCCGCCTTGCAGGAACTGGCAGCAAGCGAGCGGGCCCGCGCTTTTGAGCTGGCCCAGGCACCGCTGATGCGCGTGGCACTGGTGCGATGCGCGCAATCGTCCTACCAGTTGATCTACACCCACCACCACATCCTCATGGACGGCTGGAGCAGCTCGCGCCTGATGGGGGAGGTGATGCAGCGCTATCAGGGCCAGGACCCGGGGCGCCCGGCGCGCTCGATTCGCGAGTACATCGGCTGGCTGCAGGAGCAGGATCCGGCAGCCGCGCAGGCGTTCTGGGAGACGCAGCTGGCTGGCCTGCAAGCGCCCACGCGGTTGCTCGATGCGATTGTCAGCAAGCCCGAGCAAGCCTCGGGCATCGGTCACTTCGACAGCTGCCTGAGCGCCGACGACAGCGAGCGGTTGAAGGGCTTTGCCCGTAGCCAGAGACTGACGTTGAATACCCTCGTGCAGGCTGCCTGGGCCTTGTTGCTGCAACGCTACACAGGGCAAGACAGTGTGTGCTTTGGTGCCACGGTATCGGGGCGTCCGGCGCAATTGCCCGGTATCGAGCAACAGGTGGGGCTGTTCATCAACACCTTGCCGGTGATCGTCAGCCCGGACCCGCAACAACCTGTAGGTGCATGGCTGCAACAGCTGCAAGCGCTCAACCTGGCCTTGCGCGAATATGAGCACACGCCGCTGTACGAAATTCAGCGCTGGGCCGGGCGCGGTGGCGAGGCCTTGTTCGACCATATTCTGGTGTTCGAGAACTTCCCGATCGCCGAGGCCTTGCAGCAGGTGGGTGACCAGGCCCTGCAATTTGACGGGGTGCACCAACACGAACGTACCAATTACCCGTTGACCCTGGCTGCAGGGCTGGGCGACACCTTGCAGTTCCAGTTCAGCTACGACCGTGCCGCGCTTTCTGCGTCCGCCGTAGCGGGCCTGGCCGGTCATTTGCACACCCTGCTCATGGGGCTTGCCCAGGATCCCGGCCAAGCC
The DNA here is from genome assembly GCF_902497775.2 of Pseudomonas fluorescens. Lineage (NCBI taxonomy): Bacteria > Pseudomonadati > Pseudomonadota > Gammaproteobacteria > Pseudomonadales > Pseudomonadaceae > Pseudomonas > Pseudomonas fluorescens. The sequence continues at coordinate 1,482,288 of NZ_OZ024668.1, forward strand.
CTTGGACGGTTGTCGCTGCTGGACGCCGAGCATCTGCAGCAGCGCCTGCTCGAGGACGGCGCCCTTGGCCCGCTGGTACATGAGGCCTTTGCCGCCAATGCCGCGCGCACTCCCGAGGCCATTGCGCTGATTTGTGAAGGCCAGCACTTGCGCTATGGCGAGCTCAATGCCCGGGCCAACCAGCTCGCCCACCGATTGCGCGGCGAAGGCGCCGGGCCGGAAACCCTGGTGGGGATCGCCATCGAGCGTTGCAGCGACCTGGTGGTAGCGGTGCTGGCGGTGCTCAAGTCCGGGGCGGCCTATGTGCCGCTGGACCCCGAGTACCCGGTGGAGCGCCTGAGTGCCATGGTCGCCGACAGCGGCGCCCGATTGCTGCTGACCCGCAATGCCTTGCTGCAACGCCTGCCGGCGCTGGCCGGTTTGCAGGTGTTGAGTCTGGATGACGATCTGCAAGGCTTTGCCAGCGATGATCCGCAAACACCGCTGTTGGCCGATAACCTGGCCTACGTGATCTTCACTTCCGGTTCGACCGGCAGGCCCAAGGGTGTGGCGGTAAGTCATGCGGCGCTGGCCCGCCACACGCAAGCGGCAATCGAGATGTTGCAGCTCAGTGCCCGGGACCGGGTGCTGCAGTTCGCCACGTTCAACTTCGACCCGTTCGTTGAACAGCTGTTTGCCAGCCTCACGGTCGGCGCGACGGTGATCATGCGCGGCGACCAGCTGTGGAGCAGTGAGCGCTGGCTGCAGGAGGTCCGTGGCCAGGGGATTACCGTGGCCAACCTGAGCACCGCCTATTGGGCGACCATTGCCCGTGATCTGGCCCACGGCGGGCCGCAGGACATGGCCGCGCTGCGCCTGATGATCTGCGGTGGCGAGGCCATGTCGGCCGCCGCCCTGGCCGATTGGCGCCAGGCCCTCGCCACGCCGGTAAAACTGCTCAATGCCTATGGCCCCACCGAGGCGACGGTGACCGCCAGCGCGCATGACTGCAGCGTCTACCTCGACCCGCAGCAGGCGGTACCGAGTGTGCTGCCTATCGGCCGGCCCCTGGCCGGGCGCAGGCTGTACCTGCTCGACAGTCAGGGACAACCAGCGGCGGCCGCAGTCGCCGCCGAGCTGAGTATCGGCGGCGAGTTGCTTGCCCGTGGGTACTACGGGCGCCCGGGCTTGACGGCCGAGCGCTTCATCCCCGATCCCTTTGCCGGGCCGGGGGCGCGCCAGTACCGCACCGGTGACCTGGTCTGGGCAGGCGCGGACCAGGTGCTGGGTTACCTTGGCCGGCTCGACCAACAGGTCAAGGTGCGGGGTTATCGGATCGAGCCCGGTGAAATCGAAGCCCGCCTGCTTGAGCACCCGCAGGTAGGCGAGGCGCTGGTGCAGGTGCATCAGGGGGCAACCGGCGCGCAACTGGTGGCCTACCTTGTGCCAGCTAGCGGGCAAGCCCGGCTTGCGCTCGATGCCTGCAAGGCCTGGGTCGCCGCAGCGCTGCCTGCCTATATGGTGCCGGCCCACTGGGTCATGCTCGAGCGCCTGCCGCTCAGCCCCAACGGCAAGCTTGACCGGCAGTCGCTGCCGCTGCCGGACCTGAACCAGGCCGTTGCGGCCTACCAGGCACCTCGCGATGAGTTCGAGCAACAGGTGGCGCTGATCTGGCAACAGGTTCTGCACGTCGAACAGGTCGGGCTGGCGGACAACTTCTTCGAGTTGGGTGGGCATTCGTTGCTGGCGACCCAGGTCATTGTTCGTCTGCGCGGGCAGATGGGGCTGGAGGTGCCCCTGGAAAATCTGTTCCTGGCCAGCGACCTGGCAGCGTTCTGCAGCCAGGCGCGCGGGCTGCGAAACGAGGCAAAACCCCTTGAAGACGAATTGGCTAAATCTTTGGAGGCTCTCAAACGTTTATCAAGCGCAGAGCTTGAAAAGCTGATTTCCTAAAGGAGTTTTTGACGTGCAAGAATTGATCGGTGCGGTTGGGGCATTGTCGGCAAAAGAGCGCAAGGCCCTGGCCATCATGCTCAAAGAGAAAGGTATCAATCTCTTTGCTGTTGCACCGATCTTCAAGCGGGAGGCTGGCGCACCGTTGTTGCTGTCCTACGCCCAGCAGCGCCAGTGGTTTCTCTGGCAACTGGAGCCGCAGAGCGCGGCGTACAACATCCCGGCTGCCTTGCGCTTGCGCGGGGCCCTGGACCTGCCTGCCTTGCAGGCCGCTTTCGAGGTGCTGATCGCCCGTCACGCAGCCTTGCGCACCGGCTTCGTCCAGCAAGGCGAGCAGACCCTGCAGGTGATTCGTCAGCCAGGTGATTTCAAGCTGGCGATCCAGCCTCTCGGCGAAGGCGTGGAGACCGAGACTGCCATCGAGGCCTTCCTTGCGGCGCAGTTGGGCGAGCCCTTTGATCTGGAACTGCAACCACTGCTGCGCGCGGCGGTATTGCAGGTGGCAGAAGATGAGCATGTGCTGGCGCTGGCCTTGCATCACATCATTGCCGATGGCTGGTCGATGCAGGTGCTGGTCCGCGAACTGATGCAGGTGTATGCCGGGCAGGTTCGTGGGGTGCCGGTGCAGCTGGCCGAGTTGCCTGTCGACTACGCTGACTATGCCCTGTGGCAACGTGAATGGATGGAAGCCGGGGAGCGTGAGCGGCAACTCGGCTACTGGGTCGGCGAACTCGGGCGTGAGCCGTTGGTGCTCGAACTGCCCACCGATCATCCGCGGCCGCTGCGCCAGAGTTTTCGCGGTGCGCGCCTGGAGATCGATATCGATCCGGCGCTGGCGGCAGGGCTCAAGCGGCTGGCGCAACAGCACAATGTCACCGTGTTCATGTTGTTGCTGGCATCATTCCAGACCCTGTTGCACCGCTACAGCGGCCAGCAGGCTGTGCGTGTCGGCGTGCCGGTGGCCAACCGTACCCGGGTCGAGACCGAAGGCCTGATCGGCTTTTTCGCCAACACCCAGGTACTGGCTGCGCAGTTTGACCCATTGCTGTCTTTTGCCTCCCTGCTGCAGCAGGTCAAACAGCGGGTGCTGGGTGCACAGTCGCACCAGGATCTGCCGTTCGAGAAACTGGTCGAAGCCCTGGCGCCGGAGCGCTCACTCAGTCACAACCCGTTGTTCCAGGCCATGTTCAACCACCAGGGCAGTGCGCTTCAACGCCCTGCGCCAGGCAACGACGGGCTGGGTTTGCAGGTGCAGCCCCTGGCGCGGGAGGCCAGCACGGCCCAGGTCGACCTGACGTTGGCCACCGAAGAGCACGCCCAGGGCCTGACGGCGGCACTGACCTATGCGACCGATCTGTTCAGTGCCGCCAGCGCAGAAAAAATGGCCGGCCACTGGCGCAATCTGTTGCGCGCCATCGTTGCCAACCCACAACAGGTGGTCGGTGAACTGGGCATGCTCGATGCAAACGAGCGCCAGCGCATCACCGGTGATTGGAATGCGACCGGCGTCGACTATCCGCAAGAGGTGTGCATCCATCGCCTGATCGAGGCCCAGGTGCGGCGTACACCGCAGGCGCCGGCGCTGCAGTTTGCCGGCCAGGCGCTCAGTTATGCGCAGCTCAACGCCCGGGCCAACCAGCTGGCGCGGCGGCTGGTCAGTGCCGGTGTCGGTCCCGATCAACTGGTCGGGATCGCCCTCGAACGCAGCGTGGAGATGGTGGTTGCCTTGCTCGCGGTGCTCAAGGCCGGCGGCGCTTATGTACCGCTGGATCCTGAGTATCCCGGCGAACGCCTGGCGTACATGATCGAAGACAGCGCCGTCAGCCTGGTGCTGACCAGTGCTGCCTTGATGCCGGGGTTGCCATTGCCTGCGGCTGTGCATGCCCTGGCGGTCGATGAGCTGGACCTGGCAGGCGAGGCGCAGGGTGATCTGGACATCGTCAACGATGGCGAGCACCTGGCGTACATGATCTACACTTCGGGTTCTACCGGCCGGCCGAAAGGGGCTGCCAACCGCCATCGGGCCTTGAGCAACCGCCTGTACTGGATGCAGCAGGCGTACAGCCTCGATGCCGGTGACACCGTCCTGCAAAAGACCCCGTTCAGTTTCGATGTATCGGTGTGGGAGTTTTTCTGGCCGCTGATGAGCGGCGCGCGCCTGGTCGTGGCCCAGCCGGGGGATCACCGTGATCCGTCCCGCCTGGCTCGGCTGATTCGCGAGTCCCGGGTCACCACCGTGCATTTCGTTCCGTCGATGCTGCAGGCGTTCATGCTCGATAGCGAGGCCGCTACCTGCACCAGCCTGCAACGGATCATCTGCAGTGGTGAAGCGCTGCCGCTGGAGGTCCAGCAGCAGGTGCTGACCCAGCTGGCCCAGGCGAAACTGTACAACCTCTACGGGCCGACCGAGGCGGCAATCGACGTCACCCACTGGACCTGCCAGGCCCAGGAGCACCACAGCGTGCCGATCGGCCAGCCGATTGCCAACCTCAGTACTTTTATCCTCGACGCCGGGTTCAACCCGGTGCCGGCGGGGGTGATCGGTGAGCTGTACCTGGGTGGCGAAGGCCTGGCTCGCGGCTATCACCGCCGCCCGGGGCTGACGGCCGAGCGCTTCATCGCCAACCCGTTCGCCAGTGGGCAACGGCTGTATCGCACCGGCGACCTGGCGCGTCAGCGCGAGGATGGGGTGATCGAATATGCCGGGCGCATCGATCATCAGGTGAAGATTCGTGGCCTGCGCATCGAACTCGGCGAAATCGAGGCGCGCTTGCAGGAGCAAGCCGCCGTCAGCGAGTGCGTGGTCATTGCCGGGCAAGGCGCGGCGGGGGTGCAGTTGCTGGCCTATGTGGTGGCCAGCGATGGCGCTGTGGCCATGGCCGACCAGGCCAGCCAGCAAGCCCTGGCCGATCAGCTCAAGGCTGAGCTGGGCCGGGGCCTGCCAGACTACATGGTGCCGACGCAGATGATCTTTTTGCCGGCCATGCCGCTGTCGCCCAACGGCAAGCTTGACCGCAAGGCCTTGCCTGCACCTGATCTGAATAGCGTACAGGCGGTGTACCGGGCGCCGGTCAGCGCCCAGGAACAGGCCGTGGCCGAAATCTGGCGGCAATTGCTCAAGTGCGAGCAGGTTGGCCTGGACGACGACTTCTTTGCCCTGGGTGGCCACTCCTTGCTGGCTACCCAGCTGGTCTCACGGGTGCGTCAGGCACTGGCGGTGGAGGTGGCGCTGCGCACGGTGTTCGAGCACAGCCGTTTGCAGGCCTTCGTTGCCGCACTGTGCCAGGCGCCGAGCAGCAATCAGCTGCCGATGCAGGCCGTCGATCGCAGGGCGGGCGTGCCGTTGTCCTATGCCCAGGAGCGTCAGTGGTTTCTCTGGCAGCTCGATCCGCACAGTACCGCGTATGTGATTCCCATGGTCCTGCAGCTCGATGGCGAGCTCGATGGCGAGGCGCTTGAGCAAGCGTTCGTGACCTTGCTCGAACGGCATGAAAGCCTGCGTACCGGATTTGCCGAGCGCGATGGCCAGTGCGTGCAGTTGATCCGTGACCAGGTGGATTTCCAGGTGCGGCGCCATACCCTGGCGCAAGACGGCGATGCAGCAGCGCTCAGCGACAGTTTCGTACGCCAGGCGGTGTGCAAGCCCTTTGACCTGCAGCACGACCTGTTGCTGCGCGCCGACCTGCTTGGCGTCGGCCCACAGCGCCACGTGCTGGTGGTGACTCAGCACCATATCGTGTCGGATGGCTGGTCGATGCAGGTGATGATCGACGAGTTGCTGCAGTGCTACGCCGCGCTGTGCAAGGGCCAGGTGCCGCAGTTGCCGCCTCTGCCAATCCAGTACGCCGACTACGCCGCCTGGCAGCGCCAGTGGATGGATGCGGGTGAGCGTGAGCGGCAACTCGACTACTGGCAAGAGCAGCTCGGGCGTCAGAGTGTGGTCCTGGAGCTGCCCGCCGATCATGTCCGGCCGGTACAGCAAAGCTTGCGCGGTGCGCGACTGGAGTTGCCGATCAGTAGTCAGTTGCATCGAGCGTTGCGCCAGTTGGCCGAGCAGCAGGGGGTGACCCTGTTCATGCTGCTGCTTGCCGCCTACCAGACACTGTTGTTCCGTTACAGCGGGCAGTCGCGCATTCGCGTCGGGGTGCCGATCGCCAACCGTAACCGCCTGGAAACCGAGCGCCTGATCGGCTTTTTCGTCAACACCCAGGTGTTGCAAGCCGACCTTGATGGTCAGCAAGGCTTCGACGCATTGCTCAAGCAAGTGCGTCAGGTCACCTTGCAAGCCCAGGAACATCAGGACTTGCCGTTCGAACAACTGGTCGATGCCCTGCAGCCGGAGCGCAGCCTCAGCTATAGCCCGTTGTTCCAGGTGATGTATAACCACCAGGCCGAGCAGGCTGCAGGTGCGCAGCGTGGCGGTGTCCCGCTCGACCTGCAGATCACCAGCCTCGGTTGGTCGGGCGAGAATGCCCAGTTCGACCTGACCCTGAGCACGCACGAGAGTGCCGATAGCCTGGCGGCTTCGTTCACCTATGCCACCGACCTGTTCGAAGCCGGTACTGTCCAGCGTATGGCAGACCATTGGCTGCGCCTGTTGCAGGCCATTGTCCAGGCACCGGCACAGGCCCTGGGTGAGCTGCCATTGCTCGCCGTTCACGAGCGTGAACAGCTGTTTGCCCTGAACCCGGCGCGTGAACCCTTCGATGCCGATAGCTGCATCGACCAGTTGATCGCGCAACGTGCCCAGGCCGCACCGCAAGCCCTGGCCCTGATCGATGGCGAACAGTCCTTTACCCATGCCTGGCTGCAAAGCCGCGCCAACCGCCTGGCCCACCGCCTGATCGAACTGGGCGTTGGCCCCGAGGTGCGGGTCGGTGTGGCCATGGCGCGCAGCGCCGAGCTGGTGGTGGCCCTGCTGGCGGTGCTCAAGGCCGGTGGCACCTATGTGCCACTGGACCCGGACTACCCGCGCGAACGGCTCAGCTACATGCTCGAAGACAGCCAGGCGCGGGTGCTGCTGACCCAGGCCGGGGTGCTTGAGGCCTGGCCGGATGACATTGTCACCGTGCTGGTCGAAGACGATGCCGGCTACCCGGACAGTGCGCCGGCACCGCGTGCCACGGCGCAGAACCTCGCCTATGTGATCTACACCTCCGGCTCCACCGGCCAGCCCAAGGGCGTGGCCATCGCCCACCGCAACGTCGCGGCCCTGGCGCACTGGTCGCAGCAGGTGTACCGCGCTGAAGACATCCAGGGCGTGCTGGCCTCGACCTCGGTGTGCTTCGACCTGTCGGTCTGGGAAATCTTCGTCACCCTGGCCAATGGCGGTTTCCTGGTCATGGCCCGCAACGCCCTGGAACTGCCACAGTTGCCGGCCCGCGAGCAGGTACGCCTGATCAACACCGTGCCGTCGGCGATTGCCGCCTTGCAGCGTGCCGGCGAAATCCCGGCGAGCGTTAAAATCATCAATCTGGCCGGCGAGCCGCTCAAGCAGGCGCTGGTCGAAGCACTGTACGCCGAGACCGCGGTGGAGCAGGTCTACGACCTGTACGGGCCGTCGGAAGACACCACCTATTCGACCTTCAGCCGCCGCCAGGCCGGTGGCCAGGCCAACATCGGCCGGCCATTGTTCAACACCGCCAGCTACCTGCTCGACGCCCAGCTGCAAGCGGTGCCGCAAGGCGTGGCCGCCGAGCTGTACCTGGCCGGCGACGGCCTGACTCGCGGCTACCTGCTGCGCCCGGGGCTGACCGCCGAGAAGTTCGTGCCCAACCCGTACGGGCCGCCGGGCGAGCGCATGTACCGCAGCGGCGACCTGACCCGCTACCGCGCCGACGGCGTGCTGGAGTACATAGGCCGTATCGACCACCAGGTCAAGGTTCGCGGTTTTCGCATCGAGCTGGGCGAGATCGAAGCGCGCCTGCACCAGCAACCGGCGGTGCGCGAAGCGGTGGTGCTGGCGGTCGACGGCGCCAGCGGCCAGCAACTGGTGGGCTACGTGGTGGCCAGCCAGGCGCTCGATGCCGAGCAGCTCAAGGCCGGCCTGCGCCAGCACCTGCCGGACTACATGGTGCCGGTGCACCTGCTGCAGCTTGAACAACTGCCACTGACCCCCAACGGCAAGCTCGACCGCAAGGCCTTGCCGATGCCGGACCTGAGCCAGCTGCAAGCCGCCTACGTGGCCCCGCACAGCGACCTGGAGCAGCGCATTGCCGCCATCTGGCAGGACGTGCTGAAGCTGGAACGGGTCGGCCTGAGCGACAACTTCTTCGAACTGGGCGGCGACTCGATCATCTCGATCCAGGTGGTCAGCCGGGCGCGGCAAGCGGGCATTCATTTCACCCCCAAGGCGCTGTTCCAGCACCAGACCGTACAGGGCCTGGCGACGGTGGCAAGCCTTGGGGCCAGCGGCCTTGCGGTTGACCAGAACCGGGTCGAAGGGGCGAGCACGCTGCTGCCGATCCACCGGGTGTTCTTCGACGAAGTGCAGGTCGAGCGCCATCACTGGAACCAGTCGGTGCTGCTCAAACCGCACCAGCTGCTGGACGGCGCGGTGCTGGAGCAGGCCTTGCAGGCGTTGCTGGAGCAGCATGACGCGCTGCGCCTGGGCTTTGTCGAAAATCACGACGAGTGGCAGGCGACTTACCATGGCCTGCCGCGCCACAGCGTGCTGTGGCAGCGCGAGGTCGCCGATGCTGAGGCGCTGGAACACCTCGGCCAGCAGGCGCAGCGCAGCCTTGACCTGAACAACGGCCCGCTGCTGCGTGCGGTGCTGGCGACCCTGGGCAACGGCGAGCAACGCCTGCTGCTGGTGATCCATCACCTGGCGGTGGACGGCGTGTCGTGGCGGATCATTTTCGAAGACCTGCAGCAGGCCTACGAGCAACTGCGCGAGGGCCAGGTGGTGCAATTGCCGGCCCGCACCCACAGCGTGCGTGACTGGGCCCAGCGCCTGCAGGCCTATGCCCTGAGCACTGAAGTCCAGGCCCAGCGCAGCTATTGGCAGGCGCAACTGGCCGGGGTGCAGACGGTGCTGCCGGGCGCCCGCGCGGATGCCAGCCTGGCCAACCGGCATGCTCGCTCGGTGCACAGCCGCTTGTCGCCGGAGCTGACCCGGCGCCTGCTGCAGGAAGCCCCGGCGGCCTACCGCACCCAGGTCAACGACCTGTTGCTCAGCGCCCTGGCGCGGGTGATCGGGCGCTGGAGCGGGCAGGCCGATACCCTGATCCAGCTCGAAGGCCATGGCCGTGAAGAGCTGTTTGACGGCCTCGACCTGACCCGCACCGTGGGCTGGTTCACCAGCTTGTTCCCACTGCGCATCAGCGCCAGCGACGCACTGGGCAGCAGCATCCAGCAGGTCAAGGAACAGCTGCGCGCGATCCCGGACAAGGGCCTGGGCTGGGGCGCCTTGCGCTACCTGGGTGACAGCGCCAGCCGCGAGAGCCTGGCGGCGCTGCCGGTGCCACGGATCACCTTCAACTACCTGGGCCAGTTCGATGCCAGCTTCGATGCCGAAGAGGGGGCGCTGTTCGTGCCGGCCGCCGAAGCGGTGGGCCCGGACCAGAGCCCGCAAGCCAACCTGGGCAACTGGCTGAGCCTGAACGGCCGGGTGTATGCCGGCGAGTTCAGCCTGGGCTGGCGCTTCAGCCGGGAGATGTTCGACGAAGCCACGGTGCAGCGCCTGGCCGACGATTATGTCGCCGAACTGCAGGCACTGATCGAGCACTGCTGTGAACTGAAAGAGCGCTCGGCGACGCCGTCGGACTTCCCCCTGGCCGGGCTCAGCCAGGCCCAGCTTGAGCAACTGCCGGTGGAACTGGAGCAGGTCGAAGATATCTACCCGCTGTCGCCGATGCAGCAGGGCATGCTCTTTCATACCTTGTATGAACAGCGCGGTGACTACATCAACCAGATGCGTCTGGACGTGGAAGGGCTGGATGTCGAGCGCTTCCGTAGCGCCTGGCAGGCAAGCGTCGATGCCCATGACATTCTGCGCAGCGGCTTTGTTTGGCAAGGTGAGCTGGAGCGCCCGCTCCAGGTGATTCGCAAGTCCTTGCCCCTGGCCTTCGAGGTGCAGGACTGGCAGGCGCGCGCGGGTGTGCCAGAGGCCCTCGACGCGCTGGCCAAAGCCGAACGCCAACGTGGTTTTGATCTGGCCGAGCCGCCGCTGCTGCGGCTGTTGCTGGTACAACTGAGTGCGCAGCACTACCACCTGATCTATACCAGCCACCACATCCTGATGGATGGCTGGAGCAACTCACGGCTGATGGGGGAAGTGCTGCAGCGCTATCGCCAGCAGCCGGTGAGCCGCCCGGCCGGTCGTTACCGCGATTACATCGGCTGGTTGCAGGCACAGGACGCAGCGCTCAGCGAGCAATTCTGGACCGCCCAGGTGCGTGAACTGCAGGTGCCGACCCGCCTGGCCCAGGCCTTGCCACACCAGGCCGAAGGTGCCGCAGGCCAGGCCGAGCACTTCGCCGAACTGGCGCCGCAAGCGACTCGCCGTCTGAGTGATTTCGCCCGCCAGCAGAAGGTCACCATGAACACCCTGGTGCAGGCCGCCTGGGCCTTGCTGCTGGCACGCTACAGCGGCCAGCAGACGGTCGCCTTCGGTGCCACGGTGTCGGGGCGTCCGGCTGAGCTCAAAGGGGTGGAGCAGCAGTTGGGCCTGTTCATCAACACCTTGCCGGTGGTGACCCACCTGGATGCCGGGCAGCCGCTGGCGCAGTGGCTGCAACAGTTGCAGCAACAGAACCTTGCGCTGCGTGAACACGAACACACCGCTTTGTTTGACGTGCAGCGCTGGGCCGGTCTGGGCGAGGGCCTGTTCGACACACTCCTGGTGTTCGAGAACTTCCCGATTTCCGAAGCCTTGCAACAAGGTGCGCCAGAGGGCCTGCGCTTCAGTGAGGTGCGTAACCAGGAGCAGACCAGTTTCCCGCTGACCCTGGCGGTGGTTCATGCCCAGAGCCTGGTACTGCACCTGAGCTATGACACGGCGCTGTTCAGCGCGGCCCAGGTACAACGCTTCGGCGTGCAGGTGCTGCAGTTGCTGGAGCGAATGATTGCCCAGGCCGGGCAGCCCTTGGGTGAGTTGCAGATACTGGGCGATGACGAGCAGCAATTGCAGTTGCATGGCTGGAATCCGCCGGCCGCAGCTTTTGCCAGTGACCGTTGCATCGACCAGCTGATCGCGCAGCGTGCCCAGGTTGCACCGCAAGCCCTGGCCCTGATTGATGGCGAACAGTCCTATTCCCACGCCTGGCTGCAAAGCCGCGCCAACCGCCTGGCCCACCGCCTGATCGAACTGGGCGTTGGCCCCGAGGTGCGGGTCGGTGTGGCCATGGCGCGCAGCGCCGAGCTGGTGGTGGCCCTGCTGGCGGTGCTCAAGGCCGGTGGCACCTATGTGCCACTGGACCCGGACTACCCGCGCGAACGGCTCAGCTACATGCTCGAAGACAGCCAGGCGCAAGTGCTGCTGACCCAGGCCGGGGTGCTCGAGGCCTGGCCGGACGACATCGTTACCGTGCTGGTCGAAGACGATGCCGGCTACCCGGACAGTGCGCCGGCACCGCGTGCCACGGCGCAGAACCTGGCCTATGTGATCTACACCTCCGGCTCCACCGGCCAGCCCAAGGGCGTGGCCATCGCCCACCGCAACGTCGCGGCCCTGGCGCACTGGTCGCAGCAGGTGTACCGCGCTGAAGACATCCAGGGCGTGCTGGCCTCGACCTCGGTGTGCTTCGACCTGTCGGTCTGGGAAATCTTCGTCACCCTGGCCAATGGCGGTTTCCTGGTCATGGCCCGCAACGCCCTGGAACTGCCACAGTTGCCGGCCCGCGAGCAGGTACGCCTGATCAACACCGTGCCGTCGGCGATTGCCGCCTTGCAGCGTGCCGGCGAAATCCCGGCGAGCGTTAAAATCATCAATCTGGCCGGCGAGCCGCTCAAGCAGGCGCTGGTCGAAGCACTGTACGCCGAGACCGCGGTGGAGCAGGTCTACGACCTGTACGGGCCGTCGGAAGACACCACCTATTCGACCTTCAGCCGCCGCCAGGCCGGGGGCCAGGCCAACATCGGCCGGCCATTGTTCAACACCGCCAGCTACCTGCTCGACGCCCAGCTGCAAGCGGTGCCGCAAGGCGTGGCCGCCGAGCTGTACCTGGCCGGCGACGGCCTGACCCGCGGCTACCTGCTGCGCCCGGGGCTGACCGCCGAGAAGTTCGTGCCCAACCCGTACGGGCCGCCGGGCGAGCGCATGTACCGCAGCGGCGACCTGACCCGCTATCGCGCCGACGGCGTGCTGGAGTACATCGGCCGCATCGACCACCAGGTCAAGGTCCGTGGTTTTCGTATCGAGCTGGGCGAGATCGAAGCGCGCCTGCACCAGCAACCGGCGGTGCGCGAAGCGGTGGTGCTGGCGGTCGACGGCGCCAGCGGCCAGCAACTGGTGGGCTACGTGGTGGCCAGCCAGGCGCTCGATGCCGAGCAGCTCAAGGCCGGCCTGCGCCAGCACCTGCCGGACTACATGGTGCCGGTGCACCTGCTGCAGCTTGAACAACTGCCACTGACCCCCAACGGCAAGCTCGACCGCAAGGCCCTGCCGATGCCGGACCTGAGCCAGCTGCAAGCCGCCTACGTGGCCCCGCACAGCGACCTGGAGCAGCGCATCGCCGCCATCTGGCAGGACGTGCTCAAGCTGGAACGGGTCGGCCTGAGCGACAACTTCTTCGAACTGGGCGGCGACTCGATCATCTCGATCCAGGTGGTCAGCCGGGCGCGGCAAGCGGGCATTCATTTCACCCCCAAGGCGCTGTTCCAGCACCAGACCGTACAGGGCCTGGCGACGGTGGCAAGCCTTGGGGCCAGCGGCCTTGCGGTTGACCAGAACCGGGTCGAAGGGGCGAGCACGCTGCTGCCGATCCACCGGGTGTTCTTCGACGAAGTGCAGGTCGAGCGCCATCACTGGAACCAGTCGGTGCTGCTCAAACCGCACCAGCTGCTGGACGGCGCGGTGCTGGATCAGGCCTTGCAGGCGTTGCTGGAGCAGCATGACGCGCTGCGCCTGGGCTTTGTCGAAAATCACGACGAGTGGCAGGCGACTTACCATGGCCTGCCGCGCCACAGCGTGCTGTGGCAGCGCGAGGTCGCCGATGCCGAGGCGCTGGAACACCTCGGCCAACAGGCCCAGCGCAGCCTTGACCTGAACAATGGCCCGCTGCTGCGTGCGGTGCTGGCGACCCTGGGCAATGGCGAGCAACGCCTGCTGCTGGTGATCCATCACCTGGCGGTGGACGGCGTGTCGTGGCGGATCATTTTCGAAGACCTGCAGCAGGCCTACGAGCAACTGCGCGAGGGCCAGGTGGTGCAACTGCCGGCCCGCACCCACAGCGTGCGTGACTGGGCCCAGCGCCTGCAGGCCTATGCCCTGAACACTGAAGTCCAGGCCCAGCGCAGCTACTGGCAGGGGCAACTGGCCGGGGTGCAGACGGCGCTGCCGGGCGCCCGCGCGGACGCCAGCCTGGCCAACCGGCATGCTCGCTCGGTGCACAGCCGCTTGTCGCCGGAGCTGACCCGGCGCCTGCTGCAGGAAGCCCCGGCGGCCTACCGCACCCAGGTCAACGACCTGTTGCTCAGCGCCCTGGCGCGGGTGATCGGGCGCTGGAGCGGGCAGGCCGATACCCTGATCCAGCTCGAAGGCCATGGCCGTGAAGAGCTGTTTGACGGCCTCGACCTGACCCGCACCGTGGGCTGGTTCACCAGCTTGTTCCCACTGCGCATCAGCGCCAGCGACGCACTGGGCAGCAGCATCCAGCAGGTCAAGGAACAGCTGCGCGCGATCCCGGACAAGGGCCTGGGCTGGGGCGCCTTGCGCTACCTGGGTGACAGCGCCAGCCGCGAGAGCCTGGCGGCGCTGCCGGTGCCACGGATCACCTTCAACTACCTGGGCCAGTTCGATGCCAGCTTCGATGCCGAAGAGGGGGCGCTGTTCGTGCCGGCCGCCGAAGCGGTGGGTCCGGACCAGAGCCCGCAAGCCAACCTGGGCAACTGGCTGAGCCTGAACGGCCGGGTGTATGCCGGCGAGTTCAGCCTGGGCTGGCGCTTCAGCCGGGAGATGTTCGACGAAGCCACGGTGCAGCGCCTGGCCGACGATTATGTCGCCGAACTGCAGGCACTGATCGAGCACTGCTGTGAACTGAAAGAGCGCTCGGCGACACCGTCGGACTTCCCCCTGGCCGGGCTCAGCCAGGCCCAGCTTGAGCAACTGCCGGTGGAACTGGAGCAGGTCGAGGATATCTACCCGCTGTCGCCGATGCAGCAGGGCATGCTGTTCCATACCCAGGAAGGCAATGGTGCCGACCTGTATATCAACCAGATCAGTGTCCAGGTCGAAGGCCTCGACAGCGCTCGCTTCGAAGCGGCCTGGAACCAGGTGATCGAACGGCACGAGATCCTGCGCACTGGCTTCTGCAATAGCGCAACCCTTGAGCAGCCCTTGCAGTTGGTCTACAAGCAGGCGCGTATGCCGATCAACTGCCTGGACTGGCGTGACCGCGAGGTGACCCAGGAGCAACTGCAGGCCCTGGCGGCCGCCGAATGCGCCAAAGGCTTCGACCTGCCGAGCGCGCCATTGACGCGCCTGGCCCTGGTACAGACCGGCGCCGACCAGCACCAGTTGATCTGGACCAGCCACCACATCTTGATGGACGGCTGGAGCAATTCGCGCTTGCTCGGTGAAGTGCTGCAGGCCTATGCCGGGCAGGCACTGCCCATGCGCCAAGGGCGCTACCGCGACTATATCGACTGGCTGCAGCGCCAGTCAGCGGTCAGCCGCCAGGCGTTCTGGCAGGAGCGCCTGCGCGAACTTGAAGGGCCAACCCTGCTGGCCAGCAGTATCGGCCCGCAACCGGCGCCCGGCTTGCAGGGCCATGATGCGTTGTACCTGAAATGGGACGAAGCGCAGACCCAGGCATTCAAGGCCGCTGCACAGCGCCTGCGCGTTACCCCCAACACCCTGGTACAGGCCGCCTGGCTGTTGCTGCTGCAGCGTTACAGCGGCCAGCAGACGGTCAGTTTCGGTGCGGTGGTCGCCGGTCGACCGGCCTCCCTGGCCGGGGCCAACGAAATGCTCGGCTTGTTCATCAACACCTTGCCGATCATCCAGACCGTGCAACCTGAAGTCAGTGTCCACCAGTGGCTGACGCAGCTGCAGGCCTACAACCTGGAAGCCCGTGACCATGAACAGACGGCGCTGGCCGATATCCAGCGCTGGGCCGGGCAGGGGGGGCAGGCCCTGTTCGATAGCATCATCGTGTTTGAAAACTACCCGGTGGACGAGCGCTTGCAACAAGGCAGCGAGACCGGCTTGCGCTTTGGCAAGACCAGTGGCCGCGATGTCACCAACTACGCCATGGACCTGGCCGTCAGCCTCAATGCCACGCTGTCGATCGAGTTCCTCTACCTGCGCGAGCGTTTTACGCCGCAAGCCTGCGCACAACTCATGCAAGGCTTCGAGAACCTGCTGCGGGCCTTGCTCGACCAGCCGCACGCGACAGTCGGCAGTCTTGGCCTGCTTGACGATGCCGGGCTGCATGCCCTGCAACAGCGCAATGCCCTGCCGCAGGCGGGCCAGGCCCAGGCCCTGAGCGAGGCGATTGCCACCCAGGCCCGGCTGCGTCCGGATGCCGTGGCGGTGGTCTGCGCCGATCAGCAACTGACCTATGCCGAGCTGGAACAACGTGCCTCGCTGCTGGCCCAGCACCTGATGGCCCAGGGGGTGGGGCCGGAAGTCTTTGTCGGCGTGGCGCTGGAGCGTTCGGTCGAGGTGATCGTGGCATTCTATGCCGTGATGAAGGCCGGCGGCGCCTATGTGCCGTTGGACATCGACTACCCGCGCGAACGCTTCGACTGGATCATCGAGGACTCGGCCATGGCCGTGCTCATCACCCAGCGCAGCGTCCGTGAGCGCCTGGGGGATGCCCGGGTGCCGGTGCTGCTGGAACTGGACCAACTGACCCTGCAACCCGATGCGCCGCAACGGCCATGGCCACGCGCCGAGGCCGACAACCTGGCGTACCTGATCTATACCTCCGGCTCTACCGGCAAGCCCAAGGGCGTTGCCGTGGCCCGCGGCCCGATTGCCATGCATTGCCGGGCCATTGCCGAGCGTTACGCCATGAACACGCAAACACGCGAGCTGTTGTTCATGTCGTTCGCCTTTGACGGTGCCCAGGAGCGCTGGCTGTCGACCCTGCTGTGCGGCGGGTGCCTGATCGTGCGCGACAATCAGCTGTGGACAGCCGAACAAACCTTCAATGCCCTGCACGAGCAGGCGATCACTATCGCCTGTTTCCCGCCGGCTTACCTGCAGCAACTTGCCGAGTATGCCGAAGGCCGCGTGCCGCCGGCGGTGCAGGTCTACTGCTTTGGGGGGGATGCGGTGGCCGAGGCCAATTTCGAGCGGGTCAAACGCACGCTCAAACCGCGCTACCTGACCAACGGCTACGGCCCGACCGAGACCGTGGTCACACCACTGCTGTGGAAAGTCGACGCCAACGCCCAGTGCAACGCCGCCTACGCGCCGATCGGCACACGGGTCGGCGACCGCACCCTGTATGTGCTCGACAGCCAGCTCAACCCGCTGCCGGTGGGCGCCGCCGGTGAGCTGTACATCGGTGGTCAAGGGCTTGCCCGTGGCTACCATGCACGCCCGGGGCTGAGTGCCGAGCGCTTCGTCGCCGATCCGTTCAGCAGCGAGGGTGGCCGCCTCTACCGCACCGGCGACCTGGTGCGCCAACGCGAGGACGGCGCGTTCGATTACCTCGGGCGTCTTGACCATCAAGTGAAGATCCGCGGCTTTCGCATCGAGCTGGGTGAAATCGAGGCGCGTCTGCGTGAGCAGGAGAGTGTCCGCGATGCGGTCGTGGTTGCGCGCCGCAATGCCCATGGCAACCAGTTGATCGCCTATGTGGTGGCCAACAGCGTGGCCGGGCTAGAGAAGCGCTTGCGCGGTGCGCTGCAGCAGGTGCTGCCGGACTATATGGTGCCAAGCCGGATCCTGGTGCTCGATGCCTTGCCGCTGAGCCCCAATGGCAAGGTCGAGCGCAAGGCGCTGCCGGCCCCGGAGGCCATCGAACGCAAACACGTGGCGCCGCGCAACGAGCTGGAACAGGCGCTGGTGCAGATTTGGCAGGAAGTCCTGGAGGTCGAACAGCTCGGTATCACCGACAACTTCTTCGAGCTCGGTGGTGATTCGCTGCGTATTCTCAAGGTCTTGAGCAAGGTCCGTAGTCGTCCCGCGCTGGGTTTCGAGCTCAAGCTGCGGGACATGATGAACAGCCCGACCATTGCTCAGCTCAGCGGCTATGAACCGGCGCAGGAGCAAGGGCTCGATCCGTTGCTGTTGCTCAATGCTCGCTGCCCGCAGGTGCCGCCGTTGTTCTGCCTGCATGCCGGTTTCGGCACGGTGTTCGACTACGAGCCGCTGGCCCGTCAGCTGGATGGGCAATGCAGTGTCTATGGTCTGCAATGCCGAATGTTGCTGGACCGGGACTGGCAGGACGAATCGCTGCCGGCCATGGCCATCGAATACGCCCAGTACATTCGCCAGAAACAGCCGCAAGGCCCTTACCGCTTGCTGGGTTGGTCGTTGGGTGGCGCCCTGGCGTTGCTGGTGGCCGATGAACTGGTACGCCAGGGCCAGCAGGTAGCGTTCGTTACCCTGGTCGACAGCTTCATCCCATCGGCGCAACCGGTCGCGCCCACCAGCGATTACACCGGCGAGCTGCAGGCCTTCCTGGCCGTGGCCTTGCAGCGCGAGGTGCACAGCCTGCCCGCGCTGACCTGCCAGGCCCCGTTGCAGTACCCGGCGTTGCTGGAGCTGGTCGGCAGCTTGCAGCAAGGCGCTGAACCTGGAATGGGCTTTGATGCACAGGACCTGGCCCATGGCTTCATAGTCGCCATGCGCTTGAAGGCCTTGAGCGAGCAACTGCAGACGCTGCCTGAGGTGAGCGCCCCGGTCCATTGCTGGTGGGCGGGCGAGCCGCAGGGCACCGATGTCGAGCGCTTCGAGCAGGGCCTGACGAACCGGCAAGAGCGGCAAGTGCTGGCTACCCGTCACGATGAGATTCCACGTCATCCGGCCTTGTTGCAGTCTCTGCGCGATCAATTGTGCAGCCTTGAAGCAATCGACGGCTGAGTCTTCCCGGGCCCTGCTTGCAGGGCCCGTTTTTCACTTTATTGAAGGATACGATGATGCATGTGCATCCTGACCTGGCGGCGTTTCTCGAACTGGCCGAGCTGGGCCGGCTGGCCGGGAGCAACCGGCCTCTGCATGAATTGCCGGTGACCCAGGCCCGCGAAGTGTTCGAACAGGCTTCGGCGGTGCTCGACCCGACGCCGCCGGCGCTACTGACTGTCAGCGAACTGACCCTGCCGGCGCGGGATGGGGTGTTGTTGCCGGCGCGCCTGTACCGCCGGCCGGGCAGCGACAGCAAGCCGTTACCGGTGCTGTTTTACCTGCATGGCGGTGGTTACGTGGTCGGCAGCCTCGACTCCCATGATTCGGTGTGCCGGCGCCTGGCGGCCAGCGGCCGCTTCGCGGTGTTCGCGCCATCCTATCGGCGCGCGCCGGAACATGGGTTTCCGGTACCGCTCAACGATACGCTCGACGCGGCCAACTGGCTGGCGACGCAAGCCGCTGCGCTGCAACTGGACAGCCAGCAGGTGATCTTCATCGGCGACAGCGTTGGCGCCTCGCTGGCCAGCGTGCTGAGCCTGACCGCCGTGCACCACCGTGATCAATTGAACCTTGCACCGCGGGCGCAGATGCTCCTGTACCCGGTGACCGACCTGTCCCGTGAGCGTGACTCGCACCGCACCTACGCTGAAGGCTACTTGCTGGAAACCGCCACCTTGCGCTGGTTCTATCGCCAGTACCTGGGGGCGCATGGCTCGGCGACGGACTGGCGGGTTTCACCGCTGCTGCACCCGGACCCGCGCGGCTTGCCGCCCACCTACCTGGCGGTGGCGGGTTTCGACCCGTTGCACGATGAAGGTCTGGCCTATGCCCAGGCTCTGGAGCAGGCCGGGGTTGCGCTGACCCTGCGCCGGGTCGAGGACATGACCCATGACTACCTGCGCATGTCAGGGATGGTGGCGGACGTCGAGGCTATTTACGCCGAGCTTGAGAACTGGGCGCTGAACCAGTTGGGCTGAAGGTGCGGGCAAAAAAAGGTTGTTCATGGAATCCTGGGTTGGGGGGGCGCGAGTTTATCCATTCGGTGTGGGGCTGCTGCTGGCCCCTTCCGCCTTTACGGCGGCCTACTTTTCTCTTGGGAAAAGGTAGGCAAAACCGCTTGCTCCTGCATACGGCCCTACGCTGCGCTTCGGGTCCCCTCGCTACGGCACCTTCCGGGGCATCGCGGCCTACGACTTGCTGCGTCAAGTCTACGTCTCGCGTCTTCGGCTGACGCCGAAGGTGCTGCGCACCGCCCCTCCAGGCACCTCCGCTCGGCCTCCTGAAGTCGCTTTTGGCGGCGCCGGGAATTACGCGCATGAAGATCAAGATCAACATCAAGATGAAGCAGTCGGTCCTCGCTTCAGCGTCAGCTTGGCGCCGCCATAATCTGCTTTCGCAGATACGTCAGTGCAGGCGCCGCCCGTAACTTCGCGACTTCAGGAGGCTGAGCGTAGGTGTCTGGAGGGGGCTGGTGCGTAGCACCCTTCGGCCCAGGCCGAAGTCGCGAGACGTAGACTTGGCGAAGCAAGTCGTAGGCCGCGATGCCCCTGGAAGGCACCGTAGCGAAGGAACCCGGAGCGCAGCGTAGGGCCGTATGCTGGAGCGAGCGGTTCTGGTTCCTTTTGCCAAGACAAAAGGGACCCGCCGTAAGGGCGGAAGGGGCCGGTAGCGGCGCCACATCGAATGGATAAGCCCACAGCCGTAGCTTCAACAACCCAACCCAACCCAAGGATCATAGCCCCCGGCAACCCGTGAAGAACCCCAAAAAAAGCCCCCTGTACAGGGGGCTTTTGTCTGTCAGGACTTCACCACTTGTAGCTGACTTCGGCGACGACCGAACGGCCTTCACCCATGTTGCACGCCAGCGAGAAGAAGCACGAGGCGACATAGTACTTGTCGGTCAGGTTGTTGACGTTGACGCTGGCCTGGGCCCCGCGCAGGCTCGGGTCGAGCTTGCCCAGGTCGTAACGCACGGCGGCGTCATACAAGGTGTAGGAGGGCACCTTGAAGGTGTTCATGGCATCGCCGTAGGTGGAACCGGTGTACCGGGCGCCGACACCGATGCTCAGGCCTTGCAGCGGATCGAAGGGGAAGCTGTAGTCGGCCCAGACCGAGGCCAGCTTGGCCGGCACCTTGAACGGCTGCTTGCCTTCGTTGCCGCTGTTGCTCTTGGTCACTTCCACGTCGCTGTAGGAGAACGAGCCGGTGAGCTTGAGGTCCTCGGCGACGGTGGTGATGGCTTCGAACTCGACACCTTTGGAACGCACTTCGCCGGTCTGGATGCTGTAGCCGATGAACTCGGCGTCCGGCGTCAGGGCATTCTGTTTGGTCAGGTCGTACACCGACAAGGTCAGTTGCGTCTCGGTGCCCGGTGGCTGGTAACGAATGCCCGCTTCGTACTGCTTGCCGGTTTCCGGTTCGAAGGTCTTGCTGCCGCGTTGCGGCGCTCCGGTGCCGGCGATCGGGTTGAACGATTCGGAATAGCTCACATAGGGGGCGAAGCCGTTGTCGAACAGGTACACCAGGCCGGCGCGGCCGGTGAAGGCATCCCAGTCCTGGTCAGCAGTTTCGACGTCGGTGAAGCGGTCTTCGGTGCGGTTGCGTGCGTAGTCCTGGCGACCGCCGAGGGTCAGCACCCAGCGATCCCATTTCATCTGGTCCTGGAAGTAGTAACCGACCTGGGTATTGCGCTGCACGGTATTGACCCAGGCGGTGTAGACCGAGGTGTCGACCGGGGCACCGTAGCTGGGATCGAACACGTTGATCGGCGTGGCGCGTCCCCAGCGTTCGTTACGGATCGACTTGCTCCAGCTGTAGTCCACGCCCATCAGGGTGGTGTGCGCGATCGGGCCGGTGTCGAAGCGTGCCTGCAGCTGGTTGTCGACCGTGAACAGATCGCCATAGGCATGGCGGATCTGGTAGTCGCGGTTTACCGAAGCGTTGGGTACGCCGTCGGGGCCGGTGACCAGCCCGCTGACCCGGGCCAGGTAGTTTTCCTGGTTGTCGAAGGTACTCCAGCGCAGGTTCTGGCGGACCGTCCAGGTGTCGTTGAACTCGTGGCTGAACTCGTAGCCCAGCGAGGTGCTTTCGACTTCTTCGGTGTCAAAGCTGGGTTCACCGATGAAGCGATCCATGGGCACCTTGCCGTACGGGCTGCTGCCGTTGACGGCGGCCCAGGGAATGGTGGTCGGGGCCAGGGCCTTGTTCTTCTGGTAGGCCGTGAGCACGGTCAGGCTGGTCTGCTCGTTCGGCCGCCAGGTCAGGCTCGGCGCCACGTAGGCACGGTCGTCGTCGGTATGGTCGTAGACGCCATCGGCTTCGCGGCCAAGGCCGACCAGGCGATACGACAGGGTCTTGTCTTCGTTGAGCGGGCCGCTGATGTCAAAGTTGGCCTGGCGACGATGACCGCTACCGCCGGAAATGGCGACTTCGCCACGCTCATAGTCGGTCGGGCGCTTGGAGATCGAGTTGACCATGCCGCCGGGCTCGTTCTGCCCGAAGAGGATCGAGGTCGGGCCCTTGAGTACCTCGACCCGCTCCATGCCGTAGGGTTCTTCGCCGATCATGCCGAAGAAACCCAGGGGGCGCAGGCGCAAGCCATCGCGGTAGGTGAACGAGATGGCGTAACCGCGCAGGAAGATGTTGTCGGCTGCGTTGCTCGCACCACCAGAGTCGGCACGCACGCCGGAGGTATAGCTCAGGGCCTGGGACAGGCGCTGGGCACCGAGGTCGTCCATGCGTTCGCGGGTAATGACCGAGATGGCCTGCGGGTTTTCCAGGATCGGCGTATCGGTCTTGGTGCCGGTCAGGGTACGGCGGGCGATATAGCCGGGAGTTTCACCGTAGGGTGAGTCGGAGACCAGGGTCGAGGAGATGACACTGGCATCCAGGTTCAGCGCGCCATCGTCGGTCTTGGCCAGCAGGGTCAGGGTGTTGCCATCGAGGGAGTAGCGCAGCGACGTGCCGTTGAACAGTTGCTGGACTGCCTGGGCCACGCTCAAGCGCCCCTGTACCCCCTGGGTACGCAGGCCCTGGACCGAATCAGGGCTGTAGAGCACCTGCAGGTTGGTCTGTTCGGCCAGTTGGTTGAGCGCCGCCGTCATCGACTGGGCAGCAATGTTGAACTCGTATTGCTGGGTCTGCGCCTGAGCTTGTACCGGTGCAGCGACGGTCATCCCCAGGACCACTGCGGCAACCGGCGCCTTGAGGTAATGCCTCAGCAGCAAGGCGTGGGTGAGGGGTGTAAGTGAATGGCGAACCTGCACGAATGAATGCTCCCAAGGTGGCAAGTGGTAATAATTTTTATTAACTTTCAATGAAACGCACGAGCGGGGCAAAACCGTACAAATATTTTTCCGGGAGTTTGCCCCGCTCCGGTCAGACGGGCTCGAGCGCCGTGCTGACGTGGCCGCGCTCCATGCGCACCAGTTGGTCGGCAACGCCGAAATAGCGATCGTCGTGGGAGATGACGATGATGGTTTTACCCAGACGCTTGAGGTCGGGCAGCAGCTCGGTATAGAAGATGCGGCGGAAGGTCGGGTCCTGGTCGGCGGCCCATTCGTCGAACACCAGAACGGGCCGCCCCTCCAGCCAGGCATTGAGCAGGGCCAGGCGCTTGCGTTGTCCGGTGGACAGGTCGGTGGTGCTGAAGGCGCCATTGTGGATACTGACCTTGTGGGCAATTTCAAGCCGCTGAAGGTACTTGTCGGCATCCTTGGGGACGCTCTGCGTGCCCTCGACCAGCTCGTCGAACAGGTAGTAGTCGGCGAAGATGGTCGTGAACAACTGGCGGTAGTCATCCCGGGTTGCCGCCACCACGGCCTCGCCGTTGACCGCGATATGCCCTTGTTGCGGTTCGTACAAGCCCAGCAGCAGCTTGATCAGGGTTGTCTTGCCGCAGCCGTTTTCGCCGACGATGAACACGATCTCTCCGGGCGCCAACTGCAGGTTTATCGGGCCGACACTGAACGGTTCGACGCCAGGGCTGGCGGGGTAGGTGTAACGCACATCGACCAGTTCCAGGCTGTGCAACGTCGTTGCGGCAGGTGCTGCAGCATCGAGCAGCAGGTGCGGCTCGGGCGACGAGAACTGCTCGGACAGCTCGGCGATACGCCTGAAGGCAATCTGTGCGCGGCTGACAATCGGCAGGGTGGTGATCAAGTGTTCCAGCGGCCCTTTCATGTACAGCAATACCAGCACGAAACCGCTCATCACCGTCTTGTCGTTGCTCGGCCAGAGGGATTGCAGCGTCAGCGCCAGGCCGATCACGACAAAGAACAGCATCGAGCCAAGGCTTTTGGCAATGACAAAGGTGTTGATCGAACGCACCTGGGTATTGCAGATGCTGTCAGCGGTGCGACGAATGCCATCGATCAGCATGCGTTGGCGCCGGGGGCGGTGCATGCGCAGTTCCTTGGCGCCCTCGGCAACCGCATGATAATGCTTCTGCAACTGGTCCTCGGCTTCGCGCGCCGCCACGAAGCCACGGATGCCGCGTGCCCGGGCCACGTACTGGATGGCCGTGCCCAGGCCGATGGCAACCAGGATCAGCAGGAACATCGGCAGCGACAGCCAGGCCAGATAGCCCAGGCAACCCAGGGTTACCGTCAGGGAAATGGCCAGCGGGGCAAAGGCATAGGCAAAATCGCTGACGGTGTCGACGTCATGAGTCAGCACCGGGATCAGGCGGTGGCTGCGGTAGCGCTCAATTTGCTCGATGGGCGCCGACAAGACCTTCTCACCGAGGTTCTTGCGCAGCGCGGCAATGACATGCTGACCGACATAGTTGGTGCCGATGTCCGAACAGATACTACTCAGCAACGCCACCACGCAGAGTCCGCAAAAAGCCAGCACCACGCCCTGGCTGAGGCCGTTTTCGGCGTGCAGGCCATTGTTGATGGTCGCCAGCAGGGCCGTGACCGACAGGCCGCCGAGCATTCCCAGCAAGGTGGCAAGGCCAACGGTCGGCCAGAATGGCTTGAGCAGGGCAAAGAGTTGGCGGATCGCGCCGGGTGGGTGATTGCTCATGACGCGGTTCCTGTTTCAGGCGCGGGAGAGGGCGACGATGTCGGCCTGCAGGGGGACGGGCTGCGCTTTGTGCGCCAGGCTGTGATACAGCGACTGGCCGATTTCCGCTGCACGGGCAGGCAGCACCGAAAGCAAGGTATCGCTCAAGCCATGGGACGCTTCGCAGAAACCCTGCAGGTAGACCGCCGCCTGCAGGTCGGGGCTGGCCAGGGCGCGATAGTCGCGATCAACGCTGAAGTCTTCCAGGTAACCTTGCAGTGGCGCCAGCAGTTCGCGATGAGAGCGGCGCTCGTAGCCGGTCGCCAGGATCACTGCGTCATAGCGGTGGGTCTGTTGCTGGTGGGTGGCCAGGTCCTGCAGGGTCAGCTCGATGCCCTCGGCGGTGGCGGTGGCACACTCAACCTGGCGCCGGCACAGCACGGCATGGCGGAACTGGTGCGCGACTTTCTGCCGGTAGAGGATGCCGTAGATGCGCTCGAGCAGATCGACATCGACCACCGAATAGTTGGTGTTGTGATACTCGTCGATGAGCTTCTTGCGCTCGGGATGGCTCTGGTTGAACACCAGGTCGGTGTACATCGGCGCGAAGATCTCGTTGACGAACGGACTGTCGTCGGCCGGCTTGAGGGCCGAGGCACGCACGATCATATCGACCTTGACCGACGGGTAGCTGTCATTGAGGTCGATGAAGGCTTCGGCGGCGCTTTGTCCCGAACCGATGATGGCGATGCGCATCGGCTTGCCCTGGGCGCAGGGCAGTGCCTCAAGGCTGCTCAGGTAGCGCGAATGGTGAAACACCCGCGGGTCATCCTTGAATGCGGTGAAGGTTGCCGGCACCTTCGGCGTACCGCCGGTGCCGACCACCACGGCGTGCGCCAGGCGGCTGTGTTCGTGGCCGTGAGCATCGCGGGAAATCACGTTCAGGTGTTGCACCTTGCCGGCCTCCAGCACCGGTTCGATCCGCGCTACTTCCTCGCCGTACTGCGCCTGGTTGGCAAAGTGCTCGGCGGCCCAGCGCAAGTAGTCGTTGTACTCCAGGCGGCAAGGATAGAAGGTGCCCAGGTTGATGAAATCGACCAGGCGCTGCTTCTGGTGCAGGTAATTGACGAAGCTGTAGGGGCTGGTGGGGTTGCGCAGCGACACCAGGTCCTTGAGGAAAGAGATCTGCAGTTCGCTCTGGGTCGCCAGGGTATTGCCGTGCCAGCGGTAATCGACCTGTTTGTCGATGAACAGCGCATCGAGGGCGTAGCCATTGGTCTCGGCGAGCTCTTCCAGGGCAATGGCCAGGGCCAGGTTGGAAGGGCCGAAGCCCACGCCGATGAGGTCGTGGACCTTCTTGGAGGTAAGGGTCTGGCTCATGCTGTGATTCCTTGAAGTGTCGAGGCGGGCGCATCGAGGAGGCGGCCCCAGGGCCTGCGGGAGTACATCGATAGGACGAGCAGGGCGGGGCACAATTTAGCCAGCGCGGCGGCTTAGAGTTCGCGTACCAGGCGTACCCCGATCCAGTCGCCACGGTTGTCCGGGACACTGGCGTTACGGTTCCCCGAACGCGAGAAAATCGGCGCCTCGCCCCAGTCGTTGCCGCGGATCACCACCACCTTGCACTCGGCTTGTTGCCAGGCGCTGCCGTCATTCGGGGCGCCTTCGTAGCTGTCGTGATAACAGTCGGCGACCCACTCGTAGACGTTGCCGTGCATGTCATACACACCCAACGCATTGGCCGGGTAACTGCCCACTGGCGAGCTGAAACTGAAGCCATCCTTGGGCCCGTACACGTTGGCGTTACGGCTGATCTGGTAGTCGCCATCCGGGTCCAGCTCGAACGGGAACGGCCCGCTGCTGCCGGCGCGGGCGGCGTACTCGCGCTCGGCTTCGCTGATCATCCGGTAGTGCTTGCCGGTCTTTTTCGTCAGCCAGTCGGCATAGGCCTGGACGTCGTGGTAGCTCATGCACACCGCCGGTTGCCGCGGGCCTTGTTGATAGCGCGGCTTGCTGGCCTTGCACTCGCGACCCGGACGGCTGTCGCCGTCGGCGATCTTGACGCCGGACTCGCGCAGGTAGGCGTCCCATTCACCGGCCGTGACCTGGTAGCGGCTGATGGCGAACGGCTTGGCGAAGGTCACGCGGTGTTGCGGGCCTTCATCGGCCTGGCGGCCGGGTTCGTTTTCCGGGGTGCCCATGGTGAAGCTGCCGGCCGGCAGTACGAGCATTTCCGGGCAGCTACTTTTGCAGTCGCGAAACACTTTGCCGGGCTGCGGCGCCTCGGCGGCGTGTGCGGTAGCGATGCTGGCCACCAGGGCGAGCAGGGACAACGGGAAGCGCAGGGATGAGGACATGGGAAAGCCTTTTCAGAGTTTTTTAACCAGCAGGGCCATGGCCCGATCAATTTCCTGCTCGTTGTTGAGCAGGCCCGGCGCCATGCGCAGCACCGGGCCGACATCGCGGTGCACGGCATCGACGACAACGCGTTGTTCGTTGAGGTAGGCGGCGATGGCGTCCGGGTCACGATCCTTGATGCGCAGGAAGGTGAAACCGGCAGAAAATTCGCGGCTCTGCGGCGTCACCAGTTCGATGGCGCTGTGCTCCTTGAGCTGCGCCTTGAGGTAGTCGTTGAGTTGATGGATGCGTTGCTCGACATCGGCCTTGCCCAGTTGCAGGTGCAACTCGAAGGCCTTGCCCAGCGCCCAGCGGTGTTCGAAGGCGTGGTAGCCGCCGGGGGTCATGATGGTGGCGAAGTCTTCGTCTTCGGAGAAGGTCGCGAAGGTTGGCACCAGGTGCTGCATTTTCTCTGAGGCGGCGCAGATGATCCCGGTGCCGCGCGGGCCGAACATCCACTTGTGGGTGCCGGCGATAAAGTAGTCGCAGTTGAAGTCGGCGAAGTTCTGGTTCTCTACGCCGAAGCCGTGCACACCGTCGATCACATACAGAATGCGCTCGTTTTCATCACGATCACGGTTGTGCTGGCGGACCAGCTTGCCGATCTCGCCGACCGGCAACTTGACCCCGCTGCCAGAGTGCACCCAGGTCATGCCGAGCACCCGGGTGTTGGGCTTGATGGCCTGGTCGAGCGTGCTCAGCAACTGGTCGGTGGACAGCTCCCGCGGCTGGTTGAACAGGCGCAGCTTGCGCACCTGGGTGCCCTGGCGCTGCTGGCGAAAGCCGAGGATCCTGTTGGTTGAGTAGTGCTCGTGCTCGGTGGTCAGGATCTCCTGGTCGGCGCGCACCTTCAGGCCGCCGTAGATCATCCCCAGGCCTTCGGTGGTGCTGCCGGTCAGGGCGATCTGCCGGGGTTTGACCTGCAGGTAACGCGCAGCCCAGTCGCGCACTTCGCCTTCGCGCTTCCACTCGCTTTGCGTCTCCCAGTCGACCCAGCTGGCGGGGTGGCGGTCGATCTGCGCGCGGTAGTAGTCGATGGCGTCCTGCACCGGCTTGGGGTGGGCGGTAACCAGGAAGTTGGCAAAGTGGGCATAGCTCGGGTCCAGCGGAAACAGCTGGCGCAGTTGCTGCCATTTGTCCTTGTCGCTCAGCGGCGGTGCGCCCGCAGCCAGGGCATCGGGCAGCAGCGAGCCGGCGAGTGGCAGGCTGGCGGCGAGCACCCCGGCCTGCTTGAGAAAGGTACGGCGGTCAGTCATGTCGGGCGCTTTCCGCTCAAGGGGTGGCAGTGGCGGCAACGGGCTGGGCGCTTTTTTGCACCTGCTCCCACACCCGCAGGAAGTTGCCGGCCCAGAGCTTGCCGATATCGGCCTCGGAGTACCCACGGCTCAGCAGTTCGGCGGTGACGTTGCGGATCTCGCTGACATCCTTGAAGCCCTCCAGGCCGCCACCGTCGTTGAAGTCGGAGCTGATGCCGACATGGTCGATGCCAACCTTTTTCACTGTGTAGTCGATGGCGTCGACAAAGTCCTTGAGCGTGGCTTTGGGCTCTTGGTCGAGGATGCCGTACAGGCTGTTGGCGTATTCACCAAAGCGCGCCTCTGGCCAGATGGCAATCACCGCATCGCCCGGCATCAGCGCGTTGGCCAGGCCCTGCAAGGGTTGCAGGTCAAAGCGCACGCGCAGGGCTTCGAGCTTGTCCAGGGTCGGCTTGGTCAGCGGCTTGAGGTATTGGCCGAAACCGACCACCTGGATCACGCCGCCGCTGTCCTTGATCAGTTGCAGCTCTTTGTCGCTGAGGTTGCGCGGAATATCCACCAGGGCCCGCGGCGCCGAGTGCGAGGCCACGAACGGCGCACGGCTCAGGCGTGCGACATCTTCCAGGGCCAGGGTCGACATCTGCGACACGTCGATGATCACCCCCAGTTCGTTGAGGCGCTTGACTGCTTGCTCGCCCAGCGGCGACAGACCGCCAAGGGCGTCGGCGGTGTCATTGAAGAACGGCAGTGGCCGCGACGAGTCGGCCCAGTCGTTGTTGCCGGTGTAGCTGAAGCCGAACATGCGCATGCCGCGCTGGGTCCACAGGTCCAGTTGCGACAGGTCGTGGCCCAGCGGGTAGGCATTGAGCATGCTGATGAACACGGCGAATTTGCCTTCGCCGTTGAGGCGGCGGAAATCATCCGGGGTGTAGGCGATGCCGACCTGGTTGGGGAAGTCGCGGACCATGTTGCTGATGATCTTGTAGCGCACTTCCTGCTGGTGCCGGGCTTCATCGACAAAACCTGGGGTAGGGCGGTGCGGCGCGTTGGCGCCGTTCCACAGTTCCGGCCAGCCGAAGATGGTCAGCGCTGCGCCAGACAAACGTCCTTGCCCGGCCTTGACCAGGTCGAACTGGCCGTGGCCGTCCTTGTCGATCTCGTTGCCGGCGCTACCCAGGTTCAGCGGCACGGTGACATGGCTGTCGAACGACAGCATGTGTTCATGCAAGGCATTGGCCTGCTCGACGATCTGGCGCGGGTAACCGTGCTGCACTTTGAAGTACAGGTAGCCGGCGGTGGCAGCGGCCACTGTCAGGGCCAGGGGCAGGCCGATGTAGAAGACTTTGCGGAAACGGGATTTGGTCATTGCCATCTCGACACTGGGCTGATCGGACCGGCTCGCCCGTTGCACAGGCGTGCCGGGGGCAAAGCGCGGGTATCAGGAGGGACGAATGGCGGTCCGGCAAATTTATCCAGAGGCCCGCCTGGCTCAAGTTTTGGCCTGTGCGGCCGATAGCCGGGTTAACCCCAATACCATCAGGACGATAGAAAAATGGCAGGTTTTAGCGCCGTATCAATCAACGGGACCCCATTGAACAGCGGCATCAACACCGGCATCACCATCACCGGCCAGGAAAAGCAGGCCGGGCTGGAAGCGACGGGCGCTGTCAGCATTGACATGTCCAAGGTGCGTGATAGCGGCAAGGCCGAAGAGGCCAAGGAAAAGGAAAGCGCCAGTGCCGGCGAAGAACCGGCACACATCAAGCAAATGCGCGAGATGATCAAAAAACTGCAGAAGCAATTGGCCGAGCAGCAGAAGCGCTTGCAGGAAGTCATGGCCAGCGACATGGAGCCGATCCTCAAGGCTACGGCCGTCGCTGCCGCGCAATCGGCAGTGGGCGCGACTACGGCGTCGATCGCAAGCGCCACGGCGGCGCTGCTCAAGGCGCTGACCGAAGCCGGTGGCAGCAGCTCGGGTTCGTTGGTCAGTACCAACGCCTGAAGCAAACAACAGGGCCTGTGCATGCACAGGCCCTGTTGCTTTCAGTCAGCCAACTGACGGTTCTGCGTGCGCTCGGACTTGTAGCGCATGGCCACCGCCGGAGCCGGCTTGGTGCTGCCGGTCTCCAGCCACTGGCGCATGCGGCTGGCGTCGGCAAAGTGGGTGTACTTGCCGAAGGCATCGAGGATCACCATGGCCACCGGGCGGTTGTCCATCTTGGTCAACAGCACCAGGCAGTGGCCGGCATCGTTGGTGAAGCCGGTCTTGGTCAGCTTGATATCCCAATTGCTCTTGTTGACCAGGTGGTCGGTGTTGCGAAAGCCCAGGGTGTAGTTGGGTTTTTTGAACGCCACGGTCTGCTCGCGGGTGGTGCTCAAACTGCTCAGCAGCGGGTAGTGGCGCGCCGCCATCAACAGCTTGCTGAGGTCGCGTGCCGTGGAGACGTTGCTGGTCGACAGGCCAGTGGGCTCCACATAGCGGGTGTGGCTCATGCCCAGGGCCCTGGCCTTGGCGTTCATCGCCTTGATGAACGCGTTATAGCCGCCCGGGTAGTTGTGCGCCAGGGTCGAGGCGGCGCGGTTTTCCGACGACATCAGGGTGATCAGCAGCATGTCCTTGCGGTTGAGCTGGCTGCCCAGCTTGACCCGCGAGTACACCCCTTTCATTTCCTTGTTCTGGGCGATGGTGACGGTGAGCATCTCGTCCATGTTCTGCTTGGCGTCTAGCACCACCATACCGGTCATCAGCTTGGTCACCGAGGCAATCGGCACCACCCGGTCAGGGTTGTTGGCGTAGAGCACCTTGTTGGTTTGCAGATCGATCAGCAAGGCGCTGCCGGAGGCCAGGCGCAATTTCGCGGGATCGCGTTGTTGTTGGGCCGGGGGTTGAGCAGCAGCGGTCGACGTGACAGTCGCAGTACCTGTGAGCAACAGCAGCAGGCTTAGAATCGAAAGGGAAGTTTTCACGATGAGGCTCACTAAAAGTTGTTATGTCGTTGGCTGTGCAAGGGTTTTCCCCCAAAAAACCGCTGCATTCTAGGAGTATGGCCTAGTTGCTGTCGATTGCCCTGCAACCGTTGGGCGGATCATGAAAAAGATTTAATCACGGCCCCGTCAGCGGCTTGCAAATCTGCTCGATCAGGCTCGGTTTTACCGTCTTCGGTGAGCTCGCCGAGTATCCGCCGGGGCATACTCGTTACTTCATGCGAAAGCTGTTCTGAACAAGGCGAGCAACGATCATTGTCGGCCGAGGATCCGGTCCATCACCCAGTCGGTTTTCAGCGCTTGGGCGGCGACCGCCGGATGCTCGGCCTCACCGCGAATATGCGCATTCATGCCCAGTACGTGATGCCACTGGATGTGTTCGGGGTTGGCAATCTGCAGGCTGAGCTGCTCGTCGGCGTCCAGGCGCACCGGGTATTCGTCGAACACCGAGAAGCCGATCCGGCCTTGGCTGCCGATGATATCCACGCGGTCTTCGCGGCGGTCGGCAACGAAGTTCCAGCAGCCCATGCCCAAGGCGCCACTGGCGAACCGCCAACTGGCGGCCACGGCATCTTCGGCCGCATACAGGCCGGCCTGGCGGGCGGTGTAGCCGGTAACCTCGACAATGTCACCGAGCAGGTACTGGAACAGGTCCAGGCCATGGCTGGCCAGGTCGGCGAAGTAGCCGCCACCGGCAATTTGTGGATCGGTGCGCCAGTTGGGGCTGGCGCTGCGGTCGCTATCGGTAGGCGGTTTGGTCAGGGTCCAGCTGAGGTGCCGGACCTCGCCAATCCTGCCGTCCTGCAGCCATTGGCGAACTTGCTGGAAGCGCGGTAATGAACGTCGATAGTAGGACACGAACAAGTGCCGCCCTGCATCGGCGAAGGCTTGTTGCATCAGCTGGCTGCTGGTGGCGTTGAGCGACATCGGTTTTTCCACACAGCAGTGCTTGCCAGCCGCTGCCACCTGCAGGCTATAGGCATAGTGACTGTCGGGCGGGGTGGCGATGTACACGGCATCGACCTGCGGGTCGGCGATCAGCTGCGCCGCATCGCTGTAGACTTTGCCGATGCCATGGCGCACGGCATAGTCCTGGGCGGTGGCCGGGCGCCGGCCCATTACCGCTACCAGTGCCGAACCTGGCGCCTTGTAGAACGCCGGGCCACTCTTGCGTTCGGCGACGCTGCCACAGCCGATCATTCCCCAGTTGATTACCTGCATGACGACTTCCCTAAACGCGCTTGACCGATGAAAACCCGGGCGATGATAACAACCCCGGCCGAGACGATCGACCGGCCATAAAAAGCCCCGCCAAAAGGCGGGGCAAGGGGCTGTGCGGAGCAACGCACGATAAAACGGTGACTGGCCTCAGGCTTGCAGACCTGGGCCTTCGAGGCAGTCGGCGAGGGCCTGGGCGGCGGGCAGCGAGGTCAACGGTCCGGAAATCGCTTCGCCGTTGCGCACCAGGTACCAGCAGGCCAGCAGGCCCAGCTCCCTGAGCGAGGCGGGAACGGCACTGCCGATGACGGACATGATGTTGATGGGGGCCATGAGGGTTCCTCCTGCGAATCATGGGCCTACCTTAACGGCCCGTCGGCGGCGCTTGAAATCAACCTGCTTGATAGTGAACATCATCGGCATTACCGCATAATGCCGGCTCGCTAGAAGGGGAGAATTCAATGGCTACTGTTCCAGGCAAAGACACCGTGCTGTGCATCTCGCTGGCCGGGCGTCCGGGCACTTTTGGCGTGCGCTTTCACAACCATCTGTATCAGCAGTTGGGGCTCGATTACTACTACAAGGCCATGACCACCCAGGACCTGCCGGCGGCGGTCGCGGGTATTCGTGCCCTGGGTATTCGCGGCTGCGGCGTGTCGATGCCGTACAAGGAAGCCTGCATGGCGCTGGTCGATGAAATCGACCCGTCGGCGGCGGCTATTGAGTCGATCAACACCCTCGTCAACACCGACGGCCATCTGAAGGCCTACAACACCGATTACCTGGCCGTGCGTCAGTTGCTGGCGCAGCACCAGATCGATCCTTCTACCGCCTTCGCCCTGCGCGGCAGCGGTGGTATGGCCAAGGCGGTGGCCAGCGCCTTGCGCGATGCCGGTTTTACCCAGGGCATCATCGTTGCCCGCAACGAGCAGGCCGGCCGGCAGTTGGCCGACAGTTGTGGGTATCGCTGGCAGGCGCAGTTGGGCGACCTGTGCCCGCCGATGCTGGTGAACGTCACGCCGATCGGTATGGCCGGTGGGGTCGAGGCGGATCAGCTGGCGTTCACGCCCGAGGCGATTGCGGCAGCCCAGCAAGTGTTCGATGTGGTGGCGATGCCGGCGCAGACGCCGTTGATTGTCGAGGCCCAGCGCTTGGGCAAGCCGGTGATTACCGGGCTGGAGGTGATTGCCGTGCAGGCGCTGGAGCAGTTTGTGCTGTACACCGGGGTGCGGCCGACAGCGGAGCAGGTGGCGCGGGCGGTGGCGTTTGCCCGCGGCTGAAGGGTAAAACCTATCGCGGGGCAAGCCCGCTCCCACAGTGGATCTGAGGGCAGTCCACTCTGTGGGAGCGGGCTTGCCCCGCGATGCTGTTACTCGAACTGCGCCAAGCGCTCTTCCAGCGCCGCAATCCGCGCCTCCAGCGCTTCGATCCGCTCTACTGATACTGCGCCCCCGGCCGAGCGCTCCGGCCCTTGTTGACGCGCCGCCAGAATCGTCTCGATTTCCGCCGGATCCCCCAGCGCATGGGTGTACCGATCCTCCCGCTGCCCGGCCTGACGCGGCAGGTGCAGGGCAAAACCACGGGCGATCAGGCGCTCGAGCTGGTGCACGACCTGCTCGGCATCTTCGAACTCATGCATGCGGCTGCTGCGGGTCATCAGCTCATTAACGGTCTGCGGGCCGCGCAGGAACATCAGCCCGAGCAGGGTCACCTGTGCCGGTACCAGCTCCAGGGCCTTGTCCACGCGCTGCTCCCAGCGGTCGGCGCGGCTGCCCATCTGCAGGCGGGTCAGGCCCTGGCCTTCCAGGGCGCGCAGGGCCTGGCCGACCTGGCCCTGGCTGAGGTTCATCACCGGTTCACGGCTGGTCTTCTGGTTGCAGGCCAGCACCAGGGCGTTGAGGGTCAGTGGATAGGTTTCCGGGCTGGTGGCCTGTTTTTCGATCAGCGAACCGAGCACGCGGATCTCGGTGCTGGTGAAGCGGGCGTCGGAAGGGGTTTCGTGTTCGGCGGACATGGCCCTGTCTCTATGCGAAGAAAGGCCTCTAGCCTAGGTGCGCAACAGGGTAAAACACAAGCAGCCGGTGCAGGACGCACCGGCTGCAGGTCAGGCTCAGGCGGCCTGACGCTCCTCGGCCAGGCAGGCCGCGGCAGTAAACAAGACGTCGGTGGAGGAGTTCAGCGCGGTTTCCGCCGAGTCCTGCAACACGCCAATAATGAAGCCGACCGCTACCACCTGCATGGCGATTTCGCTGGGGATGCCGAACAGGCTGCAGGCCAGCGGGATCAGCAGCAGCGAACCACCGGCCACACCCGAGGCGCCACAGGCGCACACGGCGGCAACGACGCTGAGCAGGATCGCAGTCGGGATATCCACGGCAATGCCCAGGGTATGCACGGCGGCCAGGGTCAGCACGGTGATGGTGATTGCCGCGCCGGCCATGTTGATGGTCGCGCCCAGCGGGATCGACACCGAGTAGGTGTCTTCATGCAGGCCGAGTTTTTCGCTCAAGGCCATGTTCACCGGGATGTTGGCCGCCGAGCTGCGGGTGAAGAACGCGGTGAGGCCGCTTTCACGCAGGCACAGCAGCACCAGCGGAAAAGGGTTGCGGCGAATCTTCCAGAAGACGATGATCGGGTTGACCACCAGCGCCACGAACAGCATGCAGCCGATCAGTACGGCCAGCAGGTGCAGGTAACCGAGCAGGGCGTCCAGCCCGGACTGCGCCAGGGTCGAGGCGACCAGGCCGAAAATCCCCAGCGGCGCGAAGCGAATCACTACGCGCACGATCAGCGTCACCCCGTTGGACAGGTCGGCGACCACTGTCCGCGTGGTTTCCCCCGCATGCCGAATCGCCACACCCAGGCCGATGGCCCAGGCCAGGATGCCGATGAAGTTGGCGTTCATCAGCGCGCTCACCGGGTTGTCGACCACGCTCAGCAGCAAACTCTGCAGCACTTCAGTGATGCCACCCGGGGCGCTCAGCGTTACGTCCGCAGTGCTCAGCGCCAGGTTGGAGGGGAAGGCCATGCTGGCGATCACCGCGACCACGGCGGCGGCGAAGGTGCCGAACAGGTACAGGACGAGGATCGGGCGGATATGGGTTTCAGTGCCATGGCGGTGGTTGGCAATGGAGGCCATCACCAGGATGAACACCAGGATCGGTGCAACCGCCTTGAGTGCACAAACAAAGACCTTGCCGATGAAGCCGAGGCTGGCGGCGGTGTCGGGGGCGAACACCGCCAGGGCGATACCGGCGACGAGGCCGATCATGATCTGGACCACCAGACTGGTGCGGTTCAACAGGTTTAGAACAGGGGTCATGTCAGGTGTTTCTCTGTCTTGTTCAGGGCGCAGTGGGCGAGCCACGACGCTGGAGCATGGGGCACCTGGCAGGGCAGGGCCAAGAAAAAGGGCGCGACTTTAGCACAGCAGGGCACATTTAGTGTTTGCGCTGTGTCAGACGGTAGGGCGGGCGTGTAGTATGCGCGCCCTTTGTAAACGGCCATGGCCGTTTTTGGTTTGGTTTCGGAGTGTAGATGTTATTGCCCATCCTGTTGCTGGCTGCGGCCGGCTTCACTGTCTTGACCACCGAGTTCGTCATCGTCGGCCTACTGCCGGGCATTGCCCGCGACCTTGCGGTCAGCGTGTCCCAGGCGGGCCTGTTGGTGACTCTATTCGCTTTCACCGTGGCCTGCTTTGGCCCGTTCCTCACCGCCTGGGCCGCGCGCTTCGAGCGCAAGCGCCTGTTTGTCGGCATTTTGCTGGTGTTCGCCGCCTCCAACGCCCTGGCGGCGATGGCCGACAACATTTATGTGATGGGCGTGGCGCGGCTGATCCCGGCACTGGGCTTGCCGGTGTTCTGGGCCCTGGCCAGTGAAACGGCGGTCGACATCGTCGGCCCGGCCTATGCCGGCCGGGCCATCTCCAAGATCAGCTTCGGTGTGGTGTGTGCCACGGTGTTCGGCATTCCGGTCGGCACCCTGATCGGCGACGCCTTGGGTTGGCGCGCGGCCTTTGCCGTGCTGGCGCTGCTGGCCCTGGCCAAGGCCTTGCTGCTGTTCCTGTACCTGCCCCGCACGCCCCGGCACAACCAGGCCACATCGCTGCTCGGCCAGTTCGGAATCTTGCGCAGCCGCTTGTTGCAAGGCCATGTGCTGCTCTCGGTGTTGGTGTTCAGCGGAATGTTCACCGCCTATACCTACCTGGCCGACATGCTCGAACGCCTGGCCGGCTTTGACGGCGCGCTGGTGGGCTGGTGCCTGATGGGCTTTGGCGCGGTCGGTTTGATCGGCAATAGCCTGGGTGGCCGTGCGGTGGATCGGCATCCGTTGAAAGCTTCGGCGGCCTTCTGTGCATTGATGATGGTCGGCATGATTGCCGTGGTGCCGGCGATCCATACGGTATACGGCTTGGGCCTGGCCCTGGCGATCTGGGGCATGACCCAGGCGGCGCTGTTCCTGGTCAGCCATGTGCGGCTGATCAAGGCCGCACCCCAGGCCCCGGCCTTTGCCGCGTCGCTGAACATCGCCGGGGCCAACCTGGGTATTGGCCTGGGCGCGGTGATTGGCGGGCGGGTGATCGACACCCTGGGCCTGGCCAACCTCGGTTACGCCGCCGCTATCCTCATTGGCCTGTCAGTGCTGCTGGCACTGGCGCTGATGAGCCCGCGCCGGCAGCCGGCTACCAGTTGAACAGCTCGCGGCGGGCGCCTTCGGTGATAGCGACGATGCCCGGATGCTTGACCTTGCGCTCCACCGAAATGGCATAGAACGACTCATTGACCGCGTCGGTCTGGCCGATCAGCTCGACGCCGTACTGTTTGCATACCTCATCGGCAATCACGCTGGGGGCGATAAAGATACCGCTGCCGGATTGGCCGAAGGCCTGCATCAAGGCGCTGTCGTCGAACTCGCCGACGATCCGCGGCTGCAGTTGCTGCTCGGCGAACCAGCGCAGCAGGCGGCTGCGCACCACGGTTTCCTGGCCGGGGATCAACAGCGGCGCATGTTGCAGGCAGGCCGGAAAGTTGCGCCCATACTGCTCGGCCAGCGCCTGCGTGGCAAAAAAGCTGATGCCGCATTCACCAAGCTTCTGGCTGTAGCCCTTGATGTCCAGGTGGCCGGGCATCGGGCTGTCGGAAATCACCAGGTCCAGGCGCTGGATCGCCAGGTCCGCCAGCAGCCGTTCGAGTTTGTCTTCGCGACAACTCAGGCGCAGGGCATCTTCCATGTCCATGGTCGGCGCCAGCAAGCGGTAGACGATGGACTTGGGCACCACATCCGCCACCCCGACCCGGAACAGGATCTGCTGTTCATCCGGCCGGGCCCGCAGCATCGCCTCCAGCTCACCGCCAATCTGGAACATCTGCTCGGCATAGGTCAGGGTTTGCCGGCCGCTCTCGGTCAGTTCCAGCTGGCGCCCGACCCGGCGAAACAGCTCGATACCATAGGTTTGTTCAAGCAGGGTGATCTGCCCGCTGATGGTCTGCGGGGTCAGGTTCAGTTGCTCGCAAGCGCGCACGATGCTGCCGGTCTTGGCCACTACCCAGAAGTAATGCAGTTGGCGGTAATTGAGCATGCCGATTCCCGATTCGTAAAAACCGAAGTATAACCGCTAAAAATACGAATTTTCCTGATGTATCTGTCTCTTTAGAATCCCTTGCCATCACGGTGCCCCTGAATGAGCACCGATTTATTGCACGGAGAACCACAGATGCTTCACTTCAAATCCATCGGTACACCCCTGGTGTTGCTGCTGGCCCTGATGGCCATGAGCGGTTGCGAGCAGGCGGAAAAGTCCGCCCAGCAGATGCTCAACCAGGCAGCGGAGTCGGCCAAGGAGGCCATCGACAAGACCAACGAAGCCGCCCAGCAGGCGTTGAGCGAAGCCACTGGCACCGAGGGCGGTGACAAGGCTGACAAGCCGCAAAGCGATAAAAGCGCCCAGGAAATCTGACCCACCCTTTAGCCTTGTGCAGGATTGATACATGGAATACTTGTTGGAACTCGCTGCAAGCCCGACCGCCTGGGTCGCCCTGGCCACCCTGGTGGCCATGGAGATCGTCCTGGGTATCGATAACCTGATCTTCATCTCGATCCTGACCAACAAGTTGCCTGAAGAGTTTCGCTCCAAGGCGCGGCGCATTGGTATCAGCATGGCGCTGGTGATGCGCCTGGGCCTGCTCAGCACCGTGGCCTGGATCGTCCAGCTCACCGAGCCGGTTGTCGATGTGTTCGGTCATACCTTCTCCTGGAAGGACATGATCCTCATCGCCGGTGGCCTGTTCCTGCTGTGGAAAGCGACCAAGGAAATCCACGAGAGCGTCGACCCGAGCGCGCAAGCGCAAGCCAAGGCGTCCTCGACCATCACCCTGGGCTTTGCCGCGGCGATTGGTCAGATCCTGGTGTTGGACATCGTCTTCTCGATCGACAGCATCATCACCGCCGTGGGCATGACCGAGCACCTGCCGATCATGATCATTGCCGTGATCAGTGCCGTGATCGTGATGCTGGTGGCGGCCGACCCGCTGGCCCGCTTCATCAACGACAACCCGACCGTGGTAATGCTGGCCCTGGGCTTCTTGATCATGATCGGCATGACCCTGATCGCTGAAGGTTTCGGCGCTCATGTGCCTAAGGGTTATGTGTATGCGGCGATGGCCTTCTCGACGGCGATCGAAGTGCTCAACATCATGTCGCGCCGGGCGCGCTTGAAGCGCGAGGCGGTTGAGGGCTGATAAAACTCATCGCGGGGCAAGCCCGCTCCTGTACGAGCGGGCGCGCCTAGGGCGGGCAAGGGCATCAAGGGCGGCCAGCAGGCCGGTGTACGCTGCATCGATGCACTGAAGCTGCGCTTGGTTGACATTTGCGATGCAAAGTCACTGGCCTCCCACCCGGCCACTACCACTCACGACCAGTTCAACTACCAGGAATTGGAGATCGCCTCGCGGAATGCATACGCAGTACTGCGAACGAGTTATGTACGCAATATCACTCCGGGTGTGAAAACGCACTGGGTTGAATCTGACCTGGGTTTAGCGTGCTCCGGTGTAGCAGGTGAGAAGACGAGTCACTCTGTTTCGCCGACGTTTGCTGTCCAGGGCCTGGCCAGAAGGCTTAAGAAAATGCATAAGGGGGCTTGAAACTTGAAGCAGGCTGCAGCTTCCGCTCTCTAGATGCTGACCGTTCAGTTGGAAGCGTTGTTCAACTGCTGAAGCGCAAGTTGTTTGGCAGCACTGGCTTCGAAGTTTGCACGCTCTTCATCCAGATACCGATAAATATTTTGGAGGTTGGCGATTTTCTGTTGGACTTCTGCCATCTTCTTTTCAATTAGCTTGGCGCCGTCAGCACAATCGATCAGCTTGTTCCGCTGCGCATCCAGAATCTCGCCTATTTCCCCCAGGGAAAACCCCATGCTTTGCGCGCGCTGGATAAAGTCCAGATCCTGCAGGGTTTGCGCTGTGTAATCGCGATAGTTGTTAGTTCGCCGCTGCGGTGAGATCAGGCCGATTTGCTCGTAGTAACGTAGCGTATGGCGGCTGGCACCGCTGCGGGCCTCGAGTTCGCCGATTTTCATGAAAACACCGCTTGACCATAGAGTTGGCTCGATAGTTTACGCTTGGTTTCTCACCTTAAACAAGGAACAGGGAAATGAGCGTGGAGTGCTTTGTCACCGGGGGGACCGGTTTCATCGGTCAACATCTGGTGGCGTACCTGAGTGCCAAAGGTCACACCATTCGGGTGTTGATGCGTCGCCCGGAGCGACTAGCTGAACTGCGGGAGCAAATCGACAATTTGGGCGGGTGCGCAACCCGGGTATTTGCCGTAGCTGGCGATCTGGAACGGGACAACCTGGGGCTGAGTCTTGCTGATCGAGAAGTGCTAAGGCACGCCCGCGTCGTATTCCACCTGGGCGCCCACTTCGCCTGGGGACTTTCAGTGGAGCACTCTCGTGCGGTGAACGTAGAAGGGGCAAAGCGCGTGGCGCTGCTGGCGGCTGAGCAAAAAAGCCGGTTAGTGATGATCGGCGGCTACATGCTGAAAAACCATGAACATCTGCAACGCATCGGAATTGATCCTCGTTATCCGGAGCGGACGCATTGGCCTGCCGTCTACCGGCATGTCGGTGGTTACGAGGCGAGCAAGCTGGAGGCGCATTTTGCGACCCTAGAGGTCATGTCCGCCAAGGGTGGGGAGATTACCGTTGTCCACCCCGCGACGGTCTGTGGCCACAGCCGCACGGGGCATATTGTTGACGGTCAGCCGCTAGTGGAGCTGATACGCAACCTTGTGCAGGGAAAGCTGACTGCAGTGCCTGGTACCGCCAAGCACTGGCTGCCACTGGTCACCGTGGATTACCTGGTTGAACTGGTGGCGGTTTGTGCTTTTGATCCTGCCATGGTGGGTCAGGAACTGCTGGTGCTTGATGACCAAACTCCCAATTTGCGAGAACTCTTGGTACAGGTGGCACAACCTTTGGGCTTAAAGTCTCCCAAGCATTACATTTCACTCCGATTGCTGAAGTTGCTATTGAGTATTCCTCCCGTCGCGCGGATTTTGAATACAAAACCCGAAGCCTTGGATTTTATCCAGACCACTCGTTTTGATACAGCGGCGGTCGAGCAATTTGCCAACAGGTATGGAATAGCCAAACCGGATATACGTCAGTCGTTGCAGCACACGGCAACGTTCGTCAACTCATATTGCATAGCCAAGGGCTAAGCCCTCTGGCTTCTCCCTTGGCGGCGACAACGTCGTTAGCCCCGATTAAATGGAGCTTCCTAAGGTAAGTAATGCGGGTTCATCAACTGAGAAGTGCAACCACCGTGCTTGAAATCGGCCCGTGTCGAGTCATGTTGATCCTGTGCTGGGAGAGCAGGGTGCATATTTCCGCCATTTCGTACGGGAATTTCAAGAAGGTCGACAGCATCCTACTGGGCGATCCAGCGTATCCCACAATCAATACTGGGGTTGGTGGGATCTTCGTATCCTCAAACTTTGCGCCGTCGATGTAGGGCGGCATTCTATCGAACGACAATTCAGCGACAGGGATCGTCATCAATGCAATCTACTTTCAGCAAAGGCGTCATATTTGCACTCTCCGCTGCGGCACTGAACGCAACGATCGGTGTACTCAGCAAAGTACTCATGAGTCATGGCTTCACCGCCAGCAGTGTCGCCGTCATCAAAACCGTACTGGGTTGCATGCTTCTCTCGATCTTACTGCTTTTCCTCAAGCGCCCGACGTCGACGACCAAATGGACTCAGGCGGCTATCTGCGCGTTCCTTGGCATCTTTGTGCTGTTCCACTTCGAAACGTCCGCCTATCGACATTACGCTGCAGCAGGTGTGGTGGTGGTGCTGATGGCCAGTGCGTCAATTTCCTCGATCATTCTGGGGCGCATTTTTCTCAAGGATGCTATCACCGCGAACGCGACCATGGGCGCCGCACTGGCTATCGCCGGGATCGCGGTGATCTTCGGCGCCGACCTGCAGCAGGGCTTTACCCTGCAAGGTGCTGCGCTAGCCTCCACGGCCGGCTGCGGCTATGGGGCGTTTTCGGTTGCCATGAAGCGGATGGGCGTGTCGGGGGGGCTGCACTTCACCCGGCAATTGCTGTTCTTTGGCAGCCTTTACCTGCTGATGCCGGCCGCGGCCGATGATTTCGTGATCGGCGAGCTGTCGCCGCTGGCGATCGCCGCACTGTTAGCGCTGGCCGCGCTGCCGACAATCCTTGGCTTCTTCTGCACCACCAAGGCCATCGAGTATCTCAAGCCATCCCAAGTGCAGGCGCTGGAACTGACCGAACCGCTGTTCGCCGCCCTGCTGGCGTTTGTGGCGCTCAATGAAGTACCGCGCGAAAGCCTGTACGCGGGAGCGGCACTGATCATCGTCGGCCTGTGTTTCTCCAATGAACTAATCCGCTTGGGCAGCAAAGCATCGGTACCTTCGGCCGAGTGAGCTATTTTCGGATCCTGATTACTTTAGCAACCAGTGTTTTCAAGTGTTTTGAGCTACTGACCGCTTCTGGCCGATTACTGCCCTTGGCCAGAAGCTGCCGTTGGCGGAAGGTTTCTTCAGCTTGCCCTGCGATGCTTTTCAAAGATTCCTAATGCGCCCCCGCATGCCGGCGACTACGCCGCACCGGCAGCGCTTCTTTGCCTTCAGGCTGAATACGATGATGCGGATGATGACGCCGGGCGATGCGCAACACCCCCCAGAGCATGGCAGCAGCGACGCTCAACCAGGCGCCGACCAGCATCAGGATTGCCATTGTCAGGCTCATGTGTGCCTCCTCAAATCCGCGCCAAGGCAACAAAGGCTCGCCACGCGGACACCTGTTCAGTCTAGCCCTTTGCATGTTGCAGGCTATTGACCGATGGTCTAGCGGCTTGGGCCGCTTTGTTCTAAGCCCGCTGCGGGCTATACCCCAGGCGCGCGCCAGCCTATGATCAGCGCTCAGGGCCGGGCAGTGGCTGCCGGCCGTCATCGAGCGAGTGTTCATGCCTGCACTGACTTCCCTAACCGGCTTCACCCCACGCCGCCTGCTGGTGGCCTGCGTGGTCAGCCTGGCCCTGGCCGGGTGTGCCAGCCAGCCGCCGTCCCAGCTTAAAAACCTGCCGCAACGGGTCGAGATCGGCTCGGTGCCTTTCTACCGTGGCGAAGCCAACCAGAGCGCATCGATGGCGCTTGCGGCATTGCTGTCGCAACAGGGTGTACGCGTCACCCCGGGCTTGCTCGACAAGCCGTTGGGCCTGCCGGAAAACCTCGACAAGCTTGAAGGCTCGATCCAGCGGGTGGGCCGCGAATACGGCATGGTCGTCTACCCGCTCGAGCCACGCCTGGACGCCTTGCTGGCGCAGGTGGCGGCGGGCAACCCGGTGTTGCTGCGCTTTCAGCAAGGTTCGGCGTTCTGGAGCGAGCCGCGCTATGCCTTGCTGGTCGGCTATGACCGGTACAAGCAGCGGGTATTGTTGCGGGCGGGGATGAACCGGCGCCTGCTGATGGAGTTCGATGACTTCGAATCAGCCTGGCAAAAGCAGGGGAGTTGGGCGGTGCTGGTTCAGCAGCCAGGCCAATTGCCGGCCCAGGTTGACCGCCAGCGCTGGCTGAAAGCGGCCAATGACCTGGCCCAGGCGGGCCAGGAACAAGCGGCCCGGCAGGCCGTCAGCGCCCTGGGGCAGTGACGGCGCAAGCCGGGCAGGGGGCTTAGAAGCCCAGACGATCGCGCAGGCTGTAGTACCAGGCGCCCAGGGCGCTGAACGGTACACGCAGCAGCTGGCCACCCGGGAACGGGTAGTGCGGCAGCTCGGCGAAGGCATCGAAGCGCTCGGCCTGGCCACGCAGGGCCTCGGCCAGCACCTTGCCCGCCAGGTGGGTGTAGGTGACGCCGTGGCCACTGCAACCCTGGGAGTAATAGATGTTGTCGCCCAGGCGACCCACTTGCGGCAGGCGCGACAGGGTCAGCAGGAAGTTGCCGGTCCAGGCGTAGTCGATCTTCACGTCCTTGAGCTGCGGGAAGGCCTTGAGCATTTTCGGGCGGATGATCGCTTCGATGTTGGCCGGGTCGCGCGCACCGTAGACCACGCCACCGCCGAAGATCAGGCGCTTGTCGCCGGTCAGGCGGTAGTAGTCGAGCAGGTAGTTGCAGTCTTCGACGCAGTAGTCTTGCGGCAGCAGGCTGCGCGCCAGGTCTTCGCTCAGTGGCTCGGTGGTGATCACCTGGGTGCCGCACGGCATCGACTTGGCCGCCAGCTCCGGCACCAGGCCGCCGAGGTAGG
The DNA here is from genome assembly GCF_902497775.2 of Pseudomonas fluorescens. NCBI lineage: Bacteria > Pseudomonadati > Pseudomonadota > Gammaproteobacteria > Pseudomonadales > Pseudomonadaceae > Pseudomonas > Pseudomonas fluorescens. Next base: position 1,526,105 of record NZ_OZ024668.1, read on the forward strand.
CGTTACCGGCAACGATGATGAACTTGGCGCGCACTTTACCTTGTGGGGTATGCACCACCGGGTTGGCACCGCGCTCGATGCGGATGGCCGGCGATTGCTCGTAGATCTTGCCGCCCAGCGACTCGACCGCGGCGGCTTCGCCCAGGGCCAGGTTCAGCGGGTGGATGTGACCGCCGCTCATGTCGAGCATGCCGCCGATGTACTGATCGCAGTTGACCACTTCACGGATGCGCTTCTGGTCCATCAGCTCCAGCTGGGTGTGGCCGAAGCGTTCCCACAGGCGCTTTTGCGATTCCAGGTGGCCCATCTGCTTGGGCGTCAGGGCGGCGAACACGCCACCGTCTTTAAGGTCGCACTGGATGTTGTATTTGGCCACGCGCTCACGGATGATGCGCCCGCCTTCAAACGCCATGTGACCCAGCAGTTGCGCCTGCTTGGGGCCGACGGTGCGTTCGATGACATCGATGTCGCGGCTATAGCTGTTGACGATCTGCCCGCCGTTACGGCCCGAGGCGCCGAAGCCGACCTTGGCGGCTTCCAGTACGGTGACCTTGAAGCCGCTTTCAAGCAGGAACAGGGCGCTGGACAAGCCGGTGTAGCCGGCGCCGATCACGCAGACATCGGTCTGTACCTCTTCCTGCAGCGCCGGGCGCGGCGGAACCGGATTGGCCGATGCGGCGTAGTAGGACTGAGGGTAGGGGGTATTGGCCATGCTGCGAAACCTCTGTTTTATATTTTTTACGACTGTACCGATGCTATCAATAATAATAAACACCCGCTAGTCGTGTGTTGAAAATCCTTTACCCCGGGTTTTCACAAATACTTTTGTTATTCAGTGGCTTAGCGTTAAAAAAAGAGTTGACACTGTTCGGCGATTGCGTAGAATGCGCCCCACAGCAGGCACATAGCTCAGTTGGTTAGAGCACCACCTTGACATGGTGGGGGTCGTTGGTTCGAATCCAATTGTGCCTACCAAATCAAATCCGCCCCTGCTGGCGGTACACAAAAAAGGCGATCCGCGAGGGTCGCCTTCTTTGTTTGTGGGTATTTTTTGCCGGCAAAGCAAAGCTGCTGATTTTTTTATGAAATTTCGCTTTACGAAGGTTAAAGACCTGCGTATTATGCGCCCCACAGCAGGCACATAGCTCAGTTGGTTAGAGCACCACCTTGACATGGTGGGGGTCGTTGGTTCGAATCCAATTGTGCCTACCAAACAAATCCACACTGCTGTGTGGTAACAAAAAGGGCGATCCACAAGGGTCGCCCTTTTTGCTGTTGGAGCGGGCTTGCCCCGCGATCGTAATCCAGCCAACACCTCATCTGTTGTCTGTGGAGTCTTATCGCGGGTCAAGCCCGCTCCTACACCCGTTCCGCGATAGGGCCCTAAAGGCCAGCCAAGAATGCTAAAATCCGCCGCTTGCATTCAGGAGATAGACGCGTGCGCAAAGTGGCGGTGGTAATGGCGGTGCTGGCTCTGGCCGGTTGCGAAAACGAAGTCGAGGGCGTGCACAAGCAGGTAGCCGAAAACCTGCAGAACCCCAAGACGGCCAAGTTCGCCAACGTGCGATTCGACCAGCAAGGCATTATCTGCGGCCAGGTGCGCGGCAAGGACGACGCCGGCGCTTTTGTGCCGTATCGCAGTTACGTGGCGATCAAGCAGGCCGGCGGCGACTATCAGATCATTATTGCCGACCAGGGCAGCAGCCTGGCCATTCGCGAGCGCTGCGGCGGTGCCGACCTGCAGCGCGCCGCCGATGCTGCGGCTGATCAGCCAGCGCCACAAGGCTGGGATGTCGAGATCGTCCAGGGTGCGAACATGGGTGCCCTGAGCGACATGACCGCCCGCCTGATCGAAAAGCAGATCCCGTCCTCGGTGGTCTACCGCAACGGCAAGCCGGTGGTGCTGCTCGGCCCTTATCCCGACAAGGCGCAGGCCGAGGCGCAGCAAGCCGATGTCATGGCGCGCCTGGGCACCGACTCGATCGTCATCCAGCACGACGCCCCGCGCTAGCCAGGGGCTTCGCGCTCCTCGTACACTCACGGCTCATACGCAAGGAGAGCCGTCATGAGTGATTCATCCGCCGCCATTACCCTGCAACGTTGTACCGAGCAGCATGTCGAGGGCCTGACCGCCCTCTACAACGATCCGCGGGTGGCGCGCCAGGTGCTGCAGATGCCTTATCAGTCGCCCGAGATCTGGCGCAAGCGGCTGAGCCTGGACAGCGAGCGGATGCTGTTTCTGGTGGCGTTGCACCAGGGTGAAGTCATCGGCAGTTGCTCGCTGGAACAATACGCGCGTATCCGCCGTGCCCACTGTGGCGGTATCGGCATGGGCGTGGCGCCGGACTGGCAACGCAAGGGTGTTGGCAGTCGCTTGCTTGAGGCGGTACTGGAGGTGGCGGACAACTGGATGGGCCTGCAGCGCGTCGAGCTGACCGTGTACACCGACAATCAACCGGCGCTGGCCTTGTACAAACGCTTCGGCTTTGCGGTTGAAGGTCAATTGATTGACTATGCTATGCGTGACGGTGAGTTGATCGATGTCTACAGCATGGCGCGTCTACGACGACAGCCGCGCTGAGCAGGAGGGCCATATGTCTACGCTGGAGCGGGCCATTGCGGTTGCGGCGAGGGCACATGAGGGGCAGCGCGACAAAGGTGGGGCTGCCTATATCCTCCACCCGTTGCGGGTGATGCTGAGGGTGACGACGCCCGAACAGCGCATTGTCGCGGTGCTGCACGACGTGCTCGAAGATTCACCGATGACGCTCTCCGATCTTGCTCGCGAAGGTTTCGCCCTGAAGATCCTGGCCGCCGTACAGGCGCTAAGCCGGCGCGATGACGAAAGCTACGAGGCTTTTGTTGTGCGTGTGGGCGATGATCCGCTGGCGCGGGTGGTCAAGCTGGCCGATCTTGCCGACAACAGCGACCTGTCGCGCATTGCCATGCCCGGCCCCGATGACATGGCCCGCCTGGCCCGTTACCAGCAGGCCAGCGCCTACCTGCAGGCGCTGGCCTGAGCCTCAACCGCAGGCGCTGAGGTTCACCGGGCCGACGAACTCGTTGCCATGGCCCATCACACAGGCGACCCGCTGGTTGCGCTGGCGTTCCCAGGGCTGCGGCGGGTAGGTCTTGTTCCAGGCTTCGTACAACTGGCGGTCCTGTTTCGACAGCTTGAGGTTGTACTGCTTGCTCATATAGAAGTAGGTGCGCGCGATCATCCCGCGAATGGACGGTCGCGGCATGACCTTCTTGGCCTTGAAGTCCACCTGGGTCAGGCATGAGCCATATTGCCCACGCTGCTCGGGCAGCCAGCCGAAACTGAAGTTGCTGCGATCGCCATTGACCTCGCCAATGCTCGGCACCAGGTTGTGCAGGTCGGCCTCGGCGCGCTGGTAAACCTTGTCATTGCGCGTGCAGTTCTTGCGCCCGCCGCTTTGCCAGCACTGGCGCTGGTGGCCGATCTGCCAGGCCGGGACGATATGCTCCCACTCGATGCGCGAGGCGCGGTTGGCATTTTTGCGCGGCACATACCCGCAGGCCTGCAAATCGACCTTGTTGCCGTTGTACTTGCAGCCACAGTAGAACTCGGTGGACTGCGGCGCATACAGGCGCCAGGCGACCTTCTTGGCTTCGTTGAAGGTGCGCGGTGCATCGGCGTGGGCGGTGGTGACACTGAACAACAAACAAGCTACTGCAAAAACCGGAAATCTCATGCGCTTTCAATCTTCCTTCGGCACAACCCAGAAAATCTGCACGCCACCGTCATCGCGGTAGGCGAGGGTGACGTTGTCGTTCTCGGCGATTTCGTCGAGCAGGGTGGCCCAGTCTTCAGGCGATTCGTGCTCCAGGCGGAAGATCAGCGCGGCCCGGGCTTTTTGTGCGGTGGGGGAATTGATGATTTTCTGGATGCGGGTGCCCAGTTGCTCGTAACTGCTGGCAGGGGCGGAAGTGGTGGCCACGAAGCGTTCCTTTTTTAGCTGTATGCGCATACAGTATTTTACTGTAAGCAATTTCGCAACAGCTCGTCGGTGAAAGAGCGCATGTGACCGCAAACCGCGCGGTTTGCTGCGGTCTGTTTAAAGTATTTTTTGCGAGGGTGGGGGAGGCAGGCTTGCCCGTCCTACAGGGCGGGCAAGCGCTGGGTGTTACTCGATCAGTATTCCCAGAAGATCCGCTGCAGCTCTTTGCTGTCCTGGGTCTTGGTCATGGCGACCATGGCCAGAATCCGGGCTTTTTGCGGGTTCAGGTCGTGGGCAACGACGAAGTCGTTCTTGTCGTCAGGCTGCTCGGCGTTGCGCAGCACGAAGCCGCCGGCATTGACGTGGGACGAACGAATGATCTGCACGCCTTGCTTGCGCAGGTCGATCAGGGTCGGGGCTACCTTCGAAGACACCGAGCCATTGCCGGTACCGGCGTGGATGATCGCCTTGGCGCCATTTTGTGCCAGGGCCTTGTAGGCGGTGTCGGTGACGTTGCCGTAACCGTAGGCGATGTCCACGGCAGGCAGGCTGCTGATTTTCTTGATGTCGAATTCCGAGTCAACGGTGTGACGCTTGGCCGGCAGGCGGAACCAGTAGGACTTGCCTTCCACGACCATGCCCAGCGGGCCCCATTGGCTCTTGAAGGCTTCGGTCTTGATGTTCACCGATTTGCTGACGTCGCGACCCGACTGGATCTCGTCGTTCATGGTGACCAGTACGCCTTTGCCGCGCGAATCCTTGTTGCTGGCGACCGCGACCGCGTTGTACAGGTTGAGCATGCCGTCAGCCGACATGGCAGTGCCTGGGCGCATGGAGCCGACCACGACGATTGGCTTGTCGGTTTTTTCCACCAGGTTGAGGAAGTAGGCGGTCTCTTCCAGGGTGTCGGTACCGTGGGTGATGACGATGCCGTCGACGTCCTTGCTGTCGGCAAGTTCCGCGACGCGCTTGCCCAGTTGCAGCAGGTTTTCGTTGCTGATGCTTTCGGAGGCGATCTGCAGCACTTGTTCGCCGCGCACATTGGCCAGGGTGGCCAGTTCCGGAACGCCGGCGATCAGCTTGTCGACACCGACCTTGGCGGCCTGGTAGGTCGCACTGTTGGCGGTGCTGGCGCCGGCGCCTGCGATGGTGCCACCGGTGGCGAGGATCACCACGTTGGCCAGTTTCTGTTGGTTCTCGACTTCCTTGGCATTGACGCCTGCGGGCATTAACAGCAGCAGGGCCAAAGCGCCCGGAACGAAGGAATTAAGCGCAGCTTTCATCGTTGATCTCTCTTCTGTCTGGAGTTCGCTGTGTAACGCGCTTGGAGGAGCAGGTTTCGTACCAGAACCGCCGCTCGTCGGTTTTCATCTTGAATCTATTGATTTTCATGGGGTTAGAAGGTCTTTCGAACCTCTAGTCGTGCATTTTTCTATTCGGAATTCCGAATATTGTGTACAAGGGATGTTCGGTTTTCCGGCTATTTTTAGGATAGTTCCTACGAGCACTGACCAAACAGTCTCCGGCAGCGGATTTGACAAACCTTGGTGACGTTCTCATAGTGAGTTAACGCAAACGTTTGCGACCCGATAAAAATCATAAAATCCGGAGTAAACCCATGAAGCTGCCCTTTGCTGGACGCCTGCTGGCGGTCGCCGTACTTTCCTCGCTGTCCCTTGCTACCTCCTTTTCCCAAGCCCTGGCCGACGAAGCCAAGCCGAAAGTCGCGCTGGTGATGAAGTCGCTCGCCAACGAGTTCTTCCGGACTATGGAAGACGGCGCCAAGGCCTACCAGAAAGACCATGCCAAAGAGTTCGACCTGGTGTCCAACGGCATCAAGGACGAGACCGACGCCAGTAACCAGATTCGTATCGTCGAGCAAATGATCGTCTCCGGGGTCAATGCCCTGGTTATCGCCCCGGCCGATTCCAAGGCCCTGGTGCCGGTGGTGAAGAAGGCCATGGACGCCGGCATCACCGTGATCAACATCGACAACCGCCTCGACCCCGACGTGCTCAAGAGCAAGAACCTCAGCGTGCCGTTCGTAGGCCCCGACAACCGCAAGGGCGCGCGCCTGGTGGGTGATTACCTGGCCAAAGAGAAGCTCAAGGCGGGTGACCAGGTGGCAATTATCGAAGGCGTCTCGACCACCACCAACGCCCAGCAGCGCACCGCAGGCTTCAAGGATGCAATGGACGCGGCGCAGATCAAGGTGGTCTCGGTGCAGTCGGGGGACTGGGAAATTGCCAAGGGCAACGCTGTCGCCGCCTCCTTGCTCAACGCCAACCCCGAGCTCAAGGCACTGCTGGCCGGCAACGACAGCATGGCCCTCGGCGCTGTTTCGGCGGTGCGTGCGGCGGGCAAGGCCGGCCAGGTGCAGGTGGTTGGCTACGACAACATCAACGCCATCAAACCGATGCTCAAGGACGGCCGCGTGCTTGCCACCGCCGACCAGTACGCCGCCAAGCAGGCGGTGTTCGGTATCGAGGCGGCACTGAAGATGCTCAAGGGCGAGAAAACCGCTGTCGATGCCGACAACGTCATTCAGACCCCGGTCAAATTGGTTACCAAACCGTAGTCGCCAGGAGAACAGGCAATGTCAGCGACTGCGGATGTCGTCCTTTCAGTCAGCGCAATCGGCAAGACCTACGCCCAGCCGGTGCTGGGCGATATCGAGTTGAGCCTGCACCGGGGTGAGGTGCTGGCCCTGACCGGTGAAAACGGCGCGGGCAAAAGTACCCTGTCGAAGATCATCGGCGGCCTCGAAGTGCCCACCACCGGGCTCATGCGCTATCAAGGCCAGCCTTACCAGCCGGGCAGCCGCGCCGCTGCCGAGCGGCTGGGCGTGCGCATGGTCATGCAGGAGCTCAACCTGCTGCCGACCCTGACCGTGGCCGAGAACCTGTTTCTCGACAACCTGCCCGGGCGCGTTGGCTGGATCAACCGCAAGCGCCTGCGCCAACTGGCGCTGGCGGCCATGGCCCAGGTTGGCCTGGACGCCATCGACCCTGATACGCTGGTCGGCGAGCTGGGCATCGGCCATCAGCAAATGGTCGAGATCGCCCGCAACCTGATCGGCGATTGCCATGTGCTGATTTTCGATGAGCCCACGGCGATGCTCACCGCCCGCGAGGTAGAGCTGCTGTTCACCCAGATCGAGCGCCTGCAGCAGCGCGGCGTGGCCATCGTCTACATCTCCCATCGCCTGGAAGAGCTCAAGCGCATCGCCCAGCGCATTGCCGTGCTGCGCGACGGCAAGCTGGTGTGTGTCGAGCCGATGCAGCGTTACAACAGCGAGCAACTGGTCAACCTGATGGTCGGCCGCGAGCTGGGCGAGCATATTGATTTGGGCGTGCGCAACATCGGCGCGCCGATCCTCAAGGTCAACGGCCTGAGCCGCAGCGACAAGGTCAAAGACGTCTCGTTCGAGGTACGCAGCGGCGAGATCTTCGGCATTTCCGGGCTGATCGGCGCCGGGCGCACCGAGCTGCTGCGGCTGATCTACGGCGCCGACAGCGCCGACAGCGGGAGCATCGAACTGGGCAATCCCTTGCGTGCGGTACGGGTCGATTCGCCCGTGGCTGCGGTACGCCAGGGCATTGCCCTGATCACCGAAGACCGCAAGGGCGAAGGCCTGCTGCTGAGCCAGTCGATCAGCGCCAATATCGCCCTGGGCAACCTGCCGGCGATTTCCCGCGCCGGCATCGTCAATAGCGGCGCCGAGCGCGAACTGGCCGAACGGCAGATCGCTGCCATGCGCATCCGCAGCTCCAGCCCCGAGCAAGTGGTCGGCGAGTTGTCGGGTGGCAACCAGCAGAAGGTGGTGATTGGCCGCTGGCTGGAGCGCGATTGCACGGTGCTGCTGTTCGATGAGCCGACCCGTGGCATCGACGTCGGTGCCAAGTTCGATATCTACGGCCTGCTGGCGGAACTGGCGCGTCAGGGCAAGGCGCTGGTGGTGGTGTCGAGCGACCTGCGCGAGCTGATGCTGATTTGCGACCGCATTGGCGTACTCAGTGCCGGGCGCCTGATCGATACCTTCGAGCGCGACAGCTGGACCCAGGACCAACTACTGGCCGCAGCCTTTGCCGGCTATCAGAAACGTGATGCGTTGCTGCATGAAGCGGCGCCCAGGACAACCCCATGAAAACCACGCAACTGGACACCGCCGCCCCCAGCGCCAAGCGCAGCGGCAGCTACTTCGGCCTGGGTACCTACCTGGGCCTGGCCGGCGCCTTGCTGGCGATGATCGTGCTGTTCTCGTTCCTGAGCAGCCACTTTCTGTCTTATGCCACCTTCAGCACCCTGGCCAACCAGATCCCTGATTTGATGGTGCTGGCCGTGGGCATGACCTTCGTGCTGATCATCGGCGGCATCGACCTCTCGGTGGGGTCAGTGCTGGCCCTGGCCGGCTCCGCGGTCAGCGTGGCGATGCTCGGCTGGGGCTGGAGCGTGATGCCGGCGGCCTTGCTCGGCATGGCCGTGGCGGCGCTGGCCGGCAGCATCACTGGCTCGATCACCGTGGCCTGGCGCATTCCGTCGTTCATTGTGTCGCTGGGGGTGCTGGAAATGGCCCGGGGCATGGCCTATCAACTGACCGATTCGCGCACCGCCTACATCGGCGATGCCTTTGCCTGGCTGTCCAACCCCCTGGCCTTCGGCGTATCGCCATCGTTCCTGATCGCCTTGCTGGTGATCATCCTCGCCCAGTGGGTACTCACGCGCACGGTGTTCGGCCGCTACCTGATCGGCATCGGCACCAACGAAGAGGCGGTGCGCCTGGCCGGTATCGACCCGCGCCCGTACAAGATCCTGGTGTTCTCGCTGATGGGCCTGCTCGCCGGGCTTGCCGCGCTGTTCCAGATTTCCCGCCTGGAAGCCGCCGACCCCAATGCCGGCTCCGGCCTTGAGCTGCAAGTGATCGCCGCCGTGGTCATCGGCGGCACCAGCCTGATGGGCGGGCGCGGCTCGGTGATCAGCACCTTCTTCGGCGTGCTGATCATCTCGGTGCTGGCCGCAGGCCTGGCGCAGATCGGCGCCTCGGAGCCGACCAAACGCATTATCACCGGGGCGGTGATTGTCATCGCCGTGGTCCTCGACACTTACCGCAGCCGGCGCGCGCGCAGGCGGAACTGAAACAATGGCAACCATCAAAGATGTCGCGGCACTGGCGGGGATTTCCTACACCACCGTGTCCCACGTACTGAACAAGACCCGCCCGGTCAGCGAGCCGGTGCGCCTGAAGGTCGAAGCGGCGATTGCCGAGCTCGACTATGTGCCCAGCGCCGTGGCCCGCTCGCTCAAGGCGCGCAGCACCGCCACCATTGGCCTGCTGGTGCCCAACAGCGTCAACCCGTACTTCGCCGAGCTGGCCCGGGGGATCGAGGACGGCTGCGAGCGCAACGGCTATTGCGTGATCCTCTGCAACTCCGACGACAACCCGCAAAAGCAGCGCAGCTACCTGCGCGTGCTGCTGGAAAAACGCATCGACGGCCTGATCGTCGCCTCGGTCGGCGAAGACAGCGACTTGCAGGGCAGCCTGGCCTGCGTGCGCACGCCGATGGTCATCGTCGACCGGGCCCTGGAGGGCGTGGCCGCCGACCTGGTACGCATCGACCACGAGCAGGGCGCTTATCTTGCGACCCGCCACCTGCTGGAACTCGGTCATCGCGACATCGCCTGCATCGGCGGCCCGGCCACTACCAGCGTTGCCCAGTTGCGCCTGGAGGGTTTCCATCGCGCGCTCGCCGAAGCCGGGGTTACCCCGCGCCAGGACTGGCTGCTCAGCAGCGACTTCACCAGCCTCGGCGGATATGCCGCGGCGGCGCTGCTGCTCGAAGGCGAGCGGCCGACGGCGATCTTCGCCGGCAACGACATGATCGGCATCGGCGTATTGCGCGCCGCCGCCGAGCGCAACATCTGCGTGCCCAGCGAGCTGTCGGTGATCGGCTTCGACGATATCCAGATCGGCCAGTACGTGTTCCCGGCCCTGACCACTGTCGGCCAATCGATTCGCGAGCTGGGCGAGAGCGCCGCCGAACTGCTGCTGCGGCGCATCGCCGAGCCCCTGCGCGGCGCCCCGGAGCAGCGCATCGTCGCGCCGAGCATCGTCCTGCGCGAGTCCACGGCGCCGCGCCCCGACCTTTTCACTGATTACCGCTGAGAACGAGCCCGCACATGCAAGCCAATGTAGTAGTGGTAGGTAGCCTGAACATGGACCTGGTCACCCGCGCCCAGCGCCTGCCCCGTGGCGGTGAGACCCTGGTGGGGGAAACCTTCGCCACGGTGCCGGGCGGCAAGGGCGCCAACCAGGCAGTGGCGGCGGCGCGCCTGGGCGCGCAGGTGGCGATGGTCGGTTGCGTCGGTGACGATGCCTACGGCCAGCAACTGCGCCAGGCCCTGGCCGCTGAACAGATCGACTGCCAGGCGGTGAGCATTGCTGCTGGGATGTCCAGCGGTGTGGCGCTGATCGTGGTCGATGCCGCCAGCCAGAACGCCATCGTCATTATTGCCGGTGGTAACGGCCAACTGTTGCCCGAGTCGGTGCAGCGCTTCGATGCCTTGCTGCAAAACGCCGAGGTGATCATCTGCCAGCTGGAAGTGCCCATGGCCACCGTTGCCTACACTCTTGAGCGGGGCAGGGCGCTGGGCAAGACGGTGATCCTCAACCCGGCGCCGGTCAGCGGCCCGCTGCCGGCCGAGTGGTTCGCCAATATCGACTACCTGATCCCCAACGAAAGCGAAGCCGAAGCCCTGAGCGGGCTGCCGGTCAACGACCTGGAAACCGCCAAGGCGGCCGCCACCCGGTTGCTGGCCATGGGCGTTGGCAAGGTCATCGTCACCCTGGGCGCCCAGGGCGCGTTGTTTGCCGATGGCCAGGCGTTCAGGCATTTCCCGGCGCCGTTGGTGCAGGCAGTAGACACCACGGCGGCGGGCGACACCTTTGTCGGCGGTTTCGCTGCGGCCCTGGCGCGCGGCGAAGAGGAGGGCGCGGCGATTGCCTTGGGTCAGCGGGCTGCGGCCCTGTCGGTCACCCGTGCCGGCGCGCAGCCGTCGATTCCGCACCTTGCCGAGCTGCAGCCATGAAGAAGACGCCGTTGCTCAATATCGCCCTGTCGCGCCTGATTGCCTCACTCGGTCACGGCGACATCCTGCTGATCGGCGATGCCGGTTTGCCGGTGCCGCCGGGCGTGGAGCTGATCGACCTGGCGCTGACCCCGGGTATTCCTGATTTCGCCAGCACCCTGCGCATCGTGCTGAGTGAAATGCAGGTCGAAAGCCACGTGCTGGCGGAGGAAATCCTCCAGCATCAGCCGCCGGGCCTGACAGTGGTCGAGCAGTTGACGGCCCAGGGCGAGCTGGGCAGCCGGCGCTTGCTCAGTCATGACGACTTCAAGCAATTGAGCCGCAGCGCCCGCGCCATCGTGCGCACCGGTGAATGCCGGCCTTACAGCAATATCGCGTTGGTTGCCGGGGTGACCTTCTAGCTTTTCCATCTGATCATAAGGACATGTCTTATGTTGAGCTGTGCCAAACGTTTGCTCCAAGGAGTACTGCTGATGTCCCTGCTGTCGGCCGGCGCCCAGGCGGCGCCCATTGACCTGATTATTGATACCGACCCTGGCGCCGATGACGTGGTGGCGCTGTTCCTGGCCATGGCCTCGCCGGATGAACTGAAGATCCGCGCCATCACCACCGTGGCCGGCAACGTGCGCCTGGAGAAGACCTCACGCAACGCCCGACTGGCCCGCGAATGGGCCGGGCGCGAAGACATTCCGGTGTACGCCGGCGCGCCGAAACCGCTGGTGCGCACGCCGATCTACGCCGCCGACATCCATGGCGAGGAGGGCTTGCCCGGGGTGACCGTCAGCGAGCCGCAGAAAGGCCTGGCCAGTGGCAGTGCGGTACGCTACCTGATCGACACCTTGAGCAGCGCCAAGCCGCACAGCATCACCGTGGCCATGCTCGGCCCGCAGACCAACCTGGCCCTGGCCCTGATCGAGGCGCCACAGATCGTCAATGGCATCAAGGAAGTGGTGGTCATGGGCGGCGCTCACTTCAATGGCGGCAACATCACCCCGGTGGCCGAGTTCAACCTGTTCGCCGACCCTCACGCGGCCGAAGTGGTGCTCAACAGCGGTGTCAAGCTCACCTACCTGCCGCTGGACGTCACCCACAAGGTGCTGACCAGCGAGGCGCGGCTCAAACAGATTGCCGACCTGAACAATGGGGCGAGCAAGCGTGTGGTGGATATCCTCAACGCCTACGTCAAGCAGGACATGAAGCACTACGGCATCCCTGGCGGGCCGGTGCATGACACCACGGTGATCGCCTACCTGCTCAAGCCCGAGCTGTTCACTGGCCGGCAGGTATTCATGCAGGTCGACAGCCGCGACGGCCCGACCTTCGGCCAGACCATCACCGACTGGTATGGCACCCTGAAACAGCCGGGCAACGTCACCTGGATTACAGAGGGTGATGCCCAGGGCTTTTTTGATCTGCTCAGTGCCCGTCTGGCACGTCTGCCATAACCGGCGGCTGGCTGTAACGTTCAAAGACCTGGTCGACGTAGGTACGTGCGTCGTCCGGGCCCAGGTCCTTGACCAGTAAATCGAGGGCGATCAGCAGCAACTCTTCGGCGCTGGCCGGGCTGTAGGCGCTCTGACCCTCAGGCCATTTGACCTTGATGTCGGCATCGATGGTGTGGCTAGTCATGAAGATTCTCGAATGAAACCTGCGCGCGCTGTCGGTTCAAATGCCGGGCCCTGGCGTTTGAAGGGGAGGCTGGCCTGCACTCCACCGATGCCTGCAGTTAATCATGGGCGCTGCCTGCAGCGCACTGCGACTTAGGCATAAGCGCAGGGGCGTGGCAAACTAACGGTGTTTTAGCTTGCCGGGACAGTGCAGTGCAGATCGATTTGACCAACCCCAACGACTTTACCCTCGACAACGTGCGGGCCCTGCTGGTGGCCGGAAACGGCGCGGTTCACAACCAGTTGCGGGTCAATCGCGCCGGCATCGCCTGGTTGTCCCAGGTCACGGGTGGCCGTGAGGTGGACGGCCTGTCCTTTCGTCTGGAAACCTGGGCGGCGGGCTCGGGTTGCGTCGGTTTTCAGGTGGCGGACGATGAGCGCTGGGTGCTGCAGGTGTACAACGCCCTGAAGAACAACTGGCCCAATCCGGCCAGCGATTACATCGACCTGTATTGAGGGTGTGCAAAATCCGGTCACGATTGCCCTTGGCCCCGGCCGCTCTGGCTCGGGCACAATGGTCCGGTTTTGCAACGAAAAACCAGGAATGCTGTCATATAGGCAGCATCCAAGTATTTAAGGAGGATTCATGTTCCGCACGCGTGCATCATTGGTAGGCCTGTTGGCTATCGCCGTATTGGCAGGTTGCAGCAACACTGGCGGCTCTTCGTCGAAAGCCCCTGAGGCTGCTGTCAACACCGATGGCCGTTGCCAGGCCAGCGGCGCCGAGTTCACCATCGGCAAGCCGGCCACCCCCGAGTTGCTCGAGCAGGCGCGTAAAGCCAGCGGCTCGCAACTGGCCCGTGTGCTCAAGCCTCACGACGTCATGACCCTGGAATACCGCTCCGAGCGCCTGAACCTCAACGCCGACGAAAAAGGCGTGATCACCCGCGTGAACTGCGGCTAACACGCCCCCCCTGTAGGAGCGGGCTTGCCCTGCGATGAGACAGCGCAACTGGCACATCAGGTGGCGCGATCGCGGGGCAAGGCCCGCTCCCACAGAGAAAAGCCCTGCAGACCCAAATCTCAGGCACAAAAAAACCCGCCACAAGGACGGGTTTTTTTATTCGTCAGATCTTACTCTGGACGAACTTGTGCAGCCTGCATGCCCTTCTGGCCTTTTTCGGCAACGAAGGAGACAGTCTGGCCTTCCTTCAGGCTTTTGAAACCGTCGGTTTCGATAGCCTTGAAGTGAACGAACAGGTCGTCGCCGCCACCTTGTGGAGTGATGAAGCCGAAGCCTTTCTCATCGTTGAACCATTTTACGGTGCCGGTTTGGCGATTAGACATGGGTGTATCTCCAGGAAACATGATTTTCAGTAGTGCGGTGTTGCCGAGGCCAACAGGGTGCACGCCGACCATCATAGTCTAATTATGGGCTTGTAGCCCCTTTTACCTTCGCAGATTGCTGATCTGGAGCAAATTAGCGATGGATAACATGGCCAAATGCCTATTTTTTCGGGGCGCAGGCCGCTGCAACTTTTTCTTGGGCACGCTTCATTGTGTTCGCATCTATGCCGTCGGCACTGTCCAGATCCGTGATTTCGGCATCGGTGAACTCCTTCTCAAGCACCTTGCCGGCACAACTGCAGTGTTGTTCGGCCTGGGCCTTGGTCAGCTTTGGATTCTGCTGCTGCGCTTGAGCAACACAGGTGGGCTGGTAGTTGGCGGGTAGTTTGCCGGCATGGGCGCCCAACGGCAGCAGCAGGGCAGATGCAGCCGCCAGGGCCAGAAGAGACTGAAGTCGCATAACCAAACACTCCTTGGGGTCGAGTCTCACAAGAGTAGGACGCTTCACAAACTCTGAGCGGAAAAAATCCGCGCAAGTTCACCGCCAGGGCTTAATTTCCGAATATTTCTGCCCAGCCGGTCAATCTGCCCGCAATCGCCCGAAAGCTTTGTGCTAGCATGCGTGGCTTGAGCTCGCCGCCGGCTTTTTCTTGCAGCTTGCGGCTTGCAGCTCCCAACTGTTTTTTTACTATTCCAGTCACTCTGGTTCGTTCCCTGGCAGGCCTTCGGGCTTCTGCCACTGTGAGGCAGGCTTTGCTTGTGCAAAGACAGGGGCGGATCGCGTACTGGCTCATCCCAACCCACGTGACCTTTGGTAGGGGTCACCACTAGGAGAGGAGGCGCCATGCCCATTATTACTCTTCCCGATGGCAGTCAACGTTCATTCGACAAGGCAGTTTCCGTTGCCGAAGTCGCCGCATCCATTGGTGCGGGCCTGGCCAAAGCCACCGTCGCCGGCAAGGTCGACGGTAAGCTGGTCGACGCCTGCGACCTGATCGAGAACGATGCCAGCCTGCAAATCATCACGCCCAAGGACGAAGAGGGGCTGGAGATCATCCGTCACTCGTGCGCCCACCTGGTCGGCCACGCCGTCAAGCAGCTGTACCCGACTGCGCGCATGGTCATCGGTCCGGTCATCGATGAAGGCTTCTATTACGACATCGCCTACGAGCGTCCTTTCACGCCCGAAGACATGGCGGCGATCGAGCAGCGCATGCAGCAGCTGATCGACACCGACTACGACGTCATCAAGAAGGTCACTCCGCGCGCCGAAGTGATCGAAGTGTTCAAGGCCCGCGGCGAAGACTACAAGCTGCGCCTGGTCGAGGACATGCCGGATGAACAGGCCATGGGCCTGTACTACCACGAAGAATACGTCGACATGTGCCGCGGCCCGCACGTGCCGAACACCCGTTTCCTGAAATCCTTCAAGCTGACCAAGCTGTCCGGCGCCTACTGGCGCGGCGACGCTAAAAACGAGCAGCTGCAGCGCGTCTACGGCACCGCCTGGGCCGACAAGAAGCAGCTGGCTGCTTATATTCAGCGCATCGAAGAAGCAGAAAAACGCGACCACCGTAAAATCGGCAAGCGCCTGGGCCTGTTCCACCTCCAGGAAGAAGCGCCGGGCATGGTGTTCTGGCACCCCAACGGCTGGACCCTGTACCAGGTACTCGAGCAGTACATGCGCAAGGTTCAGCGCGACAACGGCTACCTGGAGATCAAGACTCCGCAGGTTGTCGACCGTTCGCTGTGGGAGAAGTCTGGCCACTGGGCCAACTACGCCGACAACATGTTCACCACCCAGTCGGAAAACCGCGACTACGCCATCAAGCCGATGAACTGCCCATGCCACGTGCAGGTGTTCAACCAGGGCCTGAAGAGCTACCGCGAGCTGCCGCTGCGTCTGGCCGAGTTCGGTGCCTGCCACCGTAACGAGCCGTCGGGCGCGCTGCACGGCATCATGCGTGTACGTGGCTTTACCCAGGACGACGCGCACATCTTCTGTACCGAAGAGCAGATGCAGTCCGAGTCCGCCGCCTTCATCAAGCTGACCATGGATGTCTACGCCGACTTCGGCTTCAAGGACATCGAAATGAAGCTCTCGACCCGCCCTGAAAAGCGCGTCGGTTCCGATGAGCTGTGGGATCGCGCCGAAGCTGCACTGGCCGCCGCCCTCGACAGCGCCGGCCTGCCGTACGACCTGCAGCCGGGCGAAGGTGCCTTCTACGGGCCGAAGATCGAGTTCTCGCTGAAAGATTGCCTGGGCCGTGTCTGGCAGTGTGGTACCCTGCAGCTCGATTTCAACCTGCCGATCCGTCTGGGCGCCGAATTCGTCTCCGAAGACAACGGCCGCAAGCATCCAGTGATGCTGCACCGTGCAATCCTCGGTTCGTTCGAGCGTTTCGTCGGAATTCTCATCGAGCATTACGAAGGTGCATTCCCGGCCTGGCTCGCGCCAACCCAGGCGGTGATCATGAATATCACCGACAAACAGGCCGAATTCGCCCAGAATGTTGAAAAAACTCTCAATGAAAGCGGGTTCCGTGCCAAGTCCGACTTGAGAAATGAGAAAATCGGCTTTAAAATCCGCGAGCATACTTTGCTCAAGGTCCCTTACCTTTTGGTTATAGGGGATCGCGAAGTCGAAACGCAAACCGTCGCTGTGCGTACTCGTGAAGGCGCTGACCTGGGCTCGATGCCCGTCGCTCAATTCGCTGAATTCCTCGCTCAAGCGGTTTCCCGGCGTGGTCGCCAAGAATCGGAGTAATTACTATTAAGCGTGAAATGAGAAACGATAAACGAGCTGCACCGAAGGCCCCGATCAACGAGAATATCTCGGCACGCGAGGTTCGGTTAATTGGCGCTGACGGCGAGCAGATTGGCATCGTCTCGATTGATGAAGCGCTTCGTATCGCTGAAGAAGCGAAGCTGGACCTGGTAGAAATTTCTGCCGACGCAGTACCGCCTGTCTGCAAGGTCATGGACTACGGCAAGCACCTCTTCGAAAAGAAGAAGCAAGCTAACGAGGCCAAGAAGAACCAGAAGCAGGTCCAGATTAAAGAAATCAAGTTTCGTCCAGGGACGGAGGAGGGGGATTACCAGGTAAAACTACGCAACCTGGTACGTTTCCTGAGTGATGGGGACAGGGCCAAGATTTCCTTGAGATTTCGCGGTCGTGAGATGGCCCACCAGGAGCTGGGTATGGAACTGTTGAAGCGGGTCGAAACTGACCTTTTGGAATACGGTTCCGTCGAACAGCATCCTAAGATGGAAGGACGCCAGCTAATCATGGTCATCGCACCCAAGAAAAAGAAATAACCACCAGGGCACGGCAGGCCTTGCGGTTATGTTTATCAACTGAATGCGGAGTATCCGAACATGCCAAAAATGAAAACCAAAAGCGGTGCAGCGAAGCGTTTCTTGAAAACTGCTTCGGGCTTCAAGCACAAGCACGCTTTCAAGAGCCACATCCTGACCAAAATGTCGACCAAGCGTAAGCGTCAACTGCGTGGTAGCAGCTTGCTGCACCCGTCTGACGTTGCAAAAGTCGAGCGCATGCTGCGCGTACGTTAATTTCGGTCAAAGATTAGAGGAAGTTACTCATGGCTCGTGTAAAGCGTGGCGTCATCGCTCGTAAGCGTCACAAGAAAATTCTGAAACTGGCTAAAGGCTACTACGGCGCTCGCTCGCGCGTATTCCGTGTTGCCAAGCAAGCGGTCATCAAGGCAGGCCAATACGCCTACCGCGACCGTCGTCAGAAAAAACGTCAGTTCCGCGCTCTGTGGATCGCTCGTATCAACGCTGGTGCGCGTATCAACGGTCTGTCCTACAGCCGCCTGATCGCTGGCCTGAAAAAAGCGTCGATCGAAATCGACCGCAAGGTTCTGGCCGATCTGGCAGTGAACGAAAAAGCGGCGTTTGCTGCGATTGTCGAGAAAGCTAAAGCCTCGCTGGCTTAAGTACCCCCGACAATCACCAGGCGTCATTTCCGGCGCCTGGTGTTAAACGTCTTAATAGGGGAAGAGCCTGCGCTCTTCCCCTATTTCGTATCTGGAGTCTGTACATGGAAAACCTGGACGCGCTGGTCTCCCAAGCCCTGGAGGCCGTGGAACGCGCTGAAGACATCAATGCCCTGGAACAGATCCGGGTGCAATTCCTTGGCAAGAAAGGCGAACTGACCCAGGTGATGAAGACCCTGGGCAACCTGCCTGCCGAAGAGCGGCCGAAAGTCGGTGCGCTGATCAACGACGCCAAGGAACGCGTCACCGAGGTCCTCAACGCGCGCAAAGCGGCGTTTGAAGAAGCCGAGCTCAGCGCCCGACTGGCCGCCGAGTGCATTGATGTAACCTTGCCGGGCCGTGGCCAGACCTCCGGTGGTCTGCATCCGATCACCCGTACCCTGGAACGCATCGAGCAGTTCTTCACCCACATTGGCTACGGCATCGCCGAAGGCCCTGAGGTCGAAGACGACTACCACAACTTCGAAGCGCTCAACATTCCCGGCCACCACCCGGCCCGGGCAATGCACGACACCTTCTATTTCAATGCCAACATGCTGCTGCGTACCCACACCTCGCCGGTGCAGGTGCGGACCATGGAGTCCACCCAGCCGCCCATCCGCATTGTCTGCCCGGGCCGCGTTTACCGCTGCGACTCGGACCTGACCCACTCGCCGATGTTCCACCAGGTCGAAGGCCTGCTGATCGATCGCGACATCAATTTCGCCGACCTCAAAGGCACCATCGAAGAATTCCTGCGGGTGTTCTTCGAAAAAGAGCTGGCGGTACGTTTCCGTCCGTCGTTCTTCCCCTTCACCGAGCCTTCGGCTGAAGTCGACATCCAGTGCGTGATCTGCAGCGGCAAAGGCTGCCGCGTGTGCAAGCAGACCGGCTGGCTGGAAGTCATGGGCTGCGGCATGGTTCACCCCAACGTGCTGCGCATGTCGGGCATCGACCCAGAAGAATTCCAGGGCTTTGCCTTCGGCATGGGCGCCGAGCGCCTGGCCATGCTGCGTTACGGCGTCAACGATTTGCGCCTGTTCTTCGACAACGACTTGCGGTTCCTTGCGCAATTTCGCTAGGTCGCGCACCCGTAACGAATCTTTCAGGAGAGCAGGATGAAATTCAGTGAAAAGTGGCTGCGCGGTTGGGTCAACCCGCAGGTATCCCGTGACGATCTGGTCGCCCGTCTGTCGATGGCCGGCCTTGAGGTCGACAGCGTCACCCCGGCCGCCGGCCAGTTCAGCGGCATCATCGTCGGTGAGGTGCTGAGCACCGAACAGCACCCCGATGCCGACAAGCTGCGCGTGTGCCAGGTCAGCAATGGCAGCGAGACCTTCCAGGTAGTGTGCGGCGCGCCTAACGTGCGCCCTGGCCTGAAGATCCCGTTCGCCACGATCGGCGCCGAACTGCCGGGCGACTTCAAAATCAAGAAAGCCAAGCTGCGTGGCGTTGAATCCAACGGCATGCTCTGCTCGGCGGCCGAGCTGCAGATCAGCGAAGAAAACGACGGCCTGCTGGAGCTGGCGGCCGACGCCCCGGTTGGCACCGACATTCGCCTGTACCTGGACCTGGACGACGCCAGCATCGAGATCGGCCTGACCCCGAACCGTGGCGACTGCCTGTCTGTGGCGGGCCTGGCTCGCGACGTCGGCGCCCTGTACGACGTCCCGGTTACCCGTCCGCAAGTGCCGGCCGTGGCGGCCGTGCACGACGAAGTGCGTCCGGTTGAAGTGCTGGCCCCAGCGGCCTGCCCACGCTACCTGGGCCGGGTTATCCGTAACGTCGACCTGACCAGGCCGACCCCGCTGTGGATGGTCGAGCGCCTGCGTCGCTCCGACGTGCGCAGCATCGACGCTGCCGTCGACATCACCAACTACGTGATGCTCGAGCTGGGCCAGCCGATGCACGCCTTCGATCTCGCCGAAATCAACGGCGGCATCCGCGTGCGCATGGCAGAAGAGGGCGAGAAGCTGGTACTGCTCGACGGCCAGGAAGTCACCCTGCGCCCCGACACCCTGGTCATCGCCGACCACAGCCGCGCCCTGGCCATTGCCGGCGTGATGGGTGGTGAGCACAGTGGCGTTGCCGCGGGCACCCGCGACATCTTCCTTGAGAGCGCCTTCTTCGAGCCGATTTCCGTCGCTGGCAAGGCCCGTTCCTACGGCCTGCACACCGATGCCTCGCACCGCTACGAGCGTGGCGTCGACTCGCAGCTGGCGCGCGAAGCCATCGAGCGCGCCACTGGCCTGCTGCTGGAGATCGTCGGCGGCGAAGCAGGCCCGGTGATTGACGTCACCAGCGAAGCGCACCTGCCCAAGGTGGCCCCGGTCACCCTGCGTGCCGAGCGCCTGACCCAGATGCTGGGCATGGAAATGGCCAGTGCCGACGTCGAGCAACTGCTCAACGGCCTGGGCCTGAAAACCACCGCCGGCGAAGGCCAGTGGCAGGTCGAAGTGCCAAGCCATCGCTTCGATATCAGCCTGGAAGTCGACCTGATCGAAGAGCTGGCGCGCCTGTATGGCTACAACCGCCTGCCAGTGCGTTACCCGCAAGCGCGCCTGGCCCCGCAGGCCAAGGCCGAAGCCCGTGGCGAACTGCCGGCCCTGCGCCGCCTGCTGGTAGCCCGTGGTTACCAGGAAGCCATCACCTACAGCTTCATCGACCCGAAACTGTTCGAACTGTTCAGCCCAGGCGTCGAGCCGCTGCTGCTGGCCAACCCGATCTCCAACGACATGGCGGCCATGCGTGCCTCGCTGTGGCCGGGCCTGGTCAAGTCGCTGCAGCATAACCTCAACCGTCAGCAAGACCGCGTGCGCATGTTCGAAAGCGGCCTGCGCTTCGTCGGCCAGCTGGGCGACCTCAAGCAGCAGCCAATGCTCGCCGGTGTGGTGTGCGGTAGCCGCCTGCCGGAAGGCTGGGCCAACGGCCGCGACAGCATCGACTTCTTCGACGTCAAAGCAGACGTTGAAGCGGTACTGGGCTTCTCCGGCTCGCTCGCCGAGTTCAGCTTCGTTGCGGGCAAACACCCGGCGCTGCACCCGGGCCAAACCGCACGCATCGAGCGTGACGGTCGCGAAGTCGGCTACCTGGGTGCCATCCACCCGGAGCTGGCCAAGACCCTGGGCCTGGATCGTCCGGTGTACGTCTTCGAGCTGGTCCTGGGTGAAGTGGCCGAAGGCCGCCTGCCGAAGTTCAGCGAACTGTCGAAATTCCCGGAAGTGCGTCGTGACCTGGCCTTGGTGGCAGGACGTGATGTTGCTTCGAGCTCGGTGCTTGAAGTAATTCGTGACAATGCAGGCGAATGGCTTACAGACCTCAGGCTGTTTGATGTTTATCAGGGTAAAGGCATTGATCCTGATAGAAAAAGCCTGGCCGTCGGCTTGACCTGGCAGCATCCATCGCGCACTCTTAATGATGAAGAGGTGAACACCGCGACACAAAACATCCTCACCTCGCTCGAACAAAGGTTGAACACCACGTTAAGGAAATAGCGTATGGGTGCTCTGACGAAAGCTGAGATGGCCGAACGGCTGTACGAGGAGCTGGGCCTGAACAAGCGCGAGGCCAAGGAATTGGTCGAGCTGTTCTTTGAGGAAATCAGGCACGCTCTAGAAGACAACGAGCAGGTCAAATTGTCCGGATTCGGCAATTTCGACCTGCGCGACAAGCGCCAGCGGCCGGGCCGCAACCCCAAGACCGGGGAAGAAATCCCGATCACAGCGCGTCGGGTCGTCACCTTTCGTCCAGGGCAGAAGTTGAAAGCCCGAGTTGAGGCCTATGCTGGAACCAAGTCATAACGACGAGCTTCCGCCGATTCCAGGCAAGCGCTACTTCACCATCGGTGAAGTAAGCGAGCTTTGCGCGGTAAAACCGCACGTGCTCCGCTACTGGGAGCAGGAATTCCCGCAACTCAACCCGGTAAAGCGCCGCGGCAACCGGCGGTACTATCAGCGCCAAGACGTGCTGATGATCCGCCAGATCCGCGCGCTGCTGTACGACCAAGGCTTCACCATCGGCGGGGCGCGTTTGCGCCTCTCTGGCGACGAAGCTAAGGACGACACCACCCAGTACAAACAACTGATCCGGCAGATGATTGCCGAGTTGGAAGACGTGTTGGTGGTGCTGAAGAAGTAACCCTTATCGGGCCCGGAATTTTGGAAAAAATGCTTCCATAATTCAAAAGGTTAGGGTACATTCTTCAACGTTCTCAGCAACCAGGGGAACATGCTTCAAGCCCAGTCGGGGCGTAGCGCAGCCCGGTAGCGCACTTGCATGGGGTGCAAGGGGTCGAGTGTTCGAATCACTCCGTCCCGACCATATATTTCAATGACTTAGGCCAGTTTCGTGAGAGCTGGCCTTTTTCATGTGCGTGACTTTTGCGTGACTTGTCCAATTTTCACGCCTGCCTCCTCTTCAAAATTGTCAGCACTGGTCCTCGCGAATCAGTGGCTGATACCATGTTTGCCGCCTCGATCAGCTGACCAAGCTCGGCTCCCGAGTAATGACTGGTTATGCTTCCGTTCTTGTGCCCGAGCAGTGCCTTACGGTCCTCCTCAGTTACTCCGGCTGCCTTTAGGCGACGACCGAACGTGTGCTTCAAATCGTGAATCCTGATCGAAGCGTACCCAGGGTGAGCAGGGCGAAGGTTTTTCTCCTGCCAGAGTTTCGCTGCTCTCACCCGAGCTTTCTTC
Source organism: Pseudomonas fluorescens (assembly GCF_902497775.2). Taxonomy (NCBI): domain Bacteria; kingdom Pseudomonadati; phylum Pseudomonadota; class Gammaproteobacteria; order Pseudomonadales; family Pseudomonadaceae; genus Pseudomonas; species Pseudomonas fluorescens. The sequence goes on from NZ_OZ024668.1 coordinate 1,548,799, forward strand.
CAGGCCGAATCGTTCATCCTGTGCACGGCAGTGTCCTTGTAGGGGAAAACCCACTCCCTGCTGATGCCGCGCTGCTTCTCGATGATCGATTTGGCCACGCTGTTCAGCACCACCAGGCGCTCATCCCGGTTTTTCACACCCGAGTTGGCGTGCCTGCCGCCGAAGTCGGCGGGAATTAGGAACACGCTCGTTCCCAGTTCCGGTACTGAAATCTCCCAATCCCACCTCAATTTGCAGACCTCCTGCTCGCGGCAGCCTGTGTTCACCTTGAACAAGGCCATCGTTTGCAGGTGCGCCGGCAACTCTCCAAAAAGGATCGACTGCTCTTCCCAAGACAATGGGTAGGGCTTTCTGCTCGATCTCTTCTCTTCCAGCTTGCTCAGCAGTGGCACGTTATCAAGCCAAGGCCTGCGCTCTTCGTCTCGCCATTTCCTCGCGCACAACGACAGAACCCTGATCACACGCTCGATCGCGATGTTCACTGTGCGATTGGTTACCGCGGGCTTTACCTTGCCGTCTGGCAGCACCTGGTCAGACTGTCGCTCCGCGATGAAGGCTTCCAGGGCTTGATCGTCGATGTGTGTCAGCGGCAGGTCCCCGATGTAGGGGTCAAGCTGCTGAAGGCACAACGCCGTCAGTCGTATCGACGGCTGGTCCCGATGCTCAAGGATGTAGCGAGTTGCGGCTTCCCTGAATGTCCGAACCTGGCGAACCCCGTACACCTTCCGCAGGCGTATCTGTTCAAGCCTGTGAATCAGGTAGCGTTCTGCCTCTTCCCGCTCACAAGCTCCAGTGCTCTCGTAAAGTCTCTCTCCGTTGATTTTTTTGTCGATGTGCCAGATGCCGTTCCGCTGGGAAAGGCCCGTGATCGTTTTTCGCGCCATCCTTTATCTCCTGGTTGGCGCTCGCTGCCGGATGATTGTCGTCCTTGAGCGCCTTCTTTCGCAATTGCCATGGCCTGGATGTAGTCGTTTACCCAGGCATCCAGCTCTTCCCGGTCAAAGCCGACGCCGCGCTCTCCAATTGGAAACTCGCTGACGTGCGGCCTGACGGTCTTGTTGAATTCAGCCCGGCACATGCCGAGATACTGCGGCGCCTCACCGGCGCGAATGATGCGCGGCAGGAGGCGTGCGGCGGGCGCCGCGTTGGCAATAGCCATGTTGGTGTCTCCACGCCGCGCATGGCGGCAGAGGTGGGGATGGGTTAGGCCTTGGCCGGGAACCACTCGGTGTCATATTCGAACTGGCTGACCAGCTCGACTGCGATGTGTGGGATCTCGCGCTCGAAGCGCAGGGTGCCGTAGTGGCGATCAACAAAAGCCTTTGCCTCTTCGGCGAAGTGCCCTTTGAAGATGCGCAGTAGGTGGTCTGCTGCCTTCTCGAAGTCCTCCTCGCGGTAGTTACCCTCGGCGAGACCGCCACGGCACACGCGCCACACGCAGCGCTTGGGCTGGGCCTCGGCCGCCTTGATCTTCTCGGCCATCTTGTCGCGGGCGTAGCGCATCTGGTCCAGGGTCAATGTCTCAACCCACTGGTCCGTGCTGACTCGCATGGTGTGGCCCTGGTGACAGGTTATTTCAGGCATGACTCATCCTTGCCCGCCTACCGGCAGGCTTGAGTTGTTGTAGGGGGAGGGGTTACGGGTAGCCGCGGGCGATGCGGTCGGCGATGCCTTCAAGCTTCTCGGCCATATGCCACATGTCGTTGTTGTCGCGGCGACTGACGACCAGGGAGCGGGTGACGTTCCGGTCCATCAAGATGTTGATCGCCAGGCGGATCAGTGCAGCCTCAAGCTTGCGCCGGAGAAAACCCTTGCGCGGGATCATGGCCTCGGCCCCTTCCAGTGTAGTGGTCAACTAATCCCGGACACTGCGTTAAGTTTCTCCTCGGCCACAGCGGGCGCCAGCCCGCTGTTAAATTGATGTGGCCGTTGCCAGTTGTAGCGCTGCATCAAAAACCGGCCGATATCCTGCTGTGCCAGCGTAGCGCTCATGTAGCCCACGCTCGGTACCCATTCCGTTTTCAAACTGCGAAACAACCGTTCCATCGGCGCGTTGTCGTGGCAGCTTCCACGCCGGCTCATGCTCTGCTTAAAACGATAACGCCACAGTCGCTGGCGGAAGCTTCGGCTGCCGTATTGGCTTCCTTGGTCGCTGTGAAACAGCACATTCTGAGGTCGATCACGCTGCTCATAGGCCATGTCCAAGGCCTTGATCACCAGGTCGGCATCGGGCTTCGATGAAAACGCCCAGCCCACCACGCGGCGGGCGAACAGATCAATCACAGCCGCCAAATAGTGCCAGCGACCTTGAGCCCAGACATACGTGATGTCACCACACCAGACCTCATTGGGTGCCGATACGCTGAACGCTCGATCCAGCACGTTCGGAATATCCGGCCGCTCGACCGTCGCCTTTTTGTAGGCATGTGAGCCGGGTTGCTTGCTGATCAACTTCATTTCGCTCATCAGCTTGCGCACCTTGAAACGCCCGATTTCTATGCCGTCCTCGCGCATCATGAACATGATGCTTCGACTGCCTGCGGCACTGCGGCTTTGGGTGAACAATTCGTTTACACGGCTGCGTAAAACCAGCCGCTCAACGTCGGGAGTTCGACGTTTTCGACAGTGTGCGTAGTAGCAAGATCGGGTGACTTCAAATACCGAGCACAACAGATCAACAGGCTCCTCAGAACGGAGTTGATCGATTAACGCGAACGCTCGTGTTCCTCGGCCATCAAGAGCGCGGTGGCCTTTTTTAATATAGATTTTTCCCGTTCCAGCCGATTGATCCGAGCTTCCAGCTCCTGGATTTTTTGCTGCTCGGGCGTGAGCGCCTTACTGGTCGGAGTGACACCGCCTCGTTCTTGCTGGAGCTGGTTGACCCAGCGGCGCAGGGCAGACTCAACCAACCCTAGTGAGCGAGCTGCTTCGATATGGCTGTAGCCCTGATCGAGCACCAGGCTGGCGGCTTCGCGCTTGAACTCGGGCGTAAAGGTACGGCGTTGCTTGGTCATCAGACACCTCTCTGTGGCGAGCATTCTCGCCTAAATAGGTGTCCGGAATCATTAGACCACTACACCGGGGTAATTTGAAATAAGTTGGTATCTATCTGTTTTTGCTGGTTAATAATTGATTGGTAAAACTGCTTGGAATACCAGTTGGAACGCTGTCAGGTCTGGATTCCGATGGACGGTGCTTTTTGAGCTCCGCCCCCGAGACGAATCAGGGTCGAATCTATCAAGCAAATAGTCGAGCTGATTTTTACCCCAGCGCGTACGATCTCTCCACTCGCAGGCTCAGGGGCTCCCGAAAACGATACCGTAAATAATTTTTTTTGTTGGCTTGAGCCGACTCTCGAAGTATTGCGCAGACTCTTTTTCGGTACAGTACAGGTAGCAACCCTTCATCCCGCGTGTTATCAGGGTTTGGTATGTGTTTTTGATTATAAAGTCTGTTTCACTTTTCGCGCGTGTAGGTTGCTCTACTAACTATTTATCACTGCTTTAAGCGCTACGCACGTTGTATTCCGTCCTAAGATTAGCAGCAACGATTTGGCACGACTTATCCCCACATACAGCAGCTCTTGTCGCTGTGACAAATCGATGGTGTCCAAACCCCACAAGATGACGATCGGCGACTCGAGTCCCTTGAACCGTTGAATGGTATCGATCAGGACCGTGGTCTTGCCTCTGACGCCCTCTTCAAGCCAAGTTGCCGGCTTTGGCAACGGAAGTCTTCGCAAGGCCTCGTAGTACTCGGCCTTGTGCAAGGCGTCAGCCACCAACACCGTGATATCACTTGGCGAGATGCCCTGCCTCGCTATCAAGTCGACGATGCGGGCATTGATCTTCCCAGCTTGAGCGTCTCGGTTTGGCGACTCATCAAACTGAACATCGTCACCTTGGATATCAGGTGGGCTTACCGGAATGCCCTTGTAGTGCTTGTAGGCAGCTTCGTGAATAGGTGCCGTGTTGCGGCAATTCGTGGTCAGTGAGAATGCTTCCTCGCGGATTGGAAAAGTCCCTGCGCGGGCATACAAATTCTGGTTGTCGTCGTAGAACACGTACAGCGGACTAGTGTCGTAGTCATTTAGAAGCAGCTCAAGAGGCACCCAGAATTCCTCACGGAAATCCTGACCCTCATCGCAGACGATGGCATCGTACCGATCCGGAAGGATTTCGAGGGAGTATCCGAGCGCATTAGGTAGTTGTACCTCGTAGAGGTCCTTGCCCGGATAGGTGATCTTTGCCTCAGCAACAAGGTCTCGCCCTGATGCACGGTTGGCTGTCTCGACTTGACGGTGGCACAGCTGATGGAAACTCATCACATCGAGGTTTTGGGTACCCGAGCAAAGGCTTGAAAGATGATCTGCAAGCTGCCGGTTATAACAAGTGAGCAGCGTTCTAAACCCCTCGGACGCAAGGCGACGTGCCTTTTCAAGCGCCAAGACGGTCTTGCCCGTACCCGCGCCACCGCTAACGGAAACTCTTCGGTGGGAACGCAAGAAGTCGAGCACGCGAATCTGGTCCTTCGTGAGAATCAGTCGTCGCGCTTCCTGGTCGGCTAATTGAGAAGACATCAGCGGAGCGACCTCGAATGATCGAGCGAACACTTCGCGGAAGACTTCAACACCGCGCCTGCCCATGGGGGTGAATCCCGATGCGTTGTTGCCCCAATAGGTAAACACGGTATCGACCCAAGCTTTGGCGTCATGAAGATCTTTGGCGCATCCGATCAGCGCGGTTGGCATATCGGGGCGACTGAGCGCATTCGCATCGCCAACATCTGGAAAGAACACCGCATGGCCTCTGAGGACGTTGGCAAGGGACAGACTCCGCCATCGCTGATGTTCACACAGCTTGGACCGGATCGAATACTTGGCTTTCAGCGCTTGACTGACAGGGTTGTTGATTGCGTGTTTATGACGGTGCCTGTCAACGGAAAACCAGTCCCCGCTGCTGGAGTCGAACCCGACACCGCCGCCCTTAACTTCAACGCAAACGTACCCGAGATCCGGGTGGCAGATGACGAAGTCGGTTTCGCCATCTTTCGCTTGCTCTTCCTCTCGGCGCAAGATCCACCCTACCTGGAAGAAGACAACAAAGTCTCGAGGAAGCCCGTCCCTGAGCGCGCGATAGACCTTCGCCTCCGCCTGGGATGGCAATTCCGCCAATTGGGCGTCGGTCAGCTCAGGAATGATCGTTGTCATCGGTATCTTCAACCACCGTCATCGTCTGCAGATTTAAAGTGACCGTGCGTCGACCGCTGGTCTCAAACTCAATGGACATCACACGAGTTGAACCTCGCAAATCCATTGATTCAATTCGCCCAATGCCAAAGTGCTGGTGTGTGACCCTTGCTCCCGCGATAAATGCAAGTGCTGGGTCGTCGCGCTCCTCTGCAACAGCATCGCGCCAATTGCCGTCGAACATGAACGATGTCACCTGCGTGGCAGGACTGCGAATGGCGTGAACGCGAGTGTGCTCAGGGTCAGAAACAAACTCAACCACGTACAACCAGTAACGATCACCGTAGTCTTGGGCGTTGCTGAACTGCAGCCTGGACAAACCCACACCTGTCTGATTCCACTCGCCGTTGACGCCCTTTACCTCGATGAAACGGTCTTCGCCTGTCAACGGATTTCGGCTGATGATGTCGTAGCCCGGGTGGGTTTGGGGCATCTGTTCAGCGACACGTCCCCGGGACCTCTCATAGGCGCAGACAGCTGCTCGGGCTACAACCTCAACTGCAAGGTTGTGTTCAGACGAGCCTTCCTGCTCGGCCGCATCGGGAAACTCCACCTGCTTTCTTCGAACATAAGATAGCAGTCGTCGATCCCATTGCTCCTTGTGCTTTGGACGCGGTCTCTTAGCGCGCTCAGTGCTGCCAAACGGCGAATCGGTTCTGTGGTCGTGCCCAGTAGTCCGGTCACCATCAGGTAACTCCATTTCTCTTGCGCCGTTAGAACCGGTCTGAGGCCGCCCAATAAAGGGCGGCGACACATTCTTGGGAGGAGCCTTCGGATCACCTGTCGGCTCACTCGTACCAGGCCGATTCGGTGCGCGCTCTCCACCTTTTGTGACATCGACTGACGCGCCATCTTGTTTGCTCTCCGGCTGGCCCCCCGGCTCTGTCGTGCCTCCCAAATCGTCCAAACTCGACGAGGTCAAATCATATTCTGAACTGGAGTCCTCCTCTGCTTCGAGATGCGGAAAACCCGAGTCTGTTAGATCTTGATGGGCCTCCTCGACTGACATCCGCATGCGTGGTCCCGCCATGCCAGTGAGTTTCAGTATTTCATTGCCTGACTCTTCCGGCATCAGCTGGTGGAAGATGGCATTCAGAACATGCGGCCAACTCCGATCAACCACTGGCCGCTCCACGATCAACTGGTGCGTATCTATGTCGTAAAACGCTTGGGTGCGTTTAGGTTCCGACAATCTCGGCGGAACCGCGTCCCCATCCCCAACGACGCAAACAGACGATTGAACACGGACAACTTCGTGGCTTATGGCCTTCAGCTTCCAAATTGCTTCTCGAATCTTCTTCTGGACCGTGGTCGGTTTGTCGTGGAGCAATCGGGCAAGGATGCCGATACGCTCCATCAGCTTCTCGGCAAGCTGCGGTTCCTCTGCCTTTTGACCATCAACGAACTCAAGTGCGACCTCAGCGCTCTCACTGAGCCGCCTAACGCCGATCTTCTCAAGGATCGGCCACAGCTCCGGGGCGGGTTTGCACAGCGCCAAGTCAAGCTCACCGTTGAAGAAACCTGCGTGCCATTCACTGTCTTGAAGAAGCACTTCGTCTGGGTGCGTTGGCTGTCCCATCAGGTTCAGTATCGACGGCGCTTCCTGCAGTCTTCGAATGTCCGAGGTACCCAGTTCTTCGCGTTCATCTGAGGTAGCAATGCCGATAAGGCAGGCTTCGTAAACAGACCGATCTGGCCCTGTAATGGGCTTCGATTGCTCGAAATACTCAGCAACGATGTCCAGCAGGATGTCGACGTAGTCCCGACCTTCGGGGGCATTCTTTACTCCGATCGCATTGAACAAGGGCTTGAACGCTTCGAGGTTGCCTGGAATGGTGAACGCATAGCGCCCAAGCTGCTGAGGCATCCAGAAAAGCTGATTGGATCTCACATAGCTTTTCTGGCTTTCGATGAAGATGAACGGTTCCCCGGACAGCGTCGAAATGGAAGAGCCTTCGTCTTTCGATCTCTCGTTGAGTATCTGATACGTGGTGAAAGGTGCTGGTGATTTTTTTGCTACGCAATGCCGAAGGTGATTGATGATCAGCGAAGTTTCTGGCTCCAGCGCAACGTTCAGTTTCTTCAGCAAGTCCCGGTTGAGTCTTGCCATATTCCGAAAGTCGAGCACTGACGCTTGTGATGAGAAGGCTTCGGCACGGTAAGGCGCATACAGAGAGTTCGCGGGATACCAGTCCTCGGCGTCATCAATCGCGGGGAGGCATGCCGATCTTTTGAGACTGCTTATGGCGTCCTGAAAAAACGACTGTTCCTTCCATTCATCGAACCGGTCGCACAGGACATAGAAGGCCTCACTGCTGGCTCTTTTTGCATCTTCGGTCGGCAGGAAGTTTTCTGCGATGAAAAGCATCCGCTCAACCAGATGCTCTGCCATGGGGGAGCGACGAAGTCCAATGCTCTCAATGAAAGAGTGGACCGACCGGGTGTTTGGCACACGACTGGTGTCGAGCCAAAGACTCGTAGCATCGCCAAGGATCCTCACCAAATCATCGGTGCGTCTGTAGGTTTCCGTAGGTCGCGACCAATTCCCGTCCTGCGTCGGCACGATCGGCAGTGCACCCAATAGCCGACGGATGCTTTCATCATTCACGAGCGCCGGATAGTTGGCTATTTCGCCAATAAGGCGGACGTACTTGGATGCATCCAGAGGTCCTTCCTCATTGAAGAATCTCGGCAAGACATTTTGCACGAACGCTTCAATAGTCTGCGTCTGAACGCCGAGTTTGCTTGACACGAACTCTCTCGCGGAAGCAGATAGAACAGAGGTTTCTAGAAGATCGGCCTGGCCAGTAGGATCGGTGAAATTCCCCGGTAATAGCGCTTGTGACGCTTTTATCAGACCTCGGCTTGAAAGCCAGATTGGCAGATTTCGAAGAGACTGATACACCGCTGCGTCAACATTGCCGTAGCGATCCAGATCAGCAAACATCGCATACAGGTCACGCAACTCTTGTTGCTCAACGCCGATGACATCCTCGATGGCATTGGTGGCGCATAACGAGCCGATGTGGCGGACAACAGCACCGAGCTCAAGTTGTCGAATTTGTCGTGCGATCTTGGGGAGTCCGAGGACGTGGCGCGATGCAATGGCCAGCCTTGGCAGTAGCGACGCTACCCGCCTAGCTTCCAGCGCAGCGGGCGCGACAAAGGACTGACTGATCGTAACGGCGTACAGGTCTTCAGTGACAACAAAGGGAATCGCCTGCAACCGCTGAATGGCTGCCTTCGTAGCTGGAGGGGGCGTTATTGCCTCTGGGAACAACTCGTTAATCATTCCCCATAGCGGACGATAGAAGCCATCAAGGCGTTCTTCTTCCACCTGTATTGCGCCAGCCGCCTGCGGTGACATGGCTTGCTCGAGCAGCCCAACAAGGCGTTCAAACGTCAGAAATGGGGAGCCCAACTGATTGACTGCGGTTCTGAACGGCCGCAAATCCTCGGTGATGACTTGCCCGCCAACTTCCTTCAATGCACTGACTTGAGCAGAGTTCAGTGCTTTATCAGGGAAGAATACGCCGCTGGGGACGTGAACACCCCCATCCTGTGCAGGAGCAATGCGAGCTTGAGAGGCTGTGGCCAGCATCCGCTCCCAAAACCGCTTGAAGCAAGCCGGGTGATTTGACGGTCTCGACAAATCAAACGTTCGCGCCATGATCTGCCAAAACTGAACGTCGCCGAGCATCCTGAGAAGACCCTCGGGATCTCTGGCCACCTCTGTTGCCGCGACGTCAATGAGCATCTCATTCCAGGCCTGTTCATGCTGGTGCCCAGCAAAAATCACGGCCTTTCGATCAGACTCTGGAAAGAAGTCTGCATTGATATGAAGAGGCAGACCGGTCGACTGTTCGGTTGGCAGGAACGCGTAGAGCAGTCCCTCGGCGAGCGGCTCGGGATCGATCCTCAAGCCAATGCTGATCTTGGTGCCCCGACCAAGGGATTCAAGTCGGGGGTGTGAGGCATACAGACGAGCCGCAGACTCCGCAGCATCAGCCCGCAAGATGTACCACTGCTCCACCTCACCATTCGGGTGAAAACTAACGATCAGATCCGACCCATCCCCGCGCTCCAGATCGCAAGCCAACAACAGTTCGCCATTTCGCCGCAGCTCTGCAGTCCGAACATGCCTCAGGAACAGCAAGCTTTTGCGCAGGACCTTTTGAAAATCGTCTACGAGTTGATCAATGTGTGCGGTGCTGACGTGTGACACCCCGAGCGCCAAGCGTGCATCAGTATTCGGGTCGTCTGCCCAGGGCAAGAAGAAAGTGGTGCCCTCGGGCTGCTGGAGTGGTTCGATGAACCATTGCCCTTTTTCGGGGTGCAATGTCAGTTTGATCCCAGCGGATCGGATCTCTGGGTGGTCCGTGACCTGATAGGTCGAGACGAAGCCGATACCAAAGCGGCCAATGTTCTCACCACGAGTGAGCTTTCCACCGCTGCCAACATCCGTGATTCGGTGGTAGTCACACTTATAATTACCTTCGGCAAGAAAGGCGCACGGCCTGTCCAGGCCGCCACAGTAGGTGAACTGACCGCTATTGAATACAACGAGCCCCTGATCGGTGACGTCAAAAACTACCGACTCCGCTTTCGCGTCGTCCGCGTTCTGAATGAGTTCAAGGGCCATGACGTCATAGCCTTGAAGTCCCGCCAGGTGGCTTCTGATGTTTCCAAGCAGGTTCGCGGTGTACGAGCCGCTGATGTGAGGTCTGGCCATTTGATCCATTTCTTTCCCCATCTTGTCCCTGACTGGCACTCACCGCGTCTCCCAGGCTCCCCGCAAGAGGATGATCTAGCCTATTCCAGCCACGCAATGGTAATCACAATGCATCGAATATATGCATTATTAAGACTCGACACTAGATCCATTGGGTGACTAATATGCCTTCGCATTAAGCTGAACCAACCATTGCCGAACTGGATGAGCTAGTCAGGATGTCAATAACACAACTTGCCGACTTGACCCAACCGCAACGCGACCGTCTCGCGTTTGTGGAGTTGCGCATACGCTTCATCGGGGAGATTCGCCGTCAGGACTTAGTGTCGCGGTTTGGCATCCAATCTGCCGCCGCCACACGGGACTTGGCTCTGTACAAAGAGATCGCTCCTGGCAACATCGACTACGACGCCAAAGCAAAGGCTTACGGTCTGGGCACGACTTTCCGGCCGGTCTTTGATTTCCCCCTAGGGCGAGTAATGTCGTGGCTGACTCAAGGTTTCGGCGACGGCGAGCCCATGCATATCAGCGCCTGGGTGATCAGCGAGTGCCCGTTTTGCCTCACCTACCCAGATCTGGATGTGCTGGAGTGCGTGACCCGGGCAATCCACCAGGAATGTCCACTTAGCATCGAGTACCACTCGATTTCCAGTGGGCGCACTGAGCGGGAGGTCGTCCCGTTTGCGCTCATCGACAACGGCCAGCGCTGGCACGTCCGCGCCTTTGACCGAAAGTCACAGGAGTTCCGGGATTTCGTCATCACCCGGATCAAGAACCCTGTCGTGCTCAAGGGGCAGCCAGTTGCAGCCCACGAGCTGAGCGATCAAGACATTCAGTGGACCCGAATCGTCGAACTGGAGCTGGTGCCACATCCAGACCGGCCCCGGCCGGAGATCACCGAGATGGACTACAGCATGGATCGTGGCGTGCTGCGCATGAAGCTGCGTGCCGCGACAGCCGGATACATTCTGCGTAGATGGAGTGTGGACTGCTCACCTGACCACAGCCTGAGCGGGCATGAGTACCGGCTCTGGCTAAAGGACCCTCTGGCGCTTTATGGCGTTGCAAATGCAACGCTTGCCCCAGGTTATCGAGCCCCGACACCCCACCCAATCGGCGGAGGAGCGGCATGAGTCACTTTGATCTTTTGGACGTCGTTCGGCGGGGCATGAAAACCGGCCCTGTCACACTGGACCAGTTGTGGGTGGACCATGGCACGCAATGGCATCAGCTGGGATGGAGTCGTGCACAGTTGAGCCTATGGCTGGCTTGTACGCCGTCCTTGCAGCGCAGTGAATTGCCCAGTGGTGAACTAGCGTGGGCTCTCAATGCTGGGTCAGGTCATGCCGCCCCCAGTCTGGCCGACGAAATGGTGGCGCTACTGCAAAAGGCCGGCCGCCCTATGCCCTTGGCCCAGCTCATCAGCAAATTGCCGGCAGGCTTGGTGGTCACCGAACCGATGCTGCGCAGTGCAGCACAACAAGATGCTCGACTCGAATTAAAAGGCCCGCTACTCAAGCTGGCTTAACGGATACGCAGGATAAAAGAACCCATGGCAGCCGAACAAACACTGGATCAACGCTACCAAGCCATCCGCACCAAATACAGCGACTACATCGAGCACACCCCGCTGAATAGCGATCACGATTTCGTCAAAACCGGGCTGATCTGGGGAGAAGACCAAGGCAACCAGACTCCCTCAGTGTTGTTGATCGCCCTGGAACCGGGGCACTGGGACTATTCCCGCGAAGACAAGCTGGATCAACTGGCTTACGAACTGCTGGCCAGCGTCAGTGGTGACTGGCCAGTGTTTGCCCATCTGCAAGACGACAAAAACACCCGCTGCTACAGCCTGTTTGGTGTCGATGGCAGTGATGGCACCCACTCGGTGGACGAAGTGCCTTCCATCGAGCTAATTCGCAATTACGAAAAGCTGGAAAAAGACTCGACCTTCCGCTGGTCGATGCGCATCTACACTCGCCTGATGCACCGCTTTGACGCCTTCCATGAGCAGGTCTTCCAGACCGTCAAGGATCGCGTCAACGACAAGAACGACATCATCGAGGAAGTGGCCAAGCTGCTATTCCTTGAAACCTTCCGCGTTCATCATGGCGATGAACTCAGCTTTACCGACCACGAAGGTAAGGCCCAGCGCTTTCGCGAGGTGTTTGACCATCGCTACGTGGCCAAGCACGGTGCCAAGGCAGTCGAGCAAATCAAGGCAGCCTTTGAAGCCTTTAAAGCGCACGAAGACTACGTGGTGGTCAGCGATGACGGTACCCGCAACGCCATCTTCCCGAGCGACTCCCACCTGCGTCTGACGCAGCCGGAAAACTACCGCACCTTGCTGGAAGCCATGCAAGACCTTGGGCCGGTCACGGACAACCAAGGCCGCATGATCGCAGGCAAAGAAGTGGGCACCCTGGCCGATGTGGCGGGCGATCTGCTGGGCCGGGTGTTCGATGTGTTCCTGCGCGCTAACTTTGAATCCAAAGGCGGCCTGGGCGTGTACCTCACGCCCAATCCGGTCAAGCAGGCCATGCTGGAAATCGCCATGCACGATATCCAGCAAGACAACGCCGCTATGGAACGCCTCACTGCTGGTGCCTTCCGCTTTTGCGACCCCACCTGCGGTTCGTTTGGCTTTGGCTCGGTGGCGCTCAGCCACATCGAAAACGTGGTCGACCATCTGGGCGGCATGAGCGATGCTCAGAAAAAGGCGCTTCAGCAAACCCTGCGCGACACCGCCTTCACCGGTGCCGATGCGGCCCCACGCATGGTGATGCTGGCCCGCGTTAACATGGCTCTGCAAGGGGCACCCAAGGCCAAGATTTTCTACACCGACAACTCGCTCACCGCCAAGGCGTTCAAACCCAACAGCTTTGACCTGATCTGCACCAACCCGCCGTTTGGCACGCCCAAGTTCACCAGCGACAAGAAGGGCAAAGAATCCAAAGAGCGCTACGAAGCCCAGATGGAGCAAGTGTTGGGCGGCTTCCGCCCGGCCAAACTCGAAACCGAGTACGTTGCTTATTACGATTACGTCAAGAAAACCTGGCAAGACCTAGGCAATCTCGACCTAGATGAAGACGGCAGCCCCAAGTGGCCCGGCTACCGCACCGATTTGCGCAATGTCTCCGCTGGAAAAAAGGCGGTGTACAACCTGTTCCCCTCTACCAGTGGCCTGGCGCTGGGCAGCAAGCCAGACGGCAAAGGCAACTGGAAACCAGTTGGAGCCACTATCGATCCTGCCGTGCTGTTTATCGATCGCTGCCTGCAATTACTGCGCCCCGGTGGCCGCCTGCTGATCGTGTTGCCCGACGGTGTGCTGTGTAACTCCGGCGACCGCTATGTGCGTGAGTACATCATGGGCAAGAAGGATGAAATAACCGGCCAGTTTGTCGGTGGAAAGGCCATCGTCAAGGCGGTGCTCTCCCTCCCGGCGGACACCTTCAAGCTCTCCGGCACTGGAGCCAAGACCTCGGTGCTCTACCTGCAAAAGCGCCACGCCAGCCCTGAGCATCCCGAGCAGTTCCTGCCTGAGCCGCAAGGTGATGTGTTCATGGCGGTGGCAGAAACACTGGGCTATGTGGTGAAAAACAATATCGAGGACTACTCGGCCGGCGTGCCTAATGATCTCGATAAGATTGTTGGCGCTTATAAGCGGGGTGAGTGATGTATACGGTGAAAATTAAGCCTGACATCCTCGAGCATCGACTTGATTGTGGTTTCTATAATCCTGTAGGGCTCAGTGCTACCGAAAAGCTGCACTCCAGTGTAGAGGTAAAAAAAATATTTGAGCTGGTAGATAAAAAAAGAAAAATAACCAACGGTGTTCGCGGTCCCGAGTGGGCGATTTCTGTATATAAGTTAATCCGCCTGCAAGATTGCAATTATTGGATGGTTAATTCTGATGATGCGGCCTCTATTTCAAAAATTCAGTTTGAAGAGAATCGACGCTGCAAGCTAAGAGTTAACGACATTGTTGTCGCGATAGGCGGGTATATTGGCAACGCCGCAGTGGTGGTAAAACAATGCGAGGCAGTTATAGGGCAGCACAGCGCGGTGCTGCCAGAGCCGGAGCAGGTCGGCGTAGACTCACGATTTTTGGTTGCATATCTCAACTCGAAATTTGCAGAAGCTATTTTTTCAAGATACGTGTCTGGCACGGTTCAAGCCGGCATAAATTTAGAAGATCTTCGCGACTTACCTGCTCCAAGCCCAAATAGCACTGTCCAAAAATATATTGGCGACAAAGTCCGCCAAGCTGAGCGGCTGCGGGCTTGGGAAAAGAGTCTAGAGATAAAACTGGATTCGTTCACGCAGCGTTATCAACCAGAGCAAAAAACACCTTCAAGTCTGGCATCGATGGTCTCACCTGACCTGATGACGGATATGCTCACCGCGACTACTTACCGCGATCATTACATCAAGAATCAGAAAAACCTACGTGCCAAAGCAAAAACTACATCCATCTCTCATTTTCTTCAAAGCGTTACAAATGGATTCGATGAGCGAGATGAATTGGCAGAGGGTCTGCCCTATGTGAAAGTGGCAGATGTCCATGCTGGGTACATCAATGTGAAGAATGCACCCAAAATCAGAATCTCGGCGCTGGATGATGCCAGCACAAAGCAGAAGCCAAAACAGGGAGACCTTTTGTTAACCAGAAAGGGGACTTTCGGGGTCGCTGCTGTGGTGATGGAGTCTACTGATTTTCTGTGCTCAAGCGAGGTTTTTTCGTGTAAACCGAAAAAAACAGAGTTCATGCCAATACTTTCTTGGTTTTTGAACTCCCCAGCAGGGAATATGCAGTTCTGGCAGTTCTCTACGGGCACTACCATGCCGGGAATTAACCAAGAAAATTTGGGCAATATACTAATTCCTGATTTTTCAGATGTTGACTTGGATGGCTTCAATTCACTTCACGAATTGCGGCACAAGGCAAAGAAAAATTCAGAGCTGCTGACAGAGTCAGCCAAGCTTCTCGTCGAAGCCTTAATCGAAGGCCAGCTCATTGAAACCGAGCTGGTAGCCGCCGAACAAGCCCTGCAAGCCGGTAACGACCAGCTTGATCGTCGCATACTGAATCGACTGAAAACCGATGGCATCGACGGCCAAAGGCCTGCACTGTTTGCTGATCTGGACGAGCTTTACCACTTGCTCACACAAGCCCAGGGGGATTGATGACCAGTCCCCATGCCACATCCCTGACGCAAACAGCCGCCTTGATCCCGCGCTTACGAGCCTTGCTCACGACGGGATGTATGGCTGGCGTTGACTATGAGTGCGACGGCTCGGCGCTGCTCTGCAACCTGGCTCACCCGGTAGAGACAGAGGGGGCTGGCGACCAAGGTAACGGCAAAGTAGCTGGGGGCGCTTTAGCTGGCGCGGGCGCGCAGAATCATCAGTACCCTAGCACGGGTTGGATCATCAGCCAGCGCTTGCTGGCCGTGCGCCCGGCCCTGGCGTCTGACGCCGAGCTGCTCTGCTCTCTCCTGGCACAGCAGTCCGAGGTACGCGATGCATGGTTGGCGATTGCCGCTGCGCGCTGTAAAGAGGCAGGGCAAATGGCTGCGCAATCGGCTGCCGTAACGGCGGCTCAGGGGAACGCACCGCTGGTGGAATTAGTATCTGGCTTGGGGCCAGCAGCTGCCTGGGTGGAAGCGACCTTGGAAAGCGCGCGACTCACTGCCAGCCCCTACGCTGCGCTTGAGCGGGATTTGCTGGGCGTGAGCTTTGAGCAGGCGGCAGCAACGCCTGCACTGGTGCGTATTTTGGCTGTCGCCGCCCAGTTGGCCGCGTTTGCCGATGCGCTCCCTCCCTTACCCAAAGTGGACGCCTGCGGCATCCATGCGCAGCAGAATTGGGTACTGGGACGACTGTTGGCATTGCCCGTTGTACTGGACCTTGCCGATCAAAAGCCAGCCATCGATGCGCACGTGATCTTGCAGGGTGGCTTGGTGCCTGCAATACCAGAAGGCCAAACCACCATGAACTGGGTGTTGGCCCAGCCCTGGGCGCTGCTGCTAGCCATGCTGGTGTTTGCGCAGGACGCCTGGCGCGCAGAAAACCGCGGCGGTTTACTACTGGAGCTGCCTGCAGGTCAGAACGCTTTTGCGCCTGCTGAAATTGCCGTCACAGTAATTGGCACTGAGGGCGACGAGGTGCGCTGTGGCACGCTGGCCGACCTGCTGTTGGGCATGCTGGCAAGGCTGGGTGTGGCCTGCTTTCCGCAGCAGCCCTCGGCTTCCGAATTGAATGCGCAACTGTCACCGCTGGTGGGCTTGTTGCTCAAGCACGCGGTCTGGCGTTATCAGGACGGGGCCAGTAGCCAACTAGGCCAGTTCCAGATTCATCCGCTGCTTTCTGATCAGTGCTACAGCCTGCCCGCGAGCCGGGTGTTCAACCGCACCGGCAAGTTGCTGTGGCAGGCCGCACGCTTGGCTGCCGAGGCACTGTATCAGGACTACAAGAAAGTCTATCAACACCGTTCCGTCCGCGAACCGGAGGCGGCGTATGTGGTTCAGGGGGAACCTACTGCATGAATAAAACCGATCAGCTTACCGCCGCCGATATTGTCGACCTGGCCCGTCTCCATAGCTGGGCAGCCACCGGTGTTTCTGATTATCCGCCGCGTGATCCCTTGGTTGGTCAGAGTCGCTTCTTCAAACGCTATCGCACCTTCATCCACACGGTGGATCAGGATGCGGACAACTTTGCCCATGTATTTGCGGTGGAGGCGGAATGGGGGCGCGGTAAATCGCGCCTGGGCCATGAGCTGATCGCCCAGATCAACGATTGTTCCAAAGGCTGGTTTGTACGCGAAGACGGTGCGCAGCTTGAAGATAAAAAGCTGTTTGATCAGGCCACGCAAGACAAGTACCTGGCGCTGTACATCCGATACTCCCAAGTCGCCTCTGACTACCAGAACTCGGACAACTGGTTTGGCTTTGGGCTTTATAGGGCGCTGCTTCCGCTGGCGACAGGCAAGTTTGATGGTTCGATTCAAAGCAAAATTGCCGAGCAGGCACTGCATCGTTTAAATCCGGCGGGCTTCGACTCTCAACAGCTGGCGCAATGCCTAGAGCTGGATCAGGCCCACTCTGAAGAGTCACTCTACGAAGAAGAAGGCTTGGTTGTGCGCCTGGTGCAGGCTGCCTACAGCTATCTGGAAAAATTTGGTATCGGCTATGTGCTGGTAGTGCTGGACGAGCTGGAAACCGTGGCCGAGGCGGCCACCTTTGGATTGGAGCAAGACGACGCCAAGCGCCTCGATGGCCAAGCCATCCGCCTGATTGGCAAAGCCATCAAGGAGGAGGACCCACGACGCAAGCTGCCTTGGCTGCGTTATGTGGCTTTGTGCTCGCCCTTGCTGGGCCAGCAGTTGCGGGAGATTCAATCCGTCGCTCGCCGTTTTGAGCTGGTGGAGCTGGAGCACAATGCCTTTGCCGATGTGTCTGACTATGTGGTCCAGCTCAAGGTCGAGCGCAAGTTGGCACACGACTACCCCACAGGGCTGGTTGAAGCCGCCTACGCCATGAGCGGAGCCAACTTTGGTTGGTTCAACGTGATCATGGCCAATGTGGATGCGGTGCTGGCTCAGTACGCAGCAGTGGGTAAGCAAGTCACCGATATGGGCGTGCTGTTCGATGCGGTGGTTGAGAGCTCTGGCCGTGTCGCTGAGCATGTGCTGGATAAGCACGCCATCGAGGGCATCAAGACTGGTGATCACGATCTGCGCGCCATCGCGCAGTCGTTGCTGTACGGCCAACTGCCTGTATCACTGGATGCCGCATCCGCGCGCTGCAAAGAGCTGTTGCAGCTGACCAATGAGGATGGCGAACCGGTCGCCAGCCTGTATCGCAAGATGCCTTTTGACGCGCTCCAATGCCGCCAGGCGCTGGAAGAGGCCAAGTTCAAACGAGAAAAGGACGAATGGCTGTACCCCGCTGTCGAGCAGGCACTCAGCCTCACTGCCTTGCTGCAAAACCTGCGTACCTTTGCCATCAATGAGGCCGAGAAAGATGTGCTGCTGATGCCGCTGTCGCGCGGGGAGTTCAAGCATCTATTGAGTTTGCTCTACGACCACCCTGCGGTGGAGTTTGCCGCCGACGCTCTGTGGCAAAAGCTGATTGGTGGCGACCAGTTCATTCCGAATGAAGAGGCCACGCATATTGGCCCTAGCGTGGCCATGTTGCTGCGATTGGACTTGCGCTACAGCAACCAGCAACACAATTCGATGATCTTCCGCGACCCGGCGGATGCGGCTGTGCACGAAGCCGCGATGAAGACCTTCTTGCAGGCCAGCGGCCACAACCCGGGCCTGCGCTGGACGGCACGTCTGATGGGTTTAATGCGTTTGCTGGACAAGAATTGGCAGTACGCACGGACGGGGCTCTCCAACAAAGAGAATCTGCACATTCAAACCAGCCCACGTGGGCAAGGCGCAGGCCAGCGTGGTGGCTTGTTGTATTGCGAGGGGTTGAAGCTGCACCCGGACAATCTGGCTTGGTTTGCCTGGGTGAACAACCGTGAGGAGCTGGAGCGCCTGCATCAATTTGCGGCAATGCGCCATACCGATGAAGGGCGCTTCCCTGTGATGGCTTTCACGGCTTCCACCCACTTGATGGAGCAGTACAACCGTGGCGATGTCAGTGAAAAGCTCAAAGACCATCTACTGCTCTATTACCTGAACCCCAGCGAAGTGGACCAGCTAGAACGCATCGGCCTCTCGGCCGAGCAATGCAAGGGCTTGGTACTGGATGAGGCACGACTGACCAGCAAGTTCAAGAACAAGCTCAACGCCCTGCGTGACTTTGCCTATCAAGCGATCCATCAATGGCGTGCCCGCTTGAATGAGCGCGGGTTGATTGCTTGGCCGCTCAAGCCAACCGGCAAGATCAACGCGCAAGATCGCGATCTGTTGCTGCAGGCCTGGACCTTGTTTGTGTTCAAGGAGCCGACCCTTTCTGGTCTGAATGATCTGGAAACCAGGCACGGTATTGATGCCGAAGAAGTGGCATCGCTGATGCAACGCCTGGCTTTGCCAAGCAAGCTGCTCAGTCTCGGTTTTGCTTTGCACGAGCATGCAGGCTTGTTTAGCGATTTGGCCAATCCGCAGCAGGCGCAAGCAAAGTTCCCCTTCTTCATGGCGCATATAGCAAACCCTGCCAGCGCACAGGAATGGACACTGGAGAAGGCCAAGCGCGACTGGTACTGGGGCTACCTGCAACATGCCAGCGTGACAGCCAAGAACGTGTTCGATGACTGGATGTGGTGGTGCGGGGAGTTGCATTTGTTGCAGCTGAAGGATGCCACGGCTGCTACAGCCAAATGGCAAAGCCTGCCACGGGCCAAATTGGATAACGCCATCAATGAGGCGCAGAACTGGTTTAACGGCAACGGTGCTGACGGCTACAAGGCTGTGGTTGCCAAGTTGGAACGTGTTTTCGGCTATGACCGCATCCCTGGGCTCTTCGCACCCTTGGGCAAGTCACCCACCGGCACTGAAACGGTGGAAGCGCACGAATTGCTCAAAGCGGCCCGCTCTGCCTTTGACGCGCTGAAGGTCGGCGAAGAAGCGCTCGCCTTGCATGGTGCCGATGCTTTGTCTGCTATTGCTGACAAGATACCCACTCTGCTCGCCGGACGCTTTGAGGTGCTGCAGCGCGTTGCGGGTGTCAAACCTGAGCACGTGCCTGAAATTACCTTGGGCAATATCAATACCCTGCGCCTCGACGATAAGAGCCAATCGCTCTATCAGCGCATTGAACAGGCCCGGCTGTTTGCAGATTATGTGGAAAAGGCGGCTACTCAAATCAAGCAAGGCATCGATCATCTGATCACCGACATCGAAGCCGATGCAAAGAATCTGGCTTTCTTCCCGCGTAGCTTGTTCACCCTGTCGCTACAGACGGTGACCAACATTCTTGATGGGGCTTTGCAGCAACACAACGCCAGCGGCACTGCGGCGGCAGAGGGTACTGCGAGCTCAGACACCTTGCTGCATTACCTGCGCTCACTTCAACTGGACAAGGCGGCGGATCGCCTGCGCCTGCTCGCCGAGGAAGCGGGCGTCAATATCGACAATGGAACGGCTTTGGGGCTTGCCGATAACCTTGGCTGCATTGCCAGTAGCTATCGAGTAGGCAAGAAAAAATTTGTTGAGATCACCGGGTACCTCGCGGAATTGCAAACACGATGTGCAGAAGCTGCACGCGTTTTGGAGCCCATGCCTGCGGATTACTCGGCGCCAGAACACGCACAAGAGCTAGCAACGCTCGCTCAAAAACTAGTGTTAATTGGCGATGCGTTTGAGGACTTGGCTGACTTGGCCAAGAACGAGCGTGAAAAGTTTCGCGAGCAAGCACGCAAGGGGCAGTTCAGTGCCATCCGCGACATCCCTGACCGGTTGCTCAACCCCATTCACTCTCAGTTGCACAGCGTTGGTGGCGCCATCAGCAAGGTTGAAAACACGATCCTGTCGCATCGCGAGACCTTGGTGAGTCAGACCAATGAGCGCTATCTTCCAGTGCTGATGCCACTGTTCAGTGCTTGCAACGAAGCTGCGCCAGCTGCAATTAGCCTAAGTAGCGTATCTCCACTCTCCTTGCATGAGCTGCATGTGACGATAGATGTGCAGCAATTGCAGTGGGAAGCCAAAGCGACTCAGTTTTTAAGCGGGACAGGTCTTGACTTCTCGAGCTGGCAAGATTTGGCGAAGGCGATAGCCGAGGGCAAAAGCCCAGTACTGTCGCAACCCGCTCAAGAGGCTTTGGTGGCCAAGGGCATCCTGAAAATGAAGCTCTATTTCGGGGGGGAAGCGTGAAGCTTTATTTGACTCCGGAATTGCAGGCACACCGCAGAGGGCGTTTCTTGGCCAGCTTGCTGGGAATCCCTCGGTCATCTCAGCTTGGCTTGCCGAAGACCGGTTTTGTATTGATGACAGGCGATGCTTTGCAAGCCTCGAGAGAGACTCAGGAGGAATGTGCTGCCTGGGTACGCCAACCCGGTTGTTCACTGCTGCTGCTACCGCCATACCAGGAAGGGAGTATTTTTCATTTTCTGGACTGGGTGGTTGAGTTGGCCCAGTCCAATTCACTAGCCGCCAAACAGGCATCGCTTGCGAGCATGCTAGAGGGCGAGGTGGCGTTCAATCTGCGTGGGATAGATGGCGCTTGTACAGGGGAAATGACGCCGGGGGAGCTGACTGGCCATACACGCTATTGGAAGGCACACTCCAATAGCGGCCTGATCGCTGCCACAACGCTACCGCTTTGGTCCATCAGTTTGTTGGATCAGGCGTCGTTGGTTCATGACTTTCTGGCCAATATTGAGCGGCATTGTGGGTTACCCTCTGTTAGTGCCGAAGAAATAAAGCCCCAAGAAAATGATGCGATACGCCCGGAGGATGTCACCGTGTTGGTGTTCTGCTACGGATTCAATGTCGCGGCGGCCGAGGGCATGCTAAGCAGGTTGAAGGCATATGCCGTGCCGCTGTTGAACTTGGCCAGCTTCGATTTGCCGGAAAGCATGGTTCGCCTTAGAAATGCCGGGCTGATCAATGAACATGGATTAACTGAGCAGGGATTAGTCTATCTGATGGGGTGTAGATACTGGGCATTTGCCGAAAGCTTGAGAAATGAGGCCTAGCCAATGAAAGCAAAAACTCTTGCGCAAGCATTGGCTATTGATAGTCAGCTGGGATTGCCGGGTAGTGCTGGGCGTTTGCTCAAACAGATTCGTGATATTGAACATGTGGCCCCCATATTTCGGGATGCCGGCTTAATTAAGGGTGTCAAGCGGCCAGCTGTTGTCAACCTCACGGTTTCAGGTATTGCGAGTCACTCATGCATTCACCGTGCTCTGGGGGGCTTTATCTACGCATCCGCAGCTGTGCGGACAGATCTCACCATTCAGGACAATAAGGTTGGCACAGCTGGATCCGATTCAGTATCAGAGTTAGACGACATAGATTTCGAAGCCCAGAGAAAGCGCTTGGACTTGGTGGAGATGAGGCACTGCTATGCCCTTGTCGAGCGACTGTTAAAACAGGGTGGTTCTGCCAACTTGATTTTGATCGACACCCCGTTGTTCATTGACCGGGAAATGGTGCCTCTGAAGCGGAATGCACGGCACTGGGCAGAGTTTGAAAAGACCAGAGATGTAATTGAACAATTTTGGCAGAAAAACCGGAAAGCTTTATTTCCATGGAATCCGGAAGGTCCTGTGCTCGTTAGCATTCTGGCTGAGCGATTCTCTGCCATTGTCAGTATCGCTCGCCAGGACTTACGAACTGAAGACGGCCGCAAGCACATTTTGATCAACGATGGTTTTGCACCGGAATCGGCCGCCATGCTCGAAGGCCTAGAGGCTCGACTGAGCGGCATTGGTGATACGCGTTTTATCAATGGAATATTGGGCAACTTCACCCGAACTATTGCTTTTCGGATGACTGAAAATCGCTCCCGAATGGAACCTGCTAGTGAAGTAAACCAAGGCGTTATCGGCTTTCACTTCCGCAGTGCGCGTGCAGGTCAAATAAAGATGGCTCAATTGGCCGGCGAAGAGTCGGACTGGGATTCCGCCTTGTTAGATACCGTGGCATCTCGATTGATGATTCTGGACATGCAAAGCCAGAAAAAATCCATGCCACTACCGCAGCTACTCAGTCGGCAGCAACTCAATATTCTCGAAAAGTTCTCTGCCTACTACCGGCAGGGGCTAAATGAAGCATTACGGAGTAACGACGTGGAAAGCACGTGGTTATCCGGTCTCGATGAGGGGTTTGAATCATGAAACACAAGGTACTAGGAAAGCTGGTCGGTAACACCGGCGACGCGGCACAGCTGACTATGGTGGTTCAGGATTCCTTTTCCGTTCGTCGTGGAGAGTTTGTCCGCATCATGCATCAGGAACGCGCGGATGAAAGCGTGGTGCCGGTGCTTGGGCGAGTCACCAGGATTTCCCGAACCAATATGCTGTTTAACGCTGGATTTGGTGATGGAGTAACTGAACTTGAGTTGCTCCCCGGTGCCAGTGTCACAGGCGAGAACCTCTACGCAAATGTCGAACTGGTCGGCTATCGCGATCCGGTTTCTCGCCAGATAAAAATTCCACGCCGCCCGCTAGACCCAGGTGCTGCCGTTGAAACGGTGGATTTCCAATTTCTAAGCGACTTCTACGAGTTCAACGAACACACCAGTTTGCACCTGGGTAATCTGGTTGGCTATGAGCGCGGCGATAACACAGTGCCGGTCTTTTTAGACGTAAACAAACTGGTCACTGAGCATATGGCCGTACTCGCGATGACGGGATCGGGAAAGTCCTACACCGTTGGCCGCATCATTGAACGATTGGTAGCGTTGAACAACGGAACCGTAGTTGTTTTTGATCCGCATGGTGAGTATGGAAAGGCTCTGGCGAAGGGGCAATTGAATTTCTCAGACGATCTAGCGGAGAGCGAAGACGGACGCGATCGTGCGGCACTACCCAAAATTCGCGAAACCTTGGAACGATTGCAGGAAGCCGGAGCAGGCATCCATGTTTACACGCCACAAAATGAATCGTTCAAACACAAGTACGCAGGCAAAAACGTCCAGCTTGCGCTGCAGTTCGATCACTTTGAAATGGATGATGTGGCAGAAATTCTGCCCGGGCTGACCGAACCTCAACAGAGGGTGCTTGATGTTGCGTTGCGCTATTGGCGGACAGCCGACAAGACCGAGCCGAGGGACATAAATCGCCTTCGGCATCTTCTCGGAGATGGTATCGAAGAGTTGCGTGAATGGGATGACCTTTCCGAGGCAGAAGGCAAAGCATTGAATGGACGCAGTGCCGCTGTGACATCCATGAAGCTGTCGCGGGTGCTCAACGAAGCGCAAAGCTTTTACTCTGCTGCCATGTCCGCTCCAACCGACATCTACAAAATGATCGGGCGTCCTTCGAATAAGCAAGGGCGACTCGTTGTGATCGATCTGCAAGGACTGAGTGATACGGCCAAGCAGGTAATCTGCGCACTGCTTTCCAGTGAAATCTTGCGCGCAGCCTCCAGCAAAACAGATCCTCTACGTCCTTGTTTCCTGGTTTATGAGGAAGGACATAATTTCGCGCCAGTTGGTGGAAATGCCGTCAGCCATCGAATCATCAAGAAAATTGCCGGCGAAGGTCGCAAGTTCGGTGTTGGTTTCGCCATCGTTAGCCAGCGCCCATCGAAGCTCGATGCTGACGTGACGTCGCAGTGCAATACCTTGATCACCATGCGCCTGAAGAACCCGGACGACCAGCGATTTATTGCAAAAGCATCTGACATGGTAAGTAAGGCCGACCTGGATGAGTTGCCAAACTTATCAACGGGTGAGGCCTTGGTCTGTGGCCGATCTATTCCTGCATCGTTACTAGTTAAAGTTGGTGGCAAGGCACTGATACACGGTGGTGAGTCGCCTGAAGTGCTGCGCGTTTGGGGGAGTTTTGGTGACTGACCTTCCAGCGCAAATTTGTTCCGCAATGTCCACTCTGGAGTTTGTCGATCGCAGCTATCCCATGCTGTCGAGCTGGGGCGTTCGTGACGAGGATGTATTGGTGCACAGCTTGGGTTGCAGTGCCTGGAATGAGCTTGGATCTGAGCTTGGCTATATGGCGGTGGCGGAATGTCCGGTGCCGATGACGCATGGGGCAGACATTCGGGCCGACTCAACCTGGTTTAGTCGAACGCAACGCACACCTGATGTCTTGATTGAGTTTGAACGGTTCGATGGTACCGACCGGGGACAAAAGAAGCTTGACGAGAAGCTTTGTAATTTACTGGAGGCATCGATGAGATGGGGCGATGCCCCCTCTGTGCTAATCCTTTCGGCATGGAACAAAGGAGTTGTCTCCGCGCCAAATAAAGAAGTGTTTGCACTGCGATGTCGGCAAGGTTTCAAATCGTCGGTTGGTGCGCAGGTGCCTTCACTTCGAAATACAGCGGTTCTTTTCAGTCGGTTTATTTTTGAGATTGAGTGCAGTGGAACGCTGCTTCTCAAACAAATGCGCTGTGAGAGGTTGTTGTGAATATAAAATCCGCACACTTTCTGCCGGGAACTAATAAGCGCTTAGGGGATAGGTATCTCTTGCTTGAATGCCTCGGTGACGGCAGTCATGGTTGGGTATGGCGGGCGGAGAGGCTATCGGACAGTACCATCGTCGCAGTGAAGATTCCTAAAGATCTGACAAAGGATGATCGTCTGCTGGCCGAAGGGAAAGAGCTACTGACAATAGACCCACATCCCAATATTGTTCGGATTTGCGATATGGGGAGAATTCCGCCGGAGAACGAATGGTTCTTCATCGAAATGGAATACTTCCCGAGCCAAAGTCTTGCCCAAAAACTTGAGCAGAGAGGTCAGAATTTCGGAAACACGTTTGAGCGCCTGTTTGCCATCTACGCGCAGGTGCTCGACGCTGTTGGTTTTTTGGCGACCTTGCCGACACCTATTTCACACGGCGATATCAAGCCGCACAATATTCTCGTGGGTGTGGGAGATTTGGTGAAGTTGACTGACTTCGGGAGCTCCGCTCTGCCCGAAGAAATTTATGTTCGAACTAGGGAAAACGGCGGCACTGTTCTGTACGCTGCGCCAGAATTTTCCGACAGTGTCTCACGTAAGGGAACTTTTGATGACTTGCTGAGAGGCGACATCTATAGTCTCGGCGTTCTCTTGTACCAACTGCTAACGGGACAGCTCCCTCACGACACGCCATCTCAAGTGCGACGTCATGCGCCATTTAAGCGCCCCAGCGAAATCAACGCCAACATCGTACCCATGGTTGACGCCCTAATCCTTAGGTGCATGGAAAGGGTCCCCTCCGCTCGATATCACGATATTGCTTCGCTTCGCAGTGCTTTTGAGCTGGCGAGGCAGCAACAATTAGACGCGCCTCAATATTCCATAACGCCATTTCGCGGGCAGGCTTCGGTTGATTGGTCGACGGCAGTTGTCGAGTCTCTGGAGAAAAAAGACTACCTAAAGGCGGCAAGAGTTGCGGAAGAGGAGTTCGCTCGTACCCACGATTCCGCTGCGTTGCTGCAACAGCTTAATGCCCTCTATCGCGCAAACAGGCTTTTCGAGTTTGAAGAAGTATTCCATCGAGAGTACAAGGGCGACTTGCATGACGACGATCAAAGGCTGATCCGGTTGCTTGGGATTAAGGCATGCCTGACGCTTCGTAAGACAAGTTTTGCGAAAGATCTCATTCAAGATGCCGAGAGACAGGATGGAGAATCGTTAGAGCTTGATTTTTTGCGTGCGACCTTATTTGGCTTGGAGGCTAACTTTTCCGAGGCACGCGAAGCGCTTGAGAGAATCAATAGAAAGTGCCCAAGTAAGCCTCACGTTTTAATTCGCTTGATTCAGGTTTGTGAGCAAGCGCGTGACTACCCTGCCGCGGTAGGGTATTTAAAGCACGCATTGCGCATATCAAATAACTCTGTCGAGTTGGTGGCGAAACGACAGCGTTACCAGGGGCTAGGACTATGGTGAAAATTCGTTAGACATGATGCTGTGTATGCGCTGCTAGGGAGCGATAAGTACGTTGGCGTTTTGGTGAGAGGATCGCGGCGACCCACAGGCGACACTTGCCGTGCAAACTCAAATGCACCTCGAACATGCAAGTCCACCGCAGTCCAACGTGGTGCCAAGGCCGAGGCGACCGCCTTTGGTGCCATCCTGAATGTTAATCCTGCCTAGGTCGTTAGTGTGACACGAGGCTAATCGAACAGTAGCGCCTCGGTTAGCCCCTTGTCAGGGTCCGGTTCATCGATGAGGTGGGCCATGCCGACTAGACTGCGAGCCAGCTTTTCGTATGCAACCCATTGAGTGTGCAGGTGGTCGAACACCTGGTTAAACAGCCTTATGGTTTCAACTTCCAGGTAATCTTCATTGAACGCGAACACCTCATCGAATCGGGCGAACTCAAACTGTTCGTCTAGCATTTCTTGCTGTTCGAGCAATGAGTCATAACCCTCGCGGCACTCTTCGCGCATTTCGTTGGCGAATTCGATAAAGTCCGCGTCGGTCTCGTCGAAGTGCTCCCGCAGGGAGGCGGGGATGTCGTTCAGGCTGGTAAAACGCTTGCGTCCTCCGTCCCGACGTATCTCGCCAATCAGAGCATCCAGCTCATCGAAGTCGCCGTAATCCGACAGCCAGCCGCACAAGGTATTGGCATGCCGGGCTTCGGAGACGCACCCACTGATCTCTTTCATGCTGTCCGCCAGGTAGGTGCGGCGGAAGAAAGGCAGCAATAGCACGTGTAAATCGTCGAACGCTTGTTTACGTGCTTGGTAGCGTTTGGCGATGAGGTTGGCTTCTCGGGCGTTCATAGGGCCTCACTGGCATTGGATGGGCGTTCGAAAGGCGCAGGGCGCCGACGGCCTGCGGGCTTGTCGAGGCCATAGTGGCTAAATGGAATTGGGCTGTCGAGCGTCGGATCAGCCGAGCGATTCGTCGAAGTAGTCACTGTCGAGCCTGGGCACTTTGTAAAGCTGCGAGCTGACACCCACCTCGTGGTCGAGCATCAGGTTTACAAGGCGTTTACCGTCGACCAGTACCAGTCCCTCGACCGAGCGAGCGAAATCAACTGCCTGGGCGGTGAAGCCGGAGGTAGTGATGAATACACCGCGTTTGGCTTTCTGCCCGGCCAGGGCGCCATAAAACGCTTGCAGGTCAGGACGCCCGACGGTGTTCTGCCAGCGCTTGGCCTGCACGTAAACCTTTTCCAGCCCCAGTGCGTCCAGCGAGATCACGCCGTCGATGCCGCCGTCGCCACTGCCGCCGACTTGTTGCAGAGCCTGCCGGTTCGCGCCGTAGCCCAGACTGTGCAGCACGTCGAGAACGATGTGCTCGAAGCGCGTCGGGCTGGCTTGCAGCAAGTTGTCCAGCAAGTCACCCGCGACGCTGGTGCGCAGCTCGAGGATGGCTTGATTTAGGCGCTCCTGCGGGCTGCTAGTGGCGAGGTCGGTCTTGGCAACAGGCTCTGACGTGTCGCTGCTTCCATCCAGCGAGGCGGCATCCGGCGCTGTCTTCAGCTTCACACTCATGAAGTTCACAGCCAGGTGCTCGACTTGCTCTGGGCTCAACGGGTTCGGGTTGGCTTGGGCAAACGCGCGGCCAGTGTCGGTCAGCTGCCAATAGCCACGCTTGGCGCTGCTGGAGTAGCCAGCACGCTTTAGCCGATCATGCGCCCAGCCTGATCGATTCTTGTAGGTGGCCTGACCACTTGCGATGGTCTCCTGCCGCTGTGACTCGCTCAGGCCAAGAGACATGGCGGCGGCTTCGTGAGCCTCGCTCGCGGTGGAACCGTCAGGATGTGTGGCGAGAAAACGTAGGATGGGCTCTATGAACTGGTCGTAGGTCGGGACTGACATGGCTCTTTCTATTCCTGATTAGAGGCTTAGTCCAACGTAGCAGCTCAGCGACTGCGCTTTGTCTTAGTGAGCCAAATTGCTGATCTCAACGCGCTGCCTACCATATTCATACCCATGACTTTTCTAAGCGACGAGCGAGCAGTCGCAGGGTTAGGAGGTAGTAATACCGCGTTGCATTGCTGCGCCGGGCTAGACGCTTTTCGAGAAACCAAATCACATGCTTCCGCTGCCAAGTCCAAGGCGTCTCTCGCTGCCAGCGCTCTGCAATCTCAGCCTGGATGATTTTCGCCTGTCGTACATGGCGTTGTCGAGTTGCGTGCGAGCCCGTCAACACCGCAGACAAGAACAGCTCCATGTCGAATGACTTGCTCATGCGCACCCTCCAATGTAGGCAGCGACCACGTCGATCCGGCCGTGCCCCAGCTCATAGCTGATTTGCCTTCGGGCCTCACGATCAAGATTCCTGTCTACCTGGCAACATTGGCCGCCGTTGATTGGCGCGGGGTGTTGGGTGATCTGCTCGTAGCGGTCACATGCGTACGCCGCTCGTAGCTCGTGGAAGCCTTTAAGGTTGTGTGCATGCAGGATCTCCCGTGCCGGGCGGACGATGTCCTGGAGAACGTCAAGGTACCTTTCGTGCGGAGCAATCAGGTTGCGGCTGCCCGCAGGCGACACCTGCTGTGCAAATCTAAGTGCGCCCAGAGCATGCTCATCCATCGAAATCCAACGTGGCGCCGAGGCCCCAGCGCGGCCGCCCTTGGCGCCATCCTGAATGTTAACCCTACCTAGATCGTTAGCTTCACGGCTTAACCGTGGCAGGTCAGCCAAGATGGCCTCGCGCAAGCGCATGCCGGTGGCTCGCGCCAACAGAACGATCGCGGCGGCCCGTTGTTGATGATTTCGGCAAAGCGCATTGACGATCTCTTTAACCTGATCGCGGTCTTGACCCTGCGGCACCGACTGCCGAACCCTGGTGTGCTGCATTCCCAACGCCTTGCTCGGGCTGGGCAATTTCACGTACTGATCACCGCGAAGCGCTGCCATGGTCCTGTTGACGCTGGATAGCCGGTTTTGTGCGGTGCTGACGGCGAGATCACCGCGCTTAACCATGTCGCGCAGATACGCTGCGTAATAGGCCAACACCTTACGATCAATCTGCCGCGCATCATTGATACCCGGCCCCTGTTCGGAGCGGCACCACTTTGCGAATGCCTGCCACCGATCACAGTGCGCCTTGACCGTGCCGTAGTGGCCACCGCCGAACATGTCTTTCAGCGCTTGTGGCCCTGCGTAGCTCAGTTGCCTGCCGTACCCAAAATTGCGTCCATCCCGCTTACCTACCAATGCCATGTCAGTCACCTCATCTTCCGATCTCCGACCCTCGCCCCACGTCATCCCGCCAAGAATGCTGAGTGTTATCAGGGTTCAAGGCCCCTGCGACCTGTGGGGAATGTCCACTACGCGGGACTGGCGGCTCCTTACAACCGGGAGCAAGGGCATCTCATGATCTGGCCTCCTGAGCACCGTTACCGGTGGGCGGGTGGAGGCAGCACTGGCTGACGAGATCAGCGCCTGAAGATCCTGAGCCATGTGCAAGCAGCAATGCGATGACCGGGGCATACCTGACTGTCAGTCAGGTGCAGTCCATTCCTTGGTCTGCGGCACCATCATCTACAGCGCTGTTGCTGGTGACATCGGCGTTTGTCACGCCGATTGTCACGAGGGGGAATGCCGCAAAGCCCTATGCGATCAGGGCTGCAGCAGTGGTAGAAGTGCCCGTCTCTTTCCAGAAGAAAGAGACGGGCACAGGTTGGCGCAGTATTCGGCCAAGCGGATAGGTTGCTGCAGGGCAGCGAGGTACGGTGTATCTGGCGCACGAGCGCTATATGTGTAAGAGCATCCATCACCTGGGTAGTGACCGTACGAGCTGCCGGATGCGAATCGTACTTGGGCTGAACCACCGCGGGAGCGGCGTGACCTTCAAGGTTCGGGCCACCTGGGTTGCTGTCATCGACAGCGCTTGCACGAGCAGTTCTACGCCTGTGGATAAACCCGGTCAAGGTCCGAAACTCAGCGCTCTTGGGGGCGTGAAAAGCGGTTATCCACCGGTGGAATTCCGTGGTAAATCCTGGACACGGTCGTGGCTTTTAGCTCTTCAAAATAAGGTCCATCCAAACAGGGCGGCTTTGCAGCCCTGTCTGGATGGACCCGCGCTGAGAAGCGGATAAGCGAGGCTGCTTGCCCCGAGTCACGAACGTTCAGTTGTTACCGCAATTCTTGCGCCTGCACAGTGCTAACGAATCGGCACCACATTTTTGTCTCTGACTTGGCCGTAGGCTGAGGCAAGCAGGCTGCCGGTGGCGGCTTTCTGGATGTACTCGCTCCACCAGGCCATCATCGGTCGCCTGCGTTCGATGTAGTCGGCTCGGTTGTAGGCGCTTCGCACCTCATCTTTGTCGACGTGCGCCAGTGCCACTTCGATGAGCTCCGGGTCCCACCCATGTTCATTCAAGATGGTGCTCGCCATTGAGCGCATGCCGTGACTAACCAACCGATCCTGGAACCCCATGCGCTTCAATGCCATGTTGGCCGTTTGGCTATTGGCATGAGTACGCGGGTTTCTGTCAGCCGGGAAGACGTATTCGCGATGGCCGCTGTGAGTCTTCAGTGACTCCAACAACGCGACAGCGTGATCACTCAACGGAATGCTGTGTGGGCGGCGCTTCTTCATACGCTCCGCAGGGATAGTCCAGACACGCCTTTCAAAATCGATGTCTGCCCAGCGAGTAGTTGCCGCCTCGGCAGGGCGCGTCATCGTGTGCAACTGCCATTCAATCAGGCAGCGGGTAGTGCGTTTGATGCTGGCGTTCGCGATCTCCATCATGAGCTCGGGTAGCTCTTCGGGCGGAAGCGCAGCCATGTTCTCTTTCTTGGGCTTCTTGAAGACTGCCCTGATCCCGCTGAGCGGGTTGGCGAATATCAGCCCGGAGTTTACGCCGTAGGTCATGATCTCGTTTAGCCGCTGGCTAAGACGTTTGACCGTCTCCAGGCTGCCTTTCGCTTCGATTGGACGAAGCAATGCGATCACCATCGGCGCGGTGATTTTCGTCAGTGGCGTCGTCTTCAAATCGGGGAACACGTGCAGCGTGAGCGACCGCCAAATGTCCTCGGCGTAGGCCGGGGTCACCGAGTCTTTCTTGAGCTCGAACCAGGCGGTGGCCACGTTCTCGAAGGTATGTTCCGTTTCTGCACGCTTGGCTTCATTCAGCGTATTACGCTGCACCTTCGGATCGATGCCTTGGGCGAGCAGCTCGCGGGCATCGACTGCCATCTTTCGTGCATTCGCCAGTGACAGTTCGGGGTAGGTCCCGAAGCCGATATTGATGCGTTTCTTGGTCACCGGTTCGCGGTAGTTGAAATTCCACAGCAACGAGCCATTGCTGCGTACTCGGAGCTGCAAACCGTCACCGTCCGTGAGGACATAATCCTTGGACGCGGGTTTGACTCCCTTGAGCTGTCGATCGGAGAGGCGGAGGTTTTGAGCAGGCATGAGATTGTCCTCAGGCACTGATTCGGTATTCCAAAGATTAGCACCGGGTGGACTGGAATACCGTCTGGAATACCCGAACGGCTGGAACTCAAAAAACCTCAAAAGACCGCAAAAGCGCTGGAAGCCGCGTATTTTCTGGGTTGCAGGCACAAAAAAAGACGTCCGTGGACGTCTTTTTTTGATCATTTGGTGGAGCCGGGGGGATTTGAACCCCCGTCTTCAGCTAATTACTATACGAGAGCCCAAGCAAACCACTCCTCGCACAGAGCTTATGCAGGCCAATAAAGCCTCTTCAAAGGAACAATCCTCTTCGTCTCAGCATCCGTAGCATCGTAGTGCTCGATCAACGCTCTAACCACATGATCCAGCGTCCACAGCGATAGAGGAATCGAAGCACGATCCGCTTCGTAAAGTGCGTCCTTACTGAAACCACCTGTACTGACGTACAAGCCTCGATCGTCTTTATGCCGGCCACCGAGGAAGCTACGGATATCCTGACTACCCATCTGTCCCTTGCGGTGTTTCACCTCGACAACGATTCGAGGGTTCTCAAAGCCAAATCCGTCTGGTGAAGCAACGATATCTTTCCCACGGTCTGAACCCGGTGGTGAAACCTGAGTTTTGTAGCCCATCGCCCGCAGAATCCCCGCAACCAGATGCTGCATTTCGTCCCAATCAATCTCGCTCACTCGGTCTTTGATTCGCTCGATGGCTTGAGATTCAATGTCAGCGAGTGGGTCGGCAATGGCCTCATCGGTGACGTCATCGGGCTCAGGGGCTGGGCCACCTTTTAACGCAGCCAAGACTTCTGCAGCAGCTTGGGCTGGCACTTCGAAAACGGTCAGGGTAGAACCCAGGCTGTTTTTGGTGGTTACACCCAGTTTCTCGCGTGACAGTTCTAGCGGTTGCCATCGAACTTTTCGAGCCAGCGCCATGCCTTGTTCTGCCCACTCCGGATGGTGTTCTGCCGCGCCGGTAAATGTGCCCACCTGGTAGAGCCGGTTTGCAGGAGAGTAGGTTATGACCCAATCACCACTTTGGATTTCGTTCACGAAACGCCAAACCTGAGATGCCCCTGAGACAATGGTGCCTTGTTTCATCTGAGGTTCAATTGACTGATACAAGGACATTAACTGTTTGCGGCCGACGCCTGGTTTGGCATGTGGCGCTAACTGGACCCATCCGATGGCCGCTACTTCTCTTTCGCGAAAAGCGTCGTACAAGCTTCCCCCTTCGCCGCGAACCATCCACATCCGTGTCATATCATTTGCCTTGTCAGTTGATTTTGATGTCGGGTCAATGGGGCCGTGTAGGTCCGAAGTCTATGGAGCGGAGTTTACTCGATCTGGAAAACACCCCCCTACGCAAAACTAAATCGCTTGCGGTGCTTCTCAAGGTAGCGGCGATTGCCCTCACTCAAGGTGGGAATCGATGTGTACTGGTCCAGCCCTAGAATTTTGTGTTCCTCCGCTGCCAACTCGTCGCTGATCAGCAGTTGCCCATCCTCACCAAAAGAAATCAATCCACAGTCGAAGAGTCGATCAATGTGGGTGGCCAGCAGCAATCCGTTGTCTGTATCCAACCTGGCTTTGTTGTCGGTTAAGGCCCAAGCTTGAATGTGCGAGGCGACGAGGAGGTTGGGATTTTTTAGCCCGGTCAACGCGCATTTTTTCTCCCAGCGTTTGAGCAGCCCTGTTCGAAACGCGCCCTGGCCAACTCGAGCCTTTACGAGCGCTTCTCGAGTCGTAACGGAAGGGCTTTTTCCTGGCGATCCGGCATCTACGAGCTGGTCTTCGTAGTCAGCAACAACCTCGGCTTGTTCCAACAAATACAGCGCAGCATCGGCAGGCAACTGCGCCATGTAGATCTGATTCACACTACCTTTGTTGTTGAACAACGATGGCTCTGTGCGGGCATCGAATTGCGCCTGGTAGGTGGGTGCAATGTCGTCGCTGCGCAAGAGGTGCTTGAGGTCGGTGAGGCTGATATCGACTCGATACCCTTGGTTGCTCCACTCGTTGAACGAGCGAGTTGGAGGGCGTTCGGCTTGGTAGGCATCGCGCTCGGCTTTGGCAATCGCGCGTAGGTAGTTGTCGTGGTAACAGAAGATCAAGTCTCCGGCTTTAACCTTACCAACGTTGTCCCAGTGGCGACGGGTTTGCACCTTGCCGGATTGTGTACGCGAACTCAGCGGGGCCCAGAGAAAATTGCCGGCCCTGGCCTCCTTGTGCGTCGTACCTAGGTTCACCCAGAAAAATTGCATCTCGCGTCCTTAACGGTCTGGCATATCGCCAGCAACCATACCGCGAGATCCTACGAAAAAGAAGGATTGGTCCTACTTGCTTTTACCAAATTGAGCGCAGGAAGGAGGTCCTCTGGCCAAGCCCTGACCTTGTCCACCATGTCTGCATCAGGCACGGAAATCGCTGGGGGATCTTCGTGCCTGATGGAGCACTTAGCCAAAGGCTCAACTACAGGTGGAAATCGCCCGCAGCCTCGGGCTGGTAAAGCACTTTCCTGATCCCGATCCGGCGGGTGCGGTCAGAAACTCGCCAGTCGATGGCGTCCCCCTCCTGATAGCCCAGAATGGCGGCGCCGATGTCGGAACACACGGAATACTTTCCGGCGCTGCTGTCCGCGTCTTCAGGGTAGACCAGGGCCACTTCGATCTCTTCGTCGTCCAACTGCAGCAAGGCCCTGGAGTTCATCGTGACGACATTGCGTGCCACCTGCTGCGGCGTGACGACAATGGCTCGCTCAAGCTCATGTTCGAGTTCAACAACGGCCGGGCCTTGCTCGAGCGCGATCAGGCTCTCGAGCCTGGCCTTGTCGATTTCGGTGATGTAGATCTCAGTGGAGTCGGCAACGGCACCTTCGCGCAAGAACTGCAGATAGCGCGCCGCCGTCATGGAAAATGACTTTAATGTCGGCGTTTCGCTTTCA
Source organism: Pseudomonas fluorescens (assembly GCF_902497775.2). Classification (NCBI taxonomy): domain Bacteria; kingdom Pseudomonadati; phylum Pseudomonadota; class Gammaproteobacteria; order Pseudomonadales; family Pseudomonadaceae; genus Pseudomonas; species Pseudomonas fluorescens. Next base: position 1,583,678 of record NZ_OZ024668.1, read on the forward strand.
AGCAGAAAACCGCTGCGCACAAAGGCTTTCAGCGAGCGGGTGTTATCCGGGTGGATCTTGGCGATGAGCTTCTCGGCGCGCATGTCGAGGAAGGCCAGTTTCATGCCTTCGCGGATCGTGCGCGCACCAAGGTTTCGGCCCCATTTGTCGCTGTCTCCAATGACCAGGACGATCTCGCAATTGGAGCCGGTCTTGATCAGGCGGACAAAGCCCACCGGGGCGTCATGCCGGTCGTAGGCCATGAAGAAGCGGCCGCCCCGGTTGAATAGATGGGTCAGGATCGGCAATTGGGTCCGATCGATGACTTGCTCGATGGAGCGGGAGACATGACGCGAATCGCTCAAGTAGCAGGTAACGCGCTCATCTTCCAACCAATCCATGAGCGTCAGTGCGTGTGCCCGAGTAATTTCCGGGCACAGCGAAATGAAAGGCTTGTTCATCTTCACCACAGTTATTTGTAAAGAATGAAAGCCCTTCATGGCTATGGCCATGACGGTTCTTTCGGCAACCGGCCATTTTATGGCAAAACGCTAGTAAATGGCGAACGGCCTGAGCATTCTGGCAGGCTTTGGCCGTTCTTTTCGATGACCTTGCCGATGAAAATCCGAAGCATCAAAATCTTCAGAATTTCCTGATTCCATGTAGTCCATTTCCCAATCATACTCCCGCCGCCATTAAGCCATTGCAGTGGTTCCTTCAGCGCTCTAGTCTCCGCCAGTCGTTGCCAATTCAACGACCGGTTTTGACAGACCGCAACAAATGAAACCATCTGTGCACCTGCGTAATGGCGGCTGTGCGTGGGGCACCTTCGTGTGCGCCGGGTTTCTTCGTTTACCGGTCTGTCAACCCGCGTACAGCTGCCACCTCTTTGTTTGACAGCTTGGGTGTGGCGGCTCCATCTAAACGGAGCAATACCTGATGCTAAAAATCGTCCCCGACCCACCGCACCACCCCAACCAATCCTTCGAAGACCTCCTGGTCCAGACCTCCGAATACTTGGTCCGCGCCCTGACCATCGCCCGACAAACCGTCCTGCTCCATCCCAATGCTCCCGACCAGGTCCTCACCTTGGCAACCATGCATGAAATCGAGCATGCCCGTGCTCTGGTCGAAGTGGCCTTGAGCAAGGTGCAGTCACGCCACTGAGTTGCCAATACGCAGACGCCCGCGTTGCTGAGGAAGCCGCTCGGCAATGCGGGCTGGCGAGTTCAGCAGGAGGACCTGTCAATGGATGAGGATTTGAATGCAGCCAACACCTATAAGACCGCTGGCATCGCGGCCTTCGGTGAAGGCGAAAGCGGGCATTCCACACAAAGGCTGTTCCGCGTCGAGCCCGGCCACAGTGCGGGGTTCGCTCTGGAGCAGTCGTCGCTGCTGATGGGCTGCGTACACCAGTTGACCCTGCAAGCCGGCATCGAGTACGACCCCAAGCTGGTCTGGGCGGCACATTACCTCAGCGGCATGGCCAAAGCCCTGGTGGAGGATGTGGCTCACGCCATGCTGGACCGGCCGCAATGACGCGCTGATTGGTGGCAATCAAGGTGTGCTTGCATAGATGGCTATCAATTCGCCATTATCGCGGGAACGCCTTGATTTCCAAGCCATTGTGAAAGGACCTCTCATGCCAAGTGCCAACCAGACCATCGCCGACGCGGTGGCCAACGCCCAGTCCATTCTTGCCCAATGGGTTCCCTCAGAGGGCATAAGCGCCGAGCAGGCGCTGGATGAGTTGTTGGGGGTGCTGGACAGCCGTACGTTGCTGGCCGCGCAGCGGGTGCAGGCGGGGCCGTATCACAAGGGGGTCGATCCGCAGTTGTTGGATCAGCGCTCGAAGGTGACCTTCGATCTGCTTTACAAGTACGGCGTGCTGGTTGACCCGCAGTCGTTGAGCGATGAGGTGGTCGAGCGTCTGTATCCACGCGTCAATTACCCGCGACTGGCCTACGGCGCCACCTTGCGCGACTGGAGCGATGCGGTGTTGGGGGAGGGCGAGCAGGTGCGCTTCTTTCTGCCGCAGTCGCCCAAGCGCAACACCCATTTGGCCACGGTGCAATACCTAAGCGGTGAGGCTAAAAGCTTTATCGGCGAGTTGGTGCGGGCGGTTGAGATTGAGGGGGAACCCGGTTCCGGCGCAGCTACTACAGAGGTAATGGCTGACGTAGAGGATGAAGACTTCGCACCAGAATTTTCGGCCGAAGCACAGCCAGCATTTGCGCTCGCCGAAGAGGCCGACGCGATTACTGCGGGTGGGCAGCGTGGGCTCAATACCTTGCATTCACTGATAGAAGTGGGTGAAGAAGATGCGCGCTGGTCGCCAGCCGTGGTGGAGTGCATCGGCAAGCTGCTGGACAAGCATAACGGTGATGAGGAGATGGACACCCTGGAGGCGATGATCCAACTGGTGGACCGCTTGGATCCGATGGTGCGCAAGGCGCGCGAGGTGCTGGACAAGGCTCGGGCTGAGTCGGCGTGAGTGTGGGTGGGGTTTCAGGACATAACTATCGAGGCTGTCGCCAGCCTGCAAATTTGCGCAAGGAATGGGTGCAATGATCAAGAAGTCAGTAACCGAACTCCAGTTCGTTAACAGCAGGTCGCCGTTGCCTACCGTCGAAGTCGATTCGCAAAGCATGGAGGATGCTGGTTTCAGCATTACCCGCACAGTACTCGAGGTGCTTTCTCGATTGGCCGCGGAAGATGCCTCTCTGCGGGCCACACTTTATTTGTTTGGAACGGTCAGTGTTAGTTTCCGCGAACCTTGCTGGTCTGAGTTTTTGTTGGTGGCAGGCCCAGAGAAGGTACTGTCGGCCGTCGGTGCAAGCTTTGAGCGTCTGCCAGGGGTGAGATCGCGTTTCAGCGATTACGTGCAGTCGTCGCAAGCAGCTCGCACCTTCCATGTCGAAGATGGCCGGGTGTGGGAAAAGGAGGATGGCAGTACCTGGTATTCCCATAGCCAGCAGGAAGCTGCTGTGAGCGAGATCGTTGCTGACGAAGAGGAAGTAGAGCAAGAGGATTTCGAGGAGGAAGAGGACTGGGACGCCGAGGATCCAGAGGAGCAGGGTGCGGACGCGGTTGTGGTCAGCAGTAAAAAGGCTGCGCGCTATCGTGCGGCTCGCTCGGATGCCAAGGTGAGCAGTATTCGGCTGCGCATCGAGGAAGTCTTCGGGCTGCCTGCGGGATCTGTGGCGCTGTGTGGGCCGGATGGCCGTCCGTTGCGTGGAAACGCGTTCATCAAAACATTGCGTAAGCGTTGGGAGGACTGACGAACGCAAATTCGTGATGAAGGGGCGGGTGACCGAGCAATCAGTGATCGGTCACCCTCGCATATCGTTAACTCAGTCCTGCGCCGCGTCTTCAAGCAAACGCAGCACCAGCGGCTCGATATCCAGGGTGCCTTTATCGGTAGCGTCCAGCAACTCCAGGTTCAACACCCAGTGCTTTTTCCCACGGCTGACTAGCTGAATCACCCCAAGATCCTCAAGGATCGCAGCCAGTCGGCTCGACTCCGGCACCCGCTGTTGCCGGTTGATGGCCTGGTAGTACGCGGTGCCGATGCCTTCTTCGCTGGTGCCGGCCGGCACGCCGTCGGCACTGTTGGCCAGGGGGAATTGCCCGCGGCCGAACTGTCGCCACAGGTAGTTGAGGGTGTCGTTGACCACGTGCAGCGGGTAGCGGGTGATGCTCTTGCCCTGGGTTTCGAAGCCCTGGTCGGTCAAACGATAGAGAAAGGCCTTGCGCTGGGTGGGCGTCCAGCCTTCGGTCCAGCCGACTGTTGGTACGATCATCGCACTCTGGCTGGCAGCCTTTGGCAGCGAATTCGTCGCCGTACCGCCGCCCAGGTCATAGCCGATCATGAACAATGCCGCTTCCAGGCGCCGCAACGGGTTGCTGCCTGTACCGTCGTCCTGGTTGAAGCCGCTGTGCTTTGCATGGTCATGGGCGAGTACCGCCGCCAGTATCTGGCTGGCGCGGATGTTCCACTGCGCGTGCAGCGTACCGCCCTGCAACGGCGGGAACTGCAAGTCGCCCTGGGACGGATCGCGCTGTTTGGATATGCCCTTGTTCGGCCTGGCCGACGCCCAGGGGAAGGCCAGCTCGGGCGGGACTTGGGTAACTTCAGGCTCGACCTGCTTGCAGAACTTCACCACCGCCCAACCCAGCGCGGCAGCAACGCGGCTGTCGTAGATCACCAGCTGTTTGCAGATCAGCGAGTAGACCTTGGTCATGCCGGCATTGAAGCGCAGCTTGGGGTCAAGCAACAGTGCATGGTGCAGATCACCGCTGTCGATTGCGTCGCGGGTGTCGATCAGCAGGTTGGCCAAGCCATCGGCATTGTTGGTCAGCCAACTGACGTTACCGTTCTGTACGCCACCCCAGATCATCACATCAATGGCCGCGCGGCTGGCGGCAAGGTCTTCAGGTGCGGGTGCCAGGGCGCGTTGTAGTTGCTGCTCAAGCGCTGTCAGTGCACGGGTGTTGCTGGTGATGTCGTTGCCCTTGTCGATGTCCAGGTGCGCAATCGCCGGGTGCGGCCAGTCGTACGTTTCATAGGCGTTGAACAGGCTGCTGCAGTGCCAGGGCTCGCCACTCATGCGGTTCTGGTAGCCGTGGGCGAGGGTGGCGTTGTCCAGGTTGGCGCTCATCCATGCAATGAAGGCGTCGAGCAGGGGCTGGGCCATGGCGGTTTCCTTGTAGGCGGTTTGGGCGTGCTGGGGGCGGAATTTTGGGCTAATCGTTCGGTAGTGGCAATGTAGTATTATTGGCAAAGGTTCGAACAAGGATGCCGACGATTGAAGTTCACTAGCAATATCGTGCCGCTGATAAAAGAGCAGCTGCAAAACGACAAGGTTGATCTGAAGATTTTCTCGCCGTACCTGACCGGTTCGGCAGCGCTGGATATTGCCCAACTGGGTAAAAGTGCCAAGGTTTATACGCTGGTCAATGTGCAGGTGCTTGCCTCTGGCGCCTCCAGTTACAGTGCCATCAAAGCCCTGCTGAAGAAAAAGATCCCGGTTTACTACCTGCCCAATCTTCACGCGAAGATGGTCGTTGCCAAAGACCGCTTTGTGACCTTGGGCAGCCAGAATTATACCGAGCGGGGTGCGAGTGCGAATTTTGAAACCAACGTTCGCGTTCGTGGGGTCAGCAAGGGCGTTCAGGCGCTGGTGGCGAAGATGGAGCGTCAGGCCACCTTGCTGACACCGGGCTTTCTGGAGTCGGTTAACAATGCTGCGCAGGCGCTGGCTGGCAAATATGATGCGTTGCGTGAGCAGGCCGATGAACTGGACCGCAACTTGATTGCTGCCGAAAAATCGCGCGCCAGCGCTCAGCGCGGTGAGCGGGCAATCGATGCCGAGGTTCGCTCGGCGTTGGCCAAGCGGCCGCAGTCCAATCCCAGAAAGTGCACCATCGTTTCTCGCTACGATGAAAAAAACGCCAAGCTTCAACATTCGTTAAAAGGCGAAGAGCTGTTGAGCTGGTCCGTCGGCAAGGCCCCCCACGAGCTCAAACCTCAGCACCGCTATTTGTGTATATCCGGTGCCGGCAAGCTCGGCTGGGTCAGGGTGAACAGAACAGTGTACTCGTTCATCGAAAACCAGATCGATATGGAAAGGGGCGAGATCAGAGGCCAGGTGCACTGGGAGGTTGGCGTTGATGCAACCGAGCAGGCGTGCAAGGCGAGGAGGGGCGGGTACAACTTGCGTGTGGCGGTTGCTGACCAACAGGGTAATGAACTGTGCCATGTGTTCATGCGCTACAACACCGAAGACCTTGATATCGATCCTGCCGTTTTGCTCAGGAGCACAGACACGCCCAAAGCGCCGATTGCCGAGCGCCGCAAGGCGGTCGAATGGATCAACGCCAATACCGAGAGCTTCAAGGAGGATATCAAGCGGATTATCACTACACCGTTCAAGTTCCAGGAAAAACTGACTGGCGATCGGGCAGACAAGTTCTTTGGCGGTGATGGAACTTCGCATATGCTCTGCCTGGTCGAGCTGAGCTCAAATGTGGCGTTACGGGTAATTGAAGCGGTATTTGACGCCTGAGCAGTACCTAGATCATTGCCTCGATCAGGGATTCACTAGGCGCGGTTTTAAGCGTTGCCGGAGATCCGGCGCAATCGCTTCAGTCCTGTGTCTGGCAAACGCTAAAATCGCCCCACCCACAAAGGTTCACGGATGAATCACCAAGAACAAATCAACGCCTGCCTGCGCCGCAATTTCCCGCTCCTGACCTTGAGCTGGTTGCTGGCAGTTGCCTCCCTCATGAGCCTGATGCTGGTGTTCAACGGTCAGGGTTATCGACGGATCTATGCAAGGTTCGTTGAGATCAGCAAGGCGCCCCGCGCCAAGCGCTTGCCCGGTGAGCCTGTGGATGTGCTGCGGTATCCGGGGATGGCGGCGTTCTTGAAGCGTTATGTGGGCCGCTCCTGCGCCGCATTTTTCTTGACCATGGCCTCTATTGCGCTGGCAGCGGTGCAGGTGGAGTACGCCTACTTTGCCGAGCATCCCGCGAGCATGGAGTCTGTGGTGATTGTGCTTTTGATCGCAGCGGTTGTGTCTAGCGTTGGCATTGGCCTGATCGCCAACGGTTTTGCCTGGGGGGTATGGTGTCTCGTCGCGGTTGCGGTGACGAGTCTGCTCATGGCCATCGCCCGTGTTGCAGCAGGAATCCATCCGTTTTTTACCGCGACGTCGATTGCGCTGCCGTTGGTGGCGCTGGTTTTGCTGAACAGTCATCACCATCGGCAGTTTTGTAAGCGCTTTGCGGTGGTGCGGCGGTTGCGGTTGCGTAAGGCTGGTAGGTGATTTGATGGCCTCATCGCGTGGCAAGCCCGCTCCTACCGGGGCGGTGTGCGATTTGTGGTCTAGCGCATCTGGAACAGTTCCTGGTGGAAGTCTTTTGGTTTCAGCCCATGGGCGACCAGGTCGTCACGCAGGGCCTGGCCAAAGTCCGCAGGCCCGCAGTACCAGAAGCTCGCCTGCTGCCAGTCGGCAATTTCCTTGCGCAGGCGTTCGCCACTGAGCCGGCTATCCTGGCCAGACACACAGAGGTGCAAGCGCACGCCTGCAGCGGCCGCGTCGGCGCGCAAGTTGTCGATGGCGTCGGCTGCATACACGCCGCACGGATGGAACAGGTCGATACTGTGTTGCCGGTCCGGCTCCAGCGCCAGTTGCTTGAGCCGGGCCACGAAGGGCGTGATGCCAATGCCGGCACCGATCCAGACCTGCCGCGGCTTTTGGTCTTCGAAGGTGAAGCAGCCGTAAGGGCCTTCCACCGTCACCCGGTCGCCTTCTTTCAAGCGCGTTGGCAATTGGCGGGTGTGATCGCCCAGGCCTTTGGTGATAAAGCGCAGTTGCGCCGCTTGCGGGTCCCAGGCCGAGGCGATGGTGTACGGGTGCGCCCCCTCCGACTCGGATGAGGTCACAAAAGCGAACTGGCCGGCCTGGTGCCCGGGCCAGCCCGCTTGCAGGCCGATATGAGTTTCCAGCAGGTTCGCCTCCGGGTAGTGGATCAGGGTCTGGATGTGGCCCTGGACCTTGCGCTGCTGGCCGATGCGCTTGAACAGTGCCTGGAGCGCCGCCAGCGTGCCGCCGATCAGCAGCAGGGCGGTGACGATGCCGATAGGTTGCAGCCAGTACTCGAACTTGAGCAGCACCACGGTGTGGAACACCAGCACCAGGTAGAGTGCCGCCAGCACAGTGTGGGTCTTGGCGAACCAGTGGTACGGGAAGCGCTTGACCAGGGCCAGGATGATCAGCACGCCGATGGCGTAGAACGCCCATTCCCCCAGGGTTTCGGCCAGGCCGCGCTGGCTGCGCAGCGCCTGCTCGATTGCGCCCAGCTCTGGCGCCGCGCCGCCGCCCTTGGCCGGCTTGACCAGCCAGCCCCAGCCGACCGCCCACTTGGTGCCCTTGGCCCAGACCCAGTGCACGCTGCCGAACACCAGGGCGCCGATGCCGAGCCATTTGTGCAGCCGGTACATCTTGTCGAGCCCGCCCAGCAGCGGTTCCGGGCGGCGCGGGCGCACGGCCAGCAGCATCGCCACACTCATGGCGGCAATGGCGATGACGCCGGTGTACTGCACCAGCACCGACCGTAGCGAGAAATAGGTCAGTGGGGTCGGCACAAAGGTATCTGCCAGTGCCCATAGCAGGGTTAAGCCGATGAACAACGTCCACAACACTATCTTGATGCGCTTCAACTCTACTCTCCACCGTGAATGGTGCAGACATTGTCGACATTAAGTGGGCAATTGCGGACATCTCTTAACTGGTTAACTAGTTAAATATTGATATGGATCAATCAGTTAGCGAATAAAGTGAAATTTTTCGCTGGACTTTGCTGTGAACGTTACTCATTACGCCTTTAGCGGATCGCCACCGGGTTGATATTCACCTGGGTCGAGCCTTTGTACAGCGGCTGGCCCAGCACAAACAGAAACTCCCAAGCCTTGTCGCGCACCAGCGCGCGGGTGTCGATCAGTTCGAGGTTGTAGATGCCGCGCTTGGCCAGCATGAATTGGTTGACCGGGAACTCTTCGCCCGACGGGTTCGGGTACACCTCCGAAGCCCAGGTATCACCGCCAAAGGCGACGATGCCCTGGTCGGCCAGCCACTGCGCGGCGGGCATGTCGATGCCGGGTTCGGTGGCGAGGAACTGCGGGTGGTCCTTGCCGATCAGCTCCAGCCAGCCGGTGTTGAACAGCACCACATCGCCCTTGCGCAGGGTGATGTTCTGTTGCTTCAGCACCGCTTTGACGTCTTCCACGGTGAACACCGTGCCGCCGGGGACGATGGCTTTGCCGTAGTGGGCGGTCATGTCCAGCACCACGCCGCGGGTGACCATGGGCGGGACTTTTTCGATGCCGAGCTTGGTGACGCCTTCGACGGTGACGAAGTCGGCGGCCTTGTTGCCGTTGTAGTAGACGTTGTCGATGCCGATATGGCCGATGCCGTTGAGCTGGGTGCCGACGCCGGTCCAGCCGTTGACCAGTTCATCGTTGAAGGTGAATTTGTTTTTGCCCAGGGTCTGCCCGGCCTGTTCACCTGGCTGGATGTTGTAGAGGTGGAAGCTGCGGTGGCGGAAGGCCGGGAGGTCTTTGCTGACCGGTACGCCGAGGGCGTAGGTCTTGCCGGTGGTGACCAGGCCGATGGCGTTTTTGACCCGTTCAGGGGTAAGCAGGTTGGCGGCGCCGATTTCGTCGTTGGCGCCGTAGGGGGAGGGGTGCCAGTCGGCGGCCAGGGTGGTGTGGCTGGTGATGGCCAGGGTTGTGGCGAGGAGCAGGGGTTTGAAGTGTTTCATGAGTCGGTCCTGTGCAAGTGAGGGGGCCGATTCTGGGGAAGGTGGGGTGGGGGAAAAAGCAGGGCTACGGACAATCAGTTTTGCGCTGGGGGCACGGATGGGTGGGTTTTGCTGTGCTACGGCAAGGCTGATAGCATTCGGCCATATTCTAGGGAGGGAATGCTGTGGCGCGTTGTTCTTATGGGCGGGTAGGGTTGGCCTTGGTACTGGTGTTGGCCGCGTCCACGGCGCTGGCGGCCAACACGCCTTGTTCCGGGCGCAAGGGTGGGATTGCCGGGTGTGATGGCGATCTGTTTTTGTGTAATGACGGGTCGATCAGTGCTTCTAAGAAAAGTTGCTCGGCGACCATGGGTGGCAGGGCGGCTCGGCCCGCGTTGCAGCCGTTGCGCGGGGCGAGTGAGGGCTGTGGTTGTGGGACCGGAAGCTTCTGCACTGGGCCGCGGGGTGGGGTGTATTGCCTGACGCCCAGTGGCAAGAAGAGTTATCGGCGGCGGTGAGATCGTGCATTGGCTGCTGGCCTCATCGCGGGTCAAGTCGAGTCGTCGCACCGCCGCTCCCACAGGAGAGCGCTACACCCTGAACATCTGCATCAACCCCTGCTGATGATTGGCCAGCCGGTTCAGCGCCTGGCTGATCTGCGCCGATTCTTCTGCTTGCCCCGACAACGATTCGGTCACATCCCGAATCCCCGCTACGTTGCGGTTCACTTCTTCCGCTATCGCGCTTTGCTCCTCAGCCGCCGAGGCGATCTGCAGGTTCATGTCGGTGATCACTGTCACCGCTTCGCCAATACGCTGCAACGCCGGTAGCGCCTGTTCGGCCTGGACGACGCTGTCCTGGGCCTGGCGGTGGCTGCTGTGCATGGCGTCGACCACTTCGCGGGTGCCTTGTTGCAGGCCTTCGATCACCACGCGGATTTCATCCACCGAGTCCTGGGTGCGTTTGGCCAGGTTGCGCACTTCATCGGCCACCACGGCAAAGCCGCGACCGGCTTCACCGGCGCGGGCGGCTTCGATGGCGGCGTTGAGGGCCAGCAGGTTGGTCTGCTCGGCGATGGCGCGGATCACTTCCAGTACCGAGCCGATCTGTTCGCTGCGGCTGGCCAGGTGCTGGACTTCTTCCATGCCGGCCGTCATTTCATTGGCCAGCCGCTCGATGGCCTGGGTGGTGTTGCGGATCATGCTCAGGCCTTCGCGGCTGGCCAGGTCCGCGCCGCGTGCCGCTTCGGCAGCTTGCGCGGCGTTGCGGGCGACGTCCTGGGCGGTGGCGCTCATTTCCTGGGAGGCGGTGGCCACCTGGTCGACTTCGCGGTATTGCTGCTGCATGCCGGCGCTGGTCTGGCTGGCAATCGCCGCCGATTGGTCGGCAGTGCTGCGCGCATCCTGCACCGAGGCTTTGACGTCGGCAATCACCGGTTGCAGCTTGTCGAGGAAGCGGTTGAACCAGTGGGTCAGCTCGCCGAGTTCGTCCTTGTTGGCGTAGTCCAGGCGCCGGGTCAGGTCACCTTCGCCGCTGGCGATGTCCTTGAGCATCGCCGCCACGCTCAAAATCGGCCGGGTCACGCCACGGGCGGTCAACCAGATCACCACCAGGCCCAGCACGGCCGCCGCCAGTGCCATCAGCAGGCTGCTGAGGTTGGCCCTGCTGTTGTGCGCATCCAGGCGCGCATTGAGTTCGATGGCCGGAGCCTGCAGCACCTGCTCCGGCACTTCCAGCAACACGCTCCACGGCTGCGCGCCGGGGACTGGGGCGAACGACTGGCTGACCTGCAGCAAGCCGTTATCACTGAACTGCGCCGCCTTGCCTGCACGTATCTGCGCGGCCAGGGCGCTGGCATGCTGGCCGAACACCTGCTCGAATTTCTTGCTCAGTTGCGCGGCATCGCGGCTATGCCCGGCGAGCAAGCCGGCGGGGCTGACAATGCTGACCTGGCCGTTGCCGTCGAACAGTTCCTTGCGCCCGTCCAGGCTCAGTTGCTGCAGGTTGTCGAGGCTGATGTCCAGGCCCATGACGCCGACGATCTTGCCGTCCTGCTTGAGCGGGAAGGCGATGCTGGTCATCAGCGGTGTACGGTCGCCGACGCTGTCGAAGTACGGATCGACGACACAGGCCTCGCCGGTTTCCAGCGGGCAGGTAAGCCAGCGGTTGTAGGCCGAGCCGTTGGCCGACAGGCTGGTGTCGGCGAGCATCGACTCGGGCATGGCTTCAGACTCCAGCTCGCCGGGCTTGGGCTGCGACCAGTACAGTGAGAAACGTCCGCTTTCGTTGCTGCCGACTGCGGCTTGATCGCTGAAGGCGCTGTCCTTGCCGTCCAGGGCATTGGGCAGGAACACCAGGTACAGGCCGAGCAGGTCGGGGTTTTTACCCAGGGCCTTGCGCGCCTGTTCGGTCAGGTCCTGGCGCAGGTTGTCGTTGCCCTGGGCCTTCAAGAACATCACCAGTTGCGCGACGCCATCGCCATACAAATACGCATCGCGAAAGTAGCGCTGGATGTTCGCCGCCTGCAGTTGGGCCGAGGTGTGCAGGCGCAGCCGTGCGTTGTGGTCGAGCATCTGCGTGTTGGCAGTGTTGACCAGGGCGGCGCTGCGGCTCGACTGCATCAGCGTAGCCGCCATCAGCACCACCACGATGGCCAGCAGGCACAGGCCGGCGAGCAAAGTGATCTTCCATTGAATCAGCAGGCGGCGCAGCAGCATGGTGGCGTCCTTGTTTTGTCTGTGAAAATAAGAAGAGTGACAGAAGCGTGTCAATTAAATTTTCACGAAGTGTTTCAGGTTTATGTCGAGCTTTTACGGGGTTTCTGGTCTGGATGGCTCTAGTTTGCTGGTTTCGGCGAAATTCGCCTGTTTATAAAAACAGACGGACTTAAGGCTATTTTTGTAGATCGCCGATTTTTATCGATAACATCCGCCGCACCTATTGCCGCCGCCCATGCTTGACCAGCAGCTTTTCCAGCTTCACCCACAACGCCGCGTCGGTACTGAATGCGACGTTGAAGCGCATCCACCCGGTCGCTTGTGAATCGACCATGAACAACTGCCCGGGGCCGAGCATGATGCCTTGCTCCAGGGCGTCATCGACCAGCGCCGCGCTGTCGGCGATGGCCGGGTGGCGGGTCCACAGGTACATGCCTTCGTCGCCTTCGATAAAGCGCTCGAAACCCAGCCGGGTGAGCTGTTCGCTGACCTGCTGCTGAGCCTCGGCCAGGCGCTGGCGCAGACGTTTGAGGTGCTTGCGCCAACGGCCATCAGTGATGGCGGCGTACACCACCCGTTCCATCACCTGCGAGGTGGTCAGGCCCGAGCGCATTTTCAATTGCAGCAGCTTTTGCATCAATTCGGGATTGGCCAGCATGAAGCCGACCCGCACGTTCGGCGAGATGCTTTTCGAGTAGCTGCCGACGTACACCACCTGCTGCAGGTGATCAAGGCTGGTCAGGCACGGCAGCGGTTCGCTGATCATGTCGGCGTAGAGGTTGTTCTCCACCAGGCGAAAGCCGTGGCGCGCGGCCAGTTGCAGCAGGCGGTGCAGTTGCGCCAGCGGCGTGCGCGAGGCGGTCGGGCTGTGCAGGTGCGGCTGGGTGAAGAACACCGTCGGACGATGGTGTTCGAGCAGCCGTTCGAGGTGGTCGAGGTCGTAGCCGTTGGGCGTGCGCGGTACGCCCAAAAGGGTTGCGCCCTGAAAGCGCAGGATGCTCATCAGGTTGGGGTAGCCGGGATCGTCCACCAGCACCACGTCACCGGGGCGCACCAGGGTGCGCACGGCCAGGTCCAGGGCCTGGCTGGCGCCGTGGGTGAGCATCAGCTGGTTGGGGTTGGCGACGATGCGCAGGTCTTGCTGCAGGTTCTGCGCGGTGAGGGTGCGCAGCTCCAGCAGGCCCATGGGGTCGCCATAGCCGCTCAGTTCCAGCACGCTGCTGGCAACCTGGCGCATGCCCCGGCGCAGGCCGTCTTCGAACATCCAGTCGTTGGGCAGCCAGCCACAGCCTGGTTTGAACTCAAGCTGGCGGCTTTCGAAGATTTGCTGCAGGTACCACTCGGAGTTGAATTCCGGCTTGCCCGGCGCCGGTTCCTTGACCTGACTTTCGATCAGCTCCACGGCCGAACGGTTGACGAAGAACCCGGCATTGCCGCGGCTGACCAGCAAACCCTGGGCGACCAGGCGGTCGTAGGCCTCGACCACGGTGAAGGTACTGACCGAGTAGGTGGCGGCAAAAGCCCGGATCGAAGGGACCTTGGCGCCGGGTTTGAGGGTCTGGTTCTCGATCAACTCCCGCAGCCCGTTGATGATCTGGTTGACCAGCGGGGGCGATGCGTCGGGTCGTAATTCAAGCATGGGGAAGCTGTGCCTTCAGGTGTGCGTAACGCCGGGCGCCTGCAGGAAATCAGGGTGTACTGCATCGGCGGCCTGTACAGTGCAGTGGATTTTTCATCGCGCTGTGCATGGCTCTATGTGTCGGACATTTTTACATTAGGGGTCTGTTATCGCTAGCTAAAGCACGTTGAAGCAGTATGAATAATCACAATGACACAGATGCTTTTACCCTTGGGCGCCGCCCAACCGCTCCTTGCGCACAGATGGCACTGACCCGCCATCGCGCCATTGCACCGTTCAATCCGACCAGAGGTAATCCGCTGGCCCCGTGAGCAGCCTCGCCGACCCATGACCTGGGCCGGGCGATTTCGGCTGCCCGCACGTTTACCGATTCGAATGGGTGAGACCGCTGTCACAGGCGGTCTCTCGAGTTTCCTTGCATAAAAAGAACACGAGGTAGCTACTGATGGACGCAACATCCACATCCACTTCCACAGCGAAGGTGGAGCACGAGAGCAAGCTCAGCGCTTCGCTCAAGTCTCGCCACCTGACCATGATGTCGATCGCCGGGGTTATCGGCGGCGCATTGTTCGTCGGCTCCGGCAGTGTGATTCACAGCGCCGGCCCCGCGGCCATTCTGGCCTACCTGGCCGGCGGCATCCTGGTGGTGCTGATCATGCGCATGCTCGGTGAAATGGCGACCTCATCGCCCGACACCGGCTCGTTCTCGACCTACGCCGAACGTGCCATCGGCCGTTGGGCGGGCTTCACCATCGGCTGGTTGTACTGGTGGTTCTGGGTGATTTTGATGGCCTGGGAAGCCTACGTCGCCGGCAAGATCCTGCACGGCTGGTTCCCCTCGATCAGCGTCAACGTGTTCGTGCTGGCCACCACCCTGGTGCTGATCAGCGTCAACTTCTTCAACGTCAAACACTACGGCGAGTTCGAGTTCTGGTTCGCCTTGATAAAGGTGGTGGCGATTATCTGTTTCCTTGTGGTCTGCGGGTTGGCGGTGGTCAACCTCTGGCCCAGCGGTGAAGTCCACGGCTTGAGCAACCTCACTGCGCAAGGCTTCATGCCCAACGGCATGGAGGCGGTGGTGGTGGCCATGCTCGGGGTGATGTTCGCCTTCCTCGGCGCCGAAATCGTCACCATTGCTGCCGCCGAGTCGAAGAACCCGTCGGAGCAGATCGTCAAGGCGACCAACTCGGTGGTCTGGCGGGTGTGCCTGTTCTATGTCGGTTCGATCTTCCTGATCGTCGCCCTGGTGCCGTGGAACGACCCGCTGATGGGCACCTCGGGCTACGGCTCGTACCGTCGTACCCTGGAGCTGCTGGGCATTCCCGGTGCCGAATTGGTGATGAACTTCGTGGTGTTGACCTCGGTGAGCAGCTGCCTGATCTCGGCGCATTACACCGCCTCGCGCATGCTCTTCTCGCTGTCGACCCGTGGTGATGCGCCGTCGTTCTTCAAGATCACCCGTGCCGGTACTGGCGTGCCGGTGTTCTCGATCATCGGTTCGTGCTCGGTGGCGGTGTTCGTTGCCCTGATCAACTTCAGCGAAACCCTGCGCCCGAAAGACGTGCTCGACGTGCTGATGAACACCACCGGCATGATTGCCTTGCTGGTGTACCTGGTGATCGCCTTCTCGCAACTGAAGATGCGCCGCAAGCTGGAAGCCGAAGGCAAGCCGATCCGCCTGAAGATGTGGCTGTTCCCGTGGCTGACCTACCTGGTGATCGTGTTCATCATCGGCTGCCTGGTGACCATGGCCTTTGTACCGGACTACCAGGTGCTGGTGTTCTCCACCGGTGCGGCGGCGATTGTCGTGGCCCTGATGGGCGCGGTATTGCACGTGCGGGCGGCGAAAAAAGCGTTGTCCTGAAGCGCCCGACTTGCCCCGCGATGAGGCCTTCAAGTAACCCGCAAAATCTCCCCCACCAGCCAGCCCAGCGCCCGGTCCTGACCGCGCTGGGCCAGGTGCACCAGCTCAAGCTCGAACGCCTCCAACGCAAACGGCAAGTCATGCAACTGCAACGGCAGCAGCGTGGCGAAGTGGCGTGCCAGTTGCGTCGGCAGCACCACGCACAAATCCGACGCCGCCACCAGGTGCGCCGCCTGCAGGTAGTTGGGCGTGGTGTAGACGATCTGCCGCGCCAACCCTTGCTCCCCGAGCCATTGATCGACCATGCCGCGCGTCTGCCCGCCATGCACCCAGAGGTGGCGCAGGCGCAAAAAGGTGTCCAGATCCAGCGTGCCGCTCACCTGCGGGTGATCCTTGCGCAGGGCAATCTGCAGGGTCTCGCTGCGCCAGTGATGGCGGGCAAAACGCGCCGGAATTTCATCAAAACGCCCCAGCACCAGGTCCAGCTGGCCCCGGTCCAGCGCGTCCACCGGCAGGCTCGGCGCCAACGGGGCGATGTCCAGGCGCAGGTTCGGCGCGCTGTCTTGCAAGCGGCGCAGCAGGCCCGGCATGCACAGCTGCTCGACGAAATCGGTCATGGCCACGCGAAAGGTCTGCCGGCTCAGATGCGGGTCGAAGCTCTCACCGACATTGAGCGTCTGCTCGATCTGCTGCAACGCCGAGCGAATCGGGCCTTCCAGGGCCAGGGCCTTGGGCGTTGGTTGCATGCGCCGGCCGACGCGCACCAGCAACGGGTCGTCGAGCAGCTCGCGCAGGCGCGCCAGGGCGTTGCTCACCGTCGGCTGGCTGAGTGCCAGGCGCTCGGCGGCGCGCGAGACGTTCTGCTCGCGCAGCAGCACGTCAAGGATGCGCAGCAGGTTGAGGTCGAAGGTGTTTATATTCATTTCGCAAATATCACGCATATGAAAATGAAATTTCTCAAATAGTAGGCAGCTGCTTAGGGTGTCGGCAATCCTTCTTTTCGATCTGGGAGTGCCGGTGTGAGCAATGCATACGATGTGCAGCAGGCTGCGGTGGTAGGGGCGGGAACCATGGGCCGGGGGATTGTCATCAGCCTGGCCAGTGCCGGCATCCCGGTGTTGTGGCTCGATGCCAGCCCGCAGATGGTCACTGCTGGCCTGAAGATGGCCGCCGATACCTGGGCCCATCAGGTAGTCAAGGGCCGCATCAGCGAGGCGCAGGCCGAGCACAACCTCTCGCGCATTCAGGCGGTGGACGACTACGCAGCGCTGGCCGATGTCGACCTGGTGATCGAGGCGGTTTACGAAAACCTCGAACTCAAGCAGGAAATCTTCCGCACCCTGGACCGCACCCTCAAGCCCGGCGCGATCCTCGCCAGCAACACCTCGGCGCTGGATATCGACGCCATTGCCGCCGTCACCCAGCGCCCGCAGCAAGTGCTGGGCCTGCACTTCTTCAGCCCCGCGCACATCATGAAACTGCTGGAAATCGTCCGCGGTCAGCAGACCTCAGCCGCCGTGCTTGAGCAGGCGAAAACGCTTGGCCAGCGCCTGGGCAAGATCGCCGTGGTGGCTGGCAACTGCCGGGGCTTTATCGGCAACCGCATGCTCAGGACCTACGCTGACGAAGCGCGCAAGATGCTCCTTGAAGGCGCGCTGCCCCAGCAGGTCGACGGCGCCCTGCAGGCCTTCGGTTTTGCCATGGGCCCGTTTCGCATGTACGACGTGGTCGGTGTCGATCTCGAATGGCGCGCACGCCAGCTGGCCGGGCAGGGCATGGACAGCCCGCTGGTGCAGGTCGACAACGCTTTGTGCGAGCTCGGCCGCTTCGGCCAGAAGGCCGGCCGTGGTTATTACCAGTACGCTGAAGGCAGCCGCGAAGCCGAGCACGACCCTGAGGTCGATGCCCTGATCGAGCGTGTTTCTACCGGCCTGGGCTTTCGCCGCCGGCTGATCAGCGACCCGGAAATCGTCGAGCGCAGTCTGCTGGCTCTGGTCAATGAAGGGGCGAAGATCCTTGAGCAGAACATCGCCGCCAACAGCCACGACATCGATCTGGTCTACCTCAATGGCTACGGCTTCCCGGCCGCCGTCGGCGGGCCGATGCACTGGGCCGACGGCCAGGGCCTGGCCTCGATCCAGGAGCGTCTGGAGCGCTTGCAGCGCATGCTGGGTGAGCATTGGCGGCCAGCGCCGCTGATTGCTCGCTTGCGCGCCGCGGGCAAGGGCTTTGCCGCTGTGCAGGAGGGCCGGGTATGAGCTATCAGGCACCGCTGCGCGATATGCGTTTTGTGCTGCACGAGTTGTTCGATGTCAGTGGCCATTGCCAGCAACTGGGCAATGGCCTGGACCGCGAGACCATCGATGGCGTGCTCGAAGAGGGCGCACGCTTTGCCGCCGAAGTGGTGGCGCCGCTCAACCGCAACAGCGACGAGCAGGGCTGCCGTTTGCAAGACGGCCAGGTGACCACGCCCGATGGCTTTCGTCAGGCTTACCAGCTCTACGTAGAGCAGGGCTGGGCGAGCATGACCGGGCCGCTGGCGTTCGGCGGCCAGGGTTTGCCGCAAATGGTTTCGGCCAGTTTTCACGAGATGCTGATGGCCGCGTCGCTGTCGTTTCGCATCTACTCAGGGCTCACCGAAGGCACCGTGCTGGCGCTGGATCGCCATGGCAGCGCCGAGCTCAAGCAGCGCTACCTGGCGCACCTGGTCAGTGGCCAATGGACCGGCACCATGTGCCTCACCGAACCCCAGGCCGGCACAGACCTGGCCTTGCTGCGCACCCGCGCCATGCCCCAGTCCGACGGCAGCTACCAGCTCAGTGGCAGCAAGATTTTCATCAGCGGCGGCGAGCAGGACCTGAGCGCCAACATCATCCACCTGGTGCTGGCGCGTTTGCCCGATGCACCGCCCGGGGTCAAGGGCATCAGCCTGTTCCTGGTGCCCAAGGTGCGGGTGAACGCCGACGGCACCCTCGGCGCGCGCAATGCCCTGAGCTGCGGCGCGCTGGAACACAAGATGGGCATCAAGGGCGCCTCCACCTGTGTGATGAACTTCGACGGCGCCACCGGTTGGCTGGTGGGCCAGGCCAACCAGGGCCTGGCCTGCATGTTCACCATGATGAACGATGCGCGCTTTCAGGTTGGCCTGCAGGGCCTGGGCATCGCCGAGGCGGCGTTCCAGGGTGGCCTGGCCTATGCCTGCGAGCGCTTGCAGTCGCGCGCCATCAGCGGCCCGGTGGCGCCAAACAAGCCCGCCGACCCGATCATCGTCCACCCCGATGTGCGGCGCATGCTGCTGACCCAGAAGACCCTCAGCGAAGGCTGCCGGATGCTCGCCGCCTACACCGCGCGCCAGCTCGATCTTGAACACGATTGCAGCGAGGCCAAGCGTCGCGCCGCCTTGCTGATTCCGATCGTCAAAGCCTTCTTCACCGACTGCGGCCAGGAGGTCGCCAGCCTTGGCGTGCAGCTGTACGGCGGCCATGGTTTTATCCGCGAGTGGGGCATGGAGCAACTGATGCGCGACAGCCGCATCACCCAGCTGTACGAGGGCACCAACGGCATCCAGGCCCTGGACCTGATTCGCCGCAAGCTGCTCGGCGATGGCGGCAGCGAGCTCAATGCACTGATCGATGAGTTGGCAACGCAGGTGGCCCAGGCTTCGCAGCAGCCGCAGATGGCCGAGCGGGTAGGGCAGTGCCTGCAGCAGTGGCGGGCGCTGGGCGAGTCGGTGCTGCAAGCCTGCCGCCACGACCCGGAAGAGATCGGCGCAGTGTCAGTGGATTTTCTCGCCTACTCGGCCTATGTGTTGTTGGCGGCCTTGTGGCTGCAAGCCGCAGAACGAGCCAGCGCGGCCCTGGCGGCCGGCAGCAGCGAGGCGGCGTTCTACCAGGCCAAGCTGCTGGCGGCGGACTTTTACCTGCGCAGAGTTTTGCCCCGTGCCGGCGCCCATCGCGAGGCCTTGCTGGCTGGCGCAGGCTGCCTGATGAGCCTGCCCGAGACCGATTTCGCCTTCTGATTTACCTGCGGACATCACAACAACAACGAGGGACGCCGCATGCAGTCATTCAGTTTTGCCACTACCGCGCAGATCCTCTGCGAAGCCGGCGCTGCCTTGCGCCTGGCTAGCCTGTGCCGCGAACGCGGGGCGCGGGCGGTGCTGATTGTCACCGATCCGGGCATTGCCCGCCTGGGTTTGCTCGAGCCATTGCTGCCGGGTTTCGCGGCGCAGGGCCTGGCGGTGCAAGTGTTCGACCAGGTGCTGGCCGACCCGCCGCAAGCCTGTGTGCTGGAGGTGGTGCTACAGGCGCGGGCGATGCAGGCCGACCTGATCGTCGGCTTTGGCGGCGGCAGTTCCATGGACGTGGCCAAGCTGGTGGCGCTGCTGGCGCACCCTGAATGTCAGCAGATGCTCAGCGATATCTATGGCATCGACCAGGCCCGTGGCCGGCGCTTGCCGTTGATTCAGGTGCCGACCACGGCAGGCACCGGCTCGGAAGTGACGCCGATTGCCATCGTCACCACCGGCGAGCACAGCAAGATGGGCGTGGTCTCCAACCTGTTGCTGCCAGACCTGGCCCTGCTCGACGCCGACCTGACCCTCGGCCTGCCGCCTGCGGTGACTGCCGCCACTGGCATCGACGCCATGGTCCACGCCATCGAGGCCTACACCAGCAAGCTCAAGCGCAATCCGCTGTCCAACCTGCTGGCCCGCGAGGCGTTGAAGTTGCTGGCGGGCAATCTTGACCAGGCGGTGCACAACGCCAGCAACCGCGAGGCGCGCCAGGCCATGCTGCTGGGTGCTTGCCTGGCCGGTCAGGCGTTTGCCAACGCGCCGGTGGCGGCGGTGCATGCGCTGGCCTATCCGCTGGGTGGGCATTTTCACATCCCGCACGGGCTGTCCAATGCCCTGGTGCTGCCCCATGTGCTGCGCTTCAACGCTGAAGCGGCGGCGCCCTTGTATGCCGAGCTGGCGCCGCTGCTGCTGGGTGAGCGCTTGCGCGCCGGCGATGTGCACAGCCTCACGGCACAGTTGATCGATGAGCTGGCTGAACTGAGCCCGCGCTGCGGCCTGCCGACGCGTTTGCGCGATGCCGGCGTGCCCGAAAATAGCCTCGAACAGCTGGCCCGCGATGCCATGCAACAGCAA
This sequence comes from Pseudomonas fluorescens, assembly GCF_902497775.2. Classification (NCBI taxonomy): domain Bacteria; kingdom Pseudomonadati; phylum Pseudomonadota; class Gammaproteobacteria; order Pseudomonadales; family Pseudomonadaceae; genus Pseudomonas; species Pseudomonas fluorescens. Next base: position 1,604,332 of record NZ_OZ024668.1, read on the forward strand.
CGCCTGCTGGTCAACAACCCGCGCGAGGTCAGCCAAGCCGATGCCCTGGCGATCTACCGGGAGGCGTTTTGATGGAGCAACCAGGGCGCGAAGCCTTTCACCACTTCCAGCCGATCAGCACGCGCTGGCACGACAACGACATCTATGGCCACGTCAACAACGTCGTCTACTACAGCTTCTTCGACAGCGCGGTGAACAGCTACCTGATCGAGCAGGGCGGGCTGGATATCCACCAGGGTGAGGTGATCGCCTTCGTGGTCAATTCCAGCTGCGACTACTTCGCCGCGATTGCCTTTCCCGAATGCATCGAGGTGGGCCTTGCGGTAAGCAAGCTGGGCACCAGCTCGGTGCACTACCGCCTGGGCATCTTCAAGGCCGGGCAGCAACAGGCCTGCGCGGCGGGACGCTTTGTTCACGTGTTCGTCGAGCGCGCCAGCAACCGCCCGGTGTCGATCCCTGAACCCCTGCGGGCGGCCTTGAGCCGTTTGCGTTGTGACTGACTGGAGTACATCACCATGCAAGACGCCGTAATTGTCTCAACTGCCCGCACGCCAATCGCCAAGGCCTTTCGCGGCGCTTTCAACGACTTCAAGTCGCCGTCGATGAGCGCCGTGGCCATTCGCGCGGCGGTCGAACGCGCCGCGATTGAACCGGGCGAAATCGACGACCTGGTGATGGGCACCGCCATGCAAAGCGGCACTGCCTCGACCAACCTGGCGCGCCTGTCGGCGCTGGCGGCGGGCTTGCCGTTGTCGGTCAGCGGCCAGACCATCGACCGCCAGTGCGCCTCGGGGCTGATGGCAATTTCGATTGCCGCCAAGCAGATCATGGTCGATGGCATGCAGGTGGCTATCGGCGCCGGCCAGGAGCAGATCAGCCTGGTGCAGAGCGCCCATATGCAGGCCGCGGCGGTCGAGCAGGATGCCAACGTCGTGCGCATGGCCGAGCATGCCTACATGCCGATGCTGCTCACCGCCGAGATCGTCGCCAAGCGCTACGGTATCAGTCGCGAGGCCCAGGACGCCTATAGCCTGCAATCCCAGCAGCGCACTGCGGCGGCTCAGGCGGCGGGGCTGTTTGCCGATGAGATAGTGCCGGTCAGTGTGCGCAAGAAGGTGATCGACAAGCTGACTGGGGCGGTCAGCTATCAGGATGTGCACCTGACCCAGGATGAAGGCAATCGCCCGCACACTACGTTAGCTGACCTGCAAAACCTGGCCCCGGTGCGCGAAGGCGGCTGCATCACCGCCGGCAACGCCAGCCAGCTGTCTGACGGCGCCAGTGCCAGCGTGCTGATGAGCGGGGCGCTGGCGGCACGTAGCGGCGTCAGGCCGTTGGGCCTTTATCGCGGCATCGCCGTGGCCGGCCTGGCCCCCGAAGAGATGGGTATCGGCCCGGTGCTGGCGATCCCCAAGCTGCTGCGTCAGCACGGTTTGTGCGTGGACGATATCGGCCTGTGGGAAATCAACGAGGCCTTTGCCTGCCAGGTGCTGTATTGCGCGCAGACCCTGGGCATCGACCCTGCGCGGCTCAACGTCAATGGCGGCGCCATCGCCATCGGCCACCCCTACGGCATGAGCGGTGCGCGCATGGTCGGCCATGCCTTGCTCGAAGGTCGGCGCCGTGGCGTGAAGTATGTGGTGGTGAGCATGTGCGTCGGCGGCGGCATGGGCGCCGCCGGGTTGTTTGAAGTGCTCTGAGGCCTTCAGCGCCCGCGGTAGGCCCCGGGCGCGCAGGCAAACCAGCGCAGGCAGGCGCGGTGAAAACTCTGCACGTCGCTGTAGCCGAGCTGGTCGGCGATCTGCACCAGCTCCAGCTCGCTGCCGTGCAGCAGGTCTTCGGCACGGTAGCGGCGGTACTCGTCCAGTAGCTCCGAATAGCTCCAGCCCAGCGCTTTGAGGCGCCGGGCCGCAGTGCGCTCGAGCAGGTGCTGGCTGCTGCAGAACGCCGGCCAGCGCTCGCTGTCGGCCAGGCTCACGGCCAGGTGGTCGCTGGCCAGTTCCAGCAGGGTCGGCTGGCTGTTGCGCTGGGTCTGTTGCAGCAACTCCACCAGCAACTGTTCCAATGCCTGGTTACCCGGTGTCAGTGGCTGTTCGAACACTTGCGGGTCAAGGCGGATGCCGTGCTCGGCATGGCCCCAGCTCACCGCTGTGCGCCAGGCTTGTGGATGTATGCGGGTGTCGGCCGGTGCCGGATGCGCCAGTTCGATGGCGATGATCGGGTCCTGTTCCAGGCCGCTGGCCAGCAGCTTGCGGCGCAGCAGGCTGCACAGGCTGGTGAGCATGTAATCGGTGATCGGCGCGGTGGCCTTGAGGCTGCCGCAGTCCTGCAGGCGCAGGCTGACCTGGCCCGCGCTGCGCTCGATGCGGGCATGGAAATGACCGTTGAAAAACGGAAAGTACTCGACAAAGTAGGCGCAGGCGCTGTCCAGCGAAGCGGCGACATCGAACAGGTAGGTCAGGCCATTGGTGGCGGTGGAGACAAAGCGCCGGCCAGCGGCCAGGCCGATAAAGGGGTCGTGGGTTTCACTCAGGGCCAGGGTCCAGAAGCGCCGTGACAGCACCAGCGGTACACGCAAGAACGGCGTGCGCAACTCGAACAGGCTGCGGCGAAATACCGCCTCGATCAGCGCCAGGCTCACCCCTCGATGCTGCAGTTCCTCGATGGCCGGCAACAGGGTCGGGGCATAGAAGGCATTCGGTGGCACTGGTTTCATGAGCGGCTCACCAGCAGTTGTTGGTCGACACTGAGGATAGCGTCGATCATCGCCTGCGCCGCTGGCGTCAGGCTGTCGCCGGCGCGGCTGACAATGCCGTATTGCAGCTGCAGGTCCGGGTCGTTGGCGTCGAGGTCGGCGAAGGTCAGCAGGGCAATCTCGCCGGCCTCGACCCGCTCGTGCAAGGCTTCGGCGGTGGCCAGGCCAATGGCGTCCGAGCGCATCACCACCCGGCGAATGGCGTCGAACTGGGCGCATTCGACACTGGTGACAAAGTCCTGGGTGCCCTGGGCGCGGGCGAGGATCTTGCGGATCATCGGCGGTATGCGCGTGCCTGCAATCGGGTAGTCGAGCAGGGCGCTGAGCTCAAGCTCACCGTGCCCGGCCAGTGGGTGCCCGGCCCGGCAGAAAAACCGCCCGCGCCGTGGCCGCAAACCCTGCACCTGGTAGCGCGGGTCATCCTTGAAGTAGCGCGAGTCGGCCACCAGAAACTCGATCTGCTGCTCCCTGAGCCAGGTGCCCAGTTGCTCCCAGTCACCCTGATGAAAGCGCGCGCGCACCAGCGGGTGGTCATGGATGAATTGCGCCAGCGCCTCGGGCACCAGCAGTTGGGCCGGGTAGGGGCCGCTGCCGAAACTCAGCTCGCCGCCTTCCAGGCCGTTGTACTGCAGCAGCTCGTTGTGCAGGCTCTGGCTGCTGGCCAGCAGGCGCCGGGCGTGTTGCAGCACCAACTGGCCTTGGCCGGTCAGGCGAAACTCGCGGCTGCCACGCTCGACCAGGGCGCAATCCAGATCGCGCTCCAGGGTCTGGATGCTGCGGCTGAAGGCCGGCTGGCTGAGGTTGACCGCATCGGCAGCACGCACGAACCCACGGTAATCGGCCAGGGCCACGAAGTGGCGAAGTTGTCGAAGGTCCATCATGCGTCCCCTGCATGCAGCAGATACTTTTTATGCATTTGATCGATAGTGTAGCGGCTGGCATAACTCATGGCCTGATCATTTTGCGTGACCTGCCATGCCAGCTTCGCCTTTTGTCTGCGCCGCCTTGACCCGTACCCTGGTCGCTCACGCCCAGGGCTGCGGCTTGCCTGTGAACCTGCTGTTGCAACGGGCCGGGATCGAACCTGCGCAGTTGCATGGGCAGGGGCAGATCCCGGCGGCGCAGGTCGAGCAGTTGCTGCAGGAATGCGAGACCGCCGGCGCCGGTGATGCGTTTGGGTGCGAGCTGGTACCGGGTATGGCCACCCATTCGCTGCAGGGGCTGAACATACTGCTCGACTCAGCTGCCACCGTTGGCGACAGCCTGGCGTGTTTTATCCGCTACCTGCCGCTGGTGACCAACTGCCTGCTGGTCAGCCTGGAGGCGTCGAGCCTGCACCTGCGTCGCTACCAGCATCAACCGCATCACTACATGCTCGACGCCGCGGTGCTGAGCCTGGTACGTAACATCGCCCGGCGTGCCGGGCGTACACCGGCGCAGATGTTCACGCAGGTTGGCGTGTTGCCACAGCAGGCGGCCGGGCGCTGGTTGCAGGACTGGGGCGTGGCGGTGGTCAGTGGCCAATGGCTGAGCCTGCAGCTGGCGCCCGGCGCTCTGGAATTGACCTTGCCCGGCGCCAACGCCTTCCTGCATCAGGGCATGCTGCGCCAGTGGCAAGGGGCGGGCCTGGCCGAGGTGCGCGAAGACAGCCTGCACCTGGCCCGCCACTGGCTGGCGGCCGGCGACCAGCCCATCGAGCGGATTGCCCAACGGCTTGGCTATCGCCAGCCGAGCAATTTCATTCGTGCCTTTCGCAAGCAGTTCGGGGTCACCCCCAAGCAGTTTCGCCTGAGCGGCTTGCAGCCGGCCTAGCGGCACATTTCACAACGCCCAGATGATCGTTTTTTGTCGTGCGCCGCTTGCGTGTGGCGGCGGGCGCTTGGGCATCTTGATCGAGCTTGATCCCTATAGGAGCTCGATAATGACAACAACAAGCTCAACTCCATCACCCCTGCTGTTGAGCCTGCTGGCGGCCTGCGCAGTGCCGGCCCAGGCCGCCAGTTTCGATCTCAACGAAGACTGGAGTTTCACCACCCGCAGCACCTTGAGCCTGGGCAGCAGTTGGTCGACCCAGAGCCCCGACCGGCACCTGATGACCCGCGCCAATGCCTTGCAGGCCCAGGGCGTGAATGCCGATGGCGCGGGCGTAAGTGCCGACGACAATCGCCTGAACTTCAAGCAGGGCGATCCGATCTCGCAGACCTTCAAGGGCCTGACCGATTTCAGTCTCGACGGCCAGGGGCAGGGCGCCTTCCTGCGCCTGAAGTATTGGTACGACCATGCCTATGAAGCCCGCGACGGGCGCTTCAAGGATTTCGACGACAGTGGCTGGGATGACCTGGCCAAGTTCCAGGGCCTGGAGGTGCTCGACGCCTACCTGTGGAAGGACCTGGAAGTGGCTGGCCACCCACTGAGTTTCAAGCTCGGCAAACAGGTGCTGTCGTGGGGCGAGGCGCTGTTGATCCAGAACGGCATCAACGTCATCAACCCGCTGGACATCACCGCCTTCAACCGCCCCGGGGTCGAGATCAAGGAAGGCCAGTTGCCGGTGGAGATGCTTTCGTTCAGCTTCGGTGTGTCCGACACCCTCAACCTTGAAGGCTTCTACCAGTACAACTGGCGCCCGAGCGTGCTCGACGGTTGCGGCACCTTCTTTGCCGGCAGCGATGTGATCCAGCCGGGCTGCGGGCCGCTGTACCTGGGCCAGGTGCTCACCGACCAACAGATGCAGGCCAGCGGTCTGTATGCCAGCGCGCGTGGCAACGAGTCGCCGTCCGACAGCGGCCAGTTTGGTTTCGCCCTGCGCCAGATGCTGCCGGCGCTCAACGATGCCGAGGCGGCGCTGTACTTCATCAACTACCACTCGCGCCTGCCGTACCTGACCCTTGATGCGCGCAACACCTCGCTGCCAGGGAATTTTCCCGGGGGCGGGCAGGGGCCTTCCTATGCTGCGGCCTTCCCCGAGAACATCCGCCTGTACGGGCTGAGCATCAACGGCGTCGAGCCCAACAGCGGGGTGTCGCTGGCCGCCGAGCTCAGCTATCGGCCGAACATGCCGCTGAGTTACAACGCCCCGGATGTCACCACGGCGGTGGTCTCCGGTGCTCCCGGCAACGCCTGGGTGCAGTTGCCTGAGGGCTTCAACAATCGCGCTGGCGATCGCTTCGATGGCTGGGAGCGCAAAGGCGTGTGGCAGGTGACCACCTCGGCGACCCAGGCTATCGACAACGTGCTGGGCGCCACCCGCCTGAGCCTGTTTGGCGAGGTGGGCGTGGTGCATATCGACGGCCTCGGCGACGAGCGCCTGGGCCGTAATGCCGCCTTTGGCCGCAGCGCGCCGCGCAATGGCAGCGCGTGCAACAGTGTGGCCTCCGGGGTGACCAACCGCTACTGCACCGACAAGGGTTTTGCCACCGACTGGTCCTGGGGCTATCGCCTGCGTGCCAGCCTTGAGTACAGCGATGTGTTGCCCGGCGTGAACCTGATTCCGGCCGTCAACTGGCGCCATGACGTCGAGGGCTATTCCTACGACCCGCTCGGGCCGTTCCAGGAAGGCCAGCAGGCCCTGGGCCTGAGTCTTACCGCCAACTACCTCAACGACTACAGCGTGGAGCTGGCCTACAACAGCTTCTTCGGTTCCAACGACTACAGCACCCTTGATGACCGCGACTTTGCTTCGGTCAGCTTCAAGGTCGATTTCTAAGGAGAACAATAAAAATGCGCATCCATCCCCTGTTGTTGGCCCTGACCTGCGTCAGCGCCCTGGCCCAGGCCAAGAGCAATGACCTTGGCTCCCTGGACAAGACCCTCACGCCCATGGGCTCGGAGCGCGCCGGCAATGCCGATGGCAGCATCCCGGCCTGGACCGGCGGCCTCGACAAAAGCGCCGGTACGCTCGACGGCAACGGCGGCTACAGTGATCCCTTCGCCAGTGAAAAGCCGCTGTTCACCATCACCGCGCAGAACCTCAGTCAGTACCAGGCAGCGCTGAGCCCCGGGCAATTGGCGATGTTCAAGCGTTATCCGGCCAGCTACCAGATGCCGGTGTACCCGAGCCACCGCAGCGCCCGTTTACCAGCGTCGATTCTCGCGGACAGCCGCACCAACGCCGGCAAGACCACCCTGGCCGACGGCGGCAACGGCTTGCACGACTATGCCCGGGGTATCCCGTTCCTGCTGCCGAGCGAAGGCATGGAAGTGATGTGGAACCACATGACCCGCTGGCGCGGTGGCAGCTACGAGCGCTTCAGCAGCATTGCCCTGGTGCGCGAGAACGGCGCGGTCAGCTACATCCGTGCGCAGTCGCTGGTGAGTTTCGCCGAAGCCGTGACCGGCCTTGAACCCAATGCCAACATGCTGTTCATGTTCAAGAGCCGGGTACTGGAGCCGGCGCGTCTGGCCGGTGAGACCGTGCTGGTGCATGAGCCGGTCGACCAGGTCGTGGAGCCGCGTGCCGCCTGGCAATACCTGCCGGCCCAGCGCCGGGTGCGGCGGGCGCCGATGCTGGCCTATGACAACAGCGCGCGCTACAGCAACGGCCTGATCACTGCCGACAATATCGATGGCTTCAACGGCGCGCCGGACCGCTTTGACTGGAAGCTGATTGGCAAGCAGGAGCTGTACATTCCCTACAACAGCTATCGTTTGGGCAGCCGCTCAGTGAAGCTCGATGAACTGGTCAAGCCCAACCACATCAACCCGGCCTATACCCGCTATGAAAAGCACCGGGTGTGGGTGGTCGAAGCCACGCTCAAACCCGGTGCCCGGCATATCTACAGCAAGCGCAGGTTCTATGTGGACGAAGACAGCTGGCAGATCGCCCAGGTGGATCAGTACGACAGCCGCGGCGAGTTGTGGCGCAGCGCCGAACTGCATGCGATCCAGCACTATGATCATGACTTTACCTACAACGTGCTGGAAACCTCGTACGACCTGATCTCGGGGCGCTACTACGCCGGTGGCTTGAGCAATGAAGAGAAGGCGCCGATGCGGGTCGGGTTTACTGCCAAGACCGATGACTACACCCCTTCAGAGTTGCGGCGCTGGGCCAAGTGACACGAGCCCTGCGGGCCCGATCACAGCTCAAATCAGTGTTGCAGCGAGTCGAGGGTCAAGCCGGCCAGGTAGACCACCTGCGGGTCGGGATCATTGAGGCATTGCTGCAGTGCGGCCAAGGCGGGTGCCAGCTTGCGCTTGCCCAGCCGGCGGTTGTCGAGCACACAGGCGCCATGGCGGCGGATGGCAACATGCTCAGACGCCAGGCCGCGCACCGCTTCCTCGATATCGCTGTTGCTGATGGTGCAGTAGCTGGAGCCCGGCTTGATCGTCTCCTCGGCGTCCGCTGCGCACTGCGGATAACGCTGCAGCAGGGTTTCAAGGGGGCGGTAATCCAGTACCAACCCCTGCGCGCCCTGATCCCGAAAAGCCCTGAGGTTGGCGCAGCAGCCGGCCACCGAAAAACTCGCCAGTTGTGCATCAGCGGCCTGCGCCAGCAACCAGTCAAAATCGCCCAGGTAACCCAGCGCGTTGGCACTCCACCTGCGTGTGCTCGGCTCTTTGCCGTTGACCACCTGCAGGCGCAGCGCCGCTATTGCCGACGTGTCGGCCACCCCGGCCAGGCCCAGAATCATCGCCGCGCGCCAGTGCTCCGGGCCTTTGTGCAGCATGTGCACCAGCGCAGCCGTTGCACCGGCGCCACGGGCAATCAACCAGTGGCTGGCCTCTTCACCGTCAATCGGATGGGGACGGGTGAGGCAGCTCAGGTAGTAGCTCACCTGCTGATCGTCTGCCAGCGCGGCAACGCGACGACGCTCCTGTTCGGTGGCGTCCTGTTCGGGAAAATGGTGCAGAAACTGGCGTGGCGACAGGCTCTTGGCCGCAAGCTGCGGCCCGCCGTACTCATCATGGAAAAACACGATGAAGTCCTTGGCTACCCGTGGATCTTTGGCGTAAATGCGGTTGAGGGCCTTGGCGGCGCGGGCTACCGTCTTCAGAAAGCGCTGCTCGGCCGTTGCCCAGGCTCCCGGCCCGGCGCGATTGGCATAGGTCTGCAATGGCGCTTCAAGGGCGCTGAGGGCGGGGTTGGCGTAATCGTCCAGCAGCCAGTCCCAGCGCCAGTCCGGCGGATTCCAGCGCACGCCCCAGAAGCCTTCATCCTTGCGCCGGGGATGATCTTCCTCCAGCGCCGCCGGGCTGTTGGCGGCAAACGACGGCAAGTCGATGACCCGTTCCTCTTCCCGGTAGCTGGCATGAAAGGCGGCGCCATACAGTGGCCCGACACCTTCGTCGAGCAGCGCCTCGAGGGTTGCCCGTGCCGAGTCGACCAGGCTGCTTTCCAGGGTTTTCCAGTCCATGCTTTATCGCACCGGCTGCCGTGGTCGTTGCGGGCGCAGAAAATAGCCCATGAAAAACGCAATCATCACCAGCATCGCGCCCAGGTCGGTGTTGCCGCCAGGTCCGACGAACTGAAACAACCCGGTGCCCATGACAATGCCAGAGGTAACACACAGGACAAACCACACGGCTTTCTTGAGAAACTTCACGATCGATCGACATCCCTGCCCGAAAAAACCAAAGCCCGACCGAGGTCAGGCTTGAAGGCGGCCAACTTGGCCTAGGCACGGGCGTCTGTCAACTTCGCGGTTGCTAACCGCCAACGGTATCGATATCGGCATCCTCCTGGTTGCGCCGCCAGACCCTGCCCAGGCTTAACGACGGCTTAACCGTGTGGGCTTTACCCTGAGGGTCCTCCCTTCAAGAACCTTTGGCCCACCTCGGTGGGCCTTTTTTGTTGCCGAAAATTACAAAGCACATACGGAAACAAAATCCCGCAAATGCAGTCTTAGTTTATACCTTCCCTACCGCTCTGCGGATCAAGGACCCTCAGTGCTGAAACAGCTGACGCAAATCGCCGTGATCACCAGCGTACTGGCCGCCTCCGGCTGCTACTACCACGATTACGACCGCGACGATTACCGCCGTGGCGACCGTGACCATCGTTACTCCCGTGACTGGGACGACCGCGACGACCACGACCATCGCAAGTACGACAAGCGCTACCGCGATGATGACCGCTACCGCAACTACGATCATGACCGCCGTCGCGACCGTGACGACGATGATGACGACTGATCGCCCCTGCTGTTCCTTTAACCCCCGAATTTCCTGAGGCTAACAATATGCGTATCTCATTACCTGCATTGACGCTGGGTATCCTGCTCTCCCAGGGCGCCATGGCCGCCGGGGACGGTACCGCTGCCGTTGGCGGTGGCCTGGGCGGGGTCTTGGGTAACGTAGTCGGTCAACAACTGGGCGGCAGCACCGGCGCCGCCATTGGCGCCGGTGTTGGCGGTGCAGCTGGTAGCGCCGTCGGCGCCCGCAAGGGCAACCGCACCGAAGCTGCAATTGGCGGCGGCCTGGGTTCGGCCGGAGGCTCGGTGATCGGCAACCAGTTGGGCGGGCGCACTGGCTCGACCATCGGCGCCGGCCTGGGCGGTGCGGCGGGTGGCGCCCTGGGCAACAACATCGCCGACGACGACCGACATGATTCCGGTGGGCATAAACACAAACACAAGCGAAAGCACAAACACCGCTGAAAAAAAGCCCGCATATTGCGGGCTTCTTCATTCACGGAGGGATGTTGAGCCTGGACTACAACCGCTCACACAGAAGCGGCGGAGTTTTCAGGGGTGAGGCGGGGAGCCGTCATTCGCCTGACAGCGCACACACCCAGCCAAGCAAACGACATCAGCCACAGGTAGTACCCCCAGGTAAATCCGGTCACGACAAACTTGCCTTCTTCATCCTGCCAGGTGATCAGTTGCCACTGCACCGACAACCCCGCGAGTAAGGCGAGCAGGGCGTAGATCAGGCTGCGTAGACCGCTGCGGCTGCGGTAGGCGGCCAGAAAAAACGGGTTCGCCAGCCACGCGGGGTAGCCGTAGAGCATCGCCGGCAAGCCCAGAATCAGGGCATGGAAGCCGGAATTGACATCGTTGCTGTAGACCTCGTGCAACCAGTTGTGGTCTTCGCTGTACACCGCCGGCAGCACCAGGCTCAGCAGGTACAGGAGCAGGGCCAGGTGACGCCATTGCGGCCGAGGCGGGCGCCATTTGATCATCGCGGCAACTCGATTCGCGCCACCAGGCCGCCGCCCTGGCGGTTGCGTAGCAGCAGCTCGCCGCCTTGTTCACGTACCGCTGAGCGCGCCGATGACAGCCCCAGGCCGACGCCACCGGTATCGCGGTTGCGCGAGGACTCCAGGCGAAAGAACGGCATGAATACCTGCTCCAGCGACGCTTCGGCAATCCCCGGGCCGCGGTCACGGATTTCGATGACGATGGCGTGGGCGCTGCTGCTCAACTGCACCTCGGGCTCGCAGGCATACTTCAGGGCATTTTCCAGCAGGTTGGTCACGGCGCGTTTCAAGCCCAGCGGCCGACCGTGGAACACCAGATTGGCCGGGCCTTCGAAGGCCACATTGATCTGCTGGTCGCGGTAGTCGTCAACCAGGGTTTGCAGCAGCTCGGCAAGGTCGAACGGGGTGGTTTCTTCCAGTCGGGTCTCATCGCGGAAGAAGCCCAGCGCGGCGGTAATCATGCTCTGCATTTCATCAACGTCACGGAACAGCTTGCGTTGTTGTTCCGGGTCGTCGATGAATTCGCCGCGCAGGCGCATGCGCGTCAAGGGGGCACGCAGGTCATGGGAGATGGCGGCGAGCATCTGCGTGCGTTCGGCCACGAAGTGCTGGATCTGCGCCTGCATGGTGTTGAAGGCGGTGATCGCCTGGCGCCATTCATGCGGGCCTTCAAGGCTGATCGGCGGCGCGCGAAAATCACTGCCAAAACGCCGCGCCGCACGGGCGAAGCGCTGCAGCGGCCCGGCCAGTTGACGGGTGCCGACCCAGGCCACCAGCAGCGCGGCAACCAGGGCCAGCACGCCGATGATGGTAAAGCGCATGGCCGAACTCAGGCCCCAACTGCGGTACGGCGGGGTGAAGGCCAGCCAGCTGCCGTCGTTGATCTGCATGACCAGTTTGTAATGGGCATCGGGGCTGTCTGCCGGCCAGTCGCTGGGCTGGAAGCCCTCAAGGTGTCGCGGGCTGTCGGCCAGCAGGCGCTGCAGCGGTGGGGCCTCTTCGAGGGTAATCCGGGCACCGGGGCCGGGCAGTTGCAGGTCGGCGCGCTGGCGGCTCCACTGCACCTCCAGCAGCGGGTTGCTGGCTGCGCCGGCGAGCATCGGGCGCAGTTCTGGCGGCGCGGCTTCGAGGGTGCGGGTGGTGACGGCGATCTGTTCGAGCAGGCCGGTCTGGGTCAGCGGCGGCCGCGCCCAGACCCCGGCCAGCTGGACGAACAGCACATTGAGCGCCACCGAGGTCAGCATTGCCGCGATGATGGTCAGGGCAATGCGCCGGCTGATGCTGTCGCGGCGCAGGTCGAGGCGAATCATGAGCGACTGACCTTGGCGCTGAACAGGTAACCGCCGTTGCGCACGGTGCGGATCAGTTCCGGGCGCTTGCTGTCGGGCTCGATCTTGCGCCGCAGGCGGCTGACCTGCACATCGATGCTGCGGTCGAAGGCTTCATGGCCCTGGCCGCGGGCCAGGTCAATCAGCTGCTCGCGGGTGAGGATGCGCTGCGGGTGTTCAAGAAACACCAGCAGCAGGTCGAACTCACCGGCCGACAGCGGCACCATCACCCCTTCAGGGGTGCGCAGTTCGCGCCGGGTGACGTCCAGTTGCCAGTCGTCGAAATGGATCAGCGGGCGGGTTTCTTCCTGGTTCGGCCGCAACTGTTCGCCGGCCCGGCGCTGCACCGCGCGCAGGCGGGCGAGCAGTTCGCGGGCATCGAAAGGTTTGCCCAGGTAGTCGTCGGCGCCCAGCTCCAGGCCGACGATACGGTCGCTGAGTTCGTCCATGGCGGTGAGCATGATGATCGGGATGCCGGTGTTGGCGCGCAGCTTCTGGCACAGGCTCAGGCCGCCTTCGCCGGGCAGCATCAGGTCGAGGATGATGATGTCCGGGCGATTGTGCTCGATGGCGGCCCACATGGCCTCGCCATTGCCAGCCAGGTCGACGTCATAGCCGTGGCGAAGAAAGAACTTCTTCAGCAGGGCGCAAATTTCCATGTCGTCATCGACAATCAGCAGTCTGCTCACGTGTTGGTCCATGGGCGGAAAAAGTGCGTATCTAAAACCATTCTGCGCTGCCGGTCATTTATTTCAATCTCGCAACATTCGTGCAATCGCGACACAAACGGGACATCAGCCTGCAAAAGCGCGCGGGCACTCTGTGGCCAGTTCAAACCAGGGAGTTCTCCATGCCGGCTACACACCCGATCGGCGGCTTCGACAGCAGCCAGTCACTGACCCTCGACCTGCGCACCCAGGAAATGTGGCGCAATGCGCTGCTCAGCTACCAGGACTCGCGCCTGGGCTTGTCCAGCGATGGCAGGCACATGGTGCTCAGCCACTACTTCGAGCGTTACAGCCCGACCAGCAGCCAGTGGATGGAGTACAGCTACAAGATCCCCCTGGTTGAACTGGTGCACTGGATCATGAGCCAGGGCGAGCTGCACGTCGACCGTTCGACCAGCACGCCGACCCCGGCCAACGACGGCTTTGGAGGTTGAGCATGCGCAAACAATTGATCGTGCCGCTGCTGAGTGCCGCGCTGCTGCTGGCCGGCTGCAGCCAGAACAAGGTCAGCCCCAAGGAGTACTCGGGCTTTTTGCGCCACTACGACCAGTTGAGCGAACACAAGACCGCTTCCGGTGAGTCGGTGCTGCGCTGGGTCAGCCCCAAGCTGCGCATGGAACGCTACAGCCAGGTGTACATTGCGCCGAGCCAGTTCTACCCCAAGCCGCAAGCCAGCAAACGCATCCCCGCGACCACCCTGACGGCGGTCACCCGTTATTACGACGCAGCGCTCAAGCGTGAGCTGGGCAAGGTCCTGAACCTGGTCTCGGAGCCCGGTCCGCACACCTTGATCATCCGCCCGGCGATCACCTCGGTGGGCGCCCATACCCAGGCGCTGCATTACTATGAATACCTGCCGGTGACCCTGGTCGCGGCAGGGGTCAGCAGTGCCGTGGGCATTCGCGATCTGGACAGCGTGATCGCCACCGAAGCGGCGTTCCTCGATGGCGGCAGCCGCGCGGTAGTCGCCGAAGTGGTACGCAAGGGCACCGGTTTGCCGCTGGAAAACGACGATCAGGTGATGACCGCCGACAACCTCAAAGTGGTTCTCGACGGTTGGGCCCAGGACTGGCGCCAGGCCGCCGAAACCCTCAAGCAGCAAAAGCTCAGCGCCGCTACAGGGCAAAAATCCACGGCACCATGATCACGCTGACCACCATCACCAGCAGGGTGAAGGGCACGCCAATTTTGACGAAGTCGCCGAAGCGGTACTGGCCGGGGCCGAGCACCAGGGTGTTGACCGGCGACGACACCGGGGTCATGAACGCCGCCGAGGCGGCCAGGGCGACGATCATCGCGAAGGGGTAGGGCGAGGCGCCCAGTTGCTCGGCGGTGGTCACCGCCACCGGGGCCATCAGCACGGCGGTGGCGGTGTTGGAGATGAACAGGCCGATGATCGCGGTGATGGCGAACAGGCTGGCCAGAATCACGTAGGGCCCGGCACTGCCGAGCATCTGCACCAGGCCATGCACGGCCAGGGCGATGCCGCCGGTTTTCTGCAGGGCCAGGGCGAACGGCAGCATGCCGACGATCAGCACCAGGCTTTGCCAGTGGATGGCCCGATAGGCGCTGTTCATGTCGATGCAGCGCCCGGCGCCCATCAGCAGGCAGCCGATCAGCGCGGCAATCACGTTGGGCACCACGCCGCTGACCATCAGCCCGACCATCACCGCCAGGCTGATCAACGCGTAGGGCGCGCGGCTTCCGGCCGGCGCGACATTGTCGATTTCTGCCGGCAGGCTCAGCACCAGGAAGTCCCGTGGCTGGGTCTGCAACTGGCGAATGGCTTTCCAGGTGCCGATCACCAGCAGGGTGTCGCCAAGCTTGAGCTTTTCTTCCACCAGTTGCTCTTCAATGGCGTTCTGGTCGCGGCGCAGGCCCACCACGTTAAGGCCCCAACGGCTGCGAAAGGTCAGTTCCAGCAGGCTCTTGCCGATCAGTTGCGAACCCGGCGGCACCGCCACTTCGGCCATGCCCACTTCCTGGGACTGGTCAATGAAGTAGGCCGCCTTGAAGTGCAACGGCTCCAGTTGCATGCTCTGGCACAGGCTGCGCAGGTCGTCCTTGGGCGCGAACAGGTCAAGCAGCAGCACGTCGCCTTCGTGCACCGTGGTGCTCGAATCGGGGCTGAGCACGCGGGTGGTGAACTTGTGCTGGCGCTCGATGCCCACCACGCTGGCGCCGTGTTCGGTGCGCAGTTTCAATTCGCTCAGGCTGTGGCCAATCAGTGGCGAGCCGGGGCGCACGCGCAGGCGGCGTTCGCGGCCGGCGAGTTTGTAGTCGATGATCAGGTCGAGCAGGGTGCGGCGGGTTTGCGCGCTGCCGTCCTTGCGCACTTCGCCGCCGAGCCAGTGGCGGGTCAGCAGCATGTAGCCGACGCCGAGCAACAGCACCACCAGGCCGAACGGGGTAAAGCTGAAGAAGCTGAAGCCGCTTTCGCCATGGCGCACCAGTTCGCTGTGCACCACCACGTTGGGCGGGGTTGCCACCAGGCTGAGCATGCCGCTGATCAGCCCGGCGAAGGCCAGCGGCATCATCAGGCGGCTGGGCGCGACCTGCATGCGCGCGGCGATGCTCAGCACCACCGGAATGAAGATCGCCACCACCCCGGTGGAGCTCATCACCGAACCCAGCCCGGCCACGCAGACCATCAGCAACACGATCAGCCGCGCCTCGCTGTTACCGGCGCGGTCGGCCATCCACTCGCCGATGCGGTAGGCGATGCCGGTGCGCACCAGGCCTTCGCCGATCACGAACAGGGCGGCGATCAGCACCACGTTGGGGTCGCTGAAACCGGCCAGGGCTTCCTGCACGCTGATGATGCCCAGCAGCGGCAGGGCGACGATCACCAGCAGGGCGACCACGTCCATGCGTGGCCGGTTGGCGATGAACAGGGCCACGGCGGTAAACAGCAGGCCGAGGACCCAGAGCAGTTCGTGATTCATGCAGTCATCCTGAGACGTGAAGGCTGCAAGTCTGGCAGAAATTCAGCGCGATTTTGTTGATGTGCTGCAGCGGGCGCGGCACTGCGGGGGATTGGTGGTAGAGTTGCCGCCGCTTTTTATCATTCAGGGAAGAACGTTTTGGACCAGAACACCAGCAACTGGAAGAGCACCGCCGTGGCGCTCGGGTTTATTGGCTGCATCACGCTGATCGGCTACATCATCGACTACACCTCCAAGATCAATGTCTTTCTGATCTGGGATTTCAAAGCCTACTCCTACATCGCCACCTGTTTCAGCCTGGTGGCCCTGTCTTTGCTGGGTACGTTCCTGCTCAATCACCACAACGTCGACACCAACGTATTCGGCGGCTTGCTGGTGTTGGTGATGGCGGGTATCTCGCAGATGATTTTCGGCGTCGAGGCATCGGTGATCATGTGCCTGGCCGGGCTTTACGTGGCGGGGGTGATAGGGCTGATGAACGGCATGGCCAACAAGCGTGCAGTCGAAGAAGATGAGGATGCCGACGAGGGTTTGTAAGCTAGCCGGTGCCTGCCTGCTGGCGCAGCACCTTGAGGTCGCGGGTGTCCATCACATAGGTGCGCGCCAGCCAGTCGCCGGGCCGTTGGCAGTGACGCGACTCGGCGCACAGCCACACCACGATCAAGCCGAAGGCGGCCTCGAACGGCCGGGTGATGCCGCGTACCAGCGCTTGCAACAAGCTCGGCGGCTGACCGGCGCGGTTGATCACGCTCAGCCCGAACAGCAGCTTGGCGGGGGTTTGCCCGCGCATCAGGTATTCAAATAGCGGGAAGTACAGCAGTTGCATCAGCAGCATGCCGTCCTCGCCGTGGCCAAAGCCTAGCAGGGCCAGCGCGAACCAGGCGCCGAGGGCGAGCAGGGTATCGAGCAGCCAGGCGCCGATGCGGCGGATGATCAAAGTGGTGCGGGAGACGTGCATGGTGATTGCGCTAATCCTTGCGGTGTGGGGCGATGGTCGCATTCCTGGCGCTGTAAAGCACGGTCTGGTTGGCGAGGCGTTGCCCTGCATCCGGGGCAAGCCCGCTCCCACTTCTTGAGCCAATGGATTAATACTTATAGCCAAGGAGTATTTGCTTATTGTCGCCAGTGCTTTAACCATGCGTATTGGATCCACGGCAAGGATGCGACTCAATGGCCAAGCATATTGTCATTGTGGGCGGCGGCGTCGGCGGTACGATGCTGGCCAATCAACTGGTGAGCAAGCTCTATCCGGAAGTGCTCCGCGAGCAGGTGCGCGTGACCCTGCTGTCCAACTGTGCCGATCACTACTACAAGCCCGCGTTCATGTACGTGGCCTTCAACCAGTTCTTCGAAAACGAGTTAAAGCGCCCGCAGCGCTCTTTGCTGCGCCCGGAAATCGACTTCCAGGTGCAGGAAGTCACTCGCTTCGACTTCGCCGCGCAAACCCTGCACACCCGTTCGGGCAAGCGCTACGGCTATGACTTTCTGGTGATCGCCACCGGCTGCGTGCCGGCTCCGGAGCGCATAGAGGGCCTGCAACAGGCGGGCGATCATTTCTACCAGTACGAGCCGGCGCGACAGCTGGCACGGCGCCTGGCGAGCATCGAGAAGGGGCGTATTTTCATCACCGTGTCCTTTCCGCAAACCCCCAACGTCCCGCACCAATGCGGCATCGCCCCGGTGGAAACCACCCTGATGCTCGACGACTACCTGCGCCAGCGCGGGGTGCGTGACAAGGTCGAGATCATCTACACCTACCCGACCACCGCGCAGCTGTTGCGCAATTGCCTGTTTTTGCAGCGGCCCACCGGTGAGATTCTGCCGAGCATTTTCGAGCAGAAGAACATCCGCTTCCAGCGCGGTTTCACCCTGAGCAGGGTTGACCCCGAGCAACGCATCGCCTACTCCGAAGAGGGCGACGCCCAGCCGTTCGACATCCTCATGGCCACGCCGCCGATCCGCGCCGTCGACGCGGTGCTGCAAAGCGGCGCCTCGACTGCGCCGAACAACGAAGGCTGGTTGCCGACCAACCATGAAACCCTGCAGGTCTATGGCCTGCAGGGCGTCTATGTGATCGGCGACAGCGTTGACCTGCCGATCAGCAAGGCCGGCGGTGCCTGTCACAACCAGGCACCGGTGATTGCCAACAATATTGCCGGTGAAATCCGCCTGGGCAGCACCTGCGCGGTGTACGACGGCAAGGTTCAGGCCGCGGCGCAGATGGGCCTGGGGGCCGGCATGCCGCTGTGCTACGACTACCGCCACGATGTTCTGCCGACACCGCCGACCAAGCTCGGTAGCCTGCTGCGCAATGGTTTCAACCGCGGCCTGTACTGGGCCGTGGCCCGAGGCATGCTTTGACCCGATCACGGGAGGAGCTGACACCCATGGATGCAACCGATTCACCCGCGGTAATCACCGGCAATGCGGGCCTGGAGGCTTTGCTGCGCAAACTGCAACCGCTGCTCGACAGCGGCCGTCTGGACAACGTGGTCGACCTGCTGTCGCTGAGCGCCGACCTCGTTGACTTGCTGGATGCGGCGATGATCGAAAAACTCGCGGGGCTGTTCGAGGAGGCCACGGCCCTGAGCTGGAACCTGGGCAATGCGCTGCGCATGGCCTCGGCGCAAACCCGCAATGAACCCACCCCCCCCAGCCTGTATGGCCTGCTGTTGCTGCTAAGAGACCCGCACACCCGTCGAGGGCTTGCCCTGGTACTCAGAGTATTGAATGTCATTGGACGACAGGATTGATCGCACGGAGCTAGAGGACCACCGTCATGCTCGAACAGCGTAAACGCATCACCCCACCCAGCGCCAACAGTGCCTGGGACCCGAAAGGCTACCTGCAATTTGCCCGCCTGCGCGAACGCCCGGTGCTGGAGTTGCTTGACCACCTGCAGCTGGAATCGCCCGACTGCATCTATGACCTGGGCTGCGGCACCGGCATCGCCACGCGCCTGCTCGCCGAGCGCTGGCCACGGGCCGAGCTGTTCGGCATCGACAGTTCGGTAGAGATGCTCCAGGAGGCGCTGGCCCTACCGATCAGCGTCAACTGGCTGCATGTCGATGTCAGCCAGTGGCAGGCGCAAAAGCCGGCCAACCTGCTGTTCGCCGCCGCCGTGCTGCACTTTATCGAAGACCACGAAAGCCTGCTGCCGCGTCTGCTCGGGCAATTGCAGGAGGGCGGCTGCCTGGCCGTGCACATGCCCAACTGGCGCGACGCGCCCTGGTACCAGCTGATGCTGCGCGCCCTCAGCGAGCCCGGGCCCAGCGGCCGGCCATTAGGGACGCTGGAGCTGCGCAAGTTCATGGCTTCGCGCAATGTGCTGGCGCTGGACAGTTACTATCGTCTGTTGGCGCCGCTGACCCGCGAGCTGGATATTTGGGAAACCGAGCACCTGCAGGTGGTCGAGGGCAACTCGCCGATCTTCGACTGGGTCAAGGTTTCGGCCCTGCGCCCGGTGCTCACCGCCTTGGACGATACCGAGCGCCAAGCCTTTCTCGACAAGTACCTGAAGCTGTTGCACGCGCACTACCCGCAGGAGGACGACGGCCGCACGCTGTTCCCGTTCAAGCGCACCTTCATCGTTGCCACGCTGTGAGTGCGCGTCGAGTCAGCGCCGGGCAATGTCGTAGGGCAGCAGCACCACGTCCAGGGTCAGGTCCACCGGCAGCGAAACGATAAAGGCGGCCGGGCACACCAACGTGGGCCAGCAGTACTGCAGGTAGGTCGGGGCAAAGAGCATGGCGACATTCGAGCGGCTGCCCATGAAGGCACCATCGGATGGGCGCTCGGAGTAGTAGCCCGAACCCCGGCCCATGATCGAGCCGCAAGCGCAGAGGGCGAGGGTGCTGCTGAGCAGCAGGCAGGCGAGGATTCTGATGATGCGCTTCCTTGGCAGGTGAAACCGGTGCTTTATGCATCCGGGTTGTCTCTTTGACGCCCGGGCAATGCTACAGTCACGTCTTTTTTCTGACGAGGATGAGTCATGCGGGTAGTAATGGCGATGGTCGCTGCAGCGTTGTTGGCCGGGTGTGCGTCTTCGGCCATGGAGGCGGCGCGCGGACAGGCGCCGACCAAGGCGTTCACTTCGAGCAAGTCGGCGGATGTGGTTGCCCAGTGCATCCAGTTCGGCTGGCAGGAAGAAGCAGTGTTCGGCGTCGATGCCAGCGGCTACCTTGAGCCTGCCAAACAAGGCGGCTTCACCGTCTACACCCGCGAGGCGGAGTCCTTTGCCGACATCAAGTCCCTGGGCGCCAGCACCGCCGTGAGCTACTACGCCAAGCACAACGACAACGTCGCTCTGCGCCGTATGGCGGCCCTGGCTACCTGCCTGTAGCGCTGTCTAGCGCGGCATGTACCTGAGCTGCCAGCGCCGCGGGATCTTCAGCGAGATCACGCCCAGCGCGGCGGCCAGCAGAGCGCTGAACAGCAGGGCGGCCAGATCGAAGGCCTGCTCCAGCAGCACCCCGAGTACGGCGCCGACGAACATCCCGGTCCAGGGAATCAGCTGCACCCGCCAGCCTTGCCGGCGCTCGCCCAGCAGCGCCCGGCCCAGGCCCCGGCCAAAGCGCGAGAGGGCGCCGGTGACGTAGGTCAGGCCGATCGGCAGGCCGTTCACTTCCTCGACCACAGCGTTGATCATGCCCATGGCGGTGACCGCCGACACCAGTGCCGGCAGTTGCAGTGCGCTGGGCAGCACCGCCGCCAGGGCCAGCAGCGCGGCGATGATCAGCAGCAACGGGCACGGGCGGCGGCCGCTCAGGCGCGCGATCACCACGCCCAGCGCGTTACCCAGCACAAACGCCAGCAACACCGCGCCGATGCGCAGGATCGGCGCGAGTTCGCCTGCGCCCAGCGAAACCGCCAGGCGTGTGGTGTTGCCGCTCATGAACGAAACGAAATCGCCGGTGGCCATGAAGCCGATGGCGTCGGTCATGCCGGCCAGCACCGACAGCGCGGCGACAAAATACAGACCGACCTTGCCGCGCAGGCGGGCAACCTGGGCAGACGTAGAGGTGGAGGTGGAACTTGGCAGCATCCTTGGCGCTCCCGATAAGCGAAGAGTGGGCTTAGCCTGCGTCATTGGCCACTCGACCATCAGCGCCAGGGTGTCCTGGTCGGGGCCCAAGAGCCCGTCAGTATACAGCAGCTGCCAAGGTTGGGTTTACGCGCGATGGCCCCGCCTCAGAACGTGTAATCCACCGTCGCAAAATACGACCGTGGCTCACCCATGATCCACTGCTCACCGCTATGCGCAGTGGCCGCATAACGCCGGTCCAGCAGGTTGTTCAACTGCAAGCCCAGGCGCACGTCCGGCAGTACCTGCCAGCCGAGGTTGGCATCGACCACGGTAAAGCCCGGCACGCTCTGGCTGTTGGCGGTGTTGGCATAGCGCTCATCGACATAACGCAGGCCCATGCCGGCATCCACGCCATGGCGCAAGCCTTTGTTCACCCACAGGTTGGCGGTACGCCGTGGCACGTTGCTCGGCCGATTGCCGGCACGGGAAACGGTTTGGCCATTCACCGTCTGGTCGAAATCGTCGTACTTGGCGCGCACCACCGAGGCGTTGGCCGAGACATGCCACTGGTTGGCCAGGGCCAACTCCAGGGTCGCTTCCAGGCCATTGGAAGTCTGCTGGCCGGCCTGTTCCTTCTGGTGGGTGTCGGGGTTGTCGACCAGCAGCTTCTTCTTGACGATGTGATAGGCCGCCAGGGTCCATTCGCCGCGGCCGTCCCAGAACAGCTGCTTGAGGCCGAACTCGGTCTGCTTGGCTTCAGTCAGGTCGAATTTTTGCTGGGTCGGGCTGAGGGTGACCAGGTCGCTGACACCATCCTCGCTGGTGGAGTACTGGCCGTACAGGCTCAGCGCGTCATTGACCGCGAACACCAGCCCGGCGCGCCAGTTGCCGCCGTTGAGGCTGCGGTCGGTGCGGGTGTCGTTGACCAGGTTGTTGCGGTCGATGTGGTTGTTGTCGCGGCGGATGCCGGTGACCAGCGACCAGCGCTCGGACAGTTGGGTGCGGTTCTCGGCGAACAACGCAAAGGTGCGGGTGGTGCTGTCGGTTTGCGGGCGGGTCGGGTCTTTACTGTGAAAGTAACCGGGCGCCGGGCTCCACGGGTCGATGAAGTCGCCGCCGATGTCGTTGTACGGCGAGTTGCTGTCGATGCCGAAGCGGATGCGGTTGTACTCGGCGCCGACCACGGTCTTGCTGGCAAGGCCAAACAGCGAATGGTCGAAGGTGAAGCTCTGGCGGTCACCGATCTGTTCCTGGTCGTGCTTGATTTCCAGGTAGCTGCCGCGCTCCAGTTGGCCGACGTCGCTGTTCCAGGTGTAGTCTTCGGCGTTGCGCCAGTGCCGGCGGCTCTTGATGTAGTACAGCTGGTTGCTGGCGCTGATCGAGTCGCTGATGGTCCAGTCGGTATTAAGGCGGGTCCACTCGTCGTGGTAGTGCTGGGCCGAATCCTTGAGGTTGTAGTTCTTCTTGCGCAGGCTGTCGCGGTAATGGCCGTCGATCAGCGGCGTGCCGAAGTAGTTCATCGGGTCGGCGTCGCCGCGCTCGTGGGCGAGGGTGAAGCTCAGGTCGTCGCTGGCATCGAAACGCAGGGCGGCGCTCATGGCCAGGTTCTTCGAGTCACCGCGGTCGATCCAGCCGTTGCTCTCCTGACGGTTGAGGGTCACCCGGTAGCTCAGCCGCTCGCTCAGCGAACCGCCGCTGTCCAGGCCCAGTTGCTGGCGGTCGTAGGAGCCGTAGCCCAGGCGCAGGTGGTTGCGGATCTCGCCGGCAAACGGCTTTTTCGGGATCACGTTGATCACAGCGCCAGTGGCGCCTTCGCCGTACAGCACCGAGGCCGGGCCACGGATCACGTCGATGCGTTCGACCATCCACGGGTCGACCGGGAAGCTCTGGGTACCGGCACCGGTGTACATGCGCGAGCCGTCGAACAGGGTCATCACCGAACCATGGCCGCTGAAGCCGCGGGCCGACAGGGCAGTGTTGCCGTTGCCTGGCGTGCCCACCGAGGTGATCCCCGGCGAGCGGGTCACGGCGTCCTGCACGGTGAGGTTGTTGCGCCCTTCGATGACTTCGCTGCTGAGGCTGCTGGTGCTGGCCGGGGTGTCCATGGCGCTGAGGTTCAGGCGCGAACCGGCCGGCAGCGGGGTGGCCAGGCTGACGGTTTCGTTGTCGCTGTTGCTGGTGATGGCCGTCGAGGGCAGAGCCAGGGCAGAGGGGCTGCTGTCATCGGCGAAAGCCGGCACAGCGAAAGCCAGGCAAGGGGCCAGAGCATTGGCCGCCAGGGTGTGAAGCTTGGAATTACGGGACATGTCGTTCCACAGTCAACAGGAATGAATGAATCCCGGAGGGAACAACGCATGGAGGCAAGGCGCGCGCGCAGGCGAACGCCAACCGGCCTGCGCCCGCCCACCGCGGGGTTGCCAAACAAAAGCTTCAGGCCGGTCTCCGGGCTTGCGAGGGTCGTGAAGGCCTTCACCTTCCCATGCCGTGGCACAGTGGTGTTTCGAAGGCTTCGCTCGCTTACCGTTGCGGGGGCAGCGCCGGACTAGTCATTGGCATGACGCACCGGCTTCCCGTTTCACCCTGCGCACGGCGGCGCAGGACACCTGAAACTGGCGCGCATCTGAACATTGAACGTCTTTGCAGTCAATGACTTGCGAAGCGTCGCGGGTCAGCACAGTCAATACAGATTCAACGCCCGCGCTTGCGTGAAACCACCGCCTCGATGTTCTTGCGCCCGATCAGCATCGGCTGCTTGGGCTCTTCCAGCCACTTGTACATCACCAGGCTGTCGACCAGGCCCAGGCGTGCGTGGCGAAAGGCGTTGGGCAAGCGCCCGACCACCGCAAAGCCGAGCTTTTGCCACAAGGCCAGCGCCACCTCGTTGCTCGACACCACCGAGTTGAACTGCATGGCCAGAAACCCCAGCTCCCGCGCCAGACGCTGCGAGTGTTCGCACATCAACCGCGCCACGCCGCGCCCACGGGCGGCGTCGCAGACCATGTAGCCGCAATTGCTGACATGGTTGCCGGGGCCGGCGGCATTGGCCTTGAGGAAGTAGGAGCCCAGCAGCACGCCATCCTCTTCGGCCACCAGGGTCTGCAGCGGCGTTTCCAGCCACAGCTGACGGGCTTGCTCCTGGCTCATGGCCGGGTCGAAGGCATAGGTTTCGCGGGCGCTGACAATGGCCTGGAAGGTCGGCCAGAAAAGCTCGAAGTCAGCGGCGGTCATGGGGCGGATGTGGATCATGGAGGTTCCTGAAAACGGTTCGCCCGCTAGCTTATGCGAAAACGCCAGGAAGTGGGTGAGGCGCGGCGCTTGCCGCGCACTCACTTGTGGGGTGGTTACTGCCCGGCCTTGCCCACGGCATCCATGGCCCGTGCCGAATACACCAGTGCCGCCCCGGCGTTCATCGCCACGGCCACGCCCAGGGCTTCGGCGATTTCCTCGCGGGTCGCGCCGTGCTTGACCGCCTGGGCCGAGTGCACGGCGATGCAGCCGTCACAACGGGTGGTGACCGCCACCGCCAGGGAGATCAGCTCGCGGGTCTTGGCGTCCAGGTGGTTGGTCTTGGCCCCGGCACCGCTGGCGGTCAGGTAACCGTTGACCGTGTCGGGAGAGAGTTGCTTGAGATCGCCGATGCCGGCCATCAACTGATTACGGTAGGTATCCCAGTCCATCATGCTCATTGTCTTCACCTTGGTGTGGTTGGCAACTAGAACAGTGAAGCTAGTTTTTTTGCCGGCGGGGCGCCGTTGGTCGATGGTCTGGGAAAGGCAGGACTTTGGGAGGGGATCCAGCGCGGAGCGAGCCGCTCCTGTAGGAGCGGGCTTGCCCCGCGATGGCGACTTATCAGATATAGATGAACACCAGCACCAACGCCGCCACCACCGCCCATTTCTCCAGGTAGTAACGGGTACGGTTGCGCTTTTTCAGCGCCTTGCCGCGTTCGCGGACCTTGTAGATGCGGGTGAACAGGCGGTTGATACCGCCGGTCTTGTCGCCGGCATCGTTCGGCGCAGCCGCCGCAGCCATCACATTCTTGCTGAACCAGCGGTTGAACGCCGTGGCCCAGCGGTACTTGAGCGGGCGCTCGACGTCGCAGAACAGAATGATGCGGTTGTGCTCGGTCTGGTTCGAGGCGTAGTGGATGTAGGTCTCATCGAACATCACGCCCTCGCCGTCGCGCCAGGCGTAGTTCTCGCCGTCGACGCAGATGTAGCAGCCGTCGTCGTTTGGCGTGTCCAGGCCCAGGTGGTAGCGGTACGAGCCGGCATAAGGGTCGCGGTGACGGACCAGCTTGGAGCCCGGTGGCAGGGTAGCGAACATCGCCGCCTTGACCGTGCCGATGCCTTGCAGCAGTTCGGTGGTGCGCGGGCACAGCTTCATGGCCGAAGGGTGGCTCTCGCCGTACCACTTCAGGTAGAAGCGCTTCCAGCCGCTCTTGAAGAACGAGTTGAAACCGACGTCGTCGTAGTTCTGCGAGCTCTTGATCTCGCCGACGTGCAGCAGTTGCTGGGCCTCGGCGCGGATCTCTTGCCAGTTGTCCTGCAACGGCTTGAGCTCGGGGAACGATTCGACCGGCAGGTAAGGCTTGGCCGGCAGCTTGGAGAACAGGTACAGGAACACGTTGACCGGGGCCAGGAAGCTCGAATGATCACCCAGCTGACGGGTGATCTTGTGCCTGACTTTACCGCGAAAATGGACGTAGGCAATCGAGAAAACAAACAGTGAAACAAGGAAGATTTTCATGGGCGGGTACTTATCGATGTGGCGATGCGCCATGGCATAAGCCCGCCAGCATAAACAATCGCGCCCACGGTTTGTACTAAATGTTACCGGTTATGTGCTCGACCATAGTGCTAGGCCCATGGCTTTGCGTTAACGATTCAGCATCATCCGGATGGTTCAAGTAGGGCCCCAGGTCGCCGGCCGCCTGGGCCTGCAGCACGCCAACCACCACCTCTATACCGGCTGCCTCGAGCAGGGCGATCCCGGCGCCGGCATTGCGTGGATCGGGGTCGAGCATGGCCACGCACACGCGCTGGATGCCGCGTTTGGCCAAGGCTGTGGCACAGGAGGGGGTGCGACCATGAAAGGAACAGGGCTCCAGGGTCACGTAGGCTGTAACCCCGTCGGCTTCGCCTTCCAGTTGGGCCATGGCCATGGCTTCGGCGTGGTGTTGACCGGGGGGCTGGGTGAAACCGCGGGCAATGATCTGGCCGTTGCGCACCAGCACACAACCCACCGGCGGGTTGGGCAGGCAAGCGGGCAGGGCGCGGCGGCCTTCGCTCAGGGCCTGGTGCATGAACAGCTTATCGCTGGGTGAAAAACAGTCCATTGTCGTTCAGCTCCTGGGGCAAAGGGCTGAGCATAGACCGGGCTTGCAGAGGTTGCTCGCCGCCGTGAGGTGTCTGGCGGTAGAGTCAGCAACTGGAGCCTAAAAGCACAGGATGACAAGGCATGGAACCAGGCATTGGCGAAACCGGTGAGCCGTTCAAACGGCTGTTTTTTGCCCTCGAATGCCTACCGCAGCAGCGCCGGGCGATTGCCCGCTGGCGCAGCGAGCTGGATATGGATACCGGGCGGCCGGTGCCGTCGGCGAATTTCCACCTGACCCTGATGTTCGTCGGTGCGGCGGGCACGGCGCAGTTACCGGCGATCCTTGCGGCCGCAGCGGGGGTGAAAGTGCCGGGTGAGCCGCTGACGCTGGTGCTTGACCGGCTTGAGGTGTGGCGTTCGGCCAAGGCGTTGATGCTGGTGCCCAGCCAGCCGCCGGCGGCGTTGCGCCAGTTGGCCTATGCCCTGCAGCAGGCGATGCTGCCCTTGGGGTTTGCCCAGGACCCACGGGACTACCGCCCGCACCTGACCCTGGCCCGCGACTACCGTGGCAGCGAGCCGGAGGCGCTGGTGCCGGCAGAGTTTGTCCTGCGCGCGCGGCATTTCACCTTGTTCGAGTCGCGCAAGAGTCAGTACTGGCCGCTGGCGCAGTGGCCGTTATAGCGTCACTGCGGCTATCTGCGTTGCCTGGTTTTACGACCGCTTCGCGCTCGATCGCTGGCAACCTAGAACTGCGGTGTGTACTTCACGGTAAAGGTGAAGTTGCGCGGGTCACCGAAGTTGTTGTTGCCGTTGAGCTGGTTGTAGGCGGCGATGTAGTAGTGCTTGTCGAAGAGGTTGTTGGCGTTCAGCGACAGGCCTACTTGCGGGGTTGCCTGATAGGCCAGGCGCGCATTCCACACGGCGTAGCCGGGCACGTCGTAGGTGTGCTCGTAGCCCAGGGTATGCGACTGCGCGGTAAAGCCCAGGCCGGTGCTGACCTTGCTCCAGTCACCCGGCAGTTGGTAGTTACCCCACATGCGCAACATGTGCTTGGGCGTCCAGGTGCTGAACACCTTGCCCTTGTTGTCCGGGTCGTCGAGGTAGGTGGTGGTGTTGTAGGTGTAGCCGGCAAACAGCTGCAGGCCGCTGAGCACTTCGCCGCTGACTTCAGCCTCGATGCCCTGGCTGCGCACCTTGCCGGCGGCGGTGGAGCAGTACCAGTCATCGCAGGCAAAGCCTGAGGCCTTGTCGATGATCGCGCGGTTTTCCTGGTCGTAGCGGAACACCGCCAGGGAGGTATTGACGCGGCCATCGAGCAATTCGCCCTTGATGCCCATTTCGTAGTTGCTGCCAATGATCGGCTTGAGCGCCGCGCCGCCGACGCTGCGTTCGGTCTGTGGCACGAAGACGTCGGTGTAGCTGGCGTACAGCGACCATTCGCGGCTCAGGTCGTAGACCATACCGATGTACGGGGTAACTTCACCGCTTTCGGTCATGGTGCTGGTCGGGCTGACCGAAGGGGCGCGGGTGACACCGGCATGCATGGTCGTGTCATAGCTGTAGTCGAACCAGCTGACCCGCGAACCCAGCACCAGGGTCAACGGTTCGGCCAGCTTGACCCGCCAGGCGCCATACAGGCCTTTCTGGCGCACGTCATAGGCACTGCTGAAACCACGGCCGTTGGGCTTGTCGAGCAAGCTGTCGTAGCTGATATCCGGGCGGTGATGGTCGATATCGAAGATGTTGTCAGTGCTGTCGTTGAACGTGCGCGCGAACAGATCATCGGTGGTCAGCTTCGAGTAGTTGCCGCCCAGGGTGATTTCCTGCTCGAGGTTGAAGGCGTTGAATTTGCCCACCAGGTTCATGTCGACACCGACCTTGGTGGAGTCGAAATCGGTCACCCAATCGGCATAGCTGACACCGCTGCCATCGAAGTTGATGGCATCGTCAACGGTCTGTACCCGCTGGTGGGTCGACTTGTTGCTCTCGCTCATGCGAATGGCACCAACGTGGAATTTCCAGTCGTCGTTGAAGCGGTGCTCAAGGTCGGCGTACAGGGTGGTGACGTCGATTTGCGAATGGTTCCAGCGTGAGCCGGTAAAGGTCGAACGCGGCACATCCAGGCCGCTGCCGTCGGCATAGCGCGGCAACCCACGCAGCATTGGCCGCGACTCGCCGTTGGACTGGCTGACCGCGAAGCCCAGGGTGGTGGCTTCGTTCAGGTCGAAGTCCAGCGCGCCGTACAGCGAATGGGTCTTGCTCCATTCGTAGTCGACGAACGAATCGCTCTGATCCTCGTCGGCGACGAAGCGCCCGCGCACAGTGCCGGCATCGTTCAACGGTCCGCCGGCGTCCAGTTGCAGGCCGTAGTGGTCCCAGCTGCCGGCCTTGCCGGTGACGGTCACGGTCGGCGTAGCCTGGCCGCGCTTGCGCACCAGGTTGACGGCGCCACCTGGGCTGCCGGTGCCTTGCAACAGGCCGGAAGCGCCGCGCAGCACTTCCATGCGGTCGAAGAAGATCAGGTCCTGGGTCGCCCAGTTGCCCAGCGAATAGGTGTTACGCGGGATCGCCACGCCGTCGTACTGCCAGTCGTCGATCTGAAAGCCGCGCGAATAAATGATCAGGCCTGGGCCCACGCCCTGCAGGCCGACCAGGCCGGTGGTGTGGTTGACCGCGTCCTTGAGGTCGACGATGTTCTGATCGTCCATCTGCTGGCGGGTCATCACCGTGACCGACTGGGGAATTTCCCTGAGGGTATGGCTGCCCTTGCCAATGGTCGTCGCCCGCGCCGCATAGGAGCCGCTGCCCTCGGTGGTGGCCGCATCGAAACCGCTGCCGCTGATGCTGGTCGCACCCAGCTCCAGAGCGTTGCCGGCGTCGATGCTCGGCAGCACGCTGAAGTTGCCCTGTTCGGTGACCATCAATTGCAGGCCGCTGCCCGCCAGGGCCTTTTGCATGGCCTGCACGGCGTTCATCCTGCCGACGATCGCCGGGGCCTGCTTGCCCTGTACCAGCGCCGGGTCCAGGGACACAATGCGCCCGCTTTGGCTGGCGATGGCATTGAGGGTACTGGCCAGGGTGGCCGCGGGCAGGTTGAAGCTCAGGGCCTGTTCCTGGGCCTGGACGGTGCTGGCCAGCGTGGCCAGGGCCACGGCGACAGGAAGGGCGTGGGACCAAGGGTTGAGCACGGAATTCTCCTGATTATGTTGGCGTGTCAGGAGATAGGTGCGATGAGAAATGAAAACCGGACACAAATACGAGTGATTTTCATAAATTATTTTTGTACCGGGGTTTTCGCTCGAATCAGCGTCAGCCACGGGCTGTACTGATCGACCTTGACCGGCAGGGTTTCGGCCAGCGCGGTGAAGGCTCGCTGCGGTTCGTCCAGGGGGAATACCCCTTGCACGCGCAGCCCGCGAACTTCGGGTTCGACCCGGACAAAGCCACGGTAGTACGGGCGCAGCGCCTCGACCACCGACTCGAGGGAATCGTCCAGCACATTCAGGCGCCCGCTCAGCCAGTCGGCGCGATGCCGCTCGCCATTGCCCAGGGTTTCGATGCGCTCACCCCTCAGCAGCGCGGCCTGGCCTTCCTGCACATCCAGCTCGCTGCCATTGAACAGCCGCGCCCGTACCGAATGCTCAAGCACCACCAGGCGCGTGGCCTGGGCCTCCTGGCTGACCAGAAAGCGCGTGCCCAAAGCGCGCATTTCACCCTGGGCACTACGCACCCGCAACGGTCGCTGCGGGTCGGCGGCGACCTGGATGATCAGCTCGCCACGGCGCAGGATCACCAGCCGCTGCTGCCCATCGAACTGCAGGTCGACGGCGCTGCCGGCGTTCAGGCTCAGGCGGCTGCCATCGGCGAGGGTGAAGTCGCGGCGTTCGCCCTTGGCCGTGCGCAAATCGGCCAGCAGCGCTTCGCCCACCTCACTGCGCGCGCCCAGCCACAGGCCACCGCCGAGCACGCCGATGCCGACGAAGGCGCGCAGCAGTTCGCGCCGCGAGCCGTTGGGCTGCAGCAACAGCTGGCGAACCTCACCGGTGTGACCCGGGGCGCGGCGCTCGAAATTGCGCACGGTCTGGCAGGCTCCGCCCAGGCGTTTCTGCAAGCGTGCCCAGGCCTGGGCGTGGGCTGGGTCGCTGCCCAGCCACTGGCTGAAGTCGCTGTGCAACTGGGCGTCGGTGTTGCCCGAACTCAAGCGCACCATCCAGTCGATGGCGGCTTCTGCGCTGGGGTCGAGACGGCGCTGGCTCATGGCGCCAGCTCACTGAGGTAGCACTGGCTCAGGGCCTGCTTCATGTAGCGGCTGACCGTGCGTTCGGAAAGCTCGAGCTTGCGCGCGATATCGACGTAGCTCATGCCGTCGAGCTGGCTGTAGAGGAAGGTGGCCTTGACGATCATCGGCAGGCCGTCGAGCACCTGGTCGATGCTCACCAGGGCTTCGATCAGCAGCAGTTGCTCTTCGGGGGAGGGCGCCAGCGGCTCGGGCAGGGCCGACAAGCGCTCCAGGTAAGCTTGCTCAAGCTGGCGACGGCGATGGCGGTCGAAGATCAGCCGGCGGGCAATGGTCGACAGGTAGGCGCGCGGCTGCTGGATGCTCGCTGGGTCGACCTGGGCGGCGAGCATCTGGCAGAAGGTCTCGGCGGCGGTGTCTTCGGCATCGGCGCGGTTGCGCAGGCGCTTGTGGATATGCTGCAGGAGCCAACGGTGATGGTCGCTGAAAAAGAAGCCCAGCTTGCGGGTGGAAGAGGTTGGCACCGGTTGGCATTCCCGAAGGTGTGAGTGTGAATCGTTCTCAATATTAACTGTGTGGCGAGGGCAGGTGCAATCACCAGCGTTGGCGCCGGTTTACAATTTTCCTACAGACCGCTTGGGGGCGCAGTAATAGGGTGACGGCCAGACGAATCAAGGGAAGTGAGAATGGACCTGTCACGCTCCGGCCTGCAGTTCACCCTGCGGGAAAACTTCAAGCACGATGCACGCCTGCGCGCCAGCTTCAACGCCTTGACCCAACAGACGTTCGAGTTCGATTTCGAGCAGTGGTATCAGGACGGCTATTGGGGGGAGGGTTGCCAGCCCAGTGTGCTGGTCCACGAAGGGCGGATCGTGGCCAACATCTGCGCCAACCTGATGAATCTCGACGTGCTGGGTGAGCACAAGCGCTGCATCCAGCTGGGTACGGTCATGGTCGCGCCGGCGTATCGTGGCATAGGTCTGAGCCGCGTGCTGCTGGAGCGGGTACTGGACAGGTGGCGGGGCCAATGCGACCTGCTCTACCTGTTTGCCAACGACACAGTGCTGGATTACTACCCCAAGTTCGGGTTTCACCGGGTGCTCGAACATGAATACAGCGCAGTGCTGACGCCCTCACCCCAGCCTTGCCGTTTCCATAAGGTCGACATGGACGACGTGCTGGAGCGTCAGCGTTTCATCAGCGCAATCGAAAGCGCCGTACCTGCTGCACGTCTGGCGATGCGCAGTAATCCCGACCAGACAATGTTCTATTGCACATCGTTTTTCAAAGACTGCGTCCACTACTCGGCAGCGCTGCAAGCCTATGTGGTGATGGAAGTCGTCGATGGCGTGATGACGCTGTATGAGGTGTTCGCCAGACAAACACTCGACCTGCAGGCACTGATTGCACAATTGAGCACACCCCAGACCATCCGCGTGGTACTGGGGTTTACGCCGCTGGATGTCAGCGGCTTCGAGGCGCAGCCGCTTGAGTCGGATGACAGCCTGTTCGTGCTCGGCCAGGCCGGTCAATTCATCGAGGACACCAGGCTGATGCTGCCGTTGCTGTCACACGCCTGAGCCGCTCAGGCCTGAGCCGCTCAGGCCACCACCGGAATAAGCGGGTCGGCAGCCGCCAGGGCAATGCTGCGATCAGCCACGGGCGGGTAGATCCACACCGAGTTGATCTGCTGCTTGAGCGCCTTGGCTTCGTCCTTGATCAGCTTGACCTCGCGCGCCCAGCCTTCGGTGTACACCGCGCCCCAGGCGCCCAGGTCCAGGCAGGTGACGTACTTGGGCTGGCGGTACGGCACCGGTTCGACGCCGAGCAGGTCGGCAGCGACGTTGTTGCCCGAGTGCCGGCCCAGGGCGATGGCGTGCTGGCAAGTCATCAAGGCGTGGTTGCCCAGATCGTCAGTGGCGGCGTAGGCCACGTCACCGGTGGCGAACACATGCGCCTGGCCAATGACCTTGAGGTTGCCGTCGACATGCAGGCGGCCATGGCCATCGCGTTGCCCGGGTACTTGCGTGGTGAGCGCGCTGGCGCGTACGCCGACGGTCCAGACCACGGTGCTGGCCTCGATGCGCTGACCGTCGGCGAGGGTCACGCCGTCGGCATCCACTTCGGCCACCGAGGCATTGAGCCGCCACTGCACCCCCAGCGCCGCGCTGGCTTCGACGATCGCCGGGCTGATGCCTTCACCCAGGGCCGCGCCGATTGTGTTGCCGCGATCGACGATGATCACCTGCACCTGGGCATCCTCGCCCAGCACTGCCCGCAGGCGGGCGGGCATTTCGGTGGCGGTCTCGATGCCGGTGAAGCCGCCGCCGGCCACCACCACGGTATTGCGTGCCGTTGATGCGGGCCGCTGGGCCAGCGCCTTGATGTGCTGCTCCAGGCGGTTGGCCGATTCGATCTGGTCGACGTCGAAGGCGTGCCGGTCAAGCCCGGGCAGGTCTGGCCGGAACACGCCGCTGCCGCTGGCCATGACCAGGCGATCGTAGCCAAGCACCTGCTGGCGGCCCTGGCCGTCGCGGTAACCGACGCGCTTGCCGGTGACATCGATCTCGTCCACTGCGCCCTGGATGAAGTTCACGCCCACGGCGGCAAACAGTTCAGCCAACGGCACTTTCATTTGCTGCACATCGGGTTCGTAGAAGCGTGGACGAATGCGCAGTTCGGCCTGGGGCGCGAGCACGCTGACGCTGACGTCGTTGCGCCCGTGCTGGTCCAGCAGGCGGGTGGCGCTGAGGGCGCTCCACATACCGCCGAAGCCGGCACCGATGATCAGGATGTGCTGTTTCATGTTCTGCTCCGAAAGGAAGGGCTGGTGTTTGCCGGTCGCTGGATCGTCGTACCCTGTGCTGGGCAACTACGACTTTATTGGTCGTAGTTATGCGGTGCAAGTGTTTTTTTACGAACGGTGTGCGCAAGCCTGGGTTTGCTGGCTGATGTTGGTAGCTGGTAGAATTGGCGACACATTCAGTCGGAGATAGTCATGTCCCTGTATAGCGCCGGCGTCGAGTACGGCTTGCATTGCCTGCTGTTTCTGGTCGACGACCTGGGCGAAAGCCGCGAAGCCAGCGTGCGCGACCTGGCCGAGCTGCAGGGGGTGCCCCACGAATACCTGGCCAAGGTCTTCACTAAACTGGCCAAGGCCAAACTGGTGGTGGCCACCGAAGGCGTGCGTGGCGGCTTCAGGCTGGCCCGGCCGGCAGACGAAATCACCGTGCTGGATATCGTCTCGGCCATTGACGGGCACAAGGTGATCTTCGATTGCCGCGAGGTCCGCGACCGTTGCACGTTATTTGACGGTGCGCCGCCTGCCTGGGCCATCGATGGCACCTGCGCCATTCACGCGGTGATGCTCACCGCGCAAAAACGCATGGAGGAAGCCCTGGCCCAGCAGACCATCCTCGACCTGTCGCGGCGCCTGGGGCGCAAGGCGCCGGCGCTGTTTTCCACCCAGGTGGTGAAGTGGATCAACGACCGGCGCGACAGCAAGTAAGCTGTCGCTTCAGGCAGGCTCGGCGACTTCGGCAAACAGCCTGCGACCGTGCTCGAACATGCGTTGCAGGTGGGCGCCGGGGTCGGCGCTTTCCGACTCCAGCAGCAAGCTCGAGCTCAGCACCCGGGCGCCGCAGTAGTCGAAAATGCCGTGATCGATCTGGGCCTTCATTGCCTGCTCATAGCCGTGTTTGCTGAAGGTCGCGGCATCGGCGCCACCGACACCGACCAGGTGGACGTTCAACCGGCCAAGCATTTTTACCAGCGGCGCCTGGGTGCTGAAGTCGAATGCCCAGCCATTGCTGAACACCCGGTCAATCCAGCCCTTGAGCAGCGCTGGCATCGACCACCAATACACCGGGAAGACCAGCACCAGAGCGTCGCTGCGGTCGATGCGTGCCTGCTCGGCAAGCACATCGTCGGCAGGCGCTGCGGTGCGATGATGAACGGCATGGTCGGCGGGGCCGAACAGCGGGTTGAAACCTTCGGCGAACAGGTCGGCGACCTCGGCGCTATGGCCGTTTTGCGCCAACCCTTCGACCAGCTTGGCGGCCAGGCTGTGGGTCAGCGAGCATGGATCATGATGAGCGACAACAACAAGCGCGTGCATGGCAAGGGCTCCTGCGGATTGCGGGGAAGGGGGGAAACTTGTAAGCTGGACGTAAGTTACCTTTGGTAAGTTACTTTTGGTAGGTA
Source organism: Pseudomonas fluorescens (assembly GCF_902497775.2). Classification (NCBI taxonomy): domain Bacteria; kingdom Pseudomonadati; phylum Pseudomonadota; class Gammaproteobacteria; order Pseudomonadales; family Pseudomonadaceae; genus Pseudomonas; species Pseudomonas fluorescens. The sequence continues at coordinate 1,639,010 of NZ_OZ024668.1, forward strand.
AGCATGTCAAGCGATCCGCAACCGCGTCGGCGCCTGTCGCGCGAAGACCGTCAGCATCAGCTGCTGGAGGTGGCCTGGCGCCTGGTCCGTGAAGAGGGCACCGAAGCCCTGACCTTGGGGCGCCTGGCCGAACTTGCCGGGGTCACCAAGCCGGTGGTGTATGACCATTTTGGTACCCGCTCCGGCTTGCTGGCGGCGTTGTACCAGTGTTACGACGAGCGCCAGACAGCGGTGATGGATGCCGCCCTGGCCGCCTGTGAGCCGACGCTTGAAAGTACCGCTGCAGTGATTGCCAGCGCTTACGTCGACTGCGTCCTGACCCAGGGTCGGGAGATACCCGGGGTCATTGCCGCGCTGGCCAGCTCGCCGGAGCTTGAGCAGATCAAGCGCGAGTACGAGACGGTGTTCATGGGCAAATGCCGGGCGCTGCTGGCGCCCTTCAGTGGCAGCGGCGAGATTGGCGTGGCGGGGCTGCGGGCGATGCTCGGCGCGGCCGAGGCGTTGTCGCATGCTGCGGCGAACGCTGAGATTACGGCCGAGCAGGCGCAACGGGAGTTGTTCGAAAGTATCAAGGCGATGGTTGTGCGCAGTTAGAATGCATCGCGGGTCAAGCCCGCTCCCACAGGCTGCTCACCCCCCTGTAGGAGCGGGCTTGACCCGCGATAGGGCCTTATTAAGCGGACGAGAAATATGGACATTCAAGAAATCAAGCAACGCCTGGCCAAACCCGCCACGCGCTTTTTCGCCGGTGGTTTTCGCCCCAGTAACAGCGATGAAGAAAGCTGGCTCGGCCGGGTGTTTTTATACCGTCCCGACGAAGGCGTGCCGACCAACGCGGCCGGCGAGCAACTGCTCCCGGTAGCGCAGTTCCACCTGCCCAGCCTGCCATTCGCCAGCCCGGCGCTGAAGGATGTACGCATCCTCACCCTGTTCGTCGGCTACCCCTTCCCGGAGGAGTTCGAAGCTATGGGCGACAATTGGCTGATCCGCGAGTACCGCGCTGACGATGAGCTGGTCCGCAAAGACCTGCCAGTTGCCAATTCCTTCCTCAAAGCCTTTCCCTTGAGGGCCGAAAAGCTTGCCGAGGACTATCCGCTGTGGGATGGCGGCGGCGTGCCGGATGAGTTGGTCAAGGAAATCGTCAAGCTCGAACGGGCAGGGGATATCGAGTGTTACTACGAGGTCATCACCCATGCCTACGAGCACAAGATCGGTGGCTATCCGTCATTCTGCCAGTCGGGCGTGTACCCGGGTGACGGCTTCGAGTTCGTCTTCCAGATTTCATCCGATGCCAAGATCAATCTCAACGTGGTTCACAGCGGCAGCCTGATGTTCTTCAAACATCGCGAAACCGGCGAGTGGACGATCTACTACGATTTCTATTGAACTAGTGCGATGCCCCGTTGCGCGGCTTGTAGAACAGGAACTCGCTGGTCTGTGCGGTTCGCGCGAAGGTCTTCGACCAGTCAGGGCGCACCCGCCGATCATGGAAATACAGGGCGCCACCGGTACGGTCGGGCAACTGCTTGTTCAGCGCCTTGCGCGCGATTTCCTTGGCCAGGGTGTAGCGCACTTCTTCCTGGACATCGTCCGAACGGCCATCGCACCACCAGGAGAACTGGCAGGCGCCTGTCTCCGAGCCCTGCTTGACCACGCCGCACACCGAATCGGGAAAGCCCTGGTGACCGACCCGGTTCATCACCACGTTGGCCACCGCTTCCATGTCGGCTGATTTACCGCCCTTCGATTCCCAGTAGATGCTGCGTGCCAGGCAGGTAATGGCGTCGTCCAGTGCTGCGCCACCCGCCGGGTCGACCGCCTGCACCTCGGTCTTGGTGATGGCCTGGGACTTGGGCGCGGGCGCGGCATTGGAGTTGCTGGCGGCTTTTTGCTCCAGCGCCTGGGCCTTTTCTTCGGCCACCTGGGCCTTGGAGTCTGCAGCCATCGACTGGGCGCCGCAGAGGGCCAGTGCCAGGCAGGTTACAATCATCAGCAGGCGCATGCTCGAACCCTTGGGTGGCGAGGAAGCACAACTTCCCGTTACAGGATCGACCGCAGCGCGCTCAAAACATTCCGGCTGTCAGACGACGGGCGACTTCGTGCATCATCTGCGCAGTCCGATCAAGGGAGATTTTCATGCGTGTCATCTCATCCGTTGTGCACCTGGCGGCGATGTCGCTGGGGCTGGCGTTTACCGTGACGGCCCAGGCCAGCGACGAGTCGCAGTTGCTCGAGTCGATCAACGCCTACCGCAGCCAGGCCCAGCGCTGCGCCGGCCAGGCGTCGATGGAGCTGCCGCCGCTGGCCAGCGATCCGCGCCTGGTGTTGCCGGCCAACAGCATGGGTGACCTGCGCGAGGCTCTGGCGCAAAAGAGCTACCCGATGGTTAACGTCCAGGCCATCAGCCTGTCCGGGCCGCGGGATGCGCAGGCGGCGATGAAGGCGGTGCAGGAGAGTTTCTGCCAGGTGGTGCTCGACCCGCAGTTCGTCGATGTCGGCGTCAGCCGCGAGGGCCGTGACTGGCGCATCGTCCTGGCGCGGCCGTTGCTGGCCGGGCGCCTGGGCGACTGGCAGGCCGAAGGGCAGAAGGTCCTGGAGATGATCAACAGCGCGCGCAGCCAGGCGCGCCAGTGCGGTGGCCAGCCGTTCAACGCCACTACGCCACTGGCCTGGAACGCTACCCTGGCCGGCGCCGCCGAAAGCCACACGCGGGCCATGGCCAACAACAACGTCTTCGACCACAAGGATCGCGACGGTCGTACCCCGGGGGATCGCGCCGAGCTTGCCGGCTATGCCGGCCAGCAGGTTGGCGAGAACATTGCGGCCGGGCAGGACACCCCGCGCAAGGTGGTCGATGGCTGGCTTGCCAGCCCCGGCCACTGTGCCAACCTGATGAACCCGCAGTTCAGTGAGTTGGGCGCCGCCTACGCAGTCGATCCCAAGAGTGATGCCGGGATCTACTGGACGGCAATGTTCGGCGCGCCCTGACCCGGCTTAGTGCTCAAGCCCGGCACGCTTGAGCAGTTGCTTGCAGCGCTCGGACAGGTGCACCACGCGCAGGTGTTTGCCGTTGTTGCTGTAGCGCTCGCGCAGGGTCTTGAGCGCAGCAATCGCCGAGTAATCGACAACGTTCAGGTGACGGCAGTCGAGGGTCACCTGGGCCGGGTCGTTGGCCGGGTCGAACTGGTTGAGGAAGGGCGCAGTCGAGGCAAAGAACAGGGTGCCGTGGACCTTGTACAGCCGGCTGCCGTCGCTCTCGTCATGGCGGTCGGTGTACAGCTCGCGGGCCTGTTGCCAGGCAAAATTGAGCGCGGCGATGACGATGCCGCACAGCACCGCGGCGGCAAGGTCGGTGAACACCGTCACCAGGGTCACGGCGATGATCGCCAGCACATCGTTGACCGGCACCTTGTGCAGCACCCGCAACGATGCCCACGAGAAGGTCTGCTGGGCGACCACGAACATCACCCCGACCAGCGCCGCCAGCGGAATACGCTCGATCAGCGGCGAGAGAAACAGCACGAACATCAGGATCATCGCCCCGGCGACCACGCCCGACAGCCGTCCACGCCCGCCGGAGCTCAAGTTGATTGCAGTCTGGCCGATCATCGCGCAACCGCCCATGCCGCCGAACAGCCCGCAGGTCATGTTGGCCACGCCCAGGGCCACGCATTCGCGGTTGGGGTGGCCGCGGGTTTCGGTGATCTCGTCGGTGAGGTTGAGGGTCAGCAGGGTTTCCAGCAGGCCGACCAGGGCCATGAGCAGCGCGTAGGGGGCGATGACCTGCAGGGTGTCGAGGTTCCACGGCACTTGCGGCCAGCTCAATGCCGGCAGGCCGCCGGCGATGTGCGCGAGGTCGCCGAGGGTGCGGGTCGGCAGGTCGAGCAGGTAGACGCCGGCGCCGACGCCGAGTATCGCGATCAACGCCGGTGGCACGCTGCGGGTCAGGCGCGGCAGCAGGTAGACGACGGCCATGGTCAGCGCCACCAGCCCCAGCATCAGGTACAGCGGCGCGCCGCTGAGCCAGGTGCCATCGGCCTTGAAGTGCTCCAGCTGGGCCAGGGCAATGATGATCGCCAGGCCGTTGACGAAGCCAAGCATCACCGAGTACGGCACCATGCGCACCAGTTTGCCCAGGCGCAGCAGGCCGAAGGCGATCATGATCAGCCCGCCGAGCAGCACCGTAGCCAGCAGGTACTGCACGCCATGGGTGACCACCAGGGCGACGATGACCACGGCCATGGAGCCGGCCGCACCGGAAATCATCCCCGGGCGGCCCCCCAGCAGGGCGGTCAGGGTGCAGATGATGAAGGCGCCATACAGGCCCATCAGCGGGTTGAGGTGCGCCACCAGGGCGAAGGCGATGCACTCGGGCACCAGGGCAAAGGCTGTGGTGAGTCCTGCCAGGACATCGGCGCGAAGCGGGGTTGTTCTCATGACCTACCTGAAGGGCGGCCCGGCAGCGGGGTGCTGCCGGGGGAAAAAGCGCAGGATGCTACGTAATTTCCTGATCGCAAGCCAGCGCCCTGGCCAGGAATCCCGCCGTGCGGCTGTCCTTGCACGCGGCGACCTGCGCCGGTGACCCGCTGACCACCACCTTACCGCCGGCGCTGCCGGCCCCGGGGCCGATATCGATCACCCAGTCGCTCTGGGCCACCACGCGCATGTCGTGCTCGACCACGATCACCGTGTGCCCGGCCTCGACCAGGCGCTGCAGTTGCACCAGCAAACGGTCGATGTCCTGCGGGTGCAGCCCGGTGGTAGGTTCGTCCAGCACATACAGGGTGGCGCCACGGGCCAGGCGTTGCAGCTCGGTGGCCAGCTTGATGCGCTGGGCTTCGCCGCCGGACAGCTCGGTGGCCGACTGGCCCAGGCGCAGGTAACCCAGGCCGATATCCTGCAGTACCCGCAGGGCTCGGCTGATGGCAGGCTGTTCGGCGAAGCGCTCGCTGGCCTGGTCGACCGTCAGTTGCAGCACCTGGGCAATGTTCAGGCCTTGCCAACTGATGGCCAGGGTCTCGGGGTTGTAGCGATCGCCGTGGCAGGTCGGGCAGGGCGCGTAGACGCTGGGCATGAACAGCAGCTCGACGCTGACAAAGCCTTCGCCCTCACAGGTTTCGCAGCGGCCCTTGGCGACGTTGAACGAGAACTGCCCGGCATCGAAGCCTTGCGCTTGCGCTTCGGGGGTTGCCGCGAACAGCTTGCGCACGTGATCGAACAGGCCGGTATAGGTCGCAAGATTTGAACGTGGCGTGCGGCCGATGGGCTTCTGGTCCACCGGCACCAGGCGGCGGATATGTTCGAGGCCGGCGCTGATCCAGCCGTCGCTGGTGGGTTCGGGTTCATCTTCCAGGCTCTGTTCTTGCGGCTCCTCCTGGCTACGGGCCTGGCCCAGGTGCTCGCCGAGCAGGTCGAGCAGCGCCTGGCTGACCAGGCTCGATTTGCCCGAGCCGGAAATCCCGGTGACCGCGCTGAAGCAGCCCAGCGGGAAGGCCACCGCGAGTTGAGCGAGGTTGTTGCGGGTGATGCCTTCAAGTTTTAGCCATGACTGGGGCTGACGTGGTTCGCGGGCCTCGGGTTGGGTCTGGTTGAACAGGTAAGTGCGGGTACGCGATGCCTCGACCTTGGCCAAGCCTGGCGGCGGGCCGCTGTACAGCACCTGGCCGCCGTGCTCGCCGGCATCCGGGCCGACGTCCACCAGCCAGTCGGCGCGGCGCATGGTGTCCAGGTCATGCTCGACCACATACACCGAGTTGCCCGCCTGTTTGAGCCGCTGCAAGGCCGCGAACAGCGCTTTGCTGTCGGCTGGATGCAGCCCGGCCGAAGGCTCGTCGAGCACGTAGATCACCCCGAACAGTTGCGAGTTGAGCTGGGTGGCCAGGCGCAGGCGTTGCAACTCGCCGCAAGACAACGTCGGCGTGCTGCGCTCCAGGTCCAGGTAACCCAGGCCCAGGTCGATCAGGGTAGTGATGCGCTCCAGCAGCTCGGCGGCGATGCGCTGCGCAGCCAGGCGTTTTTCCACCGACAGGTTGGGCGTGTGGCGCACGTCCGCGCCGCCTTCATGGGGGTTATCGCCACGGGCTGCGCGTTGCTGGCGGGCCTGACGGGTTTGCGCGTGGCTGAGCACGGCGCCGGTTTCTTCAGGCAGGTTGAGGTAGTCGGCATTGGCCACGGTCTTGAGCAGTTCGGCCAGGGCCAGCAGCGGCAGGCGCGACAGCTCGGCGATGTCCTTGCCGGCAAAAGTCACGGTCAGCGCCTCGGCTTTCAGGCGTTTGCCAGCGCAGGCCGGGCAGGGGCTGGCGCGCATGAAGGCCGAGACGCGCTTGCGCATCAGCGCGCTTTGCGAATGGCTGAAGGTGTGCAGCACATAACGCCGGGCGCCACTGAAGGTGCCCTGGTAACTGGGTTCGAACTTGCGCTTGAGCGCCTGGCGGGTTTGTGCCGGCGTCATTCCCGCGTACACCGGCACGGTCGGAGTGTCATCGGTGAACAGAATCCAGTCGCGCTGCTCCTGGGGCAGGTCACGCCAGGGGATGTCGACGTCATAGCCCAGGGTCACGAGAATGTCGCGCAGGTTCTGCCCCTGCCAAGCCATGGGCCAGGACGCCACCGCCCGTTCGCGGATGGTCAGCGACGGGTCAGGCACCATCGATGCCTCGCTGACATCGAACACCCGGCCCAGGCCATGACATTCCGGGCAGGCGCCTTGCGGGGTATTGGCCGAGAAGTCTTCGGCGAACAGCATCGGCTGCTCGGCGGGGTAACTGCCGGCGCGCGAGTAGAGCATGCGGATCAGACTCGACAGTGTGGTCACGCTGCCGACCGATGAGCGCGCGCTGGGCGTGCCGCGTTGCTGCTGCAGGGCCACCGCCGGCGGCAGGCCTTCGATGGAATCCACCGCCGGCACCCCGACCTGGTCGATCAAGCGCCGTGCATAGGGCGCCACCGATTCGAAATAGCGGCGCTGGGCCTCGGCATACAAGGTGGAGAACGCCAGCGATGACTTGCCCGAACCGGACACCCCGGTGAACACCACCAGCGCATCGCGGGGAATATCGACGTCGACATTCTTCAGGTTGTGCTCACGGGCACCGCGCACCCGGACACAACCGGCGGCGTTGGCGCTGACTACTGGTTTTGCGCACATGACGATATTGTTCCTTGCTCAACGATCCGCGTAAGTGGCAGACCGCTGAGCATGGCGGCAGTGCCGTCGATTTTCAAATGGAGGTGAAATCCGGTGAAGTACCTGGTGATCGAAGCGCACTGCAGTGAATACCCCGAGCCCATCACCTTTGCCAAGGGCGCGCCCCTGAGCATCGGCGAGCGCTATGACGGTGAGGAGGGCTGGGATGACTGGTACTTGTGCCGCACACCCGGGCAACAGGATGGCTGGGTGCCGGGGCAAGTGATCGAGCGGCTTGGTGATGATCAGGGGATCGCCCTGGAGGATTATTGCGCCCGGGAGCTGGACGTGGATGTCGGCGATTGCCTGGTGGGTGGCCGGCAATTGAACGGGTGGGTGTGGTGTAGCCGGGGGGATGACTCGGGGTGGGTGCCGTTGCAGGTGTTGCAGGTGGTGTGAAGCTATCGCGGGGCAAGCCCGCTCCCACAAGGACCTCCCTGTGGGAGCGGGCTTGCCCCGCGATTGGGCCCTCAGCCCATCGCCGCCAGCATCAGCTCCAGGTTCTGCACCGCCGCCCCGCAAGCCCCCTTGCCGAGGTTGTCGAACACCGCCGTCAGCACGACCTGGCCGTGCTGCTCATTGGCAAACACCGCCAGGCGCAGGTCGTTGCTGTCGTTGACCGCTTGCGGGTCCAGTTGCACCGCTGAGGCGTCCCGTTGCAGCGGCGCCACCTGCACATAACGCGCGCCGTGGTAATGCTCGGCCAGGCATGCCTGTAACCGCGCCGCCGTCACGCCCGCCGGCAGCAGGCGGGTCTGCAGGGCGATGGTCAGGACGATGCCCTGACGGTAGCTGCCATAGCTGGGCACGAACACCGGCCGTTGCGACAAACCGGCATGCTGCACAATCTCCGGCACATGCTTGTGGTCCAGGTGCAAGCCATACACCAGCACCCCCTGGGCGCTCTGCGCATCGGGCCCTTCATGACGCTCGACCGCCGCCCGGCCGCCACCGGAATACCCCGACACCGCGTTCACCGTCAGCGGATAATCCGCCGGCACCAGGCCTGCGCCAATCAACGGGCGCAACAAGGCTATGGCGCCGGTCGGGTAGCACCCCGGGTTACTGACCCGCTTGGCCTGGGCGATGCGCTCGGCCTGCTGTTCATCCAGTTCCGGCAAGCCGTACACCCAGCCCGGCGTGGTGCGGTGCGCGGAGCTGGCGTCGATGACCCGCACGTCAGGGTTGACGATGGCCGCCACGGCGTCACGGGCGGCGTCGTCCGGCAGGCACAGGATCGCCACGTCGGCGCTGTTGATGGCCTCGGCGCGCAGTTGCAGGTTCTTGCGCTCGGCCGCCGGCAGGGTCAGCAGGCGCAGGTCGTTGCGACCATTGAGGCGGGCGTGGATCTGCAGGCCGGTGGTGCCTTGGTCGCCGTCGATAAAGACTAGGGGCTGGTGCATGCGGGTTCTCGTGCAAAGACTACGAATGAGCGGTCATCTTCACCTTTGTCTGGACGAAAGAAAATTTGAATATCATGATGCTCAACTTCATCTTTTCTGAACGATAAGCCCATGCGCGAGATCAGCCTCGACCGGCTGCGGACCCTGGTGGTGATCGCCGACCTCGGCTCCTTTGCCCAGGCGGCGCGAGCGCTCAACCTGGCGCCGCCGACGGTGAGCCTGCACATTGCCGACCTCGAGGCGCGTATCGGCGCGCCGCTGCTGTCGCGCAAACGCGGGCAGATCCGCCCCACGGCCATCGGTGAAACCTTGCTCGAACGCGCCCGGCGCCTGCTGGCCGATGCCGAGCAGGCGCTGGATGATGTGCGGCGTCAGGTTCAGGGGTTGGCCGGGCGGGTGCGTCTGGGCGCCTCGACCGGTGCTATCGCCCATTTGCTGCCGCAGGCCCTGGATATCCTTGGCGTGCAGCATCCGGGCATCGATGTGCAGGTGCAGGTCCTGACTTCAAGCGAATCCCTGGCGCGCCTGCAGGATGGCAGCCTCGACATCGGCCTGGTGGCGCTGCCGCAAGCGGCGATCAAGGGCCTGGAGATCCGCCCGTGGCGGCGCGACCCGATCATGGCCTTTATCCCGGCAAGCTGGTCGCCCCCGGCGCGCATCAGCCCGGCGTGGCTGGCTAGCCGCGCGCTGATCCTCAACGACAGCAGTACCCAGCTGTCGCGGGTGACCAGCGAATGGTTTGCCAACGCCGGCCTGCAACCGCCGGCGCGCATCCAGCTCAACTACAACGATGCGGTAAAAAGCCTGGTGGCGGCGGGGTATGGCGCCACCTTGCTGCCCCATGAATCGGCCGCGCCGGAGCGCGATGGGCGCATCAGCATGCGCCCGCTGCGCCCGGGCCTGTGGCGCCACCTGGGCATCGCCTGCCGCCAGGGTGATGTGGAGCAGGGCACCCGCTTCGTGCTGCAGGTGCTGATGAGCCAGGCCGCGAAGCGCTAGACCCGCCGCAGCCCGCGGTCGCCGTCCAGCCACGGCCCTTCACCCAGGCGTTCGAGGGCCAGGGCCCGGGCTTTGCGGCTGAGCTGGTCGAGGTGGCGGTCGCGCTGTTTCTCGGCATCGACCATCGCCCGCTTGCCGTGTTGCTTGAGCAGGTAGCTGTGAATCTGCTGCACTTCCAGGGTGCGGTAGATCGGCGCCACGTCCAGCACCGCCACGCTGCCGGCGCTGGGCACGGCGCGGGTGTTCATCAACACCTGCGGGCCGCGCGCGCCGGTCACCTGAAAGCCCAGGGCGTCGAACACCGGCACCTTGCTGGCCACGCAGCCAAGCTCTGCCTGCGGGTAGCGGGCGGTCACCTGCGCCAGCATGGCGCGGGCGATACCCTGGCGGCGCTGGCTGGCCTGCACGGCGAGGTAGGCCACCGAACACGCCTGCGGGTCATCCTTGAGCGGCAGGTACAGCAAGAAACCCACCACCTGCTCGGGATCGTCGAGGTCCATGGCCACGATCAGCTCGACCGGGATGCCGCGCGAACCGTCCATGGCCTCCAGGTACAGGTGCACTTCGAAACCGATGCCGTACTGGTACAAGCTGTACAGCGGGTTGCTCGGCGGCAGGGCGACGCTGCTGATGTCGGTCAGGTAGTCGACCACCATCTGCAGGATCTGGCTTTTGATCGGCTCCGCAGGCGGGGCGACGAAGTGGTGGAGGGCGGGCATCGGTAGGGGTGACTCCAGGCAAAAACGGCAATGGCGCGATTCTACCGCGCGGGCCTGCCATCCGTCCCTTCGCCAGGCAGTTGATCTGAACTTCAGCTTCGGCGCACCGCTCCCTTGCATAGAGGGCATTTTTCGCCCGACTGCCGAAGGCTGCCGCCATGACCGTGATGACCGCCGCACCCGCGCTCGATCCATTGGCCCTGAACCCCCGCGCCGACCATGAGGCGCGCTACCATGCCTTGCTGCACGGCGACCTGGACGGCAGCGCCACCTGGCTGACCGAGCAGCTGCAACAGGCGCAAGCCTTGCCCGTTGAACTGCCGGACAACCCCGCCGAACTCGGGCTATGGACCGCCAGGCGCGCCGCCGCCGTGGCCGGGCAATACGCCGACTACCTGGCCGAGCGCAGGGCCGGTGGCGTCCGGCGTTACTTCAGCAATCGCGCCCATGCGCTGTATTTTCTCCAGCACGTGGCGCCGACCAAGGTGGTGGATGGCGCCTGGCTGTTCGGCATGCTCAGGCACTGGGCCGATCCGCGCTATCACGGGCTGATCCGTACCTACCTGGAAGAGCTCGGCGATGGCGACCCTGCCTGCAACCATGTACTGATTTACCGGCGCCTGCTCAGCGAGCTGGGCTGCAACGAGCAATTGCCGCTGGCCGACGACCGTTACCTGCAAGGCGCGCTGCAACTGGCGCTGGGCTTCAACACCGAGGCGTTTTTGCCCGAGGTGATCGGCTATAACCTGGGTTATGAACAACTGCCCCTGCATTTGCTGATCAGCGGCTATGAGCTGGACGAACTGGGCATCGACCCGCAGTACTTTCGCCTGCACGTGACCATCGACAACGCCAGTAGCGGCCATGCCTGCAAGGCGGTACGGGCGCTGGCGCAGCTATGGCCGGAGCAGGGCGCCAGCGCGTTCTATCAGCGGGTCGCCTGCGGTTACCGGCTCAACGACCTGGGCCCTTGTTCACCGACGATCATTGCCGAGTTTGATCTGGAAACCGAACTGCTGGCCGCCTTCGAGCGCAAGCGCAGCTTTGGTCAGCACATGCACTCCGACTACTGCCGCATCGACGGGCGCACGGTCAACCAGTGGCTGGCCGAGCCCGGGAGCATTCCAGGGTTTCTCGCCGCCTTGCAGGCCAAAGGCTGGATCAAGCGTGGCCAGGACCCGGTCAACAGCCGCTTCTGGCAACTGATCGACGGCCCGGCGGCAGCGATGTTCGGCGTCTTCAGCCCCTATGAAAAGCAGCTGCTGCATGACTGGATCGCGGTCAACTGGCAGCCGCGCCGCCGTCGCCATGGGCCGGCCAATGAGGTACCGATGCCCGATGAAGGCGTGGCAAATGCGCTTGAGCGCGAGCTCCACGACCTGCCGCCCGAGGCGCGGATCGCCTACCTGATCAGCGAAATGGCCGGCAACCGCCACGCCTTGCCCCAGGGTCTGGCGGCGACCCGCAAATTCGCCCAGATGATTGGGCTTACAGCTTGAGCGAGGGTGACCATGCAATTGACCGAGGCGCAACGCCAGGCCGATCAGGCCTTGCTGCAACTGGGGCGGCGGCTGTTGGCCGATGGCTATCGCTTTACCAGCGTCACGCCCTTGACCCAGTGGCGCAATAACCAGCGTGAGGGCGCGCAACAGGCCCGCACCCTGCGCGATATCTTTGGCTGGAACCGGCCCTTTGCGCCCTCGCAGCTGTCGCCGGACGAAGTGGCGCAGTTGCAGCTGGCGCAGATCATCGACGAGCAAGGTGAGCTGTTGTGCAGCCGCGTGCGCTGGTCGAGCCTGCATGATTTGCTGTTTGTCCATTCCGGCTTTCCCACCGACAGCACGGATGCGGTGTTCTTCGGCCCGGACAGCTACCGCTTCGCCCAATTGATCGAAGCGCACCTGCAGCAATGTTTCACCAGCATCAATCATGCAGTGGATATCGGTTGTGGTGCCGGGGTCGGCGCCGTGCTGATCGCCCGCGCCCGCCGGCATGCACAGGTCAGCGCCGTGGATATCAATCCGCAGGCCCTGCGCTTGACCGCCATCAACGTCGCCCTGGCGGAGCTGGCCAATGTTTCGGTCGAGCACAGTGATGTACTCCAGGGCATCACCGGTACCTTCGACCTGATTGTCGCCAATCCGCCGTACATGCTCGATGCCAGCGAACGCGTCTACCGTCATGGTGGCGGTGCCCTCGGCGCCGCGCTGTCGTTGCGGATTGTCGAAGAGGCGCTGCCACGCCTGGCGCCGGGCGGCACTTTGCTGTTGTACACCGGGGTGGCCATGGTTGAGGGGCGCGATCCGTTCCTGGCGGCCTTGCAAGCGCCGCTGGCGTCCTCCGACTGGGCCTGGCATTACCATGAACTGGACCCGGATGTGTTCGGCGAGCAACTGCTCGAACCCGGTTACCAGCAGGTCGAACGCATTGCCGCGGTGGCCTTGAGCGTCACCCGCCGATGAACAGCCCCTGCGGCTTTGGCATCGAAGAAGAGTACCTGCTGGTCGAGCAGGCCAGTGGGCGCATGCTCGCGGCGCCGTCGGCGGCGCAGATCGACCTGTGCCGCCAGGTACTCGGCGCGCATTTTGCCCAGGAGATGTTCAAGGGCCAGATCGAAGTGGCGTCGCCCGTGTTCACCCGCCTGGCCCAGGCCCGGGCGTTTCTCGCCGGCAGTCGCACACAACTGGCACAGGTGCTGGCCGAGGAAGGTATTGGCTTGTTGACCGCCGGCAGTCACCCCATGGGTGGCTGGCGCAACCAGCAGCCTGCCGACGATGAGCATTTTCGCCAGCTGTTCGCCGACTACCAGCACGTGGCGCGGCGCAGCCTGTTGTGTGGCCTGCATGTGCACGTTGGCGTGCCGCCCGGGCACGACCGCATCCAGTTGATCAACCAGTTGTTGCCCTGGTTGCCGCTGTTGTTGCTGCTCAGTACCTCGTCGCCGTTCTGGGAAGGCCAGCCGACGGGCTACATGAGCTATCGCCAGGTGGCCTGCGGGGAATGGCCGCACATGGGCCTGCCGGAGCGCTTGAGCGATTGGCAGGCGTACGAGCGCTACCTGGCGCTGCTGCGGCGCACCGGTTCGTTGCGCGAGGGGTATGACTGCTGGTGGGCGATTCGCCCGTCGCGGCGCTTCCCCACGGTGGAGCTGCGCATCGCCGATGCCTGCCCGAACCTTGAAGATGCGCTGTGCATTGCCGGTCTGTTCCGTTGCCTGGTCGAGCATTATCTGGCGCAACCCCGTGCGGCTGTGGGCTTGAGTCGCGAGGCCCACTGGATTGCCCAGGAGAACTACTGGCGCGCCATGCGCCATGGCCGGCATGGGCAGTTCATTTGCCTGGAGGAGGAAGGGCAGGGCAGCGCCGGGCAATGGCTGGCGCAGGCGCAGGCGCTGTTTGCCGATGCTGCTCAGGGGGTTGACGCTGACCGCAGTTTCGCCCGGGCGCAGGCGATTGTGACGGATGGGAGCAGTGCCGATCGGCAGTTGGCGATGGCGGAGCGGGGGATGCAGGCGGTGGTGTCGGGGTTGCTGGAAGAAGTCAGATCCTGTTGAGTCTATCGTGGCCGCGAGCCGGCCGACTACGGCCTGGCTTTTCTCAGGCTTTTCATCCGCTGAGTGGCCCGCTGCACAGCGGCCATTTTTTCCGGGCGTTTCATGCGCTTCCATTTGCGGATGTCGTCTTTGCTGCGGCCGCAGCTCAGGCACAGGTCGCCGCTTAGCTGGCACACGGCGATGCAGGGGTTTTCGATGTCTTTGGCCATGTGTCAGCCTCGTTTTTCATAGTCGTACTGCACGTGAGGGGCGAGCGGGTGCAGATCGACTGCGGCTTGCTGCAAAGCTAAAGCCGTCAGCTCGATCATCCGCTCACCTTGCCCGCTGGCCAGGGCGTGGTCTTTGGCGGCCCGGGTTTCGAAGACCCAGATCACCTGCAAACTGGAAGGGAAGCGCGCGTAATCCACCAGGTGGGTGAGCCAGGCAAAACCAACGATTTCGGCCTTGGCGGTCTCGCAGGCTTCGGTGAGGGTGGCGACCAGGCGGCGGTCAAGCTGCGCCTGTTCGCGTTTGCTCAGTGGCATGGGGTAAGGGTCCTTGCGGGAGGGGAGGCAGTCAAGTGGGAGCTGGACTTGCCAGCGATCGAGCGCGCAGCGGCCGTAATCCAGGCAACACCTGATGTGCTGTCTGCACCGGCCGCATCAATACGTTACTGAACGTTGTGCAGCTTGACCACATCACCCGAGACGCGGGTGGTGTAACCGGTCAATACCCAGGCCCAGAACCAGTTTTCCTGAACCTGGGTGTTGATCATCGCGTCGCCGCCCTTGGCCTTGATCGCGGCATTCTGTGCGCGGACAAAACGGCTGTTCTGGCGCACCGGGATGACGCCCAGCACCAGCAGGCCGGTGGCGCTCGCTTCGCTGTGGCCGATCACGGTGTACTGGTCGGCGTTGTAGTGCTGGGTTTTCATCGGGGTGCCGGTGCAACCTGCCAGGGCCAGGACGAACAGGCCGCAGGCGACAACTTTGCTCAGGTTTTTCACTGCATAACTCCATGATAATTGGCCCGGGATCCATCTCTCGAGCGGCGCGTACTGTACCGGATCAGCCAGGATGACGCTCGTCTGCCGGCGCGCGACCGACTGCCGCACGGCGTAAAATAATGGGTTGCGACACTCCCTCGGAGCAGCAGCCATGAAAATCGTCGTAATCGGTGGGACCGGCCTGATCGGCACCCAGTTGTGCAACAACCTGCGCGCCAACGGCCACAAGGTGCTCGCCGCCTCGCCCAGGACCGGCGTCGATACCCTCACCGGCGAAGGCCTGGAACAAGCGCTGCAAGGTACCGATGTGGTGGTCGATGTGGCCAACTCACCCTCATTCGAAGATGCCGCCGTGCTGGCGTTTTTCCAGACCTCAGGGCGCAATCTGCTGGCCGCTGAGCAGAAGGCCGAAGTCCGTCACCACATCGCCCTGTCGGTGGTCGGTACCGAGCGCATGCAGGACAGCGGCTACTTTCGCGCCAAGCTGGCCCAGGAGCAGCTGATCAAGGCCTCGGGCATGCCCTATACCCTCCTGCGCGCCACGCAGTTTTTCGAGTTCATGGGCGCCATTGCCTATTCCGGCGCCGACGGCAACCGCGTGCGTCTGACCGACGCCGTCCTGCAGCCGGTGGCCTCATCCGACGTTGCCCTGACCCTGGCCAACCTCGTCGAGCAAGCACCAGCCAATCGCACCCTCGAAGTCGCCGGCCCCGATCGCCTGCCGCTGGCCGACTTCGTGCGCAGCTATCTGCTGCACAATCAAGATGCCCGGGAAGTGATTGCCGACCCTGAGGCTACCTATTTCGGCGCGCTGATCAACGACCGTTCATTGACCCCGGATGCCGATGTCATCCTCGGCTCGCTGCACTTTCAGACCTGGTTGAAAACCACCGCCGTGCAACGCTGACCTGTTGCACAGGGAAGTGACATTCTTTACCCGCGCCACACCGGCCACAGGTCGCGGCCCAACGCCCAGTGGCCTTGCCCGGCCAGCACGCGCACTCCACCGACCCAGCGCTCGGGGGCCTGCTGTTCAAGCCAGTGGGCCTGGCCTGCCAGTACCTGCTCGCCCAGCGAGGTCAAGCTCAAAGGCCGGCGCGGCCATTGCAGCTCGGCCTGCGCTTCATTGAGCAGTGGCGTGGGCGAATCGATCAGCGGGCGCAGCAGAGCATGGAACATCATGTCGCCCAGATAGGGCAGCGGCTCGCGCTTGCCCATCAGTTCGGCAAATACCTGGCCGAACGGCACCTGGCCAAACTCGCTGATGATCTGCAGTGCCAGGCGTTCGCTGAGCGACAGGCCATCGTCCACCCCGGGCAGTTCCTGCAACTGGCGCAACAGCGCAGCGCCGAGCAAGGGCAGTGCCAGGCCCTGCTGATGGGCCAATTGTGCCCAGGCTTGCGGCGACGGTGCGCAATAGGCGGCCCAGGCCTCGCGCGCCAGTTGCAGCATCGGCGCATCCACTGCCCGGCGCTGCGGCCACAACCAGGCCAGTACATCCGGGGCCAGTTGGCCGATACCGATAAAGCGCTCGACCCCCGGCATGCGGTCGATCTCGATCAGTTCCAGGCGCTGCGGCGGCTTGTGCAAACCGGCCAGCACGCGGATCAGGAACAACTGGTCATAGGCATCCGCCTCGCACCAGAGCACTGCGCTGGGGCAGCCTTCGAGGCGAGCCAGGTCGGCGTATTCGTCGTCCATCCTACGCTGCACGGCAAGTGGCTCCAGGCCATAGGCCTGGCTGATGTAGTCGCAACGCAGGGCGCGGTAAGGCGCTGCTGGCAACTCACGCACCGGGCCCATCACCAGGGGGTCGCTGAGCATGTGAAAGGCGCCGGTAAACCCGGCCAGGCGCAAGCTGTGGCTGATGTCGTTGCCGCAACGCCAATGCTGGGTGCGGGCTTCGTCATCGGCGAGAAACTGCGGGTGGCGGGCGGCAAAGTCGATGGCGTCGATATGCGCCTTGAGCTTGGGCCAGCTGGCAAAACCCAGGTCGCGGGCGATCAGCCACTGGGCATCGGCCAGGCGCGGTGAAGCCGGCTCGAGCTGCGCCAGCTGTTCGGGCGCGGCACCCGTGCGCAGGCGCTGAAGCAGCTCCTTGGCGCGTTTGCGTTGTTGTTCGAGGTTGATGCGCCCGTCATGGGGCGGCGATGACAGTCGAGCAGGCATACGAACTCCTTGTGCGAGCCTTGTCCGCTGTCAGGCCGGGAGTCGTAGACGAGCATGTGGGGTGTATAGCCTGGGCGCAGCCCTTTGCGCGGACGGGTGGCGTGGTTGACGCCGGCTGTGACTATAGGCCCGGTGCCAGAAAAAATAAATGGTTAGTCAATACGTGCAGTGCGCAGGACCTGGGGGTGCAGACATTTCATGATGTCGGTTTTTTTGTTGTATATGCGCGACAGAATCAAGTCAGTAGGCACTACAGGAGTGGCTTTCTGCACCTTCGCCACTTGGTTGAAGCGTTGCGCGTCGACTTGTTTCGGATCGGCCTTGCTGAAGAACCAGTTGATACGTTGCGCATAAAAGGCGCCCAGGTCGCGCATGGCGCCATAGACCCAAGGCGAGGAGTCAGCCGTCATCATTACTGTCGAGTGCTGTGGAAAGAATGGACAGCCGTCGCTTGCAATACCGTCTGCAGAGGTGAAGTTTTTCGCAATGAATCCCAGCAGTTCGCACGATGGCGTGTCGGCGTAGGTCCAGTTCGATACGCGGTCGAATTTTTTGCAATGGCGCTGGATGGCGGCGGCGCACTGTCCTTCGAGTCCGCGTTGGCAAGCAACGCCCATTGCCGCCAGGGCGTCAGTCAATTGCGAGTTGGCCAGCGCCGGTTTGATGATGAACAAACGGGCGAAGTATTCGCCAGGCAGCACGGTTTGTTCATCGCTGCGGCTACAGTCCTCGGCCATTTTCCCGTTGGATACACAACCGAGCAGAACCGGATGTTGCCAGTTGAAAATGTCGTAGCCCAAGGGGTAGTGCCGGGTCTGGTTACAGACACTGTCCAGATCGGCCAGCCCCGGTACAGTCAGGTACAAACCCTGTTTGCGGATCTGGCTTTTCAGCCGGCACAAGTCACCCATCTCGCCCTTACGGTCCTGCGCATGGTCGGAAATGATGATGGTTTCGATACCCCGACGGATCAGCGCATAGGCCCCCAGGTTTTCCGATTGGCCGCCATCGGAAAGGTGGATGAAAACCGAATCCCTGGATGGCGTGAACCGGTGTGCGTAGTAAAGCGGCCAGGGCAGAAACTTGTGGCCGATGTAGTGCGCTTGGTTGACGGCGTTCGGGGAGGTACTGAGGGTATTGCGGTATGACGTCCCCCAACTCAAGGTCGTAGCGCCCATCAGGGCACCCAGCAGGTTACGCAGCGGCGGCTCGGTGACGGCTTTTTGTTGTGAGTCGAGGAAGGCTGCCGAGGCGACGGTCGCCCGATAGGGTGTCAGGTCGGGTAGCTGCTTCTGATGGTAGCCATACAAGCCTGACCCCTGGGTGTAGGGGGTGATCTCGAACACGCTCAGGTTGGCATCTGATTGTGCGCTGAAGTCCCAGGGTGTCCTGTCCTCGCCAGCGGTTGCATTGATGATCCACAGCGGCGCGCCGTGGCGCTGGTAAGCATTGTCGAGATACTCAAAGGTCAGACCGATGCCCTGCCGGGTGCGGCCTTCGCGCCTGATCTGCACCGGGCGCTTGCCAATACGATCACGGAATTCACAACCACCGTCGCTACATTTCACCGGACTTGCGGCGTAGGCCCGGGCAATACCGCTGTTGTAGCGATGCTGACTGACAGAAACCTCCAGCTCCCAGTCGAAGACGCCATTGACCAGCATGCCCAACGGCATCACCGCGACACTCTCGAGCCCCATTACGAGTGCATCTGCGCTAAAGCGGGTGTCTGTTTCAGTGGTGGTGTAGCTGAATGAGTCGTTGAATACATCCTGGAATCCGCGAAGTGCATTCTGGTAACGATAGCGATCATTGGATACGGAGGTGTCGTTGGTCAGGTTGATCGGGTCGCAGTTTTCGAGTCGCAGATCATTGATCCCGGCCCTGACGTAGCGCGATGGCAGGCAGTCGGCGAAGAACCGTGCCATTTGCCGCGGGGCATGGCTGCCGGCTTCTGCGGGCGGGAGGTCGAAGCGCATCCGTGCGTAGTACCAAAGCGCGGCATAGCCACCGCCTGAGACACTGGACAGCGCATCCACCTCGGCCATCAAACCACTCGTGGTCAGCCCTTGCAGGACGCCCATCGAGAATGCCGACGCTTTGGTGCCACCGCCTGCCAGTGCCACCCCTAAGTGAGGAAGCGTTTTATCACGCAGCTCCGGTTCGAATTTTTTGCGCAAGGTATCGCTAGTAAAGTAGTCAACTGCGCCCATCCAGTTTCCTTCATCCCTGAGCGGTGATGACTTCTCTGCGAGGGCTGTGCAGCCGCTCAAGGCGCAGAGGGATAGGGCTAACGTGGCCGTGCTCGTCCTGGCGTGGACCATATGCGCCTCAAATCGGGTGCGTGATGTTAAAAAGCTATAGCACGGCTTTTCACCACCAGCCCGGCAAAAGGCAATCGTCAGCTCCAGGCTGACGGCCAGCGCTCCTGCAGCAGGTCGCTGAACACCTTCAGGCGCGGCGAATGCTGGCGCGAGGGCGGATAGACCAGCGCCAGCTCACGCCAGCGGCCGGCAAACGGCTCCAATACCGGCACCAGGCGGCCGTCGGCCAGGGCCTGGCGGGCGACGAAATCCATTACCTGGACAATGCCGAAACCCTGCAGCGCCGCATCGATCAGCGGGTCGCCGACATCGAAGAGCATTTGCCCGCTGACCGGTACATCGACCAGCCGCCCGTGCTGCACGAACTGCCAGTCGACCCGGCGCCCTAGGTAGGGGTTATGCACCACCAGGCAGTTGTGCCGGGCCAGGTCCTCGAGGGTCTGCGGCACGCCGTGGCGGTCAAGGTAGCCGGGGGAGGCGACGGTCACCCAATGCATCGGCGCCAGGGGCCGGGCCACCAGGCGCACATCGCTGAGCGGGCCGATGCGTACGGCGGCGTCGAAGCCTTCTTCGGCCAGATCGACCAGGCGATCGGTCATGGTCGCATCCAGCACCAGCTCTGGATGGCGCTGGGTCAGCTCACCCAGCAGCGGCAGGATGACGATGCGGCCAAACGCCGACGGCAGGCTCAGGCGCAGGGTACCGCTGGGCTCGCAGCGGCGGTCGAGCAGCAGTTGCTCGGCCTCCTCGAACCCGGCCAGCAACGGTGCGCACCGCTCGCGCAACAGCAGGCCGTCGGCGGTCAGGCTGACACTGCGGGTGTTGCGGTGCAGCAGCTTGACCCCCAGTTGTTCTTCCAGACGCCGGATCGCCCGCGACAGCCCCGATTGGGTCAAGCCGGTGCTGGCGGCCGCGGCGGTAAAGCTGCGCAACTCGGCGACCTTGAGCAGCAGGGCAACGGTGTTTAGATCCATGATTAAAGTCATTACTGAAAGGACTGGCAGCGTATTTATCATGCCTGGCGCATGAATGACACTGGCGCCTTCTTGCCAAGGATGCCGCGCATGTCGATTTCCACCCCACGCCACCCCGCCTTGATGCTGCTGTTACTGGCCTGTGCCCAGCTGATCATTGCCCTGGACTACACCATCGTCTTCGTCGCCTTGCCGACCATTGGCGAACACCTGGCCATCGGCCCGCGCCAGCTGCAATGGATCATCAGCGCCTTCGGCGTGGCCTTTGGCGGTTGCCTGCTGCTTGGCGGCCGCGCCGCCGACCTGCTGGGCCGGCGGCGTTTGTATCGGCTTGGCCAGGCCTTGTTCGCCATCGCCTCGCTGGCCGGCGGCCTCACCGACCAGGCCGAGATTCTGGTGCTGGCCCGGGCGCTGCAAGGGCTGGCAGGCGCCTTGCTGTTTCCCGCCACCCTGGCGCTGATCAACAGCCAGTACGCCGAAGGTGCGCCGCGTACCCGTGCCCTGGCGATCTGGAGCGCCGCCTCGGCTGCGGGCCTGGCGCTCGGCGCCTTGCTCGGCGGCATTCTCACCCAGTGGCTGGGCTGGCAGGCGGTGTTCCTGGTCAACGTGCCGCTGGCGGGGGCTTGTGCCTGGGCTGCCGGCTATTGGATTCCGGCCGATCCGGTCCGGGCGCAAGGTCGCTCGTTTGACCTCGCTGGCGCCCTGACTATCACCCTGGGTGGCAGCCTGTTGGTGCTGGCGCTGATCGAAGGGCCGAGCTGGGGCTGGCAACGGCCGCTGTTCTGGACAGTGCTGGCAGCTGCACTGATCTGCCTGGCGCTGTTCGGGGTGATCGAAACCCGCAGCCGCGACCCGCTGATGCCGCTGCGCTTGCTGCGCACCCCGGGCTTGCGTGCGGCCATGGGCCTGACCGCTGTGTTCATGGCCAGCTTCAGCGTGCAGTACTACTTCCTGGCCTTGTACTTTCAGCAGATCTACGGCTACAGCGTGCTTGCCAGCGGCCTGGCGTTTTTGCCGGCGACACTGGTGTGCACTCTGGGCATCGGCATCGCCGAGCGGGCCCTGGCCGGCCTGGGGTTGCGCAGCACCTTGATCATCGGCTTGCTGGCCGGCGGTGTGGGGATTCTCTGGCTTGGTTGGAGCTTGCCCGGCGATGGTGTTTTCGTTCACCTGTTGGCGCCGATTGCCTTGCTCAGCATCGGCCAGGGCATGACCTGGACTGCCATGTGGGTGTGCGCTGGGCAGGGTGTCGCGGCGGGCGAGCAAGGCGTGGCTTCAGGCATGGCTTCCACCGTTCAGCAGATCGGTGGCGCGCTGGGTCTGGCGCTGCTGGTGGGGCTGGCCAACCAGGGCCTCGACGGCTTGAGCGGCGCCGCTTGGCAGCAAGGGTATGCGCTGGGCTTGCAGCGGGCAGTGCTGGTCAGCGGCGGGATCGCCTTGTTGGGTGTGCTGATTGCTCTGGTGCTGCCCGGCAAGCGGCGCAGCACTGCGGCAGTGGCTGAAACCAGCGCTGGTTCGCCACCCTGAACGCACGGCACACTGTTGTCCCGATACTGCCTCACGGAACGAGCCGATGCCCCTGCACATTCGCCCTGCCACGCCCGCCGACGCCAGCGCCATCAGTGCGGTGATCATCCAGTCCTTGCAGCAGACCAACGCCGCCGATTATTCAGCGGTGCTGATCGCCCAGGTCGAGCAGAGCTTTACTCCAGAACGAATAGTGGCCTTGCTGGAACAGCGTCAGGTACTGGTGGCGCTGCTCGACCAACAACTGGTTGGCACGGCCAGCCTGCAGGGCAATGTGGTGCGCAGCGTGTTTGTGACGCCCGTGTTGCAGGGCATAGGCGTGGGCCGCGCGCTGATGTTTGCGATTGAGGATTTGGCCCGGCAAGCAGGCCAGACACTGCTGCGGGTGCCGTCATCGATAACTGCAGAGGCGTTCTATGCCCGGCTCGGCTACGCCAAGCTCCGTGAGGTGCTGGAGGGGGAGGAGCGGATCATTGTCATGGAGCGGAATGTGGCGCGCTGATGTGATGGTTGAATAAACACGCCTTGCCCACATCGGGCAGGACGCTGGGTCGTTGTCGTTGAATATAATTTGACATATTTGATTTGTGATCACATATTCTGGTCACAAGAACGACAACACAGGCTTCCCCCATGACCGATCGTCCCGTCCTGTTGCCGGCCCTGCGTCAGGTGTCCCGCGATACCCTGCAAGACCAGGTCTACCGGCAAATCCGCGAAGCGCTGATGAGCGGGCGCTTTCAGCCCGGGCAGAAGCTGACCATCCGAGGCCTGGCCGAAGCGCTGGGCTCCAGCCCCATGCCGGTACGCGAAGCGCTGCAGCGCCTGAGCGCCGAGAACGCTTTTGAAGTCACCGAAACCTCGCGCTTGCGAGTACGGGTGATGACCACCGAGCGTCTGCGCGAAATCCGCGATGCCCGGGTCGCCCTCGAAGGCCTGTTGGCCGAGAAGGCCGTGGCCCATCTCAGCGACGCCGATCTGGCCGAAATCACCGACCTCTGCGTACAGATGCAAGCCGCCGCCGACAAGGTCGACGTGCCGGCTTACCTGTGGGGCAACTTCGCCTTTCACCGGCGCATCTATGCCGTGGCCCAGGCCGAACTGACGGTCGCTGCGGTAGAGAATTTCTGGCTGCACATGGGCCCGTGTTTTGCCCTGGTCGCCCCGGACAAGGCCCACCTGCAGCGCTCGATGCAAGCGCACGACCGCATCGTCGCCGCCCTGGCCGACCGTGATGCGGCGGCGGCGCGGGCAGCGGTGACCGACGACATCATGCAGGCCGCCGATTCCCTGGCGCGTCTGCTGGTCAACAACGACCGCGCGCGGTCTGTTTCAGGAGTGAAAAAAGCATGAGCGTTCTCAAGCGTCTGACGCCGTACCCGGGCCTGCGGGTATTGATCTCCGGCGGCGCCGCCGGTATCGGTGAAGTGCTGGCGGCGGCTTATATCGAAGCCGGTGCCCGGGTGCATGTCTGCGATGTCAGCGAAGCGGCCCTGGCGGCGTTTCGCGACCGCTACCCGGACAGCGTCGCCACCCGCGCCGACGTCGGCGACGCGGCGCAGGTAGAGGCGGTGTTCAAGGTCCAGCGCGAGCAGTTCGGCGGCCTTGATGTGCTGGTCAACAATGCCGGCATCGCCGGGCCCACCGCCGGAATCGATGCCATCAGCGACGACGACTGGCAGCGCACCATCGACATCAACCTCACCGCGCAATACCGCTTCGCCCACCATGCGGTGCCGCTGCTCAAGGACTCGCCCAACGCCCACCTGCTGCACATCGCCTCGGTGGCCGGGCGCCTCGGTTACGCCTGGCGCACGCCTTATGCGGCGACCAAGTGGGCCATTGTCGGCCTGATGAAATCCCTGGCCTCGGAACTTGGCGAAAGCGATATCCGCGTCAACGCCTTGCTGCCCGGCATCGTCGAGGGTCCGCGCATGGACGGGGTAATTCGCGCCCGTGCTGCGCAAGTGGGTGTCTGCGAGGCGGTGATGCGCGAGGAGTACCTGAAGAAGATTTCCCTCAAACGCATGGTCACGGCCGAAGATGTCGCCGCCACGGCCTTGTTCCTCTGTTCACCGGCCGCCCGCAACATCACCGGCCAAGCCATCAGCGTCGATGGCAACGTCGAATACCTCTGAGCAACACCCGCGCTTTTACCGCACTGCTTTCTCGCCAAGAATAAAAACGGAGAACACGCATGTCCAAGAAACGCCCGGTCATCATCACCTGCGCCGTCACCGGTGCCATCCATACGCCGTCGATGTCGCCACACCTGCCGATCACCCCGCAGGAAATCGCCGACGCTGCCATTGGCGCCGCCCAGGCGGGTGCTTCTATCGTCCACCTGCACGCCCGTGACCCGTTCGACGGCAAGCCCAGCCAGGACGTCGAGCTGTTTCGCCAGTTCTTGCCGCAAATCAAGGCGCAAAGCGATGTGGTGATCAACCTCACCACCGGCGGTGCACCGACCATGGGCGTTGAAGAGCGCCTGCAGCCGGTGGCCCAGCTCAAACCAGAGTTGGCCTCGTTGAACATGGGCTCGATGAACTTTGGCCTGTACGAAATGCTTGAGCGCTTTACCGAGTTCAAGCACGACTGGGAGCGGCCGTACCTGGAAGAGAGCGACGATCGGATCTTTCGCAACACCTTTCGCGACATCACCTACATCCTCAACGCCTGCGCCGAGAATCGCACGCGCTTCGAGATTGAGTGCTACGACATCGGCCACCTGTACACCGCCGCGCATTTCCTCCAGCGCGGGCTGCTCAAGGCGCCGCTGTTCATCCAGTCGGTGTTTGGCCTGCGGGGCGGCATCGGTGGCCACCCCGAGGACCTGGCGCACATGCGCCGCACCGCCGACCGCCTGTTTGGCGACAACTACGAGTGGTCGATCCTCGGCGCCGGGCGCAACCAGATCCCCCTGGGCACCATGGGCCTGGCCATGGGCAGCAACGTGCGCGTGGGCCTTGAGGATTCGCTGTGGGATGGCCCGGGCAAGCTGGCGGCGTCCAATGCCGATCAGGTCAAGCGCATCCGTACGGTGATCGAAGCCCTCGGCGGGCGCGTCGCCCGCCCCGATGAGGCCAGGGAAATGCTCAGCCTCAAAGGCCGCTACGCAGTCGACTTCTAGCTTGCCTGCATGCTCCGGCCAGCGTTGGCCGGGGCGTTCCCACCGCTGACGTCACACTAGAGATTCGCGCCATGACAATTACAAGATCGCCCGAAGAACTGACTGTGCCCCGTGATCCTGCAACCCTCAACCGGTTGCTGTTCGTCAAACTCATGCCGTTGCTGATTGCCGCCTATGTGCTGAGCTTTCTCGACCGTACCAACATCGCCCTGGCCAAGCATCAACTGGATGTCGACCTGGGTATTTCCGCGGCCGCCTACGGATTGGGCGCCGGATTGTTTTTCCTCACCTATGCGCTGTCGGAAGTGCCCAGCAACCTGATCATGCACAAGGTCGGCGCGCGCTTCTGGATCGCCCGGATCATGGTGACCTGGGGCCTGATTTCTGCGGCCATGGCTTTCGTCCAGGGCGAGACTTCGTTCTACGTGCTGCGCCTGTTGCTGGGCATCGCCGAGGCCGGCTTGTTCCCCGGGGTGATGCTCTACCTGACCTACTGGTTCGGCCGCGAACAACGCGCCCGCGCTACCGGCTACTTCCTGCTCGGGGTGTGTTTTGCCAATATCATCGGCGGGCCGTTGGGCGCGGCGCTGATGCAGATGGACGGCCTGATGGGCTGGCATGGCTGGCAGTGGATGTTCATGCTCGAAGGCTTGCCGGCGGTGTTCTTCGCCTACGTGGTGTGGAAGAAACTGCCCGACCGGCCAAGCAAGGCGCCGTGGTTGACCCGTGCCGAAGCCGAGCAGATCGAACGCCAGTTGGCCAGCGAAGCCGAGGAGGGCGCAGGCCACAGCGGGCACTCGCTCAAGCAGTGCCTGACACCGCAGATCCTGTTGGCGATCTTTGTCTACTTCTGCCACCAGATCACGCTCTACACTGTGATCTTTTTTCTGCCGGGGATCATTGGCAAATATGGCGACCTGAGTGTGCTGCAGATCGGTTTTCTCACGTCCTTGCCGTGGCTGGCGGCGGCAGCAGGCGCGATCCTCTTGCCGCGGTTTGCCAGCACGGCGCAGCGGGCGCGGCGGATCCTGGTGACTGGCCTGCTGACCATGGCGTTGGGCCTGGCTATCGCTTCCCAGGCGGGGCCGGTGATCAGTTTGCTGGGCTTTTGCCTGTCGGCGGTGATGTTCTTTGTCGTCCAGTCGATCATCTTCCTGTACCCGGCCTCGCGTCTCAAAGGTGCGGCGCTGGCCGGCGGCTTGGGCTTCGTCAACTCCTGCGGGTTGCTGGGCGGCTTCTTCGGGCCGTCGCTGATGGGCATGATCGAGCAGAGCACCGGCAATGCCGTGAACGGTCTTAAGTTCATTGCCGTAGTGCTGGTGGTGGCTGCGTTGGCGGCGCTGCGTTTGCGCCAGGGGCATGAGCGTAAAAGCACGAAGGGGGGAGCGCTCAGCAACGCGCAGCGGCAATCTGCCTGAGGTTTTCACAGATACATTTGTGGGCTGGCTTGCCAGCGATGAGGCCAGTGCAGTCAGCACATGAAGTGTTGACTGGATTACGACCGCTGCGCGCTCGATCGCGGGCAAGACCCGCTCCCACAGGATTGGCGCGGTACCTGTAGGAGCGGGCTGGACCCGCGATGAGGCCATCCCAGACAACATACCACTTGACAGCCCACCCCCATCTCGTTTTCAATCCGCCCCCTTCAGATCCACCCCTCATTATTTAGGTGAAGCCAGTGCCCCACGCCAACCAACACGCCTGATGCCGACGACGGACGTTTAAGCCTGTTGGTGCCTGCCTGCGCACGCACTTTCACCTGCCCGCTGTCGTCGGTTTTCCCAATCTTGGAGAAGACCCATGACACTCGATATCCGCGAGCTCGCGCAGCTCGACCTGTACAAATACCCGCGCACCCCACACCTGCAAAGTTCTCGCCTGCAAGCTGGCGACAGCGACCATGATCAGTTGGCCTATAGCCGTCTGAATGGCCAGTACCTGGTGGTCGAGGAAAAGCTCGACGGCGCCAATGCCGCGATCAGCTTTTCCGCCGCCGGCGAGCTGTTGTTGCAGTCCCGTGGCCATTACCTGGCCGGTGGCAGCCGCGAGCGTCAGTTCAGCCAGTTCAAGCAATGGGCGGCCTGTCACGAAGACTGGCTGCTCGAACACCTGGAAGACCGCTACGTCATGTTCGGCGAGGTAATGAGCAAGCGCCACAGCGTGTTCTACGACCAGCTGCCGCACCTGTTCTTCGAGTTCGATATCTGGGACCGCGAGGCCCAGGTGTTCCTCTCCACCGCACGGCGCCAGCAACTGCTCGCGGGCGGTCCGGTGCTGTCGGTGCCGGTGCTGTTCGAAGGCATCGCACCGCCACGGCTGAAGGACCTGCTGGCCCTGGTCGGCCATTCGCAGGCCAAGTCGCGACGCTGGCAGGAGGCCTTCGCCGAAGTCATCGCCCGTCAGCAACTGGACTTTGCCAAGGCCTGGAACCAGGGCGACCGCTCCGATCTGATGGAGGGCCTGTACCTGAAAATCGAAACCGCCGAGCACACCACCGGGCGGATCAAATGGGTGCGCCACGACTTCGTCCAGGCCATCCTCGAAGCCGATGAGCACCACTTGCGCCAGCCGTACATCCCCAACCTGCTGGCCGCCGGTGTCGACCTGTATGCGCCCGAGCCCCAGGTCACCTGGGCCAGCCTGCAGGCCGCCGAACAAGGAGTTGAATGATATGGACATGAACACATTGCAAGGGCTGATGCCCAGCCCCGGCCGCGCGGTCGACTACCCGGCGCTGCTGGAGGCGATCCCGTCGCTGCGCGCCTTGGCGGCGACTATCCAGGACCCGGTCTACCACCAGGAAGGCGACGTCTGGACCCACACCATGATGGTGGTCGATGCCTTGCTCGCCGACCCGGTGTACCAACGCGCCAACCCCGAGCAGCAGTTCGTGCTGTTCTACGCCGCAGTCTTGCACGACATCGCCAAACCATCGTGCACGGTGATCGATGAAATCACCGGCAAGGTCGGCCAGCCCGGCCATTCACGCCGCGGCGCGGTGGATGCACGCATCCTGTTGTGGCAGGCCGGGGTGCCGTTTGACCTGCGGGAAACCATCTGCCGGATCATCAACGTGCACCAGTTGCCGTTCTTTGCCTTGGCAGGGGACAAGAGCGGGCGTTCGGCCGAGCAGATTCTCCATCGCCTGTCGTGGGAGTTGCCGGTGTGGATGCTCTGCGCAGTGGCCAGCGCCGACATGCAGGGCCGCGGCTTTGCCGGCAAGCAGGGTGTACTCGACGACATCGAAGTGTTCCGCCTGCTGGCCGAAGACGAGGGCTGCCTGGATCAACCCAAGGCCTTCGCCGACGACTACACCCGGCGCAGTTACTTTCGCGGTGCCTCGGTGCTGCCGCAGTACAGCCTGTACCGCGAGGTGCAGGGCTCGCAGGTGATCATGCTGGCGGGGCTGCCGGCCAGCGGCAAGGACACCTGGGTCAGCCAGCACGCAGCGGATCTGGCCGTGGTGTCGTTCGACGATGCCCGCCAGGAGCTTGGCCTGAGCCATGGCGACAAAGGCCCGGTGGCGCAGTACGCGATCGACAAGGCCAAGACCTTGCTGCGCCGCCGCGAACCGTTCGTGTGGAACAGCACGCACCTGTCGCAGCAGATGCGCAAGAAGACCCTCGACCTGCTCTACAGCTACGACGCCGACGTGCAACTGGTGTACCTGGAGCAGAGCGAGCGCGAGCTGATGCGCCGCAACGCCCGCCGGGACACCACGCTGCGCAACAAGGACATCGAACGCATGTATTTTCGCTGGGAAGTGCCGACGCCGGTGGAGGCGGATCGGGTCGAGTATGAGGTGTGAGGCCATGCGGGTTATGTGGGGCAGCAGGCAGCCATCCATGACCCTTCAGGGCATGCCGCTGATCTGTTTCAGGTACTGGACTCTGGCTTGTGTCTGCTTCAACAGGCAATGGGTATGGATGGTGGCGTAGCCGCTGCCGCCAACCGACTCATACGTCTCCAATTCACAGCTGGCATCACGAAAGGCAATCCAAGTGCGCTGGGCTTTTTTCAGCGCCACGTCCTGGGTCGGGCGCCCGGGTGACGCGCCCTCGTCCTTGAAGCGTGTAACCAGCTCCTGATAGAGCTGATTCAATTGCCGATCGGATTTTTTCAGCGAGCGCTGCATGCATTCGAGCATCTGCACTTCGGTGTTGGCGCCGGGGCACAGGCTGCTTGCCTGGACCGGGGTGGCCAGCGCCAGCAGCACGCCGAAGCCTGCGTAAATCAAGCGATACATGGGGCGTCCTTGCGTTGAAGTTTTTTAGTTTATTGGTGTTGCGGCCAGGCGTCGCCAATCACCAGCCAGCAAGCCTTGGACTGCACATGCACATGTTTTTGGCGGGCAGGCTCGAACGGCGTATCCAGGGTGCCGAGCGCCACGCTGACCCAGCCCGGATAATCGCCACTGGCATTGGCCCAGAACAGGCTCGCGCCGCAGCTTGAACAAAAGCTGCGGCTGACCGATGGCGATGACTTGAACACCCGCAACACCTCCTGCGGATCGCTGCAGCTCAAGGCCTCAGCCGGCACGCTGGCGTATGTTGCAAAAGCTGCGCCATGGGCTTTGCGGCACTGGCTGCAGTGGCAGTGGGTGACGGCTTTTAGCGGGGTGTTGATGTGGTAGCTGACGGCGCCGCACAGGCAGCTGCCGTGAAAGTCGCTGGTCATCCCGAAATCCTTGGCGGGCAAATTTGCCAGGGATCATACACGGGCTATTCAGCCTAGTTTAGCGGCGGTTCTTCGATGATCTGGATATCGACAGCGAACCATTGACCTTGTGGCCCTTGCACAAGCTCGTAACTCACTACCTGGCCCTCGTGCAGGACCAGCCCGTCAGGCATTGCGGACCCGATCTGAAAAAAGACATCGTCCTCGCGGAAGGTAGGGATGGAAACGCTCAGTTCACTTTCGGTCGAGCCAGCAGGGGGACGAGGAATTCTGCCCATGAGCGTTTCTCCTGGTGCGTTAAACAGCAAGGAATTACCTGGTTTTTACTCCGGTCGAACTTGGGCGGCCTGCAAACCTTTCTGGCCTTTTTCGGCGACAAAGGAGACTTTTTGCCCTTCTTTCAGTGATTTGAATCCGTCACTTTCGATGGCCTTGAAGTGCACGAACAAATCATCGCCACCTCCGTCTGGGGTAATGAAGCCGAAGCCTTTCTCATCATTGAACCATTTCACCGTACCGTTCAGTCTGTTGCTCATTGCGCCAACCCTCGAGTCTTGCAGCTTTGCATGGAAATTGCTGTTGCCTGAAGAAAGTAGGCCTGTGCCGGCAAACGCACAACTGGTAAAAATGCCAGGTCTGAAGAAAGGAATACCTAGATGCGTGAACGAAAATCAGCCCGCCTATTAGTCATCAGCCCCTCGCGACGCGTGTTGCTGTTCCGCTTCGTCCATCGCCACGGCGCGCTGGCCGGTGACGACTATTGGGCAACACCGGGTGGCGGGGTGGAGGAGGGTGAAACCTTCGAGCAAGCTGCGATTCGCGAGCTGCGCGAAGAAACCGGCATCCAGGTCGACGCCGTGGGCGCCCACTTGAGCGAGCGCCGCTTTGCCATGCAGTTGCCCAGCGGCGAGTGGGTCACTTCGGTTGAGCAGTACTACCTGATCCAGGCGCAAAACCAGCAACTGTGCCGCCAGGGCTGGACGTCTTCGGAAGTCGAAGTGATGGCCGATCATCGCTGGTGGTCGGCCGAGGAACTGCGCCAAACCAGCGACACGGTGTGGCCGGAGCGGCTGATTGAAACCCTCGAATCAGCCGGTGTGTTCAGCGCCGCGCCAGCGCATGGCTGACGCACTGCTCGTAGTAGGTCTGCTTGATGGCTGCAGGCTTGAGGCGTGACTGGCTGTTGTAGGTCTGTTCGGTGATGCCCATGGCGGTCATGCGCATCCACGGCTTGCTGAATTTACGCACCTGCAGGCGTTTGCGTGCGGCGTACAGGGTCACTCCGGAGAGCTTCGATTGCTGCGCACCGGCGGCGATGTCCGAACCCCAACTGCACATGTAGCGGTCGTTGCTGCCCAGGGCCTTGGCCTGGGCAGCGAGCGGGAGGGCGACCAGAAAAAACGCTGCCAGGGTTAATCCATAAGCCCGCATAGCACCTACCTAACTTGCTGAAAAGAAAGCGAGTTTGCCAACGAAGCGGCTAGCAGGGGGCCAGCAATTTGCCTTATTTGCGCCTGAATTTCACAGCAGTTGCGCTTGTGGCTGGCGGCCCAGCAGAAGGCTTTCTGCGGCAACGACGAAGCTGCTGCCCAGCAGCCAGAAGGCATCGTGAACCTGGCTCATGAGATAGCAGGCGCCCTGGCTGTCGACAAACAGCGCGCCATGGCCGTGGTGGACATCGCCGATGCACACCAGGGTGGTGTTGAGCTTGTGTTGCATCCTCACGATGACGTTGTCGCTGTGCAGGGCGGGCTTGGCCCTGAACTCGATATCGCCGGCGGCGCATTCTTCACCGGCGCCACAGTGGCCGACGCACAGGCCGTTGAACGTCGTGAGCAGGGCGTTGGCGGGGTGGCCGCCGGGCACGCTATCTGCCTCTAGGGCAATAACCTGGGCAGGCCAGCCGGCAGCCACGAACAAGGGGCGGATGGTCTCGGGAAGTTCCATGGGCATAGCGGTTCACCAGCGGCAAACGCCCAGTATCGGCAAGCCAGTGGCCATCAAGCAAGGGTGTAAACGCGATGGTGGGCGCTCATCCATGAGCAGGGTATTCAGTTGAGGTCCTTGCCGGCGGTTTCCGGAGCCAGCTTGAGGCCGATCAGCGACAGCAGGATGGCGGCGAATATGTACCAGGCCGGAGCATTCGGGCTGCCGGTCAGGCTGACCAGGCCGGCGGCGAAGAACTGCGCAAAGCCACCGAACAAGGCCACGCCGATACAGTAGGCCAGGGACATGCCGCTGGCGCGGATTTGCGTCGGGAACAGCTCGGGCAGGATCGTCAGGTTTGGCACGATGGTGTAGGTCAGCGGGATGCTCAGCAGGGTGACCACGCAGAGCAGCACGCTGATGCTCGGGTGCTGGTTGATGATCAGGAACGCTGGGTAGATCGCTATCAGCAGGATCGGTAGTGGCCAGAAGATCGCCTTGCGCCGGCCAATGCGGTCGCTCAGGCGCCCGGCATGGGCCGACAGCAACAATGGCGGCAGGCATGCGCAGAGCGCCGCCCAGGTGCCCGCGCTCAGCGGCATGCCGAGCACGCCAATGGCATGGTTGGCCAGGTAGAACTGGATGGTGTAGATCGGCACCGTGGCGCCGATCACAAGCAGTACACCGGCAAGCATCTGCCGCGGGTGCTGGAGCAACAGGGTCAGTTGGCCGGCCCGCGACAGCGGTGGGCGGTTGCGCAATGACTGGCGATGGCTGACGGTTTCTTCCAGTCTATGGCGGATGTACTCACTGACCGGAATGGCCAGCACGCCCATGGCGAAAATCAGCCGCCAGCCCCAACTGTCCATGGCCTCGGGGCTGAGCAGGGCGCTCAGGCCCGTCACCATCAGCGCGCCGATGCAGATCCCCAGGCTCTGGCTGAAGGTCTGCCAGCTGCAGTAGTAGCCGCGTGAATGCTTGTCGGCGTACTCCATCAGCAGGGTGGTCGACGTGCCAATCTGCCCACCGACGGCAAAGCCCTGCAGCAGCCGGGCGGCAATCACGATGGCCGGGCCGAGCAGGCCGGCCTGGGCGTAAGTGGGGGCGAGGGTGAACAGCAGCGAACCGATCGCCATCAACCATAAGGTCAGGCGCATGGCGGCCTTGCGCCCGACCCGGTCGGCATACATGCCGATCACCATGCCGCCCAGCGGGCGCATGATGAAGCCGGTGCCGAACACCGCCAGCGACAGCATCAACGGGATCAGCGGGTGGTCGCCAAAGGGGAAGAACAGCCTGGCCATCAGCGTCGCGAGCATGCTGTAGACCAGAAAATCGTAGAACTCCAGGGCATTGCCCAGGCAGATGGCGGCGATGGCCCGGCGGTTTACCGGTCGGGCTTGAGTGCTGCCGAGGTCGAATGTTGTTGTTTTTGTTGTCATGGTCGTAAATCTCTCGGGAGGGGCGAGTCAGGCCAGAAAACGCTGGGCCAGCCGCACCCAGAAGGTCGCCCCGAGGGGCAGGGCCTGGTCGTTGAAGTCGTAGCCGGGGTTGTGCACCTCGCAGCCACCGGCGCCGTCGCCGTTGCCGATCAACAGGTAGCAGCCGGGCACCTGTTCCAGCCAATAGGCAAAGTCGTCGCTGGCGCAAATGGGTTTCTGCCCGAGTGCCAGGCCGTCCTCACCCAGCCAGTCGCGTACAACCTGCTCTGCCAGTCGGGCGGCCGCCAGGTCATTGACCAGCACCGGGTAGCCGGCGCCGAATGTCACCTCGGCGCGGGCGCCGTAGCTGTGTGCATGCCGTTCGGCCAGGGCCTGGATGCGTTGGCGCAACAGGGTGCGTACCTGTGGGTTGAGCGACCTGACGCTCAGGCGCAGCTCGGCCTGCTGCGGGATCACATTGGCGGCGTCACCGGCGAGGAAGGCCCCGATGGTGATGATCGCGGTCTCGCTGGGCGGCACATTGCGCGAAACGATGGTCTGCAGCGCCAGCACCAGCGAGGCGCCGATCACCACCGGGTCGATGCTCTTGTCCGGCATCGCGCCGTGGCCGCCGGTGCCGTGGATGACAATGCTGACGCTGTCGGTAGAGGCCATGCACGGGCCGGCGAGGATGCCGAATTTACCCAGGGCCATGCCCGGGGAGTTGTGCAGGGCGAACAGGGCATCGCAGGGGAACAGGCGAAACACGCCCTCGTCGAGCATGCGCTTGGCGCCGGAGCCACCATGGCCTTCTTCGGCGGGCTGGAAAAACAGCTGCAGGGTGCCGCGCCAGGTGCGTTCGCGGGCAAGCTCGCAGGCGGCGGCCAGGAGCATCGCGGTATGGCCGTCGTGACCGCAGGCGTGCATCTTGCCCGGGGTGGTACTGGCCCAGGGGCGCCCGCTCTGCTCCTGGATCGGCAGCGCGTCCAGCTCGGCGCGCAGGCCGAGCACCGGGCCCGGGCCATTGCGCAAGGTGCCGACCACCGCAGTGCCGGCTAGCTCGGTATTGATTTCGTAGCCCCAGCCGCGCAGGTGCTCGACTACCCGGTCGCGGGTGGCGAACTCCTCGAAACCCAGCTCGGGTTGACGGTGGATGGCCCGACGCAATTCGATCATGGCGGGGGTGATGGCTTGGATGCCGGGAGCAATACAGCTGTTGTGCATGGTGTTATGTCCTGATCTGCAAGGCGGCACTGCGCGGGCCATTGGCGGCCCGGGTCGCGTGGTCTAACCTAGCGCCCGCGGCGGGAGGGCATAAGCTGCAAAAATGTTGTCGTGACGACCCTTGGTGTTCAGGCAGGAGACTCGATTGAAACTGCATCAGTTGCAGGCCTTGATTGCGCTGGCCGACAGTGGCGGTATTCGTTCGGCGGCGCGCGCCTTGAACCTGTCCCAGGCGGCGGTGACCCGCGCGTTGCGCGAGCTGGAACAAGAGCAGGGCCTGCCGCTGCTTTCCCGCCATGCCGGTGGCGCACGGCTGACCTCGGCCGGGCAGACCTTGTTGCCCCATGCCCGGCAGATCGCCAGCCAGTTGGAGAACGCCCAGCGCGACATGGCCAGCCTGCGCGGCGAGGCCCCGAGCCGATTGTGCGTGGGTGTCACCCCGTGGTTCGGGCAGACCTTGTTGGCCGCTGCGGTGCAGGCGTTTCGCCGGCAGATGCCGGCGGTGCAGCTGGAGTTGTACGAGGGTTTGCAGGCGGTCAGCCTGGCGCTGTTGCGCAACGGCCAGATGCAATTTGCCTTGGGCCCGGCAGGTGCCTTGCCCAGTCAGGAGTTCAGCCATGAACCGCTGGCGCGTTATCGCATGCGAGTGCTGGCCCACATCGAGCATCCGCAGCAGGCTGCGCATTCACTTGAGCAATTGCTGGAGCACGACTGGGTGATGAATTTCACCCAGGCCAGCCAGGCCCAGGTCCTGCAGCAGCTGTTTGGCCGGCATGGGTACAGTGTCGCGCCGGGGCGTATTGTCTGCGCCCAGTCCAGCGCCATGCTCAGCAGCCTGATCATCGATGCCGGCATGCTGGGCTATTCGCCGGAACCGATGCTGTTGTGTGAGCCATTGCGTGACAAGGCGCGGGCGCTGGTGCTGGATGAGGCCCTGGAGGAGGGCGACATCAGCGTGATTCGCCTGCGCGACCAGGCTCTGGACCCGGCCGCGCGCTGTTTTGTCCAGTGCTTGCAACAGGCGCTGAAGGCCTGTGCGCGGTCGGCCAATGCCGATGATCGACGCCTGGCGGATATGTTGCGACTACAATTCTGACGGCCAGCGAAGCGCTGGCGAAATCAGGCTTGACCTCTACTTAGGTCGAGGTTTGATACTCGCCGCTCCAACCATTCGGAGCAGCACCATGACCGCAGCTTTCCACCTGTCCAACCCCGAAGGCCTCTACGACCCCAGTGGCAACGCCTACTCCCATGTTGCCGAAGTCGCCGCCAATGCCCGGCTGCTGTACATCGCCGGCCAGGGCGGGGAAGACCTCGAGGGCCGGCTGCCGAGCGATTTTGCCGAACAGGCGCGCCAGGCCCTGGCCAACCTGCAGATCGCCCTGGCATCCAAAGGCGCCACCCTGGCCGATGTGTTCAAGCTGACCCTGCTGATCGTCGACCATGATGAAGCCAGGTTGCGTATTTGGGGCGCCGAAGCCCAGCGTGCCTGGGGCGCCAACATGACTCCGACTTGCACGTTGATCCCGGTGCCGCGCTTGGCCCTGGATGGCATGCAGATCGAAATAGACGCAGTCGCTGCGCTGCTGGGCAGGTAAGGCGTTTTAGCGATGGCATTGGCCTCGGCTTTTGTAAACAATAGCGCCCGCAAAACGCGCTGTTCGTTCACTTATCGAGATACCAATGCCGTCGATTTTCCCCCTGTATGAGGCCCAGCCATGAGCGACCTCACCGTCGAGCTGGTACAAACCAGCCCCGAGCAAGCCGAGCTGATCCGCAACCTCTACCAGTTCTACGCCTATGAATCCTCGGACTGGGAGCAGGAAGACGTCGACGTCGACGGTCGTTTCTACATCCACGACGAACACCTGCAGCGTTACTGGCAAGAGCCGCAGTGGAGCGCCAACCTGATCCTGGTCGACGGCTACATTGCAGGCTTTTTGCTGATTGAGCGTAGCGAACTGCCCGGCCTCGATGCCCTGGAGTTGGCCGATCTGTTCATTCTCAAGCGTTATCGGCGCAAAGGCATCGCCAGCGCCCTGGCCAGCCAGGTGCTGGTGAGCGGGCAGAACCAGTGGCTGGTGCGTTACTACGACCAGGACGAAACCGCCCACGCCTTCTGGCGCTCGGTGCTCGACAACCTGCCGCGCCCGGTACGCTCGATCGAACTGGACGACGAACCTGAACTGTTGAATTTCCTGGTGACCCGGGCGCTGCACTGAGTTGGCACGACCGTTTCATGGCGAGATCAGACACAGCGAACGGCGCGCTCAGGCAAATCCGCCGTCAAGCAGCACAGGTAAGGTGACGCCAGCAGTCAATGCCATGCGTTCCGATCACAAGAGAATAAATATAATGATCAGCCTGGGCTCCAAGGATTCGAGCGGTCAGTTGGCGCAGGGTTTCAAGCCGCGCCATGTCACCATGCTTTCCATCGCCGGCATCATTGGCGCCGGCTTGTTCGTCGGCTCCGGGCACGCGATTGCCGCTGCAGGTCCTGCGGCAATCCTGGCCTATGTGCTGTCGGGCCTGCTGGTAATCCTGGTCATGCGCATGCTCGGCGAGATGGCCGTGGCCAACCCCGACACCGGCTCGTTCTCGACCTACGCCGACCAGGCCATCGGGCCCTGGGCCGGGTTTACCATCGGCTGGATGTACTGGTGGTTCTGGGTGCTGGTGATTCCCATCGAAGCCCTGGCCGCCGGGCATGTGCTCAATAACTGGTTCCCCCTGGTCGATGCCTGGCTGTTTGCCCTGTTGTCGATCATCGCCCTGGCCGCGACCAACCTGTTCAGCGTGGCCAAGTACGGTGAGTTCGAGTTCTGGTTCGCCCTGTTCAAGGTCGTGGCGATCATCGCTTTCATTTCCCTGGGCGCCGCAGTGCTGATGGGCTGGCTGCCGGAGCGCGAGGTCAGCGGCCTGAGCCGCCTGCTCGAAAGCCATGGCGGCTTTGCGCCCAACGGCGTATCGGCGGTGGTCGGTGCGTTCATCACGGTGATGTTCAGCTTTATCGGCACCGAGGCGGTAACCATCGCCGCCGCCGAATCCCAGAGCCCGGCAAAGAACATCGCCCGTGCCACGCGCTCGGTGATCTGGCGCATCGGCGTGTTTTACCTGCTGTCGATTGCGGTGATCATTTCCATCGTGCCCTGGAACGACCCGCAACTGGCCTCGGTGGGCTCCTACCAGCGGGCCCTGGAGCTGATGAACATCCCCCACGCCAAGCTGATGATGGACGTGGTGGTGCTGGTGGCGGTGGCCAGTTGCATGAACTCCTCGATCTACATCGCTTCGCGCATGCTGTTTTCCCTCGGCAAGCGCGGTGAGGCGCCGCGGCAGGTCAAGGTGACCTCGGCGGTCGGGGTGCCGCGCGCCGCAGTCATCGCCAGCACCGTGCTGGGCGCGGTGATCACCGTGGTCAGCTACTTTGCCCCGGCTGGCCTGTTCCAGTTCCTGCTGGCCAGCTCCGGTGCCATTGCCTTGCTGGTGTACCTGGTGATTGCCGTGTCGCAGTTGCGCATGCGCCGGATGCTGCTCAAGCAGAAGGTCGAGCTGACGTTTCGCATGTGGCTGTTCCCGTGGCTGACCTACCTGGTCATTGCCTTCATCAGCGCCGCCCTCGGGGTGATGCTGGTGACCCCGGAGCACCGCGCCGAGGTGACCACCACCATCGGCCTGGCGCTGATGATTTCCTTCATCGGCATCATCACCACCCGCCAGCACGGCCAGCCGGCCAAGGTGCCGTCGGTGGGCTGAAGCGTTCATCAGTGTTGCGCGTGAGGATCGCGGCGCAAGCCCGTTCCCACGGACTCAAACAGACCGTTGCACCCACCGCCTGTCCAGGCGTGCCAGTGGGTTGTCGAGCCGCTGCGGCGCCTCGCCGGTTAACCGGCAGAGCTGCTCGGTCAGCGTGTCGCCATCCAGCGTTCCCTGGTTTCGCAGGTGCTCGGCCAGCGCGCGCAGCGCCGGCCAGTAGAGGCGCACCAGGCAGTGACAACGCGCAGGCGCCACAGCCTGGGCATCAAGCCGCTTGCGCGCCGGCAGCAGGGCGATCAGTTCATGGGCGCGGCGCAGGTCACCGGCGCCGCTTGTGGTGAGATACCGATCATCCGGGCAGTGCCGATAAACCGCTTCAGCCACAGGACCAGCGAGGCAATTGAGCAGGTCGCGTTCGATCAGCTCGATCATCGACGGCAGGTACTCGGCGATGCCCGGCGGCTCGAAGGCGGGCAGGGGTACCAGGTAATCCGCTTCGACCAGGCCCTTGACCGCTTGCAGGTTGCCGCGCAAATCCACCATCGGCCCGATCAGCGCTTCAGCCCGGGTGCGCACCGTCACCCGCTTGATCGCCAGGCCGTTCCACCAGAAGGCCAGGGCATGACCGGCTTCATGGTAGGCGGTGCGACGCGGACGGCTGTTCATGATCATGACCTCAGGGGAGGCGGCTGTACCTACGATCTGCTCCGTCCCTGGGGTTGGTATAAGAGATTATGGCTATCGCCTGGCAATACTGCGTCTATTTGCTGACTGCCGGGGCCGCGACTAGCCTTGATGATGTGCTGGCATGTGCCGGCCGGACCTGATGTGGAGATAACTAAAACGCTGGACTCAAAGGTAGCTCACCCATGTCTACTGAATCGAAATGCCCGTTCAGTCATGCCGCTGGCGGTGGTACGACGAACCGCGACTGGTGGCCGAACCAACTGAACCTGAAGATCCTGCACCAGCACTCGCCGCAGTCCGATCCCCAAGGCGATGGCTTCAACTATGCCCGGGCTTTCAAGTGCCTGGACTTTCAAGCCCTCAAACAAGACCTGCATGCGCTGATGACCGATTCCCAGGACTGGTGGCCAGCGGATTTCGGCCATTACGGGCCGCTGTTCATCCGCATGGCCTGGCACAGCGCCGGTACCTACCGCACCGGGGACGGCCGTGGCGGGGCAGGCGCCGGTCAACAACGCTTCGCCCCGCTCAACAGCTGGCCTGACAACGTCAGCCTGGACAAGGCCCGGCGGCTGCTGTGGCCGATCAAGCAGAAGTACGGCCGGAGCATTTCCTGGGCCGACCTGATCGTGCTCACCGGTAACGTGGCGCTGGAGTCCATGGGTTTCAAGACCTTTGGTTTTTCCGGTGGTCGCCCAGATGTCTGGGAGCCGGATGAAGATGTGTATTGGGGCTCGGAAAACAAGTGGCTGGGGGGCGATACCCGCTACGGCAAGGGCCCGCAGCCAATGCAGGCGCCCGGCGAAGGCACCCTGGTGGCCGAGCCTGAGCAGCACGGCAACGAAGAAAGCCGCACCGACCAGGGCCGTAACCTGGAAAACCCTCTGGCTGCGGTGCAAATGGGCCTGATTTACGTCAACCCCGAAGGCCCGGAGGGCAATCCCGACCCGGTGGCTGCCGCCAAGGACATCCGCGAAACCTTCGCGCGCATGGCCATGAACGATGAAGAAACCGTGGCCCTGATCGCTGGCGGCCATGCCTTCGGCAAAACCCACGGCGCCGGCCCCGCCGACAATGTCGGCCCGGAACCGGAAGCCGCCGGCCTTGAGGAGCAAGGCCTGGGCTGGCGCAACAGCTTTGGCACGGGCAAGGGCGCCGATACCATCACCAGCGGCCTGGAGGTGACCTGGACCACCACGCCAACCCGCTGGAGCAACAACTACCTGGAAAACCTCTTCGGCTTTGAGTGGGAGCTGACCAAGAGCCCGGCCGGGGCCAACCAGTGGACGCCGAAAAACGGCGCGGGCGCCGGGATCATTCCCGATGCCCACGACTCATCCAAGCGCCGCAACCCGACCATGCTGACCACCGACCTGTCACTGCGCTTCGACCCGATCTACGAGAAGATCTCCCGGCGTTTTTTGGCAGATCCCGAGGCGTTGAGCGATGCCTTCGCCCGCGCCTGGTACAAGCTGATCCACCGCGACATGGGCCCGCTGTCCCGTTACCTGGGCCCGGAAATGCCCAACGAAGAGCTGCTGTGGCAAGACCCGATCCCCGAGGTTGATCATGCCTTGGTCGATGACAACGATGTCGCTGCCCTTAAAGCCAAACTGCTGGCCTCGGGGCTGTCGGTGGCGGAGCTGGTGTCCACGGCCTGGGCGGCGGCTTCGACCTTCCGCGGCTCCGACAAGCGCGGGGGTGCCAACGGTGGGCGCCTGCGCCTGGCACCGCAGAAGTTCTGGCAGGCCAACCAGCCCGAGCAACTGGCCAAGGTCCTGAGCACTCTGGAAAGCATCCAGAACGACTTCAACAGTGCCCAGGGCGGTGGCAAGAAGATCTCCCTGGCCGACCTGATCGTGCTGGCGGGCAGTGCGGCGGTCGAGCAAGCGGCGAAAAACGCCGGGGTCAACATCAGCGTGCCGTTTGCCCCGGGCCGTATGGATGCCTCCCAGGAGCAGACCGACGTCGAGTCGTTCGGTTTTCTGGAGCCGATTGCCGATGGCTTTCGTAATTACCTCAAGGGCAGCTACCGGGTGCCAGCCGAGGCCCTGTTGATCGACAAGGCGCAACTGCTGACCCTGAGTGCCCCGCAAATGACCGTGCTGGTGGGCGGCCTGCGAGTGCTGGGGGCCAACGGCGGGCAGAACAAGCACGGCGTCTTCACCCAGCAGCCGGGCACGCTGAGCAACGACTTCTTCGTCAACCTGCTGGACATGGGCGTGGAGTGGAAGCCGGTGTCGGCGGCCAACGAAGCGTTCGAAGGGCGTGACCGCAAGACCGGCGCGGTGAAGTGGACCGGCACCCGGGTTGACCTGGTGTTTGGCTCCAACTCGCAGCTGCGGGCACTGTCGGAGTTCTATGCCAGCAGCGACGCCAAGGAGCAGTTCGTCAAGGACTTCGTTGCGGCCTGGACGAAAGTGATGAACCTGGATCGGTTTGATCTCAAGTAGGCCTCATCGCGGGTCAAGTCGGATCGCCGCACTGCTGCGACTTGACCCGCGATTGTTGTCCAGGCACCACTGCGCGAATCAGCGCTGCGCCAACCAGTAGTCATGCAGCGCCCGCGCCGCCGGGGCAATCGCCTGTACGCGCTGACGGTGCAAGGCAACGTCCAGATCCACCGGCAGTTCGAACTCATCCCGCCCGGCCAGCTCGGCTATCACCTGCAAGGCGTTGGCCTGCGCCTCAGGCAAAGCGGGCCAGTTGGCAATGCTGAATCCGCGCAGGTAACCAAAGCACCATTCCTCGGCCAGCGGCAGTGGCTGGCCCTGGTGTTCTGTCTGCTCCAGCCGCGGCGCAAATGTCTGCGGCGCCTCAACCAGCTGGGTCGCCAGGCTGTTCAGGTGACGGGCGCTCAGTTCGACGAAGCGCTGGCAGTCTGCAGCGTTTTGCCACTCTGGCATCTGCCCACCCCAGATGGCCGGGAACCATTGGCTGATATCCACCTGCGCCGGGCTCGACACCAGGGCGCTGACGTAGCCGTCGAGCTCCGAGGCGTTGAGCACCGAGTAGTCATTTCCGTACTTCTGCAAGGTGGCGTCGAGGAACGCGAAGTCGGCGGCGGCGAGGGGCAGATCGTGCATGGGTTACTCCTTGGCAGGTCAGGCGCGCGGGCAAAAGGCGGGGAGGATGGCCTGTTGCGCCGGTTTTATCCAGTCCTGGTGCCGCCGCCGGCAGTTTCGGGCTCAATCCACCGGGGTCATGCGGCTCAGTTGCTCACTGCTGGGAAAGCCTAATGTACGGTATCGCGGCGGGTACAAGTCGCCGTCGGTCGCCAGCAGCGGTGCCAGCAGTGACTCCACCTCCGTCCAGGCAACCACCTGGGTATCCGCCGTACCGTCTTCCTGCGGTTGCACGAATATCACCCGATCGGTTTTCGGCAGCGAGGTGAAGACGCCTTCGGTCCAGGCCGCTATAGAGAAGGTGCTGCCGTGAGCGTCGCCGTTGCTGTACAGCCTGTGGGTAGCGACGAAGATGTCCTCGGGGTGGGTTTCGTGGATCTTGTCGAGAAACTCTTTTTGCGAACTGTACAGGCCATGCTGCAGTAGACGCTGGAGGTCATCAAGGCGCGCTTGCAGGTGCGCGTCCTCGACCTGGAACGGGACGATCTGGCGGTCCTGGTAGGTGTAGATCCGGCTGGACTGCGCGCGGCCGTTTTCCAGTGCATGAAAGCTCAGCTCGACCATCTGCCGCAGGCCTTCGGCATCTTTGTCGCCAGTGACCATCAATACATCCCGGCTGGGCATCATGAATACCGGCTGGCCCTTGAGCGGCAGGCGCTGCAGCACGTCAGGCAGCAGCACTCGGCTGGTGTCGTAACCGTCCCGCCAGGCGCCCTGGTACAAGCCGGGCACGACCGGCTCGAAGGCATCGGGGCTGGCATCGCGCAAGTTGTCCAGGGCGATGCTCAGCGCCTGCTCCAGGGTGATGCCCCAGTCCTTTTGCGGGCCGGCGGTCTGGGTCGAGGTGGTGTCGGGGTAGTCGACTGCCAGCAAGGTCACGCAATCTTCCGAGAACGGCTTCCAGGCCATAGGGCAGGGCGAGTTCCAGCCTTCGCTGCGCACATGGTGCAGGCGGATTTCTTCGAGCATGGCCAGGTTGCGGATTACCGGCCGCAGCAGCGCGCGGACCTGCTCCAGGGGCTGCGCTGCGGTGCTGTTGCGGGTGTCGATCAGGGCGCGCAGGTAGCTGTTGAGTACCTCGGCCTTGCGTGCCTTGTCGGCGTTCAGGTAGTCGCGGTAGGCGTTGTGCAGGTTGAAGTAGCTGTTGTCGCCGTAGCGCAGGCGAAAGTCGTCCGCGAGGTACTCAAGAGGCTCGGCATACCCGCCGGCGCGCGCGGCCTTGATGAAGGTCCGGGCAAACCCTTCCTCTGTAGGCGTGCGCTTGAACAGCGTGTCGAAAAGTGCCCTGAACATGTGCGAAGTCCCCCGTGAACGCGAACTGCGCATGATGCTCGTGCTGCCGGGAGGGGTAAAGCTGAATATCCGCAGCTCGCCCGAGGGGCAGGCCAGGCGCCCGATTTTGCACCTTCGCACGCGCCTGAATGCACCGCTGCCCGCTGGGCCCCCGTTCCTCTGTGGGCATTTTTGGTGCTAAATAGGCCGCTCAGGTAATTCGTCCAGACCCTGCAGCGTCATGCCGTGCAATGAGAACAACTATGACAACCCATCTTCAAACTCGTGAAGTCCCTGTGCTCCAGACCCCGTGTGATGGAAGCCTCAACCCAGTCACCCATCAACCGCCGGCGGTAGCAGCATGATCGAAGTCACAGAGGTTTCCATTGCCCAACTGCGCGCTGCGCTCGAATCCGGCCAGACCACTGCGGTTGAGCTGGTCAAGGCCTACCTGGCGCGCATTGACGCCTACGATGGCCCGAACACGGCCACCAAGCTCAACGCCGTGGTGGTGCGCAACCCTGAAGCCCTCAAAGAAGCACAGGCTTGCGATGAGCGCCGTGCCAAGGGCCAGCCCCTCGGCCCGCTCGACGGCATCCCGTACACCGCCAAGGACAGCTACCTGGTCAAGGGCCTGACTGCCGCTTCCGGCAGCCCGGCGTTCGCTGACCTGGTGGCCTACCGCGACGCCTTCACCATCGAGCGCCTGCGCGCTGCCGGCGCGATTTGCCTGGGCAAGACCAACATGCCGCCGATGGCCAACGGCGGCATGCAGCGCGGCGTCTATGGTCGTGCCGAAAGCCCGTACAACGCCGACTACCTGACCGCACCTTTCGCTTCCGGCTCATCCAACGGTGCCGGTACCGCCACCGCCGCGAGCTTCGCCGCCTTCGGCCTGGCTGAAGAAACCTGGTCCAGCGGCCGCGGCCCGGCCTCGAACAACGGCCTGTGCGCCTACACGCCATCGCGCGGGGTGATTTCGGTGCGCGGCAACTGGCCGCTGACGCCGACCATGGACGTGGTCGTGCCCTTTGCCCGGACCATGGCCGACCTGCTCGAAGTGCTCGACATCGTCGTCGCCCAAGACCCGGACACACGCGGTGACCTGTGGCGCCTGCAGCCCTGGGTGCCGATCCCGAGCGTCGACTCGGTGCGCCCGGCGTCCTACCACGAGCTTGCGGCCGATGCCGCAGCGCTCAAGGGCAAGCGTTTCGGCGTGCCGCGCATGTACATCAACGCCGACCCTGAAGCCGGCACCAGCGAAGCCCCCGGCATCGGTGGCCCGACCGGGCAGCGGATCAACACCCGGCCGTCGGTGATCGCCCTGTGGGAGCAGGCGCGCAAGGCGCTGGAAGCGGCCGGCGCCGAAGTGATCGAAGTCGACTTCCCGCTGGTGTCCAACTGCGAGGGCGACC
Organism: Pseudomonas fluorescens; assembly: GCF_902497775.2. NCBI lineage: Bacteria > Pseudomonadati > Pseudomonadota > Gammaproteobacteria > Pseudomonadales > Pseudomonadaceae > Pseudomonas > Pseudomonas fluorescens. Next base: position 1,683,482 of record NZ_OZ024668.1, read on the forward strand.
GCCCGGGCGCGCCGACCGTGTTCAACCGCGGCCTGGTGTCCAAGGAATTCCTCCACCATGAACTATGGGACCTGACCGCCTGGGCCTTCGATGATTTCCTCCAGGCCAACGGCGACCCCAAACTCAATCGCCTGGTCGACGTCGACGGGCCGAAGATTTTCCCCCATGATCCGGGTACGCTGCCCAACCGCGAAGGCGACCTGGCCGCGGGCATGGACGAATACGTGCGCATGGCCGAGCGGGGCATCACCCGGTGGGATCAGATCAGCACCGTGCCGGACGGCCTGCGCGCCCTGGAACAGACCCGGCGCATCGACCTCGAAGACTGGATGGATGCGCGCAAGCTTGACGTGGTGATCTTCCCGACCGTGGCCGACGTCGGCCCGGCCAATGCCGATGTCGACCCGGCGTCGGCCGACATCGCCTGGAGCAACGGCGTGTGGGTGGCCAACGGCAACCTGGCGATCCGTCACCTGGGTGTGCCGACGGTGACCGTGCCGATGGGCGTGATGGCCGATATCGGCATGCCGGTGGGCTTGACCTTTGCCGGTCGCGCCTACGACGATTCGTCGTTGCTGCGCCTGGCGGCGGCGTTCGAGGCCACCGGTTCCAAGCGCCTGGTGCCACCGCGCACGCCGGCGCTGACCAGCGCCAAGTAAGCAGAAGGGGCGGGTGACCGCCCTTTTTTATTTTCCCAGACACGAGATATCCATGGCTAACCAAGACATCAGCTTCATCCCCGACCCGGACGCCGACTCGATCTCTTCCGACGTTGCCGGTTTCGCTGGCATCCTGGTCTCGACCCAGATCCCCACCCGTGCCGACGGCAGCCTGGAACTGGGCGACATCACCGCCCAGAGCGAGTGCACCCTGCAGGCACTTAAAGTCGCCCTGGAACGCGCCGGTAGCTCCATGGACCGGGTATTGCACCTGACCATCTACCTCACCGACATGGCCGAGCGTGCTGCCTTCAACGAGGTCTACCAGCGCTTCTTCGCCAAGCCCTGGCCGGTGCGCGCTGCGGTTGGCGTGGCGTCGCTGGCGGTAGAAGGCATGCGCGTGGAAGTGACCGCAATGGCGGCCAAGGCCTGAGGTTTTGGCGGTGGCGGTACTGGCCTCATCGCGGGTCAAGCCCGCTCCTACCCTGTGGGAGCGGGCGCGCAGCGCGCCGTAACACGCCACCGGGCAGGCTACGGGTGCCGTTCGGGCGATTCGCCGCTACAATGCGCGACTCGACCGTGACAGCCTGACTAAAAAAACATGTCCCTGCCCAAGCATCACCTGGAATTGCTCAGCCCCGCCCGCGATGTCGCCATCGCCCGCGAGGCCATTTTGCATGGCGCCGACGCCGTGTACCTCGGCGGCCCGAGCTTCGGTGCGCGCCACAATGCCTGCAACGACGTCAGCGATATCGCCCAGCTGGTGGAATTTGCCAATCGCTACCACGCGCGGGTGTTCACCACCATCAACACCATCCTCCACGACAACGAGCTGGAGCCGGCGCGCAAGCTGATCCACGAGCTGTACGATGCCGGTGTCGACGCGCTGATCGTCCAGGACCTGGGGGTGATGGAGCTGGATATCCCGCCGATCGAGCTGCACGCCAGCACCCAGACCGACATCCGCACCCTGGCCCGGGCCAAGTTCCTCGACCAGGCCGGCTTTTCCCAGCTGGTGCTAGCCCGTGAGCTGAACCTGCAGGAAATTCGTGCCATCGCCGACGAAACCGACGCGGCCATCGAGTTCTTCATCCACGGTGCGCTGTGTGTGGCCTTCTCCGGCCAGTGCAACATCTCCCACGCCCAGACCGGCCGCAGCGCCAACCGTGGCGACTGCTCCCAGGCCTGCCGTCTGCCGTACACCCTCAAGGACGAGAAGGGCGGGGTGATCGCCTACGAAAAGCACCTGCTGTCGATGAAGGACAACAACCAGAGCGCCAACATCCGTGCCCTGGTCGAAGCCGGCGTGCGCTCGTTCAAGATCGAAGGGCGCTACAAGGACATGGGCTATGTGAAAAACATCACCGCCTACTACCGCCAGCGCCTGGACGAAGTACTCGAAGACCGCCCGGACCTGGCCCGCGCTTCCAGCGGGCGCACCGCGCACTTCTTCCTGCCCGACCCGGACAAGACCTTCCACCGCGGCAGCACCGACTACTTCGTCAGCGAGCGCAAGATCGACATCGGCGCCTTCGACTCGCCGACCTTCACCGGCCTGCCGGTGGGCGTGGTCGAGAAAGTCGGCAAGCGCGACCTGCAGGTGGTCACCCATGAGCCGCTGTCCAACGGCGACGGCCTCAATGTGCTGGTCAAGCGCGAAGTGGTGGGGTTCCGCGCCAACATCGCCGAGCCCAAGGGCGAGTTCGATGAAGACGGCGAAAAGCGCTACCGCTATCGCGTCGAACCCAACGAGATGCCCAAGGGCATGCACCCGCTGCGGCCGAACCACCCGCTGAGCCGCAACCTCGACCACAACTGGCAGCAGGCCCTGCAAAAGACCTCCGCCGAGCGCCGCATTGGCCTGGCCTGGGTGGCCACACTCGACGAACAGCGCCTGGCCCTGACCGCCACCAGTGAGGAGGGCATCAGTGCCAGCGTCGCCCTGGACGGCCCGTTTGGCCTGGCCAACAAACCGGAGCAGGCACTGGAGCAACTGCACGACCTGCTCGGCCAGCTGGGCACCACCGAGTACCACGCCACCGACGTTCAGCTCGATGCGCCGCAGGCGTACTTCATCCCCAACTCGCAGCTCAAGGCTTTGCGCCGCGAAGTCATCGAAGCGCTGACCGCTGCGCGCATCCAGGCCCACCCGCGCGGTGGCCGCAAGGCCGAGACCAACCCGCCTCCGGTGTACCCGGAATCGCACCTGTCGTTTTTGGCCAACGTCTACAACCAGAAGGCCCGCGACTTCTACCACCGTCACGGGGTCAAGCTGATCGACGCCGCCTACGAGGCCCACGAAGAGCCAGGCGAAGTGCCGGTGATGATCACCAAGCACTGCCTGCGTTTCTCCTTCAACCTGTGCCCCAAGCAGGCCAAGGGCGTGACCGGCGTGCGCACCAAGGTGGCACCGATGCAGCTGATTCACGGCGATGAAGTGCTGACCCTGAAGTTCGACTGCAAGCCGTGCGAGATGCACGTGATCGGCAAGATGAAAGGCCACATCCTCGGCCTGCCGCAACCGGGCAGTGTGCAGCAGGTGGTCGGGCATATCAGCCCTGAAGACCTGCTCAAGACCATCCCCCGCGCGCCGCACTGAGTGAAGCAACGCGGCCAGCCCCTTCAAGGTGCTGGCCGCGATGGACTCGGGCCCCAGCAGTGCGGGGCCGACAGCCAGGAAGGTAACGTGAATCTACAACTGCAAATCCAGCACATTTTCAGCGGCCTGGCCTTTGCCAGGCCGCTTTTCTATAACTACCCGCAAGGCCTGCGCTTCGAGCTGGCTGAAGGCGGCAGTGACATCGAACGGTTCCTGCTGGCGGTCAGCAAGGCAACCACGGTGTGTCGTGACCTGTTTGCCGGTGAGCAATCGATGGTGGTGTGCCTGCGCGCGCATACCTGCGACAGCAAATTTGCCCGCCGCGACCTGTTGCGTGGCCTGCAGGCTGCCGGTATTCGCATCCCCGCCCAGCGTTCGCTGTGGAGCGAGCGCCTGGACCCGGACGACTGGTTCGAAGAGCACCAGCCCGAGTACTGGCTGCACCTCGCCTTTGAGGTGCCGTTGTCGATGCTGCAACCGGTGCTTTGGTGTGCGCTGTCCGGCGGTGCCGGGGTCATCCGCCCGAGCCTGTGCTGTGGTGTCTACCTGTTCAGCCTCAACCAGCGGTTGATGGTCTGGCCCTATGACGATCGCGGCATGGATGTGGTCGGCCCCAACCATGCTCTGTTGTCGCAGCTGTACCGCCAGCACCAGCCGTGGCTGTTGGACTACGACCGCGAGCGCATGGACGCGGCCTTCGCCACGGTCTTGCATTGATTCACTGCAGCGAGTCGAGCTTCCAGCGCCAGGTGCCCAGCGGGTTGTCTTCGCTTGTGCGCACGAACACGCCGTAGTCGCTCAGGTAGCTGTAACCTTCGACCCAGCGATTGCCGCGGGTGCTTTGCCAGGTGCAGGTCAACGGCTTGGCGCTGCCCTGCAGGGCCGGGTGCACGGTGCTGGCCGGCTGCACCTTGCCGACCCTGCAGTGGGTTGTTCGGGTAATGTCGGCGGTGGGTCCGGCATAGCTGAGGGTGTAGCTCAGTTGCGCATGGGCGGGCAGGGTTTGCCAGTCGCCGGTGAATGACAGCGCGGTCAAACTGTCGTTCGCGTCCTGTTCCTGCCCGGTCATGATGTCGATACCGCGTGCGGCCAGATCGAACAAGCCGCGAAAGCTCAGTTGCAGTTGTTGCGCAATGCTCGGATCCACGGCCTGCTGCAACAGCTGGCCGGAGCGGCTGTCGGTGCTGAGGAACACCTGGCGCGGCCTGTCGTCGGTAGCGTCCCCGTCGCTCAGCTTCGCCTCGTAGCGATAGTCCAGCCTGTGCAGGGTCAGGCGTGGCGCCGGCAGGTCCAAGGCGGCGATGGCCGCAAGCACTTCAGGCCTGGCCCTGGGTGGCAAAAACGGCGGCGGCAACGGCGTACGCGATTTGAGCGGGGCAAGCTTGGCAAGCTCGGCCGGCGCTTGGCAGGCGGCGTCGAACAACTGCTGATAGTACAAAGGGGCCTGCCGGTAGAACGCGCTGAAGGGCTGCGACTTGAGCCTGGTGCTGTCTACGCGATCGTCGTTGTCGAGGAACAACTGGCTTTGCCGGCTGATGAGCTGGCGCTGGCAATAGAACGCCAGGCGCTCGCGGCTGTGCAGGGCCATCACCGCGTGGCCGTACTTCATCGGGTAGCGGTGGCGCTGGATGCCGGTCCAGGCGTAGGTAATGTCGCCCTCATGCTGCAGGCTGTTACGGTCGATCAGCAGCCAGTCCTGATCTTCGTCCAGGTTCAGCACGCGCCAGTCGGGGGCCGGACTCTGGTACTCGGGCAGGTGGCCGTCGCCTGGCAGATCGGCCTCATCACCGCCAGGAAAGTGGCTGCAAGCGGCTAGGGAGAGCACAGCCAGGCTCGCAGCAAGCGGCTTGAGGACAAAACGGGCGAGGGCATCCATGCGCATAGGCTCTTGAGGCAAAGCGCGCAGTGTAGCGAATGCCCGCGCCAAGCTGTATGCCTGGCGCTAACCCCGGGTACGCCAGATCTGCGGCCAATGGGCGGTATCGACACTGTCGCACCAGCTCATCCGGCTGAATGCCTTGAGTTTCATCACCGCGCCGTCATAGCGCCAGGTTGCGTTCGCGCCGCAGTAGCGCCCGCCCGGCTGCAGTTGGTTGAGCTCGCCACGGGCCGGGTCGAACTTGAAAAAGCCATACATCTCGCCGCCCAGCACATCATGCCTGGGGACCTCGATGTGCAGCGAGGTGGGTTGATAGGGCGCGCTGCGCAAGGCACGGTAATAGCTGTACATGCAGCCCTGGCTCCCACAGCCGTAGCGCAGGCCCACCAGCACATGGGTCGCGTCCAGCGGCGAGACCTCGGCTTCGGCTTGCCAGTTGTCGTACTCGGGCTCGCTCCATTCATGGCGGGTGATGGCAATGACTGCGTCGGCGATGGCCTTCTGCTCGGCATCGCTCACCCCTGGCGTCGGTGTGAAGGGGGCGAGGGTGGGCGTCGGCGGTGCTGGCGGCAGCTGGCTGTCGGGGCGCGTGCCGGGGTTTACAAAGGCGCTGGGGTGACCGACACGTTCTTGCACCGAATCGATAAACAGCAAGGATGCACTCAGGCCCTGCAGCGATACCGGGTACTGGCCGTTGGCAGTCTCCAATGTCAGGGTCTGGCCGTTGCGCAACTGGCGCAGCAACCTGACGGCGACATCGCCTTTTGCGTGATAGCGCATTTGCCCTTGGGCGCCTGGTCGAAATCCCGCTGGCGCCGGGCCGCCGTCGACCTGCAGGCTGGCGCCCAGGTCGACACTGGCGTCGGTGAACAGGGTCAGGGCGGTGCCACCTTCGGTACCGGCTTCGCGCACCAGCTCAAGGCCCACGCCCTGATCGACGCTGCGCGACACGGCGGTACAGCGCAGGGTGTTGTCGCAGCCCACGACCCATTGCTTGAACTGCTTGAGCACCGGCTCCGGTTCCGGCGCGGCCAGGGCCAGGGCCGGCAGGAGCATCAAGGGCAGCCAGTTCCATCTTGCGTCAACCATTGGGTTTCCATCCTGCGGGGTACGCGAACGTGCGTCTTGGCCGGGCATCATCGCAGAAGCCTGGCCAACTTCAAGCCGCTGCCCGATGAGAACTCCGAGGCTGCTATGGTATCCAACGGGTATGACACGGGAGGTAACTGCAATGATCAGCAACGACCGCGACAAGCCCACCAACGAGGCGGACAAGCCTGCTGAAGACGACGACCCTGCCAACCGGCCGATTACACCCACCACGCATCGCACTCAGGCTGAAGCCGCCGAAGAGCTGAGCCGCAAGATTGCCGAGATCGAGCGCAAGGTGGCTGATGGCAATTAACTATCATTCTTTTATATAGAACGAAGGGCCGTAATGGCCCTTCGCTTACTTCCAACTCATATAACCATCGGGTTTATTTGCACAGGGTGTAACTACCCTGATGGGCGCCGCCTTTGTATAAGTCAAAGCGATAGCCGGCACCCGCGCCGAAGTTATAAGAGCCGCCGGTCAGTGTCCAGGAACCGGCGCTGACGGAAAACCCGCCGCTTACCTGATCCACTTCCTGATCGTCGAGCACGCGCAGGGTAGCGGGTTCGGCGGCGGTCATGTCGATGTTTTGTGCATGAGTCATGGGATATATACCTCGTTTGGTTCTGTGGGTTCGTCCTAGGTTGATCCCCCCAGGAGAGGGCCTGGGCGCAAGGTTTTACGGGTGCAAAGTGAGAGATCGATCACAGTTTCAGTTGCGCTCGCCTGCTGTTTCGATCCCCGGCCAAGTTAGTGATGCCAGCGCTGCAAGTGCAATAGTACAAGTGTGCTAGTGCCTGCCGGTTAACCCGCCGTTATGCTGCTACAGACTCAGGTGAACAGTCTGTTCAGTGTTATTAACGTTATCCGCCGGGTCATGGATTGGCATGTTATTCAGGAGCGAAGCCGTGCACGCACGGCGTGACAAGGAGTTGGGCAATGTGCTGCTGGTGTCGCCTGTGCCCCTGCGCTGGGCGGCACTCGCTGCGCTGCTGTTCAGCGTGTTGTTGATCGTGTTTTTGACCTGCGCCAGTTATACGCGCCGCGCCACGGTGACCGGCGTACTGGTACCCGAGGGCGGCCTGATCAAGGTGTTTGCGCCACAGGCGGGGGTGGTGCAGGACCTTGCCGCAGTCGAGGGGCAGAGCGTCGAAGCCGGGGCGACCCTGATGGCCCTGGGCAGTGACCTGTATGCCGAGGCCGGCGGCGCGCACGTGGCCATCAGCCGCTTGATCAAGCGCCGTAATGACAGCCTCACTGACGAGATCGCCACCACCCGTGCGCTGCACCTGCAGGAGCTGGAGGGCAAGCGCCGGCGCCTGGCGGTACTGGAAAGCGAACAGCAGAAAATCGTCACGCAAATGGACATCAGCCGCCAGCGCCTGGGGCTGGCCCAGGGCATTGCCGCCCGTTATGCCGACCTGCAGCGCCAGGACTACGTGTCCCGCGACCAGTTGCAGGAAAAGCAGGATGCCGTGCTGGAAGTGCGCCTGCGTAGCGAGGAGCTCAGCCGGTCGTTGTTGTCGCTGCGCAACGATATTGCCACCCTGCGCGCCGAGCTTGCCGAGTTGCCATTCAACCAGGGCAAGCAGTTGGCCGAGCTTGAGCGGCGCTTGTCGGAGAGTCAGGGCAGCCTGTTGGAAAGCGAAGTCAAACGTCAGGTGGTGATCAGCGCGCCGGCCAGTGGCGAAGTGACGGCCGTTGGCGTGGTCAACGGCACCCGCGCCGACAGCAACCGGCCCTTGCTGAGCATCGTGCCCAGCGATGCCCAGCTGTACGCCGAGCTCTATGTGCCCAGCCGTTCGGCGGGCTTCGTGCGCAGCGGCGATGCGGTGCTGCTGCGCTATCAAGCCTATCCCTACCAGCACTTCGGCCTGGCCCGTGGCACGGTGGCGTCGGTGTCGCGCAGCGCGCTGCCGGCCGATGAAATCATGACCGTGGGCGGCGTATCCGAACAGCAGCGCGAGCAGGGCCCGTTGTACCGGGTCAGGGTCACCCTCGAACAACAAAACATGCGCGGGCGCGGGCTGAACGAGCGCTTGCGTTCGGGCATGCAGCTGGACGCAGACATCCTGCAGGAAAGCCTGCCGCTCTATGAGTGGCTGCTCGAACCCCTGCGCGGCATAGGGAAACGCCTTTGAATATTCACCAACCGCTGGCGTTCGGCATCGGCCGCAAGCTGCCCATGGTGCTCCAGGCCGAAGCCGCCGAGTGCGGTCAGGCCTGCCTGGCGATGATTGCCGGCTTCCATGGCCAGCGCCACGATCTATTTTCGCTGCGCCAGAAGCTGTCGCCGTCAATGAAGGGCGCGACCCTCAAGCAGTTGATGGCCATGGCCAGCCAGTTGGGCCTGGCCAGCCGGCCGTTGCGCCTGGAACTGCAAGCACTGGGGCAATTGCGCCTGCCTTGTGTGCTGCACTGGAACTTCAACCACTTCGTGGTGCTCAAGGAGGTCGGCCCGCGCGGGGTGACCCTGCATGATCCAGGGCGCGGCGTGTGCAAACTGTCGTTCGAGGAAGTCTCGGCGGCCTTCACCGGCGTGGCGCTGGAGCTGTGGCCACAGAGCGATTTTCAGCCGGGGCCGGCCAACCCGCCGCTGCGCTTGCGTCAGTTGCTGGGCCGGGTGCAGGGCTTTGGCGGGGTGCTCAGCCATGTGCTGTTGCTGGCGGCGGCGCTGGAGCTGTGCATGGTGCTCAGCCCGTTTTTTCTGCAAACGGTGATCGACAAGGTGCTGGTCAGCGCCGACCTCGACCTGCTGGCGGTCCTGGCCATCGGATTCGGTCTGCTGCTGGTGATACAGCAAACCCTGGCGTTGGGGCGCTCCTGGGCGTTGATGTACCTGGGCACCCTGCTTAGCGCGCAATGGCAGATCAACGTCTTCAGCCATCTTGTGCGTTTGCCCGTGGCCTTTTTCGAGCGCCGCCACTTGGGCGATATTGTCTCGCGCTTCGGTTCGTTGAAATCGATCCAGCACACCCTGACCACCTCGTTTGTCGAAGCCTTGCTCGATGGCCTGATGACCCTGGTGACCCTCGCCCTGATGTTCGCCTACAGCCCGCCGCTGGCGCTGATCGCGCTGCTGGCCATGGTCATCTATGCCCTGGCCCGCTGGGCCTGGTTCGGCCCGTTGCGCCGCGCCAGCGAAGAGGAGCTGGTGCACGCGGCCCGGCAGCAGAGCTACTTTCTGGAAAGCATGCGCGGGGTGCGCACGATCAAGTTGTTCGGCCATCAGGAGCAACGCGCCAGCGCCTGGGGCAGCCTGCTGGTCGAGGAAATCAACGCCGGTTTGCGCCCGCAGAAGCTGGCGCTGGCTTACCGCGCCTTCAATGGCCTGCTGTTCGGCCTGGTGACCGTGCTGGTGATCTGGCTCGGCGCCAGGCTAGTGCTCGATGGCCAGTTCAGCGCCGGCATGCTGATTGCCTTCAACGCCTACAAGGAGCAGTTCAACAGCCGTGTGGCCGGGCTGATCGACAAGCTGGTGGATGTGCTGATGCTGCGCCTGCATGGCGAGCGCCTGGCCGATATCTTGCTCCAGGTACCCGAGCCCAGGACGGCTGCGAGCCCTGAAGACAGTGACGCCGTCGACAGTGTGCCGAGCCTGGAAGTACGCCAGCTCAAGTTCCGCTACTCCGAGCACGAGCCCTATGTGCTCGATGAAGTGTCGGTGCGCATCGAAGCCGGGGATTCGCTGGCGATTGTCGGACCGTCCGGTGGTGGCAAGAGCACCTTGCTCAACGTCATGCTTGGCATTCTCGCGCCTAGCAGCGGCAGTGTGCTGCTCGACGGCGTTGTCATCGATAGGCATAACCTGGAGCGGCTGCGGCGAGTCAGCGCTACGGTGTTGCAGGATGACGTACTGTTTGCCGGCTCGATTGCCGACAACATCAGTTTTTTCAGCGCCGAGGCCAACCCGCGCTGGGTCGAGCAGTGCGCGCGCATGGCTGCAGTGCATGATGACATCGCGCAGATGCCCATGGCCTACAACACCCTGGTGGGCGACATGGGCACGGTGCTGTCGGGCGGGCAGAAGCAACGCATTCTGCTGGCCCGGGCCCTGTACCGGCGGCCCAAGCTGCTGTTTCTCGACGAGGCCACCAGCCACCTCGACATCGCCAGGGAGGCGGCGGTCAACCAGGCGCTGCAAGCGCTGAACATCACCCGCATCATTGTTGCCCATCGCCCCGATACCATTCGCTCGGCGCGCCGCGTGCTGGCGCTCGAAAACGGCCGGGTGGTCTATGACGGGCCGCTGATAGAGGCCGATGAGCAGGTGCCGGCCGAGCCAGGTGAAGTTGCCCGTGGTGCGGCGTCTTCGTCATGAACCGCCACCTGCCCAGGCTGTGTTTGGCCGTTTTGCTGGCAATCTGGACGGTTGCGCCAGGGATGGCCGCCGAACCCCTCGATGCCTGCCCGAGCGGGGTAAGTGCGGCAGAGCCGCTGGCGTTGTCCAGTGCCGTGGCCATCGCCCTGTGTGCCGACCCGCAAGTGCGCGAAGCCTGGCTGTCGCAACTGAGCAGCCAGGCCAGCCTCGATGCCGAGTACTCGGCCTACTGGCCGACCGTGCAAGCCCAGGCCAGCAGCGGGCGGGCAAGCCGCAAGACGCGCTTTGACAACTTTCCCGAAGCCGACTCGACCTTGAACACCCGCACCACCAGCTATGGACTGAACCTGAGCTGGGTGCTGTATGATTTTGGCCTGCGGGCGGCGAAAGTCGAGGGCGCCCGGCAGTTGCTGAACGCTGCCAGCAGCAGTCGCGTGGAGAAAATCCAGGCCACGGTGCTCGACACCAGCAAGGCCTTCTACCAGGTCCAGGCCAACGCCGCGTTGCTCGAGGCCAAGCGCAGCGCCGAATCCCTGGCGGCCAATAGCCTCAAGGCGGCAACGGCCAAGTATCAGGCCGGGGCCGGTGAGCAGACCGACCGCCTGCAGGCCCAGGCCACCCACGACCAGGCGCAGCTCGAACGGGTGCTGGCCGAGGGTGACTACGCTGCGGCCCAGGGCGCCCTGGCCAGCGCCCTCGGGCTGTCACCCTCGGCACCGCTCAAGCTTACCGCCATGAACGATCCGGCGGGGCAGGAGGGCGAGTTCATGGCCAGCGTCGATGCCTTGATGGAGCAGGCCAAGGCCCAGCATCCGGCCATCGAAAAGGCCCGCGCGGATTGGTTCGCCACCCGCGCCAAGGCGGATGAAGCGCGCGCCGAAGGGCGGCCCAAGGTGTCGCTGTTCAGCAGCTATCAGCAGGAGGATACGCCGATCAACCAGGTGTCGACGCGCCAGCAGATCGAGACCTGGAGCGTTGGTGTGCAGATCACCGTGCCGATCTTCGACGGCTTCCTCAGCCGGCGTCGTGCCCTTGCCGCCGACTACGAAGCCGGCGCTCGTGAGCAGGCGCTGGAGCAGGCCGAACGCAGCGTTGCCCTCAACGTCTGGAAAAGCCGCCAGGCCCTGGATGCACGCACGCGGGCGTTGGCGCTCAGCCGCAGCTTCGTCGCCAGCGCCGGGCAATCTCATCAGGTCGCGTTGGGACGCTACAAAGCCGGGGTGGGCAGCATCATCGAGTTGCTCAGGGCGCAGAATGAACTGGCCATCGCCGAGCAGCGGCGAGTGGAGTCGCTGGTCAATTGGTACACCGCCAGGTTGCAACTGGCGGCGGACCTGGGGCAGTTGAACGGCGCGTTATGAGCTGATCGCTAGAAGTAATGCCCACGGGCTGCATCCAGCGCGTTCAGCAGGTGCTCTTCGGCGATTGAGTACTGCTCCAGGTCGTCTGCAGGCAGCGTCTGCGGTGCCTGGCCCTCGTCGGTTTCAACGAGCAGCAGGGGCAGGTGTCTTTGCCGGAAGAAGGCCAGGATGTCGCGGATGTCCTGGTCGCGCTGGACATGATCATTGCCATAGAGTTCGGCGCTGAAGAAAAAGCCCTGGGCGCCGCTGGCCAGCAGTTGGCGTGCGCCGCTGATCGACATCTTCAAGCGTTGATGCAGAAATTTGGCGATTTCCAGGTCACTGCAGGGTGAGGCGCAGGCAATGCTGATTCGGCTCATGCTGTAAAAATCCTCACGTATGTCCACTGTCTTCCTGACTAGACTCAACCTGCCATTCACCAACCGTGGAGAACCAGGATGAGCCATAAAACGACCCTCTGCCTCTGGTACGACGGCACCGCGCTGGAGGCTGCGACCTTTTACGCGCAAACCTTCCCCGACAGCAAGGTCGGTGCGGTGCACCGGGCGCCGGGCGACTTTCCCTCAGGCAAGGAGGGGGATGTGCTGACCGTGGAGTTTACCGTGTTGGGCATCCCCTGCGTGGGGCTTAACGGCGGGCCGATGTTCAAGCACTGTGAGGCGTTCTCGTTCCAGGTGGCCACCGAAGACCAGGCCGAAACCGATCGTTTGTGGAACGCCATTGTCGGCAATGGCGGCCAGGAAAGCGCCTGTGGCTGGTGCAAGGACAAGTGGGGGCTGTCGTGGCAGATCTCACCACGGGTGCTGGTCGAGGCGGTGACCAGCTCAGACCGTGCTGCGGCCAAGCGCGCCTTCGAGGCGATGATGGGGATGCGCAAGATTGATATTGCGATGATTGAGGCGGCGGTCAGGGGAGAGTAGCAACCCAATGTGTTGTCTGGACGGGCCTCATCGCGGGGCAAGCCCGCTCCTACAGTGTGTGGGAGTGGGCTTGACCCGCGATCGAGTGCGAAGCTGTGCAGGTCAAAACCCCAGGGTCGCTGACACCAGGTACGTTCGCGGCGTCGACAGGGTCAGCCCCGCCTCGCTGTCATCCGAAGCACCCGCCGAGGCCCAGTAGCGGTCGTCCAGCACGTTCTCGACGCTGGCGCGCAGGGTGATGTCCTTGTCGTCGACCTTGAAGGCATAGCGCGCACCCAGGTCGTAACGCTCCCAGCCGTCGATCTTCTTGCTGTTGGCCTGGTCCAGGTACTGCGAGCTTGAGTGGATACCACGGGCCGTCAGGGTGAAGCCGGAGAGGGCAGGCACGTCATACTCGGCGCCCAGGCTGACGTTGTATTGCGGTGTGGCCGGGGCGCGGTTGCCGTCGAAGCTGCCGCCGACGGTATCGGTCAGTTCGCTGTCGATGTACATCACCCCACCCAGCAGGCGAAAGCCCTTGAGCGGCTCGCCGAACACGTTGAGCTCGACGCCCTTGTTTTCGCGCTTGCCATTGGGCCCGAACACCCGGGTAGTGGCGTTGGTCTCGTAGGCCGGCTGCTTGATGCGAAAGGCGCTGGCGGTCAGGGCGAAGTTGCCCAGGTCGTACTTGGCGCCGACTTCCACCTGGCGGCTGATGAACGGCGCAAAGATCTGGTCTTCGTTGATCGAGGTCGACGGGGCGATCTTGCCCTGGCTCAGACCCTCCATGTAGTTGGCATACAGCGAGAGCTGGTCGGTGAGCTTGAACAGGATGCCGCCCGAGGGCGAGACCTTCTCCTCGTCATAGGCGGTGTCGCCCTTGATGCCATCGCTCCAGTCATCGACCTGGACCCGCTGCCAGCGCGCACCCAGGGTCAGCAGCAGGCGCTGGTCGAAAAAGCCCAGGGTGTCGGACAGCGCTACACCGCTGAAGCGGTTCTCGGTGTAAACCTTGGGGTCCGAACGCAGCAACGTGCCGGGCGTCGGGGTCGGGCGCGGGTTGTAGAGGTTGCTCGGGCCTGCGGCATAACGTCCGCCACCGTTTTCGAAGTCCATGTAGAAGTAGTTGGCGGCCAGGTTGACCTCGTGGCTCACCGGGCCGGTTGCGAACCAGTTGCGCAGGCCAGCGGTGGCGGTGCGCACGTTCTCGTCGCGGGTGAAGTCGCGCGGCTGGACGCTGAAGTCGCCGGCATCGTTGGAGACCGGTACGTTATGCCGGAGGAAATCGTGGTTGCTCTTGCGCGCGCCGACGGCGCCGTAGGCCATCAGCGAATCGTTGATATCGAACTCGGCGTTGAGCGTGCCGAAGGTATCGTTGGTGCGTGCCTTGCTCCAGGCCTGGGCGTAGTTGCGACGCACGTCGCCTGCGTCCGGCACCTTGGCATTGGCACCGACGATCACCCGCTCCTGGGGCGCATCGGTATCACGGGTGGTATGGCCGATATCGGTGGAGAGGCGCAACCGCTCACCGCGAAAGTCCAGGCCGAGTACGGCCATTTCGCGGTCGACGCTCTGGTGGTCCCATTTGGTGTCGCCGGCTTGCTTGACGCCGTTGAAGCGCAGGCCGAACTTGCCGTCCTCACCAAAGCGCCGACCGATGTCGACGGCGCCGCCGACCTGGTTGTCGGAGGCGTAGCTGCCGGTGAACTCGGTGATCGGCGTGTCGCTGGCGCGCTTGGGCACCACGTTGATACCGCCGCCGACGCTGCCTCGCGGCGAGATGCCGTTGATCAGTTGGCTGGGGCCTTTGATGATGTCGACGCGGTCGGCCATTTCCATGTCGATGGAATAGGTCGGCAGGATACCGTACAGGCCGTTGTAGGCCACATCGCTGTTGAACAGGCTGAAGCCGCGAATGGTGAACTGCTCGAAGCGTCCACCGGCGGGGTTGGTGGCGCGCACCGACGGGTCGCTGGCGATCAGGTCGCCGAGGGTCCGCGCCTGCTGGCCCTTGATCGCCTCGCTGGTGTAGGTGGTCATGCTGAAGGGCGTTTCCATGAAGTCCCGCGAGCCCAGCAGGCCTTGCGACCCTCGACGCGCGACCTGGCCACCGGCATAGCGCTGGCCATCGTCGTCGCCGCCGCTGTGGGCGCCGAGGATGCTGGTCGGGGCGATTTCCAAGGCGTCGCCACTTTGCGCAGCCGGCACCAGGGTATAGGCGCCCGCCGCCACCGGTTGCAGTTGCAGGCCAGAGCCCTGCAGCAGCCGGGCAAACCCTTCATCAACGCTGAAACTGCCGTTCAAACCAGCACTGCGCCGGCCATTGACCAGGGCCGGGTCCACCGACAGGCTGACCCCGGCCTGGGCGGCAAAACGGGTCAGCGCCGTGCCCAGGTCGCCAGCCGCAACCTGGTAGCTGCGGCTGGCGCTGTCGGCCAGCGCCGCGAGCGGGGCCAACGACGCAAGGCCCAGCATCAGGCACAGGGAAGGGGACGAAAACGAAGACGCCAGGCGCGTTCGGTGGCGTGTCAGTGCGGGCATTGTTGCGCTCTCTTTTGGGTTCACATGCCCTTGATGACAAGCGAGCGAACAAAAGGGGACAGAGGTTTTCGCAAATAATGCCACGCATGACTATGGCAGGTCTGCTCGCTGTTCAGGCCTCGGTGTACGGGGCGTAGTCCAGGTAGCCCTTGGCGCCGCCACCGTAGTAGGTGTCGCGGTCCGGGGTGGTCAACGGCCAACCGTTCTTCAGCCGGGCGACCAGGTCGGGGTTGGCGATGAACGGCTGGCCAAAGCCCGCCAGGTCGATCAAGCCGGCGTCCACCAGGTCCTGGGCACGCTCCAGGGTCATGTCACCGGCCAGGATCAGCGCGGTCTGGCCCAGTTGCGCCTTGCAGTGCGCCAGCAGCTCACGCAGTGCCTGTTCCTGGGCCACGGCGCCTTCGCTGGCAAGGAAGAAGTGGGTCTGGTCCATCACATGCACATAGGCGATGTCGCGTTCACCCATGCCGGCGCAGAGGGCCGAGTAGGTCTGGTCGATTTGTGGGTAGATCGGCATGTCGAACAGTTGACCGTAGGGCGAGATGCGGATGCCGACCTTGTCGGCGCCGATGCGGTTGACCACCGCATCGACCACTTCAAAGACGAAGCGCAGACGGTTTTCCAGGGTGTCGGCGGCGTAACGGTCGCTGCGGTCGTTGACCAGCGGATTAAGGAACTGCTCGATCAGATAACCGTTGGCGCCGTGGATTTCCACGCCGTCGAAGCCTGCGGCAATCGCATTGGCTGCGGCCTGGGCGAAGTCCGCAACCACCCGGCCGACTTCTTCGGTGCTCAACGGGCGCGGGGTCGAGGTCGGGACAAAGCCTGGCTCGCCGCTGTCGGTGTAGCCGAAGGCAATCGCGCCCTGGGCGACCTTGCTGGTGGCGCTGACCGGGGCCTGGCCATCGAGCTGGATCGAGGTGTGCGACACCCGGCCGACATGCCACAGCTGGGCGAAGATCTTGCCGCCGACGCTGTGCACCGAGTCGGTTACCAGCTTCCAGCCCTGGACCTGCTGTTCGTTGAAGATGCCCGGGTTGAACAGGTAACCCTGGCCTTCGCGGGAGATGGGCGTGCCTTCGGAGACGATCAAACCGGCGGTGCCGCGCTGGGTGTAATGCAGGGCAATCTGTTCGGTGGCGATGTCTTCAGGGGCGCGCGAGCGGGTCATCGGCGCCATGACGAAACGGTTGCTCAGCTGCAGTGGGCCGAGGTCATAGGGGGCAAACAGGTCATTCATAAGTGGGGCCTCTCAGTGGAATGGCGCCATCCTAGAATTTTGCGAAAATAGCCACAATCAAGGCTAAAGGCAAAACACTATTGCTGCAGCGGCAATATGAGCGCCTATACTGGGCGGATTTCCCGTTCAGGAGCTGGCCATGCACCTTAAAGCCCACCGCTTTTTCGCCATGGTGGCGGTGACCGGCAGCTTCTCGGCCACCGCCCGGCACTTTCAGGTGCCGGCCTCGTCGGTGTCGCGCTTTATCGCGGCACTTGAGCGCGAGGTCGGGCAGCAGTTGCTGTACCGCAACACCCGCGCGGTCAAGCTGACCGAGGCCGGCGAGCGTTATTACCTGCAGATTCGCGAAGTGCTGGAGCTGCTGGATGCCGCCGACGAATCGATCAGCGGCAAGGCCGGCGACATTCGCGGCCTGGTGCGAGTCAACGCGCCGGTGGCCTTCGCCCACCTGCACATCGTCCGGCTGCTCAATGGCTTGCATGAGCAGTACCCGGAACTGACCGTGGAACTGACGGCCACCGATGCCTATATCGACCCGGTGCAGGAGGGCGCCGACATCACCTTCCGTGTCGGCCATCTGCAGGATTCGGGGCTGATCGGGCGGCAGATCTGCACCCAGCGTTATGTGCTGTGCGCAAGCCCCGACTACCTCGACAAACATGGCCAGCCAACGTCCGCGCAGGACCTGCGCCAGCACTGTTGCCTGGTCTACAAGGGCACCGGCGGGGCGCAGCGCTGGCACTTGCGCCGCCCAGGTAGCGATATCGTCGAGGTGGTTGATGTGCACGGACCGCTGCGCAGCAACAATGCCCAGGTGCTGGTAGAGGCGGCCCTGGCCGGACGGGGCATCGTGTTCTTTCCGTCCTGGCTGTTCAGCAAGCAGAGCTTTACCAGCAAGGCCCTGGTGCAGTTGCTGCCGGACTGGCAAGGCGCGGTGGAGGCGACGCCCAGCCAGATCCACCTGTTGTCCCCGGAAAACCGCCTGCGTTCGCAGAAGGTGCGGCGGGTATGGGACTACTTTCTCGACGCCATCGGCACGCCGCCGTATTGGGATGATCTGGGCGCTTGACTCAACCCTTGGCGCGCCAGGTCACCGGCCAGTATTCCTCGTTGATGCTCTCGCAGTGCCACATCTGCCGGTAATCCTTGAGTTGCATGGCCGCCCCGTCGTATTGCCAGATCGAGCTTTCGCCGCAGTCCTTGCCGCTGTCGCGGCGCATTTTCAACTGGCCGCTGACCGGGTTGAAATCGATGTTCCCGTACAGGTCCAAGGTGAACGGTACCCCGGCAGGCGCGTTGAGCGCTAACGGGATCGCCTCATAGGGCTGGCTGCGTGAAACGCGATAGAAGATGTGCTGGCAGCCATCGTCGGCACAGTCATAGCGCAGGCGTACCAGGGCATGGTTCGGGTCCAGGGGGTAAACATCAGGCTGGACTTGCCAGCTTTCATTGGGGCCCTGGCTCAGCTCTTGCTGGCTACGCGCAATCGCGACATTGCCGATGACCTGTTGCTCGGCGTCGCTCAAGGCCGGCGCCAGGGTAAAGCGTGGCAGTTTGGGAATGGCCGGGGCGGGTGGCACGCGGCTGTCCGGCTGGTAGCCAGGGCGCACCAAGGCACTGGGGTGGCCGATGCGACCCTGCACCGAATCCATCAGCAACAGGGTGGCGCTCAAGCCCTGCAGCGATACCCGGCGTTCGCCAAAGTTGCTGTTGGAGCTCAGGGTGTCGCTGTTGCGCAGCTCGCGCAGCTTCTCAATGGCGGCGTCGCCCTCAAGGTAATAGTACTCACGCCCCTTCGAGCCGTATTTCCATTGTTCGGTGGGGCGGCCATCGAGGTGAAACTCGTAACGCAGGGCGACGTCGTCGTAGCTGATCACGCTGACCCGGGTGCTGCCCTTGGCGCCGGCTTCGCGCACGATGTACAGGCCCATCCCCGGGTTGTCGGTGCTGCCCGACACCGCGGTGCAGCGGCGGGTGTTGTCGCAGGCCACCCGCCAGTCCTGGAACACCCGGGTCAGGGGCACCGGTTCCGCGGTTGCGGCCTGGCTCAGGACGGGGGTTAGAGTAAGGGCCAGCCAGGTCCATCTTGCTGAAAACATCGTGGGTTGATCCTGCGGTGTCGATGAAGGGCGGCATGATCGCACCTTGGTGTTAGTCTGGCAGCTACTTTGCGGTGCGCCGGGTTGGCCTGGGCGTGACCCTCGCCGATAGCCCGGCGATGCGCTTGTACAAGGCCCATGGCTTCCTGCCAGTTGGCGCTCCGGAGCCACTGCGAGAGAGTTCCAGCCTGATGTCGCAGGGGATGCAGCGACAGCTGAGCGCCTAGTCCTCGAAGCGCCCCGACGGGTCGCGATCTTTTTCGTAGTGGTGGCTGAGCGGGAAGGGCGGTAGCCAGGATTCGCGGCGGATGGTCCAGCTTTCGTAGGTGGGCGTGAGCAGGTTTGGGTCATCCAGTGAGCCGAGGTTCAGTTCGATTTCATCGCCTGAGCGGGCGAACACCGACGAACCGCAACGGGGGCAAAAATAGCGCCCGGCGTAGTCACGGGTTTCGCCCTCGATGCTGACCGCGTCTTCGGGGAAAATCGCCGAGGCGTGGAACAGTGCGCCGTGGTGCTTGCGACAGTCCAGGCAGTGACACAGGCCGACCCGGTAGGGGCGTCCCGAGGCTGCAAAGCGCACGTTGGCGCACAGGCAACCGCCGGTGAAATGGTCCATGGTGGAGCTCCTCTTGTGTGTTCATGGCAGGGTGTGGGAGCGACGGTGCGACGCCTCGACTTGCCCCGCGATGCGATGTGGCTGAAAGCAGGTCATCGCGAGGCAAGCTCACTCCTCCAACGTCAGTACCCGGTCATTTCCAGGTAGCCCTTGCCGCTCACGCTTCCACTCAAACGCACTGGCCCTTCCCAGTACGCAAAACGCGTAGACATCCACGCTTTTGCCTCCAGGGCATCGACCTGTACATCCACGCCATGCTCCGGCACTTGCACACGCCAGCGGGTTGGCACCTTGCGGCCGTTGTCCTGCTTGCTCCAGGCCAGCTCCTGGAGCTGGATCTGTTCACCCTGCAATGCCTGGGCGCTACCCTCGGCGCTGATCCAGGTACCTGCGCGGTAGGGCGCGCCTTGGGCCTCGCGCACGCGAAACAGCATCAGTTTGGCGCCGCTGTCCAGGTGCAGGGAGAACCAGTCCCAACCCGACTGCCCGGCCGCCAGGGGCTGGCTGCTCCATTCGCGGTCGAGCCAGGCGTTGCCGGTAACCGCCACGCGCTGGCCGTTGCGTTCGACCTCGCCGCTGACCTGGTAGAACGGCTGGCTGTAATAGTACGACGCCTGGCCCTTGCCGGACTTTTCGCTGTAGCCCTGGGCGCCATGCAGCACCAGCGGGCCGCTGCTGACCAGGTTCAGGGTGTAGCCGAAGCCCTTGCCGTTGGCGGTCATTTGCAGGCGGCCGATGTCGTCGCTGCCTTGCAACGCCCAATCGTTGATCCAGGCGCGAAACGGCTGGGCTTTCACGCCCGCCTGGCCGATGCCGCCGCGCGCCAGGGTTTCGGCGGATTGATGGCCGCCGGGGCCGGTGAGCGCGGCATGGCCCATCCACAGGTTGGGGCTGTTCCAGCCGGTGGTTTCCGGGCCGGGGCGCAAGGCCGAACGGAACAAGGTCCACTGCGCGCCCCAGTCACGGCCTTGGCTGTCGGTAAGGTTGGCGGTGACGTACCACCACTCGATGCGAAAGCCGGTGTGGGCAGCGTGGTCGAGGGGGAACAGCAACGGATGATTGCGCGCCACCTGGCTGAAGGCCGCGGCGTCCTGACCCAGCCCGGCAAAGCTTTTGGGCGTTGGCGCAGGCTGGTCACAACCGCTCAGCAGCAACAGGCCGATCCACAGGCAGAGGTCAGGTTTCATCGGCAAATTGCCTCAACAGCTCGCTGGGCTGGCGCCGCGCCAGTTGCCACAACGGCCAGGCGCTGGCCAGCAGGCTGGTCAGCAGACCGAGCGCTGCCAGTTGCAGCAGTTGTACGGCAAACACATGCAGTGGCAGGCGCCAGCCGAAAGCCTGGACATTGACCACTGCCACCAGGCACCAGGCCAGCAACAGCCCCAAGGGGATTGCCAGCAGCACGGTCAGGCTGCTCAGCATCAGGGTTTGGCCCAGCGACAACCAGGCAAGCTGTGTGCGCCGAACGCCCAGGGCCCAGAGCGGCGCCAACTGGCCCAGGCGACTCTGGCTCAAGGTCAGCAGGCTGATCAACAGGGCGATGCCCGCGACGCCCAGGGTCAGGCTGTTGAGCGCCGTGGTGGCGGCAAAGGTACGGTTGAAAATCTCGGTAGACCAGCGCTTCAAGGTGGCTTGCTCGACCACGCGGCTGTCGTCCAGGGTGAAGTGCTGTTGCAGTTGCGCCTTGAGCGCGGCAATGCGCTCGGGTGCAAGGTTCAGGCTGATGTTGCTCAGCGTCGCCTGCGGCACGTGCTCGCGCAGCCAGCCGGCATTGACCAGCAGGTGGCCCTTGGGGTTGCCATAGTCGGCATAGATGCCGACGACGGTCAGGGTTTGATGGGCTACCTGCAGGGGATCGCCCAGGTGCAGGCGCAGGCGCCGGGCCAGTTGCTCGCTGAGCATGACTGCGTGACCACTGGCCAGTTGCGTCCAGGCCTGCGGGCTTTGTTCCAGCAATGGCCAGCGCGCGAGGTAGGCGGGGTGATCGATGATGCCCTGGACCTGCACGGGCCACTGCTGCACGCGTATTTCTGCACGCCAGCTGGGCAGCAGGGCAGTGATTGACGGTTGTCGGGCGAGCCATTCGCTGATCTGCAGGGCCTGCGTCGTACCTTGCGGTGTGAGGTAAAGGTCGGCAGAAAGGCGCTGATCGAGCCAGCCGCTGAAGGTCTTGCGAAAGCCCTCGGTCATGCTGCCCACGCCAACGCTGGCGGCCAATGCCAACAGCAGCGCCATCAGCGCCAGGCTCAGCGCCGGGAGCTGCTGGCGGCTGTCGGCGACAAACCACTGCGCCAGCGGCCCGCGACACAGCGGCGCCAACCAGGCCAGCGCGGCATCGAGCAGGGCAGGGAGCAGTAACGCTGCCGCCAACAGCAGCGTCGCCAGCAGGATAAAGGCGCTGGTCAAGCTGTTGCCCCATTGCCAGCAACCCAGCGCTACCAGCAGCAAGACTGCAGCGGCCAGTGCCTGGCGGCGCAACCAGGGCCCTTGGGCCATGCGCCAGGCGTGCGGCTGGGCCAGGGCCAGCAGCGGCAAGCGGGCGGCGCGCAGCACGCTGCTGGCACCGGCGAGCAAGGCGCCGAGCACGCTCACCACAATGCCTGCCAGCCACCACCAGGCCGGCAGGCTCAGTTGCCCGGCAACCTGGGCACCGTACAGGCCACGCAGGCTGGCGGCGACATCGGGCAGCAGCAGGGCGGCCAGCCCATAGCCGCTGGCAACCCCGGCCAGGCCGCCAAGTACGGCGAAAACACCCAGCTCCAGCGCCAAGCCAGTCAACAGGGTGGGCAAGCTGATGCCACAGGCGCGCAGGTTGCGAATCAGGCCGCGGCGCTGTTCGAGGGCCAGGCCAATGGCGGCGTGGGCGATGAACAGCCCGACGACGAAGGCCAGCAGGCCCAGCGCCGTGAGGTTGAGGTGAAAACTGTCGGTCAGGCGCTGAAGGTCGCCGTCGTCGCTGGGTGTTTGCAGGGTCAGGCGCTCGGCGATGTCTGCCGGCAGAGGCCTGGCCTGTTCGCTCAACAGCAATCGCGACAGTTGTCCGGGTGCTTGCAGCAACGCTTGCGCGTGGCCGATATCCACCACGATCACCCCCGGTGCCAACTGCGGCTGGACAACCAGCGGCGGCAATACCTGGCCGTCACTGCTGATCGCTTGCCCGTCGGCATCCAGCCGCAGTTGCCGCAGGGTATCGGGGCCGATCCAGGCTTGTCCGGGCGTGCCGATGAATGCCTGCAGGTCGAACCCCTGCAGAGGAGTACCGGCGACGGTCATTGCCGCTGGCAGGCTCAGCGGCTCGATACCGATCAGCCGTACTGTCAGCGGCTGCTCCCCGGCAAAGCGCAAGCGACCTTCCAGCACCGGCGACAGCTGCCAGCCGAGCGTGCGCAGTTGCAGGTACAGCGTTTGCGCGAAGCGCTCACCGCTGCGCGCCACCAGCTGCGCTTGCGCCGGCCCGGCCAGCACGGCGCTGGCGCGGGCGTAGTCGGCCCGGGCCTGGCTGTTGAGCGCCTGCACTCCGGTCCATAGCGCGGTGGCCAGCCACAAGCCGGTAAAGATGCTGAAAAACTGCAAGCGATGCCGCCGCCAGTGGCTCAGCAGCGCCTGCAGGGTAATCAGCAGCGGGCTCATCAGCGCGCCTCGACCTGCACACGCCCGGCGTGCAGGACGCAGCACTGCTCAAGGCGCGCCGCCAGGCGAGGGCTGTGGGTCACCATCAACAGGCTGCTGCCAGCCTCGGCGACCAGTTGCAGCATCAGCGACAGCACCTCATCGCTGCTGCGCTCGTCGAGGCTGCCGGTGGGCTCATCAGCCAGCACCAGCGCCGGGCGGGCGGCCAGCGCCCGGCCGATGGCGACCCGCTGCTGCTGGCCACCGGAGAGTTGCTCCGGGTAGCGCTGCAACAGGCTGGCCAGCCCCAGGCGAGTTGCCAGGTAGTCCAGCCACTGGCGGTCAAGCCGCGCCGCCAGCCTGGCCTGAAAGGCAAGGTTGGCCGCCACATCGAGGCTGCTGATCAGGTTGTACTGCTGGAACACCAGGCCGATGCCTTCCCGGCGCCAGCGCGCCAGGGCCGATTCCGAATGACTGTCGAGGGGCTGGCCATCAATGAGGATGCGCCCGCTGTCGGCGCGATCAAGGCCGGCGACCAGGTGCAGCAGGGTGCTTTTACCGCTGCCGGACTCACCCATCAACGCCAGGCTGCTGCCTTGGGCCAGGCGCAAGTCGACGCCTTGCAGCACCGGTAGCGGGCCTTGGGCGGTGCTGAAAGACTTGTGCAGTTGTTCGACGACCAGCATTGGGCGGGTATTCCTTGCAAGCGCGGACCTGGGTACAGGAATAGCAGTGTTGTCAGGCTTTGCACGAATATGGATCGCGGCGCAAGCCCGCCCCTACAGTACCGCGAGTGGCCATATGCAGGCGTTCTCGTGCACCATATAGCTGATTTTCAGGCGAGCGTTGAGCATGAAACATGAACTCTGGATGGAGCCGGACGACTGTCAAACCTTCTGCCAGGCTGGGCCTGGCGGTGACAGTGCGCGGGCGCTGTTGGGCCCTGAAGCAAGGCTGGTGTGGGTAGTCGATGCTGAGAGTCATTTCGATGCAATGAGCCAATACTATGCGTACATGGACTGGGGAGAGTACCGAAGCGACTTTCCGGCGTATGACAAGACCCCCTCCACCCCGCTTGGCTAGCGGCCGGTACGCGGGTGGGCGTATCGTCAGCTGTTTTTGGCGCCCGCCAGAAAGTACGCCACCAGTGCGTTGGCATGGCCATGGCCCAAGCCATGCTCGGCTTTGAGCCAGGCGACTATTTCCATATGTTTTTTGCCGCTGACGGTGCCGATCAGCTCCAGCCAGTGGCTGACGGGCTGGCCGTATTTCTTCTCGATGGAGGGGAAGTACGACGCTGGCCCTTTTACTTTTGTCTCTTCGCTCATGGCGTGTGGTTCCTTTTACGTGGGTGCAATGGTCTTCAGTCTCTAGGCTCGGCTACCAACAACAATGATTGCGGCAGCGGGCTTTGCGGATGCTGTGGCTCCTGCAGGGTGACCAGCCTGAACCCCGCCATGTCCAGGGCATTGACCCAGCTGGACAAGGTGCGCAGGTACCAGGGCATGGGTTGCCACTGGCCCTGGAAGCCGGCGAAGGTCTCTTGCCGCCAGCCGTCCTGATAATTGCCGGCAGCGGCCGTCCACGGGTGCAGGGTCTGGATCACCAGGGCGCCGTCGGGGGCGAGCAGGGCGTTCATGGCGGCGAGCAGGGGGATGATGTCCTGGTGCAGCAGGGCGAAGTTGGCGCAGATCAGCGGGTAGTCGCGGCCAACATCCACCTCGGCTTGTGCCAGTGCTGCATAACTGGCCAGGTGCACCTGCGCCGCGCCGGCTGCCCGCGCTGCCTCGACCAGGGTCGGGTCGCCATCGACACCGACGGCGTCGATGCCGCGTTCGGCCAACGCCCGTAACAACCAGCCCTCGCCACAGCCCAGGTCCAGCACGCGCTCGGGCTGGCGGCTGAGCACTGCCAGCAGTATGGCCTGGTCGGTGACCTTGAGGCGGCTTTCGATGGCGCCACCACGAACGGCGTCGATCCAGGCGTGGGCGTTGTGTTGCCAGCTGTGCAGAAGTTCGGTTTCGGGGCCAGGCATCGCGGTCTCCGGTTCAAGAGCAGGGGCGCTGGCAAGGTCAGCGCCCACAGGGCCATTCTAGGCAAACGACCCCGTGCGTACCTCTCCATCACGCACATAGCGGGCGATCAGCACGCCACTGGGCGTACTGCTCGAATCCGCCAGGGTAAAGGCCGATGCTTGCGCCTGGTCATCGAACAGCCGCTTGCCGCGCCCGAGGATGATCGGGTGGATCAACAAGCGCAGCTCATCCACCAACCCTGCGGCCAGCAATTGGCGTACCAGCTCGCCGCTGCCCTGGGTCAACAAGGTGTCACCGGGCTGCTGCTTGAGTGCACGGATTGCGTCGGCCAGCTCACCCAGCAGGGCATGGCTGTTGTGCCAGCCCAAGGTGTCGGGGTGATGGGTGGCGACATGTTTGGGGACGCGGTTGAACAGGTCGGCGATGAACGGGTCGGGTGAGTCGGTCTGGTGCGGCCAGTAGCCGGCAAAGATGTCGTAGGTGCGCCGCCCCAGGAGCAATTCGAACGGCTGCGAGAACAGCGTCTGCATGGCCTCGCCAAAGGCTTGATCGGCAAACGGCACGACCCAGCCGCCGTAGCGGAAACCGCCGCTGGTGTCTTCTTCCGGCCCGCCGGGGGCCTGGATGATGCCGTCGAGGCTGGTGAATGCGGCAACGATGAGCTTGCGCATGAGTGTCTCCTGGGGGGCTGATGGCGGGCTTGCCTGAGAGTAGTCGAACCGGCAGTGGCAAAATCGACAGTGCCTCGATCAAGTGTGTACTATCGCCCCCAGGCTAATGCTGCCCGCCGCTCGCGCCCACAAGGGAATGGTGAAAGCATGTAACACCCCCGAACCCTGTCGCTTTCTTGCAGTCGAGGTTTGGCAACGCGGGCACCACACGGCCTCGGCTTCAGGAGCAACGATGATTTCAATCGAGCAAGCCAAACAAATGGCCAAGCGCCTGCGCGTGTCGCTGCAAGCGCAAAACCCGCAGCTGACCCACTCTGGCGCGCTGGAACTGGTGGCGCAGCAGCTGGGCCACAAGGACTGGAACACCGCCGCTGCATTGTTGCCAGCAGGCACTCCGCCAGCGGCGATCCGCTTCGACAAGCCCGTCCCCATCCTGCGCAGTTTCGACGAAGCCAAGGCCCGCGAGTTCTACCTGGATTTTCTCGGTTTCAGCGTCGAGTTCGAGCACCGTTTCGAGGCTGACTTGCCGCTGTACCTGGGCATCAGCCGCGACGGCCTGCAATTGCATTTGTCTGAACATCACGGCGATGCCAGCCCGGGGGCGACGATCTTCGTGCCCATGCACAATATCGAGCAACTGCGCGACGAACTGCAGGCCAAGCGCTATGGCTACGGCCGGCCGGATATCGTCGAGCAGGGCTGGGGCAAGGTGCTGGAAGTCTACGACCCGTTTGGCAACCGGATTCGCTTCTGCCAGAGCTGAATCGCGGGTCAAGTCGAATCGTCGTAGCGCCGCTCCCACAGTGATCGCAAGGCACCCCTCAACGCAGGCGCTGGGTCATCCACTGCCGGTACTGGCGGGCGCGCAGGGCGTTGCCCAACTCACCCGGGCCGGTCTTTAATGTCAACAGGCTTTTTCAGGGGGGCGGGCGAGGTGCCAGGATAGCGCCCTGGCACCGTCGGTTCAGCTGCGTATAAAGGCCAGCAGATCGGCGTTGATGATATCGGCATGGGTGGTGGGCATGCCGTGGGGGAAGCCCTTGTAGGTTTTCAGGGTACTGTTGCTGAGCAGCTTGGCCGACAGCAGGCCTGAGTTCTCGTACGGCACGATCTGGTCGTCGTCGCCGTGCATCACCAGCACTGGCAGGCTGAGGCGTTTCAAGTCCTCGGTAAAGTCGGTCTGCGAAAAGGCGACGATGCCGTCATAGTGGGCCTTGGCGCTGCCCATCATGCCCTGGCGCCACCAGTTGAGGATCACCCCTTGCGACGGCGTCGCCCCGGGGCGGTTGTAGCCGTAGAACGGCCCGGCGGGGATGTCGTGGTAGAACTGCGCGCGGTTGGCCGCCAACTGCGCTTGCAGGTCGTCGAACACTGATTTGGGCAGGCCGCCGGGATTGCTGGCGGTTTGTACCATCAAGGGTGGCACCGCACCGAGGATCGCCGCTTTACTGGCGCGATCCTGGCCGTGGCGGGCCAGGTAATGCACCACTTCGCCGCCGCCGGTGGAGTGCCCGACATGCACCGCGCCGCGTACCCCCAGGTGGTCGACCACTGCCGCGACGTCATCGGCGTAGTGGTCCATGTCGTGGCCATCCCAGACCTGGCTGGAGCGCCCGTGACCGCGGCGATCATGGGCGATGACCCGATACCCCTGAGCCAGGAAGAACAGCATCTGCGCATCCCAGTCGTCGCCGCTGAGCGGCCAGCCGTGGTGAAAGAAAATCACCTGGGCGTCGCGAGGGCCCCAGTCCTTGTAGAAGATTTCAACGCCATCTTTAGTCGTGACGAATGCCATGTTCGTTGCTCCTCTGTGATGTGTTTGCTGCGTCCTAGGGTTAAAGTGAGGTTTAAGGTCAATGCCCTGTTGAAGGCGAGGTATGAGAATAGGAGAACTGGCGAAACGCAGCGGCCTGAGTGCCTCGCGAATTCGCTTTTACGAAGCCAGCGGCCTGATCAGATCGGTGGCGCGCAAGGCCAACGGCTACCGCGATTACGCCCAGGAGGCGCTATGGACCCTGCAAATCATCACCAGTGCCCAGGGTGCCGGCTTCAGCCTGGAGGAGATTCGCCAACTGCTGCCGGCCAACGCCGACGGCTGGCAGCATGACGCGCTGCTCGCCGGGCTCAAGTGCAAGGTCGCCGAGATCGAACTGCTGCAAGCGCAACTGGCGCAGAACCGCGCGCAACTGCTGATGGCCATCGACAGCATCGAAAACCGCCCCGAAGACCGCGCCTGCACCGAAAACGCGCGGATGCTGATGGAACGGCTGTTGGAGCAGGGGTGAGCGGAGCAGGCTTGATCTTGACGTTGACGTTGACGTTAACCTTGGACCCGCCACGGCGGCCCGCTCAGCCAACTGTCGGTGCTGTTGACGGTTGGCTGAAGGTCAGGAGCCATGCCGACGACCGCTTCGTGTTCTCAGGGTTGATGTATTACCTGTGGGAGACCCGCTCCCACAGGACTTGCGCCGTTCTCAAGGGCGCTGGCTTGTCAGCGATGTCTCCGGTCCATACACGGCCGCATCATTGCGCTGATTGCTGTGCCTTTGGGCTGAAGCCGGCATTGCTGGGCAAGCCTTCGACAAACGCCGCAATCTGCCGGCTACCGCGCAAATGCACCACCGGCACTTGCGGCCCGATGGCCTCGCGTACCCCCTCGATCCCCGGGCGATAATCGCGATCGAATGTCCACACAAACTTCAAGAAGGTCAGGAACGCCCGGTCCAGTTTCTCGCTGCAGCCGTCGGGCAGGTCAGGGCGAGGGCGGTTCATCACGCTGCGCTTGATCACCCGCATAAAGCAGGTCAGGCGCGGTGTATCCAGCCAGATGACCAGGTCAGCGCGTGGCAGGCGCAGGTCAAAGGTGCGCCGGGCATAGTTGCCTTCGCACACCCAGGTGTCCTGCGCCACCGCCTCGCGCACCCGTGCGCGGTACTGCTCGGCGTCGGGCTCGACCCAGCCGGGCTCCCAGAACAGCCTGTCCAGGTGTACCACCGGCAGGCCCAGGCGTTTACCGAGGAGGCGGGCGAGGGTGGACTTACCGCTACCGGCGTTGCCCAAAATGACGATCCGTTGCACGAGGGACTACCTTGTCAAAAAAAGCCGGCTATTGTGCGGGTTTTGCAGGGGCAGTTAAAGAAGGATTGGCGGGGAATCTGGAACACGCTTGAGGCCCGGGCGGTTCAAGGTACCGCCGAAAACACCGAACCGGTGATGCGTTCGCTCAACAGCTCCAGCGCTCGCAGCCCCGCCAGTGAGTTACCCGAGGCGTTCAGTGCTGGTGACCACACACAGATGCTGTAGCGCCCCGGCACAATCGCGACAATACCGCCGCCGACTCCGCTTTTGCCGGGCAGGCCCACACGGTAGGCAAAGTTGCCGGCCTCGTCATACAGCCCGCTGGTGGCCATGATCGCATTCACTTGTTGCGCCTGGCGTGGGTTGAGCACTTGTTCGCCGCTATGTGGGCAGTAACCGCTGTTGGCCAAGAACGCGAAGCCCCGGGCAACGTCTATGCAGTTCATGGACAAGGCGCAATGGTGGAAGTAACTGCGTAGCACTGCATCAACATCGTTATGGAAATTGCCGAACGCTTGCATCAGGTAGGCCATGGCGGCATTGCGTGCGCGGTGCTGGTATTCGGAGTCCGCGACCACAAGGTCGCTGGTAACGCGCGGGTTGCCTGCCAGGCGGCGGACAAAATCACGCATCGAGAGCGCTGGGGTGGCGTAACGGGACTGGTTGATATCGCAGATCACCAGTGCGCCGGCATTGATAAACGGGTTACGCGGCTTGCCTTTTTCCACCTCAAGCTGCACCAGCGAATTGAACGCTTGCCCGGAAGGCTCGTAACCCAGCCGCGACCAGAGATCTTCGCCGCTGTGGTTGATCGCCTGCACTAGGCTGAATACCTTGGAAATGCTCTGGATCGAGAAGGGCGTGTGCGCATCCCCCGCGCAGTGCAATTGACCGTCCAAACCATGCACGGCGATGCCCAGTTGGTTGGGCTCTACCTTGGCCAGGGCGGGTATGTATTGCGCCACTTGGCCCTGGCTGAGCAGGGGGCGAACTTGGTCGAGGATCTCTAGCAGTAATGCTTGCATCAGGTGTTGCCTATGGTGCGTTGGTGTCGGATCCCCCCTGGCCAGAGAGGTGTCACTGCCCATCAGGCTGAATGCCATATTTGGGGAAGTTCTGACAGACGATCTTCCCCGGCAGCGGGGCACTTTTACTCGAAAACAACTTGCCCCTACGCACACCCTTGCAACCTCGTAACCTTGCTCAACCACGTCACGCCTGGTTATGAAACGGCCGGCCAACCGACCGTTCCTTGCACGGCAATGTCCCATCTGGCAAGGTTGCCGGCAAAACGCCCACCGATTGACTCGCGGTGCCTCACATCAAAGGGAATTTGACCTGTCGCTGCAATCATCCGTTCGACGTGATCTGTTGATCCTGTGGCTATCCATTGCCGCAGTTGCTCTTGTGCTGGGGTGGCTGCTGTTGATACTCAGCCGCCAAGGCGCCGGCCCCCAGATTGCGCATGCGCGCCAACTCACCTCGACCAGTTGCCAGGCGCTGCAAGCGGGGGCGGCCCGCGTTCGCCAGCAGCTCCCGCCTGCAGACGATCAGCCCTATCCCATGACCCCGGCCGCGGCACAGGCGGTGCTTGATTTGGCACTGCGCGATCAGCCGGGCATGGAGGGCGGCTTCTGGCGAGCGGATGTGGGGGTGGTGGCCTACGCGTTCCCAACCTACGACGGCACGGGAATCAAGCGCGATCCGCCGAGTGCCGAGTTGGAGCGCATTGCCTCCACGGCCCAGCGTGCGCAGGATTGCGCAGGCCTGGTGGCGGACGTGCGACCGGGTTTACGCGAAGCCGTGGCGTTCGCCGCCTGCCCTGTGGCAACCGATGACCGCCGCCTGATCGCCTGGACCCTGCTGCGCGTGCCGCTGTTGGCCGCAGGCACGGTCAACACCCTGATCCTCGCGGTGAGCCTGCTGCTGGCGCTGGTGGTGGTCTGCGGCGCATGGCTGGGCTGGATGCTTGCGCGTTGGCAGCGCCAGTCGGCCCACCTGCGAGAGCAGCTGGCCCAGTCCGAACGTCTGGCGACCTTGGGGCGCGTTTGCGCCGGGCTCGCGCATGAGATTCGCAACCCGTTGGGCACGATGCGCATGAAGGCGGAAAACGCGATGGCTGCGCCGGCCGACCGGCGCGAAGCCCGTGTGGTTGGTGCCCTGGAGGCGGTGCTGTCGCAAACGGCACGCCTGGAGGCACTGGTGTCGAGCCTCTTGGCATTGACGCAACCGTTGCGCGCCGAGCGCCAGGCGGTTGACCTGCGGGGGTGGCTGAAGACGCAGCGCAATGCCCATGCTGAAGCGGCGCAAAAGCATGGCGTACGAATCACACTGGCGGTTGAACCGCAGCTGTCCGATATCGCGATGGGGTTGGCGCTGTTCGACCCGACACAAATGGCACGGGTCTTTGACAACCTGCTGCTCAACGCGATGGCGCACACGGGAGAGTGCGGTGAAATCGAACTCGGTGCGCATCGCACGCGCCGTGGTGCATTGCTGTTGTGGGTGGCGGACGATGGTTGCGGTATTCCGGCTGACATGCGCGATACGTTGTTCGAGCCTTTCGCCACTACCCGAGAAGGCGGTACCGGCCTGGGGCTGGCGCTGGTGCGTGAGATCGTGCAGGGACACGGCGGGCGGGTCGGTCTCGCCGAGTCGGCCAAGGGCACGCGCATAGAGATGGAGCTACCGTGGCCCGAATCCTGATTGTCGACGATGACGCTGCGTTCCGTGACAGCCTTGCAGAAGTGCTGCAGGACCTGGACCATACGGTGCTGCAGGCTCAAACCACCGATGCGGGCCTGCACAGGCTGCGCACCGAGGCCGTGGATGCGGCCATCGTCGACCTGCGGCTGCCGGGAGAGGATGGTCTGGTGTTCCTGCGCCGTGCGGCGCGCCTCTCGCAGGTGCCTTGCATCATGCTCACCGCCTATGCAAGTGGTGGCAATACCATCGAGGCGATGAGCCTGGGCGCGTTCGACCATCTGACCAAGCCCGTGACCAGGGTCGCCCTGGTCGAAACGCTCGAGCGGGCCTTGCGCCAAGCAGCCCCCAGCCCAGACCGGCCGCAGGCGGCTGGGGCATCGCCTGGTGCAAGAGAACCTGTGGATGGCCGCGAACTGGTCAGCGGCAGCGAGGCCATGCGCCAGGTCTTCAAGCGTATCGGGCTGGCTGCGAACTCCGATGCCACCGCCTTGATCCTTGGCGAGACGGGCACGGGCAAGGAGCTGGTGGCGCGCGCCTTGCATCGCAACAGCGCTAGAGCCACCGGCCCCTTCGTCGCAGTGAACTGCGCTGCGATCCCGGCTGAACTGATGGAAAGCGAGCTGTTCGGTCATGTCAAAGGCGCGTTCACCGGTGCCGTCAACGAACGCACCGGGCGCTTTCGCGAGGCTGATGGCGGCACCCTGTTCCTTGACGAGATCGGCGACATGCCGCTGCCCACACAGGCGAAGATCCTGCGGGTGCTGCAGGAGCGCGAGATCACCCCCGTGGGCGCCAACCGCGTCCAGCCGGTGGACGTGCGCATCGTCGTGGCCACGCACCGGGACCTGCCCGCCGCAGTCAAGGAGGGGCGCTTCCGGGAAGACCTGTGGTACCGCCTGCAGGTGGTGCCGCTGTGGCTGCCGCCGCTACGTGAGCGGCTGGGCGACGTGCTGCTGCTGGCCGAACACTTTCTACGCCTGCTGGGAGGCGACTCGCCCAAGCGCTTGAGTGCAGCGGCAGCTCGGCTGCTGCTGGCCCACCCTTGGCCCGGCAACGTGCGCGAACTGCGCAACGCCATGGAACGCGCAGCCATCCTCAGCCACGGCGCGGTCATCGATGTCGAGCACATCGGCTTGCAGACAGCGGCGGCGCCTACCCCGGGCCTGGACATCGACTGGGAGGGACCTATGGCACAAGCCGTTGCCCACCTGGAGCGCGAGATGATTGTGCGTGCCCTGACTGCGACGGCCGGTAACCGCGCGGAGGCGGCGCGGCGTCTGGGTCTGTCTCGCCAACAGCTCTACCGCAAGCTGGCCGAGTTTGAGCTGGACTGACCCCTGCGCAGGCCAGCCGGTGTCCGATTCTGTGACGCCCGGGCGTCACGGGATCGGACGGTACATGGCTCGTTATTGACATAAGTAATTGATTTTGTTGTAAATATTGTTAGGCATGGTGTTTGCGTTACAGGTTGGGTGTTGTTTCCCAAGCCAAGGAGCTTCTCCAATGTCTACGCATTTCATCGCCACGTCTGCTGCGCTGGTATTCGGCCTGTGCAACCTCAGCGCACAGGCCATGCCGCCCGACCCAGCCGCTCATCTGCCTGCGACACCGCATCAAGGCATGGCCGCCGCTGGCCTGATGGGCCAGTACGTGGTGGAAGGCCAGGTCCAGCGGATGCTCATCAATCCCTACGGTGAGGTCGACGGCCTGCGCCTGAGCGAGGGAACCATTGTCAAGTTCGCGCCGCACATGGCCGATGCGCTCACTGCGGCGGTCCAGGTGGGGGACGCCGTGCGCATCATCGGACGGGCGCAAGCGCGGGGCACGGTCAAGGCCGACGCCATCGTCCACACCGACAGCGGGCGCACCGTGTACGAGCAGCCGCCGCCGGTCGGCGAAGGCCGAGTCCTGCCAGCCCACCTGCGCGCCCAGCGCCTGCAGCCCCAGCAGGTGGAAGGCCAGGTGGAGGCCGTGCTCACCGGTCCGCGGGGCGAGGCCAACGGCGTCATCCTGAGCGATGGCAGCATGGTTCGTTTCCCGCCAGAAAGCCTGCGCCTGTCGGTGCAGACGGGGGCGCCGTTCGCGGCATCCGGGCTGGGCACGCGCAATGTGTTTGGCACCGCGTTGGAAGCCGTCAGCATGGGCACCTCGCTGTCCACCCTGGAGCCGCTCTACGACCGTGCGCAGTAAGGATGTGACGATGGCAACGCCTTGCATAACCCCGACGCACGCCAGCTCGCGGAGCTGGCTGTCCGGCCTGAACTTCTTCCTGGCCGACGTCCGTGACGGCCTGGGGCCCTTTCTCGGTGTGCTTCTGGCCAGTCAAGGCTGGCGAGCCGATGACATCGGCTACGTGATGGCCATCGGCGGCGTCGCAGGCATGCTGGCGACCACGCCGATGGGAGCCTGGATCGACGCTTCGCGCTACAAGCGACTTCTACTGGCAAGTGCCACCGTCATGCTCATGCTCGCCACGGCGGCGCTATGGACGGTACCGTCGTTCGGCGTCGTGGTCGCCTCTCAGCTGGTGACCGGTGCCGTGGGGGCGTTGATGGGCGCCGGCATCATGGGTATTACCTTGGGCATCGTGGATCAGAGGGACCTGTCTCGGCAGCTTGGCATCAACGAGGCCTGGAACCATGCCGGCAACGTGGTCGCGGCTGCATTGGCCGGACTGGCAGGCTACCGCTGGGGGCTGTCAGCCGTATTCGTATTGATGGCCCTGATGGCGTGCGCGGCGCTTGCTTGTTTGTGCAAGATCCATCCGCAGGACATCAATCATGAGCGGGCCCGTGGTGCAGACCTCACTTGCAACCAGCCTGCGCAAGGTGGCAGTCCTTCGCCTTCCATGTTGCGGATTTTGACGGACTCGCGCGAGCTGGGCCTGCTCGCGATCACGATGCTGCTGTTCCACCTGGGCAATGCCGCGATGCTGCCCTTGTTTGCGCAGTCGATCGTCACGCGCGGGCTGGCGGACCCCAGCGTCTTCACGGCATCGACCGTCATCGTGGCGCAGCTAGTGATGGTTCCTGTGGCGCTTTGGGCTGGATGGTATGCCTCTCGGCACGGGTATCGGGTACTGATCATTACCGCCCTGTTGGCTTTACCCTTGCGAGGGCTGATCGCCGGTTTCTGGGCGTCCCCGTGGGCACTGATTCCGGTACAGGCCCTTGACGGAATCGGGGCGGGTCTGCTGGGTGTCGCCTTGCCTGGGCTTGTCGCGTGCATCCTGCGCGGCACTGGACACGTCAATGCAGGGCTTGGTGCCGTGATGGCGATCCAAGGGATAGGCGCGGCCATGAGTCACGCACTCGCCGGTTGGATCGCGCATCGTTTCGGCTATAGCGCAGCCTTCGTCGCGCTGGGCACCGTGGCCGCAATCGGACTACTCACCTATCACTTTGGCATCGTCTCCCAACCTGCTCGCCGACTGGGCCAAGGTGCCGGCGCGGATCGCTAGATACCGGCCTGCCGCTGCCCATCCCTCAAAAAAACTGCACCCACCCCTCACTTTTTTGAATTACCACCCCCCACCGCAACCCCGGCAGAATCCCCTCAACGCAACACTCAAAAATTCCATCTCCACGGACGGAGCCTATTAGGTATTGCCCCTCGCAATACTCAGCCCAGCCATTTTGGCCGGGTTTTTTTACTGCCCAGGTGCCCGATCTACCCATGTCTACCCGCAGTCTGAACAACGGGTTCAGCCGGCTGCTGCCGGCCCCTCTGAACATCCCCCCGAAAGAATGGCTGCGCGCAGGCGTCGGCGCGCTGCTCGGTCTGTTTCTCGCAGGTTTCGCCTGTAGCCTGGCCTTTGGCCCGACGGTGGCGCTGCACCTGCTCGGGCCGTTGGCGGCCTCGGCGGTGCTGCTGTTTGCCGTGCACTCCGGGGCGCTGGCGCAGCCCTGGCCGTTTATTGGCAGCTATGCCAGCGCGACAGCAGTGGGGCTGGTACTGCATCACTGCTTTGGCTCGGCCTTGTGGGTCGCGGCCCTGGCCCTGGGCGTGGCGATCCTGGTGATGTGCCTGCTGCGTTGCCTGCACCCGCCGGGCGGCGGCGTGGCGGTGAGCGTGGTGCTGGCGGACTCGTCACTGGCGGCGATGGGCGACCAGGTGTTCGAGCCGATCATGCTCAATGCCCTGGTGCTGGTGGCCGTGGCGGTGATCTACAACCGCCTGACCGGCGTGCGCTACCCGAAGACCGCCGCACCGCGCAAAGACCTGCACCACACCGCCGACGTGCTGCCGGGGGAGCGGGTCGGGGTCAGCGGCGAGGACCTCGACCAGGCGCTGGAAGAGCTCGGCGAGTTCGTCGACGTCACCCGCGACGAGCTCGAACGCATCATCATGGCCACCGAGCAACACGCACTCAAACGCAGCCTGGGTGGCATTACCGCCGCCTCGGTGATGTCGCGCGATGTGCAGCTGGCAACCCCGCAGACCACCTTGCAACAGGCCTGGCAGTTGTTGTCGAACCACCATTTGCACACCTTGCCGGTGCTCGATGATGCGCGGCGCCTGGTAGGGATTGTCAGCCTGACCGACCTGGTCGGCCCGGCCATGGCCCAAGGGCGTTTCAGCTGGCGCGCAGTGCTCGGGCGCAGGCCCAAGGTGCTGCTGGAACAGATCATGAGCCGCCCGGTAATCACCGTGCGCAGCGACGAGCCGGCGGTGGCGCTGATTCCGTTGCTCAGCGAGCAGGGGCTGCATTGCTTGCCGGTGATGGACGGCGAGGTGCTGGTGGGGGTGATTACCCAGACTGATCTGATTGCCGGGCTCAAGCGGCAGTTGTTGAGTGAGGTTGGGTTGGTCGGCCGATACGATGAATGACCACTAAGTAGCAAGTCTCACAGGGGCGATATGGTCAACCAAAACCAGACTACTTTTTCGCCGTCGATGGTCGGCATAGGGGCCTCGTATTCGAAAAAGCGCTTGCTGCCAGTTTTGTACTCACATACCCATGTTCCAGGATATGGACACAGTGACCCACTGAGTACACGAAGCCCGAAGCCAAGCCAGCGCCAGCGCACAATCTGATCTGCATGACGCGGTAGCAGATCATTCACGCGCAGTTCGCATGACACGCACGGGTCGCTCTCAAGTTCCCAGCGCCCTGCGCGAGGAGCCGGCTCATGGCTTTTGGCGTAACGAGCCGGTTCCGGCGGGGTCTGGTCAGGGTCGCGCTGCCAGATCACAAAGCCGTCATCCGACTCATTGCTCAAGTGGGGCAGGATGTCCCCCTGTTTAAACACTCGGCGGCTGTCCGCCTGGCCAATCATGCGCCAAACGCCGGCTTGGAGGCATGGCATACCGGCGACGGCGCATGCCGGTGCAGGTGGCAGGGCGCACGTCTTCGTCGGCAGCGCGCCAACGCGCATGAAGGGTGTGGGCCAGTCGCTGTCGGCATCAAATCGGCCCATCCAGCGACGGCCGTCCGCGTCGGTGAAGCGCTCGTTGGGATCGCCGTCCCATTGACCAAATCCCAATAACCCCAAGTCGTCGTAGCGAATGGGCTTTAACAATTTGTTCAACAGCATTGGCAACTCAGGCACGCCATACTCCGCGGGATAGAGCTCCGGTTGTTCGCCCAGTTCGATCCATAGGCCGCTTTGCAATTCGGTGATATTGATGCGCGGATGCGCCAGGGCGTTGTGCACTTGCTCACGCGTCAGGTCAAGTTTCTCGCGCCAGGGGTCGGCGAGCAAAAAGGCCCACGTAGGCGGGCGAATACCGTTGAGTAACTCGTTGTCCATCCCGTACGGGTAGTCGATATCCAAGCCGTAGAACGCAGGTGTCAAGGCACGCTCCCAGGTTGTGACGGCGGCACGTGTGCCGAACTCCAGCGGGTTGGCCATGGCGAAACCGCTATAGACCTGGTCTGCTTTGAGCCGGTCAATGGTCTTGAGCACAAATTTCCGCCACGCCTCGCGGTTGTCCAGCCACCATTGCCAGCGGTAGTAAAAGACTATGGATGAATAAGCGGTTTTCCAGTCGGCCGCTTTGAACTTGCTGCGCCAAAAGTAGCCGGCCGTCGTCGGTGAAGAGGCATGGTTTTCTTCATCGGTGAACTCGAAGACAAAGTATTCGTATGGCTCAGTTTTTCTGGCCAGTGTTCGAAGGTCAGGGCGGTGCAATGCATCATAGCGACGAGGGCGTGCAGCGGCGCCGTGCATGAAGATGCTATAGGGGTACCCGGCCAGCTGTTCAAACTCCTCGTGAATATCAACTAACAGTGCTGAAACTTCTTTGTTTTCTTCTTCTTTTGGCAAGAAATAGAAGGTGATGAATGGTGTAACACTATAGGTGGCTTCTGTGTTGCCAGATTCCGAGTTTGGCCATTCTTTCAGTAATTTGACAAACAAGTCCCGCTCTTCGGAGGTGAATAATTGGTGAGTAGTGCTCATGGTTATCTCTTCTTCCGTGTTTGTGCAGAGGGAGTTGTTTTCTTTTCGTCCGCTTCAAAACCAGTGCAATCTTCCGGAACCCGCAGCAGTGCTACTTTTTCTTTGCCGATCTTCTCTCGATTCACCCCGGATTTTGGCGTCATGAGGTCGACGTATTCCTTCATCTGTATCGCCTTGGCCCAATCCCTGGGGAACTTGATTTCGACTGCCGCAAAAACGTTTTCGATTTCAAAGGGTTCTTGTCGGTACTCGACTACCACCAAGTCCGGTGCAAGGCTTCCCCGAGGTCGCGGCCAGAATGACGTCACCTTGCCAAAGCGCTTGGGCCGTGTCGGTGGTTCACCCAGCAGAGCTTTGCTGCTAGCACGGTTGTAATTGGGTTCAGCCTTGAGTGGGCTGCGCCAGTCCAGCGCCTCGTCAATGGCTTCGAAAAACAACGAGGCAGTGAGTTGCTTGAGTGCGATCTCGATTGTGCTGTTTACCAATCCATCACCAATCTTCTTGCGAATCCGTCGAGGTGTTTTGATGGGTATTTGCAACGCAGTGGTACACACCTGGCTAATGGCAGGGCGAAAGGGAACCTTGCGCTCAATGAACTCCTTGAACGTTATATTTTCATTGCCTCTTCTGGATACGGTGCTATTGCCACCGTGGTCGACTTGAGCAAAGGTTGAACTTTTGGTGTCAACTTCCTGCGCCATCTTCTCTATGGTGGCTTGAAGAACTTGCTTGATCTTGTTTCTGCGCTCAGTAATCTCGTGCGCGAATTCGGCCAGCTCTGCTGCGCTCTTTACAGCCTCAGAAACCTGATGCGCCCTGTAGGCGCGATAGGCGGCCTCGATTACACGCGCAATAGCGGCGGGGGCTGGCATCAGTCATCTACTCCCATGTAATAGTCAATCAATGCGTCCGGAAACAATTCATCTGCACTGTACTCAGCAGCTTGCCAGTCGATCGCAGCCACTTTTGACTGCCAGTCCTCGGTGATCCGTTGGTCTTCACGCATGACGGCCTTATGGACCTGCACGGCTTGGACGTTCTCGGTTGTCACCCAATCGGTTTCGCCTGAAGTGCGGGTCAAGCCTTCGGCGAGTACGCTCGCGCCAGTACTGATGCGGTACCGGTAACCTGAGAAGGCGCGTTGATCGTTCTTCACCAGTGTGTAGCGGCCCAGACAATTGCCGAGTGGAGCGGGAGAGGGAGGTGCATGGGTAAACGAATTACCCGATCCGTTTGCATCGCTGGTCACCGTTCCCTTGAAATGAATGGTCAATCCGTCGAGGGTGATGCCCCTGGAATCGATGGTGATACTCCCGCCAGCGGCCTTGAGCTCGATTCGCTCGCCTGCGGCAACTTCGAAGCGGGTAGTCTTTTGCTCGATACTGTGGCGGGCAGACAGCTGATAGGCGTTTCTCACCGAATGCTGAGCGTTGCCCCCAACTTCGGAGTGATAGTCAGCGGCAATTTTCTCGAATCGACTATTGGCCACTTCCTCGATACGATCGCCACCGATGTTGAGCGAGTGGTTGCGGCCAATGGTCTGAAAGCGATCACGCCCCACCTGCAGATACTGATCCTGCCCAACTTCAACCCGCTCATCGTTACCGACCCGTTCGCTGCGGTCGTGGCCGATCTCGATCTGCTCATCGCGCTCGACCTTCTCACTGCGATCATTGCCAACAAACACCCCATTGTTGTGCTTGATATGAACGTTCTTGTCCTTCTGGGCATGGATGAACACCTCTTCCTGCCCCAGCTCATCCTCAAAACGCAGCTCGTTGAAGCCCTGGCCCTTGTGGCTGCGGCTTTTGATTGTCATGCGTGTCTTGTGCTTGGGCAGTTGATACGGCGGCAGGTTGGTTTCGCGGTAGGCGCGGCCGGTGGCGATGGGTTGGTCGGGGTCGCCGTCCAGGTAGCTGATGATCAGTTCCTGGCCGACCCGCGGGATGGCCATGGCGCCCCAGGTGGCGCCGGCCCAGCCCTGGGCGACGCGGATCCAGCAGGAGCTGTGGTCGTCCTGGTTGCTGTCGC
This sequence comes from Pseudomonas fluorescens, assembly GCF_902497775.2. Taxonomy (NCBI): domain Bacteria; kingdom Pseudomonadati; phylum Pseudomonadota; class Gammaproteobacteria; order Pseudomonadales; family Pseudomonadaceae; genus Pseudomonas; species Pseudomonas fluorescens. Next base: position 1,723,324 of record NZ_OZ024668.1, read on the forward strand.
GGTCCCAGGGGAAGCTGACTTTGACCCGGCCCCATTCGTCGCAGTAGATCTCTTCGCCGGGCGGGCCGACCACGGTGGCGATCTGCGGGCCGTCGATGCACGGTTTGGCCCGTAGCGGCGCTTTCCAGTCGGCGTCCCAGCGGATGGCGCTGGCGCTGAGCCGGTAGGCGGTGCCGCTGTCGCTGCCAAAGGCTTCTTCGAGCAGGCTGCTGTGCTGCGTGCCGTGGTGTTCGATGGCGAGGGTGCGCCAGCGGTCGTTGAAGTCCTCGCGCGGATGGTCGTTGAGGTCGAAGGCCAGGCCCGGTTGCAGGCGGGCGTCGTCGCCTTCCATGTGGGCCAGGCGGGCGTCGCTGCGCAGGGCGGTCAGGCGGGTCTTGGTGAAGGGCTTGCCGCTGGCGTCGCGCTTGTAGCGGCCGGGGTAGTCGTAGCGTTCGTAGTCAGTGTGCTGGTGGTCGAGGTCACTGGCGCCGACGGCGTTGTGCTGCAGGTTGTAGTAGGGGTGGGTGAAGGTGTAGTCGCGCTGCACCTGGCGCGCGCTGCGCACCTGTTCGGTGTAGTGAAAGCGGTGCAGGGCGGGCTCGGCGCTGTCGCCGCCGGCGAGCGGCTGGTAGTGCACCGGGCAGTGCTCATGGGTGCCGATGGTGCCCAGGCCGCCGACGCGGTCGGTGAGCCACAAGGTATGGCCGTCGGCACGGTGCTCAAAGCTGTACAGCAGGCCTTCTTCGGCGGCCAGGCGGGCGATGAAGTCGAGGTCGCTTTCGCCGGCCTGGACGCAGTACTCGCGCGGCGGGTGGTCGAAGCACAGGTAGGTCTTGACCTCGCTCAAGCGCTGGGCCTTGAGCACCGCGAGGATGATCTCGGGCACGCTCTGGCCCTGGAACATCCGCCAGTTCGAGCGCAGGCCGGCGCGGGCCAGGCTCGGCTCGACCACGGCGCGGTAGCGGGTGCGGCGAAAGCCGGTGTCGCCCTGGCTGAACAGGCTGACCAGGCCGTGCACGTAGCGCACCGGGGTGTCGCCCCGCCAGATAGTGAACAGCGCGGCAAGGTCGAGCACGCGGTTGAAGTCGACGGCCGGGTCATGGCTGGCCAGTTCCAGGCTCAGGTGAAAGGGCTGGGACAGGCCTTCTTCAAGCTGGAACTCGACCACCTCGAAGGCATCGCCCTGCAGGGGCTCGAAGGTGAAGCGCAGGTCGCTTTGGCGGGGCATGAGGGCTCTCTTGTCGTGGCCGGCAGATGGCGGGGGCGGTACGGGCAACCCCGGGAAATCTAGGCAGGTGCTAGCTCACGCCTCAAGGGATGAGCTGCAATCAAGAGAGGTCCTACAGTGTCCTTCGCTTTTGTCTGTCAGATGTGTCGGAACAGATGGCGTTGTGTCAGATCACCGGATCCCAGCGCTGTGACCAGTCGCTCTCACCGGCAACCACTTCGCGCAACACCCTGAACGCCTGCTGCAACGCTTCGTTGTCGCGCTCGCGGGCATATACCAGGTAAGTGGGGTAGGTGAACTCCGGCGCTTGTGGCACGCGCTCGAATACGCCGCTGTCCAGGTACGCCTGCACCACACGGGTACGGAAGTAGCCGCTGCCGCCGTGTTCGAGGATATACTGCAGCGCCAGCGGCCCGAGGTTGAAGCTCAGCGCCGGGCGCGCGCATTCGGGCAGGGCGGCGTCGTGGCGGCGGCGAAAGGCCTGGCCCCAGTCGATGTACACGTAGGGCTCGGGCTTGTCCTTGCGGCGGATGCGGATCAGTTTCTCTTCCATCAGCTGTTCCACCTGCAGGCCCGGGCCGTAGGTGGGCTGGTAGACCAGCACGGCGTCGAGCACGCCCATTTCCACTTTGTGCAGCAACGACTCGCCGTCGCTGACTTCGCTGCGAATGGCGTGGCCGGGCATTTCCCGGTGCAGGGCGCTGACCCAGCCCAGCACCATGGGGTTGCCGAGGCTGACTTCGCCGCCGATGTGCAGTACCTGGTGGCAGCCTTCGGGCAGAGGCAGGTCGCGGCGGGCGGCTTCCCAGGTTTGCACCAGCTGGTTGGCGTAAACCACGAAGGCCTCGCCATCGGCGGTGAGGCTGGCGCCGCTGCGGCTGCGGATGAACAGCTGGCAGGCGAGCTGCTGCTCGAGTTTTTGCACTCGCGCAGTGATGGCCGTCTGGGTGACGTGCAGGCGCTCGGCAGCGGACACCAGGCTGCCGGTGCGAACGATTTCAAGGAAGGTGCGGGCCAGCTCGATATCCATGGGGGCAGCCAGTTTTTGCGGTGAGTCATTGTAAAGGCTTTGCACCGCAATGGGGCAGGGGCTGGGCATTGTTGGCAAATGACCTTCGGTCGCCTCGGGCGCTGCACCTGTCGATTGCGCGCCAGCCTGATCGACCACCCTGTACCCATACAAGCAGGAGTACAGCCCATGTCCTATGTAGACGGTTTCGTTCTCGCAGTCCCCACCGCCAACCGCGACGCCTTCAAAAAGCACGCCGAGGAGGCCGCTGTGGTGTTCAAGGAATGTGGTGCCCTTAAGGTCGTCGAGTGCTGGGGCGATGATGTTCCGGACGGCAAGATCACCTCGTTCCCCATGGCCGTGAAGCTCAGGGAAGACGAGACGGTGGTGTTTTCCTGGGTCCTCTGGCCGTCGCGCGAGGTACGCGATGCGGGGATGCAGAAGATGATGCAGGACCCGCGTTTGCAGCCAGACAAGAACCCGATGCCGTTTGATGGTATGCGGCTGATATTTGGTGGGTTCAACATTCTGGTGGATGCCTAGATTGTTCGCGGGTCAAGCCCGCTCCCACAGAGTCTGTAGGAGCGGGCTTGACCCGCGATAGGGCTAAACCCTGAAGCGCGCTACCAGCGCCGTCAGCTGCCCGGCCAGCGCGGCCAACGCTTGGCTGGCTTCGCTGGTCTGCTGTGCGCCCGTCGCCGAACGGGTCGACAGTTCGCGGATGTTCAGCAGGTTGCGATCCACCTCCCGCGCCACTTGTGCCTGTTCCTCCGCCGCGCTGGCAATCACCAGGTTGCGCTCGTTGATTTCGCCAATTGCGCTGTAGATGCCTTCCAGCACCTGCCCCGAGGCCTGGGTAATGCCCAGGGTCGACTGCGCCCGCTGGGTACTGGCCTGCATCGATGCCACCGCCGCTTCGGTACCCTGTTGCACCCGGCCGATCATCTGCTCGATTTCCTGGGTCGATTGCTGGGTGCGGTAGGCGAGGGTGCGGACCTCGTCGGCGACCACGGCAAAACCGCGCCCGGCTTCACCAGCACGGGCCGCTTCGATGGCGGCATTGAGCGCCAGCAGGTTGGTTTGCTCCGACACCGAGCGAATCACCTCCAGCACCTGGCCGATGTCGCGAATCTGCCCGGCCAGTTGCTCCAGGTGCTCGCTGCTGGTCTGCACTTCTCGGGCCATGGCCTGGGTGCCATCGAGGTTGTCGCTGACCTGGCGGCGGCTTTGTTCGGCCAGTTCGTTGGAGGCGCTGGCTGCTTGCGAGGTCGACACGGCATTGCGCGCCACTTCCTCCACGGCGGTGGTCATTTCGGTGACGGCGGTGGCGGCCTGTTCCAGCTCCTGGTCTTGTTGGCGCAAGCTCTGCGAGCTCTGTTCGGTAATGCCGTTGAGCGCACCGGCCGCCTCGGCCAGTTGCGTGGCGCAGCCGCTGATCTGCCCGAGGGTGTCGCGTTGGCTGTGCTGCATGCGCTGCAGTTCGCTGAACAGCTGGCCAATCTCGTTGCTGCTGTGCACCGTCACCGGCACGCTCAAGTCGCCGCCGGCTATGCGCTGGAAGTGCAGGCCGGCTTCACGCAGCGGGCGCAGCACGCGCTGGGCGATAAAGCTCCAGCACAACGCGGCGAGCAGCAAAGTCAGCAGCCCCAGCACCACGCTCAGCACCTGGGCGCTGCTCAGGCGCCGGTCGGATTCGAGCATGATCTGCTGGCTGCGCTCGTTCAGCGCCGCCACCAGTTTTTGCCGCAGCGCCTGCAAGCGGCCCATGGCGTTGCCGGCGTCGGTGTTGACCTGAAAGTAGTGCTGCAGGTCGTTGTTGCGGGTCGCTTCGCGCTGGCCGGCGACGGCCTCGGCGTAGTCGCCGAAGGTGCTTTGCAGTTCCACGGCCAGGGTTTTGAAGGTCGGCTCCTGGGCATTGCCGACCAGCTCGTCGATCAACTGCGCGCTGTTGCCCAGCAGCGCTTGCGAGAGCTGCAGGCGTTTGTTGGCGCTCTCGCTGTGGCCGCCGGTCTGTTCGATAAAGCCCGAGGAGACGTTGGCGCTGGCGCGGATGGCCATCAGCAACGCATTGTTCAGGCGGTCCGACTGGTGCGCGGTCTGGTCCAGTTCGGTGATCTGCTGGTCGCTACCCACCGCCGCGCGCCAGGCACTGACTGTGGAGAACAGCAAGGTCAGGCTGAACAGCGACAGCACCCAGAACATACCGGTGCGGATTTTCAGGTCGGCGAACATGCGGGCAGTACTCCTCGAGTTGTTATCAGCGCCACTCTTTGCCGGTGAAACGGCGGTGGGTGGACTGCTATCGGAGTGACTGCTGACTGACTTGAGAGGGCCAAGGCCGCTTGTGTTCGATTACCGCACGTTGTTTGCCTCAGCGCCCCTCATGCTGGCGCCGATACGCCCCCGGCTGCACCCCGACGGCCTTGCTGAAGGCGCGGGTGAAGGCGGCAATCGATTGATAGCCCACTGCCGCGCAGACCTGCTCGACGGTGTTGTTGGCCTTGAGCAAGCGGCAGGCATGACGCATGCGCAGGGCCAGCAATACCTGCCCCGGCGATTGCCCGGCCAGCTCGCTGAAACGCTTGAAGAACGCCGAACGCGAAAGCCCGGTGCAGGCCGCCATGCTTTCCAGCGACCAGGGCTGTTCGGGGTGTTCGATCAGTTGTTCGAGCAGGCTGGCAAAGTTGGCGTGGCGGGCCAGCGCGACCAGTCCGCTGATGCCTTGGTCATCACTGACCCGTTGGCGCAGCACGTACAAAAACAGCAGGTGGCTCAGGCGTTCGAGCAGGGCCGAGGAGGGCGCGGGCAGGCGTTGGCATTCGGCCAGGATCAGCTCGAACAAGGCCCGCGCGGCACTCAGTGCCGGGTCGCCGGCGCGCAGGATGATCCAGTCGTCCAGGCCCTCGATGATCAGCGACGACAGGCCCGGCTGAAAATGAAAGAAACCGCACACCAGGCCCACGCCATCCGTGGCGGCACTGTCCAGTGCTTGCATGATTTGGCGCGGTTGCTGCTGGGCCAGCTCGCACTCCTCGGCGTTGGACAGCCGATAGTTGAAGTCGCGCAGCAGGAACACCGCATCGCCGGCGTGCAGGCCAATCGCCTCGGCCTGGCCGTCGATATGCAGCCAGCAATGGCCCTGGACGATCAGGTGGAAACTGGCCCGGGCCAGGCCGTGGGTGCTGGCGTGCCAGCCGCCACAATAGCGCCCGACATGGAACAGGCTGGCGTCTAGCTCAAGGCTTTCTAATAACCAATCGACTACCGGGCTGGACGAAATCATCTAATGAAAAGACTCAGGAGCAAGTAATAGCGACTGCAGAATATGGCAGGTAATTCTTATAACCAACAGACTTGTGGCACACCCCTAGTATGCAGGAGTCCACTCCATGTCGCGCGTCACTGTCCATACACTGCAAAGCGCCCCAGAGGCTGCCCGTCCTTACCTGGAAAACGCCCAGAAAGCCTCCGGGTTCATTCCCAACCTGCTCGGCGTGCTGGCCAACGCCCCGGCGGCGCTGGAAACCTATGTCACCGTCTCGGCCCTCAACGGCAAGGCCGAACTGAGCCTGGCCGAGCGTGAAGTGGTGCAGTTGATCGCCGCCACCAACCACGGCTGCGACTTCTGCGTGGCCGGCCACACCGCCGTGGCGCTGAACAAGGCCAAGCTGCCGCAAGAGGTGGTCGATGCCCTGCGCGCCAAGGGCGAGTTACCGCAAGAGAAGCTCGAAGCCCTGGCGGCGTTCACCCGCGAAGTGATCGCCACCCGCGGCAATGTCAGCGAGGCCGGCTACGGTGCCTTCCGTGAAGCCGGCTACAGCGAAGGCAACGCGCTTGAGGTGATCCTCGGCGTAAGTCTGGCAACCCTGTGCAACTTTGCTAATGTGTTCGCCCAAACGCCGCTCAATGACGAGCTGAGCAAGTACCGCTGGCAGCCTTCGGCCTGACGACCCCTGGCGCCAGCGCAGGCTGGCGCATTTTTAAAGGAGTAAACCCTATGCTCGATCCCGCACTGGTCACGTGGCTGGATGCCCAGGCCGAAGCCCTCGATCAGGGCCACTGCGACCCGCAGGCAGTGCTGGGGCAACTGGCGGCGGCGCAGGTGCTGCGCGTCGGTATCGACCCGGCCCTGGGCGGCAGCGGCGGTACGGTTGCCGACGCGGTCGAGACGCTCGCCACTGTCGCCAGCCATTCCCTGGCGGCGGCCTTCGTGTTCTGGGGCCAGCGCGCCTTTATCGAATACCTGCTGCACAGCCCCAACGCCGTGCTGCGCGAGCGTCTGTTGCCCGACCTGCTCAGCGGCCAACTGGCTGGCGCCACCGGGCTGTCCAACGCCATGAAGTACCTCTCGGGCATCGAAGCGCTGCAGGTCAAGGGCCTGCGTGACGATCAGGGCTGGACCCTGGCCGGGCGCCTGCACTGGGTCACCAATCTGCGCAAGGGCGGCTTCGTGGTCGCGGCGGCGATTGAAGAGGAGGGCGCCGGGCCATTCGTGCTGGCCATCCCCGATTCCGCCGCCGGGCTGAGCCGTTCCGACGATTTGCAACTGATGGGCCTGCAGTCGAGCAACACCGCTGCCTTGAGTTTCGACCAGGTGTCGATCAGCCACGACTGGCTGCTGCACGAGAACGCCAAGCAGTTCTTGCCGGCGGTGCGCCCGTCGTTCCTGGGCCTGCAATGCGGCATGGCCATCGGCCTGGCGCGCCGTGCGCTGAGCGAGGTCGAGGCGCACCTGCAAGGCATGCGCTCGTTCCTGGGCGAGGCGTTGCAGGTACTGCATGAGCGTCTGGAAAACACCGTCGGCGAGCTGAAAAAAGGCCTGCTCGACGGGCGCTTCCTGACCGAGCCTGCGGCCTTGTTCAAGCTGCGTATCACCCTCGCCGAGACCGCTGCCGATGCCGTGCAGCTTGAATTGCAGGCCAGTGGCGGCAAGGCTTACCTGAGCGCCTACGGTGCAGGTTTTGCCAGGCGCTGGCGCGAGTCGGCGTTCGTGCCGATCGTTACCCCGAGCCTGGTGCAACTGCGCGCCGAGCTGCAACGCCAGGCGCCCTCAGCATGACCGAAGTGTTACTCGAAGCCCGTGGCATCAGCCTTGGCTACCCGCGTGAACAAGGCTGGCAAAGCGTGCTGGAGGACTTCGACCTACAGCTGGCGCTGGGCGAGGTGATCACCATCCTCGGCCCCAGTGGCGTCGGCAAGTCCAGCCTGTTGCGGGTGCTGGCCGGTTTGCAGCAGGCCCGCGCCGGTAGCGTCAGCCTGCTTGGCGAGCCGCTGCAGGGCCCGCATCCGCGCCTGGCGGTGGCCTTCCAGGACCCCAGCCTGCTGCCTTGGCTGAGCCTGGAAAGCAACGTCGCCTTCGGCCTGGATTTCGCCCGCCAGCCCAGGCTTGCCGCCAGTGAACGGCGTGCGCGCATCGACCACGCCATCGAGGCGGTCGGCCTGCAGCACGCACGCGAGCAGTACCCGGCGCAGCTTTCCGGCGGCATGGCCCAGCGTACCGCGCTGGCCCGCTGCCTGGCGCGTCAGCCGCAGGTGCTGTTGCTCGACGAACCCTTCGGTGCGTTGGATGAAGTGACCCGCGCCGACATGCAGCAACTGTTGCTGCAATTGATCGCCCGGCACAACACCGCGGCCATCCTCATTACCCACGATATCGACGAAGCCCTGCTGTTGTCCGATCGCGTGTTGCTACTGGGCAACCACCCGGCGCGCACCCTCGGCCAGTGGCACATCGACCTGCCGCAGCCCCGCGAGCAGCGGGTCGAGGAACTGGGCGCGCTGCGCATCGACATACTCAAAACCCTTCGGCGGGCCAGCCGCACACCCGAACCTTCTTCTGAACCTATGCCGCTGCCGTCGGAGACTGCCCATGTGCCTGGACGACTTCACCCACACTCGTCGTGACTTCATCAAACTCAGCGCCTTGCTCACCGCCGGCGGCGCCATGCCGCTGCTGAGCAGCTTGCAGGCGCGCGCGGCCAGCGACCCGGACGCACCGGTGCGCATCGGCTACCTGCCGATCACCGACGCCACGCCATTGCTGGTGGCGCACAACAATGGCCTGTTCGAAGCCGAGGGCATCAAGGCCGAGCGGCCGGTGCTGCTGCGCAGTTGGGCGCAGGTGATCGAGGCGTTCATCTCCGGCCAGGTCAACGTCATTCACCTGCTGTCGCCGATGACCGTCTGGGCCCGTTACGCCAGCAAGGTGCCGGCCAAGGTGGTGGCCTGGAACCACGTTGGCGGTTCGGGCCTGACCGTGGCCCCAGGCATCACCGAGATCAAGCAACTGGGCGGGCAGACCGTGGCGATTCCGTTCTGGTATTCGATCCACAACGTGGTGGTGCAGCAGCTGTTTCGAGACCACGGCCTGACCCCGGTGTCCAAGGCCGCCAGTGCCCAGCTGGCCGCCAACGAGGTCAACCTGGTGGTGCTGCCACCGTCGGACATGCCGCCGGCCCTGGCCAGCAAGCGCATCGCCGGCTACATCGTCGCCGAGCCGTTCAACGCCTTGGCCGAAGACCTCAAGGTGGGCCGCGTGCAGCGCTTTACCGGCGATATCTGGCGCAACCATGCCTGCTGCGTGGTGTTCATGCACGAGCACGACCTGAACAACCGCCCGGAGTGGTCGCAGAAGGTGGTCAACGCCATCGTCAAAGCCCAGTTGTGGACCCGCGACCACCGCGCCGAGGCCGCTGCGTTGCTGTCCAAGAGCGGGCCGAACAAATACACCCCCCATACCCCGCAGGTGCTCAGCCAGGTGCTGGCGCCCGCCGCATCGGCCCGCGAGGGTTACATCGCCAGTGGCGCGATCCAACATGCGCAGTGGGACGAGAAACGCATCGACTTTCAGCCATACCCGTTCCCCAGCTACACCGAAGAGCTGGTGCGCCGCCTGCAGAACACCCTGATCGAAGGCGACAAGGGCTTCCTCGCCGGCCTCGACCCGCAGCAGACTGCCCGCGACCTGGTCGACGACCGTTTCGTGCGCAACAGCATCGCCGCGGTCGGCGGGCTCAAGGCCTTCGGCTTGCCCGAGAGCTTCGAGCGTAGCGAGGAGTTTGCGATCTGATGGGCAAGCATGCAATCCATGGCGCCCTGGGCGTTGCCGGCCTGCTCGGCTTGTTGTTGCTCTGGTGGCTGGGGGTGCATCTGTTTGGCGAGACCGATGGCCTGTCGGCGCGTTTTTCGCCCCAGGCTACCCTCAGTAGCCTGATCGAGTTGCTCGGCCAGGCCGAGGTCTACGAGCACATCTGGGTCAGCCTCAAGCGCATCCTCATCGGCTTGCTGCTGGCCTTGCTGATCGGCGTGCCATTGGGCCTGCTGGTGGGCAGCTATCGCCACCTTGAAGCGGCGACCACCCCGGCGTTCCAGTTCTTGCGGATGATCTCGCCGCTGTCGTGGATGCCGGTGGTGGTGATGCTGATGGGGGTAGGCGATCAGCCGATCTACTTCCTCCTGGCCTTTGCCGCGCTGTGGCCGATCCTGCTCAACACCGCAGCCGGGGTGCGTCAGCTCGACCCGCGCTGGTTGCAACTGAGCCGCAGCCTGAGTGCGACACGCTGGGAGACCCTGTGCAAGGTGATCATCCCCGGCGTGCTCGGCCATGTGTTGACCGGCGTGCGCCTGGCCATTGGCATCCTGTGGATCGTGCTGGTGCCGTGCGAGATGCTCGGGGTGAGCGCCGGGTTGGGCTACTTCATCCTCGATACCCGTGATCGGCTGGCGTATTCGGAGCTGATGGCGATGGTGCTGCTGATCGGGGTGCTGGGCTTTATGCTCGATGCCATGGCCCGTGGGCTGCATCGGCGTTGGGTGCATGCCTGAGCTCGGGGGTAGGAGCGGGTTTGCCCCGCGATGCAGGCAACGCGATTTCAAAGGCTCAGGTGCAGCGCAGAAGTCAGTTGGATAGACTGCCGAGCGGTTCAACTTCACGGTCGATGGATCACCCCATGAAAGCACCAGCAAACCAGCAGCGTAACGGCAAAGGCCATGATGCGGCGATCAGCCAGCAACAGGATGACGATCTGCAGCGCTGGTCGATTGCCCGCTCGGTGTTGCGCTCGATCGAGTCGGCGCCGGATAGTTGGTCCACCCGCATCGGCCTTTATGGCAAGTGGGGTTCTGGCAAAACCAGTGTGCTGAACTTCATTGAAGAGCAAGCGCGCATTCGTAATGAAAGCAAGCGGGACGGTATCACCTGGGTGGTTGTACGCTTTTCAGCGTGGGACGCCGAAGGCCGTGACGGGGTGATCCAGCGGTTCTATCAGGCGTTGCTGGAGCAACTTGAAAAAGGTGCATGGGCGGGTAAGTCGTTCAAGGATCTGGGGCGTGGTATCGCAAGATTACTGGGCAACGTTGCCGAGGTTGGCAAGTCAGTGGCCCAAGTGTTGGACCCTGTTACCTGTACGATGGTTAGCAAAGGCACCCAGATTGCCGCGCAAACAGGTCAGCTACTCAGTTCAAAGCTGGCTTTCAATCGCAAAGAACTCGAAGCGCTCTGTGCCGAACTCCATCACACACGCATCGTGGTATTCATCGATGACCTCGACCGCGCCGACCCCACCGCGATCCCCAAGGCAATGCTGGCATTACGCGAGTTGCTTGACTGGCCCAGCTTCGCCTTTGTCCTGGCCTTTGATCTGGACGTAGTGAGTAAGGCTCTGAGCTTGTACTCGGCCGCCTATGGGGAGAACGGGCAGCGCTTTCTCGAGAAGATCATCGATATCTCCATTACCCTGCCGGAGCCTACCGAGGAGCAAACCAGGCGCCTGGCCTGGCGAGCATTTGGCGAGTGTTGCCCTTTCATTCCCGAGGCTTCTTTCACGCAAGTTGCTCAGTGGTTTCCTCGCAACCCTCGCTTGGTCAAGGCTATAACCCGTGATCTGGGGCAATTGAAAACTGTTGCCTGTCGCCACGGCAATGATGAGCTCGCGTGGAATGCAATCATTTTGCAGACCATCATCAAGCATGAAGCCCCGAAGACTCTTGAGCGTCTCGAGCCCTCCCTGCTGGGCCGGGACCGTCAGTCGCTACGTGGCGAAAACGATGAAGAGCGGGAGACGTTTCAGCGCGAAGCTATTCAACTTACGCTGGGATCAAAAGTGCCTGATCATGCGCCGGCTTTTGTGCGGCTAAAGAATCAGCTCGCAGCCCTGCACGATCTGCGTAAATCAACCAACCGCGTCCGTATCCATTACGAGATGGGGTTATTGGCACAGGAGCCGAGCATCACCAGTTATGAACATCGGCTTTTTTTGAATGAATGGGCCGGAGATTTCGACGATCTGCGAATCGATCAGCTTCTTGCTAGCGGGGCTGACGCTGCTCAAACCGAAAAGCTGACAGTTGCCTTGAATCTGATCTGGTTGACCATCGGTTCTTATTGCCAGGGCATGCGGGAGTTGGTCTCTCAGGTTGACCGGCATGTCTATGATCAGCAACTGGAGTACCTTGGGGTTCAACTCAACCTGCTTGAAAAAGTCTGGGGGGATACGCCGCACGAAGCGCTCCACGATGTATCCGGCCATTACAGTTTGTGCTGCAGCTTGATCGACGGTCTGTTGTCCCTGCGTGAACGTGATACAGGCCAGAAAATGCAAGCACAATATCAACGGGAAATCGCACTGGTGACAGCAGCGGCAACCACGTGCAGTGATCGTGTTCGACTACACGATTGGGCGATGGAAAAGTTGCTCGCAGGTGGCATCGCGTACCTGTATGACTCGCAAAAAAGGGCAGGACTTGAAGGTGTCGCCAACCTGCTCAAGGAGGATGCGGTCGCGGATTTGCTGGCGTTGTTCAGGGTGCCGACGGGGGTCGAACGGCTGTTGCAGGAGGGTTCGCAAGCAGCCATTCACCAGCAGTGGCGCTTGTTTGACGCCAAGTCACCCTTGTATCAGGAGGCGGGTCAAGCCAAGCTGGCGGCATGGCTGAAAAGCATTTGCGATGACAGGTTAGCCGAAGGCATCGTTGCTCGTAACATGCTTGACTACCTTCAGGGATTGGCGATTCGAAACCGTAACCTTCCTGAGGGTGAGCGTCATGAGGTGCGAACATTGGAGGCGATAATTCCTTCTCTCTGGGGCGCGGCGATGAAGGGTAGCGAGTACCACCGCTTCCCCAAACAGTTGCTCGATGGATGGGACCGTCTAGTCAATGCGGGCATCGACAAAAGCTGGATACCGCTGCCGCCAAATTTGGCAGAACTGGACAGGCAACGAAGCAATTGAGTTATACCCATGATTTATAGAAAGCCCCCACTGCAGCAGTGAAAACGGAGCAGCAGAGCAGCACTGCTCCTAGTTCCTGGACCCACCCGGCCAACGCCAGTCCAAACCCGATCAGCAGGTAATACAGCAATCCAAATAACGCCCCCGCCGTCCCCCGGCAATCCCCGTACTCAACCAGCGCCGAGCCCAGCAGCAACGGAATCGCCATGGCAAAGGCGCCGAGCATGAAGGCCATGGCCACGGCGATCAGCCAGTGTTCGCCCAGCAGCGCAATCACCAGCGCCGCGAGCACATTTATCCCGCAGGCCAGGTTGAGCATCGTCGCCGCCTTTACGCCTCGCGTCAGTAACAGCGTATTCAAGCGCGCGCCGAGCAGAGAGCCGAGCGCCAGCAAAATCCCGCTTAGGCCAAACAGGCTTTGCAGCTGCAGACGCTGGAAAATGAACGGCGCCAGGCTGTACCAACTGAATACCCCGATGTTGAACAACGCCACCAGCAGCGTTGCCAGCAACACCCGACGATCACCGAGCATGCGCCGCAACGTGCCGAGCAAACTGGCGCGATGGGCCGCCTGTGGACGGGTTTCCGGCATGGCTTGCCAGCTCCAAAGCAGCAACGCCAGTGCCAGCAACAACTGCGCGGCGAATACGCCACGGTAGCCAAAGGCCCCGGTCAGCACTGACCCACTGAGCACGCCAATGGCCGGACTGATGGCCAGAAAAATACCGATGAGTGAAAACACCCGCGCCAGTTGCGCACCGCTATGCACATCGCGCAGGGCGGTCTGGGTGACCACCGAACCGACCGCTGCGGCAAAGGCGGCAACGATGCGTGCGGCGAGCAAACCGTCGAAGCGTGTGACCAACAAAGCCGCCAGCGATGCCAGACCGTACAGCAGCAAGCCGGCGAGCAACGTCGGGCGTCGGCCCCAGAGGTCGCACAGGCGGCCCCAGACCAGCACGCCGATGGCAAAGGCGGCGAAGTACAGCGACAGGGTTTGCCCCGCCTGCGCAGGTGTCACCGCAAAGCCCTGGCCAATATCCACCAGGGCCGGGCTGTAGAGGGTTTCGGCGATCTGCGGGAACATCAGCAGGGCCGTGGCCAGGGTCAGCCAGGTTGGTTGGATCATGAGCAGCGTCCCGTGAGTAAAAGGGCGCTCATGGTAGGCGGCGGGCCATGGGTGTATTGTCGCGGTCTGGTCTAAAAATAGTGTAAATCGGACAACCTGCATGGCCTGGCTGGAACCTACCGCGACTTTCGACCCGGAGCGCTTCGGCGCGCCCATTGTCGGCATCTGCTCGACCCTGGGCGAGCACGATTCCGGCGTCCATCAGCACCGGTTAGGGCAGGTGCTGTTCACCCGCCAGGGCTGCGTGCGTATCGACGCCCAGGCGCCGGACCTGCTCTGCCTGTTGCCGCCGACCCGCGCGGCATGGATTCCCGCAGGCACAGCCCACCGGGCGCGGATGCGGGCAAGCGTCGACTATCGCTCGGTGTACCTGGACACCCGGCACTGGCCGCAATTGCCCGAGCAAGTGCAGATCCTCGACGTCAACCCGCTGCTGCGCGAACTGCTCGAACGCATGGCCGAGGCGCCGTTCGAAACCGACTGGAGCCAAGGCGCAGCCGCGCATATGGCCGGCCTGTGCATCGCCGAGCTGCAGGCCGCCAGGCAGCAGCCGATGCGCTTGCCGCTGCCCAGGGATCGGCGCCTGGCCAGCCTGGTCGAGGGCCTTGAGCAGTTGCCGCCGCCACTGCAGGAGCTGGCTCGTACGGTGGGCGCCAGTGAGAAAACCATCGGCCGTTTGATCCGCCGTGACACCGGCATGTCGTATCAGCAATGGCGCCAGCAGTGGCGGCTGGTACGCGCAGTGGAGCAACTGGCGATCCATCAGCCGCTGAGCCAGGTGGCGCTGGAACTGGGCTTTGCCAGTGACAGTGCCTTCATCGCTTTCTTTAAAAGCATGACCGGCAGCACGCCGCGGGCGTATTGCCGCTGAGGCAACTGTTGCGCAATAAAATCGCTGTGCTGTAGTGCTTGAGCGGGCTGTAGATCCGTTACTGTCGGCATTCGACGCTTAGCCAGGAGGGCGTGCGATGCTCGATATGCAAACGCTGCTGATCTTTTCTGCGGCGGTGACCCTGTTGCTGCTGTCGCCTGGGCCGAACATGGCCTTTGTCATCAGCCATGGCGTGTCCATGGGCTGGCGTGGCGGGCTGGCGGCGGCGCTGGGCATCAGCCTGGCTGACCTGCTGCTGACTGCGCTGACCGCAAGCGGGGTCACCGCGTTGATCGCCGCCTGGCCGCCGTCGTTCGACATCATCCGTTACTGTGGCGCGGTCTATCTGTTGTGGATGGCTTTCAAGCTGTTGCAGCCGCGCAAGGCCGGCATGGGCGAAGGGCGGCGCGAGACATCACTGGCGGCGGTGTTGCTCGCAGCCATGTTGAACAGCTTGCTCAACCCCAAGGCGCTGCTGTTTTTCATTGTGTTCTTGCCGCAGTTCGTGGTCCCGGCCAAAGGCGCGGTGGCGCAGCAGTTGCTGCTGGGGCTGGTGCTGAGCATGATTGCCCTGGTGTTTCATGTGCTGTTGGGGGCGTGCGGCGGGGTGCTGAGCCGCAGGTTCTGTGGCAAGGGGCGCATGGCCAGGTTGCAGCCGCGTTTGCTGGCCAGTGTGCTGGCGTTGCTGGCGCTGCGGTTGGTGTTGATGCAGCGTCCGGCGTGATCGCCCTGCAGAGCAGCCCCAGATTCAATCTTCCAGGTCTTCCTCGCTCATCCACTCCACCGCATCTGCCAGCGCCACCTCGGCCACCCACTCACTGAAACTGCGGGTCACCTGTTCATAGGTCAACCGCGAGCGCAGCTCCAGCTTGTCGGCAAACGACAGGTGCACGGTGATTACCTTGTCTTCGATCACCCCGTCGCGCACCACGAAGAAGGCAAAGTCCTCCCGATCCTGACGACGGGCGAACAGGTAAACCTCAAAGTCCGCAGCGGTTTCCTTGGCAAAGGCACTGGCGGCGAAGGCGTTTTTGCTCAGGTCCGGGGCGTGTTGCAGCGACGCCAGGGTGTCGCAGAAATACCACGGCTCCCAGTCGGTCAGGCCCTTGTGGATGAACCAGCGGTAGGCAAGCGGGTAGGGCATGGGTTGGGTCCGTTAATGAATACAGGCGCGGCGGTACTCGCCCGGTGTTACGCCATAGGCTTGCTTGAACTGCCGGTTCAAATGGCTCTGGTCGGAAAAGCCCAGGGCGAAGGCGACGTTGAACGGCAGGCAATCGTTTTTCAACAGCTCGCGGGCGCGGCTCAGGCGCCGTTGCTTGAGCCAGGCATGGGGCGGCAAGCCGGTGGCCTGGCGGAACACCCGGGCAAAGTGGAAGGGCGAGAGGTTCACCGCCGTGGCCAGTTCTTCCAGCGATGGCGGGTAGGCCAGGCGGCTGTCCATCAACTCCTTGGCCCGGGCCACCGCGCAGGGTTCGTTGCCGGGTGTGCGGGCAGTACCTGCGCGGGCGTGACGCTGCACCAGCAGCAACACCGCTTCGCGCCAGGCGGTTTGTTGTTCCAGGGCGCTGGCGCCGTTTTCGGCCGAGCAGTGCAGCCAGCTGAAGGCCTTGGCCAGTTGCGGGTCGTGCAGCACGCTGGCATCGAAACGCGGCAGGCCGTCGCGCTTGAGCTCCAACTCGTCAAGCACCCCGGTGATGCGTTCGCTGTCGGGGTAAAAGCCGCGATAGCGCCAGCCGTCTTCGCTGGCCTTGGCGCCGGTGTGCAGCTCGTCAGGGTTGATCAGCACCATGCTGCCTACCGGGGCCAGGTGTTCGCTGCCGCGGTGCCAGAAACGCTGGGCACCGGACTCGATGATGGTGATCACGTAGCCTTCGTGCACATGGGGGGCAAAACGCTGCTGAAAATAGCGCGCATGCAGCATCTCGGTGTCGCCGAGCGCCGATGCTTGCCAGAAGCGGGTCTGTTCCTTGTGTGCAGGGTTCATGGGCTGCCGTTCAACCACCAACGAAAGACAAAAAAGAAGGCCATGCTCAGCAGCATGCTGATCAAGGTGCTGCGGGTCAACAGCACCAGCACCACCGCTACCAGCGAACCGATCAGGTACGGGTTGCTCAGGCTCAGGTCGAGCTGGTGCCCGGGCAGGAAGACGATCGGCCCGCAGATCGCGGTGAGCATGCCTGGCACGGCAAAGCCGAGGAACTGCCGGGCGTTGGAACTCAGGCGCAGGGGCAGGCGCGGTTCGAGAAAGGCATAGCGGTTGAGGAACACCAGCAAGCCCATGCCGATTATCAAGGCGAAGATCATGAACGCGCTCCAGTGAACTTCTGGCAGACGAAACCTGCGCTCATGCCCAGCAGGCCGGCGGCCACCAGGCCAATGTCCCAATGCCAGGCACTGAACAGCACCGAACAGAACAACGACACCGCCACGCACACCACCGTGGGCAGGTTACGCACCAGCGGCGCGATGAGGGCGACGAAGGTGGCGACGATCGAGAAGTCCAGGCCCAGTTGGTCCAGGTGCGCAATGTTCTGGCCAAGGATGATCCCGGCCAGGGTGAACAGGTTCCAGGCAATGTAGAAGGTCAGGCCCACCCCCAGGGCGTACCAGCGGTTGAACTGCTGCTTGTCGTACTGGCTGGTGAGGGCGAAGAATTCATCCGTGAGCAAAAAGCCCAGCCCCAATCGCCAGCGGGTCGGCAGGCCCGACAGCACCGGGCGCATCGACAGCCCGTACAAGAGGTGCTGGGAGGTCAGCAGCAGGGTCGTGAGCAGGATCGAGAACAGGTTGGCGCCGCCCTTGAGCATGCCGATCGCCACCAGTTGCGCCGCACCGGCAAAGACGATGGCCGACAGGCCCTGGCCTTCCCAGGGGGTGAGGTTGGCTTCAATGGCCATGGAGCCTGCCAGCAGCCCCCAGGGCGCAACGGCAAGTGACAACGGCAGGATGGCGATGGCGCCTCGGATAAAGGCCTGGCGGGCGAACGGCGGACTGGACATGGACGGCAGCAACAACCAATGAACACGGTTGCACAGCATGCCAGAGCCAGGCGCCGCTGACTTGAACGATCTTGCTGTCAGCGGCGCTGCAGTGGGGTTAGTAGTGGTTGCTGGCCAAGCGCCGTTGCGCGGCGATGCAGCCATTGATGTCCACTGCTTTTTGCCAGTAAACCTTGCTTTGCGCCGGGTCGGCGCTGGCCAGCAAGCGGTAGACCTCGGCCTGGTAATCACGCTGGCGGCCCCATTGCATGGCCAGGCCTTGCGGTTGCTCGCGGTGGCACAGCAGGCGCACGGCCGGTTGCGGGTAGTAGGAGGCGTAGAGGCTGGCCAGGTTGGTTACGCTTTCCAGCGCGTTGCGGTACTCGCTGCGGCTGTAGTTCGGGCACCAGTTTTCGATACCCAGGGCCGCTGGCGCGAAGCCCTGGCCCATGCTGGCTTCGAGCAGCGGGCAGGCCGCAGCCGGGATCTGCGCTGCCGGCAGGTAGGTGATGTAGTAGAGCGCCAGGCGGTATTGCGCGGCCGGGTGGTTGAGGTCCACGGCTTTTTTCAGCAGGGCCACCGCCGGTGCCAGGGTGCGGCCCAGGGCTTGGCCTTGCTGGGCCAGGTCCTGGTCGGTGGTGCTGGTCTTGAGGGTGAAGCTGCTGTTCTGGTTGTCGGCCTGTTCCAGGAAGGTCAGGGCCTGGCGGTACAGCAGGTCGGCATGGGGGTCGATCTGTACGCCGGCGGCCAGTGCCGAAGTCGGCAGCACGACGGCGAGCAGGCCGTGCAAAAGGGGCGAGCGGATCAAGGAAGTGCCTCTGCAATTCGGGGCCGGGCGGGTATGCATGTTGGCTTGGAGACGACTGCGCTGTTCAGGGTTCAATCCGACTGTCCATAGTGTGGCTGGCCTGGGTTATAGCGCGACATTCTAACCGCTCCGGGTCCGCGTCCGAAAGCGTAGCCCGTCAGGGCAACAGTTGCCGAATGTTGTAGACCAGCCCGGCGGCGGCGATGGCCAGCAGTACCGCGGCACTGATTACGCTGATCAGGCGCCGGTCCAGGCGCTCGGCCAGGCGGCCGATGACCAGGATGTATAGGCCCAGAATACCCAGGTCGAGCATCAGCCAGACCAGCCCCAGGAGCATCAGGCTCTGGCTGAACTGCTCGGTGACCTGAATGAACTGCGGGAAAAAGGCGACGAAAAACAGGATGTCCTTGGGGTTCGACAGGCCGATGGCAAAGCCTTGCCACAGCCCGCCCTGGCGGATCGCGGCCTGCTGCGTGGCGTGCGCGGGGTGGCGCAGTTGGACCAGTGCAGCGAAGCCCAGGTAGCCGATGAACAGGCAACCGAACACGCTCAAGCTGCTCAGCAGTAGCGGGTTGATGGCGGCGCTGCTGAAGATCAGCAGCGCCGCCAGGGCAATCAGCACCAGTGAGGCGCCGTTGGTGCCCAGGGCAGTCAGCAGCGCCTGTTTGCGCCCGGCGCGGGCGGTGGTGTTGACCACCAGCGCCACCACCGGACCGGGGCTGGCGATCAGGAGCAAAACGGTCAGGGCGTAGGTGGCTAACAGGGCGCTGTTCAAGGGTGTGTCTCGATGGTTGCTGCTGGGAGCGCAATTCTCGTTAGGCCCGGTTGTGTTGTAAAACGCCTGTTATTGTGGCCTTCTATTAGTTTTGCTCATGCTTGGGGTGGCCATGACCGAACGCATTCCCGCACTGCAGGCGCTTCGGGCGTTCGAGGTGGCCGCGCGCTACGGCTCTTTCACCCGCGCCGCTGAAGAACTGGCCCTGACCCAGGGCGCCATCAGCCATCACATCAAGACCCTCGAAGGCCTGTTCGACTGTGCCCTGTTCGAACGGCGCGGGCCGAAAGTGACGCTGACCGAGCCGGGCCGGTTACTGGCCCAGGAGCTCAAGGTCGGCTTCAAGATCATCGAAAACGCCTGTGGCCTGCTCAAGCAGGACCGCCAGCACCTGCGCCTGAAAGCGCCCTCGACCCTGACCGTGCGCTGGTTGCTCAGGCAGCTGGCGCTGTTCAAGCAAGGCGAGGATCACAGTCAGGTGCAACTGAGCAGCGTGTGGATGGACATCGACACGGTGGACTTCTACAGCGAGCCCTACGACTGCGCGATCCTCCTCGCCGATGGCCATTTCGGCGCGGACATCGCCAGCCTCAAGCTGTTTGACGAATGGCTGGTGCCAGTGTGCCAGCCCGGTTACCCGGCAGACCTGGCTCGCTGCGAGCTGCTGCACCCATCGCCGGACCGGCGTGACTGGCGACGCTGGGTGCAACGGGCAGGGGGCGAGGCGATCAACCTGGAGCGCGGCCAGGTGTTCGACACCCTGGATCAGGGCATTTCGGCTGCCCAGCAGGGCCTGGGCGTGGCCGTGGTCGACCTGCTGCTGGCCAGCGGCGAGCTCGACGCCGGCCGCCTGGTCACACCTTTCCCGCAGGCGGTGGTCACCGGCGAGGGCTATTACCTGACCTGGCTGCAGGCCAGCCCCAAGGCGCGCCAGGTGCACGCGCTTGGCGAATTTTTGCAGCAGCAGGTGCCGCAACGTCCTGCTCAGGGGCTTGATTATTTGTATGACTAATACTGCGGAGCGCCGGCATCGGGCAGCAGTCGCGTGCTCATGAAGTCGATGAACACCCGCAGCCGTGGCGGCACTTGCCGCCCTGAGGGCCACAGCAGGTAGAAGCTGCCGCGGCGCTCCATGTAGTCATCGAGCACGGTTACCAGGTCGCCGCGCTGCAACTGCGGGCGCACGGTGAAATCCGGAATACAAGTGATGCCGCGGTCGCGCGTGGCAAAGCAGATGCGCGTGTCGACGTGGTTGCAGACCATCGACACCGGGATTTCATATACACGTCCAGCGGGCTCCTGGCGTAGCGGCCATTGCTCAAGCTTGCCGGTGCTGGGGAAGCGGTAGTGCAGGCAGGTGTGCCGGGCCAGTTCTGCGGGATGAGTGGGCGTGCCATTGCACGCCAGGTACGCCGGTGAGGCGACCAGCACATGGTGAAAGTGGCCAAGAAAGCGCGCGCTCAGGCGGGAGTCGCTGGGGGTGCCGCCGCGCATTACCACGTCGAAACCTTCGCCGATGATATCGACTATGCGATCGTCGAAATCCAGGTCCAGTTCGATGGCCGGGTATTGCGCCATGAACTCGCTCAGAGCCGGCATCACCAGCGCGGTCACCTGCGGCAGGCTGATGCGCAAACGCCCGCGGGGTACTTCGCTGGCCTGGGACAGTTCAAGCTCGGTGGCTTCGATCTCGGCGAGGATGCGCCGGCTGCGTTCCAGGAACTGGCTGCCCTCGACGGTCAGGGTAATGCTGCGTGTGCTGCGGTGGAACAAGCGCACGCCAAGGCGGCTCTCCAGGCGTGCCACGCGCTTGCCGATGGCCGAGGCGCTGACCCCCAGCGACTGCGCGGCGCCGACAAAGCTGCCGGTTTCTGCCACCCGCACGAACACCACGAAACCGCTGAGGCTATCCATCTGCATTTCCTGATTGCGGACATCAGTGTCCGTTATGAGTGGAATTGTACCCATCTTTTTCCGCAGTGACCGCAGGCTTAAGGTTCGCCCATCTTTCCTACAGGAGTTTCACCATGACGCAGATGAGTTGCACCGCGGATGGGCCCGCCGATCTCGAACAGCCCTTGCCGGTCAGCGGCCTGCTGGCCCTGGCCATGACCGGTTTTATCGCCATCCTCAGCGAAACCCTGCCGGCCGGCCTGCTCGGGCAGATCTCCAGCGGCATGCACGTCAGCGAGGCCATGGCCGGGCAGATGGTCAGCGTCTATGCCCTGGGCTCGCTGCTGACCGCGATCCCGCTGGTGACCCTGACCCAGGGCTGGCGTCGGCGGCCGGTACTGCTGTTGGCGATTGTCGGCTTTGTGCTGTTCAACACAGTGACGGCGTTGTCGAGTTCGTACTGGCTGACCCTGGTTGCGCGCTTCATGACCGGCGTTGCCGCGGGCCTGGCCTGGGGTGTGATCGCCGGGCATGCACGGCGCATGGTCAGCCCCGAGCAGCAAGGCCGGGCCATGGCGGTGGCGATGATCGGCGCGCCGCTGGCCTTGTCGCTGGGGGTGCCGGCCGGTACCTGGCTGGGCGAGCTGATGGGCTGGCGCATGACCTTTGCGTTGGTGTCCGCTGCGACCCTGGTGCTGGTGGCCTGGGTGTTGTGCAAGGTGCCTGACTTCGAAGGCCATGCCCCGGGCCAACGCCCCGGCATCGTCCAGGTATTGCGTACCCCCGGCGTGCTGGCGGTGTTGCTGGTGATCCTCACCTGGGTGCTGGCGCACAACGTGCTGTACACCTACATCGTGCCGTACCTGGCCTCGGTGGGCCTGGCGGCGAGCACGGGTATGGTTCTGCTGACCTTCGGCATTGCCGCCCTGGCCGGTATTGGCGTGGTGGGCGCGTTGATCGACAAGCACCTGCGCAACATGGTCCTGCTGAGTTTGTTCGGCTTTGCCGTGGTGGCGCTGGTGCTCGGTTTTGTCAGCCAGTCGGCGCCGCTGGTGTACCTCAGTGTCGCGCTCTGGGGCCTGACCTACGGCGGCGCGCCGACCCTGCTGCAAACCGCCAGTGCCGACGCCGCCGGGGAGGGCGCCGATGTCGCCCAGTCGATGATCGTCACGGTGTGGAACTCGGCGATTGCCGCGGGCGGCCTGCTCGGTGGCGTGCTGCTCAGCCAGTGGGGCGTGGGCAGTTTCCCCTGGGTGTTGCTGGCGCTGATCGCTCTGGCCTTGCTGATTGCCGGTCGCGCCCATGGTCACGGTTTTGCCCCGGGCGCACGGGTGCTGAGCTAAGTTCGACGCAGACGGGTAGAATCGCCGCATACAAGGTGTTTTCGAGGTTGCAGCGGTGGAGTTACAGCAGGGCTTTGTCCTGACCCGGCATTGGCGCGATACCCCGGCCGGTACCGTTGTCGAGTTCTGGCTGGCCACCGATCAGGGCCCTCGGCGTTTGCGTCTGCCGGTGCAGACCTCGGTGGCGTTCATCCCCGCCGGGCAGCGGCACCAGGCTGAGGCGGTTTTGCGCGGCGAGCGCGACGTCGAGTTGCGCGAGCTGGCCTTGCGCGATTTCGAACAACGACCGGTGCTCGGCTTGTACTGCCGCCAGCACCGCCAGTTGATCCAGCTGGAAAAGCGC
The DNA here is from genome assembly GCF_902497775.2 of Pseudomonas fluorescens. Taxonomy (NCBI): domain Bacteria; kingdom Pseudomonadati; phylum Pseudomonadota; class Gammaproteobacteria; order Pseudomonadales; family Pseudomonadaceae; genus Pseudomonas; species Pseudomonas fluorescens. Next base: position 1,745,912 of record NZ_OZ024668.1, read on the forward strand.
CTGCGCGCCGCCGGGGTGCAAATCTACGAGGCTGATGTGCGCCCGCCAGAGCGCTACCTGATGGAGCGCTTCATCACTGCGCCAGTCAGTTTCAGCGGCACCCCGGATGCCAGCGGCGTGTTGAACGAAGCCCAGCTCAAGCCGGCCCCCGACTACCGCCCTACGCTCAAGCTGGTGTCGCTGGACATCGAAACCACCGAGCGCGGCGAGTTGTATTCGATCGCCCTCGAAGGCTGCGGCCAGCGTCAGGTGTACATGCTCGGTCCGGCCAACGGCGACGCCGCAGGCGTGGACTTCGACCTTGAATACTGCGACAGCCGCGCGCAACTGCTCGAACGCCTGAACCACTGGCTGGCCCTGCACGACCCCGACGCGATCATCGGCTGGAACCTGGTGCAGTTCGACCTGCGCGTGCTGCAGCACCACGCCACCCAGCTCAAGGTGCCGCTGCGCCTGGGCCGTGGCGGTGAAGCAATGGACTGGCGCGAGCACGGCAGCCGCGCGCATTTTTTTGCCGGGGCCGCCGGGCGCCTGATCATCGACGGTATCGAAGGGCTGCGCTCGGCGACCTGGAGCTTCCCCTCGTTCAGCCTGGAGAACGTTGCCCAGACCCTGCTCGGCGAAGGCAAGGCCATCGACACCCCGTACCAGCGCATGGACGAAATCAACCGCATGTTCGCCGAGGACAAGCCGGCCCTGGCCCGCTACAACCTCAAGGACTGCGAGCTGGTGACGCGGATATTTGCCAAGACCGAACTGCTGACCTTCCTCCTCGAGCGGGCCACGGTCACCGGTTTGCCGGCCGACCGCAGCGGCGGTTCGGTGGCGGCGTTCTGTCATTTGTACATGCCCTTGATGCACCGCCAGGGCTTTGTCGCGCCGAACCAGGGCGAGCGCCCGGAGGAGGCCAGCCCCGGTGGTTTTGTCATGGATTCGCGGCCGGGGTTGTACGAGTCGGTACTGGTGCTCGACTACAAGAGCCTGTATCCGTCGATCATTCGCACTTTTCTGATCGACCCGCTGGGGCTGGTCGAAGGCTTGCGCGAGCCGGGTGATGAAACCTCGGTGCCAGGCTTTCGCGGTGCGCGTTTTTCTCGCACCCGGCATTGCCTGCCGGCGATTGTCGAGCGGGTCTGGCAGGGCCGCGAGACGGCCAAGCGCGAGCACAATGCGCCGCTGTCCCAGGCGCTGAAAATCATCATGAACGCCTTCTACGGGGTGCTCGGCTCCAGCGGTTGCCGCTTCTTCGACCCGCGCCTGGCCTCCTCGATCACCCTGCGCGGCCACGAGATCATGCGCCGCACCCGCGAGCTGATCGAGGCCCGGGGTTACGCGGTGATTTATGGCGACACCGACTCCACCTTCGTCTGGCTCAAGCGTGCCCATGACGAGGCGGATGCGGCGCGTATCGGCCGCGAGCTGGTGCAGCAGGTCAACCAGTGGTGGCGTGAGCACCTGCGCGACAGCTATGGCCTGGACAGTGCCCTGGAGCTGCAGTACGAGACCCACTACAAGCGCTTTTTGATGCCGACCATTCGCGGCGCCGAGGAGGGCAGCAAGAAGCGCTATGCTGGCCTGGTGCAACGGGGCGAGGGCACTGAAGAGATGATCTACAAGGGCCTGGAAAGCGTGCGCACCGACTGGTCGCCGCTGGCCCGGCAGTTTCAGCAGGAACTGTACGAGCGGATCTTCAAGCGTCAGCCATACCAGCACTACCTGCGTGAGTATGTGCGCAAGACGTTGGCGGGCGAGCAGGACGAGCTGCTGATCTACCGCAAGCGCCTGCGCCGCCCGCTGGCCGATTACCAGCGCAACGTGCCGCCGCATGTGCGTGCAGCGCGCATGGCCGATGATTTCAATGACCGACAGGGCCGGCCGCGGCAGTATCAGCATGGCGGCTGGATCAGCTACGTGATTACCGTGGCGGGGCCGGAGCCGCTGGAAACGCAGCATTCGGCAATCGATTACGACCACTACCTGACCCGGCAGTTGCAGCCGGTGGCGGATGCGATTTTGCCGTTTGTGGAGGACGACTTCACGGCGTTGATCGATCGGCAGATGGGCTTGTTCTAGTAACTTTGCGAGCGCTCTGCGCTCGATCGCCGGCAAGGCCGGCTCCCACACTAGACCTGCATGCACCGACCCAGCAGCCGCTACTGCGTCCACACCACCCGCAGCAGCGCCACCATCAACCACGCCGTTGCTGCCAGGGCGGTGATGGTGCGCACATGGTTCCAGCGGTTCCACACCCGCGCATAGATCGGCCAGGCACTGGCCGCCTCGCTGCTGGCCGGGTCCAGGCGCGCCAGGCTCTGGTTGCGCGGCACGTTGAAGAGCAGGGTCACCAGCACGTTGCCCAGCAGGTACAGGCCGCTGCCGATGCCGATGCACAGGCTGCCGGGCAGTGGCCAGCGCAGCCAGGCCCAGGTCAGCAGAATCACGCAGGTGATGGCGGTACCGAGAAACAAAGACAGGAACAGGCGGTTGAGCACCACCTGGTTGATCGACTGCATGGCGGTGACCGCGCTCTGCGCCGGGATGTGCTCCAAGGCCTGCATGACGAAGTTGGAGAAGGCGAAGAACAACCCGCCCATCAACCCGCAGCCCAAAGCGGTAACAAGGATCAGCAGCAACAGCAGGGTGTCGGCAATGCTCATGGCTCAGGCCTTTTTTCCAGGGTGGTCGACGGGCATGGCAGGCGGCCTTCAGCTATCCTCAGAATCGGATGACAGACCTTTCGGCATACATCCAATGTCGCACTTGGTAATCGGAAGTTACCTTTGCCTTGCCCACTCATCTGGCCCTGTAGTTTAGGCTCGCAACCCGGATCTTTCGTCGCGATTTGTAGTCTTTGATGCATGGAAATAGAAAGGAGATGCGCATGCTTGTTCGGTCACTGACCCTCGCCGCCTTGCTGGCCGTTGTTGCCGGTCCCGCCCTCGCTGCTGATAGCGATGACCCGCTGGCCCAGGATCTGAACAAGGCCCGTCCCTTGATTGTCCTTGCCCCCAGCACCGCCGACCCAACCCTTCGCGCTTTGAACAAGGCCCTGGAAGACCCGGCCACCAAGGCTGCCTTTGAGGAGCGCAAGCTGGTGCTGTACAGCGTCGCCGGCATGATCGGCAAACGCGATGACAAGTTCCTGGATCAACAGGCGACCATGGCCCTGATCCGCCAGTTCAAATTCAGTGCCCGGGATACCGTGGTCACCCAGGTGGTACTGGTGGGCAAGGATGGCGAACACCACCGGATCGAACACACCGGCACTCTCGAGCCCAAGGCGATTTTCGATGCGGTCGACCAGTTGCCGGCGGCAGAGAAAGCCATCGTGCCACCGACTGTTGCCGACCTGAAAACCGACGCCACAAAGGACAAAGACGCCAAACCCGGCAAAGACGGCAAACCGGCCAAGCCGGCCAAGCCGGCAGCACCACCCAAACCGCCGAAGCCGCTGGAGGACTGAGGCTCAGCCAATTGCCTGCAGGCGTTCAAAGAGCGCTGAGCTGAACGCGTCGAAATGCTCGATGAACAGTTCGGCGCTGGCCTCGGGGTCATAGGCGTGGCGCAGAAAGAAGCCTGCCTCGGCGGCCAGTTGCGGGCAGGTAATGCGCAACTGCTCAGCGTGATCCTCCAGGGTCAGCGGCCAGGATGAGTCCTTGTCACTTCGCAGCATATTGCCGGCCCGCAGAGCCTTGCGCGAGGCCTCACGTTGCAGCTGCCGCAGCGTGTGGGCGTCACCCGCGTTGACGATACCTTCGCCATAGCGCTTGAGTACGGCTTGCAGGTCGGCGTTGACCGCCCTGGCGATGGCAGACACGGGCTTGAACGGCGCGAAATACTGCACCAGATCTTCCCCCTGAATACAGCGACAGTGATGCTTGAGCCAATAGCCCCAGCTGTTGCGGTTTTCTGCGGCCAGCACCTGGTCGCGGGTACCGATGTCAAAATCGATCTTGCTCACCAATGGGTGGCGGTCTTCAAGCTCAGTCCTGAGGCGCTCAAGCTGTTGCAGGTCTTTGGCGGACGGTGTGCGATTGAGTATCAGGGTCACGTCCAGGTCCGATTCACCTTCGCGGGCATCGCCACGGGCAACGCTACCATAGAGGTAAATACCACCGAGCAGTGCCTGGCAATGGCGTTCGAGGGTATGGCACAGATCGTCGAGCAGTGGCCGGTAAGCGGGTTGTAGCGCTATCGGCGCAAGGGTGAGGATATCCCCGTTGGCATCCACACCGCCGACATACTTGTCCATGAACACCCGCTGGAAACCCTGATCGACGGCGCGATGGGTTTCGCGATAGCCCAGCGCCTGATACAGCCCCAGGTTTTCTGCCATGGCCTGGTTGGTGTACAGGCGAATGCGCGGCAACCCAAGTTGACGGGCGCAGGCATGGGCATGCTCGATAAGCTGGCGGCCATAGCCGCGCCCCTGCGCCCGGGGGTGCACGGCCACGTTGTCGATCAGCAGCGCGTGCTCTTCGGCGATCAACACCAGCAGGCCGAGAACCTGTCCTTGAACGTCCAGCAGCTGAACCTGCCGAGCGGCGATCAACGGCGCGTAGTCTTCGAGCATCGGCCCCGGCCTGGCCCCGATGCGGGCGATGTAGGGACTGTAGGCCGCCTCGATCAGGGCATCGATGGCGGCCAGGTCTTCAGCGGATGCCAGGCGGATCATGCAGCAGGTCCTTGTGCGAGCGTGCGGGTCACTACGCTAACACTAACTGCCGGTCTTGACCTTGCTCCACACCCGGGTGCGGATGCGCTCGTACTTGAGTGGCAGCGGCTCCAGGGCAAACAGGGTGTCGAGCACTGCCTGGGGCGGGTATACGGAGGGGTTGTCGCGAATCTTCGCCTCCACCAGCGGCGCGGCATCCTTGTTGGCGTTGGGGTAGCCGAGGTAGTTGGTGGAAGCGGCGATCACCTCGGGGCGCAGCATGTAGTTGATAAAGGCCAGGCCTTGCTGCGGGTTGGGGGCGTCCTTGAGCAGGACCATGCTTTCGAGCCAGAACGGCGCGCCTTCGCGGGGGATGGCGTAGCGGATGTCGCGGCCGTTCCTGGCATTGTCGGCGGCAAGCTTGGCGTCAAACACGCCGCCGGACCAGCCTAGCACCACGCAGACATTGCCGTTGGCCAGGTCCGAGATGAAGCGAGAGGAGTCGAAGTAGGCGATATGCGGGCGCACCTTGAGCAGCAGCGCTTCGGCCTTGCGGTAGTCCTCGGGGTTCTTGCTGTTGTAGGGCAGGCCCAGGTAGTGCAGGGCGATGGGGATGATCTCGTTGGGAGAGTCGAGCATGGCCACACCGCAGTCGGCCAGCTTGGCGATGTTTTCTTCCTTGAAGAGCAGGTCCCAGGAATTGAGCGGCGCATCATTGCCCAGTCGGGCCTTGACCTTGTCGACGTCGTAACCCAGGCCCGTGGTACCCCACAAGTAGGGGGCGGCGAAACGGTTGCCGGGGTCATTGCCCTGCAGCTTGGCGAGGATCTGCGGGTCCAGGTGCGGCAAGTTGGGCAACTGGCTGCGGTCGAGTTCAGCGAGTACCCCGGCCTTGATCAGGTTGGGCAGCAGATCGGCGCTGGCGAACACCACGTCATAGCCGCTGCGGCCGGCCATCAGCTTGCTCTGCATGACATCGCTGTTGTCGAACACGTCATACACCGGGGCGATCCCCGAGGCCTGCTGGAACTCCTTGGTGGTGTTGGGGGCAATGTAGTCGTACCAGTTGTAGATGTGCACGCTGGGCGCGGCGGCATGGGCGGCTGCCAGGTTGAGCAGCGCGGCCAGGGCCAGGGGCAGGTGACGGATCGACTTCATGAAGGGCACTCCGGGATCTTGTTGTTGTAAGGGGTAGCGCTCAGGGGATCAGCAGTTCGCGGCGGCCATCGGCGTGTTCGAGGCGCTGGCCGGGCAACTGCAGGCGTCGGTCGGCCAGGTAGTCGTAGTCGCGGCGGGCGTGGTCGAGTTGCGCAAGGTCGAGTTCGATGATCTGCCGGCAGGGTTCTCGCCCTGCTTCGAACAGCAGGCGCCCATGGGGGTCGACCACGGCGCTGGCGCCAGCGAACACCAGGCCGTCATCACTCGGGCCGACGCGATTGACCATCAGGGCGAAGGCCTGGTTCTCCTGGGCGCGGGCCATGATCGCGGTGCGGTGCACCGGGCCGTAGGGGTCCATGTTGCCGTTGCTGACCACGATCAGGTCGACGCCCAGTTGCGCCAGGGCGCGGCTGCTTTCCGGCAATTCGATGTCGTAGCAGATCAGCAGGCCGATGCGCAGGCCTTTGAAGGTGGTGGTGGCGTAGCGATCACCGGGTGTGAACAGGCCGCGCTCCGAGGGCCACAGGTGGGTCTTGCGGTAGCGCAGGGCGATGCCCTCGGGGGTCAGCAACAGCGAAGTGTTGTAGTAATGGCCGTCGGCTTTTTCGGCCAGACCGATCACCACCGCCACATCGCGCTCGCGCACCGCCTGCAGCACGGCCTGGATGCTGGGACCGTCCACCGCCTCGGCGACCTCGGGCAACTGCCCGGCACTGGCAAAGCCCATCAGCTGGGTTTCCGGGAACACCAGCAGGTCGGTGTCGGCCGCGCAACTGGCAATGGCTTCAAGGGTGCGTTGCAGGTTATAAGCGGTATTGCCGTCGCGGCCTTCGAGTTGTATCAGTTCGATCTTCATCGGGGTTCCTTGCGTGGGACTGGAACCGAGTATGCGACGCGACGGCGTGGGCGGTAATTACGTTGATGGAGTAACCCTGAATGGGTAATGCTGGTCAGATCTCGCGTTCGATAAAGGCAAAGTCGTCGTCGATCAGTTGCTGCAGGTACTGATCGAAGCTGGCGGCGATCACTTCATAGCTGTCCGGGTCGTGCAGGTAGCGCACTACCTGGCCGACAGTGCCACCGGCGGCGGGGTTGAAGTCGATGTACAGCTTCGAGCTGCCGCCGTTGTTCATGCAATGGGAGAAACACAGGCGCTGGTTCATGGCCAGGTCGATGTCGATGCCCGCGCCGACGGTTTCCGGGTACTCCTCCAGGAAGTCGCCGTAGATGTTGCGAATGCTGTCGGTATAACCCCTGGCGTCTTCGAGGATCTGCTCGGTGGCGCTGAGGTAGTAGGGGTATTCGAACACATCCGAACCGAGCACCAGCACGATAACCGTACCGCCTGGGTAGTCACGAAAATGCGTGCCGTCGATATGCCCGAGCAGATCCAACAGTCTGGCAGGGCACAGTGGGTAGCGCGCCCTGAGTTTTTGCAGGTCTTCAGCCGAGGCGCCATGGGCGAGGTTCAGTTGCTCAAGCTCTTCGCTCGGCAGGGCCTGGCGCAGGCCGCTGAGGTAGGTGTCGACGAGAGGCATGGGGCGGTTCCTTCCTGAAAGAGCGGAGATGTTTGGTCAGGCTGACGGAAATTCGTTGGGATTGCGAGCGCTATGCGCCCGCTCCCACTGCGTTCATCGATCCGGTGGGGGCTTGACCCGCGATGAGCATGACACCGCTCTTCCAACTACTTCCCTCATTCGCATAGAATGATAGAAATTCTCATTTACTTTTTCGAGTCAGCATGAGCGATTCCAACCCCGTCTTGCATCAGCAGGTCAGCCAACTCTACCAGGCTCATCACCGCTGGCTGACCGGCTGGCTGCGCCCGAGGGTGGAATGCCATGACCTGGCCGCCGACCTGGTGCAGGACGTGTTCGTTCGTGTGCTCAGCGCCGACGATGCCGTCGACCGCCTGCGCGCCGTGCGCGAGCCCCGGGGTTACCTGGCGACCATCGCCCGGCGCTTGATGATCGACCACTTTCGCCGCGCGCGCCTCGAACGTGCCTGGCTGCAGGCGCTGGCCGAGCAGCCCGAAGCCCTGGACATCTGCGCCGAGTCCCGGGCCATCCTGCTGGAAACCCTGTGCGAACTGGACGCCATGCTCGCCGGCCTCGGCGCCCGGGTGCGCAAGGCGTTTCTGCTCTCGCAACTCGATGGCATGACCTACAAGGCCATCGCCGAAACCCTCGGCATCTCGGTGGTCACGGTCAACCGTGACATCGCCAAGGCCCTGCACCATTGCACGCTGTACAGCCTGCAACATGAGGTCGACTGATGCCCGCCCTGGATTCGCGCCAGCTCGCCGCCCTCGAGCAGGCCGCCGCCTGGCGTGCGCGCCTCGGTGACGAAAGTGCCAGCAATGCCGAACACGCTGCCTGGCACGCCTGGCTGCAGGCCGACGAGCAGCACCGCTGGGCCTGGCAGCAGGTCGAGCGAGTGCAGCAACGCCTTCAGCAAATGCCCACGCGCCTGGCCGGGCGCACCCTGGAGCTGGCCGGCCAGCAACCGGCGCTGGGCCGTCGTGGTGTACTCAAAGGGCTGGTGCTGGTGGCCGGTGCCGGTGGCTTGGGCTGGGGCGCTTACCAGCAGGTGCGCCAGGGCCCTTGGCTCGCCGACTATCACACGCGCACCGGCGAACGCCTGAGCCTGACCCTGGACGATGGCAGCCAGGTCCGCCTCAACACCGCCAGTGCCCTGGATGTGCGCTTCGACCACCAGCAGCGTTTGCTGGTGCTGCGCGACGGCGAGGTGCTGATCACCACCGCCAGGGACCCGGCCAATCGACCCTTCCGGGTGCAAACCCGCCACGGCACGCTGCAGGCCCTGGGCACGCGCTTCTCGGTGCTTGCCGGTGAAAACACCACGCGCCTGGCGGTGTTCGAAAGCCGTGTGCAGGTGCTGTCGGGTGAGCAGGGCGGTGGGGCCGTGCTGGAGGCTGGCGAGCAATGCCGCTTCGCCAACCCGGCGCTGGTGCTCAGTTCGCCACTGGAAAGCAATCTGGATGCCTGGAGTCAAGGCCTGCTGATTGCCAACGAACAGTACCTGGGGGCCTTTGTCGCCGAGCTGGCGCGTTACCGCCGCGGCTGGTTGCGCTGCGCGCCGGAGGTGGTGGGGTTGCGCATCAGCGGCACCTTCAGGCTCGACGACCAGGCGCAGATCTTCCGCGCCCTGGAAAGCACGCTGCCGGTGCGGGTCAGCCAACGCACGCCCTACTGGGTGACAGTAGAGGCACGCTAGTGAAGTATTTTCCATGTAAATGATATTAATTCGTCTTGTCGTTCGACTTATGGAAGGCAGGCCCACTGCCTGAATGCCAACCAGAAGAGAACGCATCGAATGAGAACCCGCCCGATTCACCACGCCCTGCGCTGTTGCGCGCTGTTGTTGCCCTTGAGCATGGCCCAGGCCGAATCGACCGCGCGCAGCTACGACCTGGCGCAGGACGATCTTGGCCAGGTGCTGACCCGTTTTGCCGCTCAAGCCGGGGTCGTCCTGTCGTTTGACCCGGCCCTGACCCAGGGTCAGCGCAGCGACGGCCTGCACGGCCAATACGGGGTCGAGGAGGGCTTGCGCGCCTTGCTCGCCAGCAAGGGCCTGGCGGTGATCAAGGAAGCGGACGGGCGTTACAGCCTGGTGCGCGAAGTGAGCGAGGCGGGCGCCATCAACCTCAGTGCCACCGAAGTCACCAGCAACCAGCTGGGTACCATCACCGAAGAGAGCCGCTCCTACACCCCCGGCACCATTGCCACCGCCACGCGGCTGGTGCTGACCCCACGCGAGACACCGCAGTCGATCACCGTGGTGACCCGCCAGCACATGGATGATTTTGGCCTCAACAACATCGACGACGTGATGCGCCACACGCCCGGCATCACCGTCTCGGCCTATGACACCGAGCGCAACAGCTACTACGCCCGCGGTTTTGCCATCAACAACTTCCAGTACGACGGCATTCCCTCGACCTCGCGCAACGTCGGTTACTCGGCCGGCAACAGCCTCAGCGACATGGCCATCTACGACCGCGTCGAAGTGCTCAAGGGCGCCACCGGCTTGCTCACCGGCGCAGGTTCGCTGGGTGCGACCATCAACCTGGTGCGCAAGAAACCCACCGCCGAGTTCAAGGGTCACTTCGACCTCGGTGCCGGCAGCTGGGACAACTACCGCAGCGAACTGGACGTCAGCGGCCCGCTGACCGACAGCGCCAACGTGCGCGGCCGGGCGGTGGCGGCCTATCAGGACAAGCACTCGTTCCTCGATCACTACCAGCGCAAGACCAGCGTCTACTACGGCATCCTCGAGGTCGACCTCGACCCTGATACCTTGCTGACCGTCGGCGCCGACTACCAGGACAACAACCCCAAAGGCTCCAGCTGGTCGGGCACCGTGCCGCTGTACGATGGCAATGGCGACACCAACAATGTCTCGCACCATTTCAACAACGCAGCGAAATGGAGCAGTTGGGAGCAATACACCCGCACGGTGTTCGCCAGCCTCGAACATCACCTGGACAACGGCTGGGTGGCCAAGGCCCAGCTCGATCACAAGATCAACGGTTACCACGCGCCGCTCGGCTCGATCCAGGGTTATCAGCCGCGCAAGGACGGCACCGCCGGCATCTATGCGCAGAAGTACACCGGCGAGACCGTGAGCGACTCCCTCGATCTGTATGCCAGCGGGCCGTTCCAGTTGTTCGGCCGCGAGCATGAGCTGGTGATCGGCACCTCGTACACCGCCTCGCGCTGGAAGGGCAAGGATTACCGCGATGTCACCCATGCCAATAACAACATCATGGATTTCCCCAACTGGGACGGCGACATTGCCGAGCCCGACTGGGGCCCGGTGTCGGCGCGCACCGATGACAAGGTACGCCAGAGCGGCACCTACCTCACCGCACGCCTGCACCCGACCGACGACCTGACTCTGCTGCTCGGCGGGCGCCTGGTCAACTACAGCTACGACGGGATCGACGCCAACAACAAGGAAAACGACCGCCTGATCCCATACGTTGGCGCGGTCTATGACCTCAATGACACCTACTCGCTGTACGCCAGCTACACCGATATCTTCATGCCCCAGGACGCCTGGTTCCGTGACCGCACCGACCGCCTGCTGGACCCGGACGAAGGGCAGAACTATGAAGTGGGCCTCAAGGGTGAATTCCTTGATGGCCGGGTCAACGCCAGCCTTGCTTATTTCGAAATCCACCAGAGTAACCGCACCGTCGAGGACAACCAGTACAACGGCGACCCGACCAACCCCGCAGTGGGTTTCGCCTGGATGGGTGTGAAGGCCAAGACCAAGGGCTTTGAAGCCGAAGTCTCGGGCGAGCTGGCGCCGGGCTGGCAGTTGCAGGGTGGTTACACCCACAAAGTAATTCGCGACGATGATGGCCAGAAGGTTTCGACCTGGGAGCCGGAAGACCAGGTCAGCTTCTACACCAGCTACAGGCTCAAGGGCGCACTTGAGCGCCTGACTGTCGGCGGCGGTGCGCGCTGGCAGGGCAAGGGCTGGCAGGTGCTGCGCAACCGTCCCAAGGGCATCGACGAGGAGTTCGCCCAGGACCCGTTCTGGCTGGTGGACCTGATGGCCCGCTACCAGTTCACCGATAGTTTTTCGGCCACGGTGAATGCCAACAACCTGTTCGATAAACGTTATTACACCAATATCGGATTTTATAATTCGATGTCGTACGGCGACCCGCGCAATTTAATGCTGACCACCCGTTGGGATTTCTGACAGCACCCATAAAAAACGCCCCCTGAATATATAAAAAAGGGGCGTTTTTTTATTCCGGCTTAATGTTGATTATCAAGCGTCAGGCCCTGATTTTACGGGCGGCTGCAGGATCAGGTAGGCTTTTAGCGCAAGGGCTGCAAAGCAGAAGGCCATGCCGGCGATAAATTGAAATGTCGTCATAAAATGCCCTCCAAAACAATTAACTTAAAAGTATAACATATATAAATATTATCACTAGGCGCGGCGCTCGTGGGCCAACAGCCAGCGCTTGCGTTCAATACCGCCGCCGTAACCTGTCAGCGCGCCATTACTGCCCACCAACCGATGGCAGGGAATGGCCAGGCTCACCGGGTTCAGGGCATTGGCCAAGCCCACCGCCCGCGCAGCTGCAGGGTTGCCCAGCTGTGCAGCGATCTGCCCATAGGTACGGGTGCTGCCCACTGGAATAGCGCGTAACGCCGCCCACACCCGTTGCTGGAACGGCGTGCCGCCCGCATCAACGGGCAGCGCATCGAACGCCTGCAATTGGCCCGCGCAATAGGCTTGCACGGCATCGGCAAGGTCAGTCAGCCCTGCCGTTTCGCGCAATTGCACAGCTACGCCAAAGCGGGTACGCAGTAGCCGCAGCAGGCGTTTTTCCGGTTCATCGAACTCCAGCGCCAACAACTGTTGCCCATCACCAACGATCAGCACCTGGCCGATCGGCTCCGGCAAGTGCAGGCGGCGCAGCAGCAATTCGCTCATGGGCAGTCCTCGTTCAGGCGTGTTCGATCAGCATGATTGCCAGGGTGTCGGTGTCCAGGGCATCGAACAGATGCGCGGTGTCGGCCGAATAGCTCATGTAGTCGCCGGCCTCCAGGGTCACCGTTTGCTCGACCGGGCCCACCCGGGCGCGGCCGCTGCAAAGGATCACGTGCTCAAGGGTACCCGGTGGATGCGGTTTTGACAGCCGCGGCTCACCCGGTTGCACCCGCACCCGGTAAATATCGCGCTGCGCCCCGGCCGGGCAGGCGGCGAGCAGGGTGGCGGCGTAATTGGCCTGCTCGCTATGGCTGGCGGCGCCTTCGTCCAGGCGAATCACCTGCACATGCTGGCGCGGCTGGCCCATCAAGCGGCTGACCGGAACCTGCAGCGCGGTGGCCAGGGCCCAGAGGGTTTCCAGGCTGGGGTTGCCGACCCCGGATTCGAGCTGCGAGAGGGTGGACTTGGCCAGGCCCGCGCGTTTGCCCAGTTCGGTCACCGATAGGCCGAGGCGCTCGCGTTCACGGCGGATGGCGCTGGCCAGCAGCAGGATAGGGGAATGTCCTTCGATCATATGTTCGCTCTGTCGGTCATTTGTTCGTCTTGACGAACGGTGTTCGTGTGTTCAGCATAGCGGACCTTTGTTCGTTATGACAGGAGTCAGCTCGCCATGCACCCGAAAACACGCGGCACCCTGGAGATGACCGCCGCCATGGTGATTTCCGGCACAGTGGGCTGGTTCGTCCTGGCCGCGGATCAGCCCGCGACCGCCGTGGTGTTCTGGCGCTGCCTGTTCGGCGCGTTGGCGTTGTTGCTGGCCTGTGCCGGGCTGGGCTTGCTCGGGCGCCGGGTGATGAGCGGGCGGCAGGCGCTGGCGGCGGCGTTGGGCGGGGTGGCGCTGGTGCTGAACTGGATACTGCTGTTCAGCGCCTATGCCCACGCCTCGATTGCGGTCACCACGGTGGTCTATCACACCCAGCCATTCATGCTGGTGGGGCTGGGCATGTTGCTGTTCGCCGAGAAGATGACCGCCAACAAGGCCGGCTGGTTGCTGGCGGCGTTCGCAGGCATGCTGCTGATCGTCATGGCCGGCTCAAGCGTTGAGGCCGTCGCCGCTGACTACCGTCTGGGCGTGTTGCTGGCCTTGGGCGCGGCGTTTTTCTATGCGATTGCGGCCATTATCACCAAGCGTTTGCAAGGGGTGGCGCCGCAATTGATCGTGCTGATCCAGATGCTGGTCGGGGTGGTGCTGCTGGCGCCTTTTGCCCACTTGCCGACCTTGGCACTGGCGCCGGGGACCTGGGCTTTGCTGGCCACCATCGGCATCGTCCACACCGGCTTGATGTCGACCCTGCTGTACAGCGCCATCCAGAAAATCCCCACCAGCCTGGTCGGCGCCTTGTCGTTCATCTACCCGGTGGTGGCCATTGTTGTGGACTGGCTGGCCTTGGGGCATCCGCTGAGTGCGCTGCAGCTGGCGGGGTCGGGGTTGATTCTGCTGGCGGCGGCGGGGATGACCTTTGGTTGGTCACTATGGATCACGACCACTGCGCGGCCGATCGCTGGCAAGACCAGCTCCCATAGGGACCGCTGAGCATCCCAGGATTACCCATCAGAACCAGCGATCATTGCGCTTACGCCCACGGCTCAACGCCGGCAGGATCAAGCCGGCCAGCAGGCCGGCACCGGCGATGCCGCCGCCGTAGACCATGTAGCGCATCAACACCTGCTTGTTCTCCTCCCCCAGGCGCGCCTGGGTGCTGCGCAGCTCCGACTGGGTGTCGCTCAGCTCGGCATTGAGCGCCTTGCTGCGGGCTTGCAGCTCGTCGATCAGCGCTTTGCGCGAATCGAGGGTTTCCTGCATGCCTTGCACACGGGTTTTCCAGCTGTCGTCGATGGTCTTCAGCTGCTCACTGAGCTGGGTCACCTGTTCGCTCAGTTGCGGCAGGCGCTCGGCCTGGCCGGGCACGGCCTGCAGGTCGCTGCTGGTGATCCACACGGTGTCGCCGGATTCGCCGCGCACCTGGCTGTAGTTGCCCTGGGTGGTCAGCAGGGTGACTTTTTGCCCGGACTTGAGGTTGCCGACGATGCGGTGGCCGTCGGTGGGGCCGCTGCGCACGTAGGTGCTCAGGCTGTCGCTGACCCAGCGCTCGCTGCTGGGTGCGGCTTCTTCGGCGTGCAGCGGGTTGGCCAGGACCAGCAGGGCGCCTATCAGGCTACCGGTCAGCAGGCGGCGCGCGCCCGGGGTGCAGGAGGAAAACAGCGCGGGCGCCGCAGAAACAGGACGAGAGATAGGCATGATGGTCTTCGCGTGAAATAAACAATAAAAGCCCGATGACTGGGCCGGTGAAGAGTCGGCGTGCGCGCAGGCCGCCAGCTGAAAGACCATATTTCTGCAGGCAGGTTCACTGAAGGGGGTAGGAAAATAGCAGCAAATGTTGCGGGCACAGGCTGTGCCCGCAAGCGGGGGACGGGCTTGAATCAGCTCACGACGCGGTAGCAGGGCACATATTCGGCGCCGCCCGGCAGCTTCATCCGGTGCTGGTCGACGAACGCCTGCAGCAGGTGGCCGAGGGGTTCGAGTACGGCGCTGTCACCTTTGATTTCGTATGGGCCTTGCTCTTCGATCAGGCGGATACCCTTGTCCTTGACGTTGCCGGCGACAATCCCGGAAAACGCCCGGCGCAGGTTGGCGGCCAGTTCGTGGGGCGGCAGTTTACGGCTGAGCTTGAGCTCGGCCATGTTCTCGTGGGTCGGGTCGAAGGGGCGCTGGAAGCCTTCTTCGATCTTCAGCAGCCAGTTGAAGTGGAAGGCGTCATTGCGTTCGCGGCGGAACTGTTTGACCTCCTTGAGCCCGTCGACCATCTGCCGGGCCACTTCGGCCGGGTCGTCGATGATGATCTGGTAGTGCGCCTGCGCCTCGTCGCCGAGGGTGGCCCGCACGAACGCATGCAGCTGCTGCAGGTAGGGTGCGGCGCTCTTCGGCCCGGTGAGGATGACCGGGAACGGCAGGCCACGGTTGTCCGGGTGCATGAGGATGCCGAGCAGGTACAGGAACTCTTCGGCGGTACCGGCGCCACCGGGGAAGATGATGATGCCGTGGCCGACGCGCACGAAGGCTTCCAGGCGTTTTTCGATATCCGGGAGGATCACCAGTTCGTTGACGATCGGGTTGGGCGCTTCGGCGGCGATGATGCCGGGTTCAGTCAGGCCCAGGTAGCGGCTGCCGCTCATGCGCTGCTTGGCATGGGCGATGGTTGCACCCTTCATCGGGCCTTTCATCACGCCCGGGCCGCAGCCGGTGCAGACATCCAGCTTGCGCAGGCCCAGTTCGTGGCCAACCTTCTTGGTGTACTGGTATTCCTCGGTGCTGATCGAGTGACCGCCCCAGCACACGACCATTTTCGGCTCCACGCCCGGGCGCAGGGTGCGGGCGTTGCGCAGCAGGTGGAAGACGTAGTCGGTAATGCCCTGGGAGCTTTCCAGGTCGATGCGCTGGCTGGCCAGTTCGCTTTCGGTGTAGACGATGTCGCGCAGGGCGCTGAAGAGCATTTCGCGGGTGCTGGCGATCATTTCGCCATCGACGAAGGCATCAGCGGGTGCGTTCAGCAGTTCCAGGCGTACGCCACGGTCCTGCTGGTGAATGCGCACCTCGAAGTCCTTGTAGGCTTCGAGGATGGTCTTGGCGTTGTCGACGTGCGCGCCGGTGTTGAGGATTGCCAGCGCGCACTGGCGGAACAGGGTGTACAGGCTGCCGGAACCGGCTTCACTCAGTTGCTGTACTTCACGTTGAGACAGTGTTTCCAGGCTGCCTTTTGGGCTGACAGATGCATTGATAACTTCACGTTGGGGCATTCTGGGTTTCCTGTGAGCGGGTAAACGTCCATCTTCAGAACACCACCATACCGACAAATTGTCGCAGCAACGAGTGCCTTTCGCTGTCAGGCTTTCCAGCCAACCGCCTGCAGGGCTTCAAGCAAGCGCTCGGGCTTGAGCGCCAGGACCTTGCTGCCATGGGCCTCAAGGTCAGTGGCAGCCAGCAGGGCATTGACGATGGCTTCCTCCACGGCGTCAGCCGCCGCGCTGAACAGCGCCGAGATATGGTCGTTGTTGACCATCTGCACCGTGCTGGTCGGCGCCCCCGGGTGGCCGAAGTTGGCCGCCGGCAGGCTGTTGCCGGTGGAGAAGGCAATGAAGATATCGCCACTGGAGTCCTCGGTGCCGCCGCCGACCCGCGCCAGGCCGACACTGGCCCGTTGCGCCAGGCGCGTGCACTGGTGCGGCAACAGCGGCGCGTCGGTGGCCAGGGTAATGACGATCGAGCCCATGCCCGGCTCGCCAACGTTGCGTGGCGCGCTGAAGGGCGAATGCACGTCGCCCAGTACCTGGCCGACCGGGTAGCCGGCCACGCGCAGGGCGCCGCGTACGCCATAGTTGGCCTGCAGCAGCACACCGACCGTCCAGCCGCCGGCCTCGCTGTCCAGTACCCGTGAAGCGGTACCGATACCGCCCTTGAATTCGTGGCAGATCATCCCGGTACCGCCACCGACGCAGCCTTCGGCCACCGGCCCCGATTGCGCTGCGCCAAGCGCGGCGTGGACATGCTCGGCGCTCACGTGCTGACCCCAGATGTCGTTGAGCACGCCGTCGTAGGTCTCCAGCACCGTGGGCATGCACCAGTAGGTGCGGGCCTTGCCCATCTCGCGCTCGGCCGCCACCAGCGCATCGCGCACCACGCCGACGCTGTGGGTGTTGGTGTAGGCAATCGGCGTGGTCAGCAGGCCGGCTTCGCGAATCCACTCAAGGCCGGTGGCATCGCCATTGCCATTGAGTACGTGCACGCCGGCAAAGCACGGCTGCAGGCTGGCGGCCTGGGCCCGCGGCTCGATCACGGTGACGCCGGTATTGACCGCGTTATCGCCGCTGCCGTGCTGCACGGTGTGATGGCCGACGCGCACGCCCGGCACGTCGGTGATGGCGTTGAACGCGCCAGGGGTGCCCACGCCGATACGAATGCCCAGATCACGTACACGCATTGATTCACAGCTCCTGTTGGAAGGTTCGAAGGGCGCGCCATGACGGTTGCTCGCACAGCATGACAAGTGCTTGAGCAACGGCAATACTGCGTGCCGGTGTGCAGAGTCTAGGGGCCCGACCTGCCGCTGGCGATTCCCCCCAATCGTTACCCCCTAGGAGTTACCGGTGAACCTGCTATTCGAAGCCGCTGCCCATCACCATGCCCTGGCCCGGGTCATCGACCAGCTGGGCAGGCCGGGGTTCTGGCATCAGCTGATTGTGCTGCTCGATCAACTGGTGCCTTGCGACACCGCACTGGCCTTGCTGGTGGAGCGCGACGGTGCGCCGCTGGTACTGGAGGAGTTCGACCGCGGCTTTCGCGATGCGCCTGCGGCAGCGCCACTGTACCTGGGAGGCCTGTACCTGCTCGACCCGTTCATCCAGGCCATGCGCGACGGTCTGGCCGATGGCGTGTACCGCATGGAAGAGGTGGCGCCGGACGAGTTTCGCAAGAGCGACTACTTCAACAACTACTTTCGTGCCCTGGTCGGCGAGGACGAACTGCAGCTGATCCTCAACCTTGAACCGGGCAAGGTCCTGGCCATTTCGCTGGGCGCCAGGCAGCGTTATGAGACGGCGACCATCGGCCAGCTGAGCGTTCTGGCGCCGTGGCTGCTGGCGTTGATGCGCCAGCACTGGCAACAGCAGTATCCTCAGCAGGCCAGCGAGCATTCGACCCCGGTCGAACGGGCCCTGGAGCATTTTGGCAGCGACACCCTGTCGGCCCGCGAACTGGAAACTGCGCGCCTGGTGCTGCGCGGCAACTCCAGCAAGGCCATCGCCAAGCGCCTGGATATCTCCCAAGAGACAGTCAAGGTGCACCGCCGCAACCTGTACAGCAAGCTTGGGGTCTCGTCCCAATCGGAGCTGTTCAGCCTGTTCTTGCAACACCTGGGAAAACACGACCATCAGGAGTGAATGATGCTACGGATATTGGGCAAGGCTTCATCGATCAACGTGCGCAAGGTGTTGTGGACCTGCGCCGAATTGCAGTTGCCGTTCGAGCGCGAAGACTGGGGCTCGGGCTTTCGCTCGACCGGGGAGGAGGCGTTCCTGGCGCTGAACCCCAACGCCATGGTGCCGGTGATCGTCGACGGTGATTTCGTCTTGTGGGAGTCCAACACCATCATCCGTTACCTGGCCGCCCAGTATGGCGGCCAGCGGCTGTACCCGGCCGAGGCGAAGGCGCGGGCACGGGTCGATCAGTGGATGGACTGGCAGGCCACCGACCTCAATGGTTCGTGGAGCTATGCCTTTGTCTCGCTGGTGCGCAAGGCGCCGACCCACCAGGACCCTGAAGCGCTGGCGGCGGGTTGCCGAAACTGGGCACGCAACATGACCATCCTTGAGCGTCAGTTGGAGCGTACCGGGGCCTATGTCAGTGGCCAGGACTTTTCCCTGGCGGACATTGCCATCGGCCTGTCGGTCAACCGCTGGCTGCAGACCCCGCTGGAGCGCCCGGCATTACCGGCGGTCGAGGCTTACTACGATCGTCTGAACGAACGTGAAGGCTATCGTTTGCATGGGCGTAACGGTTTGCCTTGAGGCCTGTGGGAGCGGGCTTGCCCCGCGATTTTACTGATCCAGCGCCGTCAGGATCTGATGCGCCACCTTGACCCGCTCGGCAATCGGGTAGTTCTTGTTCGCCAACAACACAACAGCGATGCGTTTTGTCGGCACAAACGCCACGTAGGCACCAAAGCCATCGGTCGAACCGGTCTTGTTCAGCAGGGTATCGGCCGGCAGCGGTCGCGCCGGCTTCAGCCAGGTCACAGGTTGCGGTTCCAGCACCATCGACGGTGCATTGCCGGCCTGCAACTGCTCAAGGCTCAGCGGGTAGGCATACTGCTCCCAACCCAGGCCCTGGGTCATTTCACCAACCTGGTAATAGCCGGTCTGCGTGCTGGCGATGGCCCGTTGCAACGGTTTGCTCAGGCTTTGCGGCTGCATGTTCAGGTCCAGGTAATGCAAGAGGTCCACAGCCGTCACTTTCAAACCGTAGGCTTCAGCATCCAGCGGCCCGGGGCCGACGCGCACCGGTTGGTCCTGCTTGTTGTAACCCTGGGCGTAGTTGCCCATCTGTACGGCAGGCACCTGCAGGTAGCTGTGCTGCAGGCCCAGTTGCGGCAGCAGTTGTTTTTCCATCAACTGGGTAAACGGCGTACCCAGGCTTTTTGCCGTGAGGTAGCCGAACAGGCCCAGGCTGGGGTTGGAATACAAGCGCTGGGTGCCAGGTGCATAGTCGGGTTTCCAATGGGTGTAGTAACCGGCCAGGTCGGCTTCTCCCTTGACCTCATCGGGGAACTGCAAGGGCAAGCCGCCAGCGCTGTAGGTGCCGAGGTTGAGCAGGGTGATGCCGTCGAACGCCGTGCCTTTGAGCGCGGGCCAGTGCTTGCTGGCCGCATCGCCAAGGTTCAGCTTGCCACTGGCCTGGGCAAAGCCTGCGAGGGTGGCGGTGAAGGTCTTGCTCACCGAACCAATCTCGAACAGGGTGTCGGCATTTACCGCCTGGCCGTTCTGTTTCGACGCCACCCCGTAGTTAAAGTAGTGCTGCTGGCCATCGACACTGATGGCCACGGCCATGCCGGGGATCGCCTGTTGCTGCATCAGCGGGCGCACGGCGGCGCTCACCGTCGATTCCAGCGGTGCCTGGGCATAGCTTTGCCCGGCCACCAGGCCAAGGGCAATAACCGCCAGAATCCCTGGCTTGAGGTTGGTTTTTTGGTGCATGATCGGCAACCTTTCCATCTGTGGACTATTGTGAGCCTGGCTGCAGCAGGGAGCGCCAATCTAGGCGCTTTGC
This sequence comes from Pseudomonas fluorescens, assembly GCF_902497775.2. Classification (NCBI taxonomy): domain Bacteria; kingdom Pseudomonadati; phylum Pseudomonadota; class Gammaproteobacteria; order Pseudomonadales; family Pseudomonadaceae; genus Pseudomonas; species Pseudomonas fluorescens. The sequence continues at coordinate 1,766,080 of NZ_OZ024668.1, forward strand.
CCAAGTCGCACAAACGATGATATTTCGCAGCAGCCATTAGAAAAATTTGGGAGTCTGCATGATCCGACCGCACCTGCCCCTGAACGCCCTGCGAGCGTTCGAGGCCTCGGCCCGGCACCTGAGCTTTACTCGCGCGGCCATCGAGCTGTGCGTGACCCAGGCGGCGGTCAGCCATCAGGTCAAGAGCCTCGAAGCCCAGCTCAAGGTCACCCTGTTCAAGCGTCTGCCGCGCGGGCTGATGCTCACCAGCGAAGGCGAAACCTTGCTGCCGGTGCTGCGCGACTGCTTCGACCGCATCGCCCAGACCCTCGATTGCTTCGACGGCGGCCATTACCGCGAGGTGCTGACCGTGGGCGCGGTGGGTACCTTTGCCGTCGGCTGGCTGCTGCCGCGCCTGCCCGAGTTCCAGGCCCTGCATCCGTTTATCGATTTGCGCCTGTCGACCAACAACAACCGCGTCGATGTCGCCGCCGAAGGCCTGGACTACGCCATCCGCTTTGGCAGCGGTGCCTGGCATGGCATCGATGCGCAGCCGCTGCTGGAGGCGCCGCTGTCGGTGCTGTGCGTGCCAGCGATTGCGGTGCAGCTGCACAGCCCTGCCGATCTGCTGCAACACACCTTGCTGCGCTCCTACCGCAGCGATGAGTGGGCCGAATGGTTCCAGGCTGCCGGGCTGCCGGGTGCGCTGCAACCTTCGCGGACTATGGTCTTCGATTCGTCGCTGGGGATGATGGAAGCAGCCTTGCAGGGCGCCGGCGTGGCTCTGGCGCCGCCGCTGATGTTCGAGCGGTTGCTGGCCAGCGATGCCATTCGCCAGCCGTTTGACCTGAGCCTCAGCACCGGCAGCTACTGGCTGACGCGCCTGCAGTCCAAAGCCGAAAGCCCGGCGATGACAGCGTTCAAAACCTGGCTACTGAAGGCCGCTACAGGCTGAAACGCGAAGGCCGGCAGCCCTCCAGCTCGGGCGCCAGCTGGCCGTCGATCAGCTCCTGGGTGACCAGGCGGCCGACTACCGCCGCCAGGGTCACGCCCGAATGCATCACCGCCAGGTACAGCCCGCTGACAGAGGGCAAGGTACCGATGATGGGGATGCGATCCTCCGGCATGGGCCGCAAGCCAACCTCGGTGCTGATCAGCTCAAGGCCCTGGCCGCCGTGCAGACTGTTGCGAATGGTATTCAGCGCCCGCAGGGCAATGGCCTCGGGGCCGTCTTCGCCGTCGGCGTCGAGGTAGTCTTCGGCGGCCAGGATCAGCTCAGGCGTCGGTTGGCGGATTTCCAGTTCGCCGCTGGCGATCAGTGTGTTCACCAGCCGTTCTTGCGCCCGCAGGCGGATCAGGATCGATGGCGACGGGTGCAGCGGCAAGCTAACGCCCAAGGGCTGCAGCAAGGCCTTGCACTCGGTGCCTGCCGCCACTACCAGGCGTTGGCAGGTGATCCGCCCGCTAGCAGTGACAAGCGCCTCGACGGCGCCGTCACGGCATTCAATCGCCTGCACCTGCGTGTCGGTCAGCAGGTTGGCGCCGTTGGCCTGGGCGCGCTCCAGCAGCAAACGGGTCATCGCTACCGGGTCAATTGAGCCTTCCTGCGCAGCAAACAGCGCCTGCTGCAGTGGTGCTTTGAAATGCGGCTCAAGCTGTTGCACGCGAGCGGGGCCGATCAGCTCGACGCCATTAGCGGGCGAGGGCGTTTCGCTGAACGACAGCGCGCCGATCCAGTTGATCGGCACCGTGCCCAGCTCGCCTTGCAGCCGGTGATACTCGGCAATCGCCAGGTCACGCAACGCAGCAAATTCGCCGGGCTGCGGCGCTGTGGTGTTGATCCAGCCAAAGGCCCCGGATGTCACGCCCAAGCCCGGCCGGCCCTTGTCGATCACCGTCACCTGGGCCTGCTTGCTCAGGTGATAGGCGATCGAGGCGCCGATGATACCGGCGCCGATCACCACCACGTTCGGGCGTTGCGTTTCGATTGTCATTGGCGATTCTCCGGCCAGGTGGCGGTGGGGAAGTAGGTTTCCATGCCCGGTTCCTTGTGTTCGACGCCGTCGCGCTGCCAGTAGCAGGTCAGCCGCGCGTAGTTGTCCAGGTCACCGTGGATCAGGCAGGTCGAGCGGTGCCCGGGCCAGGTGAAACGCAGCACTTTGGCCTGGGCAATGGCCGCGACCTCGACGTTGCCGATGGCGGTGCGGGTCTTGCCGTCGATGCTTGCTGCCAGCACCAGTTGCCCGTCCACATAGCGCAGCGTGGCCCGGCCGGCATAGCTGGCGCCGTTGTCCGGCGCTTTGCCGATCAGCGCGTAAGGGCCGACCACGAAGCCGTACAGCGGGTCCGGGTAGTCTTCGTCATCGGCCAGGCAAGCCGTGCCGATCAGCAACAGACTCAGCAGCAAAAGCCTCATAGCGGCAACGCCTGGAGCACCACTGCGCCGACAAATAAAAGAAGCGACAGGCTTATGCCGATCAGCGGAATTCTGAACCAGTAACGCCAGGCCAGCACGGCCATGCTCGCCAGAAACAGCACGCCCAGGCCCAGCAGAAAACCATCACGCAACAGCGCCAGTGGCGCCGCCAGGGCCAGATAGCCATACACCAGGCCAAACAGCATGGCGCCCAGGCTATGACTGGCGTTAAAGCCAACCCAGGCGCGCCACATGGTGGTTTGCCGGGAAATTACCGGGGCGACTTTTTGCATCTGTTCGCCCAGCGCCGGGGCGCGCGGCTGGAACTTGTTGCTGGCGAAGGTATAGACCAGGTGCAGGGTCCCCAGCAGCAGGACGATGGCGGCACTGGCGCAGATCAGCAGTTGGGCGATCATGGGCGGTCCTTGGCTGATGGAGCGTTATTGGGTTGGAACCAGCTGGCTGGCAATCAGTGTCGGGCAACTGAATGTGGGTCTGGGCGCCGAAGGGGACAGGGGGATCAGCACCGAGCCATTGGTCAGTGGCGAGCCTGGGGACGTCGGGCGATTGCTGGTAAAGAGAGGGTCGGGCCAACCCATGAACCAATGGTTGCCAATGGCTGCCGCACTGGGGTGGCTATGTACATTGTCGTGGCCGACCGACAGTGTCAGGTGAGCGGGAGCGAATTTTGTCGCTGCCGGGGGCATGCCCGCCCATCCACCATGGTGACTGGCCACCAGCGACACCAGTTCAGGCGTAAACGTAGGCCAATGAAGTTTGCTGTATTCAATATCACCTGGCAGAAGGGTAGCCAGTGGACAGGAGGTGTTCTGCATCACGAACCACGCCAGTCCTTGGTTGTTGCGATCATGCGGGTCCCTGGCTGGGTCTGTACGCGTGATAACACCGGCACTGAAGGCGACGCGCCGGAGCCTGTTTGGCCAGACCAACCGTTGGCGCAATTGGGCAATGAAACGCAAATGCGTTGGACCCAGACCTTTGCCTCTGAGGCGCACGGGTGGCCGTGGAATGATCCACGGCCGATTCATTGCATTCGGGTCGAACCTTATATTTGCGGCCTTGTTTCTGTTGCTGTAGTTCATGTTACTCACAGCATAGGCCCAGTGATCGAAGTCCCAATGAGACAGCACCACGGGAGCGGTAAATCTGCTGCTGCGGCAACAACTTTCAGCGGCGAGCAATGCCGGCCGGGGCGATGGTCGGGTGCGGGTGTTCGGGCGGGTCGGCCAGCCGAGGTCAAAAAACAGGCAGGGGTGGCCACTATTATCGACTAGAGCATTGGCGTTGCCCTGACCAACATCGTAGGCCACTACCCATCGTGATTGACCTGCTTGACTAGCGGCTGCTTCGAGGGTGTTGAAAATTTGCGTCTGACGCACCGAAAGGCCGTCGAGGAATGCCAGTTGTTGCAGCTGTGGTGATGCACTTTGGACATTGGTCAAGGCGAAGCTGGGCGGCGTTTCCTGGTTCTCATCGCCAAGGTTGAAAAACGTGGCTCTGATCGCGTCTTCGTTTAGAGGCTGATGGTCGTCATGCAGGTCGAAGCTGATCCACAACTTTGGCGTATCGAAGATCTGCTTCTGATTCGTTTGCATGGCGCCTATCAGGTCTTTCAGGTGGACCGACAGCAGCATTGTTTTTTCAAGGTGCTGATCTTCGGGATGGATCTGTGCCCACCTGCGAGTACTCAGTTCTTTAGCGGCGGTAGCAGTGATGCAATCGAGGACAACCATGGCATCTGGTCCATCGGACACAATATCTTCGATCATCGCGTAATGGGTGAACGTCATTTGCTTTCCTTCCCTGGTCATCCGGGCAGAGTTGCCGGTCACTTCAACACCAACTGCCGGGTAATGGTCGGGTCGCTGATCTTGTCGTCGTCAATCAGCAGCAAGGCCTTGGAGAGGATGATCGACAGCAGGTTGTCGCCCTCGAACGGCAGGTACTGCGGGGTGTTTTTCTGCCGCGCCTTGGCGTCGGGGACGATGCACAGGTACTGATCGTTGGGCAGCATCAGGATGTTGCCCGAACCCAGGTGGATCTTGTAGCTGCGCAGCTTGCCGGTGACCTCCAGGAAGCGCCCGTGCAGGGTCCATTTGTCCTTGAGGCGGGTCATGCGCGGCAGCAGTTTTTCCAGCAATTGTTTGCGCGTTTGCGCGGTGGCGCCCAGTTCACCGAACGAATGGTTGTGCCAGTAATCGCGGTAGCGGCCGTCTGGCCCGCCATCGGCCCACAGCGGGTCGTTAGCCAGCGAGGCGACGCCAACGAACAGGTCGACATCGCGCATCACTTCGCTGAGCACCAAAGGCGGGACCTGATCCAGCGGCAAGGGTGCGGCGTCCACGGCGTTGTCCCAGCGGTTCAAGGCATAACCACCGCCACCGGCATGGGCGCTGCGCTGGGCGGCGTCGATGGGGTAGAAACGCACCTGGTCGGTGCTCAGGCGCAGGAAGGCACCGGCTTCGTTGGTGTCGACGCCATAGTCGTCACCCACGCCCTCGATCCAGAACTCGGCGCGCAAGCCCCAGGCCGGCAGTTCGCGGGTGGCCGGTGGGTAGCTGTCGTCGACCATCAGCCGCAGCTTGTTGCGCCAGCCACGGGCCGCAGCCAGGGCGTGGAACTGGTGCTGGCGCAGAATGTGCGCGGCGAAGCGGTTGGAGTAAGTGGCGGTGTTGCGCTCGGCTTCGGTTAGCAGGTAGACCTCGCGGTGGGCCTGCTTGAATGGCTGGGTGATCTGCAGCGCTTCGATGCGCTCGCGCCAGGCGAGGATTTCCTCCAGCGGGCGGCCGATCGGGTGCCAGAGACGCACTTGGGCCTCGCTGGAAGGGCTGATGGTGTTGCCCTCGAGGCTTTGCAGGCAGTCCTCGGTGAACACCACGGCGTGCTGCTGGCCGCCTTCGCTGATCACCCAGATCAGCCGCCGCGCCAGGGTGCCGATCAGTGGATGGTCAAGGTAGCGCTCCTGCCATTGGCCGAACGGCCAGTGCTTTTCCAGCAGAAACAGGCTGTCCAGGCGCTCGGCCTGGGCCGGCAGCATGGCGCCGATGTCCTTGACCGCGCCCTGCAGGTCCTTGAGCTCTTCCTTGTAGTCGGCCTTGACCTTGGCCGGCACCGACTTTTGCGGCGTGCCGTCGGCGCGGAACCAGTTCAGGGTGGCGGTCTTGCCATCGACTTTCAGCTCGGCGACAAACGCGCCGTCATCGAAACTTTCACGGCGCAGGCCGACCTGTTCCAGGCCGTAGGTCGGCACGCCGAGTTCTTCGATCTGGTCACGGGGCAATTGCAGGGCTTGGGCGGCGCTGGTGAAGGCTTTTTCGATTTCCTTCTGCGCGGTACCGAACTTGACCCGCACCTTGAGCAGGGCCAGTTGCCCGACTGCTTCGCTGGTGGGGATCGACGACAGGGTGAACACTGCCGCATTGCCGACCTTGGGCGCGCGCGGGCCGATGCCGCGCACCTTGCGGTAGGCGCTCAAGGCCAGGCGGGCGATGGCCCGGGTCAGTTCAGTGTCGGCCAACGGCGCGCTCATCCACAACAGGCCGCGCAGCACCGTGGCGTTGCCATCGTGCATGCGCGCGCGGTCATCGCTGCTTTCCCAACCGACGTTGAGCAGTGCGCCGCAGCGCCCGGCATCGACCCGCGCAAACCAGCGCAACAGGGCCGCCCGCAGTGGCGCCTCACCGACCTTGAGCAGCAGTGCCTGGGCGTTTTTCAGCCATTTCGCCGAGGGCCGCGCCGAGGTTGCCGCTGCGGCCTGGCGCAGCAGTGTCAACCAGTCTTCGCGCACTTCGGGGCTCAGCTGTTCGAGGTCTTCCAGGGCCTGCTGGGTCCAGTGCTCGCACGGCGCCAGGACCTGCCAGGCGCCGTTGCCCAGCAGCGGGTCGAGTTTGGCCAGCAGCTGTTCACCGAAGTTGCCGTAGTGGCCCAGGTCAGCGCACTGGCTGCGCAGCATGATCAGCAAGTCGCGCAGCGCGTCGGGCACTTGCGTGAAGTTTTGCGCGATGACCCAGTCGGTCACGGTCAGGGTCGGCAGGGTGCCGTAATAGGCAAAGCGGTAGCTGGTGAACCACTGCAGCACAGGCTCGGCCAGTTGGCCGACGTCGGCGCCGTTTTCCATCAGCCAGGTCATCAGCGCCGGTAGCACGCCATAGTCGAAGACATGGGAAAAGGCATGGCCGGCACTGGCCGTGCTCAGCTCACCGTTGTAGGCTACCACCCGTTCGACCAGGGCCAGGACCAGGCGCGTGCGCAACGCCGGGTCAGGGCTCAGGGCCATGATTGCCGGCAGCTTGCTCAAGGCGAAGACCATGGCGTCGGGGCGGCCGTGGATTTTCTGCAGCAGCGGCAGCAGCTCGCTGATCAGCTCATGCTCGTGGCGCAGTTCGGAGCCGGCCAGCAGCGGATAGCCATCCGGGCCGATGTGCTCGACCGGGCCCAGCTCGGTTTGCGGGCGGTCGTGGCGAAACGCCTGAAGTTGTTCCAGTGCCATGGTTCAGCCTCCTACCAGCGGGGTCAGTTTGATGAAATTGACCACGCTGTCGTGGCGGATGGTCAGGACTTCGTCGAGGCTCTCGGCCTGACGTTCGTCGAGGAGGATGAAAAAGCCATTGCGTTCGAAGGCGTCGCAGGCGATGTCGACCTGCTTGCGCCAGTCGATGTTTGTGCGCTCGCTCGGGCGCTCGCCATTGAGCGCGGCTTCCAGCGGCTCGGGGCTGACCAGGCGCTGACGCCGGCTGTGGTCGGTGTGGTTGTTGTGCTGCTGGACTTCCTGGTGGACCCGCTCGCGGATCAACTGGCGCACGGTGATGGTGTCGGTGGCAAAGTGCAGGGCGAAATCGTCGAAGACTTCACCCGAGACCGACTCGTCGCGAACGGTGAGCGTTGCCATGGGAACTCCTTTTCTGGCAAGAGGCAAAACGGATGGGCGCAAGAGTATCAGGCTAGCCAGCGGATTTCGATGTACAGGCGCTTACCGATCGCCGCCGCTGCGCAGGCGAAAGAACTCCCCCGGCGGCAAGCCGAACTGCTTGCCGAAGGCGGCGATAAACGCCGACAGCGAATCGTAGCCACAGGCCAGGGCTACGTCGGTCACCCGTTCGCCGCGCTCAAGGGCAGGCAGCGCACAGAGCAGGCGCATGCGCTGGCGCCAGAGGCGAAAGCTCAGGCCGGTTTCGCGTTGAAAACGCCGGCTCAGGGTTTTCTCCGATACGCCAGCTTGCCGCGCCCAGTCGGCCAGCCCGGTCGGCGCGTCGGGGTGCGCTTGCAGGTGGCTGCACAGCGCGCGCAGGTCAGGGTCTAGGGGCAGGGGCAGCATCAACTGCTGTTGTTTGGCGCTGTCCAGTTGGTCGAGCAATACCTGCACCAGGCGTCCGTCAGGGCCATCGCTGTCGTACTCCACAGGCAGTTCACTGAAGGTGTGGATCAGCTCGCGCAACAGCGGGTTGACCGCTATCACCCGGCATTGTGGCTCGCTCCAGCTCGCCGGTGCTTGCTCCAGGTACAGGCTGCGCAGGCAGGTGTCGTCGGCACAACTGACCCGGTGCGGGATCTGCGCCGGCACCCACACCGCGCGCTGCGGCGGCACCAGGTAGAAGCCCTGGTCAGTGTGCACCTCCAGCACACCGCTAATGGCATAGGACAACTGCCCCCACGGATGAGCGTGGCGGTAGCCGAGCACCACGTTGGGCAGCGCCTGCACATGGCCATACACCGGGCGCGGCAGTTCGGTCAGCTGCTCCAATGACTGCGGGGTGAGGGCGGGGTGTTGTCCTTTGGGCGACACTGGCGGGGTACTGGCGTTAGTCAAAGTCGGGCAAAGACCTTAACGTCTGCGGCGTCACAATAACAAGCCGGGAGCGGCCATGAAGTACCTGCGGATGCTGTTCGACAATTTCACCCTGGCGCTGCTCGGGGTCATCCTCATGGCCACGCTGTTGCCCTGCGAAGGCAACGGCGCCGTGGTGTTCGGCTGGCTGACCAACCTGGCCATCGGCCTGCTGTTCTTCCTGCATGGCGCCAAGCTGTCGCGCGAGGCGGTGGCCGCCGGTGCCGGGCACTGGCGCCTGCACCTGCTGGTATTTGCCTGCACCTTCGTCATGTTCCCGCTGCTCGGCATGCTGTTCAAGCCGTTGTTCCTGCCGCTGGTGGGCGATGAGCTGTACCTGGGCGTGCTGTACCTGTGCGCCTTGCCGGCCACGGTGCAGTCGGCCATTGCCTTCACCTCGCTGGCCCGCGGCAACGTGCCGGCGGCGATCTGCAGCGCGGCGGCGTCGAGTTTGCTCGGCATCGTCCTGACGCCCTTGCTGGTGGTGCTGTTGATGGGCGTCGAGGGCGACAGTGGTTCGAGCCTGGATGCGGTGCTGAAGATCGTTCTGCAACTGTTGGTGCCGTTCGTGGCCGGGCAACTGGCGCGGCGCTGGATCGGCGCTTGGGTGGCGCGCAATGCCCGCGGGTTGAAGAGCGTCGACCAGGGCTCGATCCTGCTGGTGGTCTACACCGCCTTCAGCGATGCGGTGGTCAGCGGCCTGTGGCATTCGGTGCCGCCGTCGCGCCTGCTGGGCCTGGCATTGGTCTGCTGCCTGCTGCTGGCGCTGGTGCTGTGGCTCATCAGCGCATTGGGGCGCTGGCTGGGTTTCGACCTCGAAGACCGCATCACCATCCTGTTTGCCGGCTCGAAAAAGAGCATGGCCACCGGCGTGCCGATGGCCCAGGTCCTGTTCGTGGGCGGTGGCATCGGCGCGATGATCCTGCCACTGCTGCTGTTTCACCAGATCCAGCTGATGGTCTGCGCGGTGTTGGCCCAGCGCTATGCGGCGCGCACTGACGCACCCACGCTTACAACAGAACCCCTTTGACCGGCTGCAGTTGTGCCGGCGCCGCTTCATCGGCCAGTTCACGCACGGCGATTTCCAGGTTGCGGCACATGGCGTCCAGGGCCAGGTCGTTGGGCTGGGTGTCGAACGGGTCGGCAATCTGGTCGCCCAGGGCATCCAGGCCGAAGAAGGTGTAGGCCAGCACGCACACGGCAAAGGGCGTGAACCAGCCGATGCTGTCGACCAGGCAGAACGGCAGCAAGAAGCAGTAGACGTGGACAATGCGGTGCAGCATGAGGATGTAGGGGTAGGGGATGGGCGTGTTCTTGATCCGCTCGCAGCCGCCGAGCACGTACGAGAGCCGGTTGAGCTGCTGGTCGAGGTTGGCCTGGATCACCTCGCCGGCACCGGCATCGCGGGCCTGGGCCATGAAGCGCTGGCCGATCAGGCCGAGCAGGCGGCTGGCGGGCGCATCGCTGCTGGCCAGGGCGGTGCGCGTCGGGGTGTCGAGCAGGCGCTGGCGATCGGCGCAGGCCGGGGCGCCGCGCAACTGGTCACGCAGTACGTAGGCAAAGGCGATCAGCGGATCGAGCAGGGCCCGGCGCTGGTTGGCGTCGAGGTTGGGCAGCAGGCTCAGGGTCTGGCGGGTCAGGTTGCGGCTGACGATCAGCAGTTCGCCCCACAGCGTGCGTGCTTCCCAGAAACGCTGGTAGGCCACGGTGTTGCGAAAGCCGAGGAAGATCGCCAGGGTCAGGCCCCAGAGGGTAAAGGGCGTGGCGGTGAGGATCACCTTGTACTCGAACAGGGTGCCGTGGGTGGCCACCACCGCCGAGCTGATCAGCACGGTGTACAGCACCTTGCGCCAGATCGCCGGGATGATCGAGCCTTTGAGCGAAAACAGCAGAACGCGAATGGAGGGTTTTTGCGGCTGGATGATCATGCGAGGCAAGCCTGTACAGTAGCGCGAGGATTTCCGCGCGCTACTGTAGGGCAAAGCCGGGCACGGATACAGCCCGACGGGGTCAGGCGCTGGTGAAGGTGAAGAAATCGAGGAAAGCATAGTCGCGCGAAGTGACCACCAGTGAGGCGATCCGGCGCTCGGCAGGGGCTTGGTACTCCACCCAGTGATGTCTGGGCTCCCCGCTAAAGCTCAATGTCTCGAGCAGTTGGCCCCGCTCATCATGAAATTCGACTTCGCCCGGGCGTTGTCTCCAGGTCCAGGCGAACTTGATTTTATCGCACGGTACAGTGAGGTCGATGCGCAGCCGTTGGGCGGAGCTAGGGTTGCTTTGGCCGCGTTGCAGGACGATTGCCAGGCCTTCCAGCAGTCCGTCTATGGTATGAGGGTAATCCGCAATGCCGGCCTTGATACCCGTATGGCCCTGCAACAGGGTGATGGTCATTGTTGGCAGCTGGATGCTTTGACCGGGATCGATCAGTTGAGTGTTCTGGCCATCGAAGTTTTCCGTGATGGTGGTGGGGTAAATGCAGATATCGTCGAAGCTGATATCCCCTCCCGCTTGTTCAGTGCCATCACGGCCTAGCAGTTCCAGGTGATGCGAGATGCTGGTGGCCTGAAAGCTCCAGCGAAGGGTATGCCATTGCTGGTCGACTACCGCAATTCGCCCCTCCAGTTCATTACCGTCCAATTCGAACCACAGGCTGGGCGTCATCGACGTGTCTTTCTGGCGTCTGACGCGCATGGAGATTGTGTAGTGCGTTGCGGGTGTCAGCCCCTCGAGCGTTTTGTTGAGGATGCGCCCATTGAGGGTGCCCTGAAAGTTTTCAAATCCGGCAAAGTGATTTCCTTGCTCTGTCTTGATCATCAACAGGCTGCCATTGGGGCCTTTCTGCCAACCATTCCATGGGTCATTGCCGGGTTCGAAATCGGTGTGATCAATGAACAGTTCCATACGCCCTGCCTCCGGGGGGGGGGGGGCTGCCGGTCGACAGGCCTCGGTGCATTCGAACACCGCCAGAGCGTACTGACTACTGGCAAAAATGCTAGGTAGCGCCGCTATTCATGGCAGCAATGGGGCGATTGCGGGGCTCCTTCGTAGCGGTCGTGGTGGCGTACCCAGTCCATGGTGCCTTCCTCGTTGCGGCCCTTGGGCATCAGGTCGAGAAAGTTGTAGGTGCCGACCAGGATGTCCAGGCCGCGAGCGTAGCTTGAGTAGGTGTGAAACAGCGTGCCGTCGGCGTCGCGGTAGAACACGCTGAGGCCCGGCAACTCGGTTTCCTCGCCCGAATACGGCTCATAGTTGTACTGGTCGCTGCCCTTGCCGCCGACGCCGAAATCCTGGTTGAAGCTGCTGGCATGGGATGAAACCCAGGGAAACTTCCAGCCCATGCGATGCCTGAAGGCCTGGAACTGGGCGTAGGGTGCGCGCGATACCGCCACCAGCGACACGTCGTGATGGGCCAGGTGCAGGTTGGCACCGTCGAAATGGTCGGCCAGGAACGAACAGCCCGGGCAGCCTTCATCCCAGCCTTCGCCGAACATGAAGTGATAAACCAGCAACTGGCTGCGGCCGGCGAACAGGTCGGCCAGATTCAGGCGGCCCTCGGGGCCTTCGAAACGATAGTCCTGATCGACGCGTACCCAAGGCAGGGCGCGGCGGGCTTTGCTCAGTTCATCGCGCTGATGGGTCAGGGCCTTTTCATGCAGCAACAGCTGGCGGCGGGCACTGAGCCATTCGCTGCGCGAGACCACCTGGGGGTTTTGATGGTTGTCCATGGGTACGGCTCCACTGGGGGAATGTACTGATGGTCGATTGTCGGTTGGGGAATTCGACAGGGGTGAGTGCAGGGCTGATGAACGGTGGTGAATTCATCGCGGGTCAAGCCCGCTCCCACTTTCAGCCGGACATCCGCCCGATCAACGCCCACAAGCGCTCATCGTCGAAATCCTCCACCACCAACTGCGCGCCGGCCTCAAACAAGGCCTCGGGCCGCTGGCTGGTCGACAATCCGACGGTGAAGATCCCCGCGCCACTGGCCGCCTTCACTCCTGGCACCGAATCCTCGAACGCCAGCGCATGCGCCGCCCGCGCCTGCAGGCGCTCAAGGCCGGTGAGGTAGGGCAGCGGGTCGGGCTTGGCCCGGGCCAGTTCTTCGGCCACCAGCACATGTTCAAAGCGTTGCTCCAGGCCCATGGCGCCGAGCATGTGCACGGCATTGGCCCGTGGCGCGTTGGTCACCACGGCAACGCCGATGCGCTGGTGTTCAGCGTGTTCGAGCAGGCGCCGCAGGCCGGCGGTAGGCTGCAAGGTCGGCGACAGGGCGCGAAAGCGCGCCTCCTTGCGGTCGGCGAACCGCTGGTGCTCGCTCAGCGGCCGGTCCGGGAACAGGTAACGGCACAGGTCGGCATTGGCCCGGCCGCTGACGTGGGCATCGAACTCCGCTTCGGTGAACACCCGGCCTTCTTCAAGCAACAGCTGTTGCATGGCCAGCAGGTGGAGTTTGTCGGTATCGGTCAGGGTACCGTCGAGGTCGAACAACAGGGCATCAAGCATGGTCGGCTTCCGCTGCGGTGGCCGGTCATGATAACCGGATCGGCGGGGCTGGTCAGATGCGTAGGAAAAGAGTACAAATGTACTCCATGAATAAACTATCGCCCAAACGCCGCGCTATCCTCGACTTCATTCGTCAGCGCATCGCCGATCAGGCCCAGCCACCGAGCCTGGCCGACATCGCCACGGCCTTCGGTTTTGCCTCGCGCAGTGTTGCGCGCAAGCACATCCAGGCGCTGACCGAAGCCGGCCTTATCGAGGTCACCCCCAACCAGGCCCGTGGCATCCGCCTGGCCGGTGCCTTGCGCCGCCCCGAGGTGCTGGAAATCCCGGTGCTCGGCCAGGTCGCCGCTGGCCGGCCGATCGGCCCGGACGTGGATATCCACGAGCAACTGATGCTCGATTCACACCTGTTCAGCCGCTCCCCCGACTACCTGCTCAAGGTGCGGGGCGACTCGATGATCGACGACGGCATCCTCGATGGCGACCTGGTCGGCATCAAGCAGCAGGCCGAAGCCCGTGACGGGCAGATCATCGTCGCGCGCCTGGACGGCGAGGTGACCATCAAGCGCTTTGAACGTGCCGGCGGGCATTACCGCCTGCTGCCGCGCAACCCGGCCTATGCCCCCATCGAGGTCGGCCCGGAGCACGACTTCGTCATCGAAGGGGTGTTCTGCGGCCTGGTGAGGCGCGGCTGATGGGCGCGGTGGTCAGCCTCGACGGCCTGCTCGACCAGCAACGGGTCTGGAAGGGGCGGCCGCAGGCCTTGCCCCAGGGCCTGCAGCCCACTGGCCATGCCGCCCTGGACGCGGCGCTGCCCGGTGGCGGCTGGCCGGCGGGGGCGCTGACCGAGTTGCTGCTGGCGGCCGAAGGCTGTGGCGAGCTGCAACTGCTGTGGCCGAGCCTGGCGCGCCTGACCCAGGCCGGTGAGCGGGTGGTGCTGATTGCGCCGCCGTTCATTCCCTACCCACCGGCCTGGCAGGCGGCCGGGGTCGATCTGCAGTGGTTGGCGGTGGTCCAGGCGGGGGCCAGTGAGGTGTTCTGGGCCGCTGAGCAGTGTTTGCGCTCGGGCAGTTGCGGCGCCGTGCTGTGCTGGCCGCACAAGGCCGATGATCGCGCCTTGCGCCGTTTGCAGGTCGCGGCCGAAAGCGGCCAGACCCTGGCCTTTGCCTGTCGCCCGCACCAGGCCGCGCTCAACCCGTCGCCAGCGGCACTGCGCATTGCCGTCGATGCCCAGCCGGCCCAATGGCGGGTGCTCAAGTGCCGCGGCGGCCTGGCTCCGGCCACGCCCATTGCCTGCCCCGGGCGAGGCTGATGGATCATGCTCTGGGCCTGTATCCTGCTGCCGCAGCTGGCACTCGACGCGGTGCTGCGCGCCCGCGACGACGGCGACACGCCGCTGGTGCTGCTCAGCGGCCCAGCCCAGCGCCGGGTTTTGCAGGCGGTCAATCCGGCGGCGGCCGCTCTGGGCCTGCGCGCCGGGCAGTCGCTGACCACTGCCCAGGCCCTGGCCGGCAGTTTTACCTGCGTCGAGCACGACCCGGCGGCCATCGAGCAGTTGCAGCAGTTGCTGGCCGCCTGGGCCTATCGCTTCAGCTCCCAGGTCAGCCTGCATTACCCACGGGTGCTGTTGCTCGAAGTCGAGTCCAGCCTCGGCCTGTTCGGGCCCTGGCCGGCCTTCGAGGCACGGCTGCGCGCTGAGCTGCAGGCGCTGGGTTTTCGTCACCGTATCGTCCTGGCCAGCAACCCGGTGGCGACGCGCATGCTGGCCAATGTCCACGACGGCCTGGCCCTGGCGTGCCCGCAGCAAACCCGCGCGGCGCTGGAGCAGATGCCCATCGACCGCGTCGGCCTGCCTGCCGAGGCGGCCAACGCCTTTGCCCGCATGGGCCTGCGTCAGCTCGGCCAGGTCCTGGCCTTGCCCCGTGACGCCCTGGCCCGACGCTTTGCCGCGCCGGTGCAACTGCACCTGGACCGCCTGCTCGGGCGGCGGCCCATGGCCCTTGAATTCTATTTGCCGCCGGACCGCTTCGATGCGCGTCTGGAGCTGAACTTCGATGTCGAATCCCATCAGGCCTTGCTGTTCCCCCTGCGCCGGCTGATCAACGACCTTGCCGCCTTCCTGGCCGGGCGCGACAGCGGCGTGCAGCGCTTTGCCCTGCACCTGGAACATGCCGAAGGGCCCGACACCTGCGTGCCGGTCGGCCTGCTGGCGGCCGAGCGCGATCCGTCGATGCTGTTCGAACTGGCCCGTGGCCGTCTTGAGCAACTGCAGATCGCCGCACCGGTGCGCAACCTGCGCCTGCTGGCCGAAGACCTGCCGGCGTTTGTGCCGCAACGCAGCGAGCTGTTCGACCCGCGGCCGCAGCAGAACCAGCCTTGGGAGCAACTGCGCGAACGCCTGCGTGCACGGCTGGGCGACGAGGCGGTGCGTGGTCTTGCGGCCCAGGCCGATCATCGCCCCGAGTGCGCCTGGCTCGCGGGTGATGGGCAGCGCCAGGCGCCGCCAGTGTCGAGTGCGCCGCGCCCGGGCTGGCTGCTGGCCGAGCCCCAGGCCTTGCCCGGCATCGGCGTGCAACTGTTGACCGGCGCCGAGCGCATCGAGTCCGGTTGGTGGGATGGCGGCGATGTGCGCCGTGACTACTACCGGGTGCGTACCGCCAGCGGTTTGCATGGCTGGGCCTACCGCACCCTTGGTGAAGACGGCCGGTTGTGGCTGCAGGGCTGGTTCGCATGAACACGCCGGGTTATGCCGAGTTGCATTGCCTGTCCAACTTCAGCTTCCAGCGCGGCGCCTCCAGTGCCCAGGAGTTGTTCCAGCGCGCCCGCCAGCATGGCTACCAGGCCCTGGCGATCACCGACGAGTGCACCCTGGCCGGGATCGTCCGCGCCTGGCAGGCGGCCAAGGCGGCGCAACTGGCGCTGATCGTCGGCAGCGAAGTGCGTCTGCACGACGGCCCCAAGCTGGTGCTGCTGGCGCAGAACCTTACGGGTTACCAACACCTGTGCAAGCTCATCACCGTCGCTAGGCGACGGGCGAAGAAGGGTGAGTACCAACTGCTGCGCGAAGACTTCGCCAAGCTCCCGGACGGCTTGTTGGCGTTGTGGGTGCCGGACGGCGCCGAGGCGGACCAGGCCAGCGGCCGCTGGTTGCGCGAGGTATTCGCCGAGCGGTTGTGGCTGGCAGTCGAGCTGCACCGCGGCCCGGATGACCCACGGCGCCTGCAACAGTTGCTGAGCCTGGCCAGAACCCTCGACATCCCTGCCGTGGCCAGTGGCGATGTGCACATGCATGCCCGTGGCCGCCGCGCCCTGCAAGACAGCATGACTGCCATTCGCCATCACTGCAGCGTTGCCGAGGCCGGCCAGCGCCTGTTTGCCAATGGCGAGCGGCACCTGCGCCCGCTGACGCAACTGGCCGAGCTGTACCCGCCGGCATTGCTTGAAGAAAGCCTGCGCATTGCCGCGCGTTGTCAGTTCGATCTGGGCCAGTTGCGCTACCAGTACCCCCGCGAACTGGTGCCCGAGGGCCAGACGGCCAGCGCCTGGTTGCGTCACCTGTGCGCGCAGGGCCAGCGCTGGCGTTGGCCCGAAGGCATCGGTGACAAGGCCCGGCAGTCCCTGGAGCATGAGCTGGAACTGATTGCCGAGCTCAACTACGAAAGCTACTTTCTCACTGTCCACGACATCGTCAACTTTGCCCGCGGGCAGGGCATTCTCTGCCAGGGGCGCGGCTCGGCGGCCAATTCGGTGGTGTGTTATGTGCTGGGCATCACCGAGCTTGACCCGATGAAAAGCCACCTGCTGTTCGAGCGCTTTTTGTCCCGCGAGCGCGACGAGCCGCCGGACATCGACGTCGACTTCGAACACGATCGCCGCGAAGAAGTCCTGCAGTACGTGTTCCGCCGCTATGGTCGCCACCGCGCGGCGCTCACCGCCGTGGCCAGCACCTATCACGCCGCTGGTGCGCTGCGCGACATCGCCCGGGTGCTGGGTTTGCCAGCGCAGCAGATCAGCGCCCTGGCCGATTGCTGCGGGCGCTGGAGCGACCGCCTGCCGCCACCGGAGCAACTGCGCGAAGCCGGTTTCGATCCCGACAGCCCGTTGCTGCGCCGGGTGCTGGCGTTGACCGGCGAGCTGATCGGGTTTCCCCGCCACCTGTCCCAGCACCCGGGCGGCTTCGTGATTTCCGAGCAGCCGCTGGACAGCCTGGTGCCGGTGGAAAACGCCGCCATGGCAGATCGCACGGTGATCCAGTGGGACAAGGACGACCTCGACCTGGTCGGCCTGCTCAAGGTCGATATCCTCGCCCTGGGCATGCTCAGCGCCTTGCGCCGCTGTTTCGACCTGCTATATCGCCACCGTGGCCGCGTGCTGACCCTGGCGAGCATCCCGGCGGACTGCACGGCGACCTACGAGATGATCGGCCGCGCCGACACCGTCGGTGTGTTCCAGATCGAGTCGCGGGCGCAGATGGCCATGCTGCCGCGGCTCAAGCCGAAGAACTTCTACGACCTGGTGATCGAGGTGGCTATCGTCCGCCCCGGGCCGATCCAGGGCGATATGGTTCACCCGTACCTGCGCAGGCGTCAGGGGCTTGAGCCGGTGAGCTATCCGTCCGAGGCGCTGAAGCAGGTCTTCGAGCGCACCCTGGGCGTGCCGTTGTTCCAGGAGCAGGTGATGGAGCTGGCGATGGTTGCCGGCGGCTATTCGGCGGGCGAGGCGGACCAGTTGCGCCGGGCCATGGCCGCCTGGAAGCGCCACGGCGGCCTGGAGCCGCACCGCGAACGACTGACCCAGGGCATGCTCGACAACGGTTACAGCGCAGAATTTGCCGAACGCATCTTCGAGCAGATCAAGGGCTTTGGCAGCTATGGCTTCCCCGAGTCCCACGCCGCCAGCTTCGCCTTGCTGACCTACGCCAGTTGCTGGCTCAAGTGTCATGAGCCGGCGATCTTTGCCTGCGCGCTGATCAACAGCTGGCCCATGGGTTTCTACAGCCCCGACCAGATTCTCCAGGACGCCCGCCGTCACCGCATCGAGATACGCCCGGTGGATGTCTGCCACAGCGACTGGGATTGCAGCCTGGAGTCGGGGGCAGGGCAGGCGTTGGCCCTTCGCCTGGGCCTGCGCCAGGTGCGCGGCTTTCGTCAGCAGGACGCCCAGAGGATCGAACAGGCGCGGGGCGAGCGCGGCTGGCGCGATGTTCCTGACCTGTGCCTGCGGGCGCAACTGGATGCCCGCGCCCGTGAGCTGCTGGCCGATGCCGGGGCCTTGCGCGGTTTGGCCCGCGACCGCTATCGGGCGCGCTGGAGCGTGGCCGCGGTGCAGGCGCAGCTGCCGTTGTTCGCGGGTATCGAGGCCCCGCTGGAAGCGCCGGTGGATTTACCGCAGCCATCGTTGAGCGAGGACATGTTTGCCGACTATGCCAGTGTCGGCACCACCCTCGGCCCGCATCCGCTGACCTTGCTGCGCCGCCGCCTCAATGCCCTGGGTTGCCGCAGTTCGCAGGCGCTGGAGCAGGCTGAACACAACGATCGGGTCAGCGTGGCGGGGCTGGTGACCGGGCGGCAACGGCCAGGGACGGCCAGCGGGGTGACCTTCGTTACCCTTGAAGACGAGTTCGGCAACGTCAACGTGGTGGTCTGGCGTGATCTGGCCGAGCGTCAACGGCGGGTGCTGGTGGGCGCGCAACTGATGCGGGTGACTGGAAAACTGGAGTGCGAGAGCGGGGTGCGCCACCTGATTGCCCAGCGCCTGGAGGATTTGAGCCCGCTGTTGCAGGGGCTGGATGTGCGCAGTCGGGATTTCCACTGAAAAGCATCACGTGTAGGAGCGGGCTTGCCCCGCGAAGAGGCCCATCGCGGGCAAGCCCGCTCCTACAGGTTGAAAGGTCAAACCATGGACAAATGCTGCTTGCGCGTCGGCGGCGCAAAGACCCGGTCGATCGCGCGCAAGTCTTCACTGCTGAGCACCAGGTTGGCCGCCGCCGCATTCAGGCGCACATGCTCAAGGTCCACCGCCTTGGGAATGGCGATCACCCCGTCCTGGCGAATCACCCAGGCCAGGCTCACCTGCGCCGGTGTCGCGCCATGGCGCTCGGCAATCTCGGCCAGGGTCGGGTGCATGAGCAAGCGTCCGGCCTGGGCCAGCGGGCAGTAGGCCATGGTCGGTAGTTGGCGCTTGTGGCTCCAGGGCAGCAGGTCGTATTCGATGCCGCGCTGGGACGGGTTGTACAGCACCTGGTTGACCGCGCAATCGCCGCTCAGCTGATACAGCTCGCGCAGGTCATCGACATCGAAGTTGGACACGCCCCAACGGCCGATCTTGCCCTCGGCACGCAAGCGCTCGAAGGCTTCAACCGTCTCCGCCAGCGGGTACTGGCCACGCCAGTGCAGCAGGTAGAGGTCGATGTGCTCGGTGCCCAGGCGTTGCAAGCTGCGCTCGCATGCCGCCGGGATGCCCTTGAGGCTGGCGTTGTGCGGGTACACCTTGCTGACCAGGAACACCTGCTCGCGATGCCCGGCAATGGCCTTGCCGACGACTTTTTCCGCGCCGCCTTCGGCGTACATTTCGGCGGTATCGATCAGGCTCAGGCCCAGCTCGATACCGTGCTGCAAGGCGGCAACTTCAGCGTGCTGCCGGCCTGGGTCTTCGCCCATGTACCAGGTGCCCTGGCCAATGGCCGGGACGTTGTGTTCGGCAAGTTTCACGGTACGCATGTCACCTCCTGTGGGCGGATATGTTCAAGCAATACGTCGAGCAGCGCCTGGGCCGCTGCCGAGAGTTTATGGTCGGCCAGCAGGGTCACGCCAATACGCCGCTCTATACTCGGCGCTACCAGCGGCACGCAACGTGCGCCCAGTTCCTGCATCTGGCCGATGCACAGGGCCGGCACGGCGCTCACGCCCAGGCCGTTGGCAACCATGCGGCCGATGGTCGACAGCTGATGGCTTTCGAAGGCCACCGCCAGCTTGCCGTGTTCGGCGGCCAGGTGTTGCTCCAGCAGCAGGCGCACCGCCGAGGGGCGTTGCAGGGCGATGAAGTCTTCGGCCAGCAGTTCGCGCCAGCTCACCTGCGGCTGTTGCGCCAACGGTGAGTCGGCCGGCACCACGGCGACGAAGCGGTCCAGGTACAGCGGCTTGAAGCACAGCGGCTCGCTGGCTTCAGGTTCGAAACCGATGCCCAGTTCGACGCGCCGGTGGCGGACCAGTTCCAGCACCTGTTCGTTGATCACGTCGTGCACGGTGACGTTGACCCGCGGGTAGCGCTGGCGAAATACCTTCAGCGCCGCCGGCAGCAGGTTGCCGGCAAAGGCCGGCATGGCGGCGATCGATACTCGTCCCAGCTGCAGGGTAAAGCGCTGGCGCAGCAGTTCTTCGGTGTTGTCCCAGTCGGCCAGCAGTTGCCGGGCCAAGGGCAGCAGCACTTCGCCCTCAGGCGTCAGGCTGACGCTGCGGGTGGTGCGGCTGAGCAGGGCGCCGCCGAGGTTGTCCTCCAGGGCCTTGATGGTCAGGCTCAGGGCCGGCTGCGACAGGTGCAAGTGTTCGCCAGCCTGGGCAAAGCTCTGGTATTTGGCGACGGTGACGAAGGCGCGTAGCTGTTTGACGTTCATCGGGCTAGGCTATTCTTTTGAAAAATTAATCAATCGATCATAAAAACAAAATTAACAAATAAGTGCTCAGGGGTGAAGATGCTTGAAACGCTCGCCGACACCCCTGTCGGATCAACAACTACAAAAGGCGGATCAGCATGGCCGGACTGGACAAGCGCGTAGCAACCTATGAACAGGCCCTTGAAGGCCTGACCGACAACATGACGGTACTGGCCGGTGGTTTCGGCCTGTGCGGCATCCCGGAAAACCTCATCGCCGAAATCAAGCGCCGTGGCGTCAAGGGCCTGACCGTGGTGTCCAACAACTGCGGCGTCGACGGCTTTGGTCTGGGCGTACTGCTCGAAGAGCACCAGATCCGCAAGATGGTCGCCTCCTACGTGGGCGAGAACGCCGAGTTCGAGCGCCAGCTGCTCAGCGGCGAACTGGAAGTGGAACTCACCCCGCAAGGTACCCTGGCCGAGAAGATGCGCGCCGGCGGCGCTGGCATCCCGGCGTTCTTCACCGCCACCGGCTACGGCACCCCGGTCGCCGAAGGCAAGGAAGTGCGTGAGTTCAACGGCCGCAAGTACATCCTCGAAGAGTCCATCACCGGCGACTTCGCCATCGTCAAGGGCTGGAAGGCCGACCACTACGGCAACGTGGTGTACCGCAACACCGCGCAGAACTTCAACCCGCTGGCCGCCACCGCCGGCAAGATCACTGTGGTCGAGGTCGAAGAGATCGTCGAGCCGGGTGTGCTGCTGCCAACCGAGATCCATACCCCGGGCATCTATGTCGACCGGGTCATCGTCGGCACGTTCGAGAAGCGTATCGAAAAACGCACCGTCAAAGCCTGACCCGACCGCAGAACAACAATAGAGAACCTGAGCATGGCACTTACCCGCGAACAAATGGCACAACGTGTAGCCCGCGAACTCAAGGACGGCTACTACGTCAACCTCGGCATCGGCATCCCGACCCTGGTGGCCAACTACGTCCCGGCCGATATGGACGTGATGCTGCAATCGGAAAACGGCCTGCTGGGCATGGGGGAATTCCCCACCGAAGCGCAGTTGGACGCCGACATGATCAACGCCGGCAAACAGACCGTCACCGCCCGCACCGGCGCCTCGATCTTCAACTCGGCCGAATCCTTCGCGATGATCCGCGGCGGTCACGTCGACCTCACCGTGCTCGGCGCCTTTGAAGTGGACGTGGAAGGCAACATCGCCTCGTGGATGATCCCCGGCAAGCTGGTCAAGGGCATGGGCGGGGCGATGGACCTGGTGGCCGGTGCCGACAACATCATCGTCACCATGACCCACGCCTCGAAGGACGGCGAGTCCAAGCTGCTGCCGCGTTGCAGCCTGCCGTTGACCGGTGCCGGGTGTATCCGCAAGGTGCTCACCGACCTGGCATACCTTGAGATCGAAAACGGCGCGTTCATCCTGCGCGAGACGGCGCCGGGGGTGAGCGTTGAAGAGATCATCGAGAAGACCGCTGGCAAGCTGATCGTGGCGGATGATGTTAAAGAAATGACGTTCTGAGTCATCCTTTCGGGCCCCATCGCGGGGCAAGCCCGCTCCCACAAATACCTGTAGGAGCGGGCTTGCCCCGCGATGGGGCCTTGTGCCGTTCCTATAAAACCAATAAAAGGAAGATCCCGTGGCCGCTGATATCCAAGACAGCCGCTCCGCCCGTTTTGCCCTGCGTTGCTCGAACTGGGCCGAACGCTGGTTCCCTGATTCCTGGGTGTTCGCCGCCCTGGCCGTGGTACTGGTGTCGGTCGCAGCCATCGCCATGGGCGGCAAGCCCACCGACACCGCCAAGGCGTTCGGTGACGGTTTCTGGAGCCTGATCCCCTTCACCATGCAGATGGCGTTCGTGGTCATCGGCGGTTATGTGGTGGCAAGTTCCCCACCTGCGGTCAAGCTGATCGACCGCCTGGCGCGTATCCCCAGCAATGGCCGCTCGGCGGTGTGCTGGGTGGCGCTGATCTCGATGGTCGCCTCGTTGCTCAACTGGGGCCTGTCGCTGGTGTTTGGTGGTTTGCTGGTGCGCGCCCTGGCGCGGCGTACCGACCTGAAAATGGACTACCGCGCCGCCGGTGCCGCCGCTTACCTGGGCCTGGGCGCGGTGTGGGCCCTGGGCCTGTCGTCTTCGGCGGCGCAGTTGCAGGCCAACCCGGCCAGCCTGCCGCCGTCGATTCTGGCGATCACCGGGGTGATCCCGTTCACCGAGACCATCTTCCTCTGGCAGTCGGGGGTGATGCTCGCAGCGCTGGTGGTGGTTTCGCTGGTCGTGGCCTATGCCACTGCGCCCGGCCCAGGCAGCGCCCGCAGCGCCGAAGCCTGTGGCGTTGACCCCAGCTTCTCGGCACCGCCAACCCCCCAGCGCACCCGCCCGGGCGAGTGGCTGGAATACAGCCCGATCCTGATCCTGCTGCTGGTGGCGCTGGCGGCTGGCTGGCTGTACAACGAGTTCTCGACCAAGCCTGCGATCACCGCGATCTCCGGGCTGAACACCTACAACCTGCTGTTCATCATGGCCGGTGCCTTGCTGCACTGGCGTCCGCGAAGCTTCCTCGATGCGGTGGCCCGTGCGGTGCCGACCACTACCGGGGTGCTGATCCAGTTCCCGCTGTACGGCTCGATCGCGGCGATTCTGACCCAGGTCCAGGGTGCCGATGCGCAAAGCCTGGCGCACCACATCTCGACCTTCTTCGTGCAGATTGCCACCCATGACACCTATGCCTTGCTGATGGGCGTGTACTCGGCGGTGCTGGGCTTCTTCATCCCCTCGGGCGGCGGCAAGTGGATCATCGAAGCACCCTACGTGATGCTGGTAGCCAATGACCTGCAGTATCACCTGGGCTGGGCGGTGCAGATCTACAACGCCGCCGAGGCGCTGCCAAACCTGATCAACCCGTTCTACATGCTGCCGCTGCTGGGCGTGCTGGGGCTCAAGGCGCGCGACCTGATCGGCTTCTCGTTCGTGCAGTTGCTGGTGCACGTGCCGCTGGTACTGTTCCTGCTGTGGATTCTTGGCACCACCTTGCAATACACCCCGCCGGTGATGCCGACACCGGCGGGCTGATCAGCTTGGAATCATCGCAAAACCGACGCCAAAGCGGTTCCAGGCGTTGATGGTGGCAATGGCCAGGGTCAGGTTGACCACTTCGGCTTCGCTGAAGTGCTCGAGCAGGGCGCGGTACTGGTGCTCCGGGGCGCGCTGGTCGGGCAGGCGGGTCAGGCTTTCGACCCAGGCCAGGGCGGCGCGCTCACGCGGGCTGAAGAATTCGGTTTCATCCCACACGCTCAAGGTCTGCAGGCGTGCTTCGCTTTCACCGCTTTTGCGCGCATCGTTGGCGTGCAGGTTGACGCAGTAGGCGCAGCCGTTGATTTGCGAGGCGCGCAGGCGCACCAGCTCCAGCAGCGAGTTCTCCAGCCCCGACTTGCCCAGGGCCATTTCCAGGCCGACCATGGCCTTGTAGGCCTCAGGCGAGTGTTTGGCCCATTCGATACGATTGCTCATTGTTGCTCTCCGGTAAGGTCCACGACAGGCGGCGATGGCGCTACCTTACCGTAAGGCCCGGCGAGCTCGAATAGCCAATTTGGTCGTTTGTCAGGAGGCCAATCAGCCCAGGGCCTGGCGCACCGGCACCCGGGCATGGAAGGGCGCCAGAATGCGTTCGCGACGCGCGGCATAGACCTCGTGCACGCGTCGGACAAATTAACTAATTCTTATAGTGATGCCCTGA
This sequence comes from Pseudomonas fluorescens, assembly GCF_902497775.2. Lineage (NCBI taxonomy): Bacteria > Pseudomonadati > Pseudomonadota > Gammaproteobacteria > Pseudomonadales > Pseudomonadaceae > Pseudomonas > Pseudomonas fluorescens. Next base: position 1,790,174 of record NZ_OZ024668.1, read on the forward strand.
CCACCAATGGACAATCAACTGGCTGAGCTCCCGATACCTCAAGGGTCTCGATCAGGTGCCGGGCAGCCTTACGACCGATCTCGTAGTATGGCAGTTGCACCGTGGTCAGCGGCGGAATGAACAACTCAGCGATACCGATCATGTTGTCGTAGCCGAGCACAGCGACATCGTCGGGAATCTTCAGGCCACGGCCCAACAATAGCTGATAGGCACAAAAGGCAATACGGTCGTTGCCACAGATCAGAATGTCGAATTGGGGGCGACCATCAATGATGTGCCGGTCGAGGATGGCTGCGGTTTCACCATAGGCGTCATGATCGGAAAGGTCGTATTGCAGGAGCGCGTCAGGAGCCAGTCCGAATGCCTGGCAGGCACGCTCCATGCCTTTTTGTCGCAGACCCCAGGCTAGACTCTGTTTTGGCAAATTGATACACAGAGGGCGCTTATAGCCGTGGTTCAACGCGTGATGTACGGCTCGATACTGCCCCTTTTCGTCGTCTGGCACATAACTGACCAGCTGACTATCATCAGCCAGGCAATTGGCGAGTACCAGGGGTTTGCTCTTCAATCGCTCGGGAATGCACACCTGGCGCAACCCCATGGCGCTGAAGATCAACCCGTCGGGACGGTGCGATAGCATCAGGTCGATATTCTGGTCAGTGGGCGGGTTGCTTAGCAGGTTGAGAATAAAGACATTCCAGCCGGCTTTCTGCGCGGTCTGTTCAATGGACAACAGCAGCTCGACGGCGAACGGTGTGGTCGCAGTGTCCAGCGCGAATACACCGATGGTTCGTGTCTGGAGGTTGTCGCCGCGAATCTTGCGCGCCGACAGGCTCGGTACGAATTGCAGTTCATCAATGGCGCGACGTACCCGCTGATAGGTTTCGGGGCTCAATTTTTCCGGATTGTTGAGCGCTCTAGAAACCGTCATCAGGGACACGCCGGCCAGCTGTGCAACGTCTTTTACTGAAGTCATGCGAGGTGAAACCGGTCAGGTTGACGCAGGATCATGACACATGGCCCGCGTTTTTCACGACTAGAATGACGCTGCTCATAGCCATCCCGAGGCGAGAGGCCATGCCCTGGGAATCGAGACACGCCCGCCAGACCCGCTTGCAAGAAGCTTCACCCCCTGACTATCGGGCTGTGGGTAGATTCGACTGCTGAGGCTGAAGCGCCCGTTTTCGTCGAACACCTCAATGGACGAGCGATCGAGGAACACACGCAGTGCCAGTAACTTTTGTTGCGGGTCTATCGACACGCTGCGATGACCGGTGACTTGCGCACCCGATCGGCTGCGATCCAGCACCAAACGCTGCAGCGCCGCATCGTAGTAGAGCAGGGTTTGTTCATCGCCATCGTCGCTGCAGCGCAAGGCGATTCCCAAGTGGCCGTCGGTACAGCCGAGCAAATCCAAGTGCACATGGATTTCGAGCGTATCGCCGTTCACGTGCGGCACCCACCGGGTTCCCGACGTCTCCCACCACGGCGTACTCGGCAATGGCGTCTTGCGCAGAGCGGTGAGCTCCCGTGCCGGATACACACAAAGGCGATCTGCGCACAATTCAAGTTCGCGTGGCAATCCGAGCATGCCGCACCAGTGATGGGGCTGGCTTGGCATAGGGCTTTCCCACATGTCGAGCCACCCCCACACAAGGCGCCGACCATCGGCGGTCAATAGCGTTTGCGCCGCATAGAAATCGTGGCCGTTATCAAGCTCGATAAAAGGCCCGCCAGTGAAGTGCCATTCGTTGTCGAGTCGACCCACTCGGTAACCAGTCTGGTACTTGTTGAGCCGTTCGTAACCTTGGGGTGTCATGCCTTGAGGGGAGTACAGCAGCACATCGGATCCGTTCAGTCGGAACAGATCCGGGCACTCCCACATATAGCCATCGCCCTCCGTGCCACCAGACACATAATTAAGGAACTCCCAGACGTGCAGATCCGTGGAACGGTACAGCGGGAGCAGCGGCCTATCGCCCAGACGTGCGCCGGCAATGAGGTACCAATAGTCATCCTCTTTCCATACCTTGGGGTCACGAAAGTGCATTATCGTGTCGTGCGGCGCGGTCTCGATGACTGCGCCCTGCTTGACGAACCGGATGCCGTCGATACTGGTGGCCAGGCACTGGACTTGACGGATCGAGCGTTCGTCACCCACTTCCCCCAGCCAGGTGTGCCCGGTGTAGATCAGTGCCAGGGTATCTCCACACACCACCGCGCTACCGGAAAAACAACCATCGCGGTCGAAGTCATCGCCGGGTGCCAGCGCAATGGGCAGATGTTGCCAATGGACGAGATCGGCACTCTTGGCATGCCCCCAATACATCGGGCCCCATTTCGCTTCGAAGGGGTAGTGTTGATAGAAAACATGATATTCGCCACGAAAGTACACCACCCCGTTAGGGTCGTTCATCCAGCCCGCCGGGGGGGCGATATGATAACCGGGTCGATAATCCTGGATGACGCGAGACAGGCCGTCACTCAGTGCTCGCTGCGCAAGGTCAAGGGAAGAAGACATTGGATCGCTCACATTGTTCGAGGACAAGGTCATAGGGCGTGAGCTCGGACGGAGCGCAGAGAGATATCATTCGGCAGGTTTTCAATGGCTTGTGGGTGGCGCTCCAAGGCTGTGCCGTCGGCGTCGAACAGGTGCAGATTGTCGATGTCCAGCTGCAGTTCGACCCGATCGCCCGCCTGCCATCCGGCGTTGACCTCACAACGACAGATCAGTGGCTCGTCCTGACCCGCTTCGAGGTGCACATACGTTTCGCTGCCCAGGTATTCGACCCCGGTCACGACGATGCCGACGGCTCCCTCAGCCGCTTTGAGCGAAATGTGCTCCGGGCGAACCCCCATGCTCAGCAGCGTGCCTGCCGCCAGGTTCGAGCTGTCGAAGGGCAGGGAACTTATACCCAAAAAGGGGGTATCGACCTGGCTGCTTTCGCCGCAGGCATGCAGACGCACCGCCAGGAAGTTCATTTTGGGCGAACCGAGAAAACCGGCGACAAAGCGGCTTGCTGGGCGCTCATAGAGCTCGCGCGGTGAGCCGACCTGCTCTACTTGACCGCCATTGAGCACAACAATTTTGTCGGCCAGGGTCATCGCTTCCACTTGATCGTGGGTGACGTAGATCATCGTCGAGCCCAGTCGATCATGCAGCCGGGCGATCTCGTTGCGCATCTGCACCCGCAAGGATGCATCCAGATTGGAGAGGGGTTCATCGAACAACAAAATGTCCGGCTCCCGTGCCATGGCTCTGCCCATGGCTACACGCTGACGCTGTCCTCCAGACAGTTCCTTTGGTTTGCGTTGCAGCAATTTGTCCAATTGAAGGATCTGCGCTGTTTTCAGCACGCGTTCGCGCAGGGTGCTTTTTTCGGTCTTGGCCAGTTTGAGGCCAAAGCTGATGTTGTCGTAGACGCTCATGTGCGGATACAGCGCATAAGACTGAAACACCATGCCGACGCCACGCTCACGCGGTTCCAGGTCGTTGACCCGTTGCCCGTCGATCAGCAGGTCGCCGCCACAGGTCGAATCCAGTCCGGCGATCAGTCGCAGCAGGGTCGACTTTCCGCAGCCCGAAGGGCCAACGAACACTACGAATTCGCCCGCAGCGATCTCCAGGTTGACGTCGCGAAGTATCTGCATGCCGCCCAGTTGTTTGTTCACGTTGTCTAGTTTCAATTTGATCACGATGCTGTTCCTTGTACTTGTTGGGCATCAACCCTTTAACGCGCCGGCAGTGAGACCGGATACGATTCGGCGCTGGAAGATCAGCACCAGAATCACCAGAGGGACGGTGACCAGCACCGATGCGGTCATCAACAGCCCCCACGGCAGCTCATGGGGGCTACCGCCGGAAATCAAGGCGATGGCGACCGGCACCGTGCGTTGCGTGTCGGTGAGGGTGAAGGTCAAGGCAAACAGGAACTCGTTCCACGCTGCAATAAACGCCAACAAACCAGTGGTGATCAGTGCAGGCCCTAGCAGCGGCAACAGCACCCGGGTAAGCGTTACCCAGGGCGAAGCGCCATCCATGATTGCCGCTTCTTCCAGTTCATGCGGCAGTTGGCCCATGAATGTGGTCAGTACCCAGACGGTGAACGGCAGGGTGAAAATCGTGTAGCTCAGGATCAATGCCCACGATGTGTTGTACAGGCCCAGGGCGCGGATCACTTCGAACAGCCCCGACAGTACGGCAACATGGGGAAACATCGACACGCCGAGAACCATCATCAATACCGTGCCACGCCCACGGAATTTCACCCTTCCCAAGGCATAGGCGGCGGTCACACTGAGGAACAGCGCCAGGGTCACCACGCAAAGCGCAACCACCAGCGAGTTACCGATCGCTCGCAGGAATGAGGCTTGGTGGAGTACCGCCGCGTAATTGGAGAAGTCGGGGCTTTCGATCCAGTAGCTCACCTTGAACAAGGCACCAGACGGCTTTAGCGAAGTCACGATGGCGTAGTAGAAAGGGAAGACCGCATACAGCAGCAAAACCCCGATCAGACACCAGAACCCGAGACGTAACAGCGTTTTTTTGAGTAGGCGCAGGCTCATGACCGAACCTCCATTTGACGGCGTCCGAGGTAGAGATAAAGCATGGCGATTACCGCAACGACCAGAAACAGCAGAGTCGAGGCCGCGCTGCCATAGCCAACATCCTGGAACTCCACCAGGTGTTGCCGGGCATAGACCGACATGCTCATAGTGCTCGAAGAATTCGAGGTCAGCACATAGATGACGTCGAATACCCGCAAGGAATCGAGGATGCGGAAGATCGCCGCCACCAACAAGGCAGGCATCAACAGTGGAAGCGTGACGCGCCAGAACACTTTCAGCGGATGAATGCCGTCGACCCTAGCGGCTTCGTAACAATCGCTTGGCAGCATCTGCAAGGCAGCCAGCATCAGTAGCGTGACAAAAGGTACGGTCTTCCAGACGTCGACGATGATGACCGCCCACATCGACAGATCCGCGTCTGCCGTCCAGGCCAGAGGCGCGTCAATCAGGCCGACGCTCAGCATCATGTGATTGATGATGCCGAACTGGTCGTTGAGCATCCATGACCAGATCTTCGCCGAGACAATCGTAGGAATCGCCCAGGGAATCAGAATCAGCGCACGCACCAAGGAACGGCCGGTGAACTTGATGTTCAACAGCAACGCCACCAGTAACCCCAGGACGACTTCCAGTCCCACCGACACCACGGTGAAATGCAACGTGTTGCGTACAGCGTTCCACCATTGAGGATCGACCAGGACACCCGACCAGTTGGAACCGTTGTAGAACAGATAATTGCTCAAGCCTACGAAGGATCCATCACTGGTATCCGCCAGGTTGGCGTCAGTCAGACTGAACCAGAATGTGCGCAGTAGCGGCCAGGCCGCCACCAGAGCCAGACACAGCAACATCGGTGTCAGAAACAGCCAGGCGGCGCGTACTTGGCGGCGCTGTACAGGCGTTTCCCGAGTGAGCAGGACCTGCTCACGGGGGGCATGGGTAGTAGAGACAGGCATGGCGATTTCCTTCCTTGTGGCTTACCAGCTCCGACGTTTGATGCGAGTGAGCTCACTTTCCAGTTCGCTCAGCGCCTGATCGACAGGCTGCTCGCCCGCCAGCACGCCATGCACTCGATCGAAGAACGCATTGGAGACCCGTGGATAGCGATCGGCGGTTATTGAGGCGGGGCGCATCACCCCATCCTTGAGAATGCTATGCAACTGACTGTAATAAGGCATTGCCGCGAGCAGGTCGGGATCTTGATACAGCGACTCGATAACCGGGTTATAGGCGCCGACCAGAGCACGATGTTTCTGCTGCTGGGCACTGCTCAAGTAGCTCACTAACTCTGCGGCAAGTTTTGGATGGGCGCTGTAACGCGATACTGCCAGGCCCCACCCACCGAGGGTGGAGGCATGGGTTCCGGCTATGCCGCCACGGGGCAGGGGGGCGACCCCGACCTTGTCTTTTACGGCACTGTCCGGGCTTTGTACCAAGGCCCAGGCATAAGGCCAGTTACGCATGAATAACGCATTTCCCGATTGGAATACGCCACGTCCTTCTTCCTCGGTGTAGTTGAGTACGCCTCGCGGTGAGATGTCTCCCACCCAGCTTTTCGCCAGAGTCAAAGCCGCTCTTGAGGCCTGAGTGTTGACCACGATGTCACCGCGTGGGTTGACCAGTCCGCCTTCCGGCTGGCTGCTGATCCACTCCAGCGCGTTACACGTCAGGCCCTCGTAGGCGCGTCCCTGAAAGATGTAGCCCCAGGCATTGGCGTTCCCAGCAGTGCGCTCGGCCTGTTGAATATTTCTGGCGGTAGCGGTCATTTCCTCCCAGGTCTGGGGAACCTGCTGGTTGTACTTCTCGAGCAAGTCCTTGCGGTAATACAGCAGGCCCGAGTCGGTGAACCATGGCATCGTCACCAGCCGCCCGTTCACCGTGGCGTTATCCACCTGTGCCTGGAAGTAGCCCTGGGTAGCGTTGGCAGGAAGCACCTCGCGCAGATCCATCAGGTGTTTGGCCAGCATCCCCGGCCACACCATATCGATTTGGATGATGTCGATATCGGTGGACTGCGCACTGAGGATCTGTTGGTAGAACGACAGCCTCTCGGTCGCCGAGTTAGGCGTGGAAACCACCTCGACGTTATTGCCGGTCTGTTTCGACCATGCCTGGACAGCCTCGTTGCAGAGTGCTAACTCCGCACCCACCGCACCGCACGAAATTGTCAAATCTGCTGCGATCGAGGCGGATGGCAGTCCGGCGCAGAGGGTAATGAGTGCTGCTGGAAGCAGAGATTTCAGCTGTTTCATTGAGTACCCTTTATTTTTGTTTTTAGAAAAGTTAACGTTAACACTGCCAAATGTAGCAGCGTATTTGCGATGAGGCATCCTTTTTTTCGTCAATATCGACAATTCGAGACGTACGAAGAAAGGGCTGGCCGCAGGAGCAAACAATAAAAACAAGATTAGGAAACCCACATGCGCAAAGCATCAAGCTGGCTATTTGCAGGTGTGCTCGGCACATCGGCTGCGACCTCTGAGGCCGCGACTCTGGAAGAACGCATGGCCGCGTTTGAAGCTCGTACCAGTGCAGCGGAAAAGCGTGCAGCCGCAGCCGAACAGCAGACCCAAGCACTCGCCAGGGAACTGCAGCAGCTCAAACTTGCAACTCCCACCTTGCCGCCTGCGTCGACTTCGACTTCGACAGCGATTGCGGCGCCCACTTTGGATGCCCGGCTGGCAACATTGGAAGCCCGTCAGCAAAGCATGGAGAAGCAGGGCAGCAGCGGACATCTTACTGACGGCTTCAGCTTCAAGGGCTACGCCCGTTCCGGGCTGCTGATCAACGATGGACTTGGCGGTGGTCGTGGTGGCCCTTATACAACCCCTGCCGGTTCGGTCGGCGGGGCCGTCGGGCGACTCGGTAACGAAGACGACACCTACATGCGCATAGACCTCTCGAAAGAAGCCTATGCGCAAAACGGCACCCGTTCCAAATTCACGGTTTCCATCGCCGATGGAGTGGAAAGCTCCAACGACTGGACGGCCGATGAAAGTAACCTGAACGTGCGTCAGGTATTTGCAGAGCTCGACCATCTCGCTGCATTCAAGGGTAATTCAGTGTTTGAGAACGCCACCCTGTGGGCAGGCAAGCGATTCGACAGGGATAACTTCGACATCCACTGGCTGGACTCGGACGTCGTCTATCTGGCGGGCACCGGGGGGGGAATCTACGATATGCAGATGAACAACAATTGGCGCTCGAATTATTCCTTGATCGGGCGTAACTACGGGGATTTCAGTGAAGGCGGTATCAACGCCGATGTGGAAAGCTACATCCTGACCTCTAACCAGTTCTTTGATAATGGTCAGTGGCAGTGGATGTTCAATGCCATGGGCTCAAAGAAAAACGACATTGGCACCCGCAGCAATGAAGCGGGCCTGACGCCTGCGGATTCAGGCTTGCACAGCATGCTGGCCAATCACCAGAAAAACTTTCTCGGCAGGGAAGGCTTCTTCAAAACGGCACTGCTCTATGGGCAAGGTCTGGGGGCAGAGGTCAAGAATATCGGCTCGGATGGCGAACTGATCGACGATGCCCGCGCCTTGCGTCTGGCGCTTTACGGTGAGACACCCATTGCACCTGGCTGGCGCATCGGTCCCAGCGTGCTGGCCGAACAAAGCAAGGACAGGTACGTCAAGGGTGACGACTACCGTTGGATGACCCTGAACGTGCGCTTGGCCAATGAAATCAACAGCAATTTCGAGATGGCCTACGAAATAAGCTGGCAAACCATGGACCTCGATCCCAAGGGCTATAGGCAACGTAATGCGGTCGACGGTAACTTCTGGAAATTCACGGTTGCCCCGACATTCAAACCTGACGTTGGAGACCTTCTCACACGTCCCGAATTGCGAGTCTTCGCAAGTCTCATGAACTGGTCTTCGGATCTGGACAGATACAGCGCCACAGACAACTTCGGCAAGACGGACTTCAACGCCGGAGGTGTATGGCAATACGGTATTCAGATGGAAACCTGGTTTTAATATTTGAACGCGTCGGCCACCACGCCTTCACGCATCGAACCGGGCTCTTCACCCTGTGTATTGAGTCATTGTTTACCGGTCAAAGCTGATCAGCCTGCAGTTATCCCTACGATAAAGAACTGAGGAAATGACGATGGTATTGCCTCGCGCAGTCGTATTTGGCGAAGCCCTGACGGACCTTGTCCAAGGCCCCCCTGGACAGTGGAAGGGCTACCCAGGTGGTGCTCCTTGGAACGTTGCACGAGCACTAAGTCGCTTGGGGGTTAGCAGCGCGTTTGCTGGGGCAGTGAGCAAAGACTCACTGGGCGACGAGATAGTCTCGCAGTCGAAAGCTGCAGGGCTAGATATGAATTTCATCCAACGGGTAGATCGAGATCCTTTGGTCGCGATTGTTCTATCGAGCCGTCCTCCACGTTACTTTTTTGCAGGGGATGCCGATCTTTTTTTTGATCCAGATCAGATGCCCGAAGGATGGATCAACCAAGCAGAGCTGTGTCACTTCAGTTGCATCAGTTTGGCTCGACAACCACTCGCAGACAGGCTGGTTCAAATTGCTCAGGAGGCCAAGGGAGCCGGTAAACGGATTAGCTATGATCCCAATTGGCGCACGTTAATGGATCGCCATTATCGGGAGCAGACCTTCACTACGATGACCACCCTTGCTGACATGATCAAGCTTTCCGACGAAGACCTCCGGCACATTTATCCAGGGCTGACCGAATACCAGGCAATGGATGAGCTGCGTGCCCTGAATTCTCAGGCACACATCCTTTTTACCCGAGGGGAACACGGGATGATTCTCCTCACCCCGGACAGCCAGCTCGAACAGCCAGCTATTGCCGTGGAAGTGGAAGACACGGTGGGAGCAGGAGACGCTTGTATGGCCGGTTGGCTGGCTGCGCAGATGCTGGGGATCGCAGACTTGAACGAGCGCCTGCGATTTTCGGCGGCTTGCGCGTCCATATCGTGCCGTCATGCCGGAGCCCATGCTCCGGCACTGGCTGATGTAGAAGGTTTACTGAAGTTGCTAATGCATATCTGACCCTGGTTGCCGACGCTGCAAGCGGGCGGCCAGATTCAATAGCAGAGTCAGTACCGTTCCATTGCTCTGGATCGCGTTCACGTAGTACACGAGGCGCTCAATGTAGCCCACGGTCGGTACCCATTCCGCGCAGCTGCTGGTAAAGCTGCTCGGCCAAGCCCTTGCGGCCTTGCAGGCTGATATGGCGTTCCATGACGGGGGGGCATCCGCAGGCGTTGGTCTGCCGCTCAGGTTACCTGATTCGGCGCCGTTGATCCCCTGGCGCAACGCCTTTGTCCGCCGCGCGCCACACTCAATAGGTCGAGGTTCGCCGGTACCGCGGCGAACCGCTTGCGTGCACAGGAGAACTACCATGAGCCTGGGTTATCTGCTGGGTCTGAGCCTGTTGCTGGCGGCGACGGCCCAGGCCGCCACACCGGCCCCGGTCTACCACTACGGCATGCCCCTGGATGTGGCCCGGGTGCTGCAGTTGAGCGAACCGGCAAGCGATACCTGCGATGTGGTGCTGGCCAGCATGGTCTACGTCGACTCCGCTGGCCAGCAACACAACCTGCAGTACCTGAAACTGGCCCAGGTCTGCACTGACCGCGGTTAGTCCCAGGCTGGTGCCAGGCTCTCGGGGCTGGTCAGGCGCAGGCCGCTGTCGAGGGCGGCGATCTTGCCCATGTCGTCATCGCTGAGCTTGAGTTCGCGGGCCTTGAGGTTACCGGCCAGGTTCTCGCGCCGGGTCGAGGACGGGATCACCGCATAGCCCAGCTGCATGGCCCAGGCCAGGGTCACCTGCGCCGGGGTGGCGTTGTGCTGCGCGGCAATCTGCTGGATCACCGGGTCTTGCAGGACCTTGCCGTAGCCCAGGGTCATGTACGAGGTCACGGCAATGCCCTGGCTGTGCATGAAGTCCACCAGCTTGCGGTTCTGCAGGTACGGGTGCAGCTCGATCTGGTTGGTGGCGATGGCGTCTTTGCCGACGACATCGATGGCCTGGCGCAGCAGCTCGATGGTGAAGTTGGACACGCCGATCTGCCGGGTCAGGCCCTGTTGTTGCGCCTCGGCCAGGGCGCCCATGAACTCGCTGACGGCGACCGCGCCCTTGGGCGACGGCCAGTGGATCAGGGTCAGGTCCAGGTAGTCGCTGCGCAACTTGCTCAGGCTGTCCTTGAGGCTGGGGATCAGCTTGTCGGCGGCCAGGTTGTCGGTCCAGATCTTGCTGGTGATGAACAGCTCGCCACGCGGGATGCCACTGGTGGCCACGGCCTGGCCGACTTCGGCTTCGTTGCCGTAGATCTGCGCGGTGTCGATGGCGCGGTAACCGAGTTGCAGGGCGGTGGCCACCGAATCGATCACCACCTGATCCTTGAGGCGGAAGGTGCCAAGGCCGAGGGCGGGAATAGTCATGAGCGGGTTCCTCCAGTGCGGACGTTGATAAACAAGACGTGCAGTATTGCGACTGTGCGCGCGCAGAAAAATGCCCGTTGCGGCACAAGCTTTTTGCTTGCAGCGCACGAATGTCCCGGCAGTGGTAGCCTTGCAGGGTCAGTCGCAACGGATTCGCCCATGGCCCAGCACAAGCTCAGCATTCGTCAACGCAACGTTGACAACATCCTTCTGGCGGCGGAAAAGGTCTTCGCTGAAAAAGGCTTCGCCGGCACGGCCATGGCCGACATTGCCGAGGCTGCGCAACTGCCGCGCAGCAACGTGCACTATTACTTCAGCACCAAGGCCGAGCTGTACCAGGCGGTGTTGTTCGGCCTGCTCGATGTGTGGAAGCAGGATGCCTTGTGCTTTGAGCTGTATGACGATCCGCGCATCGTCTTGAGCAGTTATATCCGCGCCAAGATGAACCATTCGCGGACCCGGCCCCATGGCTCCAAGGTCTGGGCCAACGAGATCATCCATGGTGCGCCGAACCTCGGTGCGGCGCTGGACGATCCGCTGTACGACTGGGCCAAGATGAAAGAGGCGAAGATCCGCCAGTGGATCGACGATGGGCGAATCCTGCCGGTGGAACCGTCGGGCCTGCTCTACATGATCTGGGCCTCCACCCAGCACTACGCCGACTTCAGCCACCAGGTGGGCCTGCTCAACGATCACCAGCCGCTGTCGGAGCTGCAGTTCGAGCGGGCGGTGCAGACGGTAACCAGTGTGATTTTACGCGGAATTGGTCTGGAGCCCTGAAAGCATCGCGGGCTCGGCGCAGTCAGGCTATGTCACTGGCCTCGAACTGCGCCGCGAGAAAGTCCAGCAAGCTGCGCACCGACGGCAGCAACCCGCGCCGCGAAGCGAACACCGCGTGCACCACGCCGCACTCTGGCGCCCAGTTCGGCGTGGCTTGCACCAACCGTCCGGCATTGAGCTCTTCGCGAATTACCACCAGCGGCAGATGTACCGCCCCCACGCCCGCCACCGCCGCCTGGCGCAAAACAATCAGGTCATCGGTGACCAGCCGCGGGTTGTGGCGCAGGCTGGCGCGGGCGCCGTCGGGGCCGAGCAGGTGCCAGTGGTAATCGCGCTGCGGGTAACCCCAGTGCAGGCTGGGCAGGGTGCTCAGGTCCGCCGGCACCGGACGCTGTGGCAAGCGCTCCAGCAGGGACGGTGCCGCCACCAGGTACTGGGTGCTGCGCGCCAGTACCTTCATCACCAGGTCGCTGCTTTCCAGCGGCGGCACCCGTACGCGCAGGGCGATGTCGATGCCTTCCTGGATCAGGTCGACCTGGCGGTTGGTGCTTTCGATATGCAGTTGCACCAGCGGGCACTGGACCATGAAGCGGGTCAGCATCGCCCCCACCCAGAAATCCAGCAGCGCCGTCGGGCAACTCAAACGCACGATGCCTTGGGGTTCGGCGCGGTTGCGCTCGATCAGTTCGGCGGCGCCTTCGGCCTCCACCAGCATGGCCACGCAATGGCGGTAATAGGCCTGGCCAATTTCGGTCACCGAGAAGTGCCGGGTCGAGCGCTGGATCAGGCGCACCCCCAGACGCTCCTCGAGCCCGGCGATGCGCCGGCTGAGCTTGGATTTAGGCATGTCCAGGGCGCGGCCGGCCGGGGCAAAGCCGCCGTGATCGACTACCTGGGCGAAGTAGTAAAGGTCGTTGAGGTCTTCCACCAGTGTTCTCCAAATGGAACGCTGAAGGCAGTTTAACCGATCTACCGCCGATGTCGTTGCGCTCGTAAGGTATATCCATACACGAGAGGAGGCATCTCATGAAAAAGATCCAAGGCGTCTACAGCAGCCCAAACCCACACTGGGTGGGTGATGGCTTCCCGGTCCGTAGCCTGTTTACCTACGACAACCTGGCCCAGCACATCAGCCCGTTTCTGCTGCTGGACTATGCCGGCCCCCACGACTTCGCCCCGACCACGGCGCGTCGCGGGGTTGGCCAGCACCCTCATCGCGGTTTCGAAACCGTGACCATTGTCTACCAGGGCGAACTGGAACACCGCGACTCCACGGGCGCTGGCGGCCTGATCGGCCCGGGCGATGTGCAGTGGATGACCGCGGCCGGCGGGATTCTCCATGAAGAGTTCCACTCGCCAGCGTTCGCTGCCAAGGGCGGCACCCTGGAAATGGTCCAGCTGTGGGTCAACCTGCCGGCCAAAGACAAATCGGCGCCGGCCGGTTACCAGACCCTGCTCAGCACCGACATCCCGGTGGTGCCGTTGGGCAACGGTGCCGGCAGCCTGCGGGTAATTGCCGGCGCGTTCCGCGGCCACCAGGGCCCGGCGCAGACCTTTTCGCCCATGGATGTCTGGGACCTGCAGCTCAAGGCCGGCGCGCCGGTGCGCCTGCCCAGCGCTGCCGGGCGCAGCACCGCGCTGGTGGTGTTGCGCGGCCAGTTGCTGGTCAACGGCGAGCGTCAGGTTGGCGCCGCGCAACTGGTGCTGTTCGACCGCGCCGGCGACGAGCTGCTGCTTGAAGCGCAAAGCGATGTCTCGGTGCTGCTGCTCAGTGGCGAGCCGCTGGACGAGCCGATTGTCGGTTACGGCCCGTTCGTGATGAACAGCGACGCCGAAATCGCCGAAGCCTTTGACGACTTTCGTGCCGGGCGCTTCGGCCAGATGAATGGGCCCAGCGGTCCGCGTCACTAGAACTACGCTCAATAACCCGGCGGTCGCCCAGGAGGGCAGCCGTCGACCCTGGCTGCAAGCACGACTTGCAACCTGACATCGAGGAGAACGTGTCATGAGTACATTCGCCAACATTGCCAACTTCAACGGCCAGGTCCCGCGGATCGATCCTGAAAATGCCGCGATGCTGCTGATCGACCATCAGAGCGGCCTGTTCCAGACGGTCAAGGACATGCCCATGACGGAGCTGCGAGCCAATGCCATCACCCTGGCCAAGGTCGCCAGCCTGGCGAACATCCCGGTGATCACCACCGCCTCTGTGCCGCAAGGCCCCAACGGTCCGCTGATCCCGGAAATTCACGAAGCCGCGCCGCATGCGAAGTACGTCGCCCGTAAAGGTGAAATCAACGCCTGGGACAATCCCGAGTTCGTTGCAGCGGTCAAGGCCACCGGAAAGAAGCAGCTGATCATCGCCGGCACCATCACCAGCGTGTGCATGGCTTTCCCGAGCATCAGCGCAGTCGCCGAAGGCTACCAGGTGTTTGCCGTGATCGACGCCAGCGGCACCTATTCGAAGATGGCCCAGGAAATCACCCTGGCCCGGGTGATGCAGGCCGGCGTGGTGCCGATGGACACCGCCGCAGTGTGCTCGGAAGTCCAACGCAGCTGGAACCGTGCTGACGCCCAACAGTGGGCCGAAGCCTACAGTGCAGTGTTCCCGCACTATCAATTGCTGATCGAGAGTTACCTCAAGGCGCAGCAAGTGGCCAACGAGCACGAACAACTGGATTCCCAACGCTGATTCCACATCCCTGGTGCCCCGGCACCGGCTTACCACTGCAAGGAGTTAGACCATGAGCAAGCCCTACGTCCGCCTGGACAAGAACAACGCTGCGGTCCTGCTGGTAGATCATCAGACCGGCCTGCTGTCGCTGGTACGGGATATCGACCCGGACAAATTCAAGAACAACGTGCTGGCGGTCGGTGACCTGGCCAAGTACTTCAAGCTGCCGACCATCCTCACCACCAGCTTCGAAACCGGCCCCAACGGCCCGCTGGTGCCTGAGCTCAAGGAGCAGTTCCCCGACGCGCCGTACATTGCCCGCCCTGGGCAGATCAACGCCTGGGACAACGAAGATTTCGTCAAGGCAGTCAAGGCCACCGGCAAGAAGCAACTGATCATCGCGGGCGTCGTCACCGAGGTGTGCGTGGCCTTCCCGGCGCTGTCGGCCCTGGCCGAAGGCTTTGAGGTGTTTGTGGTCACCGACGCTTCCGGGACGTTCAACGCCCTGACCCGCGACTCGGCCTGGGACCGCATGTCGCAAGCCGGCGCCCAGCTGATGACCTGGTTCGGCCTGGCCTGTGAGCTGCACCGCGACTGGCGCAACGACATCGAAGGCCTGGGTACGCTGTTCTCCAACCACATCCCGGACTACCGTAACCTGATCACCAGCTACAACACCCTCAACAACGGCAAGTAACGCCGCTCACTGATCAAAGGCCGGGCACTCGCGTTGCCCGGCCGCCGTCGCTGCAGCGCGCAGAAGTTCATTGAAACTTCTGGCGTGACGATGCCTGCACAGGTGATGATCCAGCGATGAAATCCGCTTCCACCTTGCATGGCCATCGGCGCTCCGTGCGCCCCGGCACCGTTATCCATTTCTGGCTGCACTATCAGCCGCCTTTGCACTGGCCCGCGCTGCTGGGGTTTCTGGCTGCGCGGGCGATTGCCGGCGTCGAGAAGGTCGAGGCGGGCGGGTATGTACGCAGCGTCGTCCAGGGCCATCGCCAGGGGCTCGTCCAGGTGCGCCAGGCCTGTGGTCATCGGCTCAAAGTCACGGTTCAGGGTGTTGGCTCTGCGTCGTTGGCGGGCCTGCTGGCCAGGGTGCGAAGGGTGTTCGATCTGGATGCCGACCTGTACAGGATTGAACGGCAACTGCGCAGCGATGCGCTGATGGCAAAACTGATCGACCGTCGACCGGGCCTGCGCGTACCGCGAGGCTGGGACGCGTTCGAGCAGTCGATGCGCACGGTGCTTGGCCAGCAGATCAGCGTCGCCGGCGCCATCACGTTGGCCGGGCGCATGGTCGCAGGCTATGGTCAGGCCTTGTCGGCGCCGCTTCAGGCCGTGTCGGGTCTGACCCATGTGTTTCCCAGAGCGCAAGCCATCGCCGCTGCCGACCTTAGTGGCCTGGGCATGCCGCGCTCGCGGGCCGCGACCTTGTCGACCCTGGCCCGGGCACTGCTGGACAACCCGCAGTTGCTCCGCCCTGAGCGCGACCTGGAAGCCTGGGTCCAGCGCCTGTGCCGCCTGCGCGGCATCGGCCCGTGGAGCGCCCACTACCTGGCCTTGCGTCAGATGGGCGCGGCCGATGCGTTGCCGCTGGGGGACGTGGCCTTGATCAAGGCCTTGCGCCTGCTCGAAGGCCCGCAGGCGCAACTGGCGCAACGCGCTCAGGCCTGGAGCCCGTGGCGCGCCTATGCGGCCCAGCACCTGTGGGCGTCGTTGAATTGACTCAACTGGACTGGCGCCACTTCACATCGGTGATGCCGTAGCGCTCGGCCAGGGGCTTGCTGACTTTCTTCACTTTCTCGCGGCCATAACGACCGATGCGACCGACACCGGCGTCGCAACTTGCCCAGTGCCAGGCTTCGGCGTTGTCCATCGTCTCGGCGCGGATGATGAAGGACTTGTGATCGCCGTGAAGCTGGTAGTCGATGACGAACAGTTTTGCGTTGTTCATGGGCCTTGAAAGATCCTTACAGAGCAGTGACCAAGAAAATCCCTTCAATGCCTCTAGTGAGTGCTGCGCCTGCGGAAAAATTCCATCGGATTTCACCCCGTCAGTGCGTTCCACTGATGGTCAGGTGCCGGGCATCCTTTTCGAACACCACCTGCTCCAGCCGATGGGCGATGCCGTAGGCCAGCGAGTCGTAGGCGGGGATGACCTTTTCTTCGGTCGACAGGCAATGAAAGATGTCCAGCTTGCGTTCGGCCTGGGCGGTCTCCAGCTCGAAAATGCGCACATAGCGCTCCAGGTCGTTGTTCAGGCTCGACAGGTATTCGCGCAGGCGCGAATGGTCCACCGCGCTCTGGCTGAAGTGCCAGGTCATGGGGTGGATGAGAAAGCGTGAATGGGGGGCGGCGACGCGCTCGGCGGCGGCCAGGTACATGATGATGCCCATCGATTCGATGTTGCCGGCATTGACCGCGCACAACGGCACCGGCAAGGACTTGAGAAAGCTGTAGAGCGAGAAGCCGAAGTTGGTGCTGCCGCCGGTGGTCGACAAAAACAGCAGCAACGAAGTGGCGCCCTCGTCGACGGCTTGCAGGCACCGATCGCGAAAGCGCTCGGTGGTGTCCTGATCGATCTGGCAATGAAAGTGGATCACCTGTTGGCTCATTGCAGTGCCTCGGGACCGACGCACGAGACGTGCGCCGGCCTTTCGTCCGTCAGCTACGGCCGCCACCACTTGGTTTGCGGGCCTGGTCTTTGTCCATGTCAGGCTTGCGGGTCTGGCCACCTGCGGTACCGCCCGAGGCCTGGCCACCTTTTTTCCCGGCATCAGACGCTTTTTGCTTGTCGTTAGCGAAATTCCCGGGATTCGAAGTGCCTTTGTTAGCCATGATTCTCTTCCTCTTGTGAATGTTCGCAAGGCGTTTGCCTTACACAGGTTGGGAGGAGGGCGCGCAGGGCAAAGTTTGAAATATTTCGCCGTGGCGGGACGAACGGTCCGCCTGCGCCGCAGCCCTTGCGATTGATCATTGCTGCCCTGCATGGGGAAGCGGCGCGGCATCAGCAATTTCAATTGGCATCGAGGGCCGATGGGGTACTAACTGAATAGTCGGGGCCTCCGACACGAGGATCGCAGCATGTCACTGATTGGCGTTTCCACCCTTGAGTTGTGTCATATGATCGAACAGGCATTGCTGCCTGAGCACAGCGTTGTGTCCTGCACCGATGGCGAGCACCTGACCATTCAAGTGGGCCAGGGCGATAGCCTGGGCGACTGCCTGACCGTCACTGGCATCAAGGTGCACAGCCTGACCACCTGCCACGAACTGGCCGTCCTGGTTGCCCAAGTACGTGAAGAACAGCGCCTGGGGCGCAGCCAGATTCCGCTCAAGCCCCAGGCACTTGCCTGAAATACCGTGTGCCTGCGCTCAGCCGAGGCTGGCCGGGCGCAGGTATTCAGGGCTGAGGACGTTGAACCAGAACAGGATCATCGCCACCAGGATGGTCACCAGCACCAGCAGCCCTACTGCCCAGACACTGGTCGAGTACAGCAGGCCGTCTTCCTTGCGCAGGCGCAGGAAGGTCGGCAGGCCGACGTACAGCAAAAAGGTCGCATAGGCCGAAGCCGCACCGAGCACGATCAGCGCCAGCCAGCGCCCGGGGTAGAGCCCGGCGACACCGGCGACGAAGTACGGCGTGGCGGTGTAGGCGGCAAAGCCGATGCACTGGTTGAGGCTGGGGCGAGCATCGAAGGTACGCGACATCCAGCGAATGAACCCGCCCATGATCATCACCCCGACTACGCTCGCGGCATACAGCAGCACCCCGAGCTCAGCGGCGCTGGCCACGCTCAGGCGCACGCGCTCGGTCCCGGCCAGGCTCCAGCCAATACTGGTGGTCCCGATGAACAGGCACAGGGCGGGAATCAGCGCCATCAGCAGCAGGTGCGGCAGGTAGTGGCGCGGGTGCAGTTCTTCTTCCTGGCGGATTTCCATCCAGGCATCGTCAGGGTGAGTGAAGAGTTGAACCAGATGGGTACTCATGGTGACCTCCGGTTAAGCAGGGCTGGAAACACCTCTCCCTATTGCGGTGTACACCGATCCATTGTGGGAGCGGGCTTGACCCGCGATAGGGCCTGTACTGACAACCTCCTGTCTGTGGATTCACCGGCCTCATCGCGATTCAATTCGAATCGTCGCACCGCCGCCCCCACAGGTACTTATTGCAGCTCAAGCTGCAACTGCAAACCGCCGTCATCACAGCGCCGGTGATACTGGACGATTGCGCGATAGGTACGACCTTCCCAGACAAACGCCACGCTGTGCGAGCGTTCGAGCTTGGCCGGCACCGGGGCGCTCACTTGCATGCGCAGGCCGGGCAAGCCGTTGATGTTCAGCGGCGCCAGTTGTACTTCACATTCGGCGCTGTGGGCTACCGGACCGAACAGCGTGTCCTGAACGAAGTCGATCTGCAGGCAGGTCGGGCAGGCCGGGTTGACCTTTCTCATACCAGGAGCCTCCTTCAGTTCTTGCGGTGCGCGTTCTGCAGTTGCTTGGCCAGATCAAGCAGGTGCTGATTGGCTTTAGTGTGATCCTTGATCATCTGCTGGGCAAACGCCTTTTCGTCGAGTTCAGTTTTATTGAGCTGGCGGACCGTCGGTCGGGGCCGGCGGCAAACCTTCACGGCCCGGCGCAGTCAGACAGACAAAGGGCCCTTCACTTGCCAGTGGGAGAACGTCATGGCCAGAGCCATCTGGAAAGGTGCCATCAGCTTCGGCCTGGTGCATATCCCGGTGTCGTTGAGTACCGCGATCAGCAGCGACCGGGTCGACTTCGATTGGCTCGATGAACGCAGCATGGAACCGGTGGGCTACAAGCGGGTAAACAAGGTCACCGGCAAGGAAATCGCCCGCGAGCATATCGTCAAGGGCGTGCAGTACCAGAAGGGTCAGTACGTGGTGATCAGCGAGGAGGAGATCCGCAAGGCCCGCCCCGAGGCGACCCAGACCATCGATATATTCTCGTTCGTCGACAGTGACGAAATCCCCCTGCAGCAGTTCGACACCCCGTATTACCTGAGCCCCGACCGGCGTGGCGGCAAGGTCTATGCCTTGCTGCGCGAGACCCTGGAAAGCACGGGCAAGGTTGCCTTGGCCAAGGTGGTGCTGCACACCCAGCAGCACCTGGCGCTGCTGCGCCCGCTGGAGGACGCCCTGGTCATGATCACCCTGCGCTGGCCCGAGGAAGTGCGTGGCCTGGACAGCCTGGAGCTGGATGCCAGCGTGCGCGATTCGAGCATCGACAAGCGCGAGCTGCAGATGGCCAAGCGCCTGGTCGAGGACATGAGCGGGCACTGGACGCCTGCGGACTACCGCAACGACTTCAAGGACACCATCATGAGCCTGGTCGAAGAGAAGGCCAGCCAGGGCAAGATCGCCACGGTCGAGGCGCCGGAGGGCGAAGGCGAACAGAAGAGCGCCGATATCATCGACCTCACCGAACTGCTCAAACGCAGCCTGGGTGGACGTAAACCGGCGGCGAAGAAAGCGGCGCCAGCGGCGAAAAAGCCCGCTGGAACCAGTAAACCACGCAAAAAGGCCTGATCAGCCGCTCACCGGGGTTTCATGCAGATGGCGCCAGCACAGGGCGCCATTGTCATCGCGCTCGAACACCGCGGTCGAGCGGCGCAGCGAGCGATTGCCTGCGCCATCGACCTGCCATTCACGATAACCGACCACGCTCAGGCTCGGCCCTTCGGCGATCAGCTGCAGCTCATCGATGCTGATTTCCAGCCCGGCGCGCTGGCCGTGGGCGTGTTCGAACAGTCGCTGCAGGCCCCGATAATCGACGACCTGGCCGGGCAGGTTGATCATCGAGAACTGGGCGCTGAAGCGTGCCATCAACGGGTCAAGCTCAGCGGCGGGGGCCGTGCCGGACAGCCATTGCTGGATCGCCACGTGGGCGTCGATAACTTCTTTGAAAGCGGGATGGGTTTGGCTCATGGGCAGGGCTCAAGTGGTTGCGCTGGTAAGCCCGAGGGCGCGAGCCCCAGGCAGTTTCAACACCATCGCCAGCGGCAGCAGGGTCAGCAGCGCGGCGAGGATGAAGGTGTGCTGGAAAGCCTGTACGCCGGGCAGCAGTTGATTGAGCACGGCGCCGAGCACGGCGACACCGAGGCAGAAGCTCAACTGGCGGTTGAGGTTCCACAAGGCGCTGGCCTGGCCCATCTGCTGCGCCGCGATGGCCAGGAACGCGAGGCTTTGCGCGCTGCTGCTGCACAGGCTGCTGCCAAGGCCAAGCAGGGCAAAGATCACCGCCAGCCAGGCGTGATGCCCGGCAACCCAGGGCAAGGCCAGCCACAGCAGGGCGGCGCACTGGATCAGCATCCCGGCGATCAACAGGCGCTTGGGCCCGGTCAGGTTGAAGCGCCAGCGGACCAAGGCAATCGCGCCCAAGGCGCCCACTGACCAGGGCAGCATCAGCGCGCCGGTGGCCGTGGCGCTCAGCCCGAGGCGCTGTTGCAGGTACAAGGCTGCCACCAGGTTGGCGCCGATGAACACCCCCGGCACGCACAGGTAGATCAGCATCGCCGTGCGCAGCAGCGGCTGGCTGAGCAGACGTAGGTCGAGCATCGGCTGTGGCGCCGGCAACGGCTGGTTTGCCGGCAGCCAGGCCAGCACCAGTGCGCCAGTCATCAGCGTCAGCGGCAGCATGGCAAAGAAAATCCAGCGCCACGAACCCTGATCGACCACCACCCCGCCCAATGCCGGCGACAAGGCCGGTACCAGCAGGGCGACCATCATCACCAGCGAGGTCAGGTGGTGGCGCTGCTCAGGCGCATACAAGCGATAAGCCATGGCCTGGCCCACCGGAATCAACAGGCCGCCACCCAGGCCTTGCAGCAGGCGCCAGGCAAGCAGGCTTTCGATCGAGCCAGCGCTGCCAGCCAGCGTCGAGCCGAGGCCGAACAGGGCCAGCGACAGCAGCAGCGTCTGCCGTTCACCCAGCCGTGTGGCCAGCCAGGTGCCCAGCGGGATGACCAGGGTCAGGCCGAGCATGTACAGGTTGCTGGTCCAGCTCAGTTGCGCCACCGAGGCGTGCAGTTCCTGGCCCAGCGCCGGGTAGGCGGCGTTGAGGGCGAACATGTTGAGCAGGTCGAGGGTGAAACCCAGCAGATAGACCAGGGTAACTTTCGTGCGATCGGGCATGGGCAATTCGAGGGGCCGAAGAAAGGCGCAGTCTAGAGCCTTGCTGGTGCTTGAATAAGGCGCGTAAACCCGGCAAATTGATCTAATTATTTTGACAATGGCGAATGCACCGCATGGTCAGCCTCGACCGTTTCGAACTGTTCTGCGCTGTGGTTCAGGCCGGCTCCTTCACCGGCGCCGCCGAGCGTTTGCAGCAAACCCGCGCTGCGGTCAGCTTCAGCATCAAGCAGCTGGAGGCGGAACTTGGCGTGACCTTGCTGACTCGCACCACCCGCCGCATCGCCCTGACCGATGCAGGCGAGCGCTTTTACCAGCGTTGCCTGCAAGTGGTTGAAGAGGCACGCATCGCCATCGATGAAGCGCGCGCCGAGCATGCCGGCCTGCAGGGCAGCCTGCGGATCACCTCCACGGTTGAGTACGGGCTGAAAGTCCTCGCTCCGGCGCTGCAGGCGTTCTGCCGCCTGCACCCGGACTTGAGCGTACGCCTGGAAACCCACACCACGCAGGCCGACCTTGTGCGCGAGCGCTTCGATGTCGCCATTCGCCTGGGTCAGGTGCAGGACTCCAACTACCGGGGCGTGTGCCTGGCTTACTATGAAGTGCGCCTGGTGCTGGCGCCGGCGCTACTGGCGGCGCATGGCGCTGCGCTGATCGGTGCCCCGGAGCAACTGGCCAGGCTGCCGCAACTGGTGCACAGCCGCTTCGAGCAGAACAACCGTTGGGCGCTGGTCGACAGCAAGGCGCGCAAGGTTGTGTATGAGCCGCAGGGCACGCCGTTGCTGGTCGCCGACAATGCTTCGATCCTGCGTGCCTTTGCCGTGCAGGGCGCAGGCGTGGCCCTGTTGCCGGACTGGCTGGTGGCTGATGAGCTGGCCAGCGGGCAGTTGCTCGATGCGCTGCCCGGGTGCCGCTTTGCGCCCCAGGGCGTGTACGCCCTGTATCCGTCGAGCCGGCATGTGCCGCGCAAGGTCCGCGCCTGGCTCGACTTCATCAAGGCTTACCTTGGTGAAGCGGGCGCAGGAGCCTGAGGCAACCCCGCCCCCAGCAACAGGTAGTCGTCAGCCTTGAAACGGTGGGCGATCGCCCAGTACTGAGTGCTGAATCCAGGCCAGAGGGTGGTGACCTTGCCGCTGGCCTTGTCCTGGTACCAGCTCTTGCAGCCGGTCACCCATACCGATTTTTCCAGGCGCTGCTGCAGCTTCTGGTTGTAACGGGCCTGGACCTCGCGCTTGACCTCCACCACCTGGGCATCGCGTTGCCGGGCAGCCTTCAGGGCGCCGACGATGTGTGCCACGTTGGCTTCGATCATGAAGACCATCGAGTTATGCCCCAAGCCGGTGTTCGGTCCGGTGATCAGGAACAGGTTGGGAAAACCGCTGACGCTGGCGCCGACATAGGCTTCGGCACCCTGTGCCCAGGCCTCGTTCAGTTCACGGCCCAGTCGCCCGCGTATGCTGAGCTTGCACAGCGCTTCGGTGGCCTGGAAGCCGGTACCGAAGATAATCGCGTCGACCTCATGCAAGCGGCCATCGCAGGTCAATATGCCGGTGGGGGTGATGCGTTCGATGGCATCGCTCACCAGCGAGGTGTTGGCCCGTTGCAAGGCGGGGTACCAGTCATCCGAAATGAGGATACGCTTGCAACCCATTACATAATTGGGCGTGAGGCGGGCCCGCAACTGGGGATCGGCGACTTGCCGGTGCAGGTGTTGCAGGGCGATCTTCTCACCCAGGGCCATGTACTTGGGGTCAACCACCGTGCCAAGGGCCTGTACTTCGTTCAGCCAGTGAATGCCCCAGCGCTTGAGCCGCATCACCCCCGGCAGGTAGCGGTAAAGCGCTTTGCGCAAGGTGCCGAAGGGGCGGTCCTGGCGCGGTACGATCCACGCCGGGGTGCGCTGAAACACGCTGAGCCGCTCGACGCGCGGGGCAATTCGCGGCACGAACTGGATGGCGCTGGCTCCGCTGCCGATCACCGCCACGCGCTTGCCTTGCAGGGTATAGTCGTGGTCCCAGCGCGCCGAGTGAAAGGTGCGACCGGCAAAGGTGTCCAGGCCCTCCAGGCGGGGTATCACAGGTTCGCTCAAACCGCCGGTACCGAGGATCAGAAACCGGCAGCGCAGTGGCCCAGCGTTGGTCTCTACCTGCCAGATCAGGCGGCTAGGATCAAAGGTTGCAGCGCTGACCAGGGTGTTGAAACGCGTGTGTTCGAGCAACCCGTTCCGTTCGGCACTGGCCTGCAGATAGGCGAGGATTTCGGCCTGGCCCGGATAGGTGCGTGACCAGTGCGGGTTGAGCATGAACGAGAAGGAATACAGGTGCGAAGGGATGTCGCAGGCTGCGCCGGGGTAATGGTTGTCACGCCAGGTGCCGCCCACCGTAGCGCCGCGCTCCAGCAGCACAACCGAGCGCAAACCCGCCTGGCGCAGCTTGATGGCCATGCACTGCCCGGAGAAGCCGGTGCCGACGATGATTACCTCGGCGTCCAGGGCCGTCGAAAGCGTGGGTCTTGGTTGATTGATCACATCGTTCTCCCTTATCGAGCATCTTATTTTTTGATCATCATTGTTATGATGTGTGCAGAATCGAACCTGCCAACAGCGAGATCACTGCCCATGGCGATATCCCGAGAAGCCCCGACCCGCACCCGACGCAAGGCGGGCGCTGCGGTTTCCAACAATGAACGCAAGCGTCAGGAGGTGCTGGAGGCCACCTGGCGGGCGATTCTTCGCGTTGGGGTCGAGAACGTCACCATCCGCGAGATTGCCGCCGAACTGCAGGCCACCACCGGCGCCGTCGTGCACTACTTCAGGACCAAGGACGAAGTGCTGTTGTACGCACTCGATCACCTGATCAGCGGTATGGTCGAAGAGGTCACCCAACGCCTCGAAGGGGTGGAGGGAATTGCCCGTCTGGAGTGCATCCTGCATGCGTCGTTGCCGCTCGATGAAGAGGGTGAAACCGCCTGGCGTATCTGGCTGGCGTTTCTGCGCACCTCGGTGGGCAACGACAAGCTCGGCATGGAGCACCAGCGACGCTATAGCTTCATGCGCAACGCCCTGGTCGACGAGCTGACCCGGTTGCAGGCACAAAAAGCCATTCGGGACGGTCTTGACCTGAGCCTGGAAGCTGACGCCATGATCGCCCTGGCCGATGGCCTGGGCGTCGGGCGAGTCATCGATAGCCAGCGCTTGCTCGCGCAGCAGCAGCGCATGCTGGTCAAGCGCCATTTCGAGGCGTTTCTCATGCCGCAGGAATGAGGGGCAGGGGTCAGGCGTGCGCATGGCTTGCCTGCGTAGCAGGCTGTACCAGCAGCCGCACATCGCGCCAGCGGCCCCAGACGTAAAACCGCCCGATGCTGGTGTCCAGGCGATCTATGGCAAAGCCCATCAGCTTCGCGTCCAGCGCCAACGAGCCGCAGATGCGCCGCTCCAGTCGTTCGGGCCGGGCGCTGAGGAGCCGGCGATGAAACACCAGCAGTTCGCCGTCGCGGCTTTGCACCAGCAGGCGATGGCCACGCCCGGCAACCGTCAAGATGAACTGGATGGCGGTGTCGAGCAGAAACCACAGCAGCAGCGGTGAAACGATTTCCACCAGGGTTCGCTCGATGCCGTAGCGGCCACGCGCTTCGAAAAGCTCGTAGATGATGATTTCGTTGATCACCTGCGAGGTCATGAAGCTTGCGAACAGCAGCCAGCCAGGGTGGATCTTGCGAAAGGCCCAGACATAGGCTTGCACCGGCTGCCCCAACAACTGTTCAAGTTCCCCCAGGGTGGCGCGGCGTTCCCGGGTCAAAGGCAGTTGCGCCGACCGCGCGTTCACAGTACCGCCTCGCGCAGGGTGATGACCGGTTGGCTGCTGTCAGCGGCCTTGATGAAGGGGTGCAGCAGGGTGAAGAACTGGTCGGCGTCAATACCGGCCTCGGGGGCAAACGCCCCTTTGCGGCTGATTTGCCCCCGGCCCAGCATCAGCAAGGCAACCGCTGTCGGTATGCAGGTGTTGGGCCCCATCCCGCCGGGGATTTCGCCGTTGAGCCAGGCGCTGCAGACATGGCGCCGACCCTGGCGCAGGCCTTCGGCGATAGCTGACATTTCTGCTGGAATGTAGCGCCGGCCAAACAGGCTTTCTTTTACCGAACCCACCAGCAGGGACATGGATTCAGCCAGGCTCAAGCCCGAAAGGTCGTTGTTCAGCGCGACTTTGCGTAATTGCGAGGCTGCTTGGCTGACACTGTGGCCGCGCTTGTCGACACGGGCCTGAATCAGTTTCAGCAGGCTGAGCAGGCTGTTGGACAACACCATTGCATTGGTGCATTCACGGATCGAGGCGAAGGTGCTCGGCAAGGTCACAGGTTCCGGATGCCCCACCGTATGGGCGCGCACTGCGCCGACGCCGGGCACCATCAGGTCGATTTCGGTCAACGGCAGGCCGCTGGCGATGCGTCCACCGCGAAACACCGGAATGTTGCCGGTCAGTTGTTCGACCCAGTGATCGAGTGCCGCACCCATGTCAGTATCGTGACTGGCGGCTTCCTTGGCGCGCGAAGCGCTGCCCCAGGTGGTGACCACTCGATGCGGGGCGTCGACCTGGCGGATGGCCTTGCTGGCCAGCAGGTTTGCCACGCCGGGGCTGGCGCCCATGCCGACGATGGCGGTGATATTGGCGGCTTGGGCACGCGCATCGAGGTCGAGCATTGCCAGGGTGGGTTCGGGGTCATCGCAGATGTCGATGTAGTGACAGCCTGCATCGATGGCACATTGCAACACCGTAGTACCAAACAGGTAGTAAGGCCCGATGGTTGACACCACGACATCGTAATCACGCAAGACCCGGGTGAGGGCTTCGGGATTGCGCGCATCGACCTGCAGTACATCGACATCCGCCCGTCCCAGGCTGGTCACGTAGCGCCGCGCCTCTTCGCCGTCACGGTCGGCTACCGTCAGCCAGGAAAAGGCGCCGAGCTTGATCGCCGTGTCGACAAAGTGCCGGCCCATATGGCCACAGCCTCCCAGTGCAATTACCTTCATGGTCGTGTTCCTGTTTGTTGGTTTATTGGTTGCAGGTCAGGGGCTGTACGCAAATCGACGCAGGGCAGGCGTGCACGGGAGGCCTGGCGAAAATGCCTGAGCAGGCGCTGAGCCAGCGCCGGCAACAGTTCCGGTGGCAGGTCGTGCCCCATACCGGCAATGCTTTCGAATTGCGCGCCGGGTATGTGCTCGGCGGTGCTGCGCCCGGCTTCGAACGGTATCAGCGGGTCTTCCAGGCCATGCAGTACCAGGCTGGGGCTGGTGATCTGCGCCAGCAAGGGCACACGCGATCCCGACGCCAGGATCGCGGCGAACTGTCGCTCGATACCGCCGGCGGCTGGCGCGTTGCGCCTGAGGTCATCTTCAACCCGGGCGCGTAGTGTTTCGCGAGCTGTCGGGTGCGCGGGGCTGGCGATCAGTTCCCAGAGTTGGACGTTGTAGTCGACTTCGCGCTGCAACGAGGGGGTGCGGGGAGGGTTGAGCATCAGCCTGAGCACATCGGCGCGGGCCTTGGGCAAGCGCCTGTCGCCGGAACTGGACATGATCGAGGTCAGTGACCGTACGGCGCACGGAAAGCGGGCGGCGACAAGCTGCGCAATCATGCCCCCCATCGACGCCCCGACCAGATGCACCGGGCCGAGTTTGAGGCTGTCGATCAAGCCCAGCGTGTCGTGGGCCATTTCCTCCAGCGTATAGGGCGGGCAACTGCCCAGGCCAAGCTGAGCGCACAGGTAATGCCGGGTCAGGTGCGCTTTGCCCTGCATGCGGCTGGACTTGCCAATGTCGCGGTTATCGAAGCGAATCACGCGAAATCCGCCCTGAACAAGGCTGCGGACCAGCGCGTAGGGCCATCCCGTCAGTTGCTGGCCAAGGCCGTGAATCAGCAGTACGGGCGGGGCGTGTTCAGGCCCCAGCGTTTCATAGGCAAGGGTGGCGCGACCGACGCGGGCAAATCTCAGATCAGGGCTCAAGGGCGTTCTCCGTTGTACAGGGGCAAAACGGCGTAACGGAAAAGATCATAACGGTTATTATGTTTTTCGCAAGCGGCGCAGACCTGCCACGTGGCATGGCACGTCTGCGTTCAGGGGCGCAACAGAAGGTGGGCAGGCTTGCCTAGAGGGGATGGGTCCACTTTTCGACCGCTAAAGCGTCGGCGATTTTTCTGCCGTAATTGGCTGCGCTGATGTCTTCTTCGTTGCACAAGACCGCAATGGTGGTCTGCGCATCCGGGAAGTACATGAATTGCGTCGCATAGCCGGCCCAGCCGCCCGAGTGTTCGACCAGGCGCGTGCCTTTGTACAGTTTGGGCGACAGACCCATGGCGTAATCCTCATGGTCTTTTGCCACCCGCGGTCCGCTTCTGGACATCACCGCCAGCAGGTCGGGGCCTCCCACTTTACCGCTGTGCAGGTTGGCTCCCCATTTCATCAGGTCGCGTACGGTGGAATGCACCTGGCCATCGCCGGTCACCTCCCACGGGCTCTCGTACAACTTGACCGGGCCCCAAAACGGGCGCGTATAGCCACGCACCACGGCGAAATCCAGCGGGTACTTGTCGACGATCCGGGTATGGTTCATCTGCAGCGGTTTGAAGATTGCCTGCTGGGAAAACAACCGAATGCTCTTGCCGCTGACGCGCTCGACCACCAGCGAGAGCATGAAGTACCCGCTGTTGCTGTAGGAGAACTGTGTGCCGGGGGCAAATTCCGCCTGCTTCTGGGCTGCCAGCAAGGCGAGTGCCTGGGCCTCGGTCAATGGCTGGGTATCGGTGATGCCTTGCGCCTGGGCTGCCTCCTCGTAGCTGGGCAGGCCACCGGTGTGGTGCAGCAGATGGCGCAGGGTCACCGGGTCGGCGTAACGGCCAAGCTCCGGCACGTAGCGGCGGATGGAGTCATCCAGCGACAACTTGCCCTCGCGGGCCAGCAAGTAAATGGCGAAGGCCGTGAATTGCTTGGACACCGAGGCGAGGTTGAACACCGAGTCGGCATTCAAAGGGCTCTGCTTCTCGATGTCGGCATAGCCGGTAGCGCCTTCAAGCACAAAGGCCTGTTGTTTTTCCACACTGAAGACACAGCCGGGGCCAGCCTTTGCCGAAAGACTCTTGAAGATATGACTCATGTCATTTTTGACTTGGGCAGGTGTGGTCTGCAGTACCTCGTTGAAATAATCGGCGGCCGGGGTACTCAGATACTGCCAACTGACATCCATGGTGTTTCTCCCTCGTGGTTGATCAAGCGGGTCTCATCATAAGAACCAGGCTGATGATTAACTTGAGGGCATTTGTGAAGAAGTGCGCGGGACGTTTAACAGGTTTCTCTGTTCAGACCTGGCCGCCCAGGTTGTTGAGAAAGTCACCGAAGCCGCCGCGCACCCGGCAGTCGCGGCGGCTGCTGGTGGACACGCTGTTGCGAGCAGTCCAGACGATGTGCGCGCCGCTTCGCTGCAGGTCGTTGACCAGTTGCACGTCCTCGTGCAGCGCCAGTGCCTTGAAGCCGCCGACCTTTTCATAGGCGCGGGCGCAGATGCCGAGGTTGGCGCCGTGAACATGCCGGTGGCCTTCGCGGGCCTGGTAGTGGGCCAGGTAGCGTTCGCGCAGCGCCGCACCCTGATGCGCCTGCCAGCTCTGGACATGCACGGTGCCGCACACCGCGTCGGCGGCAAAGGCCAGTTGGCACAACAGCCAGTCGGCCGGCACGCAGCTGTCGGCATCGGTAAACGCCAACCAGCGTGCGCCACGCTCGAGCATCAGCGCCGCACCGGCGTGGCGGGCGTGGCCAACGTTGCGTGCCTGCACCTTGAGCACCTTCACGCCATGGACACGGGCGATGGCTTCACTGCCATCGCTGCAGCTATCCAGCACCACTACCGTCTGCACCTCTTCGCCCACTGCCGCCAGCGTCTTTGCGGCGCGGCCGAGGGCGTGCAGGCAGCGGCCGAGCAGGTGTTCTTCGTTATGCGCGGGGACAATCACGGCAATCATAGGCAAGGCTCGTCAAGGTCAATGGCACAGGGCTGCATGCACCAGTACTCAAGGAGGAAGTCGGCCTCTTCATGGCGCAGGCTGCGGTATAGCGGCAAGCGTTCGGCCAGCAGTTCATGGACCTGATGGCCGGTTTGCGGGCAGCCGTCGATCGGGTGCAGCCAGTGGCATAGCAGCAGGGCGCCGTCGCAGGTGAGGCTGGCGGCTGCGCGCTCCAGCACTTCCAGCCAGTGGCTGGGGTCCAGGTAGTAGCCGATCTCGCTGAGCACGATCAGCTCGAACTCGCCTGCCGGCCAATCGCCCGGCAGGCAGCCTTGCTCGACCCGGGCGTTGTGCCAGGGCCGCAGGCGTTCACCGGCCAACTGCACGGCAGTGGCGTTGAGGTCCTGGCACAGCAGGCTTTCGCAGCGTTCGGCGAGGGCGGCGCTGAGCTCGCCATTGGCGCAGGCCGGCTCGAACACCCGGTTGTAGTATTGGCGTGGCAGGCTGGCCAGCAGCAGCTCGCGCTTGCGCTTCTCGTACCAACGGGTGCGAAAGGCCCAGGGGTCGTCGCTCTGCTCGAACAGTCGCTCGAAATAGCTTGCCGATACGTTCATGTGAACACCAGTTCGAAAGGTTGCAGCAGACGTGCCAGGGCCTCGCGGTCCAGCACCGGCGGGGTCTGTTCGTCGGCCTGCAACTGGCTGGTATGGGCAGCGACGGCCTGCTGCTTGAGGGCCAGCACTGCGCGGTCGAGAAACAGCTTGTGGGCGCGCTGCCAGGGCAGCCGCGGATCGTTCGGCCGGGCCCAGTGCCAGGCCCAGATCGGCACTTCGATCAAGCGCGCGCCGACGGTTTCGCAGGCTCGGGCACAGGCGCGGCCCACCGCTTCATGGTCGCAATGGCCGTCCAGGCGCCAGGTGGTCAGCACCCGGTCGCTGGTGCGCAATAGCTGCACCAGGCGTTCGGCCAGCCAGCGTTCATGGTTGGCCACGGCGCTGTCGGCCAGGCCCAGGCGCAGCCAGGTCAGTTGAGTCAGGTCGAGCCCGAGGCGGCGCAGGGCATCGGCGCTTTCTCGTGGGCGTTGCTGGCGCAGGCGTTCGCTGGTCCAGTGGCGTGAATCAGGGTGGCTGGCCTCACCGTCGCTGACCGAAATCAGCAGCAGTTCCTGCTCGCGGCCGCGCATGCCGGCCAGCACCCCGCCGCAGCCAAGCACCTCGTCATCCGGGTGCGGGGCGACCACCACCAGGCGGCTGCCAAGCGGCACCAATTGCTCATGGGTGATGGCCGGCACCGCCTGCAGGGTCGCCGACGATTGCCAGTGCGCCAGCGGCGTGCCCGTTGCCTGGATCGGGTTTTGCGGTTGCTGCAGGGTCATAGCCGCCAGCCTCCCTCGGGGGTTGCACTCAATTGTCGGCCCAGTTCGGCCAGGTCGCGTTCGGCATGGCTCTGGCGCAGGAACACCGGCAGGTCGGCGCTGAGCCGGGCGAAATGACTGTCGCGGCAGAACGGTGTTGCGCCCAAAGCCCGGCCGACATGATCGAGCACGCTGAGCGCGGCGCTTTCGACTTGCGCGCGCAGGCGCCGGACGGCCAGCTCGGCGTCGCTGCCGGGGTGGCCGTCGATCCAGCTGGCGGTTTCGTGCAGGGCTGCCCGGGCGCCAGCCAGTGCGGCGTCCACCGCACCCAGGTGGGCCTGGGCGTGGGGCTCTTCACGGCTGCGGCAGTGTTCGAGCAAGAAGTTGCCCAGGCTGTGCGCCGCGCCATACCAGCAGGCGGCAATGCCAGCGCCGCCATGCCAGAAGCCCGGGCGGTTGAGGTACTGGCCGCTGCTACCGGCCAGTTGCGCCGGACAGTCGTTGAACTCGACATCGACGCTGGCGGTGACGGCCATGCCGACGGCCTGCCAGCCCTCGTTGAAGATGCGCAAAGCCGGTTGATTCAATGTCACTGCCACCAGTTGCGGGCGCTCCTGTTCGTCCCAGGCGGTGACCAGCGCCCGGTCGATCTGCAGGGCGCCGGAACACCAGGCCTTGCGCCCTTGCAGGTGCACGTCGTTGCCGTTGCGCCTGACGATGCGTACCCGCGCGTTCGGCGGCTCGGCGGCCCATACTCCCCAGCTGCCTGCCGGTTCCAGATGGCTGGCGCCGCACTCATGGATGATCGCCAGGGCATCGGTATGGCCTTCGAACAGTTTGGCCAGGGCCAGGTCGGCCCCGGCGACCTCAGCCAGCATCTGCCAGCGCTGCAGGGTGCGGCCATGGCCGGGCAGGGGCAGTTGGTCGAGGCCGCTTTCCCGGCATTGTTCCAGGCAGCGTTGCAGCTGACGGTCGAGGTTCAACGCCAGGGGCCGCTGGGCGAAGGCCTGGAGCAGTTTCAGGGCGCTCATGATTCAACGCCCATGCGTCGACGCAGGTCCTTGCTGATCGATTGGCGCACCTGGCCATAATCGGCCCAAGGGTCATCGCCTTCGGCCAGGCGCTCGCCGAGGTTGAGCAGGTTCCACTGGTTCGCACCCTTGAGCTCGGTCAGCTCTTGGCGGCGAATCGGCACCGACACTGGCAGCCCGTCGCGGGCGCGGATTGAATAGGCGCAAACCGTGGTGGCGCCTTTGCCGTTGCGCAGGTAATCGATGAAGATCCGCCCGACCCGATTCTTCGGCCCGGACACCGCCGACAGGCGCTCGGGGAACAGCCCGGCCAGGTGCTGGACCATGGCTTGGCTGAAGCCCTTGACCTCGTCCCAGCTGGCACGCCGGGTCAGCGGCACGACGATGTGCATGCCCTTGCCGCCGCTGGTCTTGAGGAATGATTGCAGGCCCAGTTCGTCGAGCAGTGCCAGGGTCAACTGGGTGGCCTCAAGCATGGCTTTCCACGGCAGCGCCGGGTCCGGGTCGAGGTCGAGGATCAAACGGTCGGGTTTGTCGAAGTCCTTGGCGGTGGCGTTCCAGGTGTGCAGTTCGAGGGTGTTCATCTGCACTGCGCCGAGCAGGGTCTGGGCCTGGTCGATGATCATCAGCGCCTGGCCGGCTTCGGCCTTGTCGTGGCTCTCAAGGCCGGGGATGTTCAGTTGTGCGGCGTTCTTCTGGAAGAACAGCTCGCCGGCCAGGCCATCCGGGGCCCGCACCAGTGCCACCGGGCGACGCTTGAGATGCGGCAGGATCCACTCGGCGACCAGGGCGTAGTACTCGGCGACCTGGCGCTTGGTAGTGCCGGTGCTGGCGTCGATGATGCGTTCGGGGTGGGTCAGGTGCAGGTCGGAGGTTTTACGTGCCGGGGTTTTCACGGGCTGCTCCAGGCCGATGGCCTTGGCCGGTTTGTCGTCGCGCAGGCCATGGAACACCGAATGGCGCACCACGCCGTCGCGGGTCATCTGCGCATAGGCGACCTCGGCCAGCAGCCTTGGCTTGAGCCAGTGCACTCCTTTGGCCTCGGCGCCGGTGGGCGGCTTGCCGAACTGCGGTTTGGCGACTTCAAGCGGCGTCAGGCGCTGATGAAGATGGGCCAGGGTCGTGCTGTTGAACCCGCTGCCGACCTTGCCGGCATAGCGCAGCGCGCCGCTGTCATCGTGCAGGGCCAGCAGCAGCGCGCCAAAGGCTTCACGCGAGCCCTTGGGGTCGGTATAGCCGACGATGACGAACTCCTGGCGCTGCTTGCACTTGAGCTTGATCCAGTCGCTGCTGCGCCGGTTGAGGTAGCTGCTGCCCAGGCGTTTGCCGATCAGGCCTTCCATTTGCATCTTGCAGGCGCTGTCGAGCAGCGACTCGACGCTTTGCGCAAAGTCGGCAGAAAAGCGCAGGCGTTTGTCATCGGCCTTCTCCAACACCTTCTCTAGCCCAGCACGGCGTTGCTCCAACGGGCATGTGCGCAGGTCCATGCCGTTGAGGTAGGGCAGGTCGAACAGGTAGTAGATGATCTGCTCGTCGCGGGCCTGGTCGAAGGCATTCTGCAGCGCCTGGAAATCTGCCACGCCGTGCTCGTTGGCCACCACCATCTCGCCATCGAGCCAGGCCGCTTGCACGCCGAGCTTGCCCAGGGCCTTGGCCTGTCTGGGCAGCTTGGCGGTCCAGTCATGGCCGTTGCGGGTGAACAGGCGGACATCGTCACCGTCGATGCGGGCGAGGATGCGGTAGCCGTCGAATTTCACTTCGTAGCGCCAGTCGCCTTCGGGTGGGGTCTCTACCAACGTGGCCAGCTCTGGTTTGAGCGAGTCGGGCAGGGCGGCTTTCCTGGCACCGCTGAGCGTGGTCTTGCTGGTGGTTTTGCTTGCCGCAGCCTTGGGTTTGCGCGCGATCAGGGTACGTTCGCTGAGCACGCTATCGGGCTCGGCTTGGAGGATGTCGTAGTCGCCCTGCGGTCGCGCCTGGGCATCGTCGGACTTGATCAGCAGCCACTGCTCCTTCTTGCCGGCCAGGTGGGTGCGAAACAGGTTCCAGATGCCCGACAGCTTCTCGCCCTGCAGACGAAAGCGCAGCTTGCCCTGGGCATAGGCCTTGTGCGGATCTTCTTCGGGGATCCACACGCCACGGTCCCAGACGATCACGTCGCCGGCGCCGTAATGGCCCTCGGGGATATGGCCTTCGAAGTCGGCATAGTCCAGCGGGTGGTCTTCGACATGTACGGCCAGGCGCCGGACTTTCGGGTCGAGCGACGGGCCCTTGGGGATGGCCCAGCTTTTCAGGGTGCCGTCCAGCTCCAGGCGAAAGTCATAGTGCAGGTGGCTGGCGTCGTGCTTCTGGATGCAGTACTGCAGGGCGTGCGCGGCTTTTTTGCCGGTGCGGCGATTGCCTGCGGGCTCCGGACTGGCGTCGAAATTGCGCTTGCGCGCGTACTCCTGCAACGGCTTGGCCATGGCGGTTTCCTGCAGCTTTTGGGCGGGTCCTCAGCATTGGGATAGGGCGGCAGGGGTGGGAGTTCAATCGGCTTTTGTTCGAGGTGGCACTGCTGCGCACCCCATCGCCGGCAAGGCCGGCGATCGACCGCGAAGCGGTCGCCGTATCAGCCTTGTTTCTTGATGATCGCCTCACTGATGCTCGCCGGCGCTTCGGCGTACTTGGTGAACTCCATGGTGTAGCTGGCCCGGCCCTGGGTCATGGAGCGCATCTGGGTGGAGTAGCCGAACATCTCGCCCAACGGTACTTCGGCGCGTACTACCTTGCCCGCCGGGGTCTCGCCGCCTTCCTGGATCATCCCGCGGCGCCGGCTCAAGTCGCCCATGATGTCGCCCTGGTACTCCTCGGGGGTCACCACCTCGACTTTCATCACCGGTTCCAGCAGCACCGCGCCGCCTTTTTCCTTCAGCTGTTTGGTGGCCATGGAGGCGGCGACCTTGAAAGCCATTTCGTTGGAGTCGACGTCGTGGTACGAGCCATCGAACACCGTCGCTTTCAGGCCAATCAACGGATACCCGGCCACCACACCGTTCTGCATCTGCTCTTCAATGCCTTTCTGGATTGCCGGGATGTACTCGCGGGGCACCACGCCACCGACCACTTCGTTGACGAATTCCAGGCCTTCCTTGCCTTCTGCCCCCGGGGCGAAGCGGATCCAGCAATGGCCGTACTGACCACGGCCACCCGACTGGCGCACGAACTTGCCTTCGATCTCGCAGGTCTTGGTGATTTTTTCGCGGTAGGCCACCTGCGGTTTGCCGATATTGGCCTCGACGCCGAACTCGCGGCGCATGCGGTCGACGATGATGTCCAGGTGCAATTCGCCCATGCCGGAGATGATCGTCTGCGCCGTCTCTTCATCGGTGCGCACGCGAAACGAGGGATCTTCCTGGGCCAGCTTGCTCAGGGCAATGCCCATTTTCTCCTGGTCGGCCTTGGTTTTCGGCTCCACCGCCACCGAGATCACCGGGTCGGGGAAGTCCATGCGTTCGAGGATGATCGGCTGATTGATATCGCACAGGGTGTCGCCGGTGGTGACGTCCTTCATGCCGATCAGCGCGGCGATGTCGCCAGCGCACACGTCCTTGATCTCGGCGCGCTGGTTGGCGTGCATCTGCACCATGCGGCCGATGCGTTCCTTCTTGCCCTTGACCGAGTTGAGCACGGCGTTGCCGGAGCTGAGCACGCCGGAGTAGACCCGGGCGAAGGTCAGGGTGCCGACGAAGGGGTCGGTGGCGATCTTGAACGCCAACGCCGAGAACGGTTCGTTGTCGTCGGCATGGCGCTCCAGGTGCCTGTCTTCGTGGTCCGGGTCGGTGCCATGGATGGCCGGGATTTCCGACGGCGCCGGCAGGTAGTCGATCACCGCATCGAGCATCAGCGGCACCCCCTTGTTCTTGAAGGACGAGCCGCAGATCGCCGGGACGATCTGGTTGTCCAGGGTGCGCTGGCGCAGGCCGGCCTTGATCTGCTCGTTACTCAGCTCCCGGCCGTCGAGGTACAGCTCCATGAACTCGTCATTGGCCTCGGCGGCGGCCTCGATCATGTGCGCGCGCCATTCGTTGGCAAGCGCGAGCATCTCGGCCGGAATCTCTTCTTCGCGGTAGCTGGTGCCCTGGTCGTCCTCGTTCCAGTAGATGGCCTTCATCTTCACCAGGTCGATCTGGCCGATGAAGTGCTCTTCACTGCCGATGGCCAGCTGGATCGGTACCGGGTGGTGGCCCAGGCGCTTGTCGATCTGCTTGACCACCTTCAGGAAATCAGCGCCCTGGCGGTCCATCTTGTTGACGTAGGCCAGGCGCGGCACGTGGTACTTGTTGGCCTGGCGCCAGACCGTCTCCGATTGCGGCTCGACGCCGTCGGCACCGCTGAACACCACCACCGCGCCGTCGAGCACGCGCAGCGAGCGCTCCACTTCGATGGTGAAGTCGACGTGGCCGGGGGTGTCGATGATGTTGAAGCGGTATTTGTCCGGAAACTGTTTGGTCGAGCCCTGCCAGAACGCCGTGGTCGCCGCCGAGGTGATGGTGATGCCGCGTTCCTGCTCCTGGGCCATCCAGTCCATGGTCGCGGCGCCGTCGTGCACCTCGCCCATCTTGTGGTTGACCCCGGTGTAAAACAGGATGCGCTCGGTGGTGGTGGTCTTGCCGGCGTCAACATGGGCGACGATGCCGATGTTGCGGTACAGCTCGATGGGGGTGGTGCGCGCCATGAGGGGTCACCTGTGTGTGATGCACAAGAAGAGGGTATTCCCAAGGTAGCAGAAGTGCGGCGCCTTGCACGGCAGGCCATGGCTGAAGCAGGTTCATCCATGGCCTGAGTAACCATCGGTTGTAAAGCATCTGGGGCTGACGCTTAATCGTTCTATCCGCCTGATGGAGTCGCCCAATGCCGCTGGAAAAATCCGTTAATGCCTGGTGTCAGAGTCATCCGTTGATCGCCGATCTGGTGGCGTTGCGCCCGACCAGCTGGTTCAACCCGGCCCTGGCGCCGAGCGCCGAGGCCCTGGGTGACGTGGCACTGAGCGCCGAGGACATCCGTGAGGCCAGCGCCAGGCTCGAGCGCTTTGCCCCGTTCATCGCCTCGGCCTTCCCCGAGACCGAGCCCAGCGCCGGCATCATCGAATCGCCGTTGTTGCCGCTGCCCGCGCTGCAGGCGGTGCTCTGCGCCGAACAGCAGTTGCCGCCAAGCGGCGCCCTGTGGCTCAAGGCCGACAACCTGCTGCCGATTTCCGGCTCGATCAAGGCCCGCGGCGGCATCTATGAAGTGCTCAAGCACGCCGAAGACCTGGCCCTGGCCGGTGGCCTGCTGCAGCTGGGCGACAGCTACGCCAAGCTCGACAGCGATCAGGCCCGGGCGTTCTTCGGCCAGTACAGCGTGGCGGTCGGCTCCACCGGCAACCTCGGCTTGTCGATCGGCATCATCAGTGCGCGCCTGGGCTTCAAGGCCACGGTGCATATGTCGGCCGATGCCCGCCAGTGGAAGAAGGACCGCCTGCGCGCCTGCGGCGTCGAGGTGCGCGAGTACAGCGCCGACTACAGCGTGGCGGTGGAGCAGGGGCGCCAGGAGGCCGAGGCCGATGCGCATTGTCATTTCGTCGATGATGAGAACTCGCTGAACCTGTTCCTCGGTTACGCCGTGGCCGCCGAGCGCCTGCAGCGTCAACTGGCGGAGCAGGGCATCGCGGTGGACGCCGAGCATCCGCTGTTCGTCTACCTGCCCTGTGGCGTCGGCGGTGGCCCTGGCGGCGTGGCCTTCGGCCTCAAGCATATCTTCGGCGATGCGGTGCATTGCCTGTTCGCCGAGCCGACCCACTCGCCGTGCATGTTCCTCGGCGTGTACACCGGCCTACACGACGGGGTGTCGGTGTACGACTTCGGCATCGACAACCTGACCGCCGCCGACGGCCTGGCGGTGGGCCGGCCCTCGGGCTTTGTCGGCCGCTCGCTGCAGCGCCTGATCGACGGCTACTACACCGTCAGCGATGCCACCCTGTACCGCCAGTTGGCGCAGATGCAGGCGTGTGAAGGTATCGAGCTCGAGCCGTCGGCGCTGGCCGGGCTGGCGGGTATGTCTTACGTGCTGCAGGAGCAGCAAGGCTACCGTCAGCGCCTGGGCTTGACCGATGAGCGCCTGGCCCGCGCCACCCACCTGGTCTGGGGCACCGGTGGCAGCATGGTGCCGCGCGACGAGATGGACCGTTACCTGGCCAGGGGCCGCGCTGAACTGGCCGGCAATTGACCATGCTCAACCTGCCTGATCGCCTTGCTACCCGCTTGAACGGCGCCCAGTTCGCCAACTTGCACACCTTTCTGGCGGTCGCCCGGCACCTGAGTTTCAGCCAGGCGGCGCAGGAGCTGTGCCTGACCGCCAGTGCCGTCAGCCACCGCATTGCGCGCCTGGAGCAGGCCCTGGCGCTGCGCCTGTTCGAGCGCCTGACCCGGCGCATTCGCCTGACCACCGAGGGCGAGCGCCTCTATCAAGTGCTGCAAGGTTTGGAAGCGCAACTGCAGGAAGCCCTGCAACCGTCGACTGAAGAAGTCAGCGGTGCCCTGAGCCTGTATGTGCGGCCATCGCTGGCCCAGCACTGGCTGGTGCCGCGCCTGGCGGATTTCCAGCAGCGCTATCCGCAGGTCAGCCTGGACATCCGCACCGGCAACGACCCGGTGGACTTTCGTACCCGCCCGGTGGACCTGGCCTTGCTGTATGGCCATGGCGAGTTTCCCGGGCTGGCCAGTCAACTGCTGATGGATGAGCGCGTCGCCCCGGTGTGCAGCCCGCAGTACGCCGAACGCCATGGCCTGATCGGCCATCCCGAGCGCCTGGCCCAGTGCACCTTGCTGCACGACGCCCTGGCCTGGGAACACGCCGCCTTCGACGTCGAATGGCAGCGCTGGGCCGGTGAGCAGGGCGTACGGCAGCACCTGCCCGCCAGCCATCTGACCTTCGACCGCTCCGACCTGAGCAGCGCCGCCGCCGGCCACCATGCTGGCGTGGCCATCGGTCGCCAGCGCCTGGTGCAACCCTTGCTCGATCAGGGCGCGTTGATCCTGCCTCTGGGCGGCTTCAGCCAGGCGGCGGGGCAGGGTTATTACCTGGTGCATCCGCCGCGGGAGAGGTTACCGCTGCGTTTGCGGGTGATGATTGAGTGGTTGCGCGAGTGTGCGCTCAGCTGACTTCGATCCAGCGCCCCTCCTGGCGATCCGACTGCACACAAGCCTCGATAAACGCCATCCCGCGCAAGCCGTCCTCGGCGGTCGGGCACAGGCGTGCCAAGGGCGCCGGGGCGCGCTGCTCCCTACGGGCTTTGATCAGTTCGGCGGCGTCGCTGTAGATATTGGCGAAGGCTTCGAGCAGGCCTTCGGGCTGGCCGGCCTTGATTCGCGTGGCTTGCCTGGCGGCGTCGCTGAGCCAGCTTTCGCCACGGCGCAGCACCTGGTGCGGCTGGTCCTGGTGGCGCAGTTCGAGGCGTTCGGGGTGTTCCTGGTGCCAGTACAGCGAGCCAGTTGAGCCGAAGATGCGGATTTGCAAACCATGGCGCTGGCCGGCGGCGACAAAGCTGGCCCACAGCAAGCCTCGGCCGCCGCCGCTCAGACGCAGTTTGACGTGGGCGTTGTCGTCCGAGACGCGGCCTGGCACCAGGGTGCTGAGCTCGGCCGAGACCTGGCTGACTTCTTCGCCTGTGACAAAACGCAGCAACTGATGGGCATGCACGCCGACATCGGCCAGCACCGACGAAGCGCCGGCCTGGTTGGGGTCGGTGCGCCAGGCCAGGGCCTTGACCCCTTGCTGTTCCAGCGGGTGGGTGCCGAAGGCGCTGGCGTGTTCGACCTGCACCAGGCGTACCTCGCCAATGGCACCCTGGGCGATCAGTTCGCGGGCTTCGCGAATCAACGGGTAGCCGCTGTAGTTGTGGGTCAGCAGGTGCAGGGCGGGGCCGCGGCGGACCTGTTCGAGCAGGGCATTGGCCTCGCTGAGGTTGGCCGCCAGCGGCTTGTCGCAGATGACATCGATACCGTGCTGGAGAAACGCCAGGCTGGCCGGCACATGCACGGCATTGGGCGCCATGATCGCTACTACCTGGATGCCGTCCTCGCGGGCGGCTTCGGCCTTGGCCATGGCTGCAAAGTCGGCATAGGCGCGCTCTGGCGCAACACCATAGGCATGGGCTGCGGCCAGGTTGCGCGCAGGGTCACGGGCAAAGACTCCGGCGACCAGTTGGTAATGCCCGTCCAGTGACGCCGCGTAGCGGTGGGTCGAACCGATCGACGACTCCAGGCCGCCGCCGACAAAGCCCAGGCGCAGTCGTTGCTGTGGGTCGGCCATGGTTTTCATTGGGCGCCTCCGTTGCCGTGCTTGAGTTCACGGGCGAAATGTTCGATGGCCAGCACGTAGCCGTGGGTGCCGAAACCGGCCAGCACCGCCTTGGCCACCAGCGACACATAGGAGTGATGGCGGAAGGCTTCGCGGCGGTGGACGTTGGAGATATGCACCTCGATCACCGGCACTTCGGCAGCAATCAAGGCGTCATGAATCGCCACCGAGGTGTGGGTCCAGGCACCGGGGTTGATGACAATCCCGGCGACCCGGCCACGGGCCTGGTGAATCCAGTCGATCAACTGGCCTTCGTGGTTGGTCTGTTGGAACTCAAGCTTCAGTTCCAGACGGCTGGCCGCCTGCTGGCAGAGGCTTTCGACGTCGGCCAGGGTCTCGCGGCCGTAGACCTCGGGTTGGCGCAGGCCGAGCATGTTCAGGTTGGGGCCGTTGAGCACGAGCAGGGTATTCATGGGTGGTTTCCAGTCAGGGCGTTGGCGCGCAGGGCGTCGTAGGTGGATTTGTCCAGGCTCAGCGCGTCGACCTTGCCATGCACAGCAGCAACACGTGCTTGTCGGGATGGTTGGCCATCTGTCTGTCTCCGTTTGTTGTTATGGAGGCGTAGCGCTGGAAAAAAGCCTCAGAGGCTGTCGGTGCGCACGATCTGGCCGTTGCGAGCGGCGCTGCTGATGGCTTCGACGATCAGCAGGTTGCGCAAGCCGTCGCGCACGCTGACCAGCGGCGCTTGCTCGCCGCGCATTACCTGGCAGAAATGGGCCAGCTGGCGGGCCAGCGGGTCGGCGCTTGCTAGCGGCGCCACGGCGCTGCTGAAGGGCTTCCACCACGAGCGCTCGGCACGCTGCTCGTAGTACTTCAGGCGCATGCTCGGGATCGACAGCGAGCCCTGGGTGCCGCAGATCACATAGCAGTCTTCATCGTCGTAGCTGGGGTAGTCGAGGTTCTCCCGCGCGGTCTGCTCCCAACTGCGGGCGCAGGCGGCGGTGTCGGAAAGCATGAAGGTGCCCAGGGCGCCGCTGGCAAAGCGCAGGCTGATGGCGACGCTGTCTTCCACGGCAAAGCCACGGGTGGCGCTGGAGGCCTGGGCCTGCACGGCGACGATCTCTCCGCACAGCGAACGCAGGTTGCCGATCTCGTGGATCATGTTGATCAGCACCGGCCCGCCGCCGATCTGGCGGCGCCAGGGCGCGGCGTCGAAGTAGTCGTCGGGCTTGTAGAACAGCGCACTGCCCATCACCGCCACCAGGTTGCCGAGCAGGCCTTCGCCGATCACCTCGCGGGCCTTGGCCAGGATCGCGCTGTGGGCACGGTGATGGCCGACCAGCAGCCGCGCGCCCGTTTGCTCGGCGATGGCCAGCAGGCGCTTGCCTTCGTCCAGGGTGTGGGCCACGGGTTTTTCGATCAACGCGGCGACGCCGTGTTCGACACAGGCCAGGGCGCCTTCGACGTGCAGGTGATTGGGCGTGGCGAGGATCACGCCATCGGGGCGCTGCGCGGCGAACAGTTGCTCAAGGCCTGGGTAGAGGGCAACGCCGTGGCTGGTCGCCAGTTCGGCGGCGGCCGGGGCCGGGTCGACCAGGGCGGCCAGTTCGCACTCGGCGCTGGCCTGGATCAGTTCGATATGCCTGCGGCCAATCAGGCCGGCGCCGGCGACGGCAATGCGGATCTTGTTCATGGCGCTCTCATTATTGTTATGCGGACCGCGACAGCGGTTTTGTGAGAGGCTAATAAAAAAGTCCCAGGAGATAATCGGGCCAGATGAAGAATCAGAATGCGCTATTAGCGAATAATGACCCGCTGCTGCGCGACCTGCAGTTGTTCTGCGAAGTGGCGCGGCGCTCCAGCTTCATCGCCGCAGCCACCGAGATCGGCCTGTCGCCGGCGCATGTCAGCAAGCGCATTGCCACCCTTGAGACGCTGCTGGGGGTCAAGCTGTTCAACCGCACCACGCGGCGGGTCAACATCACCAGCGATGGCGAGGCGGCGTTCGTCTGGGCGCAGAAGATCCTCGAGAACGTCGAGTCGATGCTCGAGTCGCTGTCCGGCGCCCACAGCGAACCGCGCGGCACCTTGCGCATCAGCACCAGCCTGCGCCTGGGGCGCGAGCACATCGCTCCGATCCTGTCGCTGTTGCGCAAGCGCTACCCGACCCTGGATATCTGGCTGGAGCTGCTCGATCGGCGCGTGGACCTGATTGGCGAGAACTTCGATATCGACATCCGCGTCGGCGAAGTGCAGGAAAAACACCTGATCGCCCATCGTATTGCCGAGAACAAGCGGGTACTGGCGGCGTCGCCAGAGTACCTGGCGCGGCGCGGCCCGGTGCGGGTACCGGCGGAATTGGCCCAGCATGACTGCCTGCTGTTTCGCAGCCGCGACGATCGCTTTGGCGTGTGGCGTCTGCTCGGGCCGGGCGGTCCGGAAACGGTCAAGGTCACCGGGCCCATGGCCGCCAACCACAGCGATATCGTGCGCCAGTGGGCCATGGACGGGCACGGCATCATCATGGCCTCGTACTGGGACGTGGCCGGCAGCTTGCAGGACGGCTCATTGGTCAGGGTGTTGCCGGCGTATTACCAGCCGGCGGATGTCTGGGCGGTGACGGCGGCGCGTTCGAGCAGTTCGGCAAAGGTGCGCAGTTGCGTGGCGT
Organism: Pseudomonas fluorescens; assembly: GCF_902497775.2. Lineage (NCBI taxonomy): Bacteria > Pseudomonadati > Pseudomonadota > Gammaproteobacteria > Pseudomonadales > Pseudomonadaceae > Pseudomonas > Pseudomonas fluorescens. The sequence goes on from NZ_OZ024668.1 coordinate 1,833,140, forward strand.
TCTTGCGTGAGCAACTGGCGCAGGGGCCGTTTGCCTTGGCGGTGGGCGGGTGAGGGCGCATTTGGCAGGACCGGCCTAATCGCTGGCAAGCCAGCTTCCACAGGTGCTGTACAGACCACAGAACTGTGGGAGCCGGCCTTGCCGGCGATGGGCTGCGAAGAGCAGCCCCGGGTACTCAATCGCCGGCCTGCACCTGCAGCATCCATTGCCCGTCAATCTCACGCACCAGGCCACTGGCCAGGAACAACGGCAGCAAGCGCTTGTGCAGTTGCGGCTCGACGAAGCCTTTCACTGCGGTCAGGTCCAGTGTACCCAGCGCCGGCAAGTCGGCCTTGGTATACGACAGCCAGGCCTTCTTCAGCGCATTGAGCACATCGCTGCCCGCGGTGTTGGCAAAGCGGCGGTTGAGGGTCTGGCCGTCAAGAACGAACGTGTGCTGGTACTCGTAGCCCGTTTCGTCACTGCCACTGCTGCGGCAGCGGATGCAGGTGCACGGACCGTCACCGAAGGCTTTGCCCAGGTAGTTGTTGAAATCCACCACGGGCTTGAGCCCCAGGCGCTTGTCGACCTCGAACATGTCCGAGGTCAGGTTCTGTTCAGCACTCAATGTCATTCCTCTGACAGGTTTTTACCGAGGGGCACAATACCAGCCGGGGCGGGCCGAGGGTACCTTCGTGCGTCACCTCGTCGATGGCCGCGGGCTTTTTCCGTGCCGCTCCTTTACCCTATGCGCCCGCACGCGTCAGCAGACGCCGATAGAATTGTCGTTGGAGTTCGACCATGTACAACTACACAGCCACCGTGACCGTCAGCGACGACCAGCATGATGACGTCGAAGCCGTGGAAAACGTTGCGATTCGGGTTGGCCTTGAAGCCGTTACCGAGTCGCTGAAGAAGGTCCACTTTGTCGGGACCCTGGCCGCCCCGAGCAAATCCACGCATCTCTGCGTGACCCTGGAAAACGGCCTGAGCTACTACGGCCCGATCGTCAACGGCCATGCCGAACTGGAAGGTGGCTGGATCGCGTTTGAGAGCGACATGCTCACGCCGGAAGAACTGGGCCTGTAATCAGTTGGGCTGCAGCACGGCAGCCCAGACCAACCCGGCCAGGTACAAAGCCACACCAAACACGCCATGGGACAGCAGGCTACGGCCCCGCGCCGCATTCGGCTTGGGGGTTTTCGAGGCGAAGAGGCCTGCGCCCATGCAGGGCTGCATGACCAGGTAGGGCGCCGCCACCGTCGCCAGGCCGAGCACAAATGCCGGTACAAAGCGTGGCTGCTGCGCCCACTCCAGCCCGCAGATCGCCAGCAGCAAGCCGGCGAAAATCACCCCGATGCTGTAATGCGCGGTCCAGCCAATCAATCGTTCATTGGCCAGCGCAGGCGCCTTGGCGATGCTCTGATGGGCAAACTGCCCGCGCGGCATATGGCCGATCCAGCGTCCGACCAGGCCCCAGTTCGGCCCGCCCATGCCCAATACGCGCTGCTGGAATAGCGACCAGAGATCGGCGAGGGCAGTGGCGGTCAAGCCAATCAGTAGCGCGAGGGTTATTCCTGCAAGCATGGCGTACTCCACTCAATAACATTCAATAGATTGATTGAATGATTGGCCAATGCTACCTTCCTGTCAATGACCGATATGAAAACCCAGCAACACCAGCACATCGCCGAACTGGCGCGGACCCTTGGCCACGCCCATCGCTTGAACCTGCTCGAACAGATCGCCGACGGCGAGCTTGCCGTCGAGCAACTGGCCCAGCAGTGCGAGCTGTCGGTGGCCAACGCCTCCCAGCATCTGCAGCACTTGCGCCGTGCCGGTTTCGTGCAGACCCGCCGCGATGGCAAGCGCGTGCTCTACCGGCTCAGCGCCGGGCCGATCCCCGAGGTGTTGGTGGCGCTCGGCCAGTTGGCCGCGTTCAACCGCGCGGCAATCCGCGAGTTGATGAGCGACAGCGTGAGCGCACCCGAGCAGTTGGAGGCGATCAGCAGGGAAGAGTTGCTTGAGCGTTTGCAGGAACGCAGCGTGACCCTGCTCGATGTGCGCCCGGCCGAGGAGTTTGCCCAGGGGCATTTGCCGGGTGCGATCAATATTCCATTCGCTGAGTTGCAGCAGCGCCTGGGCGAATTGCCGGCCAGCCAGGAAGTGGTCGCCTATTGCCGCGGGCCCTGGTGCGTGTTTTCCCGTGATGCGGTGACGGCCCTGAAAGCCGGGGGCTTCAGGGCACGGCACTACCTTCAGGGCGTCGAACAGTGGCCCGAGCCGCTGCAGGGTTAAACCAGTTCGCCAAGGCAGCGCTCGAGGATGTCCAGGCCCTCTGCGAATACGTCAGGCTCGATGGTCAGTGGCGCCAGCAGGCGGATGATGTGCCGGGCCTTGCCGCTGGGCATCAGCAGCAAGCCGGCGCTCCTGGCCGCTGCCAGCAGTTGCGCCAGTTGTGCCGTGGCCGGGGTGCCGTCGGCCTTGAGCAGTTCAATCCCGCGCATGGCGCCGGTGCCGGTCAGGCGGCCCAGGTAAGGTGAGAGCTTGTTCGCCTGCCAGCGCTCGAAACGGCTGAGCAGCGCCGCTTCCTGCTGCTCACCCCAGGTCGAAAGGTTGGCATCGCTCATTTCCTCCAGGGTCGCCAGCGCGGCGGCGCACGCCATCGGGTTTCCGGAGTAGGTGCCGCCAAGGCCGCCTTTGGGCAGGTTGTCGACCAGCGCCTTGCGCCCGACCACCGCGCCCAGCGGCATGCCACCGGCGATGCTCTTGGCCAGCAACAGCAGGTCCGGCTCGATGCCCAGGCGCGGGAAGGCGAAGCGCTGGCCGGTGCGGCCAAAACCCGACTGGATCTCATCGATGACGATCAGGATGCCGTGCTGGTCGCAGAAGCGGCGTAAGGCCTGGGCAAATGCAGGTTCCATGGCCAGAAAGCCGGCTTCGCCCTGAACCGGTTCGAAGATGAAGGCGGCCACGTCATTGACGTCGATCTCGACGCTGAACAAGCGCTCCAGGGCCTGCAGTGCCTGTTCGGTGGTGATTCCGGTGTCCTGGCTGGGGTAGGGCAGGTGATACACCGGCCCTGGTAGTACGCCGACCCGCTGTTTGTAGGGCGCCACCTTGCCGTTGAGGTTGAGGGTGGCCAGGGTGCGGCCATGAAAGCCACCGTCGAAGGCGATGATCGCGGTCTTGCCAGTGGCCCCGCGGGCGATCTTCAGGGCGTTTTCTGCCGCTTCTGCGCCGCTGTTGGTGAGCATGCCGCTGAGCGGATAGGACACCGGCACGAACTGCGCCAGGCGCTGCATCAGTTCGATGTAGGGTTCATGCCCGGCGGCGTTGAAGGCGTAGTGGGTCAGGCGCGTGGCCTGCTGCTGGATGGCCGCGACAATCCGCGGATGACAATGGCCCAGGTTCAATACGCCAATGCCGCCAACGAAATCTATATAACGTTTGCCGTCGGTGTCCCAGACTTCCGCGTTTTTACCGTGGGACAGTGTAATAGGGTGAACTACGGAAATAGACTGGCTGATAGTTTCGTGACTCATGTGCCCGCGGCCTCGTTGCAGTTTCTTATTATCTAAGCGAGCCGCGGTAATTGAGCGCAAACGAAATATTGGATTGCAATCATTCCTTCAATTCTGGAACTTTCCCGGCCAGGCGTAGCCGTTCAGCGATCCACTCGACAAAGGCGCGGACCTTGGGCACCTCGGCAGCATGCTCGGCGTGGGCGATAAAGTGCGAGCCCTCACTGGTTTTCCGATGGTTCCAGGCGATCACCAGTTTGCCCTCGGCCAACTCTTCGGCCACCAGGTAGCGGGGGATCAGGGCGATGCCGCAGCCCGCCTGGGCGGCGCGGATACACATGTAGAAGGTATCGAAGCGCGGGCCGTGGTAGCTGTTCTGGGTGTGCAGGCCCTGGCCGAGGAACCATTCATGCCAGGCCTCGGGCCGCGAGGTGCACTGCAGCAGGCGGTGTTGGGTGAGCGATTCGGCGCTGTCGAATCGCTGCCGGGCCAGCAGCTCCGGCGCGCACACCGGCACCACCTGCTCCTTGAACAGCTCGATGCAGGTTGCCCCGGGCCAGGTGCCCTGGCCGAAAAAGAAGGCGATGTCAGCCTTGGCCTGGACCAGGTCGAAGGGCTCCAGTTCGTTGCGGATGTCCAGGTGAATACGCGGATGACGCTCGCCGAAGCCCTTGAGGTTGGGCACCAGCCAGCGCTCGCCGAAGGTCGGCTGGGTGGCAATGCGCAACACCTCGGTTTCGCCGCCGTAACTGAGGATGTAGCGGCTGGACATGTCCAACTGCACGAGGATCTTGTTTACCTCGGCCAGGTACAGGGCGCCGGCCGGGGTCAGGTGCAGGCGCCGGCGAATGCGCTGGAACAGCGGGTGCGAGAGCATTTCTTCGAGCTGCGCGACCTGCTTGCTCACCGCGCTCTGGGTCAGGTGCAGCTCTTGCGCGGCGCGGGTGAAGCTCAGGTGCCGGGCGGCGGCTTCGAAGCACTGCAGGGCGGTGGTGGAGGGCATCAGGCGTTTGGACATGGGCGAGGTCAACCTGGCGAAAAAGAGATTAGGTCATTCCGTTACGGAATCATGTGCTTCTAAAAGGTCGTTTGTGAGCAGCGGCCCTATAGATTAATACTGACCTGCATCAACGATTTCAACCCGTATCCGCTGTAGGAGAATAATAAGATGGTTGCTGAACTACTTACCCGTTTGGGCGTGTCCGAAAGTTTATATAACGGCGGCACGCATGCTGTTTTTACGCCCATCGACGGCAGCCAGATCGCAGCGCTTACCCTGGAAAACAAAGAGGCGGTAACCCGCCGTATCGATGCCGCGCAAGCAGCCTTTTTGCACTGGCGCGATGTGCCGGCACCACGGCGTGGTGAACTGGTGCGCCTGTTCGGCGAAGTGCTGCGTGAGCACAAGGCGGCACTCGGCGAGCTGGTATCGATCGAAGCCGGCAAGATCACCCAGGAAGGCCTGGGCGAAGTGCAGGAAATGATCGACATCTGCGACTTCGCCGTTGGCCTGTCGCGTCAGCTGTACGGTTTGACCATCGCCTCCGAGCGCCCGGGCCACCACATGCGTGAAACCTGGCACCCGCTGGGTGTGGTCGGTGTCATCAGCGCGTTCAACTTCCCCGTTGCGGTCTGGGCCTGGAACACCACCCTGGCGCTGGTCTGCGGCAACGCCGTGGTGTGGAAGCCGTCGGAGAAGACCCCGCTGACCGCGCTGGCCTGCCAGGCCCTGTTCGAAAAAGCCCTGAAGGCCTTTGGTGATGCGCCAGAAGGCCTGAGCCAACTGATCATCGGTGATCGTGACGCCGGCCAAGCCCTGGTCGACGACCCGCGCGTGCCGCTGGTCAGCGCTACCGGCAGCACCCGCATGGGCCGTGAAGTCGGCCCGCGTGTGGCCGCACGGTTCGGTCGCAGCATCCTCGAACTGGGTGGCAACAATGCGATGATTCTTGCGCCCAGTGCCGACCTGGATCTGGCCGTGCGCGGCATCCTGTTCAGCGCCGTCGGCACCGCTGGCCAGCGCTGCACTACCTTGCGCCGGCTGATTGTTCATCGCTCGATCAAGGACGAAGTGGTTGCTCGGGTAAAAGCTGCTTACGCCAAAGTGCGTATCGGAGACCCGCGTAAAGACAACCTGGTCGGTCCGCTGATCGACAAGCAGTCCTACAGCGCCATGCAGAATGCCCTGACCCAGGCCCGTGATGAAGGCGGCCAGGTGTTTGGCGGCGAGCGGCAGATCCAGGACCAGTACCCGAATGCCTACTACGTGGCCCCGGCCATCGTCGAGATGCCAGGCCAGAGCGCCGTGGTGCGGCATGAAACCTTCGCACCGATCCTGTACGTGCTGGCCTACGACGAATTTGAAGAAGCCCTGCGCCTGAACAACGAAGTCCCGCAAGGCTTGTCCTCGTGCATCTTCACCACCGACCTGCGCGAAGCCGAGCGCTTCCAGAGCGCGGCGGGCAGTGACTGCGGGATTGCCAACGTCAACATCGGCACCAGCGGTGCGGAGATTGGCGGGGCGTTTGGCGGTGAGAAAGAAACCGGCGGTGGCCGTGAGTCGGGCTCGGATTCATGGAAAGCCTACATGCGTCGGCAGACCAATACCGTGAACTATTCCCGTGAACTGCCGTTGGCGCAGGGGATTGTGTTCGATTGACGGGCCCTATCGCGGGGCAAGCCCGCTCCCACTTGCCCCGCAATGAGCATAAGAATCAGCAGTTGAGGGTTACCCATGGCATCGCTACAACAAAAGAAACAGCGTTCGCTGCAACACGGTCTGACCTCGCGCCAGGTGTCGATGATCTCGATTGCCGGGATCATCGGCGCCGGGCTTTTCATTGGCTCGTCCACGGCCATCGCCACCGCCGGGCCGGCCATCCTGATCTCCTACACCATGACCGGCCTGCTGGTGCTGCTGGTCATGCGCATGCTCGGGGAAATGGCCATCGCCAACCCCAACAGCGGCTCGTTCTCCACCTACGCCAGCCAAGCCATCGGGCCCTGGGCCGGGTTTACCATCGGCTGGCTGTACTGGTGGTTCTGGGTGTTGATCATTCCGGTCGAGGCGATTGCCGGCGCCGATATCCTGCATGCCTACTTCCCCGGCGTACCGTCGTGGTTGTTTGCCTTCCTGATCATGATCGTGCTGTCGGGCACCAACCTGATCAGCGTGAAGAACTTCGGTGAATTCGAGTACTGGTTCGCCCTGATCAAGGTCATTGCCATTCTCGCCTTCATCGGTGTCTGCACTCTGGCGGTGTTCGGTTTCTGGCCCCTGGCCGAGGTCTCGGGCGTACAACAGCTGTGGGCAACCGGCGGCTTCATGCCCAACGGCTTTGGCGCGGTGCTCGGCGGCGTGCTGGTGACGATCTTTTCGTTCTTCGGCGCCGAGATTGTCACCATCGCTGCCGACGAAACCTCCAACCCCAAGGACAAGATCCGCAAGGCCACCAACCTGGTGGTGTACCGCATCGCGATCTTCTACATCGTCTCGATCTTCTTCATTGTCTCGCTGGTGGCCTGGAACGACCCGGCCCTCAAGGCGGTGGGTTCGTTCCAGCGGGTGCTGGAAGTGCTCAACGTGCCGGGCGCCAAGCTGATGGTCGACCTGGTGGTGCTGGTGGCGGTGACCAGTTGCATGAACTCGGGCCTCTATACCGCCTCGCGCATGCTGTACTCGCTGGGCTCGCGCGGCGAAGCGCTGAAGATGACCAAGCGTATCTCCGGCAATGGCGTGCCTACCGTGGCGGTGATTCTCTCGACCTTCGCCGGGTTCGCCGGTTGCCTGGTCAACTACGTGTTCCCGGGCAAGGTCTTCGGCTTTCTGCTGTCGACCACCGGCGCCATCGCCTTGCTGGTGTACCTGGTGATCGCCGTGTCGCAACTGCGCATGCGCGCCATCACCGACCGCCAGGGCACGGAGCTTGCGTTCAAGATGTGGCTGTTCCCGTGGTTGACCTGGCTGGTGATCGGCCTGATCACCCTGGTGCTGGGCTACATGCTGATCAGCCCGGCTTACCGCTATGAAACCCTGATGACTGCAGGTGTGACCCTGGCCATCCTGCTGATTTCGCTGACCCGGCGCAAAACCCCGGCCAGCGAGCCGGCCGGCAGCCCGGCGGTATCGGGCAAAGGCCTCTAGCGCGGCATTTGGCAAGGCAAAAGCCCATGACCGGTTCATGGGCTTTTTCGTGCTGCGGCGTTACTATCGGGATCGCTTTCCCACCAATAACCGACAATCAGGAAGCCTATGAGTACCCAAGCCTTATCCCTGCAGGAACTCGCCGCCCCCGAAGGCGTCTGCTACGGCTGCGGCTGTTCCCACCCCAGCGGCCTGCACCTGCAGAGCCACTGGGACGCCGACGGTATCCACCTGCTGTGCCGCCACTCGCCCGACAGTACCTTCCTCGGTTGGCCGGGGCTGGTCTATGGCGGCTTGCTGGCGATGCTGGTCGACTGCCATTCCAACTGGACCGCCATGGCCTATCACTACCGTGCCGAAGGCCGTGAGCCGGGCAGCCTGCCGCGCATCGATTGCGTCACCGGCCAGCTTAACCTGACCTACCTCAAGCCCACGCCCATGGGCGTCGAGTTGCTGCTCAAGGCTCGGGTCGAGGGTGAAGTCGGGCGCAAGACCCGGGTGATCTGCGAGGTCTGGGCCGACGACGTGCTGACCGTGACGGCCGATTCGGTGTTCGTCCGTGTCGATACCGAAAAACTCAAGCACAAGGCCCACGGTACTGCTTAAAACGGTACTGCTATGGTCAGCTGGCTGTAGACGTTGGTGCCATTGCCGCCCACCTGGTTGCCGCCGTTATCGCTGCTCTTGCGCGGCTGGTACAGGCCCAGCAGCGGGCTGATGATCAGGTGTTCGCTGACCGCCCATTCGGCGTACAGGTCCAGCTCGCGGCCATCGAGGTTCAGCGTGCCGCGCTCGTGCAGGGTCTTGTAGTTGAACAGCAGCACGCCCAGGGTCAGTGCCTCGGCCGGGGTGGCCTTGAGGCCGACAAAGTGCACGTCGTTGTTGCTGTTGAACGGCCCCGAATAGTTGCCCGTGACCTCGCCCTGGAACCAGGTGCCGTAGCCACGGTTCATGCCGTTGAACATCGAGTCCCAGCCTTTGGAGTAGCGGCTGTAGCGGTACGTCAGGTCGGGGCGCCAGGGCACATCGGCGAAGGTGTAGCCGGCCTCGGCGTACCAGGCTTTCTCAGGCCCCGCGTCCTTGTGTTGCCAGGCATACTCGAAGGCAAAATGCGCGTTCTCGACTCCAGCGTCACCGGCCCCGCGCAAGCTGTAGATGTCCATGCCTTCGCGCTGTTTCTGGAACTCGCTGGCGTAACGATCATCGACATTCAGGCCGCGGATGTAAGTCAGCTCCAGGGTGCCGGGGGCGGCGCTGTAGGCCAGGGTACTGGCAGCCAGTTCGCTGTTGGCCTGGGCGCGGTTGTCCGACTTCAGCCACAGCAGGCTGGCGTGCAGGCCTTCCTTGCCGCCCAGGCGCAGCACTGCGGTCTTGTCGAAGGCATGGCGGGCGGCCAGGTAATAGGCGCCGCCACGATTGAGCTCGCCATCGGCCGGGCCTTTACCGAAGTTCAAGCCGTCGTCGTTGATGATGAAGCCATCGCCGAGGGTGATCACCTGGCGACCGAACGACAGGTCCAGGCCATCGTCGCCCAGTGCCGGAATCAAACTGCCGGAGCGCCAGCCGGCGAAGGCTTCGTCGAACTTGGTGGTGCGTTCGCTGCCATCGCTGATACCGGCGGCATCGCCGTCGCCCCAGGTGGCCGAGCTGACCAGGTTGGCGGTGCCGTAGACCGTGCCCAGCTCGCCCAGGCGCTGGTCGGCGCTCAGGCCATATTTGATGAAGCCCTCACGCCAGGTCGAACCCCCCGTGGTCCCGTCGTAATTCTTGCGGCTGTTGAACAGGCCATACACGGCGAGGAAGTTGGCGTTCAGGTGCGTGTCGTCATCAGCGTACAGCTCAAGGGCCTGAACCGGAGGCAGGGCAAGCAGCAGGCACAGGGGGCAGCCTTGAACGCAGGGGGAGGCGGGTGGTCATGGGGCGGGTTCCTAAACGGAGGCGTTGGTGGCCGCCATTTAGGGTGGGAAGGCCCCGGCAGGTCTTTGCTTTGCCTGCCAGGGCGGTTGATCCAGCCCGCCAGCTGCGTTAGCGCAGGGTGCTGACCATTTTTTCGAACACGTCGAGCACAGCGCTGGCCAGGCTCTTGCTGCGCAGGCCGTTCCAGCCGGTCTCGGGGTTGGGCGCGTCGTTGTGGTCCTTGAACGGCATCTCCAGGGTCAGCGACAGGCAATCATAGGCCTGGCCGACGCTGTTGCAGGCCAGGGTCATGTTGGCCTCGCCTGGAGCTGCGCGCGGGTAGCCATGGAGCTGCTGGAAATCCACGGTGCGATCACACAGTCTGTCGCGGAAGGTGGTTTCCAGTGCGACGATACGCGCGCTATAGCCGGGGTTGCCTTCGCAGCCGGCGGTGAACACATGGGGGATTTCTTCGTCGCCGTGCACGTCGAGGAACAGGTCGACGCCATGCAGTCTCATCTGCTGCTGGGCGAACAACACTTCCGGGCTTGTGTCGATGCTCGCATCCTGCCAGGCGCGATTGAGGTCCTGGCCCTTGGCATTGGTGCGCAGGTGGCCGTGGATGGCGCCGTCGGGGTTCATGTTGGCGATCAGGTACAGGTCGGCTTGCTGCAGCAATACCTGGATGGTCGGGTCATTGTCTTGCAGGCGGTCGATCACCCCTTCCATGAACCACTCGGCCATGTGCTCGCCCGGGTGCTGCTGGGCGATGATCCACAGCTTGCGCTTGCCCGGCTCGCCGCTGCCGGCGCGCAGCAGCTGGATGTCGCGGCCTTCGACGCTGCGGCCGGTGGCCAGCAGTTCGACGCCGGGAAGGGTTTTGGCCCGTTCAATCAATTGATTGTGGCGCGCCCGCGGGTAGGGCTCGAAGTAGGCAAACCAGGCCTGGGGCTGTTCGGCCTTGAGGTGAAATTCAAGGGCCTTGCCGTCGAAGGTGGTCGGCACGCGGAACCACTGCTGCTGGTCGTAGGAGGCCACTGCCTGGTAACCGCTCCAGGCGTCGCGGTAGGACGAGGCGCCGGCGTTTTCCAGGATAAAGCCATGGCGCTGGCCCGGCGTCAGCCCGTCGGCCTTGAAGTGAAACCACTGGAAGTGGTCGCTGCTGGTGTCGGGGCGGATATCCAGGCGCACCCGTGTAGGGTCACTGGCATCCTTGACGAGAATGTTGCCGGAATCGAAATCGCAGTCGATATGCAGGGGGGGCAGCGTCACGGTCATCACCAGGCTCCATGTAGAGTTGTTGTGGCAACTACTCTACACGCCTGGCTCAGGACCAGAAACCGATCGCTGCCAATGCCGCCAGGCCCAGGCCGATGGCCACCGAGCAACCGCCCAGCGACAGCGCGGCCCGTGGTTGCCGGTACCAGCCGTCTTCGCCCAACTGGCGGGCCGGGGCGAGCAAGGTGCGCCAACGCAGTTCGGTGGCATGGAATGCCTCGCGGTGCTGGGGCGCGCTGTCCAGCCAGCGGCGAAAGTCGATGCGCTCGCTGGCGGTGACATCCGGACTCTGCAGGCGCACGTACCATTGGCCGGCAACACTGGCCAGGGCGTCACGCCCCTCGCGTGCGGCTTGCAGGGCCTGGTTCATGTGGCGCTCGACGGTGAGCGCGGGCAGGCCCAGGCGTTCGGCAATGCTGGCGAACGACAGTTGATCGAGGCGGCTGAGCAAAAACACCTGTTGAACGCGGCGCGGCAGCTTTTTCAGCCGCTGCAGCAAAGCGTCGTCCGCCAGGTCGTGGGAAAGGGGATTGTGTTCAAGGGGCAGCAACAGACGGGTCATGTACAAGCTCCTTGCTGGTCGGTGGAGTGGGGGCGTCTTCCGTGATGCTGTAACAGCTTAATCGTAACGAGATTGATTCTCAAGTGCTAATTCTGCAAAGCGCTGTTACAACCATTCACTGCGCGACATTCATTTGCTATCATCGCGGCCATTCAAGCAACACCCCTCTTCATTAGCCTGAAGACCAAAAAAAAGACCCGGCAAAAAGCCGGGTCAAAAACCGTGATTAGCCTGATGAGGAGATAATCTGAGAGTCCGACCTAAGGGCTTTCAGTTTATCCAACCAGTCTCGCGACCAGTTGTGAGCAATAGTAATCGTTATCATTTGCAAGTCAAATGAATTTTCTGTCATTGCGTAAAAAACTTTTACGCAATGCACTCCCTCCTGACCGGCGGACACCAGCACCCGCCTGCGGTCGACTCTCCACGTCACATGCGAACCTGTCTCAGGCATGGTCCTGGTTGGCTGCTGTGCGTTCAAGCATGGCCCTGGCCATGTTGATCATGTGCATCGATGCCAGCGCCAGGTCCCGCGGCACCCCTTGCAGGCCGTCCGCCGATTCGTAGGCAGTGGCGGCGGCGCAGCGCAACAGGTTGGTGGCGTGGGCCGTGGCCTGGGCGCTGCTGAGGCCTTCGCGGGCGACCAGCAGGGGCTCGTCAGGGCCGAGTCTGGTGGGGGCCGGATTGAGGTAGTAATCCAGCGCGCGCCGGGCGGCGTCACTGTTACTTAATGCGTGTTTGTCAAAGCTGAGGTCCGTGTCAGGAATTGTCGGCTTCATTCGGCTGCCTGCTGTTTGGGTAAGCGAAAAGAGGTGTTCGGGGATACTAATACGATATGTAGTTATTGCGATTGTTTAAATACTACAATATGTGTATTGAGCGCCAAGAGGCAGTCCGTATCGTGCCAGCGATGGATAAATGGACTGACCTGGTCAAAGCCAGGATGCGTGAACTGAAGGTCACGCAGGAAAATCTCGCCGAACGCATCGGGGTCACTCAAGGCGCCGTGGGCCATTGGCTGCGTGAGGAGCGCGAGCCGAAGCTCAAGGTGCTCAACCAGATCCTGGTGGAGGTAGGCCTGCCGCCGTTGCAGATGGTATTCCCTCATCAGGTCGCTGAAAGTAACGGTTCCTACACGGTGTTGGGCAATCCAACTACTGTTACTGGCGCCGATGGCCTACAGCACGAACTGTATTTTCGGTACCCGGTTCTGCCATGGGGCAATCTTGACGAGCTCGAGGTGGCCGACGACTGCCCGCGCCAGTCAACCGACTATAAGGCGCAGGGGCGGGCGTTCTGGCTCAAGGTTGAAGGTGACGCGATGACCGCGCCGCTGGGCTTGAGCGTGCCGGAGGGGATGTTGATCCTGGTCGATACCGGGCTTGAGGCCGAACCCGGCAAGCTGGTGATCGCGCGTTCACCTGACAGCACGGCAACCAGCTTTCGCCAGTTGAGCGAGGAGGGCGGTCAGCGCTACTTGCGCCCGCTCAATCCGACCTATCCCAAGGCCTTGTGCACCGAGCAGTGTGAGTTGCTGGGGGTGGTGGTGCAGGCATTGGTCAAGTTTTGAGGTGAATCTGATCGCGGGGCAAGCCCGCTCCCACAGGTCCATGTGGGAGCGGGCTTGCCCCGCGATGAGGCCCTCAAGCCTCTTCCAGCTCCACCAGCACAGCCCCTTCACTGACCATCTCGCCTTCCTGGCAGAACAGCGCCTTGACCGTCCCGGCGTGGGGCGCACGGATGCTGTGTTCCATCTTCATGGCTTCCAGCACCACCAGTTGCGTGCCGGTGTCCACCGCCTGACCGACCTCCACCAGCACCCGCACGATGCTGCCGTTCATGGGCGCGCCAAGGCCGCCCTGGTGGCTGTGGCTGGCGTCGGCTTCGGCTATCGGGTCGTAGCGGTTGATGCTGTGCAGCTCGCCGTCCCACTGCAGGTACAGGGTGTCGCCACGGCGGATGGCCAGGTGCCGACGGCGCAGGCCGCTCTGGTCGATCAGCAACTGCTCGCCGTCCAGGGTCAGGTTCGATGCCGCCGCCTGGCTCAGGTTGATGGCCCGGGCTTCACCGTTGCAGGTCAGGTGCAGGCTGATCTGCGCCGGGACGCCGGCACGAAAGCCGCTGTTGGCGGCCCACGGCGAATGCCGGTCATCGGCCCGTGGTGCCAACGGTTGGCTCTGGATGAAGGCTTCGGCCGCTGCCTGCCAGAACGCCGCAGGCAAGGCTTGCGGTGCAGGCAGCAGTTGTTCCTGGTAGCGCGCAATGAACCCGGTATCCAGCTCGGCCTCGGCAAATGCCGGGTGGGCGAGGATGCGCCGCAAGAAGGCGATGTTGGTTTTCAGCCCGCCAATGGCGAACTCGTCGAGCATCGCCAGCAAGCGCAGGCGCGCCTGTTCGCGGGTTTCGCCCCAGGCGATCAGCTTGCCGAGCATCGGGTCATAGAACGGCGAGACGTCGTCACCTTCACTGACGCCGCTGTCGACCCGTCGGCCTTCGCCCGGCGCCGACTCACGGTACAGCGCTAGATGGCCAGTGGCCGGCAGAAAATCATTGGCCGGGTCTTCGGCATACAGGCGCACTTCGATGGCGTGACCGTTGAGCGGTACCTGGTCCTGGCTGATCGGCAGCGGCTCGCCACAGGCGACGCGGATCTGCCAGGCCACCAGGTCCAGGCCGGTGATCGCTTCGGTGACCGGGTGCTCGACCTGCAGGCGGGTGTTCATCTCCATGAAGAAGAATTCGCCACGGGCATCGAGCAGAAACTCCACCGTGCCGGCGCCGACGTAGCCGATGGCCTGGGCGGCCTTGACCGCCGCTTCGCCCATGGCCTGGCGCTGGGCGCTGCTCAGGCCCGGGGCAGGGGCTTCTTCGACGACCTTCTGGTGCCGACGCTGGATCGAGCAGTCGCGCTCGTTCAGGTACAGGCAGTTGCCGTGCTGGTCGGCGAACACCTGGATCTCGACGTGGCGGGGCTTGAGCACGTATTTTTCCACCAGCATGCGCGCATCGCCGAACGAAGACTGCGCTTCACGCTGGGCCGAGGCCAGGGCTTCGCCGAGCTGGCTTTCGTGCTCGACCACCTTCATGCCCTTGCCGCCGCCACCGGCGGTGGCCTTGAGCAGCACCGGGTAGCCAATCTTCTCGGCGGCGGCGCGGAAGGTTTCCAGGTCCTGGGCTTCGCCGTGATAACCCGGCACCAGGGGCACGCCGGCCTGTTCCATCAGGGCCTTGGCCGCCGACTTGCTGCCCATGGCATCGATGGCGCTGGCCGGTGGGCCAAGGAAAATCAGCCCGGCCTGTTCAATGGCGCGGGCAAAGCCTGCGTTCTCGGACAAGAAGCCGTAGCCGGGGTGGATCGCCTGGGCGCCGCTGGCTTTGGCCGCGGCCAGCAGTTTGTCGATGTCCAGGTAGCTTTCAGCGGCCTTGGCCCCACCGAGGTCGACGCGGATGTCAGCTTCACGGCTGTGGCGCGCTTCACGGTCGATGGCGCTGTGCACGGCCACGGTGGTCAGGCCCAGGGCCTTGGCGGTGCGCATCACCCGGCAGGCGATCTCGCCACGGTTGGCGACCAGCAGGGTGGTCAACGGGGTGCGGCTCATGGGCGCGGCTCCTTGTTCGACGGTTCGCCCTGCCAGGCCGGGCTGCGTTTTTCCAGGAAGGCGCGCAGGCCTTCTTGACCTTCGGGGCTGACGCGGATGCGGGCGATGGCGTTCTCACAGTAGCGGCGGATGGCCGGGGTCAGTTCGCCATGGCCGACTTCGCGCAATAGTTCTTTACTGGCCCGCATGGCCAGCGGGCTGTTGAGCAGCAGGTTGTCGATCCATTTCTCCACCTGCTGTTCCAGTTCGGCGGCCGGGTAGGCTTCGGCCAGCAGGCCCAGCTCACGGGCACGCTCACCGCTGAAGCGTTCGGCGGTCAGGGCGTAGCGGCGGGCGGCGCGCTCGCCCATGGCCTGGACCACGAATGGGCTGATTACCGCCGGCGCCAGGCCGATGCGCACCTCGGACAGGCACAACTGCGCGTCGCTGGCGCCAATGGCCATGTCACAGCAACTGATCAGGCCCAGGGCACCGCCAAAGGCTGCGCCTTGCACCACGGCCAGCGTCGGTACTTTGAGCCGCGCCAGGTTGTACATCAGTTCGGCCAGCTCGCGGGCATCATCGAGGTTGGTGTTGTAGTCCAGCTGCGCCGACTGCTGCATCCAGGCCAGATCGGCGCCAGCACTGAAGTGCCGGCCGCGGCCGCGCAGCAGCACGAAACGCAGGCTGCTGTCGGCGCCGATGTGGTCGATGGCGATGATCAGCTCGCGGATCATCTGTGCGTTGAAGGCGTTGTTCTTGTCTTCCCGGCTTAGCCACAGGGTGGCGAAACCACGGGGGTCCTTGATCAGTTCAAGGGTAGTGAAGTCGCTCATGGTCACATCCGGAAAATGCCGAAACGGCTTTGTTCGATCGGTGCGTTGAGGGCAGCGGACAACGCCAGGCCAAGGATCTCGCGGGTTTGCGCCGGGTCGATGACCCCGTCGTCCCACAGCCGGGCGCTGGAGTAGTAGGGGTGGCCCTGGTGCTCGTACTGGTCGAGGATCGGTTGCTTGAGGCGCGCTTCGTCTTCGGCGCTGAAGGCCTGGCCGCTGCGTTCGCTCTGCTCGCGCTTGACCTGGGCCAGCACGCCGGCGGCTTGTTCGGCGCCCATCACGCCGATTCGCGCGTTCGGCCACATCCACAAAAAGCGCGGGTCGTAGGCGCGGCCGCACATGCCGTAGTTGCCGGCACCGAAGCTGCCGCCGATGATCACCGTGAACTTCGGCACCTGGGCGCAGGCTACTGCGGTGACCAGCTTGGCGCCGTGCTTGGCGATGCCGCCGGCTTCGTACTTCTGGCCGACCATGAAGCCGGTGATGTTCTGCAAAAACAATAGCGGGATGCCACGCTGGCAGGCCAGTTCGATGAAGTGCGCGCCTTTTTGCGCCGCTTGCGCGAAGAGGATGCCGTTGTTGGCCAGGATCGCCACCGGGTAGCCGTGCAGGTGGGCAAAGCCACACACCAGGGTGGTGCCGAACAGCGCCTTGAATTCATCGAACTGCGAGCCGTCGACCAGCCGCGCAATCACCTCGCGTACATCGAACGGCTGCTTGGCGTCGGCTGGAACCACGCCGTACAGCTCTTCACTGCTGTACAGCGGCGCCACCGGGGCGCGTTGCTGCAGCTCGCCGAGCTTGTGCCAGTTGAGGTTGGCCACGCAGCGCCGGGCGATGGCCAGGGCGTGTTCGTCGTTGTCGGCATAGTGGTCGGCAACGCCACTGACTTTGCAGTGCACATCGGCGCCACCGAGGTCTTCGGCGCTGACCACTTCACCGGTAGCGGCCTTGACCAGCGGTGGGCCGGCAAGAAAGATCGTCGCCTGCTGGCGGACCATGATCGCTTCGTCGGCCATGGCCGGCACATAGGCGCCACCGGCGGTGCACGAGCCCATGACCACGGCGATCTGGGGAATGCCCAGGGCGCTCATGTTGGCCTGGTTGAAGAAGATCCGCCCGAAGTGTTCGCGGTCAGGGAACACTTCGTCCTGACGTGGCAGGTTGGCGCCACCGGAGTCCACCAGGTACAGGCACGGCAGGCGGTTCTGCAGGGCGATGGCCTGGGCGCGCAGGTGTTTTTTTACCGTCAGCGGGTAGTAGGAGCCGCCTTTGACCGTGGCGTCGTTGGCGACGATCATGCATTCGACGCCTTCGACCCGGCCGATGCCGGCGATCACGCCAGCGGCCGGGACGTCTTCGCCGTACACCTCATGGGCGGCCAACTGGCCGATTTCGAGGAACGGCGAGCCTGCGTCGAGCAGGCGGTCGATGCGCTCGCGTGGCAACAGTTTGCCGCGCGAGGTGTGCCGCTCCTGAGCCTTGGGGCCGCCGCCCTGGTGAACCTGGGCGATCAGGCTGCGCAGGGCGTTGACCTGTTCGAGCATGGTCGCGCTGTTAGTGGCGAACTCCGCCGAGCGCGGGTTGATCTGGGTGTGCAAGGTAGCCATGGCGCGATTCCTTGTGCTCAGCGGGTTTCGTTGAACAATTCGCGGCCGATCAGCATCCGGCGGATCTCACTGGTGCCGGCGCCGATCTCGTAGAGCTTGGCGTCACGCAGCAGGCGGCCTGCGGGGAACTCGTTGATGTAGCCGTTGCCACCGAGGATCTGGATCGCCTCAAGGGCCATCTGGGTGGCGCGCTCGGCGGTATAAAGGATGACCCCGGCGGCGTCCTTGCGCGTGGTTTCGGCACGGTCGCAGGCCTGGGCCACGGCGTACAGGTAGGCGCGGCTGGCATTGAGCTGGGTGTACATGTCGGCGATCTTGCCCTGGATCAGCTGGAACTCGCCGATGCTCTGGCCGAACTGCTTGCGGTCGTGGATGTAGGGCACCACCAGGTCCATGCAGGCCTGCATGATCCCGGTCGGGCCGCCGGAGAGCACCACGCGCTCGTAGTCCAGGCCGCTCATCAGCACTTTGACGCCGCCGTTGAGTGCACCGAGGATGTTCTCTTTGGGGACTTCGACGTTGTCGAAGAACAGCTCGCAGGTGTTGGAACCGCGCATGCCCAGCTTGTCGAACTTGTTGCTGCGGCTGAAGCCTTTCCAGTCACGCTCGACAATAAAGGCGGTGATGCCGTGGGCGCCTTTCTCAAGGTCGGTCTTGGCGTAGATCACGTAGGTGTTGGCGTCGGGGCCGTTGGTGATCCAGGTCTTGCTGCCGTTGAGGACGAAGTGGTCGCCGCGCTGTTCGGCGCGCAGTTTCATCGACACCACGTCGGAGCCGGCGTTGGGTTCGCTCATGGCCAGGGCGCCGATGTGCTCGCCGCTGATCAGCTTGGGCAGGTACTTGGCTTTCTGCTCGGCGTTGCCGTTGCGGTTGATCTGGTTGACGCAGAGGTTGGAGTGGGCGCCGTAGGAGAGGGCGACCGAGGCCGAGCCGCGGCTGATTTCTTCCATGGCCACCACGTGGGCCAGGTAACCGAGGCCGGCGCCGCCGTACTCTTCGCTGACGGTGATGCCGAGCAGGCCCATGTCGCCGAACTTGCGCCACATGTCGGCGGGGAACAGGTTGTCCTGGTCGATCTGCGCGGCGCGTGGCGCCAGCTCGGCAGCGACGAAGGACTGGACCTGGTCGCGGAGCATGTCGATGGTTTCGCCCAGGGCGAAGTTCAGGGTCGGATAACGCATGCTGGCACCTTCTCTTGTTTGTTCTTGGATTAAGGGTGCTTGTGCTGGCCTCATCGCGGGTCAAGCCCGCTCCCACAGTTCTTTGTGGGAGCCGCGATAGGTTCACACCGCAAACCCTGTTGCTCAGTAACCTTTACGTTAACGTAAACCTGCCATCGGTCACTGTCAATCTCGCCATGACCTTTACGTTAACGTAAATATGCGCCAGAGTAAGACCCGCTTGAATCAGCTCCCAGAACAAACACAAAAAGGGACCGCCATGAATCAACCGAGCTATACCCAGGGCCGCCAGGACAAGCCGTTGCTGGCCATGACCGTCGGCCAGGCGTTTGACCAGACCGTGTCGCGCTTTGCCGAGCGCGAGGCGCTGGTGGTACGCCATCAACAGCAGCGTTACACCTGGCAGGCGCTGGCCGCCAGCGTCGACCTGCATGCCCGGGCGCTAATGGCGCTGGGGCTGAAAACCGGCGATCGCCTCGGCATCTGGGCGCCCAACTGCGCGCAGTGGTGTATTACCCAGTTTGCCAGCGCCAAGATCGGCGTGATCCTGGTCAACATCAACCCGGCCTATCGCACCAGCGAGCTTGAATACGTGCTCAAGCAGTCGGGCTGCCACTGGCTGGTCAGCGCCGGCGCCTTCAAGACCTCCGATTACCACGCCATGCTCGGCGAACTGCTGCCGGACCTGGCGCAACAGGCGCCGGGCCAACTGCGCAGCGAGCGCCTGCCGGAGCTGCGCGGGCTGATCAGCCTCGACGTGCAGCCGCCAGCGGGCTTTCTGCCCTGGGAGCGCCTGGCCTGGCTTGCCAGCGAAACCGACCCGGCTGAGTTCCAGGCCCGCCAGCACAGCCTGCAGTTCGACCAGCCAGTGAACATCCAGTACACCTCCGGCACCACCGGCTTCCCCAAGGGCGCCACCCTCAGCCACTACAACATCCTCAACAACGGCTACATGGTCGGCGAGAGCCTGGGCCTGAGCGAGCACGACCGCCTGGTGATCCCGGTGCCGCTGTACCACTGCTTCGGCATGGTCATGGGCAACCTCGGTTGCATCACCCACGCCAGCACCATGATCTACCCCAACGACGCCTTCGACCCGCTGCTGACCTTAAGCTGCGTCGCCGAGGAAAAGGCCACGGCGCTGTACGGCGTGCCAACCATGTTCATCGCCATGCTCGATCACCCGCAGCGTAGCGAGATGGACCTGTCGACCCTGCGCACCGGGATCATGGCCGGCGCCACCTGCCCGATCGAGGTGATGCGCCGGGTGATCGGCGAGATGCACATGAGCGAGGTGCAGATCGCCTACGGCATGACCGAAACCAGCCCGGTGTCGATGCAAACCGGCCCGGATGACGACCTTGAGCTGCGCGTGACCACGGTGGGGCGGACCCAGCCGCAGCTGGAGAGCAAGATCGTCGACGAGCAGGGCTGCATCGTGCCGCGCGGGCAGGTCGGTGAACTGTGCACCCGTGGTTACAGCGTGATGCTCGGCTACTGGGGCAATCCGGCGGCCACCAGCGAAGCCATCGACCCGGCGGGCTGGATGCACACCGGTGACCTGGCGACCATGAACGAGGCCGGCTATGTGTGCATCGCCGGGCGCAACAAGGACATGATCATTCGCGGCGGCGAGAACATCTATCCGCGCGAGCTTGAGGAGTTCTTCTTTACCCACCCGGCGGTGGCCGATGTGCAGGTGATCGGCATTCCCGATGAGCGTTATGGCGAAGAGATCGTCGCCTGGATCAAGTTCCACCCTGGCCACAGCGCCAGCGAGATCGAACTGCAGCAGTGGTGCAAGAGCCGCATTGCCCACTTCAAGGCTCCGCGTTACTACCGCTTTGTCGATGAGTTTCCGATGACGGTGACCGGCAAGGTGCAGAAGTTCAGGATGCGTGAGATCAGCATCGAAGAGCTGATCAAGCGCTGAGTCCGCAGCGCTCCAATCGCTGGCTTGCCAGCGATTGGAGACTACGCTTTCACCGGCGGCTCGTTGCTTGGCGGGTCGCCCACGGTGGGCGGCACCGTCGGTTGGACCGGCAATTCCTCAGGCTCTTCGTCCGGCACCGGCGGTGGCAGTGTCGGGTCGTCGATATTCGGATCGGGCGTTTGTGCCGGGATGGGAATGTTCATGGCCTGACCTCGCAACGGGGTTATGGATGACATGCTCAGGGTTTCGACCCCGACGCCGATCAATCGCTCATTTTTTTTGAACCCCGGGCCGCGCCCCCGCTCTGAACCTTTACCGCCACTTCATAACGGAGCAACGTTCGATGACCCGCGATGAGCCCTTCGAAACTGACCGCTTGGCTTCGGCGAACGACCATCCGGACCAGGCCCTGAGCCTGTCCCAGGCTTTGCTCGAGCCGCGGATCGTCATCGAGAACACCCTGCCGGTGCTCGACGGCGGGCTGTTTGCGGTCAAGGCGGTGGTCGGCGAGCCGGTGCAGGTCAGCAGCAAGGTCTATGCCGATGGCCATGATGCCTTGGCGGTGAGGCTCAACTGGCGCCAGGCCCACAGCCGGCGCTGGCATTGCGTGGCGATGCAGTTTGCCGGCAATGACCTGTGGCAGGCCGAGTTCACCGTCAGCGAGCAGGGCCGGCACCTGTTCAGCATCGAGGCCTGGATCGATCCGTTCGCCACCTACTGCCATGACCTGGAGAAGAAGTTCAACGCCGGCGTCGCGGTGCCGCTGGAGCTGCAGGAAGGGTTGCTGCTGATCGAGCACAACATCGGCCGCAGCAACGGGCCCCTGCGTGACCACTTGCGGGCCTTGTACCAGCACCTGCCGGGGCTGCCCGTCGACGAGCAGGTGGCCTTGCTGCTGCACCCGGACACCGCCGTGCTGATGGCCGAGGCCGAGCACCGCAGCTACCTTAGCCGCAGCCCCGAATACCCGCTGGATGTCGAACGCATCCAGGCGCAATTTGCCAGTTGGTACGAGCTGTTTCCGCGCTCGATCACCGACGATCCTCAACGTCACGGCACCTTCAATGACGTGCACGAACGCCTGCCGATGATCCGCGACATGGGCTTTGACGTATTGTATTTTCCGCCTATTCATCCCATCGGCGTGCGCCACCGCAAGGGCCGCAACAACGCCTTGCAGGCCGAGCCCGATGACCCGGGCAGCCCCTACGCGATTGGCGGCGCCGAAGGCGGGCACGAGGCGATTCATCCGCAGTTGGGCAGCCGCGAGGATTTTCGCCGGCTGGTGGCCGCCGCCGCCGAGCACGGCCTGGAAGTCGCCCTGGATTTTGCCATCCAGTGCTCCCAGGACCACCCCTGGCTCAAGGAACATCCGGGCTGGTTCTCCTGGCGCCCGGACGGCAGCATCCGCTACGCCGAGAATCCGCCGAAAAAATACCAGGACATCGTCAACGTCGACTTCTACGCCGCCGATGCGGTCCCGGCCTTGTGGCTGGCCCTGCGCGACGTGGTGGTCGGCTGGGTCAAGGAGGGGGTCAAGACCTTCCGGGTCGATAACCCGCACACCAAGCCTTTGCCGTTCTGGCACTGGCTGATCGCCAATGTGCGCAGTCAGTACCCAGAGGTGATCTTCCTCGCCGAAGCCTTCACCAAGCCTGCGATGATGGCGCGCCTGGGCAAGGTCGGCTATTCCCAGAGCTATACCTATTTCACCTGGCGCAACACCAAGGCCGAGCTGCAAAGCTACTTCGAAGAGCTCAACCAGCCGCCGTGGCGCTACTGCTACCGGCCGAACTTCTTCGTCAATACCCCGGACATCAACCCGTACTTTCTGCATGAGTCCGGGCGCGCCGGCTTCCTCATCCGTGCCGCCCTGGCGGCCATGGGTTCGGGCCTGTGGGGCATGTATTCGGGCTTCGAGCTGTGCGAGGCATCGCCGGTGCCGGGCAAGGAGGAATACCTGGATTCGGAGAAGTACCAGATCCGCCCGCGCGACTTCACCCAGCCGGGCAACATCATCGCCGAAATCGCCCAGCTCAACCGTATCCGCCGGCAGAACCCGGCGTTGCACACCCACCTGGGCGTCGCCTTCTATCACGCCTGGAACGACAACATCCTGTACTTCGGCAAACGCACCGCCGAGCGCGACAACTTCATCCTCATCGCTGTCAGCCTCGACCCGCACAACGCCCAGGAAGCGCATTTCGAACTGCCGCTGTGGGAGCTGGGGCTGGACGACCATGCCGACACCTTCGGTGAAGACCTGATGACTGGCCATCGCTGGACCTGGCACGGCAAGACCCAATGGATGCGCATCGAGCCCTGGCACCTGCCGTTTGGTATCTGGCGTATCGAAAAAGCCCTCTAGAAAGGAGTCGAGCATGGCCAAGCGCGCCCGCCCAGCCGCCTTTATCGATGATCCGTTGTGGTACAAGGACGCGATCATCTACCAGGTACACGTCAAATCCTTCTTTGATTCCAACAACGATGGTATCGGTGACTTTCCCGGGCTGATCGCCAAGCTCGACTACATTGCCGAGCTTGGGGTCAACACCTTGTGGCTGCTGCCGTTCTATCCCTCGCCGCGCCGCGACGATGGCTACGACATCGCCGAGTACAAGGCGGTGCATCCCGACTATGGCACCCTGGCTGACGTCAAACGCTTCATAGCCCAGGCGCACAAGCGTGGCCTGCGGGTGATCACGGAGCTGGTCATCAATCACACCTCCGACCAGCACCCGTGGTTCCAGAAGGCCCGGCGCGCCAAGCCGGGCAGCAAGGCCCGGGACTTTTATGTATGGTCCGACAGCGACCAGAAGTACGACGGTACGCGGATCATCTTTCTCGACACCGAGAAATCCAACTGGACCTGGGACCCGGTAGCCGGCCAGTACTTCTGGCACCGTTTCTATTCGCACCAGCCGGACCTCAACTTCGACAACCCGCAGGTGCTCAAGGCGGTGCTTGGAGTCATGCGCTACTGGCTCGACCTGGGCGTCGACGGCCTGCGCCTGGACGCCATCCCGTACCTGATCGAGCGTGACGGCACCAACAACGAGAACCTGCCCGAGACCCATCAGGTACTGAAGAAGATCCGCGCCGAGATCGACGCCAACTACCCCGACCGCATGCTCCTGGCCGAGGCCAACCAGTGGCCGGAAGACACCCAGCTGTACTTTGGCGAAGGCCAGGGCGATGAATGCCACATGGCCTTTCACTTCCCGCTGATGCCGCGCATGTACATGGCCGTGGCCCAGGAGGATCGTTTTCCGATCACCGACATCCTGCGCCAGACCCCGGAGATTCCGGCCAACTGCCAGTGGGCAATCTTCTTGCGCAACCACGATGAGCTGACCCTGGAGATGGTCACCGATCGCGAGCGCGATTACCTGTGGAACTACTACGCCGAAGACCGCCGGGCGCGGATCAACCTCGGCATTCGCCGGCGCCTGGCGCCGCTGCTGCAACGCGACCGGCGTCGGGTCGAGCTGCTGTGCAGCCTGCTGCTGTCGATGCCCGGCACGCCGACCCTGTACTACGGCGACGAGATCGGCATGGGCGACAACATCTACCTGGGCGACCGCGATGGCGTACGCACACCCATGCAGTGGTCGATTGACCGCAACGGTGGTTTCTCTCGCGCCGACCCCGCGCGCCTGGTACTGCCGCCGATCATGGACCCGCTGTACGGCTTCCAGTCGGTCAACGTCGAAGCCCAGGCCCACGACCCGCATTCGCTGCTCAACTGGAACCGGCGCTTGCTGGCGGTGCGCAAGCAGCAGAAAGCCTTTGGCCGCGGCACACTGAAGATGCTCTCACCGAGCAACCGGCGGATTCTGGCCTATATCCGCGAGTACACCGGCAGTGACGGCAAGACCGAGATCATCCTCTGCGTGGCCAACGTCTCACGCGCCGCCCAAGCGGCCGAGCTCGAACTGCAGCAATACGCCGACAAGGTGCCGGTGGAGATGCTCGGTGGCAGCGCCTTCCCGCCGATCGGCCAACTGCCGTTCCTGCTGACTTTGCCGCCCTATGGCTTTTATTGGTTCCTGCTGGCCGACAAGGACCAGATGCCCAGTTGGCACATGGAGCCGGCCCAGAGCCTGCCGGAGTTCACCACCCTGGTGCTGAAAAAGCGCATGGAAGAACTGCTCGAAGCGCCGGCACGGGCCACCTTGGAAGACAGCATCCTGCCTCAGTACTTGCCCAAGCGCCGCTGGTTTGCCGGCAAGGAAGCCCGCATCGACCAGGTGCGGATCGTTTATGGCGTGCGCTTTGGCGCTGCCACAAGCCCGGTATTGCTCAGCGAGATCGAGGTGCAGGGCGCTGGCCAGAGCAGCCGCTATCAACTGCCATTCGGCCTGATCGGCGAAGAACACATCAACAGCCCGGCGCCGCAGCAACTGGCCCTGGCCCGGGTGCGTCGCGGTCGTCAGGTAGGTTTGATCACCGACGGCTTCGTCCTTGAGAGCTTCGTGCGCGCGGTACTCGCCGGCTGTAAGGACGGCTTGCGCCTGCCGTGCAGCGAGGGCGAGCTGCGTTTTGAGGCCAGCGAACAACTGGCGGCACTGAACCTGGGAGATAATGCCCAAGTCCGCTACCTGAGCGCCGAGCAGTCCAACAGCTCGGTGGTGGTCGGCGCCAGCCTGGTGCTCAAGCTGATCCGCCGGGTCAACCCTGGGGTGCATCCGGAGCTGGAAATGAGCGCCTACCTGACCGCCGCAGGCTTCGCCAATATCTCGCCGCTGCTGGGTTGGCTCAGCCGTGTCGACGCCCAGGCCCAGCCGCACCTGCTGATGATCGCCCAGGGCTACCTGAGCAACCAGGGTGACGCCTGGGACTGGACCCAGAACAACCTTGAGCGGGCCATCCGTGACGAGATGGAGCCCTCGAGCAAGGCGCAGGACATACACACCGATGCCCTGCAGGACCTGGCAGATTTTGCCGCCTTGCTTGGCCAGCGCCTGGGCGAGATGCACCTGCTGCTGGCAGTGCCCAGCGCTGACCCTGCTTTCCAGCCGCGGGCCAGCACCCGCCGCGACAGCCAGGCCTGGAGCCAGCAGATCAGCGCCCAACTGGCCCGCGCCCTGGACCTGCTGCAGGCGCACCGGGTCAGCCTCGACAGTGATAGCCAAGCCCTGGTCGACGACCTGCAACAGCAACGCAAGAGCCTGCTCAAGCACATTGGCGAGCTGAGCAAGCAGGCGGTGGGCGGGCTGTTGATGCGCGTGCATGGCGACCTGCACCTGGGTCAGGTGCTGGTGGTACAGGGCGATGCCTACCTGATCGATTTCGAGGGCGAACCGGCGCGGCCGCTGGACGAGCGACGGGCCAAACACAGCCCGTACAAGGATGTCAGCGGCGTGCTGCGTTCCTTCGACTATGCTGCAGCGATGGTGCTGCGCAGTGCTTCTGGTGTCGATCTTTCCGAGGCTGCCCGTCAGGCGCGTCAACGCGTCGCCCGCCGTTACCTGCACCAGGCCCGGCATGCCTTTGTCGAGGCGTATGGCCTGGCCAGTGCGGCCATGCCCCATGCCTGGGAGCATGGCGACGGCGAGCAGGCGGCGCTGGCGTTGTTCAGTCTCGAGAAAGCCGCCTACGAAATCCTCTACGAAGCCGAGAACCGTCCGCATTGGCTGGCCGTGCCTTTGCATGGCCTGCATGGTCTGATCAGTACCTGGGGAGAGCAGTAAATGACTCAACGCAAGCGCGAGGAAGGAGGACTGGGGCAGCGTGATATCGATGCCCTGGTAAGAGCCGAACATACCGACCCGTTCGCGGTGCTCGGCCCGCACCCGGATGGTGCCGGTGGCCAGTTTGTCCGCGCCTATCTGCCTAACGCCCTGAACGTGCGGGTGTTGGCCCGCGATGACAGTCGCGTGCTGGCAGAACTGGAGCAGGGCCCGGTACCGGGGTTGTTCATCACTCATCTGCCGGAGCTGCAGCCGTACCTGTTGCAGATCAACTGGGCGGGTGGCGAGCAGGTCACCGAGGATCCTTACAGCTTCGGGCCGTTGCTCGGTGACATGGACCTGTACCTGTTTGCCGAAGGCAATCACCGCGACCTGTCCGCGGCGATGGGCGCGCAACCGCTGAACGTCGAAGGGGTCGACGGCGTGCGCTTCTCGGTGTGGGCGCCGAATGCCCGACGCGTGTCGGTGGTCGGCGATTTCAACAACTGGGACGGCCGCCGTCACCCCATGCGCCTGCGCCATCCCTCCGGGGTCTGGGAGCTGTTCGTGCCGCGCCTGCGCGCTGGCGAAGCGTATAAGTTCGAAGTGCTCGGGCGCGAGGGCATCCTGCCGCTCAAGGCTGACCCGCTGGCCCGCGCCACCGAGTTGCCGCCGAGCACCGCTTCCAGGGTTGCCGGGCCCCTGGCCCATGACTGGCAAGACCAGGACTGGATGCAACGGCGCGGCGAACGCCAGGCCACCAACGCGCCGCTGTCGATCTACGAACTGCACGCCGGCTCCTGGCAGTGCGAGCTGGACGACAACGGCGAAGTGGCAGGCTTTTACAACTGGCGCGAACTGGCCGAGCGCCTGGTGCCCTATATCCAGCAACTGGGCTTCACCCATATCGAGCTGATGCCGATCATGGAACACCCGTTTGGCGGCTCCTGGGGCTATCAGCCGCTGTCGATGTTCGCGCCCACCGCGCGCTATGGCACGGCCGAGGATTTTGCCGCCTTCATCGACGCCTGCCACCAGGCGTGCATCGGCGTGATCCTCGACTGGGTGCCGGCGCATTTCCCCACCGACACCCACGGCCTGGCGCGTTTCGACGGCACTGCGCTGTACGAGTACGACAACCCGCTGGAGGGCTTCCACCAGGATTGGGACACGCTGATCTACAACCTTGGCCGCACCGAAGTCCATGGCTTCATGCTGGCTTCGGCGTTGCACTGGCTCAAGCACTTTCATATCGACGGCCTGCGTGTGGATGCCGTGGCCTCGATGCTCTATCGCGACTATTCACGCAAGGCCGGCGAGTGGGTGCCCAACCGCCATGGCGGGCGCGAGAACCTCGAAGCCATCGACTTTTTGCGTCACCTCAACGACGTGGTGGCACTGGAGGCCCCCGGTGCCCTGGTGATCGCCGAAGAGTCGACGGCCTGGCCGGGCGTCAGCCAGCCGACCCAGCAGGGCGGCCTGGGCTTTGCCTACAAGTGGAACATGGGCTGGATGCACGACACCTTGCACTACATCCAGAATGACCCGATCCACCGCACCTATCACCACAATGAAATGAGCTTCGGCCTGATCTATGCCTATACCGAGCATTTCATCCTGCCGATCTCCCACGACGAAGTGGTGCACGGCAAGCATTCGCTGATCGACAAGATGCCCGGCGACCGCTGGCAGAAGTTCGCTAACCTGCGCGCCTACCTGACCTTCATGTGGACGCATCCGGGCAAGAAGCTGCTGTTCATGGGCTGCGAGTTCGGCCAGTGGCGCGAATGGAACCACGACAGCGAACTGGACTGGTACCTGCTCAAGTACCCCGAGCACCTGGGCGTGCAACGGCTGGTCAGCGACCTCAACCGCTTGTATCGCGATGAGCGCGCCCTGCACGAGCAGGACTGCCTGCCCCAGGGCTTCCAGTGGCTGATTGGCGATGATGCGCACAACAGTGTGTACGCCTGGCTGCGTTGGAGCGCGAGCGGCGAGCCGTTGCTGGTGGTGGCCAACTTCACCCCGGTGCCGCGCGAGGGCTATCGCATCGGCGTGCCCTTTGGCGAGCGCTGGGCCGAGGTGTTCAACAGCGATGCCGAGGGGTATGCCGGCTCCAATTACGGCAACCTTGGCGAGGTCGCCAGCCAGGCACTGCCCAGCCATGGCCAGCCGCTGTCGCTGGGGCTCAACCTGCCGCCGCTGGGGGTGTTGATACTACGACCGCTGTGAGGGGGGGGGGGCGAGCGGGGGGCAACGACTGAGCGTTCTGTGAAAGCTCAAGGCGGTAAGAGGGTGGTGTACTGCGCTCCCCGTTTTCCAGTGGAAGCGCAGTCATGCCCGTTGTTTCCAGCCTGTCGGTTAGCCCTGCGCGGACGTCGACAGCAAACGTAGCCCAGGTCCAACAAGCCAGCGCGATGCCAAGCCCTCCCGGGATGGACCTGCAACGCATCGCCAAAGCACTGCGCACGGCAGCGGTTGAGGACAACATCGCCATGACTGTGCTACCTGGGTTGCTGGTGGCCAGTGGCGTGCTTGAATGCAAAACCCTGATACTCGAAGGGGTGGATGGCCAGGTGCTGTATGGGGTGGATATTGCGGACCCGGCCTGCCCTCTGGAGCCGGAGCATCTTGGGCGAAATCAATTGGACCAGGCTGTCAGGATCAGGCTGGAACCCATGCGAATTGGCCTGGTAAGCAAGGGTGAGTTCCGCGCGATCGACCTGCAGGGTGATGCCTTCTTCAAGGTAGTCATCGCCGCGGTCGTGGACTGTGCGCCGCAGATCATCAGCGATCTGCAAGTATTGGCGCTACGTAATGAGCTTGCCGAGTGGGTGCTGTTGAATGAGCCGCTGTTGTCGCGGATCTGGGAGCAGGTACATCCTTCGGTTGACGAGGTGAAAGCGCAAGATTGGTCGATCAATCCGGCAAGTCTGCTGATGCGTGTCGGCATGTTGGCTTGCGTAGCCGCCAGTTTTGGTGTGTTCGGTGGCATAGGACCTCTGGCGCTCGGCGTTTGGTACTTTGGCATGCCGCTGGCGAGCGCGGTGCATCTGGCAAGAACGGGGCCGGATGAGAGTCGCGAGCAACTGTTGCTGGCGTTGGCCAGCCGTCTTCCCGGACTCGACGACCCGCAACTGCAGATACTGATGAACAAGCTCGATGCCAGGGTGGGCGACCTGGATGTTACAACCGTGGTAGGCAACGTCAGGAAGTTATTTGCGCAGCGCGCTCCCGGGGTAATGGGGGAGGAGTTACTTGAGCGCATGGACCCCGGAGCATGGGTTCGCGCGGCAGGGAAAAACCTGCAGCGCATGCCCGACCTCACCCCGGCAAAGACGGCTGTGGGCGCAGGGCTCGAGTTGATGGTAAACCTTGGTGTTCCCTGCTTTGTTCCAGGGCAGATGTACAAGGCCGGTACTGTCATACCGCCAGGTAGGCAACTGACTCATGTTGAATCCAGGGAGGCCAAGCCTGATCCGCGTGATGCTACCGGGGCGCCGTTGCGGATGCCCCAGAGGACCGCGCTCGAGGCTCCCGTGAATGTCCTGTTGCCGCTGGCAGTGGCTGTGGTCACTGACTCGCCCAGTACTGGCCTGATTGCAGGGTTGGCTCTTGCGATGACTTCAGGAGCTCAAGCAGCCCCCGTTGCGCAACCAGAGGTTGTGGCGGACAAGCCTGAATTGCACGCTCAAACTTCGCCAGCGCATGTCAATGAAGCACGCGAGTCGCTCGATAAAGCGATCAATGCACTCAAGGCGCAGAGTCGCGAATTGTCCAGCAACTATGTCAACTACACAGCGTTACAGCGCACCGCGAGCGGGGTATTTCCAATAGCGGTCAGTATGCTGTCCAACGCTCTGATAAGTAACAAGAGATTCTTTGAGTTGGCAAAGGAAAGCACTGTACAGCAGAGGGTCTACAACCGCTTCAGGATTGAAGAACTAGAAAGCAGGATTCGTGCACTGGAGCGTGAACCGTCGTCAGCGCCCATGGCAAGCGATGACGTCGACACGCGCTCTCTGCAAACAGCCGAATCACGTTCTGCCACCGTGTTGGGGAGTGATGAATATATCGATGCGATGCTGATCAAGGTGATGCAGCAACAACGCAGCGGCAATGTGACCATTGATGCGTCGGTCCTGGATCAAACAGTCACTGTGAAGGTGGCGCCCAGAGGTTACAAAGTCAGTAATGCCTTTGTCACTGAGGAAAAACCATACACCGTGCGCGAGGTCCTGCTCGGCAAGCACTATCGTACGACCACGGTGATTGCCGATGTTGTGCCCAGTCAAGCATTGCGTGGGCATCCCGTCGTGCCTTTTCTCAAGGACAGCACTTTTTCCGGAAAGGTAGCCGAACAATGCTCTCAAGATTTGGCGGCCCTGAAAAATGACCCGTTGTACAAAAGCAATTATGAGAGCACTGCCCGTCAGCGCGTTCGCGGTGTACTGACCAAGTATCTACTGAGTAGCCCGGCAGGTTACGGCCATTATTTGGTCAGGCGATGGTTCTCCGGGCATACCCATGAACGCCTGGTGCAGGTCGACAACAGGGTTGTGCCTCATTTGCTGGCGTTGTGGGGAAAGCAGGGTGCCCTGCTTGTTTCGACGGCAACCGGACAGATTTACCTGTGGGCGGTCAATGATCGCTCTGACGAGTTGCTGCGTTTTACTCGTTTACACCTGTCGCAACTGGATCAGCAATTGGTCACCGACGAGCAGATCATCGCCCAGCGTTTCAGGGTCAGCAACGTTGATTTTTTTACGCCAAGGTTGACCTTCCTGCAGGCACACAATCCCTATTCGAGTTTGTTCACGGCCGAGATGGCTTGGCTGGACTCGAATTTGAACAGCGCGGTCTTCACCACGGATGAGCAACGTGCCAATGCAAAACTGAGGCTTGAGAAAGGGCTGATGCAATTTGGGGCTGCACTCGCCTCGGTTGCCTTGGGCGTTTTCACGGGGGGAGCAGACATTCCTCTTATGCTTGGGGTGGGCCTGGATCTGGGCACCGGTTTAGCTAGCCTTTACTTCGATTCCCAGTTGCTGGCGCAAGCAGATAGCGCTGAATTGGTGCGCCGTGCCGAAGAGGAT
Organism: Pseudomonas fluorescens; assembly: GCF_902497775.2. Lineage (NCBI taxonomy): Bacteria > Pseudomonadati > Pseudomonadota > Gammaproteobacteria > Pseudomonadales > Pseudomonadaceae > Pseudomonas > Pseudomonas fluorescens. The sequence continues at coordinate 1,864,429 of NZ_OZ024668.1, forward strand.
ATTTATGCCGATAAACTGGCGTTGATTGTCGGTGCTGGTTTGGGCGGGGCAGCGTTTGCGCGTCCGATCTTGCACACATTCGAACAAGTGAGGACGTTTTGCGCGGACCTACGGCAATTCGCCAGATTGATGGCTCGGCAACAGACGACACAAAACGCCGAGCGACTCGGTGTTATGACGTTTCTTCGCGCTTCGCCTCGTGAGCGTTCACTCATGATGGCCGAAATTGGATTCGAGCCCACCGCGGCTCAAGGTACTGCTGCTTGGCAACAAGTGATGCACCTGCAAGGCAGTGCTGGCGTGCTGAGTTCTGAGTCTGTATCGGCTTCGATGAGGCAGGGATGGCGCGAGGCGTTTCTGGGCAGTGAGGCCCGACAGGTGCACACGGCCGAAGACCTGCTGGCCTTGCCGCGCGGTCATAGAGTCGCGGTGGTCAGGGAAAGTGACGCAGAGCTTGTGCACGGTTCCCTGAGCCTTGGCGAAGGCAAAGTCAGCGGGCCGGGCCGACAGGCGATGGCGACTGAGGCGTCCAGTAATGGCTGGAGGTCGGTCGACCTGGAGGAGCAGTTGACATTCACCGAGGACGGCATCCATCTGCAAGGTCAACGTGTGCGGGTTTACGCAGATGCCTCGGTGGCCGAGTTCCGGGGTGAACCATTGCTTGGCCCAGGCAGGGCTGCCATGACCGCTGCCGAGGTTGAGGCGCAACGCAGCTACCTTCATGACTTGCCGGTGAATAACCTGCGAGCAAAAGCAAAGTACTGTCGACAAGCGATCAATTACCTGCAGGGTCACGGGTTTGGCGATATCAAGGTACGGGTCATGAGCGCCTGGAGGGGTGAGCGTAAAATCGTCCAGTATGTCGCTGTGGGGACCGCCCCGAATGGACGGCGCATGGTTTTTGACCTCAAGCCTGCACTGCCAGGCAAGTGGGGGAATGAAGTGCTGGACGGCTCGATGGCTCTGCCTGAAGAGCTCTGGGTTGGTGCTTATCAGAAGGCCAATGGCTGGACGGTGAAGTATCGGGAATTTTCCACGTTTAAAGATGCCAAGGCCTTTGCGCAAAAAGTGCGCGGTATGTCACCTGTCAGCTATCAGGAGGGTGCGGTGTTGATCAAGGCGCCTGCGGATTACAGACAAGTGACGGGGCGCTTCTGGCAGCCCAAAGGCGAGTTGCTCGAAGCCCCGCCGGTTATCGACAAAAAATATGCTGAGCACCTGCACCAGTGGAAGTTCGCAACGGGCGTGCGAAAGACGGAATATGAACTGGGGAAAAAACAACCGGTAGCTATCCCCGGTTTGCCGGCCAACACCCAGCGCTGGTCAAGTACAGAACTCAAGAACTGGTACCTTCGTCATCAAGCACAACTTACTGACCTGCACAAAGGCGCAATAGCGCAGCGTATCGACAGTGCCGTTTACCGCGAGACCGTGATGAAGAACCTGTTGCGGGCAGGCAACAGGTTCAAGCAATTCAATGTCCAGGGCAATGCGGTGTACCGGGCAGCGCCTCAGGCATTGGTCGTCGGGACCGGCGAGGGGCGGTGCCTGGGGTTGGTCAAGGCAATGGCTGTGGCATTGGACGATGGGGCACAGAACAACCTGGTAGACAGGTTGTTCCTGTTTGCCGCAGAGCCTGAGGCAGCCGAAAGCGTCATGTTCAAACGTGGTGTGGTGGCCTTGAATCATGACGCTCTGCCTTCGCGCTCCATGACACATGTTTCGCTGGACGGCGTCTGCACTCGCATGAAGGCAATGCCGGCAACGGGTTACTTTGAGTTAGGCACCGAAAACCATGCGATGTTGGTGGGCAAGCGCATCAGCCAAGGGCAGGCGAAGTATTATTTTTATGATCCGAACACCGGGCTGGTCGAGTTCGAGCGTTTCAGTGATTTTGAAGCGCTGTTCAAGCACTACTTCGCGGACGCTAAACTGAACGCAGCCTATCAGGTCTACGGCTCCGCCAAGGCGCCGCAGTTTGAACTGAACAGCATCAATGTGGCCGAGCAGTCCAAGGCACGCTTGAACAGCCGCCTGACCACGGCGGACCTGAGCCGCGAAACGCCCTTGATCCCACAGGCTGCGGCGTAAGGCGGCGCTCGCCGGGCCGGCTGCCGACCGGCCTGGTGAGCGTGTTCGAAGTTACCACCTGATCCTGACCCCCAGGTTGCCAATCAGGCCGTTCAAGTCATTGTCATCCACGTCACTGCTGTAGTCGGCACTGACAAACAGCGCCACTTTCGGCGTTACCCGTGCCACCAGGCCCAGGCCCAGTTCGATGGTAGTGGAATTGCGGCCGCTGCTGATCTTGTCGACCTGGTCCAGGCTCACCGTGTCGGCGTTGGAGAAGTCGTACCAGACGTTGGTCCGCACGAACGGCTCGATCGGCATGCCGCGCACGTTGTAGCGCGCCGACAACCTGGCACCGACCCGCCCGGTCCAGTTCGGCTGTTGGTCAAATGCTTGCTGGGTATCGGTCTGGGTCTGGCTGCCGGGAAAGTATTGCTGGTTGATCAACTGTGCTTGCGGCTCCAGGGTCCAGTTGTTGCCCAGGCTGATCGGGTAGCCACCTTCGACCGACAGGGTCAGCGCGTGGCCGTTGCCGTCCAGGCGCTGGCCGGTTTCACTGCGGCCGTTGATGTCAAAGCGGGTGCCCATGGCCACCGCATCCAGGTGCCAGCCCTGGTCGTGGGTCATGCTCCAGTACACACCCAGGCTTTCACCGTCGAGGTTGACGACGGTCTTCTTGTCGCCGACCTGGGGTTTGCGCAGGCCATCAAAACCGCTTTGCAGGTTGCTGTGGCCGACGAAGAATCCGGCGCGGTGAGTATTGCCGCCACCGGTTTCACGAATGAACAGGTCAGGGCTGATCTGCAAGTTCTGGTTCGGCGTGCCGAGGTGGTCGACTTCCGGGCTCGGGGTGCGCACCGGGGTCGGGAAAAACTGTGCCCATTGAGTGGCGATGTTGTCGGTAGCCGCCGGAGCATTGCGCTCGGCCAGGCGCTCGGAAAACGCGCCAAGGGTGCTCAAGCCCAGGCCGCTGGCACTGATCGGGTTGAGCGACAGCACCGGTTGAGCTTGCACCAGGTGGTTGAACGGGTCGTTATCCTCCAGGCCCAACGCATGGGTTTCCAACGGGGTTGCCAGTAGCAGCGACGTGGAAACCGCATAGAAAACATACTCAAAGCCCGTAGGGTTCGGAGTTTTTTTCATGGCGGATCTCCTCTGTTGTTCTTAGCCAGGGTTCTGGCCTGATGTCACGGGCTGTAAAGCAAAACCAGAGGGCGACCCAAACCAGCAAACCGCTCCCCGCCGCGCGCTGAAAAGCGCACGCTAGAGGCTCGGAATGAAATCTGCAGTTGCTGCATTACTTGTAGCTAAGGAGAGGAGAGAGCGGGCGTCAAGAAAGCGTGAAATAACCGTTGTCAAGCTATTGGAAGCAGCAATTTACTGAAATTAAACAAGAATTTACTTCCGATAGCCGCAACCGCTCTTTCCAGCAGTGCGGCTATGCCGAATGATTGCTAAAGCTGGCGGCCTGGCTCAGACATCGTCGTCACGGTACAGCTCCAGCAGCAGCAATGAGCGACCGCTGACCTGGAACTCGCTGCCGAAGTCATGATGCTCGCCTTTGCGCAGTTGCGGCCGGTCGGTGTCGATCAGGCAGTTCCAGTATTCGCCCTCCGGCACTTCGGGCAGGGTGAAGGCCACGGTGTCGTGGTGGGCGTTGACGATCAGCAGCAAGGTGGCATCGGCGCCGGGGCGCAGGATGCCGCTGACCTGGGCGCGGCCGTCCATCAGCATGCCCAGGCAGCGCCCGTGGGCATCCTGCCATTGCTCGACACTCATCTCGCTGGCATCCGGCGCGAGCCAGGTGACGTCCTTGACCCCGATCGCCTCATTGTAGTCACCGACCAGAAAACGCGAGCGGCGCAGTACCGGGTAGGCCAGGCGCAGTTTGGTCAGGCGCTTGACGAACTTGAGCAGCGCCGCGCCATCGTCGTCCAGTTCCCAGTTGACCCAGCCGATCTCGCTGTCCTGGCAATAGGCATTGTTGTTGCCGTGCTGGGTGCGGCTGAACTCGTCGCCGGCGACGATCATCGGCGTGCCCTGGGCCAGCAGCAGGGTGGCGAAGAAGTTGCGCATCTGGCGCAGGCGCAAGGCCTTGATCTGGGGATCGTCGGTGGGGCCCTCGACGCCGTGGTTCCACGACAGGTTGTTGTTGCTGCCGTCCTGGTTGTCTTCGTCGTTGTCCTGGTTGTGCTTGTCGTTGTACGACACCAGGTCACGCAGGGTGAAGCCGTCGTGGGCGGTGATGAAGTTGACCGAGGCATAGGGCCTGCGGCCGCGGCGGTTGAACAGCTCGCCGGAGGCGGTCATGCGCGCGGCAAAGTCGGCCAGCTGGCCTTCGTCGCCTTTCCAGAACGCCCGCACGGTATCGCGAAAACGGTCGTTCCATTCGGCCCAGCCGGGGGCGAAGTTGCCTACCTGGTAACCGCCGGGGCCACAATCCCAGGGCTCGGCGATCAGTTTGACCTGGCTCAGCAGCGGGTCCTGGCGGCAGGCCACAAGGAAGCTGTGACGCTCGTCAAAGCCCTCGTGGTAACGGCCGAGAATGGTCGCCAGGTCGAAGCGAAAACCGTCCACATGCATCTCGCCGGCCCAGTAGCGCAGCGAATCGGTGACCAGTTGCAAGACGCAGGGGTGGCTGAGGTCGAGGGTGTTGCCGGTGCCGGAATCGTTGATGTAGAAGCGTTTGTCGTCGGGCATCAGCCGGTAGTAGGAGGCGTTGTCGATGCCACGCATGGACAGGGTCGGGCCCAGTTCGTTGCCCTCGGCGGTGTGGTTGTAGACTACGTCGAGAATCACCTCCAGGCCGGCGTCGTGCAGGTGTGCGACCATCTCCTTGAACTCGGCGATCTTGCCGTTGGCCAGGTAGCGCGGGTGCGGAGCGAAAAAGGCGATGCTGTTGTAGCCCCAGTAATTGTTCAGGCCTTTTTGCAACAGGTGCTGGTCGTTGACGAAAGCATGAATTGGCAGCAGCTCGATCGACGACACCCCGAGCTGCTTGATATGGCCGAGCAGCTCGTCGCACATCAGCCCGGCGAAGGTGCCGCGACTGGCCTGCGGCACCGCCGGGTGGCGCATGCTGATGCCGCGCACATGGGCCTCGTAGAGAATCGTCCGTTCCCAGGGAGTGCCCACGCGCTGGTCGCGACCCCAGGTGTAGGCCGGGTCGATGACCTTGCACTTGGGCACGAACGGCGCGCTGTCGCGCTCATCGAAGCTGAGGTCGCCGTCGGGGTGGCCGATGGTGTAGCCGAACAGCGCTTCGGACCATTTCAGGCTGCCGACCAGTTGCTTGGCGTAGGGGTCGATCAGCAGCTTGTTGGGGTTGAAGCGGTGGCCGTTCTCCGGGTCATAGGGGCCATGTACCCGGTAGCCGTAGATCTGCCCGGGGTGGGCGTCGGGCAGGTAGCCGTGGAAGATTTCATCGGTGTATTCGGGGAGCTCGATGCGTTCGAGCTCGACCTCGCCGCTGGCATCGAACAGGCACAGCTCGACCTTGGTGGCGTTGGCCGAGAACAGCGCGAAATTGACCCCCAGGCCATCCCAGGAGGCGCCCAGGGGGAAGGGCAGGCCTTCGCGGATGCGCGACGGTTCGAGGTGAACTTCGGCGGTAGGCTTTGGCTTGCTCATGGGGCTCCTTGATGAGACCGGGGGGCACAGGGGTTATCGCGGGGCAAGCCCGCTCCCACAGCCTGTGTAGGCGCGGGCTTACCCCACGATCAGGTTCATGCAGTCGGTGGCTTCTTGGCGGCCCTGGGCTTTTTCGGCGCCACCGCAGCGCTGGCCGGCTTGGCCTTGCTGGTGCTGGCCGCCGGCGCCTTGGCGGGCTTGCGCGGCGTCACCTTGGGCGCCAGCGCTTCGGCTTCGGCGAGCTTGCGCGCCATGTCCCAGTGCCGCTCTTCCTGGCCTTCGGGCTTACCTTCCGACTCCCAGATCTGATAGGCGAATTCACGGATACGTTTTTCTTCGACACTCATCTCTACGCTCCTGAGGACTTAAATAGGTTCAATGAACAGATTGACCGGAAATTCCTTGAGTACAGTGCTCAGCCACAGTTCCTTTGAGGCTGTGACTGCGGCTGTGGCAAAAAGTCCCGAGCAATTGGCAGGCGACAAGGCAAACGGCAGGACCAACCGGGTATCGTCCCAGTTCTGTGCCGGGATCAGGGGAATGGGTGACTGTGCAAGCAAGCCCCAGGCCAGGCGCGGCACCACGACAACGGCGCGCTCGTCGGCGCTCACCCGGGCAAACGCCAGGACCCGGTCGGCGTGTCTGCCGCGCACTTCAAGGGGCAGGTACTGACCGCGCAGGAACAACTGCGGGTAGTGTTGACGCCGCTCCAGCACCTGATTGATCAGCACCTGCTTGACCCGGCCACTGCGCCAGTCCTGCAGCAGCTGCGCGGTTGTGGTGCCGTCCGCCAGGGCGTGGCGGCGTCTGGCAAAATCCACCGGGCGGCGGTTGTCCGGGTCGACCAGGCTGAAATCCCAGAATTCGTTGCCCTGATAGAGGTCGGGCACCCCTGGCGTGGTCATGCGCAGCAAACACTGCACCAGGCTGTTGAGGGCACCCGCGCAGGCGATCGCCTGCGCCGCCTCGGCCAGGGAGTGGCGCAACTGCTGGCTGCTGCGCTCCAGCAGCAGGGTGTCGATGAAGTCCAGGCAGGCCTGTTCATAGGCCTTGTTCGGTGCGCTCCAACTGCTGCGCAACTTGGCTTCGCGCAGGGCCTTGCGCTGCCACAGGCGCAGGCGCTCGGCATAGGCTTCAAGCGCCAGCGGATCGTTCTCGTCGAGGGTCAGCGGCCAACTGCCGAGCAGGGTCTGGTACAGCAGCAGTTCATCCGCAGCGCCCGGTGCCTCGCCGTCGGCCAGGCTGCTGCGCAAGGGGCTGGCAAGTTCGCACCAGTGTTCGACCCGGCTGGCAAACCAGCTGCTGCGCTCGCTGAGCACCGCCAGGCGCGCACGGGTATCTTCGCCGCGTTTGTGGTCGTGGGTGGCGGTGGCCAGCAGGTTGTCCGGGAACTGCTCAAGGCGCTTGAGGCAATGCTGATGGAAATCCTCGACCGGGGCGCTGAAGCGCTCGGCATCAAAGCCGACATCGTTGCGCGACAGCAGCAGGGCCGAGCGGTAGAACGCGGTGTCTTCAACGGCTTTGGCGGCGGTGGGCGAGGTCAGTTGCTCAAAGCGCACACAGGCGTGGCGCAGGTGCTTGCGCGGTCGGCCTGGCGGCATGCGGCGCCAGGGCTCGCCGCCGAGCCAGCGCTGCAAGTAGTCGAGCACCGGCCAGTCGGCTTCGCTCAGGCACTGGCGGGCACCGCGCACTGCCTGCTGGAAGAACGCTTCATCTTCTGCCGGGCGCCCGCAGGCATTGATATAGGTGCGGTACACCGGGTAATGCTCGATCAGCGCCTGCAGCGCCCGGCGAATGGCGCCCAGGGTCAGGTCGCGACTCATCAGGTCGTCGCGGGCCACCTGCAACAGCGCCTGGGCCACCGATTCGAAATCGCCGGCCAGGCTGGCGTTGAGGATCTGCTGGCGGGCCAGGCGCACTTCCTCGGTAAAGTCCGGGCGATCGCTCAGCGCGCTCCACAGCGCCGCCAGTTCCGCTTCACCTTCCGGATCATGCTGCAGTAGCGAGGCCTGGTTCATGAACTCGTAGCCAGTGGTGCCGTCAACTTGCCAGTCGCGGTGCAGTTGCTCGTCGGCGCCGAGGATCTTCTCGACATAGATCGGAAAGTGTTCCAGCGCCGCCTCCAGCGGGCGTTGGGCCAGCAGCCGGTCGACCCGCCGGCGCAACTTGCGACAGTAGCCGCGCGGGTCGGCCAGGCCATCAATGTGGTCAATGCGCAGGCCGTCGACCAGGCCGCGGCCGATCAGCTCGAAGACCTTGCTGTGGGTGGCCTCGAACACCGCTGCGCGCTCGACCCGCAGGCCGCCCAGTTCGTTGACGTCGAAAAAGCGCCGCCAGTTGATATCGTCGCCGGCGGTGCGCCAGCTGGCCAGGCGATAGGGCTGGCGTTCGAGCAGCGCGTGCAGGCGCTTGAAGCCCTCGGGCGTGCGGCTGTCGAAGGCGCCCAGCAGATCATCCAGGGGTTGCTGGCGGGACAACGCCGCAAGCTCAGCCAGCAGTGGCCTGGCCCGCGCCGGCGCATCTGCTCCACTGCGCAGGGCGCTGAAGCGCGTGGCCAGTTCCTGCAAGGCGGCGCCACCATGGGCGAGCACTGCGCCATAGTCGGCCGGGCAGATCGGAAAACGGTGTTCATGGTGCTGGATATGCAACTGGCCAGTGGCGGCATCGAAGCGCAGAGGAATCTCGCCACCTTGCAGCATCGCGCCGTAGTCACTGGCCAGAAACGGCAGCAACAGCTGGCCTTCAAGCAGCGGGTCGGGCGAGTGCCACTGGATATCGAAGAACTCGGCATAACGGCTGCGCCGGCCCCAGGCCAGCAGGTCCTGCCACCAGGGGTTGTCGCTGCCGACCGCCATATGGTTGGAGACCATGTCGAGGATCAGGCCCATGCCGTGCAGGCGCAAGGCCGCCACCAGGCGTTCCAGCGCCGCTTCGCCGCCCAATTCCGGGCTGACCTGGCCGGGGTCGACCACATCGTAGCCGTGTCGTGAGCCAGGGCGGGCGCGTAGCAGCGGCGAGGCGTACAGGTGGCTTATCCCTAAGCGGGCGAAGTAGGGCACCAGCGCCGCCGCATCGTCGAGGTCGAAGTCGGCATGAAACTGCAGGCGCAGGGTCGCGCTCAGGGCTTTCATCGGTCACGCTCCCAGGCTTGTTCGCGGGCTTGGGCCAGCAGCTCCAGGCGCCGCGCCGCGTCCTCGTCGTCGAGCAGGGCGGTGGCCGGCAGGGCAAAGCGCCGGCGCCAGTTCGGGTGGCCGTCGACGGTGCCGGGCAGGTTGGGTTGCTCATCGGTGCCCAGCAGGTCTTCCAGCGGCACCAGCACCAAAGGCGTGCGGGTATGGCCGAGGTAGCGGATGCTGGCATCGATCAGGGCGTCGCTGTCTGCCAGGGCCTGGCCGTAGTTCTGCTCAAGAATGCGCCGCAGGCCCTGGCGCTCGTGCTGGCGGGTTTCGCGCCAGTGCCGTTCGGTAATGCCGTCGATCAGGCTCAGGCGCTGGTTCCAGTCGATATCGCGGGCCTCAAGCCAACCGGCCAAGGGCGGCAGGTCGTGGGTGCTGGTGGTGGCCAGGGCGTTGTCGGGCCAGTCGAGAATGGGCTTGAAGTGCCCGGGCGGGTCTTGCTCGAACAGCAGCACGCGCATGCCGAGGATCGCCCGCGCGGCGAGCTTTTCGCGCAGGCCTTCGGGCACGGTGCCGAGGTCTTCACCCAGCACGATAGCCTGGTGGCGCACCGATTCCAGGCTGAGCAGGCGCAGCAGGTCATCGAGCGGGTAGTGCAGGTAGGCGCCCTCGGCCGGGCTTGCGCCTTGGGGGATCAGCCACAGGCGTTGCAGGCCCATGACATGGTCGATGCGCAAGCCGCCGGCATGGGCGAAGTTGGCCCGCAGCATTTCGATGAAGGCGCGGTAGCCGTTGCGCCGCAGGCCTTCGGGCGAGAAGGCGCAGATGCCCCAGTTTTGCCCGGCGCGGTTGAGAATATCCGGCGGGGCGCCGACATTGAGGCCGGCCAGCAACTCGTCCTGGCGGCTCCAGGCCTGGCTTCCGGCGCCGTCGGCCCCCACTGCCAGGTCAGCGATCAGGCCGATGCTCATGCCGTTGCTGCGCGCCGCATCCTGGGCGCGTTGCAGGCTGCGTTCGATCAGCCATTGGCAGAAGGCATGAAACTCCACCTCTTCGCTGTGCTGGCGGGCGAAGGCGTTGATTTGCGGGCTGTGTGGGTCGTGCCAGGTGGCGGGCCAGTTGCGCCAGTCCTGGCCGATATCGCGCTTGAGTGCATGTTCCAGCAGCACCTCGAAGCGGCAATGGCGCTCCAGGGCGGGACCGGCGTGCTGGCGGTAGCTGTCGAAGTCGGCGAACAACGGGTGCTCGCCGGCGATGAAGTCGCGATACAGCGCGCGTAGCAAGCGCTGGCGAAACGAGGCGGCTTGTGGCCAGTCGATCAACGGCAGTTGTTCAAGCTGCTCCAGTGGCCCGTGCAACTGGCAGGCTTCGATGGCCATGCGCACGGCGCGGTCACCGAGCAGCGCCGCAGGGCTGGCATAGAGGCTGTTGAGAAACAGTCGGCTCGACGGTGAATAAGGGCTGTAGCGCTGGCTGTCGCTGGCAAACATGGCGTGCAGCGGGCTGATCGCCAGGGCATCGGCGCCGCGTTCGGCGGCGCTGCGCACCAGCGCTTCGAGGGCCAGGCAGTCGCCATAACCGCCATCGTCAGGACGGCGCAGGCTGTACAGCTGGGCGCTCAAGCCCCAGCAGCGCGGTGTCGGCGTGTCGAGGGCATCGGCGATGCTGTAGCAGCGTGTTGGCGCGACGGCCAGGGTGAACGGCTGGCGTTCGATCTGCACCTGGTGATAGCCGATCGGCAGGCCGGCGGGAAGCCTCGCCTGGTCATCCAGTTGCAGCTGTTGTTGGCTGCCATCCTCGAGCAGCACCTTGCACGGCATCGACGCAGGGAAATAGCCGTTCAGCTCCAGCGCCAGGCCCTGATCAACCGTCAACAGCGGCGGTAAATGGCGGGCATCGTGGGCGGTGAGCAGGGCCTGGATGCTGGCTTCGATTGCCGGTGCGCTGTCGGCCGGGTGGCCAAGCCCGGCCAGGACCCGCTGCAGCGCCGGGTCGCTGACCCGCTGGGCGCGGCCGTTGGCGTCGATCCAGTCCACGGCCAGGCCCGCCAGTTCGGCCAGTTGCTGCAAGCGTGGGTCAGTCATGGGCAGGCTCCGCAGGGGTGGTCGGCTTCAGGCTGACCAGGGTGGTGTAGGGCGGCAATTGCCTGGTGCCGACGCTGGCCTGGCTGCAGGTGAACAGTCGTGCAGCGCTGTCGGGCAGCTCGGCAACTTGCACGGTCGGGCCCAGGTTCAGGTCGATACGCAGCTCGTCGCCGCTTTGCAGTTGCCAGCGCACCGTCAGCGCTTGGGGCCCTAATACCCGGGCGCCGAGGGCCTGGATGCCAGGCAGGTTGGGGACGATGCAGCGCGCGCGCAGGGCCAGCAGTTCACGGTAGAACTGCAGCCAGGGTTGCTGGTATGACTCAGGTGCCAGCGGCCGTGAAGCGTTGAAGGTATTGGCGGCATTGGGGTCGGGGATCCGCGCCCGGTTGGCAGCGTCGGCGAAGGCGCTAAAACCTGCAAACTCGGCCCGCCGGCCTTCGCGCACGGCATCGGCCAGTGCGTCAGGGTGATCGGTAAAAAACACGAAAGGTTGCTCGCAGCCCCATTCATCGCCCATGAACAGCAGCGGAATCATCGGTGCCAGCAGCAACAGCGTTGTGGCTGCGCGCAGGGCCTGGGGCGGGCACAACTGGTTCAGGCGCTCGCCGAAGGCACGGTTGCCGATCTGGTCGTGGTTCTGCAGGAACAGCACGAATGCGCTGGGTGGCAAGTGCCCGCTGGGTTCACCGCGAGGGCGGCCGTTGCGGTCGGGCTGGCCCTGAAACACGAAGCCCTGGCTCAGGCAGCGCGCCAGTTTGTCGATGGTCGACTCGCTGTAGTCGGCGTAGTACGCCTCCTGCTCGCCGGTGAGCAGCACGTGCAGGGCGTTGTGGCCGTCGTCGTTCCACTGCGCATCGAAACCCTGTTCGAGCAGGTGCGCCTGGTTGTGCTCGTTCTCAAGGTTCAGCCATACCTGACGCCCCGGGGCGATTTCGCTGCGCACCCGGCGTGCCAGTTCGGCGAGGAAGTCCGGGTCGTCGATGGCATGCACGGCGTCCAGGCGCAGGCCGTCGATGCGGTAGTCCTGCAGCCACATCAGGGCGTTCTCGATAAAGAAGTCGCGCACCTGGCGGCGGCGAAAATCGATCGCCGCGCCCCAGGGGGTCTGACGATCCTCGCGAAAAAAACCGCTGGCGTAGTGGCCAAGGTAATTGCCATCCGGGCCGAAGTGGTTGTAGACCACATCCAGCACCACCATCAGGCCATGGCCGTGGGCCTGGTCAATCAGCTCACGCAACTGCTGCGGGGTGCCGTAGCTGTGCTGCGGGGCGAACGGCAGCACGCCGTCATAGCCCCAGTTGCGGTCCCCGGGGAACTGCCCGAGCGGCATCAGCTCAATCGCAGTGATGCCAAGTTCCGCCAGTGTCGGCAAGCGCTCGATCACCCCGGCATAGCCGCCGCACAGGCCGACGTGCAGTTCGTAGATGACCGCTTCATGCCAGGGCCGTCCGCGCCAACCCGGGTGCTGCCAGCGATAGGCGCCAGGGTCGACCAGTTGGCTGGGGCCGTGCACGCCTTCGGGCTGGTAGCGCGATGCCGGGTCGGCGACTGCCAGGTCGGCGTCGATCCGATAGCGGTAACGATCACCGGCCCTGCACGGCAAGCGGCCGACGAACCAACCGTCAGCCTGCGCCTGCAAGGGGTGCTGCGCGCCCGCCTCGAACTCGACGTCCACCCGCTGTGCGTCCGGCGCCCACAGGGCAAACCGGGCGCTGTTGCTGTCCAGCATCGCGGCCCCGTGGGTCGCCTGTTCCTGTGACCTCAAGGGCATACCTGCCACCTCGCGTTCAGCGTGGGGTTACACGGGCGTTTTCCACCAGCTCCTGATAAAGACGGGCATAAGGTTCGACGGCCTGGCACCAGTTGAACGGCTGAGTCATGGCCAGGCAGCGCATGGCGTTGAGCAGGTTCTTTTTGCCGTACACGTAAAACGCCCGGCTCAAGGCCTCGCGGTAGCTGTCGACAGTGGATTCGTCAAACAGAAAACCGGTGACGCCATTCTCGATGGTGTCGGCAAGCCCGCCGGTATTGCGCGCCACCGGCAATGAACCGAAGCGCTGGGCGTACATCTGGCTCAGCCCGCAGGGCTCGTAGCGCGACGGCATCAACAGGAAGTCACTGCCGGCAAACATGCGCCGGGCATCGGTTTCATTGAAGCCGATGCGCACGCCGATCTGCCCGGGATGGCGCAGGGCAAGTTCGCGCATGGCGTGTTCTTCTTCCGGCTCGCCGCGGCCGATGATTGCGATCTGGCCGCCTTGGCGGACGATGTACTCGGCCACGCCCAGGGTCAGGTCCAGGCCTTTCTGGTAGACCAGGCGCGAGACCACGGCGAACAGCGGTCCGGTCGAAGGCTCAAGGCCAAACAGCTCGCGAACCTGGCGGGTGTTGGCCGCCTTGCCGTCCCAGTCGTTGAGGCTGAAGGGGTGGGCCAGGTGCGGGTCGCTGGCCGAATCCCAGCTCTCATCGATGCCATTGGGAATGCCGCTGAGCAAGCCTTGCTGGGCCTTGCTGGCGAGAAAGCCATCCAGCCCGCAACCGAACGACGGCGTGGTGATTTCCCGGGCGTAGGTGGCGCTGACCGTGGTGATGTGGCTGGAGTAGGCAAGGCCGGCCTTGAGAAACGACAGCTTGCCGTAGAACTCCATGCCTTCCTGCTGCAGGGCATGGTTGGGGATCGCCAGCTCCGGGCAGCAGGCGCGGCTGACCACGCCCTGGTAGGCGAGGTTATGAATGGTGAACAGGGTCGGGGTCTGCAGGCCGCGCCAGTGCATGTAGGCCGGGGCCAGCCCGGCTGGCCAGTCGTGGGCGTGGACCAGGTCGGGCTTCCAGTGGACCATGCCTTCACCGGCGGCGATCTCCGCGGCGGCCAGGCCCAGGCGGGCGAAGCGGATGTGGTTGTCGGGCCAGTCGCGACCGTTGTTGGCCCCATAGGGTGTGCCTTCACGCTGGTACAGCTCGGGGCAGATCAGCACATAGATGACCAGGCCATCGGCCACGTCCATGCGGCCGATCTTGCACGGCGGCAAGGCTGCGTGGCCGCCCAGCTCGCCAACCAAGTGAATCGGGTTGTCGCTTTCCAGTACTTGCGGGTAACCGGGGATCAGCACCCGTACATCGTGCAGGTGACGCATGGCCCGTGGCAGCGCCGCCGAGACATCGCCCAGGCCGCCGGTCTTGACCAGGTCGGCGATTTCCGAGGTTACGAACAACACTTTGCGTTTATGCGAAGAATGTCTGGTGTCAGCACCCTGTGCCTTGGCTGTCGGCGTGAAATCCGCTGCAACCAGCGGTTCACGCGTGTCCGGGGTGAAATGCTCTGCATGAGGTTCGACAGCGGCACTGATCATACTTCTCTCCGTCCCTATGTTGTGCGAGCGTGGGCGCCCGTTGTTGTTTCTCTGCTGGTACTTCTCTCTGTAAGTGGTCTTGCCTTGCGTTCCATGCCCCGAAGCCAAGCGCACAAGCGCTACGCAAGCCGGCGTCCTGCCGACGGCGTGGTGACGATATGGGGTGGGTGGGCCGCGTCCGTTGAAGCGGAATCGATGGCCTACTTAGTTCCTGACCTACCGCGTTTGCAGAAGTTTCGACTTTTTTTAGTCGAGTTTTCCGGGCGATGTCTGGCCGAATACTGAGTGTAGGAGAGAAATCGGAGAGAATGTGACCCATTGGTCACTTTATGCGGGGCGACGCGGGTTTCTACGATGGGGCCCCGCAGTGTGACGACACAACCGTGGGCAGGGACGCTCCAAGCGTCGGACGGCGCATTCGGAAAAGGCGCCGTCGTGCACGTCGGCAGGCCGTTTTGCACCGCCGACAGTTAGGATGCTCAGGCGCGGGCCGGCACCTGGCCATCCTGGACTTGCTGCAGCAGCAGGTTGAGCTTGGCGACTTGCTGTTGCAACTGGTCGCGTTCTTCTTTGAGGCGACGCAGCTCGTCGCGGTGAACCGTCACGTAGAGGGTCTGGGCAGGCATTTTCGGCAGAAGGGTTCCCATTGCACACCTCGCATAGGGTAGGTCGTTTTTCTAACAGCGTAGCTGCTTGATCGGCGGCGATTCTGAATTCTTTTGTCACTCATGGGAACTTTTTTGTTTCTGGGTGTCTTGCCGTTCGTCGCTGAACCAAGTGGGCGAGGGCTGGACTAACCTTGAAGGCCTGAGCCGGTATTTTTCAATCCAGGGGAGCATCGCACATGCAATTGGGAATCGTGGGGCTGGGCCGCATGGGCGGCAATATTGCACGGCGCTTGATGCGTGGCGGGCACCGCATGGTGGTGCATGACCGTGATCGTCAGGCGGTGGAAGCCCTGGTCAAGGAAGGCGCCAACGGCGCCCACGACCTTGGCGCGCTGGTGGGCAAACTGGAAAAACCACGGGCGGTGTGGGTGATGCTGCCGGCCGGTGAGCCGACCGAGCAGACCATCGCCCAGCTGGCCGACCTGCTCGACGCCGATGATGTGATCATCGACGGCGGCAATACCTTCTACAAGGACGACATGCGCCGCGCCAGCGACCTGGGCAAGCGCAACCTGCACTACATCGATGTCGGCACCTCGGGTGGCGTCTGGGGCCTGGAGCGTGGCTACTGCATGATGATCGGTGGCGAAAAGGCCGTGGTCGACCGGCTCGATCCGCTGTTTGCCACCCTGGCTCCCGGGGTCGGCGACATTCCCCGCACCCGCGGCCGCCAGGGCCCGGCCGAGCGTGCCGAGCAGGGTTACATTCATGCCGGCCCGGCGGGCGCCGGGCACTACGTGAAGATGATCCACAACGGCATTGAGTACGGCCTGATGCAGGCCTATGCCGAAGGTTTCGACCTGCTCAAGAGCAAGGGCAGCGATGCGTTGCCGGCCGAACAGCGCTTTGACCTGAACCTGGCCGAAATCGCCGAAGTGTGGCGCCGTGGCAGCGTGGTTACCTCCTGGCTGCTCGACCTCACCGCCGATGCCCTGGTGGCCGATCCGCAACTGGGCGGCTACAGCGGTTCGGTAGCCGACAGCGGTGAAGGGCGCTGGACCATCGATGCAGCGGTGGAGCAGGCGGTGCCGGTGCCGGTGTTGTCCAGTGCACTGTTTGCCCGCTTTCGCTCGCGCCAGCAGCAAGGCACCTATGCCGACCGCATGCTGTCGGCCATGCGCTTCGGCTTTGGTGGTCACGTCGAGAAGAAAGCCGAATGAGCAAAACACACATCGAAGCGGCCCCGCCCTGCAACCTGTTCCTGTTTGGCGCCAATGGCGACCTGGTCAAGCGCCTGTTGATGCCGGCGCTGTACAACCTCAGCCGCGACGGCCTGCTCGACAAGGGCCTGCGCATCATTGGCGTCGACCACAACGCGGCCACCGACAGTGAATTTGCCGCCCGCCTGCAAGCCTTCATGCGCGAGCGTGATACGGCCCGCGAAGACGCCAGCAAGTGCCTGGATGACAAGCTCTGGGCGCGCCTGGCCAAGCGCATCGGTTATCTCACCGGCGACTTCCTCGACGAGGCCACCTACCAGGCCATTGCCGAACGCATCCGCAGCAACCCCAGTGCCAACGCAGTGTTCTACCTGGCCACCTCGCCGCGCTTTTTCAGCGAAGTGGTACAGCGCCTGGGCGCCGCCGGCCTGCTTGACGAAACCGATGGTTTTCGCCGGGTGGTGGTGGAAAAGCCCTTCGGTTCGGACCTTGCCAGTGCCGAAGCGCTCAATGCCTGCCTGCTCAAGGTCATGAGCGAAAAACAGATCTACCGCATCGACCATTACCTGGGCAAAGAGACGGTACAGAACATCCTCGTCAGCCGCTTTTCCAACGGCCTGTTCGAAGCGTTCTGGAACAACCATTACATCGATCATGTGCAGATCACCGCCGCCGAAACCGTCGGCGTCGAGAGCCGTGGCGCCTTCTACGACAGCACCGGTGCCTTGCGCGACATGGTGCCCAATCACCTGTTCCAGTTGCTGGCCATGGTCGCCATGGAGCCGCCAGCGGCCTTTGGCGCTGATGCGGTACGCAGCGAGAAGGCCAAGGTCATCGGTGCGATCCGGCCCTGGTCGAAGCACATGGCCCTGAAAAACTCCGTGCGTGGCCAGTACAGCGCCGGCAAGCAAGGGCGCAAGAAAGTACCCGGTTACCGCCAAGAGCCCCGGGTCGATCCCGACAGCAACACCGAGACCTTCGTCGCCTTGAAGGTGCTGATCGACAACTGGCGCTGGGTCGGCGTGCCGTTCTACCTGCGTACCGGCAAGCGCATGAGCGTGCGCGACACCGAGATTGCCATCTGCTTCAAGCCGGCGCCCTATGCCCAGTTTCGCGACACCGAGGTCGAGCGGCTCAAGCCCAACTACCTGAAGATCCAGATCCAGCCCAACGAGGGTATGTGGTTCGACCTGCAGGCCAAGCGCCCGGGGCCGGCCCTGGCCATGGAGAACGTCGAACTGGGCTTTGCCTACAAGGACTTTTTCAAGATGCAGCCGTCCACCGGCTACGAGACGCTGATCTACGACTGCCTGACCGGTGACCAGACGTTGTTCCAGCGTGCCGACAACATCGAGAACGGCTGGCGCGCGGTGCAGCCGTTTCTCGATGCCTGGAAGGAGGGCGGCGAAGTGCAGGCCTACGCCGCAGGCGAGGACGGCCCGGCCGCAGCGGATGAATTGTTGACCCGCGATCGACGGGTCTGGCACCCGATTGGTTGAGGGTTCACGCACAAAACTTCCGCCAGCGGCCGGCCAGTGCAGCCCCACAGCGCTTGGCTATCTACAACCAGTAAGTCACCGCCCACCAGCCCAGGCCACCCATGACCACGGTATAGGGCAACGCCATCCACACCATCCGCCCATACGACAGGCGAATCAGCGGCGCAATCGCCGAGGTCAGCAGGAACAGGAACGCCGCCTGGCCATTGGGCGTGGCCACGCTCGGCAGGTTGGTGCCGGTGTTGATCGCCACCGCCAGGGTTTCGAAGTGCTCACGGCTCATGCCGCCATTGAGAAACGCCTGCTTCACCTCGGTGATATAGATCGTGGCGACGAACACGTTGTCGCTGATCGCCGACAGCAGGCCGTTGGCGATAAACAGCATGCCCGGCTGTTGATCGGCCGGCAGCGCCAGTACCCACTGGATCAGCGGGGTAAATAGTTGCTGGTCATGAATGACCGCCACCACGGCAAAGAACACCACCAGCAGCGAGGTAAACGGCATGGCGTCCTGGAAGGCACGGCCCAGGCGGTGCTCGTCGGTGATGCCGGTAAAGGCGGTGATC
This sequence comes from Pseudomonas fluorescens, assembly GCF_902497775.2. Lineage (NCBI taxonomy): Bacteria > Pseudomonadati > Pseudomonadota > Gammaproteobacteria > Pseudomonadales > Pseudomonadaceae > Pseudomonas > Pseudomonas fluorescens. The sequence continues at coordinate 1,882,572 of NZ_OZ024668.1, forward strand.
AGCACGATCACCAGCAGGCCGATCAGGCCGACTTCGGCCACATGCAGGCCCAGGCCGATGATCAGGATCAGCGCTGCCAGGCCTTGCACCACCAGTGCGGCACGTTGCTGGGTGGTGCGCTGGGCGTCGTCTTCGGCGGCGTAGGCGGCCAGCACCTGGCGCACGTTGTCGGGCAGCAGGGTGCCGTAGCCGAACCAGCGCAGCTTCTCCAGCAGGACGCAGGTCACAAGGCCCGCGGCCAGTACCGGCAGCGATACCGGTGCAACCTTGAGGAAGAATTCTGCGAAGTGCCAGCCCATTTCGTGGCCGATCAGCAGGTTCTGCGGCTCGCCCACCAAGGTGCACACGCCGCCCAGGGCGGTACCCACGGCGCCATGCATCAGCAGGCTGCGCAAGAAGGCGCGAAACTGCTGCAGGTCTTCGCGGTGCAGGTGGGCGATCTGTTGGTCGCTGTCCAGGTCCGAGTCTTCCCGCGGATTGCCGCCCGAAGCCACCCGGTGATACACCGAATAGAAACCCACCGCCGCGCTGATGATCACCGCCGTCACGGTCAGGGCATCGAGGAACGCCGAGAGGAAGGCCGAGAGAAAGCAGAACAGCAAGGCCAGCAGGGTCTTGGAACGTACCCCGAGCAGGATCCGTGAAAACACGAACAGCAGCAGGTCCTTCATGAAGTAGATGCCGGCGACCATGAACATCAGCAGCAGGATCACCGGGAAGTTGTGCTGCAGCTCTTCATACAGCGCTTGCGGCGTGGTCATGCCCAGCAGCAGGGCTTCGATCATCAGCAGGCCGCCGGGCATCAGCGGGTAGCACTTGAGTGCCATGCCGAGGGTGAAGATGAACTCGATCACCAGCACCCAGCCGGCCACCACCGGGCCCAAGGTGAACAGCAGCAGGGGATTGAGCAGCAGGAACAGGCACAAGGTGGCCTTGTACCAGCGCGGCGACTGCCCGAGAAAATTGTGGGCCAGGGCGCCGGCCAGGGAGCGGGACATGAAAATGTATCCTTATGATTCAACAGCTGGGCAAAGTGCCGGATGTGGCAAGCAAGATCAAGAAGCGATTTCCTCAGCAGACCTAGCATTTTTGTCAGTTTCGCCGTATTTGCTTTTGTAGCGTAATACCCCCCAGTGCGCCGGGCGGGCCGGTCGCTTCTCGTGAAAAGCGTGGCTGGAGGTTCAAGATGACCGGTTTCGTTGCAACCGACCTGCTTCCCCCTGAGTTGCCCCAAGCCCTGGGTGATGGCCTGTACCTGGATACCTTTCCCGATGATATTGCGGTGCTGGTAGTGCCCTGGCCGGGTATCGAGGAGGGGCAGAAGGTCTGGCTTCGCTGCCTGGGCCATGACCCTGACGGCGAGCCAGTGCAATGGCATGTCTGCGAAGCCGAACCGGTAAGCCGCCAACAGGTGCAGTTCGGCCTGCGCCTGTTCATCGACCGCGCGCAATTGGAAGCGCTCGGTCACGAGAGCGCGCTCAGCCTGATCCTTGCGGTCAGTTTCGATGGCGCTGACGATGAAAGCGCAGCCACCGAATTTCCCCATTGCCAGGTCACCCTCTATCAGGCACTCGATGAAGCACCCGAACCGCAGGTGGTCAAGCCTTTGGCCCTGACTCAACTGCGTATCCCCAATCTCGCCCAACCGGTGGCCGGAGGGGATGGCGGGCTGAATATCGCTGCCCTTGAGGTCAGCGACTACGGAGTCATGGTGATCGTCGAGCCTTACCTAGGCATGGCAGGTGGCGATATCGTGGAGATTTTCTGGGACGACCCGCAGCTGCCGATCTATGTCTACCCGCTGGACCCGGATGACGTCGGCAAGAACCTGTTCTTCTACCTGCCTCGCGCGCGCATCGAAGAGAACCCGGGCTGGATCACGGCGTTCTTTCGCATCACCGCACTGGATGGCAACAGCGACGATTCGGCGCCTTTGCGGGTGCTGGTGAAACTGGACCGGCCGGGGGGCATCGACCCGCATCCCGGTGAGCCGGGGCATCAACGCCTGGAGTTGCTGATACTGCCCGACGAGGTCATCGAGTTCGGCGTCGACGAAGCCTTGGCGGCCGAGGGCTTCGATGCGCGGGTGCCGCCTTATGAGGGCAGAGTGGCGGGGGATTCGATTCGGGTCAGTTGGGGCGGGGTGATCATCCGTCGACGGGTCGAGGAAGAGGACCTGCTCGATGACATTGTAGTGTTCATCGACCCCGACACCATCGCCCGCGCGGGCGATTCGGAGAACCTGCCGGTGCTGTACAAGATCGTCGACGAAGTGCACAACCACTCCGATGGCTGGTCGCCGCATTTGTCGATCAAGGTCGATACCCAGGGCTACCCCTTGGCGGCACCCACGGTGCTGGATGCCAACGAGCAGGGGTATATCGATCTTGAGGTACTCGGCTATGACGATGTCCGGGTAGCCATTGGCGCAGACGATCAGTTTGCCGCTGGCGACAGCCTGCTCCTGGAGTGGATCGGCCGTACGCCCGACGGACAATTGGTTGAACACCGCGAAACGGTGGACCTGGAAGAAGATGGCGCGGGGGTGCAATTGTTGGTGCCAAACAACAAGGTCCAGGCGATTGCCAGCGGCCTGGCGATCGTCTCCTATCAGCTCCTACCCCCGGATGGCGATCCGGTGCAATCCAGGCGAACTACCGTAGGCGTAATCGGCGAGCCCTTCGGCTTGCCGGCGCCGGTGATCAAGGAGCTGGACGAAGAGGGGCAGTTGATCATCGGCCTGCCGTTCGTGGTGGCCGAAATCCAGCCCTGGGTGGGCATGGTCAACGGCAGTTGGTTCCAGCTGGTGTGGCGCGGCACCACGGTGGACGGCAAGGCTTACCTGCACGAAGACACTTTTTACATCTCCGGCAGTCAGGCGGGACGGCTGTTGCGCAGGGTGGTGCGCAGCGAACATATCGACCTGCTCGATGGCGGCGAGGTGGAAGTCTCGTACCGGATCAAGACTGAGCGCGACCCGGACTCGCCGATCAAGGAATCCGAAAAACTGCGGCTGTATGTTGGCCTAAGCCCGCAGGTGCTGCCTTCGGTGATCGTCGAAGATATCTACGAAGACGCTGAAGGGGCCTGGCTGGACCCGGACGAGGTCACCGGTTATGCCACGGTGCGGCTGCTGGGCAAGGATGAAGCGGGCGAGCATGTATTCCAGGAAGATGATGAGGTTATCTTCGAATGGATTGGCGAAACCGCGGCCGGGACCTGGACCGATACTCTGATTGTGCCGCCTGGGGCCGAGGGTGAAGATCTGCGTTTTGAAGTCTGGGACGACCGGATCATTCCGAGCAACAACAGTGTGGTGAAGATTGGCTACCGGGTGATTCGTGAAGGCTCCCGTACGCATTTTTCCAAACCTTATGAGTTGTGGGTCAGTAACCAGTTGCGCTGGGATGATTTTGAAGTTAATGGTTGGCGTACGCGTAATTTTGAGCCTGTAACAGGTTTTGCCGGGGCGGGGTATATTCGCGCAGTTCGACACGTCGGCGCTGTAACCTATGTAAGCAATCAATCAGCCGTCAGGGTCGATAACAAAGGAAAAGTGAGTGTCGACCGTGCTTGGCAAGGTACCTTGATTGTGACAGCAACTCTTGAAAACGGTAAGCGTGGTAGTTATTCGCTTGAACCACTTACGTATTGGTTTCGGACACCAACATCCCAAGCATATCACTATGCCGGAGCGGTAAGTCTACTTACCTCGGAAGGTTGGAGATTGCCCGTTAGGACTGAAGTAGCCTTTGAAAGGAACGCAAGGCGCAACGGCCGGCTTTGCTCAGAATGGGGGAGGCTTTCATTTTACGGGTGGCCAGAAATTGTAAATGGAAGTGGGCCGCATTTTCACGAAGAGTATTTTTTGATAGGTGGGAATCCCGTGGATCAACTGGTTGTCAATCGAATTGACGGGAATATCTATCAATACAGGGATTACAATATTCGAGTTGGTGCTTTGGGAGTCAAGCCTGTTGAAACTTGATGTGAGTTTTTAGCGCATTACCTCGTTGATGTATGGGTGGTTTATCCTCGGGCGCTTCCAGCGCCTGGGGTTAATCCCAGCCACTTTAAATCCCTGCTTTGGCAATTTCACGGCATAGTCACTGCGCTCACTCTTGCTATAGTCCCGCCATTCCCCACCGCAACCCGGAGTGTCGCTGTGACTGACTACCAAGCGTTCAAGGTCGAACTGAACAACCACATCGCCCACGTGCAGATCAACCGTCCGGACAAGTACAACGCCATGAACGCGGCGTTCTGGAGCGAAATCGTCGAGATCTTCCGCTGGATCGATGACACCGACGAAGTGCGTGCGGTGGTGATCAGCGGTGCGGGCAAGCATTTCTCTTCCGGCATCGACCTGATGATACTGGCCTCGGTGGCCAACGAACTGGGCAAGGACGTCGGCCGCAACACGCGCCTGCTGCGCCGCACCATCCTGCGCATGCAGGCTTCGTTCAATGCCGTCGACAGTTGCCGCAAGCCGGTGCTGGCGGCGATCCAGGGGTACTGCATCGGTGGCGCCATCGACCTGGTCTCGGCCTGTGACATGCGTTACTGCAGCAGCGATGCGCAGTTCTCGATCAAGGAAGTCGACATGGGCATGGCCGCCGACGTCGGCACCCTGCAGCGCCTGCCACGGATCATCGGCGACGGCATCATGCGCGAGCTGGCCTACACTGGGCGCAATGTCGCGGCCGACGAAGCCCAGCGCATCGGCTTGGTCAATCGGGTGTTCGACAGCTATGAGGCGCTGCTTGACGGAGTCTTTGCCATTGCCGCTGAAATTGCGGGAAAATCCCCCCTTGCCGTGGCCGGCACCAAGCACATGATCAGCTACATGCGCGATCACCGTATCGACGATGGCCTGGAATACATCGCCACCTGGAACGCCGCCATGCTGCAATCCACCGATCTGCGGGTGGCGGTTGCCGCCCACATGAGCAAACAAAAACCCGAGTTCGCCGACTGACTTTACACCGGCGAACCCCGCAAGGAACCGCACGATGTCAGCGCGCTGGATCACCGCAGTACTGGATACCAACATCAGCGGCGGCTGGGCTGTAGCCCACTGCAGCGAAGGGTTCCTGGTCGATGACAATGGCGCGCTGTTCCCGCGCGACTGGCTCAAGCGCCAGGAGCTGGACGTGCTGTGCGAGCACGGCATCGGCCATTTCGATGGCCAGCCGGTGTTCCTCCTCGAGTTGCGCAGCCCGCAGGCGATAGCGGGCTGCAGTTGGCGCGGCTTGCGCCAGTTCATGCTCGAAGACGACTTCGACACCTACAAGATCCTTGGCTATGCCGCACAGATCGGCACCTGGGCTCGCGAGCACCGCTTTTGCGGCAGCTGCGGCCAGCCTATGCAGCAGATCCACTGGGAGCGGGCCATGTACTGCGCGCCGTGCGAGCTGCGCAGCTACCCGCGCATCTCGCCGAGCATGATCGTGCTGATCACCCGTGGCGACGAAATCCTCTTGGCCCGTTCACCGCGCTTTGTCACCGGGGTCTACAGCACGTTGGCAGGCTTCGCCGAACCGGGCGAGTCGGCCGAGGACTGCCTGGTGCGCGAGGTGCGCGAGGAAGTGGCGATCGAGGTGCGCAACATCCAGTACATCGGCAGCCAGTGCTGGCCGTTCCCGCATTCGATGATGCTCGGCTTTCATGCCGAATACGCCGGCGGCGAGATCGTCATGCAGCCGGACGAGATCGAGGACGCCCGCTGGTTCCGGGTCGATGCGCTGCCGCCGTTGCCGGCGGGGCGGTCGATTGCGCGGTATCTGATTGACCTGTATGTGGCGCGGCGCTTGGGGTTGGTGGAGCCGGTGCTGGTGAATTGAGGGAAGTGATTCCCTCTGGGGTGGCTTGATCGAATCGCCGATGATCGCCGGTTTTCAGTATGACTGGAGTACCAATGATCAATGCAAGCCTCCCCGCCGCCTCATCCGTTGCCTCACCTCGCAGCGTTTCTCTCGACAGCAATCCGCCAATGCAGAATCAGGAACGTAACCAGCGATACAATCAGCTGATTGAGCGTTTCATGAGTGAATGTTCCAGTGCAGACCTCAAGCCCATTCTGGAGCGTGCGGCCCTGTTTGGCCGCAATACCGATCCGATGGAGGCTTTCCCCATGTATCTCACCCGCGAAGTGCGAACAGTGCAGGGGGGGGAGCTTCAAGGAGTAATGATTTTTCAGGACTCTGTGCAAGGCAGATGCTGGTTTTTTTCGCCTTTCGGTGTTGAAGCCTATGACAATGTGCAGGCGTTCTCTGAGAATCAGCCATGGCAACTGGATTTGGCTGCTCGTGTTAACGCCTATCACAATGTGCAGGCGTTCTCTGAGGATCAGTCATGGCAATCGGCAATAGCTGCTGCTGCGCCTGGCAACCCCTTTGACCGGCTGCTTGATATTCCCGTGCGCCAACCTCGTGGTGCAGTGTTCATTGCCAGAGACCATTCGAACCTGGAGGGTATCGAGCAGCAAGGGTGGGAGGCGATGCTTGAGCTTATGCAAACCGCTCAGGAAATTGCAGGCCAGGCGGTGAATGTGTTGCAGGAACATCGCGACAATCGTGCGCAAGCGCTTGAGCAGCTGTCGCAGAGTAGAGCTTGTTCAAATGCCATCGAACATCACCGTCTGGAGATGGAGCAGTTGATCTCGCTGGTGCGTGAAGAGTATCCGCAGCGATTTACCGATCTGGATGAAGCAAAGCATGAGCAACTGGAGTCCATAGACGCCAGCAATGATATCGACTACAGGTTCGAAGTCGAACGGCTGCGGCGAACCGCCGACAAGCAAGAGGTTGAACTGCTACTGGAGATCGTTGCAGAGCGTTTTGGCCGCGAAGTCACTCACCTCTGAGTACGTTGGCGGGAATTGCCAGGTTCACACCTGCCCAAACCAATGCTGCCAGGCCAACCGCACGGTCAAGGCCAGCACCACGGTAATGAACACTGGGCGGATGAACTTGCTGCCGCCGCTGATGGCGGTGCGTGCGCCGAAGAACGCGCCGACCATCAGCGCCGAGCCCATCGACAGGCCCACCAGCCAGTCGACCTGGCCAGAGAAGATAAACACCGACAGCGCCGCGGCGTTGCTGACGAAGTTCATGCTGCGCGCCACGCCGCTGGCCTTGACCAGGTCGATGGGGTAGAGCAGCAGGGTGCTGACGGTCCAGAACGCCCCGGTGCCGGGGCCAGCCACGCCATCATAGAATCCCAGGGTGAAGCCCTGGGGGATCTGCCATTTCTTTTTCACCGGTGCGTCGGCGTCCAGCGGCGCCTTGGGCGTGCCGCCGAACAGCAGGTACACGCCACACAGAAAGACGATCACCGGTAGCATTTTGTTCAGCCATTCGGCGGGCAGGTAATGGGCCACCACCGCACCGATGAGGGCGCCGACAAAGGTGCCGACCAGGGCGTGCCGCCACTGCGCCGGATGGAACAGCTTGCGCTTGTAGTAGGTGAAGCCGGCGGTGGCCGAGCCGAAGGTCGAACTGAGCTTGTTGGTGCCCAGCACCAGGTGTGGCGGCATGCCGGCGGTGAGCAACGCCGGGGTGGTCAACAGGCCACCGCCCCCGGCGATGGCATCGATGAAGCCTGCGACAAAGGCAACGGCGGCAAGAATGGCAAGGGTGCTTGGGTCTACGCTGAGTTCGAATGGCATGGCTTGGGCTTGGCAGGGCGCGCGGCGGCAGCGCGGAAGGTCGCTATGGTAAACGCAAGCGTTTGCGCTGCCCAGTGCACCGGCCACTGCGAATAACTATGTATGTCACCCACGCGGTGTGGCTCTGTTGAAGTGAGGGTCCAACTTCAATAGGGGGCACCCCTCATGTTCTTGCATTCATCCGATCAGTCCTCTGCTTTATTGCCAGGGCACGCCATTGGTTTCATCCCTTCTGTGTTTTCACCACTGGAGCAGGAGGGGCTGGCGCTCTGGTTGCAGAATGCCGATCCAGCCAAGCGCCAGGCGCTGATGCGTGTGCGCGCCGAAGGGCGAGCGTTGCGTCTGGCGTTCACCGAAGCGATTGCAAAGATCCAGAGCCTCTACCAGTTCAGCCAGCCCAAGCTTGAACAAATGGCGCGAGAGGCAAACGGGCAGGTAGTCGACACTGTCAATGGCCAGTTCCTGGTGTTCAAGCCTGCTTCGTCAAATCTGCCTGACCGCCTGGATCAGGTGCTGCAAAGCAATCGCTCACTGTACGAGGCGGCGCTGCAGAATTTCAGCGAGCATGAACTGGTCGCCTTGGCAGGCAATCCGTTCGTCAAGATGGCGGTACCGCAGGAGTTCGACATTTTTGCCGGTTTTACCGGCAAGGAAAAACAGGCCACCCAGGCGATCAATTCGATCATCGTGTATCCGGACGAGGGGACTGTCTACGCCCTGCGGGTGCGCAATCTCGATCTGGGCAAGCAGTACCAGGAGTATCTGCAAAGCACCTTCAAGGGCGACAGGCTGTTGTCGCTCAAGTGTGCCGCTGCCGTGAATGTCTTGCGCGAAGAACTGCTGATCGCTGAAATCAAGGGGCAAGTCACCGCTGACGCCCAGCGGGCGATCACCCTGTTCCTCGATCGCGCAGCTCAAGGCGATCAGCGTTATGATTACCTGACCGACAGCAATCCACAAAAATCGACCGCCTTCAACGGCTGCCGGATATGGAGCCTGCGCCTGTTGGAAGATGTGCCACTCAGTGAAGTTCTGCTGTTTTGCGCCGAGCAGACGCAGTCTGCCTGTATAGCCTTTTTGCCCGGGCATGCGCAACCGTTGAAAGTGTACCCGACACGCGCGGCTTTTTTTGCCGATCTGGTCCACCAGCTGGACGCCACTGCCTTTGCTAACTACTTCCTGCGCTTTGTGCCGCGCAGCGCCAGGCCTGCGGCGCTGCAAGCAATGCGTGCCAACGAAGATGCGCAGCGTCTTGATCTTTTGAACCTGCGCGCTGTGCCGCTGGACAAAGGCCTGAACTGGCACTGGTATGAGCAGATGCGCCAGCGGATCAGCAAGGATGCCGAGTTTCTGGCAGTACCGACCGAAACGGTGATGGGGCGCAAGAACTTTGTGCGGATTTCCGACTTTGTCGAAACCACTCGGACCCACCTGATGCTAGCTGCCGGTATCGGTTTCGAGGGGCGCGAGGAGAACGAAGGGCAAGTGGCTTGCGACTATGTACTGCCCCTGAACTGGGTGATATTGCCCGATGGCCATTATGTGCGTTGGGCCAGCAACCTGAGTGGTCACGCTTTGCCCACTGGGCTGGAGCTGGATCCGGCGAATGCACAGGGAGTCACCCAGTCGTCGTTGGGACGCTCGATCCGGATCAATGGGCGCAACTTTCTGATCCAGCATGATGCTCAATTGGGCAAGGAACGCTTGGATATCGTCGGCGATCAGAATGCCTACCGGCCGATTCTCGAGCACAATGGCGCGGGCAGTTGGCACCACAGCCTGGAGCGCCCCGAGCGCTGGGGACGGTTGTCGCTGCTCAGGCGCCTGGGGGCATGGCTGGATGACCTGGACGATGACACGCTGCTGTTGGCCGGGCGCCTGGCTGGCGTGAGCAATGATCGGTTGCACCGGGTTTACAGTGAGGATGAACGACCACCGGCGTTGTTGCGGTGGTCGATCGAGCAACTGCGGTTGATCGCCAAGACCGAATCGATCATGCGCCTGATCAAGGACGGTCGCCCGGTGCCGAGCGAATACGAAGTCCCCTTGCTCACTGAATTTCACCAGCAGTATGGCGCCGCAGAATCGCACAACAGGCCCCGCCGCAGCCCGCAAACCGGGGAAGAGTACTGTGCTGCTGATTGCGGGGCACCGCCGGCCGTGCTGTTCCTGGAGTGGTATGACCGGTTGTTCAGGGTGATTTTTACTCGCATTACAATCCGGGACCTACCGCCGGCAGGGCAGGTGGCTTCAGAGGCGCAGATTGGTGAATTACGCCAGCACTTTCCGGGGCTGCCCGTGCTGCTTCTCGAGGAACTGATCGAGGCGTCTTCACCGACGATGCTCAGTACACTGGGTCGCGGTATGCCCGATCCGGACCTGTTCGAGCGTTCCCAGCGAGCCTGGAACGCGTTTCGCCTGACCCGCGCGCTGATGGGCTTTCGCAACCCGGCAGGGGCACATTCCGACACCCATCGCTTGGCTTTTGCCTTGCTGGCGCGGTTGCCCGGCTGGCAAGTCGACTTGAACCTGGCGCTGTATGGGCGAAGCTCGTGGTCATTTCCCCTGGCGCGACATCGGCCGGTGGCCGAGGCGCCGTCATGGGGGCTTTCTGAGGGGCACCTGGGCTGGACCATCACCCGCATGGATGTGAACAATCTGCTGCAAGAGCGTCGAGTAACAGACTTCTATCGTGCCCTTCTCGACCTGATTGGCGCACCTCAGCGCACGCGCCTGGGCCTGGGCATGCACGAAGGGGAGCGGCTGCGCAACCTGTTGAGTGAGCGGGCGTACGCTGAACCTGGCGATGCCATGGCACTGCTGGGCATCGAGCAGCCGCCCATTACCTTGCATCCCGATGGAGTATGGCGGCGTTTGCGGGCAATGAGGGGGACCGGTGGCCACTTCGAGCGCGAAAGCCCGCAACAGCGATTGCAGTTACTGTTCCCGCGGGGTTCGGTTGAGCATGTCGGGCGGATTGAGCAGGCGCTGCTGCGACAGGGTCCCCCCCTCACGCACGCACTTGATGCGCTTGAGGATGAGCGCCTGCGGTTGGATGGCGCGATGCGCGGGTGGATTGGCCAAAGCGCTGCAAGCGGCTGGCGAACACGCAACCGAAGTGAAATGGCCGCGAGGCTGCTCGGTGCGCTTGACCCAACCCTGCGTCGACTGGAGCTGCACAACGCCCACCTGGAAGATCTGCCGTCGTTGCCCGTTGACTTCACGGCGATAGAAGTATTGGTCCTTGACCTGCCTGATGTAGGTGAGTTACCCGGCGGTTTTATTTCCAGTTTCCCCAATTTGCGCGAATTGCGTCTGGTCATGCGGATCGGCCAACTCCCGACGGCAGTGATTGACCTGCCCCAATTGAGGGTGTTTGCACTCAGTGGCGCACGGATGTGGCCGCAGGCACTCGGGCCGCTGGGGCAAATCGCCTCGTTGCGAGAGCTGCATATCGGCAATCTGACCTATCCCGCTCCACGACCCGGAATGTCCGCTATAGAGGCAAGGACCTGGAGCGTCGACGAGATGACCGCCATAACCGGCAACAACCGCCTTGAGCGTTTGTCGATCGAGTCGTGCCGGGCAGTGTTCGCGGATGGGGTGTTCGGCGTGCTTGCGCAGTTGCCGAACCTTGTTGACCTCGACCTCTCGCGCAACTCCATCACCTTGGAAGAGGAGAACATTTCGGCCCTGGTGCACGTGCGTGAGCTGGATTTAAGCAGCAACCCACTGTATGAAGATGCCAATGTTACGCCGTTGCGAGCATTGCGTTGTCTGAACCTGAGCTATACACGCAGCGGTTGGCCAATCGGGCTTGAACAGTTGCCGCACATCGAACGTGCGAATCTGGCTCCCATGGATCTGACCACGGTACCGGTGAATGCCGGTCTGGTTCCCGGGCTGTCCCTGTCCGTTGCCGGGCTGCAGACAATCGACCGGGAGCGGGTGCTGCGGGAAATGAGCTCGATTGGCAATGAAAGAGGCGCCGATCACGATCCCGTGCGCTTGTCCCGAGCGGACGTGGGGGCGTGGACATCCAGTGAGTCTGAAGACGAGGAAGCTGAAGAAGATGGCCTGGCCGCCTCGTTGTTCGAGGGGATGGCGGTTGAAGACAGGCGCTTGGCCGACCAGCTCGAGGCTCAGGACAGCCCCGGCAGCCGGGCCTTCTTTGGCTTGATGCGCCGAACTTTGGCCCGCGCCACTGACGAGCGTCAAGCGGAGGTGCTTGAACAGATCCAGGCTATCGTGCTGCGGATGTTCATCGAGCAGACCCGAGAGGAGTTCTATCAGGTAGCCTTGGATGAAGGCTGTAGCGACTCCGACGCCCAGCGTTTTGCCGATCTGCAGGGCCTGGCCGAGGCGGACCGGATCGCCGCCACCGCGCTGGAGGGCGAGCGGCGCGCCGAGTTGATCGAGCTGGGGTTGTCGTTGTGGCGGCTGCGCTACCTGCGCGAGTCTGTCCTCAAGCACTACCGGGACTGGCTGTCCGAAAGGCGCCGTGCCGGGGTGCGGGTGACGGACGACTATGCTGAAATCGAATTGTATATCCGTATTGCCTTGACCCAGCGGCTGGGGCTGCGCCACCAGCCGACGGTCCAGCGGTACGCCGAACTGGTGGAGTGGATGACGCCAGCCATGGCCGACCAGGTGGAGCGTGAGGTACTGGCTGCGCAACAGGAGTACTTTCCCCGCGCACTGGTTGATCAACCGTTCTGGCAGAACCATATCAGTGCCGAAGAATGCGCTCCCTGGAGCTTTCGGGTCGAGGAAGTCCTGCAGGACATGCGTGTGGGCGAGGAGGTGCCGCAGGATCTGGAGGAGCCGGCGCGTACACATCTGCTGCAACTGCTGCGCCAGGCACGCGAGCGCATCGCCTCGCAGGCGGGTGTTACCGTCAACCCAGGCCCACTGCAATTGGACGATGAGAACCACCGCCTGCAAGCCTACAACGTGTTGCCGGCAATGATCGACAGGGCCAGGTTGGAGTACACCCGCCAAGTGCTCACTGACTTCTTCGCTTCCCGCGCGCCGCAAAGCCCGCAGCCGGGCCCCTCCGGTACCCAGCGACGTACCTGATCCAGCCGTAGCACAAGAAAGGGGCGTACGCCCTTTTCTTGTTGACAGGGTTGCTATTCAGCTCAAAAAACCGCCATCGACATTCAGCGCCACACCCGTGGTATAGCTCGATGCATCGCTGGCCAGGTACAGCACCGCTCCGGCCATTTCCTTCGGATCAGCCACCCGCTTGAGCGGGATCTGTTGCAGCGCAGTATTGAGAATGGCGTCGTTCTTGACCAGTGCCGAGGCGAACTTGGTGTCGGTCAGGCCCGGCAGCAAGGCGTTGCAACGAATGCCGAACGGCGCGCATTCCTTGGCGAAGACCTTGGTCATGTTGATCACCGCGGCCTTGGTCACCGAGTAGATGCCCTGGAAAATCCCCGGTGAGACGCCATTGATCGAGGCGACGTTGATGATGCTGCCGCCGCCGTTGTCGCGCATCAGCTTGCCCGCTTGCACCGACATGAAGAAGTAGCCACGGATATTGACGTCGACGGTCTTCTGGAAGGCGCCAAGATCAGTGTCCAGCACGTTGCAGAACTGCGGGTTGGTGGCGGCGTTGTTGACCAGGATGTCCAGGCGGCCGAACTGCTCGCGAATGCTGGCGAACACCTGGCTGATCTGCTCCATCTCACCGATATGACAGGCAATGGCTGTGGCCTTGCCGCCGGCGGCGATGATTGCATCGGCGACTTGCTGGCAGCCCTCGAGCTTGCGGCTGGAGACGATCACGTGGGCGCCTTGCTGGGCCAGCAGGTGGGCGATGGCTTCGCCGATACCGCGGCTGGCGCCGGAAACGAAGGCTATTTTACCGTCGAGGTCGAACAGTTGGGTCTTGGACATGATTTTTTCCTGGTTGTAGTCGTCAGAGGCTGGACGTGGCGATGACCTGCAGGCTCATGTGCTCAAGCAGTTTGTTCATATGGATGAACTGGGCAAAGCGCTTGTCGTGGGTCTGGCCATGGTAAAAGCGGTAATAGATCTGCTGGACGATGCCGGCCAGGCGGAACAGGCCGTAGGTGTAGTAGAAATCGTAGTTATCAATCCGGATGCCGGCGCGTTCGGCGTAATAGTCGACGAACTGCTGGCGGCTCAGCATGCCCGGGGCGTTGCTCGGCTGGCGGCGCATCAGTTGCACCGGCGCCGGGTCATTGGCTTCGATCCAGTAGGCCAGGGTGTTGCCCAGGTCCATCAGCGGGTCGCCGAGGGTGGTCATTTCCCAGTCGAGCACGCCAATGATGAGCATCGGGTTGTCGGCGTCGAGGATGACGTTGTCGAAGCGGTAGTCGTTGTGCACGATTGCAGGCCTGGGGTGGTCGGCCGGCATCTTCTCGCGCAGCCAGGCGATAACCTTTTCCCAGCGCGGCGCATCCGGGGTCATGGCCTTTTCGTAGCGGCTGCTCCAGCCTTCGATCTGGCGTTGCACATAGCCGTCAGGCTTGCCCAGGTCGCCCAGGCCGCAGGCGTTGTAGTCGACCTGGTGCAACTCGACCAGGCGATCGATGAAGCTCTTGCACAGCGCCTCGCTGCGCTGGGCGTCCAGGCCAAGCTCTGCGGGCAAGTCCGAGCGCAGGATGATGCCCTTGACCCGGTCCATGACATAGAACTCGCCGCCGATCAGCGACTCGTCGGTGCAGTGCACATAGGCCTTGGGGCAGTAGGGGAAGCCGCTGTTGAGCTGGTTGAGAATGCGAAACTCACGGCCCATGTCGTGGGCCGACTTGGCCTTGTGGCCGAAGGGCGGGCGACGCAGCACGAACTCCCGCTCGGGGTACTGCACCAGGTAGGTCAGGTTCGAGGCGCCGCCGGGGAACTGGCTGATTGTCGGCGAGCCGCTCAGGCCGGCGATATGCGCCTTCAGGTAAGGGTCGATGACGCCGGCATCGAGTTCTTCGCCGGGGCGTACCTGGGTGGACTGGTCAGTGAGCGTCATGCTTTCCCCTTATGATCGAAGCCAGAGATTATTGGCCAATCTAATGCTTGCCGCCCAGGCCGACAAGGCTGCGCAGGCCTTATAGGTGAGCGTGTTGCAGGGCAATCAGCAGGCCTGATCGGTGCTGCGGAGCTAATTATCTAGTGCCTCGGCCCCGCGCCGTCTTGATCGAATGCGCTCTCAATCCGTACGCGAGGCCGCATCATGACTGATGACACACTCAAGACTCTAAAATCTCACGATACCTTCTTCCACGGGCAGATCCCCAACTGGATAAAACATTCCAGCACCTACGCTATCGAGGAACTGCACCAGCGCCAGTTGCCCGCGAGCCAGCCGCCTGCAGATACAGGCGTGTCGCTACGCGAGGCATTGACCACCAGCCGCCGGCGCAGTCAGGCTTCCAGCACGGCGGCGGCGACCGTGCTACGAGGTCTGAAAGGGATCAGCGAGTTCGCTGAACCGCTGTTGGTCGCAGAGATCAAGCGGCGCTTCAAGCTGGATGTCGATACAACGGCCAACGAATTCGTCCACATGCGTAATGATGCCTCGCTTCGGGAAGACCGCTTGGATGCCGTACTGATCTCACGGCAATCGCTGCTGCAGGCCGCCTTGCAGAATTTCGCCGTAGCCGATGTCGATGCCTTTCACGCCGACGCTTACAGCGCACTGGCGCCGCTTGATGCCCTGCAAGCTTTCCCCGCCACAGTTGACCCTGAGCGACGCGCCCACCAGTCAATTCGATACACGAGCAAGCTATCGATCAGCACTCGCGATTTCGCCGAAATGTGCCGCGAGCTGGATCTTGGCCAACGCTATCAAGACCATCTGCAATCGGTGCTCGACGCGCCCGCGACTCGTGATTCGGTACGCCAGGCATTGACGGCGGCGGCCAGGGACCTGAGTAAAGCCCAGGTCGACGCGGCACGTGTCGCCGGGCATATCAGCGAGCCCGCTTACCGCATGCTGAAAAAACTGCTGGCGCAGTCCGCCACCGCGCGTGCTGGGCAGACCCTGCAGGTCGCGAAGGTTTACGACGACGGCACCCGCGTTAGTTTTTTCGACGACTCGGCGTGCTACCAGTTGAATCTGTTCGGTACCACCCTGGGAGGCGGTTTAGTGCTGATCAGCCCGGACCCTGATACTGCGCAACTGCCGGTGCCGCTGGTGGTGTTCATGCCGGGTGATGCCAAACCAGTCCAGGAATTCTATTCCTATGTCGAGTTCTATGACGATTTAAAGGAGCGTTTGCAGAACAAGGATTTTCGGCGCTTTTTCAGCCGCTTTCTCCCGCGTCGAGGGCAAGCACAGATCGTTGCCAAGTTGACCTCGAACAGCAGTTGGCTGGCGCAACGACCTCAGGCCATGGCGGTGCGCGGCGAGTTGTACAACTATCTATATGATCTGATGCTGGTCAGGGCCAAGGATGACGCCGCAGTACTGGCGGTACCCACCCATGCCGTGGATCGGGATGCCTGGCGCACTGAGCTGGAGCACTACTTCGAACTGGGGCTGAGCATGCTCAATGTCGGGGCTTTCTTCGCTCCGGGGCTGGGCGAAGTCATGCTGGTGGTCATGGGCGCGGAGTTCGTTGCTGAGCTGTTTCACGGTGTGCAAGCCTGGGAGGCTAATGACAAAGAGCAGGCGCTGGATTACCTGAAGTCGTTCTGTGTCAACCTGGCGATTACTGCCGGGCTCGGCGTCGTGGCTGGGCGCGTGGCGCCCGAGTTGCACCAGCCACTGGCGGTGGATGCGCTGCAGGCGGTGGAGTTGCCCAATGGCCAGATTCGCCTGTGGCGACCGGAGCTTGCCCCCTACGATTGCGGCGCCGAAATTCTCCAGGAGCAGTCGGCGGACGCACGGGGTGTGTATAGCGTCGGCAGCAAGACCTACATCAGGGTCGACGGCAAAACCCTGCAGATCGCCAAGGATGCCAACCTCGATAAATGGCGTGTCGAGCACCCCGACGATCCACAGGCTTATCGGCCGCCGCTTGAGCATAACGGCCAGGGGAGTTGGCATCATTCACTGGAGCGGCCGGACACCTGGTCCCGCACGACGCTGGTGCGCAGGCTGGGGCATCGCTTCGAGGGCTGGCCTGATGAGCTGCTTGAGCGCATGGCGGATGTCAGCGGCGTCAGTGAAACCGAACTGCGCCGTGTTTACAGTGACGACCAACCCCTCCCGATACAGTTGGCCGATACCCTGAACCGGTTCGAAGTCGACCGGCTGATCACCACGCAGATCAGCAAGGTTCGCTCGGGCCAAGGGCTGCAAAGCGGCTTCAGTTACCCCGTTGCGCTGTTGCCGGAGTTGCCCGGCTGGCCAGGTGGCAGGGCCATCGAGCTCTACTCCAGCGCCGAGTATTGGGGGGTACCGAGCGTTTACGGTACCCCGGCACAAGGGGTAGCGGCCATCAAGCTGTCGCGCGACGATTTGCTCAACGGGCGCTTGCTCGGCAAGGTCATCCAAACGTTGAACCACATGGAGTTGACCACGTGGTTTGGAGGCGATTACCGGGTGCGCGGGCAAACTGAGTTGGGGGCCCAACTTGCCGACCACATGCTGATGTCGAGGATGCGCATTTTTGCGAGTGTTTCCAACGGCATGGAGGGTGTCAGCGATCCATTGCAAATCGCCTTGCAGCGAGATTTTCCGGGGCTGTCGCGGCCCGTTGCACAATCGTTGGCCGAAGCGGCCGATGCCTCGCAACGCAGCCGCTGGCAAACCAGCCAACGGGTGCCCTTGAGGCTTGCCGAGCGTGCCCGCGAGGCTTCCCGGCGGGTGCGCCTGTCGCGGGCCTGTGAGGGCTTTGAGTTCAGTTACCTGGCCAGCGACGACACCTACACGCTGGCGCTGCGTCTACTGGCGCAGATGCCCGGCTGGACGAACACCGTGCACCTGAGCGTGCGTACCGGCAGTGAAGCCGGCAACGAGATCGTCAGCATCGGGCGTGCTGATGCACGGGTGCGCAAAACCCTGGTCAGAACTTCGCAGGGGTGGCGCGCCTTTGACGAGCAAGGCGAGACGCTGGGCAGTATCAACAGGGACGACCACGGTTTTTTCAACAGCCTGCTGCAGGCATTGCCGGATAGCGAACGTGTGGCACTGGGCCTGCACATTGGCGACAACGCCGCCCTGCGCCGCGTGCTGCTCAAGCAGGTAGCCCAGCAGCCTGCCAAGGCAAGGCTGGCGCTGGGCATGGCGGTGGACCCTGTTGGCTTCAGGCGGCCCCTACAGGTCGGGGCCGGGCGCCGTGGCTACCCATTGGGCGGAGTGGTCGGGCGCCTGTTACCTCGCACCCATGAACAGCGGCTCAGAAGCCTGTTTCCAGACTACAGCGAAGTGCAGTTGCGCAACTTTTTCAGGAATGTGGATTTGCAGGGCGAAAGCCTGCAGAGCGTAATCGGCGATCTGGAGCAGGAGCTGGAGACCGAACGACAAGGCTTGTCGGCCTGGGTAGACCAAGGTGCATCGGCCACGGTTCGCGAACGGCGCAGGCAACTGGCGACGCAGTTGCTGGATGTATGGCAATTACGTCGCCGGGCGCCACTTGAAGTCAGTGAGTACCACTTGGATGAAGCGCCTGGTTACCGGCTGACACTGAGCCTCCCGCAGGTTGATGCGCTGCCACCCCTGACGAGCGAAATCGACCAGATTCTGGAACTCGAGTTGCACTACATGCCGGCTATCAGCGAATTACCTAGCACTTTCCTGCGTGCCTTTCCGAATTTGCGCCGGTTGAGTGTGCGTAGCACCCCCCTCATTGAACTCCCTGAAAACCTGGCGCAACTGAGTGAGTTGCAGGTGCTGGTACTTGACCATACCCGAACAGGTCTCGCCAATCTTCAGCGTTTGAGCGGGCTTGCACACTTGCACTTGCTTGAGCTCAGAGATGTCTCGCCGTCACCGGCCCTGGTCTCGGCCGCGCAAATGGCGCCCTTGCGCCAACTAACGGCCTTGCGCGTGTTGTCGCTGATGGACAACGAAGTCAGCTTCGGGCCGGGGGTCTTCGCCGAGCTGGCACAGCTACCGGATCTGCGTGAGCTGTACTTGTTCCACAATAACATCACGCTGAGCGAGGCCGATGTTACGCAGCTGGCCGGCCTCACCACCTTGAGGGAGCTGTCCCTGGGCCGTAATCCGTTGCGGCTGTCCCCGGACATCAGCCGCATGCCTGCGCTGCGTCTTTTGCTGTTGAACGAGGCACAACTCACTACCTGGCCGGTTGGGCTGCTGACCACTTCACCCATGGAGGTCAGGCTCGACGGCAATGTCATCACCGAGGTGCCGGTTGGCGCGGGCCTGATGCGAGGGCTGTCGTTTGGTTATCAGAATATGAGCGAGGATCTCACTACCCGGCTGATCCGTGAACGAATGCAGGTGCAACCCGAGCCGGGGGCGGACGTTCTCATGGAAAACATGGAGTATGGGGATACCGATGATGATGACCTGAGCGCCTATCAGCAGTTGACTGTCGCTCAGCGCCAGACCGCGCTGGATCTGTTTCAACTGCACGGGTCTCGGCCATTGCGGCGCTTGCTGGCGCGGTTGCTGAACAACAGACAAATCACCGAGGCTCAGGCCGTGCGGATGATCGAGGCGGCAGTGGCGGAACCTGAGGGGTTGGGTGAGCAACTGTTCAGTCAGGCGGATAACGCTGAAACATGCGAAGACCGCGACATCGTGGTGTTCAGTGATATGCAGGGGCTGCAAGAGGCCCATCAGGCGCTTGGCCAGCTTGCCCAGGCACAAGGTGACGAGGCAAGTCGCCAATTGCTCGCCCTGGGCATCAGCCGCTGGCGGCTGCAGCGCCTGCGTACCTACGTGGCGGCACAAATTCGTGGCTGGCACGCCGATCAAGATTTCCGGGAATTCATCGATGATGTCGAGGTGGAGCTGTATTTCCGTATTCACCTGGCGGACAGGTTACGCTTGCGTAATCAACCCACAGCGATGGAGTACGATCAAACTGTTTCCTGGGTCACCAACGCTATGTTGGCCGAGGCGGCGCGGGTTATCCGCGAGGACCAGACGGGTTTGCTGCCGGAATGGATGACCAACGAAGTCTACTGGCAGGCGTATCTCAAGCGTGTGTACAAAGCGCGTTTTGCTGCATTATCGTTTCAACTGGCAGCTCTATTCGACCCGGCAATCGAATTTATGGACGAACTGAAGCGGCTACGGGGTTCGCAACCGGACCTGACCATGGCGCTTCCTGCGGTAGAGGGTGAGACGGCTGGACAGCTGGCGTTGGCATTTGGCGTAGCGCAAAGCGAGCTGCCACGGTTAGCTTATGATGAAGCCGCATGGATTCAGGCCTACAGAAAACTGCAGGACGCCAGGGAGGCGAAGGAAAATGAACTCCCCGGGATCCTGACGAGAGAAGAAATCGGGCGTAATGCCGGGTAGAAGACGGTTAGCGCTTGAAACAAAAAACCGAAGCCCAGGCTTCGGTTTTTTGTTTCAAGCGCTTTTGGGCAGATATATATACCGCTGTCAAACCGTCACGGGGTGCTCAACTGGTGTTCCACTGAACTACAGGAACACGCTACCCATGGACACCTCTCACCCCAACATAGACTTTATCAAAGCGCGCATTCCGATCTGGATGACGTACCTTTCAAGCGCCGAACTGGGGGAGGTGTTACCTGCCAGTGCAACCGCTTGCGAGCCGCAGTGGCTAAAAAGTGCGCCTCGGCAACAGCGTCTGGACCTGGAAAACAGCCAGGCCCGCAGCCATGCATCGCGCCATGAGGCGGCCAAGGCGTTCTCTGCATTGCAAAGTGCCTATGAATTTTGTAAGCCGCAGATCGAGAACCTGCTGCACAGCCGTGGCGCACAAGTCGACGACATCCTCGTGGGGCAATTCGTGGAACGCATAGCGGGCTTCAATGTTGCCAACTGTTCGCTGTTCGAGGCGGCGATGAAGAACTTCAGCAGCGATGAGCTGGCAGGGCTGGCGGGTGACAAGACCAGCATACTGAGCAAAACCGATAGCAAGCCGGCTTACCCTGATCGCCTGCCTTTGAGCGCGGTTGATTTCGCCACGGCCTGCCGTGAACTCGATCTGGGCAAACGCTACCAGCAACATCTGCTCGAGGTGCTGGACGAAGCACCCAACCAGGAGCAGCAACGCAGCAAGAAAAAATCCGCCTTGCGCGACCTTATGGCGGTGGACGCCAACGTTGCCCGCCTCAAGGGCGATATCGACGAGCAAGGCTATGAAATGCTGACCGCGTTGCTGGCGCAATCAGCCAACACGCCAATCCGTTCGCCAGTAATGGTCAGGCTTGCTGCAGATCATGTGTTCAATAACACGTGGTGCACCCGGCTGGCGCTGTACGGGGTGGCGTTGACTCAGGTGCTGATCCTGGCACCCTCCGTCAGCGGAACCGCCAGTACTGTGCCTTGCGTCGTGTACCTTCCCGGTGACCCCCTGCATCCGCTCAAACAATACGCCTCGTTGCATGATTTTCAGCAAGACCTGGTCACTCGGCTCGCCTCCCGGGATTTTCGCCAGTTCCTCGCGCGCTTTGCCACGATCAAGGAGCGGCCAAGCCTGCTCGATCTGTTAGTAGACGCCGTTAGCCTGCAGCGTAGCCAGAACTGGCAGCAAGTGCAGGTGCGTCGGGAGGTCTTCGATGTGCTTTACAAGGAAAACATCCAGTTCATCAAGGATGAGTCCCGAGCGCTGGTAGTCAGTACTGAGGACAGCGACGATCTTCAACGGGGAGACCTGGACAGCGCCTACAACACCGCACTGGCCGGCTCACTGTTCATGCCCATCATGGGGGTAGGCTTTAATGTTGTGCTGTTGTCGAAATGGCTGTCGCATTTTTTCCATGGCGCCGATCACTGGAACGTGAAGGTGCAGGAAACTGGCCAGGCCTTCCTGCGTGCGGTGCTGCTCAATGCGCGCATTGCCGATGGTGAAGAAGAGGTACCCCTGACACCTGACATGGCCCGCCTGGTCGCCGTGCGCCTGGACGATGGCCGTGAACAATTGTGGTTGCCTGACCTGTTGCCCTACGCCCAGAATGTGTACTGGATGAACAATCTGGCGCCGAACAACCGCAACGGTATCTACGATGCCGAGGGCAGGCAGTGGGTGCGCATCGACGGTGCAATCTATCAGGTGACTAAAGACACCCGGCTGAACAAGTGGCGCATCGTTTCGCCCGTCCATCCAAACCTGTTCCGCCCGGTGCTGGAGCACAATGAACAGGGCGCCTGGCACCATGTGATGGAGCGCCCCGAACAGTGGGAGCGGGCAACGCTGTTGCGCAGACTGGGGTATTTGACCCAGCGCTTCAGTGCCAGGGAGCGGCGCCTGCTCGGTGACATCAGTGCGGTGACGAACGAGGAGTTGCGCACGGTTTACCGTGACGATCAAGCGATACCTGGTGTGCTGCACGAAACCCTGATCCGCCTGAGTGTGGATCGTCAAATATGGGCAATGCTCAGCCGGGTGCGTGAGGGGCAGGTACTGGCACAGGACTATCCGCATGTGGCCAAGGTGCTGGTGCAGTTGCCAAACTGGCCAAAGGGCAAGGAGTTGGTGCTGTATGACAGCGTCGAGTTCTGGGGGCCGCCAGTGCAGGTCAATGGTACTGCTGAGGCCGGGGTTGAACCGGTCAAGGTTGCCCGGGCGGATTTTCAGGGCACGCGTCTGCTTGACCGGGTTCTGGCAGCAATCGCCCCCCAGCGCCAGCGCCGTGATGTGAACGACGATCAGGATGAGCCGCGGGCATCCCTGTGCCGGGCCCTGGCCGAAGGCTTGGAACGAGTGCTGAATAGGCTGTTCGAGCATTTTTACCAGCATGCTCCGCTGGGGCATTTGCAAGTGACGGTCGATGACGAACAGGCGCTGACCACCTTGCGGGGCTTTTTCCCCGGTTTGACCCGGGCGGTGGGCGCCGAGCTGCTGCGAACGGTGGATGTTCGCGAACGGGCGCGCTGGCAGGCCGGTCAGCAGCCTTCTCTGGCGCTTACCGAACGTGCGGTGGAAGTCTCGCGTCGGGTTCGATTGAGTCGCGCCTTCACCGATTTCGAACTGGTCTATCTAGGTAATGAAGATACTCAGGTGTTGGCCCTTCGCTTGCTTGAGCAGTGGCCGGGCTGGCCGGGACAGTTGCGCCTGGAGCTGCGTGATACCAGCATTCAGGGGCGTTTGATCGCCAGTATTGGTGAGGTCAGCGCGACCAATCATCGGTTGCTGGTGCGCTTTGACGAAGGCTGGCAGCTGTACGATGGCGGCGGTCTGCGCCTAGGCAGTTTCAGCAATGCCAATCACGCTTTCTTTGCCGCTTTGCACGCTGCATTGCCAGCCCTCAACACCAATGCTATAGACTCGCCCCCAGCGACATTCGAAGCCTTGCGTCGCGGGCTGCGTAACCTGGCAACCGCGGACCCCGAGCGTGCTCGCCAGCTGCTGAACATTGGCTCGCCGCCACGCTGGCTGAGTGCCGAACTGCCTGTCGTGGCCAGGCGTCGTGGCTATCCGCTCGACAGTCAGATCGGCGGGTTGTTTGCTTCGCGTACGCCGCAGCAACGCCTGGAGGCGATCTTCGTTGATGATACGCCTACGCAGATCGCCTTGCGGGTCCAGCGCCTGACGGGCAGCCAGAGCCAGCGCGAACAAGAGGTAACCGCACTTGAGCAGCAGTTCAGGGCCTTCAGCGACTCGCTCAACGCGTGGGTGAGGGGAACCCGGATGGAGGTGATCATGCAAGGGCATGGTAGCCACTATTTTGTGGCAGCTGAGCAGCGCCTGCGAGTCGCCCGCCTGCTTGATGCCGCATGGCGTTTTCAGGTTGTTGAAGACCGGGTTATCAGGCTCGATTCGGGTGGTATCGAATTGCGCTTGAGCGGCATGGCCCTGGACAGTTTGCCAGCGTTGAGCGGTCAACTGGCATCGGTGGAAGTGCTTGAGCTCAACCGGCTGGACATCGCCAGCATTCCGGACGACTTCCTGCGAGCCTTTCCCAACCTTCAGTTCCTGCGAATCGAAGGCACGCCGTTGCGCAGTGTGCCTGCTGTCTTTACTGAGTTGCGTTCGCTGGAGTTCCTGGCGCTCGTCTGCCCGACGCTGACCCCAGACGACTTGGAGCCTTTGCGCGGGGCACCAAGCTTGACCGCGTTGTACCTGAGTTTTTCGCCTGCGCAGACAACACGCTGGACGGCTCGGCACATGGCTGCCCTGGCGAGTATCGACAGTCTCAGGATGCTGTACATCTTTCACAGTCAAGCCAGTTTCGAAGCGGGTGCGTTCGCCGACCTGGGGCACTTGGAGGAGCTGGTGCTGAGTGGAAACCAGATCACCCTTGACGAAAACACCGCGGGGCTCTGGCAGGGGTTGACCCGGCTGCAACGTCTGGACCTTTCCGGTAATCCACTGGTAATGGCACCTCATCTGCAGGGCATGACGGGCTTGAGCACATTGATGCTGGACCGGACGCAGATTACCGGGTGGCCGGCAGGTCTGGAGAGCCTGGCAGCGATAACCCGGGCGTCGTTGCTGGATAACCGTATTGCTGGCGTTCCGGTAGGGGCAGGGCGAGTGACAGGGCTCAGGGTGTCGTTGTCGCTATTGCCGCCAGCCGAGCGCGCACAAGTCGAGACGGACATGATCGCAGTCGGCAACCCCGATCGCTTTGTCGAAACATCGCTCGACAACCCTGCAATCGATCTGTTCGAAGGGGGCTCGCCGATACAACGAGTCAACTGGGGAATTGTCCGTGAGGCCCCGACCGCCGGCATGGGCCAGTTGTTTGAATCACTGGTGCTTGTGAGTCAAACCGAGGCCGCAAGGCGCCATCGGGCGGAATTTTTGCAGCAGGTGCAACAGTTGTTTGATGCCATGTCCGAACAGCAGGCCTTCCTCCAGGCCATGTGTCGGGGCGTGTTGATCATGCTCAATGAGGGACGTGATAACCTGCACATTGCTGAACAACTGTTCCAGAACGCTCAGATGTATCGTGTTGTCCAGGGAGGAGGGGATGCCCGTGCGGTTCTGATCGCGCAAGCACGCTCGCGCGGGCGCTGGCATGCCTTGGCCCGTTACGTTGATGACCATGTACACGAGTGGCGGATGCCCGGCCGGGTCGTTGAAGTTACAGCGCTGCTGGCGGAGCTTGAATTCAGGCTGGCGCAAAGCCTGCCCATGAGTGCGCCGCTGCTCAGGCGCACGCCTCATGTCGCCCTTGCCTGGGTCGATGAGGCGATGGTGCAGGCAGCCGAGCAGGCCGTGTCACGAAGCGAGGCCCGTGATCTGGTTGACTGGCTGCTGGATGCGTCCTATTGGTTCGACTACTTGCGTGCAACCTATGCACCGCAGTTCGCGCAATTGCGCGCGCAGGGGCAGCAGGCTCGCGCCTACCTCAATGCGTTGGCCAATGCACGACCGTTGCCGCAGAATCTGTCCGATGAAGTGACTCGCTTGCTGGCCGGGGCCATGCAGGTTGAACCACTGGCGGTGACAATGCAGGCACACGATCCGGCGCGAATGCCTGACTGGCGGCGACGGCTGCACAGGCTGCTGGTGCAGTGGGAGGATGCGTTGGCCGAATCGTTGACCCGCGAGGCTATCGTACCGGCCCCCCCAGCCTGACCTTTTATCGAAGCAAAAAAAACCGAAGCCCAGGCTTCGGTTTTTTTATTCACGGCAATCAGATCAGGCCGGGAACAGCTCGCTCAGCTTCATCGACAGCATCATGTCGCCTTCAACGCGCAGCTTGCCGCCCATGAAGGCCTGCATACCGTCGGTTTCGCCGCTGACGATACCCTTGAGGGTCTCGCTGTCCAGCACCAGGGTGCAGTTGGCGTCGGCGTTTTCGCCTTCCTGGATTTCGCAGGTGCCATCCTTGACGATCAGGGCGTAGTGCTTGTCTTCGTCGGTGATATTGAAACCGAACACCAGGTCCAGGCCGGCGGCAGCGGCTGGGTTGAACTTGGCTTTCATCGCTTCGACGGCTTTTGCTACATCGCTCATGGTGTGTTCCTTATTAAGTGATTTGCGTGACGGGTGAGGTCACATCGAGCCGGGGTTCATCGGTAGGTGATGAGCTCCGGCGCCTTCAACAGCTGCACATGGGCCTGGCTGTTGAAGGAAGCCAGTGCCACTTCGCGGCCACGAAACTTCAGTTGGCTGAGCGAGGTGTTGATGATCTGCCAGTTCAGCTCGAAGGCCTGGCCGGCAGTGATACGGGTGACCCGGTGGAGCAGGGCGGCAATGGTACCGCCGGAGGTGAAAATGGCAATGTTGTCGCCGCTCTGGGCCTGCTGCAGCACGCGTTGCAGGCCGGCGTCGACGCGTTCGACGAAGCCGAGCCACGGCTCGACGCCTTCGCAGTCATGCTCGCCGCTGTGCCAGCGCTGGATCAGCAGGGCGAACAGGCGCTGGAACTCGCTGCGGTTCTGTGTGCCGTTGCGCAGGATGTGCAGGGCTTCGGGCTCTTCGGGCAACAACCCGGGGAGCAGGCCGCGGATCACCGCATCGGCGTCGAACTCGTTGAAGGCGTTGTCGGTTTCCAGCAGCGGTACCGGGCAACCGGCGTTGTGCAGGGCGGCCAGGGCCAGCTGCGCAGTGTGTTGCTGGCGGCGCAAGTCGCCGGCCAGGCAGCGGTCCAGGTGCAGGCCGAGCTGGGCCAGGTGCTCGCCGAGCGCTTCGCTCTGGCGGATGCCCACGGGCGAGAGGACGTCGTAATCGTCTGCGCCGAAGGAAGCCTGGCCATGTCGAATCAGGTAGATACTGCCCACGTCGTCTGCCTGCTGGAAGAATGAGCCGAGGTTAGGTTCCCGGCGGCAGGCTGTCAACGAAAAAACATACAAGCGTTTGAAAAGAGCGTTTGAACTGCGTTGCCGAAAATTTCCTACGCTGGTATGGGCCCGAACGCACCGGTATGCTTGACTATCGGTTCGCGCCGCATGGGCGCCGGCATGTTTAAGGAGTTACTGTGGAGTTTCTTGCAGAGTACGCAAGCTTTCTCGCCAAGACCGCGACCCTGGTGATCGCGATTCTGATAGTCCTCTCGGCTATCGCCGGGTTGCGTGGCAAGGGCCGGCGCAAGGCGGGCGGGCAGTTGCAGGTCAACAAGCTCAATGAGTTCTACAAGGACCTGCGCGAGCGCCTTGAAGGCGGTCTGCTGGAGAAGGCCCAGCTCAAGGCCCTGCGCAAGCAGCAGGCCAAGGTGCAAAAGCTGCAGAAGAAAAACCCCGAAGAAAAGAGCCGGGTGTTCGTCCTCGACTTCGACGGCGACATCAAGGCCTCGGCCACCGAGAGCCTGCGCCATGAAATCAGTGCGGTACTGAGCCTGGCCACCGCCCAGGACGAAGTGGTGCTGCGCCTGGAGAGCGGCGGTGGCATGGTTCACAGCTACGGCCTGGCCGCCTCGCAGCTGGCGCGCATCCGCCAGGCCGGTGTGCCCTTGACCATATGCATCGACAAAGTCGCCGCCAGCGGCGGTTACATGATGGCTTGCATTGGTGACAAGATCATCAGCGCCCCCTTTGCCATCCTCGGCTCCATTGGCGTGGTGGCGCAGTTGCCCAACGTCAACCGCCTGCTGAAAAAACACGACGTCGATTTCGAGGTGTTTACCGCCGGTGAGTACAAACGCACCGTCACCGTGTTCGGCGAGAACACTGAGAAAGGCCGGGAGAAGTTCCAGGAAGACCTGGACATCACTCACCAGCTGTTCAAGGACTTCGTCTCTCGCTATCGACCGCAGTTGCATATCGATGACGTCGCCACCGGTGAGGTCTGGCTGGGTGTGGCGGCGCTGAACAAGCAGCTGGTCGACACCTTGATGACCAGCGACGAGTACCTGCTGCAACGGGCCAGCGAGGCCAACCTGTTTCACCTGCACTATGCCGAGCGCAAGAGCCTGCAGGAGCGCGTGGGGTTGGCGGCCAGCGGTTCGATCGAGCATCTGGCGGTCAAACTCTGGAGTCGTCTCAGTGGGCGCGTGTGGTAATCGCAGCCTTGGATGCAAGCGGTGCGAGCATTAATTAAATAGCACCTTCATCAATGCCCAAGCAGGTCTCCTAGGCGCTCATGCCACTAGGAGACCTGACATGACCACTCCCTCTTCAGAACATTATCCTGGCCTGCACGGCCCCTTTATTTCGCAGCGTATGCCCGACTGGATCAGGCATGCCACGCCGGAAAACTTTGCTCAAATGCGTGCCCAGGTGCTGCCGGAGCAGCATGGCCGGCAGCAGAGCGACTGGTTCACCAACGCCAGCGAAACGGAAAAAACGCTACTGATCGATTACCAGAAGCGCAGCCGCGTTGTCGGCCAACGCCTGGCACGTGAGCTGAAGGACCTCAAGGGTATTACCGCGTTTTGCGAGCCCCTGCTCAAGGCTCGTCTGAAGGCTGACCTCGGTGTCGAGCCCGATATCGACCGTGATGAGTTTGTGCATATCGAGCGCGAATCAGCATTTCTTGGCTCAATGCTCAAGACCATTCCCCGCCGCCAGAGTCTGATGCAAGCCGCACTGCAGAACTTTGCCGCCGACAGTGAGTTTGAAGTGGGTACGGCGCTGGCTCCCAAGGATGCATTCTCCCTTGAACTCGTGCCGGGGAGTGAGCAGGGTTATCCGCGTTTCCGTTATCGCTACACGCAGACGCTCGCCACCGACCCCCAGGCGTTTGCCCGCTTGTGCCATGACCTGGATCTGGGGGGGCAGTATCAGCGGCACCTGACGGCGGTCTTCGAGCACCCGAGCAGCAGCGCCAGGCGCCGAGCCCTTGCCATCGACCTGAACAAGGAACTGCTGCGTGTTCGCCTGCAGAGCGCGTTCATGAAACAGGAGATCAGCGAGGAGGGCCGCAGGGTACTGCTTGAACTGCTGCAAGATGTTCGTGCGCCACGCTGGAACGGCAAACGGGTGCGCTGCAGCCAACTGAGCATGTTTGGGGCAGCCGTATCAGACGTGCTGGTGATTGGGCCGGAACGTGATGACACTCAGGTGCAGCCTGTCATTCTCTATCTGCCAGGCGCGCCGGACGCGCCGCTCAAGCAGTACGCGTCGGTGCGGGCGGCGCAAGACGACCTCAGGGCCAGGTTGCGTCAGCCTGCCTACCAGGCATTATTGCGCCGATACGTACCTCATTCATTACAGGAGCATGTGCTGACGCGGCTGCAAGACGCGCTGCATCACAATGTCAAAGGTGACAATGGTGTATACCAGCGACTCCCTGACCCCAATGCCAATCTGCACTTGCGTGAAACCTTCATTGATCAGGCGCTGTTTGGTTACCTGCAAGATCGCCATGTGCAGAAGATCAAAGATGACGCCCGCTCCCTGGCGGTGCCCAGCGCCGAGGTCGATAAACAAGCCTGGAAAAACCGCCTGGCGTACTGGGCGTCCATCGGTTTCAACCTGCTCAATGCCGCCGCGTTCTTTGTTCCATCACTCGGTGCCGTCATGGCTGTCGTAGCTGCCGCGCAACTGATCGAGGAGGTTGTCGAAGGCGCGCACGCTTGGGAGGCGGGGGATTTGGCGCAGGCTTGGGGACACTTTGAGACGGTCGGCCTGAACATTGCGGTGATCGCCGGACTCGGCCTCGCCGGCACTGCGCTCCGGCGGGGGGCTGCCAGTGAAGTGGTAGACGGCCTGGTCAAGGTCCGGCTGCCCAATGGCCAACAACGGCTGTGGCAGCCTGTGCTGACAGATTATGCCCAGGACGTCGAGCTCAGTGGGGTCGAGCCCAATGACAGCGGCCATTACCGGGTGGGCGAAAAGCGCTACATCCGCATCGACGACGGTACCTTCGAAGTCACCGAAACTCAGGCCGGGCAGTGGGCCATTCGCCATCCGCAGGATGCAGCGGCCTATCAACCCGAGCTCAGACACAATGGTCAGGGCGCCTGGCGGGTGGCGGGCGAGCAGCCGTCCAGCTGGAGTCGCCTGCAGTTGTTGCGGCGGGTGGGCCACACCACTGAGGGCTTGAACGATACAGAACTGCTGCAGGCGGCCGATAGCAGTGGCGTTAGCGACGATGAGCTGCGAGGTGTCCTGGCGACTCAGCAACCGCTGCCACCGCTGCTGGCCGACACCCTGCAACGTTTACGTCTGGACCGTCAGCTCCAGGCATGGATCGGTAACCTGCGCAGTGGCACGCCAGGGGGTGTCGGACGTGATATCGGTGCGGTACTGGTTACAGAAATGCCCGGTTGGCTGCAGCAGCCCGTCAAAGTGTTTCACGGCCCTGAATTATGGGGCGAGTCAACGGTCCATGGCCTGGACCGCTGGCCCAGCGCCGAGCCTTTCAAGGTGGTGGCGAGCGATCTCTACGCCAACAGGCTTCCCGAGGTCATATTGCGACAATTGGACAATCCGTCCATTGAACGCTTGCTGGGGGCTCAGGTGCAGCCGTCTGATCGGTTGCAGGCACTGCGCAACCTGTTGGCGAGTCGCGCAGAACAACGCCAGGAAGCAATTTTCGCCAGTATTTACGCCACGCCTGCCGAGTCGGTCGGTGCACAGGCGCGCCTGCTGCAGCGGGACTTCCCCTTGTTGCCCCTGAAATGCGCTGAAACGCTGGTCGATAACGCCAACACGGTTGAATTGCAGAGCTTGCAGGGCGCATCTGCCCGCATACCCCTGCGCCTGGCCGAAGAAGCGCGTGTGTACCAACGGCAAGTGCGCTTGAACCGCGCCATCGAAGGAATCTTCGAGCCCAGGCGCGCAAGCCTGGACAGTGACCGCCTGATGGTGCTGCTGCTTGAGAAAATGCCCGGTTGGAGCGGCGAGGTTCGTGTGCAGGTACATGAGGGCTCAGCCGACGGCCAGTTGCTGGCAGCCGTTGGAAAGCCCACCGGCACGCTGAAGACTTTACTGCACAAGGACGGTCGCTACAGCGCTTACGATGCCGAAGGCAACGAGCTGACGGTCAATGATGATATGCCTGGCGCGCTACTCAGAGCCCTGCCGGACAGTGAACGCCAAGCACTGGGGCTGCAGATTGGCCAGTCCACACACCTGCGCTCGGCATTGGCGAAACTGGCAACGGCTGATCGGCTGCGCGCTTCGACCTTGCTCGGCCAACAGCCAGTGCGGCCTTGGCTGCGTACGCCCATGCGCCTGGCCGATGGACGTATCGGCTATCCGCTCAGCGGTCGTGGTGCTGTTGGCGGTCAGTTCAGTTCCGGGCTGCAGAGTCAGGTCCGCAGCTTGTATCCAATCCTGGAGCCGGAGGAGGTGGAGGGCTTTCTTGAAGAGCTGGGACACAGCGATGCCGAACGCATCGAAGCACTTGGTCGACGCCGTGTGGAGTACCAGCAGTTGACCGACACCTTGAATCAATGGGTAGAGCAGGCGCAGTTCACCCAGGTGGACAACGACCATGTCGCTGTTGTATCACCGCGGGTGTTGCGCCGGGTCAGCGAACAGATCAGAAAAGCCTGGCGCCGGGAGACCCCCCGCGTGCACGCAGGTGATGGGCGATTCATCGGCTTCAGGCTAGAGCTGAACGGCCTGCATCTGAGTCAGTTGCCAGCGTTGACCGCAGACTTCAGTCACATTGGCGAACTGCGCCTTTCAGGCATGGGCCTGCAATCGGTACCCTCCGATTTTTTGCAGGCTTTCCCCCGGCTGCGCTGGCTGGACCTCAGTGGTAACCGCCTCACCGGGCTTGGCGATGCTGTCGGTGAGCTGCAGGGGCTGACAAAGCTTCACCTGCAGAATAACCGTCTGGTGATGGACCAAGCGACCGGCGCGGTACTGGCCCGGCTGACCAGCCTGAAGGCGCTGAATCTGAACGACAACCCCCTCGGCCAGCCACCCGCCGTGGGCACGATGACGCAACTGCTCAACCTGTTCTTGCGCAACACCGGCATCAGTACCTGGCCGCCGGGGGTGTTCGAGCTGGAAAGGCTAGATGTCCTGGACCTGCGCGACAACCGTATTGCCAGCATTCCTGACTCGGTGCTTGAGCCAGCAGAGCATACCCAGCGTGTCGACAGGATCAACGGCATCACCGCGTTGCACGGCAACCCGCTGGATGCTGACAGCCTGCAACGGCGCACAGCCTACCAGCAAAGAACGGGCGTGAACCTGGGCCTGGTGCCTGTGTTGCGTGGACCCCATGTTGCGCTACCAGCGCCTGCCCAGGCTTCGGACATCTGGCTACGAGGTGCCGACGCGCAAAAGGCGGCCGAGGTTCGCGCGCATTGGCAAGCGTTGTCTGAACTCGCGGACAGCCGCGAGTTCTTCCGGCTACTCAATGACCTGCAAAGCACTGCTGACTTTCGGCAGGGCTATCCGGCGCTGCGTGACCGTGTCTGGCGTATGCTCAAGGCCGCCAACGACAATACGCGTTTACGGCAAGCGTTGTTCGAGCTCGTCAATCACCCAGAGACTTGTGCCGATGGTGTAATCCTGGTGTTCAGCCAACTGGAAATACAGGTGCTGGTGCAGGAGGCCTACGAGGCAGGTACAGCCGTGGGCGCTGAGTATGCATTGATCGACCTGGCGCGTGGCCTGAGCCGGCTGGATGAAGTTGAGCGTATTGCCTTGCGCGACATTGCCGCGCGCCGTGCGGCTAATCTTCGGGTTGACGAA
This sequence comes from Pseudomonas fluorescens, assembly GCF_902497775.2. Lineage (NCBI taxonomy): Bacteria > Pseudomonadati > Pseudomonadota > Gammaproteobacteria > Pseudomonadales > Pseudomonadaceae > Pseudomonas > Pseudomonas fluorescens. The sequence goes on from NZ_OZ024668.1 coordinate 1,914,809, forward strand.
GTGCAGGTGCGCCTGGCCTACCGAATAGGGCTGGCGGAGCGTTTGGAGATTCCAGGGCAACCGCAAGGCATGCGGTTCGCGAACATGGCCAATGTGACTACGGCGCAACGGGACAGCGCTGCAGCCGAAGTGTTGGCTGCTGAAACGCCCGAGGCATTAAGGGCTGCAATTGCAAGTCGGGATTTCTGGATAACCTTTCTCAAGTCACGCTATGGCACGCGCTTCGAGGCAGTCAACAAACCTTACTTTGCCCGGTTTGAGGCATTGGAGGCAGACAAGCAGAGTATGCAGGATCAGAGTTATCGCACGCGGTTGGACACCATCACACAGCGCCGCGAGGCCGAAGAGCGGCGCTTGATCGAGACACTGACCACGCAGATCTGGAATAGTATTCCGAACCAGGTTACGCGCCTGTAATGGCGGGTGTTGGCACTTTGAACGCAAGCGCACTAATTAACTAACGCACTCCGCGTCTGGGGGGATGCTCTGCTGATGACCTTCACGTCATCAGCAGGTACTCCCCATGTCGGCTCAAGCGTCCTTCCCTACCTCTCATCACCAGCAGATCGCCCAACGTCTTCCTGATTGGCTCAAGGCCTGCAGCGCAGAGCAGCGCCAAGCCTGGCAGTCGCAGTCCGAGCGTAGCCTGAAGGCTAGCGAGCAGGCACGCCAGGCGCTGGCCGGCTGGCTGAACCCTTGGGACTTTGCCCGGCCATTGCTGGCGCAGGCCTTGCGCGATGCCGGCTTGCCTGTCGGGCTTTCCCTGGAACATTCGACCTTGCTGCACATCGAGCGCAGCGCCAGGGCCGGTAGCGACCGGCCGGGGGCGGTGCTCAGAACCCAGCGCCGCAGCCTGTTGCAAGCCGCCCTGCAGAACTTTGCCCGCGATGAACGTTTTGATGCCGGCAGTCAGCTACTGGACGCGCAAGGCAATCCCCTGGCGATGCCACCTGAGCAGTTTGCCCGGCTGTGCCGGGGGCTGGATCTGGGAGCGGGTTATCAACACCATCTGAACACTGTCTTCGCCCCGCCACAGGCGGATCATTTGCATGTAGTGCTGTTCAACGCCCAACAGCAGGCGCTGCGCCTGCATGTGCTGCAGGCGAGGCTGGAGGTGCGGATCAGCGAGGCTGAGTACCTGGCCATGGAGGCCGGCCTGGCGCTAAGGGGCGACCGGCACTTCAGTGTCTCGCGCTTGAGCATGTGGAACCTGCCCCTGGACCAGGTGCTGATGTTCGAGGTGCAGGCGCTCGATGCCGATGGCTTGCGTCCGTGCCTGGTCTACCTGCCGGGCGATCCGCTGGGGCCCTTGCAGCGCTATGCCAGCCGCCGCGAGTGGCAGCGCGCCTGGCGCCGGCGCCTGCAGCAGGTTGATCGGTCTCAGGCGCCGCTGGGGAGTGCCGGGCCGGTGCCACAACGGCCGTTCCAGCAACTGTTGAGCGGCCTGGTGCGGGTCAGGGATCGCGCCGCCTTCGCCCATGAGCTGCAGGTCCGTTTCAACCGCCTCGAATGGCGCGAGGGGACGTGGCAGCCGGTCAACAGCGAGGGCGCCAGTCTGCACCTGATTCCCTCGGCGTTGGCCAGTAGTGCCGTGCTGTATCAAACCGTTCTGGAGCGTCATCTGCACAGGGTCCGTGAGGACGCCGAGGCCATCGCCATGCCCACTGCCCAGGTCGACGCCCGACTGCGCTGGCAACACATCGAGGCCTGGCTGGAAATCGGTTTCGACCTGCTCAATGTTGCCGGGCTGTTTGTCCCGGTGCTGGGTACGGTGCTTATGCCGGTGGCCGCCGGGCAATTGCTGGCGCAGGTCTATGAGGGCATCCAGGACTGGCGCGCAGGTGATTACCAGCGTGCTCAGGCGCATCTGTTCGGGGTGCTGGAAAACCTTGCACAGGTGACGTTGCTGGGCGTTACTCAGCACCTGCGGGTTCCTCAGTTGGACGCTCATATAGGCTTTACCGAGCGCTTCGAACAGGTTCGGCTCAATGATGGCCGCCAGGTGCTCTGGAACAATGACCTGAGCGCCTACCGCAGCCGGATTGAGCTGCCCGAGGGGTTGCAGGCGAATGACCAGGGTCAGTACCGGCTGGGCGCACGCACCTATGTGCACATGGACGGCGAGCTGTATGAACAGGCCTTTGACCGTGCACAGGGCCAATGGCGGCTGGTGCATCCCGAACGCTCCGGTGCTTACCGCCCGCCGATGCAGTATCACGGCGAGGGCGGCTGGGGCTACGCTCACGAGTCGCCTCTGTTGTTCGCGCGTAACCAACTGTTGAGCGCCCTGGGAGAGGCTGCCAGCGGGCTGGATCAAGCCGAACGGGACCGGGCGTTGCGTTGCAGTGGTGTAGCAGAGCAGGTTGTGCGTCGTTGTCTTGTCGAGCGCAGGCCGATGCCGTCGTTGCTGACTGACTTGCTCGCGCGTATCCGTCTGGATCGTCAATTGAGCGAACTGCCGGAACGGATCGAACAGGGCGCTCTGCTTGATGCCAGCCTGGACTACTCGCAAATGCTGATCACCGAACTACCTGGCTGGCCCCAGGATGCGGTGCTTCAGGTGTTCAAGCACGACGATCTGAGCGGCGCACGTGTCGAGTACGGCCATGGCCGCATGATCACTACGCGCGTTGCGGTGAGCCGCAGCGAACTGCTGCAAGGCCAGTTGGCACCTCGGTTGGTCGCGCAGCTCGACGAAACCCGGTTGCGCGGTTTGCTTGGGGGCACACTACCTGCCAGCCCGGCCGAGAGGATCAAGGCCCTGCGCCAGCTATTGGCCGACTACTGCCGGGTGAATCGCCAGCGCTTGTTCGAGGCCCTGTACGGGCGTGATGAACCGCTCGCCCATCCCTTGAGCGGTCCCCTGCAGCGGGATTTCCCCGGTTTACCGCGACGGCTTGCGCTGGAGCTGGTCGACCAGGCCCGGCAAGCCGAACGTGAGCAGTTGCAGGCGGGCAGGGTGCCGCTGCGCCTGGCCGAGGAGGCCCGCCTGTACCTGCGTCAGGTGCGTATCAGTCGTGCGCTGCAAGGGTTGTATGACCGCCGTGGGCCAAGTGCCGACAGCCGCCAATTGCTGCAGGCCACCTTGCCCCGTGTGCCGGGCTGGTCGTCGATGCCTGCGCGCGAGCCGCTTGAACAGGCGCTGCTGGGCATGCCCGCGCCGGGCGTGTCGGCGCAGGAGGTCGAAAGCCTGCGGGCCAAGGCCATTGAACAGGCCCTGATCGACCCCCAGGCCACTGCCCAGGCACTGGGGATGGCGCCCCGCAATGGCCGCTTCACCTCACCTTTGCGCCTGGCGGACGGGCGCGTCGGCTACCCCTTGAGTGGCCGTCAGGCCGGCGCCATACCCCGCAGTCCGATCAACCTGATGCGCAGGTTCAGGGCGCTGTACCCAAGCCTGGACGAACCCCGTGCCCGGGCCATGCTCAGGGCCCTGGGCGATGACGAACTGGCTGTCGCGCAAGTGCTGGCCGACCGCGAGCAGGAACTCTTGACCCTGCTTCAACAACTGGCGCAGTGGGCCAACGAGCCGTGGGTCAACACGTTGTCCGAAGGCTGGGCAATACCTGCGCACAACACCGATCGCCATGCTTTTGTCCAGGCGCTCGAAGCCTGCTGGCGCCGGGAGGCGCCGCGGGCCTTCGCCGCCGATGGGCGCGAGATCGGCCTGCGCCTGGAGGTCGACGGTTTGCGCCTGGATACCCTGCCGACGCTCAGTGCCGATTTCAGCCATGTTGGCGCTCTCAGCATTCGCGGGGCAAGGCTGCAGGAGCTGTCGTCGGGGTTTCTCGCGGCATTTCCCAATCTGCGCTGGATTGACCTGGGTCGCAACCAATTCAGAACCTTGCCCGCGGCGCTGGAGAACAGAAGCAGCGTGACCCGCCTCATCCTGCAAAACAACCGGGTGACCTGGGATGACGATCTGAACACGCGCCTGCGGACCCTGAGCGGGCTCAAGGTGCTGGACCTGAGCAACAATCCGTTGGCGGTCCCGCCCGATGTCAGCGGCCTGCATCAGTTGTTCAGCCTCGACCTGTCGGCAACCGCGATCGACCGTTGGCCGACCGGCGCCCTGCAGCTTCAGGCCCTTGAACATCTCAATCTGGCCGGCAACGACTTGCGCCAGGTACCCCAGGCGGTAATCGCCGCCGAGCCGCAATGGCAGGAGCAAGTGCTGCGGATCAATCGGGGTACGCGCTTGAATTTCAATCCGTGGAGTGCCGAAAGCCTCAATGCCCTGCATGACTATGCCGAGCAACACCACATCAGTTTTGGCCTGGGCATGCGCCCAGCGGCTCAAGCCGCCTTGCCGGCGCCTGCGGGGGTTCAACCCTGGCTGCGGGGCGACGCGCCTGTCATCAGCGGCGATGCCACTGCGCTTTGGCAGCACCTGCGCCAGGAGCCCGGGCACGAAGCGTTGTTTCGCTTGCTGGATGAGTTGCGCAGCAGCGCCGACTACCTACGCGCCTACGACTACCTCAAAAGCCGGGTCTGGCGAGTCCTTGATGCCGCCGGCGAGCATGGCGCACTACGTGACCAGCTGTTCGAGCTGGCCGCCCATGACCGGACCTGCGCCGATGGGGCCAGCCTGTTTTTCAATCGACTGGAAATCAGCGTGCTGGTCCACCAGGCCGAGCTGACCGCTGCCGCTGGCGACGCGGAGTTTGAACTGGTGTCGCTGGCACGCAACCTCGAACGTCTGGATCAGGTCGATGTCCTCGCCGCTCAGGAAATTGCCGCACGCAAGCGCGCCGGGCGCATGCCGGATGAGGCGCAGGTGTACCTGGCCTTTCGCGTTGAGTTGGCGCAACGTCTGGAGTTGCCCGCCCAGCCCAGGGGCATGCGCCACCGCCCGACCGCAGGGGTGAGTGCAACCTTGCTCGACCAGGCGGCAGGCAAGGTACTGGCCCGGGAAAAGAGCAGCTCGCAAATGCTGGCGGCGTTGATCAAGCGCGAGTTCTGGGTGGACTACCTCAAGCGCAAGGAACGCGAGCAGTTTGATCAGGTCAATGCGCCTTTTCATCAGCGCCAGGATCACCTGGATGAAAAGTATCCGAGCCCGAATCCGTACCAGCCAAACCCGGTCCACGTGGATAAAACCCTGGACAATGCCAAGCGCCGCAGCAAGGCGGAGCGCAAGTTGATCGAGGCGTTGAGCGATGGCGCATTGCGCAAGGCAAGGAAACGTTGGGCGGCAGTCTGAGCCCACTGACACAGCGGCCCGCGAGGGCGGGCCGCTGCAACAGGGGTTAGCGGCGACGGAACAGCGGTTGCGGTTCGTCAGTGGCGGCCTGGTAGGTCACCGAAAAGTCTTGCAGGCTTTGCAGTGCTTCGACCGGGTCCTTGTCGGCACGCAGGGCGAAGGCATCGAAGCCGCAACGCTTCATGTAGAACAGCTGGTCACGCAGCACGTCGCCGATGGCGCGCAGCTCGCCGGTGAACTTGTAGCGGTCACGCAGCAGGCGCGCATTGGAGTAGTTGCGCCCATCGGTGAAGGCCGGGAAGTTCAGGGCAATGACCTGGAACTGGTTGGCGACTTCGCCGATCTCTTCGGCCTCTTCATCGGCGTCCAGCCACACACCCAGGCCGCCGTCGCGGGCCTTGAGCATATGGCCGTGTTCACGCCACAGCTGCAGCGGAACGATGTAGTCGTCGCAGTTGGTCACTTCGTCGATGTTGAAATCCTTGGGCAGCAGGTGCCAGGTTTCGTCGACGATTTCGTTATTCTTAATGATTCGCTGCATAGACGCGTTCCTTGAATGGGTCGATGCCAATACGTTGGTAGGTGTCGATGAAGCGCTCGTCTTCGGTACGTTTTTCAACGTAGACGTCGATCAGCTTCTCGATCACATCCGGCATGTCGTCCTGGGCAAAGGAGGGGCCGAGGATCTTGCCCAGGCTGGCGTCGCGGCTGGCGCTGCCACCGAGCGAGACCTGGTAGAACTCTTCGCCTTTCTTGTCTACCCCGAGGATGCCGATGTGGCCGACGTGGTGGTGGCCACAGGCATTCATGCAACCGGAGATGTTCAGGTCCAGCTCGCCGATGTCGAACAGGTAGTCCAGGTCGTCGAAACGGCGTTGGATGGATTCGGCAATCGGGATCGACTTGGCGTTGGCCAGCGAGCAGAAGTCACCGCCCGGGCAGCAGATGATGTCGGTCAACAGGCCGATGTTCGGCGTGGCAAAGCCGTTTTCGCGCAGCTCCAGCCACAGGGCGTGCAACTGGCTCTGCTCGACGTCGGCAAGAATGATGTTCTGCTCGTGGGAGGTGCGCAGCTGGCCGAAGCTGTAGCGCTCGGCAAGGTCTGCCACCGCATCCAGTTGCTTGTCGGTCAGGTCGCCTGGTGCTACCCCGGTAGGCTTGAGCGACAGGGTCACGGCGACGTAGCCAGGCTTCTTGTGCGCCAGTACGTTGCGCGTGCGCCAGCGGGCAAAGCCCGGGTGCTGCTGTTCGAGCTCGCTGAAGTCGAGGTTATCCAGTGACTTGTAGTCCGGGTCGACGAAGTGCTTGGCCACGCGGTGCACTTCGGCTTCGGTCAGGGTCGTGCTGGCGCCGCGCAGGTGGACCATTTCGGCCTCGACCTTCTCGGCAAACACTTCAGGGGTGAGCGCCTTGACCAGGATCTTGATCCGCGCCTTGTACTTGTTGTCGCGACGGCCGTAGCGGTTGTACACCCGCAGGATCGCGTCCAGGTAGCTGAGCAGGTCCTGCCAGGGCAGGAACTCGTTGATGAAGGCACCGACCACCGGGGTACGGCCCAGGCCGCCACCGACCAGTACGCGAAAGCCCAGCTCGCCGGCCTGGTTGTACACCGGCTCCAGGCCGATGTCGTGCACTTCGATGGCCGCACGGTCGCTGCTCGAGCCGTTGATGGCGATCTTGAACTTGCGCGGCAGGTAGGCGAATTCGGGGTGGAAAGTGGTCCACTGGCGGACGATCTCGCACCATGGGCGCGGGTCGATCACTTCATCGGCGGCAACACCGGCGAACTGGTCGGTGGTGACGTTGCGCAGGCAGTTGCCGCTGGTCTGGATCGCGTGCATCTGCACGGTGGCAAGTTCCGCCAGAATCTCGGGGATGTCTTCCAGCGCTGGCCAGTTGTACTGCACGTTCTGCCGGGTGCTGATGTGGGCGTAGCCCTTGTCGTAGTCGCGCGCGATCTTCGCCAGCATCCGTGTCTGGCGCGAAGTCAGCTGCCCATAGGGCACCGCGACCCGCAACATCGGGGCAAAACGTTGAATATAGAGGCCATTTTGCAGGCGCAGGGGGCGGAACTCTTCTTCGCTCAGTTCACCGGCCAGGTAGCGGCGGGTCTGATCACGGAACTGCTTGACGCGGTCCTCGATGATCCGCTGATCGTACTCGTCGTATACGTACATAGGGGTCCTGTTCTCAAGCTGCTTGCAGCTAATCGCGCGCACGGCCGCGCACTCCGATGCGGAGCCGAGGAAAGATAGCAGTTTGCGTTTATGCGCAAAAGTGAAGTTTTAGCATATGAAAAGAACCATTTGGACTAAGTGAGACTGACTGGCGTTTAGCCAATGTGCCACTACGGCCGGTTATAATCGCCGGTTTGCATAGCAGGAGCGTTAACCCATGCTCAAGGCCTTGTGCCAAAGCCTTTGCCTGAGCTTGCCACTGGTGGCCGGTGCACAGGCGGCTTCCGTGGTGTTTCTCAATCCGGGCTATTCCAACGAGACTTTCTGGGTCGGTTATTCGCGTTTCATGCAGGCCGCCGCCGACGACCTCGGCATGCAACTGAGCATCCAGTACAGCGAGCGCCGGCCGGAGCTGGCGCTGACCCAGGCCCGTGAAGCGCTTGAAGGCCGGCAAAGGCCGGACTATCTGGTGCTGGTCAACGAACAGTACATCGCCCCAGAAATCATCCGCCTGTCTCGCGACAGCGGGGTCAAGCTGTTTCTGGTCAACAACGGCCTGACCCCGAACCAGGCCGGGCTGATCGACAACAACCCGGACAAGTACCCGCCCTTGCTCGGCACCCTGGTGGGCAATGACGAGCAGGCCGGTTACCAGATGCTCAAGGACCTGATCGCCCTGCGTGCCCGGCCCGGGCTGACCCGGCCGCTGGAGTTGCTGGCGTTCTCCGGGCTCAAGACCACTCCGGCCTCGCAGCTGCGCGAGCAGGGCATGCGCCGCGCCCTGGCCGAGCACCCCGAGGTGCGCCTGCGCCAGGTGGTGTATGGCGGTTGGGGCCGGGAGCGCGCCTACGAGCAGGCCAGGCAGCTGTTACAGCGCTACCCGCAAATCGAGCTGGTGTGGTCGGCCAACGACGAAATGGCCTTTGGCGCCATACAGGCGGCAGTCGAGGCCGGCCGGGTGCCAGGCAAGGACCTGCTGTTCAGTGCCGTCAACAGCTCGCCGGCGGCGTTGCAGGCGCGTATCGACGGGCGCCTGAGCGTGCTCATGGGCGGGCACTTTTCCCTTGGCGGCTGGGCCATGGTGTTACTGCACGATGATGCGCTGAAACTGCCAATCAACCGTGATGGCCGTCGCGAATACGAGGTGCCGGTGCTGCAACTGATCGATCCGCTGCGGGCGCAGCGTTGGTTGAAGCTGCAGGAGCAGGCCGACTATGGCCTGGATTTCAACCGTTTCAGCGCCCAGGGGCACACTCCTGATTTCCGTTATCCGTTTCTCAAGGCGCCCGTCGACTACTGAAAAGCCCCTGCTTGAGCAAAGGGCATTGCTGGACTTAACTGCTACGGGTGACATGCATTCCCATAACCCCAACAAGAGGCAATGCAATGGGAAATTCGACCAAAGCGGGTAAGCCTGACAGCAGTGTCGATGCCTGGGCGATACTCTGTCTGATCATCCTGGTGGTGGTGACTGCAGTGTATTGGGTCAGCCACCAGTGACATCACCCGATGGGTAACAGTGAACCGCCCGCAGAATGGGCATCTGCGGGCGGGCTGCATTTCAGCGGGCGGTAAGGTGCATGGCCAACTGCACCAGCCCGATCAAAACCAGAATGAACAGCAAGGTGAACACGGTGCCCAGCGCGATGAAGTGGCTGGCCTTGCCGTGGTTGAAGTCGCGGGCGCGGTTCTTGCCGCTCTGCACCCCGAAGGCCGCTGCCAGGATGCTTTGCAGCATCTGCCAGAAGGTCGGGGGTTTGCCTTGGGCGGGTTCGTCCATGAGGGGCTCCTTATAAAAGGCATCCCCATGAGTGTAGACCGCATCGCGGGGCAAGCCCGCCCCCACTGTAGGAGCAGGCTTGCCCCGCGATCACTCAGTTGTCATATCCGAGGTTAGGCGCCAACCAGCGCTCGCTCACGCTCAAGTCCTGGCCTTTACGTGCGGTGTAGCTCTGCACCTGGTCCTTGTCGACCTTGCCCACGGCAAAGTACTGCGCCTGCGGATGGGCGAAGTACCAGCCGCTGACCGCCGCCGCCGGGAACATGGCGAAGTGTTCGGTGAGGAACACGCCGCTGGGGCCGGTTTCGCCGATGGCGGTGCCATCGAGCAGGCGGAACAGGGTTTCCTTCTCGGTGTGGTCCGGGCAGGCCGGGTAGCCCGGGGCAGGGCGGATACCCGAGTACTGCTCCTTGATCAGCGCCTCGTTATCCAGGTGCTCGTCCTTGGCGTAACCCCAATAGTCTTTACGCACCTGTTCGTGCAGCCATTCGGCGCAGGCCTCGGCCAGACGGTCGGCGAGAGCCTTGACCATGATCGAGTTGTAGTCGTCGCCCTTGTCCTGATAGGCCTTGGCCACTTCCTCGGCGCCGATGCCGGCGGTGGTGATGAAGCCACCGACGTAATCGGTGATGCCGGTTAGCTTGGGTGCGACGAAGTCGGCCAGGGAGAAGTTGGGCTTGTTGTCCGGCTTGATGGTCTGCTGACGCAGGTGGTGCAGTTGCGCCAGAGGTTGGCCGTCGGCGCTGTAGACTTCGATGTCGTCATGGTTGACCTGGTTGGCCGGCCAGAAACCGAACACCGCGCGGGCGCTGATCAGCTTCTCGTCGATCAGCTTGGCGAGCATCTCCTGGGCATCCTTGAACAGCGCGGTAGCGGCTTCGCCGACCACTTCGTCGGTGAGGATGCGCGGGTATTTGCCGGCCAGGTCCCAGGAGATGAAGAACGGCGTCCAGTCGATGTATTCGGCCAGCACCTTGAGGTCGATGTTTTCCAGCACTTTCACGCCGGTGAAGCTAGGCACCGCCGGCTGGTAACCGGCCCAGTCGTACTTGGGCTTGGCGGCAATCGACTGCTCGTAGCTCAGGCGTTCGGTACGGGCGCTGCGGTTGGCGGTGCGTTCACGGACTTCGATGTAATCCAGGCGGGTCTTCTCGACGAAGCCGGGCTTGAGTTCCTTGGACAGCAACTGGGTGGCGACACCCACCGCACGCGAGGCGTCGGTAACGTAGATCACCGCGTCGTTGCTGTACTTGGGCTCGATCTTCACCGCCGTGTGGGCCTTGGAGGTGGTGGCACCGCCGATCATCAGCGGCAGGTGGAAGTCCTGGCGCTGCATCTCGCGGGCAACATGGACCATCTCGTCCAGCGACGGCGTGATCAAGCCGGACAGGCCGATGATGTCGCACTTCTGCTCGCGGGCGGTCTGCAGGATCTTCTCGGCCGGGACCATGACGCCCAGGTCGACGATGTCATAGCCGTTGCATCCGAGCACCACGCCGACGATGTTCTTGCCAATGTCGTGCACGTCGCCCTTGACCGTGGCCATGAGGATCTTGCCCTTGGCTTGGGGCTTGTCGCCTTTTTCCAGTTCGATGAAGGGAATCAGGTGGGCTACCGCCTGCTTCATCACCCGGGCGGATTTGACCACCTGGGGCAGGAACATCTTGCCGGCGCCGAACAGGTCGCCGACTACGTTCATGCCGCTCATCAGCGGGCCTTCAATCACCTCGATGGGGCGCGCGCACTGCTGGCGGCACTCTTCGGTGTCTTCGACGATAAAGGCGGTAATGCCCTTGACCAGCGCGTGTTCCAGGCGCTTGCCAACCGGCAGCGAGCGCCACTCTTCGTTCTCGACCTCCTTGACCGCGCCGCCGCCCTTGTAGTCGTCGGCGATCGCCAGCAGGGCGTCGGTGCCGTGCGGGGTGCGGTTGAGCACCACGTCTTCGACCCGCTCGCGCAGCGCAGGTGGGATCTCGTCGTAGATCTCCAGCTGGCCGGCGTTGACGATACCCATGGTCAGGCCATTCTGGATCGCGTGGTAGAGGAACACCGAGTGGATCGCCTCGCGCACCGGGTTGTTGCCACGGAACGAGAACGACACGTTGGACACCCCGCCCGAGGTCAGGGCGTAGGGCAGGTGATCGCGGATGTAGGCGCAGGCTTCGATGAAGTCGACGGCGTAGTTGTTGTGCTCTTCGATGCCGGTGGCGACGGCGAAGATGTTCGGGTCGAAGATGATGTCTTCTGGCGGGAAGCCCACTTCATTGACCAGGATGTCGTAGCTGCGCTGGCAGATCTCGCGTTTGCGCGCGGCGGTGTCGGCCTGGCCGACCTCGTCGAAGGCCATCACTACCACGGCGGCGCCGTAGCGCTTGCACAGCTTGGCGTGATGCTTGAAGGCTTCGACGCCTTCCTTCATCGAGATCGAGTTGACGATGCCCTTGCCCTGGATGCATTTGAGACCCGCTTCAATCACTTCCCACTTGGAGGAGTCGATCATGATCGGTACGCGGGAGATGTCCGGCTCACCGGCGATCAGGTTGAGGAACTTGACCATGGCCGCCTGGGAATCGAGCATCCCTTCGTCCATGTTGATGTCGATCACCTGGGCGCCGGCCTCGACCTGCTGCAGGGCGACTTCCAGCGCTTGGGTGTAGTTCTCTTCGCGGATCAGCCGGGCGAACTTGGCGGAACCGGTGATGTTGGTGCGCTCACCGACGTTGACGAACAACGAGTTGCGGTCGATGGTGAACGGCTCCAGGCCCGACAGCCGGCAGGCCTTGGGGATGTCCGGAATGGCCCGTGGCGGGTACTTGGCTACCGCCTCGGCAATCGCCTGGATATGCCCCGGCGTGGTGCCGCAGCAGCCACCGATGATGTTCAAGAAGCCGCTGGCGGCGAATTCTTCGACCACCACGGCCATCTCGGCCGGGGTTTCGTCGTATTCACCGAAGGCGTTCGGCAGGCCGGCGTTGGGGTGCGCCGAGACATGGGTGCCGGCTTTGCTCGACAGCTCTTCGAGGTACGGGCGCAGGTCCTTGGCGCCGAGGGCGCAGTTCAGGCCCACCGAGATCGGGTTGGCATGGCGCACCGAGTTCCAGAACGCTTCGGTGGTCTGCCCCGAAAGGGTACGACCGGAGGCGTCGGTGATGGTCCCGGAGATCATGATCGGCAATTCGACGCTGTCTTCCTCGAACACCTGCTGCACGGCGAAGATTGCCGCCTTGGCGTTGAGGGTGTCGAAGATGGTCTCGATCAGGATCAGGTCGGCGCCGCCTTCGATCAGGCCCCGGGTCGCCTCAAGGTAGTTTTCTACCAGCAGGTCGAAGGTGACGTTGCGATAGCCCGGGTCGTTGACGTCGGGAGAAATCGAGCAGGTGCGGCTGGTCGGACCGAGCACGCCGGCGACGAAACGCGGTTTGTCCGGGGTTTCCAGGGTTTTGGCGTCGGCCACCTGGCGGGCGATGCGCGCGCCTTCGAGGTTAAGCTCATAGGCCAGCGACTCCATGCCGTAGTCGGCCTGGGAAATCTGCGTGGCGTTGAAGGTGTTGGTTTCGAGAATGTCGGCGCCGGCGTCCAGGTAGGCCTTCTCGATGGCGGCGATGACGTCGGGACGCGACAGCAGCAACAGGTCGTTGTTGCCTTTGACATCGCTTGGCCAATCGGCGAAGCGCGTGCCACGATAGTCGTGTTCCTCGAGGCGGTAGCTTTGGATCATAGTACCCATGCCGCCATCGAGAATCAGGATGCGCTCTTTGAGTGCTTGCTGAAGTGCTTGGAAACGAGCGCTGCGGTCAGACATAGGACTACCTGGTCGGGCAAAAACAAAAGTTGCGGAATAATAACAAAGCTGCGCGGTTTTTAGACGTGTTGAAGATTGACATGAATTTCATTCATGTTGGCACGCCGCCAGCACCGGTAGAATCGTGAAGCTATCAATACCCAGGACATTCGGCACATGGTGCATCGCTTACTTGCCGGCGCTTTCGCTCTGTTCATCAGCGGCGTGGCGTTGGGGCAAGCCCCTCAACAGAGCTCGGCTATTTCGTATACCCGGGACATCCAACCGATCTTCACCGAGAAATGCGTGGCCTGCCACGCTTGCAACGACGCGGCCTGCCAGCTCAACCTGGGCAGTGCCGAGGGCGCCTCGCGGGGCGCCTCGAAAGTGCCGGTGTACCAGGGCGAGCGCAGCACGGCGGTAGCGCCGACGCGGTTGTTCTATGACGCCAGCAGCACTCAAGCCTGGCAGCGCAAGGGCTTCTACTCGGTACTCGACAACCAGGGCAGCCAGGCCGCGCTGATGGCGCGGATGCTCGAACTGGGCCACAAGACCCCGCTGACGCCCAACGCCAAGTTGCCCGAGGAGATCGTCCTGGGCCTGAACCGCAACAACATGTGCCCGCTGCCCGGCGAGTTCGACGCCTATGCCGGCGCGCACCCGAAAGAGGGCATGCCGCTGGCGGTCACCGGCCTCACCGATGCCCAGTACCAGACCCTGCAACGCTGGCTGGCCGCCGGTGCGCCGGTCGAGCACGACCCGATTCAGCCGAGCGCCAAGGAGGCTGCGCAGATCGCCGACTGGGAAGCGCTGCTCAACCGCCCGGGCTCGACCGAAGCGCTGGTCGGCCGCTGGCTTTACGAACACCTGTTCCTCGCCCACATTCATTTTGTCGGCGGCGAGCAGGGGCACTTCTTCCAGTGGGTGCGTTCGCGCACACCCAGTGGCCAGCCGATCGACCTGATCGCCACGCGCCGGCCCAACGACCCGCCGGGCACCGACTTCTACTACCGGCTGATGCCGGTGCAGGGCGTGATCGTGCATAAAACCCACATCACCTACCCGATGGGCCCGCACAAGCTCAAGCGCGTCAAGCAACTGTTCTACAGCGGCGACTGGCACGCCAACGCGCTGCCCGGCTATGGCCCGCGCCACCGCGCCAACCCGTTCGAAACCTTCGAAGCGATCCCGGCGGTGGCCCGGTACCAGTTCATGCTCGATAACGCCGAGTACTTCGTGCGCACCTTCATCCGTGGCCCGGTGTGCCGTGGCCAGATCGCCACCGACGTGATCCGCGACAACTTCTGGACGCTGTTCCAGGAACCGGCCCACGACCGTTACCTGACCGATGCCGAGTACCGCGGCAAGGCCACGCCGTTGCTGGCCATGCCCGGGCAGATCGACGACGTCGGCAGCATCCTGACCCTCTGGCATGCCTACCGCGACAAGCGCAACGAGTATGAAAAGCTGCGCCGCGATGCCTATGCCGAAGTGCCGCCGCCGAGCTGGTCGACCCTCTGGGCCGGCAACGACAACGCGCTGTTGACCATCTTCCGCCACTTCGACAGCGCCTCGGTGAGCAAGGGCCTGATCGGTGATGTGCCGAAAACCCTGTGGTTGTTCGACTACCCGTTGTTCGAGCGCACCTACTACCAGTTGGCGGTCAACTTCGACGTCTATGGCAACGTCTCGCACCAGGCGCAGACGCGGCTGTACTTCGACCTGATCCGCAACGGCGCCGAGGTCAACTTCCTGCGCCTGATGCCGGCCGATGCCCGTGGCGCGATCCTCGGCGACTGGTACCAGAACAGCGGCAAGGTGAAGATGTGGATGGACTACGAGGACATCGACACCGACACCCCGAGCTCGCTGAAACTCGACAAGCGCGACCCCAAGCGTGATTTCGGCCTCAAGCTGATCCAGCGCACCGGCAGCCTCAACGCCGCGCCCGACCCGATCAACCGCTGCCAGGGCGCCTATTGCTCGCGGCCGCAAATGAGCGAGGAGTTCCGTGATGTCGAGCAGTCGCTGAGCCGCCTGGTATCGCGCCCGGCTGCGGGCCTGAAGGTGATCAACCAGTTGCCCGAAGCGACCATGCTGCGCATCGAAGGGCAGGGCGGTCAGCGCCAGGTCTACAGCCTGCTGCGCAACCGCGCGCACAGCAACGTCGCCTTCATGCTCGGCGAGGCCTACCGCTACCAACCGGGCCTGGACACCCTGACCCTGGTGCCGGGCGTGCTCAGCAGCTACCCGAACTTCATGTTCAACGTCCCGGCTACTGATGTACCGGAGTTCGTCGAGGACCTGGAAGCGGCGCGTGATGACACCGCCAGGTTCGAGCGCATTGTCATGCGCTGGGGCGTGCGCCGCAGCCATCCGCAGTTCTGGCAGTACTTCCATGACCTCAACAGCTACATCAAGGAGACCGATGCGCTGGAGTCGGGTGTGCTCGACATGAACCGCTACGAAAACCTGTAAACATGACCGCCGGGAAGGTCGTCTGACCTTTCCCGGCAACCTGCGGTCCGAGCTCTCATGCGGCCCCGGTTCCGGCCGGGGCTTGAGTGGGACTTAAGACGCAGGTAACCGGATGCTGTATTCGCTTCAGGCTTTAAGGGCGCTTGCCGCCTGGGTGGTGGTCTGCCATCACTTCATGCAGATTTTCTTCGACTTCCATGCCAGTGGCCCGATCGGACAGTTCCTGACTGACCGCGGGGCAGTGGGTGTGGACGTGTTTTTTGTGATCAGCGGCTTGGTGATCTACCTGTCGACCCGCGACAAGGCCATGCCGGCCCGGCGCTTTCTGCTCAACCGGGCGCTGCGTATCGTGCCGGCCTACTGGTTCTACACCGCATTGATGGCCTTGCTGCTGGCTTCAGCCAGCCAGTGGATGCCGCACCAGGCCATCGACCTTGAGCATTTTCTGTTGTCGTTGCTGTTCATTCCGGCAGAGAACCCCGGCGGTTACGGCCAGTACCCGACCCTCAATGTCGGCTGGACCCTGAACTACGAGATGTACTTCTACCTGCTGTTCTCGCTGGTGTTCGTGGTCCGCCAGCAACACCGCTTGTTACTGCTGGCCGCGGCCTTGTTGCTGGTCAGCGAGGTGTTGACCCGCGCCGGGTTGCTCAATCACTTCTACCGCAACAACATCGTCTACGAGTTTTTGCTCGGCATCGGTATTGGCGTGCTCTACCGCCGCGGCTGGATTGCCCACGGGCTGTGGCTGCCGCTGGCGATCCTGGCCGCGGCGGGGCTGGCGATCTATCACCTGGATGCCTCGCTGCGCCTGCTGCACTGGGGCCTGCCGAGTGCGCTGATTGTCTTTGCCTGTATCTCGCTTGAGCCGTACTTCAAGGGCAATCGCGTGCTCAAGGCACTGGGGGATTGCTCGTACTCGGTGTACCTGATTCACGTGCTGGTGCTGTATGCCGGCTGGTTTGCCAGCGAGCGCCTGAACCTCAGCCCGTATACAGTGTTCGCCCTGTGCGTGCCGCTGATTGCCGGCTTGTCCTTGGCCAGTTACCTGCTGCTGGAAAAGCGCCTGTACCGGCGCATGAGCGATTGGTTCGAGGTGCGCCGCAGTACGCCGGTGGCGGTAACGCTTTCCTGACAGAATTGCTAGGACTTTGTTCGGCGGCCAGGTTGGCGTAAACTGCCGACAAGTCTGTGAGGAACTTCCATGAGCGCCATAACTATTACCGACGCCGCGCATGATTACCTGGCCGATCTGCTGGAAAAGCAGAACACCCCGGGTATTGGCATTCGCATTTTCATTACCCAACCGGGCACCACCTACGCTGAAACTTGCATTGCCTACTGCAAGCCGGGCGAAGAGAAGCCGGAAGACCAAGCGGTAGGTCTGAAGACCTTCACCGCCTACCTTGACGCGGTCAGCATTCCGTTCCTCGAGGACGCCGTGGTCGACTACGCCACCGACCGCATGGGCGGCCAGCTGACCATCAAGGCGCCAAACGCCAAGGTGCCGATGGTCAACGAAGACAGCCCGGTCAACGAGCGCATCAACTACTACCTGCAAACCGAGATCAACCCGGGGCTGGCCAGCCACGGCGGCCAGGTCAGCCTGATCGAAGTGGTCGAGGACGGCATCGCCGTGTTGCAGTTCGGTGGTGGTTGCCAGGGCTGCGGCCAGGCCGACGTGACCCTCAAGGAAGGCATCGAGCGGACCTTGCTCGAGCGTATTCCCGAGCTCAAGGGTGTGCGTGATGTGACTGACCACAGTCAGAAAGAAAACGCCTACTATTGAGTAGCTATCGCGGGTCAAGCCCGCTCCCACACTGTGGGAGCGGGCTTGACCCGCGATGGCTTTCAGACTTCAAAAGTCATAACTGACACTCGCATAGTAAAACGCCCCCTGCGCCCCCTCCGGCGAGGTGATCGAATACTTCGGCACCCCATACAACTGCGGCCCTTCGAGCTTGTCCGGATGGCTGTCGAACAGGTTGATCGCGCCCACCGACACTTTCAGCCCCTGGTCGAAGCTGTAGCTCAGGTCCAGGTCGGTGATCCACTGCGGGCTGAAGGTCTGGTCCAGGTTCGGGTTGCTGCTGTTCAGGCTCTGCCACTGGCCATAGCGGCGTTGGGTCAGGGTCACGCCCCAGTTCTCGTACAGCCAGTTGGCGCTCAAGGTCAGCTTGTCTTCCGGCGTGCCGTGCTCGATCAGGCCCTGGGTGGCGCGGCCGACGATCTGCTCGCCACTGATGCCGCCGACATCGCGCAGCTCGGTGATCCGCGTGCGGGTCTTGGCAAAGCCTGCGTTGAGGTTGAGCCGGCCAAACTGCTGCAAATCCCACTGGTACTGGCCAGCAAGCTCAATGCCATCGGTGCGGGTGTCGGCGATGTTGGTGTAGAACGCCGCGCTCTGGATATTGGCGTAGGGCGTGCCGGCAAAGATCGGCCCGACCACGTTGCCAGGCAACTGGTCGGAGAGGGTGATGCGGTTGTCGATATCGATGCGGTAGGCATCCAGGGTCAGCGAAGCATTGGCCAGCGGGCGCCAGACCAGGCCCAGGGAGAGGTTGGTGGACTCCTCGGGTTTCAACGCGCGGCCACCGAGCAAGGCCGCCTCCGGGCTGTCGGCACGCAAGGTGCGCTGCTGCACTTCGACCCAGTTGCCACTGCCCGAAGGCTGCTCGACCACCTGCACGCTGAACGATGACAGGCCGCTCTGCACCAGCGACGGCGCGCGGTAGCCGGAGCTGACGCTGCCGCGTGCGGCAATTTGTGGGGTGAAGTCGTAGCGCAGCGACAGCTTGCCGTTGGTGGTGTCGCCAAAGTCCGAATAATGCTCGGAACGCAGCGCCACCCCGGCCTGGAACTTGTCGCTGATCTGCCCTTCGACATCGACATAAGCGCCGAACACCTTGCGCTCAAGCGACGCGGCATCGACCTGGGTGATGCCCGAGTAGTAGCCGGGAATGCGCCGGCCACTCAGTGGATCGAGGGTGTTGAACAACGGCCCGTTCTGCCAGCCGGCCGCTTCGCCGGCACTGAGGCTGTAGTTCTCCTTGCGCCAGGCCAGGCCCGCCGACAGGGTCAGCGGCTTGGCCAGCAGGTCGGTGGGAAAATCGCGGACCCAGTCCAGGGTCAGGTTGGTCTGCTCGTTCTCGCGCTCGCCGGTGTAGATTTTCTCTGGGCTGGCATTGCCCCAACTGGGGTTGATGGCATTGCGGTCAGTGGATTTGAGCGTGTCGTTGCCGTAGTTGGCAGCCAGGTCGAACTTGCCCAGTTGCTCGTCTTCATAACGCACGCCACCGGTCAGGGCATAGTCTTGCAGGTTGTAGCGGGTGATCGGCAGGCGCCCGTCCGGGTAGCGCTGCAGGGCCACGCTAGCGTAGTTGTTGCGCAGGGTGGTGGGCGGGTCGAAGAAGCCTTCGGCGTCGGTGTTCTTGTGCGCGTAGGTGGCAAAGCCGTAGGCGGTGAGGCCATCGCCGATGCCGATCTCGCTGTTGGCCACCAGGTTGTACTGGTCCGAGACATTGCCCGAGCCCCAGTTCCAGGTGCGGTAGCGGTTGTTCTGTTCGCGCTCGCTGTTGATGCTGGAGGAGCCTGGGTAAAAAATCCGGTTGTCCGGGCGGGTATCGCTGGCCGGGTCCTGGCTGCCGGCATCGAAACTCAGGTTGAGAAAACCATCGTTGGGCAGGGCCAGGCCCTTCCAGCCGCTGAGTTTGCGCTGCAGGCCGTCGCCCTTTGCGTAGCCGCCAAAGCGATAGCCGATGTTGCCACCGGCGTCGTTCTCCTTGAGCACGATGTTGATCACCCCGGCGATGGCGTCCGAGCCGTATTGGGCGGCAGCGCCGTCACGCAGGATTTCCACCCGCAAGATCGCGCTCAGCGGGATCAGGCTCAAGTCCACCGCCGCCGCGCCGCGGCCGTTGGCCAGGCCCTGGCGGGTGACGTTGGGGCTGCTATGACGGCGCTTGCCGTTGACCAGTACCAGCACCTGGTCGGAGGCCAGGCCGCGCAACGAAGCGCCCTGGGCGATGGAGCCGGCAAAGGCACCTTGTGGCGACTGCGGGAAACTGAACGACGGCGACAACGCGGTGAGCGCACCGGATAGATCCTGAGCGCCGGTTTCCTGCAACTGCTCGGCGCTGAGCACATCCACCGGGGCGGCGCTTTGCAGGGCGGTGACATCACTGCGGCGGGTGCCGACCACCACCACGGTGTCGAGCTTGCTGTCGCTGGCGCCCGGCGCCTGGGCGTAAACGCCGGGCACGCCGAAGCCGCCGATGACCAGCGCAATCGCGCCGGCCTTGGGGGTAGGTCGGAACATGGGAACGGACTCCTGTAAGGCAAAAAGGGTGCAGCGATCAGAACCGGCTGGTGACACTCAGGCCCACGGTGCGCGGGTCGCCATAGGTGATCACGTACTGGCCGGTGGTGCCGTTGGGGCGACCGTGGACCTGGTAGCGGCGGTCGGTAAGGTTGTTGACGAAACCGGTGACGCTGAGCTTTTCATCCGGGCTGAACCAGGTCAGGCGGGTGTTGGCCAGGGTGTAGTGCGCCTGGTTGAGCGGCTGGTCGGCGCTGCTCTGGCGGTCGGCCAAAAAGTACTCGCGGTCGCGCAAGCTGACATCGGCGCCGGCCACCAGCTTGCCGCCGACTTCCAGCGGGATGGTGTAGTCGCCACCCAGCGACACCACGTAACGCGGCGAGCGCACGAAGCTGTTGCCGCTGTAGTCGGCGGTCACCGCACCAGTGGTGGGGTTGGTGTTCTTGAAGTCGGTGTATTCAGTGTCGAGGAACGACAGTGCCGCGCGCAGGTGCAGGTAGTCGGTCGGCTGGCCTTCGAGTTCAAGCTCGGCGCCTTTGACCTTGCCCTTGGCACCGTTGGTCAGGGCCGTGGTGAGGATGCCGTTGTTGACGGTCAGCAGGTTGACCTGGATGTCCTGGTAGTCGTAGTAGAACAGGTTGGCGTTGACCGTCAGGCGATGCTCGAACCACTCGGATTTCAGGCCCAGTTCGTAGGCATCCAGCTCTTCCGGATCGACCGTGGTCAGCTGCGCGAGGCTGGTCGACAGCCCGGTGTTGAAGCCACCAGAGCGAAAGCCATGGGCATAGCGCAAGAACACCCGCAGGTTGTCGTTGATGCGGTACTCGGGGGTCAGGTCGTAGGTCCAGGCATCCCAGCGCTTGGCCTCTTCCTGGGAGCCGTTGCTGCCGTTGGCGGTCAGCGGGATCAGCGGGCCGTTGGCGGTGGCGCGGGTCAGTTGCACCAGGTCCAGGTCGATGTCTTTTTTCTCGGTGGTCCAGCGCAGGCCGCCGGTCACCGTGAAGTTGTCGGTGAGGTCGTAGGCGAGGTTGCCGAACAGCGCGTAGCTGTCGGTTTTGTGGGTGTAGCTCAGGTCACGAAAATCCACCACGCCGCCGGTTTGGTTGGACCCAGTGCCATTGGGTGTCGGCCCCGGGGTGACGGTGCGCAGGGCGCTGCTGTCGAGGGTTTCGTGGAAGTAGTGGGCGCCGAGCATCCAGCGCAGGGTTTCCTGCTGCGGCGAGGCCAGGCGAAACTCCTGGGAGTACTGGTCGTAACGGTTGTCGCTGTCGGCAGCGCCATTGACTTCATAGGGGGTGTAGTCGGCGTCACTGAGCTGCTGGTTGCGGATGTAGTCGTAGGCGGTGATCGAGGTCAGCTTGTAGTCGCCGATGTCCCAGTTCAGGGTCAGCGAGGTGCCGTTGTGGTCGAGCTTGGCATCTTCATTGACGTTGAGCTCGATGCGCCGGCCTTCCGGGCGCTGGTAACCGACGTTGTAATAGCGGCCCAAGGGCAGCGAGCCGCTGCTGCCATCGCCCTTGAACTGACGGCCGTGGATCTTCCACAGGGCTTCCAGGTCGGGGTTGAGCTTGGCCAGGAACTGCACGCGCACGGCCTTCTTGTTGACGTCGCCGTAGGTCTGGTCGTTGGTCAGGTTGTGGGTGAAGCCATCGCGTTCTTCGGAGTACAGCGACACCCGCGCCGCCAGGCGCTCATCGACCAGGGCACCGCCGATGGCGCCACTCAAGATGCGCTCGTTCTTGCTGCCAAAGCCGAGGGTGCCGAAGCCGTCGGTATCGAAGCCCGGCTTCTTGGAGATGATGTTCACCGCACCTGCGGTGGTGTTCTTGCCATACAGGGTGCCTTGCGGGCCGCGCAGGATCTCGATGCGTTCCAGGTCGAACAGCGGGCCACCGCCGGCCACCGGCGCGTTGAGGTAGACGTCGTCGGCGTAGATGCCCACCGGGTAGACGGTGGCCGCGCCAGTGTCGCCAGTGCCCAGGCCGCGAATGTACCAGCGCGGGCGGCCGTCGCCGTCGGGGTTCTTCGCCGACGCGTTGGGGATGAAGGTGGTGATATCGCCCATGGCGCGCACGCCGTCGGCGGTGATGCTGGTGCCTTGCACCGCGGTGACCGCCACCGGGACTTCCTGCAGGGTTTCTTCGCGGTGCTGGGCGGTGACCGTGACGGTCTTCAGGGCCGGGGCGGTGCTGTTGTTGTCTTCGGCCCTGAGCAGTTCCGACTGGCTGGCCAGTAGGATGCTCAGGCCGATGCCTTTGGCGATTGGGTTAAGTGTGTGCATGCTGCTGGTCTCCCCGGATGTGCAGTTGAAGGGGATAGAGCAGGGTTTGTGCCATGTTTTTAACTTGTTGAAACTAAAGGATTTTAGTTGATATTTTCTGAGCGATTGTTAGCTATTCAGCAGGGCGGTGTGGAATGCCTGCTGCTGGGGCAGCAATCGCGGGGCAACCCCGCTCCCACAGGCCCTGCGATCAGGTCGCCACGCGCGACGTCGAGCCGATCACCGCCTCCAGCACACTGAAATCAATCCAGTCACGCACATCGAAACGCCGCTCAATAAAGTTCCAGCGATGCAAAAAGTCAGTGAAGTCCTGCAACGCCTCGATCGAACGGCTATCGAGGGTAGTGCGCAAGCGCCGGTGGGCATCCTCGCCGTAGGCCGCAGCCACCCAGTACTCACTGGTGTTCAGCTCACGGGCCAGGTAACGCCGGGTTTCATCGGCATTGGCCCAGGCCCACTGCTCGGTGCGCAGCAGCACATCAACGATGCGCTTGCAGGCGCCGAAGTGCTGCTCCAGCAGGTTGATGTCCACGGTCAGGGTTCGCGGGGTGCCGTTGTTCGAGCGAATCAGCGGGTCAGGGTGGGAACCGGTGTCGATCACCACCCGCAAGCCGAACTCGTGGGCCAGTTGCAGGGCCGCGGCGCCTTTCAAGAAGATTGCGTCGATATCGCCGCGCAGCAGGCCGATCAGTTCGTTGTTACGGCGGCTGACCCGGTTCACGCCGAGGGTCACCGCCGCGCCATGCACATGGGTAACCTGCTCATCGCTGTGGGTGCCGCCATAGGGGTAGTCGACCAGCTCGACGTCAGCCACGTTCAGGCCTTCGAGCTTCAGCGCGTTCTCAAGCCCGCGCAGGGCCTGGGCGCGGGTGAAGTCGATCTGCACGTTGGCCCATTTCGGCAGGCCGAAACGGCGGTTCTTCAGGTCGCGCACGGTGCGCACGCCACTGTCTTCGGTGGTCAGGATCAACTGCACCTCATCGGCCCAGCTCAGGCCCAGCACGCGGGTCTGCACGCCGCTGGCATAGGCCCAGATCGCCGGGATGTTGCCGCCGTGGCGCACCGAGTTGCGCAGGTGATGGTCGTAATGGGCTTCGCGTACTTCGCGCTCGCTGGATTCGCGCAGCGACTGGATCGAGGTGCCCAGCGGCTGGAAGGCTTCGGCCAGGCGCCCGCTTTGCACGGCGATGCCAAGGCCGGTGGGCACTGGGCTGTGGGTGTACCAGAGGGTATCGAGGGGTGTGCTCATGTCAGGCTCCGGTCAGGCGCTGGCGGTCAGCGGCAGGCTGGCGAGCGGGGCCTGGCGCACCAGCGGCAGCACCTCCTGGCCGATGCGCAGGGCTTCTTCCAGGTGCGGATTGCCGGCCAGGATGAAGGTCGAGAAACCCGCGTCGCGGTACTCGGCCAGGCGTTCGGCGATGTTCTCGTGGCTGCCCACCAAGCCCACGGTTGGCCCCGGCTTGGCCTTGGCAAAACCGGCCCAGAGGTTGGCGCCGATGATCAGGTCGTCGAAGCGCTGGATATTCTGGTGATAGGCGGTTTGCCGCGCACCGCCGACCGAGTCGCTGGCGCTGGTGAAGGCCTTGGAGACGGCGCTGGGCTTGCCGTCGAGCTTGTCAAACTGACGGCGCAGGTCGCGCCAGGCAGCTTCCTCGGTTTCACGGGCGAACAGATCGACACGCAGGCCGAAACGCACCGTGCGGCCTTGCTTGTCGGCCAGCTCGCGCACGCGCTCGATGTGCGGCTTGAGCTGCTCCACCGGCTCCGCCCAGTTGAGGTAGACATCGGCGTGGCGGGCGGCGACTTCCAGCGCGGGGTCGGAGAACCCGGAGAAATACACCCCCGGCTTGCGCTCGTTGCCCAGGTGCGGCGCCAGCGCGCCGTTCTCCAGACGATAGATGTCGCCGTCGTAAGAGAAGCGCTCGTTGCTCCACAGCCCCTGGATGATGTCGAGGAACTCGCCGGTACGTTTGTAGCGCTGGTCGTGGTCGAGAAAATCACCTTGGGCGCGTTGGCTGACCGGGTTGCCGCCGGTGATGATATTCCAGTCCAGGCGCCCGTGGCTCAGGTGCTGGAGGATCGCTGCCTGCTGGGCGGCATAGGCGGGCAGGGTCCAGGTGGCCTGGAAGGCAATCAGAAAACGCAACCGGCGGGTTTCCCGGGCCAGGGCTGCAGCGGCGATCCATGGTTCGGGGCCGGTAGGCAGCAGCGCGCCTTCAAAGCCTGCAAGTTCGGCGGCCTTGGCCACCTGGGCGATGTAGTCGATGTAGGTGAAGCCGTCGGCGCTGCCGTCCTGCAGCAGGCCAGGGGCGATATGCCCGGGTGTGCGGCTGAAGCTGCCGCGGTTGTGCTTGTCGGTGCTCAGTTGCGGGCCGTCGGTGCCCAGGGGCAGACGCCAGAAGAATTCGGTGCTCATGGCTGTTCCTCGGTGAATGTAAGGACAGTGGTGCAACGCCCATGCCACGCCGCGCGGGCCCGTAATCACTGGGGGTTGAGGGCAGGGGTGTTGCCAGGGCAGCAACCGGTCAGCAGTGGCTGCGGCGATTGCAGCACAAACATCGCGGGTCAAGCCCACAGGTTGGACTGCCCCTGTGGGAGCGGGCTTGCCCCGCGAAAAGGCCCTCAACTAGCTTGCAATTCAGCACCGTGCTGATAGCGCCGGTACAACGCTGCATATTCGCCACCCCTTTCCAGCAACTGCTGATGCGGCCCTTGTTCCACCAGCTTGCCCTCGCGAATCAGCACGATCCGCTCCGCATCGCGGATGGTCGCCAGGCGGTGGGCGATGATGATCGCCGTACGCCCCTGGCACAGCCGCCGCAGCGCGTGCTGGATGCGCCGCTCAGTGTGCACGTCGACCGCCGAGGTGGCCTCGTCCAGCACCAGCACCGCAGGGTCTGCCAGGTGCGCGCGCACCAGGCACACCAATTGGCGCTGGCCCTGGCTCAGGTGACTGCCCAACGGCCCGACCTGGGTCTGGTAGCGATGTGGCAGGCGCTCCAGCACCTCGTCGGCACCCAGCTCGCGCACTGCGGCAATCAAGGTCTGATCATCGGCATCCGGTGCGGCCAGGCGCAGGTTGTCGAGGATGCTGCCGTTGAACAGCACGTTGTCCTGCAGCACCACACCGACATGCCGGCGCAGTTGCTGCTGGCTGAGCTGGCGGATATCGACACCATCCAGGGTCACGGCGCCGTGATCCACTTCATAAAAGCGCGTGAGCAACTGCACCAGGGTGCTTTTGCCATGCCCGGACGGGCCGACAATGGCCAGCACTTCACCGGCATCGATGCGCAGGTCGAGGCCGTCAATCACCGGGCGGGTGGGTTGTGGCAGGTAGGCAAAACGCACCTGTTGGAAGTGCACCTCGCCACGGGCCCGGGGCAAGTCTATCGGCGCCACCGGGTCGAGGATCTGCGGCGCCGTGTCGAGCAGCAGGAAGATCCGCTGGGCCGAGGCGGAACCGGTGGCATAGCGCTCGAACAAGTCAGTCAGCTCTTGCAGCGGGCCGAGGAACAGCATCACGTAGAACAGGCTTTCGCCGACCTGGCCGACCGTGACCGTGCCCTCGGCCAGGCTGTAGCCGCCGACCAGCACCAGCACTGCCATGCCGGCTGCGGTGAGCAGCGCGGTAAAGGGCGCGAACCAGCCCGAACGCAGGCTGCCGATGATCAGCGCGTGGTTGAAGCCGTGCAGCAGTTGTTTGTAACGGGCCAGGTTCGGTGGCTGCTGACCGGTTTGCTGCAGCAGGCGAACACCGCTGACGCTCTCGACCAGGTGCGCGGTGAAGCGGCTGCGCTGTTCGGCGACCTGGGCCCAGTTGCGCTGGGCGATGCGCTTGAAGGCCCAGGTCGCCGTCAGCAGCAGCGGTACGCTACCGATCAGGCTGAAAAAGAACAGCGGCTCGATCAGCCACAGCATCACTGCCGCCAGGCTGCAGCGCAGCAGGGCGCCGAGCAGCTCGGGCGGGCCCTGGATCAGCAGCGGCTCGAGGGCATCGACGTCGCGGTCGGCGCGAGAAATGATGCGCCCGGCGCGGGTGCGGTCGAAGTAGCCGACACTCAAGGCCTGGACGTGGGCAAACACCCGTACCCGCAACTGGTTGAGTACCTGAATTGCCGCACTGCCGGCAATGTACTGCGACACCCCGGCGAGCAGAAAGCGCCCCAGCCAACTGGCCGCCAGGCCCAACCCCAGCCACAGCACCAGTGGCTGGTCGAGCAGCCAGCGGTTGCCGTCGTGGATCAGGCCGCGGTCGAGCAGTTCACGAACGAACCAGGGGCGCAAGAACACGGTGAACACCAGCACCAGCTCCAGGCCAATGACCCAGGCAATCTGCCTGCGCACCGGCCGCAACAACGGCAGCAGGCGCTGGAACATGCTGCGGTCGAGGGCTTTTTTCGCCAGCAGCTCTTCGATTTCGATATCGCTCAGGGCGTTGCCCGGCAGTGGCTTAGCCATGGTCGATCCCCAGCAGGTCACGGTAGGTCGGGTTGCGTTGCAGCAGTTGTGCGTGGGTGCCGCTGTCGGCGATGGCGCCGTTGTCGAGCAGCAGCACACGGTCGGCGCGTTGCACCGTGGAGACCTTGCTGGCGATCAGCAGCAGGGTGGTGGCAGCCGGTTGCTGGCGCAGGTTGTCCAGCACCTGGCCTTCGCTCAGCGCATCCAGGGCGCTGGTGGCGTCGTCCAGGCAGAGGATGGCGGGCGCGGCGAGCAAGGCCCGAGCCAGGCACAAGCGCTGGCGCTGGCCACCGGAGAGGGTCACGCCGCGATCGCCAAGCGGGCTGGCGAGGCCCGCGGGCAGGCGTTCGAGGATGTCGTCGGCGCCGGCCTGGTGCAGGGCCTGAAGCAGTTGTTCGTCGCTGGCGCCGGGTGCGCTCAGGCGCAGGTTGGCGGCCAGGCTGTCGGCGAACAGAAAGCTCTCTTGGGGCACTACGTGCACGCGCCGGCGCAGGTCGCTCAGGTCCAGCTGGCGAATGTCCTGCCAGCCGGATTGCGCGTTGCCCAGCAGCAGCCGGCCTTCGGCAACATCGCTCAGGCGCGGCAACAGGCTCGCCAGCAGGCTCTTGCCGGTGCCGGTGGCACCGACCAGGGCGACGGTTTCACCCGCTGCCAGCTCGAAGGTGCAGTGGCGCAGGATCGCCTGGCCGCCACCGGGGGCGGCGACGCTGACGTTGTCGAACTTCAGCGCCAAGGGCCCCTCGGGCAAGCGCTGACTGCCGCCGACAATCAGCGCCGGGGCATCCAGCAACTGCCAGATGCGCCCGGCCGAGGCGCGGGCATCGGCGAAGGTCTGCATCACCCGGCCAATGCCTTCGATGCGAAACACCAGGGTGGTGGCGATCAGCAGCGAGGTCACCAGTTCGCCAATGCCGATCCGGCCTTCTGCGGCCAACTGTGCACCGATCACCAGTATCCACACGTGCCCCAGCGCGACCACCGCCTGCGGCAGCGGAATCCGCGAACTGGCATAGGCCAGGGCCTGGCGCGCCAGGGTGCTGAACTGCTGGACCTGGCGCTCGAAGCCGTCGATGCGCTGGGCCTGCAGGCCGAACGACTTGATCACCCGCACCGCGCCAATGCCTTCGGCCAGGTCCTGGTTGACCCGGTCGTAGGCGGCGCCGACCGCGCGGTCGAGGCTGACCAGGCGCTCGGTTTGCAACACGAAAATCCACACCCCGAGCACCGTCAGCAGCAGCGGCCCGAGTGCCAGCAACGGGTGGTACCAGGCCAGCAGGCCGACGGTGGCCAGTATCACCAGCGGCGTTTCGACCAACTGCCGCCAGAAGCTCACCAGCGCATCGCGAACCTTGTCGGCATCGCGGGTGGTGCGGGTGACCATCTCGCCCATGCCGTGCTGCCAGTGATAGCCCAGGTGCAGGCGCAGCACCTGCTCCAGCAGGCGTTCGCGCAGGCGTGTCAGCAGCGCCTGGCCAAGAATCAGCGAGCCGATGGCCGCCGCGTACTGCAGCAACGCCCGGCCCAGGGCGACGCCGAGGATCAGCCAGAACCAGCCCCAGGCGCGCTGGCCGTCGAGGCTGCCATCGGCCAGGCGCTGCACCGCCGTGCCGGCGCTGACGTCGTTGAGGGCGTGGCCGATCAGCCATTGCTGCCAGACCAGGCCGAGGTTGATGGAAACGAACAGCCCGGCGACCAGGGCGAAACGCCAGGGCATTTCGCGGTAGATCGCCAGGCTGCGCAGCAGCGGGTGTCGAGGGCTCATGAAGGACTCGCGGCAGATGGAAGGGTGCGCTCAGCGGCTGGCGCCGGCCTTTTGCTTGGCATTGAGGATGGCGGTGTATTCGCCTGGGTCGATGCCGTTGAGGTAGTAGTTGCCGACGTGGTGCAAGCGCCAGCGGATCGGGTCGTGGGTGGTGTGCACCCGGGCGTTGCGCCAGAAGCGGTCGAGGTTCCACTTGCTTAACGACGAGCTGGCGCCGAGCAGCGAGAAGAGGTCGCTGGAGATCTTCAGCGCAGCGCCATCGGAATGGGCGCGGGCGGTGGCCACCGAGAGGATCAGCTCGTCTTGCAGGGCTTTGTTGTCCGGGTCCTGCTCGTGGGTGTCGAAGGTCCGCGCGGCATCGCGCAGCAGCGATTCGGCGGCACGCAGGGCCACCGCGTACTCGCCGATCTGGCGGATGATATGCGGCTCTTCACTGGCCCGTTCCACCTCGCTCTCGACCCATGGCCGGGCGTGCTGGTTGAGGTAGTCGATGCCGGCCTGCAGAGCGCCGGCGGCGATGCCGGTGTCGATGGCGGCGTGGAGGATCTGCGGGAAGGTCAGGCCGGTGCGCTTCATCGGGCCCTGGCGGCGCAGCACGTAACGCTCGTCCAGTTCGATGTTGTCGAAGATCACCGTGCCACTGACCGAATTGTTCTGGCCAAAGGCGTCCCAGTCATCGACCAGGGTCAGCCCGGGAGTATCGCGGTGCAGCAGCACACCGGCGCCGCCGTCATCGCTGGCGGCGGTCAGCGAGATCCACTCGGCCAGGTAAGCGCCTGTGGAGTAGAACTTGCTGCCGTTGAGGATCAGCTTGCCATCGGCACGGCGTTCGACCCGGGTCTTGAGGGCGAACTTGTTCTTGCCGCCGACCTCGGCCAGGGCATTGCCCAAGCGCTTGCCGGCCAGCACATCGGCAATTACCCGATCGCGCACCTCGTCCGGGTAGCCGCTGAGCACGCCGCGCAGCATCACGTTGTGAATCTGCAGCAACTGGCCGACGCCGCCGTCGGCGCGGGAGATGATCCGTACGGTTTCGACGATGGTTTCCACCGCCGCGCCCAGGCCGCCGAGCGCTACCGGTACGCCAATGGCGGTGATACCACTGTCGGACAGCAACTGCGCCTGGCGCCGGGGCAGTTCGCGGTTGAGCAACGGGTCGGCGGCGAGGGCGGCGATTTCCTCGGCAATGTCATGGGCGGCGGCGATGGCCTGGGCGGGGCTGTGCAGGCGACGGGGCAGGGTACTCACGATAGGGCTTCCTTGAATAAACAGGTACCCAGGGCCTTGAGCAGGTTCTGTGCCAGTGGCGGCGAAGCCCCGTGCGGCAAGGCTTACGGCGCTTTTGCCAACAGCCTGTGTTGCTGGAGCAGCAATCGGCTGCCGATTGTTGCTGTGGCAGCAGCAGGGCTGCACCCGTACTGCTGGCAGATCAGCAGTCAACCTTCACGAAAACACGCAAAGCCCAATGAAATCAGGGATTTGCCGAGTTGGCACGGGCGCTGCAATAGCTCAGGCAAAGGCCACCTGGCCGATTCGATCCGCTTGATGGAGCATGCCCATGACAATCGCCGCCACCTTGCCGCTGCCTAGCGCCACGAAGCTTGAGCAACTCTGGTTCACCCGCTGCCCCGTGCCAACCGCGTCCGGCATCGCCTACACCTTGGGCTGGCTCACCGAAGAGTTCGCCGCCGACGGCCTACCGGTAGAAACCCTGCAGCACGCCCGGCAACTGGGCCATCACCACTACGATCACCAACTGCCCGGGCTGTTTCGCGAGGGCGGCAATGTTCCGGCTCTGGCGGCCCGCGCCGCCGGTGCACCGAGCCGGCTGATCGGCCTGACCTGGATCGAGGAATGGCAGACCATCCTGGTCCGCCCCGACTCAGGCATCTGCAGCGCCGCCGATCTCAAAGGCAAGCGCCTGGCGTTGCCGGCCTGGGGCGCCAACCGTCCCGGCAGCATCGCCCGGGCCATGAGCCTGCACGGCTACAAGGGCGCCCTGAGCCTGGCCGGCCTGAGCTTCGATGATGTCCAGCTGGTGGAAGTGGCGCTGCAATCCCAGGACGACGCGCCGACCCCGCAGCAGGGTTTGCAGCGGCTGTGGTCGGGCCTGGATTACCTGGTGCGCGGCGAGGTCGATGCGGTCTATGTCAAGGGCGCCGCCGCCGCCGATGCGGCCCGGCGCCTGGGCCTGGTGGTGGGTATCGACCTGGACCAGATCGCCGACCCACGCAATCGCATCAACAACGGCACGCCACGGCCAATTACCGTGCACCAGAGCCTGCTCGACGAGCACTTCGAGCTGGTGGTGCGCTTTCTCGCCCAGACCCTGCGCGCCGCCGACTGGGCCCGTGACAACCGCGACGGCCTGTTGCGCATTCTGCAGGACGAAACCCGCGCCGGCGCTCAAGGCGTCGATGAAGCCTACCGCGGCGACTTCCATACCACCCTGGCCCCGGACCTTTCGGCCGAGCGCCTGGCCTACCTCGATATCCAGAAAACCTTCCTCAACCTGCACGGCTTTCTCGAAGCCGATTTTGCCCTGGCCGACTGGGTCGACCCGCGTCCACTGCAAGCCGCCCAGCAACTGCTGGCCGAACGCCGCGCCCGCGCTTAAAGGAGCATTGCCATGACCGTACTGACCACCGACCACTTGATCGACGCCGAGCTGAAAACCTTCATCGAGCAGGTGATCAACGAGGCCGATCAGGCCTTCACTGTGTTCCGCGAAACCAACACCATCACCGCCAACGGCACCGTCGGCTTTATCGAGCGGGTACCGGGCCGCGAGCTGCTGGTGTCGGTCAACTACCCGGGACCGTGGGATTACCGCAAACCGCTGCAGGCCACGGTCAGCGACCTGGCCGGCAACCTGGTGCATGGCCAGGGCAAGGGCGGCCTGGGCCGCTACGCCAAGCTGTTGCGCGAGCAGCCGCAGATCACTACGGTGTCCCACGTGCACTCGCCGTACCTCGGCGCCTGGGCGCAGACCCAGCGCACCTTGCCGTTCAACTACGTGCCGGTGCAGCGCTTCCAGCTGGCCCGCGAGCTGCCGACCTACATCGACCGCCGCCAGGACGAGGTCGATTTCATCCTCGAACGCCTGGCCGAGAACCCGTTCACCCCGGCCATCCTTGAAGCCAACGGTGGCGCCACGGTCTGGGGCCAGCAGGGCCTGCGCGCCACTGCCGAGTTCATCGTGCTGCTGGAGGAGGGCGCGCAACTGCAACTGCTGGCCGAAGCCATTGGCGGCTCGCGGCCTTTTGGCCCGGGCGTGCTCACCCAGCAATGGCAGATGAGCAAGCTGATCGACAAGGCCAACGAGCTGGGCCTGATTCCCGCCACCGACCGCATTCGCGCCTGAGGAAAGACCATGGCAGTCAAGATTCTCTGGTACCTGACCAGCCCCGATGGCCCCTATCCGTGGGAAGCCCAGGGGCGCTGGAAAACCGATTTCGCCCACCTCAAGCAACTGGCGGTGGCCAGCGACCGCCTCGGTTACTACGGCTCGCTGCTGGGGTCGAGCCCCAACGAAAGCCTGGCGGTGGCCGCCGCGCTGATCGACGCCACCGAGCGCCTGCGCTTTCTGGTGGCCCAGCATCCGGGCGAACTGTCGCCAGCAGTGCTGGCCAAGTGGGCGCTGACCTTCGATGCGTTCTCCAACGGCCGCCTGCTGTTCAACGTGGTCAACGGTAGCGATGCCGGCCTGGCGACCCTGGGCGTGCATTATCCGCACGATGAGCGCTACCAGTTCAGCCTGGAATACTGGCGCGCGTTCCAGAGCATCTATGCCGGTGAAACCGCAGGCTTTGACGGCCAGTACGTCAAGCTCGCGCCACGCCCGGCTGCGGCGGCGCGTCACCCGCTGGGCGGCTGGCATCCGCCAAAGCGCGCCAGCGTGCCGCTGTGGGGCGCCGGCACGTCCGGCCCAGGGGTTGCCCATTCGGTGCAACTGCTCGACGTGTACCTGAGTTTTGCCGACACCCCGCCAAAGCTGGGCGACAAGTTCCGCCGGGTGGCGGCTGAGGCGGCGAAGATCGGGCGCGAGCTGACCTTCGGCACGCGCCTGCAGATCATCGTGCGCGAAACCGAAGAAGAGGCCTGGGCCCACGCCGAGAAGCTGCTGCAACAGACCTCACTGGCCACCGCCCGTGCGGCGATTGAACGCCAGTTGCCGCCAGGGCAGACCCTGGAGACCTTCAGCAGCGACAACCCGCAGATCCAGCGCAATGTGCAGAGCATCCGCGACGGCCGCCTGCCCGCGGCGCGGGAGCTTGAGATCTACCCCAACGTCTGGACCGGCCCGAGCCTGTTCGGTTTCAACATCCTCGGCCCTGCGGCCGGCACCTACCTGGTCGGCAGTGCCGAGCAGGTGGCCGAACGGATTCGCGAGTACGAGGCCCAGGGCACTTCGGCGTTCATCCTCTCGGGCTTTCCGCTGATCGATGAAGCCCACCGGGTTGCCGACCTGCTGTTCCCCTTGCTGGACCTTGACCACGGTTTCGACATTCCGCGCCTGAGTGCGCGCACGGTTGCCGAACCGGCTTAAGGAGTTGCCCATGCCAAACGAATTTTCCCGCCGGGTGTTTCTCGGCAACAGCCTGGCCGTCGGTGGCGGCCTGTTGCTCGGCTCCAGCCTGCTCACAGGTTGCGGCGGCGGGGAGCCGGCCGCGGTTGCTGCCATCACCCGGCCAACCCAGCCGGTACGCGGCGGGCGCCTGCGGGTCGGCATCATCGATGGCGACCAGGCCGGCAACCTCGATGCGCACAAGCCATCTGGCGGCGGGATCATTCGCGGCTGGGCGTTGTACAGCAAGTTCTGGGAATGGAACGACGACGTCAGCACGCGCCTGGGTCTGGCCGAGTTCGCCGAGCCCAACGCCGATGCCAGCGCCTGGACCATCCGCATCAAGCCGGGCCTGGAGTTCCACCACGGCAAGAGCATCAGCGCCGACGACATGCTGTTCTCGATCCTGCGCCTGACCGATCCGAAGCTGGCTTCGCCGTTTGCCGGGCTGGTCGGCGCGATCGACCGCCAGGCCCTGCGCAAGCTCGACGAGCGCACCATCGAAATCCGCTTCAAGCAGGGCCGTAGTTTCTTCCCCCTGGATGAAACCCTGATCGCCTTCGGCGGCATCGTGCCGACTGATTACGACCCGGTGAGCAACCCAGTGGGGGCGGGGCCTTACCGGCTGAAAAGCTTCGTGCCGGGCCAGCGTGCGCTGTTCACCCGCTTCGAGAACTACTTCAAACCCAACCAGCCCTATGCCGACGAGCTGGAGATCATCGAATTCAAAGACCAGGTGTCGCGGGTCGCGGCCCTGCGCGCCGGGCAGATCGATGTAGCCAGCGGCGTGCAGGCCGAGCACAGCGCCTTGATCAAGGCCGACCCACGGCTGCAACTGGTGGTGTCGCCGACCACCTCGTTCAGCGGTTTCAACCTCAACACCGCCAAGGCGCCATTCCAGGACGAGCGGGTGCGCCAGGCCTTCCGCCTGCTGGCCGACCGGCAGGAGCTGATCGGCCGTGGCCTCAATGGTTTCGGACGCATCGCCAACGACCTGTATTCGCCGCAAGACCCGACCTACAACCACGCCATCGCCCAGCGCGGCTACGACCTCGACCAGGCGCGCTCGCTGCTGCGCCAGGCTGGCGCAACCGACCTGCGGGTCGAGCTGACGACTACCGCCAACGAAGTCAACGCCGCCCTGGTGTTCGCCCAGCAGGCGAAGAAGGCCGGGGTCGAGGTCAAGGTCACTCCGGTGGACAGCTCAGTGTTCAACGGCCCGCAGAAAGAGCAGTGGCTGATGTCGCCAGGCTCCACGCCCGCCCGTGGTTTTCTTGCCACCGGCCTGCACAACGATGCACCGCTGGCGATCTACAACCGCAGCAATTTTCGCGACGAGCGTTTCTGCGAACTGTTCACCCAGGCCCTCGGCCAGCCGGATCTGGAACGGCGCAAGCAACTGGTACACGAGGCCCAGACCATCCAGCACCAGCGCGGCGGCTTGCTGATCTGGGGCTTTACCGACGTGCTCGACGCCGCCTCCAGCAAGGTCGGCGGCCTGCACGGCGAACAGACGACTTTCGCCTCCTGGCGCTTTGACAGCTTGTGGTTGAACCATGCCTGAACCGTGCGCACGAACCTCCCGACTCCCTGCCTGGCTGCCCTGGTTCATCGGCCGCCTGGGCTATGGCCTGCTCACCGCCTGGGTCATCAGCCTGGTGGTGTTCATCGCCACCCAGGCGCTGCCGTCGGACCCGGCGCGGGTCATCCTCGGCCCCGAGGCGCCGCTGGAAAGCGTGCTGACCCTGCGCGAGCAACTGGGCCTGAACCGGCCAATCCTGGTGCAGTATTTGAGCTGGCTCGGCCAGGTGCTGCGCGGTGACCTGGGTATCTCGCTGGATTCCAACCAGCCGGTGGCCTCGATCATTTTCAGCCGTTTCGGCAATACCCTGGCGTTGCTGGCCGGGGTGCTGGTGCTGGTGGTGCCGCTGGCCTTGAGCATCGGCGTCAGCCTGGCCCTGCGCCGCGACAGCCGCCTGGACCGATTTGGCCTGTCGGCGCTGATTTTTCTCAAGGCCACCCCGGGTTTTTTGCTGGCCATCGGCCTGGTGCTGTTGTTCTCCATGCCCCAGGTCAACCTGCTGCCGGCAGTGTCGATCCTCGATCCGGACAAGGCCCTGTGGCAGCAGCTTGAATACCTGTTGCTGCCGATCTTCGCCCTGAGCCTGTCGTCGCTGCCGTACCTGGCGCGCATGGTCCGCGCCTCGATGATTGAAGCATTGGACTCGGACTACGTCAGCGCGGCGCGCCTGCGCGGCATCGCCGAATGGCGCATCGTCTGGCGCCACACCTTGCCCAATGCCCTGGTGCCGGCGATCCAGGGTGTGGCCCTGACCCTGCGGACCCTGATCGGCGGGGCGTTGCTGGCCGAGGTGATCTTCAGCTACCCAGGCATCGGCACCCAACTCAACAGCGCGATCCAGATGCGCGACCTGCCGCTGGTACAGGGCGTGGTGCTGGTGATCACCCTCGGGGTGGTGCTGATCAACCTGATAGCTGACCTGCTCACTGTCCTGCTCACCCCAAAACTGCGCACCGCCCGCCGCGCCACCCTGATCCAGCGCAACCGCCGTGGCATCCAGAGCTGGTGGCGGCGCCCGGCGGCCAAAGCCCCTTGAGAGGAATAGCCCATGTTCAATCCACGCTGGTGGCGTGAGCCACAGATTCGCCGCGGCGCCCTGGTGACCCTGGCCGTCGTCCTCCTGGCCCTGTTCGGCCCTTTGCTTGCGCCCCATGCGCCCACCGACATGGTCGGCGGGGTCTACGCTGCACCGGCAGCGGAGGCGCCGCTGGGCCATGATTTTCTCGGCCATGACGTGCTATCGCGCTTGCTCAATGGCGGCTTGTCGATGTTGTGGATGTCGCTGGCAGCCGCGGCGATTGCCTTGATGGTCGGCACCGTGCTGGGCTTGCTGGCTGGCCTGTCGCGTCAACGGCTGGACCAGGCGATCACTTGGCTTGCGGATGTCTGGCTGGCGTTTCCCGACCTGATCCTGGTGCTGTTGATCGTCTCGATGCTCGGCCGGGCGCCGTGGCTGATCGTGCTGACCGTGGCCATCGCTTTCACCCCGGGGGTGATCCGCCTGGCCCGTGGCAGTGCGGTGGCGGTGGCCAGTCAGGAGTTCGTCGAGGCGGCGCAGATGATGGGCTTTTCGCGCACACGGATCCTCTTGCGCGAGATCCTGCCCAACGTGCTCACGCCGTTGCTGGTGCACTTTGGCAACATGCTCACCTGGGGCATCGGCATGCTTTCGGGCTTGAGTTACCTGGGCTACGGCGTGGCGCCACCGGCTGCCGACTGGGGCCTGATGATCAACGAAAACCAGGCTGGCCTGCTGGTCCAGCCCTGGGCGGTTTTGGCCCCGGCGCTGCTGATCGGGGTGTTCGCCTACGGCACCAATATCTTCGCCGAAGGCATTGCCCGGCACAGCGCGGGAGAATGCCGATGAATTCCTATGCCCTGGCTCTGCATGCACCGACCCCTGTGGGAGCGGGCTTGCCCCGCGAAAAGCCAGCCCTGCTGGTGCAAAACCTGCGGGTAGAACTCACCCCCGACGCCGACATCATCGACCACATCAACTTCACCCTGGCCCCCGGTGAAATCCTCGGCCTGGTGGGTGAGTCCGGCTCAGGCAAGACCACCCTGGCCACCGCCTTACTGGCCCATGCCCGCCGGGGTGCGCACATTGCCGCCGGGCGGGTGCAGGTTGCCGACGCCAGCCTGCTCGAACTGCACGGCGAAGCCCTGCGCCAGGCTCGCGGCGGGCTGATCGGCTATGTCGCCCAGGACCCCGCGCAAGCGCTGAACCCGGCCCGGCGCATCGGCCCGTTGCTACTGGAAACCCTGCACGCCCACGAGCCGCAGCTGGCAAAAGCGGCGCAGCAACAGCGCCTGCAACAGACCTTGATCGACGTCGGCCTGCCTGGCGATGCCGAGTTTCTACGGCGCTTCCCTCATCAGCTTTCCGGCGGCCAGCAGCAGCGGGTGATGCTCGCCCTGGCGTTCGTCCTGCGCCCACGGCTGATCGTCCTTGACGAGCCGACCACGGCCCTGGACGTCAGCACCCAGGCGCACATCCTGAAAACCCTGCGCCGGCTGTGCAAAGAGCAGGGCGTGGCGGCGGTGTACGTGTCCCACGACCTGGCGGTGATCAAGGACCTGGTCGACCGGGTGATGGTCATGTACGCCGGGCGTATCGTTGAAGTTGCCAGCCGCGAACGGCTGTTCGCCCGTCCCAGCCATCCCTACACCCTGGGCTTGCTGGCGGCGATCCCGGATGTTGCCCGTCCGCATCCGCTGCAGGCGATTCCCGGCCATGCCCCGGCGCCGGGCCAGCGTGCGCATGGCTGCGCTTTCGCACCGCGCTGCCCGCGGCGTACGGCCGCCTGTGAGCAGGCTGAGCCAGGCTTGCAAACGCTTGAGACGCAGCAGCAAGTCGCCTGCCTGCACCCGCAGCTGCAGACCCAGCCGTCCGTAGCGGCGCTGCCGGTACGGGCCAGGCGGGCCGATCAGGCGCCGTTACTGGCCATCAGCAATCTGAACCTGACCTACGACCGCCAGGTGCTGTTCGACCTGGCCCTGGAAGTGCAGGCAGGCGAGTGCCTGGCGGTGGTCGGCGAGTCCGGCTCGGGCAAGACCAGCCTGGCCCGTACCCTGGCCGGGCTGGGCGACAACGCCAGCGGCGAGCTGAGCTTCGAGGCCCGGCCGTTGAGCCTGCTGGCCCGGCTGCGTCCCAGCGCAAGCCGTCATCGCATCCAGTACATTTTTCAGAACCCGTACCGCGCCTTGAACCCCCGGCAGACCGTTGGCCAATGCCTGCAGGCACCGCTGGAGCACTTCTTCAAGCTCAAGGGCCAGGCGTGCCGGGCGCGTATCGAGGCGGCGCTGCTGCGGGTGGCTTTGCCCGTCTCGGTAGCCGACAAGTATCCCCATCAGCTGTCGGGTGGCGAGCGCCAGCGAGTGGCGATTGCCCGCGCACTGGTGTGCGAACCGAGCGTGCTGATCTGCGATGAAGTGACTTCGGCATTGGACGTTTCGGTGCAGGCGGCGATCCTGACGCTGCTCAAGCAACTGCAAGGCGAGGGCATGACCCTGGTGTTCGTCACCCACGACTTGGGGGTGGTGCGGGCGATTGCCGATCGGGTGGTGGTGATCAAGGAGGGGCGGATTGTCGAGCAGGGTATTGTTGAAGCAGTGCTGGAGCGTCCCACGAACACTTATACTAAAAATTTAGTTTTTCATACGCCGAGGCTGTAAGAAGTCATGGGTTGCTCAGGCGCCAACACGTGAGCAGCCCATGCTGTAAGTTTTGAACATGTTTACAGTCGCTTGACTATCGTGAGATAGAATTCAACCTTCGCCCGGCCATCGCAGTCTGTGATGTAATCCCATTGGTCTGGGTATTCATAATGTTTGCCTTTGTACATCTGTAATGGGTTGCCGTTGTTGTTCAGGATTCGAATATTGTCGGTTGTCTCTTCAAGTGCGTCGCCGAGGACGCGTTCTCCATTTAACTCTAATTCAAAATAAACGTAATTGCCTTCCGGTGCAGTCCAGGCACCTACGTAACCCGTTTTACTGATGCTCATCGTCCTGTCTTTGTAAGCGCCACTGTTTACTTTTATTTTATATTTATTGTTGTTGGTTTGATGTTCAAAAATTAACTCGACGGATTCCGTATCTCTGGTGTTAAGCGTGAGCCAATCCTGATCAACCTGCTTGTAACTCGCCTCGAATGTGTCCCGCGCCTCGTCGAACAAATCGAATCGGGTCAACGTAACGGGTACGCGGCTATTTCGGTCGCCGTCAACTTTTCCGTGGAGCTTTGCAATAAATGAATTGGACATTTTTATCGCTCCTTGCTTGATGACATCAAGATGTTGATGTCGAGCCATAGTGGCGCGTTCGTAGGTCTGCGAAAACTAGCAAAAATAACAGTTATTGAAATTGTTTCGTTATAAGCTGCTCGTTTTTATAAACCAGTGGAGATAAACATTGTTATTTATGCTCTCCAAGGCGCTCCATGATCGAAACGCGCCTCAATCCATTGCTTGAGCGCGAGGGTCGCTGCGCTGTTGTAGCGGGCGCCGGGGCGCACGAAATAGATGCCGGCGTCGGCATCCAGTTGCCAGTCGGGCAGCACCCGCAGCAGGCGGCCGCTGTCCAGGTCGTGCTGCATCAGCCAGTCGCCGCCGGCGAGAATGCCGACTCCGGCGCGGGCGGCGGTCAGTAGCGCTTCGTTGTCGTTACTGACCAACGAGCCGCGCACTTTCACTGCCTGCTGCGGGCCAACGCCGGCCAGGCGCCATTCGGGCCAGGAGCGCAGGCCGGTAAAACCCAGGCAGTTATGGCCGGCGAGGTCGGCCGGGGTCTGCGGCTGGCCGTGCTGTTGCAGGTAGGCTGGCGCCGCACAGAGGATGCGCCGGTGCTCGCAGAGCTTGCGCGCCACCAGGCGGCTGTCGGCCAGCTCGCCAATGCGGATCGCGGCATCGAAGCCTTCGGCGACGATATCGACAAAGCGTTCGGCGTATTCGGTCTCAAGCGACACCTCGGGATACGCCAGGGCAAACTCGGCGAGCATCGGGCTCAGCCACAGCCGGCCCATGGACGAGGGCAGGGCGATGCGCAGCCGCCCGCGAACCTGGGTCGCGCCCTGGGCCGCTTCGCGTTCGGCTTCGCTGATCAGGCTGGCGGCCTGGCGCAGGCGCTCCACCAGCCGTGCACCCTCGTCGGTGAAACGCAACTGGCGGGTGGTGCGCTCGACCAGGCGAATTCCCAGGCGCTGTTCCAGGGCGCCCAGGCGCTTGGACAGTACCGACGGGTGGCGCTGCAGCAGGCGCCCGGCAGCGGCAAACGAGCCTTGCTCGAACAACGCCAGGAGGGTGGCAAATTCATCGGCCTGGCGACTGTCGAACGGGTCCATCGCGGTTACCTCGGTAGGTCAGGGCGTGAGGATGATCGCGCCCTGCGAGCGTCCTTGTTGCAGGTCTTCATGAGCCATGGCGGCGTCGGCCAAGGCATAGCGCTGCCAGATCTGCGGGCGAATGATACCTGCCGTCAGCGTTGCCAGCACCTTCTGGGCACGCTGCTGGTACTCGGCAGCGGTTGCCGTGTGCGCGGCCAGCGACGGCCGAGTGATGAACAACGAGCCCTTGGCGTTCAGCGTGCTCAGTTCGATGGCCGGCGGCGCACCCGAAGCCATGCCGCAGGACACCAGCAAACCGCGCGGGCGCAGGCTGTCCAGCGAAGCCTCGAACGACAGCCGGCCAATCGGGTCGTAGACCACGTCGAGCTTGCGGCCCTGGGTCAGGTCCAGCACCTGCGCGGCCAGGGTCGCGGCGTCGAACACCAGCACCTCGTCGCAACCGGCGGCGCGGGCGCGGGCGACGCTGTCCGGTTTCGAGACCACGCCAATGACGAACGCGCCCAGGTGTTTGGCCCACGGCACCAGCAACTGCCCCAAGGCACCGGCCGCGCCGTAGATCATCAGCCGCGTGCCGGGGCCGACCGGGTAGGTGCTGGTGAGCAGGTACTGGGCAGTGATGCCCTTGAACAGCACGGCGGCGGCTTCGTCCAGGCCGAGAGTGTCCGGCAGTTTGACCAGCCGCTCGGCGGGGTACAGCCGCGCGCTGGCGTAGGCCCCCAACGGCCCGGTGGCATAGCCGACGCGGTCACCGACGGCGACGTCGCTGACCCCGCGCCCTACCGCCGCCACGGTCCCGGCGCCTTCCAGGCCAAGGCCCGACGGCAGGGCGATGCGCACTTCGCCCTTGCGCTGGCTGACATCCAGCGGGTTGACGCCGATGGCCGCCTGCTCGAGCCAGACCTCGCCGGGGCCGGGTGCTTGCGCGGTGGTCTGTTCAAGGTGCAGAACGGCTGGGGCACCGGTTTGCTGAAGGCGGACTTGCATGACCATGGTTTGGGTTCCTGGAGCACGGTTGGGATGTGACCGAGGATAGGCAGTGGATATTTTCGCAGCAATAAGGCCGGGTGCAGATGATTGCTGCAAGTACTGCACTAATAGTGGGAGCGTTTCAGGTTCCGCCCTTGTAGGCATGCTCTGATGCCCAGGTTTAAACAGGTGGCAACTGCGCAGCGCTAAACCGGTGCATGCCGGCTGTTTAAACAAACCCCTCCAGCGCGCCATCTTGGCCCGCTATGTGCTTTGCCTCACCCATCGATTGCTGATCGATTGGTCAAACCTGCACGTCGCTGCATTCGCTTGAGCGCGTAGGTTGTTTCTTGCAAATGCGTCTGTCGCCGAGTAGGTGCAACGTTTACTGGAACCTGAGGCATGTCGCTCCCCGAAACCCCCGACCTGGTCACCGCTGATGCCGGCTGGCGCGCCGAGCTGAGGTTGCGTTTCGTCCGGGGCGAGACCAGGACCTGTATTGGTGCGCGGCGCCATTTCGGTCCTCTTTTGGTGCAGCGGCCGTTCTACCCCGAGGGTGCGCCGTGCCACGTCTATGTGCTGCACCCGCCAGGTGGCGTGGTCGGTGGCGACAAGCTGCTGCTCGATGTGCACCTGGAGCCGGGCAGCCATGCGCTGCTGACCATGCCCGGGGCGACCAAGTTCTACCGCAGTGGCGGCCCGACCTCGATCCTCAAGCAGCATTTTTACCTGGCCGAACACAGCACTCTCGAATGGTTGCCCCAGGGCAGTATCTGCTTTGCCGGCGCCAGGGTGCGCCTGGAAAACCGTTTTACCCTCGCGCCCGGCGCCCGTCTGCTGGCCTGGGAAACCCTGTGCCTGGGCCGCCCGGTGATGGGCGAGACGTTCAGCCACGGCGCGCTCGACAGCCGCCTGCACATCGAAGTCGCCGATGACCCGGGCCTGCACGAGCGCCTGCGCATCGACGGCGGGCAGTTGGAGAAACTCGCCGGCTTCCCCCTGCAAGCGACCTTTTGTGCCTACCCGGCCAGCCGCGAACTGCTTGACCAGAGCCGCGCCCTGCTTGAAGACCTTGGCGCTCCCGCTGGCGCAACCTTGCTCGGCCAACTGCTGGTGGTGCGCCTGCTCGACCACGACAACCAACGCCTGCAACTCACCCTGCAGCGGCTCTGGCACGCCTTGCGACCCGCCGTGGTCGGCCTGGCGCCATGCCCGCCGCGTATTTGGGCCACTTGAGAGAAGACCATGGAGCTGACCCCGCGAGAGAAAGACAAACTGCTGCTGTTCACCGCCGCGCTGTTGGCCGAGCGGCGCCTGGCCCGTGGCCTGAAGCTCAACTACCCGGAAGCGGTGGCCTTGATCAGCGCCACGGTGATGGAAGGCGCACGGGACGGGCGCACGGTGGCCGAGCTGATGAACCTGGGCCGCGAGGTGCTGCGCCGTGATCAGGTGATGGCCGGGGTCAGCGAGATGATCCCCGATGTGCAGGTCGAAGCGACCTTTCCCGACGGCACCAAGCTGGTCACCGTCCATGACCCGATCGTCTAGGAGCGCAGGATGATTCCCGGAGAAATGCAGGTTGCCGACGGCGACATCGAACTCAATGCCGGCCTCGCGGTGATCAGCGTCACCGTCGCCAACCACGGCGACCGGCCGGTGCAGGTCGGCTCGCACTATCACTTTTATGAAGTGAACAACACCCTGGTGTTCGAGCGCGAACCAACCCTGGGCTTTCGCCTGGATATCGCCGCTGGCACCGCCGTGCGCTTCGAGCCGGGCCAGGCACGTACCGTCAACCTGGTGCCGTATCGCGGCAAGCGCGAGGTCTACGGCTTCCAGGGCAAGGTCATGGGCAAGCTGGGGACGCAGGCATGAGCCGGATTTCGCGCAGGGCCTATGCCGACATGTTCGGCCCGACGGTGGGCGACCGCGTGCGCCTGGCCGACACCGAGCTGTGGGTCGAGGTCGAGAAGGACTTCACGGTCTATGGCGAGGAGGTCAAGTTCGGCGGCGGCAAGGTGATCCGCGACGGCATGGGCCAGGGCCAGATGCTCGCCGCACAGGCGTTGGACCTGGTGCTGACCAACGCGCTGATCATCGACCACTGGGGCATCGTCAAGGCCGATATCGGCATCAAGGACGGGCGCATCGTCGGTGTCGGCAAGGCCGGCAACCCCGATGTGCAACCTGGGGTGACCCTGCCGGTGGGGCCGGGCACCGAAGTGATCGCCGCCGAAGGCAAGATCGTCACCGCCGGCGGCATCGATTCGCACATCCACTTCATCTGCCCGCAGCAGGTGGAAGAAGCGCTGACTTCGGGCATCACCACCTTCATTGGCGGCGGCACGGGGCCTGCTACCGGCACTAACGCCACTACCTGCACCTCCGGGCCCTGGTACCTGGCGCGCATGCTCCAGGCCGCCGACCAGTTGCCGATCAATATCGGCCTGCTGGGCAAGGGCAATGCCTCGCGGCCCGAAGCCCTGCGCGAGCAGATCGAAGCCGGCGCGGTGGGCCTGAAGCTGCATGAAGACTGGGGTTCGACCCCGGCGGCCATCGACTGCTGCCTGAGCGTGGCCGAAGAACATGATGTGCAGGTGGCGATCCATACCGACACCCTCAATGAGTCCGGCTGCATCGAGGACACCCTGGCGGCCATCGGCGATCGCACTATCCATACCTTTCACACCGAAGGCGCCGGCGGTGGCCATGCGCCGGACATCATCCGCGCGGCGGCCTTTGCCAACGTGCTGCCGTCCTCGACCAACCCGACCTTACCCTACACCCAGAACACCGTCGACGAGCACCTGGACATGCTCATGGTCTGCCATCACCTGGACCCGAGCATTGCCGAGGACGTGGCGTTTGCCGAGTCGCGT
This sequence comes from Pseudomonas fluorescens, assembly GCF_902497775.2. Lineage (NCBI taxonomy): Bacteria > Pseudomonadati > Pseudomonadota > Gammaproteobacteria > Pseudomonadales > Pseudomonadaceae > Pseudomonas > Pseudomonas fluorescens. The sequence goes on from NZ_OZ024668.1 coordinate 1,958,388, forward strand.
ATCCGCCGCGAAACCATCGCCGCCGAAGACATCCTCCACGACCTGGGCGCGTTCTCCATGACCTCGTCCGACTCCCAGGCCATGGGCCGGGTCGGCGAGGTGGTGCTGCGCACCTGGCAGGTGGCCCACCAGATGAAACTGCGCCGGGGCCCGTTGGCGCCGGATACCGCGCGCAACGACAACTTCCGGGTCAAGCGCTACATCGCCAAATACACCATCAACCCGGCGCTGACCCATGGCATCGCCCATGAAGTGGGTTCGGTGGAGGCCGGCAAGCTGGCTGACCTGGTGCTCTGGGCCCCGGCGTTCTTCGGGGTCAAGCCGGCGCTGGTGATCAAGGGCGGGATGATCGCCATGGCGCCGATGGGCGATATCAACGGCTCGATTCCGACCCCGCAACCGGTGCACTACCGGCCGATGTTCGGCGCCCTCGGTGCCGCGCGCACTGCCACGCGCATGACTTTTCTGTCCCGGGCGGCGATCGACCGTGGCGTGCACCTCCAACTGGGGCTGCACAGCCTGATCGGCGAGGCCCGGGGCTGTCGTACGGTGCGCAAGGGCGACATGGTCCATAACGGCCTGTTGCCGATGATCGAGGTCGATTCGCAAACCTACGAGGTGCGTGCCGACGGCGAGCTGCTGGTGTGCGAACCGGCCACGGTGCTGCCGATGGCCCAGCGATATTTTCTGTTTTAAGGAGCGAGCATGATCCTGTTGACCCGTCGCCTGAGCGACGCCGCCACGGTAAGCGGCACCGTCACCCTCACCGTCGACACGCGGATCAAGAGCCGCGTGCGCGTCACCCTCGACGATGGCCGCGAGGCCGGCCTGATGCTTGAACGCGGCCAGCTGCTGCGCGGTGGCGAACTGCTTGGCGAGGAGCAGGGCGGCGAGGTGATTCGCGTGCTGGCGGCGGCCGAGCAGGTGTCCAGCGTGCGCTGCGCCGATCCGCTGTTGCTGACCCGCGCCGCCTATCACCTGGGCAACCGCCATGTACCGCTGCAGATCGAGGCCGGCCTGGTGCGTTATCAGCACGACCATGTGCTCGACGAGATGGTCCGCGGCCTGGGCCTGGAGGTGACGGTCGAGCAGGCGCCGTTCGAGCCTGAAGCCGGTGCCTACCAGAGTGCACCTCACAGCCACAGCCACAGCGACCACCTGTTCGTGCGCGTCGCTCAGCACTGATTTTTGATAAGGAGATTGCCCGATGAAAAAGCTCATTACCCTCACACTGCTGCTGGTTGCGCTTCCGGCCTTGGCCCACCCCGGCCATGACGCCAACCCGCTGCAGGACGGTTTGCTGCACCCGCTGACCGGCCTCGATCACTTGCTCATGCTGCTTGGCACCGGTGTGCTCGCGGCCCTGACCGGGCGTACCCTGGTGCTGCCATTGCTGACCTTGGGCGCGATGTTCGGCGGCGCGCTGCTGGGCCACCTGTTCGGCGGGGTGATCGGCATGGAACAGATGATCATCGGCTCGCTGCTGGTGGCCGCCGCCGCGCTGCTGTTGCCCAGCCGCCAGCTGTTGCTGGCCCTGGCCATGCCGCTGTTTGCGCTGTTCCACGGTTGGGCCCACGGCGTTGAAGCCAGCCCGGGCGCGTTCTGGGTATTCAGTGCAGGTTTCGTCACCGTCAGTGGCCTGCTGTTGCTGGCAGGCTTTGCCGTCGGTTGCCTGGTGCGTCGGCACCAGGGCTTGCAGAAAGCCTTCGGTGGCGGCCTGTTGGCCGGCGCCGCGCTGGTGCTGGCGGGCTGATGAGTCGCGACCTGAAACTGCTGCGTTTGCTGCAACTGGCCAGCCCGAGCCTGCCGGTGGGTGGTTTCACCTATTCGCAAGGGCTGGAGTGGGCGGTGGAGGCCGGCTGGGTGCAGGGCGCCGAAGGCTTTCGCGCCTGGCAACGCCAGCAGATCGACGACACCCTGTGCCGCCTCGACTGGCCGTTGCTGGCGCGGCTGTACCAGGCCTGCCTGGAGGATGACGCCGAGGCGTTTGCGCGCTGGAGCCGGTTTTTGCTGGCCAACCGCGAAACCGCCGAACTGCGCCTGGAAGAACGCCAGCGCGGCATGGCCCTGACCCGGTTGCTCGACGGCTGGCAACTGGGCCAGGCGCCCGAATGGCGCGCCTCGCTTGAGCTCAGCCAGCTCGGTGGCATGGCCTGGCTGGCGGTGCACTGGGGTATCCCGCTGGCTGATCTGGCCCTCGCGCACGGCTATGCCTGGCTTGAAGGCGCGGTGATGGCCGGGGTCAAGCTGGTGCCGTTCGGCCAGCAAGCGGCGCAGACCCTGCTGCGTGACTTGAGCGTAGCCTTGCCCGCTGTCCTGGCAACTGCCCTGGCCCTTGACGATGACCAGCTCGGCGGCGGCCTGCCGTTGCTGGCGATCGCTTCGGCGCGCCACGAAACCCAATACACCCGATTGTTCCGATCCTGAGGAAACCCCCATGCAAAGCTATCAGCAACCCCTGCGCGTTGGTGTCGGCGGCCCGGTCGGCTCCGGCAAGACCGCGCTGCTCGAAGCGCTGTGCAAGGCCATGCGCGACCATTATGAAATCGCCGTGGTGACCAACGACATCTACACCAAGGAAGACCAGCGCATCCTCACCGAAGCTGGCGCCCTGGCCCCCGAGCGCATCGTCGGGGTGGAAACCGGCGGTTGCCCGCATACCGCGATCCGCGAAGATGCCTCGATGAACCTGGCAGCGGTGGAAGAACTGGCGCGCACGTTCGGCAACCTCGAAGTGATTTTCGTCGAGAGCGGCGGCGACAACCTCAGCGCCACGTTCAGCCCGGAACTGGCCGACCTCACCGTCTACGTGATCGACGTTGCCGAGGGCGAGAAAATTCCGCGCAAGGGCGGGCCGGGCATTACCAAGTCGGATTTTCTGGTGATCAACAAGATCGACCTGGCGCCTTACGTCGGTGCTTCGCTGCAGGTGATGGAAAAGGACACCCAGCGCATGCGCCCGGAACGGCCCTGGACCTTCACCAACCTCAAGACCGGGCAGGGCTTGCAGCGGGTGATCGATTTCATTGTCGAGCGGGGGATGCTCAAGGTGCGGTGATCTTCAAAAGCATCGCGGGTCAAGTCGAGGCGTCGCAGCGCCGCTCCCACAGGATTGCGCGGACATTGGGGGAGCTGGCTTGCCAGCGATTCTGTCCCTGCGGTTTCGAACTTTATTTACGCCCCCAGAACGGCAACAACATCCCCACCCGCCGCTGATACTGCCGATACTGCTCGCCAAACAGCTGGTGCAAATCCTTCTCCTCCAGCAGCGTGCCGATCAGGATGTACAAGGTGCTGACCGTGGCAAACAGCAGATGCCCGACGGTCATGTGCGGCGTCGCCCAGAAGGTCATGACAAACCCCAGGTACAGCGGGTGGCGCACCAGCTGGTACAGCCAGGGTGTCTTGAAGGCGAAGGCTTCTGCGCGGTGCGGGCGAAAAGGGTCCAGGGCCTGCTTGAGGCCGAACAGTTCGAAGTGACTGAGGAGGAAGGTGGCCAGCAGGACGATGATCCAGCCCAGCCAGTAAAGGCCGTTGATCAGCCCCTGGGCAGGTTGGGCCTGGACATCCCACAAGGTTAGCGGGATGGGCTGCCAGAGCAGGAACATCAGGCTCAGCGCCAGGCTGCTGAACAGCACGTAGGTGGCCCTTTCGATTGGCGCCGGTACCCACTGCAACCAGAACCGCTTGAAGCCCTTGCGCGCCATGCCGCTGTGCTGCAGGGCGAACAGGCTGATCAGCAGCACGTCGATCGCCACCGCGAAGTACCACGCGGTCGACGGCCCTGAGTTGATGTCCTTGAGAACCTGCGGGGGGCCGATAAAGCCCACGAAGTACACCAGCACCAGCATGGAAAACAGGTAACAGACCAGGCTATAGAGCAAACCGAGGCATTTGCGCAGCAGGGATGTCTCGTCCATGAGGGGCTCCTTTCAGTCAGCACCTGAACGTCCTGCTCAGGTGGCTGGCAATGGCTGAACCCTTAACCCTAGACCAGTAAAACTGCCGCCAAGCCAAGTGGGGCAATCAGCCGCTGCTCAACTTTGCGCGGCGAGCCTGCTAGAGTCGCCACCCCCAACGACTCGAATCCATGCAGGAGGCAACTTTGATGATGTGCAGTCAGTGCGGCAAGGACCACGCCGATGACCTGGGTGAACTGGCATTCCGGCGTCCGGATGCGTTGTTCGCACTTAGCGCCGAGGAGCGTGAGAGCAAGGTCAGGGAAAGCAACGACTGGTGTGTGATCGCCGGCGAGCGGTTTTTCTTGCGCGCGCTGTTGCCGCTGGCCGTGGCGCAACTGGACGATAGCTACTGCATCGGTATCTGGGTCGAGCTGCAGCCGAGGGATTTCGAGCGGGTTTGCGAGCTCTGGAGCGATGAGCAGCAGGCCGCCGAGCCGCCGTTTGCCGTACGCCTGGCCAACAGCATTGCCAACCTGCCAGAAACCGTCGGGCTTGAAGGCCTGCTGCAATTGAGCGGGCCGACGTCGCGCCCCAGCGTGACCCTGACCGCCAGCAGCCACCCGTTGGCGATGGAACAGGCCAACGGGATTTCCCTGCACCGCGCGCATGAGTACAGCGTGGTATTTGCCTGAAGGGCTCAGGTTTTTGCGTGGCCCTAGATATCAGGTCCATAGTGCACCCCCAGCCACACCGTGGCCTGGCTGCTGTCGGTCCACTCGACCCGATGCCGGCAGTGCGCCGGGATGTCGATAAAATCCCCCGGGCGCAGCACCCGCTCGGCAGGTTCATGCTCCAGCCGCAAGCCGGCAGACCCGGCCAGCAACACCACCCATTCGCCCTGCGCCTGGTTGTACCAGAACCCCGGCGGGCTGGCCTGGCCGTGGGAGACGATGCGCTCGATGCGCAGCCCCGGGCGGGCCAGCAGGGCCTGGAAGTGTTCTTGCACGGCCGGAGCGGGAAGGGGATCAAACAGGTTGTCGAGCATGATGGTCTGGCTCTCGTCTGGTTACACTTTGTGGTTTAAGGTGGGCACCTGCCACTCATGACAGGGATTGATCATGAAACACCCGCTTTTGCAGCCCCTCGTTGTCGCGATGTTGCTGGGCGCTGCCCTGCCTGCGCTGGCGGCATTGCCCAGCGCGCCGTCCTACATCGACGATAGCGCCTACTCGCCGGCGGCCAAGCAGCGCATCCTGCCGCCGATGTTCGCCCAGACCCTGGCCAGCACCCGCTACCTTGCCAAGCCGGACAACCCGCTGATCACCCAGGCTGAGGCCAGCGAATTCCGTCAGACCAGCAACTACGACGAAACCCGCGCCTACATGACCCGCCTGGCCGCCGCCTCCGGGGGCAGCATCGTGCTCAACGACCTGCCGGAGAAAAGCGCCGAAGGCCACCCGATGCTGATGGCCATTGCCTCCCTTGAGGTCGACAAGTCGCCGGCCGGGCTCAACGAGTCGGGCAAGCCGACGATTCTGGTCGAGGCACAGATCCATCCTGGCGAAGCCAATGGCAAGGATGCAATGTTCATGTTGTTGCGCGACATGACAACCGGCGACAAACCGCTGGCGGCGTTGCTGGAGAAGGTCAATATCCTGTTCATTCCCACCGTCAATGTCGACGGTGACCTGCGCCGCAGCGCCTACGGGCGGATCAACCAGAATGGCCCGGATGAAACCGGCTGGCGGGTCAACGGCCTGAACTACAACCTCAACCGCGACTTCACCAAGCTCGACAGCGCCGAGATCCGCAATGTCGCCTGGGTGTTCAACACCTACCAACTGAGCTTTTTTGCCGACACCCACTCCACCGACGGTGCCATGTACCCCTACGACAGCTCCTACTGCCACAACGGCAACGGCTGGTCGCCGGCCAGCAGCGCCTGGATGGACAACGTCATGCGCGCGCCGGTGTACCAGGCGCTGCAAGCCGATGGCCATGTGGTGCATGAGTGCATCAGCCTCAACAGCAACCAGGACCCGAGCCAGGGTTACTACCCGTACCGCAGCGACTATGCGCGTTTTTCCAACCAGTACGGCGACATCCGCAACGTGCCGTCGATACTGATCGAGCAACACGCCTTGCACCCGTACCAGACCCAGGTGCTGGGCAACTACGTGATGCTCAAGAGCATGTTCCAGGTGATCGGCGATCAGGCGGTGTCGCTCAACGAAGCCATCCGCCAGGACCGCGAGCGCCTCGAAGCCCAGGAGCAGGTGACCCTGACCTGGAAGCCAGGCAAGGCCATGAGCACCGCATTTACCGTCGGCGACTACCGCTATGAGCAATCGCCCATCACCGGCGCCAAGACTATCGTCTGGAGCAACACGCCGAAAAAGCTCACGGTGCCAGTGACCGGCAACACCGAGCCCGACCTGGTGGTCAAACGGCCCCGGCAGTACGTGGTGCCGGGGCAATGGCGCGAGGTGATTGCCCGGCTCAAGGCCCATGGCATCCACATGACCACCCTCGACAAGCCGACGCCGATTGCCGTCACGCTGTATCGCATGGACGAGGTGAAAGTGGCCGGCGGCTTCGAGCCCGATCGCACGCAACGCAACCAGATCCCGGGTTACGAAGGGCGCTTGCTGGTCAACGGCGTGGCCAAACCGCTGGAGCGCTTGCAGACCTTCCCGGCCGGCTCGGTGCTGATCGATACCGACCAGCCGTTGGGGGTGCTGGCGGTCAACTTGCTGTACCCCGAGAGCCCCGACTCGTTCTGGGCCTGGGGCTTTTTCAACGCGACCCTGGTGGCGGCTGAAGAGCCGGAGGAGTACGTAATGGAGCCGATGGCGCGCAAGATGCTCGCCGAGAGCCCTGAGCTCAAGGCCGAGTTCGACAAGAAGCTCAAGAGCGACAAGGCCTTTGCCGCCAGCCCCGGCGCACGCCTGCACTGGTTCTATCAACGCACGCCGTTCTATGACGTCAACGCGTTCGTTTACCCGGTGGGCGCGGTGTACTGACCGGGTATCAATCGGTCTGAAATCGGTATTGGTGCTGAGCAAAAACGGTGATCTATAAAGGCGCTGGTCTTCCCGCCTGAGCCTTTATTGCATGAACACCCGCCGCCGATCTCTGTTTGCCGCCAGCATGGCCCACGCTGTGCACGATGGCCTCACCGATGTCATCTATGTATTGCTGCCACTGTGGCAGGCGCAGTTTGCCCTGAGCTTCGCCCAGGTCGGGCTGCTGCGTGGTGCCTATGCCGGGATGATGGCCGGCCTGCAATTGCTCGCCAGCCGCGCGGCAAAACGCTGGGGCCGGGAGCGACTGCTAGTCGGCGGCACCGCCCTGGCCGGGCTGGCCTATCTGGTGGCCGGGCAGGCGGATGGTCTGGGCATGCTGTTGTTCGCGTTACTGCTGGGCGGCCTGGGCGCCAGCACCCAGCACCCCCTGGCATCGTCGTTGGTCACCGACAGCTACGAGGCGGGCGGCGGGGTCAAGGAGGCGCTGGCGCACTACAATTTCGCCGGTGATATCGGCAAGATGCTGGTGCCCGCCGGGGTCGGTTTGCTGCTGGTGGTAACCAGCTGGCAAACCAGCGTCACCGTGTTGGGCATTCTGGGCCTGGCTGCTGCCGCTGTGCTCTGGTGGCTGATTGAGCCGCACACATCAAAGACGGCGCGCCGGCAAAAATCCGTCACTGCCGGTGGCATCGACTCCAGCAGCGGCCTGGCGGCGTTGCTGCTGACCGGCACCCTCGACAGCGCAGTGCGCATGGGGTTTCTGACGTTTCTGCCGTTCTTGCTGCAGGGCAAGGGTGCAGGCTCTGCCGGTATCGGTCTGGCGTTGATGCTGCTGTTCGTCGGCGGCGCCTTCGGCAAGCTGCTGTGCGGCTACCTCGGCGCGCGTATCGGCATGATGAAAACCGTGTGGTGCACCGAGTTGCTGACGGCGCTGCTGATCGTGCTGATGCTGTTTTTGCCGCTGACGCCGATGCTCGTGTTATTACCGCTGCTGGGCCTGGTGCTCAACGGCACCTCGTCGGTGTTGTACGGCGTGGTGCCGGAGCTGGCGGGGGCGGGCAGACGCGATCAGGCCTTCGCCCTGTTCTACACCGGCACTATTGGCGGTGGCGCCCTGGCGCCGGTGGTGTTTGGCGGTGTTGGCGATGCATCCGGCATCCGCGCGGCAGTGATCAGCCTTGCGGCAATCCTGTTGCTGACCCTGCCGCTGTCCTGGTGGATAGAACGGCAACTGCAATCCGGCTTGCCTGGCAAATTTGGATCTACCTATAATGAATGAGATTCATTACCAGATAACTTTGCCCAGGCCGCCTCCATGTCCAGCGCTGACCCTTCGCTGCAACTCGCCGTGCATTCGCTGTATGAGGAGCATCACCCGTGGCTGTGCGGCTGGCTGCGCAAGCGCCTGGGCTGCCGCGAGCATGCCGCGGACCTGGCCCAGGACACCTTCATCCGCGTCCTGACCCTGCGCAAGGCGCCCGAACTGCGTGAGCCACGGGCCTACCTGAGCACCGTGGCGCGCAGCCTGATGATCGACTTGTTCCGCCGCCGCGCACTGGAGCAGGCCTACCTCGAAACCCTCGCCGCACGCCCCGAACTGCTGGACATCTCGCCGCAAACCCGTGCCCTGGTCATTGAGACCCTGATGGAAATCGATGCCATGCTCGACGGTCTGGGCAGCAGAACCCGCGAAATTTTCCTGATGGCCCAGCTCGATGGGCTGAGCTACGTGGAAATCGCCCGACGCCAGAACCTGGCGGTGAACACGGTAAAGAAACACGCCGTGCGCGCACTGACCCATTGCATGCTGCTGGCCGAGGACTGAGCGGTGAACGCCCAGCGCCTGGATCGCGCCACCCTCGAAGCGGCTGCCCACTGGTTTGTCGAACTGCGCTGCGAAGTGCCAGACCCGGCGACGCGGCTTGCCCATCAGCAATGGCTGGCGGGTGATCCGCGCCACCGCCAGGCCTGGGAGCGCTTGCAGCGGGTGCAGGGCACCTTTGCCCAGGTCAGTTCGGGTGTCGCCCGGCCGATGCTGGCCAGTACCCAGGCCAAGCGCCGCGAAGTGCTCAAGGTGCTGTCGTTGCTGCTGGCCGCAGGCGGGGCAGGGACCCTGGCCTGGCACACCACGCCGTTGCCGAGCTTGATGGCCGACCAGCGCACCGGCACCGGCGAGCGACGGCGCGTGCGTCTGCAGGATGGCAGCCTGTTGCACCTGAACACCGCCACGGCGGTGGATATCCGCTACAGCGACTCGCTGCGCGAACTGCGTCTGCACAGCGGCGAGATCCTCATCGAGACGGCAAAAGATACCCAGGCCCGGCCCTTCATCGTGCATACCGATGAAGGCAGCATTCGTGCGCTGGGCACGCGCTTTATCGTCCGTCGCGACGCCGAACGCACCCAGGTGAGCGTGCAGGAGCATGCCGTGGAAGTACGCTGCGGCCGTGATCTGTACCCGCCCGTGCGGGTCGACGCCGGCCAGCAACTGAGCTTTGATCGCGTCACGATCAGCCCGTTGCAAGCGGCCAACCCCGATGCCGATGCCTGGCTGCGTGACTTGCTGGTGGTGCACGACTGGCGCCTGGACGACTTCATCAACGAACTGCAGCGCTACCGGCCCGGGCACCTGGGCTGTGCCCAGGCGGTTGCAGGCCTGCGGATTTCCGGGGCTTTCCAGCTGGGCAACAGCGACCATATCCTCACCAACCTGAGCAGCACCTTGCCGGTGCGCATTCGCCAGTTCAGCCGCTACTGGGTCAGGGTGGAACCGGCCTGAACCGCTGCGGAAAAATATTTTCACAAGGGGGGTGTTGATTCAGATTCTCATTCGACTTGTAGGTAGAGGCGCCTCAGACGCCACCACCACTGCCAACGGGCGAAAGGAAACTGCATGTCCCCTTGTAATCCAGACTCCACCCGCAACCTCCGCGTACTCACCCCTTTGCGCCGTGCCGTCCAGGTCGCGCTGTTCGGCTCGGCCCTGGCAGGGGCCGGCGCCACTTTGTTGGTTGCTGCACCGGCCTGGGCCAACACCCGCGTTGAAAGCCAGTTCGATATTCCCGCAGGTTCCCTTGAGTCGGCGCTGACCCGCTTTGCCGCCAGCGCCGGGGTGACCGTGTCGTTCCAGCCGGCCGATACCCGTGGCCGGCAATCGCCAGGGTTGCATGGCCGTTACAGCGTCGAGGCCGGCTTGCGCCAACTGCTGGCCGGCAGCAACCTGCAACGGGTGCGCCAGGACAGCGGCAGCTACTCGCTGCTGCCAGGTGCGGGCGATGACGCCAGCGTGCAACTGGACGCCACCAGCATCAACGGCAAGGCCGTCGAGTCAGCCTATGGACCGGTCGACGGCTATGTCGCCACCCGCAGTGCCACCGGTACCAAGACCGACACGCCGATCCTGGAAATCCCCCAGGCCGTCAACGTGGTCACCGCCGCCCAGGTAGAAACCCAGGGTGCGCGCAACCTGACCCAGGCCCTGCGCTACACCCCGGGCTTGGGCGTCAACGGCTTCACCGACCGCAATAACATTGCCGACGAGATCACCAGCCGCGGCTTCGCGCCAACCCCGCTGTACCTGGACGGCGCCTACCTGCCGTACGCCGGCAGCCTGGGTGGCGCGCCGCAGATCGACCCCTACACCCTGGAGCGCATCGAAGTGCTCAAGGGCCCGGCGTCGGTGCTGTACGGCCAGAACCAGCCGGGCGGTATCGTCAACATGGTCTCCAAGCGGCCGACCCGCGAGCAGCGCAACCAGGTCAAGTTTGGCCTGGGCAGCTACAGCCGGGTCAACGGCGCCATTGACGTCAGTGGCCCGATGGATGAGGCCGGCACCCTCAGCTACCGCCTGGTGGGCGTAGCGAAAAAGGGCAACGACCAGCTCGACCACACCAACAGCCAGCGCATGCTGCTGGCGCCGAGCCTGACCTGGGCGCCGAACGAAGACACCGCGCTGACCCTGTATGCCCAGATGCAGCGCGATGACGGCCTGGCCGATTACCAGGCCCTGCCGAAAGTCGGCTCGCTCGATCGCGGCCCCAATGGCCAGCGCATCGACCGCGACGCGTTTCTGGGCGACTCCCATTACAACGACTACCGGCGCGACCAGTATGTGCTGGGCTATGACTTCACCCACGCCTTCAGCGACGACCTCAAGTACCGCCAGACCGCGCGCTATATCGACATCCGCGACCGCTACAAGGGCTTCTATCTGCGTGGCTTCGTCAGCGATGCCGACACCGGTGTGATCGACCAGACCCATGCCACCCGCACCAAGCTCGACTGGCGTCAGCACAACACCGCCTACACCATCGATAACAACCTGGAGTTCAAGTTCGACACCGGCCGCCTGCAGCACACCACCCTGGTAGGCCTGGACTATCGCCGCTTCAACCGCAAGTACACTGGCTACAACGCCTATGGCGTGGCCCCGGTCGATCTGTACAACCCGAGCAACTACCCCACCGACGATGTGGTGCCGGAGCTGACCACCAAGTGGGATAACACCATCGGCCAGACCGGCCTGTATGTGCAGGACCAGATCAAGCTTGACCAGTGGATCCTCACCCTCGGCGGCCGCCAGGACTGGGCCAAGGTTGAGAACAAGGACCTGCTGGCGCGGACCATCACCGAACAGAACGATCAGAAGTTCACCGGCCGGGTAGGGCTGACCTATCTCACCGAGTTTGGCCTGGCGCCCTATGTCAGCTACTCGCAGTCGTTCCTGCCGACCCTCGGTACCAGCGCACCGCAGCGGGGCGCCAAGGCCTTCGAGCCGACCGAGGGCGAGCAGTATGAAATCGGCGTCAAGTACCAGCCGTTGGACAAGACCCTGATCACCGCCTCGGTGTTCGAGCTGACCCAGAAGAACGTCAAGACCGGCGACAAGCTCTACCCCGAGTACGAAAGCCAGGACGGCGAAGTGCGCTCGCGCGGTATTGAGCTGGAACTCAAGACCAGCCTCGACAACCTCGACGTGCTGGCGGCGGCCACCTACATCGACTCGTTCTACACCAAGAGCAACTATGGCGATGAGGGCAACCGTTCCGAGGCGCAAGCGCCGGTGTCGGCCACCCTGTGGGCCGATTACCACTTCAGCCAGGCGGCGCTCAATGGCCTGACCGTCGGCGCCGGCGCGCGCTATACCGGGCGCAAACCGGGGGATTCGGCCAACTCCTTCGACGTGCCATCGTTCGTGGTCTACGACACCACCCTGCGCTACGACCTGGGCAAGCTCGACCCGAGCCTGCGCGGGCTGCAGACCAGCCTGAACGTACAGAACCTGTTTGACCGCGAGTATGTCTCGGACTGCAACTACTCCTTTGGTTGCTACTACGGGCAGGAGCGGGTGGCGTCCCTGGAGATGACTTACGACTGCTGATCTGTAGCCCCTGTAGGAGCCGGCCTTGCCGGCGATGGGCCGCTTAGCGGCCCTGGGCCGAGCTGGACGCTATCGCGCCCGCTGTGGCACTGTCGGCGCCACAGATCGGCAGTAAACGGGGTTGGCCAATGCTCAGCAGTACCCGGTTCAATGCATTCAATCGTTGTGTCCTGCAACTGGCCAGCCTTGCCCGCGAGCGTGGCGGCTCGCATTTCATCGCCGAAGGCCTGCAGGCGTTTCGCTCGATCGTGCCGTTTGCCTCGGCCTGGTGGGGCGAGATGTCTGGCGCGGGCGCCAACGCAGCGCCGCAAAGCTGGATGCACGGGCGCATCGACCTGCCGCCAGCTTTTGCCCGTGAATGGAGCGAGGTCGCCGATATCGACTGCTTCGCCCACGCTACCTTGGCCCGGCCCGGGCAGGTGGTGCGCGACAGTGAATTCACCGACCCCAACGAGGCGGTCAATGTCTTTGCTCGCCGTTACGACCTCTACCACCTGATGTGTATCACCTTCGAGCTGCCGCAAAGCGGCCTGAATTTCTACGTCTGCCTGTACCGCGGTGAACACGACACTGCGTTTTGCGAAAGTGAGGATGGGTTGTTCGCGGCCTTCTGCGAGCACCTGCTGCAACTGTGGCGCTTTCAGGTGCAGGACATGATCCGCCTGGGTACCGGCAACGCCGCCAGCGATTTTGCCATCGCTCGCCTCGATGGCAGCCTGCTGTATGTGGGCGCGCGTGTGTGCACGGCGATCGAGCAAGCATTGCCGGGCTGGAGCGGCTCGCTGCTGCCGCCCGAAGTCAGCGCGCAACTGGCCAGGGCACCCTGTGTGATGCGCCTGGGTCGTAGCAGCCTGACCCTCAGCGGCAACGGTGAGCATGTGATCCTGTCGCTGGAAGCGCCACCACCGGGAGTGTTGTTGGCCCCCCGCGAGCGCACCGCAGCCATGCTGTTTGCCGCGGGGCACTCGTACAAGGAAATCGCCCGGATGCTGTCCTTGAGCCCGGCGACCGTGCGCACCTACCTGCGCAATTGCTACGTGCAACTGGGGGTCAAGAGCAAGGTGGAGCTGGGTGTGGCCTTGCGCTTGTCGATGCCGGTGGCGGAAAAAACTGCCTGACCCTCCTCATTTGCAGAGGTCCATTGCCGCGCTGCGCTCTATAGGGTGAATCCCGTCCCTATAACAACAAGAGAGCGCTGCAATGCAACGATTGATTCCCACGCTATTGGTCACTGCGCTGGCCTGTGCTTCGCTGCCGGCCTTGGCTGCTGCGGACCTGGTGCTGTTCAACGGCAAGGTGTTTACCGGCGAACCCGGCCAGGGCCTGGTGCAGGCGGTTGCGGTCAAGGATGGCAAGGTCCTGCAAGTGGGCAGCGACGCGCAGATCCAGGCCCTGGCCGATGCCCACACGCAACGCATCGACCTGGCCGGCAAGGTACTGATGCCCGGCATGATCGACAGCCACAGCCACCCGGTGGTAGCGGCCTTCGACAGCCTCGGCGCCAATTTGGCGGATGAGGTCAAGCCGCTGCCCGAGCTTGAGCAGTGGATCCTCGCCGAGGTTGAACAGGGCCGTGGCAAGGCGGGCGATGTGATCAGCATTGCCGGGGTGAGTTCGGCCTACTGGGACAACAGCCGCGAACTTGGCCAGTTGTTCAACCAGGGCCGCTGGGCCAGCCAGCCGTTGGTGCTCAGTGGCATCGACGGCCATACCGGCTGGGCCAACCAGGCCATGCTCAAGCGTTTGCAGATCGATGCTGCGCTGGTCAAAGGCCTGTCTGAGCAAGACCGCAGCTATGTCGGGCATGAGGCCGACTTCAGCCCCAACGGCTACTTTGCCGAAGCGCGTTGGGACCAGGTACGCAGCCAGATCCCCGCCGCCAGCCAGGAGGTGATGCTCAAGGCCGCGCGCGAGGCGGTCAGGGTCAACAACCAGTACGGCGTTACCGCCTGGATGGATGCCGCAGCCAATGCCGGCAGTGGCGATTCGCTGTTCGATTTCAAGGCCACGGCGAAGACCGTTGGCGTGTTACCGTTGTACCGGGCACTGGCCGAGCGGGGCGAGCTCAATGCCCATGTCGCTGCGTTGATGATCACCAACCCCAAGAGCCGGCCGGCGGACCTTGAGGTGCTGGCCCGGGTCATGAAGCAGTTCGAGGGCGTGCCCAACCTGAGTTTCCCGGGCATCAAGGTGTTCGTCGATGGCGTGCTGGAATATCCCGGGCAGACGGCGGCGGTCATCACCCCGTACAGCAACAGCCACAAGAACGGCCAACTGCTGATCGAGCCGGAGCACTTCGGCGAGCTGGTGGCTGCGGCCGAGCAGCGCAACTGGATCGTGCACATGCACGCGGTCGGCGACCGGGCGGTGCGCGAATCGCTCAACGGCGTGGCCTATGCGCGCACGCTGCAGGGCAAGCCGCTGGCTCACAGCATCAGCCACCTGCAGATGGTCGACCCCAAGGACTTTGCACGCTTCCAGCAACTGGGGGTGATTGCCTCCATGCAACTGCTGTGGGCGACCGCCGAGAACTACACCGTCGAGCTGGTCAAACCCTACGTCAGCGCTCAGGCCTACGCCTACCAATACCCGGCGCACTCGTTGCAGCAGGCCGGTGCGGTGATCGCCGGTGCCAGCGACTGGCCGGTGTCCAGCCCCAATCCGTGGAATGCCATTGCCCAGGCCATGACCCGCAAGGGCCCGCTGGGTGTGCTCAACGCCGAAGAAAGCGTCGATCGCCAGCTAATGTTCCAGGCCTACACCCTCAACGCCGCCAAAGCCCTGCGCCTGGAGCGGCAGATCGGCTCGCTGGCGCCCGGCAAGCAGGCCGACCTGATCGTGCTTGATCGTGATGTGTTCAAGGTCAGCGCCCAGGAGCTGTTCGACACCAAGGTGCTCAAGACCTACTTCGCCGGCAAGCAGGTGTACGCCAGCGAGTCCTGACCGCGCCGTTACCCGCACACTCATAACAACAAGGGTCTGGTATGAACACACGCTTGCTCATTGCTTTCGCCTGCCTGGCGCCGCTGACGGCCCAGGCAATGACACTCAACGATGATTTCAGCCTCGACATGAGCCTTGCCGCCACCAGCGACTACCGCTCCCGCGGTATCTCGCAAAGCCTCGGCGACCCGGCTCTGCAGGCCGGTGCGACGCTGCTGCACAGCACTGGCCTGTACCTGGGCGCCTGGACCTCGACAGTGGATTTCGGCTTCGACTACAAAACCCGTCAGGAGCTCGAGTACTTCGCCGGCTGGTACTGGCAGGCCACCGATGCCATCAGCCTCGACCTTGGCTACCTCAAGTACAGCTACCCCAAGGAAGGCCAGTTCAACATGAGCGAGGTCTACGCCATTGTCGACCTCTATGGGCTCAAGTTGGGCGCCTACTACTCAAGCGATGCGCCGAATGCCTTTGGCAAGGACCAGGACACCTTGTACAGCTATGTTGCCTACAGCTTCGCCTTGCCAGGCGAAGTGGGCCTGGAGTTGCGGGCAGGGCGCAACGATGTCAAAGACCCGGCGTTCTGGTCGGCCAGTGGCGATGAGCGCAATACGTACTATGAGTGGGAGGCCAAGCTCAGTCGCGAGTTCGTCGGCGTCACCTGGGGGCTGAGCTACATCGACACCGACCTGTCGAAGAGCGAATGCACGGGTTGGTATGGCTATGATGACCTGTGCTCGGCGACCGTGGTGGTGAGTGCCAGCAAGGCGTTCTGAACCGGCCTCATCGCGGGCAACCACTGATGTGCTGGCTGCACCGGCGTCATCGCTGGCAAGATGGGCATAGTCCGCTGAATCGAGCCTCCCATGCCCCACCCCAACGATCACACGCCATGGCGGGTTTTCCTGATTTTCCTGCGCTTGGGGCTGACCTCCTTCGGCGGCCCCATCGCCCATCTGGGCTACTTTCGCGACGAGTTCGTCAGGCGTCGCCGCTGGCTGAGCGAGCGCAACTATGCCGATCTTGTGGCGCTTTGCCAGTTCCTCCCGGGGCCGGCCAGCAGCCAGGTCGGCATCGCCCTGGGGTTGTCGCGCGCAGGGTATGCCGGGGCGCTGGCGGCCTGGGCGGGGTTTACCCTGCCTTCGGCATTGGCCCTGATTCTGCTTGGCCTGGGGCTCGCCGGGTACGCCGAGGCTGTTCCCGCCGGCATCCTTCATGGCCTGAAAGTGGTGGCGGTGGCGATCGTCGCCCAGGCGGTCTGGGGCATGGCTCGCAACCTGTGCCCGGATGTGCCACGGATGTTACTGATGGCCGTTGCCACTTGCCTGGTGCTGCTGATGCCCGCAGCCTGGGCGCAGGTAGCGGTAATCGGCGCAGCGGGCATCGCTGGCCTGGTGCTGTTCAAACCGGACAAAAGCGCCGAACACGATCCCTTGCCGATTACCGTCAGCCAGCGCGCAGGCTGCCTCTGGTTGCTGGTGTTCTTTGCCCTGTTAATGGCTTTGCCGCTGCTGGCCGAACTTTCGGCCAGCCCGACCCTGAGCATGATCGATGCCTTCTATCGCACCGGCTCTCTGGTGTTCGGTGGCGGCCACGTAATGCTGCCATTGCTGCAGGCCGAAGTGGTCCCCAACGGTTGGGTCAGCAACGAAACGTTTCTGGCGGGCTATGGCGCCACCCAGGCAGTGCCAGGCCCGTTGTTTACCTTCGCCGCCTTTCTTGGCGCCTCGATGCACGGCCCGCAGTCCGCTTGGCTGGGGGCGGTGCTGTGCCTGCTGGCAATCTTTACCCCGTCGTTTCTGCTGGTGTTCGCTGCGCTGCCGTTCTGGGAGCGCCTGCGCAGCAACCAGCGCATGCAGGCGGCGATGCTGGGCATCAATGCGGCGGTGGTGGGGCTGCTGCTGGCGGCGCTGTATCAGCCGGTGTGGACCAGCGCCATCCTCCAGCCCCTGGACGTTGCCCTGGCGCTGCTGGCCCTGGTGGCGCTGATGTTCTGCAAGCTGCCGCCGTGGTTGGTGGTGATCGGCTGTGGTCTGGGCGGGCAGCTGTTGAGCCTGCGCTATTGAATTGCGGCTTGGGCACCCGGCGCCGCTCAACGCTTACAGAATTTGAAATAGTTTCACGCTGTGAGAAAAGCCTGCTGCAATTGTAGGATCACATCCCCAATTGATTTCAGGTTGATATGACTTCGTTTTCGGAGCCCCCCAGTACCCGGCCGTCCCGGCCATTCTCCCGTCCTTGTGACGTCTCCCGTCCGTTCTCGCACATGAGTGATCGCCCATGGAATGGCTAGCCGACCCCACGGCCTGGCTGGGCCTTGCCACGCTGATTGTGCTGGAACTGGTACTGGGTATCGATAACCTGGTGTTCATCGCCATCCTTGCCGACAAACTGCCGCCCCATCAGCGCGACCGTGCGCGGGTGATCGGCTTGTCGCTGGCGTTGATCATGCGCCTGGGCCTGCTGGCCAGTATCTCGTGGATGGTGACCCTTACCGCGCCGCTGTTCGAGGTGTTCGACAAGAGCTTCTCGGGCCGTGACCTGATCATGCTCTTCGGTGGTGTGTTCCTGTTGTTCAAGGCCACCATGGAGCTGCATGAGCGCCTTGAAGGGCATGTTGCCCAGAACAACGGCAGCCTGCGTCACGCCGCGTTCTGGCCGATTGTCGCGCAGATCGTGGTGCTTGACGCGGTGTTCTCCCTGGACGCGGTAATCACCGCCGTGGGCATGGTCGAGGAGCTGTCGATCATGATGATCGCGGTGATCTTCTCCATCGGCATCATGATCGTTGCCAGCAAACCGTTGACCCGCTTCGTCAACAATCACCCGACAGTGATCATGCTGTGCCTGGGCTTCTTGATGATGATCGGCTTCAGCCTGACCGCCGAGGGCCTGGGCTTTCATATTCCAAAAGGCTATCTGTATGCCGCTATCGGGTTCTCGATCCTCATCGAGCTGTTCAACCAGTTGGCCCGGGCCCGCCGCAAGCGCAGCTTGCAACAACACCGGCCGCTGCGTGAGCGCACTGCCCACGCGGTACTACGCCTGCTGGGTGGGCGCAGGGTGGAGGCTGATGACGTCGGCGAGGAGATTGCCGACCTGGTCGAGGGTGGCGAAGAACAGGTGCTGTTCGACCGCCGTGAGCGGGTGATGATCAGCGGCGTGCTGAACCTTGCAGAGCGGCCGATCAAGACCGTGATGACGGTTCGCGCCAAGGTCGATGCCATCGACCTGGCACAGCCGGCCGAGGCGATTCGTACTGCTCTGATGCATTCGTCCTACTCGCGCCTGCCGTTGATTCGTGAGGGGCGCATCGAAGAACCCTTGGGCTTCGTGCACAAGAAGGAGCTGCTCAAGGAGTTGCTGGCTGGCAATCAGCCGGACCTGGAAAGCCTGGCCCGGGCGCCATTGAACCTGCTGGAGAGTTTCAGCATCCTCAATGCCCTGGAGCAGATGCGCAGCCAGTCGACGCACATTGCCTTCGTGGTCAACGAGTTCGGTGATTTCACCGGGGTGCTGACCATGACCGACATCCTTGAATCCATCGCCGGTGAATTGCCCGATGCCAGTGAAGTGGAAGGGCCGGGCATCGTCGAAGACGAGCAGGGCTTTGTCGTCAGCGGCGCCCTGAACCTTAGCCAGATTCACGCGCGCACCGGTTTTGCCGCCAAGCCCACCGAGGACTACCAGACCCTCGCCGGCCTGGTCATGAGCCTACTTGATCGTTTGCCGATGGTCGGCGACAGCCTGGTGTGGGACCACTGGAAGATGACCGTGGTCGCGGTGGAAGAGCGCCGCGTGCGGGAAGTGCGCCTTACACCGAACGCCGCCGTTGACGCAGCAGGTGCCTGACGCCTTCTGCGATCAACACCAGCACCGCCAGCCAGATCGGCAGGTAGGTCAGCCACTGGTCGGGGCCAATGGTCTCGCCCAGGAGCAGGGCCACGGCCACCAGCAACACAGGTTCGACATAGCTGAGCAGGCCGAACAGGCTGAAGGCCAGCAGGCGGCTGGCCAGCACATAACAGATCAGCGCCAGGGCGCTGATCACCCCAAGCAGCGGAATCAGGCCGTACAGCCCCGGATGTTCGGCCAGGTCCTGGGCTGACAGCGGCCCTTGAATGACGAAGTACAGCGCTGCGGGCAGCAACAGGCACATGTCGGCCCACAAGCCGCCCAGATGGTCGGTAGCGCATTTGCGCCGCAGTACGAAGTACAACGGATAGCCCCCGGCCACCAGCAGGGTTTCCCAGGCAAAGCTGCCGTGCTGGTAAAGCTCATGGCCGACACCGGTGATCGCGCAGGCCACCGCCACTTTCTGCAGCCGCGACAGGCGTTCGCCATAGACCAGCCGACCGGTCAGGACCATGGTCAGCGGCAAGAGAAAATAGCCCAGCGACACTTCCAGGCTGCGCCCGTGCAATGGCGCCCAGAGGAACAGCCAGAGCTGCACGCCCATCAACGATGATGTCCCCAGCAGGCCGAGCACCAGCAAAGGCTTGCGCCGCACCCGCGCGAGCAGGCCAGTGACCAGCGGCCAGTCACGGGTAAACAGCATGAACAGGGTGACGCAGGGCAGGGTCAGGAGCATGCGCCAGCCGAACACCTCCTCGCCATCGAGCGGGGTGAGCAGCGAGGTGTAGTAGTACATCACGGCGAACAGGAACGACGCCGTGACCGATGTAACAATGCCTTTTGACACAAATGCCTCGGTGGGAATGTTGACAGAGCGGGGAACCCGCGATGATCTCAGGGCACAGGCCTAACCGGCAACCTCCGCCACCTGCGGTGCGGCTTCGGCCTGGGCTGCGAGGGCCGCGACAAAGCCCTCGATCGGCATGGGCCGGGCAAACAGGTAACCCTGCTGGAAGTCGACGTTGTGGCGCGCCAGGTAATCCCGCTGGGTTTGGTTTTCCACACCTTCGGCGACGATGCCCAGCTCAAGCTTGGCCGACAGTTCGATGATGCTGTCGAGAATGTGCAGCGACAGGGCGTCGACACCGATCAGGGCGACGAAACTCTGGTCGATCTTCAGGTAATCGACCTTGAACTGGCGCAAATAGCTGAGGCTGGACTGTCCGGTGCCAAAGTCGTCGATGGCGATCATCACCCCCAGTTCGTGGAGTTTGGCGAACAACGTCTGGGTGACCTCGCTGGGGGCGATCAGCTTGCGTTCGGTCAGCTCCAGGGTCAGCAGGACGCGCCCGGGCGGGAAGGCAGCGAGAAAGTCCCGGCAATCGTCGTACAGGGCCAGGTCCTGGCAATGATCGGCGGTGATGTTGATGCCGACATGAAAGCCATCCTCCATCAATGGCGCATGTGGCGCCAGCAACTCGGCGGTGCGGCGCATGAGGATGCGCGTCATCGGCACGATCTGGCCGCTGTGCTCGGCGTAGGGGATGAACAGATCGGGGCGCACCAGGCCTTCGCGCGGGTGCTGCCAGCGCATCAATACTTCGGCGCCGGCCCAGCGATAATCGCCCTTGCGCACCACCGGCTGGAAGTATGGCAAAAATTCGTTGGCCTCCATGGCCCGCTGCAACTCGGCCCGCGACGAGCTGGCGCGGCGCAGCATCCAGCGGCACACGGCGCCGGCAATCACCCCGAGAAACACCAGCAAGCCGAACAGGGCAGGGTACTCGTCGCGCATCACCTGGCCGACCTTGCCCGCTTCATAGCCGCTGTAAATCGAGAACGGGTAGTGGCTGGAGGAGAGCCGCACCGGCGCCACTGCGGCGCAGGGGGCGATCCCTTCGTGCACCAGACCGTCCTTGCCCATCCAGTAACGGCCGACCTGTAGCCGCAACTGGGTGTGCGGGCCGATCAGGCGCAGGGCGGTGAGCAGGTGGTCGCCATCGACGGTGCTGATGGCGCCACGCTCGCCCTCATGGGCCCGATACACCAGCAACGGATGGCCCGGGGTCACTGAGTTGCCGTTCATCAGCCAGAGTTTGCCGTCGACATAGTCGCTGGCGTTGACCGGTTCGCTGTATGGGCCGAACAACGAGCTGCAATACAGCTCGTTGCGGTACACCAGGTTGGTGGAGCGCACGAAGGAGCGGCGGGTGACCTGATCGCGCAAGGCCAGTTTTTCCTCCATGCACGGCAGCCCGGCCAGCGGCAGCAGCGACTTGGCCGCGCCGGAGATGTTGTCGAGGATCAGTTCCACCTGGGCCACCACCTGCTGCGCCGTGGCCTGGCTGCGGGCGTCAAGCTCGCGCTCGGCCTGCAGGTGCATGATCGCCAGGCCGCAGAGCACCGGTACGGCGCCAACCGCCCACGGCAGCAGGGCGCGCAAGGTCCAGCGTCCGGGGCGTTTTACCGTGAGCGGCATGGCGGCTAACCTGTAAGGGCGGGGAATGAAAACGGCTGTGTGCCTAGGATAGCCGTTCGTCAACGCTCGGGCGTCAACTAAAGTGCGGACAAATTGGTTTACGCACTGTAGAATCACGTTACGCATACAATAATAAGGTTCTCCACCTTCGGGGAATCAACCCGCCGAGAATGGGTCCATATGAAGTGTCATGGGTTCAAGCTGATTTATGGTGACTACCTCGCCAGAAGTGTGAGGGGCATCTCTTGCGCGCCACCACGCCTGCTCGACATCTATAGCAATTAACAACCGTTATTTACCCGCTTTGATGATGAGGAAACGAGCATGGCTGATATCTTTGAAAACCCGATGGGCCTGATGGGCTTTGAATTCATCGAGTTCGCATCGCCGACCCCGGGCGCCCTGGAACCGATCTTCCAGATCATGGGTTTCACCAAGGTGGCTTCCCACCGCTCCAAAGACGTGCACCTGTACCGCCAGGGCGGTATCAACCTGATCCTGAACAACGAACCGAAAAGCGTCGCGTCGTACTTCGCCGCCGAGCATGGTCCATCGGTCTGCGGCATGGCCTTCCGTGTGCGTAACGCCCACGAAGCCTATGCCCGCGCTCTGGAACTGGGCGCCCAGCCGGTGGAAATCGAAACCGGCCCGATGGAGCTGCGTCTGCCGGCGATCAAGGGCATTGGCGGCGCGCCGCTGTACCTGATCGACCGTTTCGAGGAAGGCAGCTCGATCTATGACATCGACTTCAACTTCATCGAAGGTGTCGATCGTCATCCGGTCGGTGCGGGCCTGAAGATCATCGATCACCTGACCCACAACGTTTACCGCGGACGCATGGCCTACTGGGCCGGCTTCTACGAGAAGCTGTTCAACTTCCGCGAGATCCGTTACTTCGACATCAAGGGCGAATACACCGGCCTGACCTCCAAGGCCATGACCGCGCCCGATGGCATGATCCGTATCCCGCTGAACGAAGAATCGTCCAAGGGCGCCGGGCAGATCGAAGAGTTCCTGATGCAGTTCAACGGCGAAGGCATCCAGCACGTGGCCTTCCTCTGCGACAACCTGCTCGAGAGCTGGGACGCCCTGAAGAAACTCGGTATGCGCTTCATGACCGCGCCGCCAGACACCTACTACGAAATGCTCGAAGGTCGTCTGCCAGGTCACGGTGAGCCGGTTGGCGAGCTGCAGAGTCGTGGCATCCTGCTCGACGGCTCTTCCGAGGCCGGTGACAAGCGCCTGCTCCTGCAGATTTTCTCGGAAACCCTGATGGGCCCGGTGTTCTTCGAATTCATCCAGCGCAAGGGTGACGATGGCTTCGGTGAAGGTAACTTCAAGGCCTTGTTCGAGTCGATCGAGCGTGACCAGGTTCGTCGCGGTGTGCTGAGCACCGATTGATCCTGGCAGTAACTGAAAAAGGCCATTGAGCGTTTGCTCAATGGCCTTTTTCATGGGCGATCAGAACGTCGGCAAGGAAGGTTTGCGGCGTTGCCTGAACAAGCCCCAGTAAGCCACCGCAGCGGTGAGGATGCCGACCAGCAGCAATGAGGGCGCGGTGGAGGACATGGCCTGGATCAGGATCTTGCGGGTGTGGCCATCGGGGTAACCGGCATGCACGGTGTAGCCGTATTTATCCGAGACCATGCGTTGGTTGTCTTCTTCATGATTTGGCACCTGAGCGGCGGCGCCGCTGCCGCTTGCCCAGACGAATTCGCTGCCGAACTGCAGGGCCAGGACGATGCCATTCTTGAAGCCTTGCAGCTCCGATTGCAGGGTGCGCGCATCGCTGATGGCAACAACGCCCATAGGATAATCCTGCAGGCGATAGTGCAGTACCGGCGTGTTCGGAGTGATTTCGTTGTGCATGTCCAGGCGCAGACGCTGGTTGAAGTAGCTGCCCGGGTCGATTGGCGTATCGAAGGTGCCAAGCAGGGTACTGCAATAGCCTCGGTTTTCCTTGACCAGCACCAGCGAACGCACGCTGGGTTGCTTCAAGGCTTCCTGGCGCAAGGTCGGCAGGACTTTCTCGCAGCGTTGTCCGGCCAGCCCGAGCACGGCAATGCTGCTGCTGTGCATGGCATCAATGACTCGGTCGATGGCATAAATGGCCTCAATGGCGGACACCTCGGCGGTTTCTTCCTGTTTGCGTTCGACCTGCACTGCCAGCACCAGCAGCCCACATGCTACGGGCGCCAGGCCGATCAGCAGGGTTATCAGAAACTCGAGCAGGCTGCGGCCGGCAATGCGGGGTGGAGCCATGATTGCACCTCTATGCTGAACAGGAACCCGACCGTCCTGGCCGGGCGATACTCGTCAGCATAAAGAGTGCGATCAGCGGCGGCTGTAGGCCGCGTTTACCCGGGGTGAAGTACCAATCGGCAATCCGGGTAAGCGCCTCAGTGTTTTTTCAGCGCGGCCACGACCAGTTCAGCCACCGCGCTCCCTGATGCGGGGTTCTGGCCGGTAATCAGGCGTCCTTCCTTCTGGTCGGCAATAGCGAAGGCCTGCCAGGGCTCTTCGGCCTTGAGGTACAACCCGCCACGGGCCTTGAGCTCGGTTTCGGTCAGGTACGGAACCACTTTGTCCAGTTCCACCAGTTTCTCTTCCGTGTCGGAAAAACCGGTTACCTCGCGATCCTTGACCAGCAGGGTGTTGTCACTGAGCTTGATATTGAGCAGGCCGACCGCGCCATGGCACACCGACGCCACTACACCGCCAGCCTCGAAGATGCGCCGGGCCAGGTCCTGCAGCTCGCTGTTGTCAGGGAAGTCCCAGATCACGCCATGCCCACCGGCATAGTAAATGGCGCAGTAGTCCTGGGCCTTGACCTCTCCGGGGCTCAGGGTTTTGCCCAGGCGGTTCATGAACGTCTTGTTCTGGTACCACTCCCAGTCGATATCCGCCGCCATCTGCAGGCTGTGCGGGTCAATCGGCACGTAACCGCCGGTCGGGCTCAGGTAGTCGACCTTGAACCCAGCCTTTTCAACCTTTTCGACAAAGTGCACTGCCTCGCCCAGCCACAGTCCGGTGGCGCGTTTAAGCGTCGGGTATTTGGCCGTATTGGTCAGCACCACCAGTATTTTCTTGCTCATCGCAACGCTCCCTATACTGGAACGGACCCGGACTGCCCGGGTCGCAGAGGAGAAACCTGTTCAGCATAGTAGCGACTGGCATGGATGCCATTCCCCGCTGGCGTTATGCTAGCCTGCGAGGAAAGTCAGCATTGCCACAGGGAGTCGACCAACGGATGAGCACTATGACCCAAGACGTGGATGCGTTTATGCAAGCGGCCATCGAAGAGGCGAGCAAAGGCCGCCAAGAGGGCGGCATTCCCATCGGTTCGGTGCTGGTCCATGACAACCGGATCATCGGCCGTGGCCACAACCGCCGCGTGCAACAGAGCAGTGCGATCCTGCACGGCGAAATGGACGCCCTGGAAAACGCCGGTCGCCTGCCGGCCAGCGTCTATGCCCAGGCGACCCTGTACACCACCTTGTCACCGTGCCCGATGTGCAGCGGGGCGATCCTGCTGTATGGCATCAAGCGCGTCATTGTTGGCGAAAACCAGACCTTCATGGGCGAAGAGGCCTTGCTCAAGGCCCGCGGTGTCGACGTGCAGGTGCTGCACAATGATAACTGCGTCAAGTTGATGAGCGATTTTATCAAGGAGTGCCCTGAACTCTGGAACGAAGATATCGGCGTCTAGGTCCGATTGTTCAGACCCCCAGCCCCCAGCCGAGCTTGCCCATGTCAGGATCAATGAGTGTAAAGGTGCGCAACCACGACTGGTCCAGAACTGCCCTGGGTCCCTTGCACCTGTGGCCGGCGTCACTGCGCATTGCCGTGGACATGCTGCTGGCGTCCAGATTCCCCGGTTGCCTGGTCTGGGGGCCGCAGCTGGTAACTATCTACAACGATGCCTTCAAACCCATTCTCGGGTCCAAGCCCGAGGCGCTGGGGCGTGGTTTCGACGAGGTCTGGAGCGAGGTCTGGGACAATATCGGCGCCCTGGTATTCCGTACCCTGTCGGGCGAAGCGATCTTCATCGAGAACTTCCCGTTGATGATCAATCGCAATGGCAGCCTGGAGCAGGCCTATTTCACCTTCTGTTACAGCCCCATCCGTGACGAGCGCGGCGCGGTGGCCGGTTTTCTCGATACGGTGATCGAGACCACCGCCAGCGTCGAGTCGGCGCAGCAGTGGCGCCATCTGGCCAACACCTTTGAACGTCAAGTACAGGAGCGTACCGCCGACCGCAACCAGTTCTGGGCGTTATCCAGCGATATCATGGTGATTGTCCTGCCGGACTTGCGCATCAGTGCCATCAATCCGGCCTGGAGCCAGGTTCTGGGCTGGAGTGAAGATGAGGTGCTGGAGATCTCGGTCATCGACTTGTTGCATGCCGACGACCATCAGGAGGTCGCCTCGGTGATCGAGCGTCTGCGCGCCGGCCAGAATACCGAAAACACCGTCAGCCGTTTGCGTCACAAGGACGGGCACTACCGGTGGTTCAACTGGGCGGCGGTGCCCTCCGCGCTTGGTTTTACCGCCGTTGGCAGTGACATCACCCAGGAGCGCGAACGCGAAGAAGCGTTGCAACATGCTGAAGCGTTGTTGCGCCAAAGCCAGAAGATGGAAGCGATCGGCCAGCTTTCCGGCGGCATGGCCCATGATTTCAATAACCTGCTGACCGGCATCAGTGGCAGCCTCGAGCTGCTGGAGCGACGGATTGCCCAGGGGCACCTGGACAACCTGCACGTCTACCTCGACGCCGCTCGTGGCGCGACCAAGCGCGCAGCGACCCTGACCCATCGCCTGCTGGCCTTTTCCCGGCGTCAGGCACTGGACCCCAAGCCGGCCTGTATCAACCAACTGGTGCTGGATATCGAGCACCTGATCCTGCAGACCGTGGGCACCCACATCGATTTGCAGGTCCAGGTCGAACCCGCGCCCTGGTGGGTACTGATCGATGCCAACCAACTGGAAAACGCTCTGATCAACCTGTGCATCAATGCCCGCGATGCCATGGGCGCCGGTGGCTGCCTGCGCATCACCACCAGCAACGAACGCCATGAGTTGCCCTTGGAAGGCGAAGACGGCCTGGGCCCGGGCGATTACTTTGCGTTGCAGGTGCAGGACAACGGCCATGGGATGAACGCCGACATTGTGGCGCGCGCCTTTGACCCCTTCTTTACCACCAAGCCGGTGGGCCAGGGCACCGGGCTTGGCCTGTCGATGGTCTACGGCTTTGTCCGCCAGTCGGGTGGTCGGGTATGGATCGACTCGAGCCCCGGGCAGGGCACCCGGGTGAAGATACTCCTGCCACGCTACGTGGGCGAAATGCCGGAGCCGGTGGCCAGCGCCTCGGCGCGCAAGACATACGCTCGCGCCAATGGCGAACGCATTCTGCTGGTCGACGATGAGAGTACCTTGCGCTTGCTGATCAAGGAGGCGCTGGAGGAGGAGGGCTTCGAGGTGTTCGAGGCAGCCGATGCCAATGGGGCGTTGCAGCAGTATCGACAGCTGGACACGGTTGACCTGCTGATCACTGATATCGGTCTACCAGGTGGCTTCAGCGGCCAACAGGTGGCCAACGCCATGCGCATGTTGCAGCCGCAGCAGAAGGTGCTGTTCATCACCGGTTTCGCCGAACAGGAAGTGACCGATCAGGAAGTCCTGGAGCCTGGCATGGCCCTGATGACCAAGCCCTTTGCCCTGGAAGACCTGGTCCAGCAGGTGTACGAGATGCTTGAACCGGTTCAACCGGTGCTTTGCGACCTTTCCCCGGCGCTGCGCTGACTGGCCAGACGCTCGAGCAACAGGTACGTCAGCGTGGCAATCAGCAGCGGCAGCAGGAAGTAGATGGCCCGGTAGCCAATCAGCGCCGCCAGCAACGTGCCCTTGCCGTAGGTGCCCTGCAAAAGGGTCAGAAACACTGTCTCCAGTACGCCCAGCCCGGCCGGAATATGGGTAATGACCCCGGCAATACTGCTGATCATCAGCACTGCCAGCACCGTTGGGTAGGCTGCCCCTTTGGGCAACAGGATGAACACCACCAGCGCCATCAGCGCCCAGTTGCAGGCCCCCATCAGTGTTTGCAGCGCCGCCAGGCGGATGCCCGGCAGGGTGATAGTGTGCTTGCCAAAGCGCCAGGTGCGACGCGTGGCGAAGGCACAGGCCAGCAGGTAGGCCACGGCCACCAGCAGCAACGTGGCACCGATCAGGCGCAGGCCGGTATTGCCGATCTCCATGCCAGCCGGCAACTTCGGCAACCCGCAGGCAAACAAACTGCCGGCCACCACGAAATAGCCTACCCAGTTGGTCAACAGTCCCAGGCTGAGTATCCGGGTAATGGTCGAGACCTTCAGACCCAGGCGGCTATACAACCGGTAGCGCAGGGCAATGCCACCGACCCAGGCGCTCAAGTTGAGGTTGAAGGCATAGCACACGAACGCCAGGGGCAGCACCCGGCGCGCCGGCAAGTGATGCCCGGTGTAGTGGCGCCCGAGCAGGTCGAAGCTGCTGAACAGGGCAAAGCTGCACAGGGTCACCCCGGCAGCGACTCCCAGGGTGCTCCAGCGGTACGAGGCCAGGGCCTGGCGCACCTCCTGCCAGTCGAGGTTTTTCAGCACGGTGAACAGCAGCGCCGGCACCAGGATGAAAAACGCCACGGTCAGCGCCTGCCGGGCGCGGCGCCAGAGCTTCTTGTGCGTGTTCATGTCGACTTGCCGGGTAGTTCGCTGGCGTCGTACAGCGGTTTGAGCCGTGGTACATGGGCCGGCAGCCAGCCGATCACGGCCGGGAAATGACGGATGAAGTGAAACGTCAGGAAGATCAGCGGCGCTCGCCACCAGTAGCCGCGCAGTACTCGCTGCAGGCTGACCGGTTTGCAGCGGTGGGCGGTGAGGTCCTGCAGATGTTCATGCAGGCGGCTGTTGAAGGTCTGATCACGGATGATCAGGTTGGCCTCAAGGTTCAAGGCCAGGCTCAAGGGGTCGAGGTTGCTTGAACCGACCGTCGACCACTGCCGGTCCACCAACGCCACCTTGCCGTGCAGCGGCCGTTCGCAGTACTCGAAAATACGCACGCCGTCGCTGATCAAGTAGTTGTACAGCAAGCGCGAGCAAAGCCGCACCCAGGGCATGTCGGGCATGCCTTGCAACACCAGGGTGACCTTGACGCCACGGCGTGCGGCGTTGCGAATCGCCCGCAGCAGCCGGTAACCGGGGAAGAAATAAGCGTTGGCGATGGTGATGCGTTCGCGGGCGGCGTTCACTGCCCGCAGGTAGTGCTGCTCGATGTCGTTGGGGTGATCCTGGTTGTCGCGGATACACAGGGTCATGCTCGCCTGTTGACTGTCTGGGGCAATCGGCACCCGGCGTTGCCACCAGCGCCGGCTGCCCGGTTTCAGCGCGCTTTGTTGTGCCAGCAGTTTCAGCGTGGCCCGCTGCAGATCGGCGACGATCGGCCCGCGCACCTGCACTGCATAGTCCTGCTTGGCCATCGGACCGAAATCGGCCAGGTGGTCGGCGCAATAATTAATGCCGCCGACAAAACCGACTTCGCCATCGACCACCAGAATCTTGCGGTGCAGGCGGCGAAACAGGTTGGTGCGCATGCCCAGGCGCTTCGGGCTCGGGTCGAAGGCTTGCAGATGCACACCGGCATCGCTGAGCTCACGCAGGTAGTCGAGGCTCAGGTCAGCGGTGCCATAGCCGTCAACCAGCATCTCGACTTTCACCCCGCGCCCGGCGGCAGCGATCAACAGTTGCTGCAACTGCTTGCCGACCTTGTCTTCATAGATGATGAAGGTTTCCAGGAGGATCTCGGCGCGTGCCTGTTCGATGGCGGCGAAGGCACTGGCGAAGTAATCCTCGCCATTGATCAGCAGTTGCACCTGGTTGTCGGGTCGCCAATGGCTGTTCACAGGAGCACCTCCACTGCCAAGGGCAGGTGATCGCAAAGGTGGGTCCAGGGCTTGCGGGCCATGACCTTGGGCGCATGGGCGCGGGCATTGCGCAGGTAGATGCGGTCCAGGCACAGCAACGGCCAGCGCGCCGGAAAGCTGCGCGCCGGGCGGCCGTGAGCCTGGCTGAACACTTCTTCCAGGCCGCACTCGGCCAACACGCCGTCGGCGCGCCGGCGCCAATCGTTGAAATCACCGGCGACGATCACCGGCGCAGCGGCGGGCAGGCTGTGCAGCAACTCGCAGAGCAGGCGCAATTGCTGTTGGCGCTGGCGCTCGTCCAGGCCCAGGTGCACGCAGACGGCATGTAGCTCGTTATCGGCCGGCAGCGCCAGTACCGAATGCAGCAAGCCGCGCTGCTCGGTGCCGTGGACGCTGACATCGAGGTTGTCGTGGCGCAGGATCGGGTATTTGGACAGCAGGGCATTGCCGTGTTCACCTTCCGGGTACACGGCGTTGCGGCCATAGGCGAACACCGGCCAGAGGCTGTCGGCAAGAAACTCGTATTGCGGCACATCCGACCAGTTACGATGGCGCAGGCCGTGTTGACGGTGGCTGCCGAGCACTTCCTGAAGGAACACCAGGTCGGCGTTTTCGCTGCGCACCGCTTCACGCAGTTCCGGTAACACGTAATGACGGTTCAGCGGGCTGAAGCCCTTGTGCACGTTGACGGTCAGCACCCGCAACCGATGCACTGCCGGCGCCGCCGCGAGGGGGGGGCAGGATTGCATCTGGCTCATGATCGGCCGCCCTTGCCCAGGATCTGCGCGACCTTGGCGGTCAACTGGGCGAATTCGAAAGGTTTGCAGATCATCTGCATGCCGGGGTCGAGAAAGCCACTGCGGGCCACGGCGGTTTCGGCGTAGCCGGTAATGAACAGCACCTTGAGCTGGGGGCGCAGTTGCCGGCCTATTTCTGCCAACTGACGACCGTTCATGCCCGGGAGCCCGACATCGCTGACCAGCAGATCGACCGGCTCCCCGGCCTGCAGGATGGCCAGGGCGATATTGGCATCTTCAGCGACTTTACACTGGTAGCCCTGTTCATTCAGCGCCTGGTGTACCAGCAGGCGCACGGCCGGATCATCCTCGACGATCAGCACGTTGTGGCTATCGCTGCAGGTTTGCGGTTGCGCCGCTTCGGCCTCAGGCTCCGGCCGTGGTGCAACGTGACGTGGCAGGTAGACATCGACCCGGGTGCCGTGGCCTGTACGGCTCTGCAGCGTCACATGGCCCTGGGACTGCTTGCTGAAGCCGTACACCATCGATAGCCCCAGGCCCGTGCCCTGGCCAATCGGCTTGGTGGTGAAGAACGGATCGAAGGCGCGGTCCAGAGTGCTCTGCGCCATGCCACAGCCATTGTCATTGAAACTGATCAGCACATAGTCGCCAGCGGCCAGTGAGTGGCCACCAAACAGGCTACCGTCCAGGCGCTGGTTGCTGGCGCTGATGGTCAGGCGCCCGCCGTTGGGCATGGCATCGTGGGCGTTGCTGAGCAAGTTACCGAGGGCTTCCTGCAGTTGCACCGGGTCCGCTTCCACGGTCCACAGTTGCGGTTCGATCTTCAGTTGCAGTTTGATCTGCGGGTCGAGCACCGGCTTGAGGTGCTCTGCCGTCAACAGGCTAACAAGCTGCACCGGGTGGGCATCGAGTGACTGCCGGCTGGAGAAGGCCAGCAGACGGTGGGTCATGCTGGCGGCGCGCTTGACCGCCTCCTGGCTGAGGCTGAGCAGGGCCGGCAGGGTGTCGGTGCGGCCTTGCTGCAAGCGTTTGCCGATCATTTCCAGGCTGCCGCCGATACCGGTCAGCAAGTTGTTGAAGTCGTGGGCCACACCGCCGGCCAGTTGACCGATGGCTTCCATTTTCTGCGCCTGGCGCAAATAGTGTTCTTCTTCGCGCAACTGGCGCAAATGCGCTTCGACCTGTTGCGTCTGGCGTTGCAGTTCCTGGCCCTGGTTGCGTGCCTGGTACTGTCGGCGTCGTGCGCGCAACGAGGCGTGGGTGAGGGCGAGAAGTGTGTCGGGCTCGAACGGATATTGCAGCAGGAACAGGTTGCCAAGGGCGGCGTGTCGGCTGTGTGGCGGGCTCTGGCCTTTTATCGGCGGCCCGGTCAGCAGCACCACCGGCAGGTCCGACCAGTTTGGTTGCTGGCCAAGGTAGCGATGCAAGGGCGAGCGTGTGCCGCCGTCCAGGCAGGTGTCGGCGATGATCGCAAGGCCCACGCCCTGTTCCAGGGCAAGAGCCAGGTCCTCCATGGTGGCTGTTTCCAGCGCCTGGATGCCGGCCTGGATGAGCAGGTGCTGGGCCAGTTGGCTCAACTGGTCCGGCGCCAGAATCAGCGCTCGCTCGGCATTGGCTAACGCGTTGCCCACGGGTGGTCTCCTTTGATAACGCTCAAGCAAGCACCGCCGGTGCCTGCTGTCCTCGCACTATCTCTGGACCACAGTCGTTGTTGAGGGGTTCAACCGGGTTCTCAGACGGTCGTTTTCAGGCCTACAAGCCTTGCTGTACCAGCGGATCGTCCGGGTTCTGCTGCTCCAGTTGGGCCAGC
The DNA here is from genome assembly GCF_902497775.2 of Pseudomonas fluorescens. Lineage (NCBI taxonomy): Bacteria > Pseudomonadati > Pseudomonadota > Gammaproteobacteria > Pseudomonadales > Pseudomonadaceae > Pseudomonas > Pseudomonas fluorescens. The sequence goes on from NZ_OZ024668.1 coordinate 1,990,492, forward strand.
AGCACCTGCACATTCTGCAACTGGCCGGTTTCTTTCCAGTACTCGATCAGCAGCACCCGCGCCTTGCGGTTGGCCGGTTGCCGGGTGAGGATGGTTTCCAGTTGCTTTTGCGCGGCATCGACCTGTTCCAGCTGGTGCAGGCTGGTGGCCAGGGTGTAGCGGTAGTCGTTGTTGTCCGGCGCAAGCTCCAGGGCCCGGGCGAAGGCCAGCAGGGCGTATTCGTCCTGGCCGTGGCGCAGCAGCCAGCGGCCCAGCTCGTGTTGCAGGAAGGCCGAGTCGGGGCGTTGTTGCAAGGCCTTGGCCAGTACCTGGCGCGAGGTGTCGGTCTGGTTCTGGCGTTCCAGCAACTGGACCTGTGCGGCCAGCGCTTCGAGATTGTCTGGCGCCAGTTGCAGGGTGCGTTGCAGTGCTTGCCCGGCGTGCTGGTAGCTGTTTTCGTGCAGGTACAGCTGGGCCAGGTGCAATTGCGCGCTGGCATCGTCGTCGCGTTGCGCCAGCACCTGCTGATATTGTTCGAGCACTTCCTGCAGCGGGCCGAAGTACAGGCCGATATCGTCGGCGCTGAGCCCCAGCAGGGCATCGACCACGGCAAAGCGCACGCTTTGCTCTTCATCGTCGAGCAAGGGGCCCAGTACCAGGCTGCGCTGGGCGCCGGGCAGCATCGCCTGGATGCTGGCGATGGCGGCGCGGCGCACCAGCGGCTCTTCATGCTGCAGGTCGCGGCTTGCCAGTTTCAGGGCCAGTGGCGAGGGATAGTTGGGCAGTTCGGCGTACAGGCTGGCGCGGCGGATCGGCGACAGGTCGCTGCGCCCCAGCTGTTGGTAGAGCACCCGCGCTGCGCCCGGCTGGCCGTCATGGGCCATGGTCAGCGCCTTGGTGTAGCTGTGCTTGAGGGCCGGGGTGGGGGCCGGGCTGTCGTCACGCCAGAAATAGCCACCCAGGCCGAGGATGATGAGCAGGGTCAGGCTGATGAACGTGTACTGGCGCTGTTTGGACATGGTGAATCCGAAGCGTGTCGCGGCTGCAAAGGGTTGAGCTTGGGTCACGGGGGTGGGTGGCGTCAAATGTAAAGCGTGGTTATGCGTGCCTTTATCGCCGGCAACGCCGGCACACAGTAGGCCTGTGCACGCCGGACTTTTGGAAGCTGGCGTTGCCAGCGATGGGCTGCAAAGCAGCCCCGGACAATATCTGGCCATAAAATAGGCTCTTCACGGAATCCTGGGTTGGGGGCGCGAGCTTATCCATTCGATGTGGCGCCGCTACCGGCCCCTTCCGCCGTAAGGGCGGAAGGGGCCGGTAGCGGCGCCACATCGAATGGATAAGCCCACAGCCGTAGCTTCAACAACCCAACCCAACCCAACCCAACCCAACCCAACCCAAGGATCATAGCCCCCGGCAACCCGTGAAGAACCCAAAAAAAAGCCCCGCAAGCAGACGCAAGCGGGGCAAAGGGCCGGTCAGAAACCAACCAAAGGAGCCGTTGAATCAGTTCGCTGCCGCGACGCTCTCGGCCTGCCAGCCGCCACCGAGGGCCTTGTAGATGGCGACGATGCCACGGTACAGGTCGACCTCGCCCTGGGCCTGGGCATCTTCGGCGCTCAGGCGTTCGCGCTCGGCATCGAGCAGCACCAGGTAATCGACCGTGCCTTCGCGGTAGCGAATCGAGGCCAGGTCCGCCGCCTTGCGGCTGGCTTCGCTCTGGCGCAGCAGGGCCAATAGGCGCTGCTGGCGTTTGCTGTAGTCGCTGAAGGCGTTTTCCGACTCTTCCAGGGCCAGCAAGACCTGTTGCTCATAGTTGGCCAGCGCGCCCTCGGCATCGGCGTTGGCGCCGCGCAGGCGGGCACGCACGCTGCCCAGGTCAAAGGCTGCCCAGGTGATGCTCGGGCCCAGGGCCCAGGCCTTGGCGGCCGAGGAGCCCAGTTGAGAGCCGCGCCCGGCAGTAAAACCGAGGAAGCCGCTGAGGCTGACCCGTGGGAACAGGTCGGCCGTGGCCACGCCGATATTGGCCGTGGCGGCCGCCAGTTGGCGTTCGGCGCTACGGATGTCCGGGCGGCGCTTGAGCAGCTCGCCAGGGTCACCCACCGGCAAGGCCTTGGCGATGGCCGGCAGTTGCGCCGGTGACAGGTCGATCGCCAGGGCGTCCGGGCGCTGGCCGAGCAGGGTGGCGATGCGGTTGCGCGCCCGTACCTGTTCGGCCTGCAGTTGCGGCACGCTGGCCTCGACCGCCGCCAGGCGGGCATCGGCGCGCACCACGTCAAGGTCGTTGCCGACCCCGGCATCACGCAGGGTTTCGGTGATGCCACGCGAATCCTGCTGGGTCTTGAGGTTGGCCAGGGCGATCTTCTCGCGCAACTGCGCACCGCGCAGTTGGCCATAGGCATCGACCAGTTCGGCGATCAGGCTGACCTGCAGCTGTTGCAGGTCAGCCTGGGCGGCGTCTTGCTCGGCTTCGCTGGCTTGCAGTTGGCGCTGGATGCGGCCGAACAGGTCCAGCTCCCAGGCCATGTCCAGGCCCAGGTCATAGCGTTCGCTGTTGACCCGGTTCTCGGTCTGGCCGGGGATCTGGCCTTTGCCCAGGTCGGCGCTGGCACGGCTGGTCACGGTGGGCAGGGCGTCGTTGCTGACATCGTCGCGAATTGCCCGCGCCGCTTTCAGGCGGGCGAAGGCCACGCGCAGTTCACGGTTGCCGTCCAGCGACTGGCTGACCAGTTTGTTCAGCACCGGGTCGTCGAACTGCTTCCACCAGATGCTCTCAAAACGGCTGCGGTCGAACGCGGCCTTGGCGGTTGGCTCGTTGGCCGCGCTCAGTTGCGCCGCCGCAGTGTCCGGGCTCTTGTAGTCCGGGCCCACCGCACAGGCGGCAAGGGCCAGGACCAGCAGGCTGGGCATAAAGAGTTTCAGACTGCGGTTCATGCATGAGTCTCCAGCTTCAGCGCACGCGCCGCTTTGCGGGCCTCGCTGCGTTCCACGTAACGGCGGATCAGGACAAAGAACACCGGCGTCAGCAGCAGACCGAAGAAGGTCACCCCGATCATCCCGGAGAACACCGCCACACCCATGGCATGACGCATTTCGGCACCGGCGCCGGAGGAGAACACCAGCGGTACGACACCCATGATGAAGGCGATCGAGGTCATCAGGATCGGCCGCAGACGCAGGCGGCAGGCTTCCAGTACCGCGGCCAGCGGGTCGAGGCCTTCGGCCTGTTGGTCCTTGGCGAACTCGACGATCAGGATGGCGTTCTTGCACGCCAACCCCACCAGTACGATCAAGCCGATCTGGGTGAAGATGTTGTTGTCGCCACCGGACAGAATCACCCCGGTGATCGCCGACAGCAGGGTCATCGGTACGATCAGGATCACCGCCAGCGGCAGGCTCCAGCTTTCGTACTGGGCGGCCAGCACCAGGAAGGCCAGCAGTACGCAGAGCGGGAAGACGAACAGCGCGGTGTTACCGGCCAGAATCTGCTGGTAGGTAAGCTCGGTCCATTCGAAGGTCATGCCGTTGGGCAGTTCGTCCTTGAGCAGTTTCTCGATGGCCTTTTCCGCTTGCCCGGAGCTGTAGCCAGGTGCTGCGGCACCGTTGATCTCGGCGGTGATGAAGCCGTTGTAGTGCATGACGCGGTCCGGCCCCGAGGTGTCGCTGACCTTGATGAAGGTCGCCAGCGGGATCATCTCGCCCTGGTTGTTGCGCACCTTGAGCTGGCCGATCTGCTCGGCTTCGAGGCGGAACTGCTGCTCGGCCTGGACGTTGACCTGGTAGGTGCGGCCAAAACGGTTGAAGTCGTTGGCGTACAACGAACCCAGGTAGATCTGCAGGGTGTCGAAGATATCGCTGATGGCTACACCGTGGGTCTTGGCCTTCTCGCGGTCGATGGCAGCATCGACCTGCGGCACGTTGACCTGGTAGCTGGTGAACAGCCCGGCCAGCTCCGGCACGTTGTGGCTCTTGGCGATGATGTTCTGGGTTTCCTTGTACAGCGCTTCATAACCCAGGTTGCCACGGTCTTCGATCTGCAGGCGGAAACCACCGATGGTGCCCAGCCCCTGTACCGGCGGCGGCGGGAAGATTGCGATGTAGGCGTCTTCGATATCGGCGAACTGCGCGTTCAGCGCGGCGGCAATCGCTGCGGCCGACTGGCTCGGGTCCTTGCGCTCATCGAACGGCTTGAGCGGGGTGAACACGATGCCGCTGTTCGGGCTATTGGTGAAACCGTTGATCGACAGGCCCGGGAAGGCCACCGAGTCGGCCACGCCAGGTTGCTTGAGGGCGATCTCGCTCATCTTCTTGATCACCGCTTCCGTGCGGTCGAGGCTGGCGGCATCTGGCAGTTGCGCGAAGGCGACCAGGTACTGCTTGTCTTGCGCTGGCACGAAGCCTGTAGGCGTCGACGAAAAGCCCAGCCAGGTCATGATGATCAGGCCGCCATAGACGAACACGGCGATGCCGCTGCTGCGAATAACCCGGCCGACGGCGCCGACATAGCCATGGCTGGCACGGTCGAAGAAGCGGTTGAACGGGCCGAACAGCCAGCCGCCGAACAGGCGCTCAAGCACTTTCGAGAAGCGGTCCTTGGGGGCGTGGTGTTCCTTGAGCAATACCGCGGCCAGGGCCGGCGACAGGGTCAGGGAGTTGAACGCCGAGATCACCGTGGAGATGGCAATGGTCAGGGCGAACTGCTTGTAGAACTGGCCGGTGAGGCCGGAAATGAACGCGGCCGGCACGAACACCGCGCACAGCACCAGCGCCGTAGCGATGATCGGCCCGGTCACTTCACCCATGGCCTTTTGCGTAGCTTCCAGCGGCTTGAGACCCAGGCCGATATTACGCTCGACGTTCTCCACCACAACGATGGCGTCGTCCACCACGATACCGATGGCCAGTACCAGGCCGAACAGCGACAGGGCATTGAGCGAGAAGCCGAACAGGTGCATCACCGCAAAGGTACCGATCAAGGACACCGGTACCGCCACCAGCGGGATGATCGAGGCGCGCCAGGTCTGCAGGAACACAATAACGACCAGTACCACCAGGATCAGTGCTTCGAACAGGGTGTGGACGACCGCTTCGATAGAGCCACGGACGAACACCGTCGGGTCATAGACGATGCTGTAGTCCATGCCCTCAGGGAAGTCCTTCTTCAGTTCGGCCATTTTGCCGCGGACCTCGTTGGAGATCTCGATGGCGTTCGAGCCTGGGCGCTGGAAGATCGGGATGGCCACGGCCGGCTGGTTGTTCAGCAGCGAGCGCAGGGCGTACTGGCTGGAGCCGAGCTCAACCCGGGCGATGTCCTTCAGGCGAGTGATTTCACCATCGGCGCCGGAGCGAATGATGATGTTCTCGAACTCTTCTTCATTGACCAGGCGGCCCTGGGTGTTGACCGACAGCTGAAAGCTGGTGGCCCCGGGTGCTGGCGGTGCACCGAGTTGACCGGCCGCCACCTGACGGTTCTGCTCGCGAATGGCGGCGACCACGTCGCTGGCGGTCAGGTTGCGCGAGGCGGTTTTGTTCGGGTCGAGCCAGACCCGCAGCGAGTAGTCGCCCATGCCGAACAGCTGTACGTCACCGACACCGCCCAGGCGCGCCAGTTCGTCCTTGATGTTAAGGATGGCGTAGTTGGACAGGTAGAGCATGTCGTAGCGGTTGTCCGGCGAGGTCAGGTGCACGACCATGGTCAGGTCGGGCGAGGCCTTGTCGACGGTGATGCCGATGCGCGTCACTTCCTCGGGCAGTTTGGGCTGGGTCCGGGTCACGCGGTTCTGCACCTGCACCTGGGCGTTGTCCAGGTCGGTGCCCAGGGCGAAGGTGATGGTCAGGGTGATCTTGCCGTCGGCAGTGGACTGGGAGGACATGTAGAGCATGTTCTCCACCCCGGTAATCGCCTGTTCAAGCGGCGCGGCGACGGTTTCGCCGATCACTTTCGGGTTGGCGCCGGGGAAGTTGGCGCGCACCACCACGGTGGGCGGTACCACTTCCGGGTATTCGCTGATCGGCAGCTGGAACAGCGAGATGCTGCCGGCGATCAGGATCAGCAGCGATAGCACCGCGGCGAAGATCGGCCGGGTAATGAAAAACTTGGAAAAATTCATCGGACTGATCCCTTAACCGCGCGGTGCCGAGGCACTGGCGAGTTTTACGCTGGGGCTGGCCACTGCTTTGCCCTGGATACTGGCTTCGAGTGCCTGACGTTGTTGGGCGAGGGCGGCGATGGTCGCTTCACTGGCCATCGGCGTGTCCTGCGGGTCGACCGGCGAGCCTGGGCGCACCCGCTGCAGGCCCTTGACGACGATGCGGTCATCCTTGCTCAGGCCGTTGCGCACGATGCGCAAGCCTTCGAGTTTGGGCCCCAGTTCCACGGCGCGGTACGCGGCCTTGTTGTCCTTGTCCATGACCAGCACGAACTTCTTGCCAAGGTCGGTACCCACGGCTTCGTCGTTGATCAGCACCGCCGAGTAAGTGGCGCTGCCGACCAATTTGAGGCGTGCATACAGGCCCGGGGTGAACTGGCCGTCGCTGTTGTCGAATACCGCGCGACCACGGATGGTGCCGGTCTTGGGGTTGACCTGGTTGTCGACGAAGTTCATCTGGCCCAGGTGCGGGTTGCCGCTTTCGTTGGACAGGCCCAGGTACACCGGGGTGCTCTGGCCGCGCTGGCCGTCGCGCGCCAGCTGGGTGTACTTGAGGTACACGCGCTCGTCGGCGTCGAAGTAGGCATAGACCTTGTCGGTGGAGACCACGCTGGTCAGCGGCGTCACATCGGCCGTGACGATGTTGCCGGCGGTGAACTGGGCGCGGCTGACCCGGCCGCTGATCGGTGCGGTGACGCGGGTGAAGCTCAGGTTCAGTCGCGCCAGGTCCAGTTGCGCCTGGATTGCGGCGACGCCGCCACGGGCTTCGGCGGCGGCGCTGGTGCGCGACTCGGCAAGCTCGGCGGAAATTGCGTTGCTGCTGCGCAGTCGCTCGCCACGCTGGGCTTCGTTTTCGCTGCGGATTGCGGTGGCGCGGGCTTGTTGCAGCTGGGCTTCGAGGCGGCGGACCTCAGCCTGGAACGGACGTGGGTCGATCTGGAACAGCAGATCGCCTTTTTTCACCTGGGCGCCTTCGGTGAAGGCCACCTGGTCGATCTGCCCGGAGACGCGTGGGCGCACCTCGACGGTTTCCGGCGCCTCCAGGCGGCCGGTGAACTCGTCCCATTCGTTGATCGGCTGTTCCAGAACCTTGGCCACGCTGACCTTGGTCGCTGCGGGTGCCTGTACGGCTTCCGGGGTGCGACCGCAGGCACTCATCACCAATACAGCCAATAGAGCAAGGGGGTAACGCAAAGGTTTGAGTGACTGTTCCATGGGGAGTCCGCCAATTTATTGATAGTGGGCGGATTCTGCGATCTGTAACTATTAACAACGAATCGAATGGGGCGAAGGTTATTATCATTGGGAATGATATGAGGGTGTGAAGGTAACGTTTCGGGGTATGCTGCGGTCGATTGATGGCTACAGGCCATGCAGGGACACCACCGGAGTAGAAATGCCAGCGCGTGAAGTAAAAGTTGCAGTCGAAGGCCACGACAGAGCTGCGCAACAGCGCGAAGACGATTTGCTCGATCGCTGGAGCATCGCCCGATCGGTACTGCGCGCCGCCAGTGCAACACCCGCATGGTCGACGCGAATTGCCTTGTGCGGCAGGTGGGGCAGTGGCAAGACCAGCGTGCTGAATTTCATTGAGCGCCAGGCCGAGGCAGAGAATCGCCAACGTTGTCAGGCAGATCGACAGTGGGTGGTTGTGCGGTTTTCAGCCTGGAGCGCAACCGAGCAAGGTGGGATAGAAAGCTTTTTCCGGGCATTGCTCGGCTAATTGGGCAAACAGCAGATCAAAGTACCCAGTCTGGCCCGATGGGCCAAGGACGCTGCGGCGAAGCTGGGCAGCATGGCCGATGTGGTGAAGGTCGTAGTCGACGCGGGGGGGAAGCTTCTGCCTGATGCACAAGTGACGACTGCCGCAGTAGGGCGCGTGCACACGTTGCTCGCCTGGCTACCCAAACGGCTAAAACCAGGAGCCGAAGATTTACGTGCTTTGCAGGCTGAGCTGCATTCGGTCCAGGTGCTGGTATTTATCGACGACCTCGACCGCATTGAAAACGGGGGCTCGCTGATCAACAGTTTTGCCTGTTTTGCAATCGGCGTGGGCTGCCTTGCTGAAGACCGCGTAAGATTACCAAGACCCTGGCAAGCTAATGGAAAACCACAGATACCTGTCCTCTTACCTCGACGCCGCGCTCATCCCAGTGCCTGAATGGTTATCGCAATGGGATGCGCGTACGCGGACGAGCAGGGGCGAACACTATCAGCAGCAATAATCGAGGCTGACCCGCGTGGCGGGCAGAATGTGGGAATTTAAAGGGCAGGCGTGTTGATGGATGTGTTGTTGGCAGGTGTTGGTGGGGTTCTTGAATTGGGCTATGTCGCGATTGTGCTGCAGTACGCCGGTTTTATGTGTATCGCCGCAATCATTGGTTTTTTGTGGGTGACTCATCGGGTCAAGGCGAACAAGGTCCCACTCACTGAAAATAGCTTCCAAGCGCTTTATTGGGTCAACCGGCGGGGCGTTTTCTTTGTCATCATACTGTTGTCGATTTTTAGTTTTTTAAATGCGACTGTTATTTTCTGTTCTGGAGAGGGCAGCGAGTTTCATAAAAACCTGTCCGCGCACCCAGCCGTTTTGTTGGGCTCGACGGTTATTGTGTTATTGATGGTGATGTTCATGCGCGGGCAGGGGTTTGCCCTGCCCTTGGGCGGCGGGGTGTCGCTGGGTGTCGATGCGACAGCGCTTCAGGACGGCAAGCCAGTCAAGCGCGTCATGAGTTTTCACCTAAGTTGTGACTTTAAAAAACACCGGTCGTTTGTGCTGGGGAAAGTCCAAAAGGCGGTCAGTGACATTCAAGGTGGCGGCCCTGGGTTCGAGGTGGTATTGAAAAGCTGGTTCCTGGCCAGCAAACACGGAATGGATGACGACTTGGTCAGGCAGTTACGACAGCATATGCGCGGCACGCGATCTGCTGCATTGTCAATTGCTGCTGCCCTGGCATCGCTGTTTGTGGCAATGGTGATATATGAACTAGTGAATACCGTTGCTGTAGAGCAGTGTGTTGAGTGGCAGTGTGTGTCGTACGCAGATTTTATTGTAAAGGCCTGTGGCTGCGTAACGCTGATCGGTATGCTTGACGTGCTTTCCGAGGTGTTTAGCGCCCGTAGAAAAATGAAGGAAATCATCAGTAGCTACCAAAAATCGCCGTCACTGGTTAACAACCGCACGGCGTTCACGAACGGCAACTGTGGCGTTGTTGCACGCCGGGTGCAAGGTACGAGCGCTGTGCAGTATCGGTTCCTTGACCCTGAACCGATGAGCCTGAGAAATTTTCTTTCCATCAGTGTGTTGATGCCCAACGTTATGAACACCTGTGTCGGGGCCGAGGCCGGCGTAATTTTCTCCAGGTGAGGTGAGGGCTCTCAAGGGCTCTGCACCAATCTACAGTGAGCGCAGGAACTCCAGTAACACCTGGCGTTCCTGCCGCGAATAGCCTGCAAATCGCTCCCGCGCCACCGCCGCTTCACCGCCATGCCACAAGACTGCCTCCTCAAGCGTACGCGCCCGGCCATCATGCAGGTAGCCGGCGCCGGGGTTGATCCGCTCGAGCAGCCCCAGGCCCCACAGCGGCGGGGTGCGCCACTCGCGGCCGTTGGCCAGGTAGTCGTCACGCCCATCCGCAAGGCCTGCGCCCATGTCATGCAACAACAGGTCGCTGTAGGGCTCGATCTGCCGCGCAGACAACAGCGGGTAGAGCGAATGCTGGCCAGTACTCAGGCGAGGGCGGTGGCACTGGGCGCATCCGGCCTCGTTGAACAGCTGCTCGCCACGCTGCACCTCGGGCTTGTGCTGATCGCGGCGCGGTGGTGGCACCAGGTGCGCCAGATAAAAATGCAGGTCGCCCAGTTGCAGGGCATCAAGCTCCGGTTCACCGCCACTGACTGCCTGGCGACAGGCCGTTTGTAGCGCGGTGCAGTTTTGTTCGGGATACAGCGGCGAAGTAATCCCCAGGTCACCATGCATGGCGCTGGCAATCTGCTGACGCAGGTCCGGCTGATTTGACTTGAGGCCAAAGCGCCCGGCCTCAAGGCGCTGGCGCTCGACACTCCACACCTGGTTGACGCGCCCCTTCACCCCATTGGGCTTGGGCGCGTCAGCAAGGGCTTGCAGGGTGCTGGGGTCGATGGCTTCAAGCAGGCCCAGGCCGAACACCGGTGAGCCGACCCGCAGCGAGGTGCGCACGTTAGTTAATGGGCCGTAGGCCAGTTCGCTGAAACTCAGACGTGGCGAGCGCAGGCTGACCCGCTCGCCATCGGCCAGGGTCACAAACTGTTCCTCCCAGCGAATATGCGCACGGCCTTCGCCGGCCACGCCGGGAATGCCCAGCTCATTAAGCTGATCGCCATAGGCCGGATGCGGCAGGGGCCCACCATGGGCATCGCGTCCGGGCAGCGACAAGCGCACCAACAGCGTGCGCAGCGGTTCGTGTTCGTTTGCCGGAGCCTGGCCACGGCCATTTTTCGGGTGGCAGGCAATGCAGCTGATGCGGTTGTACAGCGGCCCCAGGCCATCGACCGCTTCGTCCCGCGAGGGGGCGACCACCCAAGCCTGGCGGAACAGGCTGCGGCCGTGAAAGAAGCGCTCCAGTTGCGGCGGGTCTTCCAGGCCCGGCAGCGGCTGGGCGAAGGCTTCACGGGTGACGGCGGCGCTGGCCGACTGACTCAGCAGCATGCCCAGCAGCAGCCAGCAGCCGTAGCGCTTCACAGGCCCATGGCCGCAAGCAGGCGCTCGGCTTGCGCCTGTTGCCGGGCGCTGTGGAACTGCCAGGCGATTTCCTCACGGCCCAGCGCGTCCTTGTCGCTGACCGGCTGGCGCAGCATGCCCTGGTCCTGACGTTGGGCAAACAGCGCCAGCAACGGGGCCGACGTGGCTTGCTCCTCGTCGATGGGCGGTACGCTGAGCAATGCACGTACGGCTGTCAGGTCACGGGCCTGGGCTTCACCGGCATGCACCCGCGCCCACAACGCGCTGAGGCGTTCATGGGGTTGGCCAAGCCATTGCTCGAACAATGAGGTGATCAGCGCCAGGCGTTCAGGCGAACTGTCGTCCGTGTAGGCATAGGCGCCCTGGCGTGCCGCGGCAAAGGGGTCGTGATAGCCCGCCGGCAGATCGGCGTACACAGCGGGGCGCACCGGCAGTTTGCGAATATCCGGATCGGCCAGCAGGGCTTGACCCTCGGCTGACAGCACAAAACGCACAAAGGCCCGCGCGCCCTCGACCTGCCGGGCCTGGCGGGTGATGGCGATATGTGCCGGGTTGAGCCCGCCATGGGCCGGGTAGATGAACTCGACTGATTCGCCATTGCTGACCGCCGAGGCCACGAAGAAGTCGATCGACACGCCAACCGCCGAGCGCCCGCTGGCCACCTCGTCACTGACCAGGGTACCGCCACGAGCGACCAGCCGCGATTGCCCGGCGAGCTCGCTCCACAGTGCCCAGCCCTTGTCCCAGCCGTAGGCCTGCAGGACGATGTCCAGCAGCACCGGGGCAAAGCCTACCCGCGCAGGATCCGGCAGGGCGATGCGCCCGCGTAGGCGGGCATCGAGCAGCTCCGGCCAGTCCTTCGGGGCACCCATGCCGAGCTTGGCCAACTCGCCCGGATTGATGGCAAAGCCGTAACCGGCAAGCTCGGTGGCCTGGTAGCGAGCCGCACGATCGCGCAGGGCGATGCCGCCAATGCGCGGCGGCAAGCCTTGCAGGTCGACGCCCAGCGGCTGCCAGTCGGCGTCCTGGGCCAAGCGTTTGAAGTTGCCCGGTGACGGTGCCCAGTAGACATCAACGCCGCCCTGATCGGCCTGGCGCAAATAGGGCAGGGCATCGAAGCCCTGGCGCCAGAGGATCTGCAAGCGGTAGCCAGGGTTGGCGTGCTCGAAGGCCTCTTCGAAGCGCGTCATCATCTCCTCGGGGTAGCTGGTCAACACCACCACCGGCTGCGGCGCTGCCGCCTGGACACTCGCCGCGCCCAGCAGCAGGGCCAGCAGCCAGACCTTAGAGCGGCACATTGAACTGTACGAAGTAGCTGCGGCCAATTTCCGGGTACCCCTCGCTGTATTCATAAAGGCGATCGAACAGGTTGCGGATGCCCGCCTCGATACGCACGTCGTTGCTGAAGCGGTAGCCGCTCTTGAGGTTGTACACCGCGTAGCCGGCGCTCATCTGGCTGCCATCGGACAGGTTGTAGCGCCGCGAGGCCGCTTCAACGTTGGCGGTGTGGCGCCAGGCATCAAGGTTCAGGCTGGCCGAGGCGAACAGGTTGTGGCGCGGCGTATCGATCGGGTGCAGCGCGGGATTGCTGCGGTTTTCGCGGTCGAGGTAGGTGTAGCTGGTGCTCAGTTCCCAGTCGCCCAGGTCACCGCGCAGGCCCAGTTCGACGCCCTGGTTACGGGCCTTGGCGATGTTCTGGTACTGGCCGCACGGCGCCGCGCAACCGGCCACTGGGGCCACCGTGACCTGCTGGATGGAGTCTTCGATGTTGCTGACAAACAGCGCCGTGTCGAGGGTCCATCGGCGGTTGATCGCGCCGCTGTAACCCAGCTCGTAATGGGTGGCGCGTTCGGATTTCAGGTCGGGACTGGGGATCACCGTGCCAAAGCGGGTCGAGTAGCGGTCCTTGATGGTCGCGAAGCGGCTCTTGCGCGCTACGGTCAGGCGCACCTGCCCGTTGTGGTCGATGTTCAGCAACGGTCCGGTGTTGATGAACAGGCCCAGCTGGCTGTTGAGCGCATCGTCGCTGCCGGTGGGCTCGTCATACAGGGTCTTGACCCTGGGCGAGGCGGCGCTGGTGCCGAAGTTTTCAGCCTCAAGGCTCTTGCGGTAGTTGTACGACACGCCGCCGACCACGCTGAAGATGTCGTTCAGGCGCAGGGTGTCTTCCAGGGCGACGGACTGGGTCTGGTCGCGAAAGTGGGTTTGTGGGTCGCTGCCATCGCGGGCGCGGTGCAGGTCTTCCTTGAAGTGGTAGGCGATACCCAGACGGTTGCCCTCGCTCAGGGCCAGGTCGCCTTCGACCGAGAAGCCGGTGGACTCATCATCGTACTTGCTCGGAAAACCAGGCTGCATGGCGCCATGAATCCCGTTGTTGTAGACGAAGCTTTCCAGCGAGTTCTTGAAGGTGTCGCGATACACCCGGGTTTTCAGACCGTGCGCGCCGAAGCGGGTATTGGTTGCGAGGAACAGGCTGGTCTTGTCCCATTTCGGCCATTCCCACCAGCGCTTGCGCTGGCCGGTGGCAGGCAGGTCGCCGGCGTAGGGCGGCTGGCCCTTGCGGCCTTCCTGCTGGACATAGCCGAGCACGTATTCGTCGGTGTCGTTGGGGGTAAAGCCAAGCTTGAAGTTGAACTTGCCATCGCGCTTGTTGCTGTTTTCGCGGCGGCCCTTGCCTTGCTGATTGTTGGTCGGCTCGAAGTCGTCCGGCAGCATCGTGTAGTCGTAGTCGACATAGGACACGCCGCCCTGCATCCACCACGTGCCCTGGTTGGCGCCGAGGTTGGCATAGCTGCGGTAGGCGTTGACGTTGCCGTGATCGGTCAGCTCCAGGCCGCCGCCCACTTCACCCTCGAAGGCCTCGGTGGGCCGTCGGGTGATCAGGTTGATCGCCCCGCCGAGGGTGTTGGGGCCATACAGCAGCGAGGCGAAGCCCTTGGCCACTTCGATGCGCGACAGGTCGTAGGTGGTGAAGCGTCCCAGGTCGATATTGCCGTCATAGGGCACGTAGGTGGGGATGCCGTCGATATACACTGGCACCTGCAGACGGTCGAAGCCACGCACGTACACCACTTGCTCGGCGCGCCCGCCCATGTAGGCGAGGTTGACCCCGGGCGCCAGGGCCAGGGCGCGGTCGACGGTCTCGCGGTCATGCAGGCGCATGTCTTCGAGCTCGACGACGCTGCTGCCGGTGGCCAGCGCGTCATCCTGGGGGGCGGAAATCTGGATTTCACCGAGGCTGAAGGTTTTTTTCGATTCTGCCAGGGCGGCCGGAGCGCTGATGGCGGCCAGGGCGAGCAGCAGGGTACGGGGGACGAACGGGGTCATGACGCTCCTTTGTCGGTATCGTTATATATTTTTCTATATAGCGAGTGACGCAAAACGACCGACAGCTCCCTCCCCGGGACCATCAGGTCGAATCAATCAAGCGGGCACGCGCAACGGCAGAACGGCGCAGATACTAGAGCCAGGCGCGGAAATTGACAACGCTATATATAAATATATATAGCGAATGACTTACAGGACGACTAGCGCTTGCACTCGGCCAGTACTACTTTGCAGGTCTTGGGCAGGCCACCGGAGCGGCCGGCGTAGCGGATGCAGTTGTTCATGGATTTTTGCCGGGCGATCTGCAGGGTCGCGCCCCAGGCCAGGCCACCTTCACCGGCCGTGGGCACGGCCTTGGCGTGGCAGTTGGAACCGGCGTTGGCCGCCACGTAGCGGGCTTTGGGTTTGCTTGAGCAGCCGGCCGTCAGTGCCAGGCAGAGGGCGAGCAGGCAGGTGGTGAAGGTGGTGCTGTTCATGTCAGAGGCTGTCCGGATCGCCGAAGGGAGCTGTGCCCGGGTTGGCCCCGGTGTACGCAATTATAGGTTCTTAGCGCGATGCCGGGGGCTATGATCCTGGGCTTGGCTGCTTGAGGCTGCGGGCGCCGCCAAAGCCTTGCAAGCCTTAGGGCGCTTGCATGCTATTTACCGTGATTTTTGCGAGATTGCGAAACCGGCATCGAGGATTCGCCCGCGATTCGCTTGACCAGCGCAGCATGAGCGCTGGCTTGGTCGCTGCGGGAAATGACCTGGATGACGGCCATGCGATCGCCGGAGCCTGCGATAAAGGTGCTGTTCAAAGTTTTGCCGCCGCCAAGTGTCGCCGTACTGTCGATTTGTCGCACTCCTAGGCCGTTGCGGTTAAGGCGCGATTCGCCGGTTTGTCGAAAGTCCGGCAGCCCGGCGCTCTGGCGGTTGACGAAACCACTGACGGCGCCGTCGAGGAAGGCATCGTCGTTGTCGCCGGGGCGAGACGCTTCGGGGAGCGGTTTTTCGATCACCATGACCACGCGCTTTTCCTGCGCATTGGCATACAGGGTACCCATGGCGCCGGCGCCTTCGCTGCTCTGTTCATCGGCGCTCAGGGGGCTGGCGATGAAGCCGGCCGGCAGGTTGAAGCTGAACTTGCCGCCGAGTACCGCGACCTTTACTTCAGGTTTCGGCTGGGTGGTGGTCTTGCTGGCGGCATGCAGATTCGACAGACCCAACAGGCCGACGACGGCCAGGGTCAACGTCAGGATTGTTTTGTTGAAAATCGACATACAGCCTCTCGTGGGGCATGGGGCAGGGCAGGGTGGATATGCTCACATAAACCTGCCTGCTCGGTAAGCCCTGGGTTCCCCGTCGGCTAGACGGTCATGGCAGATCGCCTTGAGGGGGCTATCGTTGCTTGTCTGGACAACGACTACTGACCGAGGGCGGTGCTATGAACACCAGTGATCTACTCGAACAGCTACTTCGGGCCGGGCAGGGCTCGCAAGCGCAACAAGGCAGCAGCGGCAGGTCAGCGCAAGACGGCCTGGGCGGTTTGGGCGGCTTGCTGGGCGGTCTGTTGGGTGGCGGCAGTGCAACGGGTGCTGGTAATGGCCTGGGTGGTTTACTGGGCGGCTTGTTGGGTGGCAGCGCTGGTGGATCTAGCCAGGGGCGCTCCGCTGGTGGCGCCAATTACGCGGCCCTGGCGTCGTTGGGCATGATGGCGTTCCAGGCCTATCAAAGCTGGCAGCGCAGCCAGGCGGCAGCCCCGCAACAGGCGCTGCGTACTGTCGATCAATTGTCCGGCCTCGAGGCCGAGGGTCACAGTCATGCAATCTTGCGCGCGCTGATTGCGGCAGCCAAGGCTGACGGTCGCATCGACAAGCAAGAAGAAACGTTGATTTACGATGAAATCAAACGTCACACCAGCGACCCGCAACTGCAGCAATGGCTGGATGAGGAAGTCAGCAAGCCACTTGATGCTGGCGAGGTGGCGCAGTCGGCCCAGGACCCGGCCATGGCTGCGGAAATGTACCTGGCCAGCGTGATGCTGGTGGATGACCAGCAGGACGCAGAACGGGCCTACCTTGACGAACTGGCCGGCGCACTGCAGATCGATCCGGCATTGCAGGTGCACCTGGAGCAGCAGGCCAAGGGCGTCGCCTGACCGGGCTGAGATGCCTGCGCTCTTCATCAATCAGGTAGGAGCGGGCTTGCCCCGCGATTCTGACCATGAAAATTGTCTGTCATGCTGCCATGACCCTATCGCGGAACAAGCCCGCTCCCACCGTCTCACGAAGAACGTTGCAATGACAACAATCGATGTGAAATCCCGATTCGAAGCAAAGCTTCTTCGTCCGGCAAAGCCTGGTAATGAGACGTCGTGGGCGTTCGTAGTACTGCCAAGAGACGCGAGTGAACAGCTTCCGAGGCGAGGAAGGACGACAGTTGAAGGCTCAATCAATGGGCACCATTTTCAGGCAACCCTTGAACCGGATGGTCAGCTGAGCCATTGGTTGCAGGTAAGTACAGAGTTACTCGAAGCCGCAGGTGCGGCCGTTGGGGATATCGTTACACTAGAGCTGACCCCAGTGAAGAGTGAACCCGAGCCTGACATCCCGGCAGATTTTCAGGAGGCACTGGTAGCCACTCCTGAGGCTCGTATAGCCTGGAATAATACGACGACCATCGCACGAGTAGACTGGATACACTGGATTACTTCAGCCAAGCAACTGAAGACGCGCGCAAAACGAATTGGCAGTGCCTGCGATATGCTTGCATCCGGCAAGAAGCAGGTTTGCTGTTTCGACCCGTCCGGCTACTACAGTAAGGCCTTCTGTGCGCCCGAGGCAGAAAATTAGTAAATGGAACATTCCGTTGAATACGCCTGGCAACTATCGACCCGAAGCGGCCTCGCGCTTGGCGCAACGTCAACCTAGGCAGACTTCGAAAGTTCGCCCTCAATTTCCCTTTTGCAGAACCGGATAGTTGCCTCGACTCGGTCCGGGAGCATTGCCAGTCCGTCTTCCTGACCGCTGAGGTAAGCGTCGGCCGCGATCATCATGAGGGCGGCGTGTTCAGGCGGTAGACGTTCGCTGACCCAGGCAGCGGCTGCATCTTTCGTGGCAATTTTGCCGGTGGCTGCACTGAACCAGATGCGCGCCAAAGCCAATAGGACGTTTTTCTCGTCTCCATTCCAGTCTGACTGCGCTTTCCACTGAGCGATGGTGTCGGTCAATGCCGATACGAAGTCGGCCGCTGGCACGGCCTCGAAAAGGCACACGGCTTCGGGGCCGTGCAAGGGCATGCTGTGAAGCCGTAACTTGGTCATCAGGATAGCGAGGTCGGGGTCGACCATGGCCGATGCAAAGCGGCCGGCCTCTATGTCGTTGCGCAGCCATTCCCCAAACTGCATTTCGCGCTTCGGGGGGTAGCGCCAAGGCCTGAGTTCGCTGAGGGCGACCACTGTAAGCTCCAGTGCTCTGAGTACAGCGCTGCTACCGGGCCAAGCCGAATGCACCAGAAGCGCTTGCATCAACGCATGCCGAGAGGTTTCGCATAGCGGTACATCAATGGTGGCCATGAGGTCGATATCGCTTAGCGGCTTCAAGCCACCCTCTAATGCCGAGCCGTACAGGTGAATCGCCCGGAGGTTATCGCCCAGATGGCGCTCAAGAACAACGCAGACCTCTGCAAGTTGAGGCGTGATTTGCGCGGGAGGCGTGGCGGTCATGGGTGAGCTCCAGGCATGGGAGTGAGGACTCCCTAAATGGAATAGTCCGCACTCTAACACAGGCACTGGTAGGCGCTTTTGACCGACAACTGCCCTAGCGAACCGACTTCACTCGCCATGTCCAGCGCCCCAACGGGCTGTTCTGCGCCGCCTGCACAAACACCCCGTAGTCTTCGAGGTAGTGGTAGCTCTCGGTCCATTCAGAAGTAGCCGTTTTGTGCTTGGAACAGCTCAGCGGCTTGGCCATGCCTTGCAAGGCGGGGTTTATCTGACTGGCTGGCAGATGCCGTTGAGCACCAAGGCGTCGTATCGATAGTGCAAAGCCTCTAGCGTCAAGCGCGGTTGCGGCAGTTGCAGGGCATCGATCGCCGCCAGCACGGCTGGCGCTGCCTTGGGCGTATCCAGCTGTGGCGGCAGTGGCGTGCGCATAGGGGGCGTAGCCATCTGGGCCCAGCTGGCAGCGGGCTGGCAGGCCGCTTCGATCAGGCGTTGTTGTCCGCGATCGGCCTGTGCCAGCGGTGCCATTGGGGTGTTCAGATTGATCTTGCCCTTGTACACCCGGCCGTTGTCGTCCACCTTGAAGTCGCTCAACGGCTTGAACGTGCGCTGCTTGCAGTCGATGGCCAGGCGTTCATGCAGTTGTGCAACCTGGCTGTAGCCTGCGGCGGCTTGATAGTGAGCAAGCTGAATGCTCGTCCAGATCTTGAGTACGCCATCGTCGTGAATCGCGCTGTTGCGGTCCAACACCAGCCAGTCTTGACCTGGCGCGGTGTCTAGCGCTCGCCAGTCAGGCACGGCGCGATAGGCGCAGGCATTTTTGAGTTGTTCGCTGCGCTGCAGCACCTGCAACTGTGGTTGCGCAAGGCTGCTGGATTCGTCGTTGTCAGAAAACGCCTGCATCCCCTGGTTGGTTGGATAGAACATGCTGGCGCTGGGTTGGCTGCAGGAGGCGTCAAAGCGGGCGACCCAGGGGTTGCTTGCGGAGGGCGCGATCATGTAGGTGATCTGGTCGCCTTGACGGATGATCGAATCGGGCGCCGCCGGTTCGTTGATCACTCGTTCGAACACTTCAAGGCCAGGGTGCTGGGCCGGTGGTTGCGGCTTGGCCAGTGGTTGCGGCTTGGGCGGGGTGCTGCAGGCGGCGAGGGCAAGCGGGAGGGCTAATAAAAGCGAGAAACGGGCATCCATGCAAAAAAGCTCTTGGTCGAAAAAAACGTGATTTTATCTGACCTGCGCTAGCGCTCAACTGATGAAGATAATCTTCGACACCAGCTCCGCGCTGTTCTTGGCCTGCAGCTTCTTCATCAGCCGGGCGCGGTGGACTTCCACGGTGCGGTGGGAGATGCCCAGCTTGCGCGCCACTTCCTTGCAGGTCAGGCCGTTGACGATATGCAGCGAGATCTCCCGTTCACGAGGGGTCAGCTGGATGGTCGGCGCCGGTTGGCGGTCCAGGCGCTCGAAATGCCAGACCATCAGCTTGAACGGATCGTCGACTGTCAGCGAAAACCCGTGGGCGCGGGCCCAGAACACCTCGCCATTACGATGCTGCATGAAGCGCTCGTCGGAGTAAAAGGCGCCGGGGCCGTTGCGCAGCCAGTGTTCGCTGCGTTCGCCGATGCTCTGGTAGTCGGCGTGGGAGGGGTATAGCAGCAGGGTCAGGTTGCCCTGCAGTTGCTCGCGCTGGTAGCCGAACAGGCGGACGAACGCCTGGTTGCAGTCGAGCATCCGCCGGTGTCCGGTGATCATCTGCGGAGCCGGGGAAACCTGGAAGGCCAGGCGCTCGAGGTCCTGAAATTGCTGGGTGTGTACGCTCATCGGGCATCCTGCCTCGGGTTGGTCGGCGCGCCCCCAGGGCACTACTTACTGACGTAAGTAGTTGCCCCAACTAGCGTGGGATTCGGGCGCTGAATCATTGTATGGAATACGCGCTTCAAGGACAGAAGAAAATCACCATGACTCACGACTCCGTATCCATCGTCGCTGCCGCCCACAGCCCTTTTGGTCGCCTGGACGGCCTGAACCTTGAGGACCTGATCGTCCAGGTCACCCGCGAGGCCCTGGCGGACGCCGAGATCGACGCCGCAGAAATCGATGCGCTGTTTCTCGGGCATTTCAACTCCGGTCTGGTGGCCGATGGCTTCCCGGCCTCGCTGATGCTCCAGGCCGACCCGCAACTGCGCTTCAAGCCCGCCACGCGCTGCGAGAACGCCTGCGCCTCGGGATCGGCGGCGATACAGGCCGGGATCAACGCGATCCGCAGCGGCGCCGCCGAACTGGTACTGGTGGTCGGTGCCGAGAAAATGACTGGCAACAGCACCGTCGAAGTCACCCGCGCCCTGGCCGGTGCCGGCTACCAGAACGCCATGCAGGAGGCCGGCCTGAGCTTTGCCCAGCTGTTTGGCCAGGTCGCCCAGCAGTACGCCGAGCGCTACCACAGCCCCATGGCCTCGATGGCTGCGATCGCGGTGAAGAACCACGCCAATGCCATGGCCAACCCGCTGGCGCAGATGCACCGGCTGATGGACTTCGAGCACTGCAACAATGTGTCTACGGGCAACCCGCTGATCGCACCGCCGCTGCGCCTGACCGACTGCTCGCTGATCAGTGACGGCGCGGCGGCGATCATCCTTGCTTCACCGCAGCGGGCCCGTTCGATGCGCCGCCAGGTGGCGATCCGTGCCATGACCCAGGTCAACGACTTCCTGCCCTTGTCGCGCCGCGACGTGCTGGCCTTCGAGGGACCGCAACGGGCCATCCAGGGTGCCCTGCGCGAGGCCGGCGTGACCCTGGGCGACCTGAGTTTCGCCGAGGTCCATGACTGCTTCACCATCGCCGAACTGCTGATCTACGAAGCCATGGGCCTGGCGCCCAGGGGCGAGGGGCACCGGGCCCTGGACGAAGGCATCGTGCGCCAGGGCGGGCGCCTGCCGGTGAACCTGTCCGGCGGGCTCAAGGCCAAGGGGCATCCGGTGGGCGCCACCGGGGTTTCGATGCATGCCCTGGGCTTCGCCCAGCTGGTCGGCCAACCCATCGGCCTGGGTGTGCCCGGTGCCGAGTTCGGCTTGCTGTTCAACATGGGCGGCATGGCCGTGGCCAACTACGCCAGCGTCCTGCAAGCGGTCAAGGCCTGAGCATGAACATCGCCCATTGGCTGCGCGATGCAGCCCAGCGCTGGCCGCGGCGGGCGGCCCTGTTTGAGGGGGTGCGCGAGGTCGCCGACTACCAGGCGTTCGCCGCACAGGCCCGAGCCTGCGCCCTGCAACTGCGCCACGAGTACGGCATTGTGCCCGGCGAACGGGTGGCGCTGCTGATGAAAAACAGCTGCGGCTATCTTGAACTGCTGTATGCCATCTGGTGGAGCGGGGCGGTGGCGGTGCCGATCAACAGCAAGCTGCACCCACTGGAAGCCGCCTGGATCGTAGACAACGCCGGGGCCCGGCTGGTCTATACCGATGACGGCCAGGTGTTCGACAGCACCTGCTTGCCGGCCGGCTGCCGCGAACTGGCGGCACCCGCGCTGGCCCATCAACAACCGCTGCCGGGCGATGAGCTGCTGGAGCCGCACCCGCGGCAGGACACGGACCTGGCCTGGCTGTTCTACACCTCCGGCACCACCGGGCGCTCCAAGGGCGTGATGCTCTCCCATGGCAACCTGATCGCCATGTCCTTGTGCTATCCGCTGGACGTCGATCCGGTGGCCGCTCAAGACGCGGTGGTGTATGCCGCGCCGATGTCGCACGGTGCCGGCCTGTACAACTTCATCCATGTGCGTTGTGGCGCCCGCCACGTGGTGCCGGCGTCCCGCGGTTTCCAGGCGACGGAGCTGTTCGAGCTGGCGCAGGAACTGGGCCAGGTCAGCCTGTTTGCCGCGCCGACCATGGTCAAGCGCATGGTCGACCAGGCCCGGCAGCAGGGCTACGACGGCGCAGGGATCAAGACCATCGTCTACGGTGGGGCGCCGATGTACCTGGCCGACCTCAATCAAGCCCTGGACACCTTCGGCCCGCGCCTGGTGCAGATCTACGGCCAGGGCGAATGCCCGATGAGCATCAGCGCGTTGTCGCGGGAGACCATCGCCGACCGCGAGCAGGCCGACTGGCCGCTCATCGCCGCCTCGGTAGGGCGTGCCCACGCCTGCAGTGAAGTACGGGTGCTGGACACGGCAGGCCAGCCCCTGACCTCTGGCGAACCTGGGCAGATCGCCGTGCGCGGGGCAGCGGTGATGCAGGGGTACTGGAACAACCCGCAGGCCAGCCGCGAGGCCCTGGTGGACGGTTGGCTGCTTACCGGCGACATCGGCTTTTTCAACGAGCAGGGCTACCTGACCCTTACCGACCGCAGCAAGGATGTGATCATCTCTGGTGGCAGCAACATCTACCCACGCGAAGTCGAGGAAGTGCTGATGCAGCACCCCGAGGTGTTCGAAGTGTGCGTGGTGGGTGAGGCCGACGCTGAATGGGGCGAATCGGTAGTGGCCTTTGTGGTGCTGCGCTCGCCTGAGCGCCTCGATGCACAGGCGCTCAACCAGTGGTTTCTGGCGCGCATGGCCTCGTTTAAAAAGCCGAAAAAATACTTGTTTTGCCCCGAGCTGCCGAAGAACAGCTATGGCAAGATTCTCAAGACCCGCTTGCGCCAGTGGTTGCAGGACCCCTCGGAGCTTCTGAGCAACCTCTGAAGCGCGGCATTTCATGGATAGCACTACGACAGGAGTCCCCACTATGGGCGTGTCATCTGCCAACCCCCAGCGCCAGCGGCGCCGGGCCTTTATTGGCGCCACTTCCGGCCACTTGATCGAGTGGTACGACTATGGCGTCTACGGTTTTCTGGCCTTGTACATCGGCAAGGCCTTCTTCGTCTCTGACGATCCCACCAGCAGCCTGCTGGCAAGCTTCGCGGCTTTTGCCCTGAGCTTCTTCATCCGGCCCCTGGGCGGCCTGTTCTTCGGCCCGCTGGCCGACAAGATCGGCCGGCGCAAAACCCTGATCACTGTGCTGGTGATGATGGCCGGCTCCACCTTCCTGCTGGGCCTGCTGCCGACTTACGCCAGCATTGGCATTGCCGCGCCGGTGATCCTGGTGCTGATCCGCTGTGTGCAGGGTTTCTCCGCCGGCGGCGAGATCGGCACCATCACCAGCTTCATCTCCGAATACGCCGGCCCCGGGCGCCGGGGTTTCGCCACCTGCTGGCTGATGGTCACCGCCGTGCTCGGCCTGCTGCTGGGCGGCGCCGTGGCCAACGGCATGACCTGGGCCCTGGGCGCCGAGCTGATGCAGGAGTGGGGCTGGCGCATCCCGTTCCTGATCGCCGGGCCCCTGGGCTTCATCTCGATGTACATCCGCCTGAAGCTTGAGGACAGCCCGGAGTTCCTCGCCCTGGTCGAGGCCGGGCAGACCTCCAAGGCGCCGCTGCGCGAGGTCTGGCAGTGGAAGCGCTCGATTGCCCTGGTGTTTTTCATTATCACTTTGCACAGCTCGATCTTCTACCTGGTGCTGACCTTCGCCTCGACCTACATGTCCAACACCCTCAAGTTCGACAGCGGCACCACCTTGCTCTACGTGTTCGTCGCCAGCCTCTCGGCGGCAGTGGTCATGCCCTTTGGCGGCGCCTTCACCGATCGTTACGGGCGCAAGCCGTTCCTGATGGTGATCGGCACCCTGGCGACCCTGGCCATGTACTGGTTCTTCAAGGCGGCGCCTGGCGCCACCCCGGCCACCTTGTTCTGGCCACTGATGGCCGTGGCGATCCTGTTCGGACTCTACGCGTCCTCGACCTACGCGCTGATGAGCGAGCTGCTACCGACGCGCATCCGCTCCACCGGCATCGCCGTGGCCTACAACATCCCGGTGGCGGTGTTCGGCGGCAGCGCGCCGCTGATTTCCACCTGGCTGATCAAGGTCACCGGCGACATCACTGCACCCTGGTACTTCTATGTGGGCACCGGAGTTGCGTCGCTGCTGGCGCTGGTGGTGTTGCGCAAGGAGGATTTTGTTGCGGGTGGGCATGAGGTTCGCAAGGAGGGGAGTGCGGCTGGGCTGCGCTTGGTTGATCCGCGGTCTTGAGTTTGCCAGGCGACGTCGCTGAACAAACGTCCTGTCACCAGGGCCGCCTTGCTTAAGCAAGGCGGCCTTTTCATTGCGCAGTGGGGCCTCAACCAGGAATCTGCGCGAGGTCATCGAAGACGTGCACCATGAAGCTTTCGCGGGGACGTTGACCAGGTACATCCATGCGGCGCAAAGGCCGTAGATGATCACGATGGCGCCAAGGCCCATTCAAGCGCTATCGCGTGCGCATTCGATCCGCAAAGTATAACTTGCGTAAACGCCCGGCCAGCCCGCCACCTAGGCTGGCAATGCACCAAAATATCCCTTGTAGGTGGTATGCCACCTGTTTTGGGGCGCGATGTCCCTGTGGGCGTGAATGGGTAAATCGCAATGGGTCGATACTGGCTCGCGGATAGCTGCAGTCGACCTGCCACAGCCTTGGCGAAACCCCGACATTTAGCGAAGACCAGGCCGATCTATATATGTGGCATGCCACTTGCTTTGAGTCAGTGCAGCTTCTCATTTTTGAAGCTTCCACTCTTGAAGGACTACGCCCATGCCGATGAATCTTATGAACGTCAACAAAGACAATAAGCGCCGTCACAATCGATTCCGCGCCTGGATCATCGCGCTGACGTGTGCGTTGGCCAATACCGCGATGAGCCACGCAGCCAGCCTCGAAGACATCAAGACGCGTGGCTACATCACGGTTGCAACCGAGGATGACTATCGTCCGTTTGAGTTCATGGAGCAGGGAAAACCGACCGGGTATGACAATGAACTGTTGGTGTTGGTCGAAAAGATCGCTGGGATCAAGTTGCGGCAACAGATAATGCCGTGGTCCGGCATTCTGCCAGGCGTGACCACCGGCAAATACGACATGGCGGTATCTGCCGTGATGGTGACCGATGCCCGTAAGGCTACATTCGACTTCACTTCCCCGACGGCCCAAACCACCACCTATTACGCTACCAAGAAGGGCAGCGCTATCCATACCGCAGACGAGTTGGTGGGGAAGGTCGTGGGTGCCGAAACCGGCAGCGCGATGCTTACCGACTTGCGCGCATTCGATGCGGCCCTCAAAGCCAGCAAGGGCAAGGGCTTAAAGGAAATTGTCGAATACCACGGTTACCCGGAGGCTTACCAGGATCTGGCCATCGGGCGCCTGGATGCTGTGGCCAATACCGACCTGACACTCCTTCCCTTGATCAAGGAGCGAGGCGACGTCTTCGTCATGGGGCACCCTATCGGCCAGCCCACCTACCTGGCCTGGGCCGTGAGCAAGGGTAACAGTGATGTGCTCAAGCTGATTGATGGTGCACTGCTGAAGCTACGCGCGAGCGGCGATATGTACCGGCTGCAGAAGAAGTGGCTGGGCGAAAGTCATGAAGCCATGCCTGTTTCGGTCAACTGATTAATCACTATGAATGCATACGATTATTGGAGCATTCTGCAGGGGGCACTGGCGACGCTCAGTGTCTCCCTGGCCAGTATCGCCCTGGGTGTGCCATTGGGGCTGGCGCTGGCACTGGTGCGCTTGGGTAATGTGCCCGGTGCCCAGCGCCTGGTAGTTGTCTATGTCAGCGTCATCCGAGCGTGCCCGGCGGTGACGCTGATCCTGTTGATCTTCTTTGCCATGCCACAGCTAGGCATATCGCTGGACCCGGTTGCGGCGGGTATCCTCGCGCTGACCCTGTCGACGGCAGCATTCAACTGCGAGATCTGGCGTAGCGCCTTGCTGTCATTCGAGCGGCAGCAGTTCGATGCGGCGTTGGCGTTCGGCATGCCTCGGCGGTTGCGCCTGATGCGCATCGTCCTGCCCCAGGTGTTTCGCTCCAGCCTTCCAGGGCTGGTCAATGAAATGACCATGTTGGTCAAGTCCAGCCCGGCAATTGCGGTGATTGGCATCGTCGAGATCACGCGTGCGGCCCAACGGGTCGGTTCCAGGACCTACGAGCCACTGCCGCCGTTCATTTTTGCTCTGGTGATCTACAGCGCGCTGGTCTATCTGTTGATTCTCTTGCAGCGCCGCCTGGAGCAGGACAGGAGGCATACGCATGGGTAATGACCTGCTGATTGTCTTGGGGCAACTGCCTGCTATCGGGGCCGGCTTCCTCAACACCCTGATTCTTGTAGCGGTCGCCGCGTGCGGCTCCCTGCTGGTAGGGGTCGGGCTGACACCTTTGCTGATGTCACCGCGCAAGGGGGTGTCACGCATGGTCGGCGCCTACTGTGAAGTCATGCGCTGTATACCCTTCCTGTTGTTCGTCTACCTGTTGTACTTCGGGTTGCCGTCCCTGGGTCTGCGCATGTCGAACTGGACCACCGGCTTGCTGGCCCTTGTTGTCTACAACTCGGCTTACATGGCTTTGCTATTGCAAGGGGTCTGGAAGGACCTGCCGCGGGAAAACATCGAAGCGGCTCGTGCGTTCGGTTACCACGGCTATGCCCTGGTGCGCCGGATTATCATGCCGCCGGTGCTGATGCGTGCGATCCCCTTGATGGGCAACCAATTGATCCAGATCGTCAAGGACAGCGCGTTCCTCACCGTTATCGCTGTATTGGAGTTGACCAGCGTAATGAACGCTATTCAATCCACTCACTTCATTCCCTTTGCCGCCTTTGCTACTGCAGTCTTTTTATATTGGTTGCTGTGCCTATGCATTGAAGTTGTCACCGGTTTATTGACCCGTTACGCCCAGGAGCGTCGCTCATGAATGTTGCCAACGAAAACCTCGTGGTTTACCCCGCCACCCGCGAACCGGCCAAAGTGCTGCAACTGCAGGGGATATCCAAGTGGTTTGGCGAGAACCAGGTGCTGCGTGACGTCTCGCTGGAGGTTGGCCGCGGTGAGGTGGTATGCCTGCTGGGGCCTTCCGGCTGTGGCAAGTCGACGTTGCTGCGCTGCAGCAACTGGCTGGAAGAGCCGGGGGCGGGGACGGTTCTGCTTAACGGCCAGCGCCTGGGGGTGCACAAGGGTGGGGTCAAGATGCGTGATTCGGAACTGGCCCGGTTGCGCTCGCGCGTCGGTATGGTTTTCCAGCACTTTGCGCTGTGGCCACACCTCACTGTGCTGGAAAATATCATGGAAGCCCCGGTGCACGTGCTCAAGCGTAACCGTGACGAGGTTCGCCTGGAGGCCATTGCATTACTCGACCGGGTGGGGCTGTCTGCCAAGGCCGACATGTTCCCGGCCCGCTTGTCCGGCGGCCAGAAGCAGCGTGTGGGCATTGCCCGGGCATTGGCGATGAAGCCGGATATCCTGTTATTCGACGAACCCACCAGCGCCTTGGACCCGATGCTGGTCGGGGAGGTGCTTGACGTCATGCGCGGGCTGGTCGCCGATGGCGCAACGATGGTCATCGTCACCCATGAAATGGAGTTTGCCCGTCAAGTAGCCAGTCGCATCGTATTCATGGATGGCGGCAACATTGTCGAGACGGCGACACCTGCCACGTTTTTCTCCTCCCCGAGTACTGCACGAGCGCAGCAGTTTTTGGCGCGCTTCATTCAAGCAGGCAGGTGAGCCTGCGGGCTGCCTGCAGGGCTGGGCTCAACTCCGGTCCATGCCAGGCAGTCACTGGGGCTCTCTGTCCAGGCGAAACGGCGCGCTGCCCAAGTCGTTGTTGGCCTCGACCAGTTTGATCAGATGCAATAGAAACTGCTCGCGATGCTCTGGGGGGATGCCTTCTATTGTCCGCTCGTGTGCTCTTTGCACACTGACATCCATCTTCTTCAGCAGGTAAAGCCCCTTTCTGCTGAGCTTAACCAACTTGACCCGGCGATCTCGGGTGCTTTGTCGCCGCTGAAGCAGTTCGCGTGCCTCGAGTCGGGGGATGACCTCGGCGACACTGGTACGCTCCAGGCCAATCTCCTGGGCCAGTGTGTTCTGGTCCATCTCGCCGTGCGTGCCCAGCGCGGTCATCAGGCTGTATTGAACCGGCGTGATGTTGTACTCCCGGGTTTCATCAAGAAACAAGCCGCAGTGAATCTGGTGGAGACGACGGATCAAGAATCCAGGTCGCCCCAGCAATGCCGAGCGCTGGATTGCTTCTTGAAGTTCGACCTGAATTGCATCGAGTTGTGTTTGGTTCATGGCAGTGCTGTCACTTTTTTGAAGATAGGGCAGTGGGGAGAAATACCGCATCGATAATAACAGTTGCCCTGCATGGCACCCACGGTGCCAGCTATTGCAACGGGTGCGAGTTCGGTGCACAAAACGTACCTGAATGGCGGTTTGGCTGTTCCCGTGCGATGGCCATCAATTTAGCACGTACCTCGCCCCGTTGAGGGGCATGCCACGGGTTTATGCATCAGAATGTTGCTCGAGGCTAGGGATGCGCACAAAGGCGTCTGTTGCATTCACGAAAAAGACCCTATCGTCACCCTGGTCGGTGCCAGTCATGCCGACTATAGCCAATAAAACAGGATGAAATATATTTTTTAAATAAGTGTGGCATGCCACTTGCTTTGGCTTGATGGAGACGATTGAGCTCGTGTTCGAGCCAACATGATGCAAGAGGAATAAGACCCATGAATTGCAGAGATCACCTGAACCAGTTGGACCAGCCCCTGGCACCAGCGCTGTTGAACGATTGGCATGTTGTGGCCAGCAGCGAGGAAGTCGTGGAGGGCAAACTGACGCCGGCGACCTTGTTCGGCCGCGATCTGGTGATCTGGCGCGATTCCAAAGGCCAGGCTTATGTCTGGGAAGACCTGTGCATTCACCGTGGTGCTCGGCTGTCCAAAGGTTTTATCGTCAGTGACAAGGTGGTCTGCCCCTACCATGGTTGGAACTACGACAGTACAGCCCAGTGCACGCTAATGCCGGCCTCCCCTGGGGAAACGCCGATGAAGAAGGCCAAGGCCATCCCTCACCATGTGAAGGAGGTCTATGGCTTGCTGTGGACGTGCATCGGCGAGCCCGCTTATGACACCCCCACATTCCCTGAGTGGGAAGATGCCAGCTACAAGAAGGTGGTGTGCGGCCCGTACGTGTTCAAGTCGGGCTATCGTGCGCTGGAAAACTTCATCGACCCGACCCACTTCCCATTCGTACACGCCGGGGTCAATGGTCTTATGGACAACCCCGATCCCATCGGCGCTTACGAGGTCTGGGAGGAGGACGGCGTCCTTGCATCGTCGGAGATCCGAGTCACTCAACCCTACGGCGACCCGCGCGAAGTGCCGGTTATCGCCTACTACGCCTATAAGTTGCTGCGCCCGGGCGTCGCCTACTTCAAGAAGCGCCTGGTGATCTCCGATCCGGAACGCGCCCACCTGGGCAACGAGGCCGATCGGTTCTGTACCTTCTTCACCATGCAGCAGGTCAGCGAGACCGAAAGCATCGTGCGCATCTGCTGCGCCATGAACTTTGAACCACAGCCGTCGGATGCGGACGTGCGTCGCCGGCAGGATCTGGTGTATGCCCAGGATGCCGCGATTGTCGACACCCAGCGCCCTGAGCGCATACCGACCGACCTGCGCCAGGAACTGCATCACCGCACTGATTTGCTGGGGATGAAGTACCGTGCCTGGCTGCACAAAATGGGTGTCAACTATGGCACTCTCTGAGGTTGTGCCGCCGCGCCTATCCATGCGACTGACCGGTATGCGTTACGGGGCAGAGGATATTGTGCTGTTCGAACTGCAACCGGTAGAGGGTGAAGTACTGCCGGCGGTGGCTGCCGGCTCGCACCTTGACCTGTTCCTGCCGACAGGCCTGGTACGTCAGTACTCGCTTTTGACGCCTCTGTGCAATGAGCGCGAATACGTGATTGCGGTCAAGCGCGACGAACTGAGCCGTGGCGGTTCGCGCTGGCTGCACGACGGTGCCCGGATCGGGCAACTGTTGGACGTGAGCGTGCCGCGCAACCTGTTTGCCGTGCAAGCAGGGGACGGCCCGGTGCTACTGCTCGCCGGCGGCATAGGCATCACTCCGATCTACTCGATGCTTGAACAATTACGAGGCAACGGGCGTCAGGTGCATCTGCATTACTGGTGCCGTTCACCTCAGCATGCGTTGTTCGCCAAGGCGTTGGAGCATAGCAGCGATGTGACCCTGCATTATTCCAAGGTGCCGGGCGCGCCTGCGCAAAGACTGGACCGGCTAGTCGACGGGGTTACCCAGGCGACGGACATTTATTGCTGCGGGCCCCAGCGCATGATCGCTGAACTCGATGCCTTGCCCTTTGCGCATGGGCGTCAGCGTGTCCATGTCGAACGATTTCATGCAGCTCCTGCACCGGCGATCTCGACGGATACCTTTACGGTTGTGTTGGCACGCTCAGGGCGTGAAGTCGAGGTGCCTGCCGGTGAAACGATCCTGCAGGCGTTGCTGAATGCTGGGGAGGATGTGATGTACTCGTGCGAGCAGGGGATATGCGGTGCTTGTGAGGTCAGGGTCGTCGGCGGAACGCCAAGACACTGTGACAGTGTGCTGTCGGCCGAAGAGCATGAGCGGCGTGGCACCATGATTATCTGCTGCTCCAGCAGCGCGTCGAATCGGCTGGTGCTGGATATTTAAGCGTTCGGGTTATCACGCCACGTCAATGCGGGCCACTTTCGGGTGGCCCGTTTCTTTTTATCCAGGCATAAGAATTTACGGGGTATACCCCTTAATGAGGCACGACGCTTTCATTCAGGGCGGTCGTCAAGGCCATGGATTACTGGGCGAGTCATATATAGATGGCATACCACATACGTATATGTACTTAAATATAGAGTTAAAACAATAAGATAGATTGTTTTAAAGGGTCTGTAGTTTGTAGATGGCATGCAATATGCCTTTGTCTATTTACAATCATCTACATGCTGAAGACCACTATGAAAAAGATCCTTTTACACGGCGGGCGCGTCATTGATCCAGCCAACAACATTGATGCCGTCAACGACGTCCTGGTCGAAGGCTCGCGCATTGCCGCTGTCGGCCAGTTGCGCTTTACCGATGCGGCAGCAGGGGCCGAATTGATCGACTGCAGCGGTAAGTTGGTATTGCCTGGGCTGATAGATACGCACAGTCATGTCTACCAGTACGTTTCGGGTCGCTTCGGCCTGAACGCGGACATGTGCGGTGTCCACTCCGGCGTCACCACTCTGGTCGACCAAGGTGGTGCTAGCTGCATGACGTTGCCTGGTTTTCGAAAATTCATTGTTGAGTCTTCGCACAGCCGTGTGCTTTCGTTTCTGTCGGCGTATCTGGTCGGTGGCCTGGAAGGGCATTTCTATGCCGAGCTGTATCGTCCGGAATGCGCCGACGTTGCTGCTACGGTGAAGGCGGCGCTGGCCAATAGGGATATCGTCAAGGGCATCAAGGCCCACGCCGAGCTGGGAGGCTTTGCGCGCTGGGGGGCGGACGTGATGAAAAAAGCCGCGCAGATCGGCGAGCAGACCGAACTGCCGGTATATATCCACTTTGGCCAGTTGTGGCCGATGCCGGAGGAGGGCGGGCGAGAAGTCGACCCTGATGATATTTTCCCGCAGGTATTGGGGCTGTTGAAGGCCGGCGATGTGCTCGCCCACCCGTTCAGCCGCCACCCCGGCGGGTTCGTCGCGCAGAGTGGTGAAGTTCACGGGCTGGTCGCCGACGCAATGCAGCGCGGGCTCAGAGTCGATGTGGGTCACGGTTCCCACTTCAGCTACAAGATGGCGGCCAGGGTGCTTGCGGCGGGTATCATTCCCGACACCCTGGGTTCGGACATGCATGGCTACAACACCGAAGTACCACCACCGGCTGGTACTCCGGATGAGCATCCTGACGAAGAACACCTCTTCAACGGCACCTCGCGCTTTAGCTTGGTATCGGCAATGGTGAGCATGATGGCGCTTGGTCTGCGGCTGGAGCAAGTGGTGCCCATGGTGACCACCCACGCAGCGCGCCTGCTAGGCATGAGCGATGAACTGGGCACTCTAGGCGTTGGTCGGGAAGCGGATATCACCGTACTCTGCGACACTTGCGGCAAGTGGCTGCTGCGCGATAACGAGCGCACTGAAGTGATTGCCGAGCGCATGCTGCAACCGGTCTTCTGTCTGCGCGCTGGCCAGCGCTTCGACGCCACGGCGGCTATCCTGCCCGTGCCTGAGGTCGCTTGACCGATGGCCCGTCTCCAAGCGGCTGACAGCCGCGAGCGCAAGGCTGCCAATGAGCGAGCGCTGAACCGCTTGTATCAGGTACGCCCGATTTGGTGCGGTGTGAGCAAGGCGGCCTGCGCCGTGGCGCTGCCAGCGCTGACGCTGCTGCATGCGGGGCCGGCCTTCCGGGACCCACGCCAGCCCAGCGCCCCAGTGCTTTCGTCGGCGATCCTGTGCTGCTTGTACGAGGGCTGGGCGCAGACTGGCGAACAGGCGCAAGCGATGATTGCGGAGGGTCGCGTGCAGTTGTTGCCTGCCCAGGACTTTGATGTGGTGACCCCCCTGGCGGCGGTGATTTCGCCCGGTACTGCGCTAGTCGAGATCTGTGATGGCAACAACCGCGACCTGCGTTGTTGGTCATTGCTTGGGAGTGGCGGGGGCCAGCAGCTGCGCTTCGGTAGCCGGGATTTGGCCATACTCCAGCGCTTGAGCTGGCGCGATGGCCGGCTTTATGAGGTATTGCAGGCAGTGTTGAAGGGGCGCGATATCGACCTTTTCGAACTCGCGCAAGCCGGGCTGCAGGCCGGTGATGATTTGCATGCCAGAACCACCGGAGCGACCTGCGCGCTTGTGCGCAAACTGCTGCCGGACCTGGAAGATGCGGGCGATGTGCTGCAGATGCTGGAGCAGACGCCGCTGTTTTTCCTGACCTTATGGATGGCCGCCTGTCATTTGATGCTCGGCGCGGCGGCCGGAGGCGGCCAGGACCCAGCGGCCAGTTTGGTGATCGGTTTGTCCGGCAATGGTCAGGACACGGGCATACGCCTTGCCGGTGATCCCGAGCGCTGGCTTGTCAGTGCAGCGCACACTCCCCAGGGCCCTCAGCTGGTGCCCGCAGTGGCCAGCCCGATGTTGGGTGATAGTGGCGTTATCGAGGCCGCGGGGTTTGGCGCACAAGCCTGGGGCCATGCCGTGGCAGTTGCCGGCGATGTCAGGGCCTGGCTGCCAGGACATTGGCAAGCGGCCCCGCCCTGGCGCATAGGCATGCATCCACTGTTTGGCCAGTTCGGCCTGGGCAGTGGGATTGATGCTGTCGCTGTCGACTGCGACTCGAGCGCTCCGTACGTGGCGATTGCCATGCTTGATGCGTTGGGCGAGCAGGGACTGCTGGGGCGTGGCATCTGCCTCACTACCCCTGCGCAGTACGGGCATGAGCCAGGTAACGGACTAACGGTGAACCAACCTCAGGCCTGGGCAGCGCTGAATCAGGCATTCGAACGCTATGAGGCTGCGCTGGTCGGCAATGACCTGAACGTGCTGGATGAACTGTTCTGGCAAAGCCCTCACACCGTGAGGTATGGGGCAACCGAGGAACTTTATGGTGCGCAGCAGATCCAGGCGTTTCGTCTGGAGCGACCCGCCAAAGGACTTGAGCGCACAATCAACGAGCGCTCGCTGACTACCTTCGGCGAGGACTTTGGTGTGACCCACATGACGTTCAGTCGCGACGCCAACCCGCGCAAGGGACGCCAGACGCAGACATGGATACGTATGGCCGGGCATTGGCGGGTGGTTTGCGCCCATGTCAGTTGGGGGGACGTATGAATCCACTCTTGCAGCCCGGTCTGCACGGGGCGTTCGTGGCCAATGGCTTCGCCGCTCAACTCGCGACTGGCGAAGGTGCAGACCCGGCGCCACTGGCCGGCGTACGCCTGGCCGTCAAGGATGTGTTCGACATTGCCGGCCTCGTGTGTTCGGCCGGCAACCCGACTTGGGCCAGCGCGCAACCTGAGGCCCGTCGCCATGCCACAGCGGTTGCGCAATTGCTCGATGGAGGGTGTGAATGGGTGGGCAAAACGGTGACCGACGAGCTGACTTACAGCTTGGCGGGTATCAATGTTCACTACGGCACCCCGGTCAACCCACGCGCCCCGCACAGATTGCCTGGCGGATCCTCGTCTGGCTCTGCCGTCGCGGTCGCGGCAGGTCATGCACAACTTGCCTTGGGCACTGATTGTGGTGGTTCGGTGCGCCTGCCGGCCAGCTATTGCGGTATTTGGGGGATGCGCCCCAGCCATGGGCGCATTGCCACGGATGGCTGTTTTACCCTGGCCCATAGCCTGGATACGGTGGGCTGGTTTGCCGACCGGGGCGAATTGCTCGAGCGCGGGTTCATGGCCCTTGGCAACTGCGCAAGGGCCACGGCGGCCGCTGACGTCACCCTGATAGTCAGCGCCGATATCTGCGATCAACTTGATCCCGCCGTGCGCGCAATGTTCGAACAATGCTTGCATCGCCTTGATCGGCCTTTGCTCGAGCTGCCCCGCGGTACATTGGCGCTGGAGGATTGGGCGCACGCTTTGCGAGTCGTTCAAGGTGCAGAGGTCTGGCAACAGCACAGGCACTGGTTGCGGGCCAACGAGCCTGCATTCGGTACCGATGTCGCCCAGCGTTTCAACGAGGCGGGGCAAATCAGTGGGCCGATGGTGGCTGCTGCTTCATTGGTTCGCGCCGCCGCTATCGAGCAGATGGGCGGTCTGTTGGGCAATAAACACATGCTGCTACTGCCCCCTGTGCCAGGCGTCGCGCCCCTGCTTGGCGACGCCCCGGCCACCGTTCAGAACACCCGGACACGGTCGCAGCGGTTGCTGTGCATCGCCGGCTTGTGCGGCCTGCCGCAGGTGGTGCTGCCATGGCGCGCGGTCGACCAAGCGCCAATCGGGCTCTCGCTGATAGGCCCACGCTTTGCCGACGAACACGTACTGGCCAACGCGCTTTCCCTTTATCACAAGAGCATTGCTGCTCATCCGGATATTTCCTATGCCTCACATTCCTAATCCACAACGCGGTAGCCGTGCGATGGCCGTTGCGCCACATTCGCTGGCAGCACAGTCTGCTTTGGCCGTCATGCGCGAAGGTGGAAACGCTGTCGAGGCGATGATTGCCGCCGCTGCGACCATTGCGGTGGTATACCCCCACATGAACAGCATCGGTGGTGATGGCTTCTGGTTGATTTCACGGCCTGGCCAGGAGCCTGTCGCGCTGGATGCGTGTGGCGCCAGCGCCCTCGGTGCCACGCTCCAGGGCTACAGGGCGCAAGGTCTGACGAGCATTCCCTTTCGTGGGGGGGCGGCGACCAATACCGTCGCCGGCACGTTGTCGGGATGGCAGGCAGCGGATGTCTGGCAACGCCAACAACTGGGCGGCCGGTTGCCCATGAGTCGCTTGCTCGGCGATGCCATCGACTATGCGCGTAGCGGCATACCGGTTACCCGCAGCCAGCATCAATGCACGGTTGCCAAACTCGATGAGCTGCACGGCGTGAGTGGCTTTGCCGATACGTTTCTGATCGACGGGCAGGCGCCCCAGATCGACCAGCGTTTTTTGCAGCCACGACTGGCCGCTACGCTCGAACATCTCGCCAAAGCGGGTATCGAAGACTTCTACAGGGGCGAACTTGCCCGTTGCATCGCCTTCGACCTGGAGGCCGCGGGTAGCCCACTACGGCTCGCAGACCTGCAGCGTCACCGGGCGACGTGGCGCACGCCGCTGGTGCTGTCGCATTCACGGGGCAAGGTCTACAACTTTCCGCCACCCACCCAAGGCCTGGTGTCGTTGTTGATTTTGGGGCAGCTGGACCGCTTGCTCGACGATGACATGGACCCATGCGGGGCGCCGTTTGTGCATGCCTGCGTAGAGTCGACAAAACGGGCCTTTGCAATCCGTGACAAAGAAATCACCGACCCGCAATACATGAGCATCGATCCCCAGACGTTGTTGGCCGCCGAGCACCTGGATCAGTTGCTCACGGCCCATAATGCCAAGGTAGCTGCCCCCTGGGGAGGTGGTGTGGGGCCCGCCGATACCGTCTGGATGGGCGTGGTCGACAACCAGGGCGTGGCCGTGAGTTTTATCCAGAGCCTGTACCATGAGTTTGGGAGTGGCATTGTGCTCTCGGCATCAGGCGTGAACTGGCAAAACCGGGGTTGCAGCTTTTCGCTCGACCCTCAGGCTCGCAACCCGCTGACACCAGGTCGCAAGCCGTTTCATACCCTGAACCCGGCTATGGCGCACCTCAACGACGGCCGGACCCTGGTGTACGGCAACATGGGCGGGGACGGGCAGCCGCAATCGCAGAGCGCGGTTTTCAGCCGGATTGTGCGGTTCGGGATGAACCCGCAGGCGGCGATTGATGCACCGCGATGGTTGCTGGGCCGCACCTGGGGCAGGTCGACCGAGAACCTTAAGCTGGAATCGCGATTTTCAGCGCAGTGCCAGCAGACGCTCGCAAGCTTTGGTCATGAAGTGGAGATATTGGCTGATTATGACGAAACCATGGGGCACGCTGGAGCGATTGTGCGGCACGCCAACGGTATGCTCGAAGGGGGGACTGACCCGCGCAGCGACGGCGGCGTGGCCGGCTGGTAGTCGCCCTCGATAGCGGCATGCGGTACTCTCGCCTGCCGCTGTTGGGTTAGCAGGGTTGGGCCGCCAGGCGATTGCTGACGTCACGCCCCAGCACCAGCACCGTGACAAAACCGCAGCCCACCAGGGCCGTGGCCAAACTCAATAGCACCGAGCTGCCCATCTGGTCGACGATCTGCCCGCCGAAGAACGAGCCCAAGGCAATGATCACCTGGAACAGGGCGACGAACAGTGGCATGCCGCGTTCGACATCCTTGGGCGCTACCACAAACATCCAAATGCTGGCGCAGGCGGGGAAGGCGCCGAAGGCGAAGCCCCAGAGCGCGATCAGCATCGCTGCGCCGGTCATGCCGGTGGCGAAGTAGGGGAACAGGGCGGTGCTGATGGCGATCATCAGTGCGACCAGCATCAGGGTGTGACGCACGCTTCGGTTGGCGGCGAAACCGGCGAAAATATTCCCCGCCACTCCGGCTACGCCATACAGCAGCAACAGTGAACCAATGGTCGGCCCATCGAACCCGGCACTCTGTTTGAAGAAGGGGGCGACGTAGGTGTACGCGGCAAAGTGCGCC
Organism: Pseudomonas fluorescens; assembly: GCF_902497775.2. Classification (NCBI taxonomy): domain Bacteria; kingdom Pseudomonadati; phylum Pseudomonadota; class Gammaproteobacteria; order Pseudomonadales; family Pseudomonadaceae; genus Pseudomonas; species Pseudomonas fluorescens. The sequence continues at coordinate 2,027,474 of NZ_OZ024668.1, forward strand.
AGGCCAATCAGCAATACCGCGATCAATCCAACCCGAGCTTGGGGATTGATAAACAGGGCCGGCAGGTCACGGATGCGAATGGCCTTGTCGGGGTTGAGCCGCGGTAGCAGGAAGATCTGCGCCAGGAGCACCGGTACACCCACCAGCGCGGTGACCAGGAAGGTCATGCGCCAGCCCATCAAGCCACTGAGCCAGGTGCCTACGGGCACGCCCAGCACGGTGGCCAGGGTCACACCGACCATGATGATCGAGGTGGCCTGGGCTACGCCCACGCCCTTGGGCGCCAGGCGGCCGCTGAGGGCAATGGCAGTCGCCCAGAAACCGCCAATACTGACGCCCAGCAGCACGCGGCCGAACAGCAACAGGCTGAAGTCGCTAGCGTAGGCCACGACTGCGTTGGCGATGATCATGATCAGCGTCAGGCCGATCAGCAGATAGCGACGGTCCAGTGCGCCAATGCCCACGGACAGCAGGGGCGCGGCGAGGGCGGCCATTATGCCGGGCAGGGTAACCATCAGGCCGGCCTGGCCTGCACTGATGCCCAGGTCGCTGGCGACATCGTTGAGCACGCCCACCGGGAGAAACTCACTGGTAACCAAGGCGAAGGCACCCACGGCCACCGAGAGAATCGCCAGCCACTGCTGTTTGACGCTCTGTTGATTATGTTCGGGAAGGCCGTGATGGCCTTGGCTAACGCTTGGCATGGTGCGGGGTTCCAAGGGGAATGTCGCCTGAGGCAGGCGAGGGAAGCGGGGGAAAAATTTGGAGGCGATTATAGGAGTCGGTTCTGGCAACCAAACAGGTGGGCCACTCGATAGTAATCATCAGCGCGATTGATGAGCGTCTGATGAGGGCATTGTTCAGGCAGGGTTCGTTCTACCTGACATAGGTAAAGCGACCCCTTGCGCTAATTCACGCTAAGAGGGAATTGAACGGCTTGCGCAGATTTTCAGTTGCCTTCAAAGACTCTCCGGGTCCCCAAAAAACATCTGAATCCGCGACCTCAACCACCGCTCCCCCGGGTCATTATCCTGCGACCCGCGCCAGGCCATGTGCAGTTCGAAGGTCTGCACCTCCAGCGGCGGATCCTCGGCGCGCAGGCCGCCGGCGGCGGTGAGGACTTCGGCGGTGTAGTCGGGGACGGTGGCGATGATGTCGGTGCCGGTCAGCAGGCTGCCCAGGCCGTTGAACTGCGGTACGGCCAGGACTACATGACGCTTGCGCCCGACCTTTTCCAGGATCTCGTCCATGAAACCGCCCAGGTCGCCGGCAAACGACACCAGCGCGTGGGGGCGGGCGCAGAAGTCGTCGAGGCTCAGGCTCCCCGGCATGCTGTCGGCCCGCAGCACCTTGGGTTTGCTGCGCCGCAGCACCTTGCGCTTGGCGTTGGCCGGCAGGTCGTTGGTCCAGCTCACGCCTACCGAGATCTCGCCACTGGCCAGCAGCGCCGGCATCAGCAGGTAGTTGACCCGGCGCACCACCAGAACGATGCCCGGGGCTTCGGCGCGCACACGTTTGAGCAGTTGCGGCAGCAGGGCGAATTCGGCGTCGTCCGACAGGCCAATGCGAAACACCGAGGTACTGGTGGCGGGGTCAAAATCCGCAGCGCGGCTGACCGCGGTGGAGATCGAGTCCAGCGCAGGCGACAGCAGGGCAAAGATTTCCATCGCCCGCGCCGACGGCTCCATGCTGCGCCCGGTCCGCACGAACAACGGGTCGTCGAACAGGTTGCGCAGGCGCGACAGGGCGGCGCTGATGGCCGGCTGGCCGAGGAACAGTTTCTCTGCCGCACGGGTCACGCTACGCTCGTGCATCAGGGTCTCGAAGACGATCAGCAGGTTCAGGTCGACGCGACGCAAGTCGTTACGGTTCATCGGCTCGGCTTCACAAGGCGGTTGGGGCAGGGGTGAATCTTACGGGTAAAGGCTGCTACCCTGCACCGCATAATTTGATGGATGCTTTACTACCATCAATCAATGACAAGCATGTTGACTATTAATGGCCACTGATGGTCTAACCATCAAAGCCCGGATAGAGTTCAGGGCATTAGAGGTTCAATTGGCGAGGTTTGCGATGTCCCGCATGATCCGTTTCCACAAGTTCGGCCCGGCCGAGGTGCTCAAGATCGAAGAGCAGGCCCCGGCGCAGCCGGCCGCCGGCGAGGTGCAGATTCGCGTCGAAGCGATCGGCATCAGCTGGTACGACGTGCTCTGGCGGCAGAACCTGGCACCGTCCCAGGCGCGTCTGCCTGCCGGTATCGGACACGAGATGGCGGGTGTGGTCACGGCGGTGGGTGAAGGGGTCGACGACCTGGCGGTTGGCGACAAGGTCGCCAGCTTCCCGGCCAGCAGTGCCAATGAGCACCCGGTGTACGGTGAAGTCATCGTCATGCCGCGCAATGCCCTGACCCGCTACCCGGAAATTCTCTCGCCGGTCGAGGCCAGCGTGCATTACACGCCGCTGCTGATGGCTTATTTCGCCTTCGTCGACCTGGCCCGCGCCAAGGCCGGGCAAACGGCGCTGATCACCGATGCCAGCCACTGCGCAGGCCCGGCATTCGTGCAGTTGGGCAAGGCCCTGGGCCTGAAGGTGTTTGCCGCGACCAAAGAGGCCGACCAGCGCGATTACCTGATCAAGCTCGGCGCCGACAAGGTGATCGTCACCGAAGAGCAGGACCTGCTCATGCAGATCAACAAGTACACCGACAACCGTGGTGTCGACATGGTCCTCGACGGCCTGGGCGGCCCGCAGATGGCCCTGCTCGGTGATGCCCTGGCGCCGCGTGGCAGCCTGGTGCTCTATGGCCTGCAAGGCGGCAACCAGACGCCGTTCCCAGCCTGCGCGGCGTTTCAGAAGAACATCCAGTTCTTTGTTCATTGCATCGGTAACTTCACCGGCAAGCCGGAGCTGGGCATCAGCCAGGACCAGGTGGCGCTGCAGCGCGCCCTGCGTGATATCAACCAGTTCACTGCCGACAAGCTGCTGACGCCGTTGATCATCAAGACCTATCCATTCGAGAACGTGGTCGAGGCCCATCGCTACATGGACGAATGCCCGTGCGGCGGCCGGCTGGTACTGGACCTGTCGTTGCCGGGGTAATACTGGCAACGAGACGCAAGCAACGCCGAAGCCCGAGTCGTGACTCGGGCTTTTTTGTGGGAAATTTCCAGGTTTGATTCGGAGGTTTCCGGGGGAACTTTTCCCGATGTGGCGAGGGTATTCTTGATATGTTGAAACAAGAGGAAAAATGCTCCGGTGTTGTCTGACTTTTGACTTTAGGGTGGCCGAATCTGAATTGTTTTTTTACCCTGATCTGTATCTTTTATTCGCTCGGTAACGCCCGATAATAGTTCGTCAACTGTCGTCTCATGGAGTGAGACAAGATGGGCCGTAAGCCAAGAGTTACAGGTGTTGCACCGCCAGTCTGGGGGAGGGGGAACCTTGAAGAGCAAAAGTGTCCGAAGTTATTTTCCGTAGGATGTTGTAGGAAGTTTCTTAGGATGAATTATGTTTGTCCTCCTTTACTGATTGAAAGTTCTTTGCTGGGATATTTTTCTTTCAGGTCTCCATATTCTGATTAGCGGGTACGTGTTATGAGCAGCATTCACGAACAGGCCATGCAATATATTTATCAACAAGTGTTGCAGCGCTTGCTGGAACACTTGTCACAAGCCCAGCGGGCGTCGTTGCAACTGCTGATACAGCGCTTGATCGTCGCAGCGGGTGGCATCGAGCGCATTGGCGGATTCAGGTTGATGTTCACCCAGGATGGCAGCCAGAACGCCAGCCATGCACTGGCCTGCCTGCGGGCGGCGCAGTTGAGCATTGCTGCGCGTGCGCCTGGCACTTTTCAGTTGCGCGTGGCGGTGGTTCGTCAGCCAGGCATGAGCACCACCGCCTTGAGCAACATCGAGCAGGGCTTTGCGGCGTTGTTCCTGCATGATGATCCCCGGGTTGAACTGTTGATGCTGGTCGATCAGCAGTTGCTGCCTTTTGACAGCCGCTACACGCCGTCCACCAGTCAGCGGCAGGCCGAACGTCACGAACTGCTGTTGTTCGGTCACTTGCTGGCAGGGGTGCCCCGTGCAGGTTTTGGCAGCCATGGGTACTTGCGCCTGGCCGAGCTGTGCCGTCAGGCCCTTGGCTGGCGTGGCGGTGTGGATGCCATCATCAGCGCCCGGCCGTTGCCTGAGCGCAGGCGCTACCTGGCCTGGAGCCGCAGGGCGCTGCGCGAGGAAGACCTGCTGAGCATCAGGCCCATCCACAGTTGCGCCGCCTCGCTGTGTGAGGGCCTGAGCGAACTGCGGCGCCGCTACCTGGAGCAGCTGTACGGCCAGACAGCAACCATCACCTCGCCAGCAATCGGCGACGTGTGTGTGCCGGCGATGCGTTTCATCACCATCGATGATCTGGTTCACGACCCCGAAGTGCCTTATGACGAGCGCTTGAACCGCTTTCTGGGCTGTCGCTTTGATGAGCAGTACTTCGCCTGTGAGCGTTCAGGCACGGCCAACCCGTTGTTGCTGGCGCACCTGAGCGGGCTGCATGCGCAGTTCATCGAAGACAGCGACTACCGCGAAGGTGTCGATGCCTACCTGCGCCAGGCCAAGTTGCTGATGCAGCGCAACGGCCTGCCGCGTCCTGTGCAGTTACGTGTACTGGGGCGCTGGCAGAACGCTGAGCAGCTGCAGCAACGCCGGGCCCAGGCCAGTGAGTTTGCCTTGCAGGCCTATGGCCTGAGCGAGGCGCAACTGGTCTGCCAGCTGTTTGCACCATTCGTCTCCCGTGGCCTGCGGCTCGAGGTGTTTCTGCGTCGCTGCCACCCCGGCATGCTGGTGGCGTTGCCTTATCTGCACAAGGCGTTGCAGCAGTTGCCCGCGCCTGAACCGGTGGTGCAATGGATGGTCGATATCAGTGGCCTGAGCTTGCCACTGCTGCAGATGCTCTATCAGCGTGAGCCGCAGCGCTGTGCCCGGCCGCGTTCGCTGTTGGCACGAATTCAAGGCCGCGGCGCGGACCTGCAACACCTGCGCCTGGCGCCGACGGCAGGGTCCTGGCTTGAGGCCGAGCAGCCTGGCGGCCATTGATGAAAGCTGCGCAGCATGGCGAGTTTGCCTATCGGGCGGTTTACCGTTACCTGGTCGAACTGATTGCCCAGATGGCCCCGGGCAGTCACAACAAGCTGCCTTCGCTGCGTGACCTTGCCCAACGCCTCGACGTGTCGATTTCCACGGTGCAGTACGCCTATTCATTGCTCGAGCACGAGGGCCGGGTACAGCCGGTGCCCAAGTCCGGCTACTTCGCCAAGGTGCCGGCAGTGGTCGGTCAGCCGCGCAGTGGCGGTGATTTGCTACAGGACCTGCAGGAGCATGTCAGCTCGCCGCAAATGCTGGTGCTCAGCGGCGGTCAGGCGCAAGCCCTGCAATCGCTGGAGGCAACGCTGCTGGGTATCGAGCGCCAATTGTTGCGCCAGTATCCGCGTCTTGCCGGTGCGCCTCAGCCTTGGGGTGATCTGGAACTGCGCACGGCCCTGGCGGCGCGCTATACCCGCTCGGCGCAGCTGTACTGGAGTGCCGAGGACGTCTACCTGGCGCTGGATGTACGCTCATTGCTGGAGACCACACTGGCGGCCCTTGAGCTGCACAACAGTGCGGTACTGGTGACCACACCTTGTTCCTGGCGCTTGTTGCGGGTGTTTCAGGCGGCGCGGATCCGGGTGATTGAACTGCCTTTGGACCCTCAAGGTGGGCTGGACCTGGAGCATGCCGCCCGGCTGCTGCGTGAAGAGCCCGTGCGCCTGGCCATGCTGTCATCACGCTTGAGCGTCCCGCAGGGCAGCCTGATGCCGGAGGCCGACCGCAAAGCCCTGGCACAACTGCTCGATTTGCACGGGGTGTGGCTATTGGAGAACGACCTGGAGGCCGAGTTGTGCTTCCAGCCTGCGGCTTCAGGCTATTTGCGTGAGCTGGTCGACCCGCAGCGGTTGCTGGTGTTTTCTTCGCTGGAGCGCAGTGTCGGCGCCGAGGCGCCTTACGCCTACTTGCTGTCACGGCACTGGCAGGGAGCCTTGCACCGGCAGTTTCTGTTGCGCGGTTTTCGCTTGCCGCCTTTGCGCCAACAGGCGGTAGCCCGTTTGTACAGCAAGGGGCGTATCGACCTGCACCTGCAGCAACTGCGCGTGCGTTTGCACGAGCGCCTGAGTCACCTGTACCAGCTGATGCAGCTGTACCTGGGGAGCCAACTGGAGTTCCAGATGCCGGCGGGCGGCGCCTGTATCTGGGCGCGGGTGCGCGCGCCGGTGGACACCCGGCCGCTGTTCCATCGCTTGCTGCAGCAAGGCCTGGTCATTGCCCCGGGCGAACTGTTCAGCCTGCGCGGCGACTTTCGCCAGCATCTGCGCCTGGGCTGGCCAGTGGGGCCGCAAGGCGACCTGCAGTACGGCCTGAACGTCCTCAGTGACGAGCTGCGGCGCAGCCAAAAGGCGCGCTGATGTCGCGGGCGTCAGCGGCGCAGTGTCGCGCAATAATCCTGTTCGGGTTGCGCGGCGGTGTACCAGACAAAATCCGCGCTTTGCGCGCTGACGGTCTTGCCGACCTCGGCCAGAATCAGCACCAGGTTGCCGTCAGGCTGCCCCAGGTCGGCCAGGTGCAGCGGTACGCCCAGGTCCTTGCGTACATGGAATGCACCGGCCAGCAACAGCGCCGGGCCGGGCGCGGCCAGCAGGCGTTCGGCCATACGCCGGTCGCGTTGTTGCTGCACCGCCAGCATGGCCGGCATCTGCGACTCGGGCAGCAAGCCGCAGTGGGACGTGCGAATGTCATCGAGCAGGCTGTCTTGCACCTGTGCGGTGGTGGAGGCGCGGCCTTCGAGCACAGGGCGCTGGGTGTAGATCTGTCTGAGCTGCGCGCGGTCGAGGTTGGCGGCCAGCAGGGGGTAGGGCTGGCGCAGGGCATAGGTCACCAGCGGCCCGTACAGCCCCCAGCTCCAGCCGGTTTGCCAGGCCAGCGCGTCAATCAGGTCGGCCGTTGGCTGAGCTGCGCGTGACGCGGCCTGGGCGGCATCGACCCGGGTTTGCTGGTCGGGGTTGAGCATCTCCATCAGCAGGCTGCCTTGCGTGCGCCGGGCTGCCAGTTCGCGCAGCAGCCACAGTTGCAGGACATGATGGTCAGGGTTGTCGTGTTGCTCGCCCACCAGTACCCGTGGTGCAGTTGCCAGCCGCTCGAGCAGTTGCTGCGGGGAAAGGGTGCGGCCGCTGGCCAGTTCGCGGATCACGCCAAGGTCGGCGTGGTCGCGCCCCAGGGGAGCTATCGGGGCCGGTGGTGGCAGCACCTGATGGGATTGGCAGGCCGTCAGCAGGCCGATCATGCACAGCAGCAGTACGCGCATCGGATTTCCTTGTCGTCACGGAGTAGTCGCTTGCAAGAGCCTACGTTGGTCGCGTGCAGGTTGCCAGACAGAGGGGTCTGTATGTATAACCAGTGCTCCAGCCGCCAGCCTGTATTGTCCCGTGATCGCCCATTCCGTCGACGACCCGTTCTATTACCTGCACAACTTCCAGCAAGTGCTCGACTGGATCGAGCTGCGTTATGCCGACCTGCTCGACGCCCAGGAGCAGGCCTTCATCGGCCAGTTCCGGCAGCAGCCCCAAGCCACTCGGGCCTTGCTGGTGCGCATGGTGATGCGCAAGGGCCTGCTGTTTCGCCCGAGCAAGCTCGAGTACGCCGAAATCGGCTCGACCCAGGCGGCCTTGGCGCCACTGCTGGCACTGGGCTGGGTAGTCGATGACAGCCCGTTGAGCCTTGAGCAGCTGTTTCACCTGTTGCGCAAGGACGAACTGGCCAAGGGCTTTGCCGACCGGCTCGAGCGGCCGCGGGCGGCCAAGGGTGAACTACTGGCCCAGTTGCAGGCGCTTGAGCTGCAACCGCGGCCGTTGCAGCAATGGTTGCCGGGCTTCGGCGAGCCGATCATCGAATTGCGCCTGCAGGCCTTGTGTGACCGCCTGCGCCTGCTGTTTTTCGGCAACCTGTACCAGGACTGGTCGGAGTTCGTGCTGGCCGACCTTGGCCTGCTGCGCTACGAGCAAGTAGCCTTCAGTGACGATTCGCGGGCCTTGCGCAAGCGTAGCGATATCGAGGTGGCGCTGGCCTTGCACCAGTGCGCCGAGCTGCTGGAGCAGGGCGTGGCGCTGGAACAGGTGGTCGAGCACATTGAGTGTCTGGACAGCGACAACCCCTGGCTGCTGCGTCGGCGTTCAAGGCTGCTGTATCAGCTCGGCCAGCACAGTGAGCGTCTTGGCGACTGGCCGCTGGCTTTGCGCATCTACCCGCGTAGCCAGCATCCGCAGGCGCGCATCCGTCATGTGCGGGTGCTGGAGCGTAGCGAACAGTGGTCGGCGGCGCTCGAGCTGGCTTCACACATTGCTCGGCAACCGGCCAATGGCCTTGAAGTCCAGGCCTTGGCGCGGATGTTGCCGCGCTTGCAGCGCAAACTGGGCGGGCCGCCGCAGCCTCGCCGGGCCAAGCCGCAGGTGAGCCTGGTCGAGTTGCAGTTGCCGGCCGAGCTGGCGGCCCTGGGGGTGGAGCAGGCCGTGCAACTGCACCTGGGGCAGGGTGGCGGGCAGGTGCATTATGTCGAGAACACCCTGTTCAACAGCCTGTTCGGCCTGCTGTGCTGGGAGGCGATATTCGCGCCGTTGCCGGGGGCGTTCTTCCACCCATTCCAGAGTGCGCCGCTGGATCTGCATGACGCCGAGTTTCATGGCCGGCGCAGCGAGCTGTTCGCGCGCTGCCTGGGGCAACTGGACGACGGCAGCTACCGGCAGACCATCCGCCGCCATTTCAGCAGCAGGCAGGGGCTGCAATCGCCTTTCGTCTACTGGCAGGTGCTCAGCGAAGAGTTGCTTGAACAAGCCCTGGCGTGCCTGCCCGCCGCGCACCTGAAAAGCTGCTTCGAGCGCCTGCTCGAAGATATCCAGGGTAATCGTTCGGGCATGCCCGACCTGATCCAGTTCTGGCCCGAACAACAGCGCTACCGCATGATCGAGGTCAAGGGCCCGGGCGATCGCCTGCAGGACAGCCAGTTGCGCTGGATCGAGTTCTGCGCCGGGCACGGCCTGCCGGTAGAAGTCTGCCACGTGCAATGGGCGCCATGAGCTACCGCGTGGCAGTGCGGGCGTTGTGTGAGTTCAGTGCCAAGGTTGGCGACCTCGACCTGCGTTTCACCCCGTCGCCCACTGCCGAAGAGGGCATCAGCGGTCACCGGCGGGTAGTGGCCGGGCGGGGCGAGGGCTACGAGGCCGAAGTCAGCCTCGAAGGCCAGTACGCCACCTTGCAGGTGCGCGGCCGCGCCGACGGCTACGACTCGCGGCTCAATCGCCTCGAAGAAATCAAGACCTACCGTGGCGACCTGGCGCGCCAGCCCGACAACCACCGCCAACTGCACTGGGCCCAGGCCCGGGTCTACGGTTGGTTGCTGTGCCAGCAGCGCCAGTTGCCAGGGCTGTGCCTGGCGCTGGTGTACCTGAATGTCGACAGCGATGAACAGACGCTGATCGAAGAACAGCACAGTGCCCAGGCGCTTGAGCAGTTTTTCAATGCCCAGTGCGCGATCTTCCTGCACTGGGCCGAGCAGCAGATGCAGCGCCAGGCTTTGCGCAATCAAGGCTTGCAGGCCCTGGCATTTCCCCATGGGCAGTTTCGCCATGGCCAGCGCGAACTGGCCGAAACAGTCTACAAGGCGGTCAGCACTGGTCGCTGCCTGATGGCCCAGGCCACCACCGGTATCGGCAAAACTCTCGGCACCCTGTTCCCGCTGCTCAAGGCCATGGTCCCGCAGCAACTGGACAAGATCCTCTTCCTCACCGCCAAGACCCCCGGCCGCGCCCTGGGCCTGGAGGCGCTGCAGCAGGTGATGGCCAGCGGTACCCAACCGGCGCTGCGCAGCCTGGAGCTGGTGGCCCGCGACAAGTCTTGTGAATACCCGGGTACGGCCTGCCATGGCGACGCCTGCCCCTTGGCCAAGGGCTTTTACGACCGCCTGCCAGCGGCGCGTCAGGCCGCGCAAAGCGTCGCGGTGCTGGACAAGGCGGCACTGCGCGAGGTGGCCCTGGCCCATCAGGTCTGCCCCTATTACCTGGGCCAGGAGATGGCCCGTTGGGTCGATGTGCTGGTGGCCGACTACAACTATTACTTTGACCAGAGCGCCTTGCTGTTCGGTCTGGCCCAGGTCAACCAATGGCGCCTGGCGCTGCTGGTGGACGAGGCACACAACCTGGTCGAGCGGGCCCGGCAGATGTACAGCGCCAGCCTCGACCAGGGCCAGTTGCTGGCCCTGCGCAAACTCAAGCCCGCAGGCCTGAGCAGCGCCCTGGACCGCCTCAACCGCCAGTGGAATGCCCTGCACAAGGAGCAGGTGGCGCCTTACCGGGTGGTTGACGGCTTGCCAGACGCCTTGCTCAAGGCCTTGCAACAGTGCGTCGGGCGGATCCAGGAGCAACTCAACCAGACGCCGACGGGTATTGATCCGGCGCTGTTGCAGTTTTTTTTCCAGGCGTTGCAGTTCATTCGGGTCAGCGAGCTGTTCGATGAACACTTCCTGTTTGATATCAGCAAGCGCCCGGGCCCGGGCAAACGTGCCTTGTCGACCCTGTGCCTACGCAATGTGGTGCCGGCGGCGCTGATCGGCCCACGGCTGGCGGCAGCGCGCAGCGCCACGCTGTTCTCCGCGACCCTAAGCCCGCGCCACTATTACGCCGACCTGCTCGGCATGCCGGCCGATTGCGCCTGGCTTGAGGTTGCTTCTCCCTTTGGCGCCGAGCAATTGCAGGTGCAGGTGATCAGCAGCGTCTCGACCCGCTATCAGCACCGGGAAGCCTCCCTGGCCCCGATCGTCGAGCTGATCGCGGGGCAATATGCTCGTGCGCCGGGCAACTACCTGGCGTTTTTCAGCAGCTTTGAGTACCTGCAGCAGGTCTCGGCCTTGTTGGCGGCACGCTATCCGGCCATCAGCCAGTGGAGCCAGGCACCGGGCATGGATGAGCAGCAGCGCCAGGGTTTTCTTGAACGTTTTGCGCCCGATGGCCAGGGCGTAGGCTTCGCCGTGCTGGGTGGGGCCTTTGCCGAAGGCGTCGATCTGCCGGGGACGCGCCTGATCGGTGCCTTCGTCGCTACCCTCGGGCTGCCCCAGGTCAATCCGGTCAACGAGCAGATCAAGCAGCGCATGGCCCGGCTGTTCAGCGCCGGGTTCGACTACACCTACCTGTATCCCGGGGTGCAGAAGGTCATCCAGGCGGCAGGGCGGGTGATCCGCGGCACGGACGACCGAGGCACAGTGCTGCTGATCGATGACCGCTTCGCCGAAGCCCGTGTACAACGCATGTTTCCAAGCTGGTGGGCGCCCGAGCAGAAATAATCGCGACCTTGGGGATAGCGGCAGTCGCTTGCTGGTCAAAGTGCCAGTAAACTGCGTGTCTTGATCATCCCGAACATCTTTTCTTGAGGTTATGCATGAAGCTCAGTCCTTTGGCGGGCAAACCGGCCCCAGCCTCCGTGCTGGTGGATATCCCCCAACTGTTGACCGCCTATTACACCGGCCAGCCCGACGCCAGCATCGCCACCCAGCGTGTCGCCTTCGGCACTTCCGGGCACCGCGGCAGCTCTCTGGACCTGAGCTTCAACGAGAACCACGTGCTGGCCATCACCCAGGCCATCTGCCTGTACCGCCAGGCCAAGGGCATTGACGGCCCGCTGTTCATCGGCGCCGATACCCACGCGCTGTCGACGCCGGCGGCGGCCAGTGCCCTGCAGGTGCTGGCGGCCAACGGCGTTGAGGTGATGCTGTCCAAGGACGACGAGTACACCCCGACTCCGGCCGTATCCCACGCCATCATCTGCTACAACCGCGGGCGCAGCAACGGGCTTGCCGACGGCATCGTCATCACCCCGTCGCACAACCCGCCGCAAAGTGGTGGCTTCAAGTACAACCCGCCCAATGGCGGCCCGGCCGACAGCGATGTCACCCAGTGGATCGAGGCCAAGGCCAATGAACTGCTGGCGGCGAATCTGCAAGGGGTGAAACGCATGGCCCACGAGCAGGCGCTCGCGGCCAGCACCACCCATCGCCACGATTATCTCGCCAGCTACGTTGCCGATCTGGAAAACGTCATCGACTTCGATGTGATCCGCAGCGCCAACCTGCGCCTGGGCGTCGACCCGTTGGGCGGGGCCGGCGTGCGCTACTGGTCGGCAATTGCCGAGCACTACAAGCTGAACCTGGAAGTGGTCAACACCGAGGTTGACCCGACCTTCCGCTTCATGTCGGTCGACTGGGACGGGCAGATCCGCATGGACCCATCCTCGCCGTACGCCATGCAGGGCCTGATCGGCCTGCGCGAGCGCTTTGACGTGGCCTTTGCCTGTGACCCGGACCATGACCGCCACGGCATCGTCACCCAGAATGGCCTGCTGGCACCGAACAACTACCTGGCGGTGGCTATCGATTACCTGTTCCAGCACCGGCCGCAGTGGCGTGCGGATGCTGCCGTGGGCAAGACCGTGGTCAGCAGCGGCCTGATTGATCGCGTCACTGCGCGTCTGGGGCGTCGCCTGTATGAAGTACCGGTGGGCTTCAAGTTCTTTGCCGATGGCTTGTTCGACGGCTCCCTGGGTTTTGGCGGTGAAGAGAGCGCCGGTGCATCGTTCTTGCGAAAAGACGGCAGCGTCTGGACCACCGACAAGGACGGCCTGATTCCGGCCTTGCTGGCGGCGGAAATCACCGCCCGCACCGGCCGCGACCCGAGCCAGGCCTATGCTGAACTGACCGCTGCGTTGGGCGAGCCATTCGCCACCCGCGTCGAGGCCAAGGCCAACCCGCAACAAAAGGCCCTGCTGAGCAAGCTGGCGCCTGAGCAGGTCAAGTCGACGACGCTCGCCGGCGAGCCGATCGAGCAGATCCTCAGCCATGCGCCGGGTAACAACCAGGCCATTGGCGGTCTCAAGGTAATGACCGCCAATGGCTGGTTCGCGGCGCGGCCGTCGGGTACCGAGGATATCTACAAGATCTACGCCGAAAGCTTCATCGATGAAGCGCACCTGCAGCGCCTGGTGGCTGAAGCCCAGGAGCTGGTGGATGCGGCAATCGCCTGATCGCTAACCGCATCGCGGGTCAAGTCGGATCGCCGCACCGCCGCTCCCACAAGTACTGTGTACACTGTGGGAGCCGGCCTTGCCGGCGATGGGCCGCATAGCGGCCCTAGGCGACATCAACCAGCACAATCTCGCTGTCCTGCACCGCCCTCACTCTGAGCACCTGCTCATCCTCGATCGCCAGCCCGTCACGGGCCTCGGCATGCACGCCGTTGACTTCAATCAGCCCTTTGGCCGGTACCAGGTAGCCACGACGCCCGGCGTCGAAGCGATACTCGGCGGTTTCCCCGGCCTGTAACGTCGCGGCCAGCAAACGTGCATCAGCACGGATCTGCAGGGCGTCCTCATCACCCTCACGGCCACTGGCCAAGGTCACGAAGCCTTCGCCGCGCTCGCCTTTGGGGAACGGTCGGGTACCCCACGATGGCGCCTGGCCGACACGCTCCGGGATGATCCAGATCTGGAAAATGCGCGTATCGACCTTCTCCAGGTTGTACTCGCTGTGGGTGATGCCGGTCCCGGCACTCATCACCTGCACGTCACCTGCTTCAGTTCGGCCTTTATTGCCCAGATTGTCCTGGTGGCTGATGGCACCTTCACGCACATAGGTGATGATTTCCATGTCGCGGTGCGGGTGCGGTGGGAAGCCACTGCCGGCGGCGATCAGGTCGTCGTTCCAGACCCGCAGGTTGCCCCAGTGCATGCGCGCCGGGTCGTGGTATTCGGCGAACGAGAAGTGGTGATGGGCGTCGAGCCAACCATGGTTGGCATGGCCAAGGCTCTTGAACGGGCGCAGTTGCAGCATGATGGTTGTCCTCGAAAGGGAGTGGATGGGACAAATGATCCATCAAACAATGATCGAAAATAAGCGTAAATTTCGGCTGATTACCATCACATCAATCGATATGTTTAGCTGCGGTAATTTATACGCTTCATCGCCTAATTGACTGATCTGCAAGCAATCGGCTGGTGATTTTTGCCCGATGGAGCGAACATGGCCGCTGGTTTTTATTCTGTTGGAGTCGGTGTGTCTGAAGAGCGTCCCAAGCTACCCCTGGAGTTGATTGCGCCTGCGCAGTTGCCGTGGCTGCGTCGCCTCGCTGCGCGCCTGCTCGGGCGCGGTCTGAGCCGCTTGCAGGCGCAGCATCGCGACTCCTGGTTCCAGGGCCATGCCAATGGTCAACGTACCGGTCATGCTGACGGCCTGCGCGAAGGCTACGAAGAAGGGCGGATCGACGGCTACGAGGCCGGGCGCCAGGTCCTGGTGATCCGCGATACCCGCCCCGACGGCCACGGGGTGCCGGGGCTCGACGATGCCCTGTTCGATGACTGGCGCCTGCCGCTAACGGCCGAGCTGAAAAAGCGCTTCAAGGCTGACGTCGCCCAGCGCCTGGCGGCCCATGCCCAGCCCAGCGCGGCGCAGTGGAAGATGATCTTCAGCGACACGCCGTCCACCTGCGTGATTGCCGGTGCCGGCGCCGGCAAATCCACTTCGCTGGTGCTGCGCATCCTGCTGCTGCGCCATTACCTGGGTTATGAGCTGGACGCCATGACCGTGGTGACCTTCACCCGCGAGTCGCGCAAGGACTTCATCAACCGCCTGCTGCAGGTGTTTGCCCTGTGGCAGCTTGATCTCAACCAGGTGCAGGCCCGTGAGCTGGTGCGCACTTTTCACTCGCGCATCCTGCCGCTGGTGCGCAGCCTGCCGGGCTTCAGCCAGGTGCGCGCATTCGAGACCCTGGGCAGCGAAATGCCCGGAGGCAGCGAAGCCAGCGCCGACAGCAACCCGTTCGACCTGCGCATCAACGATGCCCAGCGCCAGCAGCTCAACCTCTGTTACCGCGACCTGCTGGGCAGCAGCCCGCGCTTTGCCGAGCTGATTGCCGGCCTGCGTCGCGAAGCGCTGCAACTCAAGGCGCTGGACCGCGATCACCCTGACGTGCAAAAGCGCGTGGCGGTAACCCAGCTGTCTGCCAGCCGCGACGAAGAGCTGTGCGACACGATTGAAGACCTGTGGTTTGCCGCCGGTGCCTGGCCGATCAAAGGCATCGAGCCGAGCCGCGAAACAGTCGAGATCAACGGCAGCCGCTTCCACTTCCATGGCCATATCGCTGAGCTGGACGCTTACGTGGTGCTCGGTTTCGACCCCAAGGAAAACCAGCAGTACAAGCGCCCCGGGGCCAAGTTACCGGTGTGGGCGGAGTGGGTCATCAAGCGCACCCTGTTTCAAGCTTTCTGCGATAAGCCTGTGATTTGGCTGGAAAACTATGCCGCAGCCAAGCGCCTGACTTCGTCCCTGGCCGGTGATGCCGTGGCAGGGCCCGGCTTTGATTACAAGGTCAAGGGTGAGCTCGCCGCCGCTCCGTTGCTCGATGCGTTTGTCGGCGCTGCGGGCTTTATCGAGAACCTCGGGCTTGAGGTCAACAAGGCCGTGGGGGGCATGAGCTTTCCGGCTGGCGACAACGACGCGCTGTTCTTCCAAGCCCTGGCCCTGTACTGGAAAGCCCTGGAAGCGCACCTGCTGGCCCAGTCGCCACCGATCATGAGCTACAACCGCATGTTCGCCCTGTTCGGCGAAAACAACCCGGAAAACCTGCAACTGCTGCCCGACCCGTTGCTGCGTCCGCTGGCGCATCTGATGATCGACGAGTTCCAGGACGTCTCGCCGCAGATCGTCTCCTGGTTGCGTGCCTGCCTGCGCGAGATTCGCCGCCGCGGCCCGTCCATGCAGGTCGGGCGGGTGGCGCAGCATTCGTCGTTGCTGTGCGTGGGCGACGACTGGCAGTCGATCTACGGCTGGCGCGGCAGTTCGCCCAAGTACTTCATGGAGTTCGCCAAGGAGTTTGTGGCGCCGAGCAGTACGCGGGTGATGCTGGCCGACAACTACCGCAGCCACCAGCACATCATCGATGCGGCCGAGCACATCGTGAAAACGGCGCCGGCCATCAGCGGCAAGAAGGCCAGGGCCTGTGGCCCAGCGGCCGAAACGCCGCTGCCGGTCAAGGTGCTCGAACGTGACGAGGCGAGCCTTGCCGAGACGTTGCTGGAGCACTACCGCAACGGCGAGTCGGTGATGCTGCTGTACCGCAAGAGCAGCGATAAGGCGGCGGTTGCCGAGCATTTGCAGTCACTGGTCAACCACGAGGCCGGGTTGCCGGTAGCACAGCGCCGCTTGCGCCAGTTGACCTATCACAGCGCCAAGGGTTTGCAGGCTGATGCGGTGTTCATGCTTGGCGACTGTCAGCACCTGACGCACTCGCCGTACAAGAACCAGGTGTATCGCCAGGCAGGTCTGGGCCGCAGCGGCGATGCCCAGGCATTCGACAATGCGCAGAAGGATGAGGTGCTGCGCCTGGCCTACGTCGCCATTACCCGGGCGGCGAAGCATTGCTATTGGTATGTCGAGAAACCGACGACAGAGGCTGCCAACCTGCCACGGGCATCGAGCCAGGTGGATGGGCGCAAGGCGTTCTTCGAGGATGGGCGGGAAATGGTCGGTAGCTGAACTGATTGAGCCGTGCCACCTGTGGGCGGTGCGGCGATCCGACTTGACCCGCGATGCTGTTGCCTGCATCGCGGGTCAAGTCCGCTCCCACACGGTTGAATTGATCAGGCCTTCAGTGCCGCATCCGGCGCTACTGCCGGCACCGGCTTGCCGGTGGCCGCTTCGACCCGCCGGGCAACCGCCGGGTCGTCGGCGAAGGGGATCAGGCTGGCCTGATCGTCCACTTCGCCGCTGTGGCGCTGCAGGCAGGCGCTGGTGACCAGATAGAAGAACAGTACGCCGCTCAGGCAGTACAGCGCATACAGCCAGTCATCCATGTCCGTGCCTCCTAGGCCAGGCTGGCGTTGTTCAGCGCCAGTTTTTCATCGGCCACGCGCACGGTGCGCCAGGTGTTGTAGGCCATCAGCAACATGCCGCTCAGGAAGCACACGCCACCGACAAAACGCACGATAAAGCCCGGATGGCTCGCCACCAGCGCCTCGACGAACGAGTAGGTGAGGGTGCCGTCGTCGTTGGTGGCGCGCCACATCAGGCCCTGGGCAATGCCGTTGACCCACATCGAGGCGATGTACAGCACGGTGCCGATGGTCGCCAGCCAGAAATGCAGGTTGATCATGCCGACGCTGTACATCTGCTCGCGGCCAAACACTTTCGGGATCATGTGGTACAGCGAGCCGAAGGTGATCATCGCCACCCAGCCCAGGGCACCCGCATGTACGTGGCCGATGGTCCAGTCGGTGTAGTGGGAGAGGGCGTTGACGGTCTTGATCGCCATCATCGGGCCTTCGAAGGTCGACATGCCATAGAACGCCAGCGACAGCACCAGAAAGCGCAGGATCGGGTCGCTGCGCAGCTTATGCCAGGCGCCGGAGAGGGTCATCATGCCGTTGATCATGCCGCCCCAGCTTGGCGCCAGGAGGATCAGCGACATGGCCATGCCCAGCGACTGCGCCCAGTCGGGCAGTGCGGTGTAGTGCAGGTGGTGGGGGCCGGCCCAGATGTACAGGGTGATCAGTGCCCAGAAGTGCACGATCGACAGGCGATAGGAGTACACCGGCCGGCCAACCTGCTTGGGCACGAAGTAATACATCATGCCGAGGAAACCTGTGGTCAGGAAGAAGCCCACGGCGTTGTGGCCGTACCACCACTGGACCATGGCGTCGGTGGCTCCGGCATACACCGGATACGACTTGAACCAGCTCACCGGAATCGACAGGTGGTTGACCACATGCAGCATGGCAATCACCACGATGAATGCGCCGAAAAACCAGTTGCCGACGTAGATATGCTTGGCCTTGCGGCGCATCAGGGTGGCGAAGAAGACGATGCCGTAGGCCACCCAGACGATGGCCATCCACACCGCGCCGGTGAATTCGATCTCGGCGTACTCCTTGGTGGTGGTCAGGCCCAGGGGCAGGCTGACCAGCATGATCACGATGGTCGCCTGCCAGCCCCAGAAGGTGAAAGCGGCGAGCTTGTCGCTGAACAGCCGCACCTGGCAGGTGCGCTGCACGGCGTAATAGCTGGCGGCAAATTGCGCACTACCGGCGAAGCCGAAGATCACCAGGCTGGTGTGCAAGGGGCGCAGGCGGCCGAACGAGGTCCACGGCAGGTCGAGGTTAAGCTCGGGCCAGACCAATTGCGAGGCGATCCACACGCCCATGGCCATGCCGACGATACCCCAGACCACCGTCATGATGACGAATTGCCGGACCACCTTGTAGTTATAGGCCTGCGCCTGTTGATGTGTGCTCATGGCTAGTTTCCACAGTTCCTGTATGGCTCGCCCTGCCGTGGGGCAGGGGCACAGGCGCAGACTCTAGGAAGCTGACGGCATACAAAACAGACTCAGAAACAGGCGTTAACACCGGATCAGATTAAACCCCCGTATTCATTGGCTGATACAGCACCTGTTATGGGCAAGGTGTGGTGAATTACCTCTGTTCTGCATTGATCGTGCCGGCAAAAGCGTGTCGCTGTGTCGCACACAAAACCCCGTGGAATTATCTTGACATCACCGTAAATGCGGCCGCAGAATTTCACAAACTTTGCGCGCAAAGTTTTATGCCGGGCGATAGCACGAACCCGGCAGTGGTGCGCAACCAACCTTGACGCCATCCCGCTATACGCCCCCCGTGACGGTGCTCTCAAGCCGGGACGGGGTACGCGCGCAGCGGTGGCACACTATAAGAACGAAGGGAGCAACAGATGAAGCTTTCCAAGGAACTGGTCCTACAGGCAAAAGCGACGTTCGGGACACCGACCTACCTCTACGATGAAGCCGTGCTACGCAACAGTTTCAACGAGTTGCGCGATGCATTGCCGGACTGCGTGGATATCTTCTATGCGTTGAAGGTCAACCCGAACCTGTCCCTGGTGAAACTGATCCGCTCCTACGGCGGCAACACCGAAGTCTGCTCGCTGGGCGAGCTGGAAATTGCCCTCAAGGCCGGGGTCGATCCCCAGGACATCATTTTCCTCGGTCCTTACAAAAAGCCCGAAGAACATCGGCGCGCCCTGGAGGTCGGGGTGTTTGCCATCGTCGTCGAGTCCGAGACCGAGTTGCGCAAGCTCTCGGCCCTGGCTGGCGAGCTGAACTGCGTGGCGCCGGTGGCGATCCGCATCAACCCGAATTTCTCCGCCTCCGGCTCGCCGTGGAAGATGGGCGGGCGGCCGACCCACTTCGGTATCGAAGAAGACACCGCAGTGGCCAATTTTGGCGACTATGCCGCGCTGCCGAATCTGCAGATCAAGGGCATCCATGTCTACAACGGCACCAAGATCCTCGACGCCCAGTCGGTGTACGACAACGCCAAGTACATCCTCGGCCTGTTCCGCAGCCTGACCCGGCGCTACAACCTGGACATGACCATGGTCGATGTCGGTGGCGGCCTGGGTATCAAGTACTACGAGAACGAGAACGAGCTCGACACCCGCCAGCTCAAGCTGCTGTTGGCGCCGCTGTTCGAAGCGTTCAACCAGCAGTTTCCTCAGACCCGCATCATCGTCGAGTCCGGGCGCTTTATCGCCGGCAAGTGTGGTGCGTTGCTGGTAACGGTCGACAACATCAAGGAAAACCACGGCAAGACCTTTGCCGTTACCGATGGCGGCACCAACTGCCACGGCGCCGCTGCCGGCAGTGGCCAGGTGCTCAAGCGCAACTTCCGCATCGTCCATGCCACCGGCAGCACCGGCGCACCGCTGGGCGAGTACCATATCTCCGGGCCGCTCTGTAGCCCCGACGACTTGCTGGCCCGCGACCTGCAGATCGAAACCCTGCACGAGGGCGATATCCTCGCCGTCACGGCCTCCGGCGCTTATGGCCCGTCCGCTTCGCCAACCCTGTTTCACAGCCATGGCCACCCGGCCGAAGTGATTGTCAGCAACGGTCAGTTGTTCCTCGCCCGTGCCCGGCAAACGGCCTTGGATATCCGCGACAGCCACGCCGACGTGCCGCTGGCGGACATGCTCGACGCCGCACCGGTCAGCAGCGAGCCGACGCCCATTGCCCAGGCTGCGACCCAGCGCCAGCTCAGCGAAATTCTGCGGGTGGTGCTCAAACTGCCGGAAAACACCGTGATCAGCGCCGATTCGCACCTGCGCGACGACCTGGGCCTGGACTCGCTGACGTCCATGGAACTGCTGGTCAATCTCGAAGACGACATCGAAGGTTTCTTCGTCAACCCCGACACCATCGCCCCGGGCCACTTCAATACCGTAGCGACCCTGGCTGGCTACATCGACGCCCACCGGCAACCTGCGGCCGTGCGCCGGGCGCGTTTCGAGGTGCAGCATGAAGGCGTCTGACGTCCTTTTGCAGCAGGTGCTGGACCGGCCCAACGGTCTGCATCCGGACAAAGCGGCGATCATTTATGCCGATGAAACCTATACCTATGCCCAGCTCGATGAAGCCAGCGGTCGCCTGGCTGCGGGCCTGCAGGTCAATGGCCTGCAGCGCCAGGAACGGGTGGTGGTGTGCCTGGGCAACCGGGTCGAGACCGTCTGCGCGTTCTGGGGCGTACTGCGTGCCGGCGGGGTGATGGTCAACGTCGGCCTGGAAGCCCCGGCCGACAGCCTCGACTACATCATCCGCGATGCCGAGGCCTCGGTGCTGATCACCACCTCGGAGAAATTCGCCAGCCTTCCGGCCGGTACCGCCGAGCTGGGTTACCTCAAGGCCATCGTGCTGCTCGACGGCGAAGCCGATTCGTCCGACACCCACACCCTGGAAAGCCTGCTGGGGCAGGGCGCCGGCGTACCTTTGCCGTGCGGCAACCTCGACCTGGACCTGGCGGCGATCATCTATACCTCCGGCTCCACCGGCGCGCCCAAGGGCGTGATGCTCACCCACCGCAATATGCTGGCGGCGCTCAATTCACTGCATACCTACCTGGGTTACCAGGCCAACGACAACGTGCTGTGCTCGCTGCCGCTGTCGTTTGACTACGGCCTGTACCAGATGATCATGGCCCTTAGCGCCGGCGCCACGCTGGTACTGGAAAAGGAATTCACCTGGCCGATCTTCCTGATCAAGAAGATTCGCCAATACCAGGTCACGGTCATTCCGTTCGTGCCGACCATGCTCATGCTCCTGCACGAATATGCGCACAAGCGCGAGGCGACCTTTGCTCAGGTGCGCATGGTGACCAACACCGGTGCGGCCCTCAAACCGACCCACATCGCCCAGATGAAAAGCCTGTTCCCCCAGGCGCAGATCTTTTCCATGTACGGCCTGACCGAGTGCAAGCGCTGCACCTACTTGCCGCCGGAGGATATAGACGACAAGCCGGGCAGTGTCGGTATCGCCATTCCCAACACTGAGCTGTGGCTGGTGGATGACGAAGGCCGGCGGATCGATCAGCCGCATCAGGTCGGTCAATTGGTGATTCGCGGCGCCACGGTGATGGCCGGTTACTGGCGCAACCCCCAGGCCACGGCGCAGAAACTCAAGCCCGGCCCCTACCCGGGGGAAAGCGTGCTGTACACCGGTGACTACTGCAGCCTCGACCAGGACGGTTACCTGTACTTCCAGGGGCGCATGGACCACGTGATCAAATCGCGCGGTATGAAAGTCAGCCCCAGCGAGGTCGAGAGCTTCCTCTATGCCATCGACGGCGTCGAAGCCGCGGCGGTGGTCGGTATCGAACATGCTTCGGTCGGCGAGGGGCTGTGGGCGTTCGTCACCTTGGGCCAAGGTGTGAGCCTGAGTGTCGAGCAGTTGCTCGAACGCTGCCGGCACGGCCTTGAATCCCACAAGGTGCCGCTGTCGATCAGTATCGAGGGCAATCTGCCACGCACCGCCAACGGCAAGTTCGACCTGCAGCAACTGCAACAGACGGCGCGCAATGCACAACTGGCCGTGGCCGGTTGAGTGGCGCTTTTTAATGGGTGATTCAGTCATACAGGATGTGCGGATATGAGTCTGGGTAACAGAGGTCGCGATCAATCGCTGGACGTCAACGGCAACCATTTCGCCTTGCGTATCTGGGGCAATGAGCGCGGCCACCCGGTGCTTGCCATCCATGGTTGGCTGGACAACGCGGCATCCTTCGAGCGCATCGCCCCGTTGCTCAAGGAGTGCTTCGTGGTGGCCCCGGACCTGGCCGGCCACGGGCGCTCCGAGCACCGCCGGGGTGACAGCGGCTATTACCTGTGGGAACACGCCGATGACATGAACGCGCTGGTCGAGAGCTTGGGCTGGAAGCGCTTTTGCGTGTTGGGCCATTCCATGGGTACCGGTGTCGCGTCGATTCTGGCGGCGATGAACAAGTCGATCGACAGCATGGTGTTCATCGACGGCATGGGCGCACCCTTTACCATCGCCGAAGAAGACACCGTCGAGCACCTGAAAAAATCCCAGCGTTTGTTGCGCCTGGCTTTGCGTACCCGCTTGCATGGCTTTTCGGCGGCGCAATCGGCACAGTTCGACAGCCTTGAAGCGGCCATCCACGAGCGGCGCAACAGCATTGACGCCAGCCTCTGCGCCGAGGGCGCGCGGCTGCTGGCCATGCGCGACCTGCTCAGCGTTGGCGACGGTTACCGCTGGCGCCATGACCCGCGTCTGGTGCTGCCGGAAGCCATGCAACTGACCGAGCGCCAGGCTTGCGACTTCCTGCGCCAGATCAGTTGCCCGCTGCACCTGCTGCTTGGGCGCCAGGGGCTGTTTGCCGGCGCTCAGTTCGAGAAAAGAAAAAACGCCTTGCCCTGGGCCACCCAGGTGCACTGGCATGATGGCGGCCACCATTTTCACCTGGAGGAACCGAGCACGGCCTTGATCGGGCAGATCAACGCCGCGCTGCTTCAGCGTGAATCAGGGCCGCGGCAACGATTAGTCAATGAGTAATGGAGTACACCTGTGAAAGAGTTCTGGATTGCACCCTCGATTCTGGCGGCCGATTTTGCCCGCCTCGGCGCTGAAGCCGAGCAGGTACTGGCCGCCGGTGCCGATGTCATCCATATCGATGTGATGGATAACCACTATGTGCCCAACCTGACCATGGGCCCGCAGTTCTGCAAGGCCCTGCGCAGCCACGGGATCACCGCGCCGATCGATGTGCACCTGATGGTCACCCCGGTGGATTCGATGATCCAGGCTTTCGCCGAGGCCGGCGCCGACTACATCTCGATCCACCCCGAGGCCACCCTGCACCTGGACCGCTCGCTGCAACTGATCAAGGACCTGGGGTGCAAGGCGGGCCTGGTGTTCAACCCGGCCAGCACCCTCGATGCCGCGCAATACGTGCTCGACAAGCTCGACCTGATCCTGTTGATGTCGGTCAACCCGGGCTTTGGCGGGCAGAAGTTCATCCCCTCGGTATTGCCCAAGATTGCCGCAGCGCGCAAGCTGATCGATGACAGTGGCCGGGCGATCCGTCTGGAGGTGGATGGCGGCGTCAACCTTGAAACCATCGGCCAGGTGGCTGGCGCCGGGGCCGATATGTTCGTTGCTGGCACGGCGATTTTCGCCCAGAGCGATTACCGCGCTACCATCGAGGCCTTGCGCCGCGAGATTGCCCAAGCTGTGCCCAACCGCCACTGATAGGCGGTCTTTCCAACGATTCTCGCGAATCCAGTACGAGTTACCTGTCCTTGCACACTACAACCCTAATCAAGGCCTTGCTGCGTCAGCCGACAGTGCACACACCGGTCTGGCTGATGCGCCAGGCCGGGCGCTATCTGCCTGAGTACCGTGAGCTGCGGGCTCGCGCCGGATCGTTGCTGAGCCTGGCGAAAACCCCGGATTACGCCAGCGAAGCCACCTTGCAACCTTTGCGCCGTTTCAACCTGGATGCGGCGATGGTGTTCTCCGACATCCTCTGCGTGCCCGATGCCATGGGCCTGGGCCTGTATTTCGGCCACGGCGAAGGCCCGCGCTTTCGCCACCCACTGCGTGACGAGCAGGCCATCAAGCGCCTGCGCGTGCCTGAGCCCGAAGCGCTGGAATACCTATACCAGACCGTCGCCCAGAGCCGCCGTGCGCTGGACCCCAAGGTGGCGTTGATCGGCCTTGCCGGCAGCCCCTGGACCCTGGCTTGCTACATGGTCGAAGGCGGCCCTCCGGGTGATTGCCAGCTGATCAAGAAGATGCTCTATCGGCGCCCGGAGCTGCTCCAGCGCATTCTTCAGGTCACCAGCCAAGCGGTGGCGGCCAGCCTCAATGCGCAGATCGAGTCCGGCGCCCAGGCAGTGATGATTTTTGATACCTGGGGCGGCGCGCTGGCAGACGGCGCCTACCAGCGCTTTTCGCTGTTCTACATGCGCGAGGTGTTGGCGCGCCTGCACAAGACTCACCACGGTCAGCGGGTGCCGTCGATCCTCTATAGCAAAGGCGCCAGCCCCTGGCTGGCAGAGGTCGCCGACAGCGGTGCCGATGCCCTGAGCCTGGACTGGACCTGCGACCTGGGCATGGCCCGACAATTGGTGGGCAGCAGCGTGGCCTTGCAGGGTAACCTCGACCCAGGCGTGTTGCTCGGCGATGACGCCTGCATCCGCCGTGAAGTGCAGCGCACCCTGCAGGCTTTCGGGCCGGCGGCGGCGGGCTTTGGCCATGTGTTCAACCTCGGCCAGGGGATCTCGCCGGCGACCTCGCCAGAGGCGGTGGCAACCCTGGTCGATGCGGTGCATGAATTGAGTCGCGTGCGCGGAGGTGCCTATGCTTGACCCAACCTTCGATTTCGACCGGATGCTGTGCTTTTCACTGTACTCGACGGCCAACGCCATGGTGCGCGACTACGCCGAACCGCTGAAGAAACGCGGCGTGACCTACCCGCAACTGCTGGTAATGGCCGGCTTATGGGGCCAGGACGATGTCTCGATCAGTGCCCTGAGCGAGCTGACCCTGTTCGACCTTGGCACCCTGACGCCCATCGTCAAGCGCCTGGCCGACAACGGTTTCATCACGGTTTACCTGGACCCCAATGACCGCCGCCGGCGTAACCTGCTGCTGACCGACAAAGGCCGTGAACTCAAGGCAGAAGCGGCCCAGGTGTTTAGCAACATGGCGTGCAAGATCGACCTGGGCGAGGGTGAGGTGGAGCAGGTGCTGGATGTGTGTCACCGGATCAGGGCGCGGTTGCGCTAGTCTCGCGTCGTCGGGCAAGCCCGCTCCCAGCGATGGGAGTGGGCTCAAGCGACGCAAAGTAGAGGGTATTTCAGGCCTGCCTGAGTGACGCCTACACGCCCTAGTAGCGAATGGACAAAGCAATGGCTTCTGCAGGGACCTTGAAATCGACGAGTTCAGTTTGTACTTTCAGTTTGAACTTGTCCTGCTGGGCTCTCAGAAGGTCACTGTTGAAATGGTAGTCAATGTCAGCATATGACTCACAAATGCCTTTGTTCAGGTGGTTTTTTCCGAACGTCAAGACGATGTGTTTTGATTTCCACAAATCGTACTGGCTGAAGACCTCTCCACCCGCCTGGCGAGTCGCTGCGGCTTTGGCGAAGGACGTGCGTGTCAATAAGCAGTAGTGCTTCATCAGTTTATAGAACTGGTAATGCTCCATGGAGTGAACGAATGAAACGTACCAGATATACGTTGCGATGACGTCAATGTTAAACGACGCGTCCTTTTCTACGGGGATTTCCACGTAGTGGCAGACGTCGGACACCCAGGTGTTTACATCATGGATTCCCTCATCGAGCAGAAGATCATCATAGATGGCTGAAACAAATTCCCTGACGGTGTTGTAGTGGGCGTTCAGTTGTTGGTTGAGCGTTGTGGAACCCGTGACATACCGGTTGAACGGCACGTCGAAACGAATCCGGTGCTGCTTGGTCAAGGATTCGTCAAGGGTGTCTCTTTTCCCGTACATGTTCAAAGCGTTTTCATACCCGACTTTATAAAAAGTGTCAGGCGAATAGTAGCCAATGCACGAGTACAGGAATTTGTCGAAAATCCCCGGTGTTTCCCGCAGGGAAAGCGGGCTGTTTTTGAATTGGTCGTTAAGCATCAGCGTGTAAGCCGTGTGCGGGCTCAGTAGCTTATAGAGGTTACTGCCTTTTTTAAGTCGATTGAATAATGACACGGCCCCCATCTCTGCGAAAAACAGATGATGATGCAAGTGCGCGCCCATGATAAAGAAGACCATGGTATTGGACAGGAAGTAAATCTTGGCCAGATCCCAGTCGCGCGAACCCTGCTTGATGCGGGCACCGTCAAACATTTCAATTTCCATGGTGTCGACGTTCAGGTTGTCTGAGATCCAGAAGCGTCTTACATCGAAACTGATGTTGGGCAGTACCTGTTCGTTATGAAACGAGGACATGTCAAATGTCAGGTAGCCGTCCTGCTGCTGTAGGTAGTGGGACGCTTGCGACGAAAAAATGAAATTCTTCAACTCGTCATCGCTGATCGGCGTGGGCGCCTGAAACTCATCGAGGACGACGTTTACATAGTCCAGGTTGGCCCGGATGATGCTGGAGATGTAGTTGTGGTAAACCTTGTCCTTTCGCCACTTGTAAACAAGCTCGGCGGGCAGTCGGTCCGATATGTAAGCCAGGTGATAGTCGGTCCCGAGAATTTTTTTATTGTGCATCTCCACATAGTCTTTGTTGTAGTTTTTATGGCCGAATAGCCGCGGGAAAATCATTTTGATTTCAGTGATTTTCCAGGCGATATAACTCAGCATCACGTTGGTCGAGTACAGGATCAACAACACCGGCACCAGCTTGATTTTGACCATGACCCGGTAGACGATGGCGAGCGTCTTGTTTTTTGTGAATCTGATCAGGAAGAGTATCGGCGATGTCGTAACGTAGAATGCAAACAGAATCTTCTCTAGCATTGTTGCAACTCCTGGAAAGCGTAGTGATGACGCGTTATACCAAAATATTGTTGTGCAGGTTTTCGTCGTTAATCAATACACTACGGGAGCTGGGCTTGGTCAGGTATTGTTTGATCACGCTGCAAAAGGCCTCGGTGCAGGTCAGTTCCTGATACGTGAGCGCAGGGTATTTTTCATTGATCAGGCGCTTGAGTTCTTCTGACAGCTTCGGGTAGTTCTCGACATCGACCGACGGGAACAGGTGATGCTCGATGTGGTAGTTAAAGTTGTAAATCAACCAGGAGTAGAATGTATTGTCGGTGCCAACGTTCAAGGTGACGTACAGTTGCAGCTTGGCGAAGTCGATTTCTATGTCCTGCTCGGTGTTGATGTAGATGGCTTTCGACAGCATGCCGTGGTGGTTGCTTTCAAACGACAGGAAGAACACCGCGCTCCAGATTGCCGAAACGATGAAATAACCGAGTATTCCGTAAAGGCCGAACAGTGCATAGGGGATAACGTAATATATGCCGATCAGGAAGAGTTTTGATGTTATGTAGAACACGTAGTCTTTAGTGCTTTTGTCCTTTTGTGGCGAATGCGGCATGTAGTTGCCTTTGAAAAACGCCACGGCAAACACGAAAAACATTAACTGCTTATAGAAGAGCGTGGCCAGCACCAGCGAGATGAGGGAGGCGATTTTCCCTGCTTGTTTTGCCTGAGGTCGCTGGTCGTAGGAGCGCTCGGTGAGAAACACTTTTCGGTTGGACGAGTCAAGGTTATCGCCGTTGTAAAAGGTGTTGGGGTAGCGGTGGTGCGTCGCAAAATGCTGGCTTTGCCAAATGAAGCTGGACGCCCCTACCAGAAAGTCCACGCCCTTGAAGAACAGCAGAGCGTTGTCGGCTCTGGCGTGGTCGAAGTTATGCGCCTTGAACGCAAGCCTGATCAGAAAGGCCGAGTAGGCAATGAGTATGGATATGGCCGGCAGGGTTGACAGCGCGGCAAAGTCATTTTCTTTTGCATACAGGCCGGTGACAAGAGCGGCGATATACAACGCCGCTAGAATCAGGATGTCCTGCTGAAACATCTTTTGTATTTCAGCTTTTGAGGGTTGGTAGGTATTCCATTTTTTCTGAAGTTCTCTGACGTCTTTGGAAAATGGCGTGGACTTGATTTTTACCTTTTTAAAAACGTGAGCTACCATCTGTCGCATCCATTGCTTGAGGTATTGTAAAAGGATGTCTGTTCTGGGTGATGCTTTTATTCAAAAATGCTGACGGTTTGCCTGCTGATTACCGTCAGGTTCTTGTTTTTATCCCATAGCCTGGCGTCGATATGGCTGTAGCCATTTGCCGAGGTCTGGATGTCGGCTTGATATTGCCACCAATCGTTGGGACCACAATCAACGGGTGTGTTGACAAAGCTGATGGCCCAGGTCAAAGAACTTCCGGATACCGGTTTTTTGAACAAACTGAACACCGCCGGCGGCCAGGCATCTAAAAGGGCTAATAGGGCGGCTACTGAGATAGGTTCCTGCTTTTCTTCACGTAATTTTATCCAACCGCCCATGTCGCGTTGCCCTTTGCCCATGAACGGCAAACCACCCAAGGTATACCGGTAATCAAAAAACTGGGTGAAGTCAGGCGTCAGGCCGCGAATGAAGGGGAACTCTTGAACCTCGTCGGGACCCTTGAAGGTCGGAGGCGGATTGCCCTTTATGTCCACTGTGGATTCACGATCAAAACCGAAGCTCGCCAGCACGGTGGTGCATACCTGATTGTTTTGCGAACCCGTTACTTGCAATTGCATGGCGCCCTTGCCTTCGCGCAATACTTCGACAGCCACGTGCAACTCGCCCGGCGCCACGGGGGCGACAAAGGAAGCCAGCAGTGACCTGATTTCTCGATGTTTAGTGATTTCAGGAGCGATTTTTGAATACAGTGCTGCTACAACCAAGCCGCCGAACGTTGCCCTGCCTTGTCCCCACTGCTCTGGAATATTTACGACAGGCGAATGGCTAGAGCACGCGGCATTAATGGCGTGAAAAAAGCTCATGGTGGTATTTCCCGAAAAATGAGGGGTTGAGAAGTTTTCGAGTTAATGGCGGGGCAAATAGGTGTCGAGGAAGTCGACTACTCTTTTTTTGTATTCATCAGGGTTTGCTGCAAACGCGTGAGTGTGCGCGCCATTGGGGGCTTGCCAAAAGAACGTTTTGGTTTTTTTATCCAGCGCTTCCCACAACAGCTTGCCATCTTTGACTGGGGTGAACTCATCAGCATCGCTGTAGATCAGCAGGGCTGTGGGGTTGCCGACCAGGTGTTGCGCCGCTTTTGTGGGGCGTAGTCTCAGTTCGCCAGCGGGATATATCAGTTTGGACAGTTGTATGCCAAGTTTGGGGATCGGGTAGCGCGACCAGAAGTGCAAGAGTGTCGGGAACGCGGACTCGAGAATCGCTGCTTTGAAGGGATGCGATGGCTGTGCCATGGCGCACACTGACATTGCCGCGCCCATGGATGATCCAAACACCGCAATGGGCAAGTCAGGATAGTGTTTTTCCAGCGCTTGTCCTGCGGCGAGCACATCCAGCGGAAAGTCCATTGTAGTGGACGTGCTTTCGCCAAAGCCGTTCAAGTCGAACACCATCACATGATAGCCAGCCTCACGTAACATTTCAGCGTGCCCATATTTCATCCAGAAACCCTTGGCGATAGTGCCCATGGGGTGGACCATTACTATGGCGCCTTTGGCAGATGGGGTGTGGGCGGGCGCCAACAAAGCAGCGATGTTTGCACCGGATTGACTCGCGATATTCAATCGCGTCCATTGAGTTTGATCAACAGATTCAGGCCAACGCCAAGGTTTTGAAAAGCGTCCGAAGAATGGCTTTTTAAAATACTTGTAAAGTGTATTTTTCACGCGCAAGTCCTTTTGATGTGCAAATCCGTGGATTATTAACAGCTCCATCTGTTCGGTACATTAACACTTGAGTTCGCTGGCGAAACCATAGTCATAACTGACTTTCGAGATGTGAAAACCGCCACATAGGGCAGATACGTCACCAACGGTAGCGTTGTGCGAATTGATCTCATTGCGTGAGTGGCGATGGGCGGTGCGCAAGGCACAAAAAAGCCGGCTCAAGTGGCCGGCCTCTTGCCCCGCGAGAGCGCCCGATCAACTGCGCAGAAACTCCGGGGTGTTGAAATTGCTCAAGCGCGGGTCGCCCTCGGCGCACTCCAGCGCCCGCACCGGGTGCCGGCGCAAGGTGCGCTGCACACCTCGGTCGCCCGCATCCCAGGCCTGCTGGAAGTCATTGCGCAATGAACAGGGAATCAGGCTGAACATCGGCTGCCAGTAGCCGCCCTGGCGAATCATCGCCGGTTGCTGCTGGTCATTGGCGAGGGTCATCAACTCGAGGATCAGCGCCTGGTCGATCAACGGCGCGTCACAGGCCAGCACCAGCATCCAGTCGTGCCGCGCCACCGCCAGCCCCGCCAGAACCCCGGCCAGCGGCCCGGGAAAGTCCGCTTCGGCATCACCCACCAATTGGTCGGCATAGGGCCGGTAGCGGTCCTGGTTGCGGTTGCAGGAGATGATCAGGTCGTCGCTCAGCGGTCGCACCACGGCGTGGATGTGGGCGATCAGCGGTTGGCCCTGCCAGTCGAGCAGGCCTTTGTCCTGGCCGCCCATGCGCTGGCCACGGCCACCGGCAAGAATGAGTATGGAGCAGGGAGGAGGGGCGGCGGGCATGGTCGAGGTTCCTGGCAATATCAGCCGATCACCTTCCCATGCACGCCGCGGTCTGTCCAGATCAGCTGTCGCTGGCTACTGGCGCAGGCGTCTGGGCTTTGGCCCGACGTTTGGCGGTCAGGCGCATCACCACGACAAAGAACACCGGCACGAACACCACCGCCAGGGTGGCGCTGAGCATGCCGCCGATCACCCCGGTACCGATTGCCTGCTGGCTGGCCGAGCTGGCACCGCTGGCAATCGCCAGGGGCACCACGCCGAGGATGAACGCCAGCGAGGTCATGACGATAGGCCGCAAGCGCAGGCGCGCGGCCTGTACGGTGGCATCGACCAGGTCGTGGCCTTCATCGACCAGGCTCTTGGCGAACTCGATGATGAGGATGGCGTTCTTCGCCGACAGGCCGATCAGGGTGATCAGGCCGACCTTGAAGAACACGTCGTTGGGCATGCCGCGCAGGCTCACCGCAATCACCGCGCCCAGAACGCCCAGCGGTACCACCAGCAGTACCGAGGTCGGAATCGACCAGCTCTCGTACAGCGCCGCCAGGCACAGGAACACCACCAGCAGCGACAGGCCCATGAGGATCGGTGCCTGGGCGCCGGACAGGCGCTCCTGCAGCGACAGACCGGTCCACTCCAGGCCCATGCCCATAGGCAACTGATCGACCAGGCGCTGAATCTCGTTCATCGCCTCGCCGGAGCTGTGGCCCGGGGCCGGCTCGCCTGATACGGCAATCGCCGGGTAACCGTTGTAGCGGGTCAGTTGCACGGGGCCGGTGATCCACTTGGCCTGGACGAAGGCCGACAGCGGCACCATCTTGCCTTTGCTGTTACGTACGTGGATCTTCAGCAGGTCGTCGACCTGGCTGCGCTGGTCGCCTTCGGCCTGCACCACCACGCGCTGCATGCGCCCCTGGTTGGGGAAGTCGTTAACGTAGTTGGAACCCACCGCGGTGTTGAGCACGTTGCCGATATCGGCAAACGACACGCCCAGGGCATTGGCCTGCTTGCGGTCGACCTCCAGCTGTACCTGCGGGCTTTCGGCCAGGGCACTTTCGCGCACGTTGACCAGCACCGGGCTTTTTTCGGCGGCCGCCAGCAGTTGGTCGCGCGCCGCCATCAGCCCGGCATGGCCGAGGCCACCACGGTCCTGCAGGCGGAACTCGAAACCGCTGGAGGTCCCCAGGCCATCCACCGGCGGTGGCAGCACCGAATAGGCAATGGCGTCCTTGAGCTGACTGAACGCGGCGTTGGCGCGGTCGGCGATCGACTGCGCGCTGTCATCGCTGCCGCGCTCGGACCAGTCCTTGAGCGTGGTGAACGCCAGGGCCGCGTTCTGGCCGTTGCCGGAGAAACTGAAGCCCAGAATCAGGGTGCTGTTGCCCACGCCAGGTTCTGTGGCGTTATGCGCCTCGATCTGCGCCGCCACCTGCTCGGTACGGGCGCGGCTGGCTCCCGGCGGCAACTGGATGTCGGTAATGGTGTAGCCCTGGTCTTCGGTGGGCAGGAACGAGGAGGGCAGCTGGCTGAAGCCGTACACCAGCCCGGCCACCAGCACCACGTAGACCAGCAAATAGCGGCCGCTGCGCTTGATGGCCTGGATCACCCAGCGCTGGTAGCCATTGGTCATGCTCTCGAAACGGCGGTTGAACCAGCCGAAGAAACCGGTTTTCTCGTGGTGCGAGCCCTTGGCGATCGGCTTGAGCAGGGTCGCGCACAGGGCCGGGGTCAGGCTCAGGGCGAGGAACGCCGAGAACAGGATCGACACCGCCATCGACACCGAGAACTGCTGGTAGATCACCCCCACCGAGCCTTTCATGAAGGCCATCGGCAGGAACACCGCCACCAGCACCAAGGTGATGCCGACAATCGCGCCGCTGATCTGGCTCATGGCCTTTTTCGTCGCTTCGCGCGGCGCCAGGCCTTCTTCGCTCATGATCCGCTCGACGTTCTCCACCACGACAATGGCGTCGTCCACCAGGATACCGATGGCCAACACCATGCCGAACAGGGTCAGCACGTTGACCGAGAAGCCCAGCGAGAGCATCACCGCAAAGGTGCCCATCAGCGCCACCGGCACCACCAGGGTCGGGATCAGGGTATAGCGGATGTTCTGCAGGAACAGGAACATCACCGCGAACACCAGGGCCATGGCTTCGAGCAGGGTGGTGATCACCTGCTGGATCGACACCTTGACGAACGGCGAGGTGTCGTAGGGGATGTCGAACTTGGCCCCCGGTGGCAGGAAGCGCGACAGCTCGCTGAGCTTGGCTTGCACCAGGGTCGCGGTTTCCATGGCGTTGGCACCGGGCGACAGCTGCACGCTGAAGGCGCTGGTGGGCTTGCCGTTGAGGCGGGTGCCGTACTGGTACTCCTGGCTGCCGATCTCGACCCGGGCGACATCGCCCAGGGTCACGGTCGAGCCATCGGGGTTGGCGCGCAGGACGATGTCCTTGAACTCCTGCACCGTACTGAGCTGGCCCTTGATCACCACGTTGGCGGTGATTTCCTGGGTGCCGGTACCCGGCAGGTCGCCAATGCTGCCCGGCGCCACCTGGGCGTTCTGCGCGGCGATGGCGTTGTTGACGTCATCGGGCGTGAGGTTGAAGCCGATCAGCTTGGCCGGGTCGATCCAGATACGCATGGCCCGTTCCGAACCATACAACTGCGCCTTGCCGACACCCTTGAGGCGGCGGATCTCGTTCATCACGTTACGGGCGAGAAAGTCGCTCAGGGTGACTTCGTCGAGGCTGCCGTCCATAGCGGTCAGGGTCACCATCAGCAGGAAGCCGGTGGAGACTTTCTCTACCTGCAGGCCTTGCTGGGTGACCGGGCGCGGCAGGCGCGACTCGACCACTTTCAGGCGGTTCTGCACATCGACCTGGGCCATGTCCGGGTTGGTGCCCGGCTCGAAGGTGGCGGTGATGGTGGCGCTGCCCAGGCTGCTTTGCGAGCTGAAGTAGAGCAGGTTGTCGGCACCGTTGAGCTCTTGCTCGATCAGGCTGACCACGCTGTCGTCGATGGTCTGCGCCGAGGCGCCCGGGTACACGGCATAGATTTCCACCTGCGGCGGTGCCACATCGGGATACTGGGCCACCGGCAGTTGCGGGATGGCCAGGGCACCGGCAAGCAGGATGAACAAGGCGACCACCCAGGCGAAGACCGGGCGATCAATGAAAAACTGCGGCATGAATCAGGCCCTCACTGGCCGTTGGACTGAACGATGGGGAGGGCGTCCTTGCCCGCGTTGTCGACCTGTACCTGGTCGCCGGGGTTGACGTGCTGCAGACCTTCGATCACCACCCGGTCACCGGGGGTCAGGCCTTCGCTGACGATCCAGCGGTCGTTCTGCACGCTGCCCAATACCACCGAGCGTTCGCTGATGCGCTGTTCGCCATCCACCAGCAGCACCTTCGGCAGGCCGGCGCTGTCACGCAGGATGGCCCGTTGCGGCACGCTGATGCCTTGCTGATTGACAGCTTGCTCCAGGCGCACGCGGATGAAGCTGCCCGGCAGCAGGTCCAGATCCGGGTTGGGGAACTCGCTGCGCAGGGTGATCTGGCCGGTGCTCGGGTCGACGCTGATGTCCGAGAACAGCAGCTTGCCCGGCAGCGGGTAGGGCGTGCCGTCGTCCTGGATCAGGGTAGCGCTGGCCTGGTCCTGGCCCACTTGCTGCAACTCGCCGGCACGCAGGGCGCGGCGCAGGGCATTGAGTTCGCGGGTCGACTGGGTGACGTCGGCGTGGATCGGGTTCAGTTGCTGGATGGTCGCCAGTGGCGTGGTTTCGTTCTGCCCCACCAAGGCGCCTTCGGTCACCAGGGCGCGGCCGATGCGCCCGGAGATCGGCGCGGTGACGGTGGCATAGCCGAGGTTGAGCTTGGCCCGCTCAAGCGCGGCCTTGGCCGCGGCGACGTCGGCGTCGGCCTGCAGGAAGGCGGCGCGGGCATTGTCATGTTCCTGGCGGCTGATGGCATTGATGCCGATCAGCTCGCGATAGCGCTGGTCCTGCAAACGTGCCTGGAACAGCGTGGCTTCGGCGCGCGCCAGGCTTGCGCGGGCGCTGTCGTAATCGGCCTGGAACGGCGCTGGATCGATGCGAAACAGCACATCGCCCTGTTTGACGTCGCTGCCTTCACGGTACACGCGCTTGAGTACCACGCCGGCCACGCGCGCGCGGACCTCGGCGGTGCGTGGAGCGAGGATGCGGCCATTGAGTTCGGTGGTGATTGCCAGCGGCTGCACACGCACGGTCTCGACCTTGACCGCGCTCGGCGGGGCCTTTTCTTCGGCGGGCGATTTGTCGTCGCAGGCGCTCAGGGCTACAGTGATGAACAACAGCGGCACCAGGGCGCGCAAACGGGCGGGGCTTGTACTGGACATGCGGATCTTCCGAAAATGACCCGCCAATGCTAAGGCGCTGGCCGAAGCGCAACAGTTAAGCTGTGTAGGCCATGTGTGAAAAAGTGTGAAGCTTTACCCAGCTTGGGCACGAGGTCTTATATCCTGCCTGACTTTCCCAGCCTGTCAAAGTACCCATGCCGAATATCCTCCTGGTCGAAGACGATTGCGCACTGTCCGAACTGATCGCCAGCTACCTGCAGCGCAACGACTTCTGTGTCAGCGTGATTGCCCGTGGCGACCACGTGCTGGCCGAGGCCCGGCGCAACAAACCGGACCTGGTGATCCTCGACCTGATGCTCCCCGGCCTCGATGGCCTGCAGGTTTGCCGCCTGCTGCGCGCCGAGTCCCAGGCCCTGCCGATCTTGATGCTGACCGCCCGCGACGACAGCCATGACCAGGTGCTGGGCCTGGAGATGGGCGCCGACGACTACGTGACCAAGCCCTGCGAGCCACGGGTACTGCTGGCCCGAGTACGCACCTTGCTGCGCCGCAGTTGCATCAACGAGCCGCGCCTTGAGAGCGACCTGATCGTGGTCGGCGGCCTGCGCATCGACCTGGCCGAGCGCAACGTGTTCTGGCGCGAACAGCCGGTGGAGTTGTCCAGCGGCGAGTTCAACCTGCTGGTGGTGCTGGCGCGCAATGCCGGCGTGGTCCTCAGCCGCGACCGCATCCTCCAGCAACTGCGCGGTATCGAGTTCAACGGTACCGACCGCTCGGTGGACGTGGCGATCTCCAAGCTGCGGCGCAAGTTCGACGACAGCGCTGGCGAAGCGCGCAAGATCAAGACCGTGTGGGGCAAGGGCTATCTGTTCAGCCGGGTCGAGTGGGAGTTCTAGCGGCTCATGCTGAAGATCCTCATTCGCCTGTACCTGATCACCATCGTTGCCTATGCCGGGGCGATCTTCCTGATCCCGGATGCCATCGTCGGTGCCTTTCACCAGCGCTTCATCGCCTACAACCTTGACCAGTCGCGCGGCGTGCAACGCTTGATCGTCAAGCAGTTCACCCAGTTGCCAGCCAGCGAATGGCCGGCCAAGGCCCGCGAGCTGGACGCCGAGTTCGCCCCGCTGCAGATCGAGTTGCGGCGCCAGGACCAGATCGGCCTGTCCTATGAGGAGCGTGATCGTCTCAAGGCTGGCGAAAACGTGGTGCGCCTGGGCGACTGGGGCTATTACGATACCGCCCTGGCGCCGCTGGACGACACCTGGCTGGTGGAGCTGCGCAACCCGCCCGACCCACTGGACATCAGCCTGCTGTCCTGGGGGGTGACCGTGCTGATCGGTGCCGCCTTGCTCGGCTGCCTGCTGTTTTGGGTGTGGCCGCACTGGCGCGACCTTGAACGCCTCAAGGAAACCGCCCGACGCCTGGGCCAGGGCGAGTTGTCGCAGCGCACGCATATTCCGCCGCGCTCGAACATCGGCGAACTGGCCCAGGTCTTCGACACCATGGCCCAGGACGTCGAACGCCTGCTGACCCAGCAGCGCGAACTGCTCAATGCCGTGTCCCATGAACTGCGCACGCCGCTGACCCGCCTGGATTTCGGCCTGGTGCTGTTGTTCGACGAGGTGCCGCCCAACTGCCGCAAGCGCCTGCTGGAACTGGTCGGGCATGTTCGTGAGCTGGATGAACTGGTGCTCGAACTGTTGTCCTACAGCCGCCTGCAGAACGCCGACCAGGCCCGCGAGCGGGTCGAGGTCTCGTTGCTGGAACTGGTCGACAGCATCCTCGGCAGCTTTGCCGAGGAGCTCGATGGCCGTGGTATCGAATGGCAGGTGCGCGCTGACGACAACCTGCCGCGCTTTATCCTCGACCCGCGTCTGACTGCCCGGGCATTGCAGAACCTGGTGCGCAACGCCATGCGCTACTGCGACGGGCAACTTCTCCTGCGCCTGAGCCTGGACCCGCAGGGCCATTGCCTGCTGACTGTGGAGGACGATGGCATCGGCATCCCCCCTGATCAGCGTGAGCTGATCTTCCAGCCGTTCTACCGCCTGGACCGCAGCCGCGACCGCACCACCGGTGGCTTCGGCCTGGGCCTGGCGATCAGCCGCCGGGCCATCGAAGGCCAGGGTGGCACGCTGACCGTCGGGCAATCGGCGCTCGGTGGGGCGCAGTTCAAGATCAGGTTGCCACGGGGCTGACGCCAAGCGCTCAGTCCTGACGTTTGACCACCAAGGTCAGAATGTCATAACTGGCCACCACCTCAGCCAACTGGTTGGTCACCTCCACATCCCAGGCCACCACCCCTTGCGGGATGCCTTGTGGGCTGCTTTTGCCCTGGTCGATCTTGCGCTTGCAGGTCAGCCGGGCCTGGATGGTGTCGCCAATGCCCACCGGGTTGATGAAGCGCAGGGTGTCCAGGCCGTAGTTGGCCAGCACCGGGCCAGGGGCGGCACTGACAAACAAGCCGGCTGCGGCCGAGAGCACGAAGTAGCCGTGGGCGATGCGCTTGCCGAATTGCGAATCTTTGGCGGCAATGTCGTCGAAGTGCATGTAGAAATGGTCGCCCGACAGGCAGCCGAAGTTCACCAGGTCGGCTTCGGTGACGGTCCGCCGGTGGGTCAGCAGCGATTCGCCGATGCGCAGGTCCTGAAAGTAGCGGCGAAACGGATGCACTTCGCTTTCGATCACCTCAGCGCCGCGCACATATTCACCCGTGACCGCCATGAGCATGCTCGGCGAGCCCTGGATTGCCGCCCGCTGCAGGTAATGCTTGACCGCGCGCAGGCCGCCGAGCTCTTCGCCGCCACCGGCACGGCCCGGGCCGCCGTGCTTGAGTTGCGGCAACGGCGAGCCGTGGCCGGTGGATTCTACCGCCGCCTCCGGGTCGAGGATCAGCAAGCGGCCATGCCAGGCGGCAGCGGCCGGAATGACCCTGGCCGCCACCTGGCGGTCGCAGGTCACCAAACTCGCGACCAGGCTGCCTTTGCCCCGGGCCGCCAGGGCCAGGGCTTCATCGAGGTCGTGGTAGGCCATCAAAGTGCTGACCGGACCGAAGGCCTCGATGTCATGGGCGCCACCTTCGGCGTGTGGGTCGCGGGACTGGAGCAGGGTCGGGGCGAAGAACGCGCCTTCGCTGACCCCTTCGCCACGCGGGGCGAAGCCATCGCTGGCGCCGAACAGCTGGTCGCAACTTTGCAGGAGGCTGTGCAAGCGCTCGCCGACGTCGCGCTGCTGGTCATGGGAGGCCAGGGCGCCCATGCGCACGCCCTCTACCGATGGATCACCCACCATCACCTTGCTCAGGCGCTCACGCAGGGCACTGGCCACGGCGTCGATATGGCTTGCCGGGACGATGGCGCGGCGAATCGCCGTGCACTTTTGCCCCGCCTTGGTGGTCATTTCGCGAACCACTTCCTTGATGTACAGCTCGAAAGCCGGATCGCCCGGTTTGACGTCCGGGCCGAGAATCGAACAGTTGAGCGAGTCGGCCTCGGCGGTAAACGGCACCGAGTGACGGATCAGGTTAGGCGTGACGCGCAGTGTTGCCGCAGTGTCGGCGGAGCCGGTAAAGGTCACGACATCCTGGCCTTGCAGGCGATCGAGCAGGTCGCCAGTGCGGCCGATCACCAGTTGCAGGCTGCCGCTTGGCAGCAGTCCAGACTGCTCCATCAGCCGTACCACGGCTTCGGTCAGGTAGCTGGTGGCGGTGGCCGGCTTGATGATGCACGGCATGCCGGCCAGGAAGGTCGGGGCGAACTTCTCCAACATGCCCCAGATCGGAAAGTTGAAGGCATTGATATGCACCGCGACGCCCGCCCGCGGCACCAGAATATGGCTGCCGACAAACGAGCCCTGTTTGCTCAAGGGGATGGCCGGGCCTTCGTGAAACACATTGCCCGATGGCAGCTCCCGTGCGCCGATGCCGGCATAGGCGAACAGCGTGGCGTTGCCGCCTTCAATGTCGATCCAGCTGTCGGCCCGGGTCGCACCGCTGTGGTGGGAGAGGGCGTAGAGCTGCTCCTTGCGCTCGCTCAGGTACAGGGCCAGGGCCTTGAGCCGGGCGGCACGTTGTTGGAAGTCCATGGCCATGAGGGCCTGCAGGCCCTGAACGCGGGCATGCTCGATGGCCTCGGCAAAGTCCGGGCGCTCCGCGTGGCTGTAACCGATGATATGGCCGTCCAGGGCACTGCGCAGCGGCGTGGCGCCGTGCTGGCCGATCCATCGGCCGGCAATGAAGCTTTGCAAGGTAGGGGCAGCAGACATCGGATGTCCTCCGGTTTCAGGTAATCGATTGCCAATGGACCTGGCGCTTACCACAGCGCCAGGGTGTAGCCGATGATCAGGCGGTTTTCGTCCAGCGCCGTGGTCAGGCCGTTGCCCGAGCGAAACATGACATTGCGCCAGCGCAGGCTGACGTTTTTCAGCGGGCCGCTCTGGATCACGTAGGTGATATCGGTGTCGCGCTCACGCTCACGGCCGTTGTCGATGGTTCCGGCCTTGGCGTGACGGCCGTCGGTATAGCGGGTCATGAAGCTCAGGCCCGGGATGCCAAGGGCGGCGAAGTCGTAGTCGTAGCGCAGTTGCCAGGAGTCCAGCCCGGCGCGGGTGTAAGTGTTGTAGGTGACCAGGTTGACGGTGTAGGGGTCGCCACCGTTGAGAAACGGAAAGGCACTGTCGCCCGACATCTGTTGCAGGTTGGCGGTGAACTTGTGCGCGCGCACACCGAGGGCGAAGCTGGCGTTGAAGTTGCGGTTGTCGATCTGTCCGCCACGCTCGGCGCCATCGCCGCGGCTGTCGAAGTAGCGCAGGTCGCTGCGCAGGCTCAGGCCCTCGGCCAATGGCAAGGTATGCACCAGGCCGACGAACTGCTGGCGGTAGATTTGCTCAAGCTTGCCGTAGTAGTAGCTCAGGCTCAGTTGCGGGTTGAAAGCATAGCTGCCGCCAGCAAAGTCGAAGCCGTCGCTGCTGGCCGCGCCATAGCCGATATCGTCACGGCTGGAAGAGTCGCGCAGGTTGGCCTTGGTCAGGCGCCCGGCGTTGACGGTCAGACCGTCGATTTCCTGGCTGGTGAGCAGGCCGCCCTGAAAGGTCGAGGCCAGCAAGCGGGTGTCGTTGTATACCACCACCGGCAACAACGGCTGCAGGGTGCCCAGGCGCAATACGCTTTTCGAGGCGCGCAGCTTGGCGGTCAGGCCCAGTTCGCTGTAGTCGTCGGCCGGTTCCAGGCTGTTGCGCCCGTAGGGCAACAGGCCCGTGCCACGGCGGTCGCGGCTGGAGTCGAGCTTGATCCCCAGTTGGCCCATGGCGTCGACGCCAAAACCCACGGGGCCGTCGGTAAAGCCCGACTCCAGTTTTGCCGTGAAGCCCTGGCCCCATTCCTCGGCCTTGGCCTGGGGCGCGTTGTCCTGACGAAAATCGCGGTTCAGGTAATGGTTGCGCAGCTCCAGCCTGGCATGACTGTCAGCGAAAAAATCCGCCATGGCCGGTGCGGCGACCATGGGCAGGGCAAGGCTGGCCAGCAGCGAGGCTGGCTTGAGGCGAATGTGGTTCATTATTTTTATACCCGACAATCGTTTTTGTTGTTGGTGTCAGTGCTTGCTGGCGCCTGCTGCGCCGATCCCGGTCATGGAACGAATGAACTGCGCAAGATAACGGCTCCGCTCCTCGGCGGCCCGTGTCGAGGTATCGGTGACCGAGAACAGCCAGGCGCCGAAGAAGGCCAGGCTCATGGAGAACAACGCCGGGTTGCTGTACGGGAACAGCGCCTGCTGGTGATGCAGGACGTTGACCCACACCGCCGGGCTGAGCACCAGCAGGACGATCGCCGAGATCAGCCCGCTCATGCTGCCAACCACCGCTCCGCGGGTGGTCAGGCCTTTCCAGAACATCGACAGGAACAGCACCGGGAAGTTGACCGAGGCGGCGATGGCCAGCACCAGGCCGGAGAGGAAGGCGATGTTCTGCGACTCGAACATCAGCCCGAGAATGATCGCCAGCACGCCAATGCCCAAGGTAGCCAGGCGTGAGACACGCATCTCTTGCTTCTCGGTGGCCTGGCCCTTGCGGATCACGCAGGCATACAGGTCATGGGACACCGCCGAGGCGCCAGACAGCGCCAGGCCGGCGACCACGGCCAGGATCGTGGCGAAGGCCACCGCCGAAATGAAACCGAGGAACAGGTTGCCACCTACCGCCTGGGCCAGGTGCACCGCGATCATGTTACCGCCGCCGATGATTGCGCCGCTGGCATCGCGGTAGGCGGGCTCGGTACCGACCATGACGATGGCGCCAAAGCCGACCACGATCAGCAACAGGTAGAAGTAGCCAATGAAACCGGTGGCATAGAACACGCTCTTGCGCGCTTCCTTGGCGTCACTGACGGTAAAGAAACGCATGAGGATATGTGGCAGCCCCGCTGTGCCAAACATCATCCCAAGACCCAGGGAAATGGCATCTATCGGGTTGGACAGCAAGCCACCGGGGGCCATGATCGCCGTGCCTTTGGCGTGCACTGCCGCCGCACCAGCGAACATCGCCTCGGTGCTGAAGCCAAAGTGCTTGAGCACCATGAAGGCCATGAAGCTGGTGCCCGAGAGCAGCAACACGGCCTTGATGATCTGTACCCAGGTGGTCGCCAGCATGCCGCCGAAGGTCACGTAGAAAACCATCAGCACCCCGACCAGCAGCACCGCATTGAAGTAGCTGATACCGAACAGCAGTTCGATCAGTTTGCCGGCACCGACCATCTGCGCCACCAGGTACATCAGCGCCACGGTCAGGGTGCCGAAGGCCGAGGTCAGGCGCACCGGGGTCTGTGCCAGGCGGTAGGAGACCACGTCGGCAAAGGTGTATTTACCCAGGTTGCGCAGGCGCTCGGCAATCAGGAACAGGATGATCGGCCAGCCGGCCAGTACCCCCAGGGCATACAGCAGGCCATCGTAGCCGTTGAGGAACATCATCGCCGAGATGCCGAGAAAGGAGGCCGCGCTGATCATGTCGCCGGCAATGGCCAGGCCATTCTGAAAGCCGGTCAAGCCACCACCGGCGGTATAGAAGTCGCTCGCCGAGCGGGTACGCAGCGCCGCCCAGCGGGTAATGCCCAGGGTGAACAGGACAAACAGCAGGAACATCGCGATCGCGGTCCAGTTCATTGTGCACACTCCCGCTTGACCTTGTCGTTCAAGGGGTCGAGCACATTGTTGGCGCGGTGCACGTAGATCCCGGTCAGGGCAAACGAGGCCAGCACGATCAGTACCCCGACCAGCATGCCGACCGTGGTCACCCCACCGCTCAATGACTGGCCCAGGGTCTCGGGGGAGAAGGCCACCAGCAAAACGAAACCATAATAGATAACCAGCATGGCCAGGGTCAGGACGCCATTGAGGCGGCGCTTGCGTCTGACCAACTGCTGGAAGTCGGGGTGTCGGGTGATGCTTTCGATGTCGTTGGGGGTCATGAGCGTTCTCTTTTTATTGTTGGTTGTTGTCAGGACACGCGGGGTACAGCGGCTAGCGTCGTTTGCGGCTCCTTGGCCTTACAGTTGGTCAAAGTCCAGCACCACCTTGGCGCTGAGCGGATAGCTCTGGCACGACAGTACATAGCCGGCGGCCACTTCGTAGTCTTCTAGGGCGTGGTTGCTGTCCATTTCCACTTCGCCTTCGATGACCTTGCACTTGCAGGTCGAGCACACTCCGGCCTTGCACGAGTAGGGCAGCTCGGCGCCGATGGCATTGCCGGCGTCCAGCACGCTCAGGGTGTTGCGCGGCAGGTCGAAGGCCAGCGCACGGCCGTCGCTGATCACGGTGATCTGGC
This sequence comes from Pseudomonas fluorescens, assembly GCF_902497775.2. Classification (NCBI taxonomy): domain Bacteria; kingdom Pseudomonadati; phylum Pseudomonadota; class Gammaproteobacteria; order Pseudomonadales; family Pseudomonadaceae; genus Pseudomonas; species Pseudomonas fluorescens. Next base: position 2,070,286 of record NZ_OZ024668.1, read on the forward strand.
TGCTCTGCGGGTTCTCGACCCGGGCCGCTTCACGCTGCTGGCGGCGTTGCTCATTGCCAGCGGCAGCGAACAACTCGAAATGAATGCGTTCAGCTGCCAGGCCATTGGCCTTGAGGCTGTCGCGGACCATTTCGGTCATGCTCTGCGGCCCGCAGATGAATGCGGCATCCAGGCGTGGTGCATCCAGCCAGCGGCTGAACAGCAGGTTGCATTTGTCGGCATCGATACGGCCGTTGTACAGGTCGATGTCCTGTTGCTCGCGGCTGAACACGAAGATCAGGTTCAGACGTTGCAGGTAACGGTTCTTCAGGTCTTCGAGCTGCTCGCGAAACAGTGCCGAGGTGCTGGCACGGTTGCCGTAGAGCAGGGTGAAGCGGCTGTGCGGTTCGTGCTCCAGGGTGGTCTTGATGATCGACAGGATCGGCGTGATGCCGCTGCCGGCCGCCACGGCCAGGTAGTTGCCCTGGCGCGTGGGATCGAGCTGGACATTGAAGGTGCCGGCCGGGGGCATGACCTCGAGGACGTCGCCCGCCGCCAGCACCTCGTTGGCAAAAGCCGAGAAGCGCCCACCGGCGACGCGTTTGACCGCCACCCGCAACTCACCATCGTTGACCCCGGTGCAGATGGAATAGGAGCGGCGTACTTCTTCGTTGTCCAGGTGGGTGCGCATGACCAGGTACTGGCCCTGGACAAAGTGAAACTGTTCGCGCAGGTCATCCGGGACGTCGAACAGGATCGACACCGCATCGCGGGTTTCATTGCGCACTTGCTTGACGGTAAGGCTATGGAACTGGCTCATGGTGGTTCTCCATCAGGCGCAGCGAGGTGCGCTCAGATGCATTTGAAATAGTCGAAAGGTTCACGGCAGTCGCAGCAGCGATACAGCGCCTTGCAGGCGGTGGAGCCGAACTGGCTGAGCAATTCGGTGTGGCTGCTGCCGCATTGCGGGCAACTGATCAGCGGGCTGTCACCGAGCAGGCTGCGTTTACTGGCGCTGCCCTGGGGTGCGGCGATGCCGTAGGCCTGCAGGCGTTGCCGGCCGGCTGCGGTAATCCAGTCGGTGGTCCAGGCCGGGCTCAACTGGCGCTTGAGCCGTGGCGCGACAAAGCCTGCATCCTCCAGGGCCTGGGTGATGTCCTGCTCGATCACCTCGGTGGCCGGGCAGCCGGAGTAGGTCGGGGTGACCACCACCTGCAGGTGGCCGGCCTCCCAGCTCAGGTCGCGGACAATCCCCAGGTCGACCACGCTGACCACCGGGACTTCCGGGTCCATGACCTCGGCCAGCACCGCCCAACCCTGGCGCAGGTCGTCGCCACGCGGCGCGCGGGCGCCGCGGTCGCTGGCAATCAGTTCACCAGGTTGCATCGGGGTAGGCTCGTGGCAGGAACTGCATTTCAGCCAGCAACAGGCCCAGGTGTTCGCTGTGCAGGCCGCGGCGGCTGTCGAGGTAGAAGTGGCTGGCGGGTGCCGGCAAGGGCAGGGTGGCGCGCTCGAAAGTCGCGGCGACCTGACCCAGCCAGGCGCTGGCGATGGCCTGCGGGTCGCCGATGATGCCGGCGGCGAACAGGCGTTGTTCGAGTGCGTCGCTATTGACCAGCTCAACGGTGAAGCGCCACACCTGAGGGATGGCTGCGAGCATGCGCCGGTGGCTTTCTTCAGTGCCATCGCCCAGGCGTTCGAGCCACTCGCCGGAGCGGCGCAGGTGGTAGGTGACCTCTTTCAACGCCTTGGCGGCAATGCCCTGGATGCGCGGGTCAAGCGACTGGCTCAGTTGTTCGAGCACCTGCAAATGCCAGGCGTCGTAGAGAAACTGCTTGAGCATGGTCACGGCGAAGTCGCCATTGGGCTGCTCGACCAGCAACAGGTTGCGGTAGTCGCGCTGATCGCGACGAAACACCAGGTGATCGGCGTCACGGCCGTCGTCGGCAAGTTCCGCCGCGTAGTCGAGCCAGTTGCGGGCCTGGCCGACCAGGTCGAGGCCGACGTTCATCAGCGCCAGTTCTTCTTCCAGCGCCGGCGCGTGGCCACACCATTCGCACAGGCGCTGGCCCTGGATCATGGCACTGTCGCCCAGGCGCAACAGGTAGGGGATCAGGTCCTGGGTCATGTTACATATGCCCCACTTCGGCCGGCAGCTCATAGAAGCTGGCGTGGCGGTAGACCTTGTCTTGCGACGGGTCGAACAGCGGCTCCTTCTCGTCGGGCGAGGAGGCAATGATCAGCGCCGAGGGCACTACCCACAGGCTGACGCCTTCGTTGCGGCGGGTGTACAGCTCACGAGCGTTCTCGATCGCCATGGTGGCGTCGGCGGCGTGGACGCTACCGACATGCTTGTGGTTCAGGCCGTGCTTGCTGCGCACGAATACTTCAAACAGGGTCCATTCGGACATGACGGGCTCTCCGGTCAGGCAGCGATCTTGTTGTGTTTTTTACGCGCATGGGCAACTGCGGCGGCGCGGACCCAGGCGCCATCCTCGATGGCCTGGCGCCGGGTGGCGACGCGCTCCTGGTTGCACGGGCCGTTGCCCTTGAGCACTTCGTAGAACTCGTCCCACTGGATCTGGCCGAAGTCGTAATGACCGCGCTCGGCGTTCCACTTCAGGGCCGGATCCGGGACGCTGCAGCCGAGCAGTTCGAGCTGCGGGATGGTCTGGTCGATGAAGCGCTGGCGCAGTTCGTCGTTGCTCTGGCGCTTGATCTTCCAGGCCATGGACTGGGCGCTGTTGGGCGAATGCTCGTCGCTGGGGCCGAACATCATCAGCGATGGCCACCAGAGGCGGTTGATGGCGTCCTGGACCATGTCCTTCTGGGCCTGGGTGCCATGGCGCATCATGGTCAGGAGCATTTCGTAGCCCTGGCGCTGGTGGAAGCTCTCTTCCTTGCAGATGCGGATCATCGCCCGTGAATAGGGGCCGTAGCTGGTGCGCTGCAGCACCACCTGGTTGACGATGGCCGCGCCATCGACCAGCCAGCCCACTACGCCCATGTCAGCCCAGCTCAGGGTCGGGTAGTTGAAGATGCTTGAGTACTTGGCCTTGCCGCTGTGCAGCTTGGCGATTTCGCTGTCGCGGTCGGCGCCCAGGGTTTCCATGGCGCTGTACAGGTACAGGCCGTGGCCGGCTTCGTCCTGGATCTTGGCCATCAGTTGCAGTTTGCGCTTGAGGGTCGGGGCGCGGGTCACCCAGTTGCCTTCCGGCAGCATGCCGACAATTTCCGAGTGCGCGTGTTGCGAGATCTGCCGGATCAGGGTCTGGCGGTAGGCGTCGGGCATCCAGTTCTTGGCTTCGATCTTGATTTCGTCATCGATGCGCTGCTGGAACGCGCGCTCTTGCGCGGACATCTCATCCAGGCTCTTGAGGCGCTTGACGCCGGTTTCTACCAGTTGTGCGTACATGGGGTTCTCCAGCCTTTTATGAAGGGGGCTTTGAGGCTGGAGACAGTTATATGTGATACAGGGCAAAATATCAAACACAAAAATGTGTATCAGAACTGATTTGTGTATCGCTTTGTTCGGGCGTAACGGAGCGCTTATCCATTCGCTGTGGCGCTCTTGCGGGGTGCCGTAGCGAAGGGACCCGAAGCGCAGCGTAGGGCCGTATACAGGAGCAAGCGGTTTTGCCTACTTCCTCCCAAGAGAAAAGTAGGCCGCCGTAAGGGCGGAAGGGGTCGGCAGCCACGCCACAACGAATGGATAAGCTGGCAGCCTCAACATCCATCCCAGGGCCCATGGCCCAGGGATGGCCTGAAGAACCTAAAAGAAGCCCCGGCGGGTGCGGCGCGGCAGGTATTGATCCTAGGTACGCTTGTCGAAGACGTGACAGGCCTTGCCTTCCGAGCGCTTGATCGAATAGGCGGGCTGCAGAACCACGCGCGAGCTGATGCCGATATGGGTCTTGATATGCCGGCTCAGCTCGCTGCACAGGTCCTGCTGGCACCTCGGGTCCAGGTGTTGGTGTTCGCATTTGAGTTCGACATGAACGTCGACGCTGTCGAGATTTCCATTGCGATACAGATGAATTTCATAGATTTCAGAAAACTGTCTTATTTTTAGCACCTGTTCCTCGATCTGGGTCGGGAACACGTTCACCCCGCGAACGATCAGCATGTCATCGCTACGCCCGGTGATCTTGTCGATACGCCGCATCGGTCGCGCCGTGCCGGGCAGCAGGCGGGTCAGGTCACGGGTGCGGTAACGGATCATCGGCAGCGCTTCCTTGCTCAGCGAGGTGAACACCAGTTCGCCCAGCTCGCCGTCGGGCAGCACGGCGCCCGTGACCGGGTCGATGATCTCGGGGTAGAAGTGGTCTTCCCAGACAGTCGGGCCGTCCTTGCTTTCAGCACACTCCATGGCCACCCCGGGGCCCATGATTTCCGAGAGCCCGTAAATGTCCAGGGCGTCGATGCCCAGGCGCGCCTCCAGGGCGCGGCGCAGTTCCGGGGTCCAGGGTTCGGCGCCGAAAATCCCCAGGCGCAGGGCCAGCGAATGCGGGTCGATGCCCTGGCGCTCGATCTCGTCGGCCAGGTTGAGCATGTACGAGGGGGTGACCATGATGATGTCGGGCTGAAAATCACGGATCAGTTGCACCTGCTTTTCAGTCTGCCCGCCGGACATCGGGATCACCGTGCAGCCGAGGCGTTCGGCGCCATAGTGGGCACCCAGGCCGCCGGTGAACAGGCCGTAGCCATAGGCCACATGGACCTTGTCGCCACGCCGCCCGCCGGCGGCGCGGATCGAGCGGGCGACGACATTGGCCCAGGTGTCGATGTCGTTCTGGGTATAGCCGACCACGGTCGGTTTGCCGGTGGTGCCGCTTGAGGCATGCAGGCGCACCACATCGTGCAGCGGTACGGCAAACAGGCCATAGGGGTAGTTGTCGCGCAGGTCGGCCTTGTAGGTAAAGGGAAAGCGCGCCAGGTCGTCGAGCGAGCGGATGTCATCAGGGTGCACGCCCAGTTCATCAAAACGCTGCCGGTACATGGGCACGTTCTGGTAGGCATGGCGCAGGCTCCAGCGCAAGCGCTGCAACTGATGCTGGCGCAATTGATCGATGCTGGCGGTTTCCAGTGGATCGAGCACGGCGGGGGTGGCGATGTGCATGTTCATGGCTTCACTCTAATTGTTGTTGTTGATTGCCGTCGCACGCGGCTTGAGTGTGGTTCTAGGATACGACTTCAGCCCTCCAGGCGCTCGATAATCAAGGCAATGCCCTGGCCGACGCCGATGCACATGGTGCACATGGCATAACGCGCCTGGCGTTGTTCCAGTTCATGCAGGGCCGTGGTCACCAGGCGCGCGCCGCTCATGCCCAGCGGATGCCCCAGGGCAATGGCGCCGCCGTTGGGGTTGACCCGCGGGTCGTCGTCGGCTAGCCCCAGTTCGCGCAGCACCGCCAGGCCCTGTGCAGCGAAGGCTTCGTTAAGCTCGATAACGTCCATGTCGGCGACGGTCAGCCCGGCCAGTGCCAGTACCTTGCGTGTCGCCGGCACCGGGCCGATGCCCATGATCCGGGGCTCGACCCCGGCCGTGGCCATCGCCAGCACTCGCCCGCGGGCTTTGAGGCCAAAGCGCTCGGCCTGTGCGCGGCTGGCCAGCAGCAGGGCGCAGGCGCCGTCATTGACCCCTGATGCATTACCGGCGGTTACCGTGCCATTGGCACGAAAGGGCGTAGGCAGCTTTTGCAGCTGCGCCAGGGTTGTCTCGGCGCGCGGGTGTTCATCACGGTCGATGACGGTCGCCGGCCCTTTGCGCTGGGCGATGGTCACCGCCACGATTTCCCTGGCCAGGCGGCCGTTGGCCTGGGCCGCCGCGGCACGCTGCTGGCTGCGCAGGGCAAAGGCGTCCTGATCGGCCCGGGAAATATTGAACTGCGCGGCGACGTTCTCGGCCGTTTCCGGCATCGAATCGATACCGTACTGCTGTTGCATCAGCGGGTTGACGAAGCGCCAGCCAAGGGTAGTGTCGTACAGTTCGGCCTGGCGCGAAAACGCCTGTTCGGCCTTGGCCATCACCAGCGGCGCTCGCGACATCGATTCGACCCCGCCCACCAGCAGCAGCCCGGCTTCGCCACAGCGGATGGCGCGGGCGCCGCTGCCGATTGCGTCCAGCCCGGAACCGCACAGGCGGTTGACCGTGGTGCCGGGCACGCTGGGCGGAAGGCCCGCCAGCAGCGCCGACATGCGCGCGACGTTGCGGTTGTCTTCACCGGCCTGGTTGGCGCAGCCGTAGATCACATCGTCGACGGCCGTCCAGTCGACCTGCGGGTGGCGCTGGCACAGGGCGCGCAGGGGCAGGGCGCCGAGGTCGTCGGCGCGCAGGCTGCTCAAGGCGCCAGCGTAGCGGCCGATGGGGGTGCGCAAGGCGTCAATGATCAGGGCGTCGGTCATGCCAGGGGCTCCTCGGGCAACACCGTGCCGCGGACTTTGTAGGACTTGCCGTGAAACAGGGCGATCAGCTGGCCCTGCTGGTTTTCGATGCGTACGGCATAGTTGCCGGTACGTCCGCTGCGGCTCAGCTCGCTGCAGGTGGCGGTGAGGGTGTCGCCCAGCTGCGCCGGGGCGACGTAGTCGATGCTGCAGCCCAGGGCGACGGTGGCCTCGTTGTGGCTATTGCAGGCAAAGGCAAAGGCCGAATCGGCCAAGGCAAACAGGTAACCACCGTGGCAGGTGCCATGGCCCTGGAGCATGTCCTGGCGCACGCTCATGCCAACCCGGGCGCTGCCGGGGCCGGCGGCCAGCAGGCGCATGCCCATGCCCTGGCTGGCCGGGTCGCGTTCGAAGAGCGCCTGGGCGCAACGGCTGGCAAGGTCCAATCGTTCATTCATGAAAGCAGGCTCCTTCGGCCAACAGCCGACGCAAGTGCAGGGAGGGGCGGTAGCGTTCTTCGCCGTAGGCGGTTTGCAGGTGGCTGAGCACCTGCACCGTGAAATCGATGCCCAGGGCATCGGCCCAGGCCAGTGGGCCGCAGGGGTAATTGACCCCGGCGCACATCGCCAGGTCGATGTCTGCGGCCGAGGCCACCCCCTGTAGCAGCGCGTCGGCGCCTTCGTTGGCCAGGCACACCACGGTGCGCAGCACGCACAGGGCCGGGCTGTCGCGCAGCGCGGTTAGCGCTATGCCGGCGGCATTGAGCAGGGCCACCACCTGGTCGATGGCAGCGGGCGCGGTGCCGGCCGCCCAACTGATAGCCAGGCGTTTGGCGCTGGCGTAATCGAGCGCCAGATCGAGCAGGATCAGGTTGTCCAGGCCCTCATCCCGGGCGCGCTGGCTGGCCAGGCGGCCATCGCTCAGTGCCAGGGTGGCCTGGCCGATGCGCAGCAGGCCGTTGCCGGGGCGCTGGCTGAGCGCCAGGCCTGCGGTGGCCAGGCGTTCAAGCAGGGGCGCGAGCAAGCCAGGATCACCTTCGACGAACAGGGTGTCGGGCGCCACCTGGCTTTGCAGGTTCAACGGCTGTGGGTGTGTCGCATCGGCGTGATAATCATAGAAGCCCCGGCCGCTCTTGCGCCCCAGGTAGCCGGCGTCGACCAGTGCCTTTTGTACCAGCGACGGGGTAAAGCGCCGGTCCTGGTAGTAGGCGTCGAATACCGAGCAGGTCACGGCGTAATTGACATCATGGCCGATCAGGTCGGTCAGCTCGAAGGCGCCCATGGCAAAGCCGCCAGCCTCGCGCAGCAAGGCATCGAGGCTGGCGCAATCGCTGACATTCTCCTGCAGCAGGCGCAGGCTTTCGGCGTAGAACGGCCGCGCGACCCGGTTGACGATAAAACCCGGGGTGGAGCGCGCCAGCACCGGCTGCTTGCCCCAGGCCCGGGCGGTGTCTTTGATGCATTCGGCGATTTCGCTGGCAGTGGCCAGGCCGCTGACCACTTCGACCAGGGCCATGGCCGGCGCCGGGTTGAAAAAATGCATGCCCACCAGCCGCTGCGGGTGTGCAAGGCCGGCAGCCAGTTGCGTGATCGAGAGTGAAGAGGTGTTGCTGGCCAGGATGCAGTCGCTGCGGCACAGCGCTTGCAATTGGCCTAGCAGCTCACGTTTGACCTCAAGGTTCTCGACGATGGCCTCGATCACCAGGCCGGCATCGGCCAGCTCGTCGAGGTTCGCCGCAGGTTGCAGGCGAGCCAGGCATTCGGCCCGGGCGTCGGCGGCGAGCTTGCCATTGGCTACGCGTTTGCCCAGTTGCTGGTCGATGTTCGCAATGGCCTGGGCGGCGGCGCCGGGGCGGCTGTCGTACAACTGCACCCGGTGCCCGGCCTGGGCCGCCACCTGGGCGATACCGGCGCCCATGGCCCCGGCACCGATCACCGCGACCATGACGTTGTTGCTGAGGGCGGTCATGCTCAACGCCCTTTGAATTGGGCGGTACGCTTGGCCATGAAGGCGCTGACGCCTTCGCGGTAGTCTTCGCTGCGCCCGGCCAGACGCTGCAGGTCGCGCTCCAGGGTCAGTTGCTGGTCGAAACTGTTGTCCAGGCTGGCATGCAGGCCGCGCTTGATCAGCCCCAGGCCGTAAGTGGGCTGGGTGGCCAGGTGACGGGCCAGCTTCATCGCTTCGTCGCGCAGCTCGGCGTCGTCGACGCAGCGATAGATCAGCCCCCATTGCTCGGCCTGTTCGGCGCTCAGGCGCTCGCCGAGCATCGCCAGGGCTTTGGCCCGGGCCATGCCGACCAGCCGTGGCAACGCGTAGGTGCCGCCCGAATCCGGGATCAGGCCGATCTTGCAGAACGCCTGGATAAAGTTGGCCGAGCGTGCCGCCAGCACCAGGTCGCAGGCCAGCGGTATGTTCGCGCCAGCGCCGGCGGCGACGCCGTTGACCGCGCAGATTACCGGGATCGGCAGCTCGCGCAGGGTGCGCACCAGCGGGTTGTAGTAGCGCTCGATGGATTCGCCCAGGTCCGGTACCTCGGTGCCGGGGGCGACATTGCGATCGGCCAGGTCCTGGCCTGCACAAAAGCCGCGGCCCTCGGCGGTCAGCAGCAGTACCCGCACGTCTGCATTGCCGCGCACCTGGCGCAGCGCCTGCTGGACTTCTTCATGCATCTGGCTGTTGAAGCTGTTCAGTTGCTCGGGGCGATTGAGGCTGAGCAGGGCGATGCCAGCGTCGATGGAAAACAGGATGTGCTCGAAACTCATGGTGTCTGCCTTTGGTTGCAGGTGGATCGAAGGGGCTTATTGGCCGCCGAAGTGGGCGCGGCGTTTTTCCTGGAAGGCGCGTATGCCCTCGTTGCGGTCGGCAGTGCCGGCCAGCAGGGTGAAAGCATGGCGTTCAAAACGCAGGCCGCTGGCCAGGTCCAGGTCCTGAGCCTTGAGCAGCGCTTCCTTGGCCAGGCGCAGCGCCAGCGGTGCTTTGCTGGCAATGCGCTGGGCAAGCTGCAGGGCGCGCTCGACCGTCAGCTCCGGTGGGGTGATCTCGCTGACCAGGCCAGCTTCCAGGGCGCGTCTGGCGCTGATCGGTTCGCCGCTGAGGACCATCTGCATGGCCAGCGACTTGCCAACCGCCCGCAGCAGGCGCTGGGTGCCGCCAGCCCCGGGCATGATCCCGAGGTTGATTTCCGGCTGGCCGAACTGGGCGTCTTCGCCGGCAATCAGGATGTCGGCGTGCATCGCCAGTTCGCAGCCAGCGCCCAGGGCGTAGCCATTGACGGCCGCAATCAGCGGTTTGGCGAACTGACTGATGCTTTGCCAGTGCGCCTGGCGCGGATCGTTGAGCATGCCGACCAGGTCGCGACTGGCCATTTCGTTAAGGTCGGCGCCGGCGGCGAAGGCCTTGCGGCTGCCAGTCAGGACCACGGCGCCAATGCTGTCGTCGCTGGTGCAGCGCCGCAGCTGCTCGGCGAGCTCGGCCAGCAGTTCAGTGTTCAGTGCGTTGAGCGCTTGAGGGCGTTGCAGGGTGATCAGGCAAACGGCCTGATCGGTGTGCACGGCAAGGGTATGCGGCATGGCAAGGGTCTCGCAGGGCAGGCGGGCGTCAAGGCCGGTATTTTTGTTGGACGGGCGTGGGCCGTTTTGCTGAAGTATAAGCATGAAGCGATACAGAAAAACAATATTAAAATAATAAAACGTGTCCTGACTGTTCTGTGGCTGTACCATTTCTATGGGTTGATTCAGGAGTATGTTGGATTTTAAGGGCGGTCTGTCCCTTGAGGTAACCTGTTAAAGCGATACGAGAAGTGATATTAGATATTAGGTAATGCGGTTAAATATTCCGAGGATCCTCACCATGCCTTGCTATAGCCTTGATGGCCTCACCCCGGTGGTCGACCCCAGTGCCTATGTGCATCCAAGTGCCGTGCTGATCGGCGACGTGATCGTCGGCCCCCGTTGCTACATTGGCCCATTGGCCAGTTTGCGCGGTGATTTCGGGCGCATCGTGCTGGAAGAGGGCGCCAATCTGCAGGACACCTGCGTCATGCATGGTTTCCCCGACAGTGATACGGTGGTCGAGCGTGACGGCCATGTTGGTCATGGCGCGGTGTTGCATGGCTGTCGGGTGGGGGCCGATGCGCTGATCGGCATCAATGCCGTGGTGCTCGACCACGCACGCATCGGCGCGCGTTCGATCGTCTCGGCCGGCGCCCTGGTCAAGGCCCGCTTCACCTGCGCCGAACAATCGCTGGTGATCGGCTCCCCGGCCCGGGTCAGCCGGCGCTTGAGCGATGAGGAAGTGGCCTGGAAGCAAGCCGGCACCCGTGAGTATCAACTCCTCGGCCTGCGCTGTCGCAGCCTGGTGGAGTGCGCGCCGTTGCCGGCTGCCGAAGCCGACCGGCCACGCATCAGCCACAGCGCGCATCGTCCCAAGGCCGCCAGCAGCACCTGAACCTTTCGGGTAACAGGGCCGGCGTAGTCTTGAACTGGGCGGCGGGGTATATTTCAACTTTTTCGATGGACCGTTTATGTCGTCCCTGACACCGCTCAATCAGCTGATCCACCGTTTTCAGCAGCAGACACCCATACGGGCCAGTTCACTGATCATCACCTTGTATGGCGATGCCATCGAGCCCCATGGCGGCACCGTATGGCTGGGCAGCCTGATTCAGTTGCTCGAACCCATGGGCATCAACGAGCGGCTGATCCGCACCTCGATCTTTCGCCTGACCAAAGAGAACTGGCTGACCGCAGAGAAAGTTGGACGGCGCAGTTACTACAGCCTGACCGGTACTGGCCGGCGGCGTTTCGACAAGGCTTTCAAGCGTGTGTACAGCGCCAACCTGCCGGCCTGGGACGGCTCATGGTGCCTGGCGATGCTGACTCAACTGGCCGCCGACAAGCGCAAGCAGGTGCGTGAGGAGCTCGAATGGCAGGGGTTTGCTGCGATTGCGCCAACGGTGCTGGCCTCGCCGCGCTTTGACCGCGGCGACGTCAATGCCACCTTGCTGGAGCTTGGCGTGCAGGAAGACACCATTTTGTTCGAGACCACCACCCAGGATGTTCTGGCCTCGCGGGCCCTGCGCATGCAAGTGCGCGAAAGCTGGAACCTCGAGGAGCTGGCAGCCCATTACAGCGAGTTCATCCAGCTGTTCCGGCCGCTCTGGCAGAGCCTGCGCGAGCACGCCACGCTCGATCCGCAGGACTGCTTCCTGGCCCGGATCCTGCTGATTCATGAGTACCGCAAGCTGTTGCTGCGTGACCCGCAACTGCCCGACGAGCTGCTGCCGGGGGACTGGGAAGGCCGCGCTGCCCGGCAACTGTGCCGCAACCTGTACCGGCTGATCGTTGCCCCGGCCGAGCAATGGCTGGCCAGCGCCATGGAAACCGCCGATGGACCGTTGCCGGACGTGGGGGAAAACTTCTACAAGCGCTTTGGCGGGCTGGCCTGAGCGGCCCGGGCCATGGCCTTATCGTGGGACAAGGGGCGATCCTGCCGGGACGATACCGATGCTGTCGGGCAGCGCGTCCAGGTAACCCTGGCGTACCAGCGGTGCCAGGCGTGTGCTGCCGGCGCCATCCTGCCACCAGACCTGCAGCTTGAGGCTGGCCAGTTGCTCGAGCCAGCGGGCGTTGACTGCCGGGCTCAGGCGCCCGGTACTGAAGGCACTGATATGCAGCGGCGCATCGAGGCGGCGGTTGAAGGCTTGCAACTGGGTGTAAAGCGCCTGGCGGCGGTCGGCACTGTGAAAGTGCCCGTCGTCCAGCGTCATCGGCAGGTACCAGCCTGATACGGGCAGTTGCCACTGCTCGCGCACCTTGCGTTGCTGGGCCAGGGAATTGTCCAGCTGGGTTTGCCAGTAAGCCATCAGGCCGATGCCGTCCAGTTCGTCGATACGCTGGGAGTAGGCCGCGTCCATGTACAGCCCCAGCACCAGTTGCAGGCCTTGTTCGTGGGCCAGGCGCAGGCTGTTGGCCAGCCATCCCTGGGCGCCACCGAAGTCACTGTCGCCATAGGCGCTCCACTGCACGATCAGGGTCTTGCCTCCTTGGGCGACGCTGGCTTTCCACAGCGTGCGCCATTGTGCCTGGCTTACCTGCGCGTCGCGCTCCAGCGGTTGGTAGAACAAGTGTTGGTCAGCTGTTGCCGACAGGCTCAGGACGAACAGCAGTACAGCGATCAAGCGGCGCATCAGATGGTCAACTCCGCACCCAGCAACACGCCGTTGGCGTGTTCATAAAGATTGCCGCCCAGCGACTGCTGGTATTCGGCGCGTACTTTCAGCGAACCGCGGTAGGCGTTGTAGCGGTCGTCGTCGAACCACCATTGCCAACGCAGACCCAGCCCGGTGCGCAGGTCCTGACGCCATTGGTTGTCGGGCTGCTGGTTTGAGAACTCGAGAAAACCGTAGGGCATCAGCGTCTGTGGGACACTGCCGGACAGCTTCCAGGTGTGCCCGCGCTGGTAGCGCGACAGCCATTGGTGGTCACCGGCGCGGGTCCACCAGGCAGCGTCCAGGTACAGGAAGCGCTCGTCCCACTCATCTTCTTCAGCCCGCCAGTCGCTGCGCCATTTGCCCTGGTCGAGGAGCGAGTTGGTGGCGCGCAGCAGCAGGTCGTTGCTCGATTCGGCGTGACCGCGCAGGTCGGCATAGTTGTCGCCGCCCTTGCTCGGGCTGATCAGTTGGCCGAGGCTCAAGCCACCGTAGTGGGCGTCGTCGATCCGGCGCTGATGATAAAGCTCCGTGTACAGGTTGAGGTCACTGCTGCTGAACGGCTTGTAGCGCAGGCCGACACCGGTGCCCATGGTCTGCGCGTAGTCGTTGCGACCACTGGCGCCGAACAGCGCCCGGGCATAGACCGAGAAGGTGCGGGCGTTGCGACTCGGTTCGTCGCCCAGGGCGTGGTCCCACATCGCCAGTTGTACGTTCTGCGAGGCGCCACGGCCGTCCGCGCGGTTATCGCGCAAGGTGTTGTTGCTCGGCATCCCGGCAGGTGCCCAGGTACTGGACAGGGTGATGCTGTCGCGCCGTGACAAGCGTTCGTGGACCTGGCGCTGCTGGTACGTGCGCGCTTGCAGGCTGCCGAACACGTCGTCACCGTCGACCAGCGCCTGCTCGACATCCAGTGCCCGGCGCAGCTCCTTGCGCGCGGCGGCGCTGTTGGCCACTTCGTCGTAACGCCAGGCCAGGGTTTCGCCGAGGCGATAGTCCTCAGGGAAGGCCTGGGTGGCGCGTTCAAGGTAAGGGATCGAGCGGGCGCGGGTCGCTTCTTCCTCCGAGCGTGCCAGGCGCATGCCGTAGTCGGCGCCGTAGCGTGGCTGCTCCGGCGCCAGGCGTACGGCTTCGGCCAGCCAGGCGGTGCTCTGCTGCAGGTGGCGATTCTGCGCAGCGGTTACCGCCGCGGCGTAATAACGATCGGCGCGAGGTTGCAGCTTGAGGGCTTCGCGGTGGTAGTCCATGGCTTGGTCAACCTGGAACTCACGCTGGGCGATGGCGGCGCCTAGCGCCCAGTCATCGGCCGTTACCGGCGCGGCCTGCTTCCAATAGGTGTATGCCAGGTAAGCGTTGTCGGCATTCAGCGCACTGCGTGCGGCAGTCAGTCGAGCGTTGGCGGTCCACTCGTTGTCAGCCAGGGTTTTCCAGATCGCCAGGGCGGCAATAGAGTCGCCCGACGCTTCCAGGGCGTCGGCCAGCGGCAGGCGGCTGCCAGTATCGCCACGTGCTTCGGCGGCCTGGTAATAGATCACCGCCTCACCCGGGCGCTGGGGCATGGCGCAGCGGCCCAGGGCGCGTAACTGGCTGACGCTGGGGTTGGCCGGCGCTGCCTGGCGCAGGCGCTCGCACTCGCGGCTGTCAGCGAGGCTGGGCGCGGCGTAAAAGCACAGCAAGACACTGGCCAGTTGTATCGGCCTGCGCAGGTGCTGGTTGATAGCGTGATGACTGACCCGCTTAGGTAGCGCGGCATCGTCCTGATGCATGTCGAGAGCCGCGAGCATGAGCCGGGTCTCCTCCTTCTGCCAAGGGGCTGGGATAGGGGTGTTGCAAGCCGAGGGGCGCAGCAGGGTAATCAATTTGTGCGCGAGATTGAATGGATTTAATTCAGTTCGGCGCAAATACAGTGGATCTGTCTAGCCCGGCCCTGTGGAAGCTGGCTTGCCAGGGATTTCTCAACGCCTGAGCTGATGTTCCAGCCAATCGAGAAACGTGCGCACTGCAGGCTCGCGCTCACGGCCCGGCAACCACACCGCGCTGTACTGCGCCGCCGGCAAGCGCACGTCTTCGCGCCACGGTTGCAGCAAGCCCTGGCGCACGCTGTCGGCGACCAGCACGTTGCTGGCCAGCACCAGTCCATAGCCGGCAGCGGCCGCCTGCAGGGCATGGTGTTCATCGTCATAGTGATGAAAACGCGCCCGCAGCAACCAGTCTTCACACCCGGCCAATGCACACCAGCGGGCCCAGTCGATGACCACGCCACTGACCGAAGTCCACGGCACCTCAAGCAACGCCAGGGGCAGATTGGCAGGCGGTTCCTGCCAGCCGGGCGGGGTGTACACCGAGAAATGCTCGGCCAGCAACGGCAACCGCTGCAACGCCGGGTCGGGAGTGAATTCGGCCCGCAAGGCCAGGTCGAAACGGTGGTCGCGCTGCAGGTCGACCACGTCGCTGCCGGTCAGTACCCGTACCTGAATGTCAGCGTAGCGGCAATGGAAATCACCCAGTCGCGGAATCAGCCACGCGCTGGCAAAGGCTGCGGTGGTGGTCAGGGTCAGTTGCTGGCGATCGCAGGGCGGTTGCAACGCATCGACACTGCGTTGCAGGTTGGCCAGGCCCTGGTGCACCTGCAGGTACAGTTGCTCACCGGCGTCGCTGAGCCTGACCCCCTGCGTGCTGCGTTCAAACAGCAGCAGCCCCAGGTGCGACTCCAGGCGTTTGATCTGGTGCGAAACCGCCGCCGGGGTGACCGCCAGTTCCTCGCTGGCAGCCTTGAAGCCGCCCAGACGGGCCGCCGATTCGAAGGTGCGCAGGGCAGTCAGGGGCAGTTTGGCGAACACGGTGCTCAAGCCAATTGAGGGAGGCTCAATTTAGCTCAATTGAAGCGCCGCCTCAACGCGGCTAGGGTGGGGCTTCATTGACGTTCAGGGAGCCAGACATGCAAGGCAAGGCACGCAAGATCGTCCAGGCCATTCTCTACGAAACCATCGCCGTACTGTGCGTCGCGCCGGTCCTGTCCTGGGCCTTCGATGCCGGCATGGCCCATTCCACCGCGCTGTCGCTGATTCTCTCGGCGGTGGCCCTGGCCTGGAACATGTTCTACAACTGGGCATTCGAGTACTGGGAAGCCCGTCAGGCCCAGCGCCAGCGCACCCTGGGGCGGCGTTTTCTGCACGCCCTGGGTTTTGAAGGCGGGCTGGTGCTGATCCTCTTGCCGGTGGTTGCCGGCTGGCTGCAGATCAGCCTGTGGGCGGCGCTGGTGACCAACCTGGCACTGTTCGTGTTCTTCTTCGTCTATGCCTTGGTATTCCAGTGGGCGTTCGACCGGGTATTCGATGTGCCCGATTCTGCGCGTGAGCCTGCTTGACTTTGCCTGGGCGGCTGCGCTAGCTTCGCGGGTATGAACACATTCCTGCAGTCGCCTCAGCACAGCATTATTACCGCCATTATCGTTTTGGCGGGCTAGCTGGCACTTGCACCGAACCCGCCCTGGAGGCGGGTTCTTTCTCTCTCTCCTGGGCACTTTAAAAAAACCAGGAGTCACCGATGACCAGCCTTGCCGTTAGCCCCCGCACACCGTCCGCGCCGCTGAACCTGCTGTCTGACTACGTGCGCCGCATTCTTGCAGCGCCGGTGTACGACCTGGCGATCGAAACGCCCCTGCAAGCGGCGCCGGCGTTGTCGCGCAGCCTCGGCAACCAGGTGCTGCTCAAGCGTGAAGACCTGCAACCGACCTTTTCCTTCAAGATCCGCGGTGCCTATACCCGTCTCAGTCGCCTGAGCCCGGCCCAGCGCCAGCACGGGGTGATCACAGCGTCCGCTGGCAACCATGCCCAGGGGGTCGCCCTGGCCGCCCGCGAGCTGGGCATGCGCGCCACCATCGTGATGCCGACCACCACCCCGGAACTCAAGGTCGAGGGCGTGCGTTCGCGCGGTGGCCAGGTGGTGCTGCACGGCGAAAGCTTCCCCCACGCCCTGGCCCATGCCCTGAAACTGGCCGACAGCGAAGGCGCGACCTTCGTGCCGCCGTTCGACGACCCGGACGTGATCGCCGGCCAGGGCACGGTGGCCATGGAGATCCTGCGCCAGCAACCCGCAGAGCTGGATGCGATCTTCGTCCCGGTCGGTGGCGGCGGCTTGATCGCCGGCATCGCCGCCTATGTCAAATACCTGCGCCCCGAGGTCAAGGTCATCGGCGTCGAACCGCAGGATTCGAATTGCCTGCAAGCGGCCATGGCCGCCGGCGAGCGGGTGATACTGGCCCAGGTCGGCAGCTTTGCCGAAGGCGTGGCAGTGGCGCAGATCGGCGCCCATTGCTTTGAGCTGTGTCGCCACTATGTCGACGAGGTGATCACCGTCAGCAGTGATGAGCTGTGCGCGGCGATCAAGGACATCTACGACGACACCCGCTCGATCACCGAGCCCTCCGGCGCCCTGGCCGTGGCCGGGATCAAGAGGTACGTGGCCCGCGAAGGCGTGCAGGGCCAGACCCTAGTGGCCATTGACTCCGGTGCCAACGTCAACTTTGACCGCCTGCGCCATGTCGCCGAGCGCGCCGAACTTGGCGAGCAGCGCGAAGCGATCATCGCCGTGACCATCCCCGAGCAGCCGGGCAGTTTCCGCGCCTTTTGCCAGGCTCTGGGCAAGCGCCAGATCACCGAGTTCAACTATCGCTACTACCCGGGCAAGGAGGCGCGGTTGTTCGTTGGCGTGCAGACCCACCCGCAGACCGACCCGCGCGACAAGCTCCTGGCCAGCCTGCGCGAGCAGGGCTATACGGTGCTCGACCTGACTGACAACGAACTGGCCAAGGCGCACGTGCGCCATACCGTCGGCGGGCATGCCGGGCCGGGAGCGGACGAGCGCGTACTGCGTTTCGAGTTCCCCGAGCGCCCAGGGGCTTTGCTGGGCTTTCTCGAACGCCTGGGCAAGCGCTGGAACATCAGCCTGTTCCACTACCGCAACCACGGCGCTGCCGAGGCGCGGGTGTTTGCCGCCCTGGAAGTGCCGCAGGACGAGCAGCCAGGCCTGCCGGCAGCGCTGGACGCCATGGGCTACCGCTACTGGGACGAAAGCGACAACCCGGCCTACCGGCTGTTCCTCGGCTGACTCAGATCAACACGGGGCAGGGCAGACAGGCGGATCCTCAAGGCAAAGGAACATTGCATGAGGATCTCGCCATGAGCAGCACGTTTTTCATCCCCGCCGTCAACATCATGGGCATCGATTGCCTCGAAGAAGCGATGGCTGCCATTGCCGGGTACGGCCTGCGCAAGGCCTTGATCGTCACTGACGCAGGCCTGGCCAAGGCCGGGATTGCCGAGCGCATTGCCGAAATGCTGGCGATGCGCGATATCGACTCGGCGATCTTCGATGGCGCCAAACCCAACCCGAGCATCGCCAATGTCGAGCAGGGCCTGGCGCTGTTGCAGCGCGAGCGTTGCGACTGCGTGATCTCCCTGGGCGGCGGCTCGCCCCATGACTGCGCCAAGGGCATTGCCCTGTGCGCCACCAACGGCGGGCACATCCGTGATTATGAAGGGGTGGACCAGTCGGCCAAGCCGCAGTTGCCGTTGATTGCCATCAACACCACCGCCGGCACCGCCAGCGAAATGACCCGCTTCTGCATCATCACCGACGAAGCGCGCCACGTGAAAATGGCCATCGTCGATCGCAACGTCACGCCGTTGCTGTCGGTCAACGACCCGGCGCTGATGGTCGGCATGCCCAAGGGCCTGACCGCGGCCACCGGCATGGACGCCCTGACCCACGCCATCGAAGCCTACGTTTCCACTGCCGCCACGCCGATCACCGACGCCTGCGCGATCAAGGCCATCGAGCTGATCAGCGACAACCTGCGCCAGGCCGTGGCCGACGGCAGCGACCTCAAGGCCCGGGAGAACATGGCTTACGCCCAGTTCCTCGCCGGCATGGCCTTCAACAATGCCTCGCTGGGGTACGTGCATGCCATGGCCCACCAGTTGGGCGGTTTCTATGACTTGCCCCATGGTGTGTGCAACGCGGTGCTGCTGGCGCATGTGCAGCGTTTCAACGCCAGCGTCAGTGCCGCACGCCTGCGCGATGTAGCCAAGGCCATGGGTGTGGAGGTTGCTGGCCTGAGCGCCGAGCAGGGCAGTGATGCGGCGCTGGCCGCGATCGAGAACCTGTCGCGGGCCATTGATATCCCGGCGGGGTTGGCGGTGCTGGGAGCCAAGGAGGCGGATATTCCAACCCTGGCCAGCAATGCCCTGAAGGATGCCTGCGGGCTGACCAACCCGCGGGTGGCCAGTCAGGCGGAAATCGAGGCGATCTTTAAAGCAGCCTTTTGACCGCATCGCGGGGCAAGCCCCCTCCTACACTGTAGGAGCGGGCTTGCCCCGCGATGAGGCCCTCAAACCACCAACGACAACAGCATGATAAAGATGATCCCGACCACCGACAGGATGGTCTCCATCATGCTCCAGGTCTTGAAGGTTTCGGCCACGGTCATGTTGAAGTACTGTTTCACCAGCCAGAAGCCGGCATCGTTGACGTGCGACAGAATCAACGAACCCGCGCCAGTCGCCAGCACCAGCAGTTCGCGGTTGACCCCCGGCATCATGCCGATCACCGGCGCGACGATCCCGGCGCCGGTGATGGTCGCCACCGTCGCCGAACCCGTCGCGATACGAATCACCGCCGCCACCAGCCAGGCCAGCATGATCGGCGAGATCTCGGCCTGCACCGCCATCTGCCCGATCACATTACCCACGCCGGTATCCACCAGCATCTGCTTGAAGCCGCCGCCGGCACCGACGATGAGGATGATGGCCGCCGTGGGCGCCAGGCTCTGGTCGAGCAGCTTCATGATCTGCTGGCGGGAAAACCCGCGCGCCGCGCCAAAGGTGTAGAACGCCAGGAGCAACGCCGCGAGCAGGGCGCTGATCGGGTGGCCGATCAGGTCCATCCACTGGCGCACGATATGCTCGGCCGGCAGTACCACGTCGGCGAAGGTTTTCAGCAGCATCAGGAACACCGGCAGCAGCACGGTGATCAGGGTGATGCTGAAGCTGGGCAGGTTCTGCTGGTCGGACTCGCGGGCGATCTGGTCCATCAGCTCCTTGTTCGGATTACCCGGGATGTACTTGGAGATGAAGTTGCCGTAAAGGGGACCTGCGATGATTGCTGTCGGCAGGGCCACGATCAGCCCGTAGAAGATGGTCTTGCCGATGTCGGCATTGAAGATGCCGATCGCCAGCAGCGGCCCCGGGTGCGGCGGCACCAGGCCATGGACCACCGACAAGCCGGCCAGCAGCGGAATGCCGATCTTGATCAGCGACACCCCGGAACGCCGGGCGACGATGAACACCAATGGAATCAGCAAGACGAAGCCGATTTCGAAGAACAGCGGAATGCCGACCAGGAAAGCGGCAAACATCATTGCCCAATGCACCTTCTGCTTGCCGAAGGCGCGGATTAGCGTCTGGGCGATCTGGTCGGCGCCGCCGGAGTCGGCCATCAGCTTGCCGAGCATGGTGCCCAGGGCCAGGACGATGCCGACAAATCCGAGTACGCCGCCAAAACCGTCCTGGAACGATTTCATCACCTTGGCTACCGGCATGCCCGAGGTCAGGCCGAGAAAACCGGCCGCCAGGGTCAGGGCGACAAAAGGGTGGACTTTGAAGTGGGTGATCAGCAGCACCAGGCCGATGATGGTGACCACCGCATCGAGCAGCAGGTAGGTATCAGTTGCCAAACCAAACATGGTTCAGTGCCTCGTATTGTCATTTTTGTGGGCGGAACTATTACAGCGTTTACGGGTCGAGACAGCGCTATCTTGGGTGAGCCGACAAAACAGCCAGGGTCAGGCCGTTCGCGCCAGCAGCGGTTCACCGCAGGGCTTTAGCCACTGGTCTACCTCGATGGCGAGTTTGTCTACCGCCAGGGTGGCGTCCAGGGGCAGGGTCAGCGGCTCGCCATTGGGGCGTTCAAGGGCGGCGAACTGGCTGTCGATCAGGCTGGCGGGCATGAAGTGGCCAGGCCGGGCGAGCACGCGGCGGCTGGCTTCTTCGGGGGTGAGATCGAGAAACACGAAGCCCAGGTCCGGTACGGCGTGGCGCAGGGCATCGCGGTAGCGCTTTTTCAGGGCGGAGCAGGTGAGGATGGGCCGTTCGCCGGCCTTCAGGCACGCTTGCAGTTCCTCGCCCAGGCGAATCAGCCAACCGGCACGGTCGTCGTCGTCCAGGGGGATGCCGGCACTCATTTTCTGGATATTGGCAGCGGGGTGGAAGTCGTCGCCTTCGATCAGGCGACCGCCGCTCAAGCCTGCAATGGCAGCACCGACGTAGCTCTTGCCACAGCCAGCGACGCCCATGACCACAATCGCGGATAGGGGTGGGTTCATCGGTACCTCCTGCGGGGCAAGATAGCGCTATCTTGAAGCGAGACGGCTAACGTCTCGGGCGCTTCCCACCCAGATGTTATTGATCTTGTAAAAGCAGTCTGGATGCTCATTCCGGGCCTCATGCAGTTTTGCATTGCCTGTGGTCTGAGACAGCGCTACCTTAGTGCCCGTTCCCCATTCTTTGCAAGTCGAAAATAAAATCCCTCATGACCCGCATCGGCTCTCGTACTACCGGTCGTCCCACTCTGGCTGAAGTGGCCAGGCTTTCCGGGGTTTCCCCGATTACCGCTTCCCGGGCATTGCGCGGGATCAGCACGGTTGCCCCGCAGCTGGTGGAAAAAGTCCAGGTGGCCGCCGCGAGCCTAGGCTATGTGGCCAACCCGGCAGCGCGGGCGCTGGCGTCAAAGCAAAGTCAGTCGATCGTGGTGTTGATTCCGTCGCTGTCCAACCACCTGTTCATCGATACCCTCGAAGCCATCCACGAGGTCATGCGCCCCCGTGGCCTTGAGGTGCTGATCGGTAACTATCACTACGATATCGCCGAAGAAGAGAACCTGATCCGCAACTACCTGGCTTACCAGCCGCGCGGCATCCTGCTCACCGGGTTTGATCGCAGCGACGCGGCCAAGCAGCTGCTGGCGGCCAGTGGCGTGCCGTGTGTGCACATGATGGAGCTGGGGGGTGAAGCCCAGGCCATGTCGGTGGGCTTCTCCCAGCAGGAGGCGGGCAGGGCGGCCGCCCGGCATCTGCTGGAGCGCGGCTGCAAACGCCCGGGCTTTATCGCCGCGCAGCTCGACCCGCGGGTGATGCAGCGCGCCGAAGGCTTTCGCCAGGCCCTGGCCGAAGTCGGCCTGGATGCCCAGGCGCCGGAACTGCTGGCGCCGCAGCCATCGTCGATCGGCCTGGGCGGCGAGCTGTTTGCCCAGTTGCTGGGCCGCCACCCCGATGTCGATGGCATCTTCTTCTGCAACGACGACCTGGCCCAGGGGGCGATACTCGAAGCCTTGCGCCAGGGCATCAAGGTACCGCAGCAGGTGGCCATGGTCGGTTTCAACGATTTGCCTGCCTCGGCGCACATGGTCCCGCGCCTGACCTCGATCCGCACCCCGCGTGCGGCGATCGGCCGGTGCGCCGCGCAGGCGCTATTGGGCTTGCTTGACGGCAAGCGCGGACAGCAGCAATGCCAGGATCTGGGCTTTGAGCTGATGGTTCGCGAAAGCAGCTGAAACCGCCAGTCGGCGGGCGTTACGCAGTGATATCAGAGTGCTTGCACGGCGCCAATCGCCATCTATGCTCAGCAAATCCCGAGCATGGAGTGTTGCAAAATGTTTGATTTGCATCGTAAGTCCGATCTGGCTGAAATCGAGCGTTGCACCCAGGCCCTGGGCCAAATGACTGCCAGGTTGGCCGCCATCAGCCGCTCGATGGCGATGATCGAGTTCAGCCCCGACGGCATCATCCTCGACGCCAACGAAAACTTCTGCACGGCCATGGGCTACGGCGTCGAAGAGATTCGCGGCAAACACCACCGCATGTTCTGCGCACAAGCCTTCAGCAAAAGCGAGGACTACCGCCAGCTCTGGCGTGATCTGGGCCGTGGTGAACCGCGCAGCGGCACCTTTGCCCGGGTCGACAAGCAGGGTCGCGAAGTCTGGCTCGAGGCCAGCTACATGCCGGTGTTCGGTGCCCAGCAGCAGGTCACCAGCGTGATCAAGGTCGCTGCCGATATCACCCAGCGGGTGCAGCACGAGCACGAGACCGAAAGCCTGATCAATGCCATCAGCCGCTCTATGGCCATGATCGAGTTCACCCCCGATGGCAAGGTCATCGAAGCCAACCAGAACTTCCTCAACACCATGCACTACCGCCTCGACGAGGTAGTGGGCAAGCATCACAGCCTGTTCTGCCACAAGAGCGAGAGCGAGTCTGCGGCCTACAAGGCTTTTTGGGCCTCGCTCAACCGTGGCGAGTACCATTCCCACCGTTTCGAACGGGTCAACAAGCTGGGGCAGATGGTCTATCTGGAGGCATCCTACAACCCGATCTTCGACACCAGCGGGCGCCTGTACAAAGTGGTCAAGTTCGCCAGCGACATCACTCAGCAGGTCAGCACCCAGCAGACCGCCGCTGAATCGGCCCACGCCACCTCGGTACAGAACGACGCCTGCGCCCGCAAAGGCTCGCAGGTGGTGCAGCAAACCGTGCAGGTGATCGAGGAAATTTCCCAGGACCTCAATGCCGCCGCGCGCAGCATCGATGCGGTGAGCAAACAGTCGGAGCTGATCGGGCAGATCGTTCAGACCATCCGCAGCATCGCCGACCAGACCAACCTGCTGGCGCTCAATGCCGCCATCGAAGCGGCCCGGGCCGGCGAGCACGGGCGCGGCTTTGCGGTAGTCGCCGATGAGGTGCGCAACCTGGCGGCGCGCACCAGCAAGGCCACCCTTGAGATTGTCGAGGTGGTACGGCAGAACCATGACCTGTCGTTGACCGCCGTGGCCAGCATGCAGTCGAGCCTGAGCCGCACCGGCCTTGGCGTGGAACTGGCCAATGAAGCCGGCGAAGTGATCCTGGAGATCCAGCAGGGCTCGCAGCACGTGGTCGATGCGATCAGCCAGATCAACTCGACCTTGCAGTTGCACTGACCCGCTGGTTGAGCTGCCCGTCGAGGGCCTGCAGGCTCAGTTCCAGGGCTTTGGCCAGTGCCTGCAGCTGCTCGCTGCCGGCATCGCCGACGCAGGCTTGCTCAAGTGCTTCGCAGCGTTGCACCACGCCACGGGCCTTGAGCATCTTGGCCCCGCCCTTGATGCGATGGGCCAAGGCCCGCAAGGCATCGCGCGCAGGGGCCGGGCCCAGGGCGCGCAGGGCCTTGAGGTCGTCACCGTTGCTTTGCGCAAGTTCGCGTAGCAGGCGTTCAACCAGTTGCGGATCGCCCAGGGTCAGGTGCTTGAGGTTGTCGACATCGAAGCCGCTGGCATGCGCCTCTGGCTCAGGGGTTGGTACGGGCGGTGATGCCGGGCTGGCAATACCGATCAGATGCCGGCGCAATTCATTGAGGCCGATCGGCTTGAACAGGCAATCGTTCATGCCGCTGGCCAGGCAGCGTTCGCGCTCCTCGACTTGGGCATTGGCGGTGAGGCCGAGGATCAGGCAGGGCTGGCGCTGTTGCTGTTGTTCCTCGTTGCGCAGACGCCGCGCCAGCTGGTGGCCGTCCATGCCGGGCATGTGGCAATCGGTGATGACCACATCGAAATGACCTTGCAGCCACAGCACCAGTGCCGCCTGGCCGTCGCCGGCCTGGCTGACCTGGTGTCCGAGCACATTCAACTGGCGCTCAAGCAGCATCAGGTTGGCCGGATAGTCATCCACCACCAGAATGTGCAACGCGGTGGTGGCTGGAGGTTGCTCGATAACCGGCTGGGGGGCGTGCGGCAGCGAGGCCAACGGTAACTGCAATTCGATATCGACCCGGGTGCCGCGGCCCACGCTGCTGGTCAGGCTCAGGCGGCCGCCCATCAGTTCGCACAAGGTGCGGCTGATCACCAGGCCCAGGCCGGCGCCCTGGCGCGCCGGTTGCTCGCCGACCTGGGCGAAGTGTTGGAACAACCGCGCCTGGTCGTGCGCGCTGATGCCGATACCGCTGTCTTCCACGCTCAACAGTACCCGTCGCAGTTGCCCGGGCTGCTGCGGGCCATAGCGCAGGGTCACGCTGACCTGGCCTTGCTCGGTGAACTTCAGCGCATTGCCGAGCAGGTTCGAGAGCACTTGCTTGAGCCGCAACGGGTCGACCATGACGCACTCGCCGATGGCTTGCAGGTCGGTCTGCAAGGCCAGGCCCTTGAGCCGCGCATTGCCCTCGAACACCCGCACTGTGGCGGCGGCCAGGGTGGTCAGGTTGGTGGCTTCGGCGTTCAGTTGCATGTGCCCGGACTCGATGCGGGCGATGTCGAGAATGTCGCCGATCAGCGCCAGCAGGCCGTTGGCCGAGTCGAACGCCACCTGCAACGAAGCGCGGTCGGCGCGGCCCTGTTCGGCGTCCCGGACGGCAAGTTCAAGCAGGCCGATCACGGCGTTCATCGGCGTGCGGATCTCATGGCTCATGGTCGCCAGGAAGGTGCTTTTGGCGCGGCTGGCATCGTCGGCCTGGTCCTTGGCCAGGCGCAGCTCTTCGAGCAGGCGCCTGCTGAACCCCAGCTCATGCTGCAGCGCTTGTTGGGCGTCACTGCGCTGGCGGATCAGGTTGCGCAGGTAGCGGTTCCAGAACACCACGGCGGCGATCAGCAGGCTGGCAACGATGAGGATCTGCAAGATCAGCGAACGGTAGTTGTACCAGGGGTTATCGCTGATCAGCGCGTTGGTACGCCAGCGGTTGGTCAGTTGCGCCAGCTCATCCGGCGGGATGCTCAGCAGTGCCTTGTCGATGATGGCGTGCAACTCTGTCGCCTGCAGTGGCGTGGCAAACGAGGCCGTAATTGGCTGGTCGCCAAACAGTGAGACGATACGCAACCGGTCCTTGAACAGGCGGCTGATGAAGTAGGCGGCATTGATGTGCGAGCTCAGCACCAGGTCGGCCTGCTTTTGCGTCAATGCCTCCATCAACGCCAGGGGATCGTCGACCTCGACCAGGGTCAGCGCGGGGTAACGTTCCAGCAACTCAGCCTTCAAGGGTGAATCGCGGATCAACGCCAGGCGTTTGCCATCCAGTTGCTCCGGCTGTTGCCCGTCGTCGCTGTCGATTCGGCTGACCAGCACCCAGCGGTTGACCAGGTAGGGCCGGGTGAAATTGACCAGCTTGGCGCGTTCGGGGCTGTAGACCAGCGCCCCGGCCAGGTCGGCTTTACCTTGCTGCAGCAACGCGATCGCAGCGGCCCCGGCATCCGCTTCGATGAACTCGAACTTGAGTCCTGTGCGCAGGCTGATCTGCTCCAGCACATCGACGGTTATGCCACGAACCTGTTGCTGGTGGTCGTAGAAGTTCAAAGGCGCGAAGTATTTGTTGACCAGCACCCGGATGACCGGGTGCTGTTTGATCCAGCGGCGCTCCTCTTCGCTCAGGGTCAAGGCGCCGCGATCGAGCAGCATGCTGGTGCTGCCGCTGCTCCAGCGGCGCAGAATGTTCAGTCGCTCGGTTTCACTGGTGACGGCCAGCGACTGGTTGAGCAGGCGCAACAACCGGTCATTGCCTCGGGCCAGCGCGAAGGCGAAGGTCTCGCGCTCGTGTTGGACGAAGTGCGAGATCTGCACGCTTTCCTGGAAGCTCTTGCCAATCAGGTAATCACTGCTGATGGCATCGCCCAGAAAGGCGTCGGCCTGGGCCAGCGAGACGGCCGACAAGCCGGCCATGGTCGAGGAGTACAGTTGCAGGTGGGCCTTGGGGAACAGGTGCTGGACCTCTGCATCCGGCAGGTAATGGTCGACCATTGCCAGGCGCAGCCCATCCAGATCATCGTCGACGGTGCGGGTCTTGCCCTGGGACGTGACGATGACCGGCAGATCATCGGCATAGGGCTGGCTCAGGACCAGTTGGGCGTCGGCGGCTTCAAAGCCGTTGGAGCTGCCGAGCAGGTCGATGGCCCCGGCGTGCAGGGCGGTGATCGCTGCTTTACGGCTGCTGTAGCGTCGAACTTCAACGGGGATGTTCAACAGTTCGCTGATCAGGCCAGCGTAGTCAGCGGTCAGCCCTTCATACTCGCGCTGGCTGACATTAATATCGAACGGCGGGTAATCCGGGCTTGAAGTGCCCAGGCGCAGCACGGCTTTGTCTTTCAGCCAGCGCCTGTCATCCGCCGTCAGGGCGACGCCTTCGCCGCCAACGCGTGAACGCGCCAGCAACTCCCGGGGCTCGCCAGGTTCAACGGCCATGGCGTTGTTGGCCGCCAACGCTGACAGGCAGCTCAGCACCAGGGCCAGCAGAACGGGGGGGAGGGTCATTGGCGGCTCACATCACATGGTTGCGATTAGCCAGACCCATGAGGTCGACGAATGATCCTACCTGTAACTTCTCCATGATCCGGCTTTTGTAGGTACTGATGGTCTTGGGGCTTAGCAGCATGCGCGTGCCGATATCATTATTGGACAGGCCGGCCGCAAGCATGCGCAGCACTTCCATCTCCCGGTGGGAAAGGGCGGCCAGGCGTTGTTCCTCATTGCCCAGCGGGCCGCGATTGGCCGACATGTCGGGGAAGGTCGAATAGCCCTTGACCATGGCTTTCAAGGCGAAAATCAACGCCTCCAGGTCTTCGTCCTTGTGCACGAAGGCCGAACTGCCGGCATCCAGGCAGCGACGGGCGAACAAACCGGCCGGTTGGCCGGTGAGGACCATGATTTTCGGAGTGTTTTCCAGCAGGTGCAGGCGTTTGATCACGCTCAGGCCATCGAGGCCGGGCAGACCGATATCGAGGATGACCACATCGGGGCGCAACTCGCGGGCCAGCTGTACGGCCGCGACGCCGTCACCGGTTTCACCCAGCACCTCGTAGCGCTCGCGCTCGAGCAGCATGCGCACCGCAAGGCGAATCGTGGGGTGATCATCGACGATCAGTACCGTTGGCATTGGCACAACTCCTTGACGAAGAGGGTAAGCCGTTTCCTGAATCATTCAGGAAGGCGAATCGGGCCGGAGCCGGCGAGTCGCCAACGATACGTCGAATCAGGTTGCAAAAGTATGGGAAGTATAGAAGCGTTGAAAATTGTGGTGTGGATTGTCGAAAATTCCTACTCACCCAAGTAAAGATCTGCAGGGAGTGGGAGCGGATAAATCCGCTCCCACTCCCACTCCATCAGAACGACGTCGTAAACGAGGCGAAGTACGCCCGGCCTGCTTCGTTGTAGGTCAGGGCCCCGGCTTCATCCGAGTTGCCCTCGCGGTACAGGCGCTTGTCGAACAGGTTGTTCACGCCCACGCGCATGCTCAGGTTCTTGGTGAACTCGTAGCCACCGCTGATGCCGACAATGCCATAGGGGTCGACGTCCTTCTGTACCTTCTTGTCCAGGCTTTCATTGGCCCGGGCGTTGTAGGTCGGCGCTTCCTGCTTGCCGTAGTAGGTGCCGTTGAGCTGGAACGAGAGCTTGTCGGTGACATTCCAGTCCAGGGTCGAGTTGACCGTGTACTCGGGGATGATGCTCAGCGGCTCGCCGGTTTTCTTGTCCTTGGACTCGATCATGTAGGTGAAGTTGGTATTCCAGTCCAGCGCCGGGGTGAGCTCGACGAACAGGTTGCCCTCGACCCCTTGCACCACGGCCTTGCCGGTGTTTTCCCAGCGCAGGATGCGGCGGCCGTCGGGCAGGCGGAACAAGGTCTGGTTGCCAGCCTCGATCTTGTTCTTGTAGTCGTTGCGAAAGTAGGTGGCACTGGTGCGCCAGGTGCCCTTGTCGTAGGCCAGGCCCAGCTCCTTGTTGACGCTGGTTTCCGGGTCGAGGTTGGCATTGCCCAGCAGGTAGCAGCCGCCATTGTTGACTTCGCTGGAGTTGCAGCCTGTACCCCGGCTGTACAGCAGGTAGTTGGGGTTGGCCTGGTACAGGTTCGGGGTCTTGTAGGCGCGGGCGATACCGCCCTTGATGCTCAGCGCTTCGGTGATCTGGTGCGAGGCGTTCAGGCTCGGGCTCCAGTTACTGCCGAAGTCTTCATGATGGTCGTAGCGCAGGCCCGGGGTGACGATGGTGTTTTCGCCCACTTCGATGTTGTCCTCGGCATACAGGGCAAAGCTGCGCGCAGTGGATTTGGTCTGGGTGCGGTCGAAGCCCGGCAGTTCGGCGCCCGGGTCGTAACTTTGCGGGCGCAGCGAGCCCGGGTCGTTGAGCGATTCATACAGGTACTCGCCACCCAGGGTCAGCACTTGCTCCAGGCCCATGCTCAGCGGCAGGTTGACCTCGCCAGTGGCACGGGTGTTGCGCAGGCGCGACTCGAAACGCCCGGCACTGCCCGATGGCGCGCCTTCACCCCAGCCGGCCAGGCCTTCATTGAGGCGGCCGTTGCGGGTCAGGTCGTAGGACAGCGACGCAGTGGAGGTACCCCAGTCGTAGTCGCCGCGGTGGGTCACGGCAAAGCTTGAGCGCTGCATGACGTTGGTTTCCTTGCCCACCTGGCTTTCGACGAATTCGCCGCCGGCGTTGAGCATGGTGTCGCCGGCGAAGATATTGCCCTGGCGGCTGTAGCTCGACTCAAGGTCGACGGTGTTGGCCGGGTCGATTTTCCAGCTCAGTAGGCCGTTGATGTCCTTGTTGCGTACACCTTCGCGACCGGCCATCAAGGATTCGGCGTAGGCCTGGTGCGCCGAGTTGATCTTCATGTCGTCGGCGTCGGTCTTGTTCAGGTTGCCGTACACGCGAAAGATCAGGCTGTCGGTGAGCGGCCCGCTCAAGCTGAAGTTGACCCGTTTGCCGGTGCCTTCGGAGTCGTCCTCGGGGAGCATGGTGTACAGGGTCATCGAGCCGCGCAGGTCCTGGGTCGGGCGCTTGGTGATGATATTGACCACACCGCCCATGGCGCCGGAACCGTAACGGGCTGCCGCCGGGCCGCGAAGGATCTCGATGCGTTCGACTTCCTCGGCCGGGACCCAGTTGGTTTCGCCACGGGTGTCACGGTCGCCGCTCCAGCCGTAGCGCACGGCGTTGCGCGAGGTGGACGGCTTGCCGTCGATGAGGATCAGGGTGTTTTCCGGGCCCATGCCGCGCAGGTCGATCTGGCGGTTGTTGCCGCGGGCGCCGCTGCTGCTGTTGCCGGTGAGGTTGACCCCGGGCTCGCGGCGGATGATGTCGGAAAGGTCGTTGACCGGTGGGCGCTTCTTGATGTCTTCAGCGGTGATGATCGACACCCCGGGAGCCTGCTTGAGCTCTTCTTCGGCGGTACCCAGCACCCGAGTGTTTTCCAGCTGGATTGCCTGCCGGCTGCCGTCCACTGGCAGGTCGCTGGGCTGCACCTGAACTTCGTCCGCTGGTTGCTCCAGCGGGGCCGCGGCAATAGCCGAGGAACCCAGGGCAGCCAGCAAGGCAATGCTTATGCGGCTGAGGTTGAAGCGCGACACCATGTCAGATTTCTCCTGAAGCAAAGGGTGAACGGGCTGGACGGAAGGGCCAGGGCCGCTCGGGAGTCGAGAATGATAAGAATTACCATTCGCGTGTAAACCCTTCAGAAGAAAAATAAAATATTAACGAAGCAGGGCGGTAAAACCCTGCTACACCGCGTGCGCCAGATTACTGGCCAAAGGCCTTTAGAACTGTAGGGATGCTGCCAGGCTTGAGGTACGGCCTGGCGCCGGCATCATGCTTTGCGACATCGGGTCCAGGTAGTACTGGTCGGTGAAGTTGTAAACATTGAAACTGACCTTGAGTTCGTCGCTGACCTGGTAGTCGGCGAAGAAGTCGTAGATGCGCGCTTGCAGGTAGTGCTGCTGTGGCGTGGTGGTGCCCACGTGCCAGCTTCTATCCAGCACGTACATCGGCCCGCTGGTGTAGCGCATGCGGATGCCGCTGGCCAGTTTCTGCTCGAAGGCCTTGGCCCCCAGCACCAGGTTGACGCTGTAGCGCGGCGGGTTCTGGGTATTGGTGTAGGAACCCTGGAAGCCGCCGGTGGTGCAGTCCGGCGTCTCACTCTTGCCGCCGTCGCGCAGGGCCTGGGCAAAGGCGCGGTCGCAGGTTTCGGCCTTGATGTTGTAGACATACGACGCGTCGGCGAACCACCAGGCGCTGTCGTAGTGGGTTTGCAACTCGACGCCCTGGGTGGTGAAGCTGTCGACGTTGCGGATCTTCAGCTCGCCATTGAAACCGGGGCGGCCCTTGGGGTTGTAGCGGTAGTTGCGGGTGACCATGTCGTCGATGGTGTTGTGAAAGTACGCCAGCTTGATCCCGGCCTGGTCGTTGTCCAGCAGCAGGTTGGCACCCTTGAGCGAAGCACCCACTTCGAAGGTTTTCATCCGCTCCGCACGCAGGGCGTAGTTGGGTTCTGCCGACCAGCTGCCCAGGGTGGTCTCGAACAGCGAGGGCATGCGCATGCCCTGGTTGTACAGGGCATAGGCTAAGACGCTGGGGGTGAAGGCATAGCTGACGCTGTAGGCCGGGGCGAAGCCGTGACCGGACAGTTCGGCGTTGTCGGCAAAACCGGCAAACTCCGCGTTCCACCACGGCTCGTCCGGCCCGGCTCCGGCCGGCGCGGCGTACAGCGCCTGACGGTTGCGGTCGTAGATGCGGTAACCGCTGTAGCGGCCACCGGCGGTGAAAGTCAGCTGCGGGATCGGTTTGTATTCCAGTGCAGTGCTGAGGCTGTATTCGTGACGGTAGCCGTTGCGTTCGATGCGGTTGTTTTCCAGGTCGTCCTGCCACGGCTTGCGGGTCGGGTCGATGGTTTCATACAGGTACGCGGCGCCATAGGTCAGGGCGTAGTCGCCGCTGGCGGTATTGAAGCGGCTGGTGTTGCTGATGTCTGTACCGACCTTGAGGTTGCTCAGGTCGGACTTGAGCGATTGGCGGTAGCGCTCGCTTTGCTCATCCTGGTAACCCTGGCCCCGTTGCGGCGCGGTAAAGCCGACGTTGTTGTACATGATGCTGCGCCCGAAGGTTGCCCAGACATGGCCGTTGAGGTCGATGTAGCGCGCCAGGCTGTCTTCCTCGGGCCGCCATTTGAACTCGCTGGTGAGGGTGTGCAGTTTCATGTTGCCGGGCTTGAACTGGATCATCTGGTTGGCGTCGGTGTAGTCGTAGACCGGGTCGAGGGTCTCGCGCACAAAACAGCCGGTGCTGTCCCACCGGTTGTCGCCATCGGGCACCGGGGCATCGATGGCCGAGCACTGCTGGTAGTACTCGGGGTTGGCGCGCATCCAGAATGCTTCGTCGTAGCGGTCGATGTCCTTCTTGAAGTCGCCCAGTGGCCAGGTCATCGACGGCCCGGTTCGGCCGATCTGCGAGGGCATGATTTCGCCGAAGCTTGAATCCATGTAGCGGTAGCCCAGGCCCAGTTCCAGGCCGTTGTCGCGGTACAGGGTACCCTTGAGCATGAAGGATTTGTTGTGGGTACTGGAGTTGAGCACCTCTTCGCCGGGCCAGTAGTTGCGCGCCACGGTGTTGGCATCGACCAGGGCGCCGCCGCTGATTACCGAGGTGTCGTAGCGCGAGTAGCCGTGCTTGCCGGCGAAGTAGTTGTTGTTGCGCCGCTCGGCGTAGGCGGCGACCACGTCGAAGGCTTCATCCTTGTGGGCGAAGGCCAGGCTGCGCGACCAGTCATGCGCGTGCAGCAGGTCGTTGCGATCCGTGCGTGGGCGCACCCGGTAGTCGCTGGGAACGTCGGCGCTGCTGTTGTCTGCCAGCGAGCCACGCAGGCGCCAGCCAGTGGTCTCGCCGGGCTTGAGGATGTCGTCGACGGTCAGGGTCTGCATCTCCACCGAGCCGCCGATGGCACCCGACGCCCCAGCGTCCAGGCTCGGGCCCTTGTTGACGGTGACGCTGCTGATCAGGTCCGGGTCGATGTAGGCGCGCTGGGCGGTGCCGGCGTAACCTCGGTAAACGTCCAGTGACTGCTGGCTACCGTCGACCTTGACCGGCACCCGGCCCTGGCCCTGGATGCCGCGTATGTTCACTTCGATACCGCCACCGTTGCGCCCGTCGGAGGTCTGTACACCGGCGATGCCAGCGAGCATGTCGGCATTGGAGCGGCCGCGAAAACGCTCCAGTTGTTCCAGGTTACGGGTTTCCACCGAACGCGGTACGCCGTAGTCCTTGAGCCCGTCATCGTCTGCCTGGCCCTTGACCCGGGTGGCGCCGAGTTCCAGGGCATCGCTGGCCTGCGCGGCCCTTTCGATCAGCACCCGGCCGTCGTCGCTGAAGTACGCGCTCAGGCCGCTGCCGGCCAGCAGTTTGCTCAGGGCCTGGGCAGGCGAGTAATGGCCCTGCAGGCCCAGCGACGGCTTGCCTGCGGTCAGGCGGGCATCCACCGACAGCAGCAGACCGGCGCTGGCGGCAAACTGGGTCAGGGCCTGGTCGAGGTTGCCGGCGGGAATCTGGTACAGGCGTTGTTCCTGGCGGACAGGTTCGGCCTGGGCAGGCATGGCCAGGCTGCAGCAGGCGGCGCTGAGCAGAGCGCCGAACAATCCGGTGCGGATCGCCGTGCTCAGGGGGGACGGGCAGGGGGGCGGCAGGTTCGGCATCCCGAAGGCTCCTTTGAGAATGCGTATTGGTTAGCTTTGATGACTAACCCGAACGAGCGCCGAAAACCTGCAAAGGCCTGCGCAATTTATTTTGCGAAAAGAGGATTTCAGGAGGTCAGCGCGCCTTGACGGTCACCCAGTAGCGGCTCAGGTAGTGCACCTGAATCGGCAGGCTGTCTTGCAGGGCAGCGAGGGTGCGGTCGCTGTCGGTGAGAGCGAAAACACCGGTAATCGGCAGGCCGGCGATTGCCGGTTCACAGCGAATGACACCGCGCCGATGCCGGCTCAGTTCATCGAGAAAGCGCCCCAGCGGCTGGCGCTCGGCAATCAGCCGACCGTGCTCCCAGGCGATGCTGTTGCTGTCGGCCGCATGCTGCGGGCCGCAGCCCTGCCGGTTGAACCACAGGCCGTGGCCCGCCTTGAGCAACTGCTGATTGCCAGCCTTGGGGCGAATCATCAAGGCGCCTTCGAACAGCTCGATGCGGCTGCCACCCGCCAGCTCGCGCACGGCAAAGCGGGTGCCCAGGGCCTGCACTTCACCGGCTGCAGTCTCGACCTTGAGCGGCCTTGGGTCCTTGGCGCTGCTCAGCAGCAGTTCGCCCTCAAGCAGGCGGATGCGCCGCTCGTGCGCGTTGAACTGGATGTTGACGCTGCTGCGGCTGTTGAGCAGCAACTGGCTGCCATCGGCCAGTTGCAGGCGGCGCACTTCGCCGGGGGCGGTGCGCTGATCGGCCATCGCCTCGCGCCAGGGCAGGTGGCGCTGGCCCAGGTAGCCACTGCCGCCCACCAGCAGCAGGACGCACAGCTGCCTGAGCAGGCTGCGTCGGCTCTGGCGTTCTTCGAGCACGCTGCGGGCGGTTTGCGCGGGCACCGCAGCGAGGGTCTGCTGCAGGGTTTGCAGGCGTTGCCAGGCGCGTTGGTGCTCGGTATCTGCCGCTTGCCAGGTGGCAAAGGCCAGGCGTTGTTGTGCATCCAGCGGGCCGTCCCAGTGCAGCATCAGCCAGTGGCTGGCTTGCTCGACAATCGCCGCGTCGATCGGTGCATCGCTTGCCTGGCTCATTCGCTGTAGAGCACCTGATAGCAGGCCTGGATGGCGCGGATCATGTACTTCTGCACGGAGCTTACGGTCACCCCGAGGCGCTCGGCGATGTCGGCGTAGCCCAGGCCCTCGAAGCGCGACAGCAGAAAGGCGCTGCGCACCTTGGCCGGCATGCTGTCGAGCATCTGGTCGATCTGTTGCAGGGTCTGCAGGATCATCGCGCGGGTTTCCAGCGAGGGCGTCTGCGGTTCGTCCAGGTGGGCGATGCTGGCCAGGTAAGCCTGCTCGATACGTTGCCGGCGCCACTGGTCGATCACCAGGTTGCGCGCCAGTTGCACCAGGTAGCTGCGGCCCTCGTTGTGACCGGGCAGGCGGCCGCTGACCAGCAGGCGCAGGAAGGTGTCGTGGGCAATGTCGGCGGCGCGCTCGCGATCGCCCAGGCGCTTGCGCAGCCAGGCCTGCAACCAGCCGTGGTGATCGCGATAAAGGCCATGGAGCTGTTGCTGAGGGGCGGGGGAGGTAGGGGGCACCCGAAGATCCTGAAACATGAAAGATGCAGTTGCGAATTGTTCGCATTATAAGGCTAAAAAAAGAACCGTGACCAGCCTGGCGGTGAGTCACGGTCAAGGGGGGAGAAAGAGGTGGCCTTATCGCGGGTCAAGCCCGCGATGCTTTACTGCTGCAACACTGTCGCCTGGTTACCCGCACCAAACTGCTGGATGGTCGCGGTCATGCTCGCGCCGCTCTGGTCAACCATCGCCTGGTTGGCCAAGCCGCCCTGGGTCACGTAGGCGACGTTGACGCCGTCGGTTTGTTTGATGGTCGCCTGGTTGTTGTCGCCATACAGTTGCCAGGTGTAGCTTTGGTTGCCGCTGCCTGACTGCTCGACCTTGACGCTGTTGCCCGCGCCGCTGCTCACGCCGGCGGCGTAGTTGGCGGTACCGCGCTGGTCGGCGATCAGCAGGTTGTCGCTGCCGTTCTGTTCGAAGTACAGCTCGTTGTTGTTGTCGACCTGGGTCAGTTCGGCGCTGTTGCCGCTGCCGTTCTGGTTCAGGCGCGCGAGCTGGGCGCTGCCATCCTGGGTCAGGTTGGCGCTGTTGCCCGTGCCGTTCTGGTTGACCTCGGCGCGCTGGGCACTGCCGAACTGGCCACCGAGCTTGTCGCCTTTCCAGTTGCTGGCAAGGATCTTGTTGCCAGTGCCGGTGGAGGTCACCGTCAGTACATGGCTGTCGCCTTCCTGGTAGGTGTAGGCGAGGTTGCCCTGGCCGTGCTGGAACAGCGAGGTGGTCGACTGCAGCGATTCGTACTGGTCGGCATAGCTGGCATTGAGGCTGCCGACCTGGATGATGCTGGCAAGGTTACCCTCACCGAAACTCTGATCGACCACGCTTTCGTTGGTCTGCCCGTTCTGGCTGACCGTGGCCTGGCTGGCGAGCTGGGTGTCCTGCCAGACTTCGCTGGAGTTGGCGCTGCCGGCCTGGTTGATAGTGATGCTGCCGTCCTGGCCTTCGCGCTGGTCGCCATAGGCCCAGTTGTCATCGCCGGCCTGGTAGATGCCGATCTGGCCGTTGTTGTAGTTCAGGTGCTCGGCGGCGCTGTAGTTGCCGCTACCGGCCTGGATGCTCAGGGCGTTGTTGCCGCCACCACTGTACAACTGTTCGACGAAGGCGCTGTTGTTGTCGCCGAACTGCAGGGTGATGCCCTGGCTGCCGGCCTGGCTGTCCTGATAGACGAACGAGAAGTTGGCGCTGCCTTCCTGGTTCTGCTGGGCGGTGTTTTCCACGCCCAGCGACTGGCTGGCGTGGGTGTTGTTCAGGGCCCCGGCGTTCTGCTGGTTGATCTGGCTGGCGAACTCGAACAACTGTTCGGCGTAGCCGGCGTTGTAGTCGCCGGCGCCGCTTTGCTGGATCTGGCTGTTGCCGCCTTCCTGCTTGGCGGCGTGGTTGTTGCCCAGGCCCAGTTGGTTCTGCGTGGTGGTACTTTGCGGCGCGGCGATCTGCTTGACCTCGGCGATGTTCTCGGTACCGAACTGGTTCTGGGTCGACTGGCTGTCGTCAGCCATGGCCTGGCCGGCCACGGCCAGGACAATGGCGGCGCTTAAGGGAGCGAGCTTGAACATGGTGGTGCCTCCAGGTTTAACGGTATTGGTTGACCTGCACGCGCTGACCGTTGCCGGCCTGGATCACCGAGCTTGAAAGCCCGCTGCCGGCCTGTTCGATGCTGGCGCTGTTGCTGTTGCCGTATTGCTCGATCTGCGCGCGGTTGTTGCTGCCGCTCTGGCTGATCGAGGCGCTGTTGCCATAGCCCTGCTGGCTGATCGAAGCCATCAGGTCGTTGCCTTGTTGCAGGATGAACGCCTCCTGCGCGCCGCCTTGCTGGACAATGCGCCCGAGCAGGGCCTGGCCGTCCTGGCCGATGGCCGCGCGGTTGTTCTGGCCGTTCTGCTCGATCAGCGCCTGCTGGCCGCTCGACGGCGCCAGGGGTTGCATCGACATCTCGCCAAGATCGCTGCCCATGGCCAGGTCAGCGTTATCCATCAGGTCGTCGGCCAGGGCGGCCTGACCGCTCAGGGTCAGGCAAAGCAGCAAGGTGGTCAGGCGCGCCATGGTCGTTCTCCTTCGGTTACTGCACGGTGACCGGCACGGTGCGCACGGTACCCAGGCTGGTGGTGACGGTTGCCGTTGCCGGTGCGCTTGGGGCAACGGTATTGCTCACCGACAGCCGCCAGCGTCCGGTCAGTGGTACTGGGGTGGTGCCCAGGGTGACCAGGCCGGTTGGGGTGGTGACCTGCACGGTAACGGCGTTGAGCAGCACTGCGGAGGTCGTACCGGAGATGTCCCAGGTAAAGCGACCGCCGGCGCGTGCCGTGACGGTTGCGGCGGTGACGGTGAAGTTCTCTGCCGGCGGCCGTGGCGACACCTGTACCGTGACCGTGGCCGGGGCCGACAGGGCGCCTGCGCTGTCCCGGGCGATGTAGGTAAAGGTGGTGTTGAAGGCTGCCAGGATCACGGCCGGTGGGGTGTAGGTGACCTGGTTACCGTCGGTGCTGACCGTACCGCGGCCCAGCGCCGGCTGGGTGACGCTGGCGACTGCCAGTGGCACGTTGCCGTCCAGATCGCTGTCGTTGGCCAGCACGTTGATCGGCAAGGCCACGCCGAGGGTGCTGGCGGTGTCGTTGACCGCGGTTGGCGGCTGGTTGGCGGCGACGTTGACGATGACGTTGGTGACTGGCGATTTCAGCCCTTTGCTGTCCTGGGCACGGTAGGTGAAGGTGACCACCAGCGGCGCATTGACCACGGCCGGCGGGGTGTAGGTGACGGCCGTGGTGCCGTTGAGCACGACCGCGCCCTGGCCGTTGGCTGGCTGGGTGAGGTCGCTGATGCTCAGTGGCACGTCCTCGTCCGGGTCGCTGTCGTTGGTCAGCAGGTTCAGGCTCAGCGGCACGCCGACGCGGGTGCTGCCGGCATCGGCTTGCGCCACCGGTGCCTGGTTGGCGGCGTCGACCGGGGCATTGCCAACCACTACCACTGGTTCGCTGTCGCTGCCGCCGGCGGCGGATTTCACCGTGATGATCGCAGGTGGCTGGGCCAGGTCATTGACCGTCAGGGCTTGCAGCGTGCCGGACTTCGACAGCCGTCCGTAGCCCTGGGCCACCAGGTCGGGCACCTGCACTTCATCGCTGGAACTGGCCTCGATGCGCAGGCGCTTGTTGGCCCAGTCATAGCGGGCGGCAGTGACCTTGACCACATCGCTGAGCTTGCTCGACAGCGCCGTGGGGCGGGTGGCGCCGGTCGGGTCGGTGGCGGTCACGACGATCAGCGCAGGCGGTGCGGCGCTGCTCAGGTGGTGGGCGAAGAACAGGCCATTGTTGTCGGCCAGCAGGTTGAACTGGCAAGGCGAGGGCGGGGTGCCCGGTACCAGCGCCAGGGTGTCGCGCATGCACAGCGTGGCGTTGTTCGGCGCCTTGGCGAACACTTCGATGCGGGTGCCGGCCGCGGTGCGTCGGTAGCTGGCCCGCTGCAACTCGGCCGGGGTTTGCTTGCGCGGGTCGAGAACTTTGCCGGAGACGGTGAACAGGTTGGTCTGGATGGTCCCGGCCGGGCCCTGGATGCGCACGAAGTTGGTGTTGTTGGGGCTGCCGGTCACCGCTTCGGTGAGGTTCGGGTCGCCGATGTAGGTTTCGCTGGCGCCGGTATCCGGGTTGATCTCGGTGTAGGGGCCACCGACACCGCGCAGGAACGGCCCGACCGCGCCATTGAGCACGCCGCTGAAATCGCCCGGGGCGCCGATGCCGATGTCGCGGGTGATGTTGATGGCGCGGCGCCCGGCAGTGGTCACGCTGACCGTTTCGACGCCGTACGGGTGGGTGATCACATAAGTGCCGGTACGTGGCACCGAAGCGCGGATACGGATGCGGGCAAAACTCTGCTGGTCGCCGTCCACCGGGTTCTCGCTGGCAAAAGCCGCTTCGATGCCGGCGACATACACCTCCAGCTCATAGCCGCTGTTGCCCACCTCGGGGATTTCGGTTTCGGCCAGGAACCAGAACATCTCCGGTGGCCAGTTGTCGGGGAACACCAGGGGCAGGGTGTCGTCGTAGACGCCGGGTTCGGGCAACAGGGTGCACATGTAGTTCGGTGGCACCGAGGCCGCTACCCGCGAACTGGCTGCCCTGGACTGGCACAGCTCCAGCGACAGGTCGCCGTGGTCCTGGTACCACATCGGGTAACGCCCGGTGGCCAGGGTGTAGGGGCCGGAATCGACCGCCTTGAGGCCGGCCCAGGCAGTGCCGGCCAGCGAGAGGGAAAGCCCGGCTGCGCAGAGCGCCAGGCGTGGCCAGTTGTTCATGCTGCCTCCTGCTACGGGACGTGGCGTAAGAGTGTTCATGGCACGAGCACCACTTCTTCGCTGTCGCTACCGCCGTTGGCGCTGGTCACCGTGACCTTGGCTGGCGGAATCGGCGACAGGCCGGTGCTGAGGGTCTTGATTGCGCCATTGCCGCTCAGGGTGCCGATCGTGGCGCCGTTGCCGGTGCTGGCGCTGAGCACCGGTGGGCTGGTTTCGTCGCTGGTGCTGGCGACCAGGGTCAATTGCCCGGAGGCCAGGCTGTACTCGGCGCGCTCGATCACCACCAGGTCGGTCAGCGGCAGGGTCCGGGTGGTGGGGGTGCTGCTGGGGATCGCCAGTTGGTTGTCGGCGGTTACCTGCAGGTTCAGCGGCAGCGATGGGTTGAGCACCGACTGGGCGTACCAGGCGCCGGTGGTGTTGGCCTCGGTGAGGTTGAGGTTGGGCGTCTGGCTGATCAGGGTGGCCGTCGCCGGTGGCGGCGGGGCCTGCACGAACACGTCTTGCTGGGCGCGCAGGTCGCCGTTCTCGCTGTGGCGCGAGTAGGTGCTGCGTTGGGCGATCACCGGGGTCGGGCGGACCACGGTCGAGAGCTTGCCCGAGACCGAGAACAACTCGGTGCGCAGGTCCAGGCCGTTGGGCCCTTCGATACGCACGAAGTTGGTGTTGAACGGGCTGCCGGTGACCGCTTCCTCAAGGTTCGGGTCGCCGATAAAGCGTTCGCTGGCGCCGGTGGCCGGGTTGGTTTCGGTGTAGGGGCCGCCCGCACCACGCAGGAACGGGCCGACATCACCCTTGAGGGCACCCATGTAGGTTTTCGGCGAGCCGATGCCGATGTCGCGGGTCATGTTGATCGCCCGCCGCCCGGCTGCCGGTACATCGAAGACTTCAACGCCGTAGGGGTGGGTGACGATGTAGGTGCCGGCGCTGGGCACATCGACGCGGATGCGCACCCGGGCGAAGCTGACCTGGTCACCGTCGACCACTTCTTCGGCGGCGAAGGCTGCCTCGATGGCGGTGCCGTAGCTCAGGTCGATGCCACGGGCGGCATCGACGATCGCCGCATCGGCGGTGAACCAGAACGTTTCGTCCGGGTAGTTGCTCGGGAAGCTGATCGGCTGGGTGTCGTCGAACACCCCCGGTGCCGGCAGCAGCGTACACATGTACGACGGTGCGCCGGGGGCGCCAGGCACCCGCGAGCTGACCGCTTTGCTCAGGCACAGATCAAGGACCCGGCCATGGGTGTCCTGGTACCAGGCGGCGAAGCCACCGGTGGCTGGCAGGTAAGGGCCGGGATCTACTTCGAACAGGGCGGCCTGAGCCGGTGCCTGGATAATGCTCGCCAGGATCAGCAGAGCCAGTGGGTGGGGCGTTGGACGGTGCATGAGTCTTCCCTCTTGCAATCGGGCCCATGGACTTGGGTCGTCTGCACAGGCATCGGCAACATCCGTACCAACACTGCGCGAGCCACTGCTGGCAAGGGCTGCCGGGTAAAAACGCGAGGTAGGCGGCAACTTCGGCGCGGGGCTTGGGCCCCAGGGTTGGGGTCAAGTGGGGGCAGCCTGCTGGGGAATTCCCCGCGCTGGGCTATAACCTAAGGAGCGTTCATTCGGGAGTCAGTGATGAGCAGCCAGCCACGCCTCGATTCGCCTGCATTAGCCGTTGCCGCCACGGCACCGGCAGCCGCGCGCAAGCCGTTCGACCTGCTGCGCTGGTATGCCTTCGTCAGCCTGGCGATCATTCTTTCGGTAGCAGTGGGCCTGGGGCTGATTTCCAGCCGCTTCGTCATCAACGAAAGCGTCGAACGCGACGCCTTGCTCACCGCCCAGTTCATCCAGGCGATTGCCTCGGCTGAAGTGCGCAGTGTGGCCATCCCCAATGTGCGGACCATGGGCGATCTGCTCGACCCACGCCAGGACCAGGCGCTTGCCGACGTCAGCCCCGAAGCCAGGCGTGCTGCGCGGGGTGAGTTTCTTGACCATATTGCGCATTTGCCAGACATGCTCCTGGCCAATATCTATGCGCCTGACCGCATGGTGATCTGGTCGACCAACCCGGCCCTGGTGGGCAAGATGATCGAGTCCGACGATGACCTCGACCAGGCGTTTCTTTACAAGCGGCGGGTGTCGGCCAGCTATCACGATGTCGATCAGGCCCGCAGCGAACAGAAATTCATCACCCCGCCCGAGCAGCTGTTCATCGAGAACTACATCCCGCTGTTCGACGCCGACGGTGAAAATGTCACGGCCATGGTCGAGATCTACAAAGAGCCCCACGACCTGATCGTGCGTATCGAGCGTGGCCTACTGCTGATCTGGTTGGCGATTGCCCTGGGCGCCGGGGTGGTCTACCTCGGCCTGTTCTGGATCATGCACCGCGCCGCCCGGCAGTTGGCCATCCAGCAAAAGCAGCTGATCAGCAATGAAACTTTTGTCGCCCTGGGCGAGATGTCTTCGGCTGTCGCCCACAGCCTGCGCAACCCCTTGGCCAGCATCCGCTCCAGCGCCGAGCTGGCCCAGGAAATCGAAGAAGGCCCGGCGCAGAAGAACATCGGCGATATCATCAGCCAGGTCGACCGCATGTCGCATTGGGTGCGCCAGTTGCTGCAATCACTGCGGCCCCTCAATGATGCGGCCGAGCCTGTGGAGTTGCTGCGAATACTGCAGGACAGCCTGCAGGCATTCGAACCACAACTACGCCGTCAAGGGGTCAAGGTGCAGGTCGATAGCGTGCCGGCGGTGCAGGTGTTCAGCCAACCGGTACTGCTTGGGCAGATCTTCAACAGCCTGATCGCCAATGGCCTGGAAGCCATGCCCGAGGGCGGCACGTTGCGCATCGAGCCGGTACGGCACAACCGCAAAAGCTTGATCCTGCGCCTGTGCGATACCGGCAAGGGCATGAGCGACCAACAGCAGCGCATGGCCTTCAAACCGTTCTACACCACCAAGCAAGGCGGCCTTGGGGTTGGCCTGGTGCTGGTCAGACGGATCATGGAGTGTTTTGGCGGCACGGTGCGCCTGAGCAGCCGTGAAGGCAAGGGCACTTGCGTGCAACTGAGTTTCCGGCTGGCCAGGGCAGCCGCAGCCCGTGAACGGCGCTGATACTGGCGTTCAGGTATGGCGAAATACTATCACTGCAACTTCGCTCATTAGTATTGATGTCAGGCGCCACGGATGGCCTGAGCTATACCTGTGAAGAAAAAAAGCATCCCGGAAGGAAACCATCCGATGCAGATGCTCAACCGTCAGTTGGCCGATGAGGGCCAGGATTCCCCGGCTGCACAACACCAACCGGCGCGTCAGTTCAACCTGCTGCGCTGGTTCTCCGTGGTCAGCCTGTTGATCATCGCCTCGGTGGCCGCGGGCCTTGGCTATGTGTCGACGCGGTTTGTCGTCAATGACAGCGTCGAGCGCGACGCCATGCTCACCGCCCAGTTCATCCAGGCCATGGCCCAGGCCGAAGTGCGCCATTCGCGCATTCCTCCGGGCACGACCATGGCCGAACTGCTCGACCCGCGCCAGGACAGTCAGCACAGCCAGGTCAGCGCGACAGTGGCGGCCGCGACCCGCACCGAGTTCCTCGACCATGTCGATAGCCTGCCCGATACGCTGTTGACCAATGTCTACGCCCTGGACCGGACCATCGTCTGGTCGACCAACCCGGAATTGATCGGGAAGAAGATCGAGGGGGACGTGGACCTGGACGAGTCGTTCGGGTCGAAGGTGCCGGTGTCGGCCAGCTACCACCAGGCCGATGAAGAACGCGAAGAGCAGAAATTCCAGCGTGAGCCCGAGTACCTGTTCATCGAGAACTACCTGCCGATGTTCGACGCCTCCGGCACCCAGGTGTTGTCGATGGTCGAAATCTACAAGGAGCCCCATGACCTGGTGCGGCGGATCCAGCGCGGCTACGTGCTCATCTGGACCTCGACCATCCTCGGCGGCGCGCTGATCTACTTCGGCCTGTTCTGGATCGTGCGCCGTGCCGCGCGCATGCTACGCACCCAGCAAATCCAATTGGTGGCCAGCGAGACCTTTGCCGCCCTGGGCGAGATGTCCTCGGCGGTGGCCCATAGCCTGCGCAACCCGCTGGCCAACATCCGTTCCAGCGCGGAACTGGCCCAGGACATCGCCAGCGTTGCGGCGCAGAAGAACATTGGCGACATCATCAGCCAGGTTGACCGTATGTCGCGCTGGGTGCGTGATTTGCTGGTGTCGTTGCGGCCGATGAATGACGATGCCGAAGCGGTGGAGCTGGTGGCAGCCATCGACGACACCCGCCATGCTTTCGCCCAGCAGCTGGATCGCAACAAGGTCCAGGTGCAGATCGACACACCGGCGCGGGCCTGGGTGGTCAGTCAACCGGTGCTGCTGACGCAGATCCTCAACAGCCTGTTCGCCAATGCCCTTGAGGCCATGCCCACGGGCGGGCGCCTGGATGTCGCAGTACAGCCGCTGGAGGACCGTCGGCAACTGCAACTGACCCTGAGCGACACCGGCAAGGGCATGAGCCAGCAGCAGGAACGCATGGTCTTCAAGCCGTTTTTCACGACCAAACAGGGCGGCCTGGGTGTCGGCCTGGTACTGGTCAAGCGGATCATGGAACGGTTTGGCGGCTCGGTGAGCCTGACCAGCCGCGAAGAGGAAGGAACCCGTGTCTGCCTGATTTTCAATATTGCAGCGGGAGGGGACCATGGGGCAGAGCATCCTGGTAGTTGAGGATGATGAAATCCTCGCCGAGAACATCCAGACGTATCTTGAGCGCAAAGACTTTGAGGTAACCGTCTGCCACAGCGCTGAAGAGGCGCTGGAACAGCTTTCGCGCTGCCAGCCCGATGCGGTGCTGACCGACAACTCGCTGCCGGGCATGAACGGCCACGAGTTGCTCAAGGCCTTGGCCCTGCGCGCGCCGGAGCTCAAGGTGATCATGATGACCGGCTACGGTAACGTCGAAGACGCCGTGCTGGCGATGAAGGAGGGCGCCTTCCATTACCTGACCAAGCCGGTGGTGCTGGCCGAGCTCAAGCTGATGCTGGAGAAAGCCCTGGCCACCGAGCGCATGGAGCGCACCCTGTCGTTCTATCAGGAGCGCGAGGCGCAAAAATCCGGCGGCCAGGCGCTGATCGGCGAATCACCGGCCATGCTCGGCCTCAAGCACACCATCCGCCAGTTGCTCGATGCCGAGCAGCGCATGTCCAGTGGCGACCTGCCGCCGGTGCTGGTCGAAGGCGAGACCGGTACGGGTAAGGAGCTGGTGGCCCGCGCCCTGCATTTTGACGGGGTGCGCAGCAAGGGGCCGTTTATCGAATTCAACTGCGCGTCTATCCCGGCCAATCTGCTGGAAGCTGAACTGTTCGGCCATGAGAAGGGCGCCTTTACCGACGCCAAGGAC
Source organism: Pseudomonas fluorescens (assembly GCF_902497775.2). Lineage (NCBI taxonomy): Bacteria > Pseudomonadati > Pseudomonadota > Gammaproteobacteria > Pseudomonadales > Pseudomonadaceae > Pseudomonas > Pseudomonas fluorescens. Next base: position 2,114,649 of record NZ_OZ024668.1, read on the forward strand.
CGCCGGGTTGGCCTGGTTGAAGCCGCGGACGGCGGCACCTTGTTCCTCGACGAGATCGGCGAAATGGACCTGCTGTTGCAGGCCAAGCTGCTCAAACTCCTGGAAGACCGCACCATTCGCCGTATTGGCGCGGTGAAAGAGCGCAAGGTCGACCTGCGCATCATCAGCGCGACCAACTGCAACCTTGAGCAGATGGTCCAGCAGGGCAAGTTTCGCCGGGACCTGTTTTTCCGCCTGCGTATCATCTCGATCAAGGTGCCCAGGCTGTATGCCCGTGGTGAAGACATCCTGCTGCTGGCCCGGCATTTTCTTGCCCAGCATGGCAAACGCTATGGCAAGCCGAACCTGCGTTTGAGCGATGAGGCCGAAGAGTTGATGCTCAATTACAGCTGGCCGGGCAACGTGCGCGAATTGCGTAACATGCTTGAGCAGACGGTATTGCTGGCGCCCCAGGACGTGATCGCCCCGCACCAGCTCAATGTGTGCATGAGCCTGGTCGATGAGCCCCTGGAAATGCCGGCGCCTGCGCTGCATGAGGCTTACGTTAATGGCGACGCCCTGGCCTCGGCGAGCCTGCCGGAAGTGGAGCGGGACATGGTGCGCAAGATGCTCGACCGTACTGACTGGAACGTCACCAAATCGGCGCGGTTGCTGGGCTTGAGCCGCGACATGTTGCGCTACCGGATCGAAAAGCTCGGCCTGACCCGGCCTGACAAGCGCCAGTGGTAGAGGTCCTGTGGGGGCTGGCTTGGCGGCGTGTTGTCTGGATTGCGACCGCTGCGCGCTCGATCGCGGGGCCATGCCTGGATCACTTCGCGCTCAATCACAGCGGCCTAGTAGTTGCCAGCACCGCCTTCACTGTCTCCCCCTTTTTCCGACCCGGTGCCATCCTTCGGCTCGCGCCGGCTGCCATCGCTCTCACTACCACCCTGGCGCCCGGCATCATTGCCCTGGGTGCGCGGATCGGTACCGCTGGGCAGCGGTGTATCGGTGGGGTTGATGCCGGTGTTGACGCCCGGCAATGGTGTAGTCGGGGTGGTATCCGGGTTGGGATTGGTCGGGCCGGTGCCGGCAGCTACGGCCTGGGTGCCAACTAGCGCGGCGAACAGCAGAGCGGTGAGGGCGCTACGGGTCATGGTCAAACTCCTTTTCTGGGCAGGTGTCAGCCGTTAGGCCCAGCCACCCCTCGAAGGTGCGACGCACTCGACCAACGGCGCTACTCGCGCCCGCGCATGAAGAACCCGGCAACATACTTGCGGAAGGTATCCAGGCTCTTGAAGTCGGCATAGCGCTTGAACGTCTCGCCCTCAGGTTCCGGCCCCAACGGCTGGTCGGTCAGCGATACCGACAGCACCCGGTCCTGATCGGAGCTCAGTACCAGTGCATCCGTGCCCTGACCACCGAGCACCGGCCGGCGCAAGAGCACCTTGACGCCTTTGCTGGCCATCCAGTCGATCAGCGAGATGAGCATCTTCAACGGTTCGCGCTCTTCATCGCGGTACACCGGAAACAACTGCCCGCGGGACAGCACCGGTACGCTGGCGACATGAATCAGCTCATAAAAGTGACTGCCGGCACTGGCCGGCGAGTAGATCGCCAGGGCCAGCAACGGCCCCGGGGTCTTGCTGCCGCCCCAGAGCAGGTGGTGGCCCTGGAAGTCGAAGCCGTCTTCACTGCGCTCGTTGAACACCTTGCGCGCCTTGATCTGGCTGACGCAATCGAGCAGCAAACCATGCCGACGGTGGTTGCCAAACGCTGTGGACTCACGCAAACGCGCCTTGAGCATCATCATGTGCTTCATGTCCAGGCGGGTTTCCAGGTAGTTGCTGGCCGGCACCCGCTCGATCAGCGGATAGCGGTTGGCGACGCCGCGCAGTTCGGCAAACTGCCCGGTGAGGTCCTTTTTCAGGTGAGTGGCGTAGACGTTCAGGCCACTGGCCTCGATCAGGGTCAGCAGCAGTGACAGCAAACGGTGCTGTTCGCGCTTGTCGCCAGTGCCTGCGGACTCCCCCGCGCCTTCATTGGCACGCTTGAAATCGCCGATCAGGCGCAACGGTGCATCGGGCGCGAGCCACGCCGCTGGTGGCGAGTCGTTGTCGCTGTCGCGGCTGCCACTTTCACGCTCATCCTTGATAAACGCACAGTCTGGCGCGTGCTCGGCGGTGCCGGGGTTGTTCTTGAGGAACAGCGTGCCGGTGTTCCCGTTGAGGTTGACGTTGAGCACCGGCATCGCCCTGGGCTGGCAATCGCAGGCCAGCCAATGGCCGGCGGCGCGGACTTTCATCAGCAACTGATTGGCCTGCAGCAGGCGTGGGCCTTCCAGGCCGCCCTGGACAAAACCACGCAGCAGCTCGTCTTCAGCAGGGGTGAGGGTGCGCACCAGCGCGGCGTTTTTTTCGATGATTCGCATGGACAATCCTGGCCAGCCTTCCTGTGCCTGCCACCTTAATGCAAAGCCCGGCTGGCGAATATGCCCGCCAGCCGAGCCAGGCGCTGCTTACTGGCCGCCAAACAGCTTGGCGGCGCGGGCGCGGATCTCTTCCACGCTGAGGTCTTCCTTATGAGTGGAGACGAACCAGAGGTTGCCGAACGGGTCTTTCAGGGTGCCGCTGCGGTCGCCGTAGAACTGGTCTTGCACGGCGCTGACCTGGGTAGCCCCGGCCTCGATTGCCTGGGCATAGCGCGCATCGACATCCTCGACATACAGGTGCAGGCCGATGGCGGCGCCCCCCAGCGACTGGCTGCTGGTCAACCCACCCGCCTGGTCGCAGGGGTCGGCAAGCATGATCGAGGAGTCGCCGATCTTGAGCTCGGCGTGGCCGACGCGCCCGTCAGGGCCGTCAAGGCGGAACATCTCGACCGCGCCGAAGGCCTTTTTGTAGAAGTCGATGGCCTTGGCGGCATCCTTGATGCCCAGGTAGGGGGTAATGCTGTGTTGTCCTTCGGGGATTGGTTTGACTGCCATTTTATTGATCCTCCTTTAAAGCGCCGCAGGGTGAATGGCGCGAACCTGTATGTTTATACAGTTTCGCCCATTCGGCAAATCAAAATTCGCGGCACTGGACAGAAGGTTGTCAGAAAATGTAATCAGTGGTCAGGAAGCTCGACTCGCGGTTACGGATGATGTCGCTGATCAGCTGCTTGTTGCTCTCCTGGAACTTGGTTGCCACCAGGGTGCGAATCGAGAACACCCGCAGGGCATCGTGGACCGACAGGGTGCCCTCGGCGGAATTTTTGCGCCCGTTGAACGGGTAGGTGTCCGGGCCGCGCTGGCACTGGGCATTGAGGTTGATACGGCCGACCTGGTTGGCGAAGGTATCGACCAGGCGACCGACCTCGGCCGGGTTGGTGCCGAAGATGCTCAACTGCTGACCGAAGTCGGAATCAAGCACGTAGTCGATCACCGTCTGCAGGTCGCGATAGGGCACCACCGGCACCACCGGGCCGAACTGCTCCTCCTGGTACACGCGCATCTGCGCATTCACCGGGTACAGCAGGGCGGGGTAGAAGAACGAGCCACGGCTGGCGCCACCGCCTTCGTTGATGACCCGGGCGCCTTTGTCGACTGCATCGGCCACCAGACCGTTGAGGTAATCGATCTTGCCCGCTTCCGGCAGCGGCGTCAGGGCCACGCCGGGCTCCCAAGGCATGCCCGGCTTGAGCGCGGCCAGCTTGCGCTGGAACTTGTCGAGAAAGCTGTCGACCACATCCTCATGCACGAAGAGGATCTTCAGCGCCGTGCAGCGCTGGCCATTGAACGACAGGGCGCCGGTCACCGACTCGTTGACGGCGTTGTCCAGATCAACCTCCGGCAGCACGATCCCCGGGTTCTTGGCATCCAGGCCCAGGGCGGCGCGCAGGCGGTGCGGGCGCGGGTGGAGCTTTTTCAGGTCGCTGGCGGCCTTGTTGGTGCCGATGAAGGCGAACACGTCGATCTTGCCGCTGGCCATCAGCGCGCTGACGGTCTCGCGGCCACGGCCATAGATGACGTTGATCACCCCGGCCGGGAAGCTGTCGCGAAACGCTTCGAGCAACGGCCGAATCAGCAGCACGCCGAACTTGGCCGGCTTGAACACCACGGTGTTGCCCATGATCAGCGCCGGGATCAGGGTGGTGAAGGTTTCGTTCAGCGGATAGTTGTAAGGGCCCATGCACAGGGCAACGCCCAGCGGCGCGCGACGGATCTGGCCGAGGGTGTCCTGTTCCAGCTCGAAGCGGCTGGAGCGCCGGTCGAGCGCCTTGAGTGCGCCGATGGTGTCGACGATGTAGTCGCAGGTGCGGTCGAATTCCTTCTCGGAGTCCTTGAGGTTCTTGCCGATTTCCCACATCAGCAGCTTGACCACCGCCTCGCGCTGTTCGCGCATCTTGCCCAGGAAGGTTTCGACATGCTGGATGCGCTCGGCCACGCGCATGGTTGGCCAGGCGCCGCGGCCCTTGTCGTAGGCGTGCACGGCGGCGTCCAGGGCGGTGAGGGCGGTGTCGGCGTCGAGCAGCGGGGTGCTGCCCAGCGTCACCTGGTGCTCTTCATTGCCTTGCTTGAGCCACACCGGGCTGCGCACCGTGGCCAGCGGCCCGTCCCAGCGCTGCAACTGGCCGTTGACCAGGTACTCGCGTTGCACCAGCGGTTCACCCAGGCGATACGCCTCGGGGATCTCGTTGGCGGTGGGAAACAGCGAATCGAGCAGACGGTTCATGGGCGCAGCACCTCTTTTTGTGTAATGGCTGAAACGTTTCAGTCAGAGCATAACGCCAAGGCGCTAAAAAAAGCCAGTCGCCCTCAACATTGCGCCAAGCACGCCGATAAAACATTAATCCGATGTGAATAACGGACCTATGAGCACAAGAACCCTGGCCCTTGATGACAATCTGCCCCTGCCGAAGAACCTGCGCACCACCCTCAACCGCCTGCTGCCGGTAGGCTTTGCCCTGATCGGTATCGGCCTGTCGGTGGTACTGGGCCAACTGGACGTACAGCGCCAGGAGAGCGAACTGGTGGCCAATGCCAGCGCACGCTTGTCGGGCGTGCGCACGGCGCTGGAGGCGCAACTGCGTTCGGCCTTCGGCGAAACCGAGGGTATCGCCCAGTTGCTCAGCGCCGATGGCGAGATCAGCCCCGAGCACTTTCATGACATGGCCCGCCAGGCCATCGCCTCGGTGCCACACATCCGCCATATTTCCCTGGCACCCGGCGATGTGATTGCCGACGTCTACCCGATCCACGGCAACCAGAGCATCGTCGGTGTCGATTACCGCCACCTGCCCGACCAGTACCCGATGCTCCAACGTGCCCGCGATCACTATAGCCCGGTGCTGGCAGGGCCGGTGCAGCTGTACCAGGGCGGGCGCGGGCTGATCTACCGGCGGCCGGTGTTCCTCAAGGGCCGCAAAGGCGTGAAACTGTACTGGGGCAATGTGTCGATTGTCGCCGACATCGACCGCTTGCTCAGTACCGCCGGCCTCGACCTGGACCCGGGTTTTGAACTGGCGCTGCGTGGCGCCAATGGTCAGGGTTCGGTCGGGAGCATGATCTGGGGCGACCCGAAACTGTTTGAAGAGCACGCGGTAACCGTCAATGTCGACGTGCCGGGCGGGCTCTGGCAACTGGCCGCAAGCCCCTTGGGCGGCTGGCCGTCCATGAGCTTGTTCGCCTCGCCGTTGTTCCTGTTCGCCCTGACCTGCACGGGGTTGTTCAGCATCTTCGTCGCCCAACTCAACCGCAGCAACCGCCTGATCAACCTGCGTAACCTGGAACTCAAGCAATCCCAGGCGCAGCTCGAACGCTTGGCCCATTACGACGCAATTACCGGCTTGCCTAACCGTCTGCTGTTTCATCAGCAGTTGCTGGACGTCATCAGCAAGGGTGAACGCCTTGCCGTGCTGGTGCTCGACATCGACGGCTTCAAGCAGGTCAACGACAGCCTTGGCCACGCCATGGGCGACCTGCTGTTGCAGCAGGCCACCGCGCGCTTTGTGCAGATCATCGAAGACCCGGATTGCGTCTGCCGCCTGGGCGGCGACGAGTTTGCCTTCATGCTCAAAGGCCCGGACAGTGACAGCCTTGAGCGGGTGCAGAGGCTCCTGCAAGCCCTGCAGCACCCCTTTGATCTGAAGGGTAATGCCGCGCTGGTCACCGGCAGTATCGGCCTGGCCTGGTGCCCGGAGCACGGCCAGGGCAGCGACCGCCTGCTGCGCCACGCCGACACGGCGATGTACGCGGCCAAAGAGAGCGGGCGCAATGCCTGGCGCCTCTACCACCCGGACATGACCCTGCGCCTGCAGCAGCGCCTGTGCCTGGAGCGCAACCTGCGCCGGGCCTTGCACAACAACGAATTCGAGCTCTGGTACCAGCCCAAGGTCGACCTGTTCAGTGGCCGCGTCGAAGGCGCCGAAGCCTTGCTGCGCTGGCGCGATCCGGAACACGGGCTGGTATCACCGGCAGACTTCATCCCCCTGGCCGAGCAGACCGGGCTGATCATCCCCCTGGGGGAAAAGGTCCTTGACCTTGCCTGCGCGCAGATCGCCGCTTGGCGCGCCGCCGAGTGCCTGCCCGGGCCAGTGGCGATCAACGTCGCCGCCCTGCAGATCGAGCGCAGCGATTATGTCGCCAGCCTGACCCGGGCGCTCAAGCGCTTCGACCTGCCACCGAACCTGCTGGAAGTGGAAATCACCGAAAGCCTGCTGATGGAAAGCCAGCAGCACGCCTGCGCGATACTGGCGCAGTTGCAGCAGATGGGCATTGCCACGGCGGTGGATGACTTCGGCACCGGCTACTCGTCGCTGGCTTACCTGAAGATGCTGCCGATCGATCACCTGAAGATCGACCGCGCCTTTATCAAGGACTTGCCTCAGGACGATGACGGTGTGGCGATTACCCGGGCGATCATTGACCTGGGCCATGCCCTGGGCTTCAAGATCACCGCCGAGGGCATCGAAACCCGTGAGCAGTACGAGTTCTTGCGCAATGCCGGTTGCGATCAGGGCCAGGGCTATGTGATCGGCCGGCCGATGCCGGCCGATCAGTTCGAGCGTTGGCTGGGCGAGTCACGCACCCGCCTGCTGGCGGTCACTCTTCGTTGAGGCTGTCGCGGTAGAACAGGCGGGTCAGTTCACGCATCACCCGCTCGACCTCGTGTTGGTGACGGCGGCGCACCGCTTGTTGCTCCCGCCCAAGCGCGTCAGGATCGGTGATTTCCTCCCCAACCGCCTGCAATCGCTGGCTGAGCTCGTCATCCAGGTCGGCAAACTGTTCCGCAAAATGGCTTTGCAGTTGGGTAACCCAGTCTTGATTGACAAAGTCATGTTGCTCATCGCGCTCAAACAGCGCCTGCAGGCCACTGTCGCTATCAGGGTTGAGCGCCACCATCCGCTCATGCAGCTGCTCGGGCCAGTCGGGGGGCAGGTTTTGCAGGTCGGACTCGATGGCGTTGAGCCTGAGGCGATCACCAGGCAACGGGGTGTCGGTCATGACCATTTGCGGATCAAAGGCCAACTGGCGCAATGTCCAGTGGTAGAGCACCTGGCAACGCAAGCGACGCAGTGGCTGCTGCTGCGCCAGTGCTGGGATCTGGTTATCGACTTGCGCATGCAAGACCTGGCGGTACATGCGCTGGAGTGCCGTGTGCAACACCCGGGTGCTGCGTGCCTGCAAACCTGGCGTCTGGGTCGCCAGCAGCGTTTGTACCTGGTCGGCCAACAGCAGGATTCGCGTGCCGCCACTGTGTTCGCTGAGCACCTCATTGCTGTGCGGTTGAGCCTCGATCACCTCCAGCACCTGCCAGAGCATGCGCCGTGTGGTATCTGGCGCAGCCAGGTAGGGGGTACTGCTGTAGAGATCGCGCAAGCCGCGTACGAACGTCAAGCGCGCGGGCGTCTGCAGGCGCTCCCACAGTTGCAGTTGCGAGTCACTGGCCTGGTTCAGCAGTTCGGCATAGGCACTTTGTGACACCTGCATGTCGACACGATGATCGGCGAAATACCGGCGGATGTGTCGCCGCGTAGCGAGATCCAGGGGATTGTTCTCCAGCTGCAGCGCATGGCCAACAGCCCGCGGCGGGTCAAAGTCGAGCGGTAGCCGGGCCAAGCGGTTGCCCGACAGGTCAATGAGCACCGGTGCCCGCAGGCTGTCGATGCCCGGCGGCAGCTCTTCCAGCGTGCAACTACTCAACGTCACCCTGCGTAAATCGGGCAGGCCACTGACATCCGGGGCCTGGGCCAGGGCATTGCCGTCCAGGTGCAGGTGTTGCAGGCGGGGGTAGGCCGCCAAGGCGTTCTGATCGTCGGCAGACCAATCAATTTCATTCAGCGTCAGGTCCAGCGAGCGCAACTGGTTGCTCAAGCCGCTGGGCACTCGGGTCAACTCGCAGTCGCGTGCAGACAGGCTGCGCAACTGCGGCAAGTACCGCATGAACTGGCTGGGTAGATGACTCAGCGGATTATTGTCGATGCTCAGCTCCTGCACATGCTCGAACGGATTGCCCTGCAGAACGGGAAAACTTTCCAGGTCGATTTGCGCCAGGGCCAGGTCGTCGAAGTCGAGGACGAAAACCGATTGCCCAGCGGCTGACTGCAGCGCGCCCCTACGCCGCCACACGTTGAGCAGGCGGGTGGTGACCTCCAGCCGCTGACTGAGATTGCGTGCCCAGATCTGCAGGCTCAGGCGCAGCTGGAGGAACTGCTGTTCCAGGCGCAGGAGAACCACGAAGGGCGAGGTGCCTGCGGCACGCCAGGCTTGCAGGGCCGCCTGTGCCTGGCTATCGCTGGATTCGGGATAGAGCGCGCGGTAACGAGTCACCCCTATCGACGACGCGTGCGTCGGAGCAATACGCGGTGGCAGCGGGGCGCCGCCTGAAAGCCCGATCGCTTCGTTCCAGTCAGGGCTGTACGACCACAGCCACTGGTTAAGGCTGTTCTGGTTGTTTTCACTCAGGCGCCGCACGTTGTGGCCCAGCAGCGTGCCGTCATCCTGCTCAAGCCGCATCTGCTCGCGCTCAGCCCTGGGGATGGCACTGAGTATCGCCTGGTAGCGGTTAGGGGTCGCCGGCGCGAGGGGGGCGCCGCCACGGAAGGCCTGGTAGGTTGCTGCGACCTTGACGATGAGTGCCCGCTCGGCCGCCGTCGATGGGCCGAAGTAGGCGATGCGCGGGCCGTGCAGGTGACCTGCGCGCAACTCCAGGCGAAAGTCGGTTGGCCAGTCGTGCAGGCGTTTGAGGCAGGCAAACACCAGGCGCTCGCAGTCGTCGTTGGCCAGCCTGGGCTCATACAGCCCTTCCAGCGCCCGTGCCAGGGTCAATTGCTCAGGCCGCACGCCCGCGGGTGGGCCCTGATAATGCTCGCTGAACAGTTGTGGGAACGATGCTTGTGGCTGGCGCTGCAGCGCCTCGTTGCCGAGCTTGGCCGCGTGCAAGCGGCGCAGGCTGTCGAGCAGCAAGGCAGGCGCCGCTTGCTGCTCCAGGTGAAGGCGGCGCAGGCTGTCTTCAGTGGTACCGCTGATCCATGCGGCCTGGCTCAATTGCTCATCGCTGAAGGCCTCGACCGGCTGGCCAAGACGGCGCAGCAAGGTCGCTCGTGACCACTGCAACGGCTGTTCGTGCACGTGCCGCCAGGCGCCCTCGTTGTTATGCAGCAGCGGCGGTTGATAGGCGTGTGGCTTACTGGGGGCGATGATCCGCCATTGACCGGAGTGCGCGTCCAACCGATGTTCGAACAGATTACCGGCCATGCGCACATAGTGTTTGTTGTCATGCAGATACTGGCCCTGAGCGTTACTCTCAAGGCGCTCGGGCAACTCAACGTGGCTGCGGTAGGCAGTGATGTCGGGGCTCCACAGGCGCTGGCTGCCATCGCCACGTTGCACCTGGACCAGCGAATCCATCAAGCGCCGGTCAATCACTCTGTTGCCCGCGCTGATCAGATGTCCGCCGGCCGCCAGGCCTGCGCTCAACGCGAGGTTGACGCCGATCGATTGCAGCTGGGCCAGCGCCGTATCGATATCGCCGTGAGACCAGGCGTCAAAACCTTCGTAGGCGCTTTCAAGCAGCTGTACGGCGAATACCGCCATCATCACCTGGCCCAGACCCGGTACGAAAAACGCCGCCACATTGAGAAAGTTCAAGCCATTGTCCCAAACCGCTTCAAGCATCGCGGTGCGGGCATTTTCGTCAGCATCGGCGGTGGGTACCGCGAGAAAGCGCGCTTCATTTTTCAGGCGCTGGACATGGGCCGTTTGCAGGTGACTGAACAGCTCGGTAGCGATCAGTTGGCGCAGCAGGTACAGGCTGCTGCCGGCTGCAACCGGCCAATCAGCGTCAGCCGCCGCTTGCGGTGCGAGGTTGCGTTTGAGCACGGCGAAAAAATGCGTGCGTTGTTGCAGCGGTACGAAGCGTGCGAAAAAGCGCCGGAACTCGGCGTTGCACAAGCGTTGCCTGAGGTGGTTTTGCAAGGCCTGGGCCGAGGTGAATTCGCACAGTGCCCCGTCCCGCGCCCCCGGTAGCCAGGCCACCAGCGGGCCGCTATAGACGAGTGCCAGGGTCGGCGGTGCCTGGCTGAATATTTTCTGCCAGGCGGGTCTCCAGGGCCGCAGCAGCACCCCGGGGACCTGCGTTTTTCCGGTGTTCAGTGTGCTTTCAGTGCTGGCGTCGGAAGGGGCCAGTACAACAATATCGTGCAGGGGCACGCCGAACATTTTCAAACTCCAGCGGTGCAGGGGGAATCCCCCCGCGCGGGTCGGCGCTTGCGGGGCAAACAGGTTGCTTACCCAACGGGTTCCGGCAGCACTGATACGCTGGTGCAGTTGCGCCAGTTGAAGGTCGACGCGCAGTTGCTGACGGTTGAGTTCAACCGCGCGTTGCTCGATCTGTTGCGCGGTGGTACCGGTTTCGAAAATATCGCGCAGATGCTGTTGATAGCGTTGGCCCAGATCCAGCGTCCGGCACGCTTGGGCAAAGCGTTGGGGCGGGATTGACAGGCGCTTGTTGTCTGCATCGCGCAAGGCGCTGGGGGCATCGAACGAGACGCTGCTGAAGTTCTGCAGCGCCGCTTGCAGCAGGCTGTGGGGTAGCTCTTCGACAGAGCGGTTGGTCACCGGCCCGTTGTAGCGCAGTGTCACCCGGTGGAGCGTAGTGCGCTCAACGTCCAGGTCGGTGTGCACTACCTGATGCAGATGCGCCTTGAGTAGCGGCTGGCTGAAGGCGACAAGGCCTTTGAGGTCTTTTAACAGGTGGTGCAGATCGTTGCGCAGGTATTTCAAGCGTGCCTGGGCGTTCTGCAGGGGCAGGTCCTGTTGCTCGATAGCGACCGGTCGCAGGCTATGGCGCAGGTCTTGCCAGTGCCCGGGCGTCAGGTGCAAGGCCCAAAGTGGCAATTGTTGGGTAAGAAAATGGTCGTGGGGGTTGTCGCTGGTTTGGCTGGGCATCGGTCAGTACCTGTGGGTTGAAACCCATAGCTGATCCGCCCAGGCCCGGTGCAAGGTGGTACATAAGTGTTAATGACCGGCCCGTGCCGTAGTGCAGGCCGGTCAAGCCCGAACGTTAGCCGATGACCCTCACCTGCAGGGTCAGCAAATCACTCGCAGGGCGGCCTAAGGCCACCATGCGAAACATATTGTCGGTGCCCAGCCGGCCCAGTTGTTGAGCGAAACGCTCTCGGAAAATGTCCGGGTGTGTGTCAAACAGAGTGGTGTCGTACAGGCTGCGCAAGTCACGCCGATACGTCAGCGGTAGTTGTTCCCATATCTGCAAGTGCCAGGCCGTCAGCCCCTGCAGCAGTTCGTCGTAGTCACTGTGGGCAACCAGCAAATCCACGCCTTCACGCTGGTAGTAGGCGTCGATCTGGTCCAGTACCTCCTGGCTCAGGTATTCGCTTTCCAGGCACATAGCCTGGGCGCTATCGAAGGGCAACATCAGTTCCTCGGGCAGGTGAGTGAACTGGTTGCTGGAGAGGTCGAGCAAAAAGGGCTCTTGCATTATCTGAAGGCCCACCGGCAGCCGTGTCAGGCTGGTATTCGACATGTCCAGGCCTACGAGTTCGGTAAGCGTGCTCACGTCAGGGGCTTCGATCAGCGGATTGTCAGCCAGGCTCAGGGCGTGCAACTGGGTGTGTTGGTTGAGGCGCTGCTGTTGCTGGGCATCCCAGGTTATGCGGTTTTCCTCAAGGTCCAGCGACAACAAACGCTCGGGATAGGGCACCTGGGGAATGTGATTGAATCGGTTGCCACGCAGAGAAAGGCGCTGCAGTTGCGGTAGCTGTTGCAGCCAGGACGGTGGCAGCTGGGTCAGATGGTGGTTGTCTTCCAGTGACAGCTCTTGCACATGCTCAAAGCCACCGGGCAATTGCAGGCTGGCCAGGTCCTGGTCCTGCAGATCGAGCAGGTCCAGCTCAAGGGTATGGATCCAGGTGTCGTCATCTAGCCGGCGAATTGAAACCCGTTGCCAACTGCGGGTGAAGATCTCGATAGCGTCACGCCTTGAAGGGTGATTACCAGCCCATAGCTGCAGGTCGCGTTGCAGCGTGTCGTACTGCTGTTCCAAGGCCTGTACCTGGGTGTCGGGGTTGAGTAAATTGTCATGCCAGCGGGTAAACTGCACTTGCGTTTCATCATCGCTGCTAGCGGGAAACAGGCGCCGATAGCGAAGGTTGAGGGCAGCTCGCACTTCCCCCTGGGGATAGTCGCGCAAACGTTCAAAACCGCCGCGCAAACGCCCTTGCTCAGGCCAACCGGTGGTGCGTGCAGACCACAGCCAGCGCGGGACCTCGCTGCGCTGTTCGCTGGCCAGGGCCAGGAGCTTGGCGTTGAGCTGCCCGGACTCACCGCCCGGGTACATGGCCATGCGCTGGGCAGCAGGCAGGGCATCGTGGATTGCCTGTACCAGGTCAGTCGAATGCTCGGCGTCAGTGCTGCGGTAGCCGTCGGCCCTGCGCACCAGTGACAACCGTTGTGCGGCCTGGGGCGTGCCGGCACGGGCCAGCAGTGGCCCTTCGCTACTACCCCCGCGCAGCTCCATACGCAGCGCCGGCGACCAGCCCGGCAAGCGTTCAAGGCAGGCAAATATCAACCGCTGGCTGTCGCTGTTGGCCAGTTGCGGCAAGTGCAGGCCTTCAAAGGCGCGCACCAGCGGCAGATCCTGGTTGACCTGGGCCGCCTGCTGAAGCAACCGCGCCGGCGGCGCTTGCTGCACTTGCCAGGCGGGTGCCTGGCTATCGATCAGGCGCCGCGCCAGTGGCCGGGTCAGGCGTGGAAAACGGCGCAGCAGCAGGTTGACCCGTTCATCGGCGGCCATCGGCGCATCATAGACCGTGTCAAACGCCTCGATACCCCGGCCTGTGCCCCGCACCTGACGCCAGGCCTGCAAGCGCTCCAGGGTATCGCCCAGCAGCGGTGGCGTTGGCTCGTTGTGCACCTGCATGCGCCGCAATTCGCCAGCCGAGGTGGCGCTGATCAACCGTGCCTGTTCCAGCTCGGCATCGTCCAGGCCCTCGGTCATCGGCCCGAGGCGCCGCAACAGCCGCGGTGTGCTCCAGGTCAGTGGCTGCTCATGGGCCAGGCGCCAACTGCCCTGGCCGTTGTGTTCAAGCACCGGCTGATAGGCGCTGGCGTCTGCGGGATGGACCAGCCGCCATTGCCCCTCGGTCGGGTCGAAGCGCTGTTCGAACACCGCGCCATCAAGCTTGAGGTAATGCCTGGCGCCCTCGACATATTGCCCGAGGGCATTGGCCGCGGTGTCTTCGCCCAGCCCATGGGGCGAGCGATAGGCATCCAGCTGCGGGCGCCACAGGCGGGTGTTGCCATCGGCGCGGCGCACTGGCACCAGCCTCTCCATCACCGTGCTGTTGAACAGTTTGGGCAGCACCTTGCCGGCCACTCCCAGGCCGACGATCACGCCGACATTCAGCGCCACCGACTCCAGGTGAGCCAGGGCGGTATCGACATCGCCTTGCTGCCAGGCCTGGGCGCCTTCGATCACCTCATCGAGTAGCTGCCAGGCCACCACTGCCATCATCGCTTCGCCCAACCCCGGGACAAAAAACGCAGCCGCATTGAGAAACGTCAGCGCGGCGTTGTTCCAGGTATCGCGCAGTTGCTGCTGGCGCTGGGCATCGATATCGGCTGTCGGCACCGCCAGTTGCAGCGCTTGCTGGCGCGCGCGCGCGGTGTACTGTTGCCAGAGCCAGGTGAACGGCTCGCCGTCGATTGCCAGGGTGTCCAGGTGCAACTGGGCGCCGTCCTGCAAGGTCCAATCGCGGTTGACGTCGTTGTCACCGTCGGCCAGGTGGTATTGCAACAGGTGCAGCACATGGGCCTGTTGGTCGTGGGGCACAAAGCCGAGGAAAAACCGCCGGAACCCGGCCTGGCACAAGCGCGTTTTGAGCTGCCTGGCAAGGCTGTGCAGGCTATCGTATTCATACAGAGGCAACCGGCTGTCACCTGGTATCCAGGCGGTTACCCGGTGTCCGGGCTGGCCGAACAGCAGCACGTCGTGCAGGGCAATGCCGAACAGCGTCACCTGGCGGGCCGGCAATAACGGGTCGGGGCCGTCCGCCAGGGCCAGCAAGCGCCCCTGCAGCGGCGCATCGATTCGCAAGAGCCAGCGCGCCAGCTCTACGTCGGCGCGCAGCCGTGCCTGTGTCGCGGCGATCCACAAGCGCCTGGTGGCCGGGGTGAACTGCGCGTTCAAATGCGTCTGGTAGGCGTGGCCCAGGTCCAGCGTGCGGCACAGCGTGGCGAAGTCGGCTGGCGTCAATGGCAGCAGCTGCGTGGGCGATGGAGCCTGCCCGGGCGTCAATCTGCGCAGCAGGGCACTGGGCTGATCGAACGCCTGGTCGGGAAGAAAATTGTGCAACGCCGCCTGCAACAGGCTGATGGGTTTGCGGCGGGTTTGCAGATCCCAGGCCCAGGGTACCTGCAGCGACCTATACTCCAGCAACTGCGCCTGGCGCACATCGAGGCTGAGGTTGTGTACCTGTTGCAAGCGTGACTGTAGCAACGGCTCGGCAAAGGCCATGACACCCTTGAAGTCTTTCAAGGCGATGGCCAGCGCCCGCTGGGCCTGGCGCAAGGCCGCCTGGCTGGCCAGAATCGCCGCGCCCTGCGCCGAGGCGGTAAACAGGTCGGGGTCGACACCAGCCAGCGCGATGGGCAACTGCAGGCTTTGGCGCAGGCGTTGCCAGTCTTCCTGGCTGAGGTGCTGCGCCCAGCGCGGCAGTTGTTGTTCGACAAAGGCGTGGTGCGGGTTAGGAGAGTCGAGGAGGCTCATTGGCGGTTTCCTGTGATGGGTGAGGGCACAGGAAAGGCCGGATGTGGGCGGGTAGGGTGGTAAATATTGCTAGGCGGGCTGGTGACCAGTGTAGTGGTCAACTAATCCCGGACACTGCGTTAAGTTTCTCCTCGGCCACAGCGGGCGCCAGCCCGCGGTTAAATTGATGTGGCCGTTGCCAGTTGTAGCGCTGCATCAAAAACCGACCAATATCCTGCTGTGCCAGCGAAGCACTCATGTAGCCTACGGTTGGCACCCATTCTGTTTTCAGACTGCGAAACAACCTTTCCATCGGCGCATTGTCGTGGCAGTTTCCGCGCCGACTCATGCTCTGTGTGAAGCGATAACGCCACAGTCGCTGGCGGAAGCTTCGGCTGCCGTATTGGCTGCCTTGATCGCTGTGAAACAGCACACTCTGTGGCCGACCACGCTGTTCATAGGCCATGTCCAAGGCCTTGATCACCAAGTCGGCATCGGGCTTCGATGAAAACGCCCAGCCCACCACGCGGCGGGCGAACAGATCAATCACAGCCGCCAAATAGTGCCAGCGACCTTGAGCCCAGACATACGTGATGTCACCACACCAGACCTCATTGGGTGCCGATACGCTGAACGCTCGATCCAGCACGTTCGGAATATCCGGCCGCTCGACCGTCGCCTTTTTGTAGGCATGTGAGCCGGGTTGCTTGCTGATCAACTTCATTTCGCTCATCAGCTTGCGCACCTTGAAACGCCCGATTTCTATGCCGTCCTCGCGCATCATGAACATGATGCTTCGACTGCCTGCGGCACTGCGGCTTTGGGTGAACAATTCGTTTACACGGCTGCGTAAAACCAGCCGCTCAACGTCGGGAGTTCGACGTTTTCGACAGTGTGCGTAGTAGCAAGATCGGGTGACTTCAAATACCGAGCACAACAGATCAACAGGCTCCTCAGAACGGAGTTGATCGATTAACGCGAACGCTCGTGTTCCTCGGCCATCAAGAGCGCGGTGGCCTTTTTTAATATAGATTTTTCCCGTTCCAGCCGATTGATCCGAGCTTCCAGCTCCTGGATTTTTTGCTGCTCGGGCGTGAGCGCCTTACTGGTCGGAGTGACACCGCCTCGTTCTTGCTGGAGCTGGTTGACCCAGCGGCGCAGGGCAGACTCAACCAACCCTAGTGAGCGAGCTGCTTCGATATGGCTGTAGCCCTGATCGAGCACCAGGCTGGCGGCTTCTCGCTTGAACTCGGGCGTAAAGGTACGGCGTTGCTTGGTCATCAGACACCTCTCTGTGGCGAGCATTCTCGCCTAAATGGGTGTCCGGAATCATTAGACCACTACACAAAGTGGCTGCATGAGCGAGAGTTCACATGAGCAGGAGCCCGTGAAATAGTTGGTAATCAAGAGATCGGCGCATCTAGAGTCTGACGCCCCTGCCCAACCGCCCCATACCCCACCCTAGGCACCCCCGCCAAGCTTAACTCCACCAACGCCTTCAACGACTCCCCACTCCCCAAATACGCATCCCCAAAATCATACCCCCCCAACGCACTCGGGTGCGCCACCACCTCCAGCAACCCATCCGCCGGCGCCAACCCCGCGCGTAAATCGGCAGGCGTACACACATAATCCGCCGTCGCCCCCGCCAACTGCTTCAAGCGCCTATTAAGCAACGTCTTGTACACCCGTTTCAGCGGCCCGATGTTATGCCCAAGGTTGCGCGCCAACCTCACCGCCACGCCCTCACGCGCTGCAAACCTGGCGACGATTACGCCAATGGGCCAGATGTTGTGCACATGCTGGTGCGAGTCCAGGTGGCTGGGCATCAGGCCCTGGTTCAGGCAGTGTTGCCACTGCGCCTGCAGTTCCTGCTCAACGGCGTCGCGCTCGGCGCGGCTCAGGCGCAGGGTGCGTTGCTTGAGGCGCAGGTCGAATTCGCCGTTGGGCGCGCAGAAGCGTGGCTGCTGGCGAATGGCCTGGCTCAACGGCCGGCCATAGGTGAGGTTGAAGTGCAGGCCGATGCAGCCCTTGAGCGCCGGTTGCTGGGCCAGGGCGCAGGCGGCGGCGAAGGCGGGCATGTTGGCCATGGCCGTGGCCGAGCTGATCAACCCGGCCTGGAAAGCATGCAGGATGACCGCGTTGGTGTGGGCGCTGAGGCCGAAGTCGTCAGCGTTGACTATGACCTGTGAGGGCATCCGGGTTCTCCTGTGGCGAAACGGGCTCGGCCGCCGGGGCCGAGGGTCGGTGGCGCAGGCGTTGAAGCTGTGGTTTGAAGCGTTGCCACAGGCGCAAAGCCAAGCCCAGGGCCAGGCCGCTGGGGCGCCAGCTGTAGAAGCTTTGACGCTGGTGCTCAAGGGCGCCGCTCATGCGTTCGTGCAACTGGTGGCTGGAGTTGTTCAGGCTCACCCGCGAGGCATCGACCCATTCCCAGCCGTCGTCCAGGCCCCAGTGAACCCACTCCTCGAGCAGCACGCGGCCACTGCCCAGGCCCGCGTAGGCGGGGACGAAGGCGAGGTTGTAGTCGTACACCCTCCCGCGCTCGAACACGCCCAGGCGGTAGCTGATGCAGCGCCCGTCGAGCTCCAGCAGGACCATGCGCACCAAACCCTGGGCCGCCAGCGCGGTGAAGGCCTGGTACATCCATTGGCGGCGCTTTCGGCCAGAGAAGATGCCGACGTCGTCGTCGCCTTTCCAGCTGACGTCCTCGACGGCGCTGATGGCGTCGAGCAGTTCGCTGATGTTGCCGACATCGGGAATCACCCGGCGTACCTGGGCGCCGCAGGCGGCAATGCGTTTGCGCGCGCGGCGCAGTTTGTAGCGTGGGTCGCCGCTGATTTCCTGACGGTCTTCAGGGACGATGCGGTGCACCGGCACCCGGCAGTTCAGGCGTTGCTCATAGGTGGAGCTGCGCCGCGCCCAACGCTGCAGTAGCTTGTGAACGCTGGAGCCTGCAGGGACTTCATCGAGTTGCAGCAGGGCGTGGGGCAAGTGCGTGCGGATCGCCCGCAACACCTGCCCGGCCGCCTTGGCGGGCACATCACACAGCAGGGCGATGCGGTCACTGAGCGGATAGCCCAGGTGGCGCACCACTTGCACTGTCAGCGGGCCAAAGCGCTCGTTGCCGCGAATCAGCGGCAGGCACAGGCACAGCCGGCCCTGATCGCGGCCGACCAGTACCTGCAATTGTTGCCCGGCCGCCAGCGCCGCCTCGGCGGCACGCAGCCAGCCCAGGTGGTTGAACGGCGTGCTGTCGGCCAGGTGCTGGCGCAGTTGCTCGTACTCGGCGGCGGGGAACTGCGCCGCCGCCAATGACGGGTACCACTGCAGGTCAAGGCTCATAGGCTCAGGTCACCGTGGCCGGGGCCGGGCTGGCTTCAGGTTTGCGCAGGGCCTCCAGGCGCGATTCGCTGTAGCGCGTCTCGCGGTAGAACTTCCAGCGCCCGAACAGGCAGTACACATTCATCACCCGCCCTTGTTCTTTATAGCCCATGCGCAGGTGAAGTTTCAGCGCCGGGATGTTGTGGCTCTCGCACACGTCCACCACGGTGTCGCAACCCTGGGCGGCCATGGCCTTCCAAAGTTCCAGCTGCAGGTCTACCGACAGTTGCGTACCCCAGTACTTGCGTGTGAGTTCGCCACCAAATTCGAAGAACTGCCCAGGCTCCACCGGGAACCAGCAGCCGTAGTAGTGGCGGTCGTGGTAGTGGCGCAGGCTGCCCCAGATAAACGCCACGGTGTCGCCGGCGTCATCGAGGAACATCAGCCCGGTGTGGCCTTCGGCGGCCAGTTCGCGCATGGTTTCGATGCGGTCGCCAAAGTGTTTGGCAAAGGCCCGCACGTTATGCACGGTGATGGTTTCGACCCGCAACGCCGGGTAGGGTTTGAGTCTGTGCGGCGGCACGGGGCTTACCAGGTCGCGTTCCATCCACAGCAGTTCCCAGTGGTAGAACAGGTAACGCTTGACCCCGGCGTTGAGGGTATTGCGCAGTCCTTTGCGCTTGATACGTTCCTGGATTTTGCTCAAAGCACTCATGGTGCCTCCTGTTTCGGGCAGGTGAGGTGCGCGCTCATGACGCGCTCCAGGTCAGGGCGAACAGGGTTTGCCCCGGCAGTTGAAACTGAATACGGCCGCGTTCGCAGGTAAAGCGAGCGCTGCGTGGCTGGTTGTCGGGGCCGAAGAAACTCAGGGCACCTTCGGGGCATGCTTGCTCGGTGGCCAGGCTCACCTGCTGCAGGCGCTCGCCTTTGTTCACTCCCAACAGGCTGCGCTGTTTGCCGCGGGCCATGGCCAGGGCGTCGACTTCGAAGGCGTCGTTGTCCAGGGCCAGCACCTGGTCCAGCCAGTGCTGCTGGATGAACTGCTGGGCCAGGCCTACGGGCTTGAGTTCAAAGCGGTTTTCGCCCAACACCCGCACCATGCCCTTGGGCCACTCGGGCTCATCGGCGACGTGGAACCAGTTGAGCATGTCGAGCAGGCCGTCCTGGGAGGCGTTGATCACTACCGAGGTCCACCACAGGGCGGTGAAGTGGGTTTCCTGGTCGTAGGGGCTCAGGCTCGAGCCGCTGGAGAGGTTGGTCTGGTCGAGCAGCAGGGCCTTGTTCGGCCGGCCCTGGGCGTCCAGCCCGACCAGCTCGGCGGCCTGACGCACCGAATCGCGGTAGCTGCGGGTGGCCAGCAGGTCACGGACCATCCATTCGTGCCAGGCCAGAGCGTCGATCTGCTGGCCGTGGTCCTTGAGCAGGCGCCGCGCCCAGTCCAGGCCGATGCGCTTTTCGCTGCTGCCGTGCAGGGGGCCGTTGACCAGCCGCGAGCTGGCCGGCATGGCGATGCGCACCCCGGCTTCACGGGCACCGGGGCTGCGTTGTACGCGCTCGGCCATGGTCTGAAAGTAGCGGCTAAAGGTTGGGTAGTCGCTGTAGTTGAGGTTCGGTTCATCGGCGAAGGCCAGGTAGTGCAGGGTGCTGCCGCCCAGGCTGCGGGTAGTCGCGAGCCAGTCGTCGAGGCCGTCGTTGCTGGTGCGGTCGGCGGCCAGAACCGATTCGCGGCCGGTGCCGGCCAGCAAGGTGATGTCCTGTTTGATGGCGTAGCGTTGCTGGTAGAAGCGGCGGAATTCGTTCTCGTAACCGGGCTTGCGCGCTAGCAGGTCGGCAAAGCTGTAGAAGCCGGCCGCTTGCGGGCGCAGGGCATCAAGCACGGCGTAACTGGACGGCGGCGGCAGCACATAGGGCAGGTTGACGCCCAGGTCCGGGGTGCGGCCCAGCACCTTGTGGCCCAGGGTCAGCGCGACCTGGCCGTCGGCGTTGTGCAGCGGCCCCAGTTGTCCGGCCTGCTGGGCAAACAGGTTGGCGCTGCCGTCGAGCCAGAACGCCACCTTGCCGCGGCCTTGCAATTGCAGGCGGAAGGTCTGCGCTTTGCTGGAAACCGGCAGCGGCAAGCGATCGAACTGCCAGTAGGCGGGGTAGGGCTTGAGCGTCAGGCTCAGTTGCTGGCCGTCACTCAAACGTTGCACCTGCAGGCCGCGCACGCCGCCGTGGTACTTGCCGGCCAGGGTGGCTTTAACGCCTGAGGGCACACGGAAGTACAGCTCGACATTGGGCCCGACTTCGGCACTGAAGTGCACCTTGGCCGGGGCGAACAGGGCGCGGGTGCTGTCGGCGTGCTCGATGCGGTAACGGCGAAAGCTGTAGCCGGGGATCTCCAACTGGTAATAGCTGTTGCTCGGCGCCAGCGGCCATTGCACCCGGCCACGGGTTTCGCTGGCCTTGATCGGCCGTTCGGCCTGCAGGCGGCCCTGGCCATCGAGCAGGTAGATATGTTCGGGGTTGGCCTCGGCCTGCCAGGCCGGTTGCCAACTGACGCTCAAGGTGTCGGCCTTGCTCGGTTGCAGGTACAGGCTGCCATCGCGCAGGTCGCCCCAACGCAATGGCGCAGCCTGCAGCGTGGCGCTCAACAGCACGCTGGTGACCACCAGGGCGGTGCGCTTCATGCCGGCCGCCGTTGCAGCATCTGCCGTAGCGGCGCCAGGTCGCTGGGCAGTACCAGCAGGGTTTGCCAGAACGGCACGGCGCTGAGTTTGCAGTACAGCAGCAGCATCGCCAGAGTCACTGCCAGGTAGGCGATGGAGGAGGCCATGGCGGCGCCGACAATGCCGTAGGTGGGTATCAGCAGCACGTTGAGCACCAGATTCAAGGCCGCGCCCACACCCATCATCAGCGACACCGTGCCGGGGCGGTTCTTGCCCAGCAGGTCCAGGCGCAGGATGCTCGCGTAGCACAGGCCGAACAGCCCCGGCAGCAAGGCCAGCAGCGCCGGATACGCCGGTTGGTATTCGGCGCCGAACAGGGTAACGATCAGCCATTCGCCGATCAGCGCCATGCTCAGGCAGGCGCAGAGCATCACCGTGGCGGTCAGGCGCAGGGCCAGCGGGGTGAGTTTGTCCATGCCGGCGTCCTGCTGCAGCAGGCGCTTCATCAGCGGCGTGGTGACCGCTTCGGGAACGATCAGCAGCAGTTCGGCGGCGGCGCTGGCCATGGCGTAATGGCCCAGCGCAGCACTGCCGAGCATGGCGCTGATGAACAGGTAGTCGGAGCGCAATATCACCTGCTGGAACAACAGGTCCGGGTGGCTCTTGGCGCTGAAGGAGAGCAGCTCGCGCTGGCCGCTGCGGTCCCAGCACAAGCGGATCGAGTGCTGGCGGCCAAGCCAGTACAGGCCTAGCACCACCACCAGGCTCAGGCCCAGCAGCCAACTGATCAGCGCCGCTTCCAGCGCCGCGTTCTGCCACATCCAGAACATCCCGACAAACAGCAGCAGCGGCACCAGCGATTCGGTCAGGCGCAGGGCGTTGAAGGCGCCGACGCCGCCGGTGGCGTTGTGCAGGGTCAGCAGGCCGCTTTTGAGCACGGTCAGCGGCACGGCCAGCAGCAACAGCCAGGCCAGCAGGCCGAGCTGGGTGGTCACTTCAAGTTCAGTGCCGAATTCCCGGGCCAGGGCCACGCAGATCAGGGTCAGGGCGCCGGCCACCAGGCAGCCGTAGATCAGCACCTGGCTGAGCAGCAGGCCCATATTGCGTTGCTTGGCCGCCTGGTAGCCGACCGCCGTGTTGAGGCCGCCGCTGGTGGCGGCGCTGATCAGGTCGGGCAGGGTACTGAGCAGGGCGAACAGGCCGCGCTCGCTGGGGCCGAGGATGCGCGCGAGCAATACGTTGCGCATCAGCCGCAGGGCAATCATCGCCAGGCGTGTGCCCATGCTCAGCAGCAGGTGGCGAACATAGTGGCTGCGGCTCATGGGCGGCCTCCGCGGCTGATGCGCCAGGCCAGCAGCGACGGGCGGCTGGCGCTGCGCTGGCTGACGCTGATGCGCGGCAGGGCCAGGGGGTCGTCATGGCCCTGGCAGATCCCGGCACGGGTGCTCAGGGCGAAGGGGTAGCGGTGCGCGGCGAGGCGCTCGCGCACTCGGGCGTCGTGGTCGCCATTGGGGTAGCAGTACACCGGCAGCGGCTGCTTGCAGCCTTGTTGCAGGGCGTAGTGGCTGCGGCTCAGTTCTTCTTCCAGGCGCTGGTCGTCCAGGCCCGGCAGCAGTGCGTGGCTGGCGCCGTGGGGGCCAAAGCTGATCAGCCCGGAGTTTTCCAGGTGGCGCACCTGGTTCCAGTCCAGGGCCTGGGGCAGGGATTCGGCCGGGCAGGCGTCGGTGAGGTGGTGCAGGGCCATGGGGCTCAGGGTTTTCAGGCTTTGCAGGTACTTGCCCAGGGCCTGGCTGCGTGAGTGCGGGCGGTCGCTCATGAAGTAGGCCGCCGGCAGCGGCCGGCCGATTTTGCGCAGTTGCTCGATCAGTGCCCGGCGGGCGATTTCGCCATGGCTGCCCCACAGGGTTTCGCCGAGGCTTTCCCACCAGAAACGCTGGCGGCTGCCGATGTAGTCGGTAGACAAAAAGATGCTCGCCGGCACCTGGTACTGCTGCAGCAGCGGGAAGGCGTTGAGGGCGTTGTCGCGCCAGCCGTCGTCGAAGGTCAGGGCGACCTTGGGCCGGTTGCCGCTGCGTGGGTGTTGGTGGGCGTTGAGCAGGTCCATCAGGTGCACGCACTCAAAGTGGCGGTGCAGCCAGCGCAGCAGGCGCTCGAAGGCCTGGGGGCCGACGCACAGTTCGTTGCGGTGCGGCAGGGCGGCGCTATTGTCGTCGGCCAGCACCCGGTGCAGCATGAGGATCACCCCGGCGCCGCGCAACTGGCTGCGGCCCTTGGGGGAGTTGAGGTACAGCCAACCGCTGGCACGCTTTATACTGGTTTTTATCGGCATGTCAGGTGCTCATCGAGTCTGGTCGGGGGTCCATTGGTTGTAGCTGTGCCCGCGCAAAAACTGCCACAGGCCGACACTCATGCCGGCCAGGGTCACCAGCACAAAGGCCGCCAGGCGAAACGGTTTGGGCAGGCGCTGACGCACATCCAGCAGACCGGCGATGGCAATGGCATAGCCGATCAGTTGCGCGGCCAGGGTCAGGCGATAAAAACCGTGGCCGTCGAGCAACCACAGGTTGGCCAGCAGCAGCGGCACCAGCAGTACCGGTGCCAGGCGGCGGATCAGTTTGTGGCTGATCAAGGCGACGGCGTACAGGCCGTGGCGCAGCGGGTTGAGCAGTTCGCGGCGTTCGGCCAGGCTGATCAGTCCGCCAACGGTGACGCGCTGGCGGCGGCTGAACTGACGCTCGGCTTCGTCGACGCCCTGGTCGAGCACCTGGGCCTGGTCGACATACACCACGCGCTTGCCGGCCACCGGTGCGCAGGTGTTGATGTAGAAGTCATCGTTGACCCGCGCCGGGATTGGCTGGTACAGCTCGCGGCGCAGCGCCTGCAGGGCACCATCGGCCGACACCGTGCAGCCGGTGCGGCTCTCCACCCGGCGCAGCCAGGCTTCGTAATGGCGGTACAGGCTTTCGCCCAGGCTCAGGCCCTTGCCGGCCACCGGGATGATCATCTTGCCCACGGTGCCACCGACCTGCGGGTCGGCAAACGGCGCCAGCAGCACCGCCAGGGTGCCGTCGATCCAGTGCACATCGGCGTCGGTGAACACCACGATATCGCCCGTGCACTGGGTGACGGCGACGTTGAGTACGCTGTTCTTGCCCATGCGCGGCAGGTCGAGGACCTTGATGCGCGGGTCGTCGAAGCTGCGCGCCAGGGCCACGGTGCGGTCGCTCGAGCCATCGCTGGCGACGACGATCTGCAGGCTTTGGGCCTGGTAATCCTGAGCCAGCAGGTTGCGCAGCTTGTTGTCGATATTGCGTTCTTCGTTGTGCGCGGCCACCACCACGCTGACCCGTTGCGGCGCCAGCGGCGCGGGTGCGTGACGGGGGAACAACGGCCCCACCAGGGTCAGCAGCAAGGGGTAGCCAAGCCAGGCATAGAACGGCAGCAACAGGCATAACCAAAAGATGAACTCAGCCACGGGCGGGCCTCCTTGCGTTCCAGTTGAACAGGCTGAGCACGAAGGCCGCGCCGGCCAGGTGCAGGCGGACCCAGTGCAGGCCCCAGAGCTGCAGGGCGAACAACAGGTCACGGTGTTTCAGGCTCTGGCGCAGGCTCAGTGCCAGCGCCGGCAGGGTGGTGAGCAGCAGCAGCAACAGCGCCAGGTGCGGGAAGCCGCCGAGCAAGGCCGACAAGGCCAAGGCATCGAGTACCCAGACCCCCAGTGACAGCAGCGGAAAGCGCAGCAGACGCAGGCTTGGGCCATTGCTGCGCAGCAGTTGCAGGTTGCTGCCCTGGCGCCACAGCTCCTTGCCCAACCATTCGCTCAAGCTGCCTTCATAGCCCCAGTGCAACACCACCGGGTCGCGCAAGGCCAGCAGACGCGCGCCGGCCTTGTTCAGGTGCCAGGTAAAATCCTTGTCTTCACCGGTGCGCAGGGTTTCGCTAAAGCCGCCGACTTTGTCGAACCAGTGCCGTTGCATCAGCAGGTTGGGGGTCGGCAGCCACTGCATCGGGTGCAGCGCCGGCAAGCCTGCGCGCAAGGTGCGCCGTTGCCAGGCGCGGGCGAACCAGGGCGCCTGGCGCGGGGTGTCGCAGTCCAGGGCAAACACGTCGCCACGGCCTTCGGCATGCAGCTCCAGCAGCAGGCTCAGCCAGTGCTCCGGTACTTCGATATCGGCATCGAGAAACGCCAGCCATTCGCCGCTGCTGGCCTGCACCCCACGGTTGCGCAGGGCGCCGATAGTCAGCCCCGGCAGGTTCAGCACCTGGGCGCCGAGGCTGCGGGCGATCTGCGGGCCGTCGTCGCTGGAGCCGTTGTCGACGACGATCAGCTCGCACTCCAGGCCGGCATCGGCGGCGGCTTTCAGGGCCGACTGCAGGGTGCGGGCAATGTGCCGGGCTTCGTTGAACATCGGTACCACGACACTGACCTTCATGCCTTCTCCTGCGCCAGGCGTGCCTGCTCGGCTTTGAGGCGCAGCACGCTGGACAGCGCCAGCATGATCCACAGGTATTTGTGGTTGGGCGCACTCAAGAACATCAGGAACAAACTGATGGCGAGCATGCTCATGCACAGGTGTGTGAGCAGGTCAGCCTGGTAATGGTCACCTTGCTGCAGCCACAGTCGCCGGGCGTACCAGACGTTGTACAGGGCCAGCAGCACCATGCTGACGAACAGGATGCCCGCCGGTATGCCGACTTCGCTGAAGATTTCCAGGTAGGTGTTGTGCGCCCGGCGGTACAGATCGCCGACCTTGCGGTTGGCCGAGAACGCCTTGGCGTAGCCGGTGGTGGCGTAGTGCAAAGGGAAGGTGCCGGGGCCGGTGCCGAGCACCGGGTGCTCGCGGATCATCTTGCTGCCGACCACGATGTACGACGAGCGCCGGCCCAGGGAGTCATCCTTGAAGGCGTTGACCCCGGACTTGAGCAGCGCCAGCGACTGGATGCGCGCCACATAGCTTTCCGGCATCAGCGCCACCATGGTCGGCAGCAGGATCGCAAGGCCCAGCATGGCAAAGCCCAGGTGCCGTGGGCGCAGGTGGGCGACCTGGGTGCGGTAGTGCACCAGGACAATCCCCAGGCTGATCAACAGCACCACCAGGCCTGAGCGTGAGTTGGTCTTGGTCATGCCCGCCAGCAGCAGGATGCAGCAGGCAATCCAGAACAGCTTCTGCAGCCGCTGGGGGCTGTTGAACACCAGCCACAGGGCCATCGGTACGGCAATGGCGATGAGCATGGCGAATACATTGGGGTCTTCCAGCAGACCTGCGGCGCGGCCTTCGTCCTGGTACTTGGCCGAGACCATGGCCATGATGCAGGTCAGGCCGACGCTCAGGGTCACCAGCCGGTACAGCATCGGCAGGTTGAGGTCGCGGCCGACCAGCAGGGTGATGCCGAACAGCAGCAGGCCGACCGCCAGTTCACGCAAATGCCCCAGGGACATCTCGCTGCTGTCGCTGGCCCAAAAACTCAGCAGGTACAGCGCCAGAAAACCCAGCAGCAGGCGCCACATGCTGCTACGCAGGCGCTCGCCAGGCAGTTGCTTGACTGCCAGTTGCAGCACCAGCACCAGGGCCAGGGCCGCGCCGATCAGTTTGGTGGCGGTCAGGTCGCTGTCCTTGAACAGGCCTTCCAGCGGCACCAGGGTGATGATCGCCAGCAGCCCCCAGGCCGGGCGTTTGTACAGCGCCAGTAAACCGGCCAGGCCGATCACCGCGCCAGGCGCGAGGAACGGGTAGGGGCTGGCGAGCAGGGCCAGGCAGGCAATCGCCAGCAGGCCGATCAATGACAGGGGAATGATCATGCGCAGGTCTCCGTGGCCGTGCCCAGGTAGACCCGGGCCCAGCGTTGCGCCAGCGTCGGCAGGTGATAATGTTCGCGTTGGGTACGCCGCGCCTGGGCGATCAGTTCGCCGGCCTGGGCCGGGTCGAGCATCAGCGCCTCAAGCTGGGCGGCCAGCTCTTGCACCGCCAGGGGCCGGGCCAGCAGGCCGCTGCGCCCGTGTTCGATCACATCCGGGATACCGCCAACGCCAAAGGCCACCACCGGCACACCATCTTGCATGGCTTCGAGCAGGATCATCGGCGTGCCCTCGGTGCGTGAGCTGATCACCAGGGCGTCCAGGCGCGCCATCCACTGGCGCATGTCGGCCTGAAACCCCGGCAGGCGGATGCGCTGGCTCAAGCCGGCGGCGTCGATGCGTGCTTGCAGGGCGTCACGCTCAGGGCCTTCGCCGAGCATCACCGCATCGAGCTGCGGATGACGCTGGCATAGCGGGATCAGGGTATCGAGGAACAGGTCCGGGCCTTTTTCACAGCTCAAGCGCCCGACATAACCGGCCAGCCAGCGGCCACCGCCGTCGTGGCGTGCGGGCAGGGCGTCGGCTTCCGGCAAGCCGTTGGGGATCACCTGCAGCTTGTGCTCGGCAACCCCGGCCTGGCGGTGGATGCGCTTGATGCTTTCGGCCACGCAGATCACCCGTTCGACGGTGGCGGTGCGGCACAGCTGCAGGTTGACCCAAGTGTAAAAACGCTGCTTGCGGCTGCTGGGGGTAAAGCCGTGCTGGGTGGCGACCATCGGCAGGCGCCACAACCGCGCGCCCAGCCAGCCGTACACCAGGCCCTTGAAGTTGTGACTGTTGAGTAGCGGCTGCTGGTCGTGGCGCAGGCGCAGTTCGCTGAGCAGCTCGCCCACCCCATTGCAAGTCTGGCAGGCCACGCCGGCGGCGCGAAAACGCGCCACCAGTTGCTCCGGGGCCCCGAGGAACAGCACCTGGTGCTGTCCCGGGGTAGCCTGGCAGTGGTCCAGCAGCATTCGCTCGGCGCCGTAGAAACCGCCACTGCTGAGCAGGTGCAGGATCGGCCGCTGCGGGGTCAGGGCTGCGTTCAATTGCGCACCCAGTGCACCAGCCGCGGCAGCGACCAGCCCTTGTAGGGGTTGGGGGTTTCCGGGGTCTGGTCGTTGATCACCAGCAGTACTGGCAGGTCCAGTTGATGGCTGATTTGCGCCGGGTGCTTGAAGCGACGGTCAAAGAACTCTTTGACATACACCAGGGCAATGGCCAGCAGCAGGCCGGTGAGCATGCCGAACGGTACGATCAGCAGCGGCTTGGGAAACGCCGCCTCGGCAGGCTCGTACGGTGCGCTGAGGATTCGCGCGTTGGACAGGCCTGCCAGCAGGTCGGCGCCGCGCGATTCTTCGTAGCGCTGGGTGTAGGTGAAGTAGGCCTTGTGCAGGGCGTCGATCTCGGTGTCGAGTTGGCGTGCCTTGCTCTGGGTTTCTTGCAACTGGTGCACGCGGCCTTTGAAGTCGGCGATACGCGCGGTCTTCTGGGCGATCACGTTCTGCACCACGGCCAGGTCTTTCTCGCGCTCCTTGATGCGGTTGGCGACGATCTTGAGGAACTGCTGGCGAGTCTTGGCGATTTGCTCGCGCTGCAGCAGCATCTGCTCGCTGCCGGGCTGGAACACTGCCAGGTCGCTGACGTAAGTCAGCACCAGGGTGGTCAGCTGTTCACCGAGCTGCTTGATCTCGCGGTCTTCGAAGGCCACGTTGTCGACCGTGGTGGTGAAGGTGTAGGGGAAGGCAAAATCGCGCATGTTGGCGTTGCCAGCGGCGGCCAGGCTGGTTTTCAGGTAGTCCAGCCACTGCTGGCTTTGCAGCAGGCGGTCGCGGTACTGGTTCAGCGCCTGTTCTTCGGTGTTGATGGCATTCAGGCGGAAGGTGATCTCTTCCTTGGGGTCTGAGGAGCCGATGCTTTCGAGCATCCCCAGGCGCTTGCCTTCAAGGTCATCCATGCGCACCTGGTACTGCAGCTTTTTCTGCTCGTAGAACTGTTCGGGCAGCTCGTTGGACTGCAGGTTCTGGCGATTGCGCAGGTAGTTGTCGAGCAGGCGGCTGACGAACAGCGTGCCCAGTTTCGGATCAGGGAAGCTGTAGGTCACCGAGACCACGTTGGAGCCGGGCAGGGTTTCGACCTTCAGGTCCTTGATGGCGTCGTCGGTCAGGGTGTCGAGCTGGGTGTCGCGCACCGGGTCGACTTCCAGGCCGAACATCGTGCGCACCGGGTTGACCACGTACTCGCGCAGCGGGTTGATGACCGCGTTGCGGATCGGCCCGAACACCACCCGTTGCATGAAGCTGGGCGGTACTTCGTACTTGCCCTCGTCGCGCAACTGGCTGATGGTTTCGCGAATCAGGGTGGGCGAACGCAGAATATTGCTCTCGGTTTCCATGTCGGCCAGCGAGGGCGGGATGAACTTGTCGGTCTCCTGGGCCAGGGTGGTGTTGGTATCGCTCTGGGAGAGTTTTTTCGACTGCACGATCACCTCGGCGGTGATGTCGAAGCTCTGTTTGAGCACCAGCGGCAACAGCAAGGCGATCACTGCGAAAACCAGGAACACGCGTTTCACCAACTGGCGGTTGGCGAAGAAGATCCTGAAGAATTCATGCAGGTAGTTTTCTTTTGTGTTCATGCTCGGATACCCGCCTGGGATTAGTTGTTGTCGCTGTCTTTGTTGTCAACGCGATAACCGAAGCTGAAGCCCACGCCCTGGAACAGCACCACGTCAGCCAGTTGCCGGGCCAGGTCGCCCGCGCTGGCAAGCTTGGTCTTGGGCACATACAGCATGTCGTCCGGTTGCAGGTAGGCCACTTGCGCGGCGCTGGCATCCAGGGCCTTGTCGACGTTGTAGGGCACGGCCTGCACCTGGTTGCCGTTGCGGCGCATGATCACCACCGAGTCGAGCCGCGCCTTGATGTTCGGGCCACGGGCCAGGGTCAGGGCTTCGAGCACCGACACCGGGCGGCGGATCGGGTAGGCGCCGGGCTGGCCGACTTCACCCAACACGTAGATCTCGTTGACGGCGGTGGATTTGAGCATCACGTCCACGGTCATCCGCCCCGGCAGGTCGGCGTAGCGTTTGTTCAGGTAGGTTTGCAGCTGGGTGACGGTCATGCCCTGCAGCGGTACCGAACCGATTTCCGGGAAGCTCGCCTGGCCGTCGCTGCCCACCGTGATCTCGCGGCTCATGCCGGTGGCCGGGTGGTTGAGGGCGCTCTTGAGGTTCTGCTCGTTGGTCAGCGGGCTGATCACCTGCACGGTGACGTTGTCACGCCCCGGCTGGAACAGGCGCTTGTTGCGGTACGCCTGCTGGATGGTGCGCCGGGCTTCATCCGGGGTTTGCCCGGCAACGTTCACCGAGGTGTTGGCCCGCGGCAGTTCGATGGTACCGTCAGGCAGCACCAACTGGTTGCCGTTGAGCGAGCTGGCCGCCGGGAAAGCCAGGCCGACGGTGTCGCCAGACTGGATGCGGTAGGAGGCCGAGCCGCTGGTGCTGATGTGGAAGATCACATCGAGCACGTCCTGTGGGCGCAGCACTTGTTCGCTGCGCGGCAGTTCGGCGTCCTGGGCGTTGCCAGGGGCGGCGGTCATGATCTGTACCGGCATCTGCCGGGTGTCCTGATTGGCGCAGCCGGCCAGGGTCAGCAGGCACAGCGCAAGCGTTGTGTATTTCATGTGAGGCTCCTGGTCCACTGGCCTAAAGGTTGTTGTACAGCCACTTGGGCATGTAGTACTTGCGCCGGTTGAACACGCTGCCGATCAGCCTGGCGCCGGCCTGGGTCAGGCGCTGGGCGGCAGCCTGGGCCACTTCCCAGCGGGTTTCCTCGGCGCATACCACCAGGATCACGCCATCGACCAGGGTGCCGATAATCAGGCTGTCGGCGCTGGCGTACACCGCCTCGCCGTCGACCACCACAAAGCGGTAGTGCTCGCCCATGTGCTTGAGCAGTACCCGCAGCAGATCGGGGTTCAGGCGCTCCTTGCCACGCTTGTAGGTGCCGGCCGGCAGCACGTCGAACGGCTGGTCGGACAGGCGCACGATGCAGTCCTGCATCAGCGGCGGGGTATCCTGGTCGAACATCAG
Source organism: Pseudomonas fluorescens (assembly GCF_902497775.2). Lineage (NCBI taxonomy): Bacteria > Pseudomonadati > Pseudomonadota > Gammaproteobacteria > Pseudomonadales > Pseudomonadaceae > Pseudomonas > Pseudomonas fluorescens. The sequence goes on from NZ_OZ024668.1 coordinate 2,145,768, forward strand.
GTCGTTGAAGCCGCGCAACTTGTGCAGGTTCAACTGCTGGCTGAGGTTGTTGCCGCTGGGGCTGCTGTCGACCAGCAAGACCGGGCCGCCGCTCATCAACGCCAACTGGCTGGCGAAGGCCAGGGCGCTGGTGCTGGTGCCGCTGCCGGTATTGGCAGCCGTCAGCAACAGGATGCGCTGGTCCTCGTCGAGCACCGTCGAGGTCAGGTTGGTTTCGCTCGGGGTGGCGATCGTCAGACTTCTTGAAGTAGAACCGTCCATTCAACTTGCTCCGTGGCCGCTGAAGACTTTGAAGGGAGTTTTGAGGAGGATCTTAAGATCCAGCATCAAGCTCTGTTCGTTGATGTAGCTCAGGTCCAGTTCGACTCGCTGGTCGAAGTCTATGTCGCTGCGTCCGGAGATCTGCCAGAGGCCAGTCATGCCGGGGTAGATGCTCAGGCGCGCGAGGTGGTTGTCTTTGTAGCGATAGGCGTTGAACGACGTGGGGCGCGGGCCGACCAGGCGCATGTCACCGCGCACCACGTTGAACAGGTTGGGCAACTCGTCCAGGCTGCTGCGCCGCAGCCACTGGCCGATCGGGGTGACGCGCGGGTCCTTGTCGATCTTGAAATCGATGGCATCGGCGCCGTGTTTGTTCAGGTGGCGCACCGAATCCTTCAGGGCTTCGGCGTTGGCGACCATGGTGCGGAACTTGTACATGCCGAAAGTGCGGCCGCGGTAACCGGTGCGCTTCTGCACGAAGAACACCGGGCCCGGGCTGCTGAACTTGACCACGGCGGCGATGCCCAGCAGCAGTGGCGAAATCACCGCCAGGATGCACAAGGCGCCAAAACAGGCGACCACCCGGTTGGTGCGCGACAGGGTCCAGGGACGCCCGCCAGGGCGGCCGGTCAGCCAGCCACGGCCTTGCATATGAATCGCTGCGTCGATGCGCTGGCGATGCGCGGGGTCCATGCGCTTGTCTTGATACAGTGCCTGCAGTTGCGCACTTTTAGGTTGTCCTGTCATACCGTTCTCCGTTGATGCGCGGGCGCTTGCCCGTTGACCCGCACCGCGTCCCGGTCAAGTTGCGGGTAGTACTGATGAAACCAGGCAATAAAACGCCCGAGCCCTTCATCCAGTGAAACCAGGGGGGTGAAGCCGGTAACCTGCTCCAGGGTGCTGGTATCGGCACAGGTGGCCAGTACATCGCCCGGTTGCAACGGCAGCAGTTCGATGGCGGCTTTGCGCTGCAAGTGTTTTTCCAGCAGCGCCACGTAGTCGGTGAGTTCCACCGGGCGCTGGCCGCCGATGTTGAACAGCCGCCAGGGCGCGTGGCTGCTGGCCGGGTCCGGGTGTTCGCGGTTCCAGCCCGGGTTGGCCTGTGGCGCCAGCGGAATCAGCCGCACCAGGCTCTCGACGATGTCGTCGATGTAGGTGAAGTCGCGCTGGTGCTGGCCGTAGTTGAACAGCTGGATCGGCCGGCCTTCGGCAATCGCCCGGGCAAACTGGATCGGTGACATGTCCGGGCGGCCCCAGGGGCCGTACACGGTAAAAAAGCGCAGGCCGCTGGCCGGGATGCCGAACAGGTGGCTGTAGCTGTGGGCCATGGCCTCGTTGGCTTTCTTGGTTGCGGCATACAGCGACAGCGGATGGTCGACGGCATCCTGGACCCGATACGGGGTGTGCTGGTTGGCGCCGTATACCGAGCTCGACGAGGCATACAGCAGGTGCTGCACCGGATGGCGACGGCAGCCTTCGAGAATGTTCAAAAAGCCGCTGAGGTTGCTGTCGATGTAGGCCCTTGGGTTTTCCAGCGAGTAGCGCACCCCGGCTTGCGCGGCCAGGTGAATCACCACCTCGGGTTGCTCGCTGGCGAACAGTTCGGCCATGCCGGCGCCATCGTTGAGGTCCAGGCGGTGCAGGGTGAACGCGCCCGCTTGGGCTTCGACCCAACGTACCCGCGCTTCTTTGAGCGCCGGGTCATAGTAATCGTCGAAGTTGTCCAGGCCGATCACCTGATGACCGTCGCGCAACAAGCGCAGGCTGCAGTGAGCGCCGATAAAACCGGCGGCGCCGGTGACCAGGATCTTCATGGCGCCGGTACCTCGGGCTGGACCTGACGCAGGCCGATACCGCTGTAGCTCAGGCCGAAGCTTGCGACCTGATCGGGGTTGTACAGGTTGCGCCCGTCGATGATCAGGCGGCTGCGCAGCTTCTTGGCCAGCAAGGCGAAGTCGACCACGCGAAAGTTCTTCCACTCGGTACAGATCACCAGGGCGTCGGCGTCTTCCAGGGTGTCGTCGCGGGTGGCGCACAGCTGCAGGTCCTTGCGGTAGCCGTAGATGCGCCGGCATTCGGACATCGCCTCGGGGTCGAAGGCACAGACGGTGGCGCCTTCGGCCCATAGTGCTTCCATCAGGTAGCGGCTCGGCGCCTCGCGCATGTCGTCGGTGTTGGGCTTGAAGGCCAGGCCCCAGACGGCAATCGACTTGCCGGCCAGGCTGCCGGGGAAGCGCTGCTGGAGCTTGGCGAAGAGAATCTGGCGCTGGCTGTCGTTGACCTCGCTGACACTTTGCAGCAAGCGCAGCGGCATGCCGCTGCGTTCAGCGGTGTGCAGCAGGGCGCGCAGGTCCTTGGGAAAGCACGAGCCGCCAAAGCCACACCCTGGGTAGATGAAGTGGTAGCCGATGCGCGGATCGGAGCCGATGCCCTTGCGTACCGCTTCAATGTCGGCGCCCAGGTGCTCGGTGAGGTTGGCCAGTTCGTTCATGAAACTGATGCGCGTGGCGAGCATGGCGTTGGCTGCGTACTTGGTCAGCTCGGCGCTGCGGTTGTCCATGAACATGAGCTTTTCATGGTTACGGCAGAAGGGCGCGTAGAGCTCGGCGAGCTGGTCGTGGGCCTGGGCATCCAAGGTGCCGACGATGATCCGGTCCGGGCGCATGCAGTCGGCCAGGGCGCTGCCTTCTTTGAGGAACTCGGGGTTGGACACCACCCGCACCTTGAGCGCGCCTTTGCCCATCCGCTGCAGTTCGTCGCACGCCAGGGCCGCGACCTTGTCGGCGGTGCCGACCGGAACGGTGGACTTGATGATCAGGGTGCGATCGGCCTCCATCAACTCGGCGATCTGCCGGGTCACCCCCAGGACATGGGAGAGGTCGGCCGAGCCGTCTTCATCCGGGGGCGTGCCGACGGCGATGAAGATCAGTTCGGCGTGACTGACCGCGTCACTGGCCTGGGTGCTGAACAGCAGGCGGCCTTCCTTGATGTTCTCTTCGAGCATGCTCGAAAGACCGGGTTCGCTGATCGGCGGTACGCCCTGACGCAGTTGACTGATCTTGTGGGTATCAACATCGACGCACAGAACCCGGTGTCCTACGTCTGCGAGGGCCGCAGCTTGCACAAGACCGACATAGCCGGTGCCAAATACGCTCACGTCCATGTCGGCGTGCCTCGTATGGAGTAATGAGGATGAAACAGTGGTGTGATTTCGGTATAGCCCACCCGTGGGAAGTTGTGTCAATCAAATGGCATGTTTCGTCGCATTTACACTCGCTACGATTTCCGCTTTTTGCTATCAAGCCTTTCTAAATCCGAGGGTTAGCTTGCGTAAGCACTGGCCAATTGCCGCATCGCAAAACGATGAACGGTCGAAGCCCGCGATAAACAAGGCGTTTGCGGATGTGGCTGCTTCACGAATGCAACGCTTTCGCGTTTTTGAATTGTCAGAATTGGCGTCGCCAAGTTTAGTCAGAAAATTGACGTTGTTCCGGTTTGCGCTTTGTCAGGGCACTGCTAACGTGTGAGTGTCCGGGTCGCTTGCACGGTTTCTGGCGAGGGAGAGATGCACAGATATTTCAAGGAGCTGCTGCTCGCGCTCTACCTGTTGAGCAACTACCCCTATTATTTTGAGCGCGTGCAGGCGATTGGCCTGAACCCGGCGCTGGTGTTGTTCGTCGGCGTGTTTTGCCTGCTGGTGCTGGCCTTGTTCTGCGCCGCCAACATTCGCCAGGGCGGGTTGCGCTGGGGGCTGGCCCTGGTGTTTACCGCCAGCGCAGTGTTTTTCGATGCCTATACGCGCATCACCGCTGACTACCTGACTTACAGCGGTTTTATCTCGATGGTTTATTCCGGTGGCTTTATTGGCGATGCCATCGAGCAGTACCAGCGTGTGATCCTGCAAGTAGCGGCCCGCTCGGTGCTGTTGCTGCTGGGCCTGGGACTGCGCCCTCGGCATACCATGCCCGGCCCGCGGGTGCTGCCTTGGGCCGCGCCGCTGCTGGGCATCGGTCTGCTCACCGCAATCCTGTTCGTGCGTGCCGGCGAGGGCGCCCGCGGCCTGCCGATCATGTTCACGCCGCTGGCTTATTCCAACCTGATGCTCTACGAAGCGCTGCACGACAGCGTCGGCCCCCGGGAGCCGGTGACCCTGGCCCGCAGCGGCCCGGCCATGGCCCGGGATATCGTGCTGATCATCGACGAAAGCGTGTCGGGCAACTACCTGGACCTGAACACCGCCCAAGGCGTGCGCAGCCAGCTCAACCAGGCCCAGCCCGGGGCACGCATTTTCAACTACGGTTATGCCGCCTCGATCGCCAACTGCAGTGCCGACACCAACGTAACCTTGCGTTATGGCGGTACCCGCGACGACTACCTGCGCATCAACTCGACCTTGCCGTCAATCTGGCAGTACGCCAAGGCGGCAGGCCTGGGTACCGTGTACATCGATGCCCAGCGCACCGGTGGCAACCTGCAGAACCTGATGAACGATGCCGAGAAACGCGATATCGACCAGTTCATTCAGTTCGACAGCACCCCGGTGCGCGATCGCGACATGGCCGCCGTGGCCAAGTTGATCGAACTGCTTGGCGACGGCAAACCGCAGTTGATCGTGATGAACAAGGTCGGCGTGCATTTTCCGGTGCACGACAAATACCCCGACGACTTCATGCACTACCGCCCGGCCTTGCCCCGTGGCAAGTACGCCGACATCACCGATACCGGCCAGCGCGATGGCTTTTCTGGCCAGCCGCAGGATTGGGTGCTGTATCGCAATTCGTACAAGAACAGCCTGATGTGGAACGTCGGCGAGTTTTTCCAACGCCTGTTCGCCCAGGCCGACCTGAGCCAGGCCGTGCTGATCTACACCTCCGACCATGGCCAGGACCTGCACGAGCGCGGCAACCCGGGCCTCAATACCCATTGCGACAGTGACCCGGTAGAGGAGGAGGGCCTGGTGCCGCTGGTGGTGATCCAGGGCCAGGGCCTGCAAACCCTCGACTGGCAGGCGCACCTGAGCGCCAACAAGGACCGCTCCAGCCACTACAACATTTTCCCGACCTTGCTGCAGTTGCTGGGCTACGATCCGCTCGCCAGCGCCGCCGTGTATGGGCGCTCGCTGGCCGTGCCCACCGAAGACGACTTCAGTTTCAACACCCGTTTCAATGCCCGCCTGGGGGCGAAGCCGGTGTTCAAGCATATCGACCTGAGCCAGGTAGTGACCCCGGATGCCGGCCCGGCCGCGGCAGCGATGCCCATAGGCCAGGCGGACTGAGCACAGGCAGTAACTATCTATCGCCAAGGCGCAGCGCTGTTCGGGTTACCTGATGGACCCTCTAACATCAGGTAACCCGGCCATGACCGATTCCCAAGACGTTACGTCTTTCCATCAAAATCGCCTGCATGCTGCCTTGAAACCCAGGCTGCGCCACCTTGATCGCAACAACTTGCATGCGTTGCTGCACAGCCAGCGCGCCATCCATGTCGACTCCAGCGCTCAAGCAAAGCCCTGGTTCAATGACGCCAGCCAGGCCGCGCAGAGCGCGTTGCTCAGCGCCGTGAGCGCACAGCAGCGCGCGCGCTGGGCTCTGGCCCAGAGTCTGTCGACACTCAAAAGCATCACCGATTTTGCCGCGCCGCTGTTGACCCAGGCGCTGCACGAACAGCACGGCCTGCAACTGGATGTGCGCAACGCCCGGCTGCACCGCTGGGCTAGCGAAACCATCGGCTCGCGGCAGGTGATCAAGGGGCCTGGGCGCGAAACCAGCCTGCTGGAGGCTGCACTGCAGAACTTCGAGGCCAATGAAGATTTTCACTTCAGTTTCCTGACGCGTGAGGGAGACGAAACAGCCAAGCTTGAGCTCAAGGGTGAAGACTTTGCTAGCCTGTGCCGCACGCTCGACCTTGGCCAGCGCTACCAGGAGCACCTGCAGCAGGTGTACGACAGTGCAGTTGGCAAGGCCCTCTTGGGCGAGCAGATGGCCGCTGCGAACCGTACTGATTTTCAGGTGTTACTGCAGCGTGCGCGGATGAAGAGTGAAATCAGCGAACCGGTCTGGCAGATGCTGCAGACCCTCGCCACTCAGGGGCGCGCCATGCTCGACGACAAGCCAGTGGTGTGCCGACGCATCGCCATCCTGGGGTGTGAACTGAGTGATGTGCTGCTGATCGGTCCCGACCCTGACAGCAGCAACCGGACCGAGCGCTGTGTTGCCTGGATCGCCGGTGCGCCCTTGTATCCGCTCAAGCAATACAACTCGACCAGCGACTTTGCCAAGGATCTGGCCATCAGCCTGCAGTCGCCCGGATACAGTCGCGCCATCGCCGCCAAAGTGCCGCAGGCGCTCAAGGCCGAGTTTATCCAGCGTCTGCAAAACACCTTGTTCGAAGTGCGCTACCAGGGCAACACCGAGGTTCGCCAGCCGCTTGCGCAACCGCGTCTGGACGTGGTCGAGCGGGTGCTCACGGGGGCGCTGTGGGATACCCTGCAGGACCTGCAGGTCCGTCGGCTGAAGGCCAATGCCCGGGTGTTGGCGGTGCCGACAGGTGATGAAAACTACGCCGCACGGCTGCAGCGGCTGGACAGCTGGCTGGGTATCGCGGTCAATGTACTCAACGCGGCAGCCTTCGTGATACCTGGCTTGAACGAGGTGATGCTGGCGGTGGCCGGGGCACAGATGATGGGTGATCTGTTCGACGGTGTTCAAGCCTGGGAGGCAAGGGAAACCGCGCAAGCACTGGCACACCTGGAATCGCTGGGCCTGAACCTGGGGCTGGTGGTCGGGCTGGGGGCGGCGGGCGTGGCCCTGCATCCTTCGGCCTTTGTCGACAGCCTGAGCCGCGTGGAACTGGCCAACGGCCAGAGGCGCTTGTGGAAGCCCGACCTGAGCGGCTACGCCAGCAAGGTCGAGATCCCAGCCACCACCCAGGCCAACCAGCTGGGCCAGTACTTGCATGAGGGGCAGCATTACCTGCGCCTGGACGAGCGTTGGTACCAGCAGCGTTTCGATACCCAGCAGCAACGATGGCGGCTGGTGCATCCCGAGGATGCGCAGGCCCACCAACCACTGCTTGAACACAATGGCCAGGGCACCTGGACCTTCGAAGGCGAGCAACCGCTGAACTGGCCGCGACGCCAATTGCTGCGGCGCATCGGCGTGCTGGCCGAGGGCCTGGACGATGCCATGCTCGAACGCGCCGCCAGCATCAGCGCGTGCGACGAGCAGGTACTGCGTCATATGTATGTGCATCACGAACCGGTGCCGGCCTTGCTGGCCGATACCTTGCGGCGGATGCAGCTTGAGCGGGATATCACCCGGATGTGCGCAGACATCCGTGGCGCAACCCCGCTGCAGCCGGGGATGACGTACCCGGTTGCGTTGATCGTGCAACTGCCGCGCTGGCCGGCCAACCGGGTGCTGCAAGTGTTCGCCGGGCCGGAGCTGTGGGGGGCGTCGACGACCTACGGTCTGGAGCGCTGGCCACAGGGGCGGGTGCTCAAGCTACTGGCCAGTGACGTGCGCCAGGGTCAACTGCCACAGCGTGTGCTGGCGCAGCTCGATGAAGGCGAAATCACCGCCTGGCTCGGCGATGGGGTGGCCAGCAGCGATCGTTTGCAGCGGGTGCGCGATACCTTGGCCGAGCAGGCGCAATCGCGTCGCCACGACATCCTCGACAGCTTGCAGGCCAGCGAAGCCGGTGAGCCGTCGAGCGGGGGCCGGCGCTTGCTCGCGAGCAACCCGTCATTGCCGCCACGGCTGGCCGAAGAGATCGTAAGCGAGGCCAGCGCTACGGAGCTCGCCGAGCTTGAACGCGCCGACGGGCGCGTGCCCCTGCGCCTGGCAGAAGAAGTACGTGCCTACCAGCAGCAGCTGCGCCTGAGTCGCGCCATTGAAGGCACGCACTGGCGCAGCATGGGTAACCCGGACAGTGAGCGCCTGGCACTGGGGTTGCTGGAGTCGCTGCCGGGGTGGAGCGGTAATGTACGTGTGGAGTTGCGCGAGAACGCCCTCAGTGGTCGCCTGCTCGCCAGCGCCGGTCCTGCCAATGGCGAGCTCAAGACCGTGGTGAGCACGGCCGGACGCTATCGTGGCTATGATGCGACAGGTAACGAGTTGTATGCCGGTGCGGACTATTTTGCTGCGTTGCTCAAGGCCTTGCCGGATGCCGAACGCCGCAGCCTGGGTATCGATGTGTTCGATGACCAGACCCTGCAGGAGCACATCCAGCAACTGGCCCTTGGCGACCGCCAGCGGGTGTCGCGCCTGCTCGGCCAGCAGCCGCGCAAGCCCTGGCACCGTTCGCCGTTGCGTCTGGCCGATGGGCGTAACGGTTACCCTTTGGGTGGCGCCGTCGGTACCCTGCGGGGGGAAGCCTTCGGACGCCTGGGGCGACTTTACCCGGGCTTGAATCAGAGACAGATTGCCCAACTGGTCAGCGAGCTGCGCCAGACGGGCAGGGACCTGGCGCAAAGCATCGAGGCCCTGGAAAAAGAGTTCAGCCAGCTGAAAGTCAAACTCGACTATTGGGCCAGGCCGGCCTCGCGCAGCGCCTCACGGCGCGTGGTGGCCATGCGGTTGAAAAAGGCTTGGCAGCGTGCCGGGGGCACAGACAGCCATGTGCTCAACCTCAAGGACATGGACCTGACCGACTTGCCGGCACTGGACGTGGAGTTCAAGCACATCACCGAGCTTGACCTGCGCTCGGTGCACGAGGGGGCAATCCCGCCGCAACTGCTGCGCTGCTTCCCCCGGTTGAAGGCGGTAGGGGTCGGGGGTAACCAACTTGAGGCGATCCCCGAGGGGCTTGCCCACTGCACCGAGTTGCAGGAGCTGGCATTGGGGCACAATCGGTTGGTGCCTTCGCAGGCCCTTTTCGAGCCGCTGAAGAATTTGCGTCAACTGCGGATTTTGAGCATGCCACAAAACCGCTTGAATGCATTGCCTGATGCCGCCCTGGAGGCCTTGGCGGGCGTGCGCTCGTTGGTGTATCTGGACCTTCGGGCCAATGACCTGGTACTCGATGCGCAACAGTTGCGGCGCCTGTCCCGGCTCCAGCTGAGTACCTTGAAGCTCAGCGCCAATCACCTCACCCTGGATGAAGCCGGTGCTGCAGCGTTCGCTGACTTTATCTACTTGAAAACGCTCGACTTGAGCTGGAACCCGCTGATGCGTGCGCCGGATTTCAGCTTCATGCCCTGGCTCAAGGACGTGAACCTGGAGTTCTGTCAGCTCACCGAATGGCCTGACAGCCTGACTACGCTGATGAATCAGCAACAGTACCAACTACGTACGATCAACCTGGCCGACAATGGCATTACGCAGATTCCGTCGTTGGCCAGCACCCGCTTCGGCCTTGACCTGCGCCGCGGCGGGCCGGGTGTCGGGCTGACGCTGCGCTTGGCCAACAACCCGCTTGAAGCTCAAGGCATACTGCGCCTGCACGCCCTGGGCCTTGCTCATGTATTCCATGGGCCGGCGCAAACCAACCTATGGCTGGCAGGTGCCGATCAGGGGCGTCAGGAGCTGTGGGAAGACCTGTTCGCCAATGAGCAGAACCGTGCGCTGCGCATTGCCTTGAATACCCTGGAGCGCTCGCAGGCGGCGCAGATCGACCAGGTGCACCTGGGCCAGCGGGTCTGGCGTCTGCTTGAGCGTGCCGCCGAGGACAGCGGGCTGCGTAGCAACCTGGAGGCGATCGCCGAAGGCTTCCCGGAAACCTGCGGCGATGCCGGCGCCGATGTGTTCAGTGCGTTGGAAGTCGAAGTGATGAGTTATGGCCTGGCTTCGCGGGCGGTGCATGAGCAGGGCGCGGTGGCCGAGCTTGCCGGCTTGTACAAACGGCTGTACCGGCGTCATGAGGTTGAACGGATCGCCGACCGCATCACTGCTGCGCGCCTGCGGCGCCAGGATGCGCGGGGTGATGAAGAGCCGTTGCTGCGCCCGGCGCTGGATCCGCTGGATGACATCAGCGATGCGGATCTGGAGCACGATGTTGACGACATCGAGATCCGCCTGGCGCTGCGCCGGGCACTGGCGCAACGGCTGGACTTTCCTGAGCCCTCCGATGGCATGTTGTACCAGCATCTGGCCTATGTCAGTGAGCGCCTGGTCGGCCGCGTGGAGCGCGAGGTGCACCAGGCCGAGAGTGCCGCCCGGCGCCAGCAATGGCTCGTTGAACAACCCAACTGGATACGCTTTCTCAAGGAGCGTGAACAGGGTCAGTTCTCGCAACTTAGCGAAGACTGGTACGAAGGGCTGGCCTATGCCGATTATTGCGTCGAGAGCAGTGACGAGGCGGTGACCAAGCTCGATGACAGTGTTGTCACTTACCTGGCAGGCCAGGCCCAGGAGGAGCCGTTTCTGTCCGCCGGGATTACGCCGTTGGCCAAGGACCCTGCCGGGAAGCTCCTGAAGAAAAAACTCACGGGCCAACAGCACAAGGTTTTCTACGATGCCGTGAACCGAGGCAAGGCGGCTGCCGAGCGGGCTTTGCTGGCAAGCCTGACGGCGGCACTGGACTGACCGGCTGACGGAGGTTGGCGACCGCCGCGGTCGCCAACTTCACTGGCTTTCAGCTGCTGGCATGCAAGGCGCGAAAGCCTTCGGCTTCTTCTACCAGCCAGTCATGCACCGCGCGGGCACCGGGGTGGGCCAGGCCACCTGGCGGGTACAGCAGCACATAACGCTTGTGATTGGCGATCGGCAGGCCGAACGGCACGATCAGGGTGCCACGTTCCAGCTCGTCATTGAGCAGCGTGCGCCGGGCAATCGCCACGCCGATGCCGGCAATCGCCGCCTCGATGGTCAGGTGGTTGCGGTTGAAGGTGTGCCCGCGGCGTACATCCAGGCCGTGGGCGCCGATTCCCTCCAGGTAGAACTCCCACTCGGCGTATTCCGAACTGCCGCGCCAGGCGGTGATGTCGTGCAGCAACGGATAATGCGCCAGATCCGCCGGCCCATGCAGCGGTGGCCGGCCGCGCAGCAGCGAAGGGGCGCAGACCGGGAAGATCTGCTCGTCGAGCAGCGGTGTCGAGTGCATGCCGGGGTAGCTGCCATCGTTGAGGTCGATGGCCAGGTCGAAGTCGCCCTCGTGCAGGGCCTGGCTGCTGTCTTCGGCGACCAGGCGCAGCTGGATGTCCGGGTAGCGTTGCTGCAGGCGCGGCAGGCGCGGGGTCAGCCACTTGGCCAGAAACGATGGGATCGAGCGCAGGCGCAGGGTGCCACGGATCTCGCCGGCGTCCAGACGGCGCAGCTCGGCATCGATGCTGCCATAGGCTTCGCCCACGGTTTGTGCCAGGCGCTGGCCCTCGGCGCTGAGCTCCACGCCACGGGCGCGGCGCAGGAACAGGCGAAAGCCCAGGCGCTCTTCGAGTTGGCGGATCTGCTGGCTGACCGCGCCTGGGGTGATGTGCAGTTCCTCGGCGCAGCGGGTGAACGACAGGTGCCGCGCCGCGCAGGAAAACACATGCAGCCAGACATACATCTGGCCATTCATTTGCCGCTTCATCGTTTAGTTCTACTAAAGTCTTGCTTAGAAAGTTTCGTTGGTCAATGCCACGGTGACCGGGCAGTATCGCGCAAATTCGCGACATCCTTCAATTTTTTAACAGTGCCGTTGCGTAACATGGATTGTTGCCTCGGTCAGGCATTAGCATGGCTATCAGTGTTTTCGACCTTTTCAAGATTGGCATCGGCCCCTCCAGCTCTCATACCGTAGGCCCGATGCGGGCGGCTGCTACCTTTGCCCAGGCCCTGCGCGAGCAAGGCTTGTTGGCGCAGGTGAGCCGGGTGGAGGTTCGTCTGTATGGCTCGTTGTCCGCCACTGGCGTCGGCCATGCCACGGACCGTGCCTGCCTGCTCGGGCTGATGGGCGAGTGGCCCGACCAGATCGACCCGCAGAGCATCGAGCCGCTGATCACACAACTGCAGCAAAGCCAGGTGCTGATGCTCGATGGCACGCAGGCGATCCCGTTCGACTGCGCCCACGACCTGCTGCTGCTCGATGAAAGCCTGCCGTATCACCCCAACGCCATGACCCTGGAAGCCAGCAGTGCGACCGGTGCGTTGCTGCAGCACACCTATTATTCGGTCGGTGGCGGTTTTATCGTCGAGGCCTCGCAGGTAGGTGAGGCGGGCAACAGCGCCGAGCAGGTGCAACTGCCTTATGACTTCGACAGCGCCGCGCAACTGCTGGCGCTGTGCAAGCAGCATAACTTGCGGGTCAGCCAGCTGATGATGGCCAACGAATTGGCCTGGCGCGAGGAAGCCGAGGTGCGCCGCGGCTTGCTCAAACTGTGGGCGGCGATGCGTGAGTGCGTCGACAACGGCCTGCGCAACGAGGGCATCTTGCCGGGCGGGCTCAAGGTCAAGCGCCGCGCCGCCAAGCTGCACCGCAGCCTGCAGGAGCTGGGCAAACCCAACGTCATCGGCTCGACCCTGAGCGCCATGGAGTGGGTCAACCTGTTCGCCCTGGCGGTCAACGAAGAAAACGCCGCCGGCGGGCGCATGGTCACCGCGCCGACCAATGGCGCGGCGGGGATCATCCCGGCGGTGCTGCATTACTACATGAAGTTCAACCCCGACGCCTGCGACAACGACGTCGTCGACTTCCTCCTCAGCGCTGCCGCCGTAGGCATCCTGTGCAAGAAGAACGCCTCGATCTCCGGAGCCGAAGTCGGCTGCCAGGGCGAGGTCGGTTCGGCCTGTTCCATGGCTGCGGCCGGGCTTGCCGAAGTGCTCGGGGCGACGCCGATGCAGCTGGAGAACGCCGCCGAAATCGCCCTGGAACACAACCTCGGCCTGACCTGCGACCCGGTTGGCGGCCTGGTTCAGGTGCCGTGTATCGAGCGCAACGCAATTGCCGCGGTCAAGGCCATCAATGCCGTGCAGATGGCCTTGCGTGGCGATGGCGAGCACTTCATTTCCCTTGACCGGGTGATCCGCACCATGCGCGACACCGGCGCCGACATGCATGCCAACTACAAGGAGACATCGCGCGGCGGCCTGGCGGTCGCCTTCGTCGAGTGTTGACCCGCGATAGCTATACCCCTGTTCCAAAGTTATTCATAAGCAACAAAAACAACTACAAGGCAATATCGATGACTGATGTAAATAGCACCACGACCGTTCGTGTGGAATCGGCTGCGCCTGCGCAAAGCCGCGCCTGGAGCCGTCACGACACCACCTGGGTTCTGGGCCTGTATGGCACTGCCATCGGCGCCGGTACCCTGTTCCTGCCGATCAACGCCGGGGTAGGGGGCTTCTGGCCGCTGCTGGTACTGGCCGTACTTGCCTTCCCGATGACCTTCTACGCCCACCGCGGCCTGACCCGCTTCGTGCTTTCGGGCAAGCGCGGCGCCAGTGAAGACATCACCGAAGTGGTCGAAGAGCACTTCGGCGTCGGTGCCGGCAAGCTGATCACCCTGCTGTACTTTTTCGCCATCTTCCCGATCCTGCTGGTGTACAGCGTCGCCCTGACCAACACCCTGGGCAACTTCATGGAACACCAGTTGCACATGACCCCGCCACCGCGGGCGCTGCTGGCCTTGTTGCTGATCTGCGGCCTGATGATCATCGTGCGCAGCGGCCAGGGCATCATCGTCAAGGTCATGAGCCTGCTGGTCTATCCCTTCGTTGCCGCGCTGTTGCTGCTGGCCCTGAGCCTGATCCCCAACTGGAACGGCGCATTCTTCGCCCAAGCCAGCGAAGGCATGCCCCTTGAGCTGTTCTTCAAGACCCTGTGGCTGGCTATCCCGGTGATGGTGTTCTCGTTCAACCACTCGCCGATCATCTCCGCCTTTGCCGTTGACCAGAAGCACCGCTATGGCGAGCAGGCCGACGCCAAGAGCGGCAAGATCCTCGCCAGCGCCCATGTGATGATGGTGCTGACGGTGATGTTCTTCTGCTTCAGCTGTGTATTGGCGCTGTCGCCGGCAGATCTGGCCGCCGCCAAGCAACAGAACATCTCGATCCTGTCGTACCTGGCCAACCACTTCCAGACCCCGGTGATCGCCTTCGTCGCGCCGCTGATCGCACTGGTAGCAATCACCAAGTCGTTCCTGGGCCACTACATCGGTGCCAGCGAAGGCTTCCAGGGCATGATCGTGAAAACCCTGCGCAGCCGTGGCAAGCAGGTGTCGAGCAAGCGCCTGGAGCAGATGACCGCGCTATTCATGGTCATCACCTGCTGGGCCGTGGCGACCCTGAACCCGAGCATCCTCGGCATGATCGAGAACCTTGGCGGGCCGATCATCGCCTGCCTGCTGTTCCTGATGCCGATGTACGCCATCCACAAGGTGCCGTCGCTGCGCAAATACTCGGGCAAGGTCTCCAACGTGTTCGTGGTGCTGATCGGCTTGATTACCCTGTCGGCGATTCTGTTCTCGTTCTTCGCCTGATCCGGGTTCCAGGCGCCGGGTTACTTGAGCAACACCCGGCGCTTGGTCAGCTCGCCATCCTCGCCACTGGGCCAGTGCAGTTCCACCAGCACTTCGGTCTGCTTGCCGTCCAGTGACGGGCGCACACTCAGCATGGCGAAGTTCTTCGAGCCCGCCATGGCGTACCAGCGCTCGCAGATCATGTTGGCAATGCCGGGCATCTCGCCGCCGCCGCTGATGGCCATCTTCAACATGCCCGGCGCCGGTATGCGCGAGATGGCGCTGGAGGTGACCTGGAACACCTTGGCCGCCGGGTACTGCTTGTGCAACAGGCGAAACACTGCCGCGCAGTGCACGTCGCCGCTGAGAAACACCACCGGCTTGGCGCTCTTGCCCAGCGCCGCATAGAGCTGGTCGAGCAGCACCTTGCGTTCGGCCAGGTTGCTCTTGTGATCCCACTCATCCATGCAGTCATCCTTGAGCGAGCCGAAATCGGCGCCGTTGGTGACCACGTTTTTCCAGTGTACGACCGGCACCGGCGAGACGATGAACACCGCCTTGGCGTTCTGCACCACGGCACTGTTGAGCCAGTCCTTGAAACGCTGCATCTGCGCACTGCCGAGAATCTTGTGCGCATCCTTGGCTTCGACATCGTGGTGGCCGCGCATGTCCAGCACATAGAAAGCCGAGCCGCCTTGCTCGAAGGCGTAGTCCCAGTGGCAGTCGTCAGGCTTGTCGAGGTTGATCGAGGTGACCGGGTTATGGCTGTGTTCATACTCGTAATAGGCGCGGCAGGCTGCGCGCCACATCAGGTCGACGAGCATCTGGTTGGTGGCGCCGTTGCTGGTGCTTTCGAACAACAGCGAGATGCGTTTTTGCCGCTCCTTGTTGGTCAGCGAGCCCCAGCCGTCCATGATCTCGTGGTCGTCCCAGATCATGTACTGGGGGAACTGCTCGTAGACCTCGCGCAGGGTGGGGATGTTCCAGTACACCCGGTAGTACCAGCGGTAGATGTTCAGCAGGTACTGCTCGATGCCGGGCTTGTCGTAGCCGTTGCCTTTCTTGTAGTGGGCCAGCAGGGCCTGCTTGTTTTCCTTGAGCCATTCCCAGATATCGAGGAAGCCGTTCTTCTTGTTGGTGTCGACGTACATCTGGTCGCCGCCGCCGATGACGAACTGCGCGCGCTGGTCGATCAGTTGCTGGTGCAGTAACGGCCAGGCGCCGGCACTGCCATCGGCGCTGATCGGGTCGTGGCAGCTGTAGAAACCGAAGCTCAGGGTGTCGGGGTTGGCGGCCGGGGTGATGAAGCTTTTCGGGCTGTCGCCACCGATCTCGGTGCGCCGGCGGATGATGTCGCGGTCGGTTTCGCTGCTGATCAGGGCGTAGTAGTAGGTGCTCTGCGCCTTCAGACCACTGACCGCAAAGACGCCGGTGAGGTCGCTGTCGAAGCTGAATTTTTGCGCCTGGATGAACACCGGCTTGATCTTCTGCTGTTTCAAAAAATCAGCCACCGGCAGCTCATCCAGGCGCTGCAGGTCACCACTCAAGGGCGTCGTAGTGACCACCAGCACCCACTCGCCGGGCAGGTACACGCGAAACCACAGGCGCACGCTGGTTGGCGTGATCGCACCGATGATCGCGGCGCTGGCAAGCTTGGCGTACTTGCTTTCATTGGAGGTGGGGTCCAGGAGCTGGGACATGGTCGATTTCCCTATCAGGTCGTGTTGTTGTCCCGGCAAGTAAAGCGCATCGGCGCCAGGCTGCCAGCCTCGACCGTTCTGCCGGCAGGACGCTGAAGTTCATTGGCGTGACTGGCGACGATCAGTATCGGGCGCTAGGGTAGTCGGGTGTTTCAATCCCCGATAAGGAAGCCCATGAGCGCATCAACCGTTTACGCCGACCTTGGCGATGTCCCGTATCAGGTGAGCCTGTCTGCCGGTGCCCAGCAGTGGCTAGCCGATGAAGGCCGCGAACTGGGCGGCCACGACACCGGCCCCAACCCGCATCAACTGCTGCTGTCGGCCCTTGGCGCCTGCACCGCCATCACCTTGTCGATGTATGCCAAGCGCAAGGACTGGCCGTTGCGCCACGTGCACGTGGCGCTGGACATTGTCAGTGAAGTGAAGACGCCGCAAGTGCGCACCGAGATCACGCGTGTAATCGAACTGCATGGTGATCTCGATGCGGCCCAGCGTGAACGCCTGCTGGGCGTGGCCAATGCCTGTCCGGTGCACAAGCTGCTGAGTGGCAGCATTGTCATCGACAGCAGTTTGAGCGACTAGCGCGACTCGCTCTTGAGCTTGGCAAAGCTTTTGCGCAGGTCGCTGGCCCAGGCGTCCAGCACCGGCTTGACGTTCTCCAGGGCCAGCTTCGAGGCGTCGTTTTCCAGGGCTTCGCCAGTCCCTTTGCGCACCACCTGGGCCAGCACTTTGTTGTTGCCGCCGTCGAGGAAGGCGGCTTCGGTGGCGATGTCCACTTCCTGGTCGCGGCCGCCGGCGGCGGTGTTGACGGCAGCGGCCACCAGGGCGATCGGGATCACTTCGTAAGGCTTGAGGCCTTCGGTCTTGGTCGATACCGCGGTGATTGCCGGGCGCACCACCAGTACACCCGGGCCTGGGCCCTGGGCCAATGGCAGCTCGGCACCCAGTTCACGCTTGAGCGCGGTGTTGTAGTACTGGGTGATCTGCCCCAGGGTCTGGGCCGAAATCACCGCAGTGGGCTGGGGCTTGGGATAGAACTGGCTGGGTTCGATAAACACCTGGGTGAAGCGCGCGGCCTTGACCTGCGGATCGATCCAGCGCATTACCGGCTGGCCGGAAATGCTTTCGGCGGGCTTGAGGCGGCTATAGTCCTTGAGAAATCCCGAATATTGGCTGGGGTCGACCTGGTTGCTGGAGCAACCGGCCAGAACGACGAGGGCGGAGCAGAGCAGGGTGGAGCGCAAGGTAGGCTTCATCGACTTTCGTTTCCTTGGCAATGACCGCACGGGGCAGGAGAAGATTCGCCAGAACAACGCTAGCAGCTCTTGGCCTGGCCGCCAGTTCATTGACCTCCATCAAACGGGCCCTGGCCATTCAGGCGCAGGGTGAGCAATCAATACCGCCCCGTCGAGGACACCACCATGGCCAAGATGAAAGCCGCGATTTTCGTTGAAAAGAACCGCATCGTGCTGGATGAAAAGCCGATCCCTGAAATTGGCCCGCTGGATGCGCTGATCCGCATCACGACCACCACACTGTGCGGTACCGACGTGCATATCCTGCGCGGGGAGTACCCGGTGGCCAAGGGTTTGACCATCGGCCACGAGCCGGTCGGGGTGATCGAAAAACTCGGGTCCCAGGTGCAGGGTTTTGTCGAAGGCCAGCGGGTGATCGCCGGTGCCATCACCCCCAGCGGCCACAGCTTTGCCTGCCTGTGTGGCTGCGGCGCCCAGGACGGCCCGGATACCCGTCACGGCTTTCGTGCGGCGGGCGGCTGGAAGTTTGGCAACAGTATCGATGGCAGTCAGGCCGAGTACTTGCGGGTACCGGATGCCACCGCCAACCTCTGCGCCATTCCCGATCACTTGAGCGATGAGCAAGTGCTGATGTGCCCGGACATCATGTCCACCGGTTTCTCGGGGGCCGAGCGGGGCGAGGTGCAGATCGGCGATAGCGTAGTGGTCTTTGCCCTGGGGCCGATTGGCCTGTGCGCGGTCGCCGGGGCGCGGCTCAAGGGTGCGACCACCATCATTGGTGTCGACACTGTCGCCGCACGCATCGAGGTGGCGCATAAACTGGGTGCGACCCATGTGGTCGACTTCAAGCACGGCGACGTGGTCCAGCAGATCCTCAAGCTTACCGATGGCCGTGGGGTTGACGTGGCCATCGAGGCGCTGGGCACGCAATCGACCTTCGAGTCGGCTTTGCGGGTGCTGCGCCCGGGCGGCACCTTGTCGAGCCTGGGCGTGTACTCCAGTGATTTGCGCTTGCCGCTGGACGCCTTTGCCGCAGGGCTGGGGGACTACCGCATCGTCAGTACCCTGTGCCCAGGCGGCAAGGAGCGCATGCGCCGCCTGATGGAAGTGGTGGGCAGCGGCCAGGTGGATTTGCAGCCGCTGGTGACGCATCACTTCAAGCTCGACGATATCGAAGCGGCGTATGAACTGTTTGCCCACCAGCGTGACGGGGTGATGAAGGTGGCGATTACCCCTTGATCGCGCCTGCGGCATCCAGGCCCATCTGCCAGAAGTCCGCCTCCAGCCGCGAGGCCTGGGCAAAGACCTTGACCAGCTCCTCGAAACGGCGCTCGGTCATGGTCCTTGCGGCCAGGTCATCCAGGTGTGCGCGCGCTGCGGTGGCCACGCCCTGGTAACCGGCGCCGGCGTATTCGCCGATCCATTCGCGATAAGGATGTTCGCCCAGCGCTTGAACCCCGTCCGGCGTCAGGTTGCGGCCGATCTCGGCATAACCGATCACGCACGGTGCCAGGGCCACGTGCAGGTCCAGGAGGTCACCGGCAGCGCCGCAGTCCAGCACGAAGCGGGTATAGGCCACGGTGGCCTGGTGCTCTGGCGTCTCTGCCAGGGCCTCGGGCGACAGCCCCCAGCGCTCGCACAGGCGCACGTGCAGTTCGGTTTCGTCGAGGATTGCGGCTAGCCCGGCCTGGGCGGCGCGGATGT
This sequence comes from Pseudomonas fluorescens, assembly GCF_902497775.2. NCBI lineage: Bacteria > Pseudomonadati > Pseudomonadota > Gammaproteobacteria > Pseudomonadales > Pseudomonadaceae > Pseudomonas > Pseudomonas fluorescens. The sequence continues at coordinate 2,165,066 of NZ_OZ024668.1, forward strand.
CGGCGAGGGTGCGGCTCTTGTAGGCGGCCAGGGCCCAGGAGCGGGCAAACTGGATGAGGAACAGGTAGTCCTGTACCAGGTACTTGCGAAACGCTGGTTGCGCCAGGGTGCCGGCGCCCATCTGGCGAACGAAATCGTGCTCCACATAGCTGTGCCAATCGGCGCTGGCGGCCTGTTTCAGGCGTTCGAAGATATCCATGGCTTACCCCTTGATGTCGTAGGCGGCGTCGAAAAACGCCTGTTCCAGCGCTACGGTGCGCAGGAAGAAGTCACTGCTGATCTGCCGGTGCTCGGGCCCGACCCGGTCCAGTTCGGCACGCAAAAACGCAACGAAATCCTCGAAGGCCGGGTTGTCGTGCAGGGTGATCCACTCGGCATGCTCGAAGCGTGGCGGCAGCTGCTTGTTGGCCCGCAGGGCCCAGTCCAGGTACAGGCCTTCGGCGACATTGAGCACCGCCAGGGCGGCGGCGTAGGAGCGGGTGGCGGCGGCCTCGCGCATGATCGCCTTGAAACCGGCAGTCGGTACCGAGTCCGGCGCTTCAAGGCGCTGCGCCTCGCTCACGCCCAGGGCTTCGAAGGCGCGCAGGAAGTAGGTGTTCTCTTCACCGGCAATCACCCCGGTGAAGCGCCCCAGGCGAATACGCGCCTCGAAGGTATCGGCCGTGGCGATGGCGGCACCGAGCAGGGTCAGGAAGGCATCGATGAAGCGGTGATCCTGGATCAGGTAGTTGACCAGCACCGGGTCGGCCAGGCTGCCGTCGAGCAGTTCATTGACGAAGCGGTGTTCGATGCACTGGGTCCAGCTCGGCTCGCTTTGCTGGCGAAGGCTGTCGGTGAAGCGCGCGGTCATGCTGTTGTCCTTTTTATCGTGACGACAGCGGGGCCGGTAATGTCAGGCATGGTCGGCCCCGCAGTGAGGCCGGCAAAAAGGCAGGTGCACAATACCCATCCCTTCGCCGGCATGATCCGGATCAGGTTCGAAGGGTCACCGCGCTGCAGATGCCAGCGGTTTCTCAGCCCGTTGCCGGGCTCCCCTTGGTGGCCGAATCTATACAGCAAGGGCCGCTGATTGTCACGCGCCGGGCTAATGGATGCTTGAGGCCAGCTCGAAGATCGGCATGTACATGAGGATCACGATCAGGCCGATCAGCAGGCCGATGAAGGTCATCAGCAGCGGCTCGAACAGGCGCACGAACCATTCGATCCAGCGGCTGATTTCCTCGTCGTAGAAGTCGGCGCTGCGCTCCATCATCTGCCCGAGGTTGCCCGACTGTTCGCCGGCGCGCAGCAGGCGCAATGATACGGGCGTCACCAGGTGCCCGGCTTCCAGCGCCGCCGACAGCGACAGGCCTTCCTTGACCCGTTCACCGGCCTGTTCCAGGCGCTGCGCACCGGCCGCGCCGAGCAGGCCGCGGGCCATGGCCATGGCGGTGAGGATCGGAATGCCGCCTTGCAGGAGGATCCCCAGCGAGCGGTAGAAGCGCGCCAGTTCGTACATCACCAGGCGTTTGTGCAGGGCCGGCAGGCGCTCCAGCTGACGGTTCAGCCAGCGGCGTACCCGTGGCTCGCGGCGCAAGGCAAACAGCAGCACCATCAGCAGCACAAAGCCGCTGCCCATGGCCATCTGGTTGGCGTGCAGGAACATCCCGGCCTGCATCAGCCAGCGTGACATCCACGGCAATTCAGTGCCCAGGCCTTCGAAGACCAGGCTGAAACGCGGCACCACGTACCCGAGCAGAAACAGCACCACGCCGCCACCGACCAGCAACAGCAGCAACGGGTAGATCGAGGCACTGATGATCTTCTGTCGCACTTCATCCATGCGCTGTCGGTAGGCGACATAGCGGCCGAGGGCATCGCCCAGGGCGCCGGTCTTTTCGCTCGATTGCACCAGGGCCACGTACAGCGGCGGGAACACGCTGGGCAACTGCCCCAGCGCCTGGGAGAACGACTTGCCCTCATACAACAGGCGTACCAGCTGGCCGAGGGTCTTGCGCGCCTGGGGCGCGGTTTCTTTCTCGGCCAGGCTTTCGAGGGCGTCGATCAGCGGCAGGCCGGCGTTGAGCAGGGTGGTCAGCTCCTGGCTGAACAGCACCAGGTTGAACACCTCGCCACGCCGCCAGCGCAAGCCGGCCAGGCGCTGGCAGCTGCGCACGCTGACCACCCGCAAGCCCTGTTGCTCAACCTGCTCGCGGGCCTGGCCGGCATCCTCGGCGTCGACCTGGACCAAGACCACGCCAGCCTTGCCCAATGCTTTGAGTTCGTAGCGCATGCGCAACCCCCCCGATTATTGCCAACTGGTGATCTCGGCGTTTTCGCCATCGCCGCCGGGCTGGCCGTCCTTGCCCATCGACAGCAGGTCGTACTCGCCGTTTTCACCGGGCTGGCGGTAGATGTAGTTACGCCCCCAGGGGTCTTGCGGGACCTTTTTCTGCAGGTACGGCCCCGACCAGCGCACCTCGTCGCTGGGCGACACCACCAGGGCCTGCAAGCCCTGCTCGGAATTGGGGTAATGCCCCACCTCCAGCCGGTACAGGTCCAGGGCCTTGCCCAGGCCTTCGATTTGCGCCCGGGCCACCTTGGCCTCCGAGCGCCCCAACTGACTGAAGTACTTGGGTGCAACGATACCGGCCAGCAGCCCCAGTACCACCAGGACCACCAACAGTTCGAGCAGGGTAAAGCCACGTTGCGCGCGATGGTTGTCGTTCATTGCCAGGCCCTCCACAGGTGCGCTGCGAGGGCTTATGCAAATGCCGTGCGCGTCTGCGCCGGGCCTTTGCCATACGGGCCTGGCAAGGCGGCACAGTGCTTGCGTCAGGAGGCTAAAGCCCTGGCAATCGGGGCATATGCCCCACTTTCTGGGGGACGCAACGGGGAGGGTGGCACGATGCGCTGGCTCACTGCGGGAATCCTGGCCTGGCTGGCCACAAGCAATCCGGCTCAGGCCGATGTGTACATCTCGGTCAAGGCCGATGGCAGCTATGTATTGAGCAACGTCCACCGGCCGGGGCGAACGTACCAGCGGGTCATTAGCGAGACCATGAGCCTGGCCAGCAGCGGCCCGCAGTTGATCACCGGTATGCCCTACGCCGAAGTGGTGGCGGCTGCCGCCAAAGCCCATGACCTGCCGGCAGCCTTGCTGCATGCGGTGATCCAGGCCGAATCGCGCTACGACCCCAATGCCCGATCCACCAGTGGCGCGGCGGGCCTGATGCAACTGATGCCTGATACGGCCAAGGAAATGGGCGTGAAAAATGTCCTCGACCCGGCCGCTAACGTGCAGGGCGGGGCGCGCTACCTCAAGCGCATGCTGACCCTGTTCGACAACGACATCACCCTGGCCGTGGCCGCCTACAACGCCGGGCCTGACGCGGTGCTGCGCCGGGGCCGGGTAGTGCCGCCGTTCGCTGAAACCCAACGCTATGTGCCCAAGGTGCTGCGCCAGTACCGGCGGCTGCAGGGGTTAGCCCCCGATTAGTGGGGAATACCGGGGAATCACCCCCAATCAAGATTCATTAATCATTATAAGTATCTGATAAATAACAATAATAAATCTGGCATGGGCCTTGCTCCAGCCTCTCCAGAGTTCCCCAGCACCACCGAGGCACGCCATGATGACTCCGATCAAAGGCTCAGTCCTGACTTCACTGCTGCTTGCCGCCGCCAGCCTTGCCTGGCAGCCGCTCAGCCAAGCCGCCGTGCGCTGCGAGCGCAATCTGGTGGCCAACGTGGTGGCGCTCGATCAGCCACTGATGTTCAACCGCCTGGGTGCGCAGAATGCCAACGGCATGATGTTCGCCCTGCGCCGCGATGTGGTCGACGAGCACCAGGTGTCGCTGGCCAGTGGCGGCGCTGCGGTGCCGGGCAAGGTCAGCCTGCGCCCGGACAAACGTCCGCGGCCGATTGTGCTGCGGGTGGCGGCGGGCGACTGCCTGACCGTCAACCTGCAGAACTTGCTGGCCTATCAGGCCAACCCGAACAAGCACGGCATCGATCACGAAGAAGAGAACGAGGTCGAAGGCGAGGAAAACGAAACTGAAGAGAACGAAGCGGCCGAAGGCAACGAGCAGGGCGGTGAGCACTTTGTCGCCGACGAGCAGGTCAGCGACCGCCATGTCGGCTTTCAGGTCAACGGCATGCAGGCGGTCAACAGCATCGCCGACATTGCCGCCAACACCGGGCGCAATGGCAACTTCCTGATCGCCCCCGGCGCCAGCCGCTCCTACACCCTGTATGCCGAACGCGAAGGCGCGTTTGCCGCCACCAGCCAGGGCGCCACCTTCGGCGGTGAAGGCGCTGCCGGCAACGTTGCCAATGGCCTGTTCGGCCAGGTGGTGGTGGTACCCAAAGGTGGGCGCACCTTGCGCAATACCCTGACCGAAGAAGAAATGCGCCTGAGCAGCAGCGGTCGCACCCCCACCGGCCAGCCGATCGTCGACTACCAGGCCCGTTACCCGCAGCAGGAGCCCTGGATCCGCGAGGGCAAGGCCGGTGCGCCGATCATTGCCATGACCGATGGCAACGAGATCATCTCCAGTGAGTCCGACGCCATTGTCATGGGCCCCAATGCCGATGGCAGCTTCCCGGCCTCGACCTACCCGCTGGAAAGCATCGGCAAGCGCAACCCGGCGATCCCCAACCGCCTGGAGCCGTTTCGCGATTTCGCCGCGCAGTTTACCGATGAAGCCGCCTCGACCCAGGCCTTCCCCGGTTACTGGGCCGACCCGGTGATGGGCCATGTGCTGGAACCGACCCGCGACTCGTTCATGATCAACTACGGCTCCGGCGGCATGGGCGCGGAGGTTGTGGCCAACCGCCTGGGCGTGGGGCCGATGCATGACTGCCTGTCGTGCGCCTATGAAGAGTTCTTTCTGAGTTCGCACACCGTCGGCGACGTGGCGATGCTGGTGGACGTACCGGCCAACGTCGGTCTTGAGAACCTGCGCCCAGGCCAGACCCCAAGCGCCGAGCAGGTCGGGGTCAAGGCGAGCATGGCCCTGTATCCGGCGGAACCGGCAAACGTCAACCACAGCTACATCGGCGACATGGTCAAGTTTCGCAACACCCACAACGGCCATGAGCAGCACATCTTCCACCTGCACGGTCACCAGTGGCTGTTCAATCCCAACGACGACAACTCCGACTATGTCGACGCCCAGGGCATCGGCCCAGGCGTCGGCTACACCTACGAAATCGCCAACGGCGGCTCGGGCAACCGCAACCGCGTCGCGGGCGACGCGATCTACCACTGTCACTTCTACCCGCACTTTGCCCAGGGCATGTGGAGCATGTGGCGGGTCCACGATGTATTCGAAGAGGGCACCCGCCTGGAGGTCTCCGGGCAGAGCGAAAACGGCTATCACAGCCAGCCGTTCGCCCTGCGCAGCGGCAAACCGGCCGCCGGCGCCCGCGCTTTGCCAGACGGCGAAATCGTCGCCGGTACGCCTATCCCTGCCGTAGTGCCGCTGCCAGGCAAGGCCATGGCGCCGATGCCGGGCAAGGTCGCGGTGATACCGAAGCTGGCGCAAACCCTGGTTGCAGAGAACGATGACGAAGAGCACGAAGAGGGCGATGACGATTCCGGCCATCACGACGCCGCGCCGCGCGCTGTCGGCTCCCTGGCCCTGGTCGATCGCAGCGAAGCCAACCGCAACGCCGACGGCAGCCTGAAAAACCCGGGCTTCCCGTTCTGGATCGGCGGCATGGAAAACACCGTCGGCCAGCGTCCGCCAACCCCACCGCTGGACATGCTTGACCCGGTCAAGGCGCAACAGCTGAAAAACTCCGGCAACGCCCTGTGGGCCAACCTTGACCCAGCCCAGGTCGGCGGCTGGGACGGCGGCCTGCCACGGCATGCCCTGGATGGCCTGTCTGCCGGTGGCGAAGCGGTGGTGACCACCACCGCGCTGGACTTTACCAAGGCGATCACCAAGGCCAAGGCGGTGTTTCTGCCCGAGGAGGGCACCGACGTCGAACAGGCGGCGATGAGCTTCCATTCCAAGCTGGAACACCCAAGCTATGCCGTGTTGCCCGGCATGCAGACCGTGGCGCGCAACTTTCGCACCAACGGCGCTGCGCCCACTGCCGGTGCGCCCTACTACGAGCCGTGCATGGACGACCGCGCCAAGCGTCTGACCCAGTTCTCCGGCGCCGGTGAGTTCAACAGCGGCGAACGCCTGGACGGCATGAGCTTCACCGGTAGCTCGACCTTCACCGCCGACCGCCCGCGCATCTACAAGGGCGCCAACATCCAGTTCGATGCGGTGTACAACAAAGTCGGCTATCACTTCCCGCAAGCGCGGATCATCAGCCTCTGGGAAGACGCCTGGTCGGTGATCAACAAGCAGCGCCCACCGGAGCCGCTGGTGATGCGCATGAACACCTTCGACTGCGTGATGTACCAGCACACCAACCTGATCCCCTCGTACTACGAGATGGACGACTACCAGGTGCGCACGCCGACCGACGTCATCGGCCAGCATATCCACCTGCCGAAATGGGACCTGACTGCCGCCGACGGCTCGGCCAACGGCTGGAACTACGAGGACGGCATTCTTTCCCCTGGCACCGTGGTCGAGCGCATCCATGCCATTCGCGAGTTCAACCAGTGCCACAGCGGCGACCCGCGTGAAAGCACGGCCGAGTGCCCGGTGGCCAAGGCGCATCCGTTCTTCGGCCGCTACGGGCGTGCCGACTGGCTGGGCGCGCGCACGGCCATGCAGCGCTGGTTCGTCGACCCGGTGGTCAACGTGCACAACGTCGACCGTGGCCTGGGCACCATCTTTACCCACGATCACCTCGGCCCATCGACCCACCAGCAACTGGGCCTGTATGCAACCGTCTTGGCGGAACCGGCTGGCTCCACCTGGTACCACGCCGAAACCGGCGAACTGCTGTACAACAGCGCCCTGCGCGAAGACGGCGGGCCGACCTCGTGGCAGGCGGTGGTGAAAACCGGCGACCTCGATGGCGACGGGCGCAACGACAGCTACCGTGAGTTCTTCCTCGAATACAGCGACTTCCAGCATGCCTATGAGGCGGGCGTCTACGTCGGTGCCGGCCCGGACGGCATCCCCAATGCCCAGGCCTATCCGGCCAGTGCCGACAGCTTCCGCTACGCCATCAACCCGCCGGTACGGCAGAAGGCCTCGAACCTGCTCGAATCGGTGGTCGAGTCGCGCGGCGGGCTCAATCCGGGCTGCCCGAGCCGGCCGTGCCCACAGGCGATCTCGGTGGATGACCCGGGGATGTTCGTCGTCAACTACCGCAACGAGCCACTGGCCCTGCGCGTCTACGACCCGAACAAGGTAGCGCCGGACGGCAAGCGCGGCATGCAGGCCGACGGCCTGGGCGGTGACCTGGCCTACGCCATGCAAAGCCGTACCGACCGCGCCATCCCGGCGATGAACCTGTCGCCTGCCGCGATTACCTCGGCAGTCGGCCCGACCGGTGGCACCACAGTGTTCCCGCCGCACATCAACGTGGCCGGCGCAGAGCCGGGTGATCCGTTCACCCCGATGCTGCGCACGTACTCCGGTGACAACGTACGCCTGCGCATGCATGCCGGCGGCCATGAAGAGGAACACAACGTGACCCTGCACGGCGTCAAATGGCTGCAGAACGGCTCGGGCTTCGGCAACAGCTCGAACTCCGGCTGGAAGGCCTCGCAGATGGTGGGCATTTCCGAGCAACTGGGCTTCATGGCGCCGGTGTCGATGATCTCCAGTTCGTCCGCGCCCAATGGCGACTACCTGTACTCGCTGGACGCCGCCCACGAAGGCTACTGGAACGGCATCTGGGGGGTGATGCGCAACTACACCAACAGCCGCAACGACCTGTTTGCCCTGCCCAACAACAGCTTGCCGATGGCGGCGCGCAATACTGTGGCGTTTGACGGCATCTGCCCGCGTTTTACCGCCAACAGCAACGGCATCGGCACCCGGCCAACGGTGCAGCGCAGCTATGAAATCGTCGCTGCCCTGGCCAACGACATCCTCGGCAACGCGTTGGGCGTCAGCATCAACGACCCGGCCGGGGTCGGCCAGCATGTCGGCGGCCCGCTCAAGGCCAACGGCGGCACCCTGGTGTACAACAGCCGGCGCACCAGCATCGCGCAAGTGACGGTAACCGACCCCGAAGATGGCGAGACCTTCACCATCGGCGGCCACAGCGGGCCACTGCACGACCCGACCGCGATCCTCTATGTGCGCAAGGCGGACCTCGACCCGAGCACCGGCAAGCTCAAGCCCGGTGTACCGATCGAGCCGCTGGTGCTGCGCGCCGCTGCCGGTGAGTGCCTGAAGGTGACCCTGGAGAACCGCCTGCCGCTGGTCATGCCGGACCTGCCCAGCACCGCCGTGATGCAGAACGTGGTCAAGCGCGACCGCAACGGCAGCGAGGGCTCCACTGCCTTCAACAACAACCTGATGCGGCCTTCCAGCCATGTCGGCCTGCATACCCAACTGCTGGCTTACGACATCACCAAGTCGGACGGCGCCAACGTCGGCCAGAACCCGGTGCAGACCGTACCGCCACGCGCTGGCAACAGCGGCGCCTACCCGAACAAGGTCTACCAGTACTACGCCGGCCACCTGGAGCGTGAAGGCAAGCCGGTGCTGCAGATGGGCCGCGCGGTGGACAACATCAACACCACGTCCATCGAGTTCGGCGGCCTGAACATCACCCCGGCCGATGTCATCAAGCAGGGGCAGAAAGGCCTGATCGGTGCCATGAGCATCCTGCCGCTGGGTGCCACCTGGACCGAAGACAGCGCAAGCCGGGCCTCGGCCACGGTGCAGGTGCCGGGGCAAACGGCCTACCGCGACTTCGCCACGTTGTGGCAGCGCTCGCTGAACATGCGCTGGGCCGATGGCCGGCCGGTGGAAGGCATTGCCACTGAAGGCAACGGCGTGCCGGGTGATCCGAAGGACAACTCGAACATGGCCATCAACTACAAGACCGAGCCGCTGTGGTTGCGCTTCGGCCTGGCCCCGGATGCGCCGTTCGGCCATGCCGATGGCAATGGCTGGGCCGATGTGCCCAACGCCCACATGGCTTACAGCAACGCCCTGGTCGGTGGCGATCCACAAACCCCGGTGCTCTGGGCCAAGCCTGGCCAGCCGCTGCGCAACCATGTGCTGATGCCCACCGGAGGCAGCCGTGGCATCACCTACCAGCTCGATGGCCACCTGTGGCCGCTGCACAACTACCAGGCGGAGAAGTCCGACACGGGTGGTTACCCGATGTACCAGCCGGGTATCGGTTCGGTGCGCTTTGGCTACAACCCGCAGGCCATGTACATCGGCGCCCAGGAGAGCGTGCTGCCGGCGGCGCACTTCAGCTTCATGCTGCCCAGCGCCGGGGGCAGCAACGCGGTGCCGGGTGACTACCTGTTCCGCGACTACGCCGCCTACGGCAACGTGTCTGGCTTGTGGGGGATCTTGCGGGTGACCAACGAAACACCACCGGCCACGCCGCCAGCACAGTGAGTGAGGGGAAGGTCATGAACAAGAAGAATCGACCGCTGTACCTGGGCCTGCTGGCGGGCCTGACGCTGATGGGCCTGGGGGTGAGTTACCAAAGCCTGTGGTGCGACCCGCGCAGCGAGCTGGCCGAGCGTGACCCGCAGGGCCTGCATACCCTCAGCCGCGACGGTGTCACCGTCGCGTTCGAGGCGCGGCCGCTGGGAAGTGGTGGGACCCTGACCGAAGGCAGCTTCGCCAATGTGCGCTTCACGATCACCGACCAGAACAGCGGCCAGCCATTGTCAGGGGTGTCCCCTGGCGCCTGGCTGGACCCGGCGCTGACCGGCGATGCCGCCAAGGACCGCAGCAACAGCTGCAAGGCGCGGGTGGCGCTGTTTCTCAAAAGCAGCATCGGCGCGCGGCCATTGCTGGACCTGAACAGCTACTTCCTGCTGGTGCTGAACAAGGACGCCAGCCTCACCGTGATCGACCCGTCGGTGTCGGTGGGCGGCGTCACCAGCACCCTGGCGCGCATCGAGCTGCCGGGCACGCCGATGGACTGGGTGGCGAGCAAGGATGACAAGCAGGTCTACGTGTCGATCCCGCAGCGCGGTGAAGTGGCGCTGATCGACACCGAGACCTTCCAGCGCATTGCCAACCTGCCGGCCGGCAAGCAGCCGCTGCGCCTGGCGATGCAGCCTGACCAGCGCCTGTTGTGGGTCGGCAACAACGCCAGCGACGCCCAGAGCAGCGGGGTGACGGTGATCGACGTGCCCAGCCGCAAGACCCTGAAGTTCTTCGCCACCGGCGCCGGCCACCATGAAATCGCCTTCAGCGCCGATTCGCGCTACGCCTTTGTCAGCAACCGCGACAGCGGCACCCTGAGCGTGATCGACGCCAGTGAAATGCGCCTGGTGAAAACCCTCAAGGTCGGCTCGCACCCCTTGTCGGTGGCCTATTCACCGCTGTCCCAGGCGGTGTATGTGGCCGATGGGCGCGACGGCAGTATCAGCGTCATCGATGCCCGTAGCCATACCCAGCGCCATCTGATTGAAGGCAAGCAGGGCCTGGGGCCGATGCGCTTCAGCAATGACGGGCGCTTCGGCATCGTCCTCAACACCCTGGAAAGCCGGGCCATGGTCATCGATGCCAGTAGCGACCGGCTGATCCATAGCCTGTCGGTGGCCGCCGAACCCTACCAACTGACCTTCACCCAGGCCTATGCCTATATCCGTGGCCTGGCCTCGCCCAAGGTCAGCATGATCAACCTCAGTAGCCTCGGTGAAGGCCGCCAGCCGATTGTCCAGGGCTTTGAAGCGGGACCTGCGGCGCCGCGTCTGGCCGGCGACCTGCCGCTGGCCCAGGGCCTGACGGTGGCCCGTGACGAGAACTCGGTGTTCGTGGTCAACCCGGTGGACAACACCACCTATTTCTACGCCGAAGGCATGAACGCGCCGATGTCCGGTTACGCCAACCGCGGCCACAACGCCCGCGCCGCGCTGGTCATCGACCGCAGCCTGCGCGAGGTGACGCCGGGGGTGTACAGCTCGACCGTCAAGCTGCCGGCCGCTGGCACATTCGACGTCGCCTTTTTGCTCAACCAGCCGCAGATCATCCATTGCTTCAGCACCGAAGTGGCGGCCTCCGGCAGCGCGCCGCACCGGCAGACGCCGCAGGTCGAGTTCCTCATCGAGCGCTCGGCACTGGTTCAGGGCCAGACGCTGGTCGCACGCTTTCGCATCACCGAGGGCAACGGCACGCCGCGCACCGGGATCAAGGACCTGAGCCTGCGCTACTTCCTCGCGCCCACCTCGCGGGCCCGCACCAGTGCGGTCAGGGAAGTGGGTGAGGGCATCTACGAGGCGCCCCTGGAACCACTCGAAGCGGGTGCCTGGTACCTGCATGTGCAGGCGCCTTCGCTGGGCAAGCGCTTTGCCGAGAACAACTACACCAGCCTGCGGGTAGTGCCCGCTGGCGCACAGCAAGCATCCGATGCCGGACCAAGGAGTGTGCAATGAAACTGCTCGATCGCTGCAGACTGTTCAGCCTCTGCCTGCTTGCCGCCAGTTGCGGCATCGCCCAGGCCCATAATGGTGTCGACCACAGTGCCCAGGGTGCGCCCGCCGCCCATCAGGAGAAGGCCTCGGTGCGCTTTGCCGATGTCTCGCTGCTCGACCAGAACGGCATGCCGGTGCGCCTGGAAAAGGACCTGGTGGCCGATCATCTGGTGGTCATGGGCTTTATCTACACCAGTTGCACCACCGTGTGCCCGGTGGTCTCGTCGATCATGGCCAAGGTGCAGAAGCAGTTGGGCGGCCGGGTCGGCACCGAAGTGCAACTGGTGTCGATCAGCGTCGATCCGCAGCGCGATGATCCCCAACGCCTGCTCGGCTACGCCCAGGCCTTCCAGAACGGTCCGGGCTGGAGCTGGCTGACCGGCACTGCGTATGCAATCAACGAAACCCTCAAGGGCCTGGGCAACTTCAGCGCCGACCTTGGCCAGCACCCGCCGCTGATCCTCGTCGGTGACGGCCACAGCGGCCACTGGACCCGTTACTACGGCTTTACCGACCCGCAACTGCTGATCAGCGAGATCGATCGCCTCAGCGCCCGCCGGGTGCACGCCAAGCACACCGCCATTGCCCAGGAGGTACAACCATGAGCGCCGTCAGCCGTGGCATGCGCAGCACTGACTGGCTGGCCCTGGTGCTGTGCCTGTGGATCCTCAGCTCCGTGGCCCTGGCCCATGAAGACCATGCTGCGCCGCCGTCCAGCGCCACCCCGGTCGTGCCCGAGGGTGGCACCCGCGATGCCCGCAGCTACTTCACCGACACCGTGATGCAAGACCAGAACGGTCGCAACCTGCGCTTCTATGAAGATGTCCTGAAAGACCGGGTGGTGCTGCTCAATGTGATCTTTACCCACTGTAACGACGCCTGCCCGCTGATCACCCGCAAATTGCGCGAAGTGCGCGAAGCCCTCGGCGAGGAGGCGGCCAGCAAGGTCACGTTCATTTCCTTGAGCAGCGACCCACAGAACGACACCCCGGCGGTGCTCAAGGCCTTTGCCGAGAAACAGGGCGTGGACAGCGCCAACTGGCTGTTCCTCACCGGCGATAAAGCGCAGATGGACTTGGTGCTGGCGCGCCTGGGCCACCTGATTCCCAGCCCTGAGCAGCATTCGACCCAGTTGATTGCCGGCGACGTGGCCAACAAACGCTGGAGCAAGATCCGCCCGGACGCGCCGGCACCAGCCATTGCCCAGCGCCTGCGATTGTTGGCGCAACCTCTGGCGGGGCGCTGAGTCATGTCCGCGCGCCTGCGCATCGGCCTGCTGTTGAGCGTGCTGCTGGTCAGCCCGCTGGCCAGCACCCTTGAACTCAACCCCGAGGAACAGGCCGGCAAGCACTTGTACCGCGAGGGCCTGGCGAGCGGTGATGCCCAGGTGGCGGCACGGGTCGGCGCCGCCGACATGCTGGTGCCGGCCAGTGTCGTGCCCTGTGCCAGTTGCCACGGCAACGATGGCCTGGGCCGGGCCGAGGGCGGGCTACGGCCGCCGTCGCTGAACTGGCAACGCCTGGCAGGCGGGCAGGGCGCCCGCCAGGCCAATGGCCGCAGTTATCCGGCCTACTCCGAGGCCAGCCTGGCGCGGGCCATCCAGGAGGGCCGCGATCCGGCCGGCAACCGCCTGAACCCGGCGATGCCGCGCTTCGTCCTGAGCATGGGCGACCAGCGCAACCTCAGTGCCTACCTGAAGCGCCTGGCCGAGGACCGCGATCCGGGGCTGGAGGAACAGACCCTGCGCCTGGGCACCTTGCTGCCCACCAAAGGCGCCCTGGCGGCGCCGGCGCGGGTGGTGGCGGCGGTGTTGAATGACCGCATCGCGCAGATCAACCGCCAGGGTGGCATTCATGGCCGTGCCTTGCAGTTGATCAGCCTTGATCCGGGCCCCGATCAGACCAGTGCCGAGCAGGCGCTGGAGCAGTTGATCGATCAGCAGCGGGTATTCGCCCTGATCGCACCGATGGTGCCGGCCCTGGATGCCAACCTGACTGCGCGCCTTGAGCAGGCGCGCCTGCCCTTGATCGGCGCCGCGCCGCAACTGGCCGGCAGCCGCCAGGTGTTCGACCCGTTGCCCGGTTTGCGCGAGCAACTGCTGAGCCTGGCCGACTACGCCCAGGGCAGCCTGTCGTTGCAGCAGATCGAGGTCAGCATCGTCTATGCCGACCCAAGCTTTGCCACCCTGGCCGCCAACCTGCGTCAGGCCTTGCTTGAGCGCGGCTGGAGCAAGGTCAGCGCCGCGCCGTTCGAGCAGCAGGCACCGACGGCGCAGGGGCTGTTTTACCTGGGCAAGGCTTCGGGTTTCAGCCGCCTGACCGAAACCCTGCAACAAGCCGGGCGCACGCCTTACCTGTTCGCGGCGTCAAGCCAGGTCGCCAGTGAATTGCTGCTGGTGCCGCAGGACTGGTCGCGGCGGGTGTTTCTGGCCTATCCGTTCATTCCCGGCGACTGGACCGCCCAGGGCCGCGAGGCACTTACCGCCCTGCGTCAGCGCCAGGGCCTGGATGGCCGCCAGGGCTTGCTGCAGGTCAGTACCTGGTGCGCCATGCAATTGCTTGAAGAAGCGCTCAAGCGCGCCGGGCGTGACGCCAGCCGCGAGAAACTGACCCAGGCTCTGGAAGGCCTGCACGACGTGCAGACCGGCCTGACCCCGGCCCTGGGCTTTGGCCCGGGGCGACGTCAAGGCCTTAACGGGGCGCATGTGGTCACCGTTGAAATGCCCGGCCCGGTGTTCTATCCGGTCGCCGCTTACCAGAGTGTCCTTGAAACGAGGTCGCCATGAACCGCCTGATGCCGTTGCTGCTGTGCCTGTTGGCTCTGTCGCTGCACGCCGCAGACGGGCCGCCCGCGGCCCGGGTCAATGGCGTGGAGATCAGCCAGATGCGCCTGGAACGCTATTTTGCCGAATACCTGGAAGACCGGGGCAGGGCGTTGACCAGCATCCGCAATCCCAGCGTGTACAAACGCTTGCGCGAACAGGCCCTGAACGACCTGATCGACCGCGAACTGCTGTGGCAGGAAGCCCAGCGCCAGGGCGTGACGGTCAGTGATACCGAGGTCCAGGCGCGTATTGGCCACCTGCGTCAGGCCTTCGCCAGCAATGAAATGTTCGAGCGACGTCTGGCCGACGCCGGCTTCGACCTCCAGAGCTTTGCCGCCTACACCCGCCAGGAAATGGCCGCGCAACAGGTGTTCCTTGCCGCCAGCCGCGTGGCCGAGCCGAGCCAGTTCCAGGTGCTGGCGTTCTATGAAGCCAATGCGAAAACCTTGGCCAGTACGCAGAACCAAAGCCCGGACGACCCGGTCCAACGCGAGCAGGGACTTGCATTGGCCAAAACCCTTCTTATCGATCAATGGCAGGCGCAGGCGCGTCAGGCGTTGTTGCAACGCTTGCGTGACAGCGGTCAACTGCAGCGTATCGACTGAGCGCAATGGCGCCCCCAATGTTGGGGGGCAGCGATAGGGGCAAAGCGCCATCTACCCCCGGGATTGGGGAAGGGGCTAGCACCCGTTTGCGTCTATGCTTACAGAATCAACGACATAGCACAGTGATTTGCGCCGTATCACGCCTGGCACGAAGCATGCGTAAGCCTCTACAAGGCCGCACTTCTGCCGGGCCGGGAAACCGGGCCAGCGCTGCTTCAGGGAGTGGACCTTGGTGAACAGAGTATTGGTAGTCGATGACGAACAGACCCTTGCCGGCAATATCCAGGATTACCTGGTTCTGCAAGGCCTGGACGTCCATGTTGCCCACGACGGAGCCAGTGCCATCGGCGCAGCCGAACGCACCCGGCCCGAAGTGGTAGTGCTGGATTATCGCTTGCCCGATATGGAGGGGTTTCAGGTTCTGGAGACTGTGCGTCAACAAGGTACGGCCTGTCATTTCGTGCTGATCACCGCCCACCCGACCGCCGAGGTCCGTGAGCGGGCCAGCCAACTGGGTGTCAGCCATATCCTGTTCAAGCCTTTTCCCCTGGCGGAACTGGCCCGCGCAGTCCTCGACCTGATGGGCATCAAGCGAGAAAACCGGCGCGCAGCCGACAAGGACACCGGGTTCGTCGAACGACGCCAGAGCAGGAGTGAGAGTTTCCCCCTGCAGTTGTTCGACGGTAGCTGGGTCCTGGCCGATCGCCGACGTAATGGTGCACGGCCGCCGGGGCCCGACGACGACCAACTGCTCACCGGGGAGTAACGCGCGAGCAGGGCTGAACCAGGCTCTTCGCGCCCCGCGCCGGAGAGCAAGCCATGGAACCGTTGTCGCTCGTTGCGCCCGTTGTTGCCAGCACCCTGGCGCCCCTTGGCCGCGCGTTGCTGGCCCAGGCCAGGGCCAGTGCCGAACTCAGTGGCGAACGCCTGCTCGATACCCTGCAAGCACTCAGCAGCCTTGAACCTGCCGATTTCGTCCAGTGCCTGGGCGCCACCCTGCATTACCCGGTACTCGACGGCCAGGCACTGTTCGCCGCCACGCCGGTGTTCGAGCGGGTCAGCCTGGCCCAGTGCCTGAAGCGCGAATTCATCCTGCTGCAACATGCCGGCCTGACCCTCGGGGTGTTCGCCGACCCCTTCGACGACGCCCGCCTGACCTGGATCGACGACTGCCTGCAAGGCGCGCCGCTGTACCTGGTGCAAGCCGCCGAGCTCAAGGGCTTTCTGGCCCGTCACGAAGAGAGCTTTCACGCTGTCGATTCGCTGGACACCGACAACGAAACGGTCAACGAACTCGACAGCCTGCAGAGCCTGTCGCTGGCCAGCATCAGCGAAGACCAGAGCCGGGTGGTCAAGCTGGTCAACTCGACCCTCTACGACGCCCTGAAGATGCACGCCAGCGACATCCACCTGGGTGTGACCGGCAGTGGCCTGGTGATCAAGTACCGCATCGATGGTGTGCTCAACAGCATCAGCAAGGTCAGCGGCAGTGAGTTCGCCGACCAGGTGATCTCGCGGATCAAAGTCATGGCCGAGCTTGATATCGGCGAGAAACGCGTACCTCAGGACGGGCGCTTCAAGATCGGCATCAGCGCCCGCCAGATCGACTTTCGCGTGTCGATCATGCCGAGCATCTTCGGTGAAGACGCGGTGCTGCGGGTGCTCGACAAACAGGACCTGGCCGACCGCGTCAGCGGCGTGCAACTGCAGGCCCTGGGCTTTGAAGAACAGACCCTGCGCAGCCTGCGCCGCCTGGCCAGCGAACCCTATGGGATGATCCTGGTGACCGGCCCCACCGGCAGCGGCAAGACCACCACCCTCTACGCCATGATCAGCGAGATCAACCACGGCGTGGACAAGATCATCACCATCGAAGACCCGGTTGAGTACCAGTTGCCGGGGGTGCTGCAGATTCCGGTCAACGAGAAGAAAGGCCTGACCTTTGCCCGTGGCCTGCGCTCGATCCTGCGCCACGACCCGGACAAGATCATGGTCGGCGAGATCCGCGACCCGGACACCGCGCAGATTGCCGTGCAGTCGGCGCTGACCGGGCACCTGGTGTTCACCACCATCCACGCCAACAACGTCTTCGATGTCATCGGCCGCTTCAGCCAGATGCAGGTCGACCCCTACAGCTTCGTCTCGGCACTCAACGCGGTGCTGGCCCAGCGCCTGATCCGCCTGGTCTGCCCGCACTGCGCCGCCGCCCGGCAACCCAGCGAGGAAGAGCTCGTCGCCTCGGGCCTGGAGCCTGGCCAGGTTGATCATTACCGCTTCGTTCACGGCAGTGGTTGCGGCCAGTGCCGGGGCAGCGGCTACCGCGGGCGCACGGCGATTGCCGAGCTGCTGCACCTGGATGACGACCTGCGCCAGATGATCGTCGAGCGCAAGCCCCTGGCGCAAATCAAGACCCTGGCCTGCCAACGCGGCCTGCGCCTGCTGCGCAGTTCGGCGCTGGAGCTGGTGCGCGATGGCCGGACCACACTGGAGGAGATCAATCGTGTCACTTTTATCGCCTGATCGCTTTATCGCCGTGCTCGGCGCCCAGGGTGTGGGTTTGAGCCAACGCCAGGGAACCCATCAACAGTGGCTCGGCAGCCTGGACTTTATCGCCGAGCGCAGTCAGGCCTGGGCGGTGGCCCTGGAGTCGCTGCAACACCTGCTGGCTGAACAGCCGTGCCAAGGCGCGCAGCTGCAGGTGCTGCTTTCGGCCCAGTACAGCCGCTTCTGCCTGGTGCCCTGGAGCGCCGCCATCAGCCGCCCGGACGAGCTGCAGCACTATGCCCGGGCCTGCTTCGAGGCGCATTACGGGCAGAGCCTGGAAGGCTGGCGCATCGTCGTCTCGCCGGAAGCGGCCGGTTGCCCGCGCATCGCCTGCGCCACGCCACACGCCTTGCTCGATCAGCTCGATGCCCTGTGCCGCAGCCTGGGGATGCGCCTGCGCTCGGCGCGGCCTTACCTGATGGCGGCCTATAACCACTTTGCCGATCAACTGGGGCAGGGCGACTTTCTCTTTGTGCTGGCCGAGCCGCAGCGCAGCGTCTGCCTGCTGGCACAGAACGGCGCCTGGCAACAGGTCAGCGCCCAAGGCTGTGCGGACAGTGACCAGGCCCTGCAGGCATTGATTGCCCGCCAGGCCGAGCTGCACCCGGGCGAGGGGCAGTTGCCGGTGTACCTGCATGCGCCCGGTCGCCTGGAGCCGCCACCGGCGCTGCCCGGCGTGCAATTGTGCGAGCTGGCACCCACTGCGTTTGCGGTACGCGACGTGCTGTGCAGCATGTCACGGGCGGTGGCCTGAAATGCGCCGTCTGATGCTGGATTTGCAGCCCGCCCGCACCGGTCTGCCCGCCTGGGCGCTGCTGGCTGGCGGAGTCAGCCTGCTGCTCGGCGCCGTGTTGCTGCAGCATGGCCTCGATCAACAACAAGCCGAGCTTGAACAGCAACTCGAACAGCTCGACCGGCAGCTGGGTAAACGGCCTCAGGCCGGGCAGCCGCTCAATGCCGCGCAAAGCCGCGAGCAGGCCGAGAAACTGGCGCAGATGCGCAGCGTTTCGCAGCAGCTGCAACGGCCGTGGGAGCGCCTGTTCGGCATGCTCGAAGCACTGCCGCAGGATGACGTCGCCTTGCTCACCCTGACCCCCGACGCCCGCAAGGGCCAGCTGCGTATCAGCGCTGAGGCCCGCGATCTGGAAGCCATGCTGGCTTTCCACAAACGCCTGGAAGCCAGTGACGAGCTGCGCGATGTGTCGCTGCTCAACCACGAAATCATCGCCACGCAGGCCGAGCATCCGGTGCAGTTCAATCTGTCGGCCACCTGGGAGAACGGTAATGCGCATCCCTAGCCTGATCCTGCATGAACGCGCCCGCCAGTTCGGCGTGGTGGGCCTGGCCGGTGCCGGGCTGTTGGCCCTGGCACTGCTGTACGGCGCAACCGCACTGTTGGCGCAATGGCAACAGCTGCAACATCTCGAGCAGCAACGCGACCAGGCCCAGGCGCAGGTCGCACAGTTCAAGCAGGGCACGCTGAAACTGCCCCAGGTGCCACAGCACGAGCTGGAAGACTTCCACAAACAACTGCCGGCCCAGCCCCAGGCCACCGTGGCCATCGACCGCATCTACGCCTTGGCCAAGGCCCAGCAGATCACCCTGGCCCGCGGCGAGTACGCCCTGGGGGTCGATCCCAAGACTCAGCTTGCGCGTTACCAGATCCTCCTGCCGGTGCGCGGCAGCTACCCGCAGATCCGCCGCTACGTGCATGCCTTGCTCGGCCAGCTGCCGGCGCTGGTGCTGGAAGACATCGACCTGCAACGCAAGAAGATCGGCGACCGCGAGCTGACCGGGCGCATCCGTATGACCCTTTATCTGTCGAGGTCATGATGAACACTCAACGCAGCCTGGCCTGGCTGGCTTTTCTCGGCACCGCCGCAGTGCTGGCCTGGGGCCCGGGGTACTTCTTCGACGAGGCGGCGCAAGACGGCGAGGCCGCTGTGGCGGTCGCCAGCAAGGCTTCTGCACACCTCCCTGCGGTGGCGCAAAAGGCCGCCAGAGCCGCCGCCCTGCAGCCCCGCGACTTGTTCCCGAGCAAGAGCTGGAAGCCTGCGGTGCAAGTCACCACCGTGACCGAGCAGCCCGTGCTCATTGCCCCGGTAGCCCTGGCGCCGGTCGCGCCGGCGTTGCCGTTCCAGTTCGTCGGCCGCCTGGATGATCGCGACGATCAGCAGGTGTTCCTGCAAAGCGGCGAAAAACTCTACGTCGTGCGCCGCGGCGACGTGATCGATGACACCTACCGGATCGAGCAGATCTCCACCACGGAGCTGAGCCTGGTCTACCTGCCATTGCACCTGTCCCAGACCTTGTCTGTAGGGAGCGCACCATGAATTCGCCAAGGCTCAGCAACAAAGTGCCGTACCTGATGCTTGCCCTGTGTGTCGCCCTGGCCGGTTGCGGCACCTCGGGCGTGCGCAAGGACGCCCAGGCCCTGATCGGTGAAGGGCAGTACGAGGCCGGGATCGCCCAGCTCGAAGCAGCACTCAAGGAGCACCCGCGGGACACCGAACTGAACATCGCCTTGATCCAGGGCCGGCGCCAGGCGGTGGAAGCGCTGCTGACCCAGGCCGACAGCGACCGCAGCCGCCACGACTTCGGCGGTGCGCGCAGCGGCTACGGCCGCGTGCTGACCCTGGAACCGAACAACCGCCGCGCCCTGGACGCGGTGCGCCAGATCGAGCAGATGCGCAACCTCAGCGAGCGCATCGCCCTGGGCCAGGCGGCGCTGCGTGCCGGCGACCTGTTCGGCGCCGAGCGGCACATGCGTGAAGTGCTCCTGCTCGACCCGCAGAACGAAGGCGGCCTGGCCCTGCGCAAGGACATCGAGCTGGTGCAAAGCCGCACCGCACAGCCCAACCCGCAACTGCGCACCAAGCTCGAACGGCCGGTGACCCTGGAGTTTCGCGACGCCAACCTGAAGACCATCTTCGAGGTGCTGTCGCAGGTGGCGGGGCTGAACTTCATCTTCGACAAGGACCTGCGCCCGGACATGAAGGCGACCATTTTCGTGCGCGACGTGCGCATCGAAGATGCCGTGGCCCTGCTGCTGGAGCAGAACCAGTTGCACCAGAAGGTGGTGAACGACAACACCCTGCTGATCTATCCGGACTCACCGCAGAAGACCAAGGACTATCAGGAGCTGGTGATGCGCACCTTCTACCTGACCAGCATCGACTCCAACACCGCGTTGAACATGGTCAAGACCATGCTCAAGACCCGCGACGTGTTCGTCGACGAGCGCCTCAACACCCTGACCATGCGCGACACCGCCGATGCCGTGCGCATGGCCGAAAAACTCTTGCAGTCCCAGGATCAGTCCAACCCGGAAGTGGTGCTGGAGGTGGAGGTGATGGAGGTGGCCCGTTCGCGCATTCTGGAGCTCGGCCTGCAGTGGCCCAACACCTTCGGCCTGCTCAATGCCGACGGCAACCCGGTGGGTACCCTCGACCAGCTACGCGGCATCAACTCCTCGCGCATCAGCATCGCCCCGGCGCCACAAGCCAAGATCAACGCTCAGGACAACGACATCAACACCCTGGCCAGCCCGGTGATCCGCGTCAGCAACCGTGAGCAGGCGCGCATCCACATCGGCCAGCGGGTGCCGATCATCAGCGCCACCTCGGTGCCCTCGACCCAGGGCCCGGTGATCACTGAAAGCGTTACCTACCTGGATGTCGGCCTCAAGCTTGAAGTCACCCCGGTGGTGCACCTGAACAACGAAGTGGCCATCAAGGTGGCCCTGGAAGTCAGCAACGCCAAGCCGCTGGAACCGACACGCCAGGGCACCATTCCGGTTCAGGTCGACACCCGCAACGCCCAGACCAGCCTGCGCCTGCACGACGGCGAAACCCAGGTGCTGGCGGGCCTGGTGCGCAACGACTCGGGCGCCAGCGGCAACAAGATCCCCGGCCTTGGTGACATTCCCGGCCTGGGCCGGCTGTTTGGCAGCAACCGCAACGACAACAGCCAGTCGGAGCTGGTGCTGTCGATCACCCCGCGGATCATTCGCAACCTGCCGTACCAGAGCCCGTCGGACATGGAGTTTGCCACCGGCACCGAAACCAGCATGCAGATCCGCAATATCAACCTTAACCGCAGCGTCGAGGCGGAGGACGAACAGCCCATTGCTGCGGTGCCTACTGCGGCGAGGCCCTGAATCATGAAACGGCCGATGGCAGGTTTCAGCCTGATTGAAGTGATGCTGACCCTGGCGCTGCTTGGACTGCTGGCCTCGATTGCCGCACCGCTGACTGAAACCCTGGTGCGGCGCAGCAAGGAGCAGGAGTTGCGCACGGCGCTGTACCAGTTGCGCGATGCCATCGACGCCTACAAGCGCGCCTTCGACGCCGGCTATATCGAGAAGTCCCTCGATGCCAGCGGCTATCCGCCGAACCTGCAGGTCCTGGTCGATGGCGTGCGCGATGTGCGCAGTGCCAAGGGCGCCAGGTTCTACTTCCTGCGGCGCATTCCCCAGGACCCGCTGCTGGCGGCGCGCAAGGACGCAGAGCAGGGCGGTTGGGGCCTGCGTGCCTACGACAGTTCGGCGCAGAACCCGCGCGACGGCGAGGATGTTTTCGATGTGTATTCCCGGGCCCGTGGCAAGGGCCTTAACGGCATCGCCTACGGGCAATGGTGAGCAGTATGAAACGCAGCCAGGGCTTTACCTTGATCGAGTTGCTGGTGGTGATGGCGATCATCGCCACCCTGATGACCATCGCCATGCCGCGCTACTTCAACAGCCTCGAGACCTCGCGCGAGGCCACCCTGCGCCAGAGCCTGGCGGTGATGCGCGAGGCGCTGGACCACTTTTATGGCGACACCGGCCGCTACCCCGAGTCGCTTGAGCAATTGGTGGAGCAGCGTTACCTGCGCGGCGCCCCGCTGGACCCGATCACCGAGCGCCGCGACCTCTGGCAGGTGGTGGCGCCGCCTGAAGGCGTCGCCGGTGCCGTCGCCGACATCAAGAGCGGTTCAACCGGGAGGGCGCGTGATGGCAGCCTTTATGCCGAGTGGTAATTCCGGACAGGCAGGCTTCACCTACTTGGGCGTGCTTCTGCTGATCGCCGTCACCGGCATGGCCCTGGCGGCCACCGGCACGCTGTGGTCGACCGTCGCCCAGCGCGAGCGCGAACGCGAGCTGCTGTGGGTCGGCGGCCAGTATGCCCAGGCCCTGCGCAGCTACTTTCGTAGCTCGCCGGGCCTGGCCCAGTATCCGCAGAGCCTTGATGAACTGCTCGAAGATGCCCGCTATCCCAACCCGAAACGTCACCTGCGCAAGCTGTACCCGGACCCGATTACCGGCAGCGACGACTGGGGCCTGCTGCGCTCGATCGACGGGCGCATCACTGGCGTCTACAGCCGCTGCGAGGCGATGCCGTTAAAGCGCACCGGCTTTGCCGCGCAGTGGTCGGAGTTCGAGGGCCTGGAGCACTACAGCGACTGGCAGTTCGTCGCCGAAAAGGCCTTCGCCCAGACCGCTGCCGGGGCGCGCAAGGGCCTGGCCCAGGGAGCCGGACAATGAACCGCCTCAGTGCATTGGCCCTGGCCCTGGTGTTGCTGGCGGGCACCGCCCGGGGCGGCGCCGAGGACGAGATGATGGGCTTTATCGTCGACAACACCATCTCGCACATCGGCCACGACTTCTATTACAGCTTCGCCGAGCGGCTGCGTGCCACCAGTCGCCTGGACTTCAACCTGGTGGTACGCGAACGACCCGACCCGCGTTGGGGCAGCCTGGTGACGGTCGAGTACGAACAACGCGTGCTGTACCGGCGCTTTCTGCCACCCAACACAACTGAGCTGAAGGACGCCGCCTACGAGGCAGCGGACCTGGTCAAGGCGCAGATCATCCAGCGCAAGCTGCAGATGCTGCTGCAGGACACCACTGATCTGGAGAGGGACGAGCTATGAACAACAACAAAACCTGCAGCCTGGCCTCCCTGGTACTGCTGGCGGCCCTCGCCAGTGCGGCCAGCGCCACGGAACTGGTCTACACCCCGGTCAACCCGGCGTTTGGCGGAAACCCGCTGAACGGCACCTGGCTGCTCAACAATGCCCAGGCGCAGAACGATCATGAAGACCCGGCCATCAAGGACCGCGCCTCGGCCTTTGCCAGCACCTCGACGCTGGAGCGCTTCACCAGCCAGCTGGAGTCGCGCCTGCTCTCGCAACTGCTGACCAACATCAACAACGGCAATACCGGCAGCCTGCAGACCGACGCCTTCATCATCAACGTCATCGACGACTCAGGGGCCCTGAGCATTCAGGTGACCGACCGGGTTACCGGGGAAATCTCGGAAATTCAGGTCAACGGCCTGAACCCTTGAAGGGCACAGGACAACGGGGAGAAACAGCCATGAAACAATTTCTGAGCACACTGCTGATCCTGGCCGCCTTGCAAGGCTGCAGCCTGCGCGAGCCGATGTCGGCTGAACAGGACAGCGAGAGCCCGACCCTGACGCCGCGCGCCTCGACCTACTACGACCTGCTCAACATGCCGCGGCCCAAAGGCCGGCTGATGGCGGTGGTGTATGGTTTTCGCGACCAGACCGGGCAATACAAGCCGACCCCGGCCAGCTCGTTTTCCACCAGCGTCACCCAGGGCGCGGCGAGCATGCTGATGGATGCGCTGTCGGCCAGTGGCTGGTTCGTGGTGCTTGAGCGCGAAGGGCTGCAGAACCTGCTGACCGAACGCAAGATCATCCGCGCCTCGCAGAAAAAACCTGACACCCCGCTGAACATCCAGGGTGAACTGCCGCCGCTGCAGGCCGCCAACCTGATGCTCGAAGGCGGCATCATCGCCTACGACACCAACGTGCGCAGCGGCGGCGAGGGCGCGCGCTACCTGGGCATCGACCTGTCGCGCGAGTACCGGGTCGACCAGGTTTCGGTCAACCTGCGGGCGGTGGACGTGCGCAGCGGCCAGGTGCTGGCCAACGTCATGACCAGCAAGACCATCTACTCGGTCGGGCGCAGCGCCGGGGTGTTCAAGTTCATTGAGTTCAAGAAGCTGCTGGAAGCCGAGGTCGGCTACACCACCAACGAGCCGGCGCAGCTGTGCGTATTGTCGGCGATCGAAGCAGCGGTGGGGCACTTGCTGGCCCAGGGCATTGAACGGCGCCTGTGGCAGGTGGCAGGAGATGGCGCCGGGGACAAGGCGGTGCTGGATAAATACCTGAGCCAGTATCAGAGCCCTGAGTGAGTGTGTCAGTGGGTGGGGCAGCCCTGTTCCTTGACGATCCGCTGGGTCGAGGCCGGGTTGTTGACCAGCTTGGCCGCTGAGCGGGCCGGTCGCTTGACCAGTTCACCGCCGCAATTGGGGCACTGGCCCTTGAGCTGACGCGCGTTGCAGTCACGGCAAAAGGTACATTCGAACGAGCAGATCAACGCATCCGGGCTATCACCGGGCAGGTCAGTGCCGCAGCATTCACAGTTCGGGCGCAGTTCGAGCATGGTCAGGTCCTCGCAGGCGGATCGGAATCGACAGTGTATACGCTCAGGGCCGATACAGGTGGGCATGGCCTGCGCGGTACAGCGCCGATTCGCTGAACGTATCGTTACCCAGCACCCGGCCTACCAGAATCAGCGCGGTACGACGAAAATCCTTGGCCGCTGCCAGCTCGACAATCGTCTCCAGGGTGCCCAGCACCCAGTCCTGATCCGGCCAGGTCGCCCGGTGCACCACGGCGATCGGGCAGTCAGCGCCATAGTGCGGGCGCAGTTCTTCGACGATCTTGGCCAGGTGCTTGACCCCCAGGTGCACCGCCAGGGTGGTCTGGTGGCGGGCAAGATCGGCCAGTTGCTCGCCGGCCGGCATCGGTGACTTGTCGGCGTAACGGGTGAGGATCACGCTCTGGGCGATGTCCGGCAGGGTCAGCTCGCAGCCGAGCAGGGCGGCACTGGCCGCTGCTGCGGTAACGCCGGGGACGATCTCGTAGGGAATACCCAGCTCGCGCAGGTAGCGGATCTGCTCGCCGATGGCGCCGTACAGGCTCGGGTCGCCACTGTGCACCCGGGCCACGTCCTGGCCGTTGGCGTGAGCGGTCGTGATCGCCTCGATGATCTGCGCCAGGTGCAGTTCGGCGCTGTTAATGACGGTCTCGGCGCAATGACCTTCCAGCACTGCGGCCGGGACCAGTGAGCCGGCGTAGATGATCACCGGGCAGCGATGGACCAGGCGCTGGCCCTTGACGGTGATCAGCTCCGGATCGCCGGGGCCGGCGCCGATGAAATAGACGGTCATGGGAGGGTCCTTATAGGGAAAGTGCAGATTATCGGTGAAAAGCGGCGGCGCAGGCCAATGCCAGGCTGGCGTCGGCCTGCAGGGTGCGGGGGACCAGCACGCGGGCTGGGCCGCACAACTGCTCGGCCAGGGCCAGGGCGGCGCTCTCGGCCACGCCAAAGCAGCCGCTGTGCTGGTAAGCCACGGCAGAGCGATGGGTCAAGCGTGCTTCGAAGGCGCCAAGCTGCGCGGCACTGAAAAACAGCAGCGGCACGCTGAGGCGTCGGGCCAATTCATGCAAGCCGGGTTCGTCGTGCTTGAGGTCGATGCTGGCAAGGCCCATGACCGCGCCGGGCGGCAGGTCATGGGCGAGCAGGGTGCGTGTGAGCAGGTCGCTCAAGGCATCGGCCGGGCAGCCGCGACGGCAACCCAGGCCGAGGTACACCTGCATCGCTCAGGCCTGGCTTGAACGGCGGTACAGCCAGGCGCTGATCAGGCCCAGGGCCAGCCAGAACGCGGCGTTGGTCAGCAGCGAAGCGACCTTGAACTCGGCCTCCAGGGCTTCTGGGGCGAGCATCTGGTGGACTTCAGGCTGCGGCGCGCCAATCACATGGGGCACTACCAGCAGTACTGCGCCGACTATCTTCAGCAGCCAGTTGTGGGCGAATACGATCAAGGCCAGGCCCACGGCGGTAGCGGCAGCGGTGCCGACCCACCAGACTTGGCGCTGGGCCAGGTCGGCGGCGGCAGTACCCGGCAGCTCCGGCGCCAAGCCCAGGGTCGGCGCCAGGCAGAACACGGCAAAGCCGCCCAGGCCCCAGAGTGCGCCACTGATCACGGTCTTCGGTGCGCGCAGGGTATAGAGCGCGGCGAGGATCAGGGCGAAACCGACCGCCACCACCAGGTTGCCGCCAGTGGTCGACAGCACGCGCTGCCAGCCATCTTCCGGCGACCAGGCTTCGCTGTCGTGGTGATGCTCGGCGGTACCGGCGGCATGTTCATGGGGCGCTTCGACCGCAGGCGCGGCGCTTTCATAGGTTTCCGCCTGGAGAATCAGCGGCGCGACCCAGAAGCTTTGCAGCAGGGTCAGCAGCAGGGCGGCCAGCAGGCCGGTAAAGCCTGCGGTACTGGCAATACGCTTGATCATCGGGGCAGCACTCAGTGGCAAGGAAAGGCGGCGCTGTGGCGGGTATCGTGGGCAGCGTTGTGCACCGCTTCGATGTGCGAGAAACCGGCGAAGTACACCAGGCACAGGCCCAGCAGCGAGGCACCGACAGCAACCAGCAGGCGCTGGCTAAGGCTTGAAGGGGTAACGGCTTCGTTAATGGCGGTACTGGTACGCATGGCGCTTTCCTCTTGGTGTTGTCGGCAACAGGCAAGCGCGGCAAACCCCTGCACGAGGTTCGCCCAGGGGTTGTAACAGCGCCCGCCCACCGCGGGTTTGTTCAGTCAAGCGTCGGGCCGGTCTCCGGGCTGGTGAGGGTTGGCCGCCGGCCACACCACAGGCGTCACCTTCCCATGCCAGACAGCGGGCACAGTGGTTCTGACGCTTTTCTCACTTACCGTTGCGGGGGCAGCACCGGACTTGTCGTACACCTTATAAAGAAGCGTATGACGCACCGGTTTCCCAGTTTCACCCTCAAGGGGCACCCAAACGAATGGCGTTAGCAAATCACGGGCGCGGGCAGGCGTCAATCGTGACAGCAGTTGACCGCTCACCGGGCACTGCGTAGCCTAGCCGCTTCGAGGTTCTTCGGCGCTGGCCGAAGCTAAGACGGGAACGCGGTTCAAGCCGCGGCTGCCCCCGCAACTGTAAGCATTGAAGGGTTCGACACAGCCACTGCACCGCGTGCGGGAAGGCGTCGTTCGACTGGCCTGGCGCCGGTGCAATGCAAGCCAGGAGACCTGCCTCGAACAGTTTCCGACATTCAACCGGGCGGGGTGATCCGGTGGCGAACAAGCCAGGTGCGCAACACCTTTGGCGCTCGTCCCGCATGCCCGCCATCCTGCCAAGGGCATCGACATGAAAACACTGGCCAAACTCCCCGTCACCATCGTTA
This sequence comes from Pseudomonas fluorescens, assembly GCF_902497775.2. Classification (NCBI taxonomy): domain Bacteria; kingdom Pseudomonadati; phylum Pseudomonadota; class Gammaproteobacteria; order Pseudomonadales; family Pseudomonadaceae; genus Pseudomonas; species Pseudomonas fluorescens. Next base: position 2,192,844 of record NZ_OZ024668.1, read on the forward strand.
CCGGCTTCCTCGGCTCGGGCAAGACCACGCTGCTGCGGCATATGCTCGACAACGCCCAGGGGCGACGCATCGCGGTGATCGTCAACGAGTTTGGCGAGCTGGGCATCGACGGCGAAATCCTCAAGCAGTGCAGCATCGGTTGCACTGAAGAAGAGGCCAACGGCCGCGTCTATGAGCTGGCCAACGGCTGCCTGTGCTGCACCGTGCAGGAAGAGTTCTTCCCGGTGATGCGCGAACTGGTGGCCCGGCGCGGCGACCTGGACCATATCCTCATCGAAACCAGTGGCCTGGCCCTGCCCAAGCCCTTGGTGCAAGCCTTCCAGTGGCCAGAAATCCGCAACGCCTGCACCGTTGATGCGGTAATCACCGTGGTCGACAGCCCGGCTGTCGCCGCCGGCACCTTTGCCGCCTACCCGGACCAGGTCGATGCCCAGCGCAAGCTTGACCCCAACCTGGACCACGAATCGCCGCTGCACGAGCTGTTCGCCGATCAGTTGGCCAGCGCCGACCTGGTGGTACTGAACAAGGCCGACCTGATCGCTGCCGAGGACCTGGCCAAGGTGCGCGCCGAAGTTGAAGAAGAGCTGCCAGCGGCGGTCAAGGTGATCGAAGCCAGCAGCGGCCGCCTGCCACTGGAAGTGCTGCTGGGCCTGGGCGCCGAGTCCGAGGCGCACATCGATGGCCGCCGTACCCACCATGATTCGCACCACGACGGTGACGATCACGACGACCATGACCACGACGCCTTCGACTCGATCTCCATCGAACTGCCGCAAGCCGACGAAAGCCTGTTGCTCGATGCGTTGACCCAACTGGTGGTGCAGCACGGCATCCTGCGGGTCAAAGGCTTCGCGGCGATCCCGGGCAAGCCGATGCGCTTGCTGATCCAGGGCGTGGGTAGCCGTTTCGACAAGCACTTCGACCGCGCCTGGCGCAGCGAAGAACCGCGCACCACGCGCTTGGTGCTGATCGGCCAGGAACTGGACGCGGCACAACTGGAGGCGAGCCTGCGCGCCGCCCTGGGCGCTTGACCCATGCACCTGCTGCGGACCCAGCCCGGTGGTTTTGTACCGGACGACAGCATTGCCGACCTCGGCCAGACCCCGGCCGAGCTGGTAATCCTCTGCAGCGGTGACTCGCACCTGGCGCTGCTGGCCGAAACCACCCAGCAGCTGCCCGAGGATTTCCCCAGCCTGCGTCTGGCCAACCCGATGCAGGTACAGAACCATGCCTCGGTCGACCTCTATGTCGACCAGGTATTGCGCCATGCCAAGGTTATCCTGGTGTCGCTGCACGGCGGCGTCGGTTACTGGCGCTATGGTGTAGAGCAACTGCTGGAACTGGCCGCCCGTGGCGTGCAACTGATCCTCGTGCCGGGCGACGACCGTCCGGACCCGGAACTGACCAGCTTGAGCACGGTGCCGGCCGACCAGGCCGAGCGGCTCTGGCACTTTCTACGCCAGGGCGGCAAGGCCAATGCCCTGAACCTGTTCAACTGCCTGGCCAGCCAGTACCTGAATCGCGACTACTCCTGGAGCGAACCGCAGCAACTGCCGCGCACGTCGGTGTATCACCCGCGCAAGGCGGCTGCGGCGCTGGAGGATTGGTTCGGCCAGTGGCAGGTCGAGCAGCCGGTGGTGCCGATCCTGTTCTACCGCTCGCACCTGCAGGCGGCCAACACCGCCTTTATCGATACCTTCTGCGAACGTATGCAACTGGCCGGGCTCAACCCCTTGCCGATTGCCGTGGCCAGCCTCAAGGAGGCCGCTTGCCTGCAACAGGTCGAAAACTGGCTGGAGCAGGTTGACGCCGCACTGATCATCAACACCACAGGCTTTGCCCAGTCCAGCCCCGAACAGCCGCACTTGCGCCCGTTCCGCCGCGACATCCCGGTGTTGCAGGCGATCTGCGCCCAGGACAACGAACCAGCCTGGCAGGCCAGCGAGCAGGGCCTGGGTGCCCGCGACCTGGCCATGCACATCGCCTTGCCGGAGCTGGACGGGCGCATCATTACCCGGCCGATCAGCTTCAAGGACCTGGCCTGGCGCAGCGAGCGCAGCCAGTCCGATGTGGTCTGCTATCGGGCCCAGCCCGAGCGCATGGACTTTGTCGCTGAGCTGGCGCGGCGCTGGTGCGCCCTTGGGCAAATACCCAATGGGCAAAAGCGCGTGGCGCTGATTCTGGCCAACTATCCGACCCGCGATGGCCGCATTGGCAATGGCGTGGGCCTCGACACCCCGGCCGCGGCGCTGAACATCCTGCGGGCTTTGCAGGCCCAGGGTTATCCTCTGGCACCCTTGCCCGACAGCGGCACGGCGCTGATCCAGGCTTTGCTCGGTGGTGTCAGCAACGACCTGGACAGCCTCGACCTGCGCCCGTGCATGCAGAGCATGGCCCTGGAGGATTACCTGGCGGCGTTTGCCGCCTTGCCCGAGGCCAACCAGGTCGCCGTGCGCGAACGCTGGGGCGAGCCGAGCCAGGACCCGATGTTCCGTGGCGGGCGCATGATGATCGCCGGCCTGCGCTACGGCCTGACGTTCGTCGGTATCCAGCCGGCCCGTGGCTACCAGCTGGACCAGAGCGCGGTCTACCACGACCCCGACCTGGTGCCGCCGCACGCTTACCTGGCGTTCTACTTCTGGCTGCGTCACGGCTTTGCCGCCGATGCGCTGATCCATGTCGGCAAGCACGGCAACCTCGAATGGCTGCCGGGCAAGGGCGTCGGCTTGTCCGCGAACTGCTGGCCGGACGCCTTGCTCGGCCCGCTGCCGAACATCTACCCGTTTATCGTCAACGACCCGGGCGAGGGCGCCCAGGCCAAGCGCCGCACCCAGGCGGTGATCATCGACCACCTGATGCCACCGCTGACCCGCGCCGAAACCTACGGGCCGTTGCGTCACCTGGAGTTGCTGGCCGACGAGTACTACGAGGCGCAGCTGCTCGATCCGCGTCGGGCCCGGGAGCTGCAGCGCGACATCCTGGCGCTGGTACGCGACAACCATATCGACCGCGAACTGCAGATCGAAGGTGCACTGGACGATGCGGCAGTGTGGCTGCCGCGCCTGGATACCTACCTGTGCGACCTCAAGGAGTCGCAGATCCGCGATGGTTTGCACGTGTTCGGCGAGTCGCCTGCCGGGCGCCTGCGCATCGACACCCTGCTGGCTCTGTTGCGGGTCGAGCGCGGCGATGGGCGCGGGGCCAACGGCAGTTTGTTGCGCGCCCTGGCCAAGGCGCTGGAGTTGGGCTTCGATCCGCTCGATTGCGACCTTGGCCAAGCCTGGCAGGGCCCTCGGCCTGCGCAGTTGGCTACATTGGACGATGCATGGCGTACGGCCGGCGATACCCGCGAGCGCCTGGAACTGTATGCCGGTCAGCTGATCGAGCAGACACTCGTCGGCGCTGTGCAGCTTGCCGGCGGCCCTGAATGGGCGCAAGTGCAGGCCATTCTCGAGGCGCTGCAGCAGCAGGTCGCACCGCAGTTGGACGGCTGCGGTCCGGCAGAAATGCACGGCCTGCTCGCCGCCCTCGATGGCCGATTCGTCCCCGCCGGCCCCAGTGGCGCACCAAGCCGCGGACGGCTGGATGTGCTGCCGACCGGGCGCAACTTCTATACCGTCGATGTGCGCAACTTGCCGACCACCACTGCCTGGCGCATCGGCTTTGCCTCGGCCAACCTGATCCTTGAGCGGCACCTGCAGGACCACGGTGATCACTTGCGCCAATTGGGCCTGTCGGTGTGGGGCACGGCGACCATGCGCACTGGTGGCGATGACATCGCCCAGGCCATGGCCCTGCTCGGTGTACGGCCGGTGTGGGCCAGCGGCAGCCAGCGGGTCGACGACTTCGAAATCCTGCCCTTGAGCCTGCTCGACCGGCCGCGGGTGGATGTCACTTTGCGGGTCTCGGGGTTCTTCCGCGACGCCTTCGGCAACCTGATCAAGCTGTTCGATGCTGCGGTGCAAGCAGTGGCGGCGCTGGATGAGCCGGACGACCTCAACCCTCTGGCGGCCAAGGTACGCAACGAGCGCGCAGAACTGCTGGCCCAGGGCCTGGATGCCGAACAGGCGGGCCGTCAGGCCGGCTGGCGGGTGTTCGGGGCCAAGCCGGGCGCCTATGGTGCTGGGGTGCAGAATGCTATCGATGGGCGCCTGTGGAATGACCGTCAGGACCTGGCCGAGGTTTACTTGAACCACGGTGGCTATGCCTATGGCACTGGCGATGACGGCACGCCGGCGCGCGCTCACTTTGCCCGGCGCCTGAGCCAGGTGCAGGCGGTGCTGCAGAACCAGGACAACCATGAGCACGACCTGCTCGATTCCAACGACTACTACCAGTTCCAGGGCGGTATGCTCGCCGCTGTGGAAAGCCTGGGCGGCAACAGCGTTGCCAGCTACCACGGCGATCATAGCCAGCCCGACCGGCCGCGCATCCGCACCCTTAAAGAGGAGCTGAACCGGGTGATCCGCGCCCGGGCGCTGAACCCCAAGTGGATCGATGGGGTCAAGCGTCATGGCTATAAAGGTGCCTTCGAGCTGGCCGCCACCGTCGACAACCTGTTCGCCTTCGATGCCACCACGCACCTGATCGACGACCACCATTATCAGTCGCTGGCCGATGCCTATGTGCTCGACGGCGCGACCCGCGACTTTATCCGTCAGCACAATCGCGAAGCCTTGCGCGATATCACCGAACGCCTGCTCGAAGCCCAGCAACGCGGGCTGTGGCAAGACCCCGGTGACTACCGTGAAGCCCTGGAAGAACAACTGCTGGACGGCGAAGAAGAGAATTGAGATGAGCGAACCTGCACACTTCCCCCTGGCCGCCGTGGTCGGCGCCGATGAGCTGAAACTGGCGCTGTGCCTGACGGCCATTGACCCTAAGATCGGCGGCGTGCTGATCGAAGGTCCGCGCGGCATGGCCAAGAGCACCCTGGCCCGCGGCCTGGCCGATTTGCTCGGTGAGGGGCCATTCGTGACCTTGCCGCTGGGCGCCAGTGAAGAACGCCTGGTCGGTACCCTCGACCTGGATGCGGCGCTGGGCCAGGGCAAGGCGCAGTTTTCGCCCGGGGTGCTGGCCAAGGCCGATGGCGGCGTGCTGTATGTGGATGAAGTCAATCTTTTGGCGGATCATCTGGTCGACCTGTTGCTGGACGTGGCCGCCAGTGGCACCAACCGGGTCGAGCGTGACGGTATCTCCCACCGCCACAGCGCCCGTTTCGTGCTGATTGGCACCATGAACCCGGAGGAGGGCGAGTTGCGCCCGCAGCTGCTCGATCGCTTTGGCTTGAACGTGGTGCTCGAAGGCCAGCCGTTGCCACAAGCCCGTGGCCAGATCATTCGCCGGCGCCTGGATTTCGACAGCGATCCCGAAGCGTTCTGCGCGCAATGGGCACCGGCCCAGGCTGCTCTGCGTGAACGCTGCCATGGCGCCCGTGAACGCCTGCAACAGATTGCCCTGGATGATCAGGCCCTCGCGCAGATTACCGAGCGCTGCTTTGCTGCAGGTGTCGATGGCCTGCGCGCCGACCTGGTCTGGCTGCGCGCCGCCCGGGCCCATGCGGCCTGGCGCGGCGCGCTGGCGATCGAGGCCGAGGATATCGATGCCGTGGCCGAGTTCGCCTTGCGCCATCGGCGCCGCGAAGCCCCGGCGCCACAGCCGCAAGCGCCTGATACCGGCGCAGCGGCGCAGCCATCGTCCGGCCAGCAAGGCCAGGGCCAATGGGGCGAAATGGCGCCACAAGCCACCCCGAGCGGTGCCCGTCGTGAGGTACCGAACTGGGCAAAAAAGCCCTGAGCATCCGTCGGCCCACCAGCGCGGATGCCAAACCCCGACCTGGAGCACTTGCCACAGGCCCGCGTGGCCGGGGTAAACAGGCTGCATCCGGTGCGGTGGCCTGGCCTGCGACCTTGCTCAAGGGGCGCCCGCGTCAGCGCAATGACCTGTGCTGGCAACAACGCACGGCCAGTGCCCATGAACTGTGGCTGGTGATTGTCGATGCGTCGGCGTCCACCCGCCGGCATCAGGCCCTGAGCCGGGCCAAGGGCATGCTTGCCGGGTTTTTCGATCAGGCTTATCGCAACCGCGCGCGCTTGACCCTGCTCACCGCCAGCGGCAATGCGCCGCGTTGGCAGCGTCACGGGCTCAAGGCGTCGGTCAGCTTGCAGCCATGGCTGGAGGCATTGGGGGCGGGGGGCGGTACGCCATTGCTGGCGGCACTGGAGCAGGCTCGGGACTGGCTGCAGGCGCGCCAGCGACGCTATCCGACCGAACTGCAGCGTTGCCTGATTGTGACTGATGGTCGGCTCAAGGCCTGGGAAGCACTGCAGCCGTTACCTTGCCAGGCGCTGTTGGTGGATATCGAAAGTTCGCCAATCAAGCTGGGCAGGGCGCAGTTACTTGCGCAACAACTGCACGCCGATTATCAGCATCTGGAGACACTGGCGATACTCGGCAAGTAACTTTGGAATATTAAATTTACTGCGGCGACGTGTCGCAGTTTGCCCGCCAGGTAAAAGTAAAGTTGCCAAAGGCGCACACTCGGCGGCGCCTCTGGCAGGCAATTACCGGCTTACTTTGGCATCGACCAAGGCTGCAGGGCATAACCTTTTTCGCTCAACTCGGCGCGTACTTCTTCAATCAAATGAGCCAGTTGCGCTGGGTCCGAGTAGGTGCTGCTTGGCACTTGCTTGGCGCCAATGCGGGTGCTGGTACGGTCGATGACTGCAAGGCTCAACTCGCCGGTGCCGTTGGGTACATCCCAGGCAACACACTGGAAAGGTTCGAAGGCGTGGTCGGCAATCAGCAGTGCTTCGTTGACACGCAGCGGGGCGTTCATGGGTTCGGTCTCTCTGTGGGCCCAAACATGGAATAAACCTGCGCGCTTGTTTGCGCAGCAATGAGTTACTTGTACTGATGCACGCAGCACCGGGGTGAGTCACATCGCTATTGAAAATTATTTAACCGTCCTGACACAACGCGACCAAGTGTCGCCGCTTCAGACGTTGAAAAGGCAGAAAAATTCCCAACCCTTAGGCAACTAACGATAGTTTGCAGACAGACGGTAGTGGGCGATTGACACTTCGTTGCTACTGTTAAAACGGGCCTGCCAACACACTGTTTCTACTTAAAATTCCAATTATTGGCGCCAAGGAATGTCATGCTAGAGCCTGCATCCAACCGCCGCCTGCTGATCGTCGATCCCTGCGATGACTGTCATCGTTTGCTGCCAGGCTTGCGCAGTGTTGGCTGGGACGTGCATAGCTGTACCTTGACCTCGGCCCTTGAGCATCCCTGCGACGTCGGTCTGCTGCGCTTGCAGGCCTCGCACCTGCAGCACCCGGATGCGGTCAAGGACCTGATCAGCCGCAGTAATACCGAATGGATTGCCGTGCTCAGCCCTGAAGAGCTGCGCACGCAAAATGTCGGCGATTTCGTCTGTGAGTGGTTTTTTGACTTTCATACGTTGCCGTTTGACGTCTCGCGGGTGCAGGTCACCCTCGGCCGCGCCTTTGGCATGGCGCGCCTGCGTGGCAAGGGCAATGTGCATGTCGACGAGCCCGAGCATGAGTTGCTGGGCGATAGCCGACCGATCCGCGAACTGCGCAGGCTGTTGAGCAAGCTGGCGCCCACCGAGTCGCCGGTGCTGATCCGCGGTGAAAGCGGCACGGGCAAGGAGCTGGTCGCGCGGACCTTGCACCGCCAGTCCCAGCGCCGCGACAAGCCCTTCGTGCCGATCAACTGTGGTGCCATCCCCGAACACCTGATCCAGTCCGAGTTGTTCGGCCATGAGAAAGGCGCCTTTACTGGCGCACATCAACGCAAGATCGGCCGTATCGAAGCGGCCAACGGTGGCACCCTGTTTCTCGACGAAATCGGCGACCTGCCACTGGAGCTGCAAGCTAACCTACTGCGGTTTTTGCAGGAAAAGCATATCGAGCGGGTCGGCGGCAGCCAGCCGATTGCCGTGGATGTGCGGGTATTGGCGGCAACCCACGTGGACCTGGAAAAAGCCATTGATAGCGGCCGCTTTCGCGAAGACCTGTACTACCGCCTCAATGTGTTGCAGGTCGTGACCGCGCCGCTGCGCGACCGGCATGGCGACCTGTCGATGCTGGCCAGCCATTTTTCGCACTTCTACAGCCTGGAAACCGGCCGCCGGCCACGTTCGTTCAGCGAGGAAGCCCTGGCGGCCATGGGCAAGCATGACTGGCCGGGCAATGTGCGTGAACTGGCCAACCGGGTGAGGCGGGGCCTGGTACTGGCCGAAGGCCGGCAGATCGAGGCGCAGGACCTGGGGTTGCACAGCCAGCAGAATCTCGAACCGAGCATGGGCACCCTGGAAGACTACAAACATCGGGCCGAGCGCCAGGCCTTGTACGATGTGCTCAATCGCCACAGCGATAACCTGAGCATTGCCGCCAAGGTGCTCGGGGTTTCCCGGCCGACCTTCTACCGGCTGCTGCACAAGCACCAGATCCGCTAAGCCTGGCAGATACCACAAGCCCGCCGAAGCGGGCTTTTTGCTTAGAAGTAGTAAGGGAATTTCAGGCTGAAGGAGAAGTCCGGCGAGTCGTCGGTCAGGCCAATGGAGAGGTTGGGGACGATGGTCAGGTTATCGGTGGCTGCCAGGGTCATGCCGATGTTGAAGTTTGCCGAGTTGTAGTCGCTGCTGGGAACCGACTGCCAGTCGCCGCCATCAGGCTTGATCTTGCTTTTGCTGGCAAATTGGTCGGAGAACGAAAACGACATACTCATCTTCTCGTTCAAGGCAAAGGCAATACCGGCGCCGATCTGCCAGGAGTCGCCGAGTTTCACGTCACCCGGGACCTTGGTGTTGATGGTGGGGCTGATGTCGCTGAACGAGTCCTGCATGTTGTAGGTATAGGACAGGCTGCCGAACAGCACGGCAGGGTCGAAGGTCTTGACCAGCGAGATACCCGGTGTGATGGCCCAGACCCCGTTGCCGGTCGGCAGGCTTTCAGGTACCGACAGATTGTCGTTGGTGGGGTCGTTGACCAGTTTGATGCCATAGGGCTCCTCACCGGTGGGGGCCTTGATCCGCAAGGTGGCGACTGCGTCGGGCCAGTTTTCCGATTCGTCCAGGAACTTGTAGGCTATGCCGACGTTGACATCGCCGATTGTGGGATCGCGTCTGACGGTAGCGTCGGATGACACCGGGCCGGCGCCACCCGCGCCGCCAGAGGAATACGTGGATTGGCGGTAGACCACCGGGACGTTGATGTCGAACTGCCAACGTTGATCCAGGTTGTAGCGGGCAGTCAGGTCCAGGGTCCAGTTATCCGCCTTGATGCGGTCGAGGTTGATGTTACCGAGGAAAATCGAGTCCAGGGCCAGGAAACCGTTGAGCACCAACGCGCGGGTATCGTAATGGGTGTAGGTCAGGCCGGTTTCGACGCTGAACTTGCCGCCACCGAAGAATCCGCTGGCCTCGTCATACAGGTTGGAAACGCTTTGCGCGGGCTCCGAATCTTCCTTGAGTGACTGGCCGTATGAGCTGCCTGTGGTTCCCGGCGCGCCTGCGGCCACCGTCTGGCCACCCTTGACCGTCTCTGCCGGGGATTTGGTCAGGCGTTTGGGAGCAGGTGTCGCAGGTGTTTCTTCGACTTGGCGAACGCGTTGTTCGAGGACCATCAGCGCTTGCTGCTGTACTTCGTAACGCTGTTTCAACTCCATGAGTTCTTGTTTTAATGCTTCTACCTGAGGGTCGGCGGCTGCGTAAAGCATTGTGGCCGGAGTCAGGCTACTCAAACAAACGATAGCTCTGAACGTTAACGATCGATGCATGGGCTGGCCGTCCCTTCTGACTACATATGATGAGACTGAGCGTAGATCAGAATCCGAGAGTGCGAAGACCTTTGAGCTGATCCAGATTGCCGTTGACCGACCCTGTGGTCGCTGCGTTGTCACGTAGCACGACATTGAGGGACGTGAGGTTGCTGACCCGGTTGCCGCCGCCGAGCAAGGTGGTGTTCTGCATCAGCCCACCCTGGGCCAAGCGTTGTGCGGTGCTGCCCTGGTTGTTGTTGGCGACGATATTCATTTGCACGCCAGTACCGCTCGAGGAAACGCTCAGCGAGCCCGCGCCGTTGGCGCCGACCAGGGTCGAGCCTGCGGCCAGTGCCTGGCCCTGCTGCTGCGTTGCTGGCGCCTGGTTAGCCTTGGTGACGTTGATATCAACGTTGTTGTAGGCCGTATTGTTGTCCCCGGCAGCCCGCACGACTTGCGTGACGCCCTCGGTGCTGTTGAGGCCGCTGCCGCCCGTGATGGTACCGGTACCGGCGCTTTGCGAGCGTGCCGAGCCATAACCTTTTTCGTCGATCATCGACACATAGAACTGCGGTTTGATCGTCGATTGTTGAATGTGCATCGACGACGTTGCGCCGATCACTTCACCGTTGGCATTTTGCCAGGTGCTGGTCATGACAATGCCGAAACTGATGATTCGCCCCGGCATGACATAGCGGCCTCGCAAGTTCGCCAGTTCCTGATCCTTCAGTTCAATGGGCTTGAGCGTCTGTGCCTGGGTCGGCAGGCTGGCGGCCAGGCAAACGGCCGCTAGCCAGATTGGGGTCTTCATTGGATGCTCCCGGAGCCTCGTGCTCCCTTGTCATTAGAAGAAGTCGCTTTGGATGAATCCGAAATCCATCAGCTCGGCGTCTTGCACCGGGGTGAAGTTGTTGATGCGGTTCTTGGCGGTCAGCGGCAGAGGTGGGTCGAGCAGGGCATTGGTCTTGTCGTAACCCTGGCCGATGACGGCGAAGATGATGCCGTTCCAGCCTTTGACAAAGTCGTCGACCTTGAAGCGCTTATGGCCAAGCACCGGGTCACCGATGTATACCCAGCCGTTGGCGACTTTTTGCATGACCACGAAATGCTTGTAGCCACGGATGTCCATCAGCACCACCACCGGAATGCGGATGGTGTGCAAGGTCTCGACGGCCACCCGGTAGCCACGGGCACGCATGCCCAGGCTTTCCACGTAACGCTTCATATCGAGCATGGAGAAGCCCTGGGTACGGACCAGGTCCTGATCGGCGTGGGCCAGCATGCCTTCGATAATCTGTTCTTCATCCACGTCCAGCCAATAGGCCTGGCGCAATATGGTCGCCAGGGCCGCGGCGCCGCAACTGAAGTCGGTTTTCTGTTGTACCAGGTCGGCGAATTTGCGCTCGCGTACGCTCTGGATGGGCTTGAATATCACCGCACCACCCGGCAACACGGAAAGTGGCATTTGTGCAGCTTCACTCAGACTGGCCAGGCAAAGAAAAAACGCCAAGACGATAATGCGCATGTTCGACACCCCCCTGCTGGTAGTGAAAAAAGGCCCCCCGAAGGGGGCCTCCAGGCCACGGCAATTACATCGAGGTGTTGGAGATGGCCAGCGAGTTGCTTTGTTGGTTGCCCACACCAGCAGCTACGTTGACGCCCAGGTTGCCACTGCCACCATTAACCGAACCGTTCAGGGTTGCAGTGTTGGTCACAGGGTTTGCCCAGCCAATTGGAGTCAGCACTTGGAAGGAAACACTGTTGCTCAGCTCAAACGAGTCGGCTTCGCTGTAGCTTTTCGAGATAGAGCTCGAAGACTCAGAAGCTTTTTCGTAGGCTTTCTCGAACGAGGAGGACGACGATTTATCGTACGAAGAGTCACGCGACTTATCGTAAGAAGAGTCACGGGATTTATCGTAGGAAGAGTCACGGGATTTATCGTAAGAAGAATCACGCGATTTGTCGTACGCATAGTCGCGCGATCTATCCCACGACGCGTCGCGCGATCTGTCGAACGAAGAGTCGAACGAAGTTTCGCGCGATGCATCGATCGATGCATTAAGCGTTACATCAAGCGATGCACTGGCTTCTTGGCTGCGGGTGCGTTCGCGACGGCCATCATCCGTGGTAACGGACCGGGCAGCCTCGGCGGCGGCGTTCAGCGCGACGTCCAGCGAAGCACTGCTGGTTGCGCTGGTATCGCGGCTGTTGGAACCACTGGCATTCGAGCTGTTGGAACCACTGGCACTCGAGCTGCCCGAACCGCTGGCACTCGAGCTGTTGGAGCCGCTGGCACTCGAGCTGTTGGAACCGCTGGCGGTCATGCTGTTGGAACCGCTGGCACTCCAGCTCTTCGAACCGCTGGCCTCAGAGCTGCGCGAACCGCTGGCACTGGAGCTCGACGAAGCGCTCTTATCAACACTGGCGTCGAAGGTGCCCTCGCGAGAAGACGAACCGCTGATGGTTTTGGTAAAGGTCAGCGTATCCAGACGGGTTTCCCGATCGGCGTAGTTGTTGACCGTCAGGCCAGGGCCGTTTTGATTGGCAGAGGCGGTGGCTCTTGCGTTACCGAGTGGCGCATTGGTATTGGCAATGGCCATGGTGTTTTTCTGTTGGTTAAGGTCGCCACCAGCAATGTTGATACCCACGTTGCCGTTGGCACCACTGGCTGATCCGCTCATGACCGCAGAGTTTTGCGTCGACCAGTTGTTGACCTTGTTGTTGTTGCTGTATTGCGTGACGCGGGCGGTAGCTTCGGCAGTGCCGAAGACAAAGGTGTTGTCGACGCTCGATTCGGATTGAGCGTTGGCGATGGCCGCGGCGTTGTCTTGTTGGTTGCCGTTACCGGCCGCCACGTTGACACCGACGTTGCCGCTCGCGCCTTCGGCGGACTCAGTCATCTCGGCTGAGTTCTCGGTCCCTTCGTTGTGGATGCGGTTGCCGGTGCTGCGCTGGCTATCATAGGCATTGGCAGTCGCATAGACAGGGATCTTGGTTGGAGGAGGGGTGTGCTGGCCGTTGTTATGATGACCATTATTATGGTGATCATTGCCACGCCGATCGTTCTGCCCAGCTTGTACAGCAACAGCCATGACCGCAGCAATTGCGAAAACCAGAGGCTTTAGTGCCATCGAGGGTTTCATGGTGATTCTCCGTACTTTATTTTAGGTTAAGTGTTGTTCCTACCTGTTTGGGTCAGTCCGCGACCCGTATGCTCAGGGTGTTGGCCGTTCGATTTCCCACCCCGGCACTCTGATTCAACTGAATCACCCCACGGCTACCGGTGAAAGCCTGGTCACTTGTAGTGACCTGGCGATAGCCAGGTGCAGAGTCGGTTGGATCGGAGTTGTTGAGCAGCGCCACGTTCTGTTGCAGGAGGACGCTGTCGTCGATACTTTGCGGCTGAGCGCCGATGCTGATGCGCAGTGCGTTGGCTTGCTGGTTACTGGCGCCCGCGCTCTGGTTGACCCCCAGCGCACCGTTGCCGTGGCTGAAGGCATCGCCCTGGATGCCGGACTGGGCATCCATCGCCGGGTCGACATGGGTGCGCAAGCGTTGACGAATCTGTGTGGTTGCGCTGGCGCCATGTCCAACCGCGATGGCCCGGGCGTTAGCCTGCTGCTGTTGATCGCCGGCAGCCTGGTTGACCGTGAGGTTGCCCTGGTATTGCTTGCCGGAGCTGTCGATGTTGGCGTTATTGATCACTGGGGGTTGGGCGAAGGCCGGTGCACTGCAAAACGTGGCCAGAATCAGCAGCGTGTGCCTCATCTCACTGGCCTCCGGTCAAGATCTGCAGGGGGGCAAGGCCTTTCTGGATGTTTGAGTTGACCATGTTGGAGATGCCATTGCCCGAGCCCCCGGAACGTCCGCCGGCCAGGTTGGGCAGTTGGGTCTGATTGCCCAAGTTGCCGCCCAGGTTGTTGGTCTGTTGCGTGATCAGGGGGGTAATGCCTGCACCGCTGCTGATGCTGGCAAAGTCACCATCGCTCAACTCGTTGGTTTGTTTGATGACATGTGCGGACGGGTTGGTATTGACGGTGACCGGGTAGGGGTCGGGAACCAGGGGGGGGCGCATTGCGTTGCGCGGTTGTACATCGCGGGTGATGACGATGATCCCGTTTTCGGCCTGAACCGGCAGGCTGACGCTCGGTGCCAGTACCCAGCCGAGCAACAGGAGGCGATACATGCCTTTATCAATCTTTCCCACGATGGCAATTCCTTCTTCGGTGCGCAGGCTTGTTCAGCGTTGCGAGGAAGAGAGCAGAAGGTGTGCCGGTTTTTATTTGTTATGGAAAAACAACGGTTTGAGTTTTTTGACCGCAATTGTGAAAAATTCGTGTAACGCCGTAGAGACACAGCCGTCGTTCAAACCTGGATCCAGTGGGCCGCCCCGCGCTCATCAACGGGCCTGGCGCTCGCCTGTTTCAGGGGTTTAACACTTTTGCGAACACGCGCCGGGCCTGCTTTAGATCGCGGGTTTGCGCCGTGAGCAGTGTTTCAGGAATGGACATCTGGCCGCATTGGGCGGCCATTCACGCCTTGAGCAAGCGCGCTACCGCTGCAAATGCGGCGCACCTGCGCTGCTCCCAGTCACCTTGCACTACCTGATAGGGCTGCCGGTGCTGTGCCAGCCAGTCACGGGTGGCCTGGAAAAACGCCTGGCGCTCAGACAACTGCGGCTGGCAGCGTTGCCCATCGTCGTGCCAGGCAACGGACTCGGGGCTGAGCAGCAAATGCAGGTCGTAATGACGGGCCAGCAGGGCCTCTTGCAGCCACGCTGGGCAGTCGCCGAACAGCGTACGGCTCCAGAGCATGTTGCTCAGCAGATGGGTGTCGAGAATCAGCAGCTGTGGTTGCCGGGCGCGGGCTGCGTCCTCCCAGGCCAATTGCCCGCGGGCAATGGTCGGGATGTCGGCGTAGCAGGTGTCGCGCGCCTGTTCGTCAATGAAGTGACGGACGTATTCGCCCACCTGTTCGCCACCGAAGTGCGCCTGGATTTCGTGGCTGAGCCAGCTCTTGCCGCTGGATTCAGGGCCTGTGAGGACGACTACCTTCATGCGTACGCCAACGCTGGATCGCGTCGCCAATCGCGCCAGCCTTGCACTGCGATCAGGGTGAACAGGGCGTAGAGCGCGGCCGTCAGGTACATGGCCTTGTACAGGAACAGGCCAACGAATATCACATCAAGGACAACCCACAGCGGCCAGCACTGCAGACGCTTTTGCGCCATCCACAATTGCGCCACCAGGCTGAAACCGGTCAGCGCGGCGTCCAGCCAAGGGTGGGCGGCGTCGGTCCAGGTGGCCATGGCTGCGCCCAAAGCCAGGCTGCCGAGCAAGCCTATGCCCAGGCCAAACGCAACCGATTGCGGCGTCAACAGGCTGACCTGGCGCGCCTCGCGCATGCTGTCCGGGCGGGTCCATTGCCACCAGCCATAGAGCTGCAGCACGGCATAGACCAATTGCAAGAGCATGTCCGAATACAGCTTCACGTCATAGAAAACCCAGGTGTAGAGCAGCACCATCACCAGGCCGATGGGCCAGCACCAGGGGTTTTGCTTGGTCGTGAGCCACACGGCGATAACGCCGAGCACGGCGGCGAACAGTTCGAGGCCGGACATCGGCGTTCCTTGGTAAGTTTGCGCAAAGGCGCGATTGTACCTGTTGGCACCCGTTCTGCCATCCGTCGGTGCCGCGCTCATTTTAAACTAGTATTTTTATCAGTTTCGGCAGGATGCCGTGCATGGCAGATTGGTGCTGGCAGCAGCCCGGCTCAGCTGAAGCTTCTTCAGACAGTTACACGCCCATTCGCTGTGCGCTTGGCTAATCAGGGAGATGCACGCCATGCAAAGACGTTTGAACCAGGTCATGCCACTACTCGGGTTTGCGCTGCTTGCGCAAGCAATGTCGGCCCATGCCGAGTCGTGTGCCGAGACGCTTAAACAGGTCGAGTCGCTGTACAACAAGACAGTCTCCAGTTGCGGGGAAGATCCGGCATCGGACTGTTCGGGATTGTTGGTCAGGGGCACCCACCGCGCCGACCCTGCCAAAGGGCAAAAATGGGATGTGTGGAACCCCAGCCCCAAGGCCAAAGAGTTGGGCACCTTTGCCGCTTCGTGGATGCGTGCAGACGGTATCAGCTATGAGGACCCGGGCATGAGTACGCAGAACGGCTACCTCATTACGCCGGTTGACCTGGTGCGTAAACCCGAGACGCCGGTACACGTCTACTGCGCCTTTCCCAATGACGCCTGGACTGACTTTCGCGATGACCGAGGCTGCGGCAACAACAATAATACCGGCCAGACCGAAGCCGTATGCCAGGCGATGAAACCACCGATCGACAGTGCCAATGCCTGGGTCGCGCATTTCACCAAGTTCAATAACGACCGCAAGCAGGATCAGTTGCAGTGTGGCTTCAACATGCGCAACCCGATGAGCAGCAAGGAGCGGGTGCAGGCGTTTGAGAACTTCATGGGCGCCCGTCGGGTCATCAATACCCGCGAGTTTCAGACCCAGACGGAGTTTCGCCTGGGCAACCCGAAAGATGACGAACTGCCGATTCTGGCTTTTTTCTACAGTGATCAGCGCGGCTTGAAAGATGCCCAGCTCAACCAGCAGGACTATCTCAACAAGACCGGCAAGCAGCGCAACATCATCAAGATCGATTTTCCGAAAACCCCAAATGGCAAGGCGACTTTCTCGTGCGCCGCTGCGCCGTTACCGCCCACCAAGCTGTTCTGTGACAAGTACATCCAGTCCAGCACCTGGGTCAAACGTCCTGATCCGGTGCTTGGGCCAGATACCTGGTCGCTGCAGGTGGTGCCCACTGACTGTGGTCGCAAGATTACAGATGACGAAACCGACAGAATGTTTGCCGAGCTGTACAACAAACATAAAAACGACGATCAGTGGCGCCAATACAGCATCAATGGCGGCTCAATCCGCCGGCAATTGGTTTGCCATCTGGCAGCAGTCTTCGATGGCCGGCCTGTGCGCAACAAGCCCGAATGGAACCTGGAACCAGCGCGTCCCTATGTTGATCAGCAAAAAGCGGTGGCCATGCAGTGCAACCCCTACTGAGCCAGGCTTATTGATGTAAGCCCAGTGTTGCCCGCTTGAAAATTGCGGCCTGCCGACCCTCTCAGGAGGATCGACAGGCTTTTTTGCAGACGCAGTCGCTCAATCAAGGGTTGCCTAGACCGGATTGCACCCTTGCGTCCGGGTTTGCTCCTTGCCGACCGCGGGGCGATAGGGTTCAAGGTTCCACTCCGGCTTGGCCCGGTAGTTGTTCTGCAGGCAATGAACCTCTTTGGCGACCCAGGCTTTACCTTAGATGCAATTTCGCCAGGGGGCCTGCTGACAGAAAGAGCAGATGCGTGGCTACACCCGGAACTGGCGCAGCAACTGCTCAAGCTGGGTACTGAGCTGGTTGAGTGCCTTGCCGGAGTTACTCGAATGTTGGGCCGCCAAGGCGGTTTGCTGCGACAGGTCAGCGGTTTCGGTGACGTTGCGGTTGATCTCCTCGACCACATGGGACTGTTGCAGGGTAGCGCTGGCGATCGAGGCGTTGAGCGCCGTCAGGTTGTGCAGCGCCTGGCTGATGGCATCCAGGCTGACCCCGGCTTCGCTGGCCTGTTCGACGGTCTGGCGGGAGGCCTCGCTGCTGGCGTCGATGGCCTTGACCGCCGCTTCCGACTGGCCTTGCAGGTGCTCGATCATGCTCTGGATTTCAGCGGTAGACTGCTGGGTGCGCTGGGCCAGCAGGCGCACCTCGTCGGCCACCACGGCAAAGCCGCGGCCCTGTTCACCGGCACGGGCCGCTTCGATTGCGGCGTTGAGGGCCAGCAGGTTGGTCTGTTCGGCAATCGAGCGGATCACCTCCAGCACGCTGCCGATGCGCGTACTTTGGCCGGCCAGGGCGCGGATCACCTGTACGGCTTCGTCAATGGTTGCCGACAGCTGGTCGATGCGCTGCAGGCTGCCATGGATGCTTTGCTGGCCTTGCTCGGCACGCAACTGCGCGTCGTGCATTTCGCTGGACGCCTGTTCGGCATTCTTGGCCACGTCCTGCACTGCGTAGGTCACTTCGTTGATTGCCGTGGCAACCTGCTCCATTTGTTGCGATTGCTGTTCGCTGCGCTGCTGAGCCTGGCCAGCATTGTTGCCGACGTCGCTGGCCGATTGCGCCAAATCATGCACCGCGCCCTGCAACTGGCTGACCACGCCCTGCAATTTGCCGGTAAAACTGTTGAAGTGGGTGCCCAACTGGGTGACTTCATCGCTGCCGTGGGTATCCAGGCGCCGGGTCAGGTCGCTCTCGCCACTGGCGATGGTGGCCATGGCATCGACCGCTTCCTGCAGCGGCCGGGCGATGCTGCGGGCGATCAGCACCACCAGCAGGGTCATGACCAGGGCGATGCCCAGGCCGAGGATCGAGGCGTCGCGCAACTGGCGCAGGAACTCGTCCTGCATGTCATCGATATACACGCCCGAACCGATCACCCAGCCCCAGGGCTTGAACAGCTGTACGTAGGAGGTCTTTTTCACCGGCTCGCTGGCGCCGGGCTTGGGCCAGCGGTAGTCGATGCTGCCGGCGCCCTTGGCCTTGGCCAGGGCGGCCATTTCGTTGAACAGGGCAAAGCCGTCCGGGTCGCGGATCGCCGAAAGGTCCTGGCCGTCGAGCTTGGGGTTGGTCGGATGCATGATCATCTTCGGCCCCAGGTCGTTGATCCAGAAATAGTCGTTCTGGTCGTACCGCAGGCCGCGCACCGCGCTCAGGGCCTGTTGCTGGGCCGCATCACGGCTGAGGGTGCCGGCCGCTTCCAGCCCCTGGTAATAGGCCAGGATGCCGGCTGCGGTTTCGACCACGTGACGGGTTTTTTCGGCCTTGGCCTGATACAGGTCGCCGTGGATCTGGCGCAGCATCAGCAAGCCGAGGGTTACCAGCATCACCACTGCTACCACCAGGATCAGCCACAAGCGCCGGCTGATCGACATACTGCGAAGAGTCTTCATGGAATGCTTACCCCAAGTTCTTTTTATTGTCGCCGACATCCAAGCATGCTTTGCCCCCCGCGACCTACTCGACCAAGGACTAAGTGCTTGATTGATTAAGGTCTGTTGCATCGTCCCAGCAGCGTTTATCCGAGAGGTCTGATAGGATTTCGGCCTCGACGGGATAAACCTGAAGGCCGCGTGAACTTTTCTGCTGGCTTTGCGACCAACTGTCGCTGTAAAACGGCCAGGCGCTGAACAGCCATTGGCAACTAAAAGACTATAAAGGGGCATGCCGCAGGCATTGCCCCACGGGGGAAGCATGGATCTTTGGACCGGCCTGCAGGCTGTCATTCTAGGTATTGTCGAAGGCTTGACGGAGTTCTTGCCAATTTCCAGTACCGGCCACCAGATCGTTGTGGCAGACCTGATCAACTTCGGTGGTGAGCGGGCCATGGCCTTCAACATCATCATCCAGTTGGGTGCGATCCTGGCGGTGGTCTGGGAATTTCGCCGCAAGATCTTCGACGTGGTGGTGGGGCTGCCGCGTCAGCGTGAAGCCCAGCGCTTCACCGTCAACCTGCTGATTGCCTTCATGCCGGCGGTGGTACTGGGGGTGCTGTTTGCCGACCTGATCCACGAATACCTGTTCAACCCCATCACCGTGGCTGCCGCCCTGGTGGTCGGTGGTGTGATCATGCTCTGGGCCGAACGCCGCCAACACGTGATCCGCGTTGACCAGGTCGACGACATGCGCTGGAGCGACGCGCTGAAGATCGGCTGCGCCCAGTGCCTGGCGATGATCCCGGGGACCTCGCGCTCCGGCTCGACCATCATTGGCGGCCTGCTGTTCGGCCTTTCGCGTAAAGCGGCCACCGAATTCTCGTTCTTCCTGGCCATGCCGACCATGGTCGGTGCGGCGGTGTATTCGGGCTACAAGTACCGCGAGCTGTTCCAGCCTGACGACTTCCCGGTGTTCGCCATCGGCTTCGTGGTCTCGTTCATCTTCGCCATGATTGCGGTACGCGGTTTGCTCAAGTTCATCGCCAATCACAGCTATGCGGCCTTTGCCTGGTACCGCATCGTGTTCGGCCTGATCATCCTCGGCACCTGGCTGTTCGGCTGGGTCGACTGGACCACGGCGCACGGTTGAGATGAGCCGTAGTCAGAACCCACAGCGCCGCGCAGGCCCCGCCAGCGGCGCTATCCAGAACCCCTGGAGCAAACTGCTGGTGTTCGCCGGCCTGTGCCTGTTGCCCGTGGGCGGCGCTTTGCAGATGCTGCTGAGCGGGCAGTCGTGGCTGCCGGCGCTGGCCTACCCGCTGGCCAGCCTGGTGAGCTTCGGGCTGTACTGGCGTGACAAGCAACAGGCGCGCAACCAGGGCTGGCGTACGCCGGAGAAGGTCCTGCACGCCAGTGAACTGTGTGGCGGCTGGCCGGGTGCCTTGCTGGCCCAGCAGCTGTTCCGGCACAAGACCCGCAAGCTGTCGTTCCAGCTGAGCTTCTGGGCCATCGTCGGCGTGCATCAACTGTTCTGGATCGACCACCTGCTGCTCGGCGGCCGTTGGCTCGGCGCCGCTCTGGCGCCAGTGCTCAGATAAGCAAGCCCGGCTGCAGGCGCTTGGGCAAGCGCCTGACCACCAGTTGATGGGAGCGTTGCAGCAGCTCGGTCAGTTCGGCGCGGCCCATGGGGTAGGGCGGCGCCATGCTGATCCAGTGCGCGCGCGCCAGGTACGGCGCCGGGCGCACGCCGGGGCGGTCGACATAGCCGAGAAACAGTTCGCTATCGACCTTGAACGACAAACCGGCACCGGCCAGGTCTAGTACCGCGAACATCTTGTTGCCGGCCACCGAGAACACCCGTATCCCACCCCACTTGTAGTCTTCCCGCGCACCCGGCAGGCTCAGGCAGAAGCCTGCAACCTGGGCTTCGCTGATTTTCCCTTCAGACATAACGCTCTCCACATTGGGCAAATTCCGCCACCAGATGATCGATCCACACTCGCACCGCTGGCAGCAGCCCGCGCCGATGGGGGTAGACCGCCTGCAGATAACCGCCGGGCAGCGACCAGTCTGGCAGCAGACGCACCAGCTCGCCACGCTCAAGTTCTGCCTCGCAGTGCATGATCGGCAGGGCGGTGAAGCCCAGGCCCGCGACGGCAGCGGCCTTGCGCACGACAAAGTCGTCAATGGCCAGGCGCGCCTCCAGGGCCAGTTCGTGTTTGTGGCCCTGGGCATCGAGCAGGCGCAGATGCACCAGGCGGTCGGCATCCACCGCGCCGAGTACCGGCAGGCCGGCCAGGTCTTGCGGGTGATTGAGTGCTTGGGTGGCAGCAAATTGCGGTGAGGCCACCAGGAACATCTGTGCCTGGCGCAGTCGGCGGGTGACCAGCGCCGGGTCTTCATCGCCCAGGTCGCGCACACGCAGAGCGACATCGACGCCTTCGGTGATCAGGTCGACGCGGCGGTTGAGCAGGATCATGTCCAGTTGCACCTGCGGGTACTGCTGCAGAAAGCGGCTGATCACATCAGGCAAGAACTCATGGGCCAGGCCTACCGGGCACGACACCCGCAAACGCCCGCGGGGTTCGCTGGTCATGCTGGCCACCGCTTCGTCGGCCATCTCGGCCTCCAGCAGCATGGCCTGGCAGTGACGCAGGTAGCGTTCGCCCACGGCCGTCAGTTTCAGCTGGCGCGTGGTGCGTTGCAGCAGGCGCGTGCCCAGGCGTTCTTCAAGCTCGGCAATGCGCCGCGACAGGCGTGATTTGGGAATCCCGAGCAAACGCCCGGCAGCGGCAAAACCGCCGGCTTCAACCACCCGGGTAAAGTAGAACAGATCGTTGAGGTCTTGCATGCGAATCACCATTGTCCTGCCAGTAGGACAAACTAACGCATTTTTGCTGACTTATCAGCTATTCGCTACCCAAGTAGGATTCTCCCCATCGTGATCGCCCACTCGCGGTCTTCATTCAGGAGAGTCCCATGAAACTGTTGCATATCGATTCGAGCATCCTGGGCGACAATTCCGCCTCCCGTCAGTTGAGCCGCAGCGTGGTTGAAGCCTGGAAAGCCGCCGACCCGTCGCTGCAAGTGACCTACCGTGACCTGGCCGGCGACGCCATCAGCCACTTCTCGGCTGCGACCCTGGTGGCCGCCGGCACCCCGGAAGAACTGCGCGATGCCGCACAACAGCACGAAGCCACGCTCAGCGCCGATACCCTGCAGGAGTTCCTCGACGCCGATGCCGTGGTGCTGGCCGCGCCGATGTACAACTTCACCGTACCGACCCAGCTCAAGGCCTGGATTGACCGCGTCGCGGTGGCCGGCAAGACCTTCCGCTACACCGAAGCCGGCCCTGAAGGCCTGTGTGGCGACAAGAAGGTGATCCTGGTTTCGACCGCTGGTGGCCTGCATGCTGGCCAGCCTACTGGCGTCGGCCACGAAGATTTTCTCAAGGTGTTCCTCGGCTTCATCGGCATCACCGACCTGGAAATTGTTCGCGCCCATGGCCTGGCTTACGGCGATGAGCACCGGGTCAAGGCTCTGAACGCTGCGCAAGTGCAGATCAGCACCGACCTGTTCGCTGCTGCCTGAATCTCGGTGTACTCAGCAAACCGACTGCCTGCAGTCGGTTTTTTCATTGAGGTTTCATCTGCGCCAAGCTGCCCCGTTCTATGCTGCGCACTATCAGCATTAAGCGATAGCGTTGCTTTAGGTGCAAAACGATGCGGCGACTTGGCGCGTTACTCCTGCTTGTCCTGCTTGGCAGCCCGCTGACGGTGCAGGCCGAGCCGGCTGCGCACTGGAGTGTCGGCGTGCACCGGCTGAACTTCGCCGACCCGCTGGATGCACAACCGGTGCAGGCCCTGGCGTTCTATCCCTCCAGCGCCCCCGAGCGCAGCAGCCGCATTGACGGTTATCGGGTCCAGGCCTGGGAAGGCGCGCCGATGGTCATGGGCCGTTATCCGCTATTGATGCTGTCCCACGGCAACACCGGCACGCCCCTGGCCTTGCATGACCTGGCCACGGCCTTGGCCCGTCGTGGCTTTATCGTCGTTGCTGTGACCCACCCAGGCGACAATGCCCATGACCATAGCCGCCTGGGGACTTTGAGTAACCTGTATGGGCGGCCCTTGCAGATCAGTGCGGCGATCACTGCCAGCTTTGATGATGGCTTTCTCGCGCCGTACATCAATGGCCCGCAGGTGGGCGTGATCGGCTATTCGGCCGGTGGCGAGACCGCCTTGATCCTCTCAGGCGCAAAACCGGACCTTGCGCGCTTGCAGCGTTATTGCCAGGAGCATCCGCTGGATGCCGATGCCTGCAAGACCAAGGGGGTGCTGATCGCCGACCGCGCTGACCTGCGTGCCGCGCCCGATCCGCGAGTCAAGGCGCTGTTGCTGATGGCGCCGTTGAGCCTGATGTTCGGCCGTCACGCCCTGGCCGAGGTCAAGGTTGCGGCGTTGATTTACAGCGGCGACAAGGACCAGTTGCTGGCCATCGACAAGAACGCCCAGGCGCTGGCGCGCAAGCTGCCGGTCACCCCCAACTACACGTTGCTGGCCGGCGCCGGGCATTTCGTCTTCATGGCGCCGTGCGACGATGAACAGCGGCAGAGGATGGCCGCCTTGTGCAACGACCCGGACGGCGTCGATCGTGAGGATATTCACCTGTCGCTGCAGGCCGAGGCCGCACGGTTTTTCACCCATACCCTGGGCGACCGCCACCAGGGCGGGCTGCATATGGCCGATCAGTAAACGCTGGCGCGTCGCGACAGCAGCAAGGTCAAGCCAACCCCCAGCAGCGCGAGCAAGGCCGCCACGCAGAAAATCCAGGCATAGCCCAGGTGCAGGGCCACCGCGCCCATCAACGGCCCGGCAATCGCCAGGGCCAGGTCGAAGAACACCGCATAGGCGCCCAGGCCCGCACCGCGGCTGGAGCTGGGCACCTGTTTGATTGCCTCCACCCCGAGCGCCGGATACACCAGCGACAGGCCGAAACCGGCAAACCCTGCGCCAATCAAGGCCAGCACCGGGCTGGGCGCCAGCCACAGCAAGGCCAGGCCCAGGGCTTCGGTGGCCATGCAGGCCATGGCTACCGGATAACCGCCAAAGCGGTTGACCGCGTTGACGAACAGCAACCGGGACAGGATGAAACACACGCCAAAAGCGCTGAGGCACCAGGCCGCGCCGCTCCAGCCCTGTTCCAAGTAGAACAAGGTGACGAAGGTGGTCAAGGTGCCGTAGCCGATCGACGCCAGCGTCAAGCTGACCCCGCACGGTGCGACCCGGCCGAATGCGGCCCAGAACGGCAGGCGTTCGCCGCGCACCACCGGCGTCGACGGCTTATTGCGAATCACCAGCAACGCCAGCCCCGCCAGCGCACTCAAGGCCAGGCCCAGGGTAGCGAAATTGACCTGGTCGACCAGCATCACCCCCAGCGGCGCGCCGATGGCAATGGCGCCGTAGGAGGCAATGCCGTTCCAGGAAATCACCCGCGCGGTCTGCTCGGCGCCCACCGCACCGATACCCCAGCTCAAGGTGCCCACGCCGATCAGCCCCTGGGCGATGCCCAGCAGCACGCGACCGCCCAACAGCGCCAGCAGGCTCAGCAGCGGCACATTTATAGTCAACGCCGAAGCAAAGGTCAGCACGCCACTGGCGGCGATGCCGATCAGCCCGTAGATGATTGCCCGCTTGGTGCCCAGGCTGTCGGCCGCGCGCCCGGCAAGAGGGCGGCTGAGCAGGGTGGCCAGGTATTGCAGGCCGATGGTGATGCCGGCAATGACGGCACTAAAGCCCAGTTGATCATGCACATAGCTGGGCAGCACCGCGATCGGCAGGCCGATGCAGAGGAAGGCGATAAAGGTATAAAAGACAATCGAGAGAATGTGCCGGGTGATTGACCCAGTGTCGACGGGAGCGGGTTGTTGCGCGGACATGAGCTCGTTCGCTGGCGGGCGGTGGGAGAGGGCCCATGATCGCCGGGTGCGAAGAGAAAAGGAAGCAGGCTAACGGATTTTTCAGCATCGCTGGCAAGCCCGCTCCTGTTGTAGGAGCGGGCTTGCCCCGCGATCAGCGATAGATCAGATCACCACACCCTGGCTACGCAGGTAGTCATCGTAGGTACCGCTGAAGTCCACCACACCGCTCGGGCTCAGCTCGATGATGCGGGTGGCCAGCGACGACACAAATTCACGGTCGTGGCTGACGAACAGCAGCGTGCCCGGGTAGTTCTCCAGCGCCAGGTTGAGCGCCTCGATCGATTCCATGTCCAGGTGGTTGGTCGGTTCGTCCATCACCAGTACGTTGGGCTTTTGCAGGATCAGCTTGCCAAACAGCATGCGGCCTTGCTCACCACCGGAGATCACCTTGACCGACTTGAGGATCTCGTCGTTGGAGAACAGCATGCGCCCCAGGGTGCCACGGATCACTTGCTCGCCCTGGGTCCACTGGCCCATCCAGTCGAACAGGCTCAGGTCTTCTTCGAAGTCGTGGGCGTGGTCCTGGGCGTAGTAGCCAAGCTCGGCGCTTTCGGTCCATTTCACCGCACCGGCATCCGGGGTCAGCTCACCGACCAGGGTGCGCAGCAGGGTGGTCTTGCCGATACCGTTGGGGCCGATGATCGCTACGCGCTCGCCAGCTTCGACGGTGAAGCTGAAGTTCTCGAACAGGGTCTTGCCGTCGAAGCCCTTGGACATCTTCTCGATGGTCACGGCCTGGCGGTGCAGCTTTTTGGTCTGCTCGAAGCGGATGAACGGGCTGACCCGGCTCGATGGCTTGACCTCGGCCAGCTGGATCTTGTCGATCTGCTTGGCGCGCGAAGTGGCCTGCTTGGCTTTCGAGGCGTTGGCCGAGAAGCGGCTGACGAAGGTCTGCAGCTCGGCGATCTGGGCTTTCTTCTTGGCGTTGTCCGACAGCAGTTGCTCGCGCGATTGGGTCGCGGCGGTCATGTACTCGTCGTAGTTGCCCGGGAACAGGCGCAGCTCACCGTAGTCCAGGTCGGCCATGTGGGTGCAGACGCTGTTGAGGAAGTGGCGGTCGTGGGAAATGATGATCATGGTGCTGTTACGCGCCGTGAGAATGTTTTCCAGCCAGCGGATGGTGTTGATGTCCAGGTGGTTGGTTGGCTCGTCGAGCAGCAACACTTCCGGGTCCGAGAACAGCGCCTGGGCCAGCAGAACGCGCAGTTTCCAGCCTGGCGCGACTTCGGTCATCGGGCCGAAATGCTGTTCCAGCGGGATACCCAGGCCCAGCAGCAGCTCACCGGCGCGGGATTCGGCGGTGTAGCCGTCCATTTCGGCGAACTCGGTTTCCAGCTCGGCAACCGCCATGCCGTCTTCTTCGGTCATTTCCGGCAGCGAGTAGATGCGATCGCGCTCGGCCTTGACCTTCCACAGCTCTTCGTGGCCCATGATCACGGTGTCGATCACGGTGAATTCTTCGTAGGCGAACTGATCCTGGCGCAGTTTACCCAGGCGTACGTTCGGCTCGAGCATGACCTGGCCGGCGGACGGCTCCAGATCGTTGCCGAGGATTTTCATGAAGGTCGACTTGCCGCAGCCGTTGGCGCCGATCAGGCCGTAGCGGTTGCCGTTGTTGAACTTGACCGAGACGTTCTCGAACAAGGGCTTGGCGCCGAACTGCATGGTGATGTTAGCGGTAGAAATCAAGTGCTTATCCTGCGGGGGTTCCAGAGGTGTGTTTAGGTGCCGTCGCCTGAATTGGGCCAATTTTGGGCCAATCAGACTCTAGCCGGCAGCTTCTCCAGCTCCCTCCAATCCGAGGAGGAGCTGATCCATTTTGCGTAAGTAGAGAGCAACATCTCGACGCTATGGCCGAGCTGGTTCGCGATGAACGCGGGGTTCATCCCAGCCATTAGGCACATGGTTGCGTAGGTGTGGCGTGTGTCGTACTGCCGACGTTCACGGATGCCCAGCGCCTTGAGCGCGAGCTTGAAGTGCTTGATTGTAACACTTGGCTCTCTGATCCACATCCCGCCTTTACCTGGCTGGAACACAAATGGGCTGGTGGGAGTCGCGGACTTCGAGGCGATTCGGCGCAGATCGGCCAGGCGCCGGGCCTGGCGCAAGGCGTGGAGTGCGCGTTCATTGAGCAGGATCACCCGGTGGTGCTTGGTCTTGGTCCTGTCTTCCGGCTGGCCATCGACGATAATGCGCCGAATGTTCGCGGTTCTTGCCTCCAGGTCGATGTCATCCCATTGCAGGGCCATAGCCTCACCCGGCCGCAGCCCGGTGAAGAAAGCGAACTCGAAGAAGGGCGCATAGATCTGCGAGTACTTGTGCAGCGTCCTGTATAGGTGGGCAATAATCCGTTCGGCCTCATCCCTGGTGTAGGGGTCAACCACCTTCTTCACTGCTTTGGGCTTGTCGAGCGATGAGGTCGGGTTTTTCGCGATCAGCCCGTCCAGCACCGCTGTCTTGAACACGCTGGCGAGCTTGATGATTGCATTGCGCTTCACGCCGGTAGAGGACCATTCTATGCTGGCAATGATCCCGCGCAGCATGGTCGGGGTGATCATGTCGATCCGGCGCAGGCCTAGGTACGGCATCCAATAGAGGTTGAAGCTGCTCTTATAGTTGTTGCGTGTGCCGCCAACGATGTGCCGGCTGTCCAGCCAGAGCTGAGCGTACTCACCAAAGCTCGGTATCGTGGCTTGCGCCGAGAGCGCGAGGTCCGACCCAGGGAACAGGTCGGCGTACTTCTCGTCATCCAGCAGGCCGTGTTTGATGAGGTTGACTACTTGATCACGTAGACGGCTGGCCGCCTTGATCCCTTGCGCTGTCGGGGGATGGGCAAGTGTTTCCCCGCGGCGCTCACCGTTCCAAGTGAAACGGATCCGGAGCGCGTCCCCTCTGATTTCAACTCCAGGGGGCAAACCCACAGGCTTTCGAGCCATTCCTCATATCTCCATCTGCTGTAAATGATGCTGCGGCCGTTTCGGTTCCAGATGCCTTCAGGGATCTTTCCCCGCTGGCGCCTGGTCTGGAGCGCCCGCAGCGTGATCCCCAGCAATTCGGCCATCTTCTCTTCTGTAACCTTGTCCATTCCCTGGGCAACGGCCTGTTCCTGTTCGGCGAGTTCATCACCGGGCTTTTTCCTAATGGTTTGCATGATTGTCTCCACGCCGCGCATGGCGGCAGAGGTGGGGAGGGGTTAGCTCGGCAGCTTGTCGTCGAGCCGGTAATAGCTGGTGCATCGGCAGCGTGGGCACACCATCGTACTGGCTCCTTCGAGCCACTTACTTGCCACGGAGATGCGCTCGCTCTCCTTGTGCTGGTTCCGGCATCGGCAGCACTTCACGTTGACATCGGACATAGCTCATCCTCGCCCACCTACCGGCAGGCTTGAGTTGTTGTAGGGGGAGGGGTTACTGAATCTTGCCGGTGAGGCGTTCGCGCCAGGTCAGGCGCCGGGGAAGGTGTTCGCGGTCGTCGATTTCGACCACTACATAAGCGCAGCGGTCGAAGGGGGCATCCCGCTGCTGGTTGAGCCAGCAGGCTTCCTTCTGGGCTTCATCGTGGCTGGTCGCTGATAGCTGGTGCACGTTGAAGCCTTTGCTGTGGACGTGCCAGCCGTGAATCACGGCAATGAACCGGCTCATGGCCTCGGCCCCTTCCAGATCATCCAGGCCATGTAGAGCGGGGCGGCGATGGGTAGGATCATGGCATCAGCTCCTTCGGCACGTCGAAGAACCCCAGCCGGCCCTTTAGCGGGATGAAGGGGAGAGGCTTGGGGTCGTGCAGCGCGAATGCCTTGTCTCCCGTGTACCAAGGTGATTTGCTGTGATCGACTGAATCCACAAGCTCAACTGAGCCGATGATTCCACCGCGCATCATGTCGTCACGATCGGGCATTGGCAGGCCGCGCTCCGAACAGAACAGCAGAGCCTGGGTGAACTCGTTGCTGGTCATGCCCTTAGACGCATGTACCAGAAACCGCCCGCGCAGCTTCGTGTGCCAGGTTCGGTTCTCGATGTCCTTACCACCGTGGATGATCAGCCAGGCCCATGGCTGCTTAATTGAAAGTGCTTTCACAGCTCATACCTCTCATCAATCCAGCGCCCAGGCGCCAGTGCGGGTGTAGGTTCGGGTTGGGTTTCGTGCCGGGAGAGCTGGCGCTCGGTGCGGTGAGCGCCCCCAGGCACCCCCTTTTGAGGGTCGCAGCCCTTGCCGCAGTCCTCGCTCCAGGCCGTAGTGCCCGAGCAGTTCGTGAAGTACTTGTTGCTTCCGCTGTCGAGAAAGCGGTAGACGGTGCAGCCGTCGACAGTGAAAAGCTTGTCGACCTTGTATGTACCGGCGACGACGGTGGCGGCGGGCTTGTCAGGCTCCCGGCAGCCGGCCAGGGTGGCCAGCAGCAGGAGGCAGAGGGCGAGGCGGGTCATGGCTGCACCTCGCGCAGCTGCTTGTAATAGTCACCTGCCGGCCCGGCATAGCGCAGGGCGTCCGTCACGTTCATCCAGCCAAGGGTTTTGGCGAGCGTCCATACCTCGTCGTAGAGTTCGGCCTTGCGCTTCTCCATGTCCATCTGGTGCGCCTCATGGTGCGCAGCCAGCGCCTTGATGCAGCGCTTGCAGGTCACCATGCCTTCCTTTGTGGTGAAGTCGCCTTCGATCAGACTGGTGCCGCAGAAAACGTACTCGTCTCCGTCATCTTGTGGCGCACCTGATCCGCCGAAGGTGAAGTGTGTTTTCCGCCTGTTCATGACGCCACCTCACGCCGCGCCCACCAGCACACAGGGCCGTCATCGGTGTCGTGGATCGCCAGGCAGAACCAGTCACCACCACTGGGCCGTTCAGGCTCCCAGTAGCTGCAATCCGGGTCATGACTTTCGAAGTACCGGTTAGCGATCGCCTCGTCAGCATATTCCAGGCTGACCATGCAGACCTGCAGGCCCTGCTCGGCAATCCAGGCCTTGCACTTGTCGCCATCACCCTCGTCGAAGTCGGGAAGGTCCGGATGCTGGAACATCCCATTTTCGTCGCGCACGACCGGCGCCGGCTGGATCAGCTTGATTTCTTCAGGCATGACGATTCCTTGGCCGCCATATCGCGGCTGTTCAATAGAGGGGAGAGGGGTTAAAGCTGGGGTGGAGTACAAATGTACTCCCTTGGTCAAGCTTGAGCCTTTGCCACGAGCACGCCCTTGTGGGTGCTGCTACCGTCGATGGCCATCGAGGTCACGAAGTAGTGGTTCTTCTTCCGGTTGTAGATGATCTCTTCGCGCGGCGTACCTGGGTTGATGATCAGCCGGGCCTGCGCGCAGATGAAACCGCCGGCTACCGTGAAGCTGAGCCAGTCGCCTTCCTGGATCTGGCCTGGCGCTGTGATCGGCTGCCATGGGCCGCGCTCAACCGGCGCGCTCGGCTCTGCGCTGGCGGATAGGATTTCGGTAATCCGATCCAGGGTGGCTTGCCCGAAGAAATTTCGCGCGTCAGCATCGCCTATCGCTTCACGAAGCAGCACATCCAGCTCGGCCAATTTGGCGCGGAGCTTTTCAATCTCGCAATTCGCTTCAATAACTTGGGCGCGCAGGGTGTCGCATTCAGCCATCCAGTGATCGCGCTGCTTTTCGGTTTGCTGGTTCAGTGCTTCCAGCGACTTTACGTGGCCATTGTGCAGCCGCTCAACCTCGCCAACATCGGCGTGGGTATACAGTTTCCTTGCTTCACGAATAATCCCGCGCGGATTGGGCCCGGGATTTTCGATAGTCTTTCTGTAATCCTCCTCCGTGCAGTCAACCCAATGCCTCCATTGCGATCCCTCATTAACCGTCTTGCACCGCCGCTGATACGCCACCGGCTCGCCCCGGCTTTGCACTGGGGGGTGGCGGTAGACGGGAGTCAGCTCGATGCCTTCCGCCCTGAGGTCGTGCGCATGATCTGGGCAGGCGGTGTATTCCTTCCCATCTTCGTAGGTCCAACCCACCGGCTCGCCCTGGTGCTGGGCGGCTGGCTGGGCGAGAAGGGCGCTCAACTTTTCAGCCAAGCTCCACCCCATAGACCTTGCACCTTTTACCATCTCGACAACATCGGCACGCGGCACGCTGACCATCTGTTCGGTGTTGCTGGATCGGTTTTCTGTGGGCATGGGGATACCTCTGCAAAGCTATGCTCTGCTGATGGTTGATGGGAGAGGGAAAATGGATCTTCAGCGACAAGCAACATTCCGAAAGCAGGCATGGCTCGACTACACCGGGGTGACAGCTTTGCTGCTGATCGCTGTAGCGGTGCCTGTCCTGTCTTTCCTCGAGGCTGCCCGTCCAATCGGTGAGCCACTGGGCGTTTGGTTCCAGCGCAGCGGCGCCATCACAACCGTGTTCTCAATGTTCGCCGCAGCCCTTATCAAGGTTCTCGTGGCCAGGCTGCATGTCCCGGGTACTTGGGGTGACGATGATGGATGCGCAGTCCTGGATCAGTTCAAGGCGCGTCTGGATGTGGCCAATAAAACGTCCTTCGTGCTCATTGTTGTCGGCACGATTGTGTGGGGGTATGGGGACGTGATCATCAACAACCTGCTGGCGATGTGAAGGGCTCAGGCGGCTTTCATCAGGGCTTCGATCACTCGCTGTCCAGCCAGCGGCGGCACGGCGTTGCCGGCCATGTGCATGGTCAGCCGATGGTTATCCGGGCGCAGGGTGTCGGCCGGGAAAGACATTGCGGCCAGGGCCTCGTCGGCGCTGAGCATTCGCATCTGGTCGCCATCGACCAAGGCCCAGCGGTCCAGGGTGGTGATGGTGCCGATCGGCCGGTTGATGTCGCGCCCGGTGGTGCCAGAGCCTTTGCCGTAGTAAGGCATGATGAATCGCTCACCGAAGCGGGCCCGGCCATTGCGAACCCGGTCGAGCGTGGCCTGGGCCCTGCCTGGCTTCTCGATCTGCGACCAGCGTCCGGCGTCGAAGTCGAGGAAGCTGGCGGCTGGTACATGCTGGTGCCGGTGCAGCTCGAGCATCAGCGGTGCTTTGCTGCGGGTCAGGACCAGGAACAGCCGCACGCGGTGCTGCGGCACGCCAAGGTCGGCACAGTCCACGACATGCGGTGCGACCTGGTAGCCCAGCGCCTGCACCGCAGCGAGCCAAGCCGGGTAGAGAGCCCAGTCCATAAACTCTTGAACGTTCTCGATCAGTCCTGCCTCGGGCTGGTGGAACTCCAGTGCTGACACGACGGCCCAGGCTGTCGAGCGGGATGAGTCGTGCTGCGGATTGCCGGACTTCTTGCCCCGAGCCTTCGAGTGCCCCTGGCAGCATGGGGAGGCCAGCAGCAAGTCGTGTGCTGGCACTTGCTCCCATCGGGCCTGGTGCAGGTCCTGGCAAACGTGCTCAGCATGAGGGTGATTGGCGGCGTGCCACTTCACGGCCTCAGGCCAATGATTGGCAGCCCAAACCACTTTAACACCCGCTTTCCGCGCGCCAGTACTCCATCCGCCGAAACCGGAGAACAGGTCGATTGCTTTTGTCATTGATGATTCCTTGGGTCAGGCGACTTTGGCGATGTCGTGGGCGTAGTCGGTCCACCCGATTCTTGGCATTTTGGTTTTGGGGTTGATCACCGGTTTGCCTTTGGCATCGGTGATCTCGCACTTGGCCCTGATACGCAGATCGCGGCACTTGCCGGTCTTCCTCGCAAGCTCCATGAACTGCTGCGCGTACTGCGGTGCGTCGAACATCTGGCTCAGCTGCTTCACCTTCTCGCCGGCCATGATCTTGGCCGCCTGCTGCTCGACGGCCAGATTCCACTCAGCCTGGGTCAGCTCCAGGGGGGCAGCCACCTTTACCGCTTGGCTTGGTGGTCTTGACGGTCTTCCTGGCCTTAGCCAGCGCTACGTCGGCGGTCATGCCGAAGACTGCGAATGTGCTCATGGTTATCTCCAGGCAGCCACCGGCCTTGCCGGGGTGGCGTGATTCGTTGAAGTGGGGAGGCGCTATGCTGAGTAGATACCTGCGTGAGGGCTCTCAGATGGCCAAGTGCAAAAAGTGTGATGCAGAGCTTCGGTTTGATCTGGACGACACGAAGGATCAGATCGAGGTGATTTGCCCGAAATGCGGCGCCCGGCATGCAATCCGCTGGGTAGCTTCATCGCCACTAATCCCTGGGGCGCAGTTCGAGGTTCAGTTGATTGACGGCAGAGGTGGCAACGATCACGGCAACGGCTGAGTCGCTGGCGGGCAGCGCGGGAGGGTCAGGCGGCCGACTGTTCGGCTATGAAGTGGTCCCAGGCGGCTTTATCCCCCTGTGCTACATACCACTTCAGATCGGTGTCATCCTCGGCTTCGCTTACCGAGCCTCCGTATTGCGCGCCGGGGAACATGAATTTCGCCCTGTTGCCGCACCACGGGTATCCGCCGGTGAATTCGGTGAAAGTGACGCCAGGGCGGACAGCTACGACCCGCTCCTTGAATGCTTCAAACTTGGCATTGCGAGCGGTGACTTCGGCTTCGTGCCCTGCCTTGCAACCCGCAGAGCAGTAGACGACGCGGCCGTCGAATACCAAGTCCAGCGGGATGTCGGAATCTGTCTCTTCGTCCCAATAACTAGCATCGCTGTCGCATCTGATGCCGCAGTGGTTGCAGTCGAACCACCAGCCTGCATCGATGTAGGCCTTAGCCGGAATGAACCGCTGATCGGCGTACTGGTCGGCCCACTGAGCACGGCGGCATGACACCGCCCCGATGTCCGTGCCTATCTCATCCGCGCCCTGGCGCCGGGCCGCCGCGTTCGACGTGGCGAATTGGATCGTGGATTCTTCGGGATCGTCGGTTTCCACGGAGTAGGCCAGCACCTTGCGGGGCGCAGGTTCTGCGTTTGGATTTTTGCTCATGGTTATCTCCAGGCAGGCGCCGCCCTCGCCAGGGTGGCGTATTCAAAAAAGAGAGTGGGGCCGCTAGTCAGCAGCCACCGACTAGTGTTTTATGTGCTGGCAATCTAATGCCCAGGAGAAAAGCAGATGACGGATACCATAGATCACAAGTCAGGCCGAACGATCGACGCCGACGTTGTAGCGGCAGGCGCCGGTACCGCCACGCTGATAACTCTGGCGATTCAGAACAAAGAAGCAATTGCAGCAGCGGGCTCTGCCGTGATTGGAGTGGCTGTTGCCAACCCGAAGATCACAGCGTCTGTCGCTGCGGCCGCGACCGTGGGCTATGGAATTTACCGACTCACTCAGCCCGGTACCAAAATCGAGTTTGGCAAGTTCAAGTACGAGCGGAAGTAATTGAGGAGTTTAACTGACCTGTGGCGCTGGCGGGCAGCGCTGAGTGGTCTTTGCGACGCGGGCCGAGGTTTGCTATAAATCCCGGCCACTTCAACGGAATGAGCTCATGTCTCTGAAATCCCTCCTCTTTATTTCCCTCGTAGCAGCCTCTGCAGCCATTTCGGCTGGCTGCAAAGAAGACGCCGTCGACACCGCCGCCTACGAGCCGACTACCGAACACTGCCAGCCTGACTACCTGAAAACGCTGCCAGACAACAAGGCTCGCGAAGACCTGGTTGAGAAGTGCATGACCGGTGGCTCGTACAAGAAGTCAGAGCCGAAGACCTGGTAACCCATGCGCTTGGTCATTCAACGCCGCCTATCAGGGCGGCGTTTTCGTTTGCGGGGAAGGCGCTGGCGGGCAGCGCCGAAATGGGTTATTGCTTCCCTATAGGTCAATCCACTAAGGAGCGTGAGATGAAGCGACTACTGATAGGTGCTTTGCTGGCGGTGTCGGGCGCGGCCCAAGCTGGTATTCCGCTGGTGAACGCCACATGCCCAGGAAACATCGAGGTGCACGCCGACAAGGGTGGCCCGATCTACATCAATGGCAAGGAAGGCAAGCTGAAGAAGTTCAACGAGAACTACTTCGAAGCCAAGGGCAGCGATGTGACCATCTCGCTGTCGATCAACCCTGATGGCTCGCCTGATGTCTCATATACCGGGAAAAACCGGGCCAATGGGATTTGCCAGGTGAAAAGCGAAGGCTCCTGAGGTGCTGGCGGGCAGCGCCGGAGGGTCAGGGGCAGTTGTTCGCGCCGCAGTTGCGGCAGTCATTCAGGAACCGGCCATCCCAGCTGATGAAGCGTCCGCAACCCTGGCAATTGAGCATCGGCTCGCGGCGCTTGGCGACCTTGGGCGGCCTGGGCATCTTTATGCCTGCCACGCGTAGGGCAAGCTTGTGGTCGACGTTCTGGCGATGAACCAGGCGCCGGCGAATCTCCTCGATGTAGGCTGCTGGCCAGAAAACTCGCGTGCCCTGGCCGGCGTGATTGGCATACGTGAACTGGGCGTTTTCCAGATCCATGCTGAGAGCCTGCTGCAGGTTCTCGGTCACCTTTCCGCGTTGCTCGCTAACCCAGTAGACATCGTTCCCGTTCCAGTCGCCTGGCACGTGCACGTAGACATTGGTGCCGGCTTGGAGCCCAGCGACGCGCCGATCGTCATCCATCAGCTGGCAGTCGACGCCGTAGTGCGCCCTGGCGTCGATGTACTCCTTCGGCCAGGGGATATCAGTATCGCGGTGGCGGCATGCCTCCTCAAAGGTGAACAGCTCGGCCTGGTCCAGGTTGGTCACGTAGCCGCGGCCCTCCTTCGCCCAGAACATCATGCCGTCGCCGACATGGCTGCGGCTGTCCTGCAAGTAGAACTGGCTCATGGCTTTCTCCATGCATGCGCCGCCCTCCATGGCTGGATGCGGCATGGTGGCAATTAGGGTTGGGATGGGGTATTACGGGGGACCGGCATGGGGCTGGATCAAAAGGAACTTGAAATGAATCACACAGCCAACGGGCCGTTTGAAATCACACTCAATCCGGAGCTCTTAAGCAGCACCGCTAAAGGAACTGGCCTTGGCCGAATGTCTCTAGACAAGCGATTTCATGGTGAGCTTGAAGCCACCAGTCAAGGTGAGATGCTGTCCTTCCGCAGCAGTGTTCAAGGTTCTGCCGGCTACGTTGCTATGGAAACTGTGCATGGAACCTTGCACGGTCGCAGCGGTAGCTTCGTACTTCAACACAGTTCGACTATGAATCGTGGGACACCCGTTCAGTCCATCACCGTCGTACCTGATTCCGGTACTGACGAGCTTTCCGGGCTAACTGGTAGCATGGTCATCACGATCACCGATGGGCAGCACTCATACAAATTTGACTACGCGTTACCGGATCATCAAATCTGATTTTCGTTGGCTGGCTGGCAGCGCAGAAAGGTCAGGCAGTGCGGACTTTGAAGGTCAGCATTGCCGCGGCGTCTTCGAAGCACTCGTCTAGCTCTTGGTAGGCCCGATACTTGGCCTGGCTGCGAGTGGCCGCCCATACGCGCCGAACGTAATGGCGCGCGTCGCCAAGCATGTACTTCACGTCATCCCAGTCGTACATGCCGTTGGTGAGCACTTCCCACTGCTTGAGCGGCAGCTTCTCGGACATTTCGCCGTACTGCATTTCCCAGGTTGGGTGGTAGTTGCGGATACGCTTCTTCGGGTCGCTGTCGAGGATGACGCCGATGTAATGGCAGCGGTCGGCGATGATCACGCCGGGCTCGCCGTTCGCGATTACACGGCGCCCGATCTCGGCTGGTACGTCGTAGTGGCGGCGAACGTAGTCGCAGTTGTAGTTGCTCATGGCTTTCTCCATGCATGCGCCGCCCTCCGTGGCCGGATGCGGCATGGTGGCAATTTGGTTTGGGATGGGGTATTACGAGGGATCGGCATGGGGCCGCTTAGCGGGGTAACAATGGAAATCCATCGTCAAGGCGCCAATCACAAAGAGGGCTGGACTCTATTAGGTCAAAAAAAGCCATCTTCACCAGCACTAAGCCTTTCAGTGCCAATTCAATCACCCGGAACCTCTATCACTGGTCCTGGCCCCGTAGTGCTCATACAGCATCGACGGTGTAGGCACCGGCCTTCGAGCGGCGAGTATGACTATCGCATTGAAATGGAGCTGGACGAGCTGGCGGCCCTGATAGATATGCTTGCGAGTAAGGGTCTTGAACAATTTGGTGATTCGCTTTCCCAGGCGCTTTCAGGTTCGGTCCGCTCTTTGAACCGTCTAACCGCCGCAGCTTCGGGTATTTCGGTGAAGGACGAGAAGCCTTAAGGGTGATCATGCGCCAACAAGCCGCTGGGAGGGCGATTGATCCATTGCTGGCGCCGGCCGTGCCGGACGCGGTTCATGCGCTTCAAGGTCTGTCGCTCCAGCGCGGAAAGTCGATTCCGTTTTCCTCGGCCAGGCGCACCAGGTAGTGGTTGCTGATACCGAGCTTCTTGGCGACGAAGTTCCGGCTCAGGCCAATGCCGCTGTTCGCCCTGATCAGCTCGACCAGCTTGGCTTTCTCTTCGGCCTTGGCCTGGCGGGCAACTTCGCGGCGCTGGCGCTCTTTGTCGCAGCTCTGGAAGAAGATCCCGGCTTCCTTGGCCAGACGGTGCAGCTCCGTGCGACTGATGCCGAGGGAGCGATAGGCTTCGTCGAGGGTCATGGTCTTCGCCGCCTCCCGAGCGCGCTCCACCCGTTGGCGCTTCTGCGTGGCGGCAGCCCGGGCTGTTGAGTCTCCTTCGGCGTTATGGCTGCCGTGGTGTGGACGGCGAGGGCGGTATTCGAAGGCGGGCAATTCGGTTGGCTGCCCACCACCTGCAAAGAACTGGTCAATGCTGGCGCTGAGCTGATCCAGCACCTGCTGGCGGTGATTGGGGATAGGGTCGCCGATCATTGCCTCCCGACCAGCTTGCGTGTCGCAGCTGCCTCCAGAGCCTGAGCGAAGTTCACTGCTGCCCGATAGCTGAAGCAGAAACCCTTGGTCTTACCGGTGGCCAGTTCCACGATGTGGTAGGCCTTGGCCTTTGTGACGACCTGGTAGCGGATGCTCTGCACCGGAGCCGGGCGCCCGATCTTTGCGAAGAACTCAGCAGTGGAGAGGGTGGTGCGGGCGCGCAGGTCGGCAAGGCCGCTTACACGCTCTTGCATGGCAGATTGCATGGTGTCTTCCTCTGTTGGGATCAAGCGTGCAGGTCTAAGGATTCGGCCTTGCGGATGATTCGGACCTGGGCAATGCGCCGCTCAGGCACACGGCGGTCGCGGCGCATCGGGTCGGTGTCACCCGTGACAACGTGCATAGCCATCAACCCAACCAGCAGGATGCACATCGGGCTGATGATCTGGCGCTTCATGGCCTCGGCGACCAAGGCGGTGCGGCGCTGCACGCCCAGCTTGAACATGGCCGCACTCAACCGCTTTACGACGGTGCCAGGTGCAATGTCGATCAGGCGGGCGATCTCTTTTGCGGTCATACCCTGGGCCACCGCTAGCAGGCATTCCAATTCACGCGGAGCCAGGCCGCGCCCAAGGAAGCCCTTCCATGAGCCGCTGGTGATCGTTTCCATGATGAGTTACCTGAGCTGAGCGCCGTCCAGGGCTGCACGCAATTTGATTACCAGGTCGGTGGACAGCGGAATGGTTTCGGCGCGCTCGTCAATTTGCCCGAGCGCTGCAATCAAATTGCTTGAGGCGATGTGTACGGCTTCGAGACGGGGCTTCGGAATAGAAGGCCCTTTGATGGTTCCTGCGGTTACCTTCTTCTTGCCGTTGGCTTGGGCTTTCTCAAGCGCCGAGCTCAACACCTGCCCAGCAGCGTCGCCGTGTTGGCGAACTGCGTGAACTGCAGTGGTTGCCGAGACCTGACCTGCTGCAATCAAGTTCTGCACGTCGGTATTCGCATTGCCAACTGTGATGACCTGCTCAACGTGCTGACGCGTCTTGCCGACCTTCTTCGCAATTTGATCGCTGGTCCAGCCGAACGCCCTGAGCCGCTTGTAGCCTTCAGCCAATTCAAGAGGGGAGAGCTTCTCGTTTTCTTGACTGGAGATAATCCGTGCAACCCGATCGGCATCGCTGCCTTCGAAGGCAATAACGGATACCCAGGCTTCGAGAACATCAGGGTTGTCCTTGTTCGGTGTCCTTGGCAAGCGTCCTGCTGCATCGAGCTTTAGGAGCGCTCGGC
The DNA here is from genome assembly GCF_902497775.2 of Pseudomonas fluorescens. Lineage (NCBI taxonomy): Bacteria > Pseudomonadati > Pseudomonadota > Gammaproteobacteria > Pseudomonadales > Pseudomonadaceae > Pseudomonas > Pseudomonas fluorescens. The sequence goes on from NZ_OZ024668.1 coordinate 2,231,615, forward strand.
GACGACGATGACCGTCAACAACCCAGACTCCGCCATTAGCCCGCGGGCGCACCTCAAGGGGCGGTATCTGGCCGCCCTCAGCAATGAACTCGGCAAGCAACTCAATACTGGTTTCGAGGGCCGCACCTTCAGTACGAAGGTTGAAACCGGGTTCTTCATGGAGGTCTTCAAGCTTGACCTTCATCGCATCGGCTCGACGAACCTCGCCGTCCTTGATCATTTGTTTGAATGACTTTGCCATCGCAATTAATTTCCGTCGGGCTGCATTGGTAGAGCTCTTCCTGCACTGTCGCCCTGAACCCTTGAATAGGACCAGGAAGAGCTCTACCGATGCAGCCTGGTGCTAGGGAAGACCAGGTGATCGGGCAGTTTGCGTCAGGCTGACGTGGCGCTGGTTGATCAGATAACCGCGGTCAGGATCTTGCTACCGTCAGGCTTGGTTGTAGTCATGTGCATGACTGAGCCTGTACTGCCGGGGAGAGAGAAACCGCTGCGGATGGTGTTCGCCGACCTGCTGAAGCGTGCATCGAACTTATCGTCGCCATCAGGCAAGTGGGTGGTCACGGTTAGGCTGGTGGCATCCTCGCCGTTGGGGCCGCCGTCTTCATGGCCAATGGCGAAGCTTGCGATCATGGCGATACCGTTATCCCTCGCGATCTGAATCACCTGCTGCATCAGTGGGCTGACTTGGCTGTCGTAGATTTCTTCTTTGTTCATGGGAGGTGCTCCGTTTGATTTCCCGTCTGGCCCTGTCGCCAAGGCCAGCCAGTGAAATCTGCCGCGACCCGCTGCTGGCGTCGGTCTTTGGCAATCTTCAAATTGTTGTCTCCGACCGCGACCCTGGTCCGCCGGATAACTGTTCTTGGCGCTTTACGCTGCACGCCCGGGTCAGTTGCCAACCCTCTGGACTGTTGAGGCCTGTCCATCGCTGCCTTTGTTGCTGGCCGGTGGTGATCCGGCATGTGTATAACGTGAGTTATGGCTTCGAATGATAACGTGAGTTTTCAATGTGTCAATAACCTAGGTTATTTTTTCTTGCAAAAGAAAGCCCGCTCGGAGGCGGGCTTTGCTTAGTAGTCGAGGTATTCGCGCCACCCAATGCGGTAGGCGCCGCTCTCGAGGCGATCAATCCGAATTCCGTCGGTGTTGCCTAATTCATCTAGGAGCCGCTCCCAGTCTTCCTCTAGCTCACCTGGAGCAGGGGTCACGGTTACGGCTTGGAGCTTTTGCACATGAGGCGAGACAACCAGGCGCCGCACTCGGCGACCGAGAAGTTCGTAGGATGAGGGGGAGATTTGTGTGTCGGGAATGCCTTGGTTCATGTAGGTACCTCTTTGAAAACTGTATGAATATACAGTATTTGAGGTATGGATCTTCGGCAAGATTGACCAGGCCAGGTGAAATGAAAAAGCCCGGCGCAGGGCCGGGCTCTTGGATGAAGGGCGGTTACAGCTTGCCCATTACTCGAACTGCTACCCCGATAATTCGGCAGTCTTCTCCGCACTCAACCATTTTGTATTCCGGGTTTAGCGGCTTTAGGTAGCGCCTGCCGCCATCCTCGACAAGCTTCTTGAAGGTGGCCTCGCCGCTGTTCGCCAGCTTGGCGATCACGAGCTTGCCTGACGTCACCTCGGCCTCGGTATCAACGAGGATCATCATTCCTTCCGGTATGCTAGTTCCTGTTGGCGCGGTCATCGAGTCGCCTCGAACCTCAAGCCAAAACGCCACGCCCTTCGAGTTGTAATCGGAGATCTCATAGCGATCGGAGAATCCGGGTGGAAATGGCTCGACGGCCTCCGCCCAGGCTCCGGCAGCCACCCAACTGATAACTGGGTATCGGTAGGACATATTCGGTTGAACTGTGGGGGCCACGTTTGATGGCTCTACAGTGGTCGACTTGCCCGAGTCCAGCCACTCGGCTGAGACATTCAATGCGCGAGCAATTTCCACCAATCTCTTGGAGGTTGCGTTTCGTCCGCTCTCCAGGTGCTGGATCGTCACCTGACTCACGCCGGCTCTCTCAGCCAGTTGTTGCTGGCTCAGGCCAAGCGCTACACGCCGCGCGTAGATACGGTCTTTCAGTGTTCCGCTGTCTTCATTCATAACGCTAAGGGTAAAACACGCGTTATCGCCCTTCAAATAACATGTGTTTGCCTCATTAATAACTTGAGTTATCATCGTGTCTACGATCCATTGAGGCAAACACACATGCCAGCGAAAGAAAGACCCGTAGAGACGGTGGTCCGTCTGGCCGGAGGCCAGGCAGAGCTAGCCCGTCGCTGCAATACGAGCCAGCCCCGAATCTGGCAATGCGTGCATCGCAATAAGCGCGTTCCGGCGGACCTCGTTATCCCATTTGAGAAGGCAGTTGATGGCCAAGTAACGCGCCACCAGCTGCGCCCAGACCTTTATCCGGAAGAAGAACCCACCGCCTCCCGGTGACAGCAATTATCGACGACTTGGCAATACGCCAGTAGTGATCTGGTTTAGCTGTTGATTCATCCAGTAGCCATATCGCAGACGAAAAAAAGCCGGTGGCTAGACCGGCTTCTTCGACAAACAACGTGAGGTCGAGTATGCACATAGCGATCGATGCAAGCAATACCGGGCCATGCGCGTCAGTTTTCGGCAGTGCGCCAAATCTGTCACGTCAGGTGATCCAGTCGAGAGGTGTTGTGTGAGCACCATTTTGATGAGCGCTTGCTGGCCTTTACAGGGGATGAGCCCTGCTCAGAAGTCCGTGCTGATTTCCCTGGCAGACAACGCGAACGACGACGGCGCGTGCTGGCCTTCGGTAGCCAGGATTGCAGAACGGACCTGCCTTTCGGAGCGGGCTGTGCGAAATGCATTGCGCTGGTTGGAAGAGGCGAAAGTCCTGACAGCACACATGCGGGCCGGGCGTTCGACCTGGTACACCGTCAGTCCTTACAGCTACGACCCCGGCAGCAAATGCCCCCGGCAACAGATGCCGAGGCACCCCGGCAAGAAATGCCCCCACCCCGGCAACAGATGCCCCACACCCCGGCATTAAATGCCCCCAGAACCGTAAGGGAACCATCAAGGAACCGTCAGGAGTATCCGCGAGCACCCGCGAAGCCTCGAATCAGGCCCCGGTCGACCAGATCGTCGAACTGTTCAACGAGCTGTTGCCCGAGTTGCCTCGGGTTGTCCTGGTCAACAAAGACCGCAAGTCGAAGATCCAGGCTCGGTGGGCTGAGAGCCCTGTCCACCAGGATCTCGATTTCTGGCGCGACTTCTTCGGCATGGTCCAGGCCAGCGATTGGCTGATGGGTCGGGTAGGGGGCCGCGACAACAAACCGTTCCGGTGCAACTTCGACTGGCTCGTAGCACCGACCAATTTCGTCAAAGTGGTAGAGGGAAATTACCATGCGTGATCCGTACAGCATCGAGGCTGAACACGGCCTCCTGGGCGCGATGATGATTCGCCCTGAGCTGATCGATACCTTGAGCGACGACCTTTCCCCTGAGTCGTTTTACTTCGCTGAGAACGCCGAAGTGTTTCGCGGGATCATGGCTGTCAGAGCCACCGGCAAGGCCGTGGACTTCCTGACCGTAGGCGAGCAGATCGGTAACCTGCCGAATGGTGACCGAGCCCTGGCGTACTGCGCTGAGATCGTTGACAACACGCCGAGCGTGGCCAGTGCCAAGACCTACGCGGGCATCGTGCGGGAAAGAGCGATTGAGCGCGCCCTGTACAGCCTGGGCGAGCAGGCCATGGACATTGCCCAGGGCACTGAGGATGTCCAGGCGAAGATTGCTGCAGTCCAGGCTGCCGCGATGTCGATCGATTGCGGTGCTGGTGATGACGATATCGTCAAGGCCGGCGATGTCGTGATCGACCAGCTCGACGTGTGGCAGGAACGACACGACCGGTACGCGCGCGGCGAAACGCTGATCGGCATCTCTACCGGCTTGAAGGAGCTGGACGACAAGATTGGCGGCCTGCAGCCTGACCACCTCTACATCGTCGCTGGGCGCCCAGGCATGGGCAAGACGACGCTTGCCATGGGGTTTATCGGCGAGGCCTCGATTCGCCAGAACAAGTCGTCCCTGACCATCAGCCTGGAGATGAACAAGGGCCAGCTCATTGATCGCCTGGTCGCATCCGAAGGCCGTATCCCGCTGACCCTGGTCAAGAACGGCACTGCATGCCAGGACCACGGCACTGAACTTGCTGTCGCGACGAAGGCCATTCAGTTCGCGCCGCTGTACATCGCCGACAAGGCCGGATCTTCGATTGGCCGCATCCGATCCATGGCGCGCCGGCACAAGATGCGGTACGGCCTGGACCTGCTGATGATCGACTACCTGCAGTTGGCCGAAGGTGACGGCGGCAACCGCACCGAGGAGGTCAGCAGCATCAGTCGCGGCTGCAAACTGCTGGCGAAAGAGCTCGGCATTCCGGTGGTGCTGCTCAGCCAGCTCTCGCGCAAATGCGAGGAGCGCCCGAACAAGCGCCCGGTAGCCTCTGACCTGCGGGAGTCAGGCGCCATCGAGCAGGACGCGGACGTGATCCTGTTCGTCTATCGCGACGAGGTTTACCACGAAAACACCGAGGCCAAAGGCATTGCCGAGATCATCATCGGCAAGGGCCGCGATATCGAAATGGGTACCGTCCGTACCGCCTTCCTCGGCCAGTACAACCGTTTTGAGAACTTGGCCGCCGGCTGGGCTCCGGCGCCGAAGGCGCAGCAGGAGAAGGTAACCCCTCTATCTCGCCGCTACGCCAACAAGGACCGGTTCTGATGGCCGACCCCAAGATGCTGACCCCCAACCTCACCGAGTACCACTGGGCCCTGTACGCCTGTGGCCATCTGCTCGACCTCACCTCCGAGCCACATCCGCCTGTGGGTCTGTATCGCGACGAACAGTCGGCGACCTTGCATGGCCTGCAGATGTGGCCCGCCACTTTCACCGTCATCGACCTCAACAAGGACGACCGAGCATGAAGCAGAGCAAGTTGACCAAAGCAGCGCGTGGCCGGGAATGCCAGGTGCGCATTCCGGGCGTCTGCAACGGCGACCCCAACACTACCGTGCTGGCCCATTACCGCATGGCCGGCACCTGTGGCGTCGGCATGAAACCGAACGACCTGCAGGGCGCCCACGCCTGCAGCGCCTGCCACGACGCCTGCGACGGTCGCAGCAAAACGATGTTCAGCCGCGACGAGTTGCGGTTCATGCACCTCGAAGGCGTGGTGCGGACACTCGACATCTTGGTGAGCGAAGGGAAGGTGGCCGCGTGATGACCCCAGCCATGACATTCAGCGGAATCCCGGTCTACGTCAGCGAGCACCTGCCAAAGACGAAAACCATTCGCTGGAAAACTGAGCGCAAATGGTGCCATTGGAAGAATGCTCCGGCCCTTCGATTCCGCGCGCGCGCCAAGGAGATCCCCTGCGACACGATGATTATGTTCGGTGGCCGGGTGTTCATGTCCCCCGAAGGCATCGCGAAAATCCAGGCCCAGCTAGGGGAGGGGGATCGGTGAAACAGGCGATCATGAAACCAGTACGGGCCAGGGCGCCGCGCGCGAAGCCCGTTGACCGCGAAGGCCTGGAGCAGGCCTCGCTGATGCGCGAAATAGCGTTACGCTACCCGGCCGCCGCCAAGCTGATCTATCACGTCCCGAACGGTGGGCACCGGGTGAAGGCGGTCGCCGCCAAACTCAAGGCCCAAGGTGTGAAGGCCGGTATCCCTGACTTGGTGCTGCCGATGGCGCGCGGCGGGTACTTCGGGCTATACATCGAATTCAAGGCGAAGCCGCCATACGACGCCGCCGTGTCGCCGAGCCAGGACGCCTGCATCCAGGCGCTGCTCGAACAGGGCTATCTGGCCATCGTCTGCCGTGGCGCCATCGACGCGATGGAAGCGATCCGCGCCTACCTGCTGCAGCCGCAGACGAGGGCGGCGGCATGAGCAAGACCCGCGCTGTGAAGTTCACCGACGCCGAGATCCGCCGGCAGGCCGCCGACCCCGCCGTGCATGACCTGCGCGACCCGCGTCACCCCGGCCTGTACCTGCGATTCGGCCAGGACCGGCAGCGCGGGTCGTGGTACCTGGTGAAGGGCAAGGCCTGGAGCCAGATCGCCCGTTATCCTGAGCTGGGCGCCGCCGCGGTGCTGGCCGAGCTGCCTGCCCTGCGTCAGCGCCTGCTACGTGATCCAGACGCCGCCGTTGCCTTGGGCGGCCTGTCCACCGTTGGCCAGTTGCTCGACTGGTACAGCGACCGCATGAGCCGCGACCGCTCGTTATCGGCCAAGCGCAAGACCGGCGCCAAGTCGGCCATTGCGTGCCACCTGAAACCACGCCTGGCCGATCTGCCGATTCGGGCCGTGTCGGCACCTGAGCTGGACAAGCTGCTGATGTGGCCCGCGCAGGAAGTGCTTTCGCTGTCCTACGTGCGCCAACTGTTCGGCCTGCTGGTGGTCGCGTTCCGTCAAGCCCATAAGCTGGGGCTGATCGATACCAACCCCATGGCCGCACTGAAGTTCGTTGACTTCACCAAGGCCCGGATCATGCCCAAGCCGGCCCGGCTGCGCGGCGTGCATCTGGTCGAACTGGTGCCCATGCTGGCCGGCCTGTTCGACAGCGAACCCGGCGAGGCCATGCTTGCACTGATGATGCTGTGCCACGGCACCCGGGTGGGTGAGACCCGTCTGGCCCGCTGGTCCGATATCTCTATGGCCGACAACGAGTGGTTCATTCCGGCCGAGCACACCAAGACCCGCACCGAGCACCGGTTGCCGCTGACCGCCCAGACCAAGGCCATGCTGAGTCGATACCGCACTGCCCAGACCGCCCAGGGCTACGAGGGCATCTACCTGTTCCCGTCGCGGCGCGGCCGGGCACTGAGCGAGGGCCAAGCCAGTGCCGTGTTCACTCGCCTGGGTCAGGGTGAGTGGACCAGCCATGACCTGCGCAAGGTCGCCCGCACTGCCTGGACCGACCTGGGCATCGACGGCCACATCGGCGAGATGCTGCTGAACCACTCGCTGGGCAAGATCGCCTCGACCTACATCAACACCCAGGCCCGGGAGCAGCGTCTGGCCGCGCTGGAGAAGTGGCACGCCTGGTTAGATGAGCGCGGATTCAACGCGGTTCACAACCTGACAGGCGCCCAATATGAAGATTCGCAAAACCCTGTGCAGCCCATGAACGGCGTGGCCTGCAAGGCAATTCCGAAAATTGTTAATAGCGAGGTTTCAAAAGCATGATCAAGAGCCACGGACCGGCCTTTCGCAAGCAGGCGGTGGAGCTGGATCAGTGCCCGGCCTGCCGTGGCAAGGCGCTGATCAAGGGTGTGTTCCATGACCTGGCCTGCGTGCAGTGCAACGCCTCAGGTTGGGTGGTCGCCGCGACGGGGGAAGCGTTGCCAACGGAAGACCTAGTCACGCAATTGAGCCTGCGCCTGCAGGCCGCACAGCGACAGATCGAAGAATTGAAACAGCCTCGGGCCACTGGGCCGGAGGCGATTTACCAGGACAACAACCGCCGCGGTGCCGGTGGTTCGAACAGAACATTGGATTGAGGGGAAGGACATGGTCTACGGAAGCGTATCGGGAGCAGTGGTTGCAGCATTGGCTGCGGGGGAAAAGGGGGCTGCAAAAGGGCAGGCCTGGCAGAAGCTGTACAAGGCGGCTGAAGAGGAGGGTGGCTGCCTGGCCTCGCTGGGTGGCCAGTCGCATGGGCTGGAGCGTACCCAGGTGGATTACTGGCTGTCGGCGCGCCTACATCACCTGCTGAAAGATCGCCACTGGGATGCCCTTGTGGCGAAGTACAGCACCAGCAAGGTGAAGAAGGTTCAGGCGATCACGGCGGTGAGGCCGCTCATTGCCAGCCCGGCGCCGCAGCTGTTCATCTATAAGGCAGTGACGGCTTGGGCTATCCCGAAGCTGAAGGGGGCTCGCCGGAAGGCGCCGCGCTCAGTGTCGGTCGAGGTGCCGCTCGATGCATCACCATGGCGCGGGGAGGCGACGGTGAATGCCGCAGTCGCTGCAGGCCAGGCTGAAAGGCGGCGGATCGAAGCGCTGGAAGAGGATGTGATCATCCTGGCCGACAGCTTCTATGACATGAACACCTGGGACCTGGACGCCACGCCCGAGCCGACGCGCCGTCGCTGGAGAGCTCAGATCAACGAGAAGCTTGATGGCATGGTGGACGATGCCTTGGCTGAAGTGCGTGTGATTCTGGAGGCTGAAGGGCTACTGATGAAAGACGCAGCGTGATTACCTGTTGACATCAGTGAGCGACTGAGCGACATTATCCCCATCCTGTCATTCCTGCGCGTTGATGAGGAGTGATGCTGCAAAAGCCCAGCCCTTGAGCTGGGCTTTGTTATTTAGCATCAGTGTAACGTTGGCTCATGCGGCGCAATGCCTTTCGCAAGGATGATGATGAACAACAAAACCATCCGGTGGATCACCAACCTGCTGCTGTGCATTGGAACCGGATTTTTGGTGACTGGTGCGACAACCTTGATCCTCGGGACGGCATTGGATGCGGATACGGTGCGCGCAGGTGCTACCATGTGCTCTATAAGCTTCTTCGTAGTCGTTGCATCCTATGTGGTCGCTATGCTTGAGGAGGAACTGTGACTCTACTTATTCTGACCCTCTGGTCCGTAGGGATTGTTCTGCTGATCGCAGTGGCGGTTTACCGTGGGCGAAAGCCGGCAAAGCTGGTTGCCACCAATGATCAGGCCAGCGATGCAGCTGAAGCAGCCATCAAAGCGGCTGCTGCTGCAGATATCAATTCGATACTTGATGCGGACAAGGCCGCCGAGCTGTTGCGCCGTGTGAATGCTGACGTTGAAGAAACGATTTCCAGGGATGATTCCGGAAAGTATATGGTTGTGAGAACGCCAAACCTTCGCTTTAGAGGCTTGCTTATTAAGCGCATGGGAGTACTTCGAGAATCGGGAACCACTGAAGATAAGTCTTCGATTGCGCCATTTGGAAGCATCAGGAAGCATGCACCTCATAATCGATAAGTGACGCATTGTTCGCACTCAATTCGACTATCCATCCCCTAAAGGCTCGCCATTCTGGCGGGCCTTTTTAGTTTCTACTCCCCAGTGCGGGAGGAATCGAGATGCCAAACATGCCTGAGAAGGACCCCGGCCTGTGGGCCGCAGTGATTGCCTGGGTGATCGCCCACCAGCCACAGCTCTACGCTGCTGGCCTGTCCGTTGTAATCGCCGCGCTGCGCGTTGTGTACGGCGGCGGAACACGCCGGCAGATGTTCTTGGAGGGCGCCTTGTGCGGACTCATCACCCTGGCCCTGGTGCCACTGCTCGAATGGATGGGCCTACCGCAGGGCATGGCCACCTTCGCCGGCGGTGCTGTCGGCTTCATGGGTGTGGAGAAGCTGCGCGGCTACTCCGACCTGTTCCTGTCTCGCAAAGCGCAAGGGTGACCCCATGATCACGCTGACTGACGTCAACCGCCGCCAGCACTATCTGGCTCCAACCGCCATTGCCCGCGTGCAGGAGGCCGGCACCAGCTCGCAGTGGCACGGCATCTGCGCCATCGTCCACACGTTCGACGGCCAGGTGCTGGAGGTGCGTGAGCGAGCTGCCGATATCGCGCAGCAGCTCAACATGCGTAGGACTGAGTGATGGCCTGCAGCGGATGCGCCGCCCGGCGCGAATGGATCAACAAATGGACAAAGGTGGCATATGAGCGAGCCAAGCAAATCATTGTCGGTGGCGACGATCGTACCGGCAGTAAAGAGCCATCCGGACAATCCCCACCCCGTAATGGGGACCAAGGTTCTGCTGAGTGATGGTAGCGAGCTGAATGGCGTGACGAGTGTGGAGCTCAAGGCTTCGGTCGAGGACGGTGTGTGGCATGCAGTTATCACTGTCCTGCCGCGCGAGATCCCGACTATCTGCGCCAACGCACGGTTCGTTGAGGTGGGTATCTCCGACCTCAAGAGCACTGCCCGCGAGCACGCTCGGGTGGCGCCATGAGTATGCGACAGGTGTCGCTGCTGGGGCGGATGCTGGCCGAACAGGTGAAGCAGACCGAACTGCTGCAGCAGATCGCAAAGAACCAGGTGGTACTGATCCAGGCTCTGGCCGATGAGCAGGACGTGGATGTTGATGAAATACCGATGACCTACCTGAGCGGCGCGCCCGTTCATGGCGGTCGCTGATGGCCAGGCTCACCTCCCTCAAGCCTCCCATGCAGGCCCAGCCGTCCCGGCTTGCCTCGGTGAACTCTGACTCGTGGCGATCAACCAAGGGCACGGCCGCGCAACGTGGGTATGGGTACAAGTGGCAGAAGGCGCGAGTCGGCTGGCTTGAAGCTCACCCGCTGTGCGTGTACTGCCAGCGCGAAGGGCGTGTAACTGAAGGCTCAGTCGTCGACCACATCATCCCGCACAGAGGCGACATGAAGCTGTTCTGGGATCGGAGCAACTGGCAGACCCTGTGCCGTCCCTGCCATGACGTGGTGAAGGCCGCCGAGGAGGCGTCAGGCCTGATTGGCTGACGCACGTCAGTGGCGTGCCGCATTAGGTTGAGGCACGTCAATTCCCCGATATTAAGGGGGAGGGTGGGTCGAAAGTTCAGAGCTTTTCGCTTCTAGACCACCCCCTCCCGCACGCGTGAATTTTTTTCCCGTTTCAGAGGTTTTTGTTAATGGCGTTAACAAATAAAAAGCGCCGTTTTGTCGAGTCCAAGGCCGCTGGTGCCTCGAACCGAGAAGCGGCGGAGGCCGCAGGTTACGCGGCCGGCAGCGCATCGGCAGCCGGGTCGAGACTCGCCAAAGACCCTGACGTTGTCGCCGCTCTGGAAAAGTTAAAGACCGTCCGAAATGTTAAACCGGAAGCATCGAGCGATGCACCTGAGCCCAGCCCTCTGGATGACGAATCCGGTGACCTGGCTGAGCTGCCAAACACCGACGACCCTCTCGTTTGGTTGTTGGCGCTGATGAACGAACCCACGGCGAAGATCTTCGACAGACGTAACGCTGCCCAGTCGGCGCTCCCGTACTTCCACGGGAAGAAATCCGGCATGGGTAAGAAAGAACAGAAGCTCGACGACGCAGCGAAGGTCGGAGCCAGCGGCAGCCGCTTCGGGCTGCGTGAACGTCACCTGAAGGCAGTCAAATGAGAGCGTGGACTACCGCCTGCCCAGACTGGGAAGAAAGGATCGTTCGTGGCCAGGCACTTGTGCCGCTGGAGCCGATCTTCCCCGAACAGGCGGAAGACGCACTGGACGTGTTTGGGAACCTTCGAATGGTCGATGCCGACGGCAGTCCGTTAATGGGAGAGACCTGCCGTAACTGGGTGCTTGATGTAGTGGCTGCACTCTTCGGCGCATACGACGCGGAAGCCGGACGCAGGCTGATCACCAACTATTTCCTGATGGTCAGCAAGAAGAACGGCAAGAGCACGATCGCCGCAGGCATCATGCTGACTGCACTGATCCTGAACACGCGGCCCTCGGGCGAGTTCTTGATCCTCGCGCCAACAAAGGAAGCGGCAGACAACGCATTCAAGCCGATCAGGGACATGATCGACGCCGACGAGGATCTGCAGGCCAGGTTCCACGTGCAGGAATACAGCCGAATCGTCACCGACAACCTGAACAAGGCGAACCTGAAGGTCGTCGCAGCTGACTCGGCCACCGTCACCGGCAAGAAAGCCACTGGTGTGTTTATTGACGAACTATGGGAATTCGGTAAGCAGGCCAAGTCGGCGAAGATGCTGGTTGAGGCCACTGGCGGTCTGGCGTCGCGCCCTGAGGGCTTTGTTTTCTACTGTACAACGCAGTCTGATGAGCCGCCGGCGGGCGTGTTCAAAGCCAAGCTGGATTACGCGCGCAAAGTTCGAAACGGCGAAATCGAAGATCGACGCTTCCTGCCGGTGATCTACGAGTTCCCGAAAGAGATGATCGAGCGGAACGAGCATCGCGACCTCGCCAACGCGCATGTGACTAATCCCAACTGGGGGCTTTCAGTCGACCAGCAGGTGATCGAGCAGAAGTACCAGGAAGCCGAGGCGGAAGGTGAGAGTGCTGTACGGGGTTTCCTAGCAAAACACCTTAACGTCGAGATTGGCCTGGATCTCCGCTCAGACCGTTGGGCGGGCTCCGATCACTGGGAGGCCGCCGCCGAGAAGGGCATGACGCTTGAGTCCTTACTTGAGCGTTCCGAAGTGGCCACTGTTGGAATCGATGGCGGGGGGCTTGATGACTTGTTGGGCCTCACGGTGATTGGACGTGAGGCCCTCACGCGTAGATGGCTCCACTGGTCGCATGCCTGGGCACACAAGATTGTGTTCGAGCGTCGCAAAGACATTGCCAGCGTGCTGGTGGACTTTGAACGAGCCGGGGATCTGACGGTAGTGGATCGACCAGGTGACGATGTTCAACAGGTTGCCGACATCATCTGTGACATCCGCGATCGCGGCCTACTGCCCCAGAAGTTGGCCATTGGCGTGGACGCTGCGGGGATCGGTGACATCGTTGGCGAACTGACTACGGAGGACCGTGGTATCGTCATGGAACAGATTGTCGCCATCGCTCAGGGCTGGAAGCTCAACGGTGCCATCAAGACGACAGAGCGCAAGGTGGCCGGCGGCGAGCTGGTTCACTGCGGCTCCGCCTTGATGAACTGGTGTGTTGGTAACGCCCGAGTAGTACCTCAAGGCAACGCAATCACCATCACCAAACAGGCCAGCGGCTCAGCGAAAATCGATCCGCTTATGTCGACGTTTGACGCCGTGTCGCTGATGGCCCTCAACCCTGAGGGCTGTGGTGGGATGGATAACTTTATGGCCGGTATTCGGGACCCTTTGATCGCATGAGCGCACTCCATTTTTTCATCATCGCTGCACTGGCAGGTTTCTGCATGGCGTGTGCCGGCGTCTGGATGCTGGCGGGTCCTGGATGGGCTTTGTTGACCGGAGCGCTGAGCATGTTTTGTATTGCGGCGTTCATTCGTAGAGGGTTGCGCAGTGAGTAGAACGTTATCTCAAGCGCTCGGCCAGGCGGCATCGCGGCCATCTGCAAATCTAGGGGGCTGGTTCGGGAAGTCCATTCGTCTTTCCGATGGTGGCTTCTGGAGCAGCTTCCTCGGCGCCCAATCGAGCAGCGGAAAATCTGTGACGGTCGACAATGCCATGCGTCTGTCCACGGTTTGGGCGTGCGTTCGCATCATTTCGACCTCGGTTGCTGGATTGCCGCTCAGCATCTATCGGCGCAAGCCAGATGGTAGTCGCGAAGGAGCTCGGGACTTCCCGCTGTATGACGTGGTGCACTCCAGTCCTAACGAGGACATGACGGCCTTTCATTTCTGGCAGTCGGTGGTGGCGTCGATGTTGCTGTGGGGGAACGCTTACTGCGAGATCCATCGCTCCGCCGGGCGGGTTATTGCAATCGACTTCCTGATGCCCTCCCGCGTCGATCTGGATGTCGATAATGACGGGCGAATCGAATACTACTTCAGGCCCCGCAAAGGCCCTCGTCGGCAGATCCTGCGCGAGGACATGCTGCACATCCCGGCGTTCACGCTCGATGGCAGAGTCGGCCTGTCCGCCATACGGTACGGCGCGGATGTGTTTGGTGCCGCGATGTCCGCTGACGATGCTGCGAACAGCACTTTCAAGAACGGGATGATGCCCACGGTGGCATTCTCGGTAGACAAGACATTACGTCCGGAGCAGCGCACTGAGTTCCGTGAGTATGTGAAAACTATCTCGGGAGCGCTCAATGCTGGCCGCAGCCCCGTGCTCGAGGCCGGGGTCAAACCGGAAATGATCGGCATCAATCCGATCGATGCCCAGCTGTTGGAATCGCGGGGGCATAGCATCGAGGAAATCTGCCGGTGGTTTGGGGTGCCGCCCTGGATGGTGATGAAGACCGATAAAGGCAGCAACTGGGGGACTGGGCTGGAGCAACAGCAGATCGCTTTCCTGACCTACTGCATCATGTCCTACACGGCCCCGATCGAGCAGTGCGTCAACAAGCGCTGCATGACTGCGGTGGACCGGATCACCTACTACGCGGAATTCTCCCTCGAAGCTTTCCTGCGTGCGGACAGCACTGGTCGTGCCGCTTACCTCAGCACCATGGGGCAAAACGGCTTCATGACGCGCAACGAAGGGCGGCGCAAAGAGAACCTACCGAGCATGCCCGGCGGTGATGTGCTTACCGTGCAATCCAACTTGGTTCCGCTGGATCAGTTGGGCAAACAAGATGATGGGCAAGCCGCTCGGACTGCCCTGAAAAACTGGCTGAACGTGTCAGGCAGCACCGCCCAGGAGTAACCCATGAAATTGAAAATCCAGTCTCGCGGCCTTCGCAGCGAGATGAGCCCGCGCGCGCTCGATAAATGGAATCCCGCAATTCAGGCGGCTGTCGAGAACACCGCTGAGACCATAACCGTGTACGGCGTGATCGGTGAAGACTGGTATGGCGAGGGCGTGACGCTTAAGCGTATCGACGCGGCGCTGCGCGCTATTGGTGAGCGCGACGTTACCGTCTATATCAACTCACCCGGCGGCGACATGTTTGAAGGCATCGCCATCTACAACCGCCTCAAGCAACACAGCCAGAAGGTCACGACCAAAGTGCTGGGCATGGCAGCCAGCGCTGCCTCAGTTATCTACCTGGCAGGCAGCGATCGACAGGTAGCCAGCAGCGCGTTCCTCATGATCCACAACTGCTGGACGTTCCTCGCGGGTAATCGCCACTACCTGCGCGATGTAGCCGACGACATGCAAGAGTTCGATGCCGCGATGGCCGATCTCTATGCCGAAACCAGTGGGCAGGCCACCGAGGACATGGCTGAGCTGATGGACGATGAAACCTACATCCGCGGCAAGCGAGCAGTGGAGCTGGGCTTAGCCACCAGCGTGCTGTCGTCAGCCGAGATCACCGAGCGCGAAACCGAAGAATCGACCCAATCCAGTGCGCTCAAGGCCATGGATGTGGCGCTGGCCAAAGCTGGCATGCCTCGCTCCGAACGTCGCGAGTTGTTCGCCAGTTTCAAGTCCGGCATGCCTCGCGCTGCCGGCGGGGATACGTCAAGCGCTATCCCGCCCGATAAGCCGCGCGCTGTCGCTCCAGACCTCACCGCCTCTCTGAGCGCGGCAACCAACCTCCTCAACGCTTTGAAAGGAACCGACCATGGACTTTGAATCCCAAGTCAAGGAACTCAACGCCAGCCTCAAGGGCATTGGTGACCAGATTAAAACCCAGGCCGAGGCGGTCGAGAAGCAGATCAAGGCCTCGGGTGAGATGAACACCGAAACCCGCGCCAAGGTGGATGAACTGCTGACCAAGCAGGGCGAAATCAGCGCACGCCTGGGCGAGGCGGAGCAGAAGCTCGTCAATGCAAGCCGGGATCGCAACCATCAAGAAGAGCCGCAGAAGTCAGTTGGCGCTCTTGTGATCGAAAGCGAAGAAATGCAGGCAATGAACTCGTCCTTCCGTGGCTCGCGCCGTGTCTCGGTGCCTCGTGCTGCGATCACCACCGCCACTGGCGGTGATCTGGTGGCTCCGCAGCGTTTGCCAGGCGTCCTTGCGCCGCCTCAGCGTCGACTCACGATCCGCGACCTGGTGGCGCCGGGTACCACCGAATCGAACTCCATTGAGTACGTTCGCGAAACCGGCTTCACCAACAACGCCAAGCCTGTAGCGGAGAACACCGCCAAGCCGTACTCCGACCTCACGTTCGCTCTGGCTACCGCGAACGTGCGCACCATCGCTCACCTGTTCAAGGCGAGCCGCCAGATGCTCGATGACGCGAAGGCGTTGCAAAGCTACATCGATGGTCGCGCGCGTTACGGCCTGACCATGGCGGAAGAAGCCCAGCTGCTCTACGGCAACGGCACAGGGGCCAACCTGCAAGGCTTGATGACCGTTGCCCAGCTGTACGCTGCTCCATCCGGGGTAGCGGTGGTGGGTGAACAGCGAATCGACAGGTTGCGGTTGGCGCTGCTGCAAGCCGAACTGGCCGAGTTCCCTTCGGACGGCATCGTGCTGAACCCCATCGACTGGGCAGCGATTGAGCTGACCAAGGATGGCGAGGGGCGCTACATCATCGGTCAGCCGCAGGACGGCACCAACGCACGCCTGTGGAACCGTCCGGTGGTGTCCACCCAGGCCATGACGCAAAACGACTTCCTCGTTGGCGCGTTCAAGCTCGGCGCGCAGATCTTCGATCGCATGGAGATCGAAGTGCTGATCTCGACTGAGAACGACAAGGACTTCGAGAACAACATGGCGACGATCCGTGCCGAGGAGCGTTTGGCTTTCGCCATCTACCGTGACGAAGCATTCGTCACCGGTCCTCTGGCCACCGTCACGCCCTAATCCTTCCGCTATGCGGCGCCAGTAATGGCGCCCGACTGGAGTACAGCTATGGCACGTACCAAGACCACGCCATCTTCCACCGAGTCTGTGAATGAATCAGAGGTAGCCCAAGAGCCAGTGCCGGAACAGTCGCAAGCGGTCATCAATGCCGCCGAAGCAGGCTCGCCTGCCGGCACGGGAGAGGGAGGGCCGCCGGAAGCCCCTGACGTTGACAATACGTCCAACCTTGTCGACGCAGCCATTGATGCTGAGCCAGGCGCAGGTAACTCCACCGATGAGACTGCGCTGGCCCAAGCTACCGATGCACGCAGTGCTGATCTACAAGATGCCCAGCCTGGGCCCGATGTTGCCATTGGCGATGCGCAGCTTTCGGGAAGCCCTAACCCATCGGTCGTTCAAATTTACCCGCTGCGGTCCTACATGGATGAGGGCGAGCTGCGACGCCGCGGTGGCCCGGCTTACACAGTTCCGCGCCGGCACGCCGAGGACCTTGTGCAAAGTAAGTTGGCATCATTTGAGCCGCTGGAGGAATAGGTGATGTCGGTTATCAGCATACCAATCGCCCGTCAGCACCTGCGCGATCCGGATGACGATGACCAGTACCTGGAGCTGCTGCTTGATGCCGCTGAAGATCAGGCGATGCGTTATCTGAATCGTCGCTTCTATGCTGATACGGACGCGCTGAATGCGGCAGTGCGCGCGGGCGAGGCTGGTGAATCGCCGATCGTCATCAACGCTTCGGTTATTGCCGCGTGTCTTCTGATTCTCGGGCATCTCTACGCGAATCGTGAGGACGAGATTGTCGGCACGGCTACCTCGGTACTTTCGAACGGCTCACGAGCGTTATTGACACCGTATCGCGTGGGGTGGGGGGTATGAGGGCAGGACCTTTGCGGCATCGTGTGGAAATCCAACAGAAGGTGTCTGTTCGCGATACTGCCACGGGCGAGTATGGCGAGCCCACTTGGCAGACCTTCGCGACAGTGTGGGCAAGCAAAACCGACCTCTCTACTCGCGATGTGCTTGCAGCGAAGGCAGGCCAGTCAGAAGTGACATCACGGTTTGTCATCCGTTATCGCGCTGGCGTCTTGCCGACGATGCGTATTGTTCATCGCGGCGAGGTTTACAGCATTGAAGGTCCACCGATGGAGGACCCCAAGTCAGGGCGTGAGTATCTGACCATTCTCGTTTCAAAGGGGGTGAAGGATGGCTGACGAAATCAGTGCAAGCCTGCAGGGACTGGCCACGGTGACCCAGAAAATGCTTGGCCTCGCGCCGAAACTGCGCCGCAAGGGGTTACGCAAGGCTGCCCGCCAGGCGATGAACATCGTCCGCGATGATGCGAAGTCCAGGGCCAAGGCCATCGACGACCCCGAAACCGCTGAAAAGATCTGGAAGAACATTGTCACCCAGGAATCGGGCAAGCAAAGCCGGCGCGAGGGCGGGGTGGTGATGAAGGTCGGTATTCGCGGCGGGGCAGGGGCGAACCAGCACAGCAAGGATGCGAGCGGGAGCCCTGGCGGTGACACCCGCCACTGGCGGTACATCGAGTTCGGCACCCAGTACACCCCGCCGGCGCCTTTTATGCGCCCATCCTTCTCGCAGAACCTGGGCGCCGTTACCGATCGATTCGTCAGTGTCTTCGCCCAGGAGATTGACGCTGCATTGAGGGAGGCCTGATGGAACCGCCAATTTTCGCCGTCTGCTCAGCAGATCCCGGTGTCACCGCGCTGTTGGGCGCCGGAGTCGACTGCCGGCTGTTCTCGTTCGGTGAAGCGGAGGAGGGCACGCTCAAGCCCTACGCGGTTTGGGGGCTGATTACCGGCAGTCCGGAGAACTACCTGGCCGGCCGCCCCGATGCCGACGGCTTCACGCTGCAGGTGGACGTTTACGCGGCCACCGGTGGCGCAGTCGCTGCTGTCACCAAGGCCCTGTGCGCCGCCATTGAGCCGCACGCCTACGTTGTCCGCTGGGGCGCTACAGACCGCGACCCGAAAACGAAAGACCGACACCGAAGTTTCGATGTTGATTGGCATGTAGAGCGCTGATCACCGTCTGCCCTGAAGCCCGCCTAGTGCGGGCTTTTCTATTGATATCTGGAGAAAAGCCATGTCTATGTTCTCTCAAGGCTCGCAGCTCTACGCTCTGCTGCCGCCCGCTAACGGATCGGGTCCCAGGACCGTGATGGAGGTCGAATGCCTGACCAACTTCAACCCGGGCGGATCGCCCGCGGATCAGATCGACGACACCTGCCTGTCCGACACCGACCGTAAATTCAAAAAAGGCCTTCGCTCGCCGGGCCAGGCCACTGCCACCATCCTCGCTGATCCTCGCAACGCCAGTCATGTGCGGATGTTCCAGCTCTCGCAGGACGACAGCGACGAGGACGTTCTTTGGGCGCTCGGCTGGTCCGATGGCAAGGACATTAAGCCGACCGTGAACACCGAGGGTGATGATTTCGAGCTGCCAAATACCCGCACTTGGTGCCTGTTCGCCGGTTATGTCGCGGACTTCCCGTTCGACTTCGCAAGCAACGCCTCCGTCAGCACCGCAGCGACCATTCAGCGCTCCGGCAAGCTCAACTGGATCGTCAAGGGAAGCACCCCATGAACCTGGAACAACTGAAGAAGAAAGGCGGCGTCGTTGCTGATGCCCTGGTCGCGAAAAAGGTCGAGTGGAAGCATGTCGACGAGACCGGCAAGGAAGTCACCGACAAGTTCACCGTGCATGTTCGCCGCCATGCTTTCGGCGCTATGGAGCTCATGCACGCCGGTGGCGAGGCAGAGCGCTTCAAGAACGCCCGCTACCTGTCGGCCAGCATCATGCTTGGTACGGATGGTGGTGAAGAGCTGCCCTTCGAGGACGCGGTGAACCTCGACCCAGACCTGGGCATCCTGTTGCTCAAAGCCGTCAACGAAGTGAACAACCCCCCAGCAAAGAAATCACCCCGGCCGAAGAGATCTGGCACGAGCTCGTCCTTAACGGCATAGGCGGCACTTCGATCGCAGAGGCCAAGGCCACACTTTCCTATGCGGAAGTTTTGGCCTGGGTCGCGTATCGGGACAAGCATGGATCGCTGAACCCGATGCGCCGGCAAGAACTGGCGGCGGCCATCATCGCGCAGCAGATTAACCGTGGCGCGGGTGGCAAGGCTGAGCTGATCGATTTCATGCCGCATGCGGAGCGGCCGGGGGTATCCCTGGAACAAGCGATGAGCGAGTGGTCGTGAAAGCCCTTCCCTCAGATGGTAGATTGCTACAAATCTATATGGAGGGTTTTATGGGTAATCGTGCATTGAAATTGTCACTCGGCGCGTTAGTGCTATCTGGATTCCACTTAAGCTGTAATGCCGACGAACTTGATAAAGATGGCTTGATGCAAGTTGTTGAGGCTACCTTCTCTGCTGCAGGGTCTTGTCATAATAGAAGTAGGCTTTTTGGGAAGGTTTTACAGGCAAAAAGTGACGGGGCAAGTCTTGCTCAAATAAATACGGCGATTGATGCGGCGCTGCTAGAAGCAAATAAGGACGTTATTGATGCAGCGTATTCCTATGGCGGGCCGCTAGATGAAGGTGCGGAAAAGTATTTTGATAAGTGCATTTCCGATAGACGATCCGATATGAAAAGAATGATTTTTCGGTGATTAGTTAGCTAGTGAGAGCCCGCTGTAGCGGGCTTTTTTTATGCCAGGAGGAAAGTAAATGGCATCGCGCTCCCTTGGCACACTGACTCTCGATTTGATAGCTAGAATTGGCGGCTTTCAAGAGGGAATGAATAGAGCGTCGAGATCTGTAGCAAGCACCGGGGCGGCCGCTGACGCTGCTGCATCGCGCATAAACGCTCTTCAAGGGCAGTTCCTTTCGCTGTCCGCAGTCGCTTCGCGTATTGCAGGCCCGCTCGCTGCAGCTTTCAGTGTGACTGCCGTGCACAGCGCAACGGAGGCATATAGTACGCTCACGAACCGACTAAAGTTGGTGACAGACAACTCCACCGAGTTGGCAGCTGCGCAGAAAGCGGTTTTCGGCATTGCTCAAGATTCTGCCCAGCCCTTGGCGGCCACTGCCGAGCTATATCAGCGCATCGCCACCAACCAGGACGCGTTGAAGTTGTCCGGTGAGGGTGTTGCCGGAATCGTCGGGACCATCAGCAAGACGCTGGCTATCTCCGGGTCATCGGCGGAGAGCGCAAACGCAGCCCTCATCCAGCTCGGCCAAGCATTTGCGTCGGGCGTACTTCGCGGCGAAGAACTTAACTCCGTGATGGAGCAGGCTCCGGCGCTTTCCCAGGCCATTGCGGCCGGCATGGGGAAAACCGTTGGCGAATTGCGAGCGATGGGTGCTGCTGGCGAGCTCACCGCTCAGGCGGTGGTCAAGGCCTTGCAAAGCCAGTCGGGCGCGGTTGATGCACTGTTCGCCAAGACCGCAACCACAATTGGGAACAGCTTCACCAAGATCAGCAACTCGCTCACGCATTTCATTGGCGAACTTGACCAGGCTACCGGGGCAAGTTCCAGGGTCTCAGCGGAGTTTGTTGGCCTCTCGAAAGCGATCGACAATAGCCTTCCGGCGGTCATGAGCTCGATAACGAAGGAGTCGAATACCCTATCCCAAGTATTGACCACGGGGCTGTTTGTTGCGCTTGGCCGAGTGGCTGGTGGGTACGCCCAGCAGGCGGGGGCGGCTCTGTATTCGGCCTCTGCAAGTAAAGCAGCCCTTGCTGCTGCAGCGGACACTGCCAAGAAGGATCTATGGGCCGCGCAGGCGAAGCAAATCGATGCCAAGGCGCTCATGGAGCGTGCCGCGCTGGAAATCAAGGCGGCAGAAGGCAAGGTTGCATCGGATCGGGCGCGTCAAATCTCCGAACTTGCCAACCTCAAAGCGACACAATCTGCACTGGTTGCTGAGCGACAGCTTGAGCAGCAGCGCCTAGCTGCACAGATCACCGATGTGGGGCGTACAAAGTCCCTCACCCGGCTGGCAGAACTGCGGCAAGCTGAAGTTGCCATGCTAAAAAGCGTTGAGAAGGCCGAGCGAGCCCTGGCCGCAACCACGACGGCGGCCTCCGCGCAAATTCGGCAGGCCTATGCGATGCGGACGGCAGCTGTTACTGCCTACGGGGAAACCACCGCGGTTGCGAACGCTCTAGCAGCCACCTCCAGGGCCGCTGATTCCGCCGCTGCATCGGCCACCGTTGCCGGCCGCGCTTTTGGTGCTCTGGCGAATGCTGGCCGCGGGTTATTGGCTTTGATGGGCGGTCCTGTGGGGTTGCTGTTTATTTCTGGGGCTGTAGCGCTTTCGTTTGTCGACTTCAGAAGCAGTAGCGATAAAGCGAAAGAGGGGCTTGAGCAACTTCGCGGCCCAATGGACGACGTAATCGCGCGCTTCAAGGCGATGACCGAAGAGCAAAGAGCTGGTGCCCTGGTGCGCTGGGGAGAGGCTCAGGCGGAGGCAGTGAAAGCTGCAAAAGAAGAGCTCGACTCCCTTCAGGCTACTTTGAAAAAGGGCGTGCTTGGCTCGGATTCGCTTTCACTACCTTCTCGCATTGCAGGCTCTAGCAATGCGCAGACAATTCAGCGCGCCAAGGATTACAAAGACCTGAGCGATCAACTCCAGGAGGTCGCAAAAAACGGCGGCTCCATGATTCCTGTTCTTGAGAAGGCAGGGAAAATCCCTGGCGTTTCGCCGACACTCCTCAACGACCTGAAAAAGTCTGCTGAAGGGTGGTCGAACCAGGACCAGGCAGCAAAGGAAGCTACAGCGCGCCTTGCCCAGCTTAGCGCCGCGCAAGAGAAAAGCTCGGTGGCCACTTCTGCCGCAGCAACCGCTACATCCAGCCTCACCGCAGCCGGCCAGAAGTACCTGCAGACGATTCAACAAAAGCTCGTAAAGCTTCAAGACAACAACGATGCGGTCAAGGAGGCCAATCGTTTCATTTCTGAGCACAAGGATCTGTCCGAAGCTGACCGGATTGCGATCCTGTCCGCGGCACATGCTTCAAAGGCTCAGGATGAGGCTAACAAGGCGGCGACCAAGTCGACCCGAGAGCACGCCTCAGAAATGAAGTCGCTCAAGAAGACGTTCGCGGACGCTGAGGAAAATTATCAGCGCCAGATCGAGCTGATGAACACCTCGACCGATAAGCGCAAAAATGCAACCGAAGTCGAAAAGCTGGCCTTCGAGGTTGCGAGCGGCAAGTATGAAAATCTGAATTCGCTGCAGAAAAAATCGCTGGAAGGGTATGCGGCCGAGCTCGACGCCAAGAAGACACTGCTCAAGGCTGACCAGGACGCCAAGCGCTTAGCTGCTTTGGACTTCAACCTCAAGGAAGAAAACCGTACTGCGAAGGATGGCTTCGATCAGGAGCTTGCAGGTGCGGGTCGGGGCGAGAAGTACCGTGAGCGCTTCCGGGAAATGCTCAGCATCGAGCAGGATTTCAACAAGCAGCGCCGCGAGATGTACAAGGAGTACAAAGAGGCAGAGATTGCCGGCGACCCGGACGCTGAAGCGAACTACAAGAAAGAAACCGCTCTATTGAGCGATGCGCTGGCTACTCGGTTGTCCTTGCAGGTGGACTACTACAGCCGGCTGGACGAGGCCCAATCCAACTGGATGGATGGTGTCAGCGATGCCTGGCAGAACTTCGTTGATTACGCCCAGGACTACTCGGTGCAGGCTGCTGATGCAACAGCCTCAGTGCTGGGTAGCGCCAGGAGCGAGCTCAGTTCGTTCATGTCCGACGTAGCTACCGGGTCGAAGGATGCCGGGGATGCACTGATGGACATGGTTACCGGGTTCGCCAAGGCAACTGTCGGCGCACTGACGGACATGGCTGCCCAGTGGCTGGTGTACCAGGCCGTGCAGCTGATGGTCGGCAAAGCTACACAGTCCTCTGCTGGCTTGGCTCTGGTGGCGCATGCGCAGGCAGCTTCGTTCCAGGCTCAGCTGGCGGCATACGCCTCGACTGCCGCAATCCCGATGATTGGCCCTGCTGCTGCGCCGGCTGCTGCTGCAACTGCGGCAATGGCTACTGCACCAATGGTGGCCGGAGTTGCATCAACCGCGCTGATGGGTATGGCTCACAGCGGCATTGACAGCATCCCGCGTGAGGGCACCTGGCTGCTCGATGGCGGCGAGCGCGTGCTCAACCCCAATCAGAACCGCGACCTGACCCAGTATCTGCGTAATGCGGGCGATGCGGGCAGGGGTATGAACACCGGGTTACCGCCCATCAAGGTCGATGTAGTTGTCCAGGTTCCGCCCGGAACGTCGGCGGACGATTCGAAGCGTATCGGTGATTCGGTCGGCGCAGCTCTGGACCAGAAGATCGAGGATGCGCTTTACCGCGCGACCCAGCAGGGCGGGATCCTGTGGAGGAGAACATGACCGAGGTATTTAGCTTTTGCACCCGAGTGGGTGCCTCGGGCGAGATCAAGCAGCGTACCTGGGAGAACGACTTCGGTGATGGCTACACCCAGTCGGGCGGCACGGGTATCAACACCAAGTCCGAAGACTGGGATCACCAGATGACCGGCGGCCTTGAACCAGGCGATGAGTTACGGCAGGTCCGTGACTTCCTTGATCGCCATGAGGGCTACCGGTCATTCCTCTGGATTCCGCCCGGCGGTACCCAGGGGAGATACAAGGTCAACGGTTACAAACTCGACCCGAAAGGCGCCGGCCTGTTCACGCTCAGCTTCAAGATGAAGCAGGTATTCACCCCTTACTGATTCAGAGGTTCAACATGAAAAATGAAGCTGCATCGAAGCCTGTACCGGTTGATCGTCCGTTTGTATCTATGCCTAGTTTGGAGTACCAGATCAAAAAGACGGAGAGGCCAACGGACGGGGTCTGCCCCGCATGCGGCAGGGCAGACAAACCACCGTCAGCCTAGGATTTTGGCAAGATCCCTGATCTTTTGGCTGTTCCCACCAATCCGGCCGGGCGGCTGCATTTTTGATGATTCTGCAAGTGCATGGGTGATTGCCTCATGAGCTGAGTCATACCCCTGGTTTTCTTGGATGTGCTTCAGAAGTCCGATCACCAGGCATTGCAAAGTAGCAATCTCCTCGGTGTGGTTGTTGATTGCCTGTACCAACTGCTGCTCATTGTTCATTCGTAAATTCCGTTTAAATAGAAAGGCGCGTCACTTAGCAATTTCGCCCCTGGAGGCTGTATTGCCCGGCCATGGCGAGGCACAACGCTACTACTACAAATTCCAGCCCCGTTACTGGCTTTTCATCCACGCTGGATGTCTGCCCAGTCACTTTATGAGCCCCGCCTATAGCGGGGTTTCTTCTTTCTGAGGCCCCATGAACTTCAACACCGACATCCAAAAGCTTGAGCCGGGCAACCAGATCCGGCTGTTCGAGGTGGACGCTACGCGCCTGGGCGGCAACCTGATGCGCTTCCACGGCCATGCCCAGGAAGGCGACATCATCTGGCAGGGCAACCTCTACTCGCCGCAACAGCTCGACGCAGAGGGCTTCGACATCCGCGGCGATGGCAGGCCGGCCAGCCCAACGCTACAGCTGGCCAACGAGATCGATGGTGTGCGCGGCGCGGTGACCGCGCTGTGCCTGCACCTGAAGGACCTGGCCGGTGCGAAGGTGAAAGTGATCGAGACCTTTCGGCACTTCCTGGACGCCGCCAACTTCCCCGATGGCAACCCTGACGCCTCGAACCAGGCCCGGGAAAACCTCTGGTACATCGAGCAGAAGACCGACGAAGACCGCGAGCAGGTGACGTTTCAGCTCTCCAGCCCGCTGGACCTGGGCGGCCAGATGCTGCCCAGCCAGCAGATCACCAAGCTCTGCCGCTGGGCCTGCCGTGGGCAGTACCGGCAGGAGGCCTGCGCCTATACCGGGTCGGCCATGTTCACCAAGAAGGACGAGCCCACCGATAATCCGGCGCTCGATCGTTGCGGCGGCCGCCGGAAAAGCTGCAAGGCCCGGGGCAATACCCGGCGCTTTGGCGGCTCCATGGGCGCCAGTCTCATTGCCAGTTCGAGGTAACCCATGCGCATCAACCAACAGCTGCAGGCCGCGATCCGCGAGCATGCCGAGCGCGAACACCCGGCCGAGGCCTGCGGCGTACTGATCAAAACCGACCAGGGCCGCGAATACGTGCCGTGCCGGAACCTGGCCAGGACGCCGCGCGACCACTTCACCTTGCACCACGAGGATCTGGCCCAGGCCGAGGACCGCGGCGAACTGCTGGCGATCATCCACAGCCACCCGGACGCCGCACCGACGCCTAGCATGGCCGACCGTGTCAGTTGCGAGTTGCACGAGGTGCCCTGGGGCATCGTGGGCTGGCCAGGCGGCGATATGGAATGGTTCAAGCCCTCGGGTTACCAGGCTCCGCTGCTGGGCCGCGAGTTCGCCCATGGCCTGCTCGATTGCTGGGGCGCCTGCCGCGATTGGTACGCCCGTGAGGCTGGCCTGCAGCTGCCGAACTTCGAGCGCCAGGATCTGTGGTGGGAAGACCCGGACGGGGCAAGCCTCTACGAGGACAATTTTACTAGCGCCGGCTTCTACCAGGTCGACACGCCCAAGCGCGGCGACATGCTGGTGTTCATGGTCCCGTCCCCGGGCAGGCCGTGCTACCACCCGAACCATGCAGCCATCTACCTGGGCGACGAGCCGGCGCTGGTCAGCGAGGACGCGCCGACACTGGGCGGCAGCGGCCCATTCATCTACCACCACATGGCCGGCCGCTCTTCCTCCCGCGACATCTACGGTTGGTCGATGGCCAACCGCTGCCGTCTGGTGCTGCGCCACAAGGACTATCGCCCATGAAACGGACCATCAAGCTTTACGGGGTGCTGCGCAAGAACTTCGGCCGTGAGTACATCCTCGATGTGCACAGCGTGCGTGACGCGATCGGGGCGCTGTGCGCGATGGTGCCGGGCTTCGAGAAGTTCATCACCACCGGCGAGGAGCGGGGTCTGGTGTTCACGGTGTTCTCGGGCACGCGCAACCTGGACAACCAGGAGCTCGACCTGGTGGGCGACGACAACGGCGTTATCCGCATCGCGCCGATCATTCAGGGCAGCAAGCAGGCCGGCCTGTTCCAGGTCGTGCTGGGTGCGGTGCTGGTGGTGGCTGGCATGTTCAACGGCGGGTTGTCGGCTGGGCCTGGCATGGCCTTGATCGCGGGTGGCGGCGCCCTGGCCCTGGGTGGCGTAGTGCAGATGCTGTCCCCGACAGCCAAGACAGGCAGTCTCGACCGCAACGAGGACGGAAACAATCCGTCATATGGCTTTGGCTCGGCGGTGACCACCATCGCTCAGGGCAACCCGTACCCGGTGCTGTATGGCGAACGCGAGATTGGCGGCGCCGTCGAGTCGGGCGGCATCTACACGCAAGACCAGCTCTGACGACTGGCAATTCCTGACCCGCTTCGGCGGGTTTTTTCGTTTCTGGAGGGGCGCATGGGCGCAGCAGTGAAGCGCAAGCCGCGGCGGGCAGCGAGCAGCCGCCGACGGGTTGTCGGCAGCAAGGGCGGGCAGAAGAAACAGAAACAACCCAGCATCGCCTCGAACAGCGTGCCGTCTATCTCCACGGCGCGGATTGTCTACCTGTGGAGCTGGGGCCCCATCGTCGGCCCAGTGCACGGGCTACGCTCGGTCAAGCTCGCCGGCACGCCGATCATGGCCGAGGATGGCACCCTCAACTACCCCGGCGTTAAGTGGCAGTTTCGCGCGGGCGAGCTGGACCAAGAGCGCCTGGCGGGTATCAGCGAGTCGAGCAACGAGATCGATGTCGGCCAGGAGTTGAGGAGCAACACCCCGTGGCTGCACTCGATCACCAACTCCATGATCGATGCCGTGCGCCTGCGCTTCAGCTGGCCGCAACTGCAGTCGCAAGATGCCAGCGGCAACATCAATGGCGTGCGCATCGAGTACGCCGTGGATGTCTCGACCGATGGCGGCCCCTACCTGCAGGTGCTTACCTCCGAAGTCGACCGCAAGAACATCACCAAGTACGAGCGCTCCCACCGCATCGAGTTGCCGGCCGGTAGCCGCTGGTCCATTCGCGCCCGGCGACTGACGCCTGAAGCCAACAGCTCTCTGGTACAGGATGGCATGGTGGTGGAGGCCATTGCCGAAGTAGTCGACAGCGATCAGGAGTACCCTCTGACGGCGGTCGGCTGCCTCGAGTACGACGCCCAGCAGTTCGGTGGCGATATCGCCAAGGTGGCGGTGCTGATGCGTGGCCGCATCATCCGCGTGCCGATGAACTATGACCCGGCGACCAGGACCTATGCCACGGCAGGCCCCGGTACCAGCAACGGGGTTTGGGATGGCACCTTCAAGGAGGCCTACACCAATAACCCGGCATGGATCTTCTACGACCTGGCCCTGCATCCGTACTACGGCCTTGGCGAGCGCGTCGATGCCAGCATGATCAACCGCTGGTCCCTGTACCGCATTGCCCAGTACTGCGACCAGATGGTGCCGGACGGCAAGGGCGGCCAGGAGCCGCGCTTCACCTGCAACCTGTACCTGCAGAAGCAGGCCGAGGCCTGGGCGGTGCTGCAGGATCTTGCCGCTATCTTCCACGGCCTGGCCTTCTGGGATGGTAGCCAGATCGTCGTCAACGCCGACATGCCGCAGGATTCAGCCTACACCTACACCGGCGCCCAGATCCTGGGTGATGGCGCCATCAAGTACACCGGCAGCAAATGGCGCGATCGGCACAGCCTCGCGATGGTCTCATTCGACGATCCCGCTCAGGGCTTCGATACCGACAAGGAGCCCGTGTTCGATGAGGACGCCATGGCCGACTATGGTGTGCGCGAAACCTCCGTCGAAGCCGTGGGTTGTACGTCTCGCGGCCAGGCCCAGCGTGCCGGCCAATGGGCGCTGCTGACCGAGCAACTGCAGGTTCGCGGTGCAACCATGCGCGTCGGCCTTGATGGCTACATTCCAAAGCCGGGCAAGGTGATCTCGGTTGCAGATTCTATGCTGGCGGGCCGTGCCAATGGCGGGCGCATTGCTGCCGTTGCTGACCGGGTCATTACTCTGGATCGCGATGTTGAGGTGCCCACCGGAGCGCGGCTGCAGGTCAACCTCCCCAGTGGCAAGGCCGAGGCCCGCCAAGTCCGTTCGGTGTCTGGCCGGCAGGTCACAGTGATGGCCGACTACAGCGAGGTGCCCGAGGCAGAATGCGGCTGGGCGCTGGACTATGACGACCTGAAGCTGATGCAGTTCTACGTGCGTAACGTCACGCGGCCGGAGTGGCACCAGTTCCAGTTGGAGCTGATCCAGCACGAGCCGAGCAAATTCGACGCCATCGACTACGGTACCGTGATCGATGATCGTCCAATCAGCGTGCTGCCGCCTGGCGTGCAGGACGCACCGGCGCGCGTGCTGATCACCAGTCACAGCTCCGTAGAGCAGGGCATGGCCGTTACCACCATGGTCATCGGTTGGGACGCAGCGCCCGGGGCGGTGGCCTATGACGTGGAATGGCGCTGGGGCGCCCGGGATTGGATCAAGTTGCCGCGTACCGGCGAACTGTCGGCTGACGTGCGCGGCGTGTATGCCGGTCAGTACCTGGCCCGCGTGCGCGCCGTCAGTGCGATGGATGTCGCATCAATGCCGACCAACTCGGTGCTTACCGATGTCGCAGGCAAGACGACCCCGCCGCCGGCGGTCACCAAGCTGGAGGCCACCCCGCTGGTCTACGGCATCAAGCTGGCCTGGGGCTTCCCTGCTGGCGCCGAGGACACCCAGCGGACGGAGATCTGCTACAGCAAGACCACCTCGCGGGGCGACGCGATCAAGCTGGGCGACTTCGCTTACCCGCAGGCCGAGCACGAAATGCACGGCCTGGCTGCTGGCGTGTCGTTCTTCTTCTGGGCGCGGCTGATCGACCGCACCGGCAACGTCGGCCCGTGGTTCCCTGAAGCCGTTGGCATCAATGGCCATTCCAGTGCTGACCAGAGCCTGTACGAGGAGTACTTCCGCGAGCAGATCGGCAGCGGCGCTCTGTACCCAGAGTTGCGCAAGGAGATCGAGAAAATCTCGGGCGATGGCCCAGGGTCGGTAAACGACCGCCTGGAGCAGGCCAAGGATGAGATCTATGACCGCCTCGACCAGATCACTGACGCCCTGGCCTACGACCCAGCCAAGCCCTACGCCGCCGGCGACATCGTCCGCGACGGCCAGCACCTGTACCAGGCCAAGGGTGCAGTGCCAGTCGGCGCCGCGCCACCTGACCCGCTGTACTGGGCGGATATCGGCACCATCCTGCAGACGGCCAATGCCCTGGCGGCACAGGTCGAGCAGAACACCACCGATATCAGTGAGATCGACGGCAAGGTGACGGCCACGGCCAGCCAGATGCAGGCGCTGCAGGCCGGATACAGGGACGACGACGGCGAAGGCGATCTTGCCGATGCCCTGGACAGCTTCAACTCCAAGGCAGCGGCAGCCCAGCAGACGCGCGTTCAGGCGGCCAAGGACTTCGCCATGGCCGAACGTCTGACGACGCTCGATGCCCAGGTCGGGGACAACAAGGCGGGGCTCAGCACGCTCGAGCAGGTGGTGGCCACCAATGAGCAGGCCACCTCGTCGCGCCTTGACCAGCTGAAGACCGAGGTTGACGGCAACGCCTCGCGCATACAGCAGGTGTCCGAAGCCCAGTCCACAACCGACGAAACCGTCGCGTCTATGCGGACCTCGGTCGAATCGGTGTACACCGCCGGGCGTGACGATGATGGGGAAGGTGATCTGCTGGGAGCACTGGATGCCTGGAACGCCAGGGCGAAGTTCTCTTCGGAGACCAGAACCCTGGCCAATGCCGATCGCGCCCTGGCGATGAAGTCAGAAACGCTGGAGGCCTCGCTCAACGACACATCTGCGTCGGTCCAGCAGGTCAGCCAGACGGTGGTCGACCTCAATGGCCGCGTGTCCGCGCAAACGACGATCAAGGCCCAGACGGTGGTTGGCGGCAAGACGGTGATGGCTGGCCTGGCCCTGGGCAGCAATGGGACCACCTCGGAGATCCTGGCCTTTGCCCAGCGCTTTGCGATTGTCGACGAGGTCACCGGCCAGCTGATCACGCCGTTTGTTGTACAGAACGGCCAGGTGTTCATCAGCCAGGCGATCATCAATACAGCGTTCATCAAGGAGATCATCGCAGGGATGTCGATCCGTTCAGCTGCGGTCAATAGCAAGGGTGACCCGCTGCTGGAAATCAACTTCGCTGCTGGCACGTTTGTACTGCGCGGGCAGGATGCTGACGGCTCAACCCTGCTCAATAACGGCGGCCTGTACGTGTACGACGCAGCGGGTCAAGAGCGCTTCGCAGGCGGGAGGCTGACCTGATGGCGGTTCAGTATGGAATGCGCACCAAGGATGCATCCGGCAGGGTGACCCTGGATACTTCGATCACCTCCATCCGGTCGCTGAAGATGATGACCATCACCGGCAATGGGCAATACAACCAGACGTTAGATGTTCCTGAAATTACCGCTGAGTCTTTCGTTGTGGTCGATGCGCTAATGGACCTCAAGGAAAACACGTGGACACCTCAAGCTTGGTGGACGCCAGGGAAGCTTCAGCTGCGCGCGGCCGGCGTGACTCAGTGGCAGTTGATGATCCTATCGCAAGGAAGCGAGCCTTTTGCCAATAATGGTAATTACGGGGTAAGAACTTTTAATAACAATGTCAAGACCCAGATTGATTCGGTCAATAGGGTGCTTGGGGTTAGATACAGTGGGGAGTTTCAGTTCGGAATGTACTGGCAGCCAGGAATGCAGGCGCAAATCATCCCGAGCTTCTTCTACAAGTTTCCGACGCCAATCACCACCTATGAGCGACCTTTGGTTTTTCTGAATGCTGCCAATTACATGATGGTTGGAGGTTTCTATGTGGAAGGATCACCAGGCAATTGGACAGGCTGGGGGGTAGTTCAGTATGGAAACTACTACATGTATCATGGGTTATCAGTTTCTGATTACATGCAGATGAAGTGGTATTGCGCTACATACCAGTCCGATACAAGTGTGGCTGGTATGTATGGCGCAACGGTGCACGCCGCTGACGGGGCGAGGCTGTTTTCATCGACAGCCAATATTGCGACTTTGAACAGTCAACCGACAGCAACGTCATTCTATAACGACGGGCAACCTATAGAATTGCCGGGTAACTATATTTCTTCATTCAGGATGCCTTGGACAGGCCAGCAGGGTGATTACGTACTTGCGAACGCGTTGTTCTCTTGTACAAACATTGTCCAGGGTTCCCAGCCCATCAAAACAAACTTCGGGGGGTTCCTTCCAAATGACCGGACGGTCCTGAAGATGCATACATCAAACGCAGGCGGGGTAGATGCTGTCACGCCAAACGGTAGAACAGCATTCGCGTCACGGCCACAACTCCCACTTTAATTATCTCGGAGCATCTCTATGCCTTGGTACAGATCCGGCACAGTCGCAATCACGGCTGGTCAAAACACAGTAACCGGCACCGGCACCGCCTTCTCGGCCAACAGCCGTGTTGGCGATGCGCTCCAGGGGCCCGATGGTCGCTGGTATGAAGTCACCAACATTGCCAGCGCCACGGTGCTGAGCATTCTTCCTGCGTATCAGGGTCCGACCGTAGCCGGCGGCACCTATGGCCTGGCACCCATGCAGGGCTACGTGAAAGAGTCGGCCGACCGCCTGCGGCAAACCATCGAGCAGTTCGGCGGCACGCTGGCGCTGTTCGGTGGCGCCACGGATGCCCCGACCCTGCTTGCCAATATCGGCGCCGCAGCGCGCGGGGCGAACAGTGACATCACAGCGCTCAGCGGGCTGACTAC
Source organism: Pseudomonas fluorescens (assembly GCF_902497775.2). NCBI lineage: Bacteria > Pseudomonadati > Pseudomonadota > Gammaproteobacteria > Pseudomonadales > Pseudomonadaceae > Pseudomonas > Pseudomonas fluorescens. Next base: position 2,263,772 of record NZ_OZ024668.1, read on the forward strand.
TGCATTGAGCGTGGCACAGGGCGGCACCGGTGGGAAAACGGCGGCAGCGGCACGTACTGGGCTTGGTCTGGGCACTGCCGCCACGGCAGCTGTGGTGGCGTCGAAAACTGATGGGGCGGTTGGCCGTGTAGTTACTGCCGGCTATGCAGGTATCGGTAGCTATGGCGCAGCCAACGCAGCCCCGATCATCCAAAACATGGACGCCCTTACCTGTGGGGGGCTGTTCTACTATGCGCTTCCCACCAACCCCAGTCCTATCGGTTCTTTCGGGACGGCCTTGGTCACCTCCCATGCCGACGGCAGCTTCGGCTGCTTGGCGATGAGTATCGGTGCGAGCCAACTGGCGTACAGGACCTACAACGCATCCTCAGGCTTCACGACTTGGGCCAACCTCTGGACCTCGGCCAACACCACCGTCGATGCGTCGGGCTTCATCAAGCGGGCCTCGCCGATCGCGCGCATCGCTGACGTGGCGGGTTCTTCCCGGGCTGATCTGCTGGACAGCTTCAAGGCCTCGGGCGAGTGGGGCGCCTACAACGAGGAGGCCAACGGGATCGAGGTCACGCGTCTGGGCACTGGCCGCTACCAGGTTACCGGTTCACTCGGCCTTGCTGCCTCCGGCTGGCAAGTTGGCAGTCCTACTGACCGCAACGGCGGCCGGCAGCTCGGCATTGCCACCGGCACCACCAACGAGGACGGTCGCGTCATCGTGGAGCTGCGCAAGATCAAGTACGCCCTGAACGATGACGGCGAGCTGGAGCAGGTGGCAGGTGCCCTGATGGATGTTCCAGCAGAAAGCTGGATCGACGTTCGCCTGGATATGCCGGCCACGCAGCCGGCAGAGGCTCAGGCCGAAGCCTGAAACCACAAGCAGCACCAGCACCCGCCTTAGAGCGGGTTTATTTTTGCCTGGAGAAAAGTGAATGCGTACGACGCAACGGGGCCTTGGCCTCATCAAATCGTTCGAAGGCCTACGCCTGCAGTCCTACCAGGACGCTGTAGGCGTCTGGACCATCGGCTACGGCACCACACGCGGCATCAAGGCTGGAATGTCTATCACCAAGGACCAGGCCGAGCGGATGCTGGCCAACGACGTGCAGCGCTTTGAGGCGGAGGTAGAGCGCCTGGTTAAGGTGCCGCTGACCTCTAATCAGCGAGACGCCTTGATCAGCTTCACCTACAACCTGGGAGCGGCCAACCTCGAGTCGTCGACGCTGTTGCGCCTGCTGAACCGTGGCGACTACGCCGGTGCTGCCGAGCAGTTCCCGCGCTGGAACAAGGCTGGCGGCAAGGTTCTGCCCGGCCTGGTTCGCCGCCGTGAGGCCGAACGGACGTTGTTCCTGGAGGCGGCATGATCAGCTCGCGCACGGTCGGCGCCGCGGTATCGCTGGCGCTGGTGGCCTCGGCGTTCTGGGGCGCCTACGAGCACGGCCGTTCGACCATGGATGCCGAGTGGCAGGCGCGCTGGGCTGTCCGTGATGCAGGCGATCAGCACGCATGGGCGCTGGCCGAAGCTGCCGAGCGCGAAAAAGAACAGGCCCGGCAACAATCAATGAATAAGGTGATTCAAGATGGACAGAAGATCATCGACGAGGCGCTTGCAGATGCTGCTGCCGCTCGCGCTGCTAATGGCAGCCTGCGGGACACAGCAGAGGACCTTGCCCGCCGTCTCGCAGCCCAGGCACGCAACCATTCCTGCACTGCCGCCACAAGCCAGACAGCTGCCCGCGTCGCCATGGTGTTTGCCGACGTGTTCGAGCGCGCTGATGAAAGAGCGGGCGATCTGGCAGCAGTTGCTGATCAAAGCCGGGGGAGAGGAGTGATGTGCGAGCAGGCCTACTTATCGCTTGGCGAACGGTAATCGCTGAGGGCTCAGTGGGCTGAGCAAACCATCAAAGAAGCGAGTGATGAAGATTTTAGGATGGATTTAGCTTGTTCTGGTTGCTGTATAAATATACAGTATTTTGAGGTTGCAGGCCGTCCGACCAAGGCCCGACCGATGCAGCCACTTTTGAATTGTTTCGTGTCAACTCACAAGGAAAGTCAGATGACAACTACTTACACCGCTTCAAACTCCGTGCCCTTTGCAGCGCTACCCACCACCAACGGCGTAGTTCAGTATTTTCGCGCCACGATGACCAACCCGGCCGATGCTACCTACGCCCCTGATGGGCTCGTAGCGGCCCCGATTTATGGCTTGGGTGGGCAGTTGCTGCAGGGTGACGAGATTGTTGCTGACGGCAATGTCACGCTGGTCTCGCATATTGGCCCTTTGCTCAACGGCGGCGCTTTGTGCTGGGTGTTGATCAGTTGTGACGGCGGTGCACAGCAGGTCGCCAATGCGACACGTAGCCAGCACGCGGTAACCTTGGGTCAGATCTCCATCGCGTCGGGAGCTGCGCCGGGTGATGTGAAATTTTCGGCTGCCAATTCCGTTCCTGCGGGTTGGCTCAAAGCAGATGGTACAGTGATATCGCGCAGCACTTACTCGGCGCTCTTCGCGGCAATCGGCACAACTTATGGGGAAGGGGATGGCACGTCTACTTTCGCGCTGCCTGACCTACGTGGTGAGTTTGTCCGCGGCTTTGATGATGGTAGAGGGATCGATGCCGGGCGTGCATTCGGATCGTCCCAAAAGGGCACTCTGTACCCGTACGACACTACCGAAAGTAAGGCCAATGGCATCTGGAGTGCATCGACAACCCAAAACACTGGCCCAGCCTCGCAAGCAGCGATGGGCGTAGATCCTTTCTCTACCACCGACTATCCGACCGTTACAGTCGGTGGGGTTGATGCGACTGTCAACTATGCATTGCCGGGTCTCGCCGGGGATCGCGGTTACTCAGGCGTCTCCCGCCCTCGCAACATCGCGCTACTTGCATTGATCAAGCATTAAGTTTCTCCCTTCGAAACAAGTGCATATTCTTTGGCGGCGTACTCCCCCTACGCCGCTTTTATGCACTCTGGCCTTCGTGCTGGCTGACATGCTCGTTAGAGCTGATGAAGGTGTATGGCGGAACAGTCAAGGAACGTCCAGCATGTGCCTACTTGGACTACGTGAGACAGAGTGGGAAATTGCCCTGCACTGACCGGTGACTTCCATCGATGCTGACCAGCCGTTTGCATTTGACGTGACTAGGCTCTGTACGAAAAGCCTTGATACTTGGTGATGCTGTGTTGAAAACAGCCTCGGAATGCTCATTCACAACCCGTAACTGCGCTTCCTTGGCTGTTTTCGTGTTGCCTGACCAGGCCCTGGATGAGGCTGGCCTTTACCTCGATTGAGTCAGATTATGCGGACTTCAGTGTCGAAAGCAACTTGTCGAAACGGGTCGCCAGATTCTTGGTCCGTGCCAGCTCAATCTTGCGTCCGACGAGGAAGGCGGTTTGCCGCATGTGCAGCTCTGCGATCCCCTTGAGATCCCCATCCTGCTTTTTCAATTGTTCAATTTTTCGAATGACTTCCAGGGTCCGGGCTTCCAGTTTGTCTGCCGTCTCCAGATATTGGTCAAGGTCGATGGTGCCATTGGCAAACTTGTCGTCATTCTGTTGTGACGCCTTGTTCAGTGTATTGAGTGTTCGTTCGTACTGAGCGACGAGTGTGCGTTCAGCCTGCTGGTGGAACTCGTCGAGCGAATAGGGGACGAAATAGGCATATCGGTAAGTGCAGAGGATCTTGTTGTTGAAGAACGAACGCTGCTGGCTCACGTTTGTGGCGACGGTGGCGAAAATACGCAGCCCCTGGCCAATCGGAATGGTGCTGGAGCCTGTATGCACCTGAACCTTGCTAATGCTGCCGAACGAGTTGACGATGCCCGAGAGCAGGTTGAAGCAGTTGGTGGCTACCAGCAGGCGAGTGTCGGTTGTCAGGTCGCCGGTCTTGTTGATCTTCTCGGCGTCAGCAGCAACGCTCGTCCCCTCGGGCACGTTGGTAATATTGCCGGTGACGGTGCCGACGACCGCGGAGGAAATCTTGTCGATGATCGAGGAGAGGTTGTCCAGCGACCAGCTGTCCTCCAGCTGGAAGTCAGATTGTTGGCCGGAGAGATATTCGTTGTACTTCCAGTTTCTACCATCGTTCTGATAAAAGCTTTTTGCTTGCTGGCGCAAGGCCTGGTCAGCGTCTTTCAGTTGGCTGTCCAGCTCTCTGGATATTTCGTCAAGACGCTCTTTGTTGCGTTTCTCTTCGGCCAGCATTTTTTCCAGGCTTCTGCTTCGTCCCATTATCGTCTTCCTTGATGTAAGAGTGGAGAAATGCACTGATACGCCTGCAACTACAGACCGTGGCAGGGCAAGGGGAAGACTAGCGTACACAGGAGGAATGTAAACAACTCGATATATTGATTTGGAATAATCCTAAAGATGCGGGTGTCGCGACGCTGTGGGTAGTTTCGTGGTTGAATACTTAGTAGTTAGAACTTTCGAGATAGGTGTTTTGTAAATTTCACTGGCGAATGAATAGGCATTGATATAGGCGTCATTCAACTGCATCTATTTCTAGGGGGGGGCGGCTGTTCTGGCCCTCCCTGGCCTTCGTTTCAAGACGTTTCACGCTATGGCGAAAAGCCCCCGGACCTAGGCTTTGTACGAAAAGAGATGTCGCAAACACTGCATGTAACAAGCCAGTCAGGACATGGCGGCATAGCTTTTCGCAAGCTTGTCGAAGCGTGTCACGATCCTGCGGTTCTCTTTCAGCCAGCCAAACATGCGCTCAATGATGTTGCGCTGCCGGTACTTGGGCCGATCAAACAGCCTGGGTACGCCAGGCTTGGGTTTGCGCTTCATTGATCGCAGCGGGATGACGGGCTGCATTCGATATTGATCGCAGTAGCGGCGTAGCGCTTCGGCGTCGTAGCCCTTGTCGGCAAGCAGCCATATACAGCGTTTACGCGGACGACCACGTTGGCTTGAGGGAATGCTAACTTCGTCTAGCAGAGGCTGGGCGTAGCTTATGTCACTGGCTTGACCGCCAGAGAGAAGGGAGCGCAACGGTGTCCGGTCGGCGTAACAGAGCTGGTTGTCAGGCCGCCGCGACTGCGGCCTAGAGGCTTCCGCTCCTCGCCAACGGCTGCTATGGGTCGAATTCAGTCGGCCATGAATGACCACCTTCGAGCCGAAGCAGCCGTTCGGCAAGGTCTGTTTTTCAGCGCAGAATCGGACATTGGACACGCTGATGGCTAAATAGTAGCATTCTGAATGCTGCTCTGAATTTTATGGGAATGCGAGGCCTGTCGCTATCCATATCGCGTTCCTCTTGAGCAAGACTAAAATCGTTCCATAGCCAATCTTTCAGGTTTATACATGATAAAAAAATCTAAATTCTTACTAATCGCTTCTTGCGTAATTATTTCGGCTTGTTCCGGTATTCCATATGCTCCTAAAGGCTCGACAATGTACGAAGGGGGATACAGCGACGTAAAAACAGGTGCCAATACCTATACAGTGACTTTTGAAGGTAACGGTTACAATAAACAAGAACAAGTTGTTGGTTTTGTCAAGAGGCGGGCGAGCGAGTTATGCAGTCCACTTAAAGCAGAAACGGAAATTCGCCCTTTTTTAAAAGAGAAAACAAATTACGCAGCTCTGAACGGACAGCTCTTTATAACACAGCATAAATTCCCTAGCGCGGAAGCGTCTGTTGTTTGCGTCGAATAAGCGGCATTATCGCTGTCCATTCATGGCAGCGCGCGCATGAATCTTCCCTGATTTCCTGGACACATCTGATGGGCTCCTTTTGGCCGGAAGGTGACTCTGGCGGTCGTCGCTGATCTGGTTGATCCATAGCGAAGCCTGAATTGCCATTGGCCTATACTGCACTGACCAAATAACCGGAGCCGCAGCGTGAAGAAGACCCTCACAGGAGTTGTGGAGGCCGGCGAGCCACTGATTCAGCAGGCCATCGACGCGCAGCGGCGCTACCATGCAGCCCAGGATGCCGGTCAACCAGCAAAGGAAGTCGAACGCCTGCGGCAGGAAGCCGAGTCTCTGTACCAAGCAGTCACCGAGTACCAGCTGCGGTCGCTTGGCGGGCCTGCGCGCTCCCTTCATTAAATAGTCCGGTATCGACGGCGTGGTTCATGGAGTCACGCGAGGCGAACTTGCCCCAGCGGCTGCTCAACGAGTTATCAGAATCACCGGTGACGGCGACCAAGGACTGATCGCACTGACTGCATGCCAGGACTATATCCTGGCTCTAAAGCGTTAATAAACCACCGGATTTTAACGTAGGGCCATTTCAGTACAGGACAAACGCCCTGTGCTTGCTTGATCAGAGAAACCTTACTGTCTATAGTGGCTTTTCGCATTCGACCGTCACGGTGCGCATGAGGCTTGTTCTTACTAATGGAAGATTCAAAAACATGGAGTTTTCATGAAAAACCTATTATCAAGTGCTGCGCTTGTTTCATTTGTCATGCTCGCTTCTTCGCAAGTTATGGCGAAGCAAGACTATACGGTGCACTTCAAGAATGCGAGTAATCAGACAAAGTACGTGAGGCAAATCGGCAGCCAGTGTATGTACGGTCCGAAGAACGGTAGTGCCTATACCGTTCCGCCTCAGGGAGATGTTTCATTCGGAATGACGGACTCAGATAACATTTTTAGCCTTTGCACGAATGGGCCAAAGGAAATCAGCTGGGCTGTAGAAGACGATAAAGGCATCAGGCTTGGCAATTTGACTTTTAGGCATATGAAGGACGGTGGCACGTGGTATACGAAAGTTGTCCCTTCTCTTGGGTTGTCCGCGACTATCACTTGCAATAATGGAGGCTGTTCAACATCTGGCACTCCTGGTATGCCTGGTGAGCCTTCCCCTATTGTTGTTACGTTTAAATAATAATCTTTCGCTCTGCCCCTGGACATGTTCAAGTGTTTGGGGGTGGTTCTAGTTTTATCTGGAATCATCTTGTTGAGTCTAGCAGGTGGACACCTTGGTTTCGCGTGTTGCCCACAGCAACTCCAACACGGTACCACTCAAATGTCTCTGGGGGATGGCGGTGCTTGGCCAGATCAGTGAGCGATGGGGCAGGGCACGCTGCTAGCGTTCCGGCGAACCCTGACTGGGGGATGCACCGGGAGATGAACAGCCGTAGCTTCACCTCAAGTCTGGATCAGCTGTGGAGGGTTGCTTGTGAGTGAATGAATCTTGGGGCTTGGATAATGGGTGTGGACTGCGCAAATAGATTCAAATGGAAAAACCGGAACCTCTATTAGTCTCCGGTGCTCAGAACAGGTAGCGGTAGCAAAAACACTAGGAACCACTCCCAGATGAGGATTTTCATGATGAATACTATTTTGCGCACCGGGGCCTTTGCACTGGCCTTCAGCCTTGCTGGTGCTGTCCATGCCACCCAGGATGCCGATGATTTCGTCGAAGATGCCTCGGCCAAGGGCGTTGCTGAGGTCGAAGCGGGCAAACTAGCCCAGGAGAAGGGCACAAGCAGTGACGTCAAGGCATTCGCCGACATGATGGTCAAGGATCACCGTGCGGCCAATGAGAAGCTGCAGGCGCTGGCCACCAGCAAGGACATCAAGGTTTCCACTGATGCGGATCTGGTTGACAAGGCTAAGGCCATGATTCTCGAACTGCGCGGCGCGAAGTCCTTCGACCAGGCCTATGCCAATAACCAGGTCAAGGCTCACGAAGCGACCATCGAGCTGTTCCAGGATTACGCCAAAGACGGTAAGGACGCCGAGCTCAAAGCCTTCGCCACCCAGACTTTGCCTACCCTGCAGGTTCATTTGGAAAAAGCCAGGGCTCTGGCCGCCGCGCACGGTGGTGATGAAGCCAAGCCTTGACCTGAAGATCAAAGGCCGTTGTTTTACCAACGGCCTTTCCCATTCTGTCAGATTTTAGGTTTTACGTTCTTCGCTTGCTCATCAGACAGTTTCTTGCTTCGATCGGCTTCGGCTTTAGCATCACGCGCAGTCAGCTCGTCAAACATCGATTTGGCGTCAATGATGGACACGGTGTAGTGAGGCACCATTCCGTCTGATTGTTCTGAGGCGCCAACTAGGATGAATTTCCCACATGTTGGGCTAAACGATTGCGGCGCGGGAACCGATACGCCGGGAATATCGCTACTGTCGAAACTCACGTCCTTGCATGGACCCGCTGAGGTGGGCCCGAAGTACTGTTTCCCGTCGCGGTCGTACTGCCAGTCAAGGCCGAGCATCATCATCTGCGTAATGCTGGACGGCTTACCGAACTTTTCAGTCAGGGCAGCCTTAAGCGCCTCTGTCTTGATGCGGGACCCGTCTTCGAAGCGTTGAACACGAGCTATGAACCACACTTTCCCAGACTCATTCTGGAGCGCTGCAAACTCGTCAGAAGGCCCCCCCGAATTGGTGGTGCCGGTTCCTTTCAGTCGGTCTGCTGTAACCGCTGTAACGCCGGCTTCCTTGCCGTTACGCAGCATTAATGGAGAAAACTTGAAGTTTGGGTTTGCCTCTGCAATGGCCTCTTTGGCGGCAGCCAATGAGGATCCAAGGGCGACGCCCGAAATGTCATCTGCGGCCAGGACAGCCGTGCAGGTTAACGTGGTGAGAAGGGCGGCGATGCCCGAACGTTGAAAGCGCATGAGAAATAATCCTTATCAAAAATCAGCATACCTACAAGGTATGAATGCTGCTCCTGTTTACGCAGTGCGGCGTGGCAGCGCCGAATACTAACATCACCCGGTCGGAACACCACCAATGCTGGAGCGCATTCAGGTGGGGCGAGGCATATGCTTCGATGCGAATCACACGCCAAGCTGCTGAGCCACTTCATTGTGAAGTACTGGTCTGGCATGCTGGACGCTCAGAACAACCCGATCATGGACTGATGCTCAAGCGGAAGAGCTGGCGAAAGCTTATGACCGAGCTCGAATAGCAGGGCTCGCGTGCGAGGCGTCCTATACTGCGCTAATCAAATAGGTGGAGCGGTAGAGTGAAGAAGACCCTGGAAGGTGTTGTCGAGGCTGGCGAGCCGCTGATTCGGCAGGCCATAGATGCGCAGCGTCGCTACCACGCAGTCCAGGACGCCGATCAGCCGGAAAAAGAAGTCGAGCGCCTGCGCCTGGAGGCCGAATCGCTGTACCAAGCTGTGACGGAATACCAGCTGCGATCGCTTGGAGGCGAAGGCGCAACGCTTCATTGAATACATAGAATTTGCTAGTTATTTATAAAATAAATCTACGATGACAGAAGCATCAAAGGAACCGGCTTTAGGGGGTTCGCGCCAGATTAAGTCTGCCTTGAAATCAGTGCTGTTTAAGTCACGACCCGTTAGGTCTGCCAATTTGAACCATTTGTCAAATGGGACCTTCTCATTGGTTGCCGCTCGGCTGAGAGAGATTCCCACTGAGCTATTATTATCTGGTACCAACAGGTTGTTAATAATGGTTCCACCACCAGGAGTGGAGGCGAATCGCGCATTGACTGTGTAGGGCGTATCGCAGGAGCTTGATAGCCCAAGTCTAAAATTGGCGCTGCTGGCAATGTTTCCTATACTTGCGGTACTGGATAGTGCCCTGCGAAAATTGACTGTGCTTGGGGTTATTTTCAAATCTGGTGAGCAGGGGATGAAACGGATGTTATTGACACCTGTTATGACGTAATTGAGGTTGCTGTTGGGTTTTGGGTTTAATACGTAGCCGCCATCTAGTTGGAATACTCTGTAATCTGGTAGTGAGTTGGCTTGCCCGGAAGTCGGCGTGGGGCCGTATTTCTCAATGAACACGCTGAAGGTAATGGAGAACTCAGCTTTGTCCCATCCCGTGCAGTTGGCCCATTTGCAGCCATGGTGAGAAGAATATCCCGTGCTGATCTTCCCAGAGCTTGAGGTTATAGTTTTTTTATCATATTTGATGCCGATGCGTATTCCGTTTCCAATATTGACATCTCCAGGGTTCAAATAGAAGTAGATTTTCTGGTTACCCTGTTGGTAGTCGTCTGCACAGACTACCTTGACTGTGTGTAACGACGACTCCCAGATTATAGTCCCGTCCGGAGCGTCTGCGGGAACAGCCAGGGCAGTGCCTAACGAGTCTTTGGATACGGCTGAATTTGTATCAGCTTCTTTACAGGAAAGCGCGAAGCTTGTAGCAGGGCAGGCTGAGGCGGCAAGAAGTAAAGTCATAGCAAGTGTTTTTAACGGTAGCATTTTAAGGGTTCGTGAGTAGCTGATGGATGTGCTCATTGGATGTTTGCCTTGTGTTCGGCGCGTAATCCAATGTCATTGATTTCAACGAACAGTATTTTCGTATCGCTAGATATGAAGGGCTTAGTACTCTTGAAGTGCTGTGTTTCTTCTGGTTTTAAAAAGATGTAGTCGCTTAGTGGGGTGCTGCGATCGCGGCCTTCAATCTTTACATCCACCAGCGATACATGGAAGGCGCACGTGTTGGTTACTTCGATCGAGTCGTCATTCTTCAATTTCCAACTTAGTCCGGCGACGCATGCGGAAGACGTTCCTTGCAGGCCCGGTGGCCGAAAAAATAGCTTCAGCTTTTGGCGGACTGCCATTTGAATGCTATTTTGTCTATCGGCTTTAAGAGGGATTTCCATAACATTTAGCCAAAACAACGATTCTCTATCGTTCGGTAGCCCTTTACCAATGTACAATATTCGCAGTATCTCGGTTTGCTGTTGACTCAGTTTGATCAGGGGTTGGGTCAGCGCAAAGGGTACATCGCTCTTGTTTTCTTCGCCTGCACTGATCCAGGCTTGAAGTGCAACGGTTTTCGGCGATAAGTTGGTCACGCGGATGTTGGCTTCGCGATGTTGGCCAGAATAGATAAGCCGCGTCCCCTCGATTTTTATCATGGCTTCGGCTGTGGTACTGATTGCGAACCACAGCAGGATGATTTTAAATAGAGAGAAGAGTGATGGAGGTTTCGCGGCCATTATTTATCTGGCCTCTCGATGAACTCCCAATAGTAGTTTGGGTGTTCAGCTTTTAAGGCGGCGATGTATTGCGCGAGTAACGCGTCGTCGTTAAATGCAGGTTGCGAAGTAAGCGCGCATCCAGAAAGCGCAAAAATAACACTTGTGATAATGCTTGTTTTTCGCTTATAATTGCTTGCTTGCTTGCTTGCTTGCTTGCTTGCTTGCTTGCTTGCTTGCTTGCTTGCTTGCTTGCTTGCTTGCTTGCTTGCTTGCTTGCTTGCTTGCTTGCGTTAATTCCGAATTGTGTATGTTCATTGCTAATTCGTACTAGTTCAAAAGGATAGGTCAAGCTACCTACGCCCCCTCGAATTCGAAATCAGACGATTCTCATTTTTGCCAAAAGCTCTAGGCCTTGGGCGGTATTCCTCCCCAGGTAGGCGAGCATCCTCCCATCTGCCGATTCTTCAGTTCGGTATTTTCTACCAGGGCATCGGACAGCTCCCAGGTCATGCGCTCGATCCTGGCGTTCAGCTTGGTGATCTCGGCGGCCTGGGCCTGATGGATAGCTACCAGCTTCTCGATGTTCTCCCGGGCGCTGTCGAGCTCGTGCCGCAACTGTTCGCACTCGGCTTCGACCAGGCGCGCATGCTGGCGCAACATTTGAACAGGCGTGGGCATGCCCAGCGCGAAGCTGTCGTCTTCGATGATCACGGTGCGGTCTACCGATACTGTTTGGATATGCAGTAGTCGAGGCAGGGTAATTCTGGCCAGCTCAGGGTGACGAGCTGCAGGGGAGAGGGGATTGTGATCGGTCGGCAGGACGCCGGAGGAGGGAGGGGCCTGGTTATCCGCCAAGGCCCCGGGTATTACTTGCCGAGCTTTTTCCGCACGTCATCTGCCATGGGGCCAACAGCTTTAACAGCTGCAATCAGCTGGTCCTTCGTCACCCCAAATTTGGTAGACCAAAACGACAGCTCCCATGCCTCAGAGGTATTCACGCGGTTGCGGTCTTGAGGGCCGCGCTTGCTTAAATCATCAGCCATATCTACGTCCTTTTTGTGGCTCCTGGCCAATCCAGGCGATATCAATATAGTTGATGCCAGCGTTATCACCACTGCGCCACATTGGGTTCCAGGGAACTGAAATCCGGGGCAAAGGTGCAGCGGGCTTGAGTCTTCGTATCGGTCTTGAAAACCTCTGCTAAGGACCAACCTCACGGCGATTGGCCTGTCTGGCCGCGTCAGCAGATCGATCGCGACGATCAGAAAACGGCTGCTATCGACCCAAAACGGTCGGTCGCGGAATTGCGACCAAAAGTAGATATCGTGGTACAAACAGTGCGGAGCAGAGATGGACAGCCATCCCCTTGCTTGAGGGGTGTTATCAACGACAAGGAGCCCATTTATGAAGATGAACACGTTAGTTCCAGAGATGATTGTCTCTGACTTAAAACGAAGCTTAGATTTTTACTGCCTGATTCTGGGCTTCCAAATTGAATACGAAAGGCCTGAAGACAGATTCACTTTCCTGTCCTTTCAAGGGAGCCAATTGATGCTGGAGCAGGATGACTTGGAAGAGTCTCCATGGCGTGTTGGCCCTCTATTATCACCCTATGGCCGAGGGATGAATCTTTCGATTCAGTGCTCTGATACCAAAGCTTTGGCTAGGGCCATCGAAGACGCTGGTATTGAATTGCGCAGACCCATTGAAGAGTGCTGGTACCGAGATAAAGAGCGCCTGCACGGAGAACTTAATTTTTTGGTGCTTGATCCAGATGGTTATCTGTTGCGGTTCACTCAGAGCTTAGGTTTCAGAGCAGTCGAGCATCAAGCGATAGACTGAACAAGTGATGTTGCATAGCGCGACTCTGAGCATTTCAACGACCGCTTCTGGCCGGAAGGTGACACTGGTGGTCGTCGCTGATCTGATTGATCCGTAGCGGAGCCCGAATGGCCGTTGACCTATACTGCTCTGGTCAAATAACCTGGGCAGCAGCGTGAAGAAGACCCTGACGGGAGTTATCGAGGCGGGTGAGCCGCTGATTCAGGAGGCCATCGATGCGCTACGCCGCTACCATGCAGCCCAGGATGCCGGTCAACCAGCAAAGGAAGTCGAACGCCTGCGGCTGGAGGCTGAGTCGCTGTACCAGGCTGTCACCGAGTACCAGCTACGGTCTCTTGGAGGCGAGGGCGCGACACGTCACTGAATTTCTTAAACTCGCCTCAATGTAAGCGGGGGGAGTGAGGCTTTACAGGTGGAACGTCTTATAGCTCTGCGGCCTCTCCGACTGCCTCTGGAGCCGCTTTGGACAAGGCCGGAGGAGACAGCTTTAAGTTGGTGAGGGTCAGCGAATATGCGCTGGTGTCGTTGTCAGTACGCCGCAGAGTCATCGAGAAAGCATTGCCCGACCAGTTCATCACTTCGCTAACGAACGAGTAACCGGTTTTTGTCTCGAGTCGGATCAGCTCTCGGCTGCTCGGCTCCCCGTACTTTGCCACCAGCAAATCGCTTAACTGGTTCAGGCCCTCAGCACTGCCCAAGACGTTTAGCTTTTCCAGCTTTGAACCTACAAACGTGGCCTCAACAGCGTAATTCCCTTTCAAGCAAGGATGCTGCCCACCCAGAATCTTGTACTGGTTCGGTTTGGAGGTGCGTTCAAAGCAAAGGCCCAGAGACTCCGCCCCACACTCAGGGAGGTCGTGGAGGGGTTCCCCATTCAGCTGAATGCCCAAGAAGTTTTCAGGCTCGAGCACCCAGTTTCGAGGCTGCAGACCACCGTTCGCCATTGCTCCCGAAGCGCCGATTAATGCGAAGATGGTTGCTACGACTTTAGCCCTCATGGCGCTCTTCTCCTGCCTGGAATAGGTCGCGATTCTAGCACCAGGCCACAGGGAAAATGCTACCGATTTAAAACGATTCAGCTGAAATTTCGACGGAGTTATCGACTTTTTTAGAAAAACCGATAGACGGCCGTAGCCGATTCATTTGTGCCGCCGGGCGGTAATTGTTAGGTGCTGGCCAGATTTGTATAATACTGTTTATTTATACAGTTTGATTCAGCATGCGCTTTCTGATCCTGCGCCGGCGAAAGCTGGGCGTTGCCATCCCGGCCGATCAGCTGCGGAAGATGCAGCCGCTGGCCGGCGACATCCAGATCAGTGAATGTCACAGCGACAGCCTGGGGCGCTCGACAATCAGCGCCTGGATCTTCAGTTCAGGGCCAAGCCCTGACGTTTTCCCGCGGCTGCTCGACGTGAAGATCACCGGCATGGCCCAGGTCGGAATGAACCTGACCGGGATCGAGGAGGTGGACGGCGCCTTCTACGCGCAGTCATGGTGGTGCAGGGTGGAGTAGTGAGGTCGGCAGAACGCCGGAGGAGGGTATGATCTTGGGCCAATTCTTGGGCCAATGTATGCGTTTTGGTGCGTGGTTGAGAGGCTGAAACCCCCGGAAACATTGCACTTGAGACCGCCTAAAAACGCTAAAATCATCGCATGGTGATGTTAGCGGTGGAGATCAAAGGGTTTACCTATCAATAGCTTACGTCGCTGGCATTGCGGTTGATACCGATTTGATACCAATTTGCAGCTTTTCCAGCTCGCTCCAGTCGGAGCTTGAGTTAATCCAACGCGCATACGTCGACAGCAGCATTTGCACGCTGTGGCCGAGCTGTTGGGAGATAAATGCGGGGTTGAGGCCAGACATTAAGCATATTGTCGCATAGGTGTGACGACAGTTGTATGGCGGGCGGTAACGAATCCCCAGTTCTTTAAGCACCGGCCGCCACTGATGATGCAGATCAGAGGTCTGCCGGACGTACTCTGCGTTCTTCGATGGCGGGAAAATGAACGGTGACGCCGTGACCCGCCCCTTTCCTGCGTCGCTCGGCGTACTCCCTGGCGAACTCGAGCGCATGCAAGGCCCTCTCGTTGAGTAGCACGAACCGATCTTTGCCGGTTTTGGTGCGCTCGACTACCTCGCCCAGCGCTACAGTGCGCTTCACATGGGCAACCTTCTTCTCCAAGTCGACAGCATCCCAGCGCAGCGCCAGGCCCTCCGACAGGCGTACGCCGCTGAAGAACACGAACTCGAAGAACGCCGCGTAGATCTGGCTTGGCCAGTGCGGGTGCTCGCAGAGCCTGGTGGTGATCTGGTTCGCCTCCTCTCAAGTGAACGGGTCGATCTCTTTCTTGGTGCGCTTGGGCAGTTGCAGAGCCTCGGCAGGGTTTCTGCTGATCAATCCGTCGATCACCGCTGAGCGCAGAATCGTTGACAGCTTCACCAGGGCGTTGCGCTTTAGGCCGCAGGAGAAAGCTATGAGTTCAGACAAGGAGCGCTTCCCGGGTCATGATGACGCCGGGAAACTGATGTCGTGGATTACACGTCAGATTTCATATTCCGCTCTGGGAAAAGCCCTTGAATCAAGGATTCGAGAGGCAGATGGTGCGCGGACCGATCCGCGATAATGGATCTATCGGCTGGCATGGCGGCAATCAGAGTCTTCGCTGTGTCTTCGATCTTGCTACGCAGCGAGGGGTCCAGAACGGCGAGGGATGTGCCTATGGCCTGAAGTGCGGCGCATACGCCGAGTTCGAATGGGGTTATTACGCGTTGCTCGCTCCTCTTGACCCTCCTAGGTCATCAATGCCCCAGTCCATGGGCTTGCAGGCAACGGACTGGGGCAGTTCGTTGGAGGCACAAAGCTACTACGGTGCCGAGCAGGCTCGGTACTGGCTTTCCATCCACGCTGGATGGGCGGCCAGGATGGGACGGTCCTCGAATGGCATGCTAAATCCAGGAATGTTATGGTTTACCTTTTAGAAGTTTGGGTTGTGTCAAATGGTAAACAATACCCTTGGGTACTCGAAATTTGATGTTGCGACTTGGGCCCGAAAAGAGCATTTCGAAATATTAAGTACGGTGGGTTCGTGTACGTTTAGTCAAACTGCGCAGCTGGACGTCACAGAGTTGCTAGCTTACACAAAAGCTGAAGGGCTGAAGTTCTATCCGGTGATGATCCATGTTATCGCCAAGCTAGTGAACAAGTTCCCTGAATTTCGAATGGCAATGAAGGATGGTGAACTGGTTTTATGGGATGTGGTTCATCCGAGTTACACCATCTTCCATGAGAGTACAGAGACCTTCTCATCGCTATGGACCTGCTATGAAGACGATCTGGGCGCCTTTCTGCAAGGGTACTCAAGTGATCGGGAGAAGTATGGGCGCGATCTTTCCTATTTTCCTAGGGAGGAATACGCTGAAAACGTTTTTTACGTCTCGGCGAATCCATGGGTGAGCTTCACTAGCTTTAACTTCAATGTGGCTGATGCGAGTAATTTCTTTGCGCCAATGTTTACGATTGGTAAGTACTACTCACAAGGTGAAAGCGTTTTCATGCCGTTAGCAGTGCAAGTGCATCATGCAGTGTGTGACGGCTTTCATGTGGGTAGAGTAATCAATGAGATTCAGCAGTCGTGCAACGCGCTCAGCGGGATCTGACTTAGGACATTGCTTAGTCATGCACGCCGAACAAGCCCAGCCCCGCGCTGGGCTTTTTGCAAGTTTGCACTTGGCTATTTCCATTGGTGATTTTCACTCTGAGCGGTTCCTCAGAACCTTCTGCGACATACAACGGTAGGCGTAAGATGCTTGGTTGGGGGCGCACAACCCATTGCAGATATTAAGTTGTACTCTTCCGTTAGAGCACATCGGCTCTGGCGCAACCATTGTTGGGTTAGGTCCCCAACATCCACATGGTTTCATTAGCGTTCCTGGGGGGAGCCCAGTGGGGGCTGGTATAGGCATGCTTACTGGCTGAAATTTCCCGCCATTACGGGGTATGAGGGAGCCGAAGGCTCTGCCAATCCCCAATCTTGATACTGTATGACGTGAGTAAACTCGTGTGCCCAGAGAGAAGGGTTGTACAATGCGCCGTTCGTATCTTTGAAAACGATTACGTAGTCCAGTGTTATCGCTTGTGCGTCGCCATAACGAATGGAGTTCACCTGTAGAGATAGATCTCCACCGCCCTGCACCCTGAATTTCGCCATATTGAGAATGCTATCAGGAATAAATCCGTGTAGATTTTTTCTGATGTTTAGAGGGATTGGTTCGACACCGGCGCTGATGGCATCATCTCTAGAGCGAGAGATCATTTCTTGGAGTATCGGCGCAGACGCCTGCACAAGAGACTCCCGAACAGTATTGGAAGCACCTTCCTCAAGCTGCTTGTAAGGCTCTATGTTTTCTTTTAATTGCCTATGGGCATCGTCTAGTGAAGTGCCGGTTCCAGGGGCAACTAAGTTGATCGCATCCCCCAGCACCCCCTGCATAGGTCGGTGCAGCCAAATAAGCGTACGTTAATATGGATGCAGTTAGTATGCTGACTTTGTTCATGGCAAGGGCCTCGGGAGTAGGATGCTGTTCCAATCTGTTTTTCGACTGCCCGAATGCTTGATGATTAATTTCCGATGAAAACCGATTGGATGCTTACAGACTTATGATAGCTCAGGTTTTTGTTGGTATAGGTACTGTAAGTGCAGGGGTGAATCTCTTTGGTTATATAAGTTATAGGGAAAAGTAATTGTTGGTTTGCTTTTCTGCGTTGTTGGTTTTCAGGGGAGACTCTGTGCCCCCTATGCCGTTTCAACTCAGAAACCGCTAAAGTCCCACCATTTCAAGGGAGGGATCACATGCGAATTCTGATTGGGGCGGTGGCGGTGGTGTCATTCCGGAAGTACCCGTTCGAATGGTAGAGTTTCCCGAATCTGAACAGGGATGCTCTTGATGTGAACCTCCTAGATGCTATTCAGCCGTACCTCTACGGCCCCGATGACACCATCAGTCACGAGTACGAACCGGCAGCGTATCGCCTCACTGCCGAGGATAAGCTCAGCCTAGAAAAGGCCATCTTGGTCCGTGGCGCAAAAGCAATTGAGAACGTAACCAAGGGCGGGGCAGTGCTCTACCAGCGTACGCCTCAACGCTTCTCTGGCGAGGATGAGGCCTATCTTCGCTCTTTGTTCGCTCCGGGAACCGAGACAGCGACGCCGTGGAACGGACCTGATCACATCGTTGTCAGCCAACATGATTCAGATTCCAGTGGCGTCATCATGGTGGAAAGCTACTCGCCTTTTGAGGATCGCTTCCTGTGCTTGCCGTATACGAAGAAGCTGGATGGCGCTGACGGTATGCCGAGAGTGACCAGCGCTCATTGTCCTGAGTCGACGATGAGGTGCTCTTTCCTGGGCATGACTTCGTCCTTGCCGCCATATCGCGGCTGTTCAATAGAGGGGAGAGGGGTTAAATTTGGGTGGAGTACAAATGTACTCCTTGGTCATTCAGAGGCTTTGAGGCGGTCCAGGCGTTCGATCTCGGCCAGAATCAAGGCGCCGGCTTTTACCAGCATTCGGCGCGGGTCGCTCTGCTGCTTCCACTCGGCGGACCAGGGCCAGAACCCATGCCAATTTCCGGGGTTGATTCCGCCGGCCCAGAGCGCGTAGCAGGCTGCTGCGTCGGACATCTGGTAGCCGTCATGTTCGTCATCGTGTTCATGCGACCAGCCTTCAACTTCGATCGGGCGCTGGCGCTCGGCCAGAACATCAGTCGCAGCACCGGCTCGCCCTGATGCTGGGCGGCTGGTGCATCAAGCAGGCCCTGCCAGAACTCAGCATGAGGCGACGGGCCGGGGTGGGTTTGGTAACGCAGCAGCTTCACCAGGTGCTCAACTTCATCGCGCGGCACGCTGACCATCTGTTCGGTGTTGCTGGATCGGTTTTCTGTGGGCATGGGGATACCTACTCGTATCAGTTACAGTTGATGTTTTGGCCATGGATCAATTGTGATGTTTGAGGGATTCAAGACGCACAGGTACACGCTCTATGCAGGTCATTGGCCTGTTGCATCCGCGGTTGGCCCGATACAGCCTGACGGCACTGTGCTTAATGACCTGGGAGTACAGCGCTTTCAAATTATCGATAACGGTCTGTACGCAATGAGCGGTGAGCTCGTTGGGCCAATCTATCGAGTCGGCGAGGCGTTGGTGATTCCGGATGGCGCCAACAACTGCCTGTACTCGATACGGCTCGATATCGACCAGTAATCCTAGGCAGCTCGCAGAAGCGCTTCGATCACTCGCTGATGGTTGGCTGCTCAGAGAACCTGGACGCCTGTGCTCCGTCCGCCGAGGCCGGCGAACAGATCGATTGCTGTGGGCATGGGGATACCTCGCTGAGAAGCGACTAGAATTGAGGGTTTTTCGTACAAGCAACGGGTGAAGCATGGAATGCTTAATCTGCGGTGAGAGGGCGAGGGCACTATCTACAGCTGCTGTATTTGTCGAAGTGGATTGTCTTGCGTGTGGCTACTACGGAGTTCCGAGGTTCTTAGTCCAACAGATCCTGAGAGGAGAGTGGCGACTCGACAAGGAAAGAACGAGGACCTATCTGGCGATGCGAGCTGTGAATAAGCAGCCGCCTTGGATAACGAAGGTTGATATCAATATTCATCTTCTACGTCACGTGACCGTCTCTCGTCCTTAAGCAGCTTTCAACAGCGCCTTAATCACTCTCTTGCCTGCCAGCGGCGGAACCGCATTGCCAGCCATATGCATGGTCAGCCGGTGGCTGTCCGGGCGCAGGGTATCGGCCGAAAACGACATTGCGGCCAAGGCCTCATCAGCGCTGAGCATCCGCATGCGGTTGCCGTCGACTAAGGCCCAGCAGTCTGGGGTAGTGAGGGTGCCGATCGGCCGGTTGATGTTTCGGCTGGTAGTGCCTGAGCCCTTGCCGTAGTACGGCTTGATGAACCGGTCGCCGAACCGCGCGCGACCGTTGCGCACGCGATCAAGCGTGGCCTGCGCCCGGCCTGGCTTTTCGATCGGCGACCAACGCCCGGCGTCGAAGTCCAGAAAGCTGGCCGCTGCCACATGTCGTTCCTGCGGCAGTTGCAGCATCAGCGGTGCCTTGCTTCGCGTCATTACCATGAACAGGCGTACCCTGTACTGCGGCACCGCGTGAGCGGTTGGGCAACGTAAAAGCTGACGGCGCCGTCCACGGCCTGGCAAGCAGCCAAGGGGAGTTACTGGGCATGCACAGGTGCAGAACAGGTTGACCTTGTCTTAGAATGCATGTTTCCCGCCCCTCAAAGGAATGAAATCGTGGTGAGCAACAACGCCATCTGCTGCCCGCAATGCCAGGGTCAGCAAGTCCAGCTCTTGTCCGTCATCCATGCCGCTGGGACCTCGCGCATTCAAGCAACCCACCAAGCGCAATCCGGAATCGGACCGAGCGTAACTGTCGAGACCACCGGCCGGCATCAGACCGATTTGGCCGCTAGCGTCGGCCCTCCACCAGGTAAGCGCTTGCTGGGACCTGTAGTCCTCACGGGTGTTGGCGCTATTATCCTGTACGACGGCCTCAAGCTGATGAACTCGTATTGGGGCGTTGATTGGGGCAAGTTCTTCATTGGCGTGACATTCATCGCCATTGGTGTGATTGGGTTTGTGCGTCACTGGAAGTTCAACGTCGCTCAGTATGACAAGCTGGAAGAGTGGCGCCGTACGTGGATGTGCCATTCCTGCGGTACGAGATTTCAGCCCTCTTAACTCATGTAGTTCCCGGACTATATCTAAGCCCGCCTAGTGCGGGCTTTTTGTTGCCTGCCTGGAGCAGATCAGGACAACGATTGCCTCCCTTGGCCTGAGGATCGACTCCAGTGATGCTGTCGAGGCCGCAAGCGACCTCGTGCCCAGGCCAGCCGCCGTGCCGCCGAAATTGCTGATAAGCAGCAGCCCCGCCTATTGTTGATGGCTCAAGCTTCTCTAGAGGCGAGTGAGTACGTTCAGTTGCTGAATCGTGCAACCGCTCAAACCGCCGAAGTTACCAGCCAGGCGAATGCCGTGCTGTCGGATAACGCCAGCCGGCAGGCCGCCATCAACACCCGCGCTCAAGCTTTGCTGGCAACAGAAGAGCGCCTGGCCGGGTCCGCCAAGACCGCAGCAGCCGCACAGCGCGATCAGGGCCATCCGTTTTCTGTCAGGTAATACGGCACACTTTCAGTTCGGTGTTTTCTACTAGGGTATCGGACAGCTCCCACCTGGTGTTCAGTTTGGTTATCTCGGCGCCCGAGGTCGCCTTCGAGATCGCAGCATTAGTTTGGGAACTGGCTCAACGTCGAGAGCGGAGCGCTGGATCAAGGTTTGCTAAACCTTGGTCGGAGTTTCAGAGGGCGTGTTGTAAAGGAGTCCCGCGTAGGAATGCATGCTGATCTGCCGCGACATTCGGCGAAACGCTCTGACGGCCAACGTTGCCGGTAACAGCGGGCCGTTGAGCTTGCGCGAGTGGCCTGCAAAGTGCCTGTTGAGTCTACTTAATACATGTATAACTTTCCTTATTTTTGATCAGACTTTACCTACGTTCCAATTGCTTTATTGGTTGGGCGCAGTGTAGGTGAACGCGTGTTTTCGATGTTTATCGATAAGGCGGGCAATGTCAGGCCTGGTTGGTTTCGAATGCATGCAGTGTTACTAAGTGTGTGTGTTTTTCGGTGTAGGATATTTCCGAAATTCAATCAAAAGCATCCGAAATGAACATTGGGGGGTGGAAAGGATGTTTGGAATGATTCATTGTGGTAGGGAAGTCGACCAGGGTTAAGATCTCTGGCCATCGATAGAAAGGGAATTTTATCTGCTGTATGGCTGGTGGCTCATCGCGCTAGTCGGGCAAAAGTGTGAGTTCCCGTCAAAATTTCGTTTTGATAGCGGTATTTGCTGATCGCAGCAGGTCGCTGGAGGGAATATGGCATCAAGTAGTTTTCAGAACGAAGTACCTAAGGCACGGGTCAACATAAAGCTCGATTTGCACACTGGCGGTGCCCAGAAAAAGGTTGAGCTTCCGCTCAAGTTGATGGTGATGGGTGACTACAGTAATGGCAAAGAGCAGCGCTCGTTGCCTGAGCGATCCAAGGTCAACATCAACAAGCATAATTTCGATAGCGTACTGGCTGAATTCACGCCAAGCCTGAAGCTGACGGTTGACAATGCGCTGCTCAATGACGGCAGCGACACTGCTGTCGATCTGAGATTTCAGAGTCTGAAAGACTTTGAGCCAGAGCAGGTGGCTCGGCAAATACCACAGCTGCGTGCCTTGCTGGCAATGCGCAACCTGCTGCGCGACCTCAAATCGAATCTGTTGGACAACGCGACCTTTCGCCATGAGTTGGAGCGCATCCTCAAGGATGACGCGTTGAGTGATGAGCTCAGGGCTGAATTGTCTGCTCTGGCGCCCCAAGTCGATCGCTAACTCCACTTCGTTCCGGTTTACAGGAAGTTTCAATTATGTCTGTAGAGCAATCTTCTGCGCAATCGCGCGGCGCTGCGGTGTTGTCTGAAAACAGCCATGGCGTTTACTCCGCCCTGTTCGATAAGATCAACTTGAGTCCCATCGCGCAACTGGGTGACATTGACGCGTTTCAGCATCCGGAAGCATTGTCCGAGGTATCCGCTGATGAGCGGGTCACTGCCTCAGTGAGTGTGTTTTTGAACTTGCTCAAGCAGTCAGCGCGAAAAGTCGAGCGTCTGGATAGAACGCTGTTGGATGAGCATATTGCTTCGCTGGATGCACAAATCAGTCGTCAGCTCGATGCAGTAATGCACCATCCCGACTTCCAGCGTGTGGAGTCGACTTGGCGTGGCGTGAAATCGCTGATCGATCAAACCGATTTTCGCCAGAATGTTCGAATCGAATTGCTGGATGTCAGTAAAGAGCATCTGGTGCAGGACTTCGAGGATGCGCCAGAAATTGCCCAGAGTGGCTTCTATCTGCATACCTACACCCAGGAGTATGACACCCCTGGAGGTGAGCCAATTGCTGCGGCCATTTCGAATTATGAGTTCGATTGCAGCCCACAGGATATCGCTTTGCTGCGCAATGTTTCGAAGGTTGCGGCGGCAGCACATATGCCATTCATTGGTTCCGTTGGGCCCGCATTTTTTGGCAAGAAAACGATGGAAGAAGTTGCCGCCATCAAAGATATTGGCAACTACTTGGACCGTGCCGAGTACATAAAATGGCACAGTTTCACCGAGAGCGATGATGCCCGGTATACGGGTTTGTTGATGCCGCGCGTGTTAGGGCGGCTGCCCTATGGGCCAGATACCACGCCCGTACTCACCTTCAACTACGGTGAAAACGTCAAGGGCCCAGATCATGAAAAATACCTGTGGATCAGTGCTGCATTCGCTTTTGCTGCGAATATGGTCCGCAGCTTCATTGCCAACGGCTGGTGTGTGCAAATTCGTGGCCCGCAATCCGGCGGTGCAGTCACTGACCTGCCGATCCATCTGTACGATTTGGGTACCGGCAACCAGGTGAAGATCCCCTCGGAGGTGATGATTCCCGAGACGCGTGAGTTCGAATTCGCCAACCTCGGTTTCATTCCTCTGTCGTACTACAAGAATCGTGATTACGCCTGCTTCTTCTCGGCCAACTCTGCCCAGAAGCCTGCGCTGTATGACACCGCCGACGCGACTGCTAACAGCCGAATCAATGCGCGCTTGCCGTATATCTTCCTGCTGTCGCGTATTGCCCATTACCTCAAGCTGATCCAGCGCGAAAACATCGGCACGACCAAAGACCGGCGCTTGTTGGAACTGGAACTGAACAAGTGGGTAGGCGGGCTGGTCACCGAAATGACCGATCCGGGGGACGATCTTCAGGCTTCGCATCCTCTGCGCGATGCCAGGGTGATCGTGGAAGACATCGAAGACAATCCGGGTTTCTTCCGTGTGAAGTTGTACGCCGTGCCGCACTTTCAGGTGGAAGGTATGGACGTCAACCTGTCGTTGGTTTCGCAGATGCCCAAGGCCAAAGCCTGAGTCAGTCCGTAGGGAAGTGCTGTCATGAAGATCGACCGTCCTCTATGGGCCACGGGTGCCTTGTTGTCTGCGCAGCAGTTTCAGCAACAGGCTCGCTGGGAGGCCTGGACCAACCACTGCCTTGCCCACCTGTCACTGGTGCACCCTTGGGGTGTACAGGCGGTGTCATTCGACCTGGATGCCTTGAGTCTTGGCAAGCTCAAGGCGACTAAACTGCGATTGTGTATGCCGGACGGTACCCTGATCGACACTGATCGGGTGGATCGTCTTCCTGCGGCTTTGGACTTGGCTCGGTTGCTGTCCGATGACAGCTCAAGTGCTACGGTGCTGCTGGCGTTACCGCTGGAACAGGCCAATGGCGGCAACTGTCTGTTCGAAGGGGGGAGGGTTGATCGACCGGCGCGCTATCGTCAGGCGTGGCGTGACGTGCAGGATGTGTACGCCGATGAGGTGCAATCGATCGGTGTGCTGGAGCACTCTCTGACGCTGCGCTTGGAGCAGGATGAGAATGCCGATTACCTGACGTGTCCGGTCGCTCGCCTGATACGCGATGGCCAGGGTATCTGGAGTCTGGATCCTGCCTACGTACCGCCATTGCTCAGCTTCGCAGCGCATCCGGGCTTGGTGGCGCAACTGGACAATTTGCTAACCCAGCTGTCGGCCAAGCGACAGCGCTTGATGGGCATGCGCAGGGAAAGCAACCAGCGTATGGCCGACTTCGCCGTTGCGGATGTCTCGTTGTTCTGGTTGCTCAACGCCTTGAACACCTACCAGCCGGTGCTGGCTGACCTCAAACTTCATCCCATGCGCCACCCGGAACAGGTCTATCAGGAACTGGTCAAATTGGCCGGCAGCCTGCTGACGTTCTCGCTCGACCATGACATGGAGCAGATTCCTGCCTATCGCCACGAGCAACTGGAATTTGTGTTCGCGCCGTTGATGTGCACCCTTTCCACGTTGCTGGAGGCCAGCTTACCGTCGCGCGTCATTGCCTTGGCGCTGGAAGAGCGCGGCGCAAATCGTTGGCAAGTTACGCTCAATGACGCACGACTGCGCGAACCTGACGGCGCCGACTTTTACCTGTCGGTGCGTTGTCGACTTCCGGCTGCCCAACTGCAGGGACAGTTCCCTCGCTTGTGCAAGGTCGGAGCACCGGATGATGTCGATCATCTGGTTAACGCCGCCCTTGACGGTGTTCCCTTGCAATCGCTTAGCCATGTGCCCGCAGCCATTCCGTTGCGCCTGGAGAACCAGTACTTCGCCCTGGATCTTACCCATGCCAAAGGCAAAGCCATGTTGGCCGAAGGTGTTTGTGCGTTCTACGTTCCCAGCACCCTGGTCGACGTCAAGCTTGAACTGTTTGCGGTGCTGCGCGCATGAACGTGAACGAATCGAATACAACAAAGCCATCGGTGGTGGACATCGATGCGCTATTGCAGGACAGCTACCTGTTGGTGGTCGAGTTTCGCCAGGGGGGCTCCGTCCCGAATAGCGTTGAGTTGGGGCAGCTTTGCGTGGCACAGATCGAGCACGTGCGCCAGTGTCTGAAAACAGCCGCCATGGATCAGCGCAGTATTGACTACATCAGCCATGCCCAATGCGCCTTGTTGGATGAAACCGTACTCAGCTGCGCCAAAGACGATGCTCATGCCACTTGGGCCAGTGCGCCCTTGCAGGCGAAGTTTTTCAGCCGTCATCAGGCCGGTGAATTCCTGTACGAAGATATGCGCGAAGTGCTTCGCGAACCCGCAGCCGACCTGAGCGTGCTGACGGCATTCCAACGCGTGCTGATGCTGGGCTTTCGGGGGCGCTATCGCGATGTTAGCGATCCTGAGCGCGAGCAACTGTTAGCGGCGCTCAATGCGCGGGTGCCGCCTCTTGAGGTCAACCCGTCGCTAATCACACAAGCTGTGGGCGGCCAGCGTAGCTGGCTCCTGGCCGGGTTGCAGTCACCGTTGCTCCACGTTGCGGCGGCGGCCATGGTGCTTGTCGGTGTCTGGTGGGGGCTGGACCACATGCTCGACGATACCATTGCAACGCTCTTGCCTGGTCAGGGGTGAGGCACTTATGACGCATAAACAGGCTCAAGGGCTCTGGTTGTGGGTAGGTTCGCTAGCATTGGCATTGCTCGCCATCGTGCCGTTTGCTTTCGGAGCGCGTCTGTTCGCTATCGTGGTGGTGCTGGTTGTTGTCACGCTGGCCTGGAAGCGGGCGAAGCAACGCGCGATGCGCCAGGGCGAGTTGTTGACTCTGGCTGATAGCGCATCCTTGCCATCTGCGAGTTACCACCAGCCGGTGATCATGGTCTGTGGCGATGGTCTGCTTGACCTGTTTGGTTCCGTTCCCGTCGAACAGCTCGCCCTGCGTGTAACGGAGCAGGGGTGTTATGTGCGAGTGCCAACCTCGCAACAGCTACCGTCGATCATCGCCAGTATCAGGGGTAGTCGTCCGGGGTGGGACGGGCAGCTTAGCGTCATGTTGGTGATCAACCCCGGTGAACACACGGACAGCACGGTACTGGCTAACCGGGTTCGCAGCTTTGCCTATCAAGTGGCCATGGTTCGCAAGCGCAGCATAGCGCTGCCACTGCTGATGGTGAGTTATCTGCAAGCCTCGCAGAATACGGGGCTTTGGTTCAGTTGGGAGGCCGGCAAGGCCCGCGCGAAAGTGCGGGAGACAGGCGAGTGCACCAGCGTGGTCGATTGGCAGCGGCAGGCCACTGATTCCACAGCCTACGCGGCACGACTGCAGGCCAGCGTTCAACTGAACAGCGTTGTGGCCTGGCTGAACGAAACAGTCATGCCTAACCTCGTTGCTTCGCAGCTTGCCGGTCCAGCAGTCTGCGCCGTTTCGTTTGTTCCTGCGTTGGCTTGCCGTGCAGAGGGCAATCTGTGGCAGCAGTGGTTGAAGGACAAGGTCGCTCTGACGGCTACAGAAGCCGTTTCATCGGGAGCGACGTTGCCGTTTCCCGACACCTTCTTGCACTTGCTGCCCACGTCTGTATCGCGTGCCCAAGGACACCGCACACGCATCATTGGCCTGTGGCTGCTCGTGCTCGCGGGGGTGACCGGCTTAGCGAGTTCGGCCTGGCAAAACACGTTGCTGATCCGCCAGGTCAGCGATGACTTGCGTCGCTATCTGGCCATTCCAGCCCATTCAGAGCGCGCGGAGTTTCCCTTGCGGGAGGAGGCGCTGGCGGTACTTCGTCAGGATGCGTTGCGGCTGGACCGCTACTACCGGCATGGGGCGCCATGGTCACTCGGATTCGGGCTGTATCGCGGGGAACGCGTGCGCGTGCCCTTGCTGGTAACCATCGCTAGTCACCGACAACCAATGCTCGCGCCTGTACCCGTCGGATCAGCGACACCTGTTCGTCTTGACAGCCTCTCCTTGTTCAGCACAGGCAGCGCTCAACTAAAACCGGACTCGACCAAAGTCCTGATCAATGCGTTGGTCGATATCAAGGCGCAGCCAGGCTGGTTGATCGTTATTGCCGGGCATACCGATGCTACGGGTAGTGCAGAACACAACCTGCAGCTGTCCCGTGCCCGCGCCGCCGCCGTACACGACTGGATGCTGCGCATGGGCGACATCCCCGGCAGTTGCTTTGCGGTGCAAGGATTTGGTGCCAGCCAACCAATCGCCAGCAATGACACCGAGCATGGGCGCTCTGCCAACCGTCGCGTCGAAATCCGTCTGGTGCCGGAAGCGGAGGCCTGCGTGCCGTCCACTGCCGAGTCAGGCCTGCAACCCCTGTCGCAATCTGCGGCATTCAACTTCTGAGAAAAGGAGCTTCACATGGCTATTCCCGTTTACCTGTGGCTGCAAGATGACGGCGGCGCGCAAATCAAAGGCTCTGTGGATGTGCAGAACCGCGTAGGCAGTATCGAAGTGATTGCCCAGGACCACAGCCTGTACATCCCCACCGACAACAACACCGGCAAGTTAACGGGTACGCGGGTGCACACCCCGTTTCTGTTCAGCAAGGAAATCGATGCCTCCAGCCCCTATCTGTACAAGGCAGTAACCACGGGCCAGACCCTCAAAAGCGCTGAGTTCAAGTGGTACCGCATCGACGATGCAGGCCAGGAAGTCGAGTATTTCGTGACCAAGCTGGAGAACGTCAAGGTGGTGAAAGTCGCGCCAAAAATGCATGACATCAAGGACTCGTCCAAGGAAAAGCACAACCACCTGGAGCAGGTTGAGTTGCGCTACGAGAAGGTCACCTGGACCTACAAGGACGGCAACATCATCCATTCTGACGCTTGGAACGAGCGCCAGAGTGCTTGATGCGCTGACGCTGGCAGGTGATTGATGCCAGCGGTTTGCGGTGTGCTGGGTTGAACGTCCGTTCGCGGACGTTCAGCCAAACACATCGTGACTTGCGCCAGTGTTCGCTGCACCGATGACTCCGTGAAAAATCCACAACAAGGACGCCCTTATGGCACAGAACGCCACGCGTTTGCTTCGTCGCCTCAACCCTTACTGTGCACAGGCGCTGACGGCGGCGGCGTCACTGTGCCAAACCCGCGCCCACGGGCAGATCACGGTCGAGCATTGGTTGCTCAAATTGCTGGGGCAAGGCCAGGGCGATTTGATCCTGATCGCACGTCGTTACGAATGGGATGTGGAAACGCTCTGGAATGGCTTGCTCAAGCATCTCGACACGCTGCCGCGCAGTGTGCACAGCAAGCCTCAGCTCAGCGCCAAGCTGCAGCAGTTGATGACCAATGCCTGGCTTCACGCGTCGCTGAATGACGACAGCGAATGTCTGCGCTCCACGCATCTGCTCAGCGCTTTACTGGAGACCCCCAGCCTGATCGAGTGTGAAGCGGCCTGGCCGCTGTTCAGCCTCAACCAGACCCAGTTGCAGCAACTGATTGCGGTGCTTGATCAAGAATCCGAGGAGCGTCCACAGGCTCAACAGGACATGGCCTTGGTGTTGGCCAAGGCGCTCCCTGGGCTAGATGCGCCGACTACTCCGAGTGGTAAAGAGGATGCCTTACGAAACGTGCTCGATCAATTTACCCAGGACGTCACCGCCAACGCCGGAGCAGGGCAGATCGATCCCGTATTTGGCCGTGACGACGAAATCCGCCAGGTCATCGACATCCTCAGCCGGCGGCGCAAGAACAACCCCATCTTGGTCGGTGACCCTGGGGTGGGCAAAACCGCGCTGGTCGAAGGCTTGGCCTTGCGCATCGCTCAAGGCAAGGTCCCGGACAGCCTCAAACCGGTGTGCGTGCGTACCCTGGACCTTGGGTTACTGCAGGCGGGGGCGGGAGTCAAAGGTGAGTTCGAGCAGCGCCTGAAGAACGTCATTGATGCGGTGCAACAGTCGGCAACGCCGGTACTGCTGTTTATCGATGAAGCCCATACCCTCATCGGCGCTGGTAACCAGGCGGGCGGCGCTGATGCGGCGAATCTGCTCAAGCCGGCCCTGGCCCGTGGTGAGCTGCGCACCATTGCGGCCACGACCTGGAGCGAATACAAACAGTATTTCGAGCGCGACGCAGCCTTGGAAAGGCGTTTCCAGATGGTCAAGGTCGATGAGCCGGACGATGCCAATGCCTGCCTCATGCTGCGTGGCCTCAAGGCCCGTTACGCCAGCCACCATGGCGTGCACATTCAGGATGCCGCAGTACAAGCAGCGGTGAGCCTGTCACGTCGCTACCTGACCGGCAGGCGTTTGCCAGACAAGGCTGTCGACCTGCTCGACACTGCCAGTGCCCGGGTACGCATGAGCCTGGATTGCGAGCCCCAGGCACTGGTCCGCCTTAAGGCCCGCCAAGGCGCGTTGCTGCTGGAGCGCCAGGCGCTGGAGGAAGATGCGCAACTCGGCGGTGGCTGCGCAGATGAGCGGATGACGAAAATAGCTACGCACCTTGTCGAGCTCAGTGCTCAGCAGATCAAACTGGAGAGCCAGTATCGGCACGAGCTTGACCTGACAAGGCAATTGCTCGATGCGCGCCAGGCGGTACCGAGCCAAGCAGAGCAGAGTGCGCGACTGCAGCAACAGCTGAGCGCTGCGCAAGGTAACCAACCGCTTGTCTCCCTTGACGTTGACGCCCGCAGTGTGGCCGAGGTGATTGCCGATTGGACCGGGGTGCCCCTGGGTAGCTTGCTCAAAGATGAACATGCCAGCTTGTTGGCATTGGAGCAGCAATTGGCAGGGCGCGTGATCGGCCAGGACCACGCGTTGCAGGCCATGGCCCAGCGGTTGCGCGCTGCCCGGGCCGGCTTGACCGACGACAAGGCGCCGTTGGGGGTGTTCCTGCTGGTGGGCAGCAGTGGCGTCGGCAAAACCGAAACCGCCCTGGCCCTGGCCGACAGCCTGTTCGGTGGTGAAAAGTCGTTGATCACCCTCAACCTCTGCGAATATCAGGAACCCCATACCGTCAGCCAACTCAAAGGCTCGCCTGCGGGTTACGTCGGTTACGGTCAGGGTGGCGTGCTCACCGAAGCGGTGCGCCAACGTCCCTACAGTGTGGTCTTGCTCGATGAGGTAGAGAAGGCTCATCGCGATGTACTCAGCCTTTTCTACCAGGTTTTTGATCGTGGCTTCATGCGCGATGGCGAAGGGCGCGAGATCGACTTTCGCAACACCGTCATCCTCATGACCTCCAACCTCGGCAACGACCTGTTGCAGGCCTGCCTGCAGGAGCAAGCCGATGCCCCAGACAGTGTGTTGCAGGAATTGCTGCGACCGATCTTGCGCGAGCATTTCCAGCCGGCCTTGCTGGCCCGCTTTCAAACCCTGGTCTACCGCCCCCTGGACGCTGACGCACTCAAACGCATCGTTGCGATCAAGCTGGCTCAGGTCGGTAACCGCCTGCAACGTCACTACGGGCTGACCTGTCAAGTTGACCCCCGGCTCAATGATGTCCTGGTTGCCGCCTGCCTGCTGCCGGATACCGGTGCACGCAACATCGACAGCCTGCTCAACCAGCAGATCCTGCCGGTGCTCAGCCAGCAACTGTTGCAGCGTCAGGCGACCCGTCAACACACCCACGGTGTGACCTTGGGCTACAGCGACACGGATGACATCACCCTGGACTTTACCGATATACCAAACCGGGCCCGGCCTGTGACCTGGGAGGTTTGAGCATGGTCGAACTACGCACCTTTTTCGACCACAGTCGCCACAAACTTGAGGTTCGGGGTGTCGAGGCAGGGCTCGATGTATTGGCCTTTCATGGCGAAGAGCACTTAAGCCAGCCCTTCAGCTACAGCGTGGAGTTCACCTCCAGCGAGCAGGACATCGCTGTTGAACAGATGCTCGGCCAGGACGCTAGCTTCAGCCTGCAGGCGCCGCCGCAAAAGGCTTTTCTGGGCCTGACACTGCCCGAGGTCAAACCGCTGCGCACCCTGCATGGGGTGGTTACCGGGTTCAAGCGCTTGTCGGGCTCCAATGACGAAGCCTGCTACGAAATTACCTTGCAACCGCGGTTGGCGTTACTGGATCGCGGCAAGCAGTACCGCATCTACCAGCATCAGTCGGTACCGGAAATCGTTGAGGGCATCCTGCGCAGTCGCCACAACTTTGAAGGGCAGGACTTTCTGTTCACACTCGTGCGTGACTACCCCAAGCGTGAACAAGTCATGCAGTACGGTGAAAGTGACCTGGCGTTCATCGCCCGCTTGCTGGCCGAAGTGGGGATTTGGTATCGCTTTACCAGCGATGAGCGCCTGCACATCGACGTCGTCGAGTTTCACGACGACCAGCGCCACTACCAGTTCGATGTCGAGCTGCCCTATCGCCCCCAGTCCGGCCTGAGCAGCAGCGGGCAGGATGGCGTGTGGAAGCTGCAAACCAGCCACCAGGTGGTGGAGCAGCAGGTCAGTATTCGCACCTATCACCACCGTGACGCCAACGTTCCCCTGGACGGCGAGGTCGACCACAGCCGTGGCGCAACCACCACCTACGGCGAGGGTTATCACTACGCCGAGCCTTACACCGCCCTCGGCGAGTCGCTGGCCCAGGATGAAGACCTGCAAAGCGAAAGTGGCTACTTCTATGCGCGCCTGAATCACGAGCGCTACCTGAACGGCCAGACGCAGCTCAGTGGTATCAGCAGCAGCCCGGTGCTGGCGCCTGGGCAGGTGTTGAAGATTTCCGGTGGTGCGCCGCAGGCCTTTGCTGCAGGTACGGTCATCACTCAACTAACCACCCACGCTGCGCGGGACCGAAGCTTTGAAGCCAGCTTCCAGGCCATGCCCTATTCAGAAACGGTCTGCTTTCGGCCGCAGTTACTGTCTAAGCCACAGATCCCCGGAACCGTGCCGGCCCGCGTCACCAGCCCGCAGGAGAACGACCCGTACGGCCACATCGACCTGGAAGGGCGCTATCGGGTGAACTTCCTGTTCGATCGCGACAGTTGGAAGCTCGGTGAAGAAAGCCTATGGCTACGCCTGGCACGGCCTTACGCCGGCGATACCCATGGCCTGCATCTACCGCTGATTTGTGGCACTGAAGTGGCCGTGGCGTTCGAGCACGGCGACCCGGATCGCCCCTACATTGCTCACGCCCTGCACGACAGCCAGCACCCTGACCACGTTACCCTGCGCAACTACAAGCGCAACGTACTGCGCACCCCGGCCAACAACAAACTGCGCATGGACGACACGCGTGGGCAGGAGCACATCAAACTCAGTACTGAGCATAGTGGGAAGAGCCAGCTCAATCTGGGGCACATAGTCGACTCCGACAAAAAAAGACGTGGCGAGGGCTTTGAGCTGCGCACAGATGGCTGGGGCGCAGTTCGAGGCGGCAGAGGGTTGTTCATTAGTGCTGACGAGCAGACCAAGGCCGCAGGTGATGTGCTGGCTATGGAGCCAGCATCTGGCTTGATTCAGGAGGCCAGGCAACAAATGGCCGATTGGCAGGAAATTACCCAGGCTCACCACAGCCGCCAGCCTTCCACGGATGGGTTGCAGCAACTTGAAGCCGATGCAAAGGGCCTGACTGCACCCGCTATCGTGCTCAGCGCACCCAATGGCATTAGTGCGGTCACCCCAGCCAGCATTTTGCTTGAAAGTGGAAAGGCCCTGCACCTGCAAAGCAAGGACGAGATAAACCTCGCTGCTGCCAGACGACTCTCGGCAAATGCCAGTCAAAGCATCTCACTGCTGGCCAAACAGGAAGGTATGCGCCTGGTGTCGGGCAAGGGGCCTTTGGAGATTGAGTCTCACGGTGATGTGTTGGACTTGACGGCTTTGCAGGACATCACCGTGCAATCTACCCAGGGGCATCTGCAGCTTACTGCCAAGAACGGTATCACGCTTGGCTGTGGCGGTGCCTACATCCGTATTACGGCGCAGGGTGAAATCCACCTTCACAGCCCCGGCGTCATCAGCTTCAAGGGTAAGCATAGGTTCAACCCGCCGGGTGGGGGCGAGTTTCCGCTCCCTGAACTGCCAGGGGCTGTGTGCATAGAGTGCTTGAAGAGGGCGCAAGCAGCCGCCCAGGGCTTCGTGCTCAGGGAGGCGCAAGCATGATTGCCGAGCATCTAGCCACTTGGCTCAGCTTGCTGCAAATCGCCTGTGAGCAGGCCGGCACCCGCCACCTGCACCTGATCATCGACCAGGCCGGCAGCGAAGCGCCATTGCTTCCCAGTGTACTCAGCGTCGAGCCACCTTTGGCCTGGTACTCGCTGTTCACCGGGCTGCCGGAGGAGGGCGCTGCAGACCTGGCCCCGCTGTTGGTACGGGTTGACCTGGCGCAGCCGCTGCAGCGGCAATGGCTTCTCGGTCTGATGCACGCGACAGACGGTCATTCACAGCTGCTGGTCCTGGCGTCGGCCTGGCCCTTTGCGGTACTGGCCGAGCACTTGAGTCGCTGTCTGGAAGCCCGCAACGGAGGCGTCCTGGGGTTGCTGCGCTACTACGATCCGCGCCTGTTTCCGTTGTTGTTCAGTCATGTCCTGCAACCTGCGCAACAGCAGCCGTTGTTGCGCCCTGCATTGTTCTGGAGCTGGCTGGATCGCGACGGTTCGCCCCGCTATCTGCTGGGGGCGGCCGATTTGCCCGCTGGCCCGGACACGCACCGTACTATCGAACTGAGTGACAGCCAGATCGACACCCTGGGTTGTGCCAGTGACGCCACTACGGCAATGGCCCGGCTAAGCACCGCATTTTCCCGCGAGTGGGGGATGGAGCAACGTTTTCGGGCCTGTTACCGGGCAATGCTCGAGGCAAGCAAAGCTGGGGTGCTGCTTGCCGACCAGCGTGAAGCCTACGCCCTTGACCAACTGCGCCAAGCCGGAATGGCCCATCCAGCATCGACAGGAAGACAGTAATGTTCAAGCGCTCACAAGCCAGTTGTCTCTCGGCTATCGTCGCCAGCCTCCTGCTTGCACAGACGGTCCACGCCAGCACCATCGACGGTATCAACCATACCCACTGGGCCATCAACCGCTTTAGTGTCGATGGACGTTCGGCGATTGACATCATTGGTCCGTATCAAGGTGGTGGGGGGGGGTGTTGTTACATCGCTCCTGAACGTTGGATGCCGGGGATGACGGTGAAAATTGATTGGGAAACTGGAGTTGGAAGCTCGAAAGGATTTCCTGGGTTTGCTGATGAGGCCAAGTACGATGTTTGGTTAGACAAAATCAATGCTCAAAAACGCAAGCACAGCAAACGCATCTTCGTCCCCGACTACACCGGTCAAAAAGTCTGCGGCATCACCGTGCACTTCCTGCCTTGCGACGACATTCAGGTCAGCACCTCCTGCTATGCCTACGGCAGCCCCGAGTACCCGATCAAGACCCCGCTGCAGTTGCCGGAGCCACAGTCATGTCCCAAGTAAAACAACCTGTGTGCTATCCCCCGCAATTTCCGCTGCAGGGGCGTCTGCCTCAACGTGTCGAACAGGTCCAGGACAACCTCCTGCGCCAATGCGAGCAGGCGCGGGGCTACCATGATGCGCTGTGCCTGGCCGCTGGTTTTCGCCAGTCGCCGCCATGCTGCAAGACCTTGCACATCAGCCTGTTCTTCGACGGCACGGGCAACAACCTCAACAACGACCTGTACGAGTCCGAGGTTGCCCACCCGACCAATATCGCCCGGCTGTTTCGCGCAAGCATCGGCGACGGTCACGCGGGCGGCACCAGCCATCGCGGCAGCCAGGCGCGCAGCTTGACCGATGCCGCCGGCACCGGTAACGGCCAGTACTTCAAGTACTACATGCCCGGTGTGGGCACGCCGTTTCCGGAAGTGAACGACCTGGACTACAGCAGTGATGGCCTGGCGTTTGCGCGCCGTGGCGAAGAGCGCATCAACTGGGGCCTGCTGATGATCGTCGATGCCTTGCGCCGCACGCTGGGCCAACCACGGCTGGACAATGCGGCGTTGCAGGCGGCGGTCGAGGCCATGGGCACCTGGCGCGGTACGGAGTGGATCATGGGCCGGGCCAACCGTGCCCGCGAGTTTCGCAAACAGCTCAAGGCCCTGGAGCGCCCCTTGCGCATCGCCCTGGGCCAGCCCCAGCCGGGCCAGCCCAAGCTGCTGGGCGTCAAGCTGTACGTGTATGGCTTTTCTCGCGGCGCGGCGGCGGCACGGGCCTTTGTCAACTGGCTGAACCTGCTGTTGTCGCGCGCCGAGGCAGTGCCGACACTGAAGGTGCATGACCTCAAACTGCCAGTCAGTGTGGAGTACCTGGGGCTGCTCGATACCGTGGTGTCGGTGGGCCTTGCCGATATTTCGCCCGGGGTGACCGGACACATGGGCTGGGGCGATGGTAGCCAGGAGTTGCCGCGCGGGAATCTGCTCAAACGTTGTCTGCATATCGTCGCCAGTCATGAACAGCGGCTGAGTTTCCCGTCGGAATCTATTCGCCGCGAGGACGGTGCTTATCCGGTAAACAGCGTTGAAGTGATCTATCCCGGGGTGCATTCGGACCAGGGAGGCGGGTATCCGCCGGGGGATCAGGGGAAGGCGATTGCTAGGGATGATCGTTTACTGCTTTCACAGATAGCTCTTCATGACTTGTATGCTGATGCTTTCGCCAATGGTGCACCGCTAAAGGTTCTGGAGGACGTGGTACCTATCGGTCTACGTAATGAACTCTGGAGGGCAATGGAGCCTGAAGTAGCGCAAGCATTTGGTATATCTCCAGTGCTAGTTGAGCGTTTCAATGCCTGGCGGCAAGTTACTCTCAATCTGGCCCCCACATCACAGCCACTTCCAGCTGAACAGGTCGAACGCTACCAAGTGTCGCTGTCTACTGTTCCACTGGAGGAAGCCTTACGTGCGCAACTGGCCTGGATCACGGCCTGGCGCATTGACCGTTATGCCTTCGACAGCCTCAAGGGCACCAGTTTCTACCATGCTGCGAGCGACAAGCACGGCACGGAAGACGCCCGCAAGCGCGCCGAAGCCGAACGAGAGCACAAACAGAATCAAGTCAATGCCCGCCGCAAGGCGCAAAAGGCCCGCGAACGTAATGGCGCACCGAAGCTGCCACTGGAGCCCGGCGTCCCGGATTTCGATCCGGACAAGGCGCAAACCCAGTTGCGCGAAGCCGCTGCAGAGTTCGGCAAGATCTACCGCGACCTTGATAGCGACCCCTACCTGACTTTCTTGCGCATCGCCAAGAAAGTGAACCCCATCGCGCTGATCACCTACCTGAACAGCGCCCAGACCAATGCCGAGCGTGCGCGCTTGAAGGCGGCGGGGCGCGCCCACGTCAGCCGGCTCTTTCCACCCCCTCACGGCCAGCGCAATCACAGCACTGAACTTATGCGTGGCAATGTGGACGAGCACCGCAATCGCCAGATGCCTGAAGGCTTGCTCCGGGCACTGTTTGACGATCAGGTACACGACTCCCGGGCCTGGTTTCTCCACGCCGTGCTCAACAACACCTATTTGAAGGTGGGCGTGGCGGCGGGCCGTGAACCCTGGGGCAGCTACTTCAACGAGCGCATGGTGTTCTTCGGCGAGGCCAACAGAAGAGACCTGGCACTACTGCCGGCCGGGGCGAAAGCGCTTGATGGTATCGCTCAGACCTTGCAGGTCGATGCCCGGCAGCGGGCCCATGTCCAGCGAGACATTGCCGCAGTCTGGGAAGGCCATTACGCCAAGGTGAATGAGGTGAGCGATGAGTTGGCTTGAACGCTGTCTTAGCCTCCTGGTAAAGGCAATCGCCTCAACGTGCATGCTGACTCGCCGCGGTGTCCTGAAAGTGTTACTCGGCAATTTGGCCGTCGCCATGTTCATTCCGGCTGCTGACGCCAGCACCATCGATGGCATCAACCATACCCACTGGGCCATCAATCGCTTCAGTGTCGATGGGCGTTCGGCGATCGACATCATTGGTCCGTATCAAGGCGGGGGTGGGGGGTGTTGCTACATTGCTCCTGAGCGGTGGCAGCCGGGGATGACGGTTAGGGTTGATTGGGAAGCTGGAGCTGGAAGCTCGAAAGGGTTTCCTGGATTTGCTGATTGGCCTAAATATTTAGCCTGGGTTGAGAAAATTGATGAGCAAACGCGCAAGCACAGCAAGCTCGTCCCCGTCCCCGACTACACCGGCCAGAAAGTCTGCGGCATCACCGTGCATTTCCTGCCCTGCGACGACATCCAGGTCAGCACCTCCTGCTACGCCTACGGCAGCCCCAAATACCCGATCAAGATCCCGCTGCAGTTGCCGGAGCCACAGTCATGTCCCCAGTAAAGCACCCCGTGTGCTATCCCCCGCAATTTCCGCTGCAGGGTCGCCTGCCTCAGCGTGTCGAGCAGATCCAGGACAACCTCCTGCGCCAATGCGAGCAGGAGCGCGGCTACCATGATGCGCTGTGCCTGGCGGCGGGGTTTCGCCAGTCGCCGCCGTGCTGCAAGACTTTGCACATCAGCCTGTTCTTCGACGGCACGGGCAACAACCTCAACAACGACTTGTACGAGTCCGAGGTTGCCCACCCGACCAATATCGCCCGGCTGTTTCGCGCGAGCATCGGCGACGGTCACGCGGGCGGCACCAGCCATCGCGGCAGCAAGGCGCGCAGCTTGACCGACGCCGCTGGCACCGGTAACGGCCAGTACTTCAAGTACTACATGCCCGGTGTGGGCACGCCGTTTCCGGAAGTGAACGACCTGGACTACAGCAGTGATGGCCTGGCGTTTGCGCGCCGTGGCGAAGAGCGCATCAACTGGGGCCTGCTGATGATCGTCGATGCCCTGCGGCGTACGCTGGGCCAGCCACGGCTGGACAATGCGGGGTTGCAGGCGGCGGTCGAGGCCATGGGCACCTGGCGCGGTACGGAGTGGATCATGGGCCGGGCCAACCGTGCCCGCGAGTTTCGCAAACAGCTCAAGGCCCTGGAGCGCCCCTTGCGCATCGCCCTGGGCCAGCCCCAGCCGGGCCAGCCCAAGCTGCTGGGCATCAAGCTGTACGTGTATGGCTTTTCCCGCGGCGCGGCGGCGGCACGGGCCTTTGTCAACTGGCTGAACCTGCTGTTGTCGCGTTCCGAGGCAGTGCCGACGCTGAAGGTGCATGACCTCAAGCTGCCAGTCAGCGTGGAGTACCTGGGGCTGCTCGATACCGTGGTGTCGGTGGGCCTTGCCGATATCTCGCCCGGGGTGACCGGACATATGGGCTGGGGCGATGGTAGCCAGGAGTTGCCGCGCGGGAATCTGCTCAAACGTTGCCTGCACATCGTCGCCAGTCATGAACAGCGGCTGAGCTTTCCGTCGGAATCCATCCGTCGCGAGGATGGCGCCTATCCGCACAACAGCGTTGAAGTGATCTATCCCGGTGTGCATTCGGACCAGGGGGGTGGGTATCCGCCGGGGGATCAGGGAAAGGCTTCGAGTGAGGGGAACACTGAAGGTGACGGATTACTGTTGTCGCAATTAGCTCTGCACGATCTTTATGTCGATGCCTTTGCTCATGGTGCCCCATTGAAGGTACCGGAGGATTCTTTGCCAATCACTGTACGCAGTCAGCGTTGGCGGGCGATGGAGCCGGAAGTTGCGGATGAGTTTGACGTTTCACCAGTCTTGGTCAATCGCTTTAATGCTTGGCGACAAGTCACCCTCAACTTAGCCACCGCGCCACAACCGCTTCCCTTGGATCAGGTCGAACGCTACCAGGTGTCGCCGTCTAGTGTTCCTCTGGAAGAAGCATTACGTATGCAACTGGCCTGGATCACGGCCTGGCGTATTGACCGCTACGCCTTCGACAGCCTCAAGAGCACCACTTTCTACCATGCTGCGAGCGACAAGCACGGCACGGAAGACGCCCGCAAGTGCGCCGAAGCGGAGCGTGAGTACAAGCAAAACCAGGTCAATGCCCGCCGCAAGGCGCAAAAGGCCCGCGAGCGTAACGGTGCGCCGAAGTTACCGCTGGAGCCCGGCGTCCCGGATTTCGATCCGGACAAGGCGCAAACCCAATTGCGCGAAGCTGCTGCAGAGTTCGGCAAGATCTACCGCGACCTTGATAGCGACCCCTACCTGACGTTCTTGCGCATCGCCAAGCAAGTGAACCCCATCGCGCTGATTACCTACCTGAACAGCGCCCAGACGATTGCCGAACGAATGCGGTTGAAGGCGGCTGGGCGGGCGAAAGTCAGCCAGCTCTTTCCACCGCCCCAAGGCCAGCACAATCACAGGACTGAAGGTGCTCGCGGCAATGTGGACGAGCACCGCAATCGCCAGATGCCTGAAGGCTTGCTCCGGGCACTGTTTGACGATCAGGTACACGACTCCCGGGCCTGGTTTCTCCACGCCATGCTCAACAACACCTATTTGAA
This sequence comes from Pseudomonas fluorescens, assembly GCF_902497775.2. Lineage (NCBI taxonomy): Bacteria > Pseudomonadati > Pseudomonadota > Gammaproteobacteria > Pseudomonadales > Pseudomonadaceae > Pseudomonas > Pseudomonas fluorescens. The sequence goes on from NZ_OZ024668.1 coordinate 2,303,262, forward strand.
GGTGGGCGTGGCGGCGGGCCGTGAACCCTGGGGCAGCTACTTCAACGAGCGCATGGTGTTCTTCGGCGAGGTCAACAGGAGGGACCTGGCGCTACTGCCGGACGGGGCGAAAGCGCTTGACGGCATCGCTCAGACCTTGCAAGTCGATGCCCGGAATCGCGCCCAGGTCCAGCGAGACATTGCTGCGGTCTGGGAAGGCCATTACGCCAAGGTGAGCGAGGTGAACGATGAGTTGGCGTGATCGTTGCTTTCGCCGCCTGGCAAAGGAAATCGCCCCAAAGTGCATGTCGACTCGCAGCGGTGCCCTGAAAGTGGTCCTCGGCAACCTGGCCGTGGCCATGTTCATTCCGGCTGCCGGCGCGAGCACCATCGACGGCATCAACCATACCCACTGGGCTATCAACCGCTTCAGCGTGGATGGACGTTCAGCGATTGACATCATTGGTCCGTATCAAGGTGGTGGGGGGGGTGTTGCTTCATTGCTCCGGAGCGGTGGCATCCGGGGATTACGGTGAGGGTTGATTGGGAAACGGGCGTCGGTAGCTCAAAGGGCTTTCCAGGCTTTGCTGATCGGCCTAAGTATTTAGCTTGGAGAGACGAGATACGAGCACAAAAACGCAAGCACAGCAAAGTCGTCCCCGTCCCCGACTACACCGGCGAAAAAGTCTGCGGCATCACCGTGCATTTCCTGCCCTGCGACGACATCCAGGTCAGCACCTCCTGCTACGCCTACGGCAGCCCCGAATACCCGATCAAGACCCCACTTTACCTGCCGGAGCCACAGTCATGTCCGCAGTGAATCGCACAATGCTGATCGCTCTTTCTGGGCTTAGCGCAATCGTGATTGCATCGGATGCCAGCGCGAGCACCATCGACGGAATCAACCATACCCACTGGGCCATCAACCGCTTCAGTGTCGATGGTCGATCAGCCATCGACATCATTGGTCCGTATCAAGGTGGTGGTGGAGGGTGTTGCTACATAGCGCCGGAGCGTTGGCAGACGGGGATGACGGTGAAGGTTGATTGGGAAACGGGCGCCAGTGGACTGAGTGATCTTGCAGATGAGTTTCCTGGTTTTGGTGATTGGCCCAAGTACTTGAGTTGGGTGGACAAAGTTGAGGCCCAAAAACGTAAACACAGCAAACTCGTCCCCGTCCCCGACTACACCAGCGAAAAGGTCTGTGGCATCACCGTGCATTTCCTGCCCTGCGACGACATCCAGGTCAGCACCTCCTGTTACGCCTACGGCAGCCCCGAGTACCCGATCAAGACTCCGCTACAGTTGCCGGAGCCACAGTCATGTCCGCAGTGAATCGCACAAGGCTAATCGCTCTTTCTGGGCTTAGCGCAATCGTGTTTGCATCGGTTGCCAGCGCGAGCACTATCGAGGGTATCAACCATACCCACTGGGCCATCAACCGCTTCAGTGTCGATGGACGATCGGCCATCGACATCATTGGTGCTTACCAAGGTGGCGGTGGCGGATGTTGTTACATCGCGCCGGAGCGGTGGCAGCCGGGAATGACGGTGAGAGTTGATTGGGAAACCGGGGCGAGTGGACTGAGTGAGCTCGCAGATGAGTGTCCCGGCTTTACTGATGAAGGCAAGTACGATGCTTGGCTCGACAAAGTTGAAGCGCAAAAACGCAAGCACAGCAAAGTCGTCCACGTCCCCGACTACGCCGGCGAAAAAGTCTGTGGCATCACCGTGCACTTCCTGCCCTGCGACGACATCCAGGTCACTACTTCCTGTTACGCCTACGGCAGCCCCGAGTACCCGATCAAGACCCCTCTGCAGTTGCCGGAGCCACAGTCATGTCCGCAGTGAATCGCGCAATGCTTGCAGCCTTTGTCGGCCTTTCTGGCACCTTGATTGCCGAGGGGGCCTACGCCAGCACCATTGACGGTATCAACCATACCCACTGGGCCATCAACCGCTTTAGTGTCAATGGTCGATCGGCCATCGACATCATTGGTCCATATCAAGGTGGTGGGGGAGGGTGTTGCTACATCGCCCCTGAGCGGTGGCAGCCAGGGATGACAGTGAGGGTGAATTGGGAAACAGGCGTGGCTTATTCCGATGACTTTCCTGGGTTTGCCGACAGACCTAAATACTTAGCCTGGGTCAAAAAGATTGATGCGCAAAAAAGCAAACACAGCAAACTCGCCCTTGTTCCCGACTACACCGGCCAGAAAGTCTGTGGCATCACCGTGCATTTCCTGCCCTGCGACGACATCCAGGTCAGCACCTCCTGCTACGCCTACGGCAGCCCCGAATACCCGATCAAGACCCCGCTGCAGTTGCCGCAGCCCCAGTCATGTCCAGTGAATCATGCCGAACGGCAGGAGGGAGAGTAATGTACGCATTCATTCGTCAAGGTGACAGTCTGCGCGAAGCGGGCGGTAAGGTGCTGGAAGGGCGCTATCTGTGTGACGACCAGCCCATCGCATGCCAGGGGGATGCCGTGCGCTGCAACCTCCATGGCCTGACCGAAATCGCCGAAGGCAGCGACCTGGTCGAGTTCGACGGCAGGCCGGTGGCGTTGCACGGTCACCGCTGCAGCTGTGGTTGCACCTTGGTCAGTTCCATGCCCGATACCTTGGCGGCGTCATGAACAGGGCTGCGCAATTCAAACCTTATCCCCTGGCGCAGCCACCATTGTACTCACGCTGGCTGGCCGCAGGCGTAGCGCTGGTGGCCCTGGTGGGGGCGAGCAGTGCGCTTGTGCGCTCACTCATCGAGCCACGCCTGGCCCTGGCCAGTGTGGTCGCGGTGCTGCTTGTGTGGGCGGTGGCCTTGATGGTGCGGGTGTTGGGCTACCGCCTCAATCGCCACAACGCGCAGTGCTATGCCGAGGCAACAGAGCAACAGCGTCAACTCTGGTGGCGGCATCATCGCCTGAAAATTGCGCTGGTCGAGTCGGTGTTGGTAAGTGCTGCCTGTAGCAAGCCCGAGCAGGCGCGCGTTTTGTTCAGCCCCGACCACCGACCACCCGCTGTTATGGAGACGGCTGAGGGCACAACGATTCGTCTGCAGCAGGCATTCGGTCGCGAGGTCGAGGCACGTGAGCAGGAATTGGCGATATTGCTTGCGCTGCAGTGGCAGTTACAACGCACAGAGCGTTCCAGCGTGCAGCCTTTGTGTTGTTACTGGCAGGGCTCGCTGTCGGCCTGGCGAGCTTTTGCCGCGCAAATGGCCCAGCAATGCCCTGAGGTCCTTTTGCCTGAGCAACCTGAGCCTTGGCGGGGTATTCGCAGCCTGGACGTAGTCATCGACCTGCTGCAGCGCTCACCGGCTGATGCCCGTGTCCTCTGCGCCGGTTGTCATTCTTCGCCGGCTGCACGAGACCATCGACTGCCCGCCGGGGAGGCTGCGGTGCTCTGGTTGCTTGGCTCGCAAGGTGGGGTACGGTTTTCCCGGGGCGAATGGTTCGCGGCCGGGTCCGAGGACCTCACCGTGGTGGCTGAGCGCGCGTTAACCCAGAGCGAGCTGGAGGCTCCCACACCCGTTTGTGTGTCGTTCACCCAGCCCGCAGAGCTCGACGCATCGTTGATCGACTGGAACATCACGCAGAACAGGCAAGACGCTAATTTTGGAGCTCTGGGGAACCTGCAGGGGATGGTGGTACAGACCCTGGCTGCCTGGTACACCGAGCAGCATGGCGCGCCTTGTGCCTGGCTGGCTGGCGATCCTCATCATACCTTGACCCTTGGAATTGTAGAGCCCGATGACTCGAAACGTTGAAGCGCAAACGCTGTCTTCCTGGCGCACGGCGCTTCTACTGGCGGCGTTGATGGCTGTGATTGTCGTCACCGGTGGAGTGGCCTGGTGGCTGTGGGAGGGCCTCCCCGGCAGTCGAGCGACATTGCAGGATATGTTGCTCAAGGGCCTAGTGTGCTGGGTACTGCTGGTCGCTATGGCTGTACTCGCATGGCAAGTCATGCAGCGCACAATTGGCAGGCTTGTGAGCCACGCTTACAGGTGGCCGTTCAAGTCCGATACCAAGGCCGCGCCCCCCAAAACCGACTCTGAAGCAGCGAACTACCTGCGGGGGGCTTACGGCCCTTTCTGGCGCCGCAAGGTTCGTCTGCTGTTAATCGTCGGCGAGCCCGACCAGGTCGGTGTCATCGCTCCAGGCCTGGTTGCACAGAAATGGTTGGTAGGTCAAAGCACGGTGCTGCTGCACGGCGGTAGTCTGTTGTCTGAACAGGAGCAAAACCTGCTCGCACAATGGCAGGCGCTAACCCTCGGGCGCGGCCTAGACGGCATCGTCTGGGCACTCAGTAACGACCAAAGTAATGACACTGCTTCAGTAAGCATAGGTGTCTGCCGCCTGCAGAATCTAGCCAGAGACCTGCGCTGGCAACTGCCACTGCATCTGTGGCAGGTCTGCAGCAGCCAATGGTCGCAACACCCACGCAGCGCGCAACCTGTAGGTTGCCTGTTGCCGCGTCAACTCACGGCTGCGCAACTGGATGAGCATCTGCAACGCCTGCAGCCGCCGCTGCGCGAGCAGGGGCTTGCACACATCCAAAAAAATCTCGGCCATGATTTTCTCCTGCGCTTGTCGCGCGACCTTCAGGCCGAAGGCACTGCTCGATGGCGCACTGCGCTTTCCGACATACTGGGTACCCGTGGGGTCTTCCTGCGCGGCTTGTGGTTCAGCTTGGCGGTGCAACAAAAGAACGTGGTCGACTCGGGCCATCATTGGCACCCTGACCCGGCCTGGCTTGGCGTGCTGGGTGACAAGGCCGCTAACTCGCAGCGCCTGGGTTGGAGCGCTCCTCGCGTCGGCTATGCCGTCGCCCTGACCTTGGCCGCATTGTGGGGGGCTGGGCTGCTGCTGTCCTTCGTCAGCAATCGCGCCCAGGTTGCGCACGTGCAGGCTTCCCTGACGTCCCTGCAACTGTCACCCGGTACCGAACAGCCCTTGCAGGCTTTGAGCGAGCTGGTGCGCGAACTGGCACGCCTGGATTACCGTGCCGATCAGGGCGCGCCCTGGTATCAAGGCTTCGGCCTGGACCAGAGCCAGGCCCTGCGTGATGCCCTGTGGCCGCATTATGTGCAGGCCAACCATGCATTGTTGCGCGACCCAGCGGTGGCGCAGTTGCAAAGCCAGCTCGCCGCGCTGGTCAAGCTGGCGCCAGACAGCCCAGAGCGTGTCCGACGTGCCCGCGACGCCTATGATCAGCTCAAGGCTTACCTGATGCTGGCACGTCCGGATAAAGCCGATGCGGCGTTCCTGGTTGAGACCTTGGGCAAGGCTGAGCCGACCTTGTGGCAGTTCTACGGGCAACAGCTGTCAGTCAACCCAGGCTGGGCCATCGAGCCCCACCCGAGGCTGGTGGCCCAGGTTCGTCAAGTGTTGCTGGGCCAGCTTGGCCAGCGCAATGCCGAAGCCAGCCTGTACCGGCAGGCACTGGAGAGTGCAGCCAATCACTACCCGGCCATGAACCTGCAGCAGATGGTCGGCGACACCGATGCCACCGCGTTGTTCACCACTGGCGCCAGCGTGCCTGGCGTGTTCACCCGTCAGGCCTGGGAAGGGCAGGTCCGTGCGGCCATTGATGACGCCGCCAAGGCACGCCGCGAAGAAATCGACTGGGTACTCAGTGACAACCCAACGGATATTGCCGCCGAGCTGCGCCCTGAAGAGCTGAAGGAGCGTTTGACCGCCCGTTACTTTGAGGATTACAGCCGCGCCTGGATGGATTTTCTCAACAGCCTGCGCTGGCAGCAGTCCGACAGTCTGGCTGAGGTGATCGAGCAGTTGACGCTGATGAGTGACGTGCGCCAGTCGCCCTTGATTGCCTTGATGAACACCTTGGCTTACCAGGGGCAGGCGGGGGTCCGCGGCGTGGCCTTGACTGATTCATTGATCAAGTCCGCCCAGACCCTGGTGGCCCAGGACAAGGTTGCGGTGATCGACCCGTTGCCCCAGGGGCCGAGCGGGCCGTTGGATGCCACCTTCGGGCCGTTGCTGGCCGTGCTCGGCAAAGGCCCGGAAGGCCAGGGTGGCAACAGCAGCTTGAGCCTGCAGGCATTTCTCACCCGGGTGACGGGTGTGCGTCTGAAACTGCAGCAAATCAGCAGTGCGCCCGACCCCCAGGCGATGACGCAGGCCCTGGCGCAGACAGTGTTCCAGGGTAAGCAGGTCGACCTGACTGATACCCGGTCCTTTGGCAGCTTGATTGCCGCCAGCTTGGGCGCGCAGTGGGGTGGGATCGCACAGACGCTGTTTGTGCAGCCGTTGGACCAGGCCTGGCAGCGCGTGCTGCAACCTTCGGCAGCAGCGCTGAACAGTCAATGGCAACGGGCGATCGTCAATGAATGGCATGGCGCGTTTGCCGGGCGCTATCCCTTTGTTGCGACAGCCAGCGATGCATCGCTGCCGATGTTGGGGCAGATGATCCGTGCCGAATCCGGACGTATCGAGCAGTTCCTGCAGCAGCAACTGGCGGGGCTGCTGCGCAAGGAGGGTAGTCGTTGGGTCGCCGACCCTCGGCACAGCCAGGGTTTGCGCTTCAACCCGCAGTTTCTGACGGCGATCAACCAGCTCAGCCATCTGGCCGATGTGCTGTACACCGATGGCGGCATGGGCTTGAGCTTTGAACTGCAGGGCAAACCGGTACGCGATGTGGTGCAAACCACCTTCATCCTCAATGGCGAACGGCATCAGTACTTCAACCAGCGGGAAAGCTGGCAACGCTTTCGCTGGCCGGGGCACAGCGACTACCCAGGCACCCGCCTGAGCTGGACCAGCGTCCATACCGGCGAGCGACTGTTGGGTGACTATCAGGGCACGTGGGGCTTGATCCGTTTGCTCGAAGAAGCCCAGGTAACGCCATTGGACGATGGTGACAGCCGTTTTCGCCTGGTGCTTGAAGCGCCCGATGGCTTGGGGTTGACCTGGAACCTGCGCACTGAACTGGGGGCAGGGCCGTTGGCTATGCTCACGTTGCGTGACTTCACCTTGCCCAAGCAAATCTTTCTCGCCGAGGGTGATAGCCAGCCGAGCTATGCACAGGCCGGGAGCGCCGAATGAGCCTGCAGAACTTGATCGACAGTTGCTTGGCCGAGCATGAGCCCTTGACCCTGGCGCGCGAACACGGGCTGCTTTGGGAGACCTGGATACAACCCATCGATGCCGTTTCTCCGGTGGGCGTGGATCCAGTCTATGACGATGACTTCCAGCGCATGCGTGAAGAGGTCAATAAACTTTCCGGCGCCGACGTGGACCGTGTGGTGCAACTGGCGCACAAGCTGCTGACCCAAACGTGCAAGGACCTGCGTGTAGCCACGTATTACCTGTGGGCGCGCTTGCACAAGGAGGGAGAGGCTGGGTTGGCTGACGGTCTGAGTTTGCTGGCGGCCTTGGTGCAGCGTTACGCCGCCGAAGTCCTGCCCGTGCGACCCAACAGCCGCAAGATGGCTTTGGAGTGGCTGGCCAGCAGCAAGGTGCTGGACAGCCTCTCCCTGTACCCACAGGTGGTGAAAGCGGAGGCTCAGCGGACGGTCGCCGCCCTTGCCTGGTTGGAAGACGGGCTCAGCGCCTGGCCGCAAGACCTGCGTCCAAACCTTGGGGCATTGCATAGCGCTTTGTCCGCGCGCTTGACCCAGTCCGGTGGCGTAGATGCACTGGTGCCGCAGAACAGCGCAATTCACGCAGCGACCACGCACAGCGCTGGGGCGAACCTCACGTCGATCAAATCGGGGCGCGACCTGTTGGAAAACGGCCGCGGGCTGGCGGGTTATCTGCGCGAGCAGCCCAAGGGCTGGCTGGCAGCCCACCGCTTAATGAAGAGCTTGCGCTGGGACACGGTGCATCAAGTACCCCCGCAAGATGTCGGCGGCATTACCCGTCTCGCGCCGCCTCGTGGTGAATACCGGGCACAGCTCAAGCGCTTGTATCTGCAACAGAGCTGGCATGAATTGCTTGACCAGGTCGAACGGGTGTACGCCGAAGGTGTGAACCATTTCTGGTTGGACCTGCAATGGTACCTGTACCAGGCACTGAGCAAGCTTTCGACTCCGCACAGTGGCTGGGTAGGCATCGTCAAACGCGACCTGGGCATGTTCCTCGAACGATTGCCAGGGCTTGAGACGCTGCGCTGGAGCGATGGTTCAGCCTTCGCTGATGAGACCACCTGCGAGTGGATCAGTCAGCAGGTCAGTGGCACCCGCTCCCAGCAGTGGTTGCCTGCTCCCGTAGGCGTATCCGGTAGTGCAGACACCCAGATTCTTTCTCTGGAGAGCGAGGCGCTGGCACAGGCCGACAGCGACGGGGTAGAGCAGGCACTGGCATGGCTGGCGGCCCGCCCCGACGTGGCGACCGGGCGGCAACGCTGGCTACTGCGGCTGCTGATGGCGCGAGTGGCCGAGCAGTACAGCAAGAGTGAGCTGGCTATTCATCTGTTAGGCGAACTAGATGCCCGCGCCCAGCGCCAGGCGTTGACCGAGTGGGAGCCTGAGCTGAGCTTCGAGGTCAAGGCGCGCCTGCTTAAGCTGCTGCGCTCGAAAGCACAGCGCAATGATGCCGACAAGCCGGCCCTGGCCGAGCGAATGGAGACGCTGCTGGCGGCGCTGGTGGCCATGGATCCGGTACGCGCCGCAGTACTTTGCGGCTAAATTTTATTGAGCGGGATTCTTTTTTGAGCACGGACAATCTGACGCTACGTTACTTCGACGCCGAGATGCGCTACCTGCGTGAGGCCGGCAAGGAGTTCGCCGACGCCTTTCCGGACCGGGCGGCGCAGTTGAACCTGGACAAGCCTGGGGCGGACGACCCTTATGTGGAGCGCTTGTTCGAAGGGTTTGCCTTTCTCATGGGGCGGCTGCGCGAAAAGCTCGACGATGACTTGCCGGAGCTGACCGAAGGGCTGGTCAGCCTGCTGTGGCCACACTACCTGCGCACCATTCCCTCGCTGTCGGTGATCGAACTGGTGCCCGAATTGGAGCAAATGAAGCGCAGCGAGGTGATCGCCAAGGGGTTTGAGGTGTTGTCGCAGCCCATCGGCCCGCAGCGCACCCGTTGTCGCTACACCACCACTCAGGCGTTGACACTCCATCCACTCGTGCTGGAGTCCCTGCGCCTGGGGCACGAGCCGGACGGACGCTCGCTGTTGCGACTGCGCTTTGCCTGCGGCGGGTTGACGGATTGGGGCCAGATAGATCTCAGTCGATTGCCGTTGTACCTCAATGCCGATGCCGCGTTAGCGAGCGCACTGCATCAAGCTCTGACGCTGAACAGCCAGGCCATGTATGTGCGCTTGCCAGGGCAGCCGGAGCGTCGGGCGCTTGATGGTCATTTCAAGCCCAAGGGGTTTGCCGACGACGACCTCCTATGGCCCAAAGGCGATAGCGCTTTCAGTGGTTATCAGCTGCTTTTGGAGTATTTCACCTTTCGCGAGAAGTTCATGTTCGTGACCCTGTGTGGCCTGGAACAGTTGGACCTTGCTGCGGGTACGCCCTGGTTTGAACTGGACGTGGTCTTGAGCGAGCCGTGGCCGCATGCGTTTTCACCCAGCGCCGAGCATATCCGCTTGCATGCCGTGCCGGTCATCAACCTGTTCGCGCTGGAAGCTGATCCGTTGACCCTGCAGCCCTTGCAGAGTGACTACTTGCTGCGCCCCATGCGGCTGCAGGACGGCCATACCGAAATCTATTCAGTGGACCGGGTCACCGCTTCGAAAAATGCTGAGCGCCAGGACTATGTCCCCTTCACCAGCTTTCGCCACAAAGGCGGGATGCTACGGGACGAGGCACCGGAACGGTACTTTCATACTCGCCTGAAACGCGGCGCCAATGGCCTGCACGATACCTGGCTGATCCTCGGCGGTGAGGGTTTTGATAAAGACACGCTGCAGGTGCGTGAAAGCCTGTCACTACGCTTGACGGGCACCAACGGTCAGCTGCCTCGCAAGGCGCTGCAAGGCACATTGCTCGATACTGTGGTGCAGTCCACCCAAACCGGCATGCGGGTGCGTAACTTGTCTGCGCCGACCTTGCCCTGTTACCCGCCAAACCGTGATCGCTTCCACTGGCGCGTGCTCAGTCATCTGGGCTCCAATTTCCTGCCCATGCTCGACAGTGCTGAAGTGTTGCGCGGCACCTTGGCGCTATATGACTGGACCGCCAGCGAGATGAACCGACGTCGCCTGGAGGCAATTGTCGATGTCAACCACCACCTGATTCAGCGTTTCGAAAAAGGCTTTCTGCTGCGAGGGGTGGGCATCGAGGTCACCTTGGACGCCAATGGCTTCTCGGGGGAGGGTGACATCAGCCTGTTTGGTGAAATGCTCAACCGCTTCTTTGCCCTGTACGCCGATATTCACCTGTGTAACCAGCTTACATTGATCCTGCAACCGACCGGGAAGTGCCTGCGATGGAACGAGAATCACAGCCAGCGAATTCCCGGTTGAAGGCCGATGAGTTGCTGCAGACGCTGAAACAGCAGGTGGCCGAGGCCAACCTGTATCGCTTCTGCCAGTTGCTGGAACAAGCGTTGCCGGACCGGCCGCCCTTGGGCAGTTCTGCGCATCCGGCGGACGACGCGGTGCGTTTTCGACCCGACCCCGGCATGGGCTTTCCGGCTAGCGAACTGAAGGCGATCGAGACCGATGAAGCCTTCGCGCACCGGCCAGCCACGGTGCGCACGCGCCTGCTTGGGCTCTACGGTGTCGATTCGCCGTTGCCAACCGCCTACCTGGATGACATTGCCCAGCGCCGGGAAGGGCACGAAGCGCTAGCGGCGTTTCTCGATATCTTCAATCACCGGGTATTTACCCAGTTCTACCGCATCTGGCGTAAGTACTCCTACCCCGCCACGTTCGAAGCTGGGGGGACTGACGCGACGTCGCAGTGCTTATTGGGCCTGATCGGACTTGGGATTCCCGGCACCGCCGAGCGTATCGCCACCCCCATGTCGCGTTTCTTGGCACTGCTCAGTGTAATGCGCTTGCCTACCCGCAATGCCGAGGGGATTGTTGCGCTGGTCAAACTGCTGGCGCCCAACACAACTGCACAGGTGACTGCGCACTGGCCGCAAAAAGTTGCCCTGACGCAGTCGGCCAGCTTGTCCAGCGATCATCCAGTGAGTCTGTCTCAGAGCACTCCGTTGGGAAGTGTCGGCTGGGATGCCAATAGCCAATTGCACCTGGCGTTGTTGACCCAAGACCCGCAAGAGGTCAGCGGTTGGTTGCCGGGCGGCCAGCTACACAGCGATTTGCTGGTGCTGCTGCGGGTATACCTGGGCTGGCGCTGCACGGCGAAGCTGCAACTGTCGCTACCTGTACGCCATCTGCCAGCACCTGTGCTGGGCGTTACCTCTTCGAAGCTGGGTATGACCGCAGTGCTGGGGGTGGCGGAGCAGGACATCATCACTATCAACCTGGGCCGCTATCAAGGTCTGCAGATCAATCCTCAACACAGGGAAACACAGCATGTGGCGTACCGCTTCTAATTTCATGACGTTGGCAGCGGTCAGTGCATGGCTGGGCGGTTGTGGCTTGAGCCAAACCGTGGCCGATAGCACCACTGCCACCGCCAAGGCGATTTTCTACACGCAGGTGAAAACCCTGCACCTTGACTTCAGTGGTCGGGTAGCGCTGAACACGGACAAGACCGACATGAGTGGGCTTTCAGTGCCGACCCTGGTGCGGGTCTACCAACTGCGTGGCGACCGGGCTGTCGAGAAGGCTACCTACGATAGCCTGCTCAGCCAAGGTGACAGCGTGCTCAGTGCCGACCTGCTGAATGAGCGCACTCTGGTGGTGAAACCCGGCGAGGGCGCGCAACTGAGCATGCCGATGGACCAGGGCGCGCAGTTCGTGACGGTGGTAGCGCTGTTCCGTTCCCCCGATACCCACCTCAACACCTGGCGCCTGACCTTGAGCCGAAACGAGCTTGATCCCGATAAGCCGCGAGTAATCGAACTGGGTGACAACCGTCTGAGCTTACGACCGTTGGTCAAGGAGTGAAGTGTGTCCGAGTCGAATCCTTCGCTCTATGAACTGCTGCTGCAGAACTTTGAGGGTGAGTTGGAACTGAATCAAGTCGGTGAAGAGGATCAACAGACCCTGTCGGTGCTGGATAACCTGCAACGTATTCTCAATAGCCGAGCGGGGACGCTTGCTCACTTACCGGACTACGGCCTGCCAGACATGGGGATGATCCTGCAGGGGTTGCCCGGCTCTGCACATGGGCTGATGAGCACCATGGTCAACACCTTGCTCAAGTTCGAGCCGCGCCTGGCAGCGGTCGACGTCGTATTGCTACCGCAGTCGCGTCCTGGCCACCTTGAGTACACCTTGGACGTACAGCTCAAAGGCGGTAGGCGGGTGAGCTTCGGTACTACGCTGGCGCCTGAAGGAAAGGTGCTGGTGCGGCACCTCAAGCGGCAGAGCTATCTGTCGAAGTCGTGAACATTCGATGAAGGAAGGGAGGCTGGATGACGGCGTTGTTTGAAATGCGTGTCCGCCTGGGCGGTGACCCGCACGGCTTCGACGGGTTCAAGGTACTGCACGATGAACTGGTCAAACTGAACCACCCGGCCTGCCCGGACGTGGATTGGGTCAAAGTCGAGGCGCTGTGCCTGCGGTTGTTCGAGCAGAACGGTGCTGAACTGCAAACCGCCGCCTCCTTTGCTCTGGCACGCAGTCATCGTCACGGTCCGGCTGGCATGGCCGAGGGTGTTGCGCTGATCACTGCGCTCGTCGGTGAATGGCCGCGTTTATGGCCGACTTCGCCACCCGTTCGCCTCGACATCCTGGGGTGGTTGTTCTCTCAACTGCAGCCACTGTTAAGGACCGTTGAGTGGGGCGTTTCAAGCGTATCCGCATTAGCCTACCTGGAAGTTGAATTGAGACGCTTGAACCAGCAACTGAATTGCCAGGTGCAGGTCCCCGTACCGACGTTTCAGGCGTTGCTGGAGCAGGTCGGCAATTTGATGCAACGTATGCAGCGCAGCAGTTCTCCAAGCATGATGGTGCCGCAGCTCACAAGAGTGCCTGAACCCGCCTTGGTGATGCCCGTTGTGGTCATGCCGCCTGCGCAGAACCCTTTCGCGTTGGCCGCAGAGCGGCGAATCAGGCGAGGTAGAATTACGCTTGGATTACTCGTGATCACTGCTGTGATCGCCTTGGCCGGTTGGTTTGGCTGGAAGCACTGGCAAGCTGTTGAGGCCAATAAACGCGTCATGCCTGAGCCCGTTCAGCTGGATAGCCTGAGCTTGTTCGACGCCGGCAGCGCTGAACTCAAATCCGGCTCGACCAAAGTGTTGGTCAACGCGCTGCTCGGAATCAAGGTCCATCCGGGCTGGTTGATTGTCATTGCAGGGCACGCCGATGCCACCGGCGATGTAGCGAAAAACCTTGAACTGTCGCAGGCTCGGGCCTCAGCAGTACGTGACTGGATGCAGCGGATGGGCGATATCCCCGACAGCTGTTTTGCTGTCCAGGGCTTCGCCGCCAGTCAACCGGTTACCCGCAATGACACTGAGTCCGGCCGGGCAGCCAATCGACGGGTCGATATCCGCTTGGTGCCGGAAGTCGGGGCTTGCGGGCAATCTACGGCGGGGGGGCGAGGGTAGCAAAAAGCGTTATGCACCTTAATCCTTTAAGAATCGTCTGATACATGCCGGGCCTGGGCCACGCCATTATCGGCGGATGAAATTCGATCTCAGCGCTTGTGCAGCACTTCGCAGGTTCATCACTTCAATCGGCATCCTTCTGGTCTTGATGGCCAGCGCTTCAGCATGGGCGTCGATTACCTTCGACGGCTTCACCCGGTTCATCTTCGAGGGCAACCAGAAGCAACTGCCGGTGATTATCGTCAACCAGGCCGATGAGCCGGCGCTGGTGCAGGTCAAGCTCGGTTGGGGTGACCAGCAGGACACCCGGGAGCTGCCGATGGCTGTTTCCAAGCCACTGCTGCTCATTCCCGCCAACAGCAAGGCATCGACCGACATCCTCTACCAGGGGCTTGGCCTGCCTGATGACCGGGAGTCGTTGCTGTTGCTCAAAGTGCTGCAGATTCCGAAAAAAACCGCCGACAGCAACGCCATGGCGATTGCCTTGCAGCACAACCTCAAGTTGTTCTACCGGCCGCAAATACCCGGCTCGGTCAAGGAGGCTGTGGAGCAACTGCGCTGGTCTGCAATTGCAGGCGACAGCTATGAAGCGCGCAACGATTCGCCGTATTACCTCACCCTGACCGAGGTCGGTTTGCTTGATCATTCAGGCGCCGCCTGCGGCAAGGTCATTGATCATCTGATGATTGCGCCGTTTTCAACCTATCCATTGCCTGTGAGCGACTGCGACCGGCCCGTCAGCCAGGTGGCGTACGCCTTTATCAGCGACGCCGGGCTGGCCCATGCGCGTCGAAGCGAGCTGCAGTTGTGATTATTCCGGAAGGCGTTGCCATGTTTAGCAGACAGTTACTTTTTATTGGCGTTTTGTTTTTTTTGAGCATTCCTGATAGCTATGCGCTGAAATGCCAGAAGACCGGTTCGGCGCTCATCAATGACACGACCACCATTACCGATACCACCGCCATTCCCAACTCGTTGCCTGCCGGCACAATTCTTTGGCGACAACCCACGCAAAGCATCAGCGTCGAGTGTTGGGTGGACTTTCAGGGCAGCCCTAGTGAAAAAATTTACTTTTACATGAACCCGAACAGGGTCGATCTTGGCAAGGACATCGAAATCGGCGTCACTTACCAAGGTAAAGACTATTTGTACTCTTCCCTAACTGGTGGAAAGCTGGACATCGGTTGGACTGTGGCCGGCTGTCCAACAGGTGATACTTGCGGCTGGCAAAAAGAAAGCAAAGCCATGACCTACTCGTTGTTCTTCGTCAAGAAGTCGCCAGCAGGCGATAACAAGGAAGGGCCGATCACTTCACTTGCCAACTACCGGGCGTTCCAGTTTGACGGGGTTGGCGGTGTGCGGCCCGGCGAGAGCTACAACGTCACCGTCAACGGCTTGAACAAATTTCGCTACCTGCCTTGCGAGTCGTCGATCACCATCCAGCCGAGTGTTATCAATTTCGGTGCGATCCGTACCTCAGGCGCCAAGGTCGGCGCAACGATCAAGGAGGTGCCGTTCACCATCACCGAACAGCGCACCTGCAATGCCGCCTACGGCCTGGGCGGTTACCTGGAGCCGTTGACCGCGACGTTGAACGCGGCGCAGGACACCCTCATTCCGACCGACAACAAATCGGTGGGCATCAGCCTGATCAACGAAGACGACCAGCGTGCCTTGTTCTTCAAGAAAGAGTTCGTGCTGACCCCCAAGACCACCTCGACCACCAATACGCATAACTTCCTGGCACGCCTGAAATGGATGACCGCGACGCCGACCTTTGGCGAGTTCAATGCCGGCGCGACCCTGGATATTTTCTACAAGTAAGCGGCAGCGCTGTTGTAGACTCGCCGCTTGCCAGGGAGGCCCGCGTGCTCAGCAACAAGCACCGCGGCCAGGTCAGTCTTTACCTTTTAGGGAAATCCCGATGTTCAAGATGAACGCGCTGGTGCCAGAACTGATCGTCAGCGACCTGCAATGCAGCCGGGCTTTTATTGCGAGACGGGCGGTTTTCGTCCCTGCCCATAAGGAAACCCGCAGATGACCAAGCTCATCACAGGCTGTGCGGTACCAGGCAATGCGCGGATCCACCTGCAACTGGCCGGTGCGGATTTCGTTGACGCTCACCGGGCGCAGGTGGCCAACGCCGAGCGTACGGCGCTGGGCCATTTTCTGCAGCTGATGAGCAGCATGCCGCGATGGATCGACAACCTGATGGTGCTGC
This sequence comes from Pseudomonas fluorescens, assembly GCF_902497775.2. Classification (NCBI taxonomy): domain Bacteria; kingdom Pseudomonadati; phylum Pseudomonadota; class Gammaproteobacteria; order Pseudomonadales; family Pseudomonadaceae; genus Pseudomonas; species Pseudomonas fluorescens. The sequence continues at coordinate 2,319,073 of NZ_OZ024668.1, forward strand.
GCAATCGCATCGTGCAGTTGTTGGGGCTGAAAGACCTGGGGCGTTTGTCGAGAATTGACCTGCAGCGCGACGAGGCGTCTTACCAGGTCAATGAGCGAGTCGGGATTTTCACCCTGATCAGCAATAGCCCGGATGAAGTGCTGCTGGTCGACCGTGACAAGCACCTGGACGTCTACATTTCATTACTGCGCCTACCCCTGGGCGCCGACAACCGCCGCGAGATTGTGGTGTCCACCGTGGTGCACACCCACAATCGCCTCGGCCGGTTGTACATGCTGCCGGTGGCGCCGTTTCACCGGTTTATCGCGCCCATCGCCCTCAAACGCTTGATCCGCGCCAGGTAGGGACTTGCCTCAGACGAAGCCTTGCCCAGCGAACCCGCGTGGCAAACGCTGGCGGCCGGGCAGGGCGCTCAGGCGCTCGATCCAGGCGCTGCGCCAATCGCTGGAAGCGTGTTGAGTGCTGGCTCTGCGCGCGCGGCGCGCGGCATTGCGCTGGTCCTTGCGGGCCGTCTTGAACGCATCGGTGTTGCGGCAGCTGCGGCATTTGACCCGATTGAGTTCGGTGGTCGCGGTCAGGTTCTTGCCGTGGTGACCGCAAGCAAGGTGGCCGGCGGTCTTGTAGTGGGTGACCATGGGTATCCTCCTTGGCACTGTTGACAACAACAGGCTCTAAGGTTTGGACCGCTTGGGCACGGGCAGGTTCGGCGTTACTGTCCGCTCAAAGTCGACACTGCGACTATCACCGTCCGGGCCGATGAACGCGGTCGCGTCGTCTTTGGCCGATGCCCCCGTATCGCAGGTGCCGGCGCATTTTAGACACCACCCAGAACAACACCAGGCCGACGACCAGCAATGCGCCGGCAAACCACAGGTTTAACACCAGGGTGTCGTGGAATGCCTGCGGCTGCAGGTCGGCGTAGTAGGTGATGTATCCGGACCCGGTCCGGCCGCCGCGGGGGATGCGCGTCGAGCCTCGCTCCAGGTCCATCCAGCTCGACAGGGTCAGCCACACTGCGCCAAGCACAGCAGCGATGCCCAAGGCCAGGCCCCCCAGGTCGTCGCTACTCCAGGGGCGAGATCGTTTGCGCATAAGCGTCCTTGCTTGCTGCCGTCATCCGACGGCTGGAAAATCGCCAGCATACCAGCTGATGGCTAAAAGCCCGAGGTCTGATGCTGCACGCTGAACTGCTTGCGGAACCATTCCTGGAGCATGGCCTTTTCGGCATACAGGCGGTCTGTGTCGGCACGCCGCCCCGGGCGTTGCAGGTAGAACTTGTCACTCAGGTGCGCATCGGCCTGGCTCAATGCCTGGCCCTGTTGCGACAGGACATAGTGCAGGTCGATACTGGGCCAGGTGACGTCGCGCATGATCCGCACCGAATAGGCATTGGCGCGCCACGGCTCGTACTGGCCAGCCAGGTCGATGTCGCGGATATCGATGCGCAGGCTCTGGCCGGGCGGCAGGTAACGCTGGCCAAGCTTGACCAGGTAGGCGCTCAGCTCCTTCATGACATAGGCATCGGCGCCGCGTTGGTAGCCGTTGCTGTCGAGGCTGGCATCGCGAAAGTGTTCGGGTTTGTCGAAGGTGACTTCGACGTTGGACGTGGCCGCAGGTTGCGCCAGGCTGTTGAAGGCCAGCAGGCTCAAGGTGGCCAGGGTCAGGGCAGGGCGCATGATTCACCTCCAGGTGCAGCCTTGCGCAGTTCACTGCACAGGCTTCATTGTACGCCTGTGCAGATTGAAAACAGAGGAGTCGGTAGTGCGCAGGATCGAGCGATTTACAGCCAACACGCGCGGGCGCGATATTGCCGTGGGCGACATCCACGGGCATTTTTCACGCCTGCAGGAACGGCTGACGGCCATCGGTTTCGATCCCGCGGTGGACCGCCTGTTCAGCGTCGGCGACCTGGTCGACCGCGGTCCGGAGTGCCCGCAGGCCCTGGAATGGCTGGCGCGGCCGTGGTTTCACGCGGTGCAAGGCAATCATGAAGCCCTGGCGGTCACCCACGTTGACGGCGGTACGCTCGACTACAGCCAGTACCGCGCCGCCGGCGGCGGCTGGTTCCTGGCCCTGGACGCCGATGAACAGGCGCGCTTTGCCGAACGCTTTCGGCGCATGCCGCTGGCGCTGGAGGTTGAAACCGCAGACGGGCTGATTGCCCTGCTGCATGCCGATTGCCCGTTCCGCCACTGGTCGCAGTTGCGTGAGTTGCTGGCGGGCACGCCACCGAGCGAGGTCCAGGAGGTCTGCCAATGGTCGCGCAAACGCCTGTATGCCGGCGATGACACACCGGTCGAGGGGCTGCGGGCGTTGGTCGTCGGGCATACCCCGCAGCGCGAGGTACGGGTGCTAGGCAACATCTGGCATATCGACACTGGCGGCTGGGCCAGCGGCCAGTTCAGCCTGCTCGACCTTGCCAGCCTCACGGTACTCAACGCCAGCCCAGGTGAATGATCACCCCGAGTGCCAAGAGTATCAGCACCGCCCCCGATACCCGCTCAAGCCAAGGCAGCAGGCGGGCAAAGCGCCTGCGCACACGCAGGTTGCCGATGGCCGCGGCTACCAGCAAATCCCAGAGCAGCACCGCGCTGAACATCCACCCAGCGTACAGCAGTTTCCAGCCGGCGCTGGTCTGGCTGCCACTAACCATGCTTGCCAGGCTGACATAGAACAGGGCGTTTTTCGGATTGAGGATTGCCGACAAAAAACCCATGACCAGGCTCTTGAACCAGGGACTGTTTAGCGCAGCGTGGTGAGCGCTTGCCTGAGTCAGTGAACTACCGCCGGCATGACGAATGAACAGCACGCCGATGTACAACAGGTAGGCGCAGCCGGCCAGTTGCAGGGCGACGAACAACGCGCTGTCTGGCTGCAGCGCCGAGACGCCGCTGAAGGCGGCCACAATGAACACGCCGTTGGCCAGGGCGATGCCCAGGCAGGCGCCGGTCGCTTTGAGCCAGCCGGCGCTCATCGAGGTGCGTGCGACCAGGAAAAAATCAGGGCCGGGTGACAGCAACGCGAGAAAATGCGCTGCGGCGATGATCAGGAACTGTTCCATCGATTTCGGACTTCTTCAGCGAGAGGGCTGCTGATTGTCCGTAGCGGGTGCCGCAGTTGTATTGAATAAAATTGCACGCTCAGCCGCGGTACAAGCCAGGCGTCACCCCGGTATGGGCCTTGAACACTCGCTGGAAGTGGCTCTGGTCGGCGAAGCCCAGGCGGTAGGCGATATCGGCCATGTCCTGGCCCTTGCGCAGCCACTGGCGCGCGCGGTTGACGCGCAGGTTCAACTGCCAGGCGTGGGGGGTAAGGCCGGTCGCGGCGCGGAACGCGCGGATCAGCTGGTAGCGGCCCATGCCGGCGCTGCTCGCCAGCTCACCGAGCGGCAGGCTGTCGGCGTCTTCCTGCGCAAGCCGCTGGAGCAAGTCTTCGAGACTGCAGTCGAGGTACGTTGGCGTTTTTGCCAAGGGGGCTGTGCGCTGCTCGTCATGATCGCCGATGAACTCGATCAACGCGGCCTCTTTCTCCTGAGGGGTGGCTTGAGAGAACAACAGCTCATTGAGCCGGGTGAAGCGCTCATAGGTAGAAGGGTTGCGGGTGATTCGCGCCGGTTTTCCCTGGACCTGCGGTGCCAAGGCGGACTCCATGCGCAAGGCCTGCAACCAGGCGGCATCCAGGTGGAGCATCTGGTAACTCCAGCTCAGCCCGGGTTCGGGGTTGCAGGCGTGCACGCAGTGCGCCGGGACGAACACCAGGGTGCCCGGGAACAGGCGCGTTTGCGCTTTGCCTGCGCCGGTGAACACGCTGCAACCCAGATCGACCGCACCAATCGAGAACGTCGGATGGCTGTGCGCCTTGTAGCAGGCACGGCTGTCGCAGGCACGTCGGCTTTCGACATAGGGCAGGGCCGGATCACGCCAGAACAGGGTATGGTTTTTTGCAGGTGCCCGGTGCATGCACGTCAGTCTCAAGGGGCCAAGCCTTGAGCTTATCAAGCTGCCGCGAGTAATTCACCGGCTAAAAAACGCCCCCCACGTTGCCGGGAGGGGCGTCTGCGCAGGCTCAGCCGCGGTTACAAGGATTGCAGGGCAATGCTCGCCGATTGCGAATCCTGCGGGCTGTCGGCGTCCATCCATACCCATTGGCTTGCGTCGCCTTGCAGGTTGGAGGTGATGCTCTGGATGTTCGAGGTCTGGATGGTCACCACCCCGGGCTCTTTGGCGGTTGGCCCGATCGTGGTGATCTGGTTGGGCAGCAGGCCGTTGGAGGTTTCATTGACCACGTACACGATCGCCTTGGCCTCGCGGAACTGACAGGACACGAACTGGGTGATCTTGCTGGCGATCGTCAGGCTCATCCATTTTGACGGCGGCACCGCATAGTAGCGACTGTACTTGCTGAACGGGTACTGATCGCCATTGGCCTGCAACGGCTGGTTGTTCAGGCCTGCAGTGTTGGTGGGCATGCTCACGCTGCCGAGCCAGACATCCACCTGGGCATTGCCACTGTTGGGGGATATCGACACCGAGACTGTCTGGGTATCGGTACCCGAGACAAAACCCACTGCCGCAAGGCCCGCATTGGCCGTGGTGCCAGGTACGGTGATCGGGCAGGGCGGCTGGCTATTGCTCCAGTTCACATTGACCGTGGCGCTGGTTTGGTTTTGTGCCGAGTTGTACATAAAGATACCGTACAGCTGTCCCGGGCTCAGGGTTGTGCAGGTGGCGGTGTCGCCGGAAGTGAGGGTGAGACGTTGGCCGCCGTTCCAGTTGGTCTGGGTGGCGAGTACACCGATGCTTTCCATGGAAATGTCCTTTTCCGAGCGTTGACAGGGCAGGTGGCGGTGCGCTGCTTTCCTGTGTGCAGTCTCCGTGCACCTGGGCACTCATGTGCCAGAGGGAGGTATAGCCAAGCCCGGGGCAGAAACTGATATTGTTTTGCTATCAGTCGCGGGGCTCGTTCAAGCGATTCGCTTTAGCCCAGCGCCAAGTTGTTGTTGCAAAAGGATCAATCTGTATAGCCAGGAACACAGTTTTTTCGCTCAGCTGTACCTTGACCCCGACACGGTGTGCGCTGGAACCTTGTGGCTCCTGTCACCGGAGAGCCACCATGGACTTGTCCACCCTCGCGCTGTTCATCCCGGCCTGCTTTGCCCTGAACATGGCACCCGGCCCGAATAACCTGTTGTCACTGAACAATGCCAGCCGTTACGGCCTGCGTATTGCCTGTGTGGCAGGGATTGGCCGGTTGCTGGCCTTTGCCGGGATGATCGTGCTGGCAGCCATGGGCCTGGCGGTGGTGCTGCACACCAGCGAGTACCTGTTCCTGGCGGTCAAGGTGCTGGGCGCCGCCTACCTGTTCTATATCGCCTGGCAGTTGTGGCGGGCGCCGGTGGGCGAGGCGGCGGTGGTCAGCGAGCGCAGCCGTGGCGCCCTGCGTCTGGCGCGCCAGGAGTTTTGGGTGGCTGCGGGCAACCCCAAGGCGATTCTGATCTTCACCGCCTTCCTGCCGCAATTCATCAGCGTCGGTAGCCCGGTGCCGGTTGCCGAGCAGTTCGCCTGGCTGGGTGGCATGTTCCTGCTGCTGGAGTGGCTGGCGATTGCCATTTATGGCTGGCTGGGCGCCTACCTGCAGCGCTGGTTCAGCCAGCCCGGCCCACGGCGGGTGTTCAACAGGGTCAGTGCCACGCTGCTCAGTTGCGCCGGTGTCGGCTTGCTGGCAGCGCGGCGGGCTTAGTAGCTCAGGCGCACGCCGAGGTTGGCGCCGACCCGTTCCTGTTGGTGGGCGTCGATGTTGGTGCTGTAGTCGATGCCGAAGTGCACGCTGACGCTCTGGTTGATTTGCGCAACCAGGCCGGTGCCGACCTCCAGCGACGTGTAGCGGTAGTCGGTCTTGATCTGGTCGATGTCATCGAAGGTCAGCGTGTCGCGGCCGCCATCGCCGTGCCAGATGTTGGCTTGCAGGTAAGGCTGCAACGGCATGCCGGCAGACTTGAAGCTGCCCTCCAGGCGTACACCCAGGCGACCGGTCAGTTCAGTCTGGGCGTCGTAGCTGACATGGGCGACCTGGTCGTTGGCGCTGTCCAGCGAGACCTTCTGGGCGATGATCTGGGCCTGGGGCTCCAGGCTCCATTCAGGCGTCAGGGCAATCGGGTAGCCCGCTTCCAGCGACGCTGTCCAGGCATTCCCATCCAGATCGAGCTTGTCGCCCCGATCGGATTTGGCCCGGCCGTCCAGGTCCGAATACTGCACCACGGCATCGAGGTACCAGCGCTGCGGACCGATCAGGGTCCAGTAGGCGCCGACGCTGTCACTGTCGAGCTTCAGGTCACCCACGGCACTGTCCTCGATGCCCAGGGCAAAGCCTTTGACATCGCCGTTCAAGCGGCTGTGGCCGACATACAGGCCGACATGCTGGCGATAGCCATTGTCGTTTTGCCAGGCGTACAGGTCCTGGCCAACCTTGAAGCCATACAGGCTGCCATCCAGGCTGGGGGCGACGGTACCCGACCAGCTCTGGTGAAAACGGTTGCCATACGCTTGGCCCCAGCTGGCTGAAACCGCGCCGCTCTCGCTCAACAGCGTCTGGTCACCCTGACGTTGATGAAAGGTGCCCAGGGCCGAACGCGCCAGCAGCGCTGCCGCCCGTGGCGCTGCTGCATACACGGCGACTTCTGGACGGTAAAGCGGGATGCTCACGCCCGGCGTGGGTGGCGGCAAATCAGGCAAACCTGGGGCCGGCGCCGGAGTGGGGAGGGGGACCACGACCACCGGGGTTCCAGGATCAACAGGCGTACCTGGATCCACCGGGGTGCCAGGATCAACAGGCGTACCCGGGTCCGGGTTCCCTGGTTCTGGCTGCGGCAGCGGGGTGGGCGCTACTACGGTGGAGCGCAGGTACCAGCTATTGACACTATCGGCGGTCACTCCGCCTTTGAACAAACGGTAGTCAAACGCGCCGGCCGAAAGGGTCTGGGTCTGGACGAAGGCACTGTTGCTGCTGGTGGCTCCGTTGGCCGCCTCAACCACCTGGATGCCATTCTGGCTGGTCACGGCACCCGCGCCGCCGAAGTTGCTGATCTGCAGGTTGGTGGTGCCAGAAATCGTCCCTCGGCTGACGACCAGGCGATCGGATGCCGCGCCGTCGCCGGCCAACACGCTGTTGAGCTTGAGGGTGCCGCCGTTGCCGACATAGTTGCCGTTGATGGTCAGGCGTCCTTGGGCGTCGCCACCGCTGCTCAGGTCGATAAGCCCGCTGTTGTTGACGGTCAGCGGCTGGCCGGCGGTGAACGGGCTGATCGTGCCGGAGCGCGAGACCAGCGAGCTGCTGCTGTCGATGCTCAGGCTGGTGGGCGCCGTAACGACGCTGGCATCACCCAGGGTCAGGGTGTTGTCCAGCTTGAACAGGCTGGCGTTGATCAGGCTGACGGTTTCCCAGTTGATGTAGCGCTCGCCACCTACCGGCTGGCTGTTATCGAAAGTCAGGCGGTCGATGCCGGCACCGCCATTGACGGTGATGTTCAGTACCGCGCTGCCAAGGTCCTTGAGCACGGCTACGTCATCGTCACCGCCCATGTCGACGGTACCGCGAATATCCCCGCCCTGCCATTTGAGCGAGTCGTTGCCGAAGCTGGCGCGCAGGTCGCCTAGCAACTCGCCACCGGTAATCACGAACACATCCGTGCCGCCGCTGGTGCTGATGTTGCCGCCGATTTTACCGGCATTGAGAAATATCTGGTCGTTGCCAAAACCGGTGACCAGGTTGCCGACGATAGTGCCACCGGACATGCTGAAGATGTTGTTGTCGAGCTTCATGTCGACCCGGCCGATGCTGCCACCTGAAAAGAACGCCACGTCACCGTCTTCAAAGGCACCGATGATCTGCCCCGCCGACATATTGAACGTATCGCGGGCATCGCCCTGGGCCAGGGACTGCAGGGTCCCGCCGGTCATCAGGAAGTCATCGATCAACGGCGTCTGGACGACGGCACCGAGGGTATCGCCGGGCCCAACCACTAGGTTCTGGGCAATGGCGGTGAAAGGCAGGGCGCTGAGTACCGCGATAAGCGAGGTTCGCATCAGGCAGGCTCCATTTCCAAACAGGGTCTAACCACTGCAGATCCAGCTTCCCTGTGCGTGCTGGATGGGTTGTGCCTTGATGTATAGAGCAATCAGAAATATCGACAACTGACAAAAATGCTAGGTGGCGAATAGCCGCTACTGCCTTCGGGCGGCAAAAACAGTGAAGTCCTTATAGTGAAAGGGTCTGATTCAATTGGGAAATATGGCCTAGTCTTGGGGCTGAACCGGGCAGCACGGAACCGCTGTCCGCCACCTGCCAAGGAGATGTACCGATGCTCTCGACCCTGGAGTTGCGCAACATCATAGAAAGCAGTTTTCTACCCACCCGCTGCCAGTGCACCCTGGCCGCCGATCGTTCGCTGACCGTACGGGTGTTCGACCGCAGCTGTGAGCGGGTCGACCTGCTGGTCACCGGCATCAGTGCCGAGCAACTGACCAGCAGCCGGGCGATTTCCAACTTGATCGTCGGCCTGCGCAACGACCTTGACAACCTGCGTAATCAACGCGCGCAGCGGCGGCGCGACAGCCTTTAATCGCGGTAGAACACCTGTACCAGGTGATAGCCGAACTTGCTCTTGATCGGGCCGTGCACAGTGCGCAGCGGTTTCTTGAAAATCACCTGGTCGATGGCGCCGACCATCTGCCCCGGGCGCACTTCGCCCAGGTCGCCACCGCGCTTGCCGGACGGGCAAGTCGAATACTTCTTGGCCAGCACATCGAACGCCTCGCCCTTGGCGATGCGTTGCTTGAGCTGTTCGGCCTCTTCAGCGGTCTTGACCAGAATATGCCGGGCCTGTGCTTTCATCTCAACCTACCTTCGCAACGGGTAAAAACCGCGCATTATGCCTGATCGCGCAACTCTTGGCGGTCGCGAAATTGCTCGAGGGCCTCGGGGTTGGCCAGGGCGTCGGTGTTCTTCACCGGCTCCCCGTGCACTACGTTGCGGATCGCCAGCTCAACGATCTTGCCGCTGATAGTGCGCGGGATGTCGGTGACAGCAGCGATGATCGCCGGCACATGCCGTGGCGTGGTGTTGCTGCGGATCACCTGGCGAATACGCGCCTGCAAGGCGGCATCCAGCTGCAGGCCCTCACGCAGGCGCACGAACAGCACCACCCGCACATCGTTGTGCCAACGCTGGCCGATGGCGACGCTTTCGATGACCTCGGGGATTTTCTCGACCTGGCGATAGATTTCCGCGGTGCCGATGCGCACCCCGCCGGGGTTGAGCACTGCGTCCGAGCGGCCATGGATCAGCATGCCGCCATCGGCCAGCTCTTCGGCGTAGTCACCCTGGGCCCAGACCCCGGGGAACTGGCTGAAGTAAGCAGCATGAAAGCGCTCGCCTTGCGGGTCATTCCAGAAGCCCAAAGGGATCGCTGGAAAGTTGCGGGTGCAGACCAGCTCGCCTTTCTCGCCGATCAGCGCATGACCGTCGTCATCCCAGACCTCGACCGCCATACCCAGGCTCTTGCACTGGATCTGCCCGCGACGTACCGGCAACAGCGGGTTGCCTATGACGAAGCAGGAGACGATATCGGTACCGCCTGACATCGACGCCAGGCACAGGTCGCGCTTGAATTCGCGGTAGACGTAGTCGTAGCTTTGCGGCGACAACGGCGATCCGGTCGACAGCAGCAGCTTGAGTGAATCCAGGCGATGACTCAGGCGTGGCTGCAGGCCGGCCTGCTCAAGGGCTGCCAGGTACTTGGCGCTGGTGCCGAATGCCGTGATGCGCTCGCGGTCGATCAGCTCGAGCAGGCGTTCAGGGCCCGGATGAAACGGCGAGCCGTCGTACAGCACCAGGGTCGCGCCCACGGCAAGGCCGCTGGCCAGCCAGTTCCACATCATCCAGCCGCAGGTGGTGTAGTAGAACAGCACGTCATCGTCGCCCAGATCGTTGTGCAGGCCGTGCTCCTTGAGGTGCTGCAGCAACACGCCTCCGGCGCTGTGGACGATGCACTTGGGCACACCGGTGGTTCCGCTGGAATAGAGGATGTACAACGGGTGATTGAACGCCAGCGCGGTGAACTGTGGTTCGCCGCCGGGTTGGTAGAAGTCGTCCCACAGGCTGACGTGGGCCTGGCAGTTGAATTCGTCGGTGCCGGTGTGCGCGCGGGTGTAGGGCACCACCAGCAATTGTTGCAGCGTTGGCAGTTGCGCCAGTACCTGGTTGATCTTGTCGACCTGATCGATCGCGTTGCCGGCGTACTGGTAGCCGGCACAAACCATCAGCAGCTTTGGCTCGATCTGGCCGAAGCGGTCGATGATGCCGTGGGTGCCGAACTCGGGCGACGAGCACGACCAGATGGCCCCGAGGCTGGTGCAGGCGAGCATGGCCACCAGGGTTTGCCAGGTGTTGGGCATGCAGGCGGCAACCCGGTCGCCAGCGCCGATGCCGGCGGCTTTGAAGCTGCGTTGCAGGCCGGCTACCTGTGTGGCCAACTCGGCATGGCTGATGACCCGCCGCTCGCCGTCTTCGCGTACCACGATCAATGCCGGATGAGCATCACGGCGGCGCAGCAAGTGCTCGGCAAAGTTCAGGGTGGCGCCCGGGAACCAGCGCGCATCGGGCATTTGCGGGCCTTCGTCGAGCACCTGGGTGGCCGGCTGCTGCCAGCGAACCTGGAAATACTCGGCAAGGGTTTGCCAGAACGCTGCACGCTGGTCGATGCTCCAGCGATGCAAATCGGGGTAGTCGCTTAACGCAAGGCCAAACTGCTGATTGACCTGCCGGCGAAAGGCATCCATGCGACTTGCCTGAATACGCGCCTCGCTTGGGCGCCAGAGCACTTCGTTCATGCCTTCCTCCGGACTGTAGGAGCGCTTTATTCCACTGTAGCTTTTTTCACTTTGTTCGATGCCGACCAGACGCGGTAGCGCACTTCAACGCCTTCCGGCACATACACCACCACCGGTAGCTTGCTGTTGTAGCGCAGCATGAAGCCGTCGCCGACCACCGGCACGAAGGCCTGTTTTTTCTTGCCGTCCGGGCAGGCCATCAGGGTCGAGGCCGGGCCCGAGACTTTTTCCAGGCGGTAATAGCTGTAGCCCCAGCCTTGCAGGGTTTGTTCTTCCAGGCTGCCGCCCAGGTGCTGGCGGTTGCAGTCGACTTCCAGCTGTTTGCCAGCCAGCACTTCGAGCTTGTAGGCCGACTCGTCAGCCTGTTTTGGCAGGTGGATCACCTGGCGGGTAAAGCCTTTTTCGGCCTCGGGGTAGGGCGCCACATCCTTGAGGCTGGCGGCCTGTACCGAAGTACCGACTGCCAGGGTCAGGGTGAACAACGCAGTGAGGGAGAGTGGGCGCATAAGGCCTCCTTGCAGATAAAAAAACACGATGCCGCAGCCAGGGTCCAAGGCTGCCCGTCACTGGGCCAGCCAGCCGCCATCGATGTTCCAGGCAGCGCCACGAACCTGACTGCCAGCCTCGCTACAGAGGAACAATACCAGCTCACCCAGGTGTTCGGGAGTGACAAAGGCCAAAGATGGCTGCTTCTCGGCCAGCAGATCGTGTTGGGCCTGCTGCGGATCGGCCCCGTTGGCGGCACGGTCATCGATCTGTTTCTGCACCAGTGGCGTCAGCACCCAGCCCGGGCAGATGGCGTTGCAGGTGACATTGCTGGTGGCGGTTTCCAGCCCGACCACCTTGGTCAGGCCCACCACCCCGTGCTTGGCGGCAACGTAGGCGGCCTTGCCGGTAGAGCCGACCTGGCCGTGCACGGAGGCGATGTTGACGATCCGCCCCCAGTTGCGCGCACGCATGCCCGCCAGCACCAGGCGGGTGCCATGAAACACCGCCGAGAGATTGACGGCGATGATCGAGTCCCAGCGCTCCACGGGGAACTCTTCGACTGCCGCCACATGCTGGATGCCGGCATTGTTGACGAGAATATCGACGCCGCCGAACTCGCGCATCGCGTAGGCAAACAGGTCTTCGATCTGCGCCACGTCACTGAGGTCCGCCGGGTGATGGCCGACCCGGGTACCGTGGCGGGCGACTTCGGCAATGGCCGCGCTGGCATCGCCGAAGCCATTGAGGATCAGGTTGGCGCCGGCCTTGGCCAATACCTGGGCAATGCCCAGGCCGATGCCGCTGGTAGAGCCGGTGACTACTGCTGTCTTGCCGTTGAGACTCATGGGGTGCTCCTTAGACGATACCGGTGGCATAGAACGTAGCAATCACCACGAACACCGCCAGGGTCTTGATCAGGGTAATGCCAAAAATGTCCTTGTAGGCCTCACGGTGGGTCAGGCCGGTGACTGCCAGCAGGGTGATCACCGCGCCGTTGTGCGGCAGGGTGTCCATGCCGCCGCTGGCCATGGCAGCAACCCGGTGCAGCACTTCAAGGGGAATGTTCGCCGCGTTGGCGGCGGCAATGAAGCTGTCCGACATCGCTGCCAGAGCAATGCTCATGCCGCCGGAAGCGGAGCCGGTGATACCCGCCAGCAGGGTCACGGTAATCGCTTCGTTGACCAGCGGGTTGGGGATCGCGCGCAAGGCATCGGCCAGTACCAGAAAGCCCGGCAGCGAGGCGATCACGGCACCAAAGCCATACTCGGAGGCGGTGTTCATCGCTGCCAGCAAAGCGCCGCTGACCGCGCTTTTGCTGCCCTCGGCCAGGCGGCTCTTGATCGCGCCGAAGCCTGCCACCAGCACCAGCAGGATGCCCAGCAGCAAGGCCGCTTCTACCGCCCAGATTGCCGTGAGCTTGGCAATATCGGTCTGCACCGGCGTGCTCATACCCGGCAGGCTCAAGGTGTGGCTCTTGCCGTACCAGGCCGGAATCCAGTGGGTAAACAGCAAGTTCATCACCCCCACCAGCAGCAATGGCGACAGCGCCAGCAGCGGGTTGGGCAACTTGAGGTCGGCGGCGGTTTCCGGCTCGTTGCGCAATGCTGAGCCGTAACCTTCACCCGCGCGCTGGGCCTTGTTGCGCTGGCGTTGCAGGTAGAGCATGCCGGTGCAGAACACGAACAGGGTGCCGATCAGGCCCAGCCAAGGCGCGGCCCAGGCGGTGGTGTTGAAGAAGGTGCTGGGGATGATGTTCTGGATCTGCGGGGTGCCGGGCAGCGCATCCATGGTGAACGAGAACGCGCCCAGGGCGATGGTCGCTGGGATCAGGCGCTTGGGGATGTTGCTCTGGCGGAACATCTCGGCGGCAAACGGATACACCGCAAACACCACCACGAACAGCGACACGCCGCCATAAGTGAGCAGGGCGCAGACCAGCACGATCACCAGCATGGCCTGGCGTGTGCCGAGCAGGCGAATGGCGGCGGCGACGATCGAGCGTGAAAAGCCCGACAGTTCAATCAATTTGCCGAACACGGCGCCGAGCAGAAACACCGGGAAGTACAGCTTGATGAAGCCGACCATTTTTTCCATGAATACCCCGGTAAAGGCCGGGGCGACGGCGGAGGGGTCGGTCAGCAGCACCGCGCCAAGGGCGGCAATGGGGGCGAAGAGGATAACGCTATAACCACGGTAGGCAGCCAGCATCAGCAGCGTCAGGGCTGCCAGGGCGATGATTACACTCATCGAGTGTCTCCTTGGGTACATCTTGTTTTTGTGGGTGGGAAGGAGATAGCGGGAATCGTGCCAATTAGGTAAATATTTGATTTTGTTGTGTTTATTTTATTTTGATAGTGTGCATGTCTCTATATTGAGACTGGTGCTTTCGCGGGGCAAGCCCGCTCCTACAGGGACGCCGCCATCCCGGTGGGAGCGAGCTTGCCCCGCGAGGACTATCTCAAAAAGGAAACCCCGGTCTCTTTATTGAGACTTGATACCCAGCGCCACCAACTTCTTGTACAGCGTCGAGCGCCCCAACCCCAACTGCTGCGCCGCCTGCGGCACATTTCCGGCACACCGCACCAGGGTGTTTTCCAGCAACTGCCGCTCAAAATCGGCACACGCCTGTCGATAACTCAGTGGTGCAGCCTGGACCTGCAGTGGCGCCAGGTCGCCCAGCGCCGCCTGAACATCGCGCAGCCCCAGGCGCGGCTGATCGGCCAGCAAGGTTACCCGTTCCAGCACATTGCGCAGCTCGCGGATGTTGCCCGGCCAGGCATGCCGGGCGAGCAGCGCCTGGGCGTCATTGTCCAGCTCGTGCTGGCTCCCCAACTCTTCCAGAATCGCCTCGCTCAGTGCCGGCAAATCCTCCAGGCGTTCGCGCAACGGTGGTACCTGAATCGGCAGCACGTTCAAGCGGTAAAACAGATCGGCGCGAAACTCGCCACGGGCCATGGCCGCCTGCAGGTCAGTGGAGGTCGCGGCAATGATCCGCACATCGCTCTGGATCATCTGGTTGGAGCCGACCGGCTCGTATTCCTTCTCCTGCAGTACCCTCAGCAGTTTGCTCTGCAGTGGCAACGGCATGTCACCGATCTCATCGAGGAACAGCGTACCGCCCTCGGCAATCTGCAATTTACCCGGGCGGCCCTTGCGCTCGGCGCCGGTAAAGGCACCTGGGGCGGTACCGAAGAATTCGGCTTCGAGCAGGGTTTCCGGGATTGCCGCACTGTTGATGCTGACAAACGCCTTGTGTGCCCGCGGCGAGGCGGCATGGATGGCATGGGCCAGCAACTCTTTGCCGGTGCCGGTTTCACCCAGCAGCAACACCGGTGAGTCACTGCTGGCGCCACGCCGGGCGCGGCGCTTGACCTCAAGGCTGGCGACGCTGGTGCCGATGAACTGGGCAAAGCTGTACTTGGCCTGGCGGGCGCGCAACAACGAGCGGGTCGAGGCCAGCTCCTGCTGCATGCTGGCGTAGCGCTTGAGCAGCGGCGAAAGGCTGCGCAGCTCATCGAACAGGGCGAAACCGATGGCGCCAATCAGCTTGCCGGCAGCGTCGTGCACCGGCAGGCGCATGACCACCAGCGGCTCCTTGGGGGTGTCGAGCATGTCCAGCAAAATGGGACGGCCATTGCTCACCACCTCGCGCATCAGGCTGCCGGGAATGACGCTCTCGCACGGTTGGCCGATAGCGCTGCTGGCGTCTTCAAGGCCAAAGCGCCGGGCATAGCGCTCGTTCATCCAGACGATGCGCGCATCACGGTCGACGATGATCGTACCCTCGCTGGACTGCTCGATGATCTCGAACAGCGAACGAATCGCCAGCAGGCGCACCTGCTGATAATCCTTGAGGCTGTCACTGTCCTGCATGGGCCGCTCCGCCGGGGGTAAAGGCTGCGATTATGCCCGTGGATCGAAGGCTTCGCGCAAGGCATCGCCAATGAACACCAGCAGCGAGAGGATCAACGCCAGGGCAAAGAAGGCGGTAAAGCCCAGCCACGGCGCCTGTAAATGCTGCTTGCCCTGGGTCACCAGCTCGCCCAGCGATGCACTGCCGGCCGGCATGCCGAAACCGAGAAAATCCAGGGCAGTGAGGGTGGTGATGGCGCCGGTCAGGATGAACGGCAGATAGGTGAGGGTGGCGTTCATCGCGTTGGGCAGGATGTGCCGCAGGATCACCCAGCGGTCCGGCAGGCCCAGGGCGCGGGCGGCCAGCACGTACTCGAGGTTGCGCCCACGAAGAAACTCGGCGCGCACCACGTCCACCAGCGCCAGCCATGAAAACAGCGCCATGATCCCCAGCAGCCACCAGAAATTCGGCTCGACAAAACCGCTGAGGATGATCAGCAGGTACAGCACCGGCAAGCCCGACCAGACTTCCAGCAGACGCTGGCCAATCAGGTCGACCCAACCGCCGTGATAGCCCTGCAGGGCGCCCGCCGTTATACCGATCACCGTGCTGATCAGCGTGAGGGCCAGGGCAAATAGAATCGACACCCGGGTGCCATACAGCACCCGCGCCAGTACATCACGGGCCTGATCGTCGGTGCCCAGCCAGTTTGCCGCTGACGGCGGGCTGGGGGCGGGCACCAGCAGATCGTAGTTCGGCGTATCGGCACCAAAGGGCACCGGGGCAAACAGCATCCAACCGTTCTGGCCCTCGATCAGTTGGCGTACGTACTGGCTGCGATAATCCGGCTGAAATGGCAACTGGCCGCCAAATTGCTGTTCGCTGTAGCGTTTGAAGGCCGGGAAATACAGCTGGCCCTGATAGCCCAGCAACAACGGCTTGTCGTTGGCCACCAGCTCGGCGCCCAGGCTCACCAGCAACAACAGGCCAAACAGCCACAACGAAATCCACCCGCGACGATTGCGCCGAAAGCGCTGCAGGCGCCTGCGCGATACCGGCGACAGGCTGAACATCAGTGCGCCCTCGTGGCAAAGTCGATGCGCGGGTCGACCAGGGTGTAGCACAGGTCACCGATCAGCCGTACCAGCAAGCCGAACAGGGTAAAGATGAACAGCGAGCCGAACACCACCGGATAATCCCGCGACACTGCCGCCTCGTAGCTCATGCGTCCCAGGCCATCGAGGGAGAAGATCACTTCGATCAGCAGGGAGCCGGCGAAAAATACGCTGATCAGCGCCTGGGGAATGCCGGCCACCACCAGCAGGATGGCATTGCGAAACACATGCCCGTACAGCACCCGCTGCTCGCTCAGGCCCTTGGCCCGGGCGGTGATCACGTACTGGCGGGTGATCTCGTTGAGAAAGGCATTCTTGGTCAGCAGGGTCAGGGTGGCAAAGCCGCCAATGACCAGTGCGCCCACCGGCAACACCAGGTGCCAGAAGTAGTCGGCGATCTTGCCCAGCAGGCTGAGCTGGTCGAAGTCTTCCGAAACCAGCCCGCGCACCGGAAACCAGTTCAGCGAGGTGCCGCCGGCAAACAGCACGATCAGCAGCAGGGCAAACAGGAACGAGGGCAGGGCATAGCCAATGACGATCAGGCTGCTGCTCCAGGCATCGAACGCCGTGCCGTGGCGCACTGCCTTGCGAATCCCCAAAGGGATCGACACCAGGTAGGTGATCAACGTAGCCCAGAAGCCCAGCGACAAGGTCACCGGCATTTTCTCCAGGATCAGGTCGGTAACCTTGGCGCCGCGAAAAAAGCTCGAACCAAAGTCCAGCCGGGCGTATTGAGTGAGCATCAGCCACAGGCGTTCGGGCGCCGATTTGTCGAAGCCGTACTGACGCTTGATGTCTTCCAGCAGCTTGGGGTCCAGGCCACGGCTGGCGCGCGAGCTGGCGTGCAGGGTTTCGACACTGGCCCCGGGGGCACCGCCGCCGATGCCCTGCAGGCGCGCCACCGCTTGCTCCACTGGCCCGCCCGGGGCGGCCTGGATGATCACGAAATTGACCAGCAGGATGATCAGCAAGGTCGGGATGATCAGCAGCAGGCGGCGCAGGATATAGCCAATCATGGCCGGTTCCCCAGGCGCTCGGCCATCTGCGCGTTGGTCAGTGGCGTCGGGCTGACTTGCCACCAGCTGTCCAGGCCTTCGTCGTTGCTCGGCTGTACCTTGGGCAGGCCGAAGCGGTTCCACCACACCGTCGAGCTGCCTGGCGGGTAGTAGTTGGGGATCCAGTAGTAGTTCCAGCTCAGCACCCGGTCCAGAGCATGGGCGTAACGGAGCATTGCGGCTTTGGTCTCGGCCTTGACCAGGCCGTCGAGCAGGCGATCCACGGCCGGGTCGCGCAGCACCATGTAGTTGTTCGAACCGGGGTCGCTGGCCGCCGCCGAACCAAAATAATTGTACAGCTCAAGCCCTGGCGACGGCGACACCGGGTAGCCGGTGACGATCAGATCATAGTCGCGGGCCATCAACCGGTTGACGTACTGCGAGGCGTCGATGCGGCGGATTTCCAGGGTGATGCCGATCTGTGCCAGGTTGCGCTTCCATGGCAGCAGCAGGCGTTCGAAGCCGGCCTGGCCATTGAGGAAGGTGAAGGTCAGTGGCTCGCCCTGGGCGTTGACCAGTTGGTCGCCCTGGGGTTTCCAGCCTGCCGCCTCGAGCAGTGCCAGGGCTTGCAGTTGTTTGTCGCGGATCAGCCCCGAACCATCGGTGCGCGGTGCGTCAAACACCTGGCTGAAGACCTCGTCGGGCACCTGCCCGCGCAACGGTTCGAGCAGCTGCAGCTCCTGTGTATCGGGCAAGCTGCGCGCAGCCAGGTCACTGTTGGCAAAAAAGCTCTGCTGGCGAATGTACAGGTTGCGCATCATCTGCCGGTTGCTCCACTCGAAATCCCACAACAGGGCCAGCGCCTGGCGCACCCGACGGTCCTTGAACACCGGGCGCTGCAGGTTGAAGACAAAACCCTGAGCGGTCTGCGGCGCGTCCTTGGCCAAGTGCGCGCGCTGCAGGCGGCCATCGTCGAGGGCGGGGCTGGCGTAGCCGAGGGTATAGGCGGTGGCGGAAAATTCGCGGTTGTAGTCGAAGCCGCCGCCGCGCAGCACCTGACGCGCCACCTCGGTGTCGCCGAAGTACTCGATGCGCAGCTGGTCGAAATTGTAGCGGCCGCGATTGACCGGCAGCTCTCGGCCCCACCAGTTTTTGTCGCGCTCGAAGGTGATGCTGCGGCCGTTGTCAATCCGCCCGACCTTGTACGGGCCACTGCCCAACGGTGCCTCGAAGCCTGCGCCATTGGCGAAGTCGCGGTCTTGCCACCAGTGCTCGGGCAGCACTGGCAAGGTTGCCAGGTCCAGGGGCAGGGTGCGGTTCTGGTTGCTTTTGAAGTGAAAGATGATCTGCCGAGGGTTCTCGACCCTGACCTCGCTGACATCGGCGAACTGGGTGCGGTATTTGAGATTGCCGGCGCGCATGAACAGCTCGAAGGTGTAGCGCACATCTTCGGCGCGGATCGGCTGGCCATCGGCGAAGCGCGCTCGCGGGTCAAGATAGAAGCGCAGCCACAACCCTTCGGGATCGCGTTCAAGTTTCTGCGCGACCAGCCCATACACCGTATAGGGCTCATCCTGCGAGCGCACCGCCAGCGGCGAATACAGCCAGCCATCGACCTCGGTAACACCGACACCCTTGTCGATATAGGGAATGATGTGGTCGAACTGGCCGATCTCGATGGCCGAGCGGCGCAACAGGCCGCCCTTGGGGGCGTTTGGGTTGCTGTAGGCGAAGTGCTGGAAGCCGGCAGCGTAGCGCGGCGCTTCGCCATAAACCGTCAGGGCGTGGCTGGCAGCTGACAGCGCCGGGTGCGGCCAGCCGATGCTCAGGAGAAATGCCAGCACGATGCCGTGACCGATACGCAAACGCCTGCCTGCCTGTGGGAGTCTGGAGGGTGTCTTGAGCTTAGCAGTTCGGCGCCACCTGGTATTTTTGTCAGTATCGCCCGTGCTGCGACTGCTATTAACTGGGTGTCCCTCTCCCTTGTAGAAGGACACCGGTCATGACCCTTGCAGAACCCTTCGACCCCCTGCTATCCGGGCCAAACCAGCCACGCTGGCTAAGCCGCCCGCGCTTTCCCCTTGGTGAGCGTATACCGGTGATTGTCACTGACGAGTCGGGGCAGGAGGTTCCAGGCGACGCCGGGATCAACCTGGCGCAAAGCGAGTCATTGGCCGGGGTGGTGGTGGCCGTCGAGCCGTGGCTCGGTCAGCAGGCCGGGCAGCGGGTCGATCTGTACTGGGCCGGCGAGCAGGTTGCCTGCGACTGTGTAACGGTTGTCGGTAGCACGCTATTCCTGCAGGTGCCTGCTGAACATCTGCCCGGGCAAGGCGCAGCCAGTATCGCCGTGTTCTATCGGGTGCACTTGAGCGCCAATGATGTCGAGGACTCCGAGCCGGCCCGCATCCTGCTCAAACTCAACCGTCCCGGCGGCAAGGACCGCGACGCCAGCCAGCCGGGGCATCAGGGGCTGCCTGTGGCCAGCTTGCCGCCAGCGCTGATCGAGCACGGGGTGGACGGTGCTGCGGCCGCGGCGGGCGTGCCCGTGACTATCGACGGCTACGAAAACCTGCGCGTGCGCGACCGGATCGAACTGCGCTGGGGCAATCAGCAGGTTTTGCATACTGTCACCCAGGCGCAGGCCGCCGACAAGCGTGTCGTGCTCACGGTCAATGAACAACAGATTCTCGATGCTGGCGACAGCGACAGCCTGCGCCTGGACTATCGGGTCAGTGACGAGGTGCGCAACGACTCCCAGGACGCTGACCTGCTGCCCTGGTCGGCGCCTAGCCAGGCTTTTGAAGTGTATGCCAGCAATTCCTCGCTACCGGCGGCCTATGTGCTGGTCAACGACCAGTATGTCGAGCAGATCGAATTGCTGGCCGTCGGCGCAGGCGATGCCTGGGTGGAAGTGGCGACCTACCCGGCGGATTTCGCCCCTGGGCAATGGCTGCGCATGCTTTGGCGCGGCACCACCGAAGACGGGCGCGTGGTGGATATCGAAGAGAGCCGTGAGTTGAGCCGGGTGCCGGGTACCGAACGGTTCAGGATTGCCAATGACAAGCTGCTCGAACTGGCTGGCGGCACTGCGCGTGTCAGCTACGAAGTGAGCGCAGTGCCGGATGACCCGAATGCCCGCGGCTCGCGGCGTCGGACCTTGTCGGTGCTTGGTGTGCCGCTGTGCGCATGGCACGCGCCGCGGGTACCCGCGGCGGTCAATGGCAATGTTGCCGCTGACGCCGGCGAGCTTGAGGTCGAAATTGACCTGCTCCGGGGATGCCCGTTGGGCCTGAGGTTGACGCTGGTGTGCAGTGCAATTTTGGCTAACCAGCAGCGGGTGGTGCTGATCCGCAGCCATCAGCTGAGCAGGCGCGAGTTGCGGCGCGGCACGCTGAGCTTTTCACTCCCGGCGGCGCTGCTAAAAATGCTGGCACACCAGCGGCTGCGCGTTTCTCTATTGATCGAAGGCAAAGAGGGCCCGACCATGGAACTGCAGGTTGAAGCTTTGCAAGACGCTTACGCCGCCGCGCAGGTCGAACAGTTGCGCGACGGCTTGCTGGACCCCGCCGAGCTGGGCGGTCAAGGCGCGACCCTGGTGATTGCGCCTGACTCGCGGTTCAGCGTGGGGGACCCGGTGATGTTTTTTTGGCGCAGCACAGAGCCTGGCGGCAGTGCGGCGGATACCAGTGCGATCAGCAGCCTGACCCGGCCCTTGAAGTTCGACGTGCCACGCGATGTGGTCCAAGCGGGCAGCGGCGGTACGGTGAGCCTCATTTACCAGGTTACCCCGGCAAACGGTGAGCTCGGTGTCTCCGAGCCGCTGGCGTTTTCAGTCGGACCACGTGCAGCGACCCGCAAGCAATCGGTATCCCGTGGTGATGAGGTGCAACCATGACCCGCGCCGAAGCCCCGTTTGCCCTGCGCGCACAACGTCAGAGCCTGTCGCCGCGCAACCTGGCGCGCCTGCGGATTCCGCTGGGTGACCTGATCGACGTGCTGGTCGAGGATGACAACGGCGAGTGGGTACCTGGCGATGCCGGGGTCAACCTGGCCCTGAGCGACGACCCTCGCGGCCTGGTCGTGGGGATCGCGCTGTGGGCCGGTGCGCAAGCCTTCGAAGAGATCGATGTGGACTGGGGCGGTAGCCTGGCGGTAAGCCATTTCCTCTCGCCCGCCGAGCTCGATGCGCCGGAAGGCATCCTGTACCTGCGGGTGCCGCTGCGGCGCCTGCAGGACGGTCAGGCCGAGGTGTCGTATACGGTCTGGCACCTGGACGGCAACTCGTCCGAGTCCGCGGCCATTCGCGTGCTGGTCAAACGCACCCGTCCGGGCGGCCGTGACAATGACGCTGAAGAGCCAGGGCACCAGGGCCTGGTGCCGGCGGGGTTGGCGGATGAGCTGATCGACAACGGCATTGGGCCAATCGAAGCCGCCGCCGGCGTCGAGGTATCGATTGCCGCCTACGAGCACATGCGCGTGCGCGACCGCATCGAATTGGACTGGGGCGGGGAGCCCCTGGTGCATGTGCTTGCAGCGCAGGAAGTGGGCCGGGACCTGACCTTGAAGGTCGACGAAGCGTTGATCCTCGCTGCTGGCGATGGCGAGATCAAGATGGCCTGGAAAGTCACCGACGAGGTACTCAACCGTTCGCGCGATGCCGATGAGCGGCCATGGTCAGCCTCGACCACGGTCGAGGTCTATGCCAGTGATGCGCAGCTGTACCCACCGTACGTGAAGATCCGTGACGAGTACGTGGACGAAGTCATTGACCTCAACGAGCTCGACCTGGACGACGTCACCGTTGAGGTGTTCACCGATCCGCATCATTTCGCCGAAGGCAACTGGGTCGAGCTGTTCTGGAACGGTTTCACCGTCGAGGGTGAACGGGTTCAGCACCGCCAGCAGCGCCAGGTCGAGCGGGTGCCCGGCGCGGTCACCTTTATGGTGCCCAATGGCCAGGCGCAAGTGCTCGGCGGTGGAGGCCGGGTAGTGCTCTATTACCAGGTCAAGGCCGGCGAAACCACGCCGCCGCTGCACAGCTCGCAACGCACCACCCGGCGCATTGAAGGCGAAGGCGCCGGCGTCGGCTTGCGCGCGCCGACAGTGCTTGAAGCACAAGGCGGGCATCTCGACCCGACGCTTGCCGAGGCGACGATCCGGGTCGCGGCCTACCCGGGTATCAACATTGGCGATGTGCTGACCGTGGTCTTCAGTGGCACCCGCGCCGATGGCGGCGAGGTGTACTTCGATAACACGCGCAACGTCACCAGCGGGCAGATCGAGCGGGGCGAGATTTTGCGCGGTCTACCTGGCGAGTACATCGCCGCCCTCGATGGCCGGCGTGCCGAGGTCTACTACCTGGTCAATGGGCGGCGGTCCGAGACCCTCGGGTTGGTCATCGGCGAGCTGCAGGCCACCCTGCAGGCGCCGACAGTACAGGAGGTGGCAGAAGGTGTACTGGACCCGGCGGCCGTCGGCCCCCAGGGGGCGAGCCTGAAGATTCCTCTGTACGAAGGCATCGCGCTCGGCGACCGGGTGACTTATCTGTGGCGCGGCAGTGAGGCCGATGGCAGCACCAGCGATCAGAGCGAGATCACCAGCCTGAGCGAGCCGTTGGTGTTCGATGTGCCGAAAGTGTTCGTTGAGGCCAACCTCAATGGCAGTGTCGAGGTGAGCTACAGCGTTGAGCGTGACGGGCATCCGGGGCAGGTGTCGCGGGTGTTTTCCTTCCGGGTCGGGGTACTGGCACTAGAGCTGGGCGCGCCCAAGGTGCTTGAGGCCCCCGACGCTACCCTGGATCCGCTCGATGCCGTAGAGGGCGCGACTGTCGAGGTCAGCTATGCCGGCATGGCCGAAAGCGACCAGATCATATTGCACTGGCGCGGCACGGCGATTGCTGGTTCGGTTGAGTTGGGACCATTTGCGGGTGACGCCAGTGGTACGTTGCTGATTGATATCGAGGCGGCGTTGGTGGGGGCGAACATCGGGCCGGCGGATACCACGGTGCAGGTCAGTTACAGCGTAGAACGTAGCGGACAGGAGCTGGCAGAGTCGCCCGTATTGTCGTTGATCATTCGGACTTTGACAGGGCTTTCGAGCCCCACGTTGCCACAGGCTGGAAATGGGGTGCTTAATCTTCCGCTGATTTCAGGAAACCCTAATTTTCGAGCGGAGTCTTGGGATTTTATAAAAGAAGGCCAACGCGTATGGTTAACAGTTCATGGTACTAAAACGAACAATACATCCGAGAGTTTTAGACTTTGGACCGCGCATGTGCTGACCGAAACTCAAGCGTTGACACGGTCTATACCGCGAGATGTCCTGCAGCAACTGAAGCATGGCAGTAAATTTACAGTGGAATTGAAAGTTTCATTTGACAGAGATACTGATGAGCGTCGTGCAGTGATGTTTCCAATGCTTGAACTGG
This sequence comes from Pseudomonas fluorescens, assembly GCF_902497775.2. Lineage (NCBI taxonomy): Bacteria > Pseudomonadati > Pseudomonadota > Gammaproteobacteria > Pseudomonadales > Pseudomonadaceae > Pseudomonas > Pseudomonas fluorescens. The sequence goes on from NZ_OZ024668.1 coordinate 2,342,838, forward strand.
AACTCAGAAATGCCTTCACAGTTGACAGCTCTGTTGCCCGGATTCAGGCACCAGCGGACTTCTACTTTCTTAGCGGTGAAGTTCCTGTGAATGTACCGCCGCAGGCTCAACTCATCAGACGCGCCACAGGGGGAATGCCAGCCTACTCTTACTCCAGTTCAACTCCCTCGATTGCATATGTCCCCTTCGTCAGTGATGGTGTGGTCTATATGAGAGACAGAGGTGAATCATCTATTACCATTCGTGATAGAACTGGAGCGCAGTTGAGTTACGTCGTAACGTGTTCGGGAGGCGTGAGGATTACAACCCACGGAGCTAACATGAGTTGGAGTCGTGCAATAGAAATAGCGGCTGAAGAAGGCTGGCGCCTGCCAACACGTGCGGAGTATTCCCGATTGTGGGAGCGTTGTGGACGGAGCGGGCTTGTAGGTACGTTTTGGCAGTCCAGTTGCTGGACGAGTGAAGCAGTTAACTCGACCCAAGCGTGGATCTTTGACAATAGAACAGGTCAGAGTTCGGTATCCTCCAAGCAGACTGCTAATGTCGCTGCATATGTAAGGTAACTGGAAGGCCGGCCCATTTCGGACCGGCTTTCGCCAGTTGGCTCAGTCCTGACGGCTGGTCACTTCCAGCAGGTGATAACCGAACTGGGTCTTCACCGGGCCTTGCACGGTGTTGACCGGTGCGCTGAACACCACGGTGTCGAACTCCTTGACCATCTGGCCCGGGCCGAACGAGCCCAGGTCGCCGCCCTGGCGGCTCGATGGGCAGGTGGAGTTGGCTTTGGCGATTTCGGCGAAATCGGCACCGGCTTCGATCTGGGCTTTGAGTTCGTTGCACTTGTCTTCGGTGGCAACCAGGATGTGACGGGCAGTGGCTTTGGCCATGGGAGTGGCTCCTTGGGGTAAAACCCCAAGCCTAACGCAAATGAAGGTCGGCTGATAGTTATCGCGGGGCAAGTGGGAGCGGCGGTGCGACGCCTCGACTTGCCCCGCGATAAGGCTTACAACCGCTCAGCCGCCTCACGCAGCAAGCGTTCGGTCGAATCCCAGCCCAGGCAGCCATCGGTAATCGACACACCGTATTTGAGCGGCTGCGTGCCCAGCGCCTGGCAGCCGTCGAACAGGTGGCTCTCGAGCATCATGCCGACCAGCGAAGTGTCGCCCTGCAGGCGTTGCTCCAGCACCTCGTTGAACACCGCCGGCTGGCGCAGCGGGTCCTTGCCGCTGTTGGCATGGCTGCAATCGACCATGATCCGCGGTGCAACGCCGGCCTTGGCCAGGCCCTGGCGGGCCAGGGCAATGCTCTGAGGGTCGTAGTTCGGGCCCTTGTTGCCGCCACGCAGCACCAGGTGGGTGTCGGCATTGCCCAGGGTTTCGACAATCGCCGGGTAGCCTTGCACGTCCATGCCGAAATGCCGATGGCTGTGGGCGGCGCTGCGGATCGCGTCGCAGGCGATGCCGACGCCGCCGTCGGTGCCGTTCTTGAAGCCGACCGGCAGGCCCAGGCCACTGACCATCTCGCGGTGAATCTGCGATTCGGTGGTGCGCGCACCAATCGCCGCCCAGCTCAGCAGGTCATCGAAGTAACCGGCAGCCATCGGTTGCAACAGCTCAGTGGCGACCGGCAAGCCGCGTTCGAGCATGGCCAGCATCAACCCGCGCGACAAGGCGATACCGCCATGCATGTCGTCGCTGCCATCCAGGTGCGGATCGTAGGCCAGGCCTTTCCAGCCGACGGTGGTGCGCGGCTTTTCGACGTAGGCGCGCATCACCAGGAGCATCTGGTCGCTGACGTCGATGGCCAGGCGCGCCAGACGCTGGGCGTATTCGCGGGCCGAGCGGGGATCGTGCAGCGAGCAGGGACCGACGATCACCAGCAGGCGTTGGTCTTCGCCATCAAGAATGGCGCGTACGGCCTGGCGGTGGGCTGCGACCTGGGCAGTGAGGGCAGGAGTGAGCGGCATTTGCTGCTTGAGCAACAGCGGGCTCGGCAGGCGTTGGCTGACGGCACTATTGGCAGCAGTGGGTTCGGACAGTGGCAGAGCGAGGTTGGACGATTGCATGTTCGGGGTTCCCTGGGCGGATGGCGGGGTCTGGCCCGCGCTGTCGGCCCTATCGAGGTGTTCGACAGTTGGCCGGATTGGCGTCATGTGTTTGTGTGCCACCAACAAGTGACCGATCGGAGGCGGCAGGCTGGCCCGAACGGGATTGGCTAAATCGCCAGAAGCTGAAGCTTTGGTAACGGTAGGTGGCGTAGTTCATGTTCTGTTCCTCAATGTCATTCGCGAATTACCGGGGGCCTGAAACGCAAAACCCCCGGTCGGGGGGCCGACCGGGGGTTGAGTATTCTCGTGTTCGGCGGCCCCTTGAGTGTGGGCGCCGGTGTGGGTATCAGCGGCGCCTGTGGCTAAACCAATACCCAAAATAAAAGCTCGCCGGGGAAGCCGTCGCGCACTCGACCGCCGCCACAGGGCGCGATAGGCGACCGGTGTTGCGAGCGTGAGTGAGGGTGGTGTGCGACATGTGACTCTCCAGTTGATGCACCCGAGCTTACTTCAGGCCTTGCCAAGGTTTCAATGGCTAATTTGCATGATTGTGATGGATCGTGACTATCGCCGCAGGTAGGCGGTGAAGTCGATGTCGCCGGCACTGAGGATCGCCTGCACGCGGTTGTGCACGTTGAGCTTGCGCAGAATCGCCGAGACGTGGGCCTTGACCGTGGTTTCGGCGATGTCGAGGTTGTAGGCGATCTGCTTGTTCGACTCACCCTTGGTCATGCGTTCGAGCACCAGCAATTGCTTGCGGGTCAGGGCTTGCAGCAGTTCCGGGGCAAAGCCCTGGTGCTCGCCCTGGCTGCGCCGGCTGCTGCTTTTTTGCGTACGGATGATGTCCGGCGGCAGGTAAACATTGCCGTTGAGGATCTGCTCGATGGCCTCGGTCATCTGCGAGCGTGGCGAGGACTTGGTGATAAAGCCCACGGCGCCGTAGGTAATGGCTTGCAGTACCACCTGCTTGTCCTGTTCGGCCGAGACGATCACCACCGGAATGGTCGGCGCCTCGTTGCGCAGGTTGATCAGGCCACCGAGGCCGTGCATGCCGGGCATGTTCAGGTCGAGCAGGATCAGGTCGAGGTCATCGTGATCGCCGGTGATCGCCAGGGCGCTGTCGAGGTCGGCGGTTTCCATTACCTCGCTGCCGGGAAAACCGTCGCTGATGACATTGTGGATGGCCTCGCGAAACAACGGGTGGTCGTCGGCGATCAGAATCTTGTACATGGCTTTGCACCTTATTGTTGTGGTTGTCGCTGCACCCCTTCATTACAGGCCAGGTGCAGCGCTTTGGAAATGCGACCATCGACAACTGAAACAGTACCAAAGTAGTAGTCGGGCGCCCAGGCGTGCGTTCTAGCATGGGGCAAACCTGCAGGAGCACTAAGATGGCCATATTACTGGTCGACGATCACCCGATGCTGCGCCTGGGCCTGGCCGCTGCGTTGCAACAGGGCCTGGCGGGCATGGCGATCATCGAGGCCGGCAGCGGTGAAGAGGCCCTGCACAAGGTTGGCGAGCAGTTGCCGGGGCTGGTGATCATGGATTTTGACTTGCCCGGTATCAGCGGCGTGGAAACCACCCGACGCCTGCGCCAGCGCCTGCCGCAACTGCGCGTGCTGTTTTTCAGCGAGCACACCGACCTTGGCCTGGTGCGCCAGGCCATGGCGGCCGGGGCCTGTGGCTTTCTGTCCAAGGCTGCAGGCCCGGCCGTGCTGCTTGAGGCGGTGCGCCGGGTGCTGTCCGGGCATGCCTACATTGAACAGGCATTGGCTACCGACCTTGCCTGTCAGGCAAGCACTACCCGCATTCAAGGCCTGACTCAGCGCGAAACCGAAATCTTCCTGATGCTGGCCAAGGGCACGCCACCGCGGCTGATTGCCGAGCAGCTGTGCATCAGCGCCAAGACCGTGTCCAACTACCTGACCCTGCTCAAAAGCAAGTTGCAGGTCGCCTCCCAGACGCAGATGGTGCGCCTGGCGATCGAGGCGGGCCTGCTGCGTGTGGCGGCCTAGTCCCAGGTTGTTGGGCAGCCTTGGCAGCCTTGCATATTGCTGTCTTGAAAGTTGGCGTAGTGCTGGCGGCTGCCGCGCAGGTCGGCCTGCTCCAGGTTGCTTTCGCCGAACTTGGCCTCCTGCAGGTTGGCATCGGCCAGGTTGGCGCCCTTGAGGTCGGCCTTGCTCAACCAGGTCATTTCCAGGTCGGCGGCCTGCAGTGTGCTGTTGTGCAGCTTGGCCCCGGAGAGGCGGGCGAATTCCAGGTAGGCGGCGCTTAAGTCAGCGTTTTCGAAGTTGGCGCCCTGGGCGAACAGGCCCCAGGCCTGTACGGCGACCAGCTTGGCATCGCGCAGGTCGGCCAGGCGCAGGTTGCTTTGCTGCAGGCTCGCGCGGGTGAGGTTGGCGCCTTGCAGTTGGGCCTTTTCCAGGTTGGCCAGGTCCAGGCGCGCGTGACGCAAGTTCGCCCCGCGCAGGTCGGCGCCGGCCAGGTTCATCTTGCGCAGGTCCTGGTTGCTCAGGTCGGCGTTGCGCAGGTTAGCGTTGGGGCACTGGCTTTCGGGGGCGATGGTGCAGCCGTTGACCCTAAGCGGGGCGTCGTCATCGGCCAGAGCGGGGGTGCAGGCGAGGGTGAGCAAGAGCGGGAGGTATTTCATGGGGATCTCCTTGGCTGTGGGATAGCTATCGCGGGGCAAGCCCGCTCCAACACGGAGCGGGCTTGCATTGCGATGGGCTTAGCGCAGGGCTGTCTTGGTGTCCCAGGCCGGGATCTTGAACACCCAGAACGAGCCACCCTGGGCCACTGGCTTGGTCAGCTCGGCCATGTCGCCACCCCACAGCGGCACCGCGCCGCCGTAGCCGACGGTCACGCCGATGTACTGCTCACCGTCCTGCTCCCAGGTGATCGGCGGCGAGACGATGCCGCTGCCGGTCTGGAATTTCCACAGCTCCTCGCCGGTCTTGGCGTTGAAGGCCTTGAAGTAGCCATCACCGGTACCGGTGAATACCAGGTTTCCCTTGGTCGCCAGCACCCCGGCCCACAGCGGCAAGCGCTCCTTGTGTTCCCAGACCATTTTGCCGGTGGTCGGGTCCATGGCCCGCAGTGAGCCGACGTGGTCCTCGTACATGCGCTTGATACGAAAACCCATGCCCAGGTAGGCCGAGCCTTTCTTGTAGTTGACCTCCTCGGTCCAGTATTCCTCTTTCCACTGGTTCGACGGTACGTAGAACAGGCCGGTGTCCTGGCTGTAGGCCATCGGGTTCCAGTTCTTGCCGCCCAGGAACGGCGGCGAGACTTCCACCGGTTTGCCCTTGGTCTGCCCAGGCTCCGGCTTGGCCGGACGCTGGCCGGGGTTTTCCACCGGGCGGCCGGTCTTGAGGTCGATATGGCTGGCCCAGGTGATGTTGTCGGCGAACGGGAAGGCGTTCTGCAACTTGCCGTTGGTACGGTCGACCACGTAGAAGAAACCGTTGCGGTCGGCATGGGCGGTAGCCTTGTACTGCTTGCCGTCCTTGTCCTTGTAGTCGAACAGCACCAGCTCGTTGTTGCCGGAGAAATCCCAGGCGTCATTGGGCGTGTGCTGGTAGAACCACTTCACCTCGCCGGTGGACGGGTCGACGCCGACCTGGCCCGAGGTGTAGAGGCTGTCGTAGTCGTGCGGGTTGCCGTCTTTGGAGGTCCGCGCCCAGGTGTTCCATGGCCCCGGGTTACCGGCGCCAACGATGATGGTGTTGGTTTGCGGGTCGAAGCTTGCGCTCTGCCACGGCGCGCCGCCGCCATGGCTCCAGGCTTCGACCTTGCCGGTTTCAGTGTTCGGGTCATTCGGCCAGGACGGCGCCTTTACGTCGCCGGTGGGGGTGCTGTCCTTGCCGTTGAGACGGCCCATATGGCCTTCGACGAAGGGCCGCATCCAGACCTCGTCACCCGTTTCCGGGTCGCGCGCATACAGTTGGCCGACCACGCCGAACTCGTCCCCGGAGCTGCCGTGAATCAGCAGCACCTTGCCGCTCTTCTGGTCCTTGATCAGGGTCGGGGCACCGGTCATGGTGTAGCCGGCGCTGTGGTCGCCGAATTTCTTCTTCCACACCACCTTGCCGGTGTCCTTGTTCAGGGCAATGACCTGGGCATCGAGGGTGCCGAAGTAGATCTTGTCGCCATAGATGGCGGCGCCGCGGTTGACCACGTCGCAGCAGGGGCGAATGTTGTCCGGCAGGCGATGGTTGTAAGTCCAGAGGCGCTTGCCGGTCTTGGCGTCCAGGGCAAATACCCGCGAGTAGGAGCCGGTGACGTAGATCACCCCGTCGTTGACGATGGCCTGGGACTCCTGGCCGCGCTGCTTCTCATCGCCAAAGGAGTACGACCAGGCCGGGGTCAGCTTGAACACGTTCTGGTCGTTGACCTGGGCCAGCGGGCTCCAGCGCTGGGCATTGGTGCCCATGCCGTACTGCAGCACGTTGCCGGTGCTCTTGTGGTCGTCGGCGATGTCTTCCCAACTGACCGGTTTGGCCAGGGCATGCGGGGCCAGGGCCAGGCCGCCCAGCAAGAGGACGGTGTGCACGGCGCCAGACAGCGGAGAAAGCGCGGCGGGTAACGATCTTATTGTCATGGTTGCAGTTCCAATGAAGGTTTTGGCCTGCATAGCCTGGAACGCCAAGGCCTGGATCGATACGGAAAATCTCCCGGCCTCACCGGGAAAACTTCCCAAACCGGGCATGATTTGGCACTGCCCCACAAGCGCTACTACCAAGGGAGGAGCGCGCGGCCACCAAAGCAGCATGGGGCCCTCGCCTGAGCATTCCTAAGATGCCGGCACAACCTTTCAGCCGAGAGGTTGATGCGTGCAAACAGCAGTCGAGGGCAGAACAATGAGAACAGCAAAAAACGCCTGGTTGAGCCTGATCGTGAGTGCCGGGCTGATGAGCAGCGCCGGGGCCATAGCCCATGGCAACGTGACGCCAACCGCGGTCAATACCGGCAACCTGGAAAAACTCGGTGATCAGTGGCGCGCAGAAAACCCTTATCGCAACAGCAAGGACCACGACGAGGCGGTGTCCATTGGCGCCTCGGCCTATAACCAGAACTGCGCCGCCTGCCATGGTCTTGAAGCCAAATCCGGCGGCATTGCCCCGGACCTGCGCCTGCTCGATGAAGGTGCCGCCGGTGATGAGTGGTTTGTCGAGCGGGTGCGCAATGGTGCGGTACGCGACGGCCGGGTGTACATGCCGAAAATGGCGGATTACCTGAGCCAGGAGGCGCTCTGGGCGGTGCGCAGTTACCTCGACAGCGTGCACGTCGAAGAATAGGGCGTCGGTGGCTGACCTAGCATTTTTGTCAGTTTCGCAACGTTGCATTCCAGCGTTGAATAGGCCTTCCGATCAGGAGGAATACCTATGACTTCGCTGCTGGAACTACCTGTGGTACGCCTGCCCGTGGGTGAGGACCTTGTCGTGCTTGTCGAGGATGACGACGGCAACGAGGTGGCCGGCGAGGCGGGAGTCAACCTGGCAATGCTCGACACCAGCGGCGCGCTGGCGGTCGCCATCGAGCCTTGGCCCAACCAGCAGGCAGGCGATCGTTTACGCCTGTACTGGGGCGAGCAGCCCCTGACATTGCGGGTGCTCGGTGACGTTGAAGTCGGCCACACCGTGCACCTTTCAGTTCCTGCCAACGCACTGGGCGACGGCCAGGTCAGTGTGCGCTATGCGCTCTGGCAACCCGGCAGCGGCTGGCAACAGTCGGCGCCGATACGGGTGCTGGTCAAGCTGGGCCGGCCGGGCCAGCCTGCGCCTGGTGAGTATTCGCAACTGGCCGCACCGCAGTTGAATGTCACCGAGGTCACGAGCTCCAACGTCAATCGGGTAGAACTGAGCATCGCTGCCTACCCGGGCATGCGTGTGCGTGATCGGGTCGAGGTGGAGTGGGGCGGCCAGCGCTTCAGCTATCTGATCCGTCGCGATGAGGTGGGTAACGCCTTGACCATCCAGGTGCCCGGCGATGTGATTCGCGCAGCAGGCGATGGCGATCGCGCTCCAATTGCCCCCACCAATCACTTGCTGGTGCACTACCGTGTCATTGATGAGCTGCTCAACAGCTCCGAAGGTGAGCAGCGCAGCCCCTGGTCACCGCGAGTGAATATCCGCGTGGCGATCAACCCTGACCCGCTGCCAGCGGTCTGTGTCACGATCAGGGGGGAAGGGGGCGGCGGTACCGGTTGCCGGTCGGTGGTTAGCGACCTGAGCGGCCGCGATCTGCAGGTGGAGGTCTATACCTACGACTACCACTTTCGCATAGGTGATTCGCTGGCGCTGTTTTTCGACGGCTTTGCCTTCAATGGCGAGCCGGTGCCGCTGCAGCATGTAGAGCCAGTGACACAAGTCCCGGGGCCGGTGATATTCAACGTGCCCAATGCGCTGGCCAGCACGCTGGGTCGCGGGATGGCGGCGGTCTCCTATCATCGCCTGCGAGAAGACCAGCCGCACCTGGCCTCACCCCAGGTACCGGTTGTCTTTACCGACGACAGAACAGCACTGGCGCTGCCCCGGGTAGAGCAAGCCAGTGAAGACAATTACCTGGTGCCCGATTCACCCGCCACTGTGCAGATACCGCTCTACCCCTGGATACGGGTCGGCCAGGAGGTCCGGGTGATCTGGTCAGGCAAGCGTTTTGACAACGGACGGGTGTTTCATGAACAGCTGCTGACCCTGAACGAAGAAGACCTCGAAGAAGGCCGCAGCTATATCGAGCACACCATCCCCCAGCGCCATGTGACGCAGTTGTGGGGCCAGCGAGCCGAGCTCTACTACCTGGTCGATGCCGAGCGGTCGCCTTCATTGTTCCTGCAGATCGGTGATGCCTTGCCTTTACTCGACGCCCCCGAGGTACTCGAGGCGCAGGACGGCATGCTGGCACCCGGTGACCTGGACGAAGAGGGTGCAACACTGGAGATCCCGCCAGGCGAAGATGTGCAGCCGGGCAGCTGGATCACCTACTTCTGGCATGGCGTCGATGACGAGGGCTTTGCCAGTGAGCGCCGCCAGGTTGAAGACGCAGAACTGCCGACGGAGTTTCGCGTGTCTCGCGATATTGTCCTGGCCAGCCAGGGCCAGCAGATTCAGGTGAATTACATCGTCAGCAGTGCTGCGCGGCCCGGACGCTCTTCCCATCCTCTGACCCTGACAGTGGGCGAACTGGATATCGACTTGCCGCCTGTGCAGGTGCCTGCAGCGCCGGAGGCTGTACTCGCCCCCCTGGATGCCGTGGATGGCCTGCAGGTGCGGGTGGAATACGACGGCATGTCGCAAGACCAGCAAATCGTCCTCGAATGGCAGGACGAACACAGCAGTGACGGGTGGGTCTCGTTGCCCAAGCCGGGTAACGCCTCAGGCATCGTTGACTTCGAGGTGCCTGCGGCGGTGGTTGGCGCCAGTATTCGCCCGCTGCAAAGCCTGGTAGTGATTCGTTATACCGTTACCCTCGACGGGCAGCCCCCGCGTTTCTCAACCCCCTATGAGCTGTACATCGAAACGCTCGACGAACTGCCTGATACGCACGTGGTGGAAGCGGTCGACGGCGCTCTTGATCTGGCCGATTTTGATGGCGACGCGCACTTCGTCGTCGCACCTTGGCCCTTTATCGCCCTGGGCCAGTGGGCCAGGTTGCAGTTGCACGGCATCAGTGAAGGCGGGTCGGTCAGGCCTATTCTGTTCGAGGGCGCGCTGGAAGAGCCCGAGCAGCTTGTCAACGGCTTGAACCTTGAGATCCCGCGTGAGCTGCTTTTGCAACTGATCACCAGCAGCCAGTTCACTTTGGAACTGAAGGTCTGCTTCGACGGTTCGGCACTGGAAGCCAACGCCCTGACTTTCGACGCACTGGAATTGGTCATCAACCCCCTGGGCTGGCAGCCGTTCGAGGTCAACGGCTGGACTACCGGGCGTTTCTCGCCCGTCACCGGCTTTACCGGTGCGCGCTTTCGGCGCAGGCCGATCGGGCTGTTGCCGCCGTTGCGCTTCGAAGTCAACCAACCTGAGCTGGCCAAGGTGGATGATAGCGGTGAGGTGACCTTGCTTGGGCAATTGCGGCAACCGTTGTTCATCACAGCCTATGGTGACGATGGGCGTGACTCCAGCTACCGCCTGGAAGCGCCGCTGAAGTGGTTCGAGAAACCGCCGAAACAGCTGTTCACCTTTACCTCGGCCCAAGACTATTGCCTGCGCGAGGGCCTGCAATTACCCACCATTGGCGAGGTGATCCATCGCGAAGGCGAGCGCGGCTTGGGGCAACTGTGGAGCGAATGGGGAGACCTGCGCGCCAACGGCTGGCTGCGGGACGAGGAGGGTGACTGGTCGGGCAGTGCGATGGTGTTTCTCGGTACCCCACCGCATCCAGATTACGCCTACAGCCTGTCCATCGGCGTTGGCCGGATCTTCCCCATAGCCCACGGCTACGTGCTTTATGTGAGTGGTTATCGGCGGGCTAGCGTCGCCTGCCAGGCCTGTGACGCTTCGCGTGAGTATCGTCAGGGCGAAGCGTGGGGCCCGGCGCCGGACTTATAGCGGATAGTGCTTGAGCTCCCGCGCAATCAACATGCGCTGGATCTCGCTCGAGCCTTCGTAGATCTGGGTGATCCGCGCATCGCGGTAATACCGCTCGACTGGATAGTCTTCCAGATACCCATAACCGCCATGCACCTGAATGGCCTTGGAACACACCCGCTCGGCCATTTCCGAGGCGAACAGTTTGGCCTGTGAGGCCTCGCTCAGGCACGGCTTGCCGGCGCTGCGCAGGCGGGCGGCGTGGAGAATCAACAGCCGTGCGGCGTTGATCTGCACCTGCATGTCGGCCAGCAGGTTGGCAATGCTCTGGTGCTCGTTGATCGGCTTGCCGAACTGGATGCGCTCGCGTGAGTACAGCAGCGCCGCCTCGAACGCTGCGCGGGCGATGCCCAAAGCCTGGGCGGCGATGCCGATGCGCCCGCCTTCGAGGTTGGACAGGGCAATGGCCAGGCCCTTGCCGCGCTCACCGAGCATGTTGGCCGCCGGGATACGGCAGTTGTTCAGGGTGACCGCGCAGGTGTCGGAGGCACGGATGCCCATCTTGTGTTCGCTGCGATCGACCACGAAGCCGTCGTTGTCGGTGGGTACCAGGAAGGCCGAGATGCCTTTTTTGCCCAGCTCCGGGTCGGTCACCGCGAAGACGATGGCAAGCCCGGCGCGCCGGGCATTGCTGACGAACTGCTTGGCGCCATTGATCACCCAGTGATCGCCCTGCAGTTCGGCGCGGGTGCGCAGGTTGTGGGCCTCGGAGCCGGCCTGGGGTTCGGTCAGGCAGAAGCAGCCAATCACTTGCCCGCTGGCCAGGCGTTCGAGCCAGGTCTGTTGTTGCTCGGCGCTGCCATAGGCCAGCAGGGGGCCGCAGCCCACCGAGTTGTGGATGCTCATCAGTGCGCCGGTAGCACCGTCGCCAGCGGCGATCTCTTCGACCGCCAGGGCGTAGGCGACGTAGTCGGTGTAGCTGCCGCCCCATTGCTCGGGCACGACCATGCCCAGCAGGCCCAGCTCGCCCATCTTTTTCACGACGCCGTCGTCGATCCAGCCGGCCTTTTCCCAGGCCTGGGCATGGGGGGCGATCTCGCCGCGGGCGAAGTCCCGGGCCATGTCGCGGATCATGATCTGTTCTTCAGTCAGTTCCAGGTCTTGCATCTGCGTACTCCAGGCCTCAGAGGCCTTCGAAGAATTGATCCACGCGCTGGCGGCTGAGGCCGGCGAGGGTGGCGGGGTTCCAGCGTGGCTGCTTGTCCTTGTCGATGATCAGCGCGCGCACGCCTTCGATCAGGTCGCCATGCTCGAACCATTGGCGGTCCAGGTGCAGCTCCATCTTGAAGCAGTCTTCAAGACTCAGGTGGCGACCCCGACGCAGCATCTCCAGGGTTACGGCCATGCCGAGCGGCGAACGGCTGTCCAGCAGGTCGGCGGTTTTCACCGCCCATTCGTGGCTGTCGGCCACGGTCACGGCCCGCAGTTGCTCCACGATACTGCCAACGTCGGGCAGGGCGAAGAAGTGATCGATGGCCGGGCGCAACCGCGCCAGCGGCGCGTCTTCGAGCACCTGGGTGCCGAGCTTGGCCAGCACGCCTTGCAGGTCCTTGAGCGGCTGTTTACCAAAGCTCAAGGCATTGAGGCGTTCATCGAGATTGGCGAGCTCGCTGCTGTCCAGGTACCAGTCGGCCAGGCCGCAATACAGCGCATCGGCCGCCTGCACCTGCACGCCGCTGACGCCCAGGTAGGTGCCCAGCTCGCCGGGAATGCGCGAAAGGAAATAGCTGCCGCCCACATCGGGAAAGTAACCGATGGCGGTTTCCGGCATGGCCAGGCGGCTGCGCTCGGTGACCACCCGCAGGTCGGCACCCTGGGCCAGGCCCATGCCGCCGCCGAGGGTGAAACCGTCCATCAGGGCGAGGACCGGCTTGGGGTAATGGTGGATGCACAGGTCGAGGGCGTATTCCTCGACGAAGAAATCCCGGTGCAGGCTGTCACCGGCCTTGTAGCTGTCGTACAGCGAACGGATGTCGCCACCGGCGCAGAAGCCTTTCGGGCCTTCACCGCGCAGCACCACGGCGTGCACCTGCGTGTCGCTGGCCCAGGCGTCGAGCTGGCGCTGCAGGCTGCGGACCATGTCCAGGGTCAGGGCGTTAAGGCCGGCGGGGCGGTTGAGGGTCAAGTGACCGATATGGTTGCGAACCTGTGCCAGTACCTGGGCATCAGTTGGCGCTTGAGCGTGCGCGGTCATCGCTGTCTCCCTGCTTTGTTATTGATTTTCCACGTGTTTTAACACGGTCTGGATAGGCGCTAGAGGATCGAAGGATCGTAACAGTGCAAATTTGCCCAATACAATCCGTAAATCTGCAGGCTGAGTCTGCATTTTTGCATGGGTAGGCGCGCCTAACGCACCGGGTCTTGCCACTTTAGCCTTGTGGCACCGACGGGCAAGGGATTAGTGATGGGGATTAACGCCGTCTGCGGGGCGTTGGGCCTGCGGCGCCAAAGCACTATTGAGCCCATTCCAAGGCCGCGTATGGCTGCCTGGCGCGCGTTTCGATAATCGCCTCCGACATCCGTCACCCCGTTTGCGCAGAGCGCCATGCACAACAATAACAATGCCAATCGCCGTTTCCTGCCTTTGCTGACCAGCCTCGCGGCCTTGGGCCTGAGCCCTCTGGCCGGTGCCGAAATCATGCTCTACGACAAGGAGCAGACCACCTTTCCACCGACGGCTACATCAACGCCTTCTACGTCAACAGCGATGTCGATCGGGCGGGCGAGCAGTACGACCGCCGCCAGTCGCGGGTGAAGATGGGGTTTCTGCCCAACTACCTGGGCTTCATCCTCCTCGACGAGCTGCTCGCAGGCTACGGCCAGGTCAGTGACACCCTGGGCCTGGTCGATGGTGGCGGGGTCTCGTTCGGTAACATCGGCAGCGGCTACCCGTACCCGTTCCCGACCTCGCAGATCACCTACCGCACGCCGGTGATGGAAGGCCTGCGCATTGCCGTCGGGATCATGGACCCGGTCGATACCAACGACGACAGCGCGGTGGGCAAGGCCTACCAGGAAAACCCGCGCACCGAGAGCGAGATCACCTACCAGTTCGACCTCGGCGGGGCGCAGATCTACAGCTGGCTCAACGGCACTTCTTTGCCGTGGGCGCGGTGCTGACCTGGTAACGGCATCGTGGGTCAAACTCGCCTGTGCGGGCTTGACCCGCGATGAGGCCACCCGCTCTACAACCAATGCCACCCACACCCAGTACCCAAGTAGCATTCGGCCCGCTGCCGAGCCTCCCTAAACTGCCTGCATCCATCCATGCCACCGAGGAGGCACCCATGCAGCAGTTCCCGGCCGAGGGCGTGATCAGTGCCGTGTCGCGCGCCAGCGCCGCCGAGCTTGCCGCCCTGGAGCTCGCCAGCCAGCTGCTGCACCCGCACCTGGGCTTTGTGCTGTTCTTCTGCTCCGCCGAGTACGACCTGCCAGCCTTGGGCCAGGCCCTGCAACAGCGCCTTGGCCCCCTGTTGCTGACCATCGGTTGCGATTGCTTCCTGCGCCGCCTGGAGCTGGAAAGCCGCGACAGCCTGGCCGAGGTCGGCAGCTTTCTGCGCAGCCAGCGCGTGCTGGGTTTCAACTCCTACGGGGAACAGTTCAATGGCATGCACATCAACCAGACCTTCACCGGCGTCGCCATCGGCCGGCCCCGTGGCCAACTTGAACAGTGACCAGCGCCTGGCCGAGCTGCAACGGGCCAACCACAAGCTGCTGCGCATCAATGCCGCGCTGATCGAACGCCTGGAATCGGGGGCGGCGCGGCCGGACGACTCCTATGCGGCGTTCCAGCATTCGGTGGTGCTGGCCGAACAGGTGCGCGAACGTACCGATGCCCTGAACCAGACCCTGGTCGAGCTCAAGGCCAGCAACCATTTGCTCAGCGATGCGCGCTTGCGTGCCGAAACCGCCCACCAGCACCTGGTCGACGCCATCGAGAGCATCTCTGACGCCTTTGTGCTGTTTGACCCGGACTTGCGCATCGTTCTGTTCAACAGCCGCTTCAAAGCGTTCTGGGCCGGGAGCCGCATCCGTATCATCAGCGGCATGCGCCTGGCCGAGGTCAAGCGCCTGATGCACAGCAGCGGCCTGTTCAGTGAAGAACAGCGCGGGGCCAGCGACGAGCACCTGTTGTATCGTCTGCAAGACGGGCGTTGGTTGCAAGTCAGTGAACGGCCGACCCAGGATGGCGGGCGGGTGATGCTGTTTACCGATATCACCGAGGTCAAGCACAGCGAAACCCGGCGCCGCGAGCAGGCGGTGGCGCAGAGGTCGTACCTGCTGCAACGAGCGGTCGACAACCTGTCCCAGGGTGTGGCCATGGTCAATGCCGATGGCGTATTGGAACTGTGGAACCGGCGCTTTCTCGAACTCAGCGGCCTGGCGCCGATAGCAGCACACCGCAGCTTTACCGAGGTGATCGCCGACAGCGAACTGGCCTTGCTGACCCCGGCCAGCCGCGACGGCAACGGCCGCTGCGTGCATGAGCTGGAACAGCGCCTGTACGACGGGCGCATGCTCGAAATCCGCACCCACCCGTTGCCCACTGGCGGCTTCGTCAATACCTTCACCGACATCACCGAGCGCTACCAGCACGCCGAAGCCCTGAGCGAAAGCGAGCGCTGGATCCGCCTGATCACCGACCATGTGCCGGCGCTGATTGCCTACCTCAACGCCGAACTGGTCTACGAGTTCACCAACAAGGTCTACGAGCAGTGGTACTGCTGGCCGCCGGGGGTGATGCTCGGGCAGAACCTGCGCGAGGTGCACAGCCCCGAGCATTACCAGCGCCTGGAGGGCTACATCGAGCGGGCGCTGGCCGGCGAGAGCGTGACCTTCGAGTGCGCCGAAACCCACGTCAACGGCCAGCAGCGCTACATGCTGCGCTCCTACGTGCCCAACCGCCTGGCCAATGGCGAAGTAGTGGGGATCTTCGTGCTGATCCGCGACATCACCGAACGGCGGCGCACCGCCGAGGCCCTGCATCAGGCCTACCAGAACCTCGAAGTGCGGGTGCGCGAACGCACCGCCGAACTGAACAAGGCCAAGCAGGACGCCGAGCAGGCCAACCTGTCGAAGACCAAGTTCCTCGCAGCCGTCAGCCATGACCTGCTGCAACCCTTGAATGCGGCGCGGCTGTTTACCAGTGCCTTGCTCGAACAGAGCAGCGCCAACCCGGCGCTGGTACGCAATGTCAGCAACTCGCTGGATGACGTCGAGAGCCTGCTTGGCACCTTGGTGGACATCTCCAAGCTCGATGCCGGGGTGATCAAGGCCGACTTGGCCACCTTCGCCGTCAGTGACCTGCTCGACAATCTCGCTGCCGAATATGCCCATGCCGCTGCCAGTGAAGGCCTGTGCCTGGCCTATGTACCGTGCGGCGTGAGCGTACACAGCGATATCCAGTTACTGGCGCGGATCCTGCGCAACCTGCTCAGCAATGCCATCCGCTATACCCCCCGTGGCCGCGTGCTGCTTGGCTGCAGGCGGCGTGGCAAGGCGCTGTGGATTGAAGTCTGGGACACCGGCATCGGCATTGCCGAGGAGCGCCGCGAGGAGGTGTTCCAGGCGTTCAAACGCGGCGATGTGCAACGCCCAGATCAGGACCGCGGGCTGGGTCTTGGCCTGGCTATCGTCGACAAAATTGCCGGGATTCTCGGCCATCGTCTGCAGTTGCGCTCAGTACCGGGCAAGGGTTCGGTGTTTGCCATCGAAGTGCCGCGTAGCCGGCACACGCCGAAGCGGGTGGCTGAGCCTGACCTGAGCGAGCCGCTGCGTGAACGCCTGGACGGCGCGCGGATCTGGGTGCTGGATAACGACGCGGCGATCTGCGCGGGTATGCGCACCTTGCTCGAACAATGGGGCTGCGAGGTGGTGACGGCGTTGAGCGAGCAGGACCTGGCGCGTCAGGTGGCGATCAACCACGCCCCGGCTGACCTGCTGATCGCCGACTATCACCTGGACAACGGCCGCAATGGCGTCGATGCCGTGGCGGCGATCAACGCCCAGCGGCGTACACCGCTGGCGACGCTGATGATCACCGCCAACTACAGCAACGAGCTCAAGCAGCAGGTCCGTGAGTGCGGCCACACCCTGATGCACAAACCGGTGCGGCCGATGAAGCTAAAGGCGGCCATCAGCCACCTGCTGGGCAGTGAACTCAGCGCGCCAGGCGCCCGCTGACGAAGTGCGCGCTGTCGTTGTAGCCGTGGGTCGAGGCGTGGCCGGGAGTGACCAGCGAATCGATGAAGGCTTCGTCTTCAGCCGTGATCTTCACCGCCAGTGCGCCACTGTAGGTGTCCCACTGGGCTTCGGTGCGCGGGCCGACAATCGCCGAACTGATCAGCTTGTTGTTGAGCACCCAGGCAATCGCGAACTCGACCATGCCCACGCCCTTGGCTTGGGTATAGGCGTGGATTTTCTGGGCGATTTGCAGCGATTCGGGGCGCCATTCGGTTTCCAGGATGCGCTTGTCCTGACGCCCGGCGCGGCTGTTGGCGTCGGGGCTGGCATTGGGTGCGTACTTGCCGCTGAGCACGCCTCGGGCCAGCGGGCTGAACGGCACGATACCCAGGCCATGGTAGGCGGCAGCGGTAAATTGCTCGGGTTCGGCCTGGCGGTTGACGATGTTGTACAGCGGCTGGCTGACCACAGGCTTGGCCACCCCCAGGCGCTCGGCCAGGTTGCAGATTTCGGCAATGCGCCAGCCGCGGAAGTTGGACACCCCCCAGTGGCGAATCTTGCCCTGGCGCAGCAGGTCGCCAATGGCGCTGACGGTAACCTCCAGCGGGGTGTTGTGGTCTTCGCGGTGCAGGTAATAGATGTCCAGGTAGTCGCTGCCCAGGCGGGTCAGGCTGGCGTCGATGGCATTGAAGATGTGCTTGCGGCTCAGGCCGCTGCGGTTGGGCAGGCCATCGGCGGGGCCGAAGCCGACCTTGGAGGCGAGGATCCAGTCGTGGCGGTTGCGGGCGATGGCCTCGCCGACGATTTCTTCACTGCGCCCGGCGTTGTAGACGTCGGCAGTGTCGATGAAATTGATGCCTTGGTCCCAGGCCTTGTCGATGATGCGCAGCGAGTCTTCGGCGCTGGTCGGCTCGCCGAACATCATGCTGCCCAGGGTCAGTGCAGACACCTGCAGGCCGCTTTGGCCCAGAGGACGGTAGATCATGATCGAAAGTCCCTTCGCGGTTGGAATTCGATCTGTTTTACACAGTTCCACCTCCGATTTAAAGCATCGCGGGGCAAGCCCGCTCCCACATATTGTAGGAGCGGGCTTGCCCCGCGATGGGGTTGCCTCAGTTCACCGGTTCAGCCACCGCCCCAGCAGCCCGCACCCGCGAAACCCGCAGCGTCACCAAACTACCAAACACGATCAACCCTGCCAGCGAATACAGCGCCGCATCGGTCGAACCTGTCTGGTCCTTGATGAAACCGACCAGGTAAGGGCTCAGGAACCCGGCCATCTGCCCGACCGAGTTGATGATCGCCAGGCCCGCCACTGCAGTGCCAGCGCTGAGCAGCGCGGTAGGCATCGGCCAGAACATCGGCAGGCCGGTGAGGGCGCCCATGGTGGCGATGCTCAGGCCGAGAATGGCGATGACCGGGCTGTGGGCGAAGTTCACCGCGATCAGCAAGCCCAGGGCGCCCATCAGCATCGGTACCACCAGGTGCCAGCGCCGTTCGTTGCGCAGGTCCGCCGAGCGCCCGACCAGGAGCATGAACACACCGGCCAGCAGATATGGGATCGCACTGAGCCAACCGATCACCAGGGCATCGCTGAAACCCAGGTTTTTGATGATCGACGGCAGCCAGAAGTTGATCGCGTAGACGCCGCTCTGGATGCAGAAGTAGACGAAGCCGAAGGTCCAGATCAGCGGGTTGGCGAACACCGACAGCACGCTGTCGCTGGTGGTTGCCGGTCTGCTGGCCGCATCGACCGCCAGGTCGTGCTTGATCATGTCGCGCTCGCCCGGGCTCAGCCACTTGGCCGTGGCATAGCCGTCACTGAGCAGGAAGATCGCCAGCACGCCCAGTACCACGGTAGGCAGGCCCTGGATCAGGAACATCCACTGCCAGCCGGCCAGGCCGTGCTGGCCGGCGGCGAAGTGGTTGAGGATCCAGCCGGAGAACGGCCCGCCGAGCAGACCCGAGACCGGGATCGCCGACATGAACAGGGCCATGATCCGCCCGCGGCGGGTAGCCGGGAACCAGCGCGAGAGGTACAGCACGATGCCGGGGAAGAAGCCCGCTTCGGCCGCGCCGGTAAACAGGCGCAGCACATAGAACTCCATGGGCGTGGTGACGAACAGCAAGCAGGTCGACAACGTGCCCCAGGCGATCATCATCAGCGCGATCCAGCGCCGCGGGCCGAAGCGGTTGAGCGCCAGGTTGCTGGGCAGGCCGCACAGCACGTAACCGATAAAGAATATCCCGGCACCGAGGCCGTAGATGGTTTCGCTGAACTTCAGCGCATCGAGCATCTGCAGCTTGGCGAAGCCGACGTTGACCCGGTCCAGGTAGTTGAACAGGTAGCAGATGAAGATGAAGGGAATCAGCCGCAGGGTAATGCGCCGGTACAGCGCGTTGCGGGTGACGTCTTGGCCTTGGTCAGGGGCAGGGCTGTTAGACATGGTTTGCTCTCTGTTGTTATGTTTGTCGCGCAGCCTGCGTCTTGGCGGCTGCAGCAGTGAGTCTCGGTGAGCCGGCCACGGCTGTCTTTGTGCTTTTGCACAGCCTTATCGGCGGCGCGCTGTGCCGCCGACCAATCATTGCGACAACAAGGATTAGCCTTATGTTCGAACTGGACCATGACCTGGCACAGGATATCGTCGACCGGGCGATGGCCATTCTGCCTTGCAACGTCAATGTCATGGACAGCCAGGGCCTGATTCTTGGCAGTGGCGAACCGCAGCGTATCAATACTCGCCATGAAGGTGCGCAACTGGTATTGGCCAATGGGCGTATCGTCGAGCTGGATGTCGACGCGGCCAAGTGCCTCAAGGGTGTGCAACCCGGAGTGAACCTGCCGCTGCTGCTCGACGGGCGGTTGATTGGCGTATTGGGCCTGACCGGCGACCCGCAGCAGTTGCGCACCTACGCAGAACTGGTGCGCATGACCGCCGAAATGCTCCTGGCGCAGCGCCATTTGCAGGTCGAGCAGCAATGGCGCAAGCAGCGTTGCGACGACTTGCTGGCCTTGTTGCTGGGCGGTACCGGGGATTCGCCACGATTGGTCGACGAAGCCCGGCAACTGGGTTTGAAACCGCAACTGGCGCGGGTTCCCTGCCTGTTCGAACTGGAAGCCGGGCATGATGCGCAAACTTTGGCCAGCTGGCTGATGAGCCGCTACCCGGACAGCTGGTGCGTGAGCCCGGCGCGCCAGTCATTGCTCTGGTGCCGGCCCGCGGGCGCAGCCCTGGACGAGTCGCGCCTGCTCGACAGGCTGCAACGTCACGGTTGGCATGTCCAGCGCCTGGCCAGCGGCTCGGCGGCGCAGAGCCTTGAGCAATTGCGCCGGGGTTACCGGCGCGTGCGTGACTTGCTGGCCTACGGCCGTGAGGTACTGCCCGATGAGCGACTGCTCACGCTGGCACGTTTACGGCTTCCGGCGCTGCTCTGGCGCCACCGCAACGACGACGCCCTGGACGAATTGCTCGAACCCTTGCAGCGCATCCGTGCCAAGGACAACAGCGGCCAGTTGCTGGCCACCTTGCGTGCCTGGTGCGCCCACGACGGCCAGAGCCAGGCCTGCGCCGATGCCCTGGGCATCCACCGCAACAGCTTACGCTACCGGCTGGAGCGCATCGCCGAGCTGAGTGAGGTCGACCCATTGCGCATGGAAGGGATGCTCAGCCTGTACCTGGGCTTGCAGTTGTTGCCGGCTGATGCCTGATCAGAGGTAAACAATCTCCAATGTCGTGCTGCCATCGAGGTGCACTGCACCGTTGATAGGCAGCTGCCTGGAGAGGAAACCGCTGACAAACAGTTTGACGCTTACACGTGTGGCCGGTTTTGGCGCCGGGTCGCTGGTCGGGAAATGAGTATAGGCATGGCGTAAACCGGAGTCTTTGTTGGTGTCGCCAAAATAGCCGCCTGTGGCACCGCTCCAGCTTTGTCCGAAATCACGGGAGGAGGCCGGGTAACCTTCGCGGCCATCCAGTTCGATGGTCGAGGCCGAAAACCGCATCGTGTAGTAGCCAATGGGCGCCTCGTTGTGTAGCCCGAGGCCAAAGTGAAAACTGAGCTCGGACGAACTGCTGGGAAAACGGTTGTCGCTCGGCTTCACTGCGAACACCGTAGGGCTGGCGCAATTGATTGTAAAGGCGATGTCCTTTTCTGGCAGTTTGTAATAGTCGGGGCCCTGGCTTTCGAGGTCGTCTATTACCAGCAAGCCATAGTCAATATTGCCATTGGCGCTCAATGAGGGTGTACAGGCAGAGGGGCTGAGGGTTCCGGTCAGGCTCACCTCAGTGGTGCTGGCAATGGCACCGACACTGGTCAGTCCCAGTAACATGCAGACCCGGGTCAACGCTAATTTCATGGCCATCGGTTCCTTGCAGAGCAGGCGCGGTCGGTGCCGGCTAACGTCAGAGATAAACGATTTCGAGAGTCGCGCTACCGTCGATGCGCACATCACTGTTGATGTTCAAACGCTTGTCTATAAACGAATAGACCAGCAGGTTCGAGTTCAGGCTTGTGGCAGGTGGTGGTGCAGCAGTGGTATGGGTGTACGCCAATAGATACCCCGGCTCCACGCTCGTATTGCCTAGCCAGAAGATTTGCCTTGGCCCGTTCCAGTTTTGTCCGTTATCGGTTGAAGTTGTGCCCTGAGCGGGCTGGCCATCAAGTTGGGTTCTGCTGGTGGCTGATCCTACGCCGTAATTGCCAATGCTTTGACCCTCGTGCTGGCCCAGTCCAAATCTCGTTGACTCGGTCAAGCTGCTGTCATAGCGGTTGTCTGTGGTTTTTACGGCAAACAGGGTGGGGCTGTTACAGGTGATCGCGAAGTTGATTTGCTTTTCAGGGAGTATGTAGTAGTCCTGGTTTTCCCTGAGATCTCCCACCGCCAGCACGCCATAATCCACGCGACCACCGCCGTCGAGAGTGGGTAAGCAGGCATTGGGAACAATGGTGCCTTCTACGGTCAGCTCAGCAGTACTGGCCTGGCTTTGAACGCTGGTGAGGCTCAGCAATGTGCATGCGAGCCAGAAATGAGTCTTTTTCATGGGTAAGGTCCTGGTTATGTTTTTTAATTGCCGGAACCGCTGCAGGTTGCGCTGACCTGACGGGATTGCGTTCACGGACGGCAAGCATTATGCACAATTAAGCGATCATTTATAATGTAAAGCATTACAAATTGTGCATAGCATTTTTGATTGGCCCCCGTGTAAAGGGGGCTGTGGTTGGCCAAGTGACAAACAAAAGTACCCACGTTCTTGTGCATTTGACTGACGCCCCTAGGAGGGGCAAGTGTCAGCATGCAGAACAATTGAATCTGGAGAATTCCTCATGAAAATCGTCATCGCCCCCGACTCGTTCAAGGACAGCCTCAGCGCCGAAGGTGTGGCCGATGCGATCGCTGCGGGTATTGCCCAAGTGTGGCCGCAGGCGCATCTGGTCAAGTGCCCGATGGCCGACGGCGGTGAGGGCACTATGGAGGCCATCGTGGCGGCCTGTGCCGGTGAGCTGCGTAGCCTGCAGGTGCGCGGACCGTTGGGCGAGCCGGTCGAGGCGGGCTGGGGCTGGTTGGCCGACAGCCACACGGCGATTATCGAAATGGCCACTGCCAGTGGCCTGCAATTGCTCACCTTGGAACAGCGCGATGCCTGCCGCAGCAGTACCCTCGGTACCGGGCAACTGATCAGTGCGGCGCTGGATGCCGGAGCGCGGCGAATCATCCTGGCCATTGGCGGCAGTGCGACCAATGACGCCGGCAGCGGCATGTTGCGAGCGCTGGGCCTGAAGTTGTTCGATGAATACGACCAGCCGCTGGCCGAAGGCGGTTTGGCGCTGGCAAAGCTTGCCCGCATCGATGCCGGCGCGCTGGATCCGCGTCTGAACGAGGTGCAGTTGGAAGTCGCCGCCGATGTCGATAACCCCCTGTGTGGCAGCAATGGCGCTTCGGCCATCTTCGGCCCGCAAAAAGGCGCCAGCCCCGAGGAAGTCCAGGCTCTGGACCAGGCCCTGGGGCACTTTGCTGATCACTGTGCGCAACTGTTGGGCACAGATGTGCGTGAGATTCCCGGTTGTGGCGCGGCCGGCGGGATGGGTTTTGCTGCCAAGGCGTTCATGCAGGCGACCTTTCGCCCGGGGATCGAAGTGGTGGCCGAACTGGCCGGGCTTGAGGCGGCAGTGCAGGCTGCAGACCTGGTGATTACCGGCGAAGGCCGCTTTGATGCCCAGACGCTGCGCGGCAAAACACCGTTCGGCGTGGCCCGGATTGCCCGCCGGCATGCCGTGCCGGTGGTGGTGATCGCCGGCACTCTTGGCGAGGGCTATGAACAGCTGTATGCCCATGGCATCGACGCAGCGTTTGCCTTGACCGGCGGCCCGATGACCCTGGAGGCGGCCTGTGCCAATGCGCCAGCCTTGCTCCAGGCGCGCGCCCGCGACATTGCCCGCCTATGGAGTTGCGCCCGCCAGACCTGTGGGAGCGGGCTTGCCCCGCGATGAGGCCAGCACCTTCACTATTTGTGTCAAGCCTGATCCGTCAGTAGCCCAGCGCTGCTGCCACCTTCGAGCAGCGCCAGCTCGCCAAACGACGCCGAAGCATCGATATAGCGCAGCGCCGATTTGGCATCTTTCCAGCCGACATGACTCATCAAAGCCTTGAGCTCCCAGCCATTGCGGGTTGCCCAGGTAGCAAAGCCGCGACGCAGCGAGTGACCGGTATATAACGCTGCCGGTACACCCGCATGCTCAAGGATGCGCCGCAGCAGGCCGATCAGGCTGTTGCTGTTGAGCGCCTGTTCACCCAGGTTGCCCCAGCGGTCGAGCTTGCGAAACACCGGCCCATGGGCGATGCCGGCCACTTCTATCCATTGCAGGTAGGCCTGCACCGGGCACAGTACTTTGAGCGCCGGGGCGCGGTGACGCACACCCAGCGCCTGGCGGTCACCCTTGCTGCGCGGCAGATAGATCGACATGCCGACGCCTGCCTGGGCCTGGATATGTTCGACCTGCAGGCGGGCCAGTTCATCCCCGCGAAACCCTCGCCAGAAACCGATCAACAGCAAGGCTTTGTCGCGACTGGCGCGCAGTAGCGCAGGCAGCTCGTGGCGGGCACGGGCCTGGGTTGCTTGCGCTTCGAGCACCGCAACCGCCGTTTGCAGATGCTGGATGAGCAGCGGCGCGGCCTGCCTGGGCTCTGCCGGATGCAGGGTGCGAATGCCCTTGAGCAACTGGCGCACTATCGGCGCCTTGGTCGGGTCGGGGAAGCCCTGGCTGACATGCCATTGCCCCAGCGCTGCCAGGCGCTGCTTGAGGGTACTGATCGAATGGCTTTGCGCATGATCGGCCAGATAGCGAGCGATGCTGTCGGCGGTGGCTGGCAAAAAACCTCCCCAGCTCACTTCGAAGTGCTCCACCGCGGCCTGATAGCTGCGCCGCGTGTTGTCGCGTACCGCTGCCTGCAGGTAGCGCTCGATCGTATTCATTGCCTCATTCCTGGCAGACGTACCGCTCTGGGCACTTTTACCCGCCATTCTAGCCTTTAACATGCGATAAGCCGTGATTATTTTATCTGATTAATAGGTTGTTCAAGCGTAAATTGAACCAATGAGATAGCATGTAAATACATGGTACGTATCACAGTACGAAATAGTAGGAGCTCACATGGCCCGTGGCGGTATCAACAAGGCATTAGTGCACAAGGCGCGCCAGGCGCTGCTGGCCCGTGGCGAGCATCCGAGCATCGATGCAGTACGTATCGAACTGGGCAATACAGGCTCGAAAACCACGATTCACCGCTACCTGAAAGAGCTGGAAAGCCTGCAGCCAGCTGTACCCGCCGCGGCGCCAAACCTAAGTGATGCGCTGGCGACATTGGTTGAGCAACTGGCTGAACAGTTGCGAGAGGAGGGCGAGACGCGCATCGAGCAGGCTCGCAGCACTTTCGAGCAGGAGCGCCAGACCCTGTTGGCGCAAGTCCAGATCAGCCAGCAGGCGCTGGCTGCACTGCAACAGCAGCATGAGATCCAGGCTGCGGCGTTGGCCAGCGAGTCAGAAGCCTTGAATACTGCCCGCAGCACCCTGCAAAGCGAACAGACGCGCAACGCCACCCTCAACCAGGCGGTGGGTGAGTTGAACCTGCGCCTGGCCGACAAGGACGAGCAGATCCGCTCGCTGGAAGACAAGCACCAGCATGCCCGGGATGCCCTGGAGCACTACCGCAATGCCAGCCGCGAGCAGCGCGACCAGGATCAGCGGCGCCACGAGGCGCAGGTGCAGTTGCTGCAGGTAGAGGTGCGCCAGTTGCAACAGACCCTGATCGTCAAGCAGGACGAGCTGACCCGCCTGAACCGCGACAACGAGGGCTTGCTGGTACAGATCCGTACCCTCAAGGAGGCCCAGCGCGGCTTCAAGACCCTGGGCGATCGTCAGCAGGCACAAATCCACGGCCTGGAGGTGAAACTTGCGCAGCTCAGTGGTTCACGCGATGAGCTGGAGAAACAGAACAAGGACCTGGCCTTGAGCCTGGCCGAACGGGTATCCGAGCTGCGCCGACAGTTGCAACTGATCGGCAAGCAGGAAGCCCAATTGCGCCAGGCCGAGCGTGCCCGCGAGCAGACTCAGGACAACGCTTGAAGCTCAAGGCGCATGGCGCAGCGGCCGGTCAGTCCCTGCAGCTGCTCACGGCTCAGTTGTTGCTGCAAGGCCTGGCTGAGCTGCTGTTCAGTGAGTGCCTCAAAGCCCAGGCGGGCATAGAAAGGCGCGTTCCACGGGACCGTGGCAAAGGTGGTCAGGGTCAGGGCCTGAAAGCCGTTGTCGCGGGCCCACTGGCCGGCTGCGGCGATCAACCTGCGGCCATGGCCCTGGCCTTGCACAGCCTGGGCAACCGACAGCTCATGAATGAACAGGTCACGGCCTGCAGGCTCCGCGCAGAGGAAACCCTGCGGTTGCTCCTGGGCATCGGCCAGCACCCACTCATGGCCCTGGTCGATGAACCTGCGGTGCTCTTCGCAGCTCATCACCGGCCCCTGGGCAATCCATTCAAAACCTGGTTGTTGGGCAAAGGCCTGGGCGGCAGAACGCTCGACGGCAGGTAGTAACAATGCGTCTTCGACGCGGGCGAGGCGCAGGGTCAGGGACATGGCGATAGCTATTGAAGGTGGCGTCGCAGTGTCGTCAATCGCCGTTTTTTTCGCAACAGCCGCAGCGCGGCAAGCCTTTTGGACTAACGCCATAAACGTTTAAGTGCGCTTAGGTATTAAGCCTAAAGCCAGAATCGTTTTTTTTCCCAGAGCTGCTATTTGTTCAGACAGCAGTGTGACCCCTCCGGTCATCTATGGGCAAAAGGACTGTCTAGCATGTCGATCCAGGCGCAGGTTTCTCCCCTCAATCAAAACGTCTCGTCTGCCGCTGTCACAGAAATTCCTACCAATGGCATCCTGAAACTCTCCGAAAGCAGTGAAGTCGCCCTCAATCTCGATCCGGAGGCGGTCGCCAGCTATTCGAAAAGCGATGCAGACCTGGTGATACAGCTTAAGAACGGCGAGAGCATCCGTATTGCCAATTTCTATGCCCAAGGGCAGCCACCCAGTGAGCTGTTCCTGGTCCATGACGGCAGGCTGGTGGCGGTGAGCCTGCCCCCCGTGGCGGCTGATGGTGTGCTGGCAGCGACCTACGTCGGGCAAGAAGCGGCGTCGGGCTTTGACTCGCTGACGGCTGCCGGAGCAGGCTCCGGTGGCACCTTCGCAGGCCTGGGCCTTGGCGCAATGCTGCTGGCGGGGGCGGCGGTGATCGGTGCGGGCGTGGCGATTTCCAACAGCGGTGGTGGCGGAGGCGGTGGCGGCGGTGGGGGAGAAGCACCACCACCGGATACCACCGCGCCGGCTGCGGCGAGCGGGCTGCAGGTGGCCACCGACGGCAGCTCGGTGAGCGGTAAAGCCGAGCCAGGCGCCACCGTCGGGGTCGACACCAACGGTGACGGCAAAGCGGATGCGACAGTGCTGGTCGGCGCCGATGGCAATTTCCAGGTGCCGTTGAACCCGCCGCTGACCAATGGTGAAACGGTGACTGTGGTGGTCACCGACCCGTCGGGCAACAGCAGCCCACCGATCCAGACCAACGCCCCCGATACCACTGCACCTGCACCGGCCAGCGATCTTCAGGTCTCAGCCGATGGCAGCAGTGTCAGCGGCAAGGGCGAACCGGGTTCGAGCGCGGCCATCGACACCGATGGCGATGGTCATCCTGACGTGACGGTGATCATCGGCCCCGACGGCAGTTTCCAGGTACCGCTCGACCCACCGTTGACCGATGGCCAGACCGTCACCGTAGTGCTCACCGACCCGGCCGGCAACAGCAGCCCCGGTGTCAGTGTCCAGTCCCCCGACTACCCGGATACACCTCAAGTCAATGCCAGCAACGGCAGCGAACTGTCGGGAACTGCCGAGCCTGGCGTTAGCCTGATCATCAGCGACGGCAACGGCAACCCGATCGGCCAGGCGACCGCCGACGCCAATGGCAACTGGAGCTTTACCCCGGTCACGGCGCTGGCCGATGGCACCGTGGTCAATGTGGTGGCCCAGGATGCCAATGGCCTCAGCAGCCCACCGGCCTCGATCACGGTCGATGCCGTAGCACCCGCAGCGCCGCTGATCAACCTGAGCAACGGCAGTGAAATCAGCGGCAGCGCCGAAGCCGGAGCAACCATCACCCTGACTGACGGCAGCGGTAATCCGATCGGCCAGACTACGGCCGACAGCAACGGCAACTGGAGTTTTACCCCGGCCACAGCGCTGCCCGATGGCACGGTGGTCAATGCCGTGGCCAAGGACGCTGCCGGTAACATTAGCGGGCCGGGCAGCATCACCGTCGACGGCGTGACCCCCGCCGCGCCCACTGTCAACCCGAGCAATGGCGGCGACCTCAGTGGTACCGCCGAGCCGGGAAGCAAGGTGATCATCAGCGACGGTAATGGCAACCCTATTGGCCAAACCACCGCCGATGGCAGCGGCAACTGGAGCTACACCCCAGGCACGCCGATTGCCGATGGCACCGTTGTCAACGTGGTCGCCCAGGATGCCGCCGGCAACAACAGCGCACCTGCCAGCGTGACTGTCGACAGCTCGGCGCCTGCGGCACCGGTGCTCAACCCGAGTAATGGCAGCGTCATCAGTGGTACCACTGAAGCCGGTGCCACCGTGACCCTGACTGACAGCAGTGGCAACCCGATTGGCCAGGTGACCGCCGATGGCAGTGGCAACTGGAGCTTCACCCCGGGCAGCCCGCTGGCCAATGGCACGGTCGTGGTGGCCACGGCCACCGACCCGACCGGCAACACCAGCGCTCAAGCCGCCACTACCGTGGACAGCGTCGCTCCGGCCGCACCCGTGCTCAATCCGAGCAATGGCGCTACCCTCAGCGGCAGCGCCGAAGCCGGTGCCACCGTGACCCTGACCGACGGCAGCGGTAACCCGATTGGCCAGGTGACTGCCGATGGCAGCGGCAACTGGTCGATCACCCCCGCCAGCCCGTTGGCCAATGGCGCCGTCGTCAACGCCGTGGCCACCGACCCGGCCGGGAATACCAGTGGGCCTGCCTCGACGGTAGTGGATGCTATCGCCCCGGCTGCACCGACCGTCAACCCGAGCAACGGTAACAGCCTGAGCGGCACCGCCGAAGCCAACAGCAAGGTGATCCTCACCGACGGCAGCGGCAACCCGATTGGCCAGGTGACCGCCGATGGCAGCGGCAACTGGAGCTACACCCCGGCTTCGGCGCTGGCCGATGACACAGTAGTCAACGTGGTCGCCCAGGATGCCGCCGGCAACAACAGCGCACCTGCCAGCGTGACTGTCGACAGCTCGGCGCCTGCGGCACCGGTGCTCAATCCGAGTAATGGCAGCGTCATCAGTGGTACCGCTGAAGCCGGTGCCACCGTGACCCTGACTGACAGCAGTGGCAACCCGATTGGCCAGGTGACCGCCGATGGCAGTGGCAACTGGAGCTTCACCCCGGGCAGCCCGCTGGCCAATGGCACGGTCGTGGTGGCCACGGCCACCGACCCGACCGGCAACACCAGCGCTCAAGCCGCCACTACCGTGGACAGCGTTGCTCCGGCCGCACCCGTGCTCAATCCGAGCAATGGCAACACCATCAGCGGGACCGCCGAGGCAGGGGCCAGGGTCATCATCACCGATGGCAGCGGTAGTCCGATCGGCCAGACCACCGCCGATGGCAGCGGTAACTGGTCGTTCACCCCAGGTACGCCATTGGCCAACGGCGTGGTTATCAATGCCGTGGCCCAGGACCCGGCAGGCAACGTCAGCGGCCCGGGTACCACCACGGTAGATGCCGTGCCGCCGGCAGCGCCGGTGGTCAACCCGAGCAACGGCAATATCCTCAACGGCACCGCCGAGGCCAACAGCACCGTTACCTTGACCGACGGCAGCGGCAGCCCCATCGGCCAAACCACCGCCGACGGCAGCGGCAACTGGAGCTTCACCCCAGGCGCGCAGTTGCCCAACACCACGGTGGTCAATGTCACGGCCACGGATGCGGCCGGTAATACCGGAACACCCGGCACCACCACCGTGGACACCTCGTTGCCGTCGATCCCGCAGATCGATCCCAGCAACGGCTCGGTCATCAGCGGCACGGCCGATGCCGGCAACACCATTATCATCACCGATGGCAGTGGCAACCCGATTGGCCAGGTAACTGCCGACGGCAGCGGCATCTGGAGTTTCACCCCAGGCGTGCCGTTGCCTGACGGCACCGTGGTCAACGTCGTGGCGCGCAACCCAGGCGGTGTTGACAGCGCTGTAGCGGTGACCATCATTGATGGCGTCGCACCTGCCGCACCGGTGATCGAGCCCAGCAATGGCGCCCAGATCAGCGGTACCGCCGAAGCCGGGGCGACCATTTTGCTCACCGATGGCGGCGGCAACCCGATTGGCCAGGTAACTGCCGACGGCAGCGGTAACTGGAGCTTTACCCCTGGCGCGCCATTGCCCAACGGTACCGTGATCAATGCCGTGGCCCAGGACGCGGCCGGCAACAGCAGTGGCCCGGCCAGCACCACGGTCGACGCGGTAGCACCGGCCACACCGGTGATCAATGCCAGCAATGGTGTGCTCATCACCGGGACCGCTGAAATCGGCGCCAAGGTCACTCTCACCGATGGCAGCGGTAACCCGATTGGCCAGACCACTGCCGATGGCAGCGGTAACTGGAGCTTCACCCCGGGCAGCCCGCTGCCCAATGGCACGGTGATCAATGCCGTGGCCCAGGACGCAGCCGGCAATAGCAGCGGGCCGGTCAGCACGACGGTCGACGCAGTGGCACCTGCCACGCCGGTGATCAATGCCAGCAACGGGGCAATCGTCAGCGGCACCGCCGAAGCCGGCGCCAAAGTGATTCTGACCGATGGCAGCGGTAACCCGATTGGCCAGGTGACTGCCGACGGCAGTGGCAACTGGAGCTTCACCCCAGGCG
The DNA here is from genome assembly GCF_902497775.2 of Pseudomonas fluorescens. Lineage (NCBI taxonomy): Bacteria > Pseudomonadati > Pseudomonadota > Gammaproteobacteria > Pseudomonadales > Pseudomonadaceae > Pseudomonas > Pseudomonas fluorescens. Next base: position 2,373,135 of record NZ_OZ024668.1, read on the forward strand.
CGCCACTGCCCAACGGTACCGTGGTCAACGCCGTGGCCCAGGACGCGGCGGGTAACAACAGCGGGCCGGTCAGCACCACCGTCGATGCGCTGGCGCCGGCGACCCCGGTGATCGCCGCGAGCAACGGCGCGGTCATCCAAGGGACTGCCGAAGCGGGAGTCAAGGTCGTCCTTACCGATGGCGGCGGCAACCCGATTGGTCAGGTGACTGCCGATGGCAGCGGCAACTGGAGCTTCACCCCAGGCGCGCCATTGCCCAATGGCACCGTGGTCAACGCCGTGGCCCAGGACGCGGCCGGCAACAGCAGTGGCCCGGCCAGCACCACGGTCGACTCGGTAGCGCCGGCCACACCGGTGATCAATGCCAGCAACGGCGCAGTGATTTCCGGTACCGCTGAAATTGGCGCCAAGGTCATTCTCACCGATGGCAGCGGCAACCCGATTGGCGAAACCACCGCCGATGGCAGCGGCAACTGGAGCTTCACCCCAAGTAGCCCGCTGCCCAACGGTAGCGTGATCAATGCCGTGGCCGAGGACGCCGCTGGCAATGACAGCGGGCCTGCCAGCACCACGGTCGACAGCGTCGCACCGGGCGCACCGGTGCTGAGCATCAGCGCCGACGGCGCCTTGCTCACCGGCACCGCCGAGGCGAACAGCCAGGTGCGTATCGTGGTCAACGGCGACACCGCCAACCCGATCACGGTCAACGTCGACGGCAGCGGCAACTTCAGCCTGCCGTTCGCGCCACCGCTGATCACCGGCGAGCCGGTGTCTGCGGTCGCAGTTGACGCCGCAGGCAACGTCAGCGGGCCTGGCACGGTCAACGCCCCGGACCTTGCGCCCCCGACCCTGAGCGTGCCGGAAGCGGCCGACACCTGGATCAACGCCGCCGAAATCGCCAACGGCATCCAGGTCAATGTCGCAGTGCGGCCGACCATGCAGGTCGGGCAAGTGGTCACCGTTAAGTTCGCCGGGCAGAACGGCTACGAGGCCGAGGTCAGCCATACTCTCAACGCAGGCGATATTTCCACCGGCAACGTGATTCTGACGCTGACGCCACCGGGTGCCCAGGGGCCGTTTCCGCAAGGCGCCTCGACCATCACCGCCGACATCAACGGCGGTACCGCCGCGACGCCGGTGCCGTTCACCATCGACACCGTGCCACCGGCCACCCCGGTGCTGTCGCTGGTAGGCAACCTGCTGACCATCGCTGCCGAATCCGGCACCGAGCTGACCGTGACCTTAAACGTCGGCGGGGTGAGCGCCAACGTTACGGTGACCGCCGATAACAGCGGGCTGGCCTCGCTGAACCTGCTCACCGACCTGGACATCGATTTCAGTTGGGACCAGTTGCTCAATGCTCAGGTCTCGGTGGTCGGCCATGACCCGGCCGGCAACCCGAGCAACGTGGCGAGCATCGGTATCGGTGGCAGCATCGCGCAACCGGTGACCATCGGCTCCTTCGGCGTCGATGTCAGCCTCAACCCGTTGAACCCGCGCTTTGGCTTGAGCGGTACCACCGAGGCCAATTCCAGCCTGGTCATCCGGGTGATTACCCCGGCGCTGAACGTCGAACTGCTACCGATTGCGGCAGACCCTACCACCGGGCAGTTCAGCCTTAACCTGCTGAGCCCGACCGTCCTTACCCAGTTGGGGTTGAACATCACCGACATCCTCAACCTGGGTTCGCAGATCTCCTTCAACATTGTGTCTACCGACAGTCAGGGCAACGACAGTGCGGCCTATGGCATTACCCTGGTGCCCAACGGCTTGTCGCTGAACATCGGCCAGATCGATGTCAACGGCACCGCCGGCGATGACGTGATGTCGGGCGCCAACGGCAGTTCCGAGCACATCAATGGCGGGGCGGGCAGCGACCTGATCTTCAACGTCGGCACCGGGGATCAGGTGGTGGCGGGTGACGGCAACGACACCCTGCAGATCACCGCGACCAACTTTGTCAGTATCGACGGCGGCGCAGGCTTCGACACCTTGCTGCTGGCCAACGGCATCGACCTGGACTACAACGCGGTGGGGGTCGGCACGCTGAGCAACATCGAGCGCATCGACCTGGGCAAAGGCGACTCCGGCAGCGTGTTGACACTGACCGCCGCCGAGGTCGGGGTCATCACCGATGCCAACAACACCTTGCAGATCACCGGTGAAAGCAACGACACCCTGAATGTGGTCGGGGCAGTGAACACGGGGACCACGCAGGCGATCAACGGCATCAACTACGACGTCTACACCTTTGGCGCCAACATCTTGCTTGTCGAGGACAATACGGTTCAGGTTGTAGTCTGATGGCAGCGCGCATGCAGTACGCGCGCAAGGGACGGCGGCAGGCGCAAGTGGCCCTTTGGCTGCTGGCGCTGGGCCTGCCGCTGGTTACGCCAGCCATGCCCCTGGACCAAGCGGTCCGGGCAGGGCTGGCGATCCACCCCGAGGTGCGTTCGGCGATGGCCGAAGCCGACCGCGCCGGTACTGAAGTGGAGATTGCCAAAGGTGGCTATTACCCCTCGGTGTCGATGTCTGGCGGGCCGCAGGAGTTCGATTTTGGCGAGGTGGTCTATGACCTGACCGCGTCGCAGATGCTTTATGACTGGGGCCGGGTCAACAGCAAGGTCGACAGTGCCAGCGCTACCCAGCGCAAGCTGTCGGAGGCGGTGCTGGTAGCCCGTGACGATGCTGCGCTGGATATCGTCGAGACCTACCTGGATGTCCTGGCGGCCGAACGCCGGGTCGAGGCGGTGCGCGAGCACCTGCAGCGCCTCGGCGGTATCCGCCAGATGACCGAGGACCGTGGCGGCGATGGCTATGCCGACCGCAGCGAACTGGACCGCGCCAACCTCGAACTCGCGCGGGCCCAGGAGCAACTGGCGCTGGAGAAGGGCAACTTGCAGGACGCCCGCAACCAGTACGCGATCCTGGTCGGCCAGGAGCCCGATGCCTTGAGCGATCCCGAGCCGATGTCGCTCAAGCGCTACCTGGCGTCCAGCGACCTGACCCGGGTGATTCACGACGCGCCCTTGCAGCGCAAGGCCCTGGAAGATGCCAATGTCGCCGAAGCCCAGGTCCGCGAGGCCAAAGCGTCGTTGCTACCGCAACTTAACATCGAAGCCTCGGCGCTGCGCCGGGAAGTCGGCGGACACCCGGAAAGCGACTCGGTGGTGGCCCTGCGCTTGCGCATGGACACCTTCCAGGGCCTGTCCAACTTCCGCCGCCCGACCGCCGCTCAGCAACGCCTGGAGTCGGCGCGTTTTACCGCCGACGCCATGCAGCGCGATATCCGCCGGCAGTTGCAAACCCTGTTCGACAACAGCGAAACCTTGGGTTGGCGGGCGAAATCGCTGCAGCAGCAGGTGACTGAATCGGCGCAGGTCAGTGAGCTGTACCGCGAGCAGTTCGAGGTCGGCCGGCGCGACGTGATCGACTTGCTCAATGTGCAGCGCGAACGCTTCGAGGCCGAGCGGCAACTGATCAACCTGCACATCGAACGCAAACGCATCGAGTACCGGGCGGCCGCACAGGTCGGCTTGTTGGGCCCACTGGTGGAGAATCGCTTGAATGGAAGCTGACAACAAGAGTGCCGATAACGTCGTGGTACTCAACCACGACCCGTTGCGTGAGGGCTTGCTGTTGTTGTGCCGGCAAATGGGCCGGCCGCTAGGCGACGCCGAACTGGTTGACGGCCTGGCGCTGGAGCACGGCCGGTTGCCGTTGCGCTTGGTGGCGCGGGCCTTGCGCCGTGCCGACATCACTGCCCGGGTCGATCAATTGCCCTTGGCGCAGATGGACAACTATCTGCTGCCGGCCCTGCTGTTGCTCAACGACGGGCGCAGCCTGGTGCTGGTCAAGCTCGACGCTGAGCACGCCCAGGTGCTGGTGCCGCAGAGCGATGGCGGTGTCGAGCGTTTATCGCAGAGCGAACTGGCGGCGCTGTACAGCGGCACGGCGGTGTTCGCCAAGTGCCGCTTCAGGGCCGATGAGCGGGTAGGGGACTATGCCCGGGCAGTGCCCGAGCACTGGTTCTTCGGGCCGTTGAAAAAACTCTGGCGCTCTTATGCCGAGGTTGCCGCAGCGGCGCTGGTGGCCAACGTCCTGGCGATAGCCTCGGCGCTGTTTGCCATGCAGGTGTATGACCGCGTGGTGCCCAACGCCGCCTTCGACACCTTGTGGATTCTGGCCAGCGGCGTTGCCCTGGCGATTGTCCTCGATGGCGTGCTGCGGATCATGCGCGGGCACCTGCTCAATGTACTGGGCAAACGCCTCGACCTGCAGCTCTCGAGCCTGTTGTTTTCGCGGGTGTTGAGCACAAGGATCGCCGCCAAGCCTGCGTCCATGGGCGCCTTCAGCACCCAGGTGCGCGAGTTCGAGTCGGTGCGCGAGTTCTTTACCTCTTCCAGCGCCGCGTTGATCAGTGACCTGCCGTTCGTGATGATCTTCCTGCTGATCATCGCCCTGATCGGTGGCCAGGTGGTCTGGGTTCCGGTGGTTGCCTGTGTGCTGATGGTGCTGCCAGGGCTGCTGACCCAGCGCCTGCTCGGTAACCTCTCGCGGCAGAACCTGCGCGAAGGGGCGATGAAGAACGGTGTACTGCTGGAAGCCTTCGAACACCTGGAAACGGTCAAGGCTACCCGCGCCGAAGGCCGTTGCCTGCAGCAATGGGAAACCCTGACCGGCGAGCTGTCGAGCACGGCGATGAAGACTCACGCCCTGGCCTCGACCCTGAGCTACGCCTCAAGCATCGTCCAGCAATTGTGCTACGTCGGTGTGGTGGTGTTCGGTGTCTACCGCATCAGCGAAGGGGCCATGACCGTAGGTGCCCTGGTGGCCTGTTCGATCCTCGCCTCACGGGCCATCGCGCCGCTGTCCCAGGCCGCTGGCATCCTCGGCCGCTGGCAGCACACCAAGGTGGCCATGGAAGGCCTCGACCAGTTGATGGCCGCCGAACAGGAACGGCCCAAGGGCAAGCGCTTCGTGCACAAACCGCACCTGCACGGGCACTACCGCCTCGAAGGCGTGCGTTTGAGCCACGCTGACAGCCCGCCGGTGGTGGACATACAAGCGTTGAGCATCCAGGCCGGCGAGCGGGTGGCACTGCTCGGTGGCAACGGCGCCGGCAAGTCGACCCTGCTGCGCCTGCTCAGCGGCCTGCTCGATGCCCAGGCCGGGCGGTTGCTGCTTGATGATGTCAGCCTCAGCCAGATCGACCCGGCCGACCGCCAGCGCGGTATTGGCTACCTGCCCCAGGAAGTGGCGCTGTTCCAGGGCAGCCTGCGCGACAATCTCAACCTGGAAAGCGCCGCCCTGAGCGATGACGAACTGCTGGAAACCCTCGACGGTGTTGGCCTGGGGGCTTTCGTGCGCGGCCATCCGCTGGGGCTGGACATGCCGCTGCAGGGCAACGCCAGCTTGTCGGGCGGCCAGCGTCAGGCCGTGGGCCTGGCCCGGGTGCTGCTGCAGGACCCGCCGATATTGCTGCTCGACGAACCCACCGCGGCCTTCGACCAGACCAGCGAAAAGCAGGTAATCGACTACCTGCAGCAATGGTTGGGCAAACGCACGCTGATCATCACCACCCACAAGAAAAGCATGCTCGCCCTGGTCGAGCGCGCGGTGGTCCTGCGCCAGGGTCGGGTGATCATGGACGGCCCGCTCGATCAGGTGGTGCAGGGCAGTCAGGTACAGGCCCCACAGGCCGCAGGAGGTGCACATGGATGCTGAGCGCAAGGCGGCGAAACTGCGCCGCGAGCTGGCCGATCCGCTGCTGGCGGTCACCCATCCGGTGTATCGGCCGCTGTTGTGGTTGCTGCTGGCCTGTATCCTGATCGCCATCGCCTGGGCGGCCTGGGCCGAAATCGATGAGGTGACCCGTGGCGATGGCCGGGTGGTGCCGTACAGCCGTATCCAGAAGATCCAGAGCCTGGAAGGCGGCATCCTTGACCGCCTGCTGGTCAAGGAAGGTGATCTGGTGGAGGTCGGCCAGCCCCTGGTGCGCCTGGACGAAACGCGTTTTCTGACCAACGTCCAGGAATCGACCAACCAGGCCGACGGCTTGCGCGCGGCGATTGCCCGCCTGGATGCCGAAGTATTGGGCAAGGAGCGCATCGAGTTCGGCCCTGGGGTTGACCCCGACAGCCCGTTGGCCCGTTCCGAGCGCGAGCTGTTCAAGTCGCGCCGCGGCAAGCTGCTGGAGAACACCCGCTCGATCCAGGCGCAGATTCGCCTGGCCCAGAGCCAGCTCGACCTGGTGCGGCCGTTGGTGGCCAAGCGTGCCGTGAGCCAGATGGAAGCGCTGAAACTCAGCCAGGACATCGCCACCCTCAACGGCAAGCTCACAGAGCTGAAAAACACCTACTTCCAGGACGCCTATACCGAACGTTCGCAGCGCAAGGCCGAACTCAGCACCCTGGAGCCGATCATCCAGCAGCGCCAGGACCAGTTGCGCCGCACCGAAATCCTTTCGCCGGTGCGCGGGCGGGTCAACACCGTGCTGATCAATACCCGCGGCGGGGTGATCCAGCCTGGCGAGGCAATCATGGAAGTGATCCCGGTGGAGGAACGCTTGCTGGTGGAGGCGAGGATCAAGCCGCGGGATGTGGCCTTTCTGGTGCCGGGCATGCCGGCCAAGGTCAAGATCACCGCCTACGACTTCTCCATTTATGGTGACCTCAAGGGCACCCTGGAGCAGATCAGCGCCGACACCATCGAAGAAGACACCCCGCGCGGCAAGGAGTCCTATTACCAGGTGTTGATCAAGACCGATGGCAGCCAGCTGAAGAAGGGCGACGAAGTGCTGCCGATCATTCCCGGCATGGTGGCCGAGGTGGATATCCTCAGTGGCAAGCGCACGGTGCTCAACTACCTGATCCGGCCGCTGGTCAAGGCACGGTTGTACTAGCGACCGCTTCACGCTCGATCGCCGGCCTTGCCGGCGACGGGCTGCAAAGCAGCCCCCAGTTTTTTACTCTCTAGCAACTACAAAAATCATAATTTCGCGTTTCCCCGCGCGCTCCCAGAATGCGACCTACACCCTCCCACGGCCACCCGCGTGGGACAACTCAGTAGGGCGCAGACATGACAACCCATAAAACCAAAATCGATACGCTTGTAGTGGGCGCCGGGCAAGCCGGCGTCGCCATGAGTGAACACCTGAGCCGCCTGGGCGTGCCGCACCTGGTGCTGGAGCGCAACCGTATCGCCGAAGCCTGGCGCACCGGCCGCTGGGATTCGCTGGTCGCCAACGGCCCGGCCTGGCACGACCGCTTCCCGGGCCTGGAATTCGAGGGCCTGGACGCGGACGCCTTCGCCGCCAAGGAGCAGGTTGCCGACTACTTCGAAGCCTACGCGCGAAAATTCAACGCACCGATCCGCACCGGCGTCGACGTCACCCAGGTCGTGCGCAACAGCGATCGCCCAGGCTTCACCGTGCACACCAGCGACGGGGTGATCGAGGCCCAGCAGGTGGTGGTCGCCACGGGCCCGTTCCAACGCCCGGTGATCCCGCCGATTGCCCCGCAGGCCTCGAACGTGCTGCAGATACACTCGGCCGCCTACCGCAACCCGCAGCAGTTGCCTGAAGGCGCGGTGCTGGTGGTCGGCGCCGGCTCGTCGGGCGTGCAGATCGCCGATGAGCTGCAGCGTGCCGGCAAGCAGGTGTACCTCTCGGTCGGCGCCCACGACCGGCCACCACGGGCCTATCGCAACCGTGATTTTTGCTGGTGGCTGGGCGTGCTCGGCGAGTGGGATGCCGAGACCATGCAGCCAGGCAAGGAACACGTGACCATCGCCGTCAGCGGCGCGCGCGGCGGCCACACCGTCGATTTTCGCCGGCTGGCCCAGCAGGGCATGACCCTGGTCGGCCTGACCAAGGGCTTTGACAACGGCGTGGTCAGCTTTGAAGCCAACCTGGCCGAGAACATCGCCCGCGGCGACGAAAACTACCTGGCGCTGCTCGATGCCGCCGACGCCTACATTGCCCGCAATGGCCTGGACCTGCCGCAAGAGCCGCAAGCGCGGGAGATCCTGCCCGACCCGCTGTGCCTGACCCAGCCGCTGCTGGAACTCGACCTGGCCAAGGCCGGGGTCAGCACCATCATCTGGGCCACCGGCTATTCGGTGGACTACAGCTGGCTGCAGGTCGATGCCTTCAAAGACAACGGCAAGCCCAAGCACCAGCGCGGCGTGTCCAGCGAGCCGGGGGTCTACTTCGTCGGCCTGCCATGGCTGTCGCGGCGCGGCTCGGCGTTTATCTGGGGCGTGTGGCACGACGCCAAGCACATTGCCGATCACATCGTTAAACAGCGTACCTACTTCAACTATCGCGACGCTTCGCAGCGCCAAGCCGAACAGCAAGCGTCCAGCCAGCCAGTCAGCCTCATGGGAGCCCGTTGATGCCTACTCATACCCGTATTCGCATGTTCAACACCAAAGACACCTACCCGAACCAGACCCTGGACAACGACCTGTGCCAGGCCGTGCGTGCCGGCAACACCGTGTATGTACGCGGCCAGGTGGGCACCGATTTCAATGGCCAACTGGTTGGCCTGGGTGATCCGCGGGCGCAAGCCGAGCAGGCCATGCGCAACGTCAAGCAACTGCTGGGGGAGGCCGGCAGCGACCTCAGCCACATCGTCAAGACCACCACCTACCTGATCGACCCGCGCTACCGCGAGCCGGTGTACCAGGAAGTCGGCAAGTGGCTCAAGGGCGTGTTCCCGATCTCCACGGGCCTGGTGGTCAGCGCCCTCGGCCAGCCGCAGTGGCTGATGGAAATCGACGTGATCGCGGTCATCCCCGAATAAGGAGCCTGCCATGACCTTCTCCATCGTTGGGCGCTGCGCCGAAACCGGCCAGCTGGGCATTGCCATCAGTTCCTCGAGCATCGCCGTCGGCGCCCGCTGCCCGTGGTTGCGCACCGGTGTGGGAGCGGTGTCGAGCCAGAACATCACCTTGCCGACCCTCGGCCCGCAGATCCTCGACGGCCTGGACGAAGGCCTGGCGCCGCACCAGGCGCTGGACCGCGCCTTGACCCGCAACGGCTACAGCCAGTATCGCCAGGTGGCGGTGGTCGATGCCCAGGGCCGTACCGCGCTGTTCAGCGGCAACCATGCGCTGGGCATCAACAACGCCGTGGCCGGTGAGCAATGCGTGGCCGCCGGTAACCTGCTGGCCAACAGCGCGGTGATCGAGCGCATGGTCGAGGCCTTCGAGAAGAGCGAAGGCTGCCTGGCCGCGCGCTTGCTGAGCGCCCTGCAGGCGGGTCAGGACGCCGGTGGCGAAGCCGGGGCGGTGCACTCGGCGGCGCTGTCGGTGGTCGGCGAGCTGGTCTGGCCGATCGTTGACCTGCGCGTGGACTGGGCCGACGAGAACCCCATTGGCGAACTGGGCAAACTGTGGAACGCCTATGAACCCCAGTTGCAGGATTACCTGACCCGCGCTCTCAACCCGACCCTGGCGCCGAGCTATGGAGTGCCGGGCGATGAGTGAGCTGCGCAGCCGTGCACTGCTGGCCAGGCTGATTGGCTTTGCCACGGTCAGCCGCGACTCGAACCTGGCCCTGATCTTGTTCGTCCGCGACTACCTGCACGACCTGGGCGTGAGCTGCGAGCTGATCTACAACCGCGAGCGGACCAAGGCCAACCTGCTGGCCAGCATCGGCCCGGCGGTGGCCGGCGGCGTGGTGCTGTCGGGTCATACCGACGTGGTGCCGGTCGACGGTCAGCCGTGGACGCTGGAGCCGTTCAGCCTCACCGAGCGCGACGGCAAATTGTACGGCCGTGGCGCCGCCGACATGAAAGGCTACCTGGCCTCGGTGCTGGCGGCGGTGCCGGTGTTCCTCGCAAGCCCCCTGCGCAAGCCGGTGCACCTGGCGTTCTCTTATGACGAGGAGGTCGGTTGCCTGGGCGTGCGCAGCCTGCTGGAAGTGCTGCCCCAGCGCATCCCGCAACCGGCCTTGTGCCTGATTGGCGAACCCACCGAGCTCAAGCCGGTGCTCGGCCACAAGGGCAAGCTGGCCATGCGTTGCCATGTCCACGGCGCGCCGTGTCATTCGGCCTATGCGCCTTATGGCGTCAATGCCATCGAACAGGCGGCGCGGTTGATCGGCCGCCTGGGCGAAATCGGCCAGCGCCTGGCAGCGCCGGAGCATCACGATGCGCGTTTTGACCCGGCGTTTTCCACCGTGCAAGTCGGGGTGGTCCACGGCGGCACGGCGCTGAACATCGTCCCGGCCGATTGCCGTTTTGACTTCGAAGTGCGCGCTTTGCCGGCCTTCGCGCCGCAAACGGTGGTGGACGAGCTGCAAAGCTACGCGGAGCAAACGCTGTTGCCGGCCATGCAAGCAGTCAAGGCCGACACGGCGATTCGCTTCGAAGCGATTTCCGCCTATCCGGGCCTGGCCACTGCGCCTGAAAGCGCAGCGGCGCAACTGGTCGCGCAGCTGTGCGGCAGCGACGCCTTCAGCACCGTGGCCTTTGGCACCGAAGGCGGCCTGTTCGACCAGGCCGGGATCCCGGCGGTGGTGTGCGGGCCGGGCAGCATGGACCAGGGCCACAAGCCGGATGAATTTGTCAGCGTCGAGCAGATGGCGGCCTGTGACCGTCTGATGGATCGCCTGGCCGAGTACCTCTCCAACAACCGATAACAACAAGGAGTCTGCGGTGAACGATTTCAACCAGTGGAGCACCCTGGCGCAACAGCAGCGCCTGATCGACAGCGCGTTTATCGAAGGCGAGGCCTGTCAGGCCGCCAGCGGTGCGCGATTCGCGGTAATCAACCCGGCCACCGGCAAGCCGCTGGCCGAGGTTGCCGCGTGCGGCCAGGCCGAGGTGGACCAGGCGGTACGCAGCGCCCGCCACGCCTTCGAACAAGGCCCCTGGGCAAAAATGGCGCCCGGCGAGCGTAAAGCGGTGTTGCTGCGCCTTGCCCAACTGATGCGAGAACACCGCGCCGAACTAGCCTTGCTCGACTCGCTGAGCATGGGCAAGCCGGTGATGGATGCCTGGAACATCGACGTACCGGGCGCGGCCCATGTGTTCGCCTGGTACGGCGAAAGCCTCGACAAGCTCTACGACCAGGTGGCGCCCACCGCCAGCAACGTCCTGGCCACCATTAGCCGCGTGCCGCTGGGGGTGATCGGTGCGGTCGTGCCATGGAACTTCCCGCTTGACATGGCCGCCTGGAAGCTGGCGCCGGCCTTGGCTGCCGGTAACAGCGTGGTGCTCAAGCCGGCCGAACAGTCGCCCTTTTCGGCGCTGCGCCTGGCGGAGCTGGCCATCGAAGCCGGGCTGCCCAAAGGCGTACTCAACGTCGTCCCGGGCCTGGGCGAGGAGGCCGGTCGCGCCCTGGGCCTGCACATGGACGTCGATGCCCTGGTGTTTACCGGCTCCACCGAAGTCGGCAAGTACTTCATGCAGTACGCCGCGCAGTCGAACCTCAAGCAAGTGTGGCTTGAGTGCGGCGGCAAGAGCCCGAACCTGGTGTTCGCCGATTGCCAGGACCTGGACCTGGCGGCCGAGAAGGCGGCGTTCGGCATCTTCTTCAACCAGGGCGAAGTCTGCTCGGCCAACGCGCGCTTGCTGGTGCAGCGTTCGATTGCCGATGAGTTCATCGAGCGCCTGATCGACAAGGCGCGCCAGTGGCAGCCGGGCAACCCGCTGAACCCGGCGAGCCGGGCCGGGGCCATCGTCGACAGCCGCCAGGCGCAGCGGATCATGCACTACATCGAGCAGGCCCAGGCCGAAGGCGCGCGATTGGTCTGTGGCGGGCGGCAGTTGAGCTTTGATGGTTCGAGCAACTTCATCGAACCGACGATTTTCACCGGCGTTACGGCCGAGATGACCCTGGCCCGCGAAGAGGTGTTCGGCCCGGTGCTGGCGGTCAGCGTGTTCGACGACGAAGACCAGGCAGTGGCCCTGGCCAACGATCACATCTATGGCCTGGCGGCGTCGCTGTGGACTGACGACCTCAACCGCGCCCACCGCGTTGCGCGGCGGCTGAATGCCGGCACGGTGTCGGTCAATACCGTCGATGCCCTGGACGTCAGCGTGCCCTTTGGCGGCGGCAAGCAGTCGGGTTTTGGCCGCGACCTGTCGCTGCATTCGTTCGACAAGTACACGCAGCTGAAAACGACCTGGATCCAGCTGCGTGGCTGAGGGCCTGTGGGAGCGGGCTTGACCCGCGATGAAGCCAGTACAGGCAACCAAACTGTTCTTCCAATAAAAACAACTCGGAGCAACCGATGAACAGCAATTCAAGCGTGCAAACCGGCGCCCTGGCGCCGCCTGCAAGTCGCAAGAAACTCGGCCTCACCGCGCTGTTGGCAGTGGCCATCGGCCTGGTGGTCTCCCAGGGCGTCATGGTGCTGATGCTGCAGGGCGTCGGCATCGCCGGCCTGGGCTTCATCGTGCCGCTGGGCCTGGCTTACCTGCTGGCCCTGAGTTACGCCTGTTCGTTTTCCGAACTGGCCCTGATGATCCCCCGCGCTGGCAGCCTGAGCAGTTACACCGAAGTCGCCATCGGCCAGTTCCCGGCGATCCTGGCGACCTTTTCCGGCTACATCGTGGTGGCGATGTTCGCCCTGTCGGCCGAGCTGTTGCTGATGGAGTTCATCATCGACAAGGTCTACCCGCACTCCATGCCGCCCTTGACCGTGGCTTTGGGGGTACTGGCGCTGTTCACCGTGCTCAACCTGTTCAACATCGACATCTTCGCCCGCCTGCAAACGGTACTGGCGGTGGTGATGACCGTGGTGTTGCTGGTGATGGGCCTGAGCGCGATGAACAGCGATATCGTCGCGCCCAACCCGGCGCTGTTCGACAGCGCCCACTGGAACCCGCTGGGCCTGGGGGTGATCGCCCTGACGGCAATGGCAGTGTGGGGCTTTGTCGGCGCCGAGTTCGTCTGCCCGCTGGTAGAAGAAACCCGCCGCCCGGAGCGCAACATCCCGGGGTCGATGATGCTCGGCCTGACCATCATCTTCGTGATCATCAGCCTGTATGGCCTGGGCGCCTTGCTCACCGTGCCACAGGCGGAACTGGCCAGCAACGGCCTGCCGCATTACCTGTTCGCCACCACGGTGTTCGGTGAGGCCGGCAAGGTGTTTTTGGTCACCGCCGCAATCACCGCCACCTGCAGCACCCTCAACAGTTCGCTGGCGGCGATCCCGCGCATGCTCTTCGGCATGGCCCGCAACGGCCAGGCTTTCGGTGTGTTCAAGCGCCAGGGCAAGCGCAGCGGCGCGCCGTGGGTGGCGGTGCTGTTCATCTCTGCGGTCACCGGCTTGCCGTTGCTGCTGATGCACGACCATGCCGATGCCATCAACCAGTTGCTGCTGTCGGCCGCCCTGGCCTGGCTGCTGGCCTACATCATCACCCACATCAACGTCATTGCCCTGCGCCGGCGCTACCCGCAGGTGGCGCGGCCGTTCCGTACGCCGTTCTACCCGTTGCCGCAGCTGTTCGGCATCGCCGGCATGCTGTTTGCGATCTGGAACGTCTCGCCGAGCCCGGACATGACCTTCTCGATTTTTGCCTACGCAGGCCTGGTGCTGCTGATCGTCTCGATCATCGCCGTGCTGTGGATCAAGGGCGTGATGGGCAAGCCACTGTTCAAGCCCGAGCCGCTGCACAGCGTGCTGGGCACTCAAACCGATAACAACCCGCAAGGAGACTCACAATGACCGCTCACGTGAAACCAGCCCGTAGCACCGGCGATTACCAGGCAGCGGATGCCGCGCACCACATTCATGCATTTCTCGACCAGAAGGCGCTGAACGCCGAAGGGCCGCGGGTGATCGTGCGTGGCGAAGGGCTGGCCTTGTGGGACAACGACGGCAAGCGTTACCTGGACGGCATGTCGGGGCTGTGGTGCACCAACCTCGGCTATGGCCGCAAGGACCTGGCCGCAGCGGCCAGCCAACAGCTTGAGCAACTGCCGTACTACAACATGTTCTTCCACACCACCCACCCGGCGGTGGTCGAGTTGTCGGAGCTGCTGTTCAGCCTGTTGCCTGCGCACTACAGCCATGCGATCTACACCAACTCCGGCTCCGAAGCCAACGAGGTGCTGATCCGGACCGTGCGCCGCTACTGGCAGATCCTCGGCAAGCCACAGAAGAAAATCATGATTGGCCGCTGGAACGGCTACCACGGCTCGACCCTGGGCGCCACGGCGCTGGGCGGGATGAAGTTCATGCATGACATGGGCGGGGTGATCCCCGATGTCGCGCACATTGACGAGCCGTACTGGTTTGCCCACGAAGGCGACCTGACCCCGGCCGAATTCGGCCTGCGCGCGGCGCGTCAGCTGGAAGAGAAGATCCTCGAACTGGGCGCCGAGAACGTCGCCGCCTTTGTCGCCGAACCGTTCCAGGGCGCCGGCGGCATGATCTTCCCGCCAGAAAGCTACTGGCCGCAAATCCAGCGCATCTGCCGTCAGTACGACGTGCTGCTGTGCGCCGATGAGGTCATCGGCGGCTTTGGCCGTACCGGCGAATGGTTCGCCCACCAGCACTTCGGTTTCGAGCCCGATACCCTGTCGATCGCCAAGGGCCTGACCAGCGGCTACATCCCCATGGGCGGCCTGATCCTGTCCAAACGCATGGCCCAGGTGCTGGTGGAGCAGGGCGGGGTGTTCGCCCACGGCCTGACCTATTCCGGCCACCCGGTGGCGGCAGCGGTGGCGATTGCCAACCTCAAGGCCCTGCGCGACGAAGGCATCGTCAACCGCGTCAAGCACGAGACTGGCCCGTACCTGCAGCGCTGCCTGCGCGAAGTGTTCGGCAAGCACCCGCTGATAGGCGAAGTGCAGGGCGCAGGCTTGGTCGCGGCCTTGCAGTTTGCCGAAGACAAGGCCAGCCGCAAGCGCTTTGCCAACGAAAACGACATGGCCTGGCGTTGCCGCACCCTCGGTTTTGAAGAGGGCCTGATCATCCGCTCGACCCTGGGCCGGATGATCATGGCCCCGGCGCTGGTGGCCAGCCACGCCGACATCGACGAACTGGTCGACAAGACCCGTACCGCTGTAGACCGTACCGCCCGCGAATTCGGTCGCCTGTAAGCCCAAAGCGGCCGGCGCGCGCGGGCGTGCCGGCCTATTAGAGGAACCGCTTCATGTCCAGATCCTTGCGTTGCTGTGTTCCCTTTGCCCTGGTTCTGCTGTGCAGCGCGGTGTCGGCCACACCGCAGAACCTCACCGTCATCTCTTTTGGCGGTGCCACCAAGCAGGCCCAGGACAAGGCCTACTTCCAACCTTTCAACGCCAGCGGCGCAGGACGCGTAGTCGCCGGCGAGTACAACGGTGAGCTGTCGAAGATCAAGGCCATGGTCGATGTCGGCCATACCAGCTGGGACGTGGTCGAGGTCGAAAGCCCGGAGTTGCTGCGCGGTTGCGACGAAGGCCTGTTCGAACGCCTGGACCCGGCGCGCTTCGGCGACCCGGCGCAGTTCGTTCCGGGCACCCTGAGCGAGTGCGGGGTAGCGACCTACGTCTGGTCGATGGTCATGGCCTATGACCACGGCAAGCTGACCAAGGCGCCGAGCTCCTGGGCCGACTTCTGGAATGTCGCCGATTTCCCCGGCAAGCGCGGCTTGCGCAAGGGCGCCAAGTACACCCTGGAAATCGCCTTGCTGGCCGATGGCGTCAAACCTGAGCAGCTGTACCAAGTGCTCGGTACGCCGCAAGGGGTGAGCCGCGCCTTTGCCAAACTGGACCAGATCAAGGGCAATATCCAGTGGTGGGAAGCCGGCGCGCAACCGGCGCAGTGGTTGATTGCCGGTGACGTGGTCATGAGCGCTGCCTACAACGGCCGGATTGCCTCGGCGCAGAAGGAGGGCATGAAGCTCAGCATCGTCTGGCCGCAGAGCCTGTACGATCCGGAATACTGGGCGGTGGTCAAGGGCACCCCGAACAAGGCCCTGGCTGAGGACTTCATCGCTTTTGCCAGCCAGCCGCAGACGCAGAAGGTGTTCTCTGAAGAGATCCCCTACGGACCGGTGCACCGCGAGGCGCTGAAGCTGCTGCCGGCAAGCGTCCAGCAGCAATTACCAACCGCTGAAGCCAACCTTGCCGGCGCCCGGGCGGTGGATGCCGAGTTCTGGGTCGACCATGGCGAGGAGCTGGAGCAGCGTTTCAACGCCTGGGCGGCGCGCTGAATTCATCGCGGGGCAAGCCCGCTCCCACAGTGTGGGAGCGGCGGTGCGACGCCTCGACTTGCCCCGCAATCTTGTTGAACCGTTAGGCCAGCCAGGCCGCAAACTGCTCCTTGCAGTAATCGACAAACAACTGCGCAGGCTTGGTCAGCTGCGCACGCTTGAGCCAACCGGCCACCAGCGCCGAGCCGGTTACATCCTCGGCAATCTCCACGCAGACCACTTCCTGCCCATCATAAGTGCTATGGCCATGGGGTTTGGTCACCAGCAGGGCAAAACCAAAACCCTGGCCGACCATGCCGCGCACCATCTCGATCGACGGCGAGCTGAAGACGATGTTCGGGCTCAGCTGCAACTCTTCGAAAATACTGACGAAATAGGTTCGGCTGGGCTGCACGTCCAGCAGGATCATCGGTTCCAGGGCCAGGTCGCGGATCGACACCTGGGCCTGGCCGGCAAAGCGATGGCCGGCCGGCACCAGCGCATAGGGGCGTTGCGGCGCGGTCAGGGCTTCGGTTTCGATGGTGCTGTCCAGGTCGTGCTCGTAGAAGATCGCCAGGTCAAAGCGCCCACCGGTCAGGCCTTGCACCAGTTCCTGCTGTTCGCCGTCCTGCAGGCGGATCTCCACCCCCGCAAAGCGCTCGCGAAAACCGGCGATCAGGCGCGGCAGGTAGAGCGGGGCGACGGTCTCGAAGCAGCCGATATCGATCTGGCCACAGACCACGTCGTTGTCGGCCAGGGCGTTCTGCTCGAACTCGCGGGCCATGCGCAACAGTTCCTGGGCTTTGCGATAGAAGCGCGCGCCACCTGGGGTCAGCGACACGCCCTGGGCGTGATGGCGGATGAAAAGCTGCACGCCGAAGCTGTCTTCAAGGCCCTTGATCGCCGTGGAAATCGACGGTTGGGCGATGTACAGCTTGCGCGATGCTTCGGCGACGCTGCCGCATTCAACGGTGGTGACGAAATACTTCAGTTGACGCAAGGTATAGGACGCCACAGTGCACCTCTGGCTGATTATTTTGCTACACGATACCCCCTCGGCGGCGCGCTGCTGCAGCGGATTTTGCTCGTCATTGAGCATATTTTCGCGGGCGTGCCGTTGATCGCCTGGGCGGCACTGCTGGCCGCGGTACAGCCTCGAAACTGTACGGCGCGCATTTGCTTGCGCCGCTCTTGCGAGGTAACTGCCATGAGCCAGCAACGTCCCGAAGATGATCCGCTGTGGAAGGATCCACTGAACAACCCGCAGCGTGAGCACGATCCGGTCACCGACCCGAATGTCTCGGGTGACCCGCAGCGGCGCGACCGGCCGCAGGACGTCGAGCGGGTGCCCGACGACCCTGATGCCGACGATCGCCTGCCCGAACCCGACCAGCCTACGCCGCTGTCGGACGATCGCCGTTAATCGGCGGTCAGCTCCTGCACTTGCCAGCGCACCGAGCTGACGCCTTTCTCCAGGCTCACCCGGCTGACCAGGCGTTCCAGCTGGGTGGGCGCATCGGGGCTGCCCATCAGCTCGGCGCGCACTTCCAGTTTGGCCGGGTTGGCCAGGTCTTCGCTGTGCAGCGACTGCAGGCGCAGGCCGTCGTTGCCGAAGCTGTGCAGCATCAGGCTGCGCACCTGGATTTCATCCTCGGCGCGGCAGGTAATCCGCACCTCGAAACGCTGCTCGGCCTCGTTGGCTGGCAGCACGTCCTGATGATTCAGGCGCTGGGCGATATCGCGCAGCAGGATATTGGCACAGAGCACCACGCAGCTGCCCAGCGCCGCCTCCAGCAACAGCCCCAGGCTGCACAGCACACCAATGGCGGCGGTGCACCAGAGGGTGGCGGCGGTGTTCAGGCCGCGTACGTTGAGGCCGTCGCGCATGATCACGCCACCGCCAAGAAAACCAATGCCCGAGACCACATAGGCAGCGACGCGGGAGGCGTCGGTGGCGGCCATGCCCGGCACCGCCTGGGTCATCAGCACGAACAGGCAGGCGCCGGTGCTGACCAGGGCATTGGTGCGCAGGCCGGTCAGGCGCTGACGCAGTTGACGTTCGGCGCCGATCAGCGCTCCGAGTACCAGCGCGACGGTGACGCGCAGCAGAAATACTTTCCAATCCATAGCAAACCTCGAATCCACGGCAATACGCCGCTTTGGCATCGACCCTTGGGGGGATGCACGTGAACAAAGAGAATGCGCAGGGCCACGAGCCTTCAACACCCGAGAAGGTGCAAGCTGTGCGGGAAGGAGAATGAGGATTTGTCATCCGCAAGGGATGCGAATCGCCACTAACCGCCGTGTTCGGCGTGCCAGTGGCAGAAGGAACCTGCTGAACTAGCGCGCCGTGTGGACCTGTCGCAATCGACTAGAGCTACTGTCCAATGCAGGACTCCTGTGTAGGCATGCAAAAATGCGGGCGAGAAACTAACCCTCGGGCTGCGCAGGGTCAAGGGTAAAAAGATGACAATTTTCGCATCAGCCGCGCATCGTTCCAGATTTGCAACGCTGAGGGTCATCGCGTTGTCTTTCCCTGAAGCGCTTGAATAGCTACTGTTTCCCTCAAAGGACTTTCGAGAGACCTGCGTGCAACCTTTGATCAATTACTGGCGGCTGGTGCGCCACCCCGGCGCCGACACCCTGCGCTTCGCCCTGCGGACCATCGTGGCCTGCCTGTTGACCCTGTACCTGGCGTTCATCTTTGACCTGGACCAACCGAAGTGGTCGGTCATGGCGGTGTTCATCGTCAGCCAGCCGCTGGGCGGCATGGCCCTGCAACGCAGCTTCGCCCAGGTGCTCGGCACCACCCTTGGCGCCGCGGTGGCGGTGCTGATCATGGCCCTGTTCCCGCAGGCGCCGTTGCCGTTCATCATCACCCTGGCCCTGTGGCTGGCCCTGTGTACCGCAGGCGGTACCTTGCTGCGCTACACCAGCTCGCATGCCTTTGTGCTCAGCGGCTTTACCGCCGTGGTGGTGGCGATGCTGGCGATCCCCGAGCAGGACAACACCCTGATGCTGGCGATTACCCGGGTCACCGAAACCCTGCTGGCAGTGGCCTGCGTGTGTGTGGTCAGCCTGCTCAGTGCGCGGCCGCAGGCGGTGGCCAGCGGCTACTTTGCCAAGGTCGACAACCTGATCAAACTGATGGCCAGCCATGCTGCGGCGGCCATTCGCGGTGAAGAGAGCGCAGCCGAGTTCAGCAAGCGGCAGATGCAGATCCTCGGCGAGATCAGCGCCCTGGAAGGTCTGCGTCGGCACCTGTACTTCGACGCCCCGCATTTGCGCGGGGCCAACGGCCTGGTGCAACTGCTGGGCAACCAATTGGTGTTGCTCAGCTCGCGGCTGACGGTGCTGCGCAACCAGAAGCTGATGATCGCCGAGCGTTGGCAGGGCAGCTACCCGGAATTCATCAGCCGCCTGCTGGCCGACGAACTGGCTTTTCTCGACCTGCTGGCGCAACAGGGCCGGGCCTTGCCAGCGCACGCCCGCGAACATTTCAGCGCCTTGCAGCGGCGTTTCGATCAGGCGGCGCTGCTGGCCGAACAACTGAGCGACCTGCCGACCCCGCTGCGCTCGCTGGCCTGGGCCTTGCGCTGGGAGCAGGCACGCCTGCTCGAACAGTTAAGTGAAATGCTCGAACTCAGCGATGCCATCCAGGAAGGCCGTGCCGGTGATTGCCTGTACCGCCAAGGGCGCAGCAACCCCCTGCACCTGGACTGGCGCCTGGCGGCGATGAACGCCAGCCGCGCCTTTATCGCCCTGGTCGCGGCCGGGCTGATCTGGATCGAAACCGCCTGGGACGGCGCCCGTGCCGGCATGATCCTGGTAGGGATTCTGTGCTCGTTGATGGCGACTTTTCCGCGCCCGCTCATGGCCGCGCAAAACTACGCCCGTGGCCTGGGCCTGGCGCTGGTGGTGTCGGCGTTGTACCAGTTCTGGTTGATACCGCAGGTGGTCGACTTCGAAATGCTCGCGTTGCTGCTGTTGCCACTGCTCTATGTAGTGGCGGTGGGGCTGTCCGGGCCGATGACTGCCGGGATTGGCATGGGCCTGGGCCTGTCGAGCTTTTTGCTGTTCGGCCCGCAGAACATCGGCGCCTGGCAGAACACCGCGATGCAGTGGTTCGAATTCGCCGGTGCCTATGTCTGTGGCGCGGCGCTGTCGTTGATGGTGTATGCGTGGATTTTCCCGTTCAACCCGCAACTGCGTATCGAACGGCTGTTTCGCGAAACCCGCGAACAGGTGTATGCCTTGCTCAAGGGCCCGGCCTCGGACGAGCGCCAGTTCGCCTTCGAAAGCCGCATGGTCGATCGCCTGACCCTGATTATCGGGCTGCTGCCAGCCACCAACGACCAGCGCTCACGGGGGTTGTTCGAGGTCAACCTGGCGTGCATGGCCCTGGGCGTGGCCTTGCGTCAGTTGCAGGAGCAGGGCAGGGCCAACCCGTTGCTGCCCGAGGCCATACGCGCGCAGCTCGAACAGGTGCTGCGCAATACCGGCCGTTACATTGCCGGGCGCACCTCGGTAGTGCTGCCAGACTTGCTGCAGACCCTGCAGGCGCTGGGTGAAAGCCTCGACAACCTGCACGGTGAACAGCTGCAGGCGCCGGCCGAACAGTTGCGCTCGCTGTTCCGGATCCGCGTCGCCTTGCTGGTGATCGCCGGTTTCCTGCGCCACTACAGCCCCTACCTTGAACCCGTTAGCGAAGGAGCCCCGGCCCTTGCCCATTGATTTCGAGATTGGCGGCGTCTACCTGCCGCCGATTGCCCAGGCGTTGCTGCTGGCCCTACCGTTGTTGATTGCCATGCTCTGGCTGTTGCAAAAGCTCGGGGTCATGCAGCGGGTGTGGCATCCGGCGTTGTTTGAAGGCGCGCTGTACGCCTGCCTGTGCGCGTTGATTATCCTGTACATGGGGAGCTGAACCTTGAACAAACTTGTGGCCCAGGTTTCGACCCTGGTTGTGGTGGTGCTGGCACTGGTGCTGGGCTGGTTTGCCTGGGAGCATTACACCCGCGCGCCCTGGACCCGCGATGCACGGGTGCGCGCCGACGTGGTGACACTGTCGGCGGATGTCGCCGGGCGCATCGTCAGCCTCAAGGTGGCGGACAACCAGCACGTCGATAAAGGCGCGCTGCTGCTGGAAATCGACCCCGAGCGTTACGCCCTGGCGGTCGAGCATGCGCGCCGCGCCATCGAGGTGGCGCGGGCCAGCGAAGGCCTGGCCCAGGCGGCGATCATCTCCAGCCAGGCCCTGCTCAAGCAGCGCCAGAGCGAAGAACAACGCCGGCGTACCCTGAAGCAGGGCTTTGCCATCTCCGGTGAAGAATGGGAAAAATCCAGCACTGACGTGGCCGTGGCCCAGGCCGAACTGATGCGCGGCCAGGCCAACCTGAGCCTGGCCACCGCCAACGTGCAACTGGCCACGGCCGCCTTGACCCAGGCCGAGCTGGACCTGCAGCGCACGCGGATCTTCGCCCCGGTCAGCGGCTATGTGACCAACCTGCTGACCCGCCAGGGCGATTACGCCACAGCCGGCGGGCCATTGCTGGCATTGGTCGATAGCAGCTCGTTCCATATCAGCGGCTATTTCGAGGAAACCAAATTGCCGCGCATCCACCAGGGCAGCAAGGTCGACATTGCCCTGATGAGCGGCGAACGCTTCCAGGGCACGGTGCAGAGCATCGCCTATGCCATCACCGACCGCGAAAACGCCCCCGGCAACCGCCTGCTGGCCAATATCAACCCCAGTTATACCTGGGTGAAACTGGCCCAGCGCATTCCGGTACGCATTGAGATCGACCCCGACTATGCCGGCAAGGCCAACCTGCGGGCCGGCACCACGGCCACGGTGACGGTGCGCGAATAAGGTCGAGGTGGTAGGCTTTGTGGCGTTTCTGCCCAGCCACGCGAAGCTCGACCGCATGATCCTCAACCTCGCTGTATTTCTCTGCACCCTGACGGCCATGGAGGGCATCGGCTACCTGGCGCATCGATACATCATGCACGGCTGGGGCTGGTTCCTGCATCGCTCGCACCATGAACCGCATCTTGGCGCGCTGGAAACCAACGACGTCTACCTGCTGGCCCTGGCCCTGATCGCCTTTGCCCTGGTCGGCCTGGGCCGGGCCGGGCATGCGCCGTTGCAGTGGGTGGGGGCGGGTGTGGCGGCCTTCGGGGTAATCTATGTGATCGTCCATGACGGCATCGTCCATCGGCACTGGCCGTTCCGGCCACGGCCACGCAACCGTTACCTCAAGCGTTTGTACCGCGCGCATATGCTTCACCATGCCTTGAAGGGGCGGGATAACAATGTGTCGTTCGGGTTCCTGTATGCACCGCCCATGCACAAGATCAAGCAGCAATTGCGCGCGCGGCGCCGGGGTTGACCCGCAGGCGCGCAATTTCATACAAGATTGTCCGGTGCCGCATGCGTAAGGTGGTAGTGTTCTGCACATGGAGAAACGTATGAGCCTGCACATCGAAACCCCGTTGATCGCCTCGCGTCCGTTGAGCCTGGCCAGTGGCCTGGATATCTGGCTCAAACTCGACGCGCTGCAGCCGTCCGGCTCGTTCAAGCTGCGCGGCGTCGGTGCGGCCTGTGAAGCCTATGCCAAACAGGGCAAGCGCCGCTTCGTGTCGTCGTCGGGTGGCAATGCCGGTATCGCCGTGGCCGTTGCCGGGCGCATTCTGGGCCTGCCGGTGACCGTGGTGGTGCCAGAGACCACCACTGAGCGGGCCAAGCAACTGATTCGCCAGGAACAAGCCGAGGTGATCGTGCATGGCAAGGCCTGGCACGAGGCCAATGCCCTGGCGCTGTCGCTGATGAGCGACGATGCCGCCTATATCCATCCCTTCGATGACCCGCTGCTGTGGCAGGGCCACGCGAGCATGATCGATGAAGTTGCCGCCTGCGCTTTCATTCCGGATGCAGTGGTGGTCGCGGTCGGCGGCGGTGGTTTGTTGTCCGGGGTGTGTGAAGGCCTGGCGCGCAACGGCTGGGGCCAGGTGCCGGTGTTTGCCGTGGAGACCACCGGCGCCGCGTCGCTGGCTGCTGCCATGGCGCAAAAGCAGCTGGTGGCGCTGGACAGCGTCAATACCGTGGCCACTTCGCTGGCGGCCAAGCAGGTGTGCCAGCGGGCCTTCGAGTGGAGCCAGGAGCGGCCGGTGTACAGCCATGTGGTCAGCGATCAGGCGGCGCTGGATGCCTGTGAGCAGTTCCTGCTCGATCATCGCCTCCTGGTCGAGCCCGCCTGCGGCGCGGCCCTGGCCCTGGCCTACGCGCCCACGGCCGAGCTCAAGCGTCACCAGAAGGTGCTGGTTATCGTCTGTGGTGGCGTCACCGCGACCCACGACCAGATCCGCCAATGGCGGGTGGCCTGCTAGTTGGATAGCGTTGTGCACCAGGCCCCCGGGCATCCAGGCGTGCGCCTGATCGATGCCCGTTACCAGCAATTTGCCTTTCCCCGGCATTTTCACCTGGAGTACCACATCGGCCTGATTGTCACCGGCCAGCAGCGTTACGCTGCCGGTGGCACGCGCCAACTGGCCGGGGCAGGGGACATCCTGCTGATGGCCCCGGAGCATGTGCACGACGGTGCCAGTGCCGATGACCAGGGCTACGGCATCCGCATCCTGACCCTCGACCCGGCCTGGCTGGCCGAGGTCAGCCGTGACCTGAGCGACGGCCGCCAAGGCCTGCCCAACCTCAATGCCTTGCAACTGCGCCACCCGCAGCTGCAGCAGTTGCTCGACGGCCTGCACCAACAACGCGACCCGTTGGCGTTCCAGAGCCAATTGTGGGAAACCCTGGCGCTGCTGCTCGGGCTGGGCTCGACCCTCAGGGTGAGCGAGCACAGCAATGGCTTTGATCCTCTGCGTTGGCGGCGCTTGCGCGACTGGCTTGAGTCACGCTTGGATCAGCCGCCGAGCCTGGAAGAAATGGCTGCATTCGTCGACCTGAGCCCTTGGCAACTACTGCGCCGCTTTCGCAATCACTGCGGCTTGCCACCCCAGCAATGGTTGACCCAACTACGTTTGGAACGGGCCTTGCCCCGGGTGCTGGCAGGGCAGCCCTTGAGTGCGGTTGCCCTGGATCTGGGGTTCTACGATCAGGCCCATTTCAGCCGCCTGTTTCGCCGCACCTATGGCGCGCCACCGCGCGGCCTGGCGCAGGGCAAAGTCCCCGGCTGATAGCTTTGTCACTGCGCTCCTACTGTGACGGGCTCGCGCCCCCGACTCACCCACCAACCAAACCCCGCCGCCGTAAAGAACATGATCAAACTGTAGATCGCCGCCGGTATCGCCATGGTCGAGTTGTTCAGCAGGGTAGGGCTCAGCGCCAGGGCAATCGCCAGGGTGCCGTTGTGGATGCCAATCTCCATGCCGATGGCAATCGCCTGGCGCTTGGGGATTTTCAGCAGACGCGGCAGCCAGTAGCCAATGCACAGGCTCAACAGGTTGAACAACAGCGCCGCGCCGCCTACCACCGGGGCATAGTCCACGACCGTCTGCCAGTCCTTGACCATGGCCAGGACGATCGTGAACACCAGAAACAGCGCGGCGATAATCTTCATCGGCCGCTCCATGCGCGCCGCAAAACCCGGAGCGAAATAGCGAATCAGCATGCCCAGGGCCACCGGCACCAATACGATGGCAAACACCTGCAGCACCTTGGCAAATTGCAGCGGGATGGCCTGGTCGGCGGCCATGAAATGCGCCAGCGACAGGTTGACCAGCAGCGGCATGGTCAGGATCGCAATCAGTGAGTTGACCGCCGTAAGGGTCACGTTCAAGGCCACGTCACCATGGGCCAGGTGGCTGAACAGGTTGGCGGTGGTGCCGCCCGGCGAGGCGGCCAGCAGCATCAGGCCGACCGCCAGCGCCGGCGCCAGCGCAAAGCCCTTGGCGATCAGAAAGCAGATAAAGGGCAGCAGCAGGATCTGGCAGGCCAGGCCAATCAGCACGGGCCTGGGAAATTTCACCACCCGGGCAAAATCGGCCAGGGTCAGGGTCAGCCCCAGACCGAGCATAATGAAACCCAGGGCAATGGGCAGGAAGGCACTGAGCAAGGGCGATGCAGTCATGGCACGGACTCGTAAGAAGGCGATGTCCGCCAGTGTAGGCAAGGATTTCAAGTTCCATTACAGATATTGCGGTTTATACCCGGCAAACAGTAGCATCGCCGCTTTTGCCCCAGGACCCGATTCCCGATGCAGTTTCAGCCAGGCATTCTTGCCGCCCCCGTTCCCGCCCAGGCCCGCCACCTGTTCTTCACCTTGCACTCGCCCGCTGCACTGCCAGGCGTGCTCGATGCGCTGCTGCAACAGGTCGATGGCAGCCGTGTGGTAGCCGGTTTCGGTGCGCCGCTGGTGCAGGCCCTGGGTGGCAGCATCGATGGCCTGCGCGGGTTTCCCCAATTGACCGCGGCAGTCGACAACCCCTGTACCCAGCACGACCTGTGGCTGTGGCTGCGCGGGGAAGACCGCGGTGACCTGTGGCTGCTCAGCCAGGCGCTGGAGCAACTGCTGGCCCCGGCTTTCAAACTCGCCGAGGCCACCGATGCCTTCCGCCACAAGAGCGGCCACGACCTGACCGGCTACGAAGATGGCACCGAGAACCCGGTGGAAGACGCCGCCGTTGAAGCGGCGATCCTCGCCAGCGACGTGCCGGGCCTGAACGGCTCGAGCTTTGCGGCGTTCCAGCTGTGGCGCCATGACCTGAGTTGTTTCAAGGCGTTGCCGCAGGCCGAACAGGACGACATCATCGGCCGACGCAAGGCCGACAACGAAGAACTCGACGACGCGCCGGAGTCGGCCCACGTCAAGCGCACCGCCCAGGAAAGCTTCGCCCCTGAGGCCTTTATCGTCCGTCGCTCGATGCCCTGGGCCGACGATCGTGGTGCTGGCCTGGCGTTCCTCGCCTTCGGGCATTCGTTTGATGCGTTTGAAGTGCAACTGCGGCGCATGAGCGGGCTGGAAGACGGCGTGGTCGATGCCCTGTACCGCTTCAGCCGGCCGCTGACCGGCGGCTACTACTGGTGCCCGCCGATGGGCGAGCATGGGCTGGACCTGAGCGCTGTGCTGAGGGGATAACCAGCATCAACGTGTCGGCCGGGTTACGAGCGCTGCGCGCTCGATCGCCGGCAAAGCCGGCTCCCACAGAATCGGCGGAATTCTCAGGGATGGTGGGAGACCCGCGATGAGGCCAGTGCGGCCTGAACAAATGTAAGAAAATTTTACGGACTTTTTACGATGAGGCGTTACGCACAAAGGGATACTGCCTGCGCATTTCTTCGAGACGTCTGATCGTGAGCCAAGCCGCTACTTCCGCAAGCGCCCATTCCCCCGTAAAAACCTCGTCACTTGGCCTGTTGATCGCCGCCGCCGGCGTGGTCTATGGCGATATTGGCACCAGCCCGTTGTACACCCTCAAGGAGGTCTTCGCCGGTCACTACGGCGTGCAGGCCAATCATGACGGTGTGCTCGGCATCCTCTCGCTGGTGTTCTGGTCGCTGATCTGGGTGGTGACCATCAAGTACGTGCTGTTCGTGCTGCGCGCCGACAACCAGGGCGAGGGCGGCATCATGGCCCTGACCGCCCTGGCCCGGCGTGCGGCGGCGCCGTATCCACGCTTGAGCCGGGTGCTGGTGCTGCTCGGCTTGTTTGGCGCTGCGCTGTTTTACGGCGACAGCATGATCACCCCGGCGATTTCGGTGCTGTCGGCGGTAGAGGGGCTGCAACTGGCCTTTGATGGCATCGACCATTGGGTCGTGCCCTTGGCTGTGGTGGTGCTGGTGGCGCTGTTTCTGATCCAGAAGCATGGCACCGCACGCATCGGTATCATTTTCGGCCCGGTCATGGTGCTGTGGTTCACCGTGCTTGGCGCACTGGGGGTATACGGCATCGTCCAACGCCCGGAAGTGCTGCTGGCGATGAACCCGGCCTGGGCGGTGAACTTCTTTATCGTGCACCCCGGTATGGGCGTGGCGATTCTCGGGGCGGTGGTGCTGGCCTTGACCGGCGCCGAGGCGCTGTATGCCGACATGGGCCATTTTGGTCGCAAGCCGATCGCCCGCGCCTGGATCCTGCTGGTGCTGCCGGGCCTGGTGCTCAACTATTTCGGCCAGGGTGCGCTGATCCTCGGCAACCCCGAGGCGGTGCGCAACCCGTTCTACCTGCTGGCCCCGGACTGGGCGCTGCTGCCGATGATCGCCCTGGCCACCCTGGCGACCATCATTGCCTCCCAGGCGGTGATTTCCGGCGCGTTTTCGCTGACCCGCCAGGCGATTCAGCTGGGTTACGTGCCGCGCATGTTCATCCAGCACACCTCAAGCCAAGAGCAAGGGCAGATTTACATCGGCACG
Source organism: Pseudomonas fluorescens (assembly GCF_902497775.2). NCBI lineage: Bacteria > Pseudomonadati > Pseudomonadota > Gammaproteobacteria > Pseudomonadales > Pseudomonadaceae > Pseudomonas > Pseudomonas fluorescens. The sequence goes on from NZ_OZ024668.1 coordinate 2,400,635, forward strand.
GTGAACTGGGCGCTGATGGTCGGCGTGGTGCTGCTGGTGATCGGTTTCGAGTCGTCCGGCGCCCTGGCCGCAGCCTATGGTGTAGCGGTGACCGGCACCATGCTGATCACCACCTTGCTGTCGTCGGCGGTGGTGTTGCTGCTGTGGAAGGCCCCGCGCTGGCTGGCGGTGCCGTTGCTGCTGGGCTTTTTGCTGGTCGACAGCCTGTACTTTGCCGCCAACGCGCCGAAGATCTTCCAGGGCGGGGCCTTCCCGGTCATTGCCGGTATCGCCTTGTTCATCCTCATGACCACCTGGAAACGCGGACGCAAGATCATCGTCGAGCGCCTCGACGAGTCGGCCTTGCCGCTGCCGCTGTTCATCAGCAGCCTCGCCGCGCAACCGCCGCACCGGGTACAGGGCACTGCAGTGTTCCTCACCGCCCGCGCCGATGCCGTGCCCCATGCCTTGCTGCACAACCTGTTGCACAACCAGGTGCTGCATGAGCGGGTGGTGCTGCTGACCGTGGTGTCCCAGGATCGGCCACGGGTGCCGGTGGCCCAGCGTTTCGAGGTACAGGCGTTTGGCGAAGGCTTCTACCGGGTCAATCTCAACTTCGGTTTTATCGAAGAGCCCGATGTTCCAGCCGCGCTGCAGCTGTGTCCGCTCAAGGACCTGGACTTCAGCCCAATGGCCACCACCTACTTCCTCAGCCGCGAAACCGTGATCCCCACCAAGCGCATCGGCATGGCGCGCTGGCGTGAGGCGCTGTTCGCGTTCCTGCTCAAGAACGCCAACAGCAACCTCAAGTACTTCAACCTGCCGCTGAACCGGGTGATCGAGCTGGGGACCCAGGTGGAAATGTAACCCTGGCGCTACGCCGTGGCCGCTGTGCCGACAGGAGCGGCTTTGCGCACCAGGCGCTGCAGCCGGCTGGCGACGACAAAACCGATCAGCGCCAGCAACATCATGGCGATGAACACAGAGTTGTAGCCTTGCTGGCCGGGGAAATGATCAAGGATCGCGCCGTAGCCGACATAGGCGAACATCCCCGGCGCATAGCCGATCAGGCAGCCGATGCCGAACGCGGAACCGGTGATGTGCGGGGCAATCCCGACTTCACCCATCGGCGCCCAGAACACCCCGCGCATGGAGAACACGATAAAGGCGAACGACAGCGTCGCGGCCATGCCGGCGTAGATGAAGCCCGGGCTTTTGGGCACCAGCAAGATGATCGCCATCATTGGCAGTAGCGCCAGAAACGCCCATTTCAGGTAACGGCTGGGGCTCTTGAAGTGTTTGTCGGCGATGAACCCGCCCGCCGGCCCGCCGAAGATCTTCAGCATGTACTGGTTGATGATGCCGTAGGCACCGACCAGCGCCACCGGCAGACCATAGACTTCCTTCAGGTAAGGGATGAAATAGGTCAGGCCGCAGTAGACGATGTACACCATGAACACGTTGAAGCTGACCAGCCAGATCGCCGGGACCTTGATCGCTTCCATGAGGTTGGCCAGCGGGTTCTTGCTGGTGGTCTGGGCTTGCGCCTGATTGCCTTTGAGCAAAAACCAGGTCAGCACTCCAGCGCCGATGTCGATCAGCGCGTAGAACAGGATAGCGGCTTTCAGGCCGTGCTCGCCGCTGCCCAGGGCAATGAACACGCCCAGCGCAGAAAACGCCACCAGGGTGTCGACCACGCCGCGGCCGCCTTCGAGCAAGCCGAACATGCGCCCTTGTTCCTGGTCATTGCCCAGGCCGCGAATGGCCTTGAGCAGCGCTGGCCAGTAGATGCAGTCGGCACACACCGCCAGCAGGCAGAACACCAGCATCAGGCTGCTGAACGGCGGGAAGGTGGCCAGGTACAGGCCCAGGGCGCCGGTGCCGATCAGGCCCAGCGGGATCAGCTTGCGGGTATCGTAACGGTCGGCCAGCATGCCGCCGACCACGAACAAACCGGTGGCGATGATGGCGTTGGCGCTGAGCAGCAAGCCGATTTGTGTATGCGAAAGCCCCATGAACTCCTGCATGGGTACATAAAACGCGTCTTTAAGGTTGGCCAGCTTGTAGACGGTGCCGCCACCCAGAATCAGTATCAGGAACTTGAACCATTTGGCCTTGTTGTGTGCAGTCATTGTTATTCTCCAGGCGTAGTGGGGTAGGGGCTCAAAGGCTGGCGGGGCTGGCGAGCGCCAACTCGGCGAGGGTGCGAAACTCGGCCAGCAAGGTTTTCACGTAGCTCACCTGGTTGTTGGCCCAGCGCTGTTCACCGGCCAGCATTTGTTCGAGGGTCAAGCCTGCGGGCAGGGGCGTATCGCTCATTTCCCGGTAGGCAATGAACGGATCGGCCGGCTCGTTGCGTTGGCGGAAGGCCGGAGCGACGTAGTGGTTTTCCTGTTCGAGGATGAAGGCGATCACTTGCGGCTGCTGCTCACCGAGCATCAGCAGCTCGAACAGCATGCGCGCGCCGGGCAGGTCGTCCTCGGCGCTGCCTTGCAGTACGCCGTAGTGACCAAAGCCCTGGTCTTCGGCCACCACCCGCACGCCCTTGAGGTGGCTCTGGCGGATATGCGGGGCCAGGTTGCGCAGAGCCTGCAGCGGTTGTTCGCAGGCATTGATCATGTTGCCGAAATCGAACAGGGCATTGAGCCGCGGATGGTTGGCCTGGCGCAGCAGTTGGGCGATCTCGTCGCTCTTGAGCTCCTCGTGCTGCTCGAAATCAAAATGCAGGTCATGGGCGTCGGCCAGTCGAGCCAGGTACAGCAGGTCACCACCGATCTGGTCCATCACCTGCGACAGCAAGCCTTCATAGCGTGAATACACACGAATATTGCGGCTGCCGATGACCTTGGCCACGGCAACCACCGCATCGACGTCGACCTTGCGCGTGCTGCTGATCTCCAGGTGCACGTCCAGTTGCAGGGTTCGGGCCTTGTCAGCAAAGGCGCACAGTTGCGTGGTGTTCATTTGCCCCAGGCTGTTGTGCTCACCGTCGAGCATGTGCAGGCTCAGGCCGGCCAGTTCATGGCGATAGGCGAAGTCGAGCAGGTCAAATGGCGTCACGCGGCCGTGGGTGAGGTTGCTCAGCAGCGGGTAGGCGTGGGCAAACAGCCGCGCCTGGTCGAGGCGGGCAAGCAAGCGGGTGGCCAGCTCGCGGGTCAGCAGCGGTGCCTCGGCACCTTGCGCATTGTGGTTCAGTAACGTAGCGAAGCGTTCTTGTAGGGTATTCATTCGAGTCGTTCCTGGTGCGGGCACCGGTTCTACCGGCGCCTTCTTTATCGCGCCGGCAAGGAACACTCGATAGATCCATTACGGATCATTTGATAAGGCCACTGCTCAGCCGCGTAGATGGCCACACGCCCTGAGCGCCAGGACCAGCGCCTGGACCTTGGTTTCAGCCTGCTCCTGGGGCGTGCCGGCAAAACCGATCAGCAGCGCCGGCGGCAGGTAGCGCTCAAGGCAGTAGTCGCTCAAGGCATAGGTGTGCACGCCCTGTTCCGCCAGTTGCCGGGCCAGCGCCTGGTCGTCCAGGTGCGGCGCCAGCCAGGCAATCAGGTGCATGCCGGCCTCAACCGCTTCGACCTTGAAAAAGCCCCCCAGGCGCCGCTCGAGCACTTGCAGCAGGCACTGCTGACGGGCCTGATACAACGCGCGCATACGGCGGATGTGCCCAATGAAGTGGCCCTCGCTCATGAAGTCGGCGGTCACTGCCTGGAGCAGGGTCGGCGGGCTGCGGTCGAGCACCGCGCGCAGGGTACAAAAGGGCTCGACCAGGGCTTGGGGCAGAATCACATAGCCCAGGCGCAAGGACGGGAACAACACCTTGCTGAAGGTGCCGACGTAGATCACCCGTTCGCTCTGGTCCATGGCATACAAGGCCGGCAGCTGCCGACCGGCGTAGCGCAGTTCGCTGTCGCAGTCGTCCTCGATGATCCAGCTGCCGCGCGTTGTCGCCCAGTCGATCAACTCCAGGCGCCGGTTGTGGCTTAAGGTCATGCCCAGCGGGTGCTGGCGTGAAGGGGTGGTGAAGGCCAGGCGTGCTTCGGGGCAGTCACGGATGCCTTGCTGCACGTCGATACCCTGGTCATCGATGCGCACCGGCACCACCCGGCAGCCGTGGGCCTGGAAGGCGATGCGCGCGGCGATATGCCCGGGGTCTTCCATCCACACCGGCTCGTCCGGGTTGAGCAACAGCATCGCCAGCAGGTTGAAGGCTTGTTGGGCGCCGGAGACGATCACCACCTGTTGTGCGCTGCAATCGATGCCGCGGGCATCGAAGACGTACTCGGCGATGGCCTGGCGCAGCTCACCCAGGCCTTGCAATTCGCCGTAGCCGAGCAGGGCCTTGCTCGGCTTTTGCGTATGGCGATTGAGCAGACGCTTCCAGACGGTCAGGGGAAACGCCTCGAAAGCGCCATGGCTGGGCAGGAACGAAGTAGGGGTTTGATCGCCGCAATGGGCGTAGGACACCCCGCGAAAATGGTCGCTGCGCAGCGACAGCATCGTCTGGCTCAACTGCGACAGCGTCGGTGGCGTCGCTGCTGGCGGCTCGATACTGGTGCTGCGCTCCCACTCGTCACCGACAAAGGTGCCGGCACCGGTGCGCGAGACCAGAAAGCCTTCGGCGATCAGCTGGTCGAAGGCGTTGAGCAGGGTGATGCGCGAAACCTGCAATTCCTGGCTCAAGGTGCGCGTCGACGGCAGGCGAATGCCCCCTTGCAGGCGGCCGGTGAGGATCTGCTTGCGGATCTGCAGGTACAGCTGGCGATAGAGCGGGGTAGCACTGTCGCGATTGAGGTCGATACCTGCAAACAGCAAACCGGCGGGGGACTTCATCGAGGGCTCGCAGACACGGAGGAGGGCCTGGATATGCTACGAGAAAGCCCGCCAGGCGGCCAGCCCGGGGGCTTTTGTCATCAAATGAAAACAGCGTGTCGTCCGATGCGAAGCACCCGGCAAGCGTTGGGCATAGAGTCCAGTCAACAAGAATTGACGCACTGCGTCAGGATAACTGGAGTGACATGCATGGCCAAAGTCGTACGCTTCTATGAAACCGGTGGCCCCGAGGTACTGCGCTACGAGGAGGCCGAGGTCGGCGAGCCGGGCCCGGGCCAGGTGCGCCTGCGCCAGGTGGCGGTGGGCCTGAACTACGCCGACACCTACTTTCGCAACGGCACCTACCCGATCCCGATGCCCAACGGCATGGGCGTCGAAGCCGCCGGGGTGGTGGAGGCGCTGGGTGAGGGCGTAACCCAGGTCGCGGTCGGCGACCGGGTGACCTACACCGGTTTTCTCAACACCCTCGGCGCTTACTGCACCGAGCGTCTGATCCCGGCAGCGGCGTTGATCAGGCTGCCGGAAACCATCGCCTTCGAGACCGCCGCGGCGATGACCATGCGCGGCCTGACCTCGGCCTACCTGATGCGCCGCCTGTATGCCTTCAAGCCCGGTGACACGGTATTGCTGCATGCCGCTGCCGGCGGCGTCGGCCTGATCGTTGCGCAATGGGCACGCCTGCTCGGCCTGAGGGTGATCGGCACCGTGTCCACCGAGGCCAAGGCCGAAGTGGCGTTGGCCCATGGTTGCAGCCACATCATCAACTACAGCCATGAAGACGTCGCCAAGCGCGTGCGTGAGCTCACCGATGGCGTCGGCGTCAACGTGGTGTTCGACAGCGTTGGCAAGAGCACCTTCATGGCCTCGCTGGACTCACTCAAACGCCGCGGGCTGATGGTCTGCGTGGGCACCGCCTCCGGCGGCATCACGCCGTTCGACCCGCAGATTTTGGCGATCAAAGGCTCGTTGCAGCTGACCCGTCCGGCGTTGGCCGACTTCATCGCCGATCCGGCCGAGAAGGCCGATCTTGCCGGCGAGCTGTTCGAGCACGTCAGCAGCGGGCGAATCAAGATCGAGATCAACCAGCACTACGCATTGCAGGATGCCGTCCAGGCCCACCGTGACCTGGAAGCGCGCAAAACCACCGGCTCGTCGATCTTCGTCATCTGAAGAGGGCAACAGCATGCACATCGAACAACTGACCTGCGCCATCGGTGCGCAAATCACCGGGGTCAATCTGGCAGATGCGATTCATGACGACGACCTGTTCGAGCAACTGCGTGCGCAGTTGCTCAAGCACCGTGTGCTGTTTTTGCGCGATCAGACCTTCAGCCGCGCCGAGCACGTGGCCTTCGCCCGGCGCTTCGGCGAGTTGGAAGACCACCCGGTGGCCGGCAGCGATCCCGAGCACCCGGGCCTGGTGCAGATCTACAAGCGCCCGGACCAGCCCGTCGACCGCTACGAGAACGCCTGGCACACCGACGCCACCTGGCGCGAGACGCCACCCATGGGCTGCGTGTTGCGCTGTGTCGAATGCCCGCCGGTAGGCGGTGACACCCTGTGGGCGAACATGGTCCTGGCGTACCAGAACCTGCCGGAAGACGTAAAAGCCAAGATCGAGGGCCTGCGCGCCCGGCACAGCATCGAGGCCAGTTTTGGCGCCGCCATGCCGATGGAAAAGCGCCTGGCGCTCAAGGCGCAGTTCCCCGACGCCGAACACCCGGTGGTGCGTACCCATCCGCACACCGGTGAGCAGGTGCTGTTCGTCAACGCTTTTACCACCCACTTCAGCAACTACCACACGCCGCAGCGGGTGCGTTTCGGCCAGGACGCCAACCCCGGTGCCAGTGACTTGCTGCGCTACCTGATCAGCCAGGCCTACCTGCCCGAGTACCAGGTGCGCTGGCGCTGGAAGCCCAACAGCGTGGCGATCTGGGACAACCGCAGCACCCAGCACTACGCGGTGATGGACTACCCGCCTTGCCACCGCAAGATGGAGCGGGCCGGGATCAAGGGCGACCGCACCTTCTGAAGGCCCGCAACACCCCAGGACAATAACAAGACCGAGGACTACAGCATGCAATTCTTCGACGATTCATTGCACCCGGAAAACATGGAAAAGGTGGTGATCACCGTCGCCCCGTATGGCCCGGAATGGATGCCAGAGGACTTTCCCGAAGACATTCCGCTGACCATGGACGAACAGGTGCAAAAGGCAGTCGACTGCTATGAAGCCGGCGCCACCGTACTCCACCTGCACGTGCGCGAACTGGACGGCAAGGGCTCCAAGCGCCTGTCGAAATTCAACGAACTGATTGCCGGCGTGCGCGAAGCGGTGCCGGAGATGATCATCCAGGTCGGCGGCTCGATTTCGTTCGCCCCGGAGAGCGATGGCGAAGCGGCCAAGTGGCTGTCCGATGACACCCGGCACATGCTCGCCGAGCTTACGCCCAAGCCAGACCAGGTCACCGTGGCGATCAACACCACGCAGATGAACATCATGGAGCTGCTGTATCCGCAGTATCTAGAAGGCACTTCCCTGGCCAATCCGGCGATCCAGGCCGCCTACAGCGAAATGACCGTGCCGGCAGGCCCGGCCTGGGTTCGCGAACACCTGCGCCGCCTGCAGGCAAGCAACATCCAGCCGCACTTCCAACTGACCGGCATGCACGCCCTGGAAACCCTCGAACGCATCGTGCGCAAGGGTGACTACATGGGCCCGCTGAACCTGACCTGGATCGGCATTGGTGGCGGCTTCGATGGCCCCAACCCGTTCAACTTCTTCAACTTCATTCACCGTGCGCCCAACGGCTGCACCCTGACCGCTGAATCGCTGCTGAAAAACGTGCTGCCGTTCAACACCATGGCCCTGGCCATGGGCTTGCACCCACGTTGCGGCAACGAAGACACCATCATCGACCAGCACGGCAAGCGCTTCGGTTCGGTGCAGCAGATCCAGCAGACCGTGCGCGTGGCCCATGAACTGGGCCGTGAGATCGCCAACGGCAAGCAAGCGAGGGCCATCTACCGTATCGGCGAGCAGTACAGCAGCATCGAGCAGACCCTCAAGGCCAACGGCATGGCGCCTAACCGCCAGCCGGGCCAGAAGGGTGTGCCGCAGCGCGCCTGATTGGCCAGGCCCGGTACGCCAAGGCGTGCCGGGCCGCCAATGCGCAGCGCTGACCGTCGGGCTTTTCAGCTTTTATAAAAAAAACAAGACTCATGCCAGACAATCCCAAGGAGGCAGCATGGCCGCCTATCTCGCCAGCGCCACAGACGATGGTGCCAATACTTCACAGGGCATTCCACGGCGCTATGCCTGGATTGTCTTTGCCTTGACCTTCGGCCTGCTGATTTCCGACTACATGTCGCGGCAGGTCCTCAATGCAGTATTCCCGCTGCTCAAGGCCGAATGGGCGTTGAGCGACAGCCAGTTGGGCCTGCTCAGCGGCATTGTCGCGCTGATGGTCGGGCTGCTGACCTTTCCCTTGTCGCTGCTGGCCGACCGCTTCGGGCGGATCAGGAGCCTGGTGCTGATGGCCGTACTGTGGAGCCTGGCCACCCTCGGCTGCGCGCTTGCCGACAACTACCCGCAGATGTTCGCCGCGCGCTTTCTGGTCGGCGTCGGTGAAGCGGCCTACGGCAGCGTCGGGATTGCCGTGGTGGTCGCGGTGTTCCCCCGTGACATGCGCGCCACCCTGGCCGGGGCCTTCATGGCCGGCGGCATGTTCGGCTCGGTGCTGGGCATGGCCCTGGGCGGCTTGATGGCCCAGCACTTTGGCTGGCGCTGGGCGTTTGCCGGCATGGCCCTGTTCGGCCTGTTGCTGGCGCTGCTGTACCCGCTGATTGTCAAAGAGGCGAAGATTGCTCCGCAACGCGTCAACGCCACCGCCTGCAAGATCGCCCGGCCACTGCACACCTTATACGCCAGCCCCTCGGTGATCGCCGCTTACGTCGGCAGCGGCTTGCAGTTGTTCGTTGGCGGTACGGTGATCGTCTGGATGCCCAGCTACTTGAACCGCTACTACGCCATGAGCACCGACCAGGCCGGTGTTGTAGCGGCAATCATCGTACTGTGCAGCGGTATCGGCATGATTCTCTGCGCCATGCTCTGTGATCGCCTCGGCCGCCAGCGCCCGGACCGCAAGATCAGCCTGGCCATCGGCTATTGCCTGGGCAGCTGCCTGTTGCTGTCGATTGCCTTTGCGCTGCCTGCAGGCACCGCGCAACTGGTGCTGATCTGCCTGGGGATGATGGTCGCCGCCGGCACCAACGGACCGTCCAGCGCCATGGTCGCCAACCTCACCCATTACTCGGTGCATGGCACCGCGTTTGCCACCCTGACCTTGGCCAACAACCTGCTCGGGCTGGCTACCGGGCCTTTGATTACCGGCCGTGTCTCCGACCTGATCGGCCTGCACGCTGCCTTCCAACTGGTGCCGCTGATCAGCATCGCTGCGGCGGCGGTGTTTTGCATTGCCAAGCGTCATTACCACCGTGACATCGCCCGCCTGGAGTTGAAACCGTGAAGCACGTGTTGTCGATCGAAGTGTTCTTTGACTTTATCTGCCCCTGGTGCCTGATCGGCCAGGCTCATCTGCAGCGGGCCCTGGAGCAACTGCGCCGCGAACAGCCCGAGGTCGAGGTCAAGCTCCACTTACGCGGCGTGCAACTGCTGCCGCAGATGGCCAGGACCGGCCAGCCGTTCGAGGCGTTCTACCGCAAGCGCCTGGGCAGTGATGAGGCAGTACGCCTGCGCCAGGCGCAGGTTCACGCCGCTGCCGAGGCTGCCGGGGTGAGTATTGATTTTGCCCGCATCAGTCGCATGCCCAATACCGCCGACGCCCATCGTCTGCTGCAGCGCGCCGTGGCGTTGGGCACGGCAGAGCAGGGTGAAGCCCTGTTGGCCAAGCTGTTTTGCGCCTACTTTCAGCAGGGCAAGGATCTGGGCGATCCGATCACTTTACTGCACATCGCCCGCGCCTGTGGCCTGGAGCCGGCACAGGTTGCCGATTGCCTGCGCGGTGATGCCAGCCCGTTCATTGGCGCAAATGACCAGGCTGCCGATGGCGTGCCTTGCTTTCGTCTCAATCAGCGCTTGCGAGTGTCGGGAGCGCAGCCGGTCGAGGTGCTGCTGCAGGCCATGGCTGAGGCCCTGCAAGAGCGGGTCCCGGCATGAGTCAGCGCTATCGGGTTGCGGCCGACAAAGTGCCGGCGCGTGGCGGGCGGGTGTTGCTCGAATGGCAGGGCAAGAGCGTGGCGCTGTTCAACGTCGCTGACACCTATTACGCCATCGACGACAGCTGCCCCCACCAGGGCGCCTCGCTGTGCGGCGGGCGCCTGGACGGGCGGGTCATCCAGTGCTGCGCCCATGGCCTGCGCTTTGATCTGGCCAGCGGCTACTTGCTCAACTCCAATCAACTCAAGGTTGCCAGCTACCCGGTCGAGCGCCAGGGCGAGCAACTGTTCATTGTTTTAGCGTGCAAGGAACCGGGCCAATGAGCGTGATCGCAATTGCCGCCGTCAACCACCGCACCCGGGAACTGGCACCGGGCTTTATCGTCAGCCTGATCGCGGCGGCGGCGGCCAGCTTTCTCAGTGAGCACTACGATGCCCCGGTGATGCTGTTTGCCTTGTTGCTCGGCATGGCCTTGAACTTTCTTGCCAGCGATGGCCGTTGCAAAGCAGGTATCGAATTCACCGCACGTACGGTGCTGCGCCTGGGTGTCGCGCTGCTGGGCATGCGCATTACCCTGAGCCAGATCGTGAGCCTGGGCTGGAAGCCGGTGGCGCTGGTGGTGATTCTGGTGGTAGTGACCATCCTGGTCTCGGTGGTGGCAGCCCGGGCCCTGGGTTTTCAGCGTTTGTTCGGCATGCTCACCGGCGGTGCCACGGCCATTTGCGGTGCTTCAGCGGCCCTGGCGCTGGCCGCGGCCTTGCCCCATCACCCGCAAAAAGAGCGCGCCACCTTGTTTACCGTGATTGGCGTGTCGGCGTTGTCGACCCTGGCGATGATCGTCTACCCGATGATTGCCAGCTGGCTGCAATTGTCGCCGCAACAGGCCGGGGTGTTTCTGGGGGCGACCATTCATGACGTGGCGCAAGTGGTGGGCGCGGGGTACAGCATGTCCACCGAGACCGGCGATGTAGCCACCGTGGTCAAGCTGATGCGCGTGGCCATGTTGCTGCCGGTGATTGTCTGTGCGGCGATGATTACCCGCCGGGCCGGCGGTGATGCCAGCGGGCAGCGGCCGCCATTGCTGCCGTGGTTTGCCGTCGGTTTCGTATTGCTGGCGTGCATCAACAGTACCGGCTGGGTGTCGGCGGCCGTGCAGGGCGGGGTCAACGACCTGTCGCGCTGGTGCCTGGTGGTGGCGATCAGTGCCCTGGGCATGAAGACTCAGCTCAAGGAACTGGCGGCGGTGGGCTTCAAGCCGATTGCGCTGATGGTGGGTGAGACGGTGTTCCTGGTGCTGCTGGTGTTGGCGTTGATGCACTGGGGGTTGTAGTTGCAGCTCCCACAAAGGTCAGTGTTGACTGTCGCGCCGGTCATGCTGCGTCCGCCAACTCGCCGGTGGCATGCCGAATTGGGCAATGAACCAGCGGGTAAATGAGCTGGGCATCGAGTAACCCAACATGTCGGCAATCCGCCCCAGTGAATAGCTGGGGTTTTCCAGGTAGCGGATCACCAGGTCACGGCGCACGCCGTTGATCAGGTCGCTGAACGTCACCCCACATTCCTCCAGGCGCCGCTGCAAGGTGCGCACGTTCATGCCCTGGGTCTGCGCCACTTGCTCGATGGTCGCCCGGCCCATGGGCAGCAGCAGGTAGATGGTCTTGCGCATTTCCAGCTCCAGCGACAACTTGCCACCGGCCTGCAAGGTGTCCAGGTAACGCTGCGCCAGACGCGCCATGGCCTCGTTGGCCAAGGGGTTGGCGGTGTCGAGGTCGGTCGCCGGGCAGACGATGCCATTGAATTCGCTACCAAACACCAGTTTGCAGCCAAAAATGCGCCGATGAATCGCCAGGTCCGCCGGGGCGGCGTGGGTGAAATTGGCGCTGATCGGGTGCCAGTGAGCCCCCAGTAGCGCGGCGCACAGGCGCAGCATCACGCCAATGGCCAGTTCCGTGGCTTGGCGGCCGCGGTGGGGCAGGTCGGTGACCACTTCTTCACGAATGATTACAGTCTTGCCGGCTTCTTCGATATGGATGGCCAGGGCGTCGTTGAGTAAGTGCCGGTACTGGACGATCACCTGCAGGGCATCGCGCAGGGTGCGCTGATGGCTGAGCAGCAGGCTGATCTCGCCAAAGTCCGAGAGTTGGCGCAGCTCGGCCATGCGCAGGCCGAAGGTTTCACAGCCACTGACCCGCGCCGACTCTTCCAGCAAGGCCACCACACTGGACACCGCAATACGCTGATTGGGGTCGTCGAGCAGGGCGGCGCTGAGGCCGGCCTGGGCCAACAAGGCATGGGGGTTGAGCCCAAGGTGGCGAGACACCTCAAGGTAGTTGGTCAGGCTTGCAGCACGTACGAGGGCGGTCATTTTTGTTGTTTTCCACGCGGGGTCATCGGGCGTCCCGCTTCTGTGGCGGGTCGTTTCTTATAGCCTGTGTGTCGTCAAATGAGAAGCTGCCGGAAAAGACCGCTTGCAGCCTTGTCATCAAATGAGAAGTCACTGACGCGCAATGTGAAGCGTGGCCGCAGACGGGTGATTACTGTGGCTGTGCAAGCGCTCGAGATTACCTGCGAGCGGACTGTCTTGAGCATAGGTGCCGACGTGGAAAAACTGCAGACCCGCGCAACTGTCCTGATCGTCCCCGGCCTGCGCGAGCACGTTGCCGAACACTGGCAGACCCTGCTGGCGGCGCGCCTGGCCAAGGTCCATACGGTGCCACCGTTGCAGCGCAACGGCCTGGACTGCAATGCCCGGGTCGAGGCCATCGAGCAGGCGCTGCAGCAGATCGACGGCGAGGTGGTGCTGGTGGCGCACAGCGCCGGGGTGCTGATGGTGGCCCATTGGGCCGCGTGCTATCAGCGGCCGATCAAAGGCGCGCTGCTGGCGGCGCCGCCAGACCTGCAAGCGCCGTGGCCCGCCGCCTACCCAAGCCCTGACAGCCTGCGCGCCAACGGCTGGAGCCCGCTGCCGATCACACCGCTGCCGTTCCCAAGCATCGTTGCCGCCAGCAGCAATGATCACCTGGCCAGCCTTGAGGCGGTGAGCAGCATGGCCCGCGGCTGGGGCAGCCAGTTGCTCGAACTTGGCGCCGTCGGCCACCTCAACCCGGCGGCAGGCTTTGGCCCCTGGCCCGAGGCCGAAACCCTGATCCAGGCCCTGGATCGCTAATGCCGCAGTAGCGCACGGACGCTTGAGCAAAGCCCGTAACCGACGGGCAGCGAAAAAAAACAATAACAATAAGTGGAGTCATCGCGATGCCAAACCCTCGCATTCACCGTGCTGTGAAGCCACAGCGCTGCCTGTTGGCCTGCGCCATCGGTCTCTTGGCGCTACCCGGCGCCCAGGCCTTTGAGGTCGATACCGGCAGTGAAGACTGGGCCGTGCGCCTGGATAACACGGTCAAGTACAACTACGGCGTGCGCACCGAAAGCGCCGACAAGCGCCTGCTGGCGACCCCCAACAACAACGACGGCAACTACAACTTCCGCAAGGCCGGGACCACGGTGACCAACCGTGTCGACCTGCTCACCGAGCTGGATGTGATCTACCAGGGCAACATGGGCTTTCGGGTCAGCGCCGCCAGTTGGTACGACAAGGCCTACGACAACACCGGCTCCAACGCCAACCCGTTCGTCAACGGCAACGGCGGCCAGTCGGGTATCAACCCCAGCCTCAACGGTTTGCCCGGCACCGGCGTGCCCCTGGGCAGTTCGCACCTGAGTAACTACGCCCAGCGCTACTACAGCGGCCCGTCCGGGGAAGTGCTCGACGCCTTTGTGTTCATGCGCCGGGAAGTGGGCGATTCCTCGGAAATCAGCGGCAAGCTCGGCCAGCACAACCTGTTCTGGGGCGAGACCCTGCTCAACCCGGTGCATTCGCTGAGCTACGGCCAGTCCGGCCTGGACCTGGCCAAACTGGCCGCCTCGCCGGGCACCGAAGCCAAAGAACTGTTCGTGCCGCGCAATCAGCTCTCGACCTCGTTTCTGGTCAATCCCGAGCTCACCGTCGGCGCGCAGTACTTCCTCGACTGGGACGCCGCACGGTTACCGGAAGCGGGCACTTATTACGGTGGCTCGGACCTGGTGGGCGAGGGCGCGCAAAGCTTTCTGCTCGGCCATACCGGCACCCCCGGGCTGATCCCGGTGCGCGGCGCGCTGACCAATATCCGCCGCGGCCACGACCTGACCCCGGACAAGCGCGGTGACTGGGGCGTCATGGCCAAGTGGTCGCCGGATTGGCTGGGCGGCACCCTTGGTTTTTACTACCGTAAGACCTCGGAGATCATGCCCCAGGCCTGGCTTGATACCCGCGGCCTGACCGTCGCCAACGGCCCGTTCGGCAGCCCGCCGGGCAGTGCCCAGGGCGCGGTAGGCAACCTCTACAACTCGCTGCAAAGCACCACCTACCAGTTTGCCTACGCCGACAACATCGATATCTACGGCCTGAGCCTGTCCAAGGACGTCGGCGGCATCAGCGTCGGCAGCGACCTGAACATCCGCCACAACATGCCCCTGGCGAGTATCCCGGCGATCCTCAGTGCGCCGGGGCAGGCGGGCCTGGGTGGAGGTTTTGGCCTGTTGCCGACGCGTTCGCCGAGCAGTGGCGTGGTTTACCAAGTGCCATCCGACGGCGACAGCATGAGCGCCACCGGCGATACCCTGCACTGGACCCTCAACGGCCTGATGACCATTGGCGATACGCCGCTGTTCGATTCGGCGACCCTGCTTGGCGAGCTGTTCTACAGCAACCTGCTCAAGCTCGATAGCCACAACGAGGCCCTGTACAAGGGCAAGAGCAGCTACCGCGGCATTGACCAGCCGACCCGCGACAACTGGGGGATCGCGGTCAACTTCACCCCGACCTGGTATCAGGTGTTTGCGGGCATGGACCTGAGCATGCCGCTGTCGATCAACCTCGGCCTGGACGGCGTATCGCCGGTGCAGGGCGGTGGTGCCGAGAACACCGGCAACTACGCCGTGGGCCTGAGCGCGGCGATCTACAACCAGTACTTCGTCGACCTCAAGTACGTCGATGGCTTCGGCAAGACCCAGTCCTGCAACGACGGCCAGACCGACGGCAGCACCCCCAACGCCCTGGACGGCGAACAGGACTACACCTGCTACGGCGGCGGCTACGCCGCGTTCTCTGGCGGCGCCGCCACCACCGAGGACCGTGGCGCGCTGTACCTGACCCTGAAAACCACCTTCTGAGTCACACAGGAAAACAACCATCATGAACTACGTGCACACCCTGTTGGCCACGTGCCTGTCGCTGGCTGCCCTGAACCCGGCTCACGCCGCTGTCTCCAGCGAACAGGCCGCGCGCCTGGGCACCAGCCTGACGCCGATTGGCGCAGAAAAGGCCGCCAACGCCGACGGTTCTATCCCCGCCTACCAGGGCGGCCTGCTGACCCCGCCGGCGGCGTTCAAGAGCGGCGCGAGCATGCGCCCGGACCCGTTCGCCGAAGAAAAACCGCTGCTGCTCATCGATGGCAAGAACGCCGACCAGTACAAGGGGCAACTGACCGCCACCACCCAGGAACTGCTCAAGCGCTTCCCCAGCTATCGCGTCGATGTCTACCCCACCCATCGCACCGTGGCGCTGCCGCAGCCGGTGCTCGACAACACCCTGAAGAACGCCGTGGGGGCCCGCAGCCAGGAAGGCGGTAGTGCGCTCGACAACGTACTGCCGGGTATTCCGTTCCCGATCCCGCAGACCGGCGCCGAGGCCATGTGGAACTTCCTCCTGCGTTACCAGGGCGTGAGCATGACCGCCAAGTACGACTCGTGGAACGTCGATGCCGCTGGCAACGCGACCTTGAGCACCACCGGCCAGGCCAACATCAGCTACCCGATCTACGAGGACATGGCCAAGCCGATTGGCGCCAAGGACACCTACTACCAGATGAAGCTCACCTACACCGCGCCGGCCCGGCGCGCCGGTGAGGCAATGATGCTGCGCGATGCCGCCAACCCACTGGTGCAGCCGCGCAGCGCCTGGCAGTACCTGCCGGGCCAGCGCCGGGTCAAGCTGGCGCCGAACCTGGCCTACGACACGCCCAACCCCGGTACTTCCGGCTCGGGCACCTACGATGACGTGTTCGTCTTCAACGGCGCCCTGGACCGCTACGACTGGACCCTGGTCGGCAAGCAGGAAATGTACGTGCCGTACAACACCTACCGCCTGACCTACAACACCGACGTCAAGCAACTGACCACAGCCAATCACCTCGCGCCGCAATTCGTGCGCTGGGAAAAACACCGGGTCTGGGTAGTGGAAGGCAAGCTCAAGGACGGCGCCCGGCACATCTATCACAAGCGCCGCTTCTACCTCGACGAAGACAGCTGGATTGCCCTGGCGTCGGATCAGTATGACGCCCGTGGCCAACTGTACCGCGGCTCGTTCGCCTTCCTCAGCCAGAGCTACGACAAACAGACCCCGGATGCCACGCCGTTCATGATCTACGACCTGATCGGCGGCACCTACAACCTCAATGGCGTGGTCGGAGCCTACGGCGGTATTCGCTATATCGAGCCACTGTCGCGCACCCAATGGTCGCCCGAGTCCCTGGCCGGGGCTGGCATTCGCTGAGCCCGTTGAGCACGCATCGAGGAGGATCAGGGATGGATGTTTTCAAACGCTGCAGCCTGACGCTGCTGGCCTGGGCCGCGCTGCACAGCGCGGTGCAGGCCGAGCCCTATGTCGACGTGCTCGACCTGCCAGCGCTGCCCAGCGCGCTGGCAGCGAGCAGCGCCTTGCGCGATGTCAGCCGCGCCGGCGCGCGGATGGTCGCGGTGGGGCCACGCGGGCACATCCTGTACTCGGATGACCATGGCCGTCACTGGCAACAGGCCCGGGTGCCGGTCAGCGCCGACCTCAATGCGTTGAGCTTCGCGACGCCGGAGCTGGGGTGGGCGGTGGGTAACGACGGGGTGATCCTGCACAGCCGCGATGGCGGCCTGAGCTGGGAAAAGCAACTGGACGGCCGGGTGCTGGGCGATCAGGTGCTGGCGTATTACCAGGCCAAAGCCCAGGCCGCGCCCACCGACCCGGCCTGGGCGAACTGGGTCGGCGAGGGCCAGCGCCTGGTGGCAGAGGGCGCCGACAAGCCGTTGCTCGACGTGTGGTTCGCCGATGCCCGCCACGGCTATGCGGTAGGGGTGTTCAACCTGCTGCTGCACACCGTGGATGGCGGCCAGCACTGGACGCCGTGGCTGGAGCGCAGCGACAACCCGCAGGGCCTGCACCTGACCGGCCTGGCCAGCGTCGACGGCGCGCTGTACATCAGCGGCGAGCAGGGCCTGCTGCTCAAGCTGAGCGCCGATGGCCAACGCTTCCAACGCCTGAGCACGCCGTATGCCGGCACGTTTTTCGGTGTTATCGGCAAACCGGGGGTGCTGCTGGCCTATGGGCTGCGCGGCCATGTATTGCGCAGCACCGACGGCGGTAGCCAGTGGCAGACGATCAAGACTGACCTGAACACCAGCATCACCGCCGCCAGCCTCGACGCCAGCGGGCGTTTCTGGCTGTCGAGCCAGGCCGGCGATCTGCTGCAAAGCGCTGATGACGGCGCCAGCTTCAGCGCCGTGGCCCAAGCCCAGCGTGCGCCGGTCAGTGGCGCCGCCTTTGATAGCGGCACCGACCTGGTGCTGGTCGGTGAGCGCGGCATTCGCACCCTGGCCCTCGAACAACCGCAGCAGCCATAACAAGAGAAAACCCTGATGGCCGACATCCAACAAGACACTTTGCCGGTGATCCGCAACCTCAGCGACTTCGATGCGCGCTCCGGCAATCGCCTCGAACGCCTGGTGTTCAACCATCGGCTGGCATTCATGCTGTGCATGCTGCTGGTGACCCTGGTGCTTGGCCACATGGCCCTGACCCGCCTGGAGCTGCGCCCCAGCTTCGAGAAAATGATCCCGCAGAGCCATCCCTATATCCAGAACTACCTGGACAACCGCCAGTCGCTGCGCGGCCTGGGCAATTCCTTGCGGGTGGTGGTGGAAAACACCCAGGGCGATATCTTCGACCCGGCCTATCTGCAGACCCTGCGCCAGATCAACGACGAGCTGTTCCTTAGCCAGGGCGTCGATCGCGCCTGGATGAAATCGCTGTGGAGCCCGGCGGTGCGCTGGACCGAAGTCACCGAAGAGGGCTTCCAGGGCGGGCCGGTGATGCCCGATGCCTACCAGGGTTCGGCCGCCAATATCCAGCAACTACGGCAGAACATCGAGCGCGCCAATATCGTCGGCAGCCTGGTGGCCCGTGACTTCACGTCGAGCATGCTCATCGTGCCGTTGCTCGACCAGGCTTCGGCGACCGGGGCCGGCATCGACTATCACGGGTTCTCGGTCAAGCTTGAGCAGTTGCGCGAGCACTACGAGGCGGGCGGCGTCTACAAATTGCACGTAATCGGCTTTGCCAAGCTGATGGGCGACCTGATCGACGGGCTGCTGCAGGTGATGTTGTTCTTCGCCCTGGCGGTGCTGACCACGCTGCTGATCATCTACCTCTACACCCGCTGCGTGCGCAGTACCTTGCTGGTGGTGCTGTGCTCGTTGACGGCGGTGGTCTGGCAGTTGGGCATCGTCGCCTGGCTGGGCTATGCCATCGACCCGTATTCGATCCTGGTGCCGTTTCTGATCTTTGCCATTGGTGTATCCCACGCAGCGCAGAAGATGAACGGCATCATGCAGGACATCGGCCGCGGCACCCACCGGCAGATCGCCGCGCGCTATACCTTTCGGCGCCTGTTCGTCGCAGGCGTTACCGCCTTGCTGGCCGATGCGGTGGGCTTTGCCGTGCTGATGCTGATCGATATCCCGGTGATCCAGGACCTGGCGATTACCGCCAGTATCGGCGTCGCGGTGCTGATCTTCACCTCGCTGCTGCTGATGCCGGTGGCGCTGTCGTATGTAGGCGTCGGTCGCAAGGCGGCGCAACGGGCCTTGTGTATCGACTTGCGCGCAGCCGAGCATCGCGGTTTTGGCAAGCTCTGGGACGTGCTCGATCGCTTCACCGAACGCAAATGGGCCACTGGCGCGGTGCTGGTGGCGGCACTGCTCGGTGCCGGCGGCTTCTGGCTGAGCCTGCAACTGAAGATCGGCGACCTCGACAGCGGCGCCCCGGAGCTGCACGCCGACTCGCGCTACAACCGCGACAACGCCTACATCACTGGCCATTACGCGCTGTCCAGCGACACCTTTGCAGTGATGATCAAGACCGCCCCGGAGGGCTGCCTGCGCTACCAGACCCTGGTGCTCGCCGACCGCCTGGCCTGGGCGCTGCAACAAAACCCGGGGGTGCAGACCACCTTGTCGCTGACCAATGCGGTGCGCCAGATCACCGCCGGCACCTATGAGGGCAACCCCAAGCTGAGCAGCATCCAGCGCAACCAGGACGTGCTCAACTACGCCGCCCAGCAAGCCTCGGTGAACGCCCCGGAGCTGTTCAACAACGACTGCTCACTGATGCCGGTCATCGCCTACCTCAAGGATCACAAGGCCGACACCCTCGAACAGGTGGTGGCGATTGCCGAACGCTTTGCCCAGGCCAACAGCAGCGAAGATCGCCAGTTCCTCCTGGCTGCCGGCAGCGCCGGGATCGAAGCAGCGACCAATATCGTGGTGCGCGACGCCAACCGCACCATGCTGTTGCTGGTGTACCTGGCGGTAACGCTATTCTGCCTGATCACCTTTCGCAGCTGGCGCGCGACCCTGGTGGCGGTACTGCCGTTGATGCTCACCTCAGTGTTGTGCGAGGCGCTGATGGTGATGATGGGGATTGGCGTCAAGGTCGCCACCTTGCCGGTGATCGCCCTGGGCGTGGGCATTGGCGTGGATTACGCGTTGTACCTGCTCAGCGTGCAGCTGCATTACCAGCGCCAGGGCCTGACGCTGGCGCAGTCTTACAACAACGCCGTGGCCTTTACCGGCCGGGTGGTCGGCCTGGTCGGCATCACCCTGGCCGCCGGTGTGGTGGGCTGGGCCTGGTCGCCGATCAAGTTCCAGGCCGACATGGGCATCCTGCTCACCTTCATGTTCCTCTGGAACATGCTCGGCGCACTGATCCTGATCCCGGCGCTGTCGCACTTCCTCCTGCCCGCCAGCAAGGCGCGAGCACCTTCACCCAGCCCCACAAGCGTCGAGGGGCTGCACCTCAACAGCCAAAAAGCAGAGTGTTCATCGCATGTCTGATTACCTACCGCCGTTGCGCGACATGGATTTTCTGTTCAACGAAGTCTTCGACATTCCTGGCCAGTGGGCACGGATTCCGGCTTTGGCCGAGCAGGTCGATGCCGACACCGCACGGGCGATTCTCGAGCAGGCCGGCAAGCTCATCGCCCAGCAGGTGGCACCGCTCAACCGCAGTGGCGACGAGCAGGGCTGCCAGTGGCATGCCGGCCGAGTGACGACTCCGGACGGCTTTGCCCAGGCCTACCGCAATTACGCCGAAGATGGCTGGGTGGGCGTGGCCGGGGCCAGCGAGTATGGCGGCATGGGCATGCCCAAGGTCATCGCCGCCCAGGTTGAAGAGATGCTCAACGCCGCCAACCTGTCATTCGCCCTGTACCCGATGCTCACCGCCGGCGCTTGCCTGTCGCTGCTCAACCATGCCAGCAAGACGCTCAAGGCGCGCTACCTGCCGCCCATGTATGAAGGGCGCTGGTCAGGCTCGATGTGCCTGACCGAACCCCATGCCGGCACTGACCTGGGGCTGATCCGTACCCGTGCCGAACCCCAGGCCGATGGCAGCTTTAGGGTCAGCGGCACGAAGATCTTCATCACCGGTGGCGAGCAGGACCTGACCGAGAACATCATTCACCTGGTGCTGGCCAAACTGCCGGATGCACCGGCCGGCGCCAAGGGCATCTCGTTGTTCCTGGTGCCCAAGGTGCTGGTGGAGGAAGACGGCGCGCTGGGCGAAGCCAACGCGGTGAGTTGTGGCTCGATCGAACACAAGATGGGCATCAAGGCTTCGGCCACTTGCGTGATGAACTTCGACGGCGCGGTGGGTTACCTGGTGGGCGAGGCCAACAAAGGCCTCAATGCCATGTTCACCATGATGAACTACGAACGCCTGGGCGTGGGCATCCAGGGCCTGGCCTTGGGCGAGCGCTCGTACCAGAACGCAGTGGCCTACGCCCGCGAACGCCGGCAGAGCCGTGCCCCCAGTGGCCCGGTAAACCCGCAGCAGGTGGCTGACCCGATCGTTGAGCACCCGGATGTACGGCGCATGCTGCTGAGCATGAAGGCACTGAACGAAGGCGGGCGGGCGTTCTCCACCTATGTGGCGCTGCAACTGGACCTGGCCAAGTACAGCGAAAATGCCGATGAGCGCAGCCAGGCCGAGGCGCGGGTGGCGCTGCTGACCCCGGTGGCCAAGGCATTCTTGACCGATATGGGCCTGGAAACCACCGTGCACGGCCAACAGGTGTTCGGCGGCCACGGTTACATTCGTGAATGGGGCCAGGAACAGCTGATTCGCGATTGCCGCATCACCCAGATCTACGAAGGCACCAACGGCATCCAGGCCCTGGACCTGCTCGGGCGCAAGCTGGTCGCCGACGGTGGCCGTAGCTACGCGGCGCTGGCGCAGGAGATCAAGGCCTATGCCCAGGCCCTGGCGGCCTCGCGCGCCGAGTTCAAGACGCCGTTGTTGCTGGCGCTGGCCAATCTCGATGACCTGACGGCCTGGGTGCTCGATCGCGCCCAGGGCAACCCCCAGGAAATCGGTGCGGCGGCAGTGGAGTACCTGCAGGTGTTCGGTTACACCCTGTATGCCTACCTGTGGGTACGCATGGCCGATGTCGCCCTGGAGCAGGATGGCGCGTTCTACCAGAGCAAACTGGGCACCGCGCGCTTCTATTTCGCACGCCTGCTGCCACGTATCCATTCGCTCAGCGCCAGCGTCAAGGCCGGCAGCCACAGCCTCTATCTGCTGGAGGCCGAGCAACTGTGAAGGACGCCCACGTGACCACCACCCGCATCATGCCGCCGGCCCCCGGCGCCTACGGCTACCCGCTGCTGATCAAGCGCCTGCTGCTGTCTGGCGTGCGCTATCAACCCGGCCAGGAAATCGTCTACGCCGACAAGCTGCGTTACAGCTACACCACCTTGCTTGAGCGCATTCAGCGCCTGGCCAATGTGTTGAGCGCAGCCGGGGTGAAACCCGGCGATACCGTGGCCTTGCTCGACTGGGACAGCCACCGGGCGCTGGAGTGCTTCTTTGCCGTGCCGATGCTCGGCGCGGTGCTGCATACCGTCAACGTGCGGCTGTCGCCCGAGCAGGTGCGCTACACCATGAACCATGCTGAAGACCACCTGGTGCTGGTGCATGACGACTTCGTGCCGCTGATGGCCCAGTTGCGCGACCAGTTGCCGACGGTGAAGGGTTACCTGCGCCTGAGCGACGGCGCTGATGCCCGCAACGAACTGCCGCTGCTGGGCGAGTACGAAACGCTGCTGGCCGGCGCTGCTACGCACTTCGACTTCGCCGATTTCGATGAAAACTCGATGGCGACGCTGTTCTACACCACCGGCACCACCGGCAACCCCAAGGGCGTGTACTTCAGCCACCGCCAACTGGTGCTGCACACCCTCAACGAACTTGGCACCTTCGCCGCTTGCGGGGGCGAGCCGTTGTTGCGCTCGGGGGATGTCTACATGCCCATTACGCCGATGTTCCATGTGCATGCCTGGGGTGTGCCCTACGTGGCCACGGCCCTGGGTATCAAACAGGTTTACCCCGGCCGCTACGAGCCCAACCAGCTGGTGCGGCTGATGCGTGAAGAGCACGTGAGCTTCTCGCACTGCGTGCCGACCCTGTTGCAGATGATGCTCGACTGCGACGAAGGCCAGCGCACCGACCTCAGCGGCTGGAAGATGCTGCTGGGTGGCAGCGCCCTGACCCAGGGCCTGGCGGCGCGGGCCAGTGCCAGGGGCATTCGCGTGCACTGCGGCTATGGCATGTCCGAAACCTGCCCGCTGCTCAGCGTCACCCACCTCAGCGTTGAGGACCTGGCGCTGCCCATGCACGCGCAACTGCCGCTGCGTATCAACGCTGGGGTACCGATCCCGCTGGTGGACCTGCGCATTGTCGACGAACAGGGCGAGGAGGTGAGCCATGACGGCGAAAGCCTCGGTGAAATCGTCGTGCGCGCGCCATGGCTGACCCAGGGCTACCTCAAGGAGCCGGAGCAGGGCGCGGCACTCTGGGCCGGCGGCTGGCTGCACACCGGCGACATGGCCTGCATCAATGAGCGCGGCGTGGTGCAGATCCGCGACCGGATCAAGGATGTGATCAAGACCGGCGGCGAGTGGATCAGTTCGGTGGAGCTGGAGAACCTGATCAGCCAGCACCGCGGGGTCGACTCGGTAGCAGTGGTCGGCGTCGCCGATGCACAGTGGGGCGAGCAACCACTGGCGCTGGTGGTCTGCGTGGCCGGTGTCGAACTGGATCAGCCCACGCTGGCCCGGCACCTGCAGCCGTTCGTCGACAGCGGCCAGCTGAACAAATGGGCGATCCCGCGGCTGGTGCGGTTTGTCAGCGAGATTCCGAAAACCAGCGTCGGCAAGATCAACAAGAAGCTGATTCGCGAGAACCACTGCAACGCCTGACGGCGATGACTCGTCTTGCCCCGCGATGAAGACAACCCAATCGTGGGGCAAGTCGAGCCGTAGCGCAGCCTCTACAGTCAAACTTCAGTCAGGTCCGAGGTGGGCGGGTTGGCGGCGTTGACGCTGTCCAGTTGCTGGTCCGCCAGGTCCTGGGCCAGCGCCACCATGGTCATGGTCGGGTTCCACGAACCGCTGGCCGGCCACAGCGCACCGCCGGTGACGTAGACGTTGTGCACGCCATGGGGACGGTAATCAAGGCCCACCACGCCTTCGTCCTTGTCACCGATCCACAGGGTCGAGCCTTCATGCACCAGCCCGGCCACCCGGCGCTCAGCAATGCTTGGCCGTTGGCTGTTCCAGTGGCCCAGGTTCGGGTCGCCGTGCCAGTACTCGACCTTGCCTTCGGGGGCGAAGACCCGTTCCATCATCTGGAAGGTGCCTTCATCCATGGTGTCCCAGGTTTGCCGGTCGGTTTCGCTGGCCAGCACCTGCAGGTTGACGTTGGTGGTCGGGTCGTCCAGGCCGTTGAGGTGAAAGTGGTTTTCCGGGTTGCGAAAGTCAATCTCGCCGAGCACGGCGCAGACGAACACCAGGTAGTCCTTCGACGACTCCAGTTGCGCCATTGATGCGGTCGCCACCACATCAGGCATATAGCGCGCAGCTTTCTGCGCATTCTTCGCCGGTTCCCGGTCTGACAGCACTGACAGTTGCACGTGGTACTGCATACCGTTCTGCTTGTTCTTGCCGGCCAGGTAGATGGCCGCAAGCTCCAGCTCCGCCAGTTTGCCGGCGAACGGGTAGTCCTTGCGCGGCACCCGCGCGACCACCGAGGTGATGAAGTGGGCGGTGAAGCGATCGCCGGCACGCTTGATTTGCGGGAACGAGTTCATCAGCAAAGTCGCCGGCGGCAGGGTGCCCATGGCCAGGATCAGCTTGGCGTTACCAATATTGACTACACCGCGCGAGGTTTGCAGCGCCGTGGCCGCGCCATCTTGCTGGTGGATGCGCTCGACGATGCACTCGGTGATGATCCGCAGCGGGCTGCCAGCACCGGCAGCGGCCAGGTCGGCCTGTTTGCCGGCCAGCTCCATGATTGACGCCGGAGTCGAGAACTTGGCAAAGTCCACGCCACCGGCACGATCGGCGGCAGCGGCGAGTGGCGCTGGCAACCAGCGGGTGGCCGAGTCGATCTTGCCGATGTTGTGATCGAGCATTTTCTGCAGCTCAAGCTGCATGGCGCCATAGACCGGGCGTTGCTCGGTGACATGGGCGCGCACTTGCGGGTCGAGCTGGGTATCGATCTTGTCGGCCGGGATCACGTTGAGCAGCCTCTCGGCCGACTCGAACCGGGCTTCGGCAGCGGCGATGGTCTGCTCGGGCCAGAAGGCCATTTCATCCTTGGTCGGCCGCGGGCACCAGGCGCTCCACATGATGCTGCGGCCACCAAAGAACGGCACCATGCCGTGCTGCCAGCCGATGTTTCCGGGTGGCTGGTTGGCAGTACGCGCCGAGAGGGTCCAGGGGAAGGTTTCGGAGAAGCCGCCGAGGGTCTTCTGGTAAGGGATCGGCAGGTTCTGGAAGTGTTCGGGGAGGAAGAACGGCCCGCGCTCGACCATCAGGATCCGCGCCTTGGGGTTGCTGCTCAGGATGCGCTCGGCGAAGGCCAGGGAGCAGAAGCCGGTACCGATAATGATGAAATCGAACTGCTCCTCTTCGCGGACCTGTTTCCAGGCCGATTCAGAGAGAAAGAACACGTGGTCCAGTACCTTCTGGGCGTTGGGTGTTTGTGGACCGGGAGTAGGGTAGCCGTGACCGAAGTTGGTCGAACTGGTGACTGCGCTCATTGTTGCCTCCAATCATTGTTGGCAGAGGGTCTATCGTCCTTGTGCAGCGGTTGCAGCCCCGTGAACACGGCGCTGCGCTGCTAACGCTAGCAGAGCGAAGTGGCAATTCAAGATCACTTGGTCGGGGGCTAGGGGCCCCATCGTTGTATTCAGGCAACCCCTGAATACTTCACCGCAGCCGCCGCCCGCGATGGCACATTGAGGGTACGCAACAACGACGACACATGGATGCGCACGGTAAACGGCGATATATCCAGCGCGCGGGCGATTTCCTTGTTGGTCTTGCCC
Source organism: Pseudomonas fluorescens (assembly GCF_902497775.2). NCBI lineage: Bacteria > Pseudomonadati > Pseudomonadota > Gammaproteobacteria > Pseudomonadales > Pseudomonadaceae > Pseudomonas > Pseudomonas fluorescens. The sequence continues at coordinate 2,426,375 of NZ_OZ024668.1, forward strand.
TGGGCAATCAGGCGCAACACTTCTTGCTGGCGCGCGGTCAGGGTGCTGGCGACGGCGCTGGTATCCAGCGGCAGCAACCCGGAGGGGGCAAAGCGCACCAGCACTTCACCTTCACGAATAGCCAGAATCGCCTGGCCAATCTCGTCCGGGGCGATGTTCTTGCCGATGAAACCGTCGATGCCAGCGGCCATCACCTCGCCAATCAGCTCCTCGTCATCGACCATCGACACCACGATCAAGGTGGTGCGGCGCAATTGCTGGCGCAGGTCGACCAACTGGCTGATACAGGTCAGCCCCGGGAAGCGTAAATCAAGGATCAGGGTGTCCGGCTCCGGGCCGCTTGCTATCAGGCTTAGTACGCGGTCGAAATCACCGGCCTCTTCGCTCAGGGCATCAGGCAACAGGCGCTGGACAGTACGTACCATTGCTTCGCGGAACAACGGATGGTCGTCGGCTATGATTATCCGGTATGCCATGGTGAGTGCCTCCCTGGGCCTGGCGTTCCTTACGGGCGTGCTACTTTACCACCGGGTACGGTCGCCGCCCGGTGTTCATGCTGGATATGACGACTGTCGCACAAGGATGTTCCGATGAAGTTCGAGAAAAACTCCGAGCTCGACCAGGCTAACCTGCGCATCATTGTCGCCTGCATTGCCGTGGTCTATATCAGCGCGCTGGGCTTTCTGCCCGGGCAGCGCTTTGCAACCTACCTGCCGATCGTGATCTACATCATCCTGTTCCTGCTGCTGTCGGTGGTCCTGCGCCAAGTCATCGTGCGCTGGCCGGGGGTGTATCCGGCGAGGCGTATTTTCAGCATGGTCCAGGACTACACCGGCACCTGTTTCGGCCTGGTGGTGGGCGGCGAGGCGGCGCTGCCGCTGTACGCGGTGATGGTCTGGGTCAACCTGGGCAACGGCATGCGTTTCGGCTCGCGCTACCTGGCGATCGCCACCGTCCTGGCCTTGGTGGCGCTGCTGTGCGTCTACCGGCTGACACCGTATTGGCAAGCGCAACCGTTCATGGTGCTGATGCTGATGATCACCAGCACGGTGATCCCGATGTACGCGCACCTGTTGCTCGAACGCACGCGCAAGGCTTCAGAACAAGCCACCGCCGCCAACCTGGAAAAGTCGCGGTTTCTGGCCCAGGCCAGCCACGACCTGCGCCAGCCCATTCACTCCATCGGCCTGTTCACCGCCTGCTTGCGCGAAGCGCACCTGGGTGAAGAAGAGCGCCGGCTGGTCGACAACATCGACCGCTCACTGCTCAACGTTTCGCAACTGTTTCGCTCGATTCTCGACCTCTACACCCTCGACAACGGACGCTTGCAGCCACGCTTGCAGAGCGTGCAACTGGGCGAGTTTCTTCAAGACCTGCTGCGCCAGAACGCCGAAGCGGCGCGCTGGGCCGGCGTGAAATTGCGCCTGCGCGCCGCTGAGCACTGGGTACAGGTCGACCCGGCGCTGCTGGCGACCATGGTCCAGAACGTGCTGTCCAACTGCTTCAAATACGCGCCGCAGCGGCCGGTACTGATCGGCGTACGCAAGCGTGGGGACGGGCTGGCCATTGTCATCTATGACCAGGGGCGTGGCATCGAAGCCGACGAGCTGCCCAAGGTGTTCGAGGAGTTCTACCGTGTGCGCCAGTTGCGCGACAAGGACGTCGAGGGCGTTGGCCTGGGCCTGTCGATCGTCAGGCGCCTGGGGCAGATGATGGCCATGCAGGTGGCGATACGTTCTCGGGTTGGCCACGGTACCGCCTTGAGTCTTGAGGGTTTGCGCGAGGTTGGCGCGCCCAAGCACCAGGTCTACCGCGAAGACGCGAGCCAGGTCGGCCTGCTGACTGGCTTGAAAGTGTGCCTGGTGGAGGACGATCGCAACGTGCTGCTGGCCACCAAGGCCTTGCTCGAACGCTGGGGCTGTGAGGTACAGGCCGAGCTGAATGGCAAGGACCTGGCCAGCGACTGCGACATCATCGTCGCCGACTATGACCTGGGCAACCACGCCACCGGCATCGAGTGCATCGACCAGTTGCGCGCGCAACGGGGCAGGGCGGTGCCGGCGCTGATCCTCACCGGGCATGAAGTGGAGAAGATCCAGGCGGCCCTGCACGACCGCCAGATCGCCATTTTGTCCAAACCGGTGCGCCCGGCGGAATTGCGCGCCACCCTGCGGGCATTGCGTGAGGTTGCTACAGAGCCGGTTTGACTCCGGATCAATAGCGCTGCAACGGATTCTGCGGCCGGCCACTGTTCTTGTTGTAGCATTGCGCCCCCATGCCCATGCCCATGGAGGCGATGCCGACCATGACGCCGCTTGGCAGCTCGCAGTTGTAATCCCCCGAAGCGGTACTGGCGATGTAATAGGTGGAGCTGTGGTCGCTGCGCACGTTGGAAATCTTGGTTACCGGCTCGCCGATGGTGGTCTGCGCAGTGGACTTGAGACGGTCTTCGTTGGGTTTCATGGTCTGGCAGCCGGCAATGGCGACCAGCAGGGCGCTGAGCAGGGTGATCTTGATGAATGCTGGTTTCATGGCGCTTCTTCCTTGGTGTTGTTGTGTTTTTGCAGACACGGTGATCCCTCGCGCCGCAACGCTGCGGCACTGGGGAACACTGGGGGTGAAGAGGAATATAGCGCCGGGAAAGTGCGGGGTCGATTAGCACAAACGGGCTAATGGCGCGTAGCCATCTCGTCAGCCTTTGGCACCCAGTCGCAGGCTTTCGACGACCTCCGAGAGCTCTTCCGTTGATGACGATTCTGCCCCGGAGCTTTCAGCTCGAGGCAGCTGGCGATACTCGCTAGGTGTACACCCGACGAATTGCTTGAAGGCACGAGCAAAATAAGAAGGGTCCTTGAATCCGACTTCGTAACCGATGCTGGTGATGGGCATCTGGCTGTTGTCGAGCAGCTCCCTGGCATAGTCCATCCGTTTGCTCAGGATGTACTCCATGAACCCCAGGCCATTCACTTCCTTGAACAGGCGGCTGAAGCGAAAGGTGGTCATGCCACAGCGCTTGGCCAATTCTTTCTGGTCGATGCTGTCGCGTAAATGCTGGTCGATGTAGAGCAATATGTTACTGAGTGCCTGGTGCTTGTGGTGTTCTGCGGTCAGCCGGATGCTGTCCGGCAGCGACGGGCCATGTTCGATCAGTGGCTTCTTGCTGGGGAAGTGAGTGCTGCGGCGCAGTTCGCAGAGTTGCTGCAGTGCGTGCAGAAAGCGGCTTTTTTCGCTGTTGCACAGGGGCAGCACGATGTACTCCCAGACCCGTGAGCGCATGGCCCATACGGCAAGCTCTTCAGAGTGCTGTACGGTGAACATGGCGATCGGTATCGAGGGGGACTTGTGCTTGATCTCCAGCAGCAGGTTGAGGCCTGGCATGTCGGGGCGGTCATAGTGGAGGCAGACCATGTCTGGCTGGCGCTCACCGGCAAGCTCGGACAACGCGGCTTTCTTGGCGATACGACATTCACAGGTCGGGCGAAAATGCGCGACCAACGCCTCGGCCGATCGATCCCGGGTGAGATCGAACCACAGCAGAAATGGCAAGTTGGCCGATTCAGGTTTCATCTTCTCATTCCTTCCTTGTTTCTCGTTCTCTCAACCTCGCCGGGCAGGCAGTGCTGCAAAATACTCCTAGTAATCAATAAAAAACTCCTAACCCCTCGTTAGGTCTCCTGACTAGGATTCAAACAGGCGGCACACTAAGTCTCCGCCTCGGTCAATAGAACTTAGATGAGGTGAGTAAAATGAATCTGCAATCGATCAAAACGTCGGTGCTGAAATTCATCAAGGACGAAGAAGGCCTGACTATTGTGGAATATGCGGTAGCGGGTGGTTTGATTACACTGGGTGCCGTGGCCGCTTTCGTGACACTGGGGGGGAACGTGAGTACCGCCATTACCAGTTTGGGTTGTGCCGTCAAAGGCACCACCTGCTAGTGCCCCAACCCCCATCGTCAGCCCCGACCAGAGCGCTAGCGGCATGCTTGCCTCTGGGTCGTGGCGGGTGAGGGACGTGGCGCGAGGATAAAAACGCATCATATGGACTCTGCCTGGTTGGTTAACCATGATCCCGTTCGGACAAGGTGGAGTCTTCTCAGCCGCGGCGCCGCGGGCTAAAGCCCTGGGTGCCGAGCCACCCCCAACAATCCAGTCTCGTGGTGCGTCAGACTTCACTGTCCTGGCCCCGCTCCTGATATTTCTTCCTCGTTGACCAGTATCGTCGTTGTGTTGCCTGCGCGCAGATCAAATCCTGATAAGAAAACCCTTGCTTAGACCGCATTGGCGAGATTTGTTTTCCGGTGCATTGGCGCTGTTTCGGCTCTTTGCAGGGTAACGGGATGCGACTGAGTTTCGCCTGCGATAAGGTCACAATGTTATGTAAGTTATTCACTATTGATCGCGTGCGTTAGTTTCAGCACGGGGGCGCTTTGTATTTTTTCTTGCGCGAGTAATACCGCAAAAAACGCGCAAAAAACTCCTAGCGTTGAGCAAAAAACTCCTAACCCCTGTGTTGTGCTTCTGACTAATGTTCACCCAGGCAGTACGAGAAGTGCTGCTCTAAAAAACAAACTGAATGAGGTGAGCAAAATGAATCTGCAATCGATCAAGACGTCGGTAGTGAAGTTCCTCAAAGACGAAGATGGCCTGACCATTGTGGAATATGCGGTGGCGGGTGGGTTGATCACCTTGGGTGCGGTCACCGCATTCACCACGCTGGGAACTAACGTAAAAACAGCCATTACCAGCCTGGGCTGTGCAGTCACCGGTAAAACTTGCTAACACCCCACCGTCCACAGAGGGTTGCAGTCATGAGCATGGAGCAATCAGTCGCTATTGCATCGTTGCTGGGGCTGCTGGGTATAGCGGTGCTGAGCGATCTTCGCCGTCACCGCATTCCCAACCTCTTGGTCTTGCTGGGCTTGGGTCTGGGCTTGGCCGGCCAGGTTTACACCTTGGGTGTTATCGGGTTCGGTTATGGGGCGCTGGGCATGCTGATCGGTTTTGCCGTTTTTCTCCCGATGTATGCCTTGGGGGGGATGGCGGCCGGCGATGTCAAGTTAATGGCCATGGTTGGCGCCTTTCTTACTCCGCTTGACGCCCTGTGGGCTGCGCTGTTCAGCCTGATAGCCGGCGGTCTATGCGGAATATTGATTGTCCTCGTGCGTGGTCAAGTACAGCAGACCATGGGGCGCTACTGGCTGATGTTGAGAGCCAGGGCCTATTTCTCGCCAGCGGTTGATGAAGTGGCAGGCAAACCCTTTCCCTATTCAGTCGCAGTCCTGCTCGGCACTTTGACCAGTGTCTTCTGGCTGCCCTTCGGCCAGTAGGTCAGGAGAACACTATGTACGCCATCAGCAACAGCAGCGTTTCTCACGATGAGCGCGAACAAGTTGTGCAGCGGCTGGCTCCACAGCCACGCACCATCCGTGAAACCGGGTTGGCGGACAACTTGCTCGGTGATCTGGTCTGCAAGCATCTGCACGATGCCGGTGTGCTGGACATGCCGCGGCTGGTGGAACGCCTGGCACTGACAGGCGCGGTACTCGAAGAAATACTGACCTTCCTGCGCAAGGACGGTCGGGTCGAAATTCTGGGGCAAAACGGTGGTCAAGCACTGCGCTATGGGCTGACTGAACGCGGTCGCAGCGCCGCCCGTGATGCATTGGCGCGCAGCGGGTATATCGGTGCGGCACCTTTTCCGGTGAGTCACTATCGTGCGCTGCTCAAAATGCAGACCATTCACCACGGTCGTATCAACGCCCAAGACATGCAACACGCCTTTGGCGGGGTGGTCCTGGCGCAAAGCATGCTCGACCAACTGGGTGTGGCGCTCAATTCTGGCCGTGCGATCATGATCTACGGGCCGGCGGGCACAGGCAAAACCTATATCAGCAGCCGCTTGATACGCCTGTTTGATGAAACCATCTGGGTACCGCATGCCATTGCAATCAACGATGCGGTGATCGAGATTTTCGATCCGCAGGTACACCGGCGCCTGGGTGGCGACGATGAACAGCAGAACAGTCTGCTGCTCGATGAAGGGGTCGATCGGCGGCTACTGCGCTGTGAACGCCCGATCATCATTACCGGCGGTGAATTGTGCATGGAGCAGCTGGATGTCCGCTACGACCCTTCCACGCGTCAGTACCAGGCTCCGTTGCAGCTCAAGGCCAGCAATGGCCTGTTTATCATCGATGACATGGGGCGCCAACGCATGTCGCCGGCCGAGCTGCTGAACCGCTGGATCGTGCCGATGGAAGAGAAGCGCGACTTCCTGAACCTGGGCGGTGGACGGCATTGTGAGCTGCCGTTCGACCTGATCCTGGTGTTTTCCACCAACCTCAATCCGCTGGAGCTGGCCGACGAAGCGTTTTTACGGCGCATTGGCTACAAGCTGCAGTTCGGTTACCTGAAACCCGAAGAATACGAACGTATCTGGCGCCAGGAGACCGAGCGACTGGGTATTTCTCACGACCCGCAGCTACTGCATTACGTGCTGCAGGAACTCTACGGCGTTGAAAACATGCCGCTGGTGCCTTGCCACCCCCGTGACCTGTTGAACATGGCCCTCGACCGCCAGCGTTACCTGGGCGGCACCGGGCCGTTGTCTGCGCAGGAGTTGGAGTGGGCATGGCACAACTATTTCGTACAGCTCGACTTCCTTGGATAGATAAGGAGACACCGCCATGAGTTCTCGTACTTTCATCTTGATTGCTTTGTCCGTGATCCTGGGGTTGGGCGCCGCCTGGATGGCCAACACCTGGCTCAGTGCCCGACTCAATGCCAGCCCCGACGATAATCAGCAGAACGTGGTGGTGGCCACCGTGGAAATCGCTTTCGGGCAAATGGTCGAGGCACAGCAGGTGACAGTGGTGCGCATGCCCAAGGACACGGTACCCGACGATGCCTTCGATGCCATCGACAAGGTCGTTGGCAAGATCGCCACATTCTCCATGTTGAGTGGCGATATCGTGCGCGGTGCACGTGTGGCCGAGCACTTGGGCGGGAGTACGCTGGCCTCGCTGATCGAACCCAACAAACGTGCAATTTCGGTACGCGTGGATGACGTGGTGGGGGTGGGCGGGTTCCTCTTGCCGGGCAATCGGGTCGATGTCCTGGCGACCAAACAGACAGGTAACAGCGGCAACGCCGAGTCCCGCACCATTCTGGAGGACTTGCGGGTACTGGCAGTGGACCAGACCGCCAGTACCGACAAGACCCAGCCGGTGGTCGTACGTGCAGTCACCCTGGAAATGACCCCCGATCAGGCAGAACTGCTGGTCAAGGGCATGACGGACGGGAAGCTGCAACTGGCCCTGCGCAATCCACTGGATAACAACAAACTGCCCGCGGTCGCCAAGCCGGTGGAGCTGGCCCAGGTTGCGCCAGTGCCACAGGTCAAGCAGATCGTTCAGCGCAAGGGCGGATCTGGCGTAAGTGGTATCACCCTGATCCGCGGTATCGAAGTCAAACGTGTCAACACCCTGTAGCTGACAGGCACAACCGTTGAAGGCATCGCCCGCCAGGTAGCGTCGTCGCTTGGCGGTGGTGGGCGACGGCACCCTGCAGATCAAGGTCGGCAGAACTCTGGAGGGCTTGATGATGAGAGCGCGTATCCAACAACCACTCAGCGCATTTCCAGGGCAACAGCGCGGAACGATTCTGGTGCTGGCCGTGATCGCCATGGCCGCCATCTTGTTGATGGGGGCGCTGGCGCTGGACGGCGGCCATATGTTGGTAAACAAGGCCCGCCTGCAAAATGCTGTCGATGCCGCAGCCCTGAGCGGGGCCAAGACGCTCAGCGAGGTATACGGCACGACCGGCGCCGCCAGCCTCACGCAAGCCGCGGCCCTGGCCACACTGACGCTTAATGCCAATGCCAGTGGCAACAAGGAACTGGCCAGCGCGATTGGCAATAATCTTTCCGGCTTCGCCACCGTGGAGCTGTCTGCCAGTGTCTATGGGCCTTTTTCCTTTCCGGGCCCGGCCAATGCGAGCTATGTACGGGTATCGGTCGCCAATTACCCGCTGAGCGGTTTTTTCTGGGGCATGTTGAAGGCGATCGGCGACGGCGTAGCCCCGGACAAGGCCGTGGCGGCGTTGGCCACCGCCGGCCCCAGCCCTGCAAGCCCGTGCGATATCACACCGCTGATGGTGTGTGGCGACCCGAGCAAGAACGACCCTGCTACCGGGATGTTCTGGGGGTTCAAGTACGGTGATTTGCAAGTGTTGAAAACGGCGGCGAACAACAGTTCGGCAATCGGCCCCGGCAATTTTCAGCTGCTCGACTTCGGCGCGGGTGGCAACACCGTAAGGCAAGGCCTGGCGGGCGGAATCAATCAGTGCAATAGCGTCGGCGACAACGTCCAGACCAAACCGGGCAACACTGTGGGGCCTGCCTCTCAAGGCCTCAATACGCGCTTCAACCAATATTCGGGTGGCCTCAGCGCTGCGGACTATCCACCGGACCTGGTGATTGCGGTCAACGACAAGTCGTTGACGTACACCGGTACACCGGAACAGATCCAGTACAACAATCAGGCCATCACCTCCACCAATGGCAACCTGGTCACGGCCAGTGGTGAAGCCCTGTACGACTACAACGACTGGGTACGGGCCTCTGCCGCGTGTGTTGCCGGCACCGGCGGCGGCTGCCTGGGCAACGGCGCGTTCGAGCGGCGGATTCTGAAAGTGGTGATCGGTAATTGCTCTGGCAAGAACGACGGGGCGTCGTCGATTCCGGTGTTGAGTTTCGGCTGCTATTACGTGCTGCAACCGGCAAATCAACAGGGCAGTTCGGCGCAGATATTCGGCCAGTTCGTCAAACAGTGCGAGGGCGACAATGTGCCCGGCCCTAATCCTGTCAACGACGCAGGCCCGCAGATCATTCAGTTGTACAAAACCTATATCGATAACAGCCAGACACCGAGTACCGACTCTTAGGAGGCCTTATGGGACACCGTGGACGCAAGACGCCGCAGGCCCAGCGTGGGCTGGCGATGGTGGAAATGGTGATTACGCTGCCACTGCTGTTGCTGATGCTGTTCGCCTTCGGCGAGTTCGGCCGCATGTTGTTCCAGTACAACAGCCTGATGCAAGCCAGTCGCGATGCCGGACGCTTTGTGGCTGGCCAGGCCTGGAACGCAACCTTGGGCAAGATCGAACTGAGCGACGCGCTTCGCACCCAGGCCCAAAACGTTGCGGTGTACGGCGTGCCTGCCAACCCCAATGGCTACCCGGCGGTGGTAACGGGGCTGACCACGGCAAATGTCTCGGTGGCGGCAGTGGGCACTGATCACGTCCAGGTCAGTATCAACTACACCTTTTTGCCGGTGATCGGTAGCGCACTACCTGCGTTCTATGGCCAGAGCGTACCGCTTGGCCTGACGTTGACCTCTACCGTGGTGATGAGGGCCTTATGATGAATCTCAAGCGTATGCGCGGTGTGTATGTCGTCGAGTTCGCGATTACCAGCCTGGTGTTTTTCATCTTGCTGTTCGGCGTGCTGGAAATGGGCCGGCTGTACTTCACCGTCAACGCGCTGAATGAAAGCGTTCGCCGCGGTGCTCGCCTGGCGGCGGTGTGCGATATCCATGACCCGGTCATTTTGCGTCGGGCCATTTTCAATGCGGCCAGTAACAGTGGTACGAGCAGTCTGATCGGCAACCTGGCCACGGCCAACCTGAACCTGGTCTACCTGGACGAAGACGGTGCGGTGGTCGCAAGCCCCGGCGACCTCAGCGGCGCCAGCGGCTTTCGTGCCATTCGCTACATCCAGTTACAACTGAGCAACTTCACCTTCAAGCTGTTGATCCCCGGGTTCGGTGGGGGGTTCACCCTGCCGGTGTACAGGTCGACCGTGCCGCGTGAAAGCCTTGGTCGGCAACCCGAGGCGGGAGTCACCCCGGAGATTACGCCATGCTAAATACCAAAGAAGCTCCCGTCGCCAGCGTGACTGAAAAAACAGGCATGCGCCTATTGATCAGTGGACGTGACGTGACTGCGTTGAACCATCTGAAAGCGTTGAGCCAGTGCCTGCCCAACCTGAACGTCAACACGCGCCTGGTCAGCAACGGTCACACCGACCCGCTGTATGGGCTGGAGCAGATGCCTGATTTGTTGTTGTTGCGGGTCAGCCACTTGTGGCGTGAAGAGCTGGCAGCCCTGCTGCAGCATCCGCTGAAAGAGCGGCCGCCATTGTTGGTGTGCGGCCCGTTGGATGAGCGTGAAGGCATGCGCCTGGCGATGCAGGCCGGCGCCCGCGACTTCTTGCCCGAGCCCGTGGCGGCTGACGAGCTGCAGGCGGCAATCAACCGTATGTTGATGGAGGTCCATGCCGAACAGGGCACAGGGGGCAAGCTGGTCGCGGTGATGAATGCCAAGGGCGGATCGGGCGCCACCATGTTGGCCTGCAATCTGGCTCATCAGCTCAGCATCCGCGGTGGCAGAACCCTGCTGCTGGACCTGGACCTGCAGTTTGGCACGGTGGCCCACTGCCTGGACGTGCTGCCGACACACAGCCACATGGAGGTGTTGAAGCAGGTCGACGAGCTGGACGGCATCGCCTTGCGCGGTTTCTGCAGCCACTTCAGCCCGACCCTGCATGTCCTCAGCGGCCGTACGGGTGAACTGTGCCTGTCGCAGGATGTTCGCCTGGAGCAACTGGAAAGCCTGTTGCGCCTGGCGCGCAGTACCTATGACTGGGTGGTGGTGGATTTGCCGCGGCAAATCGACCACCTCACGGGCGTCACGCTGGAGCAGGCGGACCGGATCTACATCGTGGTGCAGCAGAGCCTCAGCCATCTGAAAGACGGCACACGCCTGACGCGCATCCTGCGCGACGACCTCGGTGTGCAGAGCAATCGCTTGCAGGTGGTGGTCAACCGCTACAACAAAAACTCGCCGGTCAGCCTCAAGGACATTACCGAGGCCCTGCGCTGCACCGACGTGCAGAAGCTCCCCAACGACTATTCGGTGGTCAGTGAAAGCCAGAACAGCGGTATACCGCTGGAGGTCCACGCGCCACGTGCAGCCGTGACTTTAGCCTTGCGTGAGCTGAACCAGAACCTGATCGGGGTGGTGGCCAGCGAGCGGGGGCTGTTTAAACGTACCTTTAGCCGTTTGTTCGGAGGGTAAGCCATGCTCAGCGACTTTCGTAATCGCCTGCGTCAGCATTCCGGCAAAAATGCTCCGGCGCACGCAGAGGATGTACAGACCGGCAGTGAAAACAGCGTCAGTGTGCTCATGGCCTGGGAGGCCGCCATACCGGACGTGCTCTACGAAACCCGGACCAAGCTCAATCAGGTGGAGACCGAGTGGCGGGAGAAGATCTACCAATTGCTGCTCAAGGTCATGGACCTGTCATTGCTCGATTCCCTGGAGCCTGCCGAAGCGACGCGGCAGATCCGCGAGATCTGTCTGCGCCTGCTCGACGAGCACTCGGCGCCGGTCAGTGCCAGCAGCCGTCAATTGATCATCAAGCAGATCACTGACGAAGTGCTTGGCCTTGGCCCCCTCGAACCGCTGTTGGCCGACCACAGCGTGTCCGACATCCTGGTCAACGGGTTCGACTCGGTGTATGTCGAGCGGTTTGGCAAGTTGCAGAGAACCGATGTGCATTTTCGCGACAATCACCACCTGTTGAACATCATTGACCGTATCGTCTCCAGCCTGGGCCGGCGCATTGATGAGTCATCACCGCTGGTGGACGCCCGGCTGAAGGACGGTTCTCGGGTCAATGCCATCATCCCGCCCCTGGCCATCGACGGGCCGAGCATGTCGATCCGGCGCTTTGCCGTGGACCTGCTCAACACTGAAAGCCTGGTGAAAATGGGCACCCTGACCCCCTCCATTGCCCTGATGCTCAAGGCAATCGTGCGTGGGCGAATGAATGTGCTGATTTCGGGCGGTACCGGCAGTGGCAAGACCACCATGCTCAACGTGCTGTCCAGCTTCATCCCGCACAACGAGCGGATTGTTACCATCGAAGACTCGGCCGAGTTGCAATTACAACAGCCCCATGTGGTACGCCTTGAAACCCGTCCGGCAAATATCGAGGGCAGGGGCGAGGTGAGCCAGCGCGAACTGGTGCGTAACAGCCTGCGTATGCGGCCTGACCGTATCGTGATCGGTGAGGTGCGTGGCGCCGAAGCGCTGGATATGTTGACGGCGATGAACACCGGACACGACGGTTCGCTCACCACCATCCATGCCAACACCGCGCGCGACGCCCTGGGCCGGATCGAGAACATGGTCTCGATGACCGGTGCGACCTTTCCGATCAAGGCCATGCGTCAGCAGATCGCCTCGGCCCTCAGCGTCGTCGTCCAGCTGGAGCGTCAGGAGGATGGCACACGGCGCCTGGTCAGCGTCCAGGAGATCAACGGCATGGAAGGAGAAATCATCACCATGACCGAGATTTTCGCCTTCGTGCGCAACGGTATCGGTGAGCACGGTGAAGTCCTCGGCGAATTTCGCCCCACCGGCATGGTGCCGGCGTTTCGCGATGTGCTCGCCAGGCGCGGTATCGAACTGCCGCTCAGCCTGTTTCGGCCTGACTGGATGGAGGGATAGACATGAGCCAAATCCCCGGTGAATTTATTCTGGCGTTCCTCGGCATGGTGTTCACCGCCATGTTTCTGCTCAGTCAGGGCTTGGCGGTTCCAGTGTTTGGAGAAGCCAGCAAGGTGCGCAAACGTATCCGCAGCCGTCTGAACCTGCTGGAGACCGCCAACAACCAGGCGAACATGCAATCGGTGCTGCGCCAGAAATACCTGCGCCGCTTGTCACCGTTGGAAGCCCGTCTGGAGCAGTTGCCGGCGATGGAGGCGCTGGCACAGATGATTGAACAAGCCGGGCATGACTATCGCGCCTACCGGGTACTGCTGCTTGGGTTGGTCCTGGCGGTGGCAACCGGAATCGTGGTTTGGCTGTTCAGCCAACTCTGGTGGTTGGCTGTCCCTGCGGCCATCCTGGCGTTCTGGCTGCCGGTGCTGAAGATATCCCGCGACCGTGGCAAACGCTTCGCCCAGTTCGAGGAAGGCCTGCCCGATGCACTGGATGCGATGTGCCGGGCGTTGCGTGCCGGTCATCCGTTCAACGAAACCCTACAGCTGGTGGCCGAGGAGCATAAGGGGCCGGTCGCCCATGAGTTCGGCCTGACGTTCGCCGACATCAACTACGGCAACGATGTGCGTCGGGCCATGCTGGGCCTGCTCGAACGCATGCCGAGCATGACCGTGATGATGCTGGTGACAACGGTGCTGATCCACCGCGAAACCGGCGGCAACCTGACGGAGGTGCTGGAACGGTTGAGCAGCCTGATTCGTGGGCGCTTTCGTTTTCAACGCAAGATCAAGACATTGTCGGCCGAAGGGCGCATGTCGGGTTGGATTTTGGTCTCCGTGCCTTTTGTATTGTCTGCGGCGATTGTACTGTCCAGCCCGACCTACCTGCCCATGCTGCTCAACGAGCCCCTGGGCCAGAAAATGGTGATCGGGGCATTTGTGGCGATGCTGATCGGGATTTTCTGGATCCGCAAAATTATCCGCATCCAGGTTTGAACATCGCCAGGTGTCAAGGAGGGGGTCATGAACTATCTGCTGAGTCTGATCAACAGTGTGGTGGGCGACGAGCAGTTGGCGCGCCTGTTGTTCGCAGGGGCCATCGGCCTGAGCGTAGTGCTCGCGCTGGCAACGGTGGTGTTGCTGGTGCAGGGGTTGCAAGACCCGGTACAGCGCCGTCTTTTGCTGATTAAACGCAGTCATGGCGGGGAGAGTTACGGGAAAAGCACGCCCAGCAACCTGCAGCTGTTGCTGGAGAACGTCGGCCAGCGCTTTTCTTCGGTAGAGGAGGGCCAGCCTTCGGCGACCCGAACGCTGCTGACCCATGCCGGCTATCGTTCGCACGCAGCGGTGCAGATGTACTGGGCGATTCGCCTGTTGCTGCCATTGGCCATGGTGGGCCTTACGGTGCTGGCATTGCCGCTGATTCCGAAATTGTCGCTACTCCTCGGTATGGTCGTGCTGTTAGTGACGCTGGGTGTGGCATGGCTGTTGCCGTCCATTTATGTCAACGCGCGCAAACAGGCACGGATGACCCGTTTGCTCGTCGCCTTCCCGGATGCCCTGGACCTGATGGTGGTGTGTGTCGAGTCGGGCCTGGCCTTGCCCCAGGCGATCGAGCGGGTATCCGAGGAAATGGCGGTCAGCCAACCCGATCTGGCCGTGGAGCTGGCGCTGGTCAATTCCGAAGTCCGCGCGGGGATCCCCAGTACCGAAGCGCTCAAGCGCCTGGCCGAACGGACTGGCCTGGAAGACATTCGCGGGCTGGTCAGCTTGCTCGCGCAGAGCATTCGCTTTGGTACCAGTGTCGGGGCGACCTTGCGCATCTACGCTGAAGAGTTTCGTGACCGGCGTACCCAGTTGGCGGAAGAGAAAGCGGCAAAAATCGGCACAAAACTGATGTTCCCGTTGATTTTCTGCCTATGGCCGAGCTTTTTCCTGGTGGCTATCGGCCCAGCAATCATTGGCGTGTTCAAGGTCTTCGGGAAGTTGTAGGCAGAGGCGGGTAAGCATCAGCGACTTGGGGCCTCTGCCCCCAGCGGGCAAACCCGCTGGGGGCAGAGGCCCCAATGCTGTTATGGGTTACTTGCGATTTGAGCTGGAGTATTCCTTGTAGAATTGCGGGATGACATGTTTGTAACTCTCCAGCCAGCGTTGCAGGCTCAGGTCCCGCTCGATGGCCGCCGCTGTTTGCGGGATAGGCGAAACGACCTGACCGCGAGACTGCAGCAGTAACCAGGCTTCGGTTTCCTGCTGTTGTGGCGATGAAGGGCCGGGTTCGATGGCTTGGGCTGCGAGGGGAAGAAGCAACAGTCCCAGGCAGCTGAGTATGTTCTGTTTCATCACTACCTCTGCGTTGTTGGCGGATTGACACCGGATGGCGCCGGATCGAGCGCCGTTGCTACCCGATCACTGGGCACTGCTACGGCCTTGGCCGAGCTTTTGAGTTTTTCGGCGCGTACCTGGGCTTCGCTGACTTGTTCGGGGCTCAAGCCCATACGACTGACCAATTCCGAGGCTTGCTTCCAGTTACCTTGATAAATCAGCAAGGTCACCAGATTGACCGCCGCCAACTGATCGGACTGCTTCAATTCCATGGCGGTGATGAACTCAAAACGTGCCTCTTTAAGCTTCAGTTGCTTGAGGTAGACCACGCCCAGGTCGTTGCGAATCTTCTCGTCAGTGGGGGAGAGTTGAGCGGCCCGCTGCAAATGCTTTAGCGCCTGCTCGGTGTCGGTGTGCGCGGCGGCCAATTGGCCCAGGCCGTGTTCCCCTTCGGCGGCGAGACAAGTGCCCAGTAAACTGCGATACAACGGCTCGGCCTCGTTTTGCCCAAGCATGCGGTAGATCTTGGCCTTGCGCAGGCGCACGGCCGCGAGGTCAGGCGGCAGGTTTTGCAGATTGGCCAAGCCTGCGTGCAACTTGCCGTCACTGATCATGTCATCCGCCATACTCAACGACAGCTCCTGATCCGGGCTTGGCTTGGCGCACGAGGCCGAACCCAGTCCGGACCATTGTGCGCCACCCTCTGTGGCACAGCCGCTGAGCATCAGCAGTCCCAACGCAGCAATCATTGTCTTCATTCTGTGCTCCTGCAATGTCCTGATGCTCATTTCGACAAGCCGCTGAGCTTGTCGAAGTTACCGTCTTCGAGGAAATACATACGGAACCAGTTCGGGTCGTAATTACGCAGTTTTTCACCCGGTAACGAAGGCAGTCGGGCGTTCGCCGCCAGCGGTTGAACCAGGCGCGGGGTCACGATCATCAGCAGCTCCTTTTCCTCGCGGCTGATAGTGGAATCGCGAAAGAACGCCCCGAGGATCGGAACGTCGCCCAGGCCAGGAAACTTGCTCACCGATGAGGTGTTGGTCGAACTGATCAGGCCGCTGATCACGAAGCTTTCGCCGTCTGCCAGAGAAATACTGGTGTCAGTGCGGCGCACCCTCAACCCGGGAACGATAAAGTCCTGGATCCTCACGCCATTCTCATAGTCAAGTTCACTGACTTCCGGTGCCACCTTCAAGGCGATTCGATCGCGCCCAATGATGGTTGGCGTCAGGGTCAGGCGAATCCCGAACTCTTTGTACTCAATGGTGACCGTGTCGCTGCCACTGCTGGGCACCGGGATAGGCACCTCGCCGCCGGCAAGGAAACTCGCACTCTGGCCACTCAGCGCCACCAGGCTCGGACGCGCCAGGGTATAGGCAAAGCCACTGCCTTCGAGCGCGTTGATCAAGCCAAGCACGTTGCCGCCACCAAAGCCGATATTGAAACTGCCATTATCCAGCGGGATACGGGCTGCCGTGTTGCCAAGCTGGCCGGGCGACACGGTCACCAGGGGGACAGTGCCGGGGGAGCCAAACAGAAAGCTGCCGCCTTTGCCGAAGATCGACGTGCTGGCCTCTTTCAACTTGGTACGACTGACTTCGACAAAGCGGATATCGGTCTGTACCTGGCTGGGTAGCATTGGGTCTTCCGAGGGCGGCAACACCGTGCTCACCAGCGAACCGGCGCCTTTGCCCTGGACAAACACCATGCTCTGGCGAGGTGAGCTGGAGCATGCGGTCCAGACCATCAGGCTGGTAGCGCCGGGGGCAACACCGGTCACCAGGAAGTCCTTATTGTTATTGAGGTGCACGTCGGCGATTTTCGGATCGCCGACAGCCAATCGAGTGATGGCCACCTCCGACCCCATCACCGTTTGCATGCCTTCACCGACTTCGAGTACGGCGGGTAGGGGGGCCAATGTTGAACAATTGCCGGGGGCTGCCAGGGCCATACTGGCAGGTAATCCAGTGAAAACCAAAGTCCACGCAACTCGCTTGAGTACTTGCACGTAATCATTGTTCATTCACTGCTTCCTTGTCTGGTTCAGGTCTGGTTGTTACGGATTGCTTACACCTGTTGTTTGTCTGGCGATCCCGAGCGGGGACTGCACTTCTGGTTTGAATAACCGTCCTTGATATTTGACGTTAGCGTAGAAAGGTCAAAATGCTATGAATTGTAAAAAAACGATTCCCAGCCGGACTACCTTCAACAGCCCCTGAATCCCGCAAACGATCAACCTCACGGGGAGAGGGACGCCGAATTCACCAACAAGATCGGTAGCGCGCGCCCAGATCATCTCGTTGGCCCTCCCAGGTAGGCTGAAACTCCCATTCGGCCTGGGAGAATCGGCCGATGCGCAATTCCCGACGCTTGTTCACAGTGGTGGCATGTAGCAGTAAAGGTCCACGCTCCGGCCCCTATGGCTGGGATTGTTCGGGAGAACGTTATGACTATCCGCAAAAAAATCGCATCGCCGACGAGCGATCTTACCGATGACACGGATGCCAACCTGCTTCCCATCACGGCCGTCACCGCCGACCAGACACATTCCGCCCCCGCCAGCACTGCCATCACCGCGGCGAGCACCCTGAGTGTCGTGGCGACGGGGGTGAACGTTTCGTTGGACGAAACAGCCGGTTTGCAGAACAGCACGGCCACCCCAGCCCCTGCGGGAGACGCTGACGACAATGACATTCTGCTGACGGCGCTGCCCTCGGCCTTCGCTACCCGGCTGACAGCGCTTGGGGCAGGCACCGCAACAGGTGCGGCCTTGAGTGGCTATACGGGGGCGGTGGGCAACACGGGCAGCAATGCGTTCACCATCACCGCAGCGCCCGGAGCCAGCGTTACCGATATCAGCTTCACCGACAGCCTTGGCGCAGCGCTCAATGGCCTGGACAGCGGACTCGATACCCTCAATGGCACCGATATCCTTCTTTATACCGATACCAATAACAACATCCTGCTCGGCCGAGCCGGGGGCCCGGCCGGCGCGATCGTGTTCGCGGCCTACATTGAAGAAACCGGATCACCGGCCACCGGCGGCAAGATCTGGACCGTGGAATACCAACCGCTCAAGCATCCGGACGCCAGCAACCCGGACGATGCCCTCAACCTGCTGAACAAGGTGTTCATCGGTGCTAGCCAGGACCTGGTATTCAGCCTGGCCAATGCGCCTTCCGGGCAAAACCTGTTCCTGATGTTCACGACGGCGAGCCCGACCGTTGTCGACGTAGGTGGGGTCTTGCGGATCACGGACCCGACAATTATCGCCACCGGCAAGAACCCCGCTGACCAGTCGAGCGGCGCCAATATAACGACTGGCGACACGATCAATACCAGCCAGGCGGGTGGCCCGACCACCTTCGGCACCAACAATCAGATGATTACGGAACA
This sequence comes from Pseudomonas fluorescens, assembly GCF_902497775.2. Classification (NCBI taxonomy): domain Bacteria; kingdom Pseudomonadati; phylum Pseudomonadota; class Gammaproteobacteria; order Pseudomonadales; family Pseudomonadaceae; genus Pseudomonas; species Pseudomonas fluorescens. The sequence goes on from NZ_OZ024668.1 coordinate 2,444,664, forward strand.
GGAAGGCATCCGCTTTTCGTTCGTCACCGGTGCCAGGCAGAATGTGACCATTCCCAACCTGGATCAGAACGAAGCCGATGTTGAATCCAACATCGACTTCACCGCCGTGTTCAATACGAGGTCGGCCACTTTCGACGTCGTGCAGTTGCAAAGTGGTAAGAGCGCGGTGGTAAAAATCAGCGCATTCAGCACCGCGGCTGAACCTGGCGTGAATTTCATCAACGGCTATGTGGGTGATACATCGGTTGCAATCGGTAATGTCCGCGTCATCAACATCAGCACCGGGCTGGTGATCGAGAACTCGGACGGATCGGCGAATGATCCGGCCATTGTCATCAGCTTTGCTTCCGGGGTTGCAACCATCACCGGCGTTAAAGCCGGCTACAAGATTGAATACACCACAACGACAGACCACAATCGCGTGCTCATCGAGAACGGCGCGGCCACCGACGCCAAGGGCAATAACCACGCCGATTTCGATATCGGTGGCTTCAAGCTGCTCCAAGCCTCTACTACGACCGCCGAAATTGGTTCGAAGATGATCTTCGAGGACGACGGCCCGAGCATCAGCACCACCGGCACGGAACCGACGCTGACAGTCGACGAAACCGTGCTGGCAACCAACGCCACGCAGAGCTTCGCCGCCAACTTCACCTCGGCGTTCGGCGCCGATGGCGCCGGTACGTTGACCTATGCCCTGGGCGTGGTAGCGGGGGCTTCCGGGCTGACCGACTCCGCTACCGGTGAGGCAGTGAATCTGTCGCTCAATGGCGGCGTGGTGGAAGGCCGCACGGCCACGACTAACGAACTGGTGTTCACCGTCAGCGTCGCCACCAACGGTGACGTCACCCTTGACCAACTGCGCGCCGTGGTACACCCCAACACGACCAATCCGGATGACTCGACCAGCCTGACCTCGGACAACCTGGTTACCCTCACCGCAACCAAAACCGACAGGGACGGCGACAGTGCCCAAGCCACCCTCAACATCGGGCAAAACCTGGTGTTCAAGGACGACGGCCCGAGCATCAGCACCACCGGCACGGAATCGACGCTGACGGTAGACGAAACCGTGCTGGCGACCAACGCCACGCAGAGCTTCGCCGCCAACTTCACCTCGGCGTTTGGCGCCGATGGCGCCGGTACGTTGACCTATGCCCTGGGCGTGGTAGCGGGGGCTTCCGGGCTGACTGACACCGCCACCGGTGAGGCCGTCAACCTGTCGCTCAACGGCACCGTAGTCGAAGGCCGCACCGCCACGACCAACGAGCTGGTATTCACCGTCAGCGTCGCCGCCAACGGTGACGTCACCCTCGACCAACTGCGTGCCGTAGTACACCCCAACACGACCAATCCGGATGATTCGACCAGCCTGACCTCGGACAACCTGGTTACCCTCACCGCAACCAAAACCGACAGGGACGGTGACAGCGCCCAAGCCACCCTCAACATCGGGCAAAACCTGGTGTTCAAGGACGACGGCCCGAGCATCAGCACCACCGGCACGGAACCGACGCTGACAGTCGACGAAACCGTGCTGGCGACCAACGCCACGCAGAACTTCGCTGCCAACTTCACCTCGGCGTTCGGCGCCGATGGCGCCGGTACGTTGACCTATGCACTGGGCGTGGTAGCGGGGGCTTCCGGGCTGACCGACTCCGCTACCGGTGAGGCAGTGAATCTGTCGCTCAATGGCGGCGTGGTGGAAGGCCGCACGGCCACGACCAACGAACTGGTGTTCACCGTCAGCGTTGCCACCAACGGTGACGTCACCCTTGACCAACTGCGCGCCGTGATCCATCCCGACGCGACCAATCCGGATGATTCGACCAGCCTTGCGTCCGACAACCTGGTCACTCTCACCGCAACCAAAACCGACAGGGATGGCGACAGCGCCCAGGCCACCCTGAATATCGGGCAGAACCTGGTGATCAAGGACGACGGCCCGGCACTCGCCTTTGGCAACCTGATCGGGACCGGTAGCGTCCTTGCGCAATACGGCTTCTGGAGCATGGCCGCCGGCGCCGATGGACTGGGGGCGACGGGTCTGAACATCTCGTTGGTCAATGGCCAGTTCACCCTCGTCAGGCCCGACAACACGACCACGACCGGGACCGGCACGCTCACCGAACTGGTGCCCTCGCCGGACGTCAATGGTGCGTACCAGTTCGCCGGGACGTTGACCGGCGACTTCGACAACAACGCAGCAACGGCAGACACCACCGTCGACTACACGCTGACCGCCTATGCCAATGGCAGCTATGCACTGGATCTGGTGCAAGGTTTTGCTTCGACGATCGTGCTCAGCAGTGCCGACGGCTCGCTCGGTGCCGGCGGCCCGGACCCCGTGCGCACCTTGTTGATTCCGGCGCAGGATCCGCCGACCATTCCTTCGCCATCTGAGGAGATTGTGTTCTTCGGTGTTAACGCGACCACTAGCGCAAGCGATTTATTTTCTGCCATCGCCCCGGGAGCGCCTGACCTCACCGAAGCCCAGATAGAGGCTGGCGGGTTTGCATTCATCGGCAGCGCGAACATGAACGTCAGCACGTCCGGCATTGGCATTGCCAACAACAACCTGGATGGCAACGGGACGGCAGGCATCAATGCCGGCGATGAGAGCTTCGTCATCAACCCCGAGAGCCTGTTGACCGGCATGAAGATTTTCATCGACAACTCGGTGCAGGGGTACAACCCGGCAACAGAGGAGCTGTACTACACGATCTTCTACGATGACGGCACGACATCAGGTTCACCGACGAAAGTGCTTGCCGCCGATCTGACCGCGGAGGCTGGAGGGCAGACGTCCTTCATCATCGAAAGATCGGATTCCAAGCTCATTGACGCGGTCCAGCTCACCATGGGCCTGGGCGTGATCAAGATACCGGTGATCCAGTTCATCCAGGAGAGCGAGAGCCTGGCCAGCGATATCAAGCTGGCGTTCAATGCGACGCTGACGGACAAGGACGGGGACACAGCGACGAGTGCATTCGACGCCAACCTGTTCGCCAACGACTCGGCCGAGGCAACCTTCGACTTCACCCTGGTCGGTACGGGCAGTGCGCAGGATGCCTTCAACATCGATCTGTCGGTCGCCGAGAACCTGTACCAGGTCACCGGCTTCGATGCGGGCCTGAGCCTGCGCGACACGCTGGTGCTCAACGGCGACCAGAGCGCCGTTGTCCAGTCGATCGACAACAGTGGCGCAAACAGCATCGTGACGGTTGCCGAGACTGGCGGACAAACAACGACCATCACCTTGGTCGGAGTCGACCTTCTCAATAGCGACATTGTGTTTGGCGGCGCCTGAGGCAGCGTACGCGTGACAGGCGAGGGCGGCATGGAAACTGCCCTCGGTAACGCCCAGACCGGTGGTTGGCAGTAGGCCGGAGCAGGGGGCCTGTGGCTATCCACTTAGGCGGCTGTATCGCATGACAATTATAACTCAACTAAATAGTCATTTAGTTGAGTTATAATTTATAGCTATTAATGGGAGGGAGGGAGGAGAGTGGCTCACCAGGTGATCAAGGGTAGCTCATCCTTGAGCGCTATCTATCAGGCATGTGCGGTATCGTTCAAGGGCGTTCCAGAAGTACGTGTAATCGGTAACAAACCCCGGAGCTGGAGTCCTAGCTGTCAGGTGGCTACCATTGAGGCCATTTTGCTGACCAGTATGCCTAGCAAGATGCCAATCAAGCCCTGACGCAAGGAAAACGCGATGTACGTATACAAAATGGTCCAAGTCCCACCGAACATTGAGGTTCAGGCGAGCAAGCATCGCGGCAATGAAGCTGCGGTCTACCTAGAAAAGGTCGTCAATGAATATGCAGCTGAGGGCTGGGAGTTCTACCGGATCGACTCGATCGGCGTCTCGGTGAAAGCTGGCTGCTTCGACGCACTGTCGGGGAAAAAGGATTCGATGGCCAGCTACTACGTCATTTCTTTCCGTAAGCCGCGGTGATTTCCTGGATTTCCGTTCGTGCCATTCACTTTTATCAACGCGTTGGTCCCAGCCGACTTAGGGATGCCTGTAGGTTTGAGCCGAGCTGCTCAAATTACGCGTTGCTGGCAATCGAAAAGCACGGCGCAGTGCGCGGATGGAAAATGGCCTTGAACCGTATCCATCGGTGCCGATTCCCGAACGGTGGTGAAGACTACCCATGATGACTGTCCAGCATTTGCTGGATGCTTGACGCTCCAGGTCGGAGCAAAGGCTTTGACCTGGTTCGAAAATCGCGCCTCTCGGCCCCCGACCCTCTATAGAACACTTCGCATAATGTATATTATGTTAAATAAGGTGCTATGTCAGATATGTTCATGAGCGTGTTAAACCACTGATTCGACAAACCCGCTTCTGGCATCCACTCTCTCAGCGGGCCATGTACTTCGTGTTCATGGTTAGTCGTTGATGAGGTGGCTTTCGATCAAGCTGATTCAGTGCCGTGAATCGCCCCGGATTCTCTAGACACACGCTTTTCAAACTCTACCGGTGACAGCTGATTGTTGAAACCATGGCGACGTTTTACGTTGTAGAACATCTCGATGTAATCGAACACATCACTCCGAGCATCTTCCCGCGTGGTGTAGACTTTTCGCTTGATCCGTTCCCGTTTCAGAAGCTGGAAAAAGCTCTCGGCCACGGCGTTGTCATGACAGTTGCCTCGGCGACTCATGCTGGCAACCAAATTGTTTGCCTTCAAAAAGCTGCGCCAATCGGAGCTGCTGTACTGGCTGCCTTGGTCGGAATGAACTATCACCTCTTGCTTCGGTTTACACCTCCAAACCGCCATCAACAAAGCATCAATAGCCAAATCACTGGTCATCTGCGACTTCATTGACCAGCCAACGACCTGACGAGAATACAGATCCAGCACCACCGCCAAATACAACCAGCCTTCATACGTACGAATGTAGGTGATGTCGGTGACCCAAACCTTGTTGGGTTCCACGACATCGAACTGGCGCTTCAACAAATTGGGTGAGGCGACCGCTGGCTTACCGCCGTACTTTCCAGGGCGGCGTCGATAACCTGTCTGAGAGCGCAGCCCTTCAAGACGCATCAGCCTTGCCACACGATGGCGCCCGCAAACTTCACCGACCTCGCACAGATCGTCATGGATTTTGCGATAGCCATAAACGCCGCCACTTTCCAGCCATGAATGCTTGATCAAACCCAGCAGTCGCTGGTCGTCTTTGGCGCGTGCAGATTGCGGCGCAGACAACCAGGCGTAATAACCGCTGGGATGGACTTTCAGCGTCAGGCAAAGCCGTCGAATCGAATAGTCGCCGGCGCGCTGCTTGATAAAGGCGTACTTCAGCCGCACTCCTTGGCAAAGTACGCGGCGGCTTCGGCTCTTTCACACTGTTGTGGCTGGATTGGTCCGGTTACCCGCAGCCGATTCCTTAATAACGCAGCCGATTCTATGAATGTCTAATCGAAGACGGCTTCGCCCAAACCAACCCGTTTCGGCTGCTTAAAAAGATTATTTATTGTTGCCACGCTGTTTGCCATGTACCTGCGCGCGTCAGATCTCGCAGGACGAAAGAACTGGAAACCCACTATGGGTGACTTCCGCTTAGATGATGAAGGCAACTGGTGGTACCACGCGATTGGCAAAAGCAACAAGTCGGCAAAGATTGCCGTGCGGGATATCTACGTGGAGTGGTATTTAAAACGTTATCGCCGCGCTAATCATGCTGGCAAGCGGGCGCTACGCGATGCTCGACGACGGCATGGGGTTCTCACTTGTGCCGTGGCGTCCGGTGATCGAACAGCGCCTGGGGCAGCAGCTCACTGCGACGATGCGCGGCGGCGGATTATCGTGGGAGATTGGACGATCACGAGGGCCATCAGTCGGCTAGCCCCCTGCTCTGCCGTGGGCGGCAACGAAGCGCGGCCGCTCTCCGGTCATCGAACGCGCATGCTTTGGCGAGAAGCAGGCCGAACGAAGACGCTTTACTGGATTAATCTGTAGCCATTGAGCGATTGCAACGTGCGAGATTCTGTTTTGGCAAAAAGTGTAGATAGACGCGACTACGAGAACGCAGGCCGCCCCATTGTGGTCATGGCGAAGGACTATCCGGCCGCCTATGCCGTGTCGCCGCATACCCATCCCTGCGGGCAGCTCATCTACGCGGTTTCCGGCGTCATGGAGATTCGAACGGACGCGGGCCTGTGGCTGGTGCCGCCGCAACGCGCCTTGTGGATGCCTGCGGGGATTTCCCATGCCATGCGTACCCGAGGCAGCCCGGTGGCACTGCGCACGGCGTATGTGCGCCTGGATCGGTGTCCGGCCGATGCGCCCGGGCAACCCGGCGCAGTACAGGTTTCGAGCCTGCTGCGCGAACTCATCCTGCGTGCGGCCACGATTCCCCTTGACCATGCCGAGGACAGCCGGGAGGGCCGCATCCTGGGCCTGATCCTCGAAGAGATTGCCTGGTCGCCGGAACAAGGGCTGCATTTGCCCACCGGCCGCGACAAGCGCCTGGCGGCGACCTGCGAAGCCATCCTGGCCAACCCCCAGGACAACCGCACGCTGGACGACTGGGCCAGCCAGCACGGCGCGACAGCGCGCACCCTGTCGCGCCTGTTCACTGCTGAACTCGGGGTGCCTTTTCAAGTGTGGCGACAGCAGGCGCGCGTGATGGCGGCGCTGCCGCGCCTGGCCGCGGGCGAACCCGTGACGACCGTGGCACTGGAGATGGGCTACGACACACCGGGCGCGTTCTCGGCCATGTTCAAGCGGCTGCTTGGCGCGTCGCCCAGCCGCTACTTTCCGTAGGTCGGCTGGACGTGCGCTTGTCCTGTTTGACGTAGAAATTGTCTTTCTGCGCGAAGCGCGACGAGTGACGGGAAACCACACTGTCGAGTGACACGGCGGCATACCGCCCGCCGCCACGCTCAATAGGAAGTTCATGAACCCGCGTGTAGCGCAACGCCGCTATCTCCTGCTGATACTCAGTTCCACCTTTCTGCAAGGCTCGTCCTTCGTGGCCAGCAAGGTCGTCCTGACCGAATTGCCGCCGCTGTGGCTGGCGGCGCTCCGTTTTTTCGTGGCGTCCCTGACGCTGTTGCCCTGGTTGTGGCTACGCCGCCGTGCCCGGATCGCTGCCGGCACGGCGGTTCCGGTCGCCGCCATGCCCTGGCTGCGGCTGACCATCATCGGCCTGTTGCAGACGGCGGGTGTCATGGCGTTCCTGACGATGGGCCTGACGCAGACCACCGCCTCCAAGGCGGCGATCCTGATGGCCAGCAATCCGCTGCTGGTGGCGCTGCTGGCCGGCATCCTGCTCAAGGAGCGGGTACGTCCCCTGGCCTGGTTGGGCCTGCTGCTGGCCTTCGCCGGCGTGGTGGTCTGCATCGGGGTGCAGTCGGTGATGAGCGGCGCGATCGGCCACGGAGAAGCGCTGGTCATGGCGGGCTCGGCCTGCTGGGCGTTCGCCACGCTGGCCAGCAAGCGCTTTCGCCTGGCCGTCGATACCTGGACGCTGGCGTTCTGGCAAATGTTCATGGGTGCCCTCGCCCTCGCCCTGCTGGCCGCCTGGCGTGGCGAGTCGTTCGCCATGCCGGCCCATACGGCGGTCGCGTTCCTGTGGCTGGCCATTCCCGCTTCGACGGGCGCGATGGGATTGTGGTTTGCGGCACTGCACACGGGCGGCGCCGTCCGCACCAGCGGTTTCCTGTTTCTGTGTCCATTCTTCGCCGCCCTGATCGTCTTCGCCCTCAGTGGCGAAATGCTCTCCACCCACGAAATGCTGGGCGGCGTGATGATCGCCGCAGGCATTGTCTTGCTGTCCCGGACACCTGCCGCGCGGCCCGCCAGCCGTGTTGCTTCCCTGGAGACCTCTCCATGACATCCCCTCTATCTCTTCCCTCCATGCGGCTGCGGCGAACTCCTTTGCTGCGCGACATGGTGCGCGAAACGCGGCTGGGCGCCGACGACCTGATTTATCCCGTCTTCGTGGAAGTCAGAACGTTACTCGATATCGATGACGACCTTACCCACGGCCTTACCAGAACCCTGCAAAACCTGTGCAGCTTGGGCTTGCGCTAGCCCAAAACGGTGAGGATCCATCAGCGGTTTGAGCTTGCCTGCTTCTGCGAGCCGCGTCGCATGACGCAGGAGTTGACCGTGATGTGCACGCCCTTCCCCGCTGAGCATTGGCAAAAGGACGAATATGCCTGACAGAGTCACGCAGCGCAGTGAGCCAGGGGCCAGATTGTGGGAGGCGAAAGCAAAACAACTGGCGACATGGCCATAGGGTTTGGTAGCAACAAGGGAGTCGTCCAGGCTCTGCCCGCCAACGGTGTCATAAACGATGTCGAACCCTTTGCCTTCGGTGAAATCCGCAACGTATTCGTCGACAGTTTTGGCGTTGTAATCAATAGGCGTAGCGCCAAAAGATGCCACGATTTCTTGCTTGCCAGCGGACGCTGTCGCGTACACGTCAGCGCCGTGTGCTACCGCAATCTGGATTGCTACATGGCCGACTCCGCCAGCGCCGCCTTGCACCAACACACGCTGGCCGGCTTGGACACCGGCGCGATCTACCATGCCTTCCCAGGCGGTCAAAAATACCAGCGGAATTGCCGCGGCTTCGCGCATCGTGAGATTCTTCGGTTTCAACGCCAGAAGTGCTGCGTCGACCGCAGCATATTCGGCCAGCGAGCCCTGCAGCCCCCGAACGCCTCCGGTTAGCCCGTAAACCTCATCCCCCACGTTGAAGGCCGTCACCTCAGGCCCAATCTCTACCACTACGCCTGCAAGGTCGGTACCAAGAATCGCGGGCAGCTCCGGCATGGCATACGGTGCAAGTCCCTGACGAATCATATTGTCGATTGGGTTAACACCGCTGGCTACAATCCGCACGAGTACCTCGCCCGCCCGTGGAGAGGGACGTTCTACAGTTTTCTCCACCAATGCCCCGGTAGCGTAGTCGTCTAGCACCAAGGCTCGCATTGTGGACTGGCTGCTCATTCTGGTCTCCGTTGAGGTTATTTACAGTGTGCAATCTAGGGATTAGGGTGAGCTTGAGCCTTTAGGTATCATCTGTCGATTAGGCACTTTTTTGAAACGTAGGCACCCAATGGTAACCATGACTAAACCAACTGTTCGCAATCCAGGAAATCCCCTGTTGGTCTGTGAGCAATGCCCACCTCGCAGAATTCACGCTCTCTTGGCCCCCAAATGGTCGTCCATGGTGATTTATGTGCTGAGTTTCGGCTCGATGCGAACAGGCCAGCTTCAGCGTTCGATGCCGGGAATTTCAAAGAAGATGCTTACCCAGACGCTGCGCGAGCTGGAGAGTGATGGTTTGCTCGAGCGCAAGGTGCACCAGGTGGTGCCACCCATGGTCGAGTATTCACTCACTGAGGTGGGGCACAGATTTGTAGAGCCGCTGATGGCGCTCTATGAGTGGGCGGAAGATAACGCGGATCTTCTGGATGAGATTGAGACAAATCGGGCGGCTGCGGGCGGTAATTTAGAGGCCAGTTAAAGCCACACAACCTCACTATTGATGTGGCCATTGCCAGTTGTACCTGTGCATCAGAAATCGGCCAATATTCTGCTGTGCCAACGAAGCGCTCATATCGACAGGCGCGCTCGCCAACCGCATCGTCCCCCTTCCCCACCTACCGTTTAGCGCATCGAGCACGCCCATCAGTTTTTCACTCGCCACTGGCTGAGCAACTGCGAAAAGGTCACCCGTGATTTCGTTCGCCTGGCTAAGGTCGGGATATCCGCAAGCATTGAAAGCCCGGCATTCAAGCCGGGCTTTGCATAGCACTCTAAGCGCGCCGTTTGATTGCGACCTTCGACCAAAGGGTAAAGGCGACGGGTGGTGTCCAGCCTGAGTTTGAAGTGTGCTCTTGCAGGCACACGTAATTATTGCCTTCGAACGTCACGCCATCCTCCTTGCGATACAGATGGTTCAACTGCCATTCGGGGAACTCTGGATCCGTGATGTCTCCAGCCGTTCGAACGCTCAGGATCTTGCTCGGAAGCGACTCATTTCCCTGGGAGTCTGTTGCCGTAACAAAATAGCTGTACTGAGTGCTCGGCGTCAGGCCTGTGTCCTTCAGCGTTAAAGCTGCCGCCTGGCCTATCGCAGCCCCATTTCGGTATAGCGTGTAGGTCTCGATCGGACGAGGGCCGCTTGAAGCTCCCCAACTCAAGGTCATACTCGTGTCGGTTACGTCGCTGGCGAACAGATTCGCGGGAGCCGTTGGCCGGTCACCAGGCTCCGCCTCGCCGTGAATTAACGGTGCGTAACGATCATAGAACTCCCAGTTGTAGGGAACATTGTTCTTGGTAATGCCATCGTCCCAGTTGATAGACCAGGTCATCAACCCTTTGATGGAATGGCCGGCAGTATCGAGACGCTTGAATGCATTTACAACTGCAGCAGGATCAATCACATAGCCAGTGGCCGCAGCGTCATTATTGGCCGGTAAGCCAATGACAAATTTATCTGCGGGGATGGCGATGTAGTCCCGAGTGCCCGTCACCAGGCTTTCGGTCAGGTAGTAGAGGAAATCCTCTTTCATCTCATCATTGTTTTGTGCGATCCAGGCACCTTGACCACCGTTGGCCTCCTGAACCCAGATCCCATCGCCACCTTGGTTGTAGTATTGAGGCGCGATGAAGTCATAGTACCCCTCAAGGGCGTGAATGTAGGCAACGTACTTGCCGCCAACTCTGAGGTAGGGAAACTCGGGTGCCATGCTGATGATGAAATGTTTCCCTTCGTCCTTGTAGTGATCCTTCACCAGTTTCAAGGCCGCCGGCAGCACCGTCTTGTTGTCAGCAAAATCAATGGCGCTTTGCTCCAGGTCGATATCCAACCCATCAAAACCGTAGACTTCAACCAAGCGAATGATTTCATTCGCCAGTGGCTGCTCATCCCCCTTGTGCAACTCAATATGGGCGTCGGCGCCGCCCAATGAGATCAACACAGCCCGTCCCTGGCTGTTCAGCACGCCAACCTGACGGCGAAACTCATCGTCGGAGAGGTTGTAAGGTTTGAAGGTAGGAATACCTTGGCCTTTCATGAACGCTACAGCAACAACGTTGTAGTCCTTGGGTACATCCACCACATCCAGATTGGCAAACTGCCCACCTTGATAGCCATCACTATGGCCGGCTGGCCAGTTATGCCAGAAACCCATCAGGATTTTTTTATTGGCAATACTCGGCATCAAGGATGCTGAATCACTTACTTTGGACTTCAGCGATGAAAAGTCAATATCAGTCATAGTTCTATTCCTTCAGAACTGTCTATAGATTGGTTCATTCCTTTGATCAATTGATCTCTCCCCTAGAGGAGAACTTTCAGGCTAGCGCAAGGATTTGGATTGTCCACCCTAAAAAAGGGGCTCGCCCTCCCTCAAGGCGCGCCGAACAGCATGGTCCAATACACGCCCTCATCACTACGCGAGTTCACGGCATAGGCCGCGCCCACTTGGGTAAACATCGGGTTCATCAGATTGGCGCAATGCCCGGGGCTGGCTAGCCAGCCTGCCATCGCCTTACTTGGTGAGCCCTGTCCAGCGGCGATATTCTCGCCGATCTGACGGCCTCGGTAGCCGGCATCCCGCGCCCGGTCTGCCGGCAAGTCACCGTCGGGGGCACGATGGGCGAAGTAATTGTCGTTGGCCATCGCCCGGCTGTGTCTTTGCGCCGCCGTCCCCAAGGTGGTATTCCAGGTCAACGGACGTGCCGCGGCGAAGCGCTGGCGACCACACAGGCGCGGCTTCGCCCGTGCGGCGTTGACCTGTGCCAGCAACGCTTTGCTCGCAGATCGCCCATCGCCGAGCTGGGCATCGAGCAAGGGGCGCGCCAGCACCACCCGCCACTCGTTGCGGGCGCGACTGACGCCGATATCGGCAAATTGGCTATCGAGCAGGGCTGCGCAGTAGTCGCTCTGGAGCATGTCAAAGGCCTCCTCGGCATCTTGCACGCCGACCAGACGGATGCTCCGCACCGTCACCGCCTGGTAGCCGGCGGCTTTCAACCTTTCCCGCAAACCGCCGCCATAACCGATCGGTAATGCCAGGTTCGACTTCAACGCCAGCGGCGTCGAGACCCGAACCACGCGCCTCTCGCAGCGCTGGGGCTGGGCGCGGTAGTCGTTGATGGCCTCCACCAGTTGCCTTTCCCCGTTGGCATGGGCGGGGCTGGCGAGCAAGGGGAACAACGCAATGAGGCAGAGCGAGACAAAGCGGGAGCAGCGGACGGCTTGGCGCATGGGGTGAACAGCTCTGATGGGATGACGGCGGTAATGCCGAAAAAAGGCTCGGCTAAGACTGCGATCCTCAACACAAGGTTCACGAGCAAAGGGTACAAATTTATTGTTGGAGCAATGCGTCCATTCCAGGCTAATGAGGGCCGCTGCGTTCGTCGTACGCCGTTTTCTTCCCGACCTATTGAAGCATATTCGCTTCGGCTTCGGCCCGGCTGGCAAGGGCGTGGGGGCCAGTCTGGACTGGTTGCAATTGAATCTACCTCGTCGGAAACCGGAAGATGATGCTCCGCAGGAGATTATGGCCAAGGCTTGGCAGCAGCACATCACCAGAGAAGATGGCACCCTCGACATGGGCGCCTATGTATTCTGTACGCTTGATGCACTGCGCACCGCCCTACGTCGCCGCGATGTCTTTGCTTCACCCAGTTGGCGCTATGCCGACCCGCGTATAGGCCTGCTCGATGGTGCTGGCTTGAAGCCCAACGGAACGGAAATCTACGCTAAGGTCCGTCGTCCCGTTCCGAGGGCTGTTTTCAATTTGGAGCAGTCGTCCATCAAGTTACTTAAACTTGATCAGCACGGCTACAACTACCATCCAAGCGAAGGAGATGACCATCATCGTCACATCAATGATCAGAAGACGTTTCAGATATGGAGGGAAGTTTTCAAGATCGCCTGGATCCAGCTCACCGATGTGAAGTGATGACCTTGGCATCGTGATCATCTGTGCGATTTTTGCTATCTCCAAGAGGGACCAAATCAAACCCCGCTTCCCCAGGCTCGTGCCCCAAAGATAAATATAACGGCTGTTCTTCAAGGCCTCCTTAATGGCGTCCAGGTGACGGCGACTCAGGTACAGACTGTATGCAAGACCCGCAGCTGCGAGCAGACCAGGACCACCGGCAACAATCCAAAAAGCCAACCAGGACTTCCAGAACGCCTCCATTGTCATGGTAAAGTTTTCTCGTATAAAATTTCTCCGCCTATTTCACCACCCATACCACCGACAGTCGTACCCCCCCACGCGCCAATTCCCACTATGGCCGCGACACAGACAACACCCCCGATACCTGTCGAGACGCCAAGCGCCAGGCAGATTGGACCACTGGCATATCCGGCCATTCCTCCGCCCAGGACACCACCCGCAGTGGACCCGGCGAATTTCCCCCCTTCAGTAAACTTGATCTTCTCGCAAGCGGCTCCAGAATCGCCGTTACACACCTGCTCAATAGCCAGCAACGAGGACACGCCGCCAATACCAATACCGATATAACCGCCTGTCTTCATGTACTTGGCAGCACGACTGGTTGCATCCACATGGGTGGTATAACCCGGGATCTGACCCGGCGCACCAGCCTTGTCCCAGTGATGCACCAGGCTCCGATTGGAAATACCGAGGGCTGTTTTTAGCTTGGGGTGATCGCCGAAGGTTGTCTGGCCACGCAGACGCGTTGAGCTAAATAGGTGTGCATCCAGCTTGGCGAGCAGGTGCTTACGATCAGCAAAGAACTGCGGCGATTTAAGGTGGCCGTGCTGTCGATAGCTTTGCTGGTGCAAACGTTCTATGGCTTGAAGGGTGTCGCGCAGTTTGGTCAGGTGCGTCTCCATCACCACTGCGCTGACCCCAAGCCAGGTTGAGGTCGGGCCAGTAAAACTGGCGATTTCAGCACCGTGGCGGTGCATGAAGTCGGCTTGCTCTGGCGTCAGGGGATCCAGGGATGCCTTGACCTGTTGCGCTGCCTGCATCAGTTGCGCTTCCTGGTAGGTACAGGAAGTGTTGTTCGGATCGCCGAGCACGATCATAGAGCCGGCTTTGATCTCGCCTAGATTAGGGTTGAGCGCCTGAAACTTGCTCATCACGGCCGAATCGCGCATGGGAAAAAGCGTGGCCTCCAGTGCTTCGCGGGTCATGCTTTTGGGCGCCACATAGAAGCCAGGTTCCTGGGCCTCTACGCGGTTGAATGCCGTGGGAGCTGGATGGCTCGAAGGCGCGAAACTGGATTGACGCGGCGCTACCGAGGGGTTGGTTACCGTTGAAGAGCCTGGTTGCGCTGCTCGCCTGGCTGATTGCGGTGTAGACTTTTCGTTCTGATAGCTGGCCGTGAACACCGAGGGAATCAGTCGGGCTCTACAGGGGCAGTCGCTGAAACTATCCAGTGTGCCAGCCATGAGTTTGCCATGACTTTCCATGTGCGAGATGCCACCGACGATCCGATAAATCTTTCCGTCCTTGCCACATGAAACTCGATCACCTTCGCGAGCATGAAGCAGACCAAAGAAATTGACTCTGTCATCACCATCCAGCACTTTGCCACCGCAGGTGGTTTTGTCACCCAAGCCAATGAAATAGCCGTCAGTCATTGAGTTTTCTCCATTTCGCCTGGTCAAAGGTCACGAGTTTGGCTGCCTTCGGTGGCCACTCGGTAAACAGCGATCGGGGGATGGGATTTATCCAGAGTGCGGAGAAACTCAAGGGAGACGTCATTGCTGCATTCATTCGTATGATCCTGATCCATGGGGTTTTGGGCTGCTGTCCTCTTGTCACCTCAGCGAGCGCGATACGCCTGGTGCATCTCGGCCGGTGACAATAAGTGGAGGATGTAACTCACAGGCAGCACCCTGGAACGGTGGTTATCGAAAATAAATAGGACTTTTCCCAAAGGCCCAAAGAATTTGGTTGATTAGCAGGGCACTATCAACGCGCGATTGGATCGCAATCTCCGGAATGCACACGCTGGTAGGCTTAAGTGCACTTTCACGAGTTGCTCCGGCTGCAGCTCAGGCGAGCTCGGGCCGAGCTGGATTATTGATAAACCGGGGTGTTCGCGGTACTTGTGGGGGTTGGCTTGCCCGCGATGCAGGCTCCGCGCACTACCTGGCACCGCACCGATACGAGATAGCTCGCGCCCGCGAACCCGTTGCCAGGTCTGCGGGGCTGGTACAACACCTTGCATCTCTGTTGCCGGGGCCTCAGAACGCCCAGTCCAGGGTCAGGCCGACCCCGTGGCTCTTGTCGCGACTACCCAGCAGTCCGTTGTAGTCCAGGTTGACCCGGGCCTGGCGACCCAGGACGATCCCCGCCCGTGCACCGACCACCGCCGCATCGCGATCCAGGGACAGCGCCTGGACCTTGTAGGTATCGCCCTGGCCAGCGAAGGCCAGGTGCTGGTCGGCCCCGGTGGAACTCAGGCTATGCTGCCAGCCCAGGGTGGCGGAAAGCTCCACCGCCTGGCCGCTGGACAATTGCAGTTGCTTGCCGGCGCGCATGCCCAGGGTCGAGAGCCAGGCATCCCGATTATCCTGCCCCCCCTTGAGCGCAGCGGCGCCGCCATGTTCCTTGAAGCTGTCGCTGGCTATATGCACATAGGCCAGGTTGACGAACGGCTCCAGCGCCATGCTCGGCAGTGCGACCTTCCAGGCGGCCTCGCCGAACACCTGAGTGCTCTGCGCATCGCGCTTGCTCTTCTGGCGATCGCTGACCTCGTTGTACTGCAGCTCGCGCTTGGTCTCGATCCGGTGCCAGCTGTGGCTGGCGCCCAGGCTCAGGCGCATCTGCTCCAGTTCCTTGCCGGCATAGGCACCCAGGTGGTAGCTATCGACGCTGGCCGAGGAATGACGACCATCGCCCATGCTCAGCGAACTGTCGCTGTAGCCGGTGAAGACCCCGACGCGGGTGTCCTCGCTCATCTGCCCATCAATCCCCAGCAACATGCCGCCAATAGAACTGCTATAGCGCGCCCGACCGGAATCACCCTCGGCCTTGCCCCAGGCCCCCAGGGCCTTGACCCACAGGCCGTTGCCCTGGCCTTCCTCGGCCGGCGCGGCGGCGACGCCCTGCTGGCGGGTACGCTTGCCCACGGCGTCGCGCAACTGGCGGCTGTCGTTGAGCAGCAGGTTGCCCACCGCCGGGTGGATTTCCCCGGACAGTTGATCGAAAGCCTGCTGGGCGCTGCCGGCATTGGCTGACAACAGCAGGCTCTCGTAGACCGGGTTGCCCGCGCCGAGCTGATCGGCGGCCGTGGCCACCGAATGCTGGTTGGCGCTCAAGCCGACACTGGCGAAAGAAGTGGCGTTACGCTGCACCGCCAGCTGCACCCCGCTGCCGGTATAGGCCAAGCCACCACCGAGGAACAGTGAGTTGGACTGCACACTGGCGAAACCGCCCTGCACGCCGCCCGCGGCCTCCAGGATGTCGAACTGACGCCCCACCAGGCTGGTTGTCCGCTGGGACTGCAGCGAAACCCCGGGGTTCTGCAGGTCCAGGGCCAGGTTCGCACCGTCCAGGGAAGCCTTGCCATCGCTGACCAGGCGGTCGCTGCCAGCGGCATCCACCTCCACGGCATAGGTCGAGCCCGGCTGGAAGGTCACGTCGGAACTCACGTGCAAGGTGCCGATGGAGTTGCCTGGCGCCACCACGCCGCCGGCGTTGGCCAGCAGCGCGCCGACCCGGCCATTGCCGCCCAGCACGCCGCCGGCATTGACCGTCACCGCCGATTGCAGCGAACCATTGACCGCCAGCCGTCCCTGGTTGACCAGGGTCGGGCCGGAGTAAGTGTTGTTACCGGTGAGCACCAGGGTTCCGATGCCCTGCTTGGTCAGGCCGCCATGGCCAGCGATATCGTTGCTCCACAGGTCCAGCCCGCAGCCCAGGTCGTTGCAGCGCCGCTGGGTCGGCTTGCCGGCATCCACCAGGGCGCCGATACCCGGCAGATCGACCACGAACTGGCTCGGGCCGTAGCCACCGGCGATGCGGAACGCCTCGGGAATGTCCTGTTCGGTGACCAACATGCCCGGGCCCCGGAGCCCCTTGTCCAGGTCGATCATACCCCAGCCGTACAAGGCATCGATGCCGGGCGCGCCCATGTCGGTGGCGGTGGTGCGCAGCACGCTGGCGATCTGTGCGCCGCTCATGTAGGGGAAGCGCTCCATCAGCACCGCCGCCGCACCGGCGGCATGGGGCGCGGCCATGGACGTACCGTTCTTGTTGGCATAGCCCTGGGTCAGGTCTTCCAGGCTGGTGCCGCCAATCACCGCGCTGTAGATCCGGGTGCCGGGGGCCGATACGCAGAGGCTCGCGGTATAGCCGCAACGGGAAGAGAACGTGCTGATCAGGTACGGGTTGGCGCTGCTGGTGTCGGGGTTCTGCTGTAACGCCGCCACGGTCAGCCAGTTGGGGGCAATCTCCGGGACGAAATAGCCCAGCCCGGCAATCGCATCGGGGTTGTTCAGGTTGTAGTCGTTGCCGGCGGCGAAGATCGTCATGACCCCGCTGCGGGCGGCGCCGATGGCCCCGTCATAGGCGCCACCGGGCATGGTGCCCAGCAGTGGCTGGATCTGCGCGAACTGCGCCCGGGCATCGTCCACGGTGAAATGCGGGAACTCCGGATTGCGCCCACCCTTGGCGAAACGATCGGTGATGCCGATGCCCCAGCTGTTGTTGATGATCCGCGCGCCGCTGGCCACCAAGCTGTCCCAGCCGGCCTTGTACACCGCGCCATCGTTGCCCAGGACGATGCCATCCTCGGGGCCGGGGTCGCCGTTGTCGGCGCTGATGATCTGCGCATCGAAGGCCACGCCGTGCATCGACACGCCGTCACGGTTGCCGGCGGCGATCCCGCCGACGTGGGTGCCGTGGGAACCGAGCTTGCCATCCGAGCCCACCGACGGGCTGCCGTCATAGCGGAAAACATCGCCGGCCTTCACCGGGATGTAGGGGTCGGTGTACTGGCGGATGCCGGTGGTGACCAGGGTCACCATCTTGTCCTTGCCGGAGAACTCGGGGTGCTGGGCGTATACCGGCTGGTCGAAGATCCCCAGCTTGACCCCCTTGCCGCTGTAGCCGGCGGCATAAGCGCTGTCGGCGTGGATCGCCCCAAGCCCCCAATCGGCCTTGAATTCGCTGCTGCGCCAGCTGCCGGCGTCGCCGAGGCGCCCGCTCTCCACGTAGGGTGCGGCCTGGGCCGTGCCCATCAGCGCCGCCCAGCCCATCAATGCGCGACCCAGTGGGGCCAGGGACCAGCCCTGCCCGAGCGCGCTGTCATCCTTTCTGACTTGCTTCACTACGACCTTCCTTAGCTGCATTGATAAAAAGCTGCGTTGATAAAAAACTGCGTTGGTCAAACTCCGTATTGCAACGCCTGGCCGGCGAGCCCTTGGCCCCACCAGCGCCACAGCGCTTCAGAAACGCCATTGCAGGTTGAGTCCCGCGCCATGCTGTTGCTCACGACTGGCCAGGCGCCCCTGGTAGTCCAGGCTCAGGTCCAGGTCGCGGGTCAGCCCCACCCGTGCCTGGAGCCCCACCAGCGCGGCATCGCGCAAGGCCGGCGCAGTCTCCACCCGGAACGGCAGGTCGCTACCGGCAAAGGCCAGGTGCTCGCGATCCTGGGTCCCGCTCAGGCGGTGCTGCCAGCCCAGGCTTGCCGCCAGTTGCAGGTCTTGCTGCGGGCCCAGTTGCCATTGCTGGCGCCCACGCAGGCCCAAGGTGCTGAGCCAGGCATCACGCTGCTCGTCGCGAGCATGCAGCGCCGCGGCATCGCCCTTCTCATGGAAGGCATCGCGGTCCAGATGCTGGTAGGTCAAGTTGACGAAGGGCTCCAACTGCAGCGCCGGCAAAGCCAGGCGATAGGCCGCCTCGGCGAATAACTGCTGGCTGCGGGCATCGACCCGTGCGCGCTGGCGGCCGGACACCTCGGCATAGGCCAAGTCGCGCCGGACCTCGGCACGGTGCCAGCTGTAGCTGCCGCCCAGGCTCAAGCGCAGTTGGTCCAGGTCGTGGCGGGCATAGGCGCCCAGGTGGTAGCTGTCGACCGTGGCCCGGGAGTGGCTGCCGCCCATGCCCAGGGAGCTGTCGCTGTAGCCTGCGGCCAGGCCGGCGCGGGTCTGCTCGTCAAGGTCATGGTCCACGCCCAGCAGCATGCCGCCCAGGGAACTGGTATAGGACTCGCTGCCCTGCACGCCCTCGATGCGTCCCCAGCTGCCCAGGCCCTTGAGCCAGAGATGGGTCGAGCCTGGCTCGCTCGCAGTCGTTCCAGGCGCGTTGGCATTCAGTGCAGGACCTTGCACACGCTCGCCCAAGGCATCGCGCAAGACCGAGCCCTGGCTGAGCAGCATCGAGTCCAGCGCCGGGTAGATCTCCCCGGACAGCTGCCGCAGGCCGTCCCGGGCCTGGTCCACCGAGGTCCAGAGCAGCAGGCTTTCATACACGGGATTGCCCGGTCCCAGCAGTTCCACGGCGCCGCCGCTGGCGCGCTGGTTGGCCGTGGCACCGACACTGGCGAACGTCGTGCCGCTGCGCGTCACGTCCAGCTGCACGCCGTTGGCCGAATAATCGAGTACGGTCTCCAGAAACAGGTAGCCGGGCTGGACCTGGGCGAAGCGCCCGTTGACGCCACCC
Source organism: Pseudomonas fluorescens (assembly GCF_902497775.2). NCBI lineage: Bacteria > Pseudomonadati > Pseudomonadota > Gammaproteobacteria > Pseudomonadales > Pseudomonadaceae > Pseudomonas > Pseudomonas fluorescens. Next base: position 2,464,303 of record NZ_OZ024668.1, read on the forward strand.
GCTGCCTGCAGGATGTCGAACTGACGCCCCACCACGCTGGATACCGGGCCACCGGCCAACAGGTTCGGCTGCGCCTGGGGCACCAGGCTGAGATTGGCGCCACCGACACTGGCCTGACCGCCTACGACGAGCCGGTCGCTGGCTGTGGGCGACAGCTCCACCTGATAGGTCGAACCCGGCTGCAAGTCCAGGTTGCCGGCGACATTCAAGGTACCGATAGAGTTACCCGGGGCCACCACCCCCCCGGCGCTGGCGGTCAGGGCACCGATCCGGCCGTTGCCGCCCAGGGTAGCGCCTGCGTTGACCGTCACCGCCGATTGCAGGTTGCCGTTGACCGCCAGCAACCCGCCATCGACCCGGGTCGGGCCGCGGTAGCTACTGTCACCCGTGAGCACCAGCCAGCCGGCCCCGGACTTGACCAGACTGCCCTGGTAGACCCGCTGTGCGGCAGCCGCGTCCCGGGCCATGCCCAGGGCATAGTCGCTGCGATCCTGCTGGCTGGCTCCCGGTGCCAGGCCATTCTCCCAGCCGCGATCCTTGAGGGTCTGCTGCCAGGCTTGGCGTTCCACGGCGTCCTCGGCCTGACGCTGCACCAGGGCCTGGTCGGAGATGCCGTTGCTCCAGATATCGCCCTGCCCGCGGCCCAAGGTGACGTCGAACTCACCCAGTAACTGCCCGGGGCCGTGCAACGCCCGGCCCAGGTCCGGGACGCCCCAGCCCACCCGGTCGCTGAGCCCCTGGGTCGGCGAGCCATCGAGCTGGCGCGAGGTGGTCAGCAGCACTTGCAGGGCCTGTTGGTTGTTCAGGTAGGGATAGCGCTCCATGACCAGGGCCAAGGCCCCGGTGGCATGGGGCGCGGCCATCGAGGTGCCGTTGTAGGTGGCGTAGCCGCCACCGGGCACGGTACTGGTGATCGCCGCACCCGGGGTCGCCAGGCACCAGTACTTGGCGACGCCGCACTGGTTGTATTTCTGCTGGTTGTTCTTGTCCAGGCCCGACACCGCCAGCCAGTGGCCTTCCAGCTCCGGCTGGAAGTATGGCAGCGCCGAGCGCACGCTGGCATTGGCATAACCGCTGTTACCGGCGCTGAACACGTTGATCACGCCACCGCGTGCCACGTCGCCGGCGGCGTCGAGCCAGGTTTCCTGCTGGAAATGCTGGGCGTAGGCCACGCGCAAGTCGCCCAGGGTCTGGTAGCTGACCCCCTTGGGCTGGCTGCCCCAGCTGTTGTTGATGGCCCGTACCCCGGCATCCACCAGGGCACCGTAGACCGCCTTGAAATACCGCGGGTCGGGGCCGGTGCCGAACTGGAAACTGTCGTTGTGGTTGGTGTTGCCCACGTAAACCTGGGCATTGAAGGCCACGCCCTGCATGCCAACGCCATCACGGGCCGCGCCCATGGTGCCGGTGACATGGGTGCCATGGCTGTCGTTGGCGCCATTGAGCACCCCGGACACACTGAACGGGGTGCCGTCCAGGTACTGGCCGGTGGCGGTAACCGAGTGAAAACGTCCGGGGCTGACCTCGGGATGAGCGGCATCGAACCCCGAGTCCAGGGCGCCGATGCTGACCCCGGCGCCGGTGATCCCGGCGGCATAGGCCTGGCTCGCCTGCATGCGCTCCAGGCCCCAGTCCTGCTGGTATTCGGCCTGCCGCCAACTGGCGGGGTCGCCCGGGCGGCCAGTCTCCTGATAGGCCGCCGCAGCCGACAACGGCAGTCCGGTGGCGAACGCCAGGCACAGGGTTCCCGTCAGCGTCTTGAGCTGATCACATCTCACATCCATGTCGATGACTTCTCTTGTTTTTGTTATCGGGTCGCCCGTCCTGGGTCGACCGGTATGTCGCTGCATTGCTCGGCCGCAAGCCTGCGGCACCATCGAGCCAGATGCGGTCGCCCGCCCCTGGCCAGGTTACTTCGGCCTCAGGCCAAGGAGGCAGCCTGCGGCTGCAAATATTGCTCCCACGTCGAATATCTGTGCAACACCTACCGTAGCCAGGCCTGGTTGTGAACGAAGTTTTTCATAGCATCAGCAGGGTCTATTGCCTCCAGATTGGGCTGGTCGACACTAGGGAGGGAGATAGCAACACTAAGAGTCGGCTGATCCTCCTGGTGTCCGGTCGAACTGTTGAGCGCATTGTCGAGTGCCGTGACGATAACCAGGTTGTCCGGCAAGAGGGCGAAAAGCTCACCCGGCGAACCTCGATCCGCACTCGGCAAGACAGCTTGCAAATCGCCAACAGCGCAATGGCAATAGCTACTGGAGCGCCACGGCCTATCGCCTGAGGCAAGCGTAAGTCCAGCTCAGATGCTGGGTTTCTGCCTGAAACTCACCGCCAGCCGATTCCAACTGCCGATGGCGTTGATGACCATGGTCAGGTCGACTATCTCGGCATCGCTGAACTGCGCTTTCACCTGACGGTAAAGCTCGTCCGAGACATCGCCCTGGGTCAGCGAGGCGAGCGCTTCGGTCCAGGCCAGGGCGGCCTTTTCGCGCGCGCTGAAGAAGTCGCTGCTACGCCAGACGGCCACCGAATACAGCCGCCGATCCGTCTCGCCCAGGCGACGGGAGTCAATCGAGTACATGTCGGTACAGAAGGCGCAGCCGTTCAGCTGCGAGGTGCGAATCTTGATCAGGTGCAACAGTTGCTGTTCGATGCTCAGGTCATTGGTCATGGCCTCCAGGGTGATCATCGCCTTGATCGCCTTGGGTGATGCCGAGTAGTAATCGAGTCTAGATTCCATCCGTTGGCTCCAATGGTCGTTGTCGATCAACTGTAGGACGCGGTGCGCCCGCGAACCACAGCCAATAACCGGGAAAAACGCCAGACCAATAAACCACCGGCTTCTGGCCTGGCGCCCGGTCACTAGTGCTCGGTGACCTTCGCCAGTTGCGCCTGAGCAGCCCCAGGCGTATCCACCCAGCCACCGCCCAGGGCCGTGATCAAGCGGACATAGGCCCTGGAGCGCTCGCCCGCCACCTGCACCTGCGCACGCTGGGCATCGAGACTGCTGCGTTGCGCATCGATGCTCTCGAAGTAGCTGGTCGAGCCATTGCGATAGCGTGTGTCGGCCAGCGCTGCGGCCCGCCCAGCAGCGTTCACCGCTTCGTCCTGGAAGGCCAGTTCGCGGTCGAGGGTGCGTATGTCGCTGAGGCTGTCCTCAACGTCCTTGAAGGCTACCAACACCTGTTGCCGATACGCCGCTACCGCGCCGTCGTACTGGGCATTGGCCTTGTCCAGCCCGGACTGATTTCGACCACCGTCGAGCAACGGCATGTTCATCACCGTGCCTAACAGTGGCCCGAGCACCCAACTGCGGCTCGACCATTTGAACAGGTCGTTGAGGTCGGAGGACTCGAAACCACCAGAGGCGGTCAGCACCAGGCGTGGAAAGAACGCCGCCTTGGCGACGCCAATGCGAGCGCTGGCAGCCGCCATCCGCCGCTGCGCCTGGGCGATGTCCGGGCGCCGCTCCAGCAGCTCGGATGGCAGCCCGGCAGGCACCTGCATCCTGCTGGAGCGCAACCCACCGACAGTCAGGCTGAACGCCGCAGGCGGCTTGCCGACCAATACTGCCAGGGCATGATCCTGGCTGGCCCGCTGCCGCGTCACAGCTTCCAGCGAAGCCTGCGCCGATGCCAGTTCGGTGCGGGCCTGGGCAGTTTCCAACTCACTTCGATCGCCGGCATCGAATTGGCGCTGCACCATCTGCAACGCCTCCTGGCGCAGGCCGATGGTCTCGGTGAGCACCGCGATCTCGCTATCCAGGGCACCCAGGCTGAAATAGCTGCGTGCCACATCCGCTTGCAAGGCCAGCAACACCGAGCGATAAGCGGCTTCCTCGCCCATGGCCTCGAGGGCCGCAGCGCGCGAGTTGTCTTTCAGTGCACCAAACAGGTCCACCTCATAACTGGCGTTTAGGTTGGCGCGCAGGCGGGTCTGGGACGACCGGGCGGTAGCCTGGCGCGTTGGCCCGGCCCCTACTCCCAACTGCAAGGCACCATCGGCCTTGGCCATGCCCGCCTGCGCACGTGCCTCCTGGACCCGCGCGAAGGCCACAGTCAATGTTGGGCTCGCCTGCTCAGCCTGGAGGATCAACTGCTCCAGTTTCGGGTCGGCGAACACCCGCCACCAGTGGCCACGGTCCTTACCGTCAGCGGGTTCTGCCAACTTCCAGCGATCGGCATTTTCTGCGGCGATTTCGCGGTAGTTGGCCGGTGCCTCGACCTCGATGCTCTCTGCAGGTTTGCCCAGGGAGCAGCCACCGAGCAGCACTGCCAGGGTCAGCAGGCTGTATGCGAACGTGATAGGTTTCATCGCTCAAGCCTCCTGGGTCTGTTGGCCAAGCGGTTCGCGCGGGCGCTCGATGGGCAGCTCGGCAATGGGGCCACGGTGTGAGAAGCGCAGCGAAAGACGACGTAACAGTACATAGAACACTGGCGTCAGGAACAGGCCGAACAAGGTCACCCCGATCATTCCGGTGAACACCGCGATGCCCATGGCCTGGCGCATTTCGGCGCCCGCCCCGCTCGACAGGATCAACGGCACCACACCGGCGATGAAGGCGATTGAGGTCATCAAGATCGGCCGCAGACGCAGGCGTGCAGCTTCGATAGCGGCCTGGCGGATGGAGCGCCCCTGGTGTTCCAGTTCGTGGGCGAATTCGACGATCAGGATCGCGTTTTTGCAGGCCAGTCCCACCAGCACCACAAAACTGATCTGGGTGAACAGGTTGTTGTCACCACCGGTCAGCCATACCCCGGTGATCGCCGACAGAATACCCATGGGGACGATCAGTAACACGGCAAGCGGCAAGGTCAGGCTCTCGTACTGCGCGGCGAGTACGAAGAACACCAGCAGCATCGCCAGCGGCAGAATGATGATCAGAGTGTTGCCGGCCATCTTGTCCTGGTAGGTGATCTCGGTCCATTCGTAGCCGATGCCACGCGGCAAGGTCCGTTCGGCGATACGCTCAACCGCCTGCAGGGCCTGGCCACTGCTGTAGCCCGGCGCTGGCGCACCGCTGACGTCGGCGCAGGGGAAGCCGTTGTAGCGCATGGCCTGGTCGGGACCGTAGCTCTGTCGCAGCGTGAGCAGCGAGGCCAATGGCACCATCTCGCCCTTGTCATTGCGGGTCTTGAGCAGGCCGATGTCTTCGGCATGCCCACGAAACTGCGCGTCGGCCTGTACCTTGACCTGCAACGTACGCCCGAACTTGTTGAAGTCATTGACGTAAATCGACCCCAGGTAGATCTGTAACGCTTCGAACACAGCCGGGACGGAGACGCCCAACTGCTGGGCGCGGGTACGATCAACGTCGGCATACAACTGCGGCACGTTGATCTGGAAACTCGAGAACAACCCCGCCAGCTCGGGGGCCTTGCGCGCTTCGGCCATGAACGCTTGCAGCCCCTGGTCCAGCGCGGCACTGCCCAGGGCTGCACGGTCTTGCAGTTGCAGCTTGAACCCGCCCACGCTACCCAGCCCGGACACTGGAGGTGGCGCAAACACCGCCGTGTAGGCCCCCTTGATACCCGCGAACCGGGTGTTGAGTTGCGCGGCGATTTCATTGCCCGTCATGCCGGGGCCCTTGCGCTCGGCGAAATCCTTGAGCACGAAGAAGGCCACGCCCGAGTTGGGGCTACTGACGAAGCCGTTGATCGACCAGCCGGCATAACCGGTGACCGCCTCCATGCCCGGCTGGTCCAAAGCCAGGGTGGTCATTTCGCGCAAGACCGACTCAGTACGGTCCAGCGAGGCGGCATCGGGCAGTTGTACAAAACCAACCAGATACTGCTTGTCCTGCGGCGGTACGAAGCCTGTGGGCACGCGATTGAAGATCAGCACCGCCGCTACCGCCAGGAGTGCATACACCAGCAACGCTGCGCTCTTGCGCTTGAGAATCCGCGACACGCCGGTGCCGTAATGATCGCAGGCGCGACCGAAGAGCCGGTTGAAACGCACGAAGAAGCCGCCGAATAACCTGTCGAACACCCGCTGGAAGCCGTCTTTGGGTGCGTCGTGGCCTTTGAGCAACATCGCCGCCAGCGCTGGCGACAAGGTCAGCGAGTTGAACGCCGAGATCACCGTCGAAATGGCGATCGTCAGGGCGAACTGCTTGAAGAACTGCCCGGACAAGCCGCTGACGAACGCCAGCGGCACGAACACCGCACACAGCGTGAGGGCGATGGCGACTATCGGCCCGGACACTTCGCGCATGGCTTGATAAGTCGCCTCGCGAGGCGAAAGCCCCAGGCCGATATTGCGCTCGACGTTCTCCACCACGACGATCGCATCGTCCACCACCACGCCAATCGCCAGGACCAGCCCGAACAAGCTCAAGGCATTGATCGAGAACCCCATGGCCAACATGACGGCGAAGGTGCCGACCACCGAAACCGGTACCGCCAGCAACGGGATGATCGAAGCGCGCCAGGTCTGCAGGAACACGATCACCACCACGACCACCAGCAGGATCGCCTCGAGCAGGGTGTGAATGACCGCATCGATGGACGCCCGAACGAACTGGGTCGGATCGTAGATCACCTGGTAATCGACGCCTTCGGGCATGGCTTGCTTGAGCTCGACCATTGCCTTGCGCACGTCGTCAGAAATCTGCAGGGCGTTGGAACCAGGCAACTGGTAGATCAGGATCGCCGTGGCCTGCTTGTTGTCTACCATCGTGCGCAGCGCATGCTCCCCGGCGGCCAGTTCGACCCGTGCCACATCACGCAGGCGGGTGATGCGTCCATCCGTGGAGGTGCGCACGATCACGTCTCGAAACGCTTCTTCGCTATTGAGGCGCCCTCGGGCATTGACCGAAATCTGGTAGTCCACCCCGGGCGCCGCAGGCGCGGCGCCGATCACTCCGGCGGCGGCATTGACGTTCTGCTCGCGCAAGGCCTGGACCACATCGCCGGGTGCCAGGTTGCGCACCGCAAGCTTGCGCGGGTCAAGCCAGATGCGCATGGCGTAATCACCAGAACCTGCCACCTGCACTTGGCCGATGCCGTTGATGCGAGCGAGCCTGTCCTTGATGTTGAGCAGGGCATAGTTTCGCAGGTACTGCATGTCGTAGCGCTCGTTGGGTGAGCGCAGGTGCACCACCATGGTCAGGTCGGGAGAACTCTTGACGGTGGTCACGCCCAACCGCTGCACCGGCTCAGGCAGGCGCGGCAACGCCTGGTTGACGCGGTTCTGAACTCTCTGCTGGGCCAGGTCGGGATCGGTGCCCAGGCGGAAGGTCACGGTCAGGGTCAACTGGCCATCCGCCGTGGCCTGGGAATTCATGTACAGCATGCCTTCGACGCCATTGATCTGCTCCTCGATGGGCGTGGCGACGGTTTCAGCGATAGTCTGCGGATGCGCGCCGGGATACTGCGCCTTGACCACCACTGAGGGCGGCGCGACTTCCGGGTATTCAGACACTGGCAGGTTGAAGATCGAGAGCAAGCCGGCGATGAAGATGATCGCGGACAACACGCCAGCGAAAATCGGCCGATCAATGAAGAAGCGGGAAATGTTCATGTACTAGACCTCTTGACTGCGGGTCAGGACCGGGCTGGCCGATCTTGTTGCTGAAGTGCAACGGGCGACGCCACCGGTTGCGGGTCTACCTGATCATTGGGGCGCACCTTCTGCAGGCCCTGCACCACGATCCGTTCACCGCGTACCAGCCCGGATCGCACCACCCGCAGGCCATCGATCAACGGACCAAGATGCACTTCGCGGTACTCCACGGTATTGCCCTGGGTGACCACGAACACGAACCTCTTCGACTGATCGGTGCCAACCGCCTGATCGTCAATCAGCACGGCTGTGCGCGGTGCGCCGTCACCTGTACGCACCCGGGCGTACATGCCAGGGGTCAGTACACCGTTGGCGTTGTCGAACACGGCGCGTACGCGCAGGGTTCCAGAGCTGCGGTCCAGTTGGTTGTCCAGCGACTTGATGCGCCCGCTGTAGGGATAATCGGTCTCGTTGGCAAGCCCCATCAGCACCGGCAGTTCGGCGACGCCGCTGCTGCCTCGGGTGCCATTGCGTGCGTAACGGATATAGCTGACCTCATCGAGGTCGAAGTTCACATACACCGGCGACACCGAAACGATGGTTGTCAGTAGCGGTGCATCGGGCCCGGTGCCGACCAGATTGCCGACGGTCAACTCCGCACGTGACACACGCCCGCTGACAGGTGCCGTAATGCTGGTGTACTGCAGGTTTAATCGGGCGGCCTGCACGTCTGCTTGCGCCGCCGCCAGGGTAGCCTGCGCCTCGAGTTGCTCGTTGGCACGCTGGTCGTGCTCGCGTTGCGACGTCGCCCGCTCCTGGATCAGCTTGCTTGAGCGGGCCAACTCGGTACGCGCCAGGTTCAGTCGTACGACGGCGCTTTCACGGGTTGCCTGGGCCTTGGCCAGTACTGCCTGGTAGGGGCGCGGGTCGATGGTGAACAACAGGGCCCCCTTGGCGATGATCTCCCCCTCCTGGAAGTTCACCGTGTCGATGGTGCCGGTGACTCGTGGCCTGATTTCGACGTGCTCGATCGCCTCGACACGACCGGAGAACTCGCTCCACTCGATGACGTGCTTCTCGATCACGCTGGCCACCCCTACTCCCACCGGCGTCAGTGCCAGGGGGGGTGATGGGGTTGGGGTAGCCAGGGCGCCATCGAGGTAGTAACTGGCGACGCCCACTACCATTAGCGTGCTGATGGCGAGCACGACCCAGGTTTTATAGCGCGTGCGCAGATTGGCATTCATATCGGTTCTCGCTTAACAGTAAATTCACGTCGAAAAACACGAGGGTTTATTCCCTGGCGCCATCACCTTATGAACTTAATACCCACCACGAAAGCACCAATTATTGATTAAGCCGGTAGTCCGCGCTGTCGCTGCTGTGTGCCGATTGGCACCGTACTTTTACTGAATATTGGCTATTCAATCACGCCGCTCGATTTTCTATCCTTAACGTGCAGCCCTAATTTTCGACAGACTTTCCAGCAGGGATATTTATGAAAAGCATTCTGACGCTTGGCGCACTGTTTGTATTGGCTATCCCTAGCATCGCTTTTGCCGAAGGTGGCAGTGACCGTCTGATAGAACGGATGACGTTACGCACCCAGGCCCAGTCTAGTGATCAGGAGAACGCTGAGGAGAATATTGGCAATACCGTAAAATCCAAGGACGAAAACGCTGGGAAAGAGCTTCGCAGCACGGTGAAGTCCAAGGATGGTGCCCGATCCAAGAGCGGTTGAAGCCGCTGCGTTGACCCGCCCCGCAGTGCAGGCGGGGTATTTTTTAGCCCTCGCATTTTCAAAAAAAAAGGACTCGCGAAATTGGCCGAGTCCTAACGTCAGATCACGCGAAGAAAATCCGATTGCGTGCCGGAATAACGCACGGATGATATTCGCTGTTCAAGGGCGACTGTCGTCGAGGCAAAACATCAAGAAACGTTCAGCCATTTGAAATCACTGCCAGCACCGACAGCTATTGCAGACCACGTCGCCACGGCGATGCGCTCCGTGCACCTTGGGGCCCCGATCCGCAGACCATGCTAGTTCGCCGCCACGGCGAAGTCGAAGACCATTGGCAATTATTTTCCGTATACTAATCACCGCCAAGTTAATAAGTACCCCTACAGGGAGCAGTATGGAACTTCATGTTGTCATTAAGGGCCGAAAGGACCTCGCCGGGCAGTTGTACAATCAACTGCGCAGCGCGATCGAGAGCGGTCGGTTGGCAGCAGGTACGCAGTTGCCGCCGACACGCCTATTGGCCGAGCAACTAAGTATTTCTCGCAAGACCATTTCCGACATCTACACACAGCTGACATACGAGAATTTTCTGATTGGTCGGGTCGGCAAAGGCACCTTCGTCAATACTCGCCCCGTTGCCCATGCGCGTCCCGCCAGTGCCATGGGCTTGGCATGCGAGGCGCAGATCAATCGTTGGCGCAACCTGCCGGCCCCCATACCCACGCCGACCCTGGAGGGCACCCTGCGCTACGAGTTTATCGGCGGCGCCACCAGCAAAGGGCAGTTCCCCCAGGACGAATGGCGTCGCTGCGTGCAGCACGGCTTGCGTCAGATGCAGCGCTCATCCGGGTTCTACAGCCATGCTGAAGGCTTGCCGGCGCTGCGCAGCGCGATCGCCCAGCACGTTTCGTTTTCTCGCGGGGTGATATGCCAGGACCATGATGTGGTGGTCTGCAATGGTACGCAACAGGCATTGGACCTGATCTCCAGGGTTGTTCTCGAGCCGGGGAGCATTGTTGCTGTCGAAGATCCCGGCTACCCCCCTGCCCGTCAGCTTTTTTCATCCCTGAGTGCCAACGTGGTAGGCGTGCCTGTCGACCACCAGGGTATACGCGTCGATCTCATTCCCGACAACACCCGATTGATCTACGTGACCCCTGCGCACCAGTATCCCCTGGGCATGCCGATGACCACCGCGCGACGTCAGGCTTTGTTGCGACGCGCCAAGGCTCTGGGGGCGCTGATCATCGAAGACGACTATGACAGCGAGTTCCGCTTTGAAGGCCGGCCCACCGATTGTTTGCAGAGCATGGACCAGCATGGCCTGGTAGCCTTCGTCGGGACCTTTTCCAAGACCACCTTTCCGGAGATGCGCCTGGGTTATGCCGTCTTGCCAGGCTCACTGATCGACGCCGTGATCAGGGCCAAACAGGTCAGCGACTGGCATACCTCCTCACTCACCCAGTGGGCCCTGGCCAAGTTCATCACTGATGGCGAACTGCTCAAGCATATCCGCCGTTGCCATGCCATTTATGCAGGACGCCGAACGCGTTTGCTCAACCGTCTGAACGGCGATCTGGCAGCCTGGCTGGAGCCGATCGCCAACACCGCCGGGTTTCATATCGGAGCACTGTTCAAAGTGCCCGTCGATACCCGCCTGCTCACAGAGCTAGCCCGCAAAGTCGAGGTCGGTGTTTACCCAATCGACGCGTTCTACTACCAGGCGCCAGTGCGGTCAGGCTTGTTGCTGGGGTTCGGCGGCATCGAAACACTGGACATCGACCCCGCCCTCGACCGGTTGCGGGGCATCCTCCAGCAGATTGCCTGACGGTATTCCCCGCGAGCGGGAAATCCGGGTCAGGCCTGGTGTTCCCAAGGTGGCGAACTCCACTGATTGGCGAGAAAGTCCACAAACGCGCTGACCCTGCGTGGGACTAACGAACGTTGTACACGTACTGCCTGAATCGGCACCGCTGGCTCCTCCCAATCGGGGAGGACACGCACCAACTCACCCCTGCGCAGTTCGTCGGCGACGTCCCAGGTCTCGCGCAACGAAATCCCCAGCCCGGCTCTGCTCCACGCCCTGAGTGCGTCGCCGTTGTCGCTGCGCAACTCGCCCGAAACCTCAACGAGCTCGGTGTCGCCGCCTGGACCTACATGCCTGAGCGTCCAGTGGTTTTGACGAAGGCCTGGGTACGAGAACAACAGGCAGCGATGCAGGTACAGTTCACCAGGGTCGGCAGGGAATCCCATTTGTCGCAGGTAGCTGGGTGCCGCCACCAGGATGCGCCGGCTTTCAGCTAGCCGGCGGCTGATGAGACGCGAGCTGGCCAGCGCACCCACCCGCACGGCGATGTCCAGATCGCTGTCGTAAAGGTCGACGATGTGATCGCTTAATTGCAGGTCAAACCCTACCTGCGGGTGATGCTCACGAAACGCCGCGATCGCTTGTGCCACATAGCGCGAGCCAAGCGGCACAGGCGCCGTCAGACGTATCGTTCCGGTGAGCGTCTGTACGCCTTGCCTGGCGACTTCGCTAGCCTCAGCCAATAGCGCCAGTGCTGGGCGAACACGCTCGGCGACGGCCCGACCTTCGTCGGTGATGCGCAGCTGGCGTGTACTTCGCTCGAATAGTCGAGCGCCAAGCTCCTGTTCCAGCCGTGCTATCTGCTTGCTCACTGTGGCAGGTGCAAGGTCCATCACCGGCGCAGCTGCTGAGAAGCCGCCGCAATCCACAACCTTGAGGAATACCGCCAGATCATCCATGTATTGAGCTGGCAGAGGCGCTTACCGTCGATGCGCTTCACTGGCGCTGCGCGCATCGAGTGAAGAAACAGCGCAGCAGCGCCTTCGGTGAAAATCTAGAACAACTCATCCAACTGCTCGAAAAACACCCGCTTCGCCGGCTGGTCAGGCTCCCCAAACCCCCGGAGTAAATCGTTTGCTGCACTGTCCGAAACATCTTCGCGCAGGTTTCGATGAGCAAACGCAACATCCAGCCAGCGATCTGCGATGCCGCCACGGCCCAGATCGATGAAGTGCAACTGGTCATGGGCGTCGACGAAAACATTGGTGTCACATAGGTCGCCATGACTGAACGCCTTCTCTTCGGTCGGTCGCGTGGCATGCAGGTGGGCCAATAACTTGCGCGGCGTGCCAAGGTTCGGCCATTGCTCCAGGTCGACATCATCGGCACACAGATCCTGCGAGATGAGATACTCCAGTTCATTCAGGCGCACCGAAGCACTTGAGTCAAACGGGCAATGGGTGATCGGCACGGCCTGCAGTTGCCGCAGTGCTTCGCGTAACAGCGCCAACATCGCGCCCTGATCGTTGCAACGGGCTTGTATCGGTTCCCCAGGCACGCAACGGGTGATCATGAACTCCCCGGCATTGCTTTGCGCAACGACTGCAACCTCGGGAACGTTCAGCCGGCCGTCCAGCCATTGCAACACGCGCGCTTCACGCAAGACGCTGTAGGTCGTTGGCGTGTAGACCGCTGCGCAGGTTTTAAGGAAAAACCGTTCATTGCCTCGGCTGAAACCGTAAACGCTGGCGGGAGACTCCCCTACCTCGTCGGCTATCAGTTGATTAGCACCAATAAATTGGGAAATGGCGCTGGGTAATTCGAAAGGAACTTGCAATGAAATATGCTCGAAACGGTGGCTACCCAGTATTACATAGTCCGCCTGTGCTACAGAGCTCAACACGAAGTCGGTACTTCGAGCACATATCTATGCCCGAGTCACAAGCGACGCCCCAGCAACTGACCTGGCCAGCCATCCACGTCGAAGGCTGAAATCTGCTCATAGCCACAGGACTCATAGAAGCGCACCAGCGCCCTCTTCCCGCCACCATAGCAGTCGACGCGCAAACGACTGACTCGTGCAGCCCGGGCGCGGTCATCGGCAAAGGCCAACAGACGCCGGCCGACACCGCGAACCTGTGTATCACGCGATGCAATCAACATTCTTACGTAGATTTCCGGCTGGCTAGCGCAAGGCACGTAGGGCATGGCCTCGCCCAGGATCAATGCGGCGCAAACCCTGCCCGTGCAATCTTCTGCGACCCATGCCTCAGGTAGCGCACAGGCATCCGTCACCCGCTCGATCTGCCGAGGTGACTTTGACCAGGGTTCGCTGCCCCACTGCCCGGTATTGCCCATGGCAACAAACCAGGCAATCACTTCATCAAAAATACTCAACACCGCCGGCGCATCAAGCGCACTGGCACGACGGATAACCAGGTTGTCCATTTCAGTCATCACTCCCTTCACTACTCCATCGCCAGCGTCACTTCACACACGCCCAGAAAGCCGTTCGGCGGCGCATCGAAGCGCTTTATGAATCTCGGCAACCACCTGCATCGTAGCGTCTTCGATTGTTCCTTCATTGCGGCATAAAACCCAACCGTGATCTGCAACCGCTCGCTCGAATGCCTGGGTACTGGCGACATGCTCCTCCAGTCGATGCATCACCGTACTGCTCAGCCCACGGGTTCGTGCCGCTGCCCTCGCCCATGACACTTCAGGCGCGGTAACAACCCCGACATGCAGGTCTGGTACTCGCACGTCGCGATCGATGTTCAACCGCAGAATCTCGGCAAACGGGACGATCCGGCGAAACGCGGCGTCGGATGGGTACCAGCGATCGATCAGGATGATGCTGTCCGCAGGCTGTTTAGTCAGTACGTGCTGGGAAATCCAATAACGGCTATCAGCAAGGCGCTGACAAACCGCCAGTTCCAGATCCCGGCAGGGACTGCGGACGAGTCTGTTGACCAGGGCCATGGTTTCACCCCGATAGGGATCGCTTTTTTTCTCGCACAGCCGGATCACCTTCTGGTTGTCTGCCCGCAACGCTTTCGTCACGGCCTCCAACAGTGTGGTTTTACCGGTTCCCTTGGGCCCATCGAGAGAAACGAACAGCGGACGATTCATTCTTCAAACAACAATTGATACACGGTTTTTTGCCTGACTCGCTCGCTGCAAGCGCTTGGCGCGACTACGCGAATCGAGTGGGGGAAATGATGAACAGACATTGATGGACACTCTAACCTAGTTCGGACAAACAGACGCTCAGAAACTGTTGGAGTTTGGCAGACTTAGATACTCCGCTGTCCCAGCGCTACACTTTCCGGCGCTGCCGCTCACCGAAGGCGTTATTCATCGACTATGATGCTCGCCCGTCAGACAACTGGAAGTCCGATCCTCATGCTCAAGCCCTTGGCCGTCCTGACCCTCGCTTGTGCTGCTGGCTGTGCCAACGCCGCGCCCCCTGAACTCACCGGCGTCTGGCAAGGCACCCTTGGCAAGACCCCGATCACTGCCTGTTTCAACGCCGCCCCCGACAGCAACGGCAGCTACTATTACCAGCGCTTCCTCACGCCGATCCAGCTCACCCAGGAAAGGGCCAGTGAACGCTGGGCCGAGGACGGCAGGACGGGGTTCTGGCAACTTGACGCCCCTCGGGGCGATACACTGAGCGGAACCTGGAGCAAGGCCCCGGGCGGCACGCCGTTGCCTTTGGCGTTGACGCGCTCAAGTGCCGAAGGCTGTGGGGGCGACGCCTATAACGCGCCCATGGAGGCGGTACCGCTGCCGGTCAAGGTGGAGAAAAAAACCTTTGGCGAGCACGCCTATCACGTCACGACCCAAGGCGCCCAGGTCACCTTGAAGCTTGCGGGGGATGGTCCGGCGATCCACAAGATCAATCAGCAACTGGCGCGCCTCGCTGTCAGTCCCGAGGGCCCGCAAGCGTTCTTCAACGAGCGTCGTGATTTCCTCGGCATGAGCGGTTCTGCCGCTACCAGCGAGATCAGCGTGATGCCCACGTACTGGTCGTCGCAATGGATTACCGTCCGGTTTTACCGCTGGAGCGCAGGCTTTGGTCGCAGCGGCATCAGTTGGGGTTTGCACACCTGGAACCTGCAAACCGGCGAAAGCGTCGACCCCTGGACCTGGATCGGTACGCGCTTTGAGTGGTACAGCCCGTTTTCCGGGCATGTCAGCCTGCCGAAAAAATTCGCTAGCTGGCTGCAGACCCAGGCCACAGCAGACAGCGAGTGCCCTGACGTGGCGAGCTACGGGTCCTACGACCTGAGTTTCGACACCCAGGGCATGCGCCTCGCCAACAAGCCCATCGGCGATGGTTGTGACGTTGACATGACCTTCAGTTGGAACCAGTTACAGCCGCTGCTCTCGACACAGGGTCGGGCAGCGCTGCCGAGCTTGCAGGTGCCGTGAGCAACGCCTGGATGTAGCCGGCCAGCCGTTCTTCTCGCGGGCCCAGAGACCGGTCCTGACTGTTACGGGCCAGGTGCACGGCCTGTTCCATACAGAGCGTCACCTGGCTGGCATCGCCCGCTACAGCAGCACGCAGTGCCAGGCAACGCGGCCGGAAGCTTGGGGCGTACCAGTCGATTTCTTCGTTGAATAGATAGTCACTTAGTTCACGAGCATCGCGCTCAAGCATGGCCCGGGAGAAAGCCAGCTCCGCACGCAAAATCGACAGCAGTACCATGTAGGGCTTCAGCACCAGGGGGTGCGTTGCCAACATTGCCTCCAGCTCGTCACCCAGGGCGACGGCACCCGCCCAATCCGCCTTATTTTGCCGGGTACACAAGCGATAGCCCAGCGCACTCAACGGCGCGGGCATCGACTGGGCACTCAGGGCTTCAAGATCGGCGCTGGGCAAGTCCTCTGCCTGCGTACCCGCAACACCCAGGGCCATCAGCCGCGCATTGGCCAGCGCCTGTCCCCGTTCATCAGGCTTGCAGAGCCAGGCCAGAAACCCCGCCCCATCACTGACACGCCCTGGCGCGACCGTGGGCACCAGGTTGGCCAGACCGGTGGCCAGATTGCTCACCCCCAAGGCCAGCACCAGCGCGGCGAACTCGCCGCCCAGCAGCGCAAACAGCGCCAGGCACAGGCCGGCGACCAACAGGTTGAGCAACGGCCCCATCAGCGTGAAAACCAGCATTGCCCGCCGCAAAGGCTGGCGCGGGGGATGCACCGCAATGACATAGCCTGCCAGTGGCTGGCCTTTGGCACGGCGCGACCAGCGAGCCTTCCAGCCTCGCTGCAACGGTTGAATCTCCCAGGCCAGCACCCGCATCGACAGCACCGTCATGCCAGTCCATTTGGCGCCCAGATAATGCCCGCCCTCGTGCACGCAGAGGCTCACCACCCCGAGGATAAAAGCCATGAACATGGCTGAAAACGGCTGCAAGCCGACATTGATCCTTTCGCCCAGGATGAGCGCCGAGAGTAAAAAACCCGCAATGCCGATGACAAGTTGCAGCAGTACCAACAGCCGATATATCCCTCTGAACAGCATTATCTAGTCCTTTCGATGGCGTGCCTGACAACGCGGGCCGCGCATTGAACACCGGTTCTACACCAACAGCAATTTTCTTGGGCAGATAAATACTTTAGCCTGAGGTGCACGCTGTCGAACCGAGACAGGTTCGACCCACTGAATAATCCGAGGTACCACAGTCGATGGACCCGACGCATATCCAGGCCCTGCTTCAACTACGTAGCCTCGTCCCCATTGGCCTGCGCCACGCCCAGGCCCTGCTCCAGCGCTGTGCAGGCAACCCCGAACAGGCCGCCGGGCTGTTCAAGACCGAACTCCTGCAGGTGCTGGCGAACAAGTCCGGGCTGCCTGCCGATCAAGCCCGGGAGTATCTGCACAACGCAGGCTATGACCTGAACCGCGCCTTGAACGCGCTAGAACAAGCGCGCTTCACCTTGACCCAGCGCATTCTGCGCAAACATCATCAGGACCAGGCCCACGCCCTGGACCTGATCGCCCAGGCCATAGAAATCGCCGAGCAACTGCCACGTCAGTACTGGCTGGCCTTCGAGCGGCTGGAACAACTGGCGCCGGCACCGCGCTGCTTCATGGTGCTCCACGAATGGCTGGCCTTCGAGGGCTGGGAAGGCTTTGACTGTGCCCTGCACTTTCATCTGCCCCAGGCCATCGCCCAACTCAGGCACCTGCAGCTGGATGCCTTGGCGGACACATTGCAACAGGCCGGCAAGCGCCAACAGCAACTACGGGCGACCCATGCGCAAAACGAAGGCCCCATCGAGCTGGCCGTGCGGGTCAATCAGGACGCGCTGTTCAATGTCTGCCAGGAGCGCTTCAACCAGCAGCGGCCGCAGCTCGATGAACACCTTTATGAGTGGGTGTTACGCCATATAGAGCAGTTTCCAGCCTGAGCGGCGAAAGTTGCTAAACTGCCGCCCTCAGCGAAGACGGACCTCGGATCAAGCCCCCCATGGAATTGCACTACAGCATCACCCCCGCCCATACCCGGACCTGGATAGCCGAACGGCTGGAGCAGGAATTGCTCAAGCAGGATCAGCAGCAGGCCCAGGCCATGGCCAACGTTGCCCGTTGGCAAAGCCGCCTGGTCGGCCCCCTGATGTTCACCCTGTGCCTGGTCGGCGGCATGCTGGCGATTTATTTCCCCGAGCAACGTTTCACCCCGCAAAAGGTCATCACCATGGCGATGTTCGGCTTGATCTTCATCCCGCTCTGGTGGCGCTTTTCCGGGCGCTGGATCAAACACCTGCAATCGCGCATCGCCGCCAACCACACCAAGCCCCGAGCGCCGTTGCGTGGGTTGAATCAGCGGCTGATCGAAGCCAGGCTGCGGGCGCCGCTGAAATCCGTCGAAAGCACCTATTGCCTGAGCTTCGATGAGCAGGGCTTCACCCTGGACAAAGCCTGCGGCGGCAAGAGCAGCCTGACCTGGGACCAGATCGTGCAGGTGCAGGAAACGCCGTATTTCTACCTCGTGGCTTGCGCGAAAATGGTGAGCCAGGGCGTGGCTTGCGTCGTTGTCAAAGACAGCGACCTGATGCCGGCCGAGGAGTATCAGCAAGGCTTGCAAGCGTTTCTGAGCCAGTGTCCGGTGGCGCCTTCAGCGAACTGATAACGCCACAAACCGCCACCGCGACGCAGACTAAACGTGTAAATTCAATTTTGTCAGTGTGACATTCTTGAACAGGTCATCTTCGACCCATTCGGACACACTGCCTGGCGACACGTTAAAAGAGATAAATGACATTCCATCAACAGGGACTCGTTGCAACGCGCTGATCAAGAAACTCGCGGCAACCCCTTGGGTCGAGGTCGACCTCAAGCCCCAGCACACTGGCAATTACCTCTGCTGTCTCTGTGCAACGCAGCAGATCAGAGGCGTAAATTGCAGTGCAACTTGCCAGCTCCAGGGATGAAAAAAATCTCGCCAGATCACCGGCCTGTTCAATGCCTTTAGGGGTTGACCTGGAATCAAACCAACCGCCTACAAGGCTATCGACCGGCCAGTTCATTCCCCGCCGTGCTTGTCTGCCGGGGCCTGCGCTGGCGCGGTGTACCACTGCGCCTTGGGCACCCGCTTCTCCTGCTGCGGGTCGCCCAGGTAGTGCGGCGACATGATCTGCACGTCGTACTCGTTGAACACGTCCTGGATATTGGCGTGCAGCATGCTCAGCAACTCGGCGCGCGGCCGCGGTTCGCTGGGCACGGCCTGGGCGACCAGGCGGTACTCGGGATAGAAGTCCGACAATGCCGTCTGAAACACCTGCGGCCTCGGGCTTTGCAAGATCCCGGCAGTACGCTGCGCCGCCTCCAACAGCATCGCCTCGACCTGACGCCAGGGCGTGTCGTAGCCAATGGTCACCACCGTATCAACGACATAACCGGCACCTTGAACCACCCGCGAGTAGTTCTTGGTCACCGCACCGGTGATCATCGAATTGGGAATGGTCAGCACCTCACCCAGGCCGGTGCGGATACTGGTGGTAAACATGCCAAGCTCGGTCACCGTGCCCTCGTGCTCGCCGATGCGGACAAACTCACCAGGGCGCAAGGTACGGGTGTAAGTCAGGATCAGTCCGGCAGCCGCCTGGCCGACCACACTGGATGCGCCGAGGGAAATCATCAGGCCGATCAGCACCGACAACCCCTTGAAGGCTTCGGTGCCAGCGCCCGGCAGGTAGGGATAGGCCATGGCCAGGGCAAACAGCCAG
The DNA here is from genome assembly GCF_902497775.2 of Pseudomonas fluorescens. NCBI lineage: Bacteria > Pseudomonadati > Pseudomonadota > Gammaproteobacteria > Pseudomonadales > Pseudomonadaceae > Pseudomonas > Pseudomonas fluorescens. Next base: position 2,483,598 of record NZ_OZ024668.1, read on the forward strand.
ATCGCCAACGAAGTCAGGCGGGTGGTCGGCTGCAGGGTTTCGTGATTGAGCCAGGTGATCGTCCCGGGCTTGGACAAGCGCTCCAGCACGCGCTTGCTGAAGGCGCTGAAGCCCCGGGCAATAAAGAAGATCACCAGGGCGATGACCAGCCCGGGAATCGCGCTGACCATGGCATCCAGCACATAGCGCAGCAGGTCGAGCAGGTAATGGTCGAGCCGTTCGCCCCAGGGCCGGGTGTATGGGAAGCGCTGCAAGACGAAGGTCAGCCATTCGTAGGTCAGCAACAGCACCACCAACCAGTACAGTGCCGCCAGCAGGCGCCGGACCAACGGGAACAGGTTGCTGGTGTCCAGCAGCTCGGTTTCGCCGACTTTCAGCACGTCATGGTGACGGCGTATGCGCTTGGGCAACCAGGACAGCATCTTGCGCCGGACCAAGCCTGCCAGGCGCAGCAAGGCGACAAAGAGCACGGTGGCAAGCGCGCTGAGGCCGCCAGCGGTGAGCAGAAAACGGACGCTGCGGGCTTCCCGGGATTCATCCACCACCTGTTTCAGGTGCTCGGCGGCTTGAGCGGCGGCGTCGGCCACCGAGGTGTCCGGGTCGGTGTCCTTGGGCGTGACGATAAACGCCCGGCGCTCCCCGAGCAGGACCAGGTAGCTGTCCTGAATGGTATCCAGGCGCACCAGCGGGTTTTCAGTGCCGCTGAGGGTTTCGTTGATCACGCTGCGCGCCCGCTCGGCGCGGGCTGCGGGGGGTTCGCCGAGCAAGGTGGCATGGAAGGTGATGATCTCGCGGTTGGCAATCTTAAGTTCCGCCGCTGGCGCCGAGACCACCGCCGCCGCTTGCGCGGCACTGACCGACGCCTGCAACACGCCGCATACCAGGCAGAAAACCCACACCCACCCGCGTTGTCGCCATTTGTGCATGCCCCTTGCTCCAGCCAGATTCCTTGTCCGGGCCACACGCGCCCATCGCCCCTGCGTGCCTGACGCTCAAACAGGCAAGGTCAGGATAGCCGTGGTTAGGCGCTTGCACCTGCCGCTTGCACGTAGTGCTCGCGAGCAACCGGGCCTGCGGCCGAAAGCCGCAGGGCAGGCGCTTGGCAAATCCACGCCAGGGCTTAAAATCGCGCGTCCTTTTCGCCAGTCGCCTGGAATGCACGCTCGCCGCTGCGCAGCCTGGTCCGGTTCGGTAAACGTGCGAAGAGGCCAATGTTTTGCCGATAGATCACCTGAGGTCCTTATGTCTTCGCGTTTGCTGGCCATGGCGCTGGCGCCCCTGCTCGGTTTGTTCATTGTTGCGCTGGGCAACGGCTTCATGTCGTCGCTGACCACCCTGCGCCTGGGGGCGGCTGGTGCCTCGACAACGATGATCGGCGTGGTCTCGTCGGCCTACTTCATCGGCCTGACCCTGGGGGCGATTTTCAATGACCGGCTGATCCTGCGCATCGGTCATATCCGCGCCTACAGCAGCTTCGCCTCGTTGATCGCCGCAACTCTCCTTTTGCAGGGCCTGTTCTTTGATACCTGGGGCTGGTTCACCCTGCGCCTGATCAATGGCTGGGCCACGGTCGGGGTTTTCCTGGTGATCGAGAGCTGGCTGCTGCTCGCCGGCGACGCCAAGATCCGCGGGCGCCTGCTCGCGCTGTACATGATCGTGCTCTATGGGGCCGGTGTGCTGGGGCAAGCGACCCTGGGCGAAATCACCAGCCTGGGCGAAAACGCACCGTTCATGGTCGCCGGGATGCTGGCGTCGCTGTCGGTGCTGCCGATTGTGATTTTGCCTCGGGTCTCGCCGTTACTGGAGCAGGTCGAGCCGCTCAAACCGCGGCAACTGCTGGGGGTGACCCCGTCGGGGCTGGTCGGCTGCTTCGGCTCGGGCATTGCCATTGCGGCGGTGTATTCGCTACTGCCCCTGTATTTGCAGCGCATTGGCCACGACGTTGGCGAAGTCGGCAACATGATGGCCTGGACGATCCTCGGCGCCATGCTGTTGCAGTACCCGGTCGGGCGCTGGTCTGACCGCAAGGACCGCCTCGAGGTGCTGATCATGCTGGGCGCGGCCTGCGGTGTGCTGTCCCTGATCATCGGCCTGTTGCCGCTGTCGTCGACCCTGCTGGCGCTGATGCTGTTCTTGCTGGGCGGCGGGATCTTTGCCCTTTACCCGGTAGCGGTCAGCCATGCTGCCGACCGCGCGTCTGCGCAGGCGCTGGTCCCGATGATCCAGGGGCTGCTGTTGATCAACTCCCTGGGCTCTGCCCTCAGCCCGCTGATGATCTCGCCGCTGATGAGCTCGTTCAGTGAAGCCGGCTTGTTCTGGGCCTTCGCGGTGGTCAATCTGGGCATGGTGATGTTCTTCGTCTGGCGCCGTGGCAAGCGCCCAGCCCCGGTCAACCCGGCACCGTTCACCGCGTCGGCGACTTTCTCGCCGACCGGTGCCGAACTGCGGGTCACTGACGACCTGATGCACGCCGCCCAGGAGCATCCGCCGATGGCCGATGCGGTCAACGGCGAGGCGTTGAGTCAGCCGGCTCCACGCGAGGAAATCGCTTAGCGGTTGCTTGCCCGCCGCGCCATGATGACCTCCAGGTTCAGCAGACAGCGCCTAGTTCACCGGGCGCTGTTGCGCGGCGAAAGCGCCGGACGTCAGGCTTTTGCTCCTAAAGGTCTGGCTGGATTACCCACAACGGTTACCCCAGCTGCAACACTTTTGGTTACCACAGCGCCCATACCAACAATGGCGCCCTTACCAATCACCAGCGGCTGTGCCGAACTGCCCTGTTTGATCACTGCACCGGTTCCTATGTAAGCATGATCCTCAATGTGCACATTGCCATTGCAGCTGACATTGGGAGCAAAGGTTACGTAATCGCCAATCACGCAATCATGAGCCACGTAACTGTAGATATTGGCCTGGAATTGCTTGCCTATTTTTATATTGGATGTCAATTGAGTGAAGTGACACAGCACTGCGCCTTCACCGATCTCAACCGAGTCCAGAATGATTGAATTCGACGCTCTTACCGACACCACATCTATATTGTCCTGCTTGCACTGAGCGGCTAAGGACTCACGTGCCGCACTGCTGCCAATGGCAAGCACCACTGCTTTGCGTGCATGCGGTATCTGCAAATACTCCTGGTAGGTGTAGACCGGGCAGCCGTTGACTTCCTTATCTTCTGTGCCATCAACAATGAAACATACCGGGTCATCGACATATTGCTCACGCACCAACGGCAATACTTCCCGACCGAAACCACCTGCCCCATAGACACCAATCATTCTTTGCATTTATTCCCCCCTCCCCAATAGACAAAAAGATAAAACCCGACACGGCTTATCGACTGATAATTTGCACGCAAGCGCCCTGCCCCAAACACCTGCCCTGTTGGCCCGCCTCACTCCTTTAACACCGCCTTGAGCAACGAATCATTCAGATACGCCACATTCAACCTCGTCCACGGGTTAACCCGCGACTGTTCCGGCGAAAAAATATGTCCTGGTGCAATCATGAATCCCTTCGGCAGCAGCTGTCGCGTCAGCTCCCGGGCATCATCAACGTTGGGAAACCTGACCCACAGATACAGGCTCTGCCCAGGCCTGGCGAACACCTCGGCACCGATCTCGTCGAGCATTTGCAAACCTGCCGTGGTAGCGGTTTTCAAGCGTTCCTGAAGACGAATCAGATGCCGCAGGAAGTGACCTTCGGTCAGGATGACATCAACCGTGCGTTCACACAGCTCCGACGTGCTGGTGTGCAGGAGCATTTTAAGGTCACCCAGCTCATCGATCACCTCTTTATTGCCAGCGATAAATCCGACTCGCAAAGCCGCAGACACAGACTTGGAAAAACTGCCGACATACAGCGAGCGCTGCAACTGGTCCAGCGCCGATACCTTGATCGCCGAAGCCGGTTTGAAGTCGGCCAGAGCATCGTCGTCCACCAGAATGAAATTGTGCTCTTCAGCCAATTGCACCAGCCGATGCGCTTTGTTCGGGGAGATATCGGAACCCGTCGGGTTGTGGCCGACGGACTGGATGAAAAACAGCTTGGGCTTGTGCGCGTGCAGGTGTTGTTCCAGCACCTCGATGTCCGGGCCATCGGCCAATCGCGGCACCGGGAGCATCCGCGCGCCTTGCAGTTGCAGCTTGCCGAACAGCGGGTAATAACCCGGGTCTTCGACCAGCACGCTGTCGCCCGGGGCAATGAAGCGGCGGATGATCAGGTCCAGGGCATGGTTGGCGCCGTGGGTGGTGACAATCTGCCGGGGGCTGGCGCTGATCGAATAGCTGGCCAGCTTCTGCACCAGGTGCTGGCGCAGGCTGGCATTGCCCAGGCGGTTGCCGTAGCGGAACAGCGTAGTGACACCGGTGCGCATGATCTGCCGGGTGAACTTGTCCAGGCGCATGTCCATCAGCCACTCAACCGGCGGGAAGCCTTCCCCCAGCGGTGAGTGGCCCGGCTCGCGGACGAACTGCTGGCGCATCAGCCAGATGGTGTCCATCGCCCGCTCGTAGGGCATGGGCTCTTCAGCTTCGTGGTTGCTCAGCGCGCCTTGTTTGACGAAAAAACCCTGTCCGTGCCGCGCCTCTACCAGGCCCTGAGCGGCCAACGCTTCATAGGCGTTGATCACGGTGTTCTTCGAATGGCCGAACAAGCGCATGCACTCGCGCAGTGACGGCAAGCGCTCACCGACGCGGTAGGTGCCATTGCCGATTTGCTCGACCAGTGATGCTGCCAGTTGCTCTGCGAGTGTCAGCCGCGCCATCGTCAGGTGTCCTGAATGCCTTTTATCCATTGAGGGTACAGCTTGGGTACTGTCTGTCCAAACTGTACCTTCTTTGGCGCAACAGTTCGGACTAGGGTGGCGTCATCTCACAACAATAACTGCAGAGAGCCCTCCCCATGAGCATCGACTCCCGCCTGCCCATGTTCCGCGCCATGTCGCCTGCCGAACGCTTGAACCACTTGCAAGAAGTGCTCGCACTTCCCCAGGAAGACCTCGCCCTGCTCCGCGAGGCCGGCGCCTTGGCACTGGAAGTCGCCGACGGCATGATCGAGAACGTGCTCGGCACCTTCGAATTGCCCTACGCCGTGGCCAGCAATTTCCAGATCAATGGCCGCGACGTCATCGTGCCGTTGGTGGTGGAAGAGCCTTCGGTGGTCGCCGCTGCCTCGTTCATGGCCAAACTTGCCCGCGAGGCGGGCGGTTTTCAGACTTCCAGTTCCCTGCCGCTGATGCGTGCCCAGGTGCAGATCGTCGAGATCGACGACCCCTTCAATGCCCGCCTGAGCCTGATGCGCCGCAAGGACGAAATCATCGAACTGGCCAACCGCAAGGACCAGTTGCTCAATCAGCTCGGCGGCGGTTGCCGCGACATCGAAGTGCATACCTTTGCCCAAAGCCCGCGCGGGCCGATGCTGGTTGCCCACCTGATCGTCGACGTACGCGATGCCATGGGTGCCAACACCGTCAACACCATGGCCGAAGCGGTGGCGCCGCTCATGGAGGAAATCACTGGCGGCAAGGTTCGTCTGCGCATCCTCTCCAACCTGGCCGACTTGCGCCTGGCCCGGGCCCAGGTGCGCATTGCCCCCGAGTTGCTGAGCACTGGCGCCTATAAAGGTGAAGACGTCATCGAAGGCATCCTCGATGCCTACAACTTCGCCGTGGTCGACCCGTACCGCGCCGCCACCCACAACAAGGGCATCATGAACGGCATCGACCCGCTGATCGTCGCCACCGGCAATGACTGGCGCGCCGTGGAAGCCGGTGCCCATGCCTATGCCTGCCGCAATGGCCATTACGGCTCACTGACCACCTGGGAAAAAGATCGTCAGGGCCACCTGGTCGGCACCCTGGAGATGCCCATGCCAGTCGGGTTGGTCGGCGGCGCCACCAAGACCCACCCGCTGGCGCAGCTGTCACTGCGCATCCTCGGGGTGAAAACCGCCCAGGAACTGGCCGAAATCGCTGTCGCCGTGGGCCTGGCGCAAAACCTCGGCGCCCTGCGGGCACTGTCGACCGAAGGCATCCAGCGCGGTCACATGGCCTTGCATGCACGTAACATTGCTTTGTCGGCCGGTGCCCGGGGTGATGAGGTCAACTGGCTGGTCAAGCAGATGGTCGAGGCCCGCGACGTGCGCGCCGACAAGGCGGCTGAACTGCTCAAGCACAAGCGGGCGCAGTAATGGAGGCGGTACGGCTGGTCGAAGTGGGCGCCAGGGATGGCCTGCAGAATGAACAGCTGACGCTGTCGCCACAGATCCGTGTGCAGTTGCTGCAACGGTTGGCCGACGCCGGGCTGCAAACCCTGGAGGCCGGAGCGTTTGTCTCGCCGCGCTGGGTGCCGCAGATGGCCGGCTCCGATGAGGTGTTCAAGGCATTGGCGGTACGCCCCGGGGTGACCTGGACAGCACTGGTGCCCAACCTCAAGGGGCTGGAGGCCGCAATAGCGGCGGGTTGCCGTGAGGTCGCGGTGTTCGCCGCCGCCTCCGAGGCGTTCTCGCAGCAGAACCTCAACTGTTCGATTGCACAAAGCTTGCGCCAGTACCAGGAGGTCATGGTCCGCGCCCGTGACGCCGGCATCAGGGTGCGTGGCTACGTGTCGTGCGTCATGGGCTGCCCGTTCACCGGCACCGTCAAACCTGAAGCCGTGGCGGCCGTCAGCGCTTCATTGTTCGCCATGGGCTGCTATGAAATAAGCCTGGGCGACACCATTGGCAGCGGTACGCCAGCGGCGACCCGGGCGCTGATCGCAGCCTGTCGCCAAGTGGTGCCGGTCAGCGCGCTGGCCGGGCATTTCCACGATACTTACGGCATGGCCATTGCCAATATCCATGCGGCGCTGGAGGCGGATGTACGGGTGTTCGACAGCTCGGTCGCAGGCCTGGGTGGCTGCCCGTATTCGCCAGGCGCCACCGGCAATGTCGCCAGCGAAGAGCTGGTGTACCTGCTCGATGGCCTGGGCTTGCGCCACGGCGTCGATCTTGAGGCACTGATCGATGCCGGTGAGTTCATCAGTGCCGAACTCGGCCGGCCAAGCGCATCCAGGGTTGCCCGTGCCCTGCTCGCCAAACGAGGCCTGTGTGCAATGCGTTAAGCGGTATCTCTTCACGTTCATAACAATAAAAGCCCGCAAGGGCAGTGGGAGAATCTTGATGAAACCCGAACTGTTCGAAGTCTGGGGCGACACCGTCGACGGTCGCCACCTGATCTACTCCATCGCCATCGGCGCCAGCGTCAGCCTCGGCGCTTTTTTTACCGCGCAGCACCTGCTGGTGGGCTGGGTGGAGTCGCTGCAAATGGCCCGTGCCTACGCCATGCTGATCGGCATTGTCGGCTGCCTGGCAGGCGGCGCCATCAGTGCGGCGCTATTCAAGCCCAAGCGTAACGTCATCGAACACCTGGCAGACCCGGCCTGGAGGGCGAAAATCCTCGTCGAGCTGCAGAACGAATTCGGCCCTCTGGGCAGTCTGAGTGACCTGCCAGCGGCAACCCTTGCCGAACTGCGCGAGATGGATCTTTATGATCTGTTTGCCGACTACGAAAAAGGCCTGCGCTCGCCCCCGGACAACCCTGATGTCTCACCTGCCGTGGTTGTCCACGCAGCCAGCGCCACTGGAGGTCGCCCATGATCGCCGTGATGATGGACCAATTCCTGATCGCCCTGGCCATGGGTGTGCTCGGTGCGGTGATTTTTGCCGGCATCGGCCTGATCTCCGGCAGCGATGAAACCACTACCCTTGCCCCGCTGACCCTGTTGGTGGTGCTGCTGGGCGTGCCGGCACCCGGCGTGCTGACGTTCTTCCTGGCGGGCGCAGTGGCCAAGCACATGACCCATGCGGTGCCGACGGCGTTGCTGGGGATCCCCGGCGACACCATGGCCACGCCGCTGATGCGCGAGGCAAATTTCTTGCGCAACCTCGGCGTGCCGCACATTGCCTTGCGCAAGATGATCTCCGGGGCAGTCATTGCCGCCTTGATCGCGGTGCCCATGGCGGTGTTGTTCGCGGTGATGCTGGCGCCCTTCGGCGACATGATCAAGCACGCGGCGCCCTGGGTGTTCCTGCTGGCGGCGGTGGCCATCGCCTGGTTCTCCAAAGGCCGCCTGGCCGCAGTGCTGACCTTGATCCCCTTCGTCATGGTGATTGTCGGCCTGCAGAGCCTCACCGCGCAGCATGGGGTCAAGCTCAGCGTCAGCTACTTCCTCGGCATTGCCATCGGCCCGTTGATCGCCGCGTTGTTCTCCCTATTGGCGCCGGCCGAGCGCGCCAGTATGCGCCGCCAGGCACCGCGGACGTTTTCCTTGTCGCCGGACGTGAAAAGCTGGGGCGGGTTCTTTCCCAATCCGCTGCGGGTACTGGATAGCAAGCAGAGCCTGTGGACTGCGGTTACCGCGGTGGTGTCCAGCGCCACCTTCGTGTTCAGCCCGGTGGCCATGACCGTGATCATGGGCGAGGCCGTCGGCTCGCGGGTCAAGCACGTCTACCATCGCCTGACCACGGTGATCACGGCGCGCAACGGCGTCACCGAGTCGACCTACCTCGCCGAAGCCCTGATTCCACTGATCGCCTTCGGCCTGCCGCTGAGCCCGGTCGCCGCAGGCCCGGCGGCGCCGCTGTTCAACGCGCCGCCACGCTTTAGCGTCGATGCCGCCACCGGCCAGGTGAACAACCTGCACTCGCTGCTCAGCACCTGGGAGTTTCTCGGCTACGGCATGCTCGCGGTGATCGTTGCCATCCTGATCGCCTACCCCTTCACCATGAACTACGCGCACCGGGCGGCCGCCTACGTGTCGCGCAAGATCAGCCATGAAGCTGTGATCTCGACTTTTGTCGGCCTGATCCTGGTGATCGGTATCTGGGAAGGCGGCCTGCTCGGTTTGCTGGTGATTGTCACCATCGGCCTGCTGGGCGGATTTCTCTCACGCTTTCTGGGCTTCAACATTGGCGTGCAGTTCATGGGCTACTACACCGCCGTGCTGACCGTGCCCGCGCTGATTGCCCTGCTGGGCGCTTAACCCCACTCCCCCCGTAACCGCAGACACCGCCACTTTTCGCAGCCTTTGCGCTGCGAGGGCGTCCTGCGCTCAAAAAAAAGGAAATAACAATAATGAAGATCCTTGCACGCACCAAAACGCCAGAACTTGCGGCCCTCATTCTCTGCTCGACAGCCTCGCTCGGCGTGTCGGCAGCCGGCCTGGTCGACGACACTACGGCGTCGCTGAACCTGCGCAATTTCTACCACAACCGTAATTTCGTCGACCCCGCCTACCCCCAGGGCAAGGCCCAAGAGTGGACGCAAAGTTTTATCTTCGACCTGCGTTCAGGTTTCACCCAGGGCACGGTAGGCTTTGGCGTCGACCTGCTGGGGCTGTATGCGCTCAAGCTCGACGGCGGTCGTGGCACGGCAGGTACACAACTGCTGCCGGTGCACGATGGCGGCGACCCGGCCGACGATTTCGGCCGCCTGGGCGTCGCGGTCAAAGCCAGGTACTCGGCAACCGAACTGAAGGTCGGTGAATGGGTATCGCTGCTGCCGATCCTGCGCTCCGATGACGGCCGCTCATTGCCGCAGACCTTTCGCGGCGCCCAGCTCACTTCGCGGGAAATCGACAACCTGACCCTCTATACCGGCCAGTTTCGCGGCAACAGCCCACGCAACGATGCCAGCATGGAGCGCATGTTCATGACCGGCCGCCCCGACGCGACCTCAGACCGCTTCAACTTCGCTGGCGGCGAATACCAGTTCAACGACAAGGCCACGCAAGTGGGCCTGTGGTATGCCCAGCTTGAGGACATCTACCAGCAGCAGTACCTGAACGTGATTCATAGCCAGGCCGTGGGCACCTGGCGGCTGGGCGCCAACCTTGGCCTGTTTCTTGGCGATGAAGACGGCTCGGCGAAAGCCGGGCAGATGGACAATAAAACCACATCCTTGCTGCTTAGTGCAAAAACCGCAGGCCACACCTTTTCCCTCGGCTTGCAGCGGGTATATGGCGACACCGGCTGGATGCGGGTCAACGGCACGGCTGGCTACCCGCTGGCCAACGACACCTACAACTCAAGCTACGACAGTGCCCGCGAGCGTTCCTGGCAGCTGCGTCACGACTATGACTTCGTCGCCCTCGGCATACCGGGCCTGACCCTGATGAACCGCTACCTCTCAGGTGACCATGTGCAAACCGGCACGACCGACAACGGCAAGGAGTGGGGCCGTGAGTCGGAACTGGCCTACGTGTTCCAAAGCGGCCCGCTCAAAGACCTGTCGGTGCGCTGGCGCAACTCGACCTTGCGCCGGGATTTCAGCAGTTACGACATCGATGAGAACCGCTTGATCGTCAATTATCCGATCAAGTTTCTTTAACCTCGATCGCCGGTCAAGTCGGATCGCCGCACCGCCGCTTGTGTCTTGAGGAAGGAATAGAATCAGAAGTGAGAGCGGTGTTGAACGAGCCCGAATACTGGATGCTGGTGTTGACGATCATCCAGGCATTGGCGCTGGCCATGTTGATGCTGAACAGCGCCAGGCACTATTGTTGTTGCAGCGGGGCGATCCTTCAGTCGGTGACACACGCCTCCTTTGGGAACATCGGTTGATCAGGGTTGACGAGCTGTTACCGCCACCTCCAGCAGGCCACGACGACCGAGACTGTCGATCAGTGCGCGCAAACCGAACTCCCACTGCGGCGCCAGATCGCTGGTCGTCACCCGATTGCACAGGCTGCCCAACTGCGGGTTGCTGATAGTCACCACGTCGCCGGGTTTATGGGTAAAGCCGTTGCCCGGCTGGTCGCGGTCCTGCTTGGGCGCGAACAGGGTGCCGAGAAACAGCACCAGGCCGTCGGGGTACTGGTGGTTTTCATTCAGGGTTTGCTGTACCAGGTCCAGCGGGTCGCGGCTGATCTGGCGCATCGAACTGCGGCCCTGCAGGACAAAACCGTCCAGCCCTTCGACGCGCAGATCCACATCGGCGTTACGCACGTCCTCCAGGCAGAAAGTCTCGTCAAACAGGCGCAGCAGCGGCCCCAGCGCCGTGGAGGCGTTGTTGTCCTTGGCCTTGGACAGCAGCAAGGCGCTGCGCCCTTCGAAGTCGCGCAGGTTGACGTCGTTGCCGAGGGTGGCGCCATGCACGTGGCCGTTGCTCGACACTGCCAGCACCACTTCCGGCTCGGGGTTGTTCCAGCTCGACTTCGGATGAATGCCGATGTCGGCGCCATGGCCGACCGCCGACAACGGCTGCGCCTTGGTGAAGACTTCAGCGTCCGGGCCAATACCCACTTCCAGATACTGCGACCACAGCCCCTGCTCCACCAGCACCTTGCGCAAGGCTTCGGCCTGCTCGGAGCCTGGGACGATCTGCGAAAGGTCCGCGCCGATGCGACTCGCCAGGGTCGCCCTGATGGCGTCGGCCTTGGCCGGGTCACCCTTGGCCTGCTCTTCGACCACCCGCTCCAGCAGGCTGGCGGCGAAGGTCACGCCAGCGGCCTTGACCGCCTGCAGGTCGATCGGCGCCAGCAGCCAGGGCAAGGCCGGGTCGCGATGGTTAGGGTCGCTGTTGGCCAGCAGCGCCGGCAACTCGATCAACGCCTCGCCCAGTGGCAGCAAACGCAGGTAGGCCACCGGCTCCGGCACTTCCAGCAAGGCAGAAACGGTCGCCACATGGGCGCTGATATCGTGCACGGCGCCGGCCTTGACCAGCACCACCGCCGGGCCTTGCTGCGGGAGCCAGACGCGGCCGATCCAGGTGCCAGTGTTCAATAACGCAGCGTCCTTGCTCAGGTGCAACGGTGCGTGGGTGTTCGTTTGCTCTGTCATGTCAGTACTCTTGTTGTCAGTTAATGCGAAAGTGTCGGGAGCTGTAGTTGCCCGGCAATCTGGTTGAGGTCGTCGATCAGCTGTGGCGACAGGCTCAACCCTTCGCTCAAAGCCTGCTTGCGCAATTTCAATCCCGTCTGCCCTGGCAGGCGCACCGGTCGCTCGGGGTCGACCGAGCGGCTGGCGAGGATCAGTTGGCCGAGGAACGATCAGCACCGGGTGCGGCAAGGGCCGAGCAGATAATGACCGTCGAACAGCGTCGAAACACCCCTGTCCGAAACCTGCTCGAGCACGCCTGCCCGGGTCACCACCTGGGCCACCTCGGTATCGGCACCGGCGCTTTCGAACAGTTGCTCGACAAAGGCTGTGAGGGTCTGCACATCAACACGGCTGGCTACGCTCATCGCTGTTGCTCCGTGATCAGTTCAGGGCCGCATTGCTCGGCTTGCCATCGACCAGGCGCTGGATACCCAACGGGTTGGCGTCCCGCAGGGCTTCGGGCAGCAAGGCATCGGGCACGTTCTGGTAGCACACCGGGCGCAGGAAGCGATCGATCGCCAGGGTACCGACCGATGTGCCACGGGCATCGGAGGTCGCCGGGTACGGGCCGCCATGCACCATCGCATCGCAGACCTCGACACCGGTCGGGTAACCGTTGAGCAGCACCCGTCCGACCTTCACTTCCAGTACCTCGAACAGATGGCCAAAGGCGGCCAGATCATCGCTGTCAGCCAGCAAGGTGGCGGTCAGCTGACCATGCAGGGCATTGACCGCGCGCAACAGCTCGGCCTGATCATTGACCTCGACCACCACCGTGCACGGGCCGAAGACTTCTTCCTGAAGCAGCTCGTCCTGTTCCAGCAGCAGGCTGACATCGGCCTTGAACAGCTGTGGCTGCGCCTGGTGGCCGCTTTGCGCCAGGCCACAGAGCTTGTGCACGCGCGGGTGCTCCAGCAACGCCTGGATACCTTTGCCGTAGCTGCTCAGGGTGCCGGCATTGAGCATGGTCTGCGACGACTGCTCGGCCATATGCCCGGTCAGTTGTTCGATAAAGCTACTGAAGGCCGGCGAGCGAATGCCCAGCACCAGGCCCGGGTTGGTGCAAAACTGACCGCAACCCTGCACCACCGAAGCGCTCAGCTCCTTGGCCAGTTGCGCACTGCGGCTGGCCAGGGCTTGCGGCAGGACCAGCACCGGGTTGATGCTCGACATCTCGGCGAACACCGGAATCGGTTGCGCCCGGGCGGCAGCCATGTCGCACAGGGCACGACCACCCTTGAGCGAGCCGGTAAAGCCCACGGCCTGGATGCCCGGGTGCTTGACCAGCGCCTCGCCGACGCCACCGCCGAAGATCATGTTGAACACGCCAGCCGGCATGCCAGTACGCTCGGCGGCACGGACCAGCGCCTCGGCGACCCGTTCGGCGGTGGCCATGTGGCCGCTGTGGGCCTTGAACACGACCGGGCAACCGGCGGCCAGGGCGGCGGCGGTATCACCGCCGGCGGTGGAAAACGCCAGCGGGAAGTTGCTGGCACCGAACACCGCCACCGGACCGACACCGATGCGGTACTGACGCAGGTCCGGGCGTGGCAGCGGCGTGCGCGTTGGCAAGGCACGGTCAATGCGCGCGCCATAGAAGTCACCACGGCGCAACACCTGGGCAAACAGGCGCATCTGGCCGCTGGTACGTGCGCGCTCACCAAGAATGCGCGCACTGGGCAGTGCGGTTTCCTGGCAGGTCACGGCGATAAAATCCTCACCCAGGCCGTCGAGTTCGTCGGCGATGGCATCAAGGAACTGCGCCCGGCGTTCGGCCGAGAGTTTGCGAAACGCCGGGAACGCGGTGCTGGCTGCTGTCACCGCATTGTCGACTTCGTCCAGGCTGGCCTGGTGAAAGGCGCCCGGCAGGCGCTCGCCCGTGTGGGCATCGACGCTGTAGACCAGGGTATCGCCCAGGGCGCTGCGCTGGCCGCCAATGAAGTTGTATCCGCTAAAGCTCATGTGCATGTCGCCTCGTCAAGAAGGTTGCAGGGCTGTCAATCAGGTCACGGCACCGGTCTGCCAGGGCACGAATTCGTTCTGCCCGTAGCCGTGCTGTTCACTCTTGCTGCGCTCACCGGAAGCGATGCGCAGCATCTGCTCGAAGATGTAGGCCCCGCGTTCTTCGATGCTGGTGCTGCCGTCGGCGATGCCGCCGCAGTTCACATCCATGTCTTCAAGCTGGTGCTCGAACACCCGGTTGTTGGTGGCAAGCTTGATCGAAGGCGCCGGCGCGCAGCCGTAGGCCGAACCGCGGCCGGTGGTAAAGGCAATCAGGTTGGCGCCGCCGGCGACCTGGCCGGTGGCCGAGACCGGGTCGTAGCCGGGGGTGTCCATGAACACCAGGCCCTGGGCCTGTACCGCTTCGGCGTACTGGTACACGTCCACCAGGTTGCTCGAGCCGGCCTTGGCCACTGCCCCCAGGGATTTCTCCAGGATGGTGGTCAGGCCGCCGGCCTTATTGCCAGCCGAGGGGTTGTTGTTCAGCGCGGCGTTCATGCGCTGGCAGTAGTCTTCCCACCAGTGGATGCGGGCGATGAGCTTCTCACCCACTTCACGGCTCACCGCGCGGCGCGTGAGCAAGTGCTCGGCGCCGTAGATCTCTGGGGTTTCCGAGAGGATCGCGGTGCCGCCGGCGGCAACCAGGCGGTCAACGGCATTGCCCAGGGCCGGGTTGGCGGTGATGCCCGAGTAGCCATCGGAGCCGCCGCATTGCAGGCCGACCACCAGGTGGCGGGCACTGACCGGCTCGCGTTTGACCTGGTTGGCCTCGGCCAGCAGCGCCTTGACCTGCTCGATGCCGGCGGCGATGGTTTTCGAGGTGCCACCGATGCCTTGAATGGTAAAGGCGCGCAACTGATTACTGGTTTGCAAGTGCTGGGTTTGCAGCAGGCTATCGATCTGGTTGGTCTCGCAACCCAGGCCGATGATCAGCACTGCGGCGAAGTTCGGGTGAATGGCGTAGCCGCCCAGGGTCCGGCGCAGCAGGCCCAGGGCCTCGCCACTGGGGTCCACTGCGCAACCAGCGCCGTGAGTCAGGGCAACCACGCCATCGATGTTCGGGTAGGCGGCCAGCGCCTCGGGGTAAATGTCGCGGCGAAAGTGGTCGGCAACGGCGCGGGCGACGGTGGCCGAGCAGTTCACCGAGGTGAGAATGCCGATGTAGTTGCGGGTCGCGACCCGACCATCGGCGCGCACGATGCCCTGAAACATCGCCTCGCTGGCCGGCGTCGGCCTGGCATCGACGCCGAAGGCATAGTCACGGGCAAAATCACCCATCTCGACGTTGTGCACATGCACATGCTCACCGGCCTCGATCGCTTGCGAAGCAAAGCCGATGATCTGCCCGTAGCGGCGCAGCGGCTGGCCCTGCTCCACGTGCTCAGTGGCCAGCTTGTGGCCAGAGGGGATCGGCTGGCGCACGGTGATCGCTTCGGCGTCCAGGCGCAGCCCCTCAGGCAAGGCCTGGCGGGCAATCAGTACATTGTCGAGGGGGTTGAGGCGGATGACGGCAGGGTCGTCGGTGCGGGTGCTGGCAATCAGTTGCATGGGACCTCTCAGGGCGGATGCGGCCGGCTTCTTGTTATGGCGCCGCCCGTGCTGTGCCGGGCGAATCTGCGATAACTCTAAGGAGCCGGGCGTAACATTCCCAATGAGATGATCCGATCAAGCGATAACCCTGGGTTATCGCAGGCGGTCAGTGAGCGATTTTTATCAATCGCTACTGCTGCCCTCCTCTACGCGGCGCTGCCGCGCAAAGTCCAGCAACAGCTCGACAAACTGCTGCGCCGCTGCGCTCAAGGGCTCGTCCTTGCGGGTAATCACCCCGTACTCCAGCGGCGCCAGCTGCAACGGCGACTGCAGTTCGCAGAACTGGCCGCTGCTCAACTGCGCCGCCACCATCGAGCGCGGCAACATGGCGATCATCGGCCCGGACTCCAGCAAGTGCAGGAACATCGGCATCGAGATGGTATTGACGCTGTCGGCCGGGGTGGCGATGCCGACCGCCCTGAAGGCCTGCTCCAGACGCTCGCGCAGCGGCGTGCCGACCGGGTACAACACCCAGGGCCATTCCCCCAGCGCCTCCAGTGGCGCGCCGCCCTGCTGGATCAGCGGGTGGTCCTTGTTGACCACCAGGCTGAAGGGTTCCGGCTCCAGCGCCTGGAAGTCGAACACTTGGCTGAAGCGCTCTTCGGTGAAGCGGCCGATCATCAGGTCGAGCCTGTTCTGCTCAAGCATCGCCAGCAGATGGTCACTGGACTGCTCGACCACTTCGATCGACAGCAGCGGGCTGCGCGCCTTGATCGCGGCGATGGCCTGGGGCAGCACCAGGGGCGTTGCGGCAAAAATCCCGCCGACACGGATAAAACCATGGCCACCCTTGCGCAGGCGGTTGACCTGGTCGACAAACTGCTGCGACTCGGCCAGCGCCCCCTGGGCATAGCGCACCACGTACTCGCCAAGCTCGGTGGGCGGCATGCTGCGCGGCAGGCGCTCGAACAGGGCAAAGCCGAACTGCTCTTCGAGGTCGCGCAGCATCTTGCTCAAGGCCGGCTGGCTGAGGTTCATGCGCGTGGCGGTGGCGTGCATGTTGCGCGTACGCGCCAGGGTGTCGATCAGCACCAGGTGCTTGAAGCGGATCCAGTTGCAGAAACTGGCATGGGTAATGTCTGAAGCCATCAACGGACTGCCTCTTGCAGATAAAAGCGCATGGCTATTGAGCTCGCAGGTAGTGCAGCAAGGTTTCCAGGGCCACCGAGCGCGGCCGCGAACGCAAGGTCAGCAGCCCGAGGTTGACCATCGAGATCGGCAGCTCCACCGGCAGGATAGCGACCATGGCGTAGCGGGCATAATGCTCGGCGACGTCATTGGGCACCACTGCAATCATGTCCGAGGCCTCGAGCATCGCGGTAGTGGCCAGGATCGACGCAGTTTCGACGATGTCCAGCGATTGCACCATGCCGGCCGCCTGCAGGGCGTTCTCGACCCGCCGGCGCATGGGGCTGCCAATCGGGTGGAGGATCCAGGTCAGCTCGACCAGGTCGGCCAGCGCCAGGGCCGACGCACTGGCCAGCGGGTGACCGGCGCGGGCCACCACGCGCATCTGCTCGTCGCTGTCGAACAACTCGATGTTCAGCTCGTGGCTGTCGCTCTGGTCCGGCAGGCGCCCGACCACCAGATCGAAATCACCGCGCAGCAACGACGGCAACAAGGTGTCACTGGTGCCGACCTCCAACGAAATGCGCACCTTCGGATGCTCGCGCTTGTAGGCCAGCACCGCCTGGGTCAACAGCCCCGGCACCGGGCCCATGACGCTACCGACCCGCACCAGGCCTGAAGCACCGCGGGCCAATTCGGCGATTTGCGCCTGGGCGTGCTCGAACTCATGCAGGGCACCCTGGGCATAACGGATCATCACCTCGCCATACAGCGTCGGCTGCATGCCCCGTGGCAAGCGCTCGAACAGACGCACGCCAAGGCGCTCTTCCAGTTGCTGCAGCAACAGGCTGGCCGCCGGTTGCGTGGTGTGCATCGCCGCCGCGGCGCGGCGCAGGTTGCCGAACTCGCCCAGGGCATTGAGCAAGGTGATCTGCCGGCTGGAAATCTTCAGCACGCCAAGGTTGGCCGGCGCCGGTGGCTGGGCTTTGTCGGTCAGAGACATATCAAATCCGGTATCCCTACTTAGGAATTGGCGATTATGCCTGTATCGCTCGGCAACCTACAGTCAGGTCTCCATGTGCCAACCCAGAACAAGAGCCCGCCATGAGCATACGCATTACCCACCTGAGCGTTCGCGACATTCGTTTCCCCACCTCGCTGTCGCTGGACGGCTCCGACGCGATGAACAGCGCCCCGGACTATTCGGCCTCCTATGTCGTGCTGCACACCGACACCGCCGGCCTGGAAGGCCATGGCCTGACCTTCACCATCGGCCGCGGCAACGAGATCTGCGTGGCGGCCGTGCAATCGCTGGCGCCACTGATCGAAGGCAAGACCCTGGAAGAAATCGTCGCCGACATGGGCGCCTTCTGGCACCACTTCACCGCCGGTGACAGCCAGTTGCGCTGGCTTGGCCCGGAAAAAGGCGTGATTCACCTGGCCACCGCCGCCATCGTCAATGCCGTGTGGGACCTGTGGGCCAAGCACGAAGGCAAGCCGGTGTGGAAGCTGCTGGCTGACATGACCCCGGAGCAACTGGTGCGCTGCCTGGACTTCAGCTATGTCACCGACGTGCTCACCCCCGAAGAAGCCATCGCCCTGCTGCGCCGCCAGGTGCCTGGCAAGGCCCAGCGCGAGGCGCAGATGTTGCGCGAAGGCTACCCCGGCTACACCACTGCGCCCGGCTGGCTTGGCTATAGCGAAGAGAAAATGCGCCAACTGGCCCGGGAGGCGATCGCCGAAGGCTGGACCCACATCAAGCAGAAAATCGGCGCCAACCTCGAAGACGATATCCGCCGCGCCAGCATCCTGCGCGACGAAATGGGCTGGGAGCGCACCCTGATGATGGACGCCAACCAGGTCTGGAGCGTCGATGAGTCGGTGGCCAACATGCGCCGCCTGGCGGCGTTCGAGCCGCTGTGGATCGAAGAGCCAACCAGCCCTGACGACATCCTCGGCCACGCCGCCATCCGTAAGCGCATCGCACCGATCGGCGTCGCCACCGGCGAGCACTGCCACAACCGGGTGATGTTCAAGCAGATGTTCCAGGCCGGTGCGCTGGACTTCTGCCAGCTGGACGCCGCCCGCCTGGGTGGCCTCAACGAGGTGCTGATCGTGCTGCTGATGGCCGCCAAGTACGATGTGCCGGTCTGCCCTCATGGCGGCGGCGTCGGACTGTGCGAGTATGTGCAGAACATCGCCCTGTTCGACTACATCGCCGTCTCGGCCTCGTTGCACAACCGTGTGCTGGAGTATGTCGATCACCTGCACGAACACTTCCTCGACCCGGTGGTGATCCGCCGCGGTCGCTACATGCCGCCGCAGCGTCCTGGCTACAGCATCGAGATGCACGCGCAAACCCTGGAGCGCTACCAGTATCCCGATGGCGCCGTGTGGCTCGACATCAACCGTGCCTGACTGACTCACCGTTGCGCGCCGCAGCACCTGCGGCGCGCAGCTCGCACATTTCAACGGGGAAACAACAATGACAATCCTCAATACCGCGACAGCGGCCCCCGCGCCTGCCGTCGCTGACGACCAGCGCCTGAACAGCCTGCTGCTGCGCAAGCTGATGCCGCTGCTGATCGTGGTCTATGTAATGAGTTTTCTGGATCGCACCAATATTGCCCTGGCCAAGGCCAGCATGGGCATCGACCTGGGGCTGTCGGCGGCGGCCTATGGCCTGGGCGCCGGGCTGTTCTTTCTGACCTACGCCCTGGCCGAAGTGCCGAGCAACCTGATCATGCACCGGCTCGGCGCGCGGTTCTGGATCACCCGCATCATGATCACCTGGGGCCTGCTCTCGGCGGGCATGGCCTTCGTCCAGGGCGAAACCTCGTTCTACATCATGCGCCTGCTGCTGGGGGTGGCCGAGGCCGGCCTGTTTCCTGGGGTCATGCTCTACCTGACGTACTGGTTCGACCGCGAGCAACGGGCGCGGGCTACCGGTTACTTTCTGCTCGGGGTGTGCCTGGCCAATATTCTCAGCGGTCCGCTGGGCGGCGCCTTGCTCGAGCTCGATGGCCTGCTGGGCTGGCACGGCTGGCAGTGGCTGTTCGTGATCGAAGGCCTGCCGGCGGTAGCCCTGGCCTATGTGGTGTGGAAAAAGCTGCCGGACGGGCCGGCCTCCGCGCCCTGGCTGTCGGCCGCCGACGCCCAGGACATTGCACGGCGCCTGAACGCTGAAAAAGCCGCGGTGCCACAACAGAGCCGGCTGAGCCAGATGTTTCGCGACAAGCAGATCTGGCTGGCGATCGCGGTGTACTTCGTGCACCAGATCACCATCTACACGGTGATCTTCTTCCTGCCGGGCATTATTGGCACCTACGCCGCCCTGACTCCTTTCCAGATCGGCCTGCTGACCTCGGTGCCCTGGATTGCGGCAGCCATCGGCGCGGCCACCCTGCCGCGTCTGGCCACCTCGCCCGGACGCTGCCGTACCTTGCTGTTCTTCGGCCTGCTGACCATGGCCGCCGGGTTGTTGCTGGCCTCGCTGTCGAATTCGTTCGTCGGCCTGATCGGCTTTTCGCTGACCGCGTTGATGCTGTTCGTGGTGCAGTCGATCATCTTCGTCTTCCCCTCCAGCCGCCTGAGCGGCAACGCCCTGGCGGCAGGCCTGGCCTTTGTCACCACCTGCGGCCTGCTCGGCGGTTTTGTCGGGCCGTCGGTCATGGGCCTGATCGAACAGACCACCGGCAATACCCGCAATGGCCTGTGGCTGATCGCCTCGATGCTGGTGCTGGCGGCGTTGATCAGTACC
Organism: Pseudomonas fluorescens; assembly: GCF_902497775.2. Lineage (NCBI taxonomy): Bacteria > Pseudomonadati > Pseudomonadota > Gammaproteobacteria > Pseudomonadales > Pseudomonadaceae > Pseudomonas > Pseudomonas fluorescens. The sequence continues at coordinate 2,503,876 of NZ_OZ024668.1, forward strand.
CGTTTGCGCCAAGGGCAGGAGTCGTAGAGAAGCTGCGGCGGAGCGAATGGAGTGCTTGCACTCCATTCGCTTGAGCCTCGAACATCAGCGGTGCAGCACGTCAGTCCTCGACGCTGCTTTCGAGCAAGTCCTCCAACATTTCCCGCGTGTCCTCATCCACGTCGTTGAGCAGCAACGTCTTGACTGCTTCGCTGTAGCGGATGCCACCGAAGGTCAGGCAGTCGACAATCGCCTGTTTGACGCTCGGTTCCTTGTCGCCTGCCAGCGCCAGGAGAATGGGCTCGGCACTGGGTAATGCGTACATACCGAACAGTTTGTCCGCCAAGGCCACACGGACTTCAGGCTCGGGATCGTTGGCCAGGTGCATCTGGGCATCCAGCGACAGGTGCGGGTGCCATTGGTAGCTGCTGTCGATCAGGGCCAGACGCACCTTGATGTTGCTGTCGCGGGCCAGCATCAACTGGACCTGTGGCAACAATTGCCGGTTCGTTACAAGCGCCAGGCGTACGCTGGTTTCCGGGTCGTTGAGCAAGCGTAGCTGGACCTCTTCGCTCAAACTGGAGCTACCGTTGTGCTGGGCCAGGGCCTTGCGCACAGTGATCGACTCATCGCTGGCCAGCTGCCGCTGCAGCGAAGGGCTCAGCCGCGGGTACGCCGCCAGCAGCTTGCGAATGTCGAGGTCCTTGTCGGTTGCCAGTCGGGCCTGGACCAGATGGCGCAGCGCCGGTGCACGGTCATAGGGCTCACGCTGCAGCAACGCGGTACGCACATCTTTTTCCGGGTCAACGGCCAGGAGCAACTGCGTACGTTTGCTCAGGCGCTGGTTGACGGCCAGGGCGCGGCGCACCCTGGCGGTGGTATCCGCCGCCAGGCGTTGCTCGATATCCCGGTCCAGCGCCTGGTTGCGAACCAGTGCCGCGCGTACCGTTGCGGTGGAATCCTTCACCAGTTTGCGGGCGACATTGAGCGCCAGGCCAGGATTGGCGGCGAGAAATTCTCGCACGTACATTTCATCGTGACCTGCTATGCGCATTTGTACGGTTTCGTCCAAAGCAGGGTTGCGTGCCAATGCTTCCATTAGCGGCACGCAGGCAAAGCACTGGCTGACGTACTCGCCCTGCAAGGCTTCGCAAAGCTTGCTGTTGCCGGCCAGCACGAGGTTGACAGCCGGAGGCTTGGGTTGTGCCGTGTATTTGGAAATGGGGTGATGACGCCCCTGGGCAGGGGGTGTCCAAGGCTGACTGAGCGCCGCCATCAAGGCTTCACTGATGTGCGGATTGCCTGCGAGCGCCTCACGCACTTCATCGAAACGGCTTTTCAGCAGTTGCCCGTACTGAGCCTCGCCAAGGCTGGTGTTGCTTGCCAGTTGAACCTGTACTTCCTGCACATCCTTGAGCAGCTTGTCGAACACCGGGGCCACCAGCGCGGTATTGCTTGCCAGGCCGCTGCGCACCGCAACGGCCATGTCGTCGGCGAGCATCGCTTGCGTGGAGCCGTCGATCTCAGGGTTCTGCGCCAGGGCCCGGCGTATTTCGACAGTGCCCTTGGCAAACAGCTGATGTTGCGTGCTGATATTGATATAGCGATTGCCCGCCAGTTCCTCCTGTACGTCGGCAACGTCGTCGAGCAGTAGCGCTTGAACCGCATCGGTCAGGCTGACGAATGTCGCCATGCGCCCGCGCACGCTGGCCTCGCTATCCCGGGCAATGTGCAGTTGCTGGGCTTCGGGTAACCTGGTGTGCCAGAGAATCACCGCAGCGCGGACATCCGCTTGGGCATCGTTCAGCAGCGTTTCGATGATCGGCGCAACCAGGCTGTCGTTGCTGGCCAAGGCTTCACGTACCGCCGGGTCGGCATCCTCGGCCAACAGGGCCAACACATCGGTAGCGACCTGCGGATTACCGGCCAGGGCTGCACGCACATCGCGCGCCGCACTGTGCGCCAGTGCGCGTTGCAGGTGTGGTGAATTCCAGTGGCGGTTGGCGGCCAGCGCCCGCTGTACCGCGTCGCTGTCCTGGGCAAGATACTGCAAGGTGGCAGCGCCCAATGCAGGGTGTTCGGCCAGGGCGATGCGTACCTGGAGGTAGGCGTCCTGGGCCAGCAGCAATTGCGCTGCGCCAGCGGTAGTGGGGTTCGCGGCCAGCGCCAGGCGAACCTCGACGCAATCCTTGACCAGTTGCAGTTGCACCGTCTCGGGCAATTGCCCTTCCCCTACACGGTTTGCCAGGGCCAGGCGCACATCCAGGTCATCATCGCTCAGCAATGCCACCTGCACCACTTCGGCCAGCCCAGGCAGCCTGGCGAGCGCTTCGCGCACATCGAAATCTTCATCACGGGCCAACAGTGCCTGCACTTCCGCAAGCAAACCACTGTTGCCTGCCAGTGCCAGGCGAATCTGGGCCTGGGCATCTTTGCTGAGCACACGTTGAATATCGATACCCAGGCCCTTGTTATGCGCAAGCGCCTGGCGAACCAGCACGTCCTCTTCAACCACCAGTTGCTCCAGCAACAGGGGATGAGTGCTGTTTTGCGCCAGCGCCTGTTTGTGTTCGGACTCAAACTTGAGCCGCGAAAACTGCGATGCCAGCAAGTCATGGGGGGCCAGCGGATGAATGCAGGCCAGGTGCAACAAGCCAAGGTCATAATCCGGCCGCCCGGCCTCGATATTGATCCGCAGGGTCAGCAGGCGTTCCGGGCAGTTGGGATTGCGGTAAACCGCGGTACGTATGGCCAGCACCGCATCCCCGGCCAGTTTTTCCAGCAGGTCGTCCGGGCAGTCCGGGTTGCTGGCCACGGTTTCCCGGCGGATGGCGTTGGGATCATCGGCCAGCTTGATCATCTGCGCGACACTCAGGCCTTCGCAGGTCGACGCCGCCTTGAGCTTGAGCTTTTCGAACAGTTCTTCATATTTACCGACCTGCTCACGCAGGGTTTCGCGCAACGGCACGGTTGCCGCGATCGCCGCTTCCAGGTCCTCCAGCTTGAGCTCGCGATGGTCGAGGAACGCCGACTCGCGTGCTTCGTTGATCGCGTTCTGGATGTCCGCCCCGGCATAGTCGCGGCACTGAGCAACCAGCTTGATGCGTTGATCGCTCGAGAGCTGCAGGCCATCGCCCTTGAGGTGGATATCGAGGATGGCCGCGCGCTCGGCGGCGTTTGGAAAGCCAACGTAGAACACCTCGTCGAAACGGCCTTTGCGCAGCAACTCGGGTGGCAGCGCGGTGATGTTGTTGGCCGTGGCGATGACGAATACCGCACCGGTCTTTTCCTGCATCCAGGTCAGGAAGTAGCCAAACAGGCGTGACGATACCTCCGAGCCACCGCCGCTGTTCATGCCGACGAAAGCCTTTTCCAGCTCGTCGATCCAGAGAATGCAGGGGCTGACCGACTCGGCCATGGTCAGGGCGCGGCGCATGTTGTGCTCGCTCTCACCCACGTATTTGCCCAGCAGCGAACCGATATCCAGGCGCAGCAACGGCAACTGGAACAGACCGGCGGCAGCCTTGGCCGTCAGCGATTTGCCGCAGCCGGGCATGCCTGCGATCAACACTCCCTTGGGCGCCTGGACACCGGCCTCGCGGGCCTGGGCAAGGCGGCGGAAAATCTGTGCACGACGGCCAAGCCAGCCCTTGAGGTTTTCCAGGCCGCCGACGTCCACCGCGCTCTCGCCAACCTTGATCATTTCCAGGACACCGCTCTTGGCGATGATCTGCTCTTTTTCGTGCTGGATCAGCGACAGCGCCGCGTCGTTGATCTGCTCATGCTGCTGGCGGACCATGGCCAGTGCGGTGCGGATCTCCTCCTGGCTCAAGCCACAGCAGGCCGCTTGCAGGCGCTGACCGATGTGCTCGGGGATCAACAGGTCCAACTGTCGGCAAACACTGTCGAGTTGCACGCGAATCTCTTCGCTGCCGGGCAGTGGCAACGGCAACAGGGTTATCTGCCCTTCGATCTGCGGCGGGATATGCAGGCTCTCCGAGACCAGTACCACGGCGGCCCTGCCGCGGTGATGACGCTGGATACGGTTGAGCAACTGCTTGAGCCGCGCGACGGCCAGGGGCTGATGTTCCAGAGCGCTACGGGCGTCCTTGATGATGAACAGCTTGTCGTCCAGGTCATCGTCGAGCAGTGCTGGCAGGCTGGTGGCAAGCTCGATGCTGGCATTCTGGCTGCCGCGCGGCTGTTTGTTGAAAAAGTCTACCCAGCCGTAACCCAGGTTCCATTCCTTGGGGCTCAGACCCAATTGCACGGCGATGTCTTCGAGCATGGCGTCGACCCGGGCTTCTTCGCCCGACTGGATGTACAGCCCGGGATAGCCGGCGAGCAGGTGGGATTTGATCTTGTCCTTGAGTTCGAGCATGGTCATGTCCGTCATCACGAAAACAGGCTGGCGAATGCACCGAGGGCACGTCCCGCCGATTCGAGTGCACGACCGGCACCTTCGGCAAGGCTGGCCACTACCCTGACTGCGGTTTTGGCCACAGCTTTGCCGGCGTTGTATACCACCTCGCCGATCTGGCCACCGGCGATACCGCCGGCCACTCCGCCAACGAAGCCACCCACCGCGATGCCGACGGGGCCAAACACGGTGCCTATCGCTGCCCCCACTGAGGCCCCCTTCGTCGCCCCGGCAATGGCCATGGTGGTGGTGACGGTGGTGTTGCCGATGGCCTCCAGGGCTTCGCCCTGGGTAAGCTCGCCCTTGCCCAGTTTGTACAGCACCTTGGCGTTCTGCAGGCCAACACAGGCAATGTTGGTGATCAGTCCGGCCGGCGTATTGCGCAACGCCGCTCCCAGCCAGCCATTCTTGACCGCGACGACCACGGCGCCGGAAACCGCCACCTGGGCGGCAGTCTGGGTAGTGGCACGCAGCGAGCTTTCGAAAAACGCCTTGAGGTCTTCACTGGCCTCTGGATTTGCCCGGCCATTGAGACGGTTCCACGCCCGCCGAGCGAGGATTCGTGCACCCTGCATACCTGCGGCGATACAGGCCCCCACCAGTGCTTGCTTGCCGATCTGCTTGGCAATGTCGATCCGGTTGGTGTCTTTCCACTCGTACTGACGCGACTCCTCCTCGGCCTGGGCCTTCTTCTGCAGGGCCTTGGCCTCTTCCTTGGACAGTGGCCGGGATTTCACCCCGTCGGCTTCAAGCACTTCGGTGCTATTGGGCACCTCGCTCGAGTGCCCCTCAGGTACCAGGCGCTCCTGGCCCTCGTAATCGCCACGTTCCAGCTGCTTGATGGTTTCACCGGCGTTGGCGCCATACTTGGACTGGTAGTTGCCAACCACATTGCCATTGCCATCGATGATCTCGATGTCCACCGAATTCGCTTCCTGGGAGCCGACCAGGCGCGCCCGGTAGTCACTGCCCTTGGTGGTAGCATCGATGTTGAAGGTGTCGACGTGATGTTGCTCGGCAATAAACCCGTCCAGGTTCCAGTTGCCGTTTACCTGACCGTCGTGCCTGGTGATGATATCCCGGGCATTGGCAGTGGCTTGCGCCAAGGCCTGGTCGAGGCGACCGGCATACTGGCCGACGTACACCGAGCCGGTCACGCCAGCGTTCTTCTCGATCTCGCCGGCCAGCCAGGAGGCGCTGCTGCGGCCTTTGTCCAGGTGCAGTTGCAACGAGGCGCGGGACTGGTTGAAGGCGTCCGTGGCCTTGATCACCTGGTGCGTGGTGTCCAGCAGTTCTTCGTCGCTCTTCCATAAGTGCGGATACTTGCGAAATTCGTCGCTGAGCCACTGATCCAGCGGCTTTTCGCCGCGCGCATTACAGGAAGCGACGAAGGCCGCAATCACCTCGGTAGTCTTGCCGGCATCCTGCTCGTTGTTGAACAGCACGACGTCCAGGCGCTCGGCCTGAGCGTTGTGTTCAAGGTCGGTCTGCTGCTCGCTGGCGTATTCGTCAGTCAGGTTCTTTTCCACGTCTTGGTTCATCGTTCGTCCTGTTGAATCGGTGTTCAGGATCTCTGCGAGACGCAAGGCCAGCGTGTCATGCTCGTTGGCTGCCACGGCGGGTCCTGTGCCAAATCAGCGTTGGCCGCGACTCTAGCGCTCGGCATTGACAGGTGGTGTCAGTGTTGTGCGAAGCGACCTGACAAAGGACAGGAACAGTAATCGCAATAGTGTCTTATGGCCATCTTTTTACGATTTGCTTGAAGGGCTTTGCGGTTTACTTCCGTTCATCGAAAACCGCCAAATCCTGTCCGTTTTTTTGACAAAACTGGCGTACAGATTGCACAGGCTGGCGCTTGCCGTCGTGGCGCGACGTAATCCTGACGCGACGGCGACTAACTCAACGCTTATGGACGCCAGCAATAGCCTTGCTCGGTCACCGGAGATGTAACGTGTCTACTCTCAATGAAATTGCAGCCAACCACGCCAGAATGACCAACGCCGTGGCAGCAGGCACGACCGAGCCAAGCGAGCGCCAGCCGCTGTTGGTAGTGGGGTTCCAGGCCCCCGCTGCCCTTGACGGGCACGCGCCTGTTCCGCTGCACCTGATGCTGGCAGCCCAGGAACCCAGCCACCTCACTTGCCTGTCATGAAGCTCGGATAGTCGCTAGCTATTCTTTACAAACAAGCACCGCTGCCCAGCCGAAACTCACCTCCCCGCTCAGAGGCGGTGAGCTCGGCAGCGAAGCACTCATCTACTTGATCGACACTTTTGCCGTCGACGCAGCATTTGAAGCTGCTGGGTTATGCATGCCTGCCCCAGGCATGAGGTACGCAAATTCAGCCGCTCGATTGTGCATTGATGACCTACCCTCATAGGCTGGGAGATCAATAACGGAATCGGGCATTACCATGCGCAGTGCTTTGACGACCATCGCCATCCTTGCCCTCACCCTGATGCTTGCAGGGACTAACAGCCTTCTGGCCGCCGAGCCTGCATCAGCCCCTGCACCCGCCGGTGCCGCCGCCACCGCCAAGGTCACGCAGAATGACCTGCAGGCCCTGCAACTGCGCCTGGACAGCCTCAAACAGGAGATTTCCCAGGCCAATAACTACAACCAGCTCGAGGGCCCGCAGGACCGTCTGCAAGCGCTGATTGTCGATATCGACCGATTGTCCGCTGCGCTGCTGCCCGAGCAGGCGCAATTACGCGCACAACTGGAGGTGCTCGGCCCGGCTTCGGTTGACGGCCTGGTGCCGGGCAAATCGGATATCGCCGCGCAGCGCACCGCCCTCACCGAACAGAAGAACAGCCTCGACAGCACCCTCAAGACCCTGGCGACGCTCAAGGAGAACGCCTCCAACCTGCTCACGCAGATTTCCGGTCTGCGCCGCAGCATGCTGGAAAGCGAACTGACCTTGAGCACCTACAGCCTGCTCAATCCGGCCTTCTGGTCACCGTTGTTCCAGCCATCCGCCGACGACCGCCAGCACCTGCAAGCCTTCATGGCCGAGGTCGGAAAAGCCGCTGAGGCGGTCTGGCAACCGGGTCAACGAATCTACACCGTGGCACTGATAGCGCTGGCCGTGCTCATCTGGACTCTGGGCCGCCGCCTGGCCGAGCGCTGGATGGCCTGGGCGTGCATGCACCGGGTGCCCGAGGGCCGCTTGCGCCGCAGCTCACTGGCCCTGGCCTCGGTGCTGGCAACGCTGCTGGCCACCGGTATAGCCTTGAAACTGCTGTTTTATGCCTGTACCCACAACCTGCCGTTACCGCCGATGCTGACGACGTTCTCCGAGGAATTCGAGAAGCTCGTCTATACCTGTGTGCTGATCACCGGCTTGAGCCGCGCCTTGTTGTCGACCCAGCACCCGTCCTGGCGGCTGCCGGACATTGCCGATCCCGTAGCCCTGACATTAAAACCATTCGCGCGCTGGCTGGCGCTTGCCCTGCTGGTACTGGTGACCCTGGTCCAGATCGCCAATGCCGCCGGCATGAGCAATCAGTTGGTGATTGCTGGCCGCGGTATCGCCGCGCTGGTGATCACCGCGCTGATCATCGCCTTGCTGGTGCGCACCAGCCGCGCCCGTCGCGCCATGGCTGCCGCCGGTGACGTCCCGGAAGCAGCGTCGACGCTTGCCGGGCTGATCTACACTTGCGCCAGCCTGGCGATGTTGACCTCGGCGCTTGCCCTGCTGACCGGCTACGTGTCGCTGGCGCGCTTCGTCACCTACGAAGTGGTGTGGTTCTTCATCCTGCTGGCCGGCTTCTACCTGCTGATGCAGGTGTTCAAAGACAGCTGCGAGTACGTCTTTTCACCGCGCCAGGCCAGCGGAAAAGCGCTCAAGGAGCTGTTGGGTATCGGTGACCGGCGCCTGGACCAGGTCGAGACCCTGATCAGCGGATTTGGCCGTGCCGCGCTGCTGCTGCTGGCAGTCATCACCCTGTTCGTCGGTGGCATCGGCACCACCCTCAGGCAACTGCTCAGTAATATCGCGGCGTTCCTCGGCGGCGCCGGCCTGCGGCAGTTCAACATCATCCCCGGGCATCTGTTCAATGCCGTCTTGGCCCTGGTGCTGGGCATCTACCTGATTCGCACCCTGCGCCGCTGGTTGGACAACGAGTTTCTGCCCAAGACCGACATGGACCCGGGCATGTGCGCCTCGCTCAGCACCCTGTTCGCCAACATTGGCTACGCCCTGGTAATCCTCCTGACCCTGTCGGCCCTGGGGGTCAAATGGACCAACCTGGCCTGGATCGTCAGCGCCTTGTCGGTGGGTATCGGCTTTGGCTTGCAGGAAATCGTCAAGAACTTCGTCTCCGGCCTGATCCTGCTCACTGAACGCCCGGTCAAGGTGGGTGATCTGATCAGCATCAGCGGGGTCGAGGGCGACATCCGCCGCATCAACGTGCGCGCCACCGAGATACAACTGAGCGACCGCTCCATTGTCATTGTGCCGAACTCGCAACTGATCTCGCAGAACCTGCGCAACGTCACCCTCGGCGGCAGTGCCCAGGGGGTGGCGACCCTGGAACTGGTGTTTCCCCTGGACATCGACCCCGAGCAGGTCCAGACCTTGCTGTATGAGACCTACTGCGAGCACGAGACCATCCTCGACAAGCCAGCGCCGTTTGTGCGCTTCAGCAACCTCACCGCGGACGGCATTACCCTGAAGGTCACCGGTTACGTCAGCAGCCCGCGGATCGTCGCTGTCACCAAGAGTGACCTGTTGTTCGAGATACTCAAACGCCTGGGCGCGGCGGGTATCGAACTGGCCAAACCTGCGGCTCCGGCAAGTTGAACGGTGGTATTGATTGCGGGAGCCGGCCTTGCCGGCGATGCGCAGGAATCAATGGATAAATACGCGACCCGCCAGTGGCTGCCCCATGAAAAGCCCTCGATGCCGGGCTCGCCGTCGACACCCCTGCACCCTGTGCCCAAGCGCCTGGCTTTTGGCCTGGTCGGCTTGCTGGTGGCCATTACCGGCGGGTTGGGCAATGCCCTGGTGACCGCCAACCTGCAGTTCCTGCAAGGTGCCCTGGGCGCAACCACGGCAGAAATGGCCTGGCTGCCGGCCGCTTACGTCATGACCAACGTGTCGATGAACCTGCTGTTGGTGAAGTTTCGCCAGGAGTTCGGCCTGCGCGCCTTCACCGAGATCTTCCTGGCGCTGTATGCCCTGGTGACCTTCGCCCACCTGTTCGTCAACGACCTCAACTCGGCCATCGCCGTGCGCGCCGCCCATGGCATGGTCGGTGCGGTGCTGAGCTCGCTTGGGCTGTATTACATGATCCAGGCGTTCCCGGCCCAGTGGCGGCTCAAAGCCCTGGTGCTGGGGCTGGGCGCCTCGCAACTGGCGCTACCGCTGGCGCGGATTTTCTCCGAAGACCTGCTGCAGATCGCCGAATGGCGCGGCCTGTACCTGTTCGAACTGGGCCTGGCGCTGACGGCGCTGGGCTGCGTGCTGCTGCTCAAGCTGCCGCCAGGCGACCGCTTCAAGACCTTCGAGCCACTGGATTTTCTCACCTTCGCAATCATGTCCAGCGGCGTTGCCCTGCTCTGCGCGGTGTTGTCGCTGGGGCGCATCGACTGGTGGCTGGAAGCGCCGTGGATCGGCGTCGCCCTTGCCGCCTCGATCGCCCTGATCATCACCGGCCTTGCCATCGAGCACAACCGCAGCAACCCGCTGCTGATGACCCGCTGGCTGGGCAGCGGCGTGGCCCTGCGCCTGGCATTCTGCGTGATCCTGATCCGCATGGTCACCTCCGAGCAGTCCACCGGCGCGGTGGGCTTTCTGCAAGCATTGAACCTGGGCAGCGAACAGATGCGTAGCCTGTACTGGGTGATGCTGCTGGGCGCGGTGTCGGGGCTGGTGGTCAGCGCCCTGACCATCAACCCGCAGCACCTGGTGCTGCCGTTGTTCATTTCCCTGGCGCTGATGGCCACCGGCTCGTTCATGGACAGCTCATCGAGCAACCTGACCCGCCCGGCGCAGATGTACTTCAGCCAGTTCCTGCTGGCCTTCGGCGGCACGTTCTTTCTCGGCCCGACCATGGCCCTGGGCATCAGCCATATCCGCACCAACCCGCGCAACCTGGTCAGTTTTTCGGTGATGTTCGGTATCTGCAACAACCTTGGCGGCCTGATTGGCGCGGCCTTGCTGGGTACCTTCCAGATCGCCCGGGAGAAATTCCACTCAAGCTACCTGGTCGAGCAACTGACCCTGCTCGACCCGCAGGTGCTCAGCCGCATACAAGGCGGCGCGGCGTCCTATGCCGGGGTCATCGCTGACCCGGCGCTGCGCACCTCGGTGGGCAACCGTCTGCTGGCCAACGCCGCCACCCGCGAGGCGAACATTCTGGCCTACAACGATGTCTTCATTCTGATCGGCAGCATTGCCATACTGACCATGATCTGGATTTTCATCCGCAGCCTGTGGCTGTGGTACACCACCCGCACCGTCAGTGCGGTTGCAACCCTGGACTCTAGCCGTGGTGCCCCTGCTCAATGACCCAACCGACGACCACGACCACCACCGCCATCGCCGAAACCCCCGAAGGGGTCACCCCACCTGCCAACGCCGCCAGTGAACAACGCTCAACGCGCCGGCGGGTGCTGTCGTCAATGATCTTTGCCAGCGTGGCCATTGTCGGCGTGCTGGTGGTGCTCTATGCCTGGCAATTGCCGCCGTTCAGCAGCGCCATCGAAAGCACCGAGAACGCCCTGGTGCGTGGCCAGGTGACGATCATCGGCCCGCAACTGAGCGGTTATGTGTTCGAAGTGCCGGTGCAGGACTTCCAGTTCGTCAAGGCCGGCGACCTGCTGGTGCGCCTGGATGACCGCATCTACAAGCAGCGCCTGCATCAGGCCCAGGCTCAGCTTGAGCAACAAAAGGCGGCGCTGGCCAACAACCTGCAGCAACGCAACAGCGCCGAAGCCACCATCCTCCAGCGTCAGGCAGCCATTGCCGATAACCAGGCCCAGGCGCGCAAGAGCCGCGCCGACCTGCAGCGCAACGAAGCGCTGATCCGCGATGGCTCGGTGTCACGCAGCGACCTGGACCTCACCCGCGCCGCCGACGCCCGAGCCGCGGCCGCCCTGGCCCAGGCCAAGGCGGCGCTGGAAATCGCCCGCCAGGACCTGCAGACGGTGATCGTCAACCGTGACTCGCTGGAGGCTTCGGTGGAGAACGCCAAGGCCGCCCTGGAGCTGGCCCGAATCGATCTGGACAACACCCGGGTCACCGCCCCGCGCGACGGCCAGCTGGGGCAGATTGGTGTGCGCCTGGGGGCTTATGTCAATTCCGGCGCACAGTTGATGGCGCTAGTGCCCGATACCCTGTGGGTGATCGCCAACATGAAAGAAACCCAGATGGACAACGTGCGTATCGGCCAGCCGGTGACCTTCACCGTCGATGCGCTCAACCACCTGAAACTGCGCGGGCATGTGCAGCGCATCTCGCCGGCCACCGGCTCCGAGTTCGCCCTGCTGCAGTCCGACAACGCCACCGGCAACTTCGTCAAGATCGCCCAGCGCATCCCCGTACGCATCAGCGTCGATCCTGAGCAGCCCGAAGCGCAACGCCTGCGCCCGGGGATGTCGGTAGTGGTCAGTATCGACACCCGGTACGTGGTTGAAAGCGACCGTGAAGGCGCCGCGCTCAGGCAGGATCAGTAAGCACGTGCCAGGCTGAGTTCAGCCAACCGTCCGGGCCGGTCACCGGGTCTTGCCGAGGCAACGGCACCTGGGCGATGCGGGCCTGGCAGCGGTCATGGCTGGCGGGGCTGGGGCGCTGAATGTCGTAGTCTTGCTGGCCCAGCGGGTAGGCCCCCACTACCAGAAAGTCTTCGCTGCTGTCGACACAGCAGTGCCCGGTACCGGCCGCCAACACCAGCACATCACCGCGTTTGAGCGCCAGGGTTTGCCCCTGCGCACCGCCCAGGATGACCCGTGCATGTCCACTGACAACGCCGAGGGTTTCGTGGGCATTGGAGTGATAATGCTGATAATCGAAGATGCCCGCCCGCCACAGCGGTAGCCATTGATGCTCGCTGAACAGGGCTTCGAACGCCGCAGCGTTATCGGCCCGTTCATCAAGGCGCAGGTGATAGAACAGCACCGGCAGGCGGCTGTTTGGCGTTGCGCCGTCGTCGTCGAAGTAGAACGTCCGGCGATTGCCGAGCGCGGTGTGTGGCTCAATGTAGCTGCCTTGCCGGTTCATGGACGAAGCCCTGCGCTATTGCCGGTCAATGATCCATTTCATCCTTGGTGATCTTGCCGCTGTTGGCATCGACGTGGAATTCGTACTTCATCCCATCCGCCTTGATGCCCTCGCCTTCCCAGTGATCATCGTCGGCTTCAATCTTGGTGATCTGTGTGTAGCCAGCTGCTTTGAGTGTAGCTTGCGCTTCTGCCTGATCGACCTTCCAGTCGGCGCCGGGCTGATCGGCCCAAATCGACGTGGTAGCGACGGCGCCCAGCAGGCCCAGGCCTGTGAACAGGGTTTTCAGGGTTTTCATCGTGCGACTTCCTGTAGTGCATGAAGGTTATCGGTGGACCCTGCGGCCCTTGCATTAGTTCGAGCGACCCGCCCGGCTGCAGATTTTGCCGGTGCCGACGTCCACCGGTCGGGAATCCTCCCGGCCAACAGAACAATGCCACCGGCCGCAGCGCTCTAAGCTGTATCGAAACGGTCAGGCCATTCGAGGCGCAGCGATGAGTTTCATTCTCTGGATGGCCGTGCTCGGTGCCGTGCTGCTGACCTTGGCCCTGGCAGCGTCCTACTTGCGCTGGTTGCCGGTGACCACCTCGGCGGTGTGCCTGGTGCTGGGCATCGCCATTGGCCCCTCGGGCGTTGGGCTGTTGCAGTTGGATCTGGTGGCAGCAGCGCCGTGGATGGAGCATCTGACCGAAGTCGCGCTGCTGTTTTCGTTGTTCGTCAGCGGCCTGAAGTTACGCCTGGCCTTGAGCCGACGCCTGTGGCGCGTCGCTTTTGGCCTGGCCGGCCCGGTGATGCTGCTGAGCATCGCCGGCTTGTGCCTGCTGCTACACCTGTTGCTCAACCTGCCTTGGGGTGTAGCGCTGTTGATTGCGGCGATTCTTGCGCCTACCGACCCGGTCCTCGCCTCACTGGTGCAGGTCAGCAATGCCCAGGACGTGGATGCGGTGCGCTTTGGGCTTTGCGGTGAAGCCGGGCTCAATGACGGCGTGGCATTTCCGTTCGTGCTGCTGGGCTTGCTGATGATCGGCCCGCAGGCATTCAACGCCTCATCCCTGCTGCACTGGACGCTCCACGACCTGCTCTGGGCGGTGCCGGCCGGCCTGCTGCTGGGCTATGTCATGGGCCGCGGCCTGGGCCGGCTAACCCTGGCCTTGAGCATCCGTAACGACGACAGCACGGTATCGCCCAACGACTACCTGACCCTGGCCTTGATCGCCCTGGCGTACGTCGGGGCGCAGATGATCGAGGGCTATGGTTTTCTTTCGGTGTTCGCCGCCGGGCTTGGCCTGCGCCGGGTCGAGGTGAACTCCTCGGGCAGCGCCAGTGTGCCGGCCGAGCATCGGGTGCAACCGGTAGTCGGGCACCAGCACCTCGAACCGGATCAGGCCGTACACGGCGACACGGCAACGCTTGAGGACAGCGAAGTGGCCGCCGGGATCATGATGGGCGACATGCTGGCCTTCGGGAACCTGGTGGAACGGGTGATGGAGGTGTTCCTGGTGACCCTGCTGGGCATCGTGCTGCTCAACCACTGGGATTGGCGAGCGGTAAGCGTGGGATTGATTCTGTTTCTGCTGATACGCCCTCTGGGAGTCTACCTGCTGCCCTGGGGCGCCCTGCTCAATCACCGCCAGCGACTGCTGGTGGGCTGGTTCGGCATCCGCGGTATTGGCAGCCTCTATTACCTGTTCTATGCCTTGAACCTGGGCCTGCCGGAGGCGTTCAGCGGCCAGTGCACGGACCTGGTGCTGTCAATCGTGGCGCTGAGCATCGTCGTACATGGGCTGACCACCCAGCCGCTGCTGAGCAGGTATCAGCCGCGCTGACACCGCCCCGCCTGGCGCTCGAGGGACATTACTCGTCAGGCTTGCGCTGGTTTTGCCGGGCGATGGACTCTTCGCGGCGGCGCCGTCGGGCCAGCGCCGAACCCAAGGCGAGGACGACGACTGAGGCGATCAGCATCGCCGCCAGCAACAGGTAACCCCAATGAATATTCATCATCTTGCACACCAGGGCTTTGATCATGCCCACATTGATCAATTGATCGCATTATCCTGGGTCGGCGTTACTGCGGCGGGTGAACCAGTCGGTCAGTGGAGTATAGAAGGCCATTAGCGACCGAGTTCGATCAGGGCTTTGATCAACGCCAGGTGCAGCGGATAAAACCAGTAGCCCCAACGCCCGACCCGCCAGATTCGCTGCGGCCAGGCATGGCGCAGCATCGCCAGCCCCAGGGGGGCGGCGCAAAAGGCCATGCCCAGGGCCATCAATGCAAGCGGATGGACAGTGTGCCGCTGTAGCCAATGATCGGTCAGGTTCGCCGCTGCCGCCGTCACGCCGGGCAGCAGCCAGGCCAACCCGCGCAAGCGCAAAGCCAGCACGAACGCGGCGGGCAGCAATACGCCGGGCATGCCGTACATCAGCACCTCGGCGGCCCCTGTCGAGGCAATCAACGCGCCCAGGGCAACCAGGGCTGCCGTATGGCTGCGATGGTGCACGCCCCAGGCAATCAGCAGACCCAGGGTCAGGGTCGGCATGACACTGAGGGTTGGCGAATCGACATTCAACCAGCGGTAAGGCGCCTCGGACAGCAGCGAGAACAGCACCAGCCACATCAGGTAGCGGCCGTTCGCCTGGCTAAAGGCCTGCCCGGGCGCAGAACGGGTGACATTGGCGGCAATCGCCAGGCAAAACCAGGGGAATGCCAGGCGTCCGACGATGAACAACCAAACCTGCTCGGGCCAGAGAAAACGCAGGTGATCGGCGACCATGGTGAGGATCGCCAGCCACTTGAGCAGGTCCAGGCCGGTATCCCGTTGATGTGTGTGCGGCGCTGTCATATCGATCCCGGTCAGCATGATGCTGCTCTGACAATGCCACACCTTGCAGTTTGTCGGTTGGGCTGGCAAAAAGTTGCAAACATGGAATACTGTACATGCATACAGCATCAACGGATAACCATGATGACCGACTACGATGAAGACTTCGCCGCGCCCGACTCACCAACCCTGGTGGACATGTGGAAGCATCAGGTGGTGCTGATGACCAACGAAGCTGAGTACCTGAACACCGAGCTGCTCAAGGCGCGGCAGAACATTGCCAAGCTGGTGGCGATCAATGCCGAACTTGCGGACCAGTTGCGCGGCGTGCGTGGGCGATGAGCTCACGCAGTCTCCTCATCCTTGAGTACCTCGCCGCGCTCCTCCAGCAACTGTACAAAGGTGCTCAAACTGCGCGATACCGTGCCCCGCCGCCACACCAGCCAGGTACGCAGGTAACGAAAGCGCTGCGACAGCGGCCAGACACTGACCGTGCTGCAGCCGGGCATGCTCTCGAGCATGCTGCGCGGCATCAGCGCCAGGCCGGCACCGGCACTGACGCAGGCGAGCATGCCGTGGTATGACTCCATCTCGATGATCTTGCCGGGCACCGCCTGGTCCTGGGCAAACCAGCTCTCGAAGTGATGCCGGTACGAGCAGTTGGCGCGAAAGGCGTAGATGGTCATGCCGTTGACCTCGGCGGCGCGGCTGATCGGCGCATGGTTCAGTGGCGCAATCAGCACCATCTCCTCGACGAACACCGGCACTCCCTCAAGCGCCGGATGCAGCACCGGGCCGTCGACAAACGCCGCACTCAGGCGCCCGGCCAGCACCCCGTCGATCATGGCCCCGGAAGGCCCGGTGGTCAGGTCCAGCTCGACCTTGGCATAGGCCTGGTTGTATGCCGCCAGCAGTGTCGGGATACGCACGGCGGCCGTGCTTTCCAGCGAGCCGAGGGCAAAGGCGCCCTGCGGTTCGTCACCGGCCACAGTCAGCCGCGCCTCGGCCACCAGGTCGAGAATGCGCCGGGCATAGTCGAGAAAATTCCAGCCCGCTGGCGACAAGCGCAAGCGACTTTTCTCGCGGATGAACAACTCGGCACCGAGTTCCTGCTCCAGCTGCTTGATCCGCGTGGTCAGGTTCGACGGCACACGGTGGATGTGCTGCGCTGCAGCGCTGATGCTGCCCTGCTCGGCCACCGCCTTGAACATCTCCAGTTGCACCAGGTCCATCGTCATTCTCTCTGCGTGAATGTTTTGCTCAGTATTATTCAGTTTAAGGCAAAGGTACAACGCAGTAGTCTGAAGCCGTTCCCCTCCCATCAGGACCGCCGTGATGACCGCGATCAACTTCCAGACCCACGCTTTGTCGATCAACCCCGCCACCGGCGAGCAGATCGGCCATTATGCCTATGAAAGCGACGCTGTCCTCGATGCAGCCCTGGCCCGGGCGACTAAAGGTTTCGCGGCCTGGCGCCGCACGCCGGTAGCCGCGCGCACCGAGCTGCTGCTGGCCCTGGCTGGCACCCTGCGCGACAACGCCGTGGCCATGGCACGCATGATTACCGACGAAATGGGCAAGCCGGTCGCCCAGGCCAAGGGCGAGATCGAAAAATGCGCCCAGCTCTGCGAGTGGTACGCAGCCAACGGCCCGGCCATGCTCCAGGCCGAGCCGGCCCAGGTGCCCGCTGGCAAGGCACGTATCGAATACCGCCCGCTCGGCCCGCTGCTGGCGGTGATGCCGTGGAACTTCCCGATCTGGCAGGTGCTGCGCGGCGCGGTACCGGCGCTGCTGGCTGGCAATACCTATGTGCTCAAGCACGCGCCGAACGTGATGGGCAGCGCCTACCTGCTGCTGGAGTCGTTCCAGCGGGCTGGCTTCCCTGAGGGTGTGTTCGAGGTGATCAATGTCACCCCGGACGGCGTGTCCAAGGCCATTGCCGACCCGCGCATCGCCGCCGTGACCCTGACCGGCAGCGTGCGGGCGGGCACCGCCATCGGCGCCCAGGCCGGTGCCGCACTGAAAAAGTGCGTGCTGGAACTGGGCGGCTCCGATCCGTTCATCGTGCTCAACGATGCCAACCTCGATGAAGCGGTAAACGCCGCGGTAATCGGCCGCTACCAGAACACCGGCCAGGTCTGCGCCGCCGCCAAGCGCCTGATCGTCGAGCAAGGCGTGGTCGAGGCATTCACCCGCAAGTTCGTCGAAGCCACCAAAGCCCTGGTAACGGGCGACCCACACGCCAGCGAGACCTACATTGGCCCGATGGCCCGCTTCGACCTGCGCGAGGAACTGGACCAGCAAGTCCAGGCAACCCTGGCCGAAGGCGCGACCCTGCTGCTTGGCGGTGGCAAGGCCGAAGGCATTGGCAACTACTACCAGCCCACCGTGCTGGCCGACGTCACCGACCAGATGACTTCGTTCAAGCAGGAATTGTTCGGCCCGGTGGCCTCGATCATCACTGCCCGTGATGCCCGCCACGCCCTGGAGCTGGCCAACGACAGCGAATTCGGCCTGGCCTCGACTATCTACACCAGCAACGCCGCGCTGGCCGAGCAACTGGCCGATGAACTGGACACCGGCGGCGTGTTCATCAACGGCTACTGCGCCAGCGACCCGCGCGTGACCTTCGGTGGCGTGAAAAAAAGCGGCTTTGGCCGGGAGCTGTCGCACTTCGGCGTGCGCGAGTTCTGCAATGCGCAGACGGTATGGGTGGATCGCAACTGACAGCCGCCACGGCTAGAGGTCCATCGCCAGGCGTAACTGCCTGGCCAGCTCAGCGGCCTGTTCACGGCTGCTGACATTGGTAAAGCCGATCAACAACCCGGGCCGTTGCCCGGGCTGGTGATACCAGCCAGACAGCGGTTCGATCGCCAGGCCAAGGTCCCGCGCGCGCCGGGCGACCGCGCAATCGTCGAGGCCGCCGCGCAAATACCCCACCAGGTGCATGCCTCCCGCCTTGTTGTCCAGTTGCAGGCACTCGCCGACCTCAGCCTGCAAGGCGTCTATCAGCTGCCTGCGCCTGTCGGCATAGAGGCCACGCATCTTTCTCAAGTGCCTGGCAAAATGCCCTTCTTCAATAAATGCGCTCACCGTCGCCTGCATCAGCTGCGGGCAGTGGTTGTGCATGTCCTCCACCACGGTGGCGAAGCGTGCCACTTGGGCCTGGGGAACCACCAGATAGGCCAGACGTATGCCGGGTGCCAGCACTTTGCTGAAGGTGGCGCAGTACAGGACCCGCCCCTGGGTGTCGAGGCTCTTGAGGGCCGGCACCGGGCGACCGCGGTAGCGGTACTCGCTATCGTAGTCGTCCTCGATGACCCAGCTGCCTTGGTTGCTGGCCCATTCCAACAGGCGTTGGCGCCGGGGCAGCGCAAGCGTGACCCCAAGGGGGCTCTGGTGATGGGGCGTCACCAGGGCAAAGCGCGCGTCCGGGGCCCGAGCGATACCGGCTTCGACGTTCAGGCCGTCGGCATCCACCGGAACCGGGACCAACTGCGCCCGGGCTTGCTCAAGAAAACGCCTGGCCTGGAAGTAGCCCGGGTCTTCGAACCAGCAGCGATCACCGTCCTGCAGCAGGCTACGGCATATCAGGTCGAGGCAGGCACGGTATCCGGCGCAGATGAAAATCTGTTGCGCTGTACAGGTGATCCCCCGCGACACCGCCAGGTAGCCAGCCAACGCATGGCGTAGTGCAAGGTGCCCCTGAGGGTCCGGGTATGCCAGCCCCTCCAGGCCGCTTTGGCGCAAGGTGCGGGCGACCAGGCGCGTCCACAGCTTGCGCGGGAAGGCGTCCAGTGCCGGCAAACCGATCTGCAAAGGCATGGGCACAGACGTTTGCGCCCTCGGGGTTAGCGGTGGCCGCTCAAGCCCCGGCGCACCGGCATCAATCGCCGTTGCGCTGAGCAAAGGAGTCACCACCGTACCGGCCGGACCTCTGGACTGGACATAGCCTTCACCGCCGAGCATCTGGTAAGCCGCCTCGACTGTACCGCGTGCGAGGTTGAGCTCCGCCGCCAGCGCCCGAACCGACGGCAGGCGCTCGCCTGGCTTGAGGCGCCCGGCACTGATGGCGTCGCGAAAACGCAGATAGATCTGACGATAGATCGGCGTCGGCGCATGCGGGTCGAGTGGCGGGCAGGTATTCGGCATGTCCTAGTCGTTTTTGCACTTTTTGGATCTATAAGGTAGTCCGTTGTAACCGTAAAGTAACGCCTCAAATTCATCAGGGAGATACCCGTGGGCGAACAGGCAACCATCCGCTACCTGCAAGAAGGCGCCGAACAGCAGGCAGCATTCGAGCTCATGCGTGAGCTTCGGCCGCACCTGATCGACGCCGACTCGTTTGCACAGCAAGTCAGGCGCCAAGCGCTGCAGGGCTACCGGTTGCTCGGGGCTTTTTATGGTAAACAGCTGCTGGGGCTGGCCGGCGTGCGGACCAGCGAAAATCTGCTCTACGGGCGTTTTACCTACGTTGACGATCTGGTCGTAGCCCCCGCGATGCGTGGCCTGCGTGTGGGCGCAGCCTTGCTCGATGCGGCACGTACAGAAGGCCTGCGTAACGGCCATGCGTACCTGGTACTGGATACCGGCTTGCATATGCCATTGGCCCAGCGCTTCTATTATCGCGAGGGGCTGCTGGCCAAAGGCATGCATTTCGTTCAGGCACTGCCGGCAGCCGAGGCACAGCGCCATGGATAACCTGCTGCTGATCAATGCCAGCATGCGCGGCAGTGCTTCGATTGGCTTGCGCCTTGCCAGCGAACTGGTCGACTGCATCCGCCAACGGCACGCTCAGGTCAAGGTAACCCTGCGTGACCTGGCAGCAGAGCCACTGGCGCCGCTGAGCGCCGGTTACGCAACGGCGCTGACCCGCCTGACGCCCGCTCACGACCCGGTATTTGCCAGCTCCGAGGCACTTGTGGGCGAGTTGGAGCGTTGCGACTTACTGCTGATTGCAACTCCCATGCACAATTTCACGGTACCGGCGGCGCTCAAGCTATGGATCGATCATGTGCTGCGGATCAACCGCACCTTCATTGCCGGCCCTGAAGGCAAGGTGGGCTTGCTCGGCGATCGACCCGTTTACCTGATCGTCAGTTCAGGTGGCTTTCATCGGGGTGCGCGGGCCCGCCAGCCAGATTTTCTCAGCGCCTACCTGCGCCACGTACTGGGTACGCTCGGCCTGCAGAATGTGCACTTCGTCTACCTGGAGGGCCTGGCCATCAATGAGCAAACAGCGCTTGCCGCTCTCACTCAGGCCAGGCTCGAACTTGCCCGGCAACCGTTGTTTGGCGAATGGGTCGCACCCGCCTGAGCCCGGCGTACCCAACATCCTGTAACCGAATCAGCGCGCCGTTCGCAAAATTTCCGTTCAGCCTGGTCGGTGCTTCTGTTACAACGCGTCTTTGCATTCAGACGAACGATTTCCCATGGCATTTTTCTCGCTCAAGCGCCCTCGCCGCTGGCTCTACGGGCTGGCCCTGGCCAGCGTGATCATCGGCCTGCCGGTGGGCTGCGCGGTGCTTGAGCACAAGGAACGAGAGCTGCTGTTCCGTATCGAGCCGGGCAACGCCAGTTGGTACCGCGGCATGCCCGGCGGCGTGCAGGAGCTTGAGCTGCGGCCCACAAGCTTCAAGGCCGAGCAGAACATCCATGCCTGGTGGTGGCCGGCGAAAAACCCCGATGCGCCGGCCATCCTCTACCTGCACGGGGTGCGCTGGAACCTTACCGGCCAGCTGTTTCGCATCCAGCAGTTGCATAACCTCGGCTATTCGGTGCTGGCGATCGATTACCGCGGCTTTGGCCAGAGCCGTGGCGAGCTGCCGTCCGAGGCGACGGTCTACGAGGATGCGCGAGTGGCTTGGGAACGCTTGCAGGCGTTGCAGCCCGACCCGCACAAGCGCCTGATCTACGGGCACTCGCTAGGTGGCGCGGTGGCGGTCGAGCTGGCGGCGCAACTGGGGCAGCAGGCGCACAAGGCCCAGCGCCCGGTACAGGCGCGCGGCTTGATCATCGAATCGACCTTTACCTCCCTGGGCGATGCCGCTACGGCAGTGGCCAAGACCTCATTGCCGGTGCGCTGGCTGCTGTCGCAGAAGTTCGATTCGATCGACAAGATTGCCGATATCGGCATGCCGTTGCTGGTGGTGCATGGGCTGGACGACCGCTTTGTGCCACCGCGCTTCAGCGAACAGCTGTTCGCTGCGGCGCAGCAGCCCAAAAGCCTGCTGCTGGTGCCGGGGGCTACCCACAACAACAGCATGAGCCTGGCCGGCCAGCGTTACCGGCAGGCGATTGAAGCGCTGTGATGCGGGTTACTGCCCGGCGCCGAAGGTGTCTTGCAGCAGGATTGCCCGGGCCAGCTCTTCGTCGCTGGCTTTGAGGTCCGGGTTCTGCGCGCGGATGCTCTGCAGCATCGACTCCAGATACACCCCGCGGATCGCACCGTCACTGGCGATGAACGATGAGGCATCGTCACGCGCCGGGATGATCCGTTTGTCATCCTTGAAAGTCGAGTACAGCGAAGCGGATACCCCGGCCGAGGTGGCAACATCACCGGCGTCGACTTTGGCCAGGGCCGAGCCGAAGGGCAGACAGAACACAAGCGAGGAAACGAGCAGTAAACGGCGCATGGTGGTGCCTCCGGATAAAGAGTACCTACATCAACTAGGATTGCCGCAAGTAGCCCTGAGTTCCCTGGCCTATTGCACCGGCAGGAAATTCATCAGCAGCAGGCTTTGCGCGTAGTTCAAGCCAATGCGCCGGTAGCGCTCGTCGAGCATCTGCGCCAGCAGGTCCAGGCGCGCGACGATCTTGCCGAACTCTACGGCAAAGCTCAGGTTGCTGCCCTCCTCCGATATCTCGTTGGAAAACAACAGCAGCACGCCGTTGGCGTCCTGGCGCTGGCTGAGCAGCCAGGTGGCCTTTTCTATGTTGCGCGCGGCATTGCTGACGAACTGCGGGTCGATGCTATCGGTCATGAAGAACTCGGTGCGCCCGCCGTGGGCGGTGACCAGCATGCTGCCGATGGCATAGATGAAGGCGCCGACGCGGTCGCCACGAAACTCCGGGCTAAGCGCATAGCTGAGGGCAGCCAGGTCGCGGCGCTCGCCCAGTTGCGGCAAGGGCTGGCGCTGCTCGATGGCCTGGCGGATCTGCCGCTCGGCAGTGCTGGCATCGACATAACCGGACTGGCGCCACTGGTTGGGATTGCGCAGGTACAGCTTGTTCATCAGCAGGTACAGGCTGCGCAGGTTGTCGCGCATCGCCAGCGTGGCCATGCGGTCGACGCTGGTCTGGAACAGCTCCTGGGGGCGGCCTTCGCTGAACTGGTTGGCGATGTCGCGGCCTTGTTGCTGGGTGCAGGCGCTGAGGCTGGCAAGCAAGGCGCCCGCCATTACTGGCAGGCGCAGGTGTCGCAGTAAAACGAGAAACGGATCAACCATCGGCACCGGGTCGGTAATCGGCGGCAGCGCTGGGGATCAGCACCGCCTGGCCATGAATAGAGCCGACAAACCGGAAAAAGTGCGATGGCGGGCGCAATTGCCTCAGTGATAGGCGTCGCCGACTTTCACTTTGCCGCGAAACACGTGGTAGCTCCAGAAGGTGTAGACCAGGATCACCGGGATGATGAACAGCGCACCGATCAGGGCAAACAGCTGGCTCGACGGCGGCGAAGCGGCCTGCCACAGGCTGATGCCAGGCGGCACGATATTCGGCCAGATGCTGATGGCCAGGCCCAGGTAACCGAGGAACACCAGCGCCACCACGCCGATGAACGGCAAGTGCGAATGGCGCTTGCGCAGGGTCTTCTGGATCACCACCACCGCGCCGATGGCCAGCAGCGCCAGCAGCAGCGAACGCATCCAGTGGCTGCCGGCCAACCAGCGCTGGGCGATATCGGCGTGAATCCAGGCAGTCCAGGCGCAGATCAGCACGATCACCAAGGCCAGCAGGTAGGTCAGCGGCCGGCTGTAATGGCGCATGCGCGACTCGAGCATGCCCTCGGTCTTGATCAGCAGCCAGGTGCTGCCGAGCAAGGCATAGGTCAGCAGCAAGCCCACGCCGCACAGCAGCGGGAACGGCGCCAGCCAGTCGAGGGCGCCGCCGGCGAACTGGCGGTCGACCACCGGTATACCACAGATGTAGGTGCCAATCGCCACGCCCTGGAAGAAGGTGGCGACGATCGAGCCGCCAATGAATGCCTTGTCCCACAGGTGACGCTTATGCGCCTGGGCCTTGAAGCGGAACTCGAACGCCACACCACGGAAGATCAGCCCGGCCAGCACCAGTACCAACGGCAGGTACAACGCTTCGAGGATCACCGCATAGGCCAGTGGAAAGGCGCCATACAGCGCCGCGCCGCCGAGGATCAACCAGGTTTCGTTGCCATCCCAGACCGGTGCCACGGTGTTCATCATCACGTCACGCTCGCGGGAGTCCTCGATCAACGCAAAGAGGATGCCCAGGCCCAGGTCGAAGCCGTCCATGATCACGTACATCATCAGCCCGAAGGCGATGATCACGCCCCAGATGATCGACAGGTCGATGCCTTGAATTGCCATGTTGAAATCCTCTCTCAATCAGCCGCAGACAGCGGTCTGCGCGCGGTGGCGTCATCGGTGTGCAGCGCATCGGCGACGTTCGGGCCCTTGCGCACCAGACGCATCATGTAGCCGATGCCGACGGTGAACACCGAGAAGTAAATGACCACGAACAACGCCAGGGTCACGCTCATCTGCAAGGCGCCATGGTTTGAGGCCGCCTGGGTAGTGCGCAGCAAGCCGTAGACCACCCAGGGCTGGCGGCCGATCTCAGTGGTGAACCAGCCGGCCAGCAAGGCGATCAACCCCGAGGGGCCCATCAGCAAGGCCAGCCACAAGAACGCCTTGTTGCGGTACAGCGCGCCGTTGCGGCGCAACACCAGGGCCGCCAGGGCACACAGCAGCATCAACATGCCGAGCCCGGCCATGACCCGGAAGCTCCAGAAGATGATGGTCGAGTTGGGCCGGTCTTCCTTGGCAAAACTCTTGAGCGCCGGGATCTGCTTGTCCAGGCTGTGGGTCAGGATCAGGCTGCCCAGGTACGGCACTTCCAGGCTGTAGCGCGTGGTTTCGGCCTGCATGTCCGGCAGGCCGAACAGCACCAGCGGCGACGGTTCACCGGGCGTATTCTGCCAATGGCCTTCGATGGCGGCGATTTTCGCCGGCTGGTGCTCCAGGGTGTTCAGGCCGTGGGCATCGCCGACGGCAATCTGCACCGGCGTTGCCACCAGGATCATCCACATGGCCATCGACAGCATCTTGCGGATTTGCGGCGTGTTGTTGCCGCGCAGCAGGTGCCAGGCCGCCGAGGCGCCGACAAAGAACGCGGTGCAGAGAAACGCCGCCAACGCCATGTGCATCAGCCGGTAAGGGAACGACGGGTTGAAGACGATCTTGAACCAGTCCACCGGCGCCACGCGGCCGTCGATGATCTCTATGCCTTGCGGGGTCTGCATCCAGCTGTTGGACGAGAGGATCCAGAACATCGAGATCAGCGTGCCGATCGCCACCATGATCGTCGCGAAAAAGTGCAGGCGCCGCCCTACCCGGTCCCAGCCAAACAGCATCACGCCGAGAAAGCCCGCTTCGAGGAAGAACGCGGTCAGCACCTCATAGGTAAGCAAGGGCCCGGTGATGCTCCCGGCAAAGTCGGAGAACCTCGCCCAGTTGGTGCCGAACTCATAGGCCATGACCAGGCCGGAGACCACGCCCATGCCGAAGTTGACCGCGAACAACTTGGACCAGAAGTGATAGAGGTCCTTGTACACCGGGTTGCTGGTTTTCAGCCAGCAGCCTTCGAGCACGGCCAGAAAACTGGCCAGGCCGATGGTGATCGCCGGAAAGATGATGTGAAACGAGACCGTAAAGGCGAACTGAATCCGCGCCAGATCCAACGCATCCAGATTGAGCATGACAGTATCCCGAGAAACCGCTGGCCCACCCGCAGCCACCAGCGAATGGCGGCTGCAGGGTCCAGGTTTCAGTCAGTAAGTGGAAATCGAGTGCGGCGTCAGACGTGCGCTGAGGGAATCAGGTTGTCGGGGCTGGCTTTCTCGAGCTTGATGGCGATGAACTTCGAGGTTGGGGTGAAAGTGCGGTCGCCGTAGCTTTCCAGCGGCACCAGCGGATTGGTCTCCGGGTAGTAGGCCGCAGCCTGCCCCGGTGGAATGTCGTAGGCGACCAGGGTAAAGCCACTGACCCGACGCTCGCGACCGTCTTCCCAGAGCGACACCATGTCGACCTTTTCGTTGGGCTTGAAGCCCAGGCGAAGGATGTCCTGCTCGTTGGCGAAGACCACCTCACGCAGGCCAAACACCCCACGGTAGCGGTCGTCGAGCCCGTACAGGGTGGTGTTGTACTGGTCGTGGGAGCGCAGGGTTTGCAGGATCAGGTCCGGGGTGTCGCCACGGGCCAGCACCTCCTCGTTGACCAGTTGCGCTGGCAGTACGCTCGCGGTGAACTGCGCCTTGCCGCTTTGCGTGTGCCATTCGCGCAGCGCCGCGGTGTTGCCCAGGTGGAAGCCGCCGGGGTGCTGCAGGCGTGCGTTGAAGTCCTCGAAGCCCGGGATGACATCGGCAATCAGGTCGCGAATGCGGCTGTAGTCGGCGACGGTCCACTCCCAGTCGATCGGCCGGTCACCGAGGGTGGCCTTGGCGATGCCGGCGACAATCGACGGCTCTGAGCGCAGCAGCGGCGAACAGGGTTTGAGCTGGCCGTGGGAGATATGCACCATGCTGAAGGTGTCTTCAACGGTGATGCCTTGCGGGCCTTCGGCCTGCACGTCGATTTCGGTACGGCCCAGGCACGGCAGAATCAGCGCATCACGACCGGTGACCAGGTGCGAGCGATTGAGCTTGGTGGCGATGTGCGCGGTCAGATCGCAGTTGCGCAGGGCATCGTGGGTACGCGGGGTATCCGGGGTGGCCTGGGCGAAGTTGCCGCCCAGGGCGATGAACACCTTGGCGCGCTGTTCTTCCATGGCCTGGATCGCCAGCACCGCGTTGTGCCCGTGCAGGCGCGGGGCCTTGAAGGCAAAGCGCGCTTCCAGGGCATCGAGCAGGCGTGCCGGGGGCTGTTCGTCGATGCCCATGGTGCGGTCGCCTTGCACGTTACTGTGGCCACGCACCGGCGACAGCCCGGCGCCCGGTTTGCCGACGTTGCCGCGCAGCAGTTGCAGGTTGATGATTTCCTGCACGGTCGGCACCGAGTGACGGTGCTGGGTCACGCCCATGGCCCAGCACATGATCACCCGCTCGGCGCGCCGGTACATGCGCGCGGCCAGCTCCAGCTCGGCCAGGTTCAAACCCGACTGCTCGACGATATGCGCCCAACCGGTGGCATCGACTTCGGCCAGGTAGGCGTCCAGCCCCGAGGTGTGCTCGGCGATGAAGGCATGGTCGAATACCGCCGGCTCGCCCTTGGCCTGGGCTTCGCGTTCCCATTGCAGCAGGAACTTGGCGATGCCGCGCATCACCGCCATGTCGCCGCCCAGGGCCGGGCGCAAGTACGCGGTGTTGGTCGGTTCCGAGCCATTGCTGAGCATCTCGAACGGATGCTGCGGGTGCTGGAAGCGCTCCAGGCCGCGCTCCTTGAGCGGGTTCAGGCAGATCACCTGGGCACCGCGTTTGACCGCCTCGCGCAGTGGTTCGAGCATGCGCGGATGGTTGGTGCCGGGGTTCTGGCCGATGACGAAGATCGCGTCGGCGTGCTCCAGGTCGTCGAATACCACGGTGCCCTTGCCGACCCCGAGGGTTTCCGACATGCCGACGCCGCTGGCCTCATGGCACATGTTCGAGCAGTCGGGGAAGTTGTTAGTGCCATAGGCGCGCACGAACAGCTGGTAGAGGAACGCCGCCTCGTTGCTGGCCCGGCCCGAGGTGTAGAACTCGGCCTGGTCGGGGGACTCGAGGCTGTTCAGGTGCTTGGCGATCAGCGCGAAGGCGTCCTCCCAGGTGGTCTCGACGTAGTGGTCGGTGGCAGCGTCATAGCGCATCGGATGGGTCAGGCGGCCCTGGTATTCGAGCCAGTAATCGCTCTGCCGGGCAAGTTCGGTGACGCTGTACCGCGCGAAGAAATCCGGATCGACCAGACGCCCGGTGGACTCCCAATTGACCGCCTTGGCGCCGTTCTCGCAGAACTTGACCATGCCGCTTTCCGGCGACTCGCCCCAGGCGCAGCCCGGACAGTCGAAACCGCCGTTCTGGTTGGTCTTGAGCATCACCCGCAGGTTCTTGAAGGCGTTTTCACTGCCCAGCCAGCTCTTGGTCACGCTTTTCAGCGCCCCCCAACCGGCGGCAGGGGCGTCATAGTTTTTTATATGTTCATCTTGGCTCATCGGGGCTTCCTCGCTTGGCACGCAGGACATCTTTAACGTTTCGCCACTCAACAACTTGTTAATGTCAGCGTGATTAATGGCGAACTTCGTTTCTACCCTTTGAGCCTATTGAGCGTGGACTTTTGCGTCTAATCAAAAGTAATGACAAACCGATCAAAACCTTCTATCACGCCGCTGCAAGCCAATGAATACGGGGCCTCCAGGCTACCGATAGATGAACCTTATCACGTGGTCATTATTAGTGATTTGACCGACTTGCCTCGGCTATTTACCCTCAATAATCATCAAAGGTTTATTCCGCAAACCGCATCTCTGCCGCGATATAAGAGGCCCTGCCCATCATGAGTGCAAACGGCAAACAACTGGTCGACGGCTACAGTCGTAAAATCGATTACCTGCGCATGTCGGTCACCGATCGCTGCGACTTTCGCTGCGTCTATTGCATGGCCGAAGACATGCAGTTCCTGCCGCGCCAACGCATCCTCACCCTTGAGGAGCTGTATCAGCTCGCCGAGCGTTTCGTCGCCATGGGCACCCGCAAGATCCGCCTGACTGGAGGCGAGCCGCTGGTGCGCGCCGGCATCGTCGAACTGTGCGCCCGGATTGCCGCCCTGCCCGGCCTGCGCGAACTGTGCATGACCAGCAACGGCTCGCAGCTCACCCGCCTGGCCCAGCCGCTGTTCGATGCCGGCTTGTCGCGCCTGAACATCAGCCTCGACAGCCTCGATGCCGAGCGTTTCAAGGCCCTGACCCGCACCGGCGACCTGGCCCAGGTGATCGCCGGCATCGACGCCGCCCATGCCGCAGGCTTTCGCCGCACCAAGCTCAACTGCGTAGTGCTCAAGGGCCGCAACGATGATGAGGTAGTCGACCTGGTGCGCTTTGCCATCGACCGCCAACTGGACATCTCCTTCATCGAAGAAATGCCCCTGGGGGTGATCAGCGAGCACCAGCGCAGCGAGTCCTATTGCTCAAGCGACGAAGTACGCGCGCGCATCGCCGAGCACTTCACCCTGCTCGAATCGGCCGAATCGACCCAGGGCCCCTCGCGCTACTGGCGCCTGGCCGAAGCGCCGGACATCCGTATCGGCTTCATCTCGCCGCACAGTCACAACTTCTGCGGCAGTTGCAACCGCGTGCGCCTGACTGTTGAAGGCCGCCTGCTGCTGTGCCTGGGCAATGAACATTGCGCCGACCTCAAACAGGTCCTGCGCGCCCACCCGGGTGATACCGAGCGCCTGGACAAGGCCATCCGCCAGGCCATGACCCTCAAACCCTACAGCCATAACTTCGATATCAACGGTGAGGTGCAGATTTTGCGCTTCATGAACATGACTGGCGGCTAGCCCCGATGATCGTCCATCCCAAACCCAACCTGCTCAACGTCCTGGTGTCCCTGAAAGGCTCGATCGCCAAGCGCATTGCCCGGCGCAGCGTAATGGTCACTGTGCTCGCCTCGCTGATCGTACTGGTGGAGAACCTGCACCCGGCGTTCTTCGCCAAGGTCAACGCCACGCCCTTCACCCTGCTGGGTATTTCCCTGTCGATCTTCATGAGCTTTCGCAACAACGCCTGCTACGACCGCTGGTGGGAGGGGCGCAAGGCCTGGGGCGAGATGATCATCGAAGTGCGCTCGTTCATTCGCGAGAGCGTGGTGATTGCCGACCCGCAGACCCGCAATAGCTTGTTGCTGGCACTGTGTGGTTTTGCCCATGCGCTCAACGCCAGGTTGCGTGGCGAAGATGAGCTGCAGGCGGCGCAGCCCTGGGTGGCCGAGGCGTCGAGCTTGCCGCTGCACAATGTCAGCGACGGCATTTTGCAGCGCATCGGCAAGACCTGCTCGCAACTGGCCGAGCAACAGCAGATCAGCGAATGGCGTTACGTCAATCTGGAGCAGCGCCTGCGTGGTTTGTCGCAAGCGCAGGCGGTATGCGAACGGATCAAGACCACGCCGCTACCCTTCCCTTATACCCTGCTGCTGCACCGCACCATCTACATCTTCTGCATCCTGCTGCCGTTCGCCATGGCCGAGCCGCTGGGCTGGCTGGCCCCGATTTTCACCTTGATCGTCAGCTACACCTTCTTCGGCCTGGATGCGATCAGCGACGAGCTGGAGGACCCGTTTGGCCGCGATGAAAACGACCTGCCTACCGATGCCATGGTGCGTACGCTGGAGCGTGAGCTGCTGAGTGCGACCGGGCGCAAGGACCTGCCGCCGCCGCTGTTGCCGGTGGATTTTGTCTTGAGCTGAAGCGCCTCATCGCGGGGCAAGCCCGCTCCTACAGGTCTTGCACCGATTCTGTAGGAGCGGGCTTGCCCCGCGATCCGTTCACTGGCGCGATTCGCACAGCGTGCCAGGCTTGAGGTGGGCGACGAAGTTGCAAGGGCGATGGCGGGCATCCAGCTGATCGGCCAGGATGCCTTCCCAGGCCGTCCGGCAGGCGCCGGTGGAGCCCGGCAGGCAGCACACCAGGGTGCCGTTGGCCAAGCCCGCCAGGGCCCGGGTCTGGACGGTGGAGGTGCCGATGTCAAGGATCGACAAGGCGCGGAACAGCTCGCCAAAACCATCGATGTGCTTGTCGAACAGACAGGCCACCGCCTCCGGGGTACTGTCACGCCCGGTAAAACCGGTACCGCCGGTGATCAGCACGACCTGCACGTCTTCCTCGGCAATCCAGCCGGCCACCTGGGCGCGAATCTTGTACAGGTCATCCTTGAGCAGCACCCGCTCAACCAGGCGATGGCCCATTTCTACGGCGCGGCTGGCGAGCAGTTCGCCGGAGGTGTCGTTGTCGAAGCTGCGGGTGTCACTGACGGTCAGCACGGCAATATTCAGCGGCACGAACACCGCATCCAGTTTGATACTCATACACAGCCCCTTGGCAGCAGTCAGGAAGTTGCGGCCAACGCTAGAGCCAAACCGCAACAGCGTCCAATCGATAGATCCGACCGGCTTATCGAGTGGGTCTATCGTGGGTCTATCATCTGCTGATCAAGCGCCTCTATCAGCCGGTCACTAATGCTCATTGGACGGTCCAGGCCCTTTGCTTTACCGTTTCCCCACCCGCTCCCACTGACTTGCCAGGCTGTGCCA
Source organism: Pseudomonas fluorescens (assembly GCF_902497775.2). NCBI lineage: Bacteria > Pseudomonadati > Pseudomonadota > Gammaproteobacteria > Pseudomonadales > Pseudomonadaceae > Pseudomonas > Pseudomonas fluorescens. Next base: position 2,534,791 of record NZ_OZ024668.1, read on the forward strand.
TGGATATCAAACAACTGAAGTTTCTCCTCGCCCTGGACCAGACCCGTCACTTCGGTCAGGCCGCCGCGCTGTGCCATATCACCCAGCCGACCCTGTCGATGCGCCTGCGTAACCTGGAAGACGAACTGGGCCTGGTGCTGGTAACCCGTGGCCAGCGTTTTGAAGGCTTTACCGAGGCCGGCGAGCGTATCCTGGCCTGGGCCCGCACCCTGCTGGCCGCCTATGACGGTTTGCAGGCCGAAGCCGCCAGCTGCCGCGGGCAGATCGTTGGCAGCCTGCGCCTGGGCATGGTGCCGCTGTCGAGCTTCAATCCCATGCAGTTTCTCCAGCCCCTGGCCCAGCGCTATCCGGAGCTGCAGTTCCAGCTGTCCTCCTTGAGCTCCGAGCAGATCACCGAGGGTTTGAGCCGCAACCAGCTGGACCTGGGCATCTGCTACCTGGACCAGATCAACAGCGCCTACTTCGAAGTCATCGAGCTGGGCACCACGCGCATGGGCCTGCTCTATGACGTGCGCCACTTTCAGTTCGACGATGCCGAGTTGGCCTGGGAAGCTGTCAGCGCCGTGCCCCTGGGGCTGCTGAGCAAAGGCATGCATTATCGCCAGTCGGTCGACCTGAGCTTTCGCAGCCGCAACCTGCAACCCCATGCGGTGCTCGAAAGCGACTCCAGCTACCAGTTGATCCAGGCCGCCTGCGCCGGCATATGCTGCGCGATCATGCCGCTGGATTACGGCCTGGAAGGCTTGAGTGAGCACCTGCGCATCGTGCCGATCAGTGCGGCCAGCGTGCACGCACCGATCGGCTTGCTGCTGCGCCGCACCGAACCGCGTTCGGCGATCGCGCAAAAGTGCTTTGCCGAGGTTCAAGCGCTACTCAACAGCGAGTTGAAACCGGCGTAAACACTAGCCTGGTGTGCGCTCGGCCAGATCTTCAAGCAGCTCGGCCGAGGGCACGAAGAACAAGCCGCCGGTGACTGCGCTGCTGAAATCCAGCAGGCGATCGTAGTTGCCCACCGGGCGGCCGACGAACATGTTCTCCAGCATCAGTTCGATCGGTGCGGGCGAGCGCGCATAGCCGATGAAATAGGTGCCGAACTCCCCCGCACCAGGGCGGCCGAACGGCATGTTGTCACGCAGGATCTTCAGCTCTTCGCCGTTCTCGTCGGTGATGGTGGTCAGGGCGCTGTGGGAGTTGCTCGGTTTGACCTCGTCACCGAGTTCGATGTCTGACAGTTTGGTGCGGCCGATCACCCGCTCCTGCGCCTCGACGCTCAGCTCGTTCCAGGCTTTCATGTTGTGCAGGTACTTCTGTACCAATACATAGCTGCCACCGCTGAACGCCGGGTCTTCATCGCCGATCAGGGTAAACTTGGGCACCTGGCGGCCGACCGGGTTCTCGGTGCCATCGACAAAGCCGACGATGCTGCGCATGTCGAAATAGCGAAAACCCTGCACTTCATCCACCACCTTGACCGCATCGCCCAAGGCCGTCATCAGCTGGGTGGCCAGCTCAAAGCACAGGTCCATCTGCTCTGCGCGAATGTGCAAAAGGATATCGCCGGGCGTTACCGGTGCCCGGCGCCCTTCTACGCCGAACTCACGGAACGGGTGCAAGGCCGCGGGTCGTGGGCCGCCGAACAGCTGGTCCCAGGCACTGGAGGCAAAACCGCAGACGCACGACAGGTTGCCCGCCGGCACGCGCTTGCCGACCGAGCGGGTCAGGCCGGCGATATCGGCGCACCATTCACGCACGGTTTGCAGCGCATCACTGCCGGGCGCCAGGGTGGCGACCATGAAAATCGCGCTGCTGGTGATCGGGCTGCACACCGCTTGGGGTTCAGGAATATCGTTGTTCATGGCTGCCTGCACACAGATCAAAGCCAGCAGACTAGCAGATCAACGGCGCCTATGGCGTGACCTGGTACCCCTTGTTCTGCAGGCAACTGGTGTAGGCCGAGGCGCTGGTTGACTCGCTGGTGCGCCGGTCCTCGCGTCGCTCCTGACGCTGCCGGGCGCCGCCGACTACCGCGCCGGCAGCGGCGGTTTCACCGGCACGGTTCTGCCGGTATTGCTGTTTGACGTCGTCGTCGACTCGATCGTAGACCTCATCGTGCTGGTTACCACGCACCTGAGCGCCTACGGCTCCGGCAGCAGCCCCCACCGCAGCACCGCGTACCCGGCCCCCGACATGGGGCTGGGTGCTCGTGGAACTGGCGGCAACGTTATGGCAATCGTTGATATCGACCTGCACCTGCTGGGCGCTTTGGCCCTTGATCGGTACCACGGTTTCGGCCCAGCCCTGGGCACACACAGCCGACAAAGCCAGGCCCAGGCCGATGGATGGCAACCTGTTCATGATGGACTCCGGGGTAGCGGGCGGTAGAAACAGTGTAGCTGGCAACTTGTGGGAGCGGGCTTGACCCGCGATGGGGCCAGTTCAGCCAGCACATCAATGGCGCCCATCCTCGCGCCGGCGCTGCTGACGCCCCAGCCACCATCCGGTCCCCGCCCAGCCCAAGGCAATACCCGCGCCGATCAACATCGCCAGTTGCGGATGATCGCCCATGACATCCAGCCCGCGCTTGACCCAGCCACTCACGGCATCGCCGCCACGATAGACCACGGTGTCGGTAAAGTTCTTGGCCTTGTACTTTTGCTCTGGTTCGACCACAGTGTAGAGCATTTCGCGCCCCGGCCGCACCAGCGCGTACTCACCCACCCGGCGCACCACCATGACCAGCACGAACACGGCAAACAGCGGTGCCAGGGCCAGCCAGATAAACCCCAGCACCATCACCAGCGGCACTGCCACCAGCAACACCCCGACCCCGAGCTTGCGGGCGATATGGCCGGTAACGAACACCTGGGTAAGGATCGCCAGGGCCTGTACGGCGCTGTCGATCAGGCCGAATACCTGGGTCTGTTCGGTGCGGCTGGTGAAGTGCGCGGCCACCAGCCGCGCCTGCTCGAAATACAAAAAGGTACTGACACTGGCGAGCAGTACCACGAACAGCGCAATACCCAGCAGATAAGGCGAACGCAACACCTCGCTGGCACCGGCAAAAGGATTGCCGCCCAAGGGCTGTGAACGGGGATGCTCGGTTTGCGCCGGCAGTGGATACAGGTCGCGCCAGTGCTGCAGGTACATGGCCGCCACCACGCTGCCGAGCAGCAACACCGTGGCCAGCACCACCAGCCCGGCATGGCCGATCAGCCCCACCAGCAAGGTGCCGAGCAACGGCCCGACCAAGCCGCCGAAACTCGCCCCCGCCGCCAGCAATCCGAACAGGCGCTTGGCCTGCTCGCTGGAGAACAGGTCGGCGAGTACGCTCCAGGCCAGGGAAATGGTCAGCAGGTTGAACATCGACAACCAGATATAGAACGCCCGCGCGCCCCAGAGGTTGTCGGGCTGCACGGCGAACAACCCGGCAAACAACAGCAGGTTGCTGGCCATGAAGCCGTAGGTCCAGGGCAGGATGCGCCGGCGCTGCACTCGGGAGGCCAGCCAGCCGAACAGCGGCAAGGCGATCAGGGTGACGACAAAGGTGCCAGTGAACAGCCACTGCAGGTTCTCCACGCCACCGGCCACGCCCATGGTTTCGCGCACCGGGCGCAGCATGAAGTAGCCGGCGAACAGCAAGAAGAACAAGGCCAGGCCGGCAGCGACTGCCGGCGCTTCGCCGGGCCTGATATTGAACAGACGCGTGCTCAGGCGTTTCATCGTCTTAGGCGAACTGCTTGATCAGGTCTTGTTGCTGCACGCTGGTGAGCAAAGGCCCGCTGCCGGCCTTGAGCTGATCAAGCTGGCGGTCCGCTCGGCTGGTGGCCGGGATCACCGTGGTCACTGCCGGGTGGCTGATGGCGAACTTGAGAAACAGCTGCGCCCAGCTGCCGATTCCCGCCTCGGTCGCCCAGCCGGGCAATGCCTGGCCCTTGACCTTGGCAAACAGCCGGCCATCGTCGAAGGCGCGGTTGATCAACACCGCCACGCCTTTGTCCTGGGCCAGGGGTAGCACCGTACGGGCAGCATTCGGGGCATTGACCGAGTAATGGATCTGGATGAAGTCCAGGGCTTGGCTGCGCAGGATCTGCTCAAGCTCGGCCAGGCCGCTGTCAAGGTAGTGGGTCACGCCGACATAGCGGGTCAGGCCCTGAGCCTTGAGTTCGCGGGCGTAAGGCAGTTGGCGTTGCCAGTCGCGCAGGTTGTGGATCTGCAGCAGGTCGACCTTGTCGGTGCGCAGTTTTTGCAACGATCCGGCCCACTGCGCCTCGGCAGCAGCGCGGCTGTCGGCGGCGATCTTGGTGGCGATGAAGGTTTTGTCGCGCCAGCCGCCCTCCTCCAGCAACCGGCCAAGGATCGCGTCAGCGCCGCCATAGTTGGGCGAGGTGTCGATGACCCGGGCGCCGCCATTGAAGAACACCTTGAGCACGTCCTTGAGCTGCTGGTACTCGGCCGAGCCGACCTCGACCTCGAAGCTCCCGGAAGTACCGGCACCGATCACCGGCAGCGCCTCGCCCGTGGACGGGATCTTGCGGGCCAGCAAACCGCTGCTGCTCTGGGCAAAGGCTGCACCTCTGCAAGCCAGCCCTGCGGCCAGGGTGGCACTGGCGGCGAGAAAGTGGCGACGAGTAGGCATGGCACACCTCCTGAGAAGACCTGAACTCAAGGGCTAAAAGCTTAGTGCTACCTGCATCGGCACGCCGAAAACCGCTCACGGGTATTCGTAACTGCATGTGAAGCCAGGGAGGAGTACATTTGTACTCCAGCCCATTAACCCCCTACTCCGACGGCGACGGCCAGTTCCTGTTCTTCAGGGTCCTTGACGAAAACACTGTATTTGCCACCCTCCATTTCTTCGAAAGCAATCAGCTTGTCGACCAGCGCCGCGCTAAGCACTTTGCCAGCATTGAGCAGGAGCATGCCGTTATCGGCGTTGAGGTTGCGCGCCAGGACCATGCCACCCGCCAGTTCCCGGGTGGTCAGCACCTTGACCGACGGATCGGCCAGGGTCACGTCACTGAGGAACTCGGCGCAGACCTGGACGAAATCCTCCACCAACCCCGGGTCGTAGAGCTTGCCGGCGTACTTGCGGATGTACACCAGCGCTTCGTCGCTGTTCATTTGCCGCTCCAGCACCAGGCCGCGTTGCAGCTCGATAAAGTCCACCGCCAGTTTCAACCAGCGCGCCGCCAAGGGAATCGCCTCGCCCTTGAGGCGCTCGGGAAAGCCGCTACCATCCCAGCGTTCCTGATGGTGGAGGATGATCCGCGCCGCTTCCTTCATCGGCTCCAGGGTCATCACCAATGATTCGCTGTGCTTCGGGTAGGCACGGTACAAATCGCGCTCGGTGTGCGGCAGCAGGTCTGCCGGGCAGGTCAGCATGCTGTCGTTCCAGCTCATCTTGCCGATGTTGTACAGCGCCGCAGCCATGGTCAGATCACGGCTGTGGCCTTCGTCCAGGCCGTGGCGGGCGCAGTACACGCGGATCAGCTCGATGACCTGGCGATTGGTCTGCTTGGCCTTGGGCAGGCGCAGGTTGGCCAGCAGCGAGAACACTTCGGTGCCGGTCACGTAACTGCGCTTGAGCTCTTCGTAGGCCAGGTCGAGCATATCGGCAGTCTGCTGCAGCTCGACGGTACGCGCGGCGACGCGCTGTTCGAGGCTGGCGTTGAGCGCCTTGAGTTGCTGGTTCTGGGCCTGGGTCAGTTGCTCCAGGCGCCGTCGTTCGCTTTCCGAGTGCTGGTAGGACAGCGCCTGGCGCAGGGTCACCAGCAGCTCTTCGTCATTCCAGGGTTTGCTGATGTAGCGATGGATCTGGCCGTCGTTGATTGCCTTGGCGATGGTGTCCATGTCGGCATAGCCGGTGAGCAGGATGCGCAAGGTGGCGGGATAGCGCTGGTGGATGTGCGCCAGCAAGGTGGCGCCGTCCATGTTGGGCATGCGCGCATCGCTGATCACCAGGCTGACCGGGCGCTGCGCAAGCACTTCGAGGGCCTGTGCGCCGCTTTCAGCCAGCAGCACTTCGTACGGCTGGCTGCGCAACAAACGGCGCAGGCTGCTGAGGATCGAGGTTTCATCGTCAACCAGCAGTACCACCGGCTTTTCCATTTCGGGTTCTTCCATGCTCCCCTCCCTGTTTCAAACAGTGTCCCTGATCACAGGCTAGATGAGATTTGCCCTGGCGGTTAGCGCTGATGCCCGGGCCTGACTATTCTCAGGCTCATCGTGCATTGTCACCACGGAGGGTTGCCCGATGCCTATCGCGTTTCAGTTGCGGATCCTCGCAGGCATCCTGGTGCTGCTGCCAGGCGTAGCGCTGGCCCAGGCCGTTGGCGGCCCGCTGTCGCCCTTGCCGGCAGTGCCCGAACTTGCGCCGCAGCGTGTGGAACTGGGCCGCAAACTGTTCAACGACCCGCGTCTGTCGCGTAACAACAGCCTGTCCTGTGCCAGCTGCCATCGCCTGGAGCGTGGCGGCGCCGACAACCAGGCGCGCGCGCCGGGTGTCGATGGTCAGCCGCTAGCGGTCAACACGCCCAGTGTGTTCAACGCCAGCCTGAACTTTCGCCAGTTCTGGGATGGCCGCGCGCAAAACCTGGAGGAGCAGGCGCATCTGGTGGTGCAGAGCCCCAGTGAGATGGGCAGCGACTGGCAGGTGGTGGTGCAACGCATTGCCGAGGACCCTGACTACCGCGCAGGCTTCGCCCAGGCCTATGGCCAGGAGGTCGACGCAGCCGCCATCGAAAATGCCCTGGCCACCTTCCAGCGCACCTTGCTGACCCCAGGCTCTCGCTTCGACCGCTACCTGCAGGGCGACACCGCGATCCTGACTATCGAAGAAAAGTACGGCTACCAGCGCTTTCAGGAATACGGCTGCATCGCCTGCCACCAAGGGGTCAACATTGGCGGCAACATGCTGCAGAAATTCGGCGTGCTAGGTGATTACTTCAAGGATCGCGGCAACCCCACCGCCGCCGACCTCGGCCGCTTCAACATCACCGGCGACGAAGAGGACCGCCATGTGTTCAAAGTCCCGAGCCTGCGCAATGTCGCCGTCACGGCCCCGTACTTTCACGATGGTTCGGCAGCCACCCTGGAGGCCGCGGTGGATGTGATGTTCCGCTACCAGCTCGGGCGCACGCCGAGCGCCGAAGACAAGGCGCTGATCATTCAGTTTCTCAAGACCCTCACCGGTGAGTGGCAGGGCAAACCACTATGATCCTGACCCGCCGTCGCAGCTTCCTGTTACTGGCAACCAGCGCCGCGCTGCTGGCCTCGGTACTGACGTACCTGTACCTGATGTCCAAGGCCGACGAGAGTGACACCTATGCCCAGGCCCGCGACCTGATCCGTCAGCTCAAGCAGAACGACTCGCAATGGGAAAACGAGATTCTCAAGGCGCGCACCGCCATCAACTACAACTACGACCCGCTGGTGGCGCCGCTTTTGGAAATGAAACGCCTGTGGCACACCTTCGACAGCATCGAAGCCCGCCACCAGCACGGCGACACGCCTGCCTGGCGCACGGCCTACGCCGAGTATCAGCAGGCATTCGAGGACAAATCCCAGCGGGTCGAACGTTTCAAGTCGCATAACGCCGTGCTGCGCAACTCCCTGGCGTTTTTGCCCACCGCCGCCGATGGCATCCAGGTCCAGCTTGGGCAGTTGGCCGATGCTGACACCCTGCGTTTACATAGCATCGCCACCGAGACCTACGACCTGATGCTCAGCAGCCTGGAATTCGCCCAGATGACCACCGATGACAAGGCAGCCGATATTCTCGTGGGTCTGAACAAGCTGGCGGTCAACAAAGAGCGCCTGCCCGAAGAGTTCCACGCCCCCATCGACACCCTCAGCAACCACATCGCCTTGATCTTGCGCGAGCAACCCAAGGTCAATCAGTTGCTGGAACAGATCGAGGCGATACCGCTGGCCGAGCGCCTGGACGCCATTACCCAGATGCTCGACCGCGATGAACGCGCAGCGCTCTTGATCGACCAGCGCTACCACTTCTATCTGCTGGTGTTTTCGACCCTGCTGGTGCTGTTGCTGCTATACATGGCCGTATGCCTGATGCGCAGCTTTGCTGAAATCAACCGGGTCAACCGCGCCCTGGTCGGCGCCAACGACGAACTGGAACAGCGGGTCGAACGCCGCACCCAGGCCCTGACCCAGGCCAGCACCGCGCTGCAGCGCGAGATCGACGAACGCAAGCTGCTGGAAAGCCAGCTGGTGCAATCGGAAAAACTTGCCTCCCTGGGCCAACTGGCCGCAGGCGTTGCCCATGAGGTCAACAACCCGATCGGTTTCGTCTCCTCCAACCTGGGCGCGCTGGACGATTATTTCAGCCGCTTGCAGGGCATGCTCAAGGCCTACCGCGAGGCGGAAACCGCCATCGACCCGGCGGTCTTGAGTGCAAATCTTGCGACCCTGCGTACCGAGATCGAGCTGGACTACATCCTTGACGACATCCCGCTGCTGATCCGCGAATCCAAGGATGGCATCAGCCGCGTCGGGCGCATCGTCAAAGACCTCAAGGACTTTTCCCGGGTGGATAGCAACCAGGATTGGCAGTGGGCCAACCTGCAGCAGGGCATAGAGTCGACCCTGAACATCGTGGCCAGTGAACTCAAATACAAAGCCGACGTGATCAAGGACTTTGCGCCGTTACCCGAGGTCGAGTGCCTGCCCTCGCAGATCAACCAGGTGATCATGAACCTGGTGGTCAATGCTGCCCAGGCCATGGGCCCGCAGCGCGGCACCATCACCCTGCGCACCGGTAGCGATGGCGAACAGGTATGGATCGAGGTCTCTGACAACGGCTGCGGTATTCCCAACGATACCTTGCAGAAGATCTTCGACCCTTTCTACACCACCAAACCCGTCGGCCAGGGCACGGGGCTGGGATTGTCGTTGTCGTACGGGATCATCAAGCGACACCTGGGGCAGATACGGGTCGATAGCGAGGTAGGGGTCGGTACCCGGTTCAGGATCGAACTGCCGGTGCGCCAAACGCACAAAGCAGGCTGAGCGCCGTCAATTTTCGGTCAATAGTGGCTTTTAAGTGGCCAATGATCACGATCTTCGCTAAATGCTTGAAAAACAGTAGCGCATTGTTGAAACAGGCAACTCGAGGAAAAGTCAAAAAAACGTCAGAAAAATTAATAAATGCTGCTCATCCGAAATGGGTAGCAGGATATTGGCGCACTGTTAAAGTCGGTCGGGCTGTCTTCTGGCTACTGGTTATTTGTCTGACACTCAGGGAAATACAACATGCCAAACCCGACCCCCCGTATTGCGGTGCTGGGCGGACTTGTGTCGAGCCATAGCGGCGCGACACTGGACTGCTTTGCCGATCTGGACAGCCTGCTGGCTGCCCCCTCTTTCGACGTTCTGTTGCTGGACCAACCCGCCGCTATTGCCAGCCGGGCCTTGCGTACCTTGCGCGCTGAAAGCCCCTACCGCTTCCAACTGATCTATTGCTGCCGTGAGCTGGATGACACCTGCATTGCCCTGAGCGATGGGCCGGCACCTGCCGACCTGGACGAGCTGACGGTACGTTGGCAACTATGGCAGTCGCGCTTTGCCCGCTTCGAGCAATCACCGGGGCGTGAGCGCTTCGAAAGCCGGGTGCTGTCCTGGCTGTGGATGCGCGCCAGCGCACAAGTCCTCGCCGTGCGCGATCCGCAGGTGGCCCAGCACTACCGATATCCACTGCTTGAGGCGCTGGCCGGTGAAGAACTGGTCAGCAGCTTTGCCTGGCTGGGCCTGATGGTCCAGCAGGACTGGCTGGAAGAAGGCGAGATGCTCGACCGTATCCGCCTATGTGGCGAATGCGGCTCGGGGCGCTTGAACTTCGTGGATGTCTGCCCCGAATGCCAAGCCTTGAGCATCTCCCGGCAACCGTCGCTGCATTGCTTTACCTGCGGCCATGTAGCACCGCAGGATGCATTCCTGAAGAATGCCATGCTGCTGTGCCCCAACTGCCTGAAGCAGTTGCGCCATATCGGCAGCGATTATGACCGCCCGCTGGAAAACTACTGCTGCCGCGGCTGCCAGGCGTTCTTTGTCGATGCGGCCGTGCAGGCGCGCTGTATGGATTGTGGCCTGGCCCATGCACCGGACCGCTTGCGGGTCCGCGAGATTCGCCACTATCGCCTGACCGAAGCCGGTCGGCTGCGCTGCCGCCAGGGCCTGGACGGTCAAGCCGGCGATATCAGTCACTTCAGCCGGCTCAACCTGCTGGGCGGGCGAACCTTCTACGACCTGCTCAACTGGCAATTGCAGATTGCCCGCCGCTACACCCCCTCGACCTTTTCGGTGCTGGGCCTGCGCTTCGTCAACCTTGACGAGACAGTCACACGCCTGGGCGAACACCGCGGGCATGCCTTTGTCGACAGCCTGGTAGCGCGCCTGCAGGAAGTCCTGCGCGAGACCGACCGCTGCTCGCGCAGCACCGAAGAAATCCTTTGGGTCATGCTCCCGCAGACCGGTGCCGGGGGACTGAATACGGTCAAGCAGCGCCTGGGCCAGGTGGCCGAACTGTTCACCGCCCCCGAAGTCAGCTCGATCAGTTTGCGGATTTCCAGCCTGACGGCGCCGCATGACCTTCATGGCGATGAAAATGCCGAGCTGCTGCTGGCCCGCGTAGCCAGTGAGCTGACATGAGGAGATCGCCATGCCGCCGTTTCTTGAACAGCTCTACAACGCGCTGTACCCGTTAACCGGGCCCGATGGCCTGAGCCGCTTGTTCTTCATGCTCTTTCCCTACTTCCTGCTGCTGGAGCTGCCGTTGACCCTGCTGGTGCTGCTGGGCGTGTTGCGCTGGTTCGTGCGCCGCCAGTCCTCCACGCCGCAACTGAATCTGTACCTGCCGCGGGTGTCGTGCATCATCACCTGTTACAGCGAGGGCCTGGATGTGCAAAAGACCCTGCTGAGCCTGTGCGAACAAACCTATCCGGGGCATATTGAGCTGATTCCGGTGGTCGATGGCGCCACCGTCAATCAACCAACCCTGCGCGCCGTGCGCAGCTTTCGCCTCGATCCGCGGCTATACCCCAAGCGCCACTTGCGCCCCATCGCCAAATGGCAGCGCGGAGGCCGGGTGTCATCGTTGAACGCCGGACTGTCATTTGCCAGTGGCGAGATTGTCATGGCCCTGGATGGCGATACCTCGTTCGACAACAACATGGTCAGCTCGATTGTCCGCCATTTCGCCGACCCTTCGGTGCCTGCCGTGGCGGGGAGCTTGCGGGTGCGCAATATCTGGTCCTCGGTATCGACGGCGATGCAGGCACTGGAATACTTGCTGTCGATCCACATGTCCAAGATCGGCCTGGCCGAGTGGAATCTGGTCAACAATGTGTCTGGCGCTTTCGGGGCCTTTCGTCGCAGTTTTCTGGTCAAGATCGGTGGCTGGAACACCCACACCGCCGAAGACCTGGACCTGACTCTGCGGATCAAAAGCTATTTCGCCCGCCACAACCTGCGCATCCCGTTCGAACCCCAGGCCGTCGGCCACACCGACGCACCGGCCACTTTCGGGCAATTTCTAATGCAGCGTTTGCGCTGGGATGGCGACCTGTTCTTCCTGTATGTGCGCAAGCACAACCACAACATCAATCCCACACTGCTGGGCTGGCCAACGTTCATCATGGTGCTGGTCAGTGGGTTCTTTTTCCAACTGGTGTTGCCGTTCATCATCCTCGGCTACCTACTGCTTGCGCTGTTCGTGCTGCCCGGCACCACGCTGCTGATCCTCGCCTCATTGATCTACCTGTTGTACCTGTCGATCACCCTGGTGCTGTTCATGGTCATGTTGCTGATGGTCTCCGACCGACCGCGCCAGGACGTGCGCCTGGCCGTGCTGGTGCCAGTGTTCCCGTTGTTTATGCTGATCATGCGCTGCTGGAGTGCGGTGGCCATGCTCAATGAGGTGTTCCGTCGCGGCCATGAGGAAAGCAGCATGGCGCCTTGGTGGGTCCTGAAAAAAGCCACGAGGTTCTAAATGCGCTCATTTCTCCTGATATTGACCCTGTCCATGACCTGTAGCCTTGTCCAGGGAGAGCCTCTGACGCTTCAGGAACTGCTCGATCGGCAACAGAATGATCCTTTGCTGCGCGCCGGCGCAGCCGACCTGCGCGCGCTCGAAGCCGAAGCCAAACTGCACGAGGACCGAGCCGGCTGGCAGGTATTTGCCGGGGCCGGCGTTGGGCGATTCGAAGAGTTGGTTACCGATGATATTCGCGATGATTACTATGGCCGCAACCTCAGCCTGGGTGTCCGCCACCCACTGCTCGGCAGCCTCAACCGCCAGCTTGAACTGCTTGAGGCCAATCAGTATCAACAGCAACGCCAGCAACTGCGCCAGGCCCTGCTCCGGGCCAGCCGGCGTCTGGCACTGCGCAGTGCTTACGCCGACTGGTGGCGCGCGCAGCAGGAGCTAGCGCTGTGCCAGACCTTGCACACAGCCGCCGTCGAAGCCGCCGAGAAAATTCACCTGCGCCACCGCAGTGGCTGGTTGCGTGATTCGCAGGCGCAGTTGCGCCTTGGCGAATGGCAGGCCATGACCCAGCGCTGTGAGGGCTTGCCCAGACTGGAAGCGGACATCCGCGCCGACATCAGCGTGCTCAGCGCCCGCCCGGTGCCGGCCAGTGCCCAGGCCGTGGCCGAACCACTGGCCTTGGCTCCCGAACCACCAGACCGTTGGCAAACCATGCTCAACCGTCACCCACGGATCAGCGAGAAACAGAACCTGCGCGCCGAGGCTGACGAGCAGCGTCACAGCCCGTGGTATCACGCTGTCGATTCGGACGTCATCGTTGCCGCAAGCAAGGAGTACCGCAGTGGCGCAGAGAAATCCGGCAGTGGCATGCTGGTCGCGCTGAACTTCTCCATGCCCTTTGACCTGGTCGGCAACAGCCGGGCACGCAAGCAACTGGCCGAAGCCCGTTATGACGCCGCCACCGAGCGCCTCGAAGCCGAACGCCAGACCCTTGGCCTGGAGCTCAGCAAAGCATTGCGCGCTCAGTACGCCGGGCAAATCAGCCTGGAGCAGCGGCGCCAGCAACGCAGCGTGGTTGCCCAGGCCCTGCAGGAAGAAGAACGGCGCGATACCAGCGGTAGCGACGAGGGTTTCGACGGCCAGTTGCTGGCCAAACGGCTCTACCACCAGAGCGGCTTCGACCTGATCGCCGCCTGGCATGCCGCCTGGCTGCGCCAGGCCAACCTTGACCTGCTGGTCGAGGACGCCCCCGAGGCCGAGCAACTGCTCGGTCGCGAGCGACAGCAATGGTCACCGTTGAACAGTACGGCAACTGCCTTCCCCCTGCTTGCCAACACCCTCCTGCCCAGCGCCCCTGGCCGCACATCGACAACCACCACCGCGACCTGGAACCAGGCCACCTATGTCTGGAACAGTTCGGCCTTGCTCGATAGACGCCGCAGCGACACAGAACTACAGGCGCTGCGAACGGCCGGCATGTCGAAAATCTACCTGGGGCTGAACGGCGCACAAGTGCGCAACCTGGCCGCCACCCGCCAAGCGCTGGAACAACTGCTGGCAAAAGCCACGCGCCAGGACATGCAGATCAGCCTGCTGCTCGGCGACCCGAGCTGGATCGAAGCCGGCCAGCGTCATGAGTTGATCGAACTGCTGGAAAAGCTCCAGGGCCTGGCCTTCACCAGCCTGCACCTGGACCTGGAAGTCGAACAACTGGGTTGGCCGGTAGCCGATCAACGTCTGCGCGACTGGCTCGACACCTTGAAGGCCGCCGCCGCTACCAGCCCGTGGCCAGTTGAAATTGCCAGCCACCCGCGCTGGTTCGAGCCCGACCCACCGGGCAAGACCTGCGTGCCCTGCGCCCTGCCCGCCCTGGATGTGCGCCAGGTCAGCGTGATGATTTACACAAGTAATGGCGAGCGAGGCGCCGAACGCGCCAAAGCCATTGCCCGGCGTTGGCCGGACTTGCGTTTTCGCCTGGCCCAAAGCGTAGAGCCACAACTGCTCAAGTCCGAGAGCTGGGCCGGGCATTCACCTGAGCAGTTGCAACAGCAAGTCGCCGACTGGCGCACGCAGCTATCCCCTCACGGCATCGCCGGCATTGACTGGCAAGCCTGGGCTGACTATCCAAAACGGTGAACGGCTCATGAACATTCGCTTTGACAGTCCAAAGGAACTCAACCCAACCCAGGATCACGGCCTCAAGGTGCTGTATGCCCCTGGCAAGCGCATGGCCTTCCGTCTGCGTTGGTACCTGATCCTGTTCCTGGTCGCCAGCCCCTTGCTTTGGCTGGTAGGCAAACTGCTGTTTGGCCTGATCCTGATCGACGCGCCCGCGCAACTGCGCCTGCCGATCGAGGAGGTGCGCGCACGTGATGCCGGCCGGGTCGAACAAGTGCATGTCGCCGCCGGTGAACAGGTCCAGCCCGGGCAGTTGCTGGTCAACCTGGAAAACCCGGAATGGCGCATACGCCTGCTGCAACTGGCAGCCTTGCCCACGCAAGTACCGGTGGCCGCTGATTCCGAGTGGGTGAACCGTGAGCGGCAGTCGCTGCGTGCCAATGCCGGCCGCGCCGGGCAGCGCGTACAGCAGGTCGAGGGACTGCTTGCCCAGGGCGCCGCCACCCGCGGTGAACTGCAGGCGGCGCAGAGCGAACGCGATCGACTCCAGGCAGAACTGGCGGCCTTTGAGCGGCGCGAGCAGTTGACCCGCCAGCCGCCGCGCGACTTTGACCGCCAGTTGATCGAGCAAAATGCCGAGCGACAATGGCTGCAAACCCGGCTGGCGGCGCTGTCGCTCACTGCGCCCGAGGCCGGGCGCATCGCCGAAGTGATGGTCATCCCCGGAGAGAATGTCGGCCCCGGGACTTTGCTGATGCGCCTGGAGCGCATGGACGATCCACTCCTGTGGATCTACCTGGAGCCGCAGAACATCAGTTATGCCGGCGTTGGCCAAGCCCTGCAGGTGCGCATGCCCGATGGTGAATGGCGCGATGCCCATGTGGTGCAGGCGGTCGATAGCGCCGGCCGCACACCAGTGGTGCTGCGCGGCCCGTTTGCCGCCAGCGAGATGGGCTTGCAAGTGGCCGCGCGCTTCGATCAGGCGCTGCCAGCGCGTTGGCGTATCGACCAGTTGCCGCTGCATGTGCGCTTCCCGACCGACTGGAAGCGCACCCTGAGCATTGACTGAGCTCGCTTGTTCATTTGCGGAGTAACCGAAGATGGCTGCCAAGAAAATCCTGGTTACCGGTGGGGCCGGCTTCATCGGCTCGCACCTGGTCGAAGCGCTACTGGAAAAAGGCTACTGCGTAAGGGTGCTGGACGACCTGTCGAGCGGCAAGTTGAGCAACCTGCCGGTCGACAACCCGCACTTGAGCGTGATGATTGGCGACGTGGCGGACGCCGCAATAGTCTCCCAGACCTTGAAAAACTGCACAGCGGTCGTCCACTTGGCGGCCGTGGCCTCGGTGCAGGCATCGGTGGACGACCCGCTACGCACCCATCAATGCAACTTCATCGGGACCTTGAACCTCTGTGAGGCGATGCGCGAACGGGCGATCAAACGGGTGGTATTCGCCTCCAGCGCGGCAATCTATGGCAGTAACGGCCAAGGCGCAGCCATCCATGAGGACACGCCCAAAATGCCGCTGACGCCTTACGCCTTCGACAAACTTGCCAGTGAACACTGCCTGGGTTTTTATCAGCGCCAGCACGGGCTGGAGCCGGTGGTCCTGAGGTTTTTCAACATCTTCGGTCCGCGTCAGGACCCCTTGTCGCCCTACTCTGGAGTCATCAGCATTTTCAGTGAGCGGGTAAGCTCCGACAGCCCGATCATCATTTACGGTGACGGTGAACAAACCCGCGATTTTGTCTATGTCGCCGACCTGGTGCAGATTCTGATCCAGGCCCTGGAAAGCCCGGCGGTGCGTCATGAGCCGGTCAATGTCGGGCTCAATTGTGCCACCAGTCTCAACGACCTGGTGAAAGCCTTGAGCCAGGTAACCGGCAAGTCACCGGCGTTGCGCTACGACGCCCCCCGGCCTGGCGATATCCGCCATTCACGCGCGGATAACCGCCGCCTGCTCGACCAGTTCAGCCTGCCAGCGGCAACCGGCCTGCAGGAAGGCCTGCGGCGCCTGCTGACAAGTCTCAGATGCCAGGGCCGCTAACCAGCAGGTGATCGATGCGCAGGCCTGAGTTTTTCTGCCAGTGCTGGCGAAAGTAATCCCAGAAGCGCCTGCAGGCAGACCACATCGGGCTGTTCGCGCTGCAGCCAGTCGAGCAGGTTGGGCAAGCGCGCGCGGATGCCGTTGATGTTGAAGGTGGCGATCTTCAAGGGGCTCTTCCTCCTGTGCGAGCGTGCTTGACTCGCGATGGAGCACGCCTCACACACTCAGACCGACACCGTCAGCGTTTGATCAACGAAATTTTCGTCCCTTCGATACTCACCCCGGCCATCAGGCCCTGCTGGTCGAACACAAACGCATAGGCATCCTGCGTGAGGGTCGAGGTCGAGAGGTTTTTCGCCACGCCCTGGTCAACCAGCACCACCGTCGGCCCGACACCCACTTCCCAGCCTTTGGTGTCCTGCACGTACTTGACCGCCTTGTCGGTCATCAAAAACACCGCATAGGCATAGGACTGCGCCCCTGCCTGCAGGCCCCAGGAGCCGGTGACCGAGTTGTAGTAACCGGAGACCTTGCTGCCTTTGTACAGCACCCCTTCGCCATAGCTGCCGCCAAATACCAGCCCGGCCTTGACCACTTTCGGGAACACCAGCACACCCTTGGCCGTGCGCGACATGGTTTCGGCCAAAGGATGAGCCTTGTAGAGGATTTGCAACGCCTGGCGGGCGTCTTTGTCGAGGTCTTCGGCCGTGGCGGCACTGGCGCTGTTGTGCAGGCCCACGGCGGCCAGGGCGACGAACGAAAGAACGAGTGCGAAAAGGATTCGCAATGGATGTTTCATGGCTGTGCTCCAACACCGGCCGGCGCCGGCACTCAATGGATGACACACCTCAGGCTAAGCGCAATGGCGCAAGCGGTCTGTTCGCTAGCGTACAGACCCGCCACCACCGGCGCGACACACTGGGCCAGTCAGCCTCAGCCCATACAAGGACATCATGGACAACCCCTGGCCCCGTGCCCTGATGCTGCTCAAACGCCTGTCATGGCGACCCGCACCGCGTACGTTCGGCTACGAGGCCCTACTGCGCTCGGAGCTGTTCAGCGCCGAACAGATGGCCAACCATGGCACCTTGCTCGCCCGCCAGCACCGGCTTGATCCGGCACCCAAAGCCGATGGCCTGCTGGCGCGCCTGGCCGACAATGAACGGGTCCTGGCCAGCAGTTGCGCGCAGTTCATCGACGCCCAACCCACCACCCGGCGGGTGACCCCGGCCGCCGAATGGCTGCTCGACAACTATTACCTGGTCGAAGCCCATATCCGCCTGGCCAAGACTCACTTGCCCAAAGGCTACAGCCGCCAGTTGCCGCGCCTGGGCAACGGCCCGTCGGCAGGCTTGCCGAGGGTTTACGATATCGCCCTGGAAACCATCAGCCACGGCGATGGCCGGGTCGATGACGAAAGCCTGGGCCGCTTCGTCGAGGCCTATCAGAGCGTCACCGCGCTGACGCTCGGTGAGTTGTGGGCGATCCCGATCATGTTGCGCCTGGCCCTGATCGAAAACCTGCGACGCATCGCTGCGCGGGTCATGGCCAGCTGGGCCGACCGCAACCAGGCCAACGACTGGGCTGACCGCCTGAGCGAAACCGCCGAGCACGATGCCAAGAGCGTGGTGCTGGTGGTGGCCGATATGGCCCGCTCGCAACCACCGATGACCGCCGCCTTCGTCGCCGAACTGACCCGCAGGCTGCAGGGCCAGAGCGCAACCCTGATCCAGCCGCTGACCTGGATCGAGCAATCGCTGGCCGAGTCCGGCCTGACCATCGAGCGCCTGGTACAGCTGGATGCCCAGCAACAGGCCGCCGACCAGGTGTCGATCAGCAATAGCATTGCCAGCCTGCGCCTGCTGTCGACCAGCGACTGGCGGGCGTTCGTCGAGCGTCTGAGCCTGGTAGAACGGCAGTTGCACAATGACCCGGCGGGGGCGTACCCGCAGATGGATTTCGCCAGCCGTGATCATTACCGCCACGTGATCGAGCGCCTGGCGCGCCATTGCCCGCACAGCGAAGAACAGGTAGCACAACTGGCGGTCAACCTGGCCCGGCAGCGTGGCCAGCCTCCGCCTGCGGCGGACGTCGCCGGGCATGTCGGCTTCTACCTGATCGGCCCCGGCTTGCCACAACTGGAGCAGCGCCTGGGCGCCCGCGTGCCGCAGGACCTGCGCTGGCAACGGCTATTGCACCGCGCGCCGCTGACGTTTTTTCTGGCCCCGGTGGCGCTGCTGTCGCTGATTTTTGCCTGGCCGTTTTTGCTCGACGGCTACCGTGCCGGCTGGCCCGGTTGGGGCCTGGTGCTGCTGGCCCTGCCGCTGCTGCTGATGACCAGCCGCCTGGCCATCGGCCTGATCAACTGGTTGGTGACCCTTACCGTCGCCCCGTGCCTGCTGCCGCGCCTGGACTACCGCGAAGGCCTGCCGGCCGAGGCCCGCACCCTGGTGGTAGTACCGACCCTGATGGCCAACAGTGCCGATGTCGAGGAACTCGTCGAAGGGCTTGAGGTGCGCTTTCTGGCCAACCGCGACGAGCAGCTGTATTTCGCCCTGCTCACCGATTTCATGGACAGCCCGGTCGAGGTACAGGACCAGGACGCAGGGCTGCTGAGCATGGCCGGCGAAAGGATCAGCGCCTTGAACCACAAATACCCGGCCGAGCTTGGCGAGCGGTTTTTCCTGCTGCATCGGCCACGGCGCTGGAACCCGGCCGAGCGCACCTGGATGGGCTACGAGCGCAAACGCGGCAAGCTGGCCGAGCTCAATGCGCTGCTGCGCGGGCACGGGCTTGAGCGCTTTGCCTTGATTGTTGGCGATATCGCCGCGTTGGGCGGGGTTCGCTACGTCATCACCCTCGATACCGACACCCAACTGCCCCGCGATGCCGCCCGCCAGTTCATCGGCGCCATGCAGCACCCGCTCAACCAACCGCACTTCGACGCCCAGGGCCGAATCCACCGTGGCTACGCGATTCTGCAACCGCGGGTCGGCATCAGCCTGCCCAGCGCCACACGTTCGCGCTATGCGCGGCTGTTTGGCAGCGACGCCGGGGTCGACCCGTACACGCGCGCGGTGTCCGATGTATATCAGGACCTGTTCCTGCATGGCTCGTTCATCGGCAAGGGCATTTATGCAGTCGATGCCTTCGAACAGGCACTGGAGGGCCGCTTTGCCGAGAACCGCATCCTCAGCCACGATCTGATCGAAGGCTGTTATGCCCACTCCGGGCTGCTCAGCGATGTACAGCTGTTCGAAGAGTACCCGGCGCGCTACAGCGCCGACGTCAAGCGCCGGCACCGCTGGATTCGCGGTGACTGGCAACTGCTGCCGTGGTTGCTGCCCTGGGCGCCGGGCGCTACCGGCCTGCACAGCAACCGCCTCAGCGCCCTGGCGTGCTGGAAGATTTTCGACAACCTGCGCCGCAGCCTGGAACCAGCCGCGTTCCTCAGCGTGTTGCTCTGCGCCTGGTTGATCGCCCCGCAAGCGGGGCTCTGGACCCTGGCCGTGGTCGCCCTGCTGCTGACCCAGCCACTGCTGGACACCCTGCTCGCGCTGCTGCGCAAAACCACCGATGTGCCGGTCGCCGAGCACCTGCTGGCGGTGCTGTACAGCGCCGGCCAGCAGGGTGTGCGCGCCGCCTTCAACCTCGCCTGGTTGCCGTTCGAGGCCCACTACAGCCTGGATGCCATCGCCCGCACGCTGTGGCGCATGCTGGTGAGCAAGCGCCGCTTGTTGCAGTGGAGCCCGTCGCGGGAGGTCGAACGCACCAGCGTCAACAGCCTGCCGGGGCTGTACCGCACCCTGTGGATCGCGCCCACGCTGGCACTGGCTTTGATCGCCCTGTTGGCGCCCTCGCCGCGCCTGCTCGCCCTCGCCGCGCCGTTCCTGCTGCTGTGGTTGGCAGCCCCGGCCCTGGCCTGGTGGATCAGCCGCGCCGACAGCGGCACCAGCCAGGCCGTGTCGGCGCAGGGCGTACACTTCTTGCGCTTGCTGGCCCGGCGCAACTGGGCGTTTTTCAACCAGTACGTGAATGCCGAAGAACGCTGGCTGCCGCCAGACAATATCCAGGAAGCGCCCTACGCCAACGTCGCCCACCGTACCTCACCGACCAACATGGGCATGGCCCTGCTCGCCCACCTGGCCGCCCATGATTTTGGCTACCTGGGCAGTGCGCGCCTGCTGCAACGGCTGCAAGCGATGCTGCACAGCATGCAGAGCCTGGAACGTCATCACCAGCACTTCTACAACTGGTACGACACCAGCAGCGGCTTGGCGCTGCGCCCGCTGTATGTGTCGACAGTCGACAGCGGCAACCTCGCCGGCCTGCTGCTGACCTTGAGGCCCGGCTTGCTGGCCCTGGCCGATGCGCCGTTGCTGGATGGGCGCCTGCGCCAAGGGCTGCTGGACAGCCTGGATGTGCTGCTGCAAGCCTACAAGGCGGCGGGCATCGCCGACGCCGAGCTGCAGACGTTGCGCGTAGAGCTCGACGCCAGCCAAGCGCCTGAGCAACTGCCAGGCCTGCTGCAACGGTTGATCGACTGCCCCCTGTCGCAACCCGATCCCTCCGGCGATTGCACCTTCTGGCTCGGCGCCCTGCATGAGCAATGCGAGGACGTGCTCGGCGAATTGCGCGCCTTCGAACTGCCCGCAGGCAACGACCCGGCAGCAGCACAAGCGCTGAGCTGGCGGCACCTGGCGCAGCTCGATGCCCAGCACTGGCCCGCCGCCGAGCAGGCGCAGGTCAACGCCGTGCGCAGCCTGGCCCGCGAGCGCATCCGCAGCGCGGTACTGCTGGCCGAACAGGCCGCAACCCTGGCCAGGATGGATTTCAGCTTTCTTTACGACCACCAGCGTGACCTCTTCGTGATCGGCTACAACGTCGACGAACAGCGCCTGGACAGCGCCTTCTACGACCTGCTGGCCTCGGAAATGCGCCTGACCAATTTCGTCGTCATCGCCCAGGGCCAGATCCCCCAGGAGAGCTGGTTCGCTCTCGGTCGCCTGCTCACCAGCAATGCCGGCGAACCGGTGCTGTTGTCGTGGTCGGGGTCGATGTTCGAGTACCTGATGCCGATGCTGGTGATGCCCTCCTACCAAGGCACGTTGCTGGAGCAGTCCTGCCGCGCCGCGGTCAACCGGCAGATCGCCCACGGCAACCAGCTGGGCATTCCCTGGGGGGTATCGGAGTCGGCGTATAACAGCCTCGATGCCCACTTCAATTACCAGTACCGGGCCTTCGGCGTGCCGGGGCTGGGCCTCAAACGCGGCCTGGGTGAAGACCGGGTGGTGGCACCCTATGCCAGTGCCCTGGCGCTGATGGTGGCCCCCGCCGCAGCCTGCGCCAACCTCCAGCGCCTGGCCGAACTGGGCGTCGCCGGGCGCTTCGGCCTCTATGAGGCCGTCGACTACAGCGAAGCACGGCTACCGCCCGGACAAAACGCGGTGGTGATCAAGTCGTTCATGGCCCATCACCAGGGCATGAGCTTGCTGGCCCTGACCTCACTGCTGCTTGATCGCCCCATGCAGCAGCGCTTCGAGTCCGACCCGCAGTTCCAGGCCAGCGCCCTGTTGCTTCAGGAGCGCGTACCGAAAACCGCCGCCGCGTACCTGCATGCCGCACAGGCGCCGGTCAGCGAAGACGGCGCCGCGCCCAGCGAGCAGCAACTGCGGGTATTCACCGAGCCCAACCGGCGCTGCCCGGCGGTGCAGTTGCTGTCCAACGGTCATTACCACGTGATGGTCAACAACGCCGGCGCAGGTTACAGCCGCTGCAACGACCTTGCCGTCACCCGCTGGCACGAGGACATCGCCAGCGATACCCTCGGCATCTTCTGTTACCTGCGCGATGTCGCCAGCGGCGCATTCTGGTCCACGGCGCACCAGCCGACCCTGTACCGGCCGCAAAGCCACGAGGCGATCTTCAGTGACGCACGCGCCGAGTTCCGCCTGCGCGAGCGCGACATCGACTGCCACACCGAGATCGTCGTGTCGCCCGAGGACGATGTCGAACTTCGCCGCCTGCACCTGACCAACCATGGCCGCCAGCGCCGCAGCCTGGAGCTGACCAGCTATGCCGAGGTGGTATTGGCCCCGGCCATCAGCGATGCCCTGCACCCGGCGTTCAGCAAGCTGTTCGTGCAGAGCGAGCTGCTGCGCCCATTGCAGGCCATCGTCTGCAGCCGCCGACCGCGCTCGCAGCAAGAAGCCGTGCCGTGGCTGTGCCACCTGCTGGCCGCCCATGGCGTGGATATCGAAGCGATCTCGTATGAAACCGACCGCGCCCGCTTCATCGGCCGTGGCCGTACCCTCAAGGCCCCGGCGGCGTTGCTACCCAGCGTTGAGCAGTTGTCCGACAGCGCCGGGGCGGTGCTCGATCCGATCGTAGCCATTCGCTGCCGGATCAGCCTCGAGCCTGGGCAGAGCGCGACCATCGACCTGGTCACCGGCATTGCCCAGAGCCGCGAAAGCTGCCTGCAGCAGATTCACAAGTACCGCGATCGCCACCTGGCGGACCGGGTCTTCGACCTGGCCTGGACCCACGGCCAGGTGCTGCTGCGCCAGCTCAACGCCTCCCTGGCCGATGCGCGGCTGTTCGAGCAGATGGCCGCTTCGGTGATCTATGCCAACCCGTCGCTGCGTAGCGAAAGCGCGCTATTGATGAACAACCGGCGCAACCAGTCCGGGCTCTGGGGCCAGGCGATTTCCGGCGACCTGCCGATCGTGCTGGTGCAGATCAGCGACCCGGCCAACATCGAACTGGTGCGGCAGATGGTCCAGGCCCATGCCTACTGGCGGCAGAAAGGCCTGAGCCTGGACCTGGTGATCTGGAACGAGGACCAGGCCGGCTACCGCCAGCAACTGCAGGAACTGATCATGGGCCTGGTGACTTCGGGCAGCGAAGCGGGCTTGCTCGACCGCCCGGGCGGGATCTTCGTGCGTCCGGCGCAGCAACTGTCCAGCGAAGACCGCACGCTGATGCTCAGTGTCGCCCGCCTGGTGCTCAGCGACAGCCGCGGCAGCCTCGCCGAACAGGTACATCAACGCCGCAGCGAACACGCCTTGCCGCGCTTCGAGCCCAACCCGGCCAGCCTGTTGCAGGCGCCGGTACGGCCACCACCGAGCGTGCAGCCGGGATTGCTGCTGGAGAACCCCTACGGCGGGTTCAGCGCCGACGGCAGCGAGTACATCATCAACCACCGCCCGGGCCAACCGACCCCGGCGCCCTGGGTCAACGTGCTGGCCAACCCGCAGTTCGGCTCGGTCATATCCGAAAGCGGCGGCGCCTATACCTTCAGCGAGAACGCCCACGAGTTTCGTCTGACACCCTGGCACAACGACCCGGTCAGTGACTCCAGCGGCGAAGCCCTGTACCTGCGTGACGAAGACAGCGGCCGCTACTGGTCGCCTACCCCGCAGCCGTGCCCTGGCCAGGGCAGCTACCGTACCCGCCACGGCTTTGGCTACAGCGTTTTCGAGCATGACGAAGACGGCCTGCACAGCGAGCTGTGGGTGTTCGTCGCCCTCGATGCACCGCTGAAGTTCTCGCGGCTCAAGGTGCGTAACAGCTCGGGCCGGGCCCGCCGGTTGTCAGTAACCAGCTACGTGGAATGGGTGCTGGGCGACCTGCGTAGCAAGGCGGCCATGCACGTGGCCAGCGAGGCCGATCCGTTCAGCGGCGCGCTGTTTGCGCGCAATGCCTACTCGATCGAATTTTCCACGCGGGTGGCGTTCCTCGACGCCGACCTGCCCAACCGCAGCCTCAGTTGCGACCGCCTGGAGTTCATTGGCCGCAACGGCAGCCTGGGTGCGCCGGCAGCCATGGGCCGGGCCAGGCTCTCCGGGCGCACCGGCGCAGGCCTGGACCCCTGCGCGGCGCTGCAAGTCGCCCTGGAACTGGCCGACGGCGAAAGCCAGGAAGTGGTGTTTCGCCTGGGCGCCGAGCACGACGCCACCGCCGCCACCCGACGGGTACAGCAGTACCGTGGCTTGCGCGCGGCGGCGGTCGAGCTGGACCGCGTACGGGCACATTGGCGCACGGTGCTCGGCGGCATCCGCATCGAAACCCCCGAACCGGCCCTGGATGTGCTGGTCAACGGCTGGCTGATGTACCAGGTGATCGCCTGCCGCTTCTGGGCGCGCAGCGGCTTCTACCAGTCGGGGGGCGCCTTTGGTTTGCGCGACCAGTTGCAGGACAGCATGGCCATGATCCATGCCGACCCGGCAGCGGCGCGCCAGCATCTGTTGCTGTGTGCCAGCCATCAATACCTTGAAGGCGACGTCCAGCACTGGTGGCACCCGCCATTGCAGCGCGGCGTACGCACCCGCTGCTCAGACGACCTGCTCTGGCTGCCCCTGGCCACCAGCCGTTATGTGCAGGTGACGGGCGACCTGGGCGTGCTCGATGAACAGGTCGGCTATATCGAAGGCCGCGCGCTGAACCCCGGCGAGGAGTCCTACTACGACCTGCCAAACCGCTCAGCCCTGGACGAAAGCCTCTACCAGCATTGCCAGCGGGCCCTGCAACATGGCTTGCAGTGCGGCGTGCATGGCCTGCCGCTGATGGGCAGCGGAGACTGGAACGACGGCATGAACCGGGTCGGCGAGCAGGGCCTGGGCGAAAGCGTGTGGCTGGGGTTCTTCGGCGTCGAAGTGTTGCAGCAGTTCGCCCGTACCGCCCAGCGCCACGGTGACACTGCGTTCGCCGAGGCTTGCAACGGGCGCGCCGTCACCCTGCGCGGCAACCTCGAAGCCCATGGCTGGGACGGCGCCTGGTACCGCCGCGCCTATTTCGACGACGGCCAGGTGCTGGGCTCGGCGGCCAACCAGGAATGCCGTATCGACTCCATCGCCCAGAGCTGGGCGGTGCTTTCGGGCGCAGCCGCCCCGGGGCGTTGCCGCCTGGCCATGGATGCCCTCGATCGCCACCTGGTGCGCCGCGATATCGGCATCGTCCAGCTGCTCGATCCGCCCTTTGACCAGGGCACGCTGGACCCGGGCTACATCAAGGGATACGTGCCCGGCGTGCGTGAAAACGGCGGCCAGTACAGCCATGCCGCAGTCTGGGCGAGCATGGCCTTTGCCCGCCTGGGCGACAGCGCCAGGGCCTGGGAGCTGCTGCGCCTGATCAACCCGTTGCGCCAGGGCAGCGCCGAGCAGATCGAGACCTACAAGGTCGAGCCCTACGTGATGGCCGCCGATGTCTACGCCGCCCCGCCCCACGCCGGGCGCGGCGGCTGGAGCTGGTACACCGGTGCCGCCGGCTGGATGTACCGCTTGATCGTCGAGTCGCTGCTGGGCCTGCAGCGCAGTGGCCAGACCTTGAGCCTGCAACCACTGTTACCGGCCGAGTGGCCGGGTTACGTGCTGCACTATCGCTATGGGGCAACCCGCTATCGCATCGAGGTACGCCATGGCGCTGCCGGCGAGTTGAGCCTGAGCCTGGACGGCCGGACGCTGGCCGACGGCGTGGTGCGCCTGGTGGATGACGGCGAACTGCACCAGATTACCGCGCAATGCCTGCCGACCACCGCCAGCCTCCCCTAGGCCGCGCGGATAGGAGTACCCTGAAGCCAGACAGCTCTCGTCTGCCATCGGTGGCTCCGTATGCCCGCATCAACCAAGCCACAGGCCCGGCCCCACGATAATCACCTGCTGGCGGCCTTGCCGACCTGTGCGCTGGAGCGCCTGCTGCCGCACCTGGAACTGATCGCCCTGCCGCTGGGCAAGGTGCTCTATGAGTCCGGCGATGCCTTGCGCCACGTCTACTTCCCGACCAACTCCATCGTCTCGCTGCTATACGTCATGGAAAACGGCGCCTCGGCGGAGATCTCCGTGGTTGGCAACGAAGGCCTGATCGGCGTTGCCGTGTTCATGGGCGGTGAAAGCACCCCGAGCCGCGCCATCGTGCAGAGCGCCGGTCACGCCTACCGCCTGCCCGGCCAGCGCCTGAAAGACGAATTCAATCGCCATGGCGAGCTGCTGGTGCTGATGCTGCGCTACACACAGGCACTGATCACGCAGATGGCGCAGACCGCCGTGTGCAACCGCCACCACTCCATCGACCAGCAGCTGTGTCGCTGGCTGCTGCTGTCGCTCGATCGGCTCAACGACAACCAGCTGACCATGACCCAGGAGCTGATTGCCAACATGCTCGGGGTGCGCCGTGAAGGCGTCACCGATGCTGCCGGCAAGCTGCAGCGCCTGGGCGTGATCGAGTACAGCCGCGGCCACATCAAGGTCCTCGACCGCCCGCGCCTGGAGCAGTTGAGCTGCGAATGCTATGCGGTGGTGCGCAAGGAAACCGAGCGCCTGTTGCCGTACCTGCCTACGCGGCCGCAGGCGTAAACAAGCAAGGAGTACATCTGTACTCCATCAGTGGAACGGGAAGATATAGTTCATCCACGCCGCCATGCGCAGGAGGATCTTGCGCATGGTGGCAATGTGCGGAAAGTGCTTGCTGTACAGCGCCGCCTGGCCATAGGCACCGCCGGGCATCTGCGCGCTGTACTGGGCGTACGCCGGGTCGTCGATTTCGATGATGACCGGCACCCGCCCGGCCGGTGGCGAACCGGTGTAGCCGATCAGCGTGCCGGACGGCTGCACCTGGCCCTCGGCGATCACCGCGATGACGTTTTTGACCTTGCCGCGAAAGACCTTGCCCGGAATACCGTCGAAAGCCACTTCCGCCTCATCCCCCGGCACCAGGCGCAGCAGGCTGTTCTGGCGCATCCAGGCAGCGAAGTACTGGCCTTCCTGCGGTATGAAGACCATTGACGGGCGCAGCGGCAAGGCGCTGGCGCGCATCCCGGCGCGCAGCGACACATGGGTGACATAGCCCTTGCTCGGCGCCCGCACCACGGTGCTGTTGAGCTCGAACTGGGCGTTGTCCAGCTGTGCCTGCAGGTCGTCGACCTGGGCAATTGCCGCTTCCTGCTCGCGGCGGGTGCCGAAGTTGCGTTTGATCAGTTCGTTGATGCGGTACAGGTCGCCACGGGCCGCAACGAGCTGGGCCTTGAGCGAGCGCACCCGGTACTCGAAAGGCGCCGGATCGATGCGAAACAGCACATCGCCCTTCTCCAGCGGCTGGTTGCCTTTGACCGGCACCTCGATCACCTGCCCGGTGACCGCCGGGATCACCGGCACCGAGACAAAATAGGAGCGCGCCACTTCCGAGTAGGGATGGTTGTAGTTCATGGTGAAGATCAGCGCGCCGATCATCACGATGCCGCCGAGCACCGCAGTGGGCACTGTCCATTTGTTCAAGGGGATGCGAAACAGCTTGAAGATCGCCACGCAAATCGCCGCATACGTGAGGATCAGCAGCAGGTCCATGGCTTAGATTCCTTCGCCGGCGTTGGTGCTGGCTGTTGGTTGGTCAGGCGCGGCTGCGCGCTCAAGGTGGGCGATACGCTGTTGCAACTCGGCGACCTGTTGTTCCAGGTGCAACACATGCGATTGCGGCGATTTACCATCGCCAAAGCCCCACCCGCGGTCTTCGCGATAAAGCATTGCCCAGATCCACAGGAACGGCCACAGCGCATGCAAGGTGAACAGGCTGACCCAGCCGGTGGCGTGGATTGCGTCCTGGTGCGGGTGGTTGCGGTGCACGGCGATTTCGTAGGGGATGTCATGCAGGACGATGATCCCGTAGAACAGCACCAGGCCGACAAAAATCAAAATACCCAAGGCGAAGTAATCAAGCATGATTTCTTCTCAGCGCAGTGACGTGATCAGTGCAAAAGAGTGTAGATCACCGCGCTCTGCCCAGGCGCAACCTCGCATGTGAAGCTTGTGCTGCGACAGATAAAAATCTGAACACAACCAATTCGCACTAAAGACCTTACAAAAAAAGCGCCATTGGTCGCCCGCCCGCTGTATTCGGGCGCGAACGCCAACCACTGATCTAGGCTCAGTTCAATTTCGCCCGGAGAGCTCTCCATGTCGCTGGCTGAAGATCAAAAGACAGCGCGCAGAAAGGAAACCCTGCTGTTCGTGTTTCTGATCGTCTGCCTGTTCCCCTTGCTATCGGTCACCCTTGTCGGTGGCTACGGCTTTCTCATCTGGTTTTTCCAACTGTTGTATGGCCCACCCGGCCCACCCAACGGATAGCCGAGACTACCGGAGCCCGCCAATGGACGACGTTCTGCACATTGCCAGCCTGGTGGTACATGCCCGCCCCGAACTGTTCGAGGCGGTGAAGGCCAACCTGAGCCTGCTGGACAACCTCGAACTGCATCAACAGAGCCCCGCCGGCAAGCTGGTGGTGGTGCTCGAAGCCGTGGATGAACAGCAGATCCTGCAGCGTATCGAGCAGATCAACAACCTGCCCGGCGTGCTCAACGCCGCGCTGATCTACCACGAACTCCTCGCCCCAGAAGGAGACGCCGAATGAGCATGACCCGCCGTGAATTCGCCAAGGCCCAGGCCGCCGCCATTGCTGCCGCGGCGGCTGGCCTGCCGATCTTCACCAGTGCCAGCAACCTGGTGACCGAAGCCGACATGGTCACCCTGAACTGGAACAAGGCGCCCTGCCGCTTCTGCGGCACCGGCTGCAGCGTGATGGTGGCGACCCGCGACAACCGTGTGGTGGCCACCCATGGCGACGTCAAGGCCGAAGTCAATCGCGGCCTGAACTGCGTCAAGGGCTATTTCCTGTCAAAGATCATGTACGGCAACGATCGCCTGACCCAGCCGCTGTTGCGCATGAACAACGGCCAGTACGACAAGCAGGGCGAGTTCCAGCCGATCAGTTGGGAACAAGCCTTCGACATCATGGCCGCAAAGTACAAGGCGGCGCTCAAGACCAAGGGCCCGGAATCGATCGGCATGTTCGGCTCCGGGCAATGGACGGTGTGGGAAGGCTACGCCGCCAACAAACTGATGAAGGCCGGCTTTCGCAGCAACAACATCGATCCCAACGCGCGCCATTGCATGGCCTCGGCGGTGATGGGTTTCATGCGCACCTTCGGCATGGACGAGCCGATGGGCTGCTACGACGACATCGAAGCCACCGACGCCTTCGTGCTCTGGGGCTCGAACATGGCCGAGATGCACCCGATCCTCTGGAGCCGGGTCACCGACCGGCGCCTGAGCCAACCGCAGGTCAAGGTCGCGGTGCTGTCGACGTTCGAGCACCGCAGTTTCGACCTGGCTGACATTCCCATGGTGTTCAAGCCGCAAACCGACCTGCTGATCCTCAACTACATCGCCAATCACATCATCGAAAGCGGCGCGGTGAACAAGGACTTCATCAGCAAGCACACGCGTTTTGCCCAGGGCGCCGATGACATCGGCTACGGCCTGCGTGCAGACGATCCACGGGAAGCCGAGGCAAAAAACGCCGACAAGGCCAATACCTGGAGCGATATCGACTTCGAACGATTTGCCGCCTTCGTGCGGCCTTACACCCTGGAGCGTGCGGCCAAAGAATCGGGAGTACCGGCCGAACGGCTCAAAGCCCTGGCCGAGCTGTACGCCGACCCCAAGCGCAAGGTGGTGTCGTTCTGGACCATGGGCTTCAACCAGCACACCCGCGGGGTGTGGGCCAACAACCTGATCTACAACATCCACCTGCTCACCGGCAAGATCAGCGAACCGGGCAACAGCCCGTTCTCGCTGACCGGCCAGCCCTCGGCCTGCGGCACCGCCCGCGAGGTCGGCACCTTTTCCCATCGCTTGCCCGCCGACCTGGTGGTGACCAACCCCAAGCACCGCGCCACCGCCGAGAAAATCTGGAAACTGCCCGCTGGCACCCTCCAGGAAAAAGTCGGCTTTCATGCCGTGCAGCAGAGCCGCATGCTCAAGGACGGCGTGCTCAACGTCTACTGGACCCAGGCCAGCAACAACATGCACGCCGGGCCCAACATCATGCAGGAGGTACTGCCGGGCTGGCGCAAACCGGAGAACTTCGTGATCGTCTCGGACGTGTACCCGACCGTATCGGCCCAGGCCGCCGACCTGATCCTGCCCAGTGCCATGTGGGTGGAAAAGGAAGGCGCCTTCGGCAACGCCGAACGCCGCACCCAGTTCTGGCATCAGTTGGTGACCGCGCCAGGAGAGGCGCGGTCCGACCTGTGGCAATTGATGGAGTTTTCCAAGCGCTTTACCACCGATGAGGTCTGGCCTGCCGAGCTGCTGGCCAAAGCCCCTGAATACAAGGGCAAGACCCTTTTCGAGGTACTGTACAAAAATGGTCAGGTCGACCAGTTCCCGGTCGAGCAACTGGAGGCCGGCTACCAGAACGATGAAGCCAAGGCCTTTGGCTTTTACCCGCAAAAAGGCCTGTTCGAAGAGTACGCGCAGTTCGGCCGTGGCCACGGTCATGACCTGGCTGCTTTTGACCGTTACCACAGCGAGCGCGGCCTGCGCTGGCCGGTGGTCGACGGCCAGGAAACCCGCTGGCGCTATCGCGAAGGCCTGGACCCGTACGTGGAAAAAGGCAGTGAAGTGCAGTTTTACGGCTACCCGGACAAGAAGGCGATCATCTTCGCCCTGCCCTACGAGCCCCCGGCCGAAGCACCGGACGCCGACTACCCGTTCTGGCTCAGCACCGGCCGGGTGCTTGAGCATTGGCACACCGGAAGCATGACCCAGCGCGTCGAGGAGCTGTACAAGGCGGTGCCCGACGCCCTGGTGTACATGCACCCGGACGACGCCAAGGCCCTGAATGCGCGGCGTGGCAGCGAGGTGAAACTGATCAGCCGGCGTGGCGAAATCCGTGCCCGCATCGAAACCCGTGGCCGCAACAAGCCGCCACGCGGCCTGGTATTCGTACCGTTTTTCGATGCCAACAAGCTGATCAACAAGGTCACCCTCGACGCCACAGACCCGATCTCCAAGCAAACCGACTACAAGAAATGCGCCATACGCATCGAGCTGATCAGCGCGGCCTGAGGAGAACCGTCATGCCTATTCGCAGCCTGCCTTTGCTGATGTTCGCGGTAATCGGCCTGGTGGTCGCCGCCGAGGTCGACTACCCCCTCGACGCCCCCGGCCCGGACGGCCGACGCCCCGGCGGCACACTGACGCAGAATATGCCGGCACCACCGCTGGCCAACGATGAAAACAAGGACCTCAAGCGCGAACGTAATTACCCCGATCAGCCGCCGACCATCCCGCACAGCATTCGCGGCTACCAGATCGACCTCAACAGCAACAAGTGCCTGACCTGCCACAGCCGTGCCAACAGCGCGCGCAGCCAGGCCACCATGATCAGCATCACCCACTACATGGACCGTGACGGCCAGGCGTTGGCGGCGGTCTCGCCCCGGCGCTACTTCTGTACCCAGTGTCATGTCGTGCAAAAAGAGGTACAGCCGCTGGTGGGCAACAGCTTCGAAACCATCGACAAGCTGCTGCAAGACGACGCCAACGCCGCGCAAAAACCCTGAGGAGGCGCCATGCAAGCACTGTTCAGGCTACTCAAGGAATACTGGGGCATCCTCTGGCGGCCAAGCGTCTACTACAGCCTGGGTTTTCTGACCCTGGGCGGGTTCGTCGCCGGGATTATCTTCTGGGGCGGCTTCAACACCGCGCTGGAGGTGACCAACACGGAAAAGTTCTGCACTTCCTGCCACGAGATGCGCGACAACGTCTTCGTCGAACTCAAGGAAACCATCCACTACAGCAACCGCTCCGGCGTACGTGCCAGTTGCCCCGACTGCCACGTACCGCATGAATGGACGCACAAGATCGCGCGCAAGATGCAGGCCTCCAAGGAGGTCTGGGGCAAGCTGTTCGGCACCATCGACACCCGCGACAAATTCCTCGCCCACCGCCGCGAACTGGCCGAACATGAATGGGCGCGGCTCAAGGCCAACGACTCGCGCGAATGCCGCAACTGCCACAACTTCGAGTTCATGGACTTCACCCGCCAGAGCAAGCGCGCCGCAGCCATGCACTCGACTTCACTGGCCAGTGGCGAGGCCACCTGCATCGACTGTCACAAGGGCATCGCCCACAAGCTGCCGGACATGCGCGGGGTCAAGGGATGGTAAAAAGCCCGCCGCACTTACGGCGCATTGACCACCACATAGGTGACGTTGCTGCCCTGATACTGCGGCTGGAACCAGGTCGAGCCGCACTGCAGGTAAGTAGTGTTGTAGCGCATTACCTGCACACAGTCGGCGGGCATCTGCGAGGGTCTGAAGATCGCGCCGACCACCGCCGAGGTGGCGACCACGGTAGCGGTCACCGCCGCTGCCGTGGCAATTGGATGGTAGTCATCGTCATAACCCCAGCGGCCGCCACCATCGACATCGATATCCACATCGCGGTGGTTGTCGATATTGACGTTGCGCGTGCCGTTGTTGATGTAGGCGCGGTTGCCGGAATTGACCTGGCGATTGCTGTTGACCGGGCGGTTGCTGTTGACGCGGTTGCCCGCGACATTCTGCCGGGTATTGATGCGCTGGGCCCGCGGCGCGCCCATGGGCGGCGCACGGTTCACCGATGCGCGGGCATGGCCCATGGCGCGGGGGCCGGCTTCGGCGTCAGGCACCGGCGCGAAACTCAGCAGCGACACACTCAACAGCGACAACAGCACAGCGCATGAGGCAGTCCTGATCATGATCGCATCTCCCTATTCGCTGGCTTTTTTCAAGGCAATGGCAACATCGCCCTTGCCTGGCACGAAGGTGTACTTCACCGGTTTACCGTCGGGCTTGAGGTCCCAGTGGTACACGGCGCTGTATTCCGGCGCACTGGCTTGGCCGGTGGTGGTGATCACCAGCTTGCAGGGCAACGGTTGGTCGGCGCGGGTCAGCCACAGCTGCCAGTCGACATCGGCCTGGCGAAACGCCAGGTGATCGCACAACTGGCCATTGATGCTTGAAGGCCCTACGTACAGCGCACTCTGGATCACATCAATCTGCGCCTGATCGCTGCCAAACAGAAACAGGTCTTCCAGCGGCAACTGGATACCGTAGTAGTCCTCCAGGCGGTGCAAGGTTTCGGCCAGGGTCGGCGGCGCCTGCACCGTGGTGTAGTACTTGAGGTACGGCGAGTACTGAGTCAGCTGCTTGCCGTTGTAAAAGAACTCCAGAGAACGGGTATCGCCATCGCTGCGGGCATACAGGCGATCGTCGCCGCCAACCTGAAGGACATTGCTCGACTGGCTCTGGATTTTCTGCCCGGAGTCCAGCACGGTGTCGCGCGAAACCTCGGCGCTGACCTTGAACACCTTGAGGCTGCGCAGGTACTCACCCATGTCGATGACCTTGTCGATCACCTGGGGGTTGCGAATCGCTGACGAGGCACTGGCCGGCGCGGCGTCTTCGCCATGAACCAGCAGCGGTTGGGCAATCAACGACAGGCACAAGACAGCAGCTAGCGGCTTCATCGGCGCACTCCGTGCGGGTGAATCGGGCCTGATAGGTATAGCCCATGTTTATCGGCGGATGCTGGCGGGCGGAAAAATCCGCGAAGATCTTCACATGCCGACTATATTGAGCTAGTCCCCGCCCGCAGCCAGAGCGCGCGCCATGCTGGATACCCATCAGCTGATCATCTGCGAACATTGCGACTGCGTGTACCAGAAGGTCAGCCTCGGCAAACACCAAAAAGCCCTGTGCCAGTGCTGCGGCGCAGTGCTGCAGCGCTATAACGGCCTGAGCGTGCAGCAACGCCTGGCCCTGAGCGTCACGGCGTTGATCCTCTGGGTGTTCGCCAATTTCTACCCGATCATGAGCATCAGCCTCAAAGGCCTGCACAACAGTGCCACCCTGTGGGACTCGGTCAGGGCCCTGGCCACCGGACCGATTACCTTCATTGCCCTGGTGGCGGCAATCTCGATCATCATCGCCCCGGTGTTCCAGTTGCTGCTGTTGATCTGGGTACTCGGCTTTGCCCTGGCCGGTGGCCGCGCGCCGGGCTTGCGCCTGTGCATGCGCTGGCTGGAAACCCTGCGCCCGTGGAGCATGCTCGAGGTATGCCTGCTCGGTGCCATGGTCGCGGTGTTCAAACTGGCCGGCATGCTCGATGTGTTGCCGGGCATCGGCCTGCTCGCACTGGCGGCTCTGAGCCTGCTGATACTGCGCATCGCCGGGCGCGATATCCGCGAACTCTGGGAGCTGCTGCCATGAGCCGCCCACCACGGGCCGCCGAGCTCAACCTGGTGCTCTGCCACGCCTGCGGCCTGGCCTGTGACAACACCCACCAGCCGCACGACTGTGAGCGCTGTGGCGCGCCCCTGCACGCGCACAAGCCCAACTCCCTGACCCGCACCTGGGCTTACCTGATCGCCGCGCTGGTGTTCTACATTCCCGCCAACCTGCTGCCGGTGATGAACACCACGCTGTTCGGCAGCGGCGCCGACAGCACCATCATGAGCGGGGTCATGGAGTTCTGGGAGCACGGCGCCTGGGACATCGCCCTGATCATTTTCATCGCCAGTATCGCTGTGCCTGCGACCAAGTTCGTCGCCCTCGGCCTGCTGCTGATTACCGTGCAGCGCCAGAGCACCTGGGCGCAGACCCAGCGCGCGCGGCTGTTTCGTTTCGTCGAGCTGATCGGTTACTGGTCGATGCTCGATGTGCTGGTAGTCGCCCTGGTGGCGGCGCTGGTCAAGTTCCAGGCCCTGGGCGATATCGAACCGCGCCCGGGCATTCTGTTTTTCGGCATGGTCGTGGTGCTGACCATGCTTGCGGCAATGAGCTTCGACCCACGACTGATCTGGCAGCACGACAAGGAGCATGCGGATGACCTCTGAGACCAGAGAAGAACGGCCACAACCCGGCGAGCCCGGGGTCAAAACGCGCCGTTTCAGCATTTCGCTGGTGTGGATCGTGCCACTGGTTGCGGTGCTGGTGGGCTTGTCGCTGGTGGTGCACAACGTCATGCAGCAAGGCCCGACCATCGCAATCACCTTCAAGACCGGCCAGGGCCTGGAGGCCAACAAGACCGCGGTCAAGTACCGCAACGTGGTGATCGGCCAGGTCACCGCGGTTGAGCTGAGCAAAGACCAGAAGAGCGTTACCGCCACGGTCAAGCTGGTCAAGCAGGCAGAAAACTTCACCCGTGAAGACTCCAAGTTCTGGGTGGTGCGCGCGCGCATCGGCGCCGGCGGTGTCTCGGGTATCGACACCCTGCTGTCCGGCGACTTCATCGGCGCCGATTCCGGCGAGTCCAGCACCCGCGCCAAGGTCTTCAGCGGTCTTGAGTCGCCGCCGCCGATCACCTATGGAGAGCCCGGCAAGCGCTTTATCCTGCACGCCAGCGACCTCGGCTCGCTGGGTGTCGGTTCGCCGCTGTACTACCGCAAGATCCCGGTCGGCCAGGTGGTGGCGTATGAGCTGTCCAAGGACGGCAAGGGCGTGGATATCGAAGTGTTCGTCAACGCCCCGAATGATGCCTATGTCACCGACAACACGCGCTTCTGGAACGCCAGCGGCATCGATGTCGAGGCCGGCGCCAATGGCTTTGCCGTGCGCACCGAGTCGCTGTCGTCGATCCTGGTCGGCGGCATTGCCTTTCGCGCCCCGCAATACAACCCCGAAGACCAGGTGGCCAGCGAGGACAAGGTCTTCGAGCTGTTCGAAAACGAACTGACCGCCCTCGCTCCGCCCAACGGCAAGGCCCAGTACCTGACCCTGCGCTTCGAACAGGCCCTGCGCGGCCTGAAAACCGGCGCACCGGTGGAGTTCCTCGGCGTCGAAATCGGCCGGGTGGTGTCGATCAACCTGGATTTCGATGTAGAAAAACGCACCTTCCCGGTCAACGTCGGCATCGTCATCTATCCGCAACGCCTGGGCCGGGCCCATACCAAGCTGCTCAAGGCGCTCAACCACGACCCCGACGATGAAAAAGCCGCTGCACAGTTGCTCGGCACTTTCGTCGACAACGGCCTGCGCGCCCAGGCCCGCAGCGGCAATCTGCTCACCGGGCAGCTGTACATCGCCCTGGATTTCGACCCCAAGGCGCCCAAGGTGGTGTTTGACCCGACGGCCCGGCCGATCAGCATCCCGACCGTGCCGGGCAGCCTGGAGCAGTTGCAGGAGCAGTTCCAGGCCATGGTCGAGAAGCTCAACCGCCTGCCGGTCGAGCGCATCGCCAACAACCTCGACGCCAACCTGGTGGAGCTGCGCAAGGGCTTGCAACAGTTCAACAGCCGCACCTTGCCGGGCGTTCAGGGCACCTTGCAGGAAGTCAGCAAAACCCTGCAATCGGCCAACTCGACCCTGGCCGACGACTCGCCGCAGCGTGAACAGCTGACCCAGACCCTCGACGAACTGGGGCGCATGTCACGTTCGTTGCGCGAGCTGGCCGACTACCTCGGACGCAACCCTGAATCCCTGCTACGCGGCAGGCCCAAGGATGCCCCGGCCGACAACTTGAAACCGTCGCGCAATTGACCGCAGGAGCTCCGACCATGGCGCACGTCACCCGTTTCGCACTGCTGGGCCTGATTCTCTTGCTCGCCGCCTGCCGCAGCGACCCTATCCACTATCACACCCTGATACCGCAGCAACCGGTAGCGGCCAGCAGCATCGATGTGCAACTAGAGCGGATCAGCGTGCCGCCCCAGGTCGACCGTCCGCAGGTGGTGATTCGCCAGAGCAACAGCAGCTTGGCGATCCTCGAGACCGAATGGTGGGGAGCAAGCCTGGCGGACGAGTTGCAGAACGCCCTGATCAACCAGTTCTCCAGCAACAGCGGCCAGCCACGCCTGGGCCTGCGCGTGGATGTGCAGCGTTTTGATTCGGTACCGGGCCAGTACGCCCTGTTCGACGCGCGCTGGCGCCTGCGCGCGGCCAATGGCAACGATGCCGGCGCCCTGACCTGCCGCAGCGTCATCCAGACCCCGGCCGGTGTCACTATCGAAGCGCTGGTAATAGCCCACCAACAGAACCTCAAGCGCTTCACCGAACTGGTCAGTCAGGCCGCCAGCAACGGCGCCAGCCGCTGCCCGGCGAGCCGCTGAATCCCACCACCCACGGAGCCCGTCATGGCCGACAACCGTCCGATCCAAC
The DNA here is from genome assembly GCF_902497775.2 of Pseudomonas fluorescens. Classification (NCBI taxonomy): domain Bacteria; kingdom Pseudomonadati; phylum Pseudomonadota; class Gammaproteobacteria; order Pseudomonadales; family Pseudomonadaceae; genus Pseudomonas; species Pseudomonas fluorescens. The sequence continues at coordinate 2,571,929 of NZ_OZ024668.1, forward strand.
TGAGCACTGCCCGGGAACTGCTCGACGTGCTGATCCGCGCCGGGCTGATCGCCGTGCTGGTGATGTTCTGCTTCGACATCTTCAAGCCGTTCCTCAGCCTGATGCTCTGGTCGGTGATCCTGGCGATCACCCTCTACCCCTTGGGCCAGCACCTGGGCGGCTGGCTCGGCGGGCGCCCGGGCTGGGCCGCTATTATCCTGGTGGTCATCGGCCTGGCCTGTTTGATCGGGCCCTTGAGCCTGTTGGGCGCTTCGGTGGCCGAGACCGTGCAGCAAGGCATTGTCGGCTTCGAGGACCAGCACATCGAAATCCCGCCGCCACCGGCCAACGTTCGCGACTGGCCGCTGATCGGCGCGCCGCTGTATGGCATCTGGGCCCATGCCAGCAACGACCTGAGCTGGGCGGCGACCCAGGTCGCCCCGCACCTCAAGGGCCTGAGCAAGACCCTGCTGACGCAACTGGCCGGCATCGGTTCGGGCATCCTGGTGTTCGTTGTCGCCCTGATCGTCGCCGGCCTGATCATGGCCAAGGGCGAAAGTGGCCAGCGCACCGCCGTGGCCATTGCCAACCGCGTCGCCGGCCCGCAGCGCGGCGAACAGCTGGCCGCACTGTGCACCGCCACCATCCGCGCCGTGGCCCAGGGCGTGGTCGGCATCGCCTTCATCCAGATGCTGCTGGTCGGCATCGCCCTGGTGGTCATGGGGGTGCCGGCGGCCGGCGTGCTGGCCTTGCTGGTGCTGCTGGTGGGCATCACCCAGCTGCCGGTGCTGTTGATCACCTTGCCGGTGGTGGTTTACGTTTTTGCCCATGACGGCGTCGGCGCCAGCACAGTGATCTTTGCCATCTGGATGCTGCTCGCCGGGCTCGCCGACAACGTCCTCAAGCCCATGCTGCTGGGCCGCGGCGTGGCCGTACCGATGCCGGTGGTGTTGATCGGCGCCCTGGGCGGCATGCTGACCAACGGCATCATCGGCCTGTTCATTGGCCCGGTGATGCTGGCCGTGGGCTACGAGCTGTTCATGAGCTGGGTGGCGCAGCCGCTGGCCGTCGACACCCCGGCCGAAGAACCTGCTGTGCATCAGCCCGGCGCTTCGGGCAACACCATGGACTAGACTTCAAGCACTGGGGGCTGGCAACACAACGCTACCGGAGGTACCCCATGAGCCAGTACCAACGCCTGTTCCTGATGGTCGGTTCGGACCTGCGCCACACCCCGGCGCTGGAGCGCGCTGCCGCCCTGGCCCACGCCACGGGCGCCGCCTTGCATATCTGCGCCTTTATCGACGAAATCGACACCCTGGGGCTGATGAGCGGCGACGAGCACCGTCTCGATACCCTGATGCAGGACAACCGCCAGTGGCTGGCCGATGAAGCGACCTTGCTGCACGAAAACGGCATTCGCGTCAGCACCGAGGTGATCCTGGCCCGCGACGTGCTACAAGCGGCCTTGACCCAGGTCGCCGAGATTGCCCCCGACCTGTTGATCAAGGATGTACAACACGAACCGCTGCTCAAGCGCCTGGTGGTTGCACCACTGGACTGGCAACTGCTGCGCGAGTGCCCGTGCCCGGTGCACCTGGTTACCGACGTGCATTGCCCGCTGCCGCGCATTGTCGTTGCCGCCGTCGACCCGACCCACCCGGAACACCCGCATAGCGACCTCAATGAAAGCGTGATCGGCGCTGCGGCTGACCTGGCCCGCCAGTGCAACGCCGAACTGCACCTGTTGCACGTGTGCGACAGCGCCCACACGCACATGGCCGACTTCGGCGCAGGCACCGTGACCATGCCGGGCTTTGGTGACGATGTGCGCAAGTCGATCCACAAGGCCTTCGAGCAGATGGCCAAGCGTCATGCCGTGCCGGTGGAGCGCCAGCATTTTTTGTCGGCGCCGATCACCCGCAGCATCGCCGAGTTCGTCAGCCACAGCCGCGCCGATGTGCTGGTGATGGGCAACCACCCGCGCAAACTGCTCGAACGCCTGACCGGCAGCACCACCGAGCATGTATTGGAACACCGTTTGTGCAATGTGCTGGCGATCAGAGGCGTGGCCTGAGTCTCAGTCGTACTCGGCTTCGGCGTGTTCGCCCAGCAGGCGGCGCTGGCGTAGCGTGGCGGCGGCCAGTACCGCCGGGTTGAAGTGAAAGTGCAGGTAAGGTGAAAACTTCTGCGCAACCATGCGCCGGCCGTAGTGCACCTGCAGCATATAGCGGCTGCGCTTGCTGCGGTTGTCAGCACCGGCATGCCAGAGCTCGCTACGAAACATCAGCCCATCGCCGGCCTGGCACAACACCGGTTGTGCTGGACGGCCCTGCCAGCCCTGCTCGCCCTTGAGCGGCGCACGCCCTGCCCTGTGGCTGCCGGGCACCACCCGGGTCGGGCACAGGTCGGCGTCGATGTTATCCAGGTACAACTGCAGGGTGCATATCTGCATGGGCAGTTCGAAACCGGGAGCGGCCCACAGCGCCGCGGGCACTTCCATTATCAGGTAATCCAGGTGCAATGGCATGCCCTGGTAACCCGGATGGCAGCGCCAGGCAGTCTGACCGATGATATGGCAGTCATCGCCCAGGGCGGCCTCGGCGAGCTCGATCACCCCAGGCAGGTCGAGAAACGCCAGCCACAGCGGGTCGCGGTTGAACACGCACTTGTAGTGCTCGATCAGGCCGCCGCGATAATCCCAGTGAAATGCCTGGAGCACCTCGATGGCCTGGCGCAGCAGCTTGACCTGGGCGCGGTCGAGCACGCCCGGCAACAACACGAAGCCGTCGTTTTTCAAGGCCTGCAGGTGTTGCTCGGTAGAGCGGTTCATCAGGGCCTCCACAAGGCCGCCGGTCAGCCTTGGCGCAACCAGTCGATAAAGCGCGCAAACAGCTCGGACTGCGAGTTGATCTGCAGTTTAAGGTAGAGGTTCTTGCGGTGCATGCGCACGGTTTCCGGTGAAATGCCCATCTCGGCGGCGGTGGATTTCACCGAGTGACCGCGCAGGATCATCTGCGCCACCTGCCGTTCGCGCTCGGTCAGTACGTTGCAGCCAAAGCTGTCGAAAGCCGCCTGGATGCTGGTCGGGCTATTGGCCTCGCTGCTGGGCTCAAGGCCGTGCTGGGCGAAGCGGCTGAGCAGCTCGCGCACCATCGGCTCGACCGCCTGCAACAGGTGCAATTGTTCATCGCTCAGGGTGCTGGCACCGCTGCCCTGGAACAGGCTCAGGGAGATCTTGCTGTGCGGGTCGATGTCGACGATGTAGTAACTGTCTTCGGTGCAGCCGGTACCCAGGTAGTAGGTCTTGTAGTAGTCGCTGTCGAAGAAGTGGTCCGGGGCGATGTCCTGCAAATGGTAAAAGCCTTGGGCCAGGCCTTGCTCCACCGCCAGGCAAAACGGGTCGAGCAGGTAGCCGACGGTAAAGTAGCGGTTGAGGATGGCGTCGCGGTAACGCTCGGGGATGCCCTGTTGATAGAGCAGTTGCGGCGGCTGGCCCTGGCGTTCGAGGCTGATCATCATCGACTCGACCGCCACCAGTTGGTTCAGGGCGGCGGCCACGGCGGCCAGGGCATCGGCCTCGCCGCTGCGGGCAAAGGCGTGCTGCAGCGCTGCGTGCCATTGCTGCAGGGCGGCGAAAGACAGGCACATCGGGTTGTCGGCGGTAGCTCGGCTCATGCCCGGCAGTCTAACCCGCCAGGGGGCTGCGATGCAGCCCATCGCCGGCAACGCCGACTCCCACAATGGATCGCTTCTCATGCCCCCGCGTACAACCCTTCGCGGTGCAGTTCTTCAGCGGTGTCGACAATGCACTGGCGCAAGGTTTCAACGATCTCGTCCACCTGCGCACGGGTGATGATCAGCGGCGGCGACATCACGTTCAGGTGCATGATCGGCCGCACCAGCAAGCCTTTGGCCTGGGCCCGGCGGTGGATGCGCTCGCCGATGTTGACCTCATCGGCAAACAGCGCCTTGCTGCGCTTATCGGCGACGAACTCGACACAGGCCATCAGTTTCATACAGCGCACCTCACCCACCAGCGGCAGCCCGGCCAGGGTTTGCAGGCGCTGCTCCAGGTAGCCGCCAACCTCCTCGACATGGGCCAGCAGGTTTTCCCGCTCGATGATCTCGATGTTCTTCAACGCCGCCGTACAGCACACCGGGTGGCCACTGTAGGTAAAGCCGTGGGTGAAGCAGCGGCCCTTGCCTGGCTCGGCGATAACCTTCCAGATCCGCGCCGAGAAAATGCACGCACCCAGCGGCAGGTAGGCCGAGGTCAGGCCCTTGGCGGTGGTGATGATGTCCGGCTGCACGCCGAACAGCGCTTCGCAGGCGAAGAACTTGCCCAGGCGGCCAAAGGAGGTCACCACCTCGTCGGCCACGAAGAGGATGTCGTAGGTCTGGCACACCTGCCACATGCGCAGGAAATAGTCCTTGGGCGGGATGATCACCCCGCCCGAGCCCATGATCGGCTCGGCAAAGAACGCGGCGACATTGTCGGCGCCAAGCGACAGAATCTTGTCTTCGAACTCGGCCACCAGAAAGTCGAGAAACTGCGCCTCGTCCATGTCGTCCGGCGCGCGGTACGGGTTGGGGTTGGAGACGTGGTGGATCAGCTCATGGGCATAGTCGAACTCGGGCACCCGGTCGGCCGCCTTGTTGCCGATCGACATGGTCAGCCAAGTGGAGCCGTGATAGGCGTTGTAGCGGGCAATCACGTGCTTTTTGTGCGGCTTGCCGCGGCAGTTCTGGTAGTACTGGATCAGCCGGTAGGCGGTGTCGACCGCAGTCGAGCCGCCGGTGGTGAGGAACACGTGGTCGAGATCGCCCGGGGCCAGGCTGGCAAGCTTTGCGCACAACTCGATGGCGACGTTGTTGGCCATGTCCGAGAACGGGTTGGAATAGGCCAGCTGGCGTACCTGGTCAGCGATGGCCAGGGCCATCTCCTCGCGGCCCAGGCCGATATTGGTGCACCACATGCCGCCAACGGCATCGAGGAAGCGGTTGCCGTCGGTGTCGTAGATGTAGGCGCCCTCACCTTCGACGATGTTCAGCGCGCCTTGCTCGGCATGCTCATCAAACACGTGGTAACCGTGTAGGTAGTGGGCTTTGTCGGCTGCCACCAGGGCGTCGTTGGCGGCGGGTGCTGTGAAGGCGTTGTTTGGCGTGGCCATGGCAGTGTCCTTGGCGAGGGGAAAATTGAAAATTCAGCTACCGGTCTTGACCGTGCTCCAGACCCGGGTAATAGCGCGCATGTCCTTGCCGCTCTGGGTTTTCTGCGCGAACAGGCGCTCGCGGGTGCTGGCGTCCGGGTAGATCGCCGGGTCATTGCGAATTTCGGCCTGCACCAGCTTTGTTGCGGCGGCATTGCTGTTGGCGTAGTGGATGTAGTTGCTGACCTTGGCGATATTCTGCGGCTGCAGGAGGAACTCGATGAAGCGGTGGGCATTGGCCGGGTGCGGCGCGTCACTGGGCAGGTAGAGGTTATCGAACCAGATCAGCGAGCCTTCCTGGGGTATGAAGAACGACAGCTTGATGTTCTTCTTCGCTTCCTCTGCCCGTGCCTGGGCGGTGGCGTAGTCGCCGGACCAGGTCAGGGCCAGGCAGGTATCGCCGTTGGGCAAGCTGGTGAGGTAATTGACCGAATCGAATTTCTTGATGAACGGACGCACGCTCAGCAGCAGGTCCTGGGCCGCCTTGAGGTCGTCGGCCTTGGCGCTGTTGGGGTCGCGGCCCAGGTACTTGAGGGCCAGCGGGATCACTTCGCTAGGTGCATCCATCAGAGTCACGCCGCAGTCGGCAAAGCGCGAGACGATCTTCGGGTCAAAGAGCATGGCCAGCGAACCAATGGGCGCATCGGGCATGCGCGCCTTGATCTTGTCGACGTTGTAGGTCACCCCGGAGCTGCCCCAGGTGTAAGGCGCAGAATATGCCAGGCCCGGGTCGTAGCCTTGCAGGTTGCTCAGCACCTGCGGGTCGAGGTTGTGCCAGCTTGGCAGCTGCTGCTTGTCCAGCGGCTGGAACACCCGGGCCTTGATCAGCGGCGGCACCAGGGAGGCGTTGAGCACCACCAGGTCGTAGCCCGAGCGCCCGGTCAGCAGTTTGGTCTGCACCGTTTCGTAGCCGTCGAAGGTGTCGTAGATCACCTTGATGCCGGTAGCTTGTTCAAAGTCGGCGAGGGTCGTTTCGCCGATGTAATCCGTCCAGTTGTACAGCCTGAGTGTGTTGCCCGCCTCCTCGCCGGCGGCGAGCGCCGCCGTTGCCAGGGGCGCGAGCAACAGACTGGAAATCACCTTCAGTGTCTTTCGCATAGCCACTCCGTCGTGTCACCAGGATCTGCTCGGTGTGAGCCGACGGGGTTACTATCGAGGGAGCGGGCGCCTGGAACCATACCCCGAATGGGTAGGTGTCGTTTCTATCGCGGAGCAAGCCGTTCCCACGGTGGGAGCGGGCTTGCCCCGCGATCAGGCCCTCAAGCCAACGGATACAACGCCTCGTCAAACTGCGCCAAGCGTGGAAACACCAGCGGCTGGTCATCGGACAAATGCGCCAGGCGCTGCTGGTAACTGCGCAAAAAGTCCTTGCGCGCCTCATCGCTGATATACGGCACATGCCAGGCCACGAACGGCTCCAGCACCTCGAAACCGACATAGGCCAGGGTGCCACGCAGGATCGGGCGCAACATGTCTTCCAGCGGCCCGTGAATCGCGCCGTCGCCAAACATGTGCTCGCGCCCGCCAAGGGTCACGGTCACCAGGGCTTTCTTGCCCGCCAGCCCGCCCTGGTCATAGAAACGCTTACCGCCATAGCACACCCCCGAGACCAGCACCCGGTCGATCCAGCCCTTGAGCATGGCCGGGGCCGAGAACCAGAAGATCGGGAAATTCAGCACCACCAGGTCCGCCCACAGCAGTTTGTCCAGCTCCTGCTGGATGTCGGCGGCAATCGACTGGCTCTTGACCCCCAGGCGCTGCTCCAGGGCATACACCAGGTAATCCGGGTTCTCGCGGGTGACGAAGTCAGCGGCGCTGGCCACCGGGTTCCAGTCCATCGCATACAGGTCGCTGACCTGCACCTGATGGCCCTGGGCAGTGAAGGTTGCGACAGCCTGGTCACGCAAGGCGGCGGTAAAGGATTGCGGCTCGGGGTGAGCGTGAACGATCAGTACATTCATTGAAAATTCCTTGAACGGTGGGTATCTCGCAATGCCTTAGAGCTGAATGGCCTTGGTCTCGACGAACTCGGCCAGGCCCTCCTCGCCCCACTCGCGGCCATTGCCCGACTGTTTGTAACCGCCGAACGGCGCCTGGTAGTTGAACGCCGCGCCATTGATGAAGCACTGCCCGGCGCGCAGCTGCCGGCCCAGTTGCAGGGCCCGCTCGCGGTCCGCCGCCCATACCGCGCTGGACAAACCAAAGGGGGAGTCATTGGCCAGGGCAACCCCTTGAGCCTCATCGGCATAGGGGATCAGGCACAGTACCGGGCCGAAGATCTCTTCCTGGGCGATACGCATGCGGTTGTCGACGTCGGCGAACAGGGTCGGCGCCACGTAGAAGCCGCGTTCCAGGCCTGGCACCGTGTCGCCGCCACACAGCAGCCGCGCGCCCTCCTCCTGGCCAATGCGGACGTAGTCCAGCACCGTGCGCCGCTGCGCCGCCGAACACATGGGGCCGAGGAAGCTGTGCGGATCTTGCGGGTCGCCCATGACCAGGCTGCGGGTTTCATCCAGGGCGATTGCCAGCGCCTCTTCATAGCGGCTGGCCGGCAACAGCATGCGCGTCAGCGCCGTGCAGGTCTGCCCAGAGTTGATCATCACGTCCTGCACGCCATAGCGCACCGCCGCTTCCAGGTCAGCATCGGCGGTGATCAGCAGCGCCGACTTGCCGCCCAGCTCCAGGCACACGCGCTTGACCGACGGCGCTGCGGCCTGGGCCACGCGCACGCCAGCGCCGGTGGAGCCGGTGAACGAGACCATGTCGACCTGCGGGTGGCGGGCCAACGCCTCACCGACCTTGGAACCGGGGCCACTGACCAGGTTGAACACCCCGGCCGGCAAGCCGATGGCTTCGATCATCTCGGCCAGCAAAAACGCATGCAGCGGGGTTTCCTGGCTCGGCTTGAGCACCACCGTGCAACCGGCGGCCAACGCCGGGGCCAGCTTGCCAATCAACTGGTGCAGCGGGTAGTTCCAGGGGTTGATGAAGGCGCAGACGCCCACCGCTTCGCGCACCACCAGCGAGTTGCCGACCTCGCGCACCTCATCCATCAGCCCGGCCAGTTCAATGTATTGCTCAAGGCCAGCAATCGGCCCGTCGACCTGCACTGCCCGGCACCACTGCACTGGCATGCCCAACTCGCAGGTGATGACGGCCGCCATTTCATCGGCGCGGGCCTTGAGTTGTTCGGCCAGGGCGCGAATGTAGCCTGCGCGTACGCTGGACGGGGTTTTCGACCAACTGGCAAAGGCATGACGCGCCGCCGCGACCGCCCGGTTGACGTCCTGCTCATCACCCAGCGGCACCCTGCCTGCTACTGCTTCGGTCGCCGGGTTGATCACTTCGGCCAGGCCCTGGCCCGACGGCAGCTGCCAGCCGCCATCGATAAACAGCCGCGAATAGTCACGCATCAGCCTTGGCCTCCATCAGTTCAGCGGCGCAGCGGGCAATGCGCTGGCAAGCCTCGCGCAGCGCTTGGGCGCCGAGCACCAGGCCCAGGCGGATATGCCCGGCGGCGCTGGGGCCAAAGGCTTCGCCGGCGAGCACCGAGACGCCATGGTGATCAAGCAGACGATAGGCGAATGCCTGGGCGCTGAGGCCGGTTGCGCGGATATCGACCATCACGAACATGCCGCCATCGGGCTTGAGCGCGCGCAGGCCCGGGCAATCGGCCAGGCACTCGCAGACCAGGTCCCGGCGCTGGCGATAGGCTTCGCGCATCACTGCCAGCTCCGGCAGTTGTTGTTCCAGGGCGACCACTGCGGCGTCCTGGATGAAATCGGGCGAGCCATAAAGCATGCACAGCGCCAGGTTCTCCAGGTGCGTGGCCAGGGCTTGCGAGCCGACCACCCAGCCCACTCGCCAGCCAGTCATGGCATGGGACTTGGACAGGCTGTTGAGGGTCGCCGTGCGCTCGGCCATGCCGGGCAGGCTACCGGGGCTGATGTGCTCGCCGTCGTACAGCAGCTCGCTGTAGACCTCATCGCAGATCAGCCACAAGTCATGGGCGATGCACAACTCGGCCAAGGCCTCCCAGGTGCTGCGCGGTAGGCTGGCGCCGGAGGGGTTGTGCGGGCTGTTCAGGGCCAGGGCGCGAGTCTTGGCGGTGATGCGCGCGGCGACATCCTCGGCCTGCACCCGAAAGCCGTGCTCCGGGCGCACCGGCACCGGGATCACCGTGGCGCCACAGGCGCCGAACACCGCTTCATAGGTAACGTACATGGGCTCGGCGACGATCACTTCATCACCAGGGTTGAGCACGCACTGGGCCACGCAGAACAGCGCGCACTGGGCCCCGGCCAGCACGGTCACCTGATCGGCGCCGGTCGGCTGGCCGCTGCGCTGTTGATGGCGGCGGGCAATGGCCTGGCGCAGGGCCAGTTTGCCGCGCACGTCGGAATAATGGGTGTGGCCGTTGTGCAGGCTGTCGATGGCGGCCTGAACGATTGGCGCCGGAGTGTCGAAATCCGGATCGCCGACCGACAGCAGCAGCACGTCCTGGCCTTTTTCCAGCAGTTCCAGGGCGCGGTAGTGGATGTCCCAGGCAGCGGCGCCGTCACCGGCGATACGTTGGGTCAGATCGGAAAAGCGCATGGCAGTCTCCCAAAAAAGCGGTTGAAGCTCAGCGCGCGCAGGCATGCTTGAGCTCGATCAGGGTTACGCCGTTGCGGGCAAAGCCGCTGCGCAATTCCCGTTGCAGGTCATCCAGGCTTTGCGGCTGCGCCACGCTGCAACCAAAGGCGCGGCCAAGGGCGGCGAAGTCGGGGTTGCGCGGCAGCACGCCGATCGGCTCGATATCCAGGCCGAGCATGTCGTCGCGAATCTGTCCCAGGGCATCGTTGTTCCACAGCAGGACCACCAGCGGCCGGTCCAGTTCTTCTACCGCGGTGGCCAGTTCCTGGGCGGTGTAGAGGAAACCGCCGTCACCGACCAGCACCAGGCCAGGGCGGTCCTGGGTGGCGAACATGCCGCCGATCCCGGCAGGCAAGCCGTAGCCCAGGGTGCCGTAGCCGGTCGGGTGCAGCCAGCTGCGGGGCGCACGGCTGGCATAGACGTAGTTGCCGGTGTAGGCCAGCTGGGTCATGTCGGTGCTGATGAAGGCGTTGGCCGGCAGCTCGGCCGCAACCCGGTCAAGAATCGCCTGGTGAATCGCCTGCAGCGGGCCATGGCTGGCCTTGACCGCCTGGCGCAGGCTGGCGACGGCATCGCTGGCGGCACCGGCATCGCGCGGCGCTTGCACCAGGCGCTCGAGCAAGGCGACGACGGTCTGCCGGGCATCGCCCTGCAAGGCCACGGCGCAAGGGTAGAAATCGTTGAACTTGCGCGGATCTATATCCACCCGCAGCAGCTCGCCATTGAGTTGCAGCCGTTCACGCCAGAAATCGGTGTCGGCCATTTCAGTACCGACCGCAAGGATCACGTCGGCCTCGGCGATCAGTTGCCAGCCAGGCTCGACGCACAAGGACGAACCGGCATTGAGCGGCGCATCCGCTGGCAGCAAGCCTTTGCCGGCAACGCTGGTGAACAGCGGCGCGGCCAGGCGCGTGCTCAGTTGCTGTAACTGCTGTGCCGCGCCCAGGGCACCGCCACCGGCAATGATCATCGGCCGCTTGGCGCCTGCCAGTTTGTTGGCAGCCTGATCCAGCGCGCTGCTGGCCGGCACGCCCCGGCCCGGGCGGCGCACTACCTCATTGCTCCAGTCGCGGGCCACTGGCGCGGCCAGCACATCCAGCGGCACCGAAATATGCACCGGGCGCGGGCGTTCGCTGTCGAATACCGCATAGGCACGGGCGATCAGCTCGGGAAGGTCCTCGGCGCTCAAGGCCACGGCGGAAAACGCCGTGATCGGCGCGGTCATGGCGCGCTGGTCCTGGGTTTCGTGCAGGCAGCCCCAGCCTTTGCCCAGGCTTGCGGTGTGGTTGACGCTGGAAATCACCAGCATCGGGATCGAGTCGGCATAGGCCTGGCCGATGGCGGTGGCGGCGTTGGTCACACCCGGGCCGGTGATGACGAAGCACACCCCCGGCTTGCCGCTGACCCGCGCATAGCCGTCGGCCATGAAACCCGCGCCCTGCTCATGGCGGGTCAGCACGTGGCGGATGCCGCTGCCGGGCAGGCCACGGTACAGCTCCAGGGTGTGCACCCCGGGAATGCCAAACACGGTATCGACCCCGTAGTTGGCCAACAGGCGCACCAGGGCCTGGCCACCGGTCATTGGGCTGTTGTGCATGTTCATCTCCTTACACCTGGCCAAGGCGAATCAACGCATCGACCGCAGTGGTGCCCTGGGCACCGACCATTAATGGGTTCACGTCCAGCTCCAGCAACTGCGCGGCGTTTTCGCAGGCGTAGTCGGCGACCGCACGGATGGCCGCCACCAGTGCCTCCAGGTCCGCCGCTTCACGGCCACGAAAGCCTTGGAGCAAGGCGGCGCTACGCAGGCCAAGCACGGCGTTGCGGATGGCGCCGTCGGTGGTTGGCAACAGCAGGCTCTTGCTGTCCTTGAGCAGCTCGACGAGGATGCCGCCAGCGCCGATCACCAGCGCCAGGCCGAAGTCGTTCTCACGCTTGATGCCGACGATCAGCTCAGCCAGCGGCGCGCTGGCCATGGGTTCGAGCAGCACCTGGTCGAACGGCACACCGGGCGCATAAGCGCCGATGCGGGCGCGCATCTGCTCCAGCGCCGCGCCCAAGGCCTGGGCATCGCGCAGATTGAGGGCGACAGCGCCGGCTTCGGTCTTGTGGGGCAGTTGCGCACTGAGCGCCTTGAGCACCAAGGGGTAGCCAAGGGGTTGCGCATCCTTGAGTGCCTGCTCCGGGGTGCTCAACACACCCTTGGGCACCGGCAGGCCGAACGCCTGCAAGGCTTGCTTGGACTGCCACTCGTTGAGCAGTTCGCCCTCGCCGTGCAGCGCCTGCGGGCACAACGGCGGCAATGCCGACTCGCCCAGATCAAGCAAAGCCTGGCGCCTGGCCTGGTAAGCGGCAATCCGGCCCCAGGCCGCCAGGCCATCTTCGACGCCCTGCAGCGCGGCGATGCCATGGCTATGCAAGCGCTCGCGGGCAAAGGCCGGCAATAGCTCAGGCAAGGCCGAGGTGACAAAACCGGTCTTGCCGTGACGTTTAAGCGCCGCGCAGTACAGCGCCAGCAGCAGGTCGCACTCCTTGCGCTCGCCGGTGAACTCGGCCGGGTAGTCGAGCACCAGCATGGCTGCATCGGCCTCGGTGCGCAGGGCGCTGTCGAGCATGCGTTCAAGGGCTGCGCCGTCGCCCCAGATAGCCGTGGTGAAGTCCAGCGGGTTGATCAGGTTGGCATAGGCCGGCAGTACCTGGGCCAGCTCGCCGACCTGGCCGTCGTCGAGCTTGGGCAGGCTTAGCTCGTTGCGCTCGGCATAGTCGGCAATCAGCCCGGCATCACCGCCGGAACAGGCCAGGGCGATCAGGCTGTTACCTTTGGGAAAATGGCCGCAAGCCGCAGCCTTGAGGGTTTCAACAAAGCTCACCGGGCCGCTGACACGAATCACCCCCAGGCGCTCGAACAGGCTGTCGTACAGGGCATCGGAGCCGGACAGCGAGCTGGTGTGGCTCAGCGCCAGTTCCGCGCCGATCTGCGATACACCGGTTTTCAGGGCTATGATCGGGATGCCCTTCTCCAGCGCCTTGTGCGCGGCGCGGGCAAAACCCGGCACGTTCTTCAGGCCTTCCAGGTGCAGGCCGATGGCGGTGACCCGTGGCTCATCGAGCAACGCGTCCATCAGTTCGGCGATGCCAATCTGCGCCTGGTTGCCCACCGAGGCCATGTAGGCCACCGGCAGCGAGCGGTCGCTCATCGACAGGTTGTAAGCAAAGTTGCCGCTCTGGGTCAGCACCGCCACACCCTGCTCTACCGCCTTGCCGCCATGGGCCACCGGCCACAGTGCGGCGCTGTGCAGATAGTCGAGCAGGCCATAGCAGTTGGGGCCCAGCAGCGCCATGTCGCCAGCGGCCTTGAGCAATTGCTGCTGCAGGGCCAGACCTTCAGCGCCGCACTCGGCAAAGCCCGAGGCATAGCAGATCGCCCCGCCGGCGCCCTTGGCGGCCAGTTCCGCCACACAGGTCAGGGTCAATTCGCGGTTGGTGGCGATGAATACGGCATCTGGCGCTTCGGGCAGGTCCGCCACCGAAGCGACGCACGGCACGCCATCGAGGCTGTCGTGCTGCGGGTTGACCAGCCACATTTGCCCTTGGTAGCCACCCTCGGCGCACCGCTTGAAGGCCCGGGCCATGCTGCGCCCGCCGACGAACGCCAGGTGGCGCGGGGCGAGCATGCGTTTGAGATTGTCTCGTAACATGAGCAGGCTCCTGATCAGCGCAACAACGGGCGCAGCAGTTCACGGGAAATGATGTGCCGCTGGATCTCCGAAGTCCCCTCCCAGATCCGCTCGATGCGCGCATTGCGCCAGATCCGCTCGACCGGCCCTTCATCCATCAGGCCCATGCCGCCATAGATCTGCACCGCCTCGTCGGCAACCTTGCCCAGCACTTCACTGGCAAACAGCTTGGCCATGCCCGCCTCGCCGTCGGTCATCGTGCCCTGGTCCATCTTCCAGGCGGTGTGCAGGGTCAACAGCTCGGCGGCGCGGATCTGCGTGGCCATGTCGGCGAGCTTGAACGAGATACCCTGGTAGGTGCCGATCGGCTGGCCGAACTGCTTGCGGTCGGCCGCCCATTGCAGCGACACATCCAGGGCGCGCTGGGCCTGGCCGACACAGTTGGCGGCGACCATCACCCGCCCGGCGGTGAGCCAGGCGTTGGCCACCTCCCAACCCTTGCCGACTTCACCCAGCACCTTGCTGGCCGGCACCTTGCAGTCATCGAAGAACAGCTCGAAGGTGTGATAGCCGCGGTTGCTCACGCACGTGGGCCCGCGGCGGATGGTCATGCCAGGGGTACCGCGGTCGACCAGGAAGGCGGTCACTGCGTTGCGTTTCTTGCCGTTGTGTTCGTAGGTATCGGTGACGGCAAAGACGATGGCGAAATCGGCATGCCCGGCATGGCTGATGAAGTGCTTGCTGCCGTTGAGTACGAAGTTGTCGCCCTCGCGCACGGCGCGGGTCTTGATCGCGTTGGCATCGGAGCCGGCGCCAGGCTCAGTCAGGGCAAAGCAATCGGTTTTCTCGCCCTGGATGCACGGCAGCAGGTAGTCGTTGATCTGTTCATCCTTGCAGGCCATGAGGATCTTCGACGGGCGTGCGACAAACACATGCACGGCCCACGACACCTTCGACAGCTCCCGCTCGATTAGCGCCTGAGACAGGTAATCCAGGCCACCACCGCCGACTTCCTCGGGCATGTTGAAGGCGTAGAAACCGGCGGCGACGGCCTTGCCGCGAATCTGCGCGGCAAGCTCGGGCGAGACTTCGTCGGCGCGGTCGACAGCCTCTTCATGGGGCAGTAACTCCTTGGCGACAAAACTGCGTACCGCTTCCACCAACATTTGTTGTTCTTGGGTCAGTTGGAAATTCATGAGTCGATCCTGAAGAAGTGCGTGTAAGTGTTTATTTACCAACGAATTTAGCCGCGCGCTTTTCCACCACTGCGCGCAAGGCTTCGGCGCCGTCTTCGCTGCGCCCGCAGAGCAGGCCGGCAGCCAGTTCGGCCTGCAACTGCTCGGCCAGGGTGCGCTGGGCACCGTCGCGGATCAGGCGTTTGGTTTGGGCGAAGGCAAAGGTCGGGCCAGTGGCCAGGCGCCCGGCCAGCTCGGCGGTTACCGCCAGCAACTGGTCATCGGCGCACACCTCACCGACCAGCCCGGCCGCCAGGGCACGCTCGGCGCCCCACAGCTCATCGAGGAACAGCAGGCGCTTGGCCTGTTCGCTGCCGATCAGCCGTGGCAGGTGCCAACTGGCGCCAGCGTCCGGGCTGTAGGCCATGCTGGTGTAGCCGGCCTTGAAGCGCGCCGAGGCCGCCGCCACGCGCAGGTCGCAGCACAGGGTCAGGTCCATGCCGGCGCCGACGGCGGTGCCGTTGATGGCGGCAATGGTCGGTTTGTCGAGGCTGTGCAGGCGCTGCATCAGGGCATGGGCGGTTTCGGTCCAGCCATAGCTTTCCAGGGCGCCGCGGGCTTCGGCTTCGGCCCATTCGGCCAGATCCGCGCCGGCGCAGAAGCTGCGCCCGGTGCCGGTCAGCACCACCACGCGCACAGCCGGGTCGGCGTTATGGGCCTCGAGCAAGGCGTGGAGGTTTTTCAGGCTGGGGATGTCCAGCGCGTTGCGCTGGTCGGGGCGGTTGAGGGTGATCCAGGCAATGCCAGCTTCGACCTGGCTGAGCAGCGACGCAGGAGGGGTCATGGGTGGCCTCGAATTATTGTGGTGGGGATGAGAGGTGGGGCGTGAGGCCATACTAAACGAGTGTTCAGTAAGCAGGCAATCGTGGACGAAATGTGTTAAATCACTTCAACAAAAGCATATAACTAATTGTTTTTAGTGTTTTTTATGAACTAAAAAAAAAGCAACCAACAGCTCTGTTACAACTTTGAACAACTCGCCACAGGCATAAAAAAAGGACCGCCCGAAACGGGAGGTCCTCAGTGGGGAATGGTGCGGGTTCAGGTAAATTGCATTTCTTTACTGAATTAAGAATAACCACCGCCTGATTTTTAGCAAGCCGCCGAATTTTTGAATTCTAACCAGTTGGAATATAAAAAATTGGTGGGCACTTCAGACCTCCCCTAAATGTCAATCGACTAAATAAACGTCATCACCCTAGAGAATTGCGTCCAAGGGTCCCTGATTCTGAACGTTATGACTACTTCTTCTGCTTGAGTGTTTGTTACATCAAAAAAAAGATTCCAAGCAGGCGGATTGATTCTCATCACCGCGACCTGACCAGAAAACCCTACAATCCTGGCACTTCCAGTTACCGTAACCGTCAGATTCCAAGGCTGGGAATCAGGGGTGTCGAACATGTACCACAGGTCCGTTAGCGCTGCATCATATACAACTCTGTTGCTGGCTCGGCCATTTGCCAACGCACCACTGGCGAGATTCGCTCTAACGAAACCGCTTGACGAAATTGACTTTGCAGGCGGAAAGGTTGTTTGAAACTGAAGATTCGCTGTTACATCCTTGAAGCCAACTGCAGAAGCGGTGACCGTTGTACTGGCGTTAGGATTACGGATCCTTTGTTGCGACTCACCATACTTGTCAAGCGTAATGGCAAGCGTTTGCTGTCCATTGGCGAATCTGCCTTGCCCTGATAGCCTCAGGCTCACTTGCTGATCAGCGACGCCTTTGACAGTTACAGCATTGGTTTCAGTTGGATGGGCCCAGATATTAGGTAATACAGTGCTGGCCAACCCTCCGGTAGAGACATTCAAAACAACAGGTGCATTTAGCATTTCATAGGCTTTCTCAGGTGCCTCGATAGCCTGCTCCTGATCCCCTCCCCCACGAACATCTACCCACAGATGAACACTTAGCCTAGAACCATCAGAAAGCGTAGTAAGTGCCGAGCGAGGAATATTTTTGCGGATACCGTTATCCACCTCTTCCAGCGTCACGCGCTGGGCAATCACCAGTGGAAGTTCCCAGGGAGCCCGCTCCATCTGTGACCCTTTCAAGATGATCCAGATCACTTGCCCTGCTGCTATACCCTGCCATCGCTGAACATATAGAGTGGCATCCCCTGCAAAGGCGGCCAAGTTCAGTACATTACCACGAGCTTCTAGAATTTCTGGCGTTGTCAGGCTAACGTTTACTTGAAGAAATTGGTAGTGGCGCTCGGGAAATCTAATCGCGTCGTCTTCCTCGATTTCATCGTGTAACGCTACCAGCATTTCCAAGCGGATCCAGCTTTCATGGGCGAAACTTTGAAGCTCAACCCGTGGTAACACCGCGCGTATTCCAAGATCAACTTCACTTGGCGCAATAGTCTGCCGTTCAGCCAGGGTAATGGTCTTTTCATTGCCAGCTTCATCCTCTCCAATGCAACGTAACCAGTAGTATTGCCCTTCGTTGATACCGTCCCAACGGGCGACTGTCAGCAAGGCATTTCCGGGGAACAACAGCAGATCAAGCACATCGCCCTTGGCCTCCTCAATCTGCGGCTGCGGCGGATTGGTCAACATCGGGCCGATCCACAGGTTCAGGTAGTCCGAGTAGCGGCTTCGCTCTCCAGTTTCCTTGACCACGTAACGCACTCGCACCGGCCGGTTCAGGCTGGGCAAGATATTCTCTTCCGGCACGTTGAAGTACTCATCCCGAGCACTTTGCACGGGCAAATAATCGAACCAATTGCCGGCCACCACAGGGCTCAGCCACTCCAGATGAATGTTCTGGCCCTGTGCCATACCGGTGTAGATCGGTACCAGGGTACTGGCCACGACAATACCCACCGGGTCGAGCACGCCATTCTCGGCCTCGTCTACTTCAGGCCGGATAAACTCCGGCGCCGGCTCACCCACCCAGACTTCCAGTCGCTGCGACACCCAGGGCTCTCCCGAAGCATTCATGACCTGGTAGAACAGCACCAGGCTGCCACCGGCAATGGCCACGAGATGCTCAGGGTCGTGCCAGACAAACAGCACGTCGTTGCCTACTTGGGCTCCGCTGAGGCGCTGGTCTTCCATAACAATGTATTCGTTGCCGTTGGCCTTGGTGCCCTGCCATACCACCCTCACTTCCTGGCCTGCGAACATAGCTGGCCACGGTGGAATTGTGATGACCACCCGCGGCAGGGTATCGGGCAGGTAGTCTTCATCGCGGCCCTCAACCTCGGCTTTGCCTAACTGTGTCGGTACCCCCCGAACGCCAATGGCCGTGGTGCGCGAAGGCAATGGCAGCGGAAAGCCAGGCCGGTTGACCTTGTAGGCCACATAGGCCAGACCGCCCGCAATGGCCTGCACCAATGCATTAGGAATGGTGTAGGTGATTCGTTGCGGCGGCGGCATGCTGGGTAATGGCGCCGACTCCTCACGGTGCACCGGCAAGCCGATGGTATCGGCGGTGTAGCCACGCCAGAACAGCTCAACTCGATCCCCCGGGGCAAAGCCCAGGGGCAGGTCGGCAAATACCGAGACCGTGGCATCCTGCGGGCCGAGCGCCGCCAAATCGATGTAGCCTTCGCTGTCCAGCGGTTCTACCACTGGCCGGGGCAACAGGAACGCGCTGATCTCGACAAAGGCATAGCTGGGCCGCGAAGCGCCATCCGACTCATTGCCGACTTCGTCTTCCAGCCAGTACAGCACCAGCAGTTCTTCTGAGTCACCACCGGCCTGGATCGTTGCGTAGTCGATAAACACCGGAATGACTTTGCCCACCTCCCCTGGCTGCAACACATGCTGAACCTTGACGCCACCCCAGCTCAGGTTGAGGCGGTCGCCGACTTCCATGTAGTGCCAGGAAATCACATAGGCGGTAACGCCTTCCATGGCAACGTCCAGGTCGATGATGCCGGAAGGAATGATCGGCCTCATCAGGCCATCATGGTGCGGGCTGCCCGGGTTGGGGTTGGGCCCGCCAGGCAAGGTGCGCTTGACCTTGATGAGCAGTCGCGCTGACGCATCACCGTCACCGCTGAGCGCCTTGACCGTGAACCAGACCTCGCTGTTGCCCTTGGGGATGCGCGCGGGCGGCACGTGGATGAACAGCAGTCCATTTATGTCCTCTGGCTTGACCACGTAGGGGAACGGCGTAACCGGGGTATCCTCGTCACCCCAGTAAATCAGGATCTCGTCGCCTGCGGCCATGTTCAGGTAGGGTTCGACGATCACTTGCAGGCCCTTGGGATCGTTGTCCAAGGCCGCCTTGCTGATCCCGCCATGCAAGCCGGCGGGATGATCGACGAACTCGCGCATGTTGGGTATGCGCAACTCACTCAAGCTCAGCGGCTTGATCTGGTTGACCCGCATGAACCAGGGCCGACGGTCCCCCCCGGGGGCCCTGGGTGAGTACTTCGAGGCCAGGCTTGAGAAGTACAGAGTCTTGCTGAAGCGGGTCCAACTGCCGCCCTGGGGCAACTGGAAGGTCAGGGTGACTTCCTCGGCCACGCTGTTGACCACCTCGAACAGGCAGTCGCCGGACAGCTGCGCCAGCGGCAGGCTGACGATCTGCCCGGGGTAGCCGGGAATGCTGGCACTGCCGCTGAGTTCAACCTGCACGTAAGTGACATCGGTAAAGCCATGGGCGTCGAAACACACGCGGTTGCCCGAACGCCCGTTGGCCAGCGCACCCGTGGCGGCGCGGGCGCGCACGCCCTGCTCTTGTTGTTGCTGGTCAAAGACGAAGACGTCGCTGAAGCGCACCGGCACATGACGCGCCGCCACGCCATCGATCACCCCGCTGACCAGCACGGTTTCGGCATAGGGGTCGCCCAGCCAGGCGACGAACTCGCCGCGGCTGTCGAGGGTAAAGGCCAGTTGCTGATTGGCGTTGTCGAACTGCGCCGAGCCATTGACCGACACCGTGCCCTGAGCGCCAGGGCGTCCGATCAAGGTGATACCGCAGGTCTGGGTGGGCAATGGCCAATCCTGGGGCAAGGCCGAAGTGGCCAGGCCCCGGTCGGAGACGACGATATGCAACTGGCCCTGGCGTACCCGGTAAGTGCGCACCGGAAAGTCCACCGCCTTGGCCGGATCGGCGCTGGCAGCGAAGTTCACTTTGAGGTGCAAGGTCAGGTTGGCGGAATCGGCCAGTCCGGTCAAAAACTCACGTGGCAGCTCGACCGTCAAGCCATTGGCAACCGCTGAGGCGTCGACGGCACTGGCCACCAGCAGGGGCTGCACGCCACTGGCGCTACGTGCTTCAAGCCATACCCGCTGGCCGAGGGCAATAAAGGGCCAGGGTGCGACCCTGACAGTGGCCGGGCCGTCGAAGCTGTCCAGCTCCAGCTCGTCGCCGACAGCCTGCTCGAGGGCGGGCTTAGACTCAGACAGCGCGCTTTGCGCCGGTGCCCGCACCTGAATGGCCAACGCCGGCGAATCGAGGGCGGGCAGCTCATTGCGCAGCACCTGATAGCTGATCCGCACCTCGCCGTTGATGTTCGCCCCCACTGCCGAGGGTGGCACAGGGACCACAATGAAGCCACTGTCACTACCCGGCCGTTCGGCCAGCTCCGGCGTGCCAGTGCCCGGCGTGCCTTGCCAGAACACGCGGATACGATCGCTGGCGCGCATGCCGGGGTAGCTGACGCGTACCTGGGCGCCGTGCAAGCCGAGCATGGCATCGTAGTTGCCGCTCTGTGCTCCCGTCAGGGTGGGCAGGCCCGGTACCGGCGGTTGCGAACGGATAGCCAGGCTCAACACGTCGGATGGCAAAGGCCGGCCAGTGCGTGGTTCAACCTGGTAGCTGACCTGCACCGCGCCGCCCAGGCTCGCCTGAGCCACGGCTTGCGGCACGCTGAACAGTAACGGTGTGCCCGGCTGGCTGACGGTTTTTTCCTCGCTGAAGCTACCATCCGAGCCGACACCTTGCCAGGTCAGGGTGACCTTGTCCTGGGCCTGCATCACCGGATAGCTGACGCTGACCTGCACCCCGCTGGGGAAGAAATGCGGATCAAGCTGATTGCCGGGTGCCTCCACGCTTGGCGCCGGCAGCAACCCCGCAGCGCTGACCGTCAAGCGCAGCGGCGCCGACTCGCGGTAACCGACGCTGCGTGAAGTGGCCATGCGTACCCGGTAGTAGATCGTTACCGAGCCCGACTCGAGCAGCCGGATGTGCTCTGCCGTCACGTTGATCGGGATGACTGTATCCGAGCCTCCTTGCTGAGCGCTAACCGTCCAGGGCCGTTCATGCACGGTAGGTTTACCGTCAAACATGGTCCCCAGCCACACCAGTACGATCTCATGGCCGGCGGTACGCCCCAGGTACTTGGGAATGTCCACCGTGGCGCGTATTGCATCATAGGCAAGCTCGCCATCAACGTTTCGGACACTGGGGGCCTGCAGGGCGACGGGTTGGCCCTTGACCCCCACAGTCAGGCGTTGCGAGCGTTTCTCGCCACTGGCCGTCACCAGCGTATAGGACACCACCGCCAGGCCGCTGGCCAGCGCCCAGAGCTTGTCGTTGGGGATGCTGAACAGGATCACCTGAGGCAGATGACCGCGGATAACCTGCTCAAGATCGGTATGGGTGGGCAACCCGGAATCGATGTAGCCGGTAAAGCGCAGTTTGAGCTGATCGCCCACCGCGAAGTCCGGTGCAGTGGCGTTTACCGCGATCAACAGCGGTGCGTCACCCAGCGCTTCCAGATCAAGATAGCCATCACTGTCGACCCCCTGCACCGCCGCCACCGGCAACTGCGCGTTACCGGTGTCGACCACGATCGAGACATGCGGCGCCCAGGCCTGGCTGGTGTTGTAGACGACGTCATGGACTTCCCAGCTGACCACCAGGTTGGGGCTGTCGCCGGCTTCGCGGATGACGCTGCCGGGAACGTTGATGACCGCCGGGTGGTTGAGGTCCGCTTCCGTCACGGTATGGGTGCGCATGATGCCGCCCCAGCTCAGGCGAATCACATCGCCAATGGCCTTGTTCTCGTAGTGAAAGATCCGCACATCCACCCCTGCGGCCAGGTGCGCGGCGGTCACCGGGTTGGCCGCCACCTCGGCCGCCACCAGGCCCTGGTGACCGGGCTCGGGGTCGATATCCTCGCCGCCGGGCCGGGTCAGTTTGACCTGTACCGACAACACGCTGGAGCGCTCGTATTCCAGGCCCTGGCGGGTGAAGGTGTAGTAGATGCGCTTGGGCCCCGGGGTAAAACGCTCGGTAGCCAGGTACAGCGACAGAGGCCGGTTCAGGTCGCGCTCGGCAACCTGAAACGCCGGCGCAATCGGCGCAGCCTCGCCTTCCATGAACACCTGCAGCAGGTCGCCCACCTGGGCCTCACGGAAAGTCGGCACCGTGGCCAGCACGCCGAGCACGCTGGTGGCCAGGGTGTCGATACTGATACCCCCGTCAAAGCCCTCTACTGGAGCCGCCATACGATAAATCGCGATCGGGCTCAGTGCTGTCGGCACTGCGGTAATCGGTGTTTGCAGATCATTCATGGCATTGCCTCGGTCAGCAGGGGGAACGGCTTCGACCCTGTGCAGGAAACGCCATGAAGAAAGGGTCGACTGGGGGAAGTCGACCCTTATTCAATACCTCGTTATCGCGGCCAACAACTGACAAAAATGCTAGGTGGCCGGGTTTACACCGACGGCGCCAACACCCCCTGGCGCTTGCGGTGAATGATGAAGTACGCCGCGTAGCACACTGCGATGAAACCAAAACCCCAGTACAGCGACGGCCGCTGGGTTTCATCCAGCGCCAGGAACACGAACAGCGAACTGCACAGGGTGATGCACAGCAGCGGCACTAGCGGGAACAGCGGCGCGCGGTACTTGAGGTCGGCCAGCTTGCCGCCGCCCTGCAGGTAGGCGCGGCGAAAGCGATACTGGGCCAGGGCAATGACGATCCAGGTCACCGTGCCGGACATGCCGCTCACCGCCATCAGCACCATGAACAAGGTGTCGGCGGCGACGAAGCTGGTCATCAGCGACACCAGGGCAAAGCACAGGGTGATGCTCAGGGCCCGCAGCGGCACGCCGCGCGTGCTCAGCGCCGACAGGCTTTTTGGCGCCATGCCGGTCTTGGACATGGCCCAGAGGATGCGCGTCGAGGCGTACAGGCCGGAGTTGCCCACCGAGAGGATCGCGGTGAGGATGACGAAGTTCATCAGGTCCGCCGCATAGGGAATGCCGACCCTGTCGAAGACCTGTACGAACGGGCTTTCCATCAGGCCGGCCTGCTGCCACGGGACGATGGCCGAGAGCACGACGATGGCCAGCACGTAGAAGATCAGCACGCGGAACACCACGTTGCGCACAGCGCGCGGGATGCTCTTTTCCGGCTGGTCGGTTTCACCGGCGGCCACGCCCATGATCTCGCAGCCCTGGAAGGCATAGACCACGGTCATCATCACCGCGAACACCGCCGACAGGCCATTGGGGAACATCGAGTCGCCAATCAGGTTGTTCATCATCGGCGCCGGTTCGCCACTGGTCAGCGGGATCGCGCCGAAGATCACCAGCACGCCAACGATGATAAAGCCAAGGATCGCCGCCACCTTGATCCCCGAGAACCAGTATTCGGCTTCGCCAAAGGCGCGGGTGGCCAGGGCGTTGAGGCCAAACAGCACCACCACGAACAGCGCCGACCAATACCAGATCGGCACCTCGGGGAACCAGCGCACCATCAGCATGCCGGCGGCAGTGAACTCCAGGCCCACGGTGGTGGCCCAGCTCATCCAGTACACCCAGCCGATCATGAACCCGGTGGCCGGGCCGATGAACTTGGTGGCGTGGGTCTGGAACGAGCCGGACACCGGCATCTGCACCGACAGCTCGCCCAGGCAGACCATCACCAGGTACATCAGAAAGCCTGCCACCAGGTAGGCGAGGATCGCGCCCATGGGGCCGCCCTGGTTGATGGTCACCCCCGAGCCCATGAACAGCCCGGTGCCGATCACCCCGCCCAGCGAGAGCATGAAGATATGCCGGCTTTTCAGGGCGCGGGTAAGGTGGATGCCTTTACGGTCAGTAGAGTCAGTCATGTCGGCACCTCAACAGTGGTTGAAGCGCGGGAGGGACAGGCAATGGTGCGGGGACGGCTGAGCTTTACGGCAGTTCATTATTATTATCTCCAATAAGCTTCGAAGACCGCGGGCAGCGGTTGCCGTCGATTATTGGAAAGCGATGTAAGCTGGGGTTGTACGCAAAGATCGAAGATGTAAAAAGTCGTAAGGTTTTTGTACGTCAGCTCTGGATCAGCTGTTTCAGAGTGTCGCCGGCCAGGCGCAACTGCTCGGCCAAGGGCGCTTGCAGCGTTTTCAAGGCAGCCTGGTCCTTGCTTAGCGCCGCCTCTTCCACCTCACGCAATACCGTTGCCAGGCCCCGAAAGCCCAGGGAGTCGCTGCTCCCGGCGAGGCGATGGGCGAGATGGGCGACCTCGGTGCAATCTTCGGCCTTGAGCGCCTCGGCCAGCGCGCCCTGCTGATGTTCGATGGCATCACGCAGCACCGCCAGTAGCCCCTGGACTTTCTGTTCACCCAGCAAACTACGGTGAGTATCGAGCAGCGCCCAGTCCATGCCCTGCTCTGGCACAACCGCCTCGACCACTTGCACCTGTTGCGCCAATGCCTGGCGCAAGCTGTCGAGCTTCAGCGGCTTGGCGAGGATGCCCTGCATGCCCGCTTCAAGATAACCGCGCACCAGCGCCGGCTGTACGCTGGCGGTCAATGCCAAAATCCGGCAATCGCGGTTTGGCCCGGGCGTGCGGCGGATCTGCCGGCACAACTCGACGCCGCTGATGCCCGGCAGGTGCACATCGAGCAGGATCAGCTGGTAACGACGTTGCGCACAGAGCACCATGGCCTGTTCGCCGTCCTCGGCCATCCACAAGCGATGCCCGTCGCGCTGCAACAGGCCGCGCACCACCTCGCGGTTGAGCTCGACGTCTTCGACCACGAGGATATCCAGGGCCTGGACCGCTGCTGCCGGCAGCACGGTTGCGGCCTCGGCGGCCGCCGTTTGCAGGCTCAATTCGAACCAGAAGCAACTGCCCTGCCCTTCGACACTGTCCAGGCCAATGCGCCCGCCGAGCAGTTCGACCAGGTGCTTGCAGATCGCCAGGCCCAGGCCGGTACCGCCGTAGCGCCGGGCCACGGCTTCGCTGGCCTGGACGAACCGATCGAAGATCCGCCCTTGCACCGCCGGGGCAATACCGATGCCGTTGTCGCGGACACTGACCCGCAGTCGCTGCCGGCCCTGCTCCTGGTCCAGCACCTGGACCTCGACACTCACCTCACCGGCCTCGGTGAACTTGATGGCGTTGGCCAGCAGGTTGCTGAGCACCTGGCGCAGAAACTGTTCGGCGCCGTGTTGGCGGGGCGCCAGCCGGGTATCGATACGACAGCGCAACACCGTGTCGTTGTTGAGCGCGCGCGGTTCGAGCAGGGTCATGACCTCCTCGCACAACTGGCGCAAGGAAAAATCCACTGCTTCCGGGTGGCTTTCGCCCTCTTCCAGGCGGGCGAAGTAGAGCACTTCATTGAGGATGGTCAGCAGGCCTTCGCCGGCTTTGTACAGGGCATCCAGGCGCTTGCTGTCGCGGGCGTGCAGATCCGCTTCGCGCAGCAGCTCGGCCATACCGAGGATGCCGTTGAGCGGGGTGCGCAGTTCATGACTCATGGTCGCCAGGAAGCGCGACTTGGCCAGGTTGGCGGCCTCGGCCTCCTCCTTGGCCCGCATCAGGCTGGCGGTGCGCCGCTCGACCATTTTTTGCAGTTCGTCGCGCTTGTCCTGCAAAGCCAGGCGGTCGATTTCACGGCGGTCGATGTCGCTGAGAATGTTCCTGCGCATGTCGTCCAGGGCGTGGGCCACGGTATCGATTTCGTCTTCGCGACTGGAGCGGCGTTTGTCCAGGCGCAGCGGCTGCTGCCAGTCGCCGGCGCCAACGCGCCGGGCAAACTCGGCCATCACTTGCAGGTGGCGGGTGACCAGCCGGTAGAACAACCCCGACAGCGCCACCGCCAGGCCACAGAGGAACATACTCATCCACAGCAGGCTGGTCAGCCCGGTGGCGAACAGGCGCCGGTGCACCGCCCCCAGGTCAATACTGACTTCCAGCTCGCCCAGGTGGCGCGGTGGCCCCGAAGGCGGCTGATAGTCCAGGGCGAAATGCTCGATGCGCAGCGGCCCTTGCGGTTTCGCCTCGCCCTGCAGCAAATCGAAGTCGGCACTGCTCAGGCGCACCCGCGCCACATCGGAGAAGTCCACCAGGCCGCGCAACTGCACGTTCAACTGCTCCTGATTGAGGTCCCAGAGGCTGCGCTCCAGGCTTGCCAGGTAACCGGCGCGAATCAGCGCCATGCGCGCGTCGATGTCGCGCATTTCGCGGCGGTACTCAAAGTACAGCTGCACGGTGCTGGCCAGCACGGTAAAGCACAGGCTGAACAACAGGATGAACAGCAGCAGGCGCCGCAGCAGGCCGCCGGGTTGCAGGCGGATCATCGGGCATCCGCCGGCAGGTTGACCATGTCGCGGTAGGTGACTTCGCTTTGCTCCAGCCAGCGCTGGATCTCGCCGTTGTCGGTCATGCGCTGCAACTGCTGATCGATCTGCGCCATGTGCCGGCTCACGGGCGAATGCCGCGACACCGCCACCCGCAGGTAGTCGACACTGAGCGCAGTGGGCAAGGCCTGGATGTCCTTGGCGCCGGGCAAATGCTCGACGAACAGCTGGCCGGTGCGCCGCTCCTGAATGACGAAATCGATGCGCCCGCGAATCAGCTTGCCGAAGTTCTGCTGGCTGTCAGACACCCACTCGATGTTCTGGTGGCGGGCGACGAAGCGGTCGAAGTCGGCGCCATAGCTTTCGCCGAACAACAACCCGCCGCGGTAGTTGGCCAGGTCTTCGAGGCGCTCGAACTTCACCGGGCGCTGGCGGTTGAAAAACACCGCCACTTCCTCGCGCAGCACCGGCACGTTAGAAAAGCGCATGCCCTGGTCGCGCTGGTCGCTGTTGTAAGCCAGCACTACGTCGACCCGGCCTTCAGCGGCATCAAGCAGGCAGCGCTTCCAGTTGCCGAGCACGACGATCTCCACCTCATAGCCCAGGCGCGCGAACAACTGGCGCACCACCGTCGGCGCCAGGCCGCGTACCTGCTTGCCGTCGCTCCAGGAAATCGGCGGGTACACCGGGTAGTCGCAATAGCGGATGCGCTCGGCGGCCTGGGCCTGGGCGCCGAGCAGCATGGCGAGCCAGAGCAACCGCCACATGCGCTCAGGCCGCCACGCTGGCGGTAAACAGGTAACCGGCGCCGTGAATGGTGATGATCAGTTGCGGCTCGGCCGGATCGTCGTGCAGCTTGCGCCGCAGGCGGCCGACCAGCACGTCGATGGAGCGGTCGTTGGGCACCCATTCGCGGTTGCGGATCTGGTCCATCAACTGGTCGCGGCTCAGGGTATGGCCGCTGTTGCGCAGGAACACGCTGAGCAGCTGGAATTCGCCGTGAGTCAGCAGGGTTTCGCCGCCCTGCGGGTCGATCAGGCGGCGGCGGTCGGTGTCCAGGGCCCAGTCGGCGAATTGCTTGAGCGGATGATTGGCGGCGCTGGGCGGTTTGCCGGCCTGGGCATGGCGTACCCGGCGCACCAGGTTCTTGGCCCGCGACACCAGCTCGCGCGGGTTCAGCGGTTTGATCACGTAGTCATCGGCGCCGCATTCCAGGCCGACGATACGGTCGATGTCGTCGTTGCGCCCAGTGATAAGGATGATGCCGACTTCCGAGCGCACCCGCAGTTCGCGGGTCAGGGTCAGGCCATCCTTGCCCGGCAGGCGGATGTCGAGCATGACCAGGTCGACGGCCTGCTCGCCGAGAAAATGCTCGGCCTGCTCCGCGGTGGCGGCGCAGTGCACGTCGTAGCCTTCCTGGGACAGGTAGGCGTGCAGCAAGTCGCGAATAAGCGGATCGTCATCGACGACCAGTACCCGAGGCGTCATTGCGTGTTGTCTCTTATAGGAATTGTTTTGTAACTCGCGAAGCCAGCGTACCTATTACTGAACGACCGATCAACAGCCCTCGGTCAGGGTGAAGCGCCGGCGGCCACCGGCCTGCAGACCATCGACCCAGGCCTCGCAAATCTGCACGCCCTGTTCAGGCGTGAAGGTGCCGGGGTTGAGCCCCGACTCCAGCCACAGGCCATCGAGCAAGGCACTCAGGCTGATCGCCGCAAGGTCGGCGTTGAAAGCCTGCCAGCCCTCCTCTGCGGCCAGCTCGGCCAGTAGCCGACCGAGTTCGTTGCGGTACTCGCCGTAGGAGTGATCGTGCACCTGGTTGATGGCGTCGGCGGTTTTTACCGCGCCCCAGAATGCCAGCCAGGCGTCGAGCAGCTGCGGGTCGAGCAGTTCGGCGCAGAAGGAGGCACGAAAGAACGCCGACAGCCGTTCGCGGGCATTGGGCGCAGCCTGGGCCATGGCTTCGCGGATCAGGCCCATGACCCGGCCGGTGACGGCCATGTACGCCTCGGCGACCAGTTCGTCCTTGCCGGAATAGTGATGGCTGATCAGCCCCACCGAAACGCCGGCCTCGGCGGAGATCTTGCGGATCGAGGCGCCCTGAAAGCCGTGCCGCTTCAGACACACCAGGGTCGCTTCGACCAGGTTGGCCTTGCGCAACTCCGGAACCATACGGCTGAAACGGGCTTCCTGGCTCATTGGCGGTTCTCTTCGGGTGGGGGCCTTTTCGCGGGGCAAGCCCGCTCCCACAGGGGGATGGGCAATCCCGGTGGGAGCGGGCTTGCCCCGCGATGCTGTTGAACAACTGTACAACAAGTCCCGATCAGTCGCGATAGTCCGGTGCCACCCGTTCCAGCATCCTCAACAAGGCCTTCCACGCCAGTTGCATGGCGCCGCTATCGGTCAACTCGCCTTCTTTCAACTGCCGCGCGTGATCGTTGAACTGGCGCTCGGTATGGGCGCAGACCGCCTCCGACGGCAGGACAATTTCACCGGCCGCTTGCGCCGCCAGCTGGATTTCACAGGCCTTTTCCAGGTAATACATGCGCAGGAACGCCTCGCTGACGTTCTCGCCCACGGTCAGCAAACCATGGTTACGCAGCATCAGCACCGGCTTGTCGCCAAGGTCGGCAACCAGACGCTGCTGCTCGTCCATGTCCAGGGCGATGCCTTCGTAGTCGTGGTAGGCGACCTTGCCATGGAATTCCATGGAAATCTGGTTGACCGGCAACAACCCGCACTGGAGCGCCGCCACCGCGCAACCAGCCTTGGTGTGGGTGTGCAGCACGCACTGGGCATCCTCGCGGGCACCGTGAATGGCACTGTGAATGACGAAGCCGGCCGGGTTGACCGGGTATCGCGAAGGCTCCACGGCGTGCCCCTGCAGGTCGATCTTGACCAGGTTCGAGGCGCTGATCTCATCGAACATCAAGCCATAAGGGTTGATCAGAAAATGATGCTCGGGGCCGGGAATGCGCACCGAGATGTGGGTGAAGATCAAGTCGGTCATGCGAAAGTGCGCGATCAACCGGTAGCAGGCGGCCAGCTCCTGGCGCAGGTGGATTTCGGTCTCGGTCATTATTGTTGTCCTCAGGCGAAAGGCTGGCCAGACAATAGGGCTGGACACCGCTCGATGTCCAGCCACAGGGGTTAGCGACTGGCCCAGGCGTTGAAGCGCTCTTCGAGTTCATCGCCGTGGTCGACCCAGAACTCGACGTTCATCGACAAGGCGCCTTCAAGGTTCTGCCTGGAGGTCGGCACCCAACGGGCCAGTTTCGGATCAAGCTCGGCAGCGGCCTGGGTGTTGGTTGGCCCGTAAGGAATTTCCTTGACGTAGCGCACCTGGGTGTCGGGCTGGTTGGCAAAGGCGATCAGGCGCTTGGCCTGGTCGACATGCCTGGAGCCCTTGATGATCGCCCAGTAGTCCATGCCGTACAGGCTGCCCGGCCACACCAGGGCCAGCGGGCTGCCTTCCTGGGCGGCAACCGCGACCCGGCCGCTGTAGGTCGAGGTCATCACCACGTCGCCGGCGCTCAACCACTGCGCCGGTTGCGCGCCGGCTTCCCACCACTGGATATAGGGCTTGAGCTCGCTGAGCTTGTTGAAGGCGCGGTCAACGCCCGCGGGGGTGGCCAGGACCTTGTACACGTCCTCGACCTTGACCCCGTCGGCCATCAGCGCGAACTCCAGGTTGTACACCGCACGCTTGCGCAGGCCGCGCTTGCCGGGGATTTTCTTCACGTCCCAGAAGTCTGCCCACGAGGTCGGCGCCTGGGCCAGCTTGTTGCGGTCGTAGGCAATCGCCACGCTCCACACCAGCACCGCCGAGCCGCACTCCTGGGCGGCATCGGCAATCAACTGTTCGGCACGCCCGAGCTGGGTCCAGTCGAGGCGCTCGTACATGCCCTCGTCGCAGCCGCGCATCAGGTCCGGGCCTTCGATCTGTACCAGGTCCCAGTCGACATTGCCGGTATCGACCATGACCTTGATCCGGGCCATTTCACCGTTGTATTCGCTCTGGATCAACGTGCTGCCGTCCTGGGCACTGAAAGGCTTGAAGATCGCCGCATCCTGGGCTTTCTGGCCGGCGCCGCCATAGGCGACCACGACCATGTCCGGTGCTGCCTGGGCGCCGCCGACCGCAAGGGCGAGCAGCCAGGGAGAGAGCTTGAGCAGGTTCGATTTCATCAATGGTTCCTCTCGCCGGTGCCACGTGATGCGTGGCCCGTTTTCTTGTTGTTGTGAGGTGTGCCCCAGGACCCGGGGTGATTGCACGCTAGTCAAAGGCCAGTAAAAAAACAAGTTGATTTTTTACTGTTGGTACACTTCTATAGAAAAATAATAACAACACCCCCGCTGGAGCCTGACCCGCATGCCGACCTTCGCGCACCTGTTCGAACCGCTGCAAATCCGTGGCAAACGCCTGAAGAACCGCATCATGTCCAGCGGCCACGACACCTCGATGCCCACCGACAACCTGGTCAACGAGCGCCTGATCGCCTACCACCAGGCCCGCGCCGCAGGCGGTGTCGGCCTGATCGTGCTGCAGGTGGCCGGGGTGCACGACAGTGCCCGCTACACCTCCCATGTGCTGATGGCCACCGACGACGCCTGCATCGACGGCTACCGCCAGCTGGCCGCGACCTGCCATGCCCATGGCACCGTAGTGCTGTCGCAGATCTTCCACCCGGGGCGGGAAATCATGGAGTCCAGCGATGGCTTGCTGGCGGTGGCCTACTCGGCATCGGCGGTGCCCAACGAGCGTTTTCGGGTCATGCCGCGGGCGCTCGACCAGGCCATGATCGACGAGATCGTCGGCGGTTACGCCGCTGCTGCCCGGCGCCTGCATCAGGCCGGTATCGATGGCGTCGAGGTGGTCGCCAGCCACGGCTACCTGCCCGCGCAGTTCATCAACCCACGGGTCAACCGGCGCAGCGATGGCTACAATGGTGAGCTGGAACAACGGCTGCGGTTTGTCCGCGAAGTGATCGGCGCAGTACGCGCGGCGACGGCAGACGATTTCATCATCGGCCTGCGCATCAGCGCCGATGAGCGCGATGCCGAGGGCCTGAGCGAGGATGAATCGCTGGCGGCGGTGAAGCTGCTGCAAGCGGAGCTGGACTACGTGCATATCGTCGCCGGCACTTCGGCATCGCTCGGTGGCGCCGTGCACATCGTCCCGCCCATGGCCATCGAGGCGGCGTACCTGGCGCGTGAAGCCGGGACCTTCAAGGCGCAACTGAACATTCCGCTGTTCGTCACCGGGCGCATCAACCAGCCCCAGGAAGCCGAGCTGATTCTCGCCCGAGGCCAGGCCGATGTCTGCGGCATGACCCGCGCGCTGATCTGCGACCCACAGATGCCCAACAAAACCGGCAGTGATCGCGTCGAAGACGTGCGCGCCTGCATCGCCTGCAACCAGGCCTGCATCGGCCATTTTCACAAGGGCTTGCCGATCTCGTGCATTCAGCATCCGGAAACCGGGCGCGAGCAGCAGTTCGGCACCCTTCAGACGGCAACTGTACGTAAGCGCATCATCATCGCCGGTGGCGGCCCGGCCGGCATGAAGGCCGCGGCGGTGGCAGCGGCACGCGGCCACGACGTCACCTTGTATGAAGCCAGCGCGCAGCTCGGCGGCCAGGTGCTGCTCGCGCAACTGCTGCCGCGCCGGGCCGAGTTCGGCGGCGCCAGCACCAACCTGCAGCGCGAGATGCAACTGGCCGGGGTCAAGGTGGTGCGCAACCTGCGCGTCGACCGCGCCCTGGTCGAGCGCGAGCAGCCGGACCTGGTGATCGTCGCCACCGGCGCCGAGCCCTACTGGCCGACGTTCGAGCGCGGCGGTGAGCTGCAGGTGGTCGATGCCTGGCAGATCCTGCGCGCAGAGGTCCAGCCCGGGCGCTCGGTGCTGGTGGTCGACTGGCGCTGCGACTGGATCGGCCCGGGCATCGCCGAGCGCCTGGTGCGCGAAGGCCACCAGGTGCAACTGGCGGTCAACGGCACCCACTGCGGCGAAAGCCTGCCGCTGTATGTGCGCGACCAGATGGCCGGCGAATTGCACAAGCTGGGCATCCCGATCACCCCCTATGCGCGCCTGTACGGCTGTGATGACAACACCGTGTACCTGCAGCACACCGCCAGCGGCGAGCCGATGATCTTCGAAGCCATCGACACCCTGGTGCTGTGTCAGGGCCATCAGCCAGTCGATACCCTGGCCGCCGAGCTGCACGGCCTGGTCGAGGTAAAACGCATCGGCGACTGCCTGGCCCCGCGCACGGTTGAAGAAGCCGTCTACGACGGTTTGAAGGTCGCCTGGAGCCTGTAAGCCTGTTTATACTCCGGGGCTTTGACAGTGCGGTTCGGAGCACGCCATGAGCAACAGCAGCAAGACGCCGCCCGCCGCCAGCCAGGAAGGCGCCGCCGCCCCGCATTTTCTCGGCACCCGCATCCGCGGCCTGCGCAAGCGCCGCGGCATGACCCTGGCCGAGCTTGCCGAGCAAAGCGAGCTGACTGCCGGCTACATCAGCCAGCTGGAGCGCAACCTCTCCTACCCGTCGATCCCGGCACTGTTCAACATCGCCCGCAGCCTGGGCGTGACCATCCAGTGGTTTTTCGCCAGTGAAGCCAGCACCGATCCGGCAGACAACGGCTACGTGGTGCGCAAAAACAGTCGCCTGAGCGTGCATTACGAGGACGGCATCGTCGACCAGTTGCTGACCCCACAACCCAACCGCCAGCTGGAAATCCTCCACTCACGCTTCCCGCCGGGAACCTACAGCCAGCAAAGCTACAGCCATGACGGCGAAGAAGCCGGCTACCTGTTGACGGGCACTTTCGAGCTGTGGGTCGGTGAGCGGCACTTTCAGTTGAGCGAAGGCGACAGCTTCAGTTTTTCCAGCCAGGAGCCGCACCGCTATGGCAACCCTGGCGAAGTGGATGCGGTGGTGATCTGGGTGATTACCCCGCCGACGTTCTGATACCTACAACAACACAGGCACGCCATGAACGAGTTGATCACACACGAACTGCACCAGGGCCTGCTGACCCTGAGCTTCAATCGACCAGACAAGCTCAATGCGCTGACCTCGGCGATGTACACGCAACTGGGCGACCATCTGCTGGCAGCGGCCGAGGACGCCGAAGTCGAGGTGATCCTACTCACCGGCGGCCCGCAGTGCTTTTGCGCCGGCAACGACCTGAAGGACTTTCTCGACAACCCGCCGACCGACATGGACAGCCCGGTGTTCCGCCTGATGCGCGTGGTCATGGCCCTGGACAAGCCGTTGATTGCGGCGGTGGCCGGCGCGGCCATCGGCATCGGCACTACCCTGCTGCTGCACTGTGACCAGGTTCTGGTGAGTCGTTCGGCCAAGTTGCGCATGCCGTTCGTGCCGCTGGGCCTGTGCCCGGAGTTTGGCTCCAGCCTGCTGCTGCCACGCCAGCTCGGGCATGCGCGTGCGGCGCGGTTGTTGCTGTGCAATGAACTGCTCACGGGCGAACAGGCCGTCGAGTGGGGCCTGGCCAATGAGCTGCATGAAGACGGTGAACAGTGCCTGGCGGCAGCACGCAAGCTCGCCGCTCGCCTGCAGGCCTTGCCCCAGGACGCGCTACGGATCAGCAAGCGCTTGCTCAAGGACGCCCATCGCCAGGAACTGGCGGCGACGGTTCAGCGTGAAGGTTTGCTATTTATCGAGCGTCTGCAGACGCCCGAGGCGAAAGCGGCGCTGCGGGCGTTGGTCAAGGATTGACCCGCGATGAGGGCGAATCAGCACCTCAACTCATAGCGCAACCGCGCATTCACCCCGCCCGCCGCAGCAACCCGCCGCAACCCCAGGCCTTCGGCCAGCCGCTGACTGGCGACATTGGC
Organism: Pseudomonas fluorescens; assembly: GCF_902497775.2. Lineage (NCBI taxonomy): Bacteria > Pseudomonadati > Pseudomonadota > Gammaproteobacteria > Pseudomonadales > Pseudomonadaceae > Pseudomonas > Pseudomonas fluorescens. The sequence continues at coordinate 2,606,019 of NZ_OZ024668.1, forward strand.
CGGTGACGTGGTCAGCCACAGCAACGAGCCTTGCAGTACCGGCAGCAGGGTTTCCAGTGCTTCTTTCATCAGGCCCTGGCGGGCATGGGCCTCGGCCATCCAGTAGCCCAGCCCGACCTTGCCCTGCGCATCGGGGCGCACGCCGAGGCAGCCGACCAGTTCGCCACTGGCGAGAAACAGGTAGTAGCGTTTTTCGCCCTGCGCCGCCGCCCAATTGTGCCGGGCCTCAAGCAGGCTTTGCCGCACCTGTTCCAGGGTCCAGTCGTTGCGGGCCCAGGGCAAAAATTCTCGGTGGAAGGCGAAGTTGGCGTTGAGCACGGCCTGCAGTTGCGCCGCGAAAGTCAGTTCCGGGGCGTGGAGTTTCAGCTGTTTGCTGCGCAGGCGACGGGGCAAGTCCATTACAGGGCGGTCCAAAAAAGGCAGAGCCCAGCAGTATTGCATAGCCAGCGGCCAGGGTTGCTGTCAGTAATCATAGCGATCCACCGCGCGCCGCCGCTCGTTGTCATCGCGCCGATCGTAGTTGGCGGTGGTCTGGATGTTGGTGTGGTGGGCAAGCTTTTGCGCAATCGACAGGTCATGCTCCTCGATCACCCGGGTGATGAACGAGCGACGAAAATCATGAGGCATGATCTTTACCCCAACCTGGGTGCCACGCTGGCGGGCAATGTAGTAGATCGCGTGCTTGGTGATGCGTTCGCGGGTGATGTGACTGCCGCGACGAATGCGGTTGAACAGGAACTCGTCGTCAGGCTGCCCTTCAGGCAACTGCTCGCGACGAAACGCCAGCCAGGCATTGAGCTTTTCAAATGCCCAGGGCGGTGCGTACTTGATCAGTTGCTTGTTGCCCTTGCCCAGCACCTGCAGGCTGCGCTCGTCGAAATCCACCTGGCTCAAGCTCAGGTTGACCGACTCGGACTTGCGCATGCCGGTGCCATACAACAAGGCAATCACCGCCGCATCGCGCAGGCCCTGGGGGCGCGGGTCGGCAGCGCAGGCGTCCATCAGTTCGCGGATCAGGCTGCGCTTGAGGTTGCGCCCGGCCGGCAGGCGCGTGCCCTGGGTCGGCTTGACCGTGCGGATCTTGAGCAATTGTTCCTGGCTGATCAGGCTCAGGCGCCAGGCCTCGTTCATGACCCCGCGCACCGCGTTGACGTACAGCGACGAGGTGTTCGGCGCGTAGCCGTCGGCGCGCAAGGCCGCCACCAGGGCGGTGACATGCCCGGGCTCGAGCTGGTGCCAGGGTACCTCGGCGATGTCGCAATCCTCGAAGCCCAGTCGGTCGGCGGCATCCTGGAGGATGTACTTCATGGTCAGCTGGCTGGACGGCGCCAGGCGGGCGAGGTATTGCAGCAAGGGGTTGTGCAGTGAATCGGACAAACCGGGAATCCTGTAGAGCGCAACAGAGGTCAGGGGCCTGCAACGGGCCAGTCTGACTCGTGACAACGCCGCGGCGGCTGACCTGCATCACAATCAGGTCATTGATTGGCAAGTCTTTTTAGCCACGGCAAGAACCCCGATAGTACCTCATCGACACCCCCGGAATCGATTGAGGGCAATTTCATGGCACCGGATCTTCCACGTAAAGCTTTACCGTTTCCCGGGTCAGCGACAGGACTTCATGGGTCATGCCGTCGAAATCGGCCTCGCCATGCTCCAGGTAGCCGTCACTGCGTTTGATGGTATACGCCACACGGTTGCGTGGCCTGCCGGTGTCGTTATCGATGATCTGCAGCCGAGCCGTGTACAGCGGCAACGGGTCGATCAGCGGTACCAGTGGCGAACGACCGGCCACTATCGGCTCGGGCAGCCATTCCGGTAAAGGGTCGCGATGCCTGGCCACTTCCGTGAGCAACTGGTTGACCGGCACCTGCATGGTTTTCGAGTAATAGGCATCGTAGGCAAACGCGGTGATGCTCAGCTTGCAGGGGATGCTGGTCTTGCCCGCCAGCAGGCGATGGATCGCCGGCTTGAGGAGATCGGTCTGCGTGCTGCGGTCGGGGGTGGTCTTGTAGAAATGCGCGCTGACCACGTAGTTGTAGCCCTTGATTTCAGAGATGCCTTCGAAGTCGACGCCGCCGACCAGGCTGTAGATCATCGCATGGCCGACGGTGAAATCCTGGTCATCGTCCAGGGCACAGGTGAACCACTCGCCGATCTGCCCGTCGCCGGTATGCCGCTCGAACAGGCTGACAATTTCCTCGTCGCTGCGAAAACGCAAGTAGTAGGAGCCATCGTGATAGCTGAACGAGCTGAATTGCAACGGCATCGAGTCGATACCGTGACTGCAACCGCCAAGCGATACTGCAGCGCCCAGGGCGCACGCGGCCAGGCGTAAAGAGGGGGCGAACAAAGGGGCGTCATCCATGAGCATGCGAGGCGCGCAAGAATGCCCAAGCCAGCGCCTGCCAGCAAGCATTTCCGCGCCCGCAGGGGGTGGTGATGGGCTACAGTTGCCCAGGTACCCCCTGACTAGAAGCACTATGGCTTTCCATCGATTGACCCGTACCCACCCGCGCCTGAGCTTTTCTGCCGTGGCCGGTTGCCTTGGCGGCTGGCTGATCCCCGCCGACAATCTGGTTCAGCACATTCTCACCGGCTGGAACATCGGCGTCTGGTTGTACCTGCTGCTGGTGCTGTGGCTGACACTGCGGGCCAACCCCGAGAAGGTTCGCGAAGTGGCCTGCGTCGAGGATGAAAACGCAGGCCTGGTGCTGTTCACCGTGAGTATCGCGGCGATCGCCAGCCTTGCCGCGGTCACCCTGCAACTGGCCGCCAGCCGCGGACTTGCCGGTGGCTCACAGCTGCTGCACTACACCTATACCGGCTTCACCGTCGCCGGCTCCTGGCTGATGATCGGCACCATCTTCAGCCTGCATTACGCCAGGCTGTTCTATACCGCCGGCAGCAAGGAGCCGTTGCTGCGCTTTGCCGACGGCGAGCTGAACCCCGACTACTGGGATTTCCACTACTTCTCGTTCACCCTCAACGTCGCGGTGCAGACATCGGATGTAGGCGTTGCCGACCGGCAGATGCGCCGCATCGTCCTGGCTCACTCACTGGTAGGCTTCGTGTTCAACACCGCGATTCTGGGCTTTACCATCAACATCGCCGCCGGCCTGCTGAACTGACCGCACGCCTTCGAGCACCTCTACCGCGCAACGGGCAATACGCTGGCAGGCCTGCTCCAGCCGCTCGCTGTCGAGCACCAGGCCAAAGCGCAGATGGCCGGCGGCGCTGGGGCCGAAGGCGTCACCGGCGAGCACCGACACGCCATGTTCCTCCAACAGGCGTTCGGCAAAGGCCTGGGCGCCAATGCCGGTATCGCGGATATCGATCATCACGAACATGCCGCCATCGGGCTTGTGCACGCGGATACCCGGGCAACCCGCGAGGCTGGCACAGACCCGGTCGCGCCGTTCGCGGTAGGTGTCGCGCATCTGCCGCACCTCGGGCAGGTCCTGCTCCAGGGCGACCTGGGCGGCGTCCTGGATAAAGTCCGGCAGACCGTAAAGCATGCACAGCGCCAGATTGCTCAAGTGCTCGGTCAACAACGGCGGACCGATCACCCAGCCAACTCGCCAACCGGACATCGCGTGGGACTTGGACAAACTGTTGATGGTCGCGCTGCGCTCGGCCATGCCCGGCAGGCTGGCCGGGCTGAAATGCTCGCCCTCGTACAGCAGCTCGCTGTAGACCTCATCGGAGATCAGCCACAGGTCGTGATCGATGCACAGCTGCGCCAGGCGCTGCCAGGTGGTCTCGGGCAGGCTCGCGCCAGAGGGGTTGTGCGGGCTGTTGAGCAACAAGGCGCGAGTGCGCGGGGTGATCCGCGAGGCGACATCTTCAGGGTCGACGCGAAAGCCCTGCTCCGGGCGCACTGGCACGGGGATGACCCTGGCTGCGCACGCACCGAACACGGCCTCGTAAGTGACGTACATGGGCTCGGCAACGATCACCTCGTCGTCGGGGTCGAACAGGCACTGAGCCACGCCATACAGCGCACATTGCGCCCCGGCCAGTACCACCACTTCCAGCGGGTCGACCGGCTGGCCGCTATGGCGGGTGTGATGAGCGGCAATGGCCCGGCGCAAGGCCTCGCTGCCGCGCACATCGGAATAATGGGTATGACCGGCGCGCAGGCTGTCGATGGCAGCGTCGACTATCGGTTGCGGGGTATCGAAGTCCGGGTCGCCAATCGACAGCAGGATGATATCCCGCCCCTGGCTTTGCAGTTCGACCGCACGGTAATGGATGTTCCAGGCAGCAGCACCGTCACCGGCGATACGTTGGGTGAGCGCGGAATAACGCATGGACGGTCTCCTTGACTGAACCTGGACGCGCCATTGGTCTGAAACTCCCGGGCAAGCATCCCAGCCGACTGCCGGTAAAAATAGCAGAACGGCATTGGCCGGCGCGGGGAAATATTCCGGGCAAACGTTTGCCGGATAAAGAAAGGTGTGCGCCCTGCTTTTCACCGAGCGTGACCTGGGTCAAACAATCCAAAAACCGTCATGATCAAAGGCCGACACTGGCGCCAGTGATGCTATGTTTAGGTTTCTCGCCGGGTCCCACCGACCCGCCCATTCTTGCGTGAGGTTCACCGTACAAGGAGGCCGGCATGAACAAGCTGACGTTCCCTAACGCCTGCCAGATGATGCGCTGGCATTTTCATCCGCTGGGCTTCGAGGCCAGCATGGACGCCCCGCGCAGCATGGTGGCGCGCCTGTTCGACCGGGCTACCGGCGAAACCCTGCTGGCGATCGCCGGTATTCCCTGTGCCACACTGATGCATGCGGCGGACGTCGAACGCATCATCGAAGCGGTGGAGGCTGAACTGGACGCCTTCAAACCGTCCTGCGACCTGCGCGCCGTCGGCTGATCAGCTGGCAGCCTGGGGTTCGCGCCCTCGCTCGACATCGGCAATAAAGCGCTCGGCCGGCTGTGGCTGGCCGAGCAGATAACCTTGCAACGAGTCACACCCCAGCCGAGTCAGGAAGCTCTGCTGGCGGTCGGTCTCGACCCCTTCGGCAACAATCCGCAAGCCCAAGGCCTGGCCCAGCGCCACGATGGCCGAGACGATGGCGGCATCGTCGCTGTCCTGCTCAAGATCTCGAACGAAGCCGCGGTCGATCTTCAGCTCGTTGGCTGGCAGGCGCTTGAGGTACATCAGGCTCGAATAGCCGGTACCAAAGTCGTCGATGGACAGGTCCACGCCCATGTCCGAAAGCTGCTGCAGCACCTGCATGCTGGCGTCGGCATCGCGCATGGCGGTGGTTTCGGTGATTTCCAGGGTCAGGCTGTTGGCCGGCAACCGGTGACGCGCCAGCACCTTGGCGACGCTCTCTACCAGGCCGGTGTGGCAGAACTGGATGGCCGAAAGGTTCACGGCGATACGCCAATGGCTGTGGCCTCGATCGATCCAGATGCGCATCTGTCGGCAGGCTTCGTCCAGTACCCACTCGCCAATCGGGATGATCAGCCCGGTTTTCTCCGCCTGGATGATAAAACGGTCCGGCAGCAGCAGGCCGTGCTGCGGGTGTTCCCAGCGCAGCAGCGCTTCGGCGCCGATTGGCTGGCAATCGTGGGCGTCGAACTTGGGCTGGTAGTACAGGCGGAACTGGCCCTGCTCCAGGGCCACGCGCAGATCCTGCAGCAGTTGCAGTTGCAGGCGCGCGTTACTGTTCATCGACACGTCGAAGAAGCTGTAGCCATTCTTGCCGGCGCTCTTGGCGTGGTACATGGCCGCGTCGGCATTGCGCAGCAGCTCATGCTGGTCGATGCCATTGCCGGGGTACAGGACGATACCGATACTCGCCGAGATCTGCAGGTTCTGCTCGGCAACGCGAAAGCTGCGCGAGATCAGGTTGACCTGCTTGGCCGCCACGCCCACGGCGTCATCGGCCTCCTGCAGGTCCACCAGCAGCACGAACTCGTCGCCACCGATCCGCGCCAGGGTGTCCTGGCTGTGCAGGTGGCCACGCAGGCGCAGGGCAACCTCTTTGAGCAACTGGTCGCCCATATGGTGACCGAAGGCGTCGTTGACCGGCTTGAAGCCGTCCAGGTCGATGAACATCAGGGCAAAGCAGCCGCCCTGCTCGGCCACCTTGCTGATCGCCTGGTCGATGCGGTCGGCCAGCAGCGTACGGTTCGGCAGGCCGGTAAGCGTGTCATGCAGGGCCAGTTGGGTCAGTTCCTGGTTGGCCAGGGTCAGCGAGCGGGCCAGTTCTGCAGTACGCGCTTCCAGGCGAGCGTCCAGCACCGAGGTCAACAAGGCCGCGGCCAGTACCGCCAGGGTGGTGATCAGCACCAGGTAATCCAGGCCGTTGCCGCTCAGGCCGCTGCCCAGGGCACCGCAATAACTGCCTTCGGGAAAGTTCGCCGCGGCCATGCCGGTGTAGTGCATGCCAACAATCGCCACGCCCATGATGATCGCCGCGCCGCCACGGATCTGCCGCACATAGAGGGTTTGCTGGCGCAGGCGGAAAGCGATCCACAACGCCGCCGCCGAAGCCCCGACGGCAATCAGCAACGAGGCGCTGAACAGTGTGGGGTCGTAGTCGATGCCTGGTGCCATGCGTAGCGCGGCCATGCCGGTGTAATGCATGGTGCTGATGCCGCTGCCCATGATCAGCGCGCCGAAGCCCAGTTGCAGCCAGGGCAAGGTCGGCTGGCTGACCAGCCACAGGGCAAAGCCCGACGACAACCCGGCGATCAGCAGCGACAACAGGGTCAGGGTGATGTCATAGCCCAGCTCGATCGGCAGGCTAAGGGCGAGCATGCCGATAAAGTGCATCGACCAGATCCCGGTGCCCATGGCCAGCGCCCCGCCTACCATCCACAGGTACACCGCGCGCCCTTTGGCGGTGGTGATCCGGCCGGTCAGGTCAAGGGCGGTATACGAAGCAAGGATGGCCACACACAGCGAAATCAATACCAGCGAAGAAGAGTAACTACCGATCAGCATGAGGCCTTCCACAACCCGTAGGCCGGGCACTGGCGAGGCCCGGATAAAAGCCGATGATTGTACTCAACCTTTAGCGAAACGCACGGAGTTTCGGTGGAAGATGGCAATAACGAATCATTGCCTTCCGACAACATTTATAGCGCATAAAAACCCTATAAAACAATAAATTACATTTATAAATTAAAGCAACAAGGGAGAAAGCGATGCAATTTGCATCAAAAGCCGCCAGATCAGATAAAGGACTTTAATAAAGTAGTTTACATGCTTGTTTTATAACGATTTTTTATCTTCACCTTGCTCAGCAAACGCCGCCTGCGAGTCCCAGCCCCCGCCCAACGCCGCGATCAGCTGCACGCTGGCCACCAGCCGCCCCTGCAGCAGGTTGAGCACGCTGCGCTCATTGCTCAGGGCGGTGGTCTGTACGTTGACCACGTCCAGGTAGGCGATCAGCCCGGCCTTGTACTGGTTGTTGGTCAGGCGCAAGGATTCGCGGGCCGAAGCCAGGGCCTCGCTGCGCACCTGCGCTTCGTCATCGTAGACTTTGAGCTGCACCAGGTAGTTTTCCACTTCCTTGAAGCCATCGAGCACGGTCTGCCGGTACTGGGCCACGGTCTGGTCGTAGACTGCTTCGCTACGGTCCACTTCTGCCGCGCGCTGGCCGGCGTCGAACAGGGTCATGGCCAGCTGCGGGCCGACCGACCAGAAGCGGTTCGGCAGGCTGATCCAGTCGCTGAAGCTGCTACTGCTGTAGCCGCCGCTCATGCTCAGGGTCAGGTCCGGGAAGTAGGCAGCACGGGCTACACCAATGCTGGCGTTGGCCGACATCACGTTGCGCTCGGCCTTGGCGATGTCGGGGCGGCGCTCCAGCAACTGCGAGGGCAAGGCAAGCGGTACTTGCGGCAGTGCCGGGATAGCCTTGCTGTCGGCCAGGGCGAACTCGGCCGGGGCCTTGCCGAGCAGCACGGCAATGGCGTTTTCCAGTTGCGCGCGCTGCCACACCAGGTCGATCAGGTCGGCCTGGGTGCTTTTGAGCTGGGTTTGCGCCTGGGCCACCGCATCCTTGCCCGAAACCCCGGCGCGGTACTGGTTCTCGGTCATCTTCAGCGAACGTTCATAGGCCTCGACGGTGGCCTCAAGCAGGCGTTTCTGCTCATCGATCACCCGCAGTTGCAGGTAGTTCTGCACCAGCTCCGACTGCAGGCTCAGGCGGATTGCCGCCATGTCGGCCAGGCTGGCCTCGGCGCTGGCCTGGTTGGCGGCCAGGCCGTCACGCAGTTTGCCCCACAGGTCGGCCTCCCAGCTCACCCCCAACTGGGTGTTGTAGGTGTTGCGAATGCCGCTGCTGTTGTTGCTCAGGCTCGAGCTTGAGCTGCCGGTGCCCTGGCTGGAGCGGGTCTTGCCGGCCGAAAGATTCAGGCTTGGGAACAGTGCCCCACGGGCGCTGCGCACCAGGGCCTGGGCCTGGCGGTACTGGGCTTCGTACTGGGCGACGGTCTGGTTGCCGGCATTGAGCTGCTCGACCAGGCCATTGAGCTGGGCATCACCGTACAGCTCCCACCAGGCGCCGCGGGCGATGGCGTCCGAGGGGTTGGCCTGGGTCCAGCCTTCGGCGTGCTTGAACACCATCGGCGCCGGGGTCTCGGGCCGGTGGTAGTCCGGGCTCAGGGTACAGGCACTGAGCATCGCCAGGCACAAGGCCGAGGCCAGCAGGCGCGAGCCGCGGGCAGCCAGCAACAGCTGCAGCGAACGGTCGGAAAAAAGCGGACGTCGGGTCATAGCGGGGTTTCCAAAGCAGCGTCGGTACGCACGCCGCGCCAGCGGTTGAAGCGATGGCGCAAGCGGTCCAGATAGAGGTAGACCACCGGGGTGGTGTAAAGCGTGAGGATCTGGCTGAAGACCAGCCCGCCGATGATGGTCAAGCCCAGCGGCTGGCGCATCTCGGCCCCTTCGGCGTGGCTGAGCAGCAGTGGCAAGGCGCCGAGGATGGCCGCCAGGGTGGTCATCAGGATCGGCCGCAGGCGCAGCAGGCAGGCACGGCGGATCGATTCCTCCGGGCTCAGGTGCTCGTGGCGCTCCAACTGCAGGGCCAGGTCGATCATCATGATCGCGTTCTTTTTCACCACGCCAATCAGCAGGAACAAGCCCAGCAGGGAGATCAGGCTGAACTCGCTGCCGACCACGTAGAGGGTGAGCAAGGCCCCTACCCCGGCCGATGGCAGGGTCGAGAGGATGGTCAGCGGGTGAATGTAGCTTTCGTAAAGAATGCCCAGCACCAGGTACACCGCCAGCAAGGCGCCGAGGATCATGAACGGCTGGCCCTTCTGGCTTTCGGCGAAGGCATCGCCGGTACCGCCGAGCTTGGCAATGACATCCTCGGGCAGGCCGACCTTGGCCACCGCCCGCTCCACCGCAGCCAGGGCCTGCTCCTGGCTGTAGCCTTCGGCGATGTCGAAGTTGATATCCTCGGAGGCAAACTGGTCTTCGTGGCTGACGCGATCATCCGCCAGGCTGTTCTCGTAGTGGGCAAAGGTGGCCAGTGGCACCCGCGCGCCGTCGGCGGTGATCACCTGCACCTGCTCCAGGGTCCGCGGATCCTGGGCATACTTGGGGTTGATCTCCATCACCACCTGGTACTGGTTGAGGCTGTCGTAGATGGTCGAGATCTGCCGCTGGCTGTAGGCGTTGTTGAGCACCGAGGTGACCATGCTCATGTCGATGCCCAGGCGCTTGGCCTGTTCGCGGTCGACCACCAGGGTGATCTGCTGGGTACCACCGCCTTCGCGGGCGTCGATGGCAGTCAGCTCCGGCAGGGTCTTGAACGCAGCGACCACCTTCGGGTACCACTCACGCAGGGCCGACAGCTCGCTGCTCTGCAAGGTGTAGAGGAACTGCGAACTGCTCTGGTCGCGGCCGCCGCCGAACTGCAGGTCCTGGTCGGCCATGAGGAACAAGCGCCCGCCCGGCACCTTGGGCATTTCTTTGCGCAGGCGCTCGATGATCTTCTGCGCCGAGACCTTGCGCTCGCTGATCGGCTTGAGGCGCACGATCACCATGGCGTTGTTGGTGCCGCTGTTGCCGCCGATGAAACCGGCCACGCTTTCCACCGCCGGGTCCGCCAGCAAGGCGCGGCGGTAGATTTCCATCTTCGGCTGCATGACCTGGAACGACAGGCCGTCGTCACCGCGGACAAAGCCCATCAACTGGCCGGTGTCCTGCTGCGGCAGGAAGGTCTTGGGCACCACCACGTACAGGGCGATGTTCACCGCGATGGTCACCAGCAGGCTCAGCAGGGTCAGGCGCCGATGGCGCATGACCCAGTCCAGGCTGCGCCCGTAACCGGTCATCATGCGCTGGTTGAGCTGCTCGCTCCAGCGTTGCAGGCGCGTCTGTTGGCCCTCGACATGGGGCTTGAGCCAGCGCGCGCAGAGCATTGGCGTGAGGGTCAGGGACACCAGCAAGGAGACCAGGATCGCCACTGCCAGGGTGATGGAGAACTCGCGGAACAACGAACCGACAATCCCGCCCATGAACAGGATCGAAACGAACACCACCACCAGCGACAGGTTCATCGACAGCAAGGTAAAGCCGACTTCCTTGGAGCCCAGGTATGCGGCGCGCATCGGCGGCACGCCGTCGTCGATATGCCGGGAGATGTTCTCCAGCACCACGATGGCATCATCCACCACCAGGCCGGTGGCGAGAATCAGGGCCATCAGCGACAGGTTGTTCAACGAAAAGCCGCACAGGTACATGGCGGCGAAGGTGCCGACCAGCGACACCGGTACCGCCAGGGTCGGGATCAATGAGGCGCGCAGGTTACCCAGGAACAGGAACACCACCAGCACGACCAGCACCACGGCGATGATCAGGGTGTGCTCGGCTTCCTTGAGGGTCGCCTTGATCACCGGCGAGCGGTCCATGGCCACGTCCAGCTTGACGCTGGCCGGCATCAGCGACTCCAGGGCCGGCAGTTGCTCCTTGATCTTGCTCACGGTCTCGATGATGTTGGCGCCGGTCTGGCGGTTGATCACCAGCAGCACCGCGTCCTGGTCATTGAAAAAGCCGCTGTTGTAGCGGTTTTCCACCGCATCGCTGACCTTGGCCACATGGCTCAGGCGCAGCACCGCGCCGTCCTGGTAGCGAATCACCAGCGGCTCATAGTCCTTGGCCTTCTCCAACTGGTCATTGGCCTGCACCTGCCAGTTGCGCTGGCCGTCTTCGATAAAACCCTTGGGCCGGCGCTGGTTGGCGTTGGCGATGGTCTGGCGCACGTCATCGAGGGCCACGCCATATTGGTTGAGCAACTGCGGTTCGAGCTCGACGCGCACCGCCGGCAGCGAACTGCCGCCGATCTGCACCTCCCCTACCCCCGGCACCTGGGACAGGCTCTGGGACAGAATGGTCGAGGCCAGGTCGTACAGTTGGCCCTTTTGCAGCACACTGGAGGTCAGCGCCAGGACCATGATCGGTGCCTGGGACGGGTTGTACTTCTTGTAGGTGGGCATGCTGCGCATGCCACTGGGCAGCAGGTTGCGCGAGGCGTTGATGGCCGCCTGCACCTCCCGCGCTGCGGCGTCGATGTCGCGGCCCTGGTCGAACGCGAGGATCACCCGGGTCGAACCCTGGCTGGAGCTGCTGGTCAGCGTGGTAACCCCGGAGATCGCGCCCATCGAGCGCTCCAGCGGCGTGGCCACGGTCGAGGCCATGACCTCGGGGCTGGCGCCGGGCAGGTTGGCCTGGACCACAATCACCGGGAACTCGATCTGCGGCAGCGGCGCCACCGGCAACAAGCCGAAGCTGACGCCACCGAGCAGCATGATCGCCAGGCTCAGCAGCATGGTCGCTACCGGGCGGCGGATGAAAGGCGCGGACAGGTTCATGGGCGGTAGCTCCAAGCTGCAAGCTTCAAGCTGCAAGCAGTTTGAGGTGACCTCTGCAACTGTGGTCCTACACCAGACCGCTTGCAGCTTGAAGCTTGAAGCTTGCAGCTGGCGCCGATCATACCAAGTCCTCAGTCAACCCACGCTGACGAAAGCGCCGCGCCAGCCGATCGAAGTACAAGTAGATGACAGGCGTAGTGAACAGCGTCAGCACCTGGCTGAGCAGCAGCCCACCGACCATCACCAGGCCCAGCGGCTGGCGCAGCTCGGCGCCGGAGCCAGTGGCGAGCATCAACGGGATGGCGCCGAACAGCGCTGCCAGGGTGGTCATCAGGATCGGCCTGAAACGCAGCAGCGCCGCCTGGTAGATCGCCGCCTCCGGGGCCATGCCCTGGTTGCGCTCGGCCTCCAGGGCAAAGTCGATCATCATGATCGCGTTCTTTTTGACGATACCGATGAGCAGGATGATGCCGATGATGGCGATCATGCCCAGGTCGTTGCCGGAGAGGATCAGCGCCAGCAAGGCCCCCACCGCTGCCGACGGCAGGGTCGAGAGGATGGTCACCGGGTGGATGTAGCTCTCGTAGAGCACACCGAGCACGATGTACATGGTCACCACCGCCGCCAGGATCAGCAGCAAGGTGCTCGACAGCGATGCCTGGAAGGCCTCGGCCGCGCCCTGGAAGCGGGTTTGCACGCCAACCGGCATGCCGATCTCCTGCTGCACCTGCTCGATGACCTTGACCGCCTCACCCAGGGCGACGCCGTCACCCAGGTTGAACGACATCATCACCGCCGGGAACTGGCCGATATGGGCAATCGCCAGTTGCGCCTGGCGCTGCTCGATGCGCGCCAGGCTCGACAGCCGCACCTGGCCGCCGTCGCTGGCCTTGACGTGAATCTGCTCAAGCACCTGCGGACCGATGCTCGACGCCGCCTCGGCCTGCAGCACCACGCGGTACTGGCTGGCCTGGGTGTAGATGGTCGAGATCTGCCGCTGGCCGAAGGCATCGTACAGGGCGTTGGTGATGTCGGCGACATTGATACCCAGGCGGCTGGCGGCATCGCGGTCGATCACCAGGAATACCTGCAGGCCTTTGTCCTGCAGGTCGCTGGCGACATCGGTCAGTTCCGGGCGCTGCTGCAGGGCATCGACCAGCTTGCCGCTCCACTGCGCCAGCAGCTCGGCATCGGGCGATGACAGGCTGAACTGGTACTGGGTGCGGCTGACCCGGTCTTCGATGCTCAAGTCCTGCACCGGCTGCATGAACAGGCGAATACCGAGCAGCTTGTCGACCTCCGGTTGCAACCGGGCAATCACCTGGGCCGCGGTCAGGTCACGCTCGCCGTGGGGCTTGAGGTTGATCAGCAGACGGCCACTGTTGAGGGTGGCGTTGTCGCCATCGACGCCGATGTACGACGACAGGCTCTGCACCGCCGGGTCCTTGAGGATCACCGCGCTGAGTTCCTGCTGGCGCTGGCTCATGGCGGTGAACGACACCGACTGCGGCGCCTCGGAAATACCCTGGATCACCCCGGTGTCCTGCACCGGAAAGAAGCCCTTGGGCACCACCAGGTACAGCAATACGGTCAGGCCCAGGGTCGCCACGGCCACCAGCAGGGTCAGCGGCTGATGCCGGAGCACCCACTGCAGGCCACGGCCATAGTAGTCGATCATCCAGTCGATCCAGGCACCGCTGGCGCGGTAGAAACGGCCCTGCTCTTCTTCTTTCGGTTCACGCTTGAGCAGGCGCGCGCACATCATCGGCGTCAGGGTCAGCGACACCACCAGGGAAATCAGGATGGCCACCGCCAGGGTGATGGCGAACTCGCGGAACAGCCGGCCGACCACATCGGCCATGAACAGCAGCGGGATCAGTACCGCAATCAGCGAGAAGGTCAGGGAAATCAGGGTGAAGCCGATCTGCCGGGCGCCCTTGAGCGCGGCCTGCATCGGCGTTTCGCCTTCTTCGATATGCCGGGAGATGTTCTCCAGCATGACGATGGCATCGTCGACCACAAAGCCGGTGGCGATGGTCAGGGCCATCAGGGTCAGGTTGTTGATCGAAAACCCGGCCAGGTGCATGACCGCAAAGGTGCCGATCAACGACAGCGGCACGGCCACCGAAGGAATGATGGTAGCGCTGAAGCGGCGCAGGAACACGAAGGTGACCATGACCACCAGGACAATGGCGATCAACAACTCGTGCTGCACGTCCTTGACCGAGGCGCGGATGGTCTGGGTGCGATCGGTGAGAACGCTGACGTCCAGGCCCGCCGGCAGGTTGTCGGTGATCGACGGCAGCATGGCCTTGATCCGGTCGACCACCTCGATGACGTTGGCCCCGGGCTGGCGCTGGATGTTCAGCAACACCGCCTGGTTCTGGTTGGCCCAGGCTGCCAGGCGTTCGTTCTCGGCGCCGTCGACGATTTCGGCGACGTCTTTGAGGCGCAGCGGCGCGCCGTTCTTGTAGGCGAGGATCAGGTTGGCGTATTCCTCGGGCGAACGCAGTTGGTCGTTGGCGTCGAGCATCGATACCCGGGTCGGGCCATCGAAGTTGCCTTTGGGCTGGTTGACGTTGGAAGCACCGATCAGCGTGCGCACATCGGCCAGGTTCAGCCCGGCCGAGGCCAGGGCGTCGGGGTTGACCTTGATCCGCACCGCCTGGCGCTGGCCGCCGGCGATGCTGACCATGCCGACGCCGCCGATCTGGGCGATCTTCTGCGCGACCCGGGTGTCGACCAGGTCGTTGAGCTTGGGCAGCGGCATGGTTTTCGACGAAATCGCCAGGGTCAGCACCGGGGTGTCGGCCGGGTTGACCTTGTTGTACACCGGCGGTGCCGGCAGGTCGCTGGGCAGCAGGTTGCTGGCGGCGTTGATTGCCGCCTGCACCTGTTGCTCGGCAACGTCCATGTTCATGTCCAGGCTGAAGCGCAGGGTCAGTACCGAGGCGCCGCCGGAGCTGGTCGAGGCCATCTGGGTCAGCCCGGGCATCTGCCCGAACTGGCGCTCAAGCGGCGCGGTAACCGCGCTGGTCATCACCTGGGGGCTGGCGCCGGGGTACAGGGTCATGACCCGGATGGTCGGGTAATCGACCTGGGGCAGCGCCGCCACCGGCAGCATCTTGTAGGCGATCAGACCGGCCAGGACGATGGCCAGCATGCTCAGGGTGGTCGCCACCGGGCGCAGGATGAACAGCCGCGAGAGGTTCATGCGCCGGCCTTGCCCTGTTCGCCGCTAACGGCGGAGGCTTCTTTCTTGTCCTGGCCCTGCAGGTGCTGGCCGGGGGTGACGGGTACTTCGGCGCTGTCGTTGACCACTTCGACGTCACTGCCGTCACGCAGGCGGTCGGTGCCTTCGAGCACGACCCGCTCGCCGTTGGCCAGGCCTTCGCTGACCACGGTATGGTCGCCATCACTGGCGCCCAGCTTGAGCTTGCGGATGCGCACCTTGTTGTCGCCTTCCATGACATAGACGAACGAGCCATCGGTGCCGAACTGAATGGCCGCCGACGGCGCCAGCACCACGCCCTTGAGGGTATCGGCGAGCAGGCGCACGTTGACGAACTGGTTGGGGAACAGCGCTTCGTCCTGGTTCTCGAAGAAGGCCTTGAACTTCAGGGTGCCGGTGGTGGTGTCGATCTGGTTGTCGAGGCTGCGCAATACGCCGACCGCCTGTTGCTTGACGTCGCTGCGGTCCCAGGCCTCGACCGGCAATTGCGCGCCGCTACGGTAGCGGGCCAGCACGGCATTGAGCTCCGACTCGGGCAAGGTGAAGGCCACGGTAATCGGCTGGGTCTGGGTGATGACCACCAAGGCAGTGGTGTCGTTGGCCGCCACCAGGTTGCCGACGTCCAGCTGGCGCAGGCCCAGACGGCCGTTGATCGGTGCACGAATGCGGGTAAAGTCGAGGTTGAGCTTGGCGTCGCCCACCGCGGCCTGGTTGGTCTTGATCGTGCCCTGGTACTGGCCGACCAGTGCCTGCTGGGTGTCGAGGGTCTGCTTGGCGATGCTGTCTTCGGCGTACAGGCCTTTATAACGCTGCAGGTCGATCTGGGCGTTTTTCAGCTGCGCCTGGTTTTGCGCCAGGGTGCCTTCGGCCTGCTGCAGGGCGATCTGGTAGCTGCGCGGGTCGATCTCGGCCAGCAGGTCGCCGGCCTTGACCTTCTGCCCTTCCTGGAAGTTGACCTTGACCAGCTCACCGCCCACCCGGCTGCGCACGTTGACCGTATTGGTCGCGGTCACCGTGCCCAGCGCCTTGAGGTACACCGGGAAATCACCCACCGTGGCTGGCTCGACCCGCACCGGTACGGGGCCTGCGAACGCGCCAAAACCCGGCCGCCCGCCCTTGCCGCCTGGCGCCGCACCAGCCTTTTGCCCGGCCGGTGACGGCCACAGCCACCAGCACAGGCCGGCGACCAGCAACAGGATCAGCAGGCCGACAAGCCAGCGACGAGGGGAACGGGAACGAGAAAGCATGGGTTGATCGACCATTGTGCGGGAAAGAAATTTTTGAGGAGGCTGAACGATAAGCACTGCAGACGGATAAGCAAAGCGCCTTTACCGGCACTTTACCTTGAGCTTACGTTGCTAAAGTAATGAACTATAAATAAAAACGGCCTGGACTTGGGCCAGGCCGTTACATCTCTTCGCAATTCTTCGCGGGGCAAGCCCGCTCCTACAGGGGTGGTGTAGGAGCGGGCTTGCCCCGCGACTGGCTGCCACTGTTACTTCAGCACAGCCAGAGCAGCCTCGTAGTTCGGCTCTTCAGCGATTTCGCCTACCAACTCGCTGTGCAGCACCTTGTCGTTCTCATCCAGCACGACCACAGCACGGGCAGTCAGGCCGGCCAGCGGGCCGTCGGCGATTTCAACGCCGTAGTCGCCGAAGAACTCACGACCGCGCAGCAGCGACAGGTTCTGCACGTTCTCCAGGCCTTCAGCACCGCAGAAGCGCGCTTGAGCGAACGGCAGGTCTGCGGAGATGCACAGTACGACGGTGTTGTTCAGCTCGTTGGCCTGGGCATTGAACTTGCGCACCGAAGTGGCGCAGGTTGGCGTATCGACGCTTGGGAAGATGTTCAGCACTTTGCGCTTGCCGGCCAGGGAAGCCAGGGTCACGTCAGCCAGGCCAGCACCAACCAGGGAAAACGCAGGTGCCTGGGCGCCGACTTTCGGCAGCTCGCCTTTGACCTGAACCGGGTTGCCTTTGAGAGTCACTTGAGCCATGAACGAAGTCCTTATGCGGGGGTGAGTAAAGGACCAGAGTTAACCATGAAAGTGCCCGTCTACCTATGGCCCAATGTTAAATTGTTGAATTGCCAGACAACTTTTGTGGACAATTTTTAGTTGTTCGGGAGCCGATTGCCGGCTCCCGAATCCAGCGGTTCAGCTCAGCAGCGAGTAAACCAGCGCCGAGATGGCGACCAGGCCGACGGCGACGACGAACACGTTGGACATCTGCCCGCGGTACTTGCTCATGGCCGGGACCTTGCGGATGGCGTACATCGGCATCAGGAACAGGATCGCAGCGATCACCGGGCCGCCGAGGGTCTCGATCATGCCGAGGATGCTCGGGTTGAGGGTGGCGACGATCCAGCAGATGATCAGCATGAAGGCTGCGGTCATGCGGTCCAGGGCCTTGGCACCTGGGCGTTTGCCCGTCTTGAGCACCAGGCCCTTGAGGCCTTCGCTGGCACCGATGTAGTGGCCCAGGAACGACTTGGCGATGGCGATGAAGGCAATCAGCGGCGCGGCAAAGGCGATGGTCGGGTTGCTGAAGTGGTTGGCCAGGTACGACAGGATCGACAGGTTCTGCGCCTTGGCTTCGGCCAGTTGCGCAGGCGTCAGGGTCAGTACGCAGCTGAACACGAAGAACATCACCATGGCCACCATCAACAGGTGGGCGCGGCACAGGATCTGCCCGCTGCGCTCGTCGGCGTGCACGCCATAGCGGCGTTTCTGGTCAACGGCAAAGGCCGAGATGATCGGCGAATGGTTGAACGAGAAGACCATCACCGGGATCGCCAGCCACAGGGTGTGCAGGAACGCCGAGCCCGAAGGCAATTCGGTTGCGGTGGTGAGGATGCCGCCGCTCCAGTGCGGAATCAGGAACACCGCCAGGAACGCCAGGGCAACGATGAACGGATAAACCAGCCAGCTCATGACCTTGACCGTGGCCTGCTCGCCGCAGCGCACGATGGCCAACAGGCCGAGGATCAGCACGAACGACAATATCGCGCGCGGTGGCGGCTCGATGTGCAGCTGGTGCTCCATGAAACTGCCGACGGTGTTGGTCAGGGCCACGCTGTAGATCAGCAGGATCGGGAAGATGGCGCAGAAGTACAGCAGGGTGATCAGGGCACCGGCGCTGAGGCCGAAATGCTCTTCGACCACGTCGGTGATGTCGGCGCCGTCGCGCCCGGAGAGCACGAAGCGGGTCAGGCCACGGTGCGCGTAGAAAGTCATCGGGAAGGCCAGCAGCGCCAGGATCAGCAGCGGCCAGAAGCCGCCGAGGCCGGCGTTGATCGGCAGGAACAGGGTCCCGGCGCCGATCGCCGTGCCAAACAGGCCCAGCATCCAGGTTGTGTCCTGACGGGCCCAGCTGCCGAGGGCGGCGGGGGTCGATTCAAAGCGTTGTTCAACGCTTGGGGCCTGCTCATTCATCCGGGTGCAACTCCACTCGCAAGACTGCAACAGGGCTGAGAGTGGCGAAACAGACGCTTCACCCCTCTTAGCCATACAAAGAGGGGCGCGATTGTGCGCCGTTTGGTTGCACTTGCAAAGCCCTGGCCGAGGAGTGGTTGCACCTTGGGCTGAAAGCATCGCGGGGCAAGCCCGCTCCCACCGGAACCACCCCATCCTTGACATCAGGTGAGTAGCGGTGGGAGCGGGCTTGCCCCGCGATTGAAGTGACTTACTGAACCGCAGCGAACGCCTTGGCCACTTGCTGCAGGTTGTCCGGACGCAAGCCGGCCATGCACACCCGGCCGCTGTCGATCAGGTACACACCGAACTCGTCACGCAGGCGACGGACCTGCTCGACGCTCAAGCCGGTGTAGCTGAACATGCCACGCTGGCGCAGGAAGAACTGGAAGTCCTGACCCGGCAGCAGTTCGCCCAGGGCATCGACCAAGGCCTGGCGCATGTCGAGGATACGCAGGCGCATCTTCTCCACTTCCGCCTCCCACTGGGCGTTGAGCTCGGCATCGCCGAGCACCGCAGCGACCAGCTGGGCACCAAAGCTTGGCGGGCTGGAGTAGTTGCGGCGCACGGTGGCCTTGAGCTGGCCGAGCACGCTTTGCGCGGTATCGGCGTCGTCACAGACCACCGACAGGCCACCGACTCGCTCGCCATACAACGAGAAGATCTTCGAGAACGAGTTGCTCACCAGGCACGGCACGCCGGCGCGGGCCGCTTCGCGAATGGCGTAGGCGTCTTCTGCCAGGCCTTCGCCAAAGCCCTGGTAGGCGATGTCGAGGAACGGGATCAGGTTGCGCGCCTTGACCACTTCGATCACTTGCTGCCACTGCGCCTGGCTCAGGTCGACCCCGGTAGGGTTGTGGCAGCATGGGTGCAACAGCACGATGCTGTTGGCCGGGAGGCCGTTGAGGGCGCTGAGCATGCCGTCGAAGTCGACGCCGCGGCTGGCCTGGTCGAAGTACGGGTAGGTGTTGACCTTGAAACCCGCGCCTTCGAAGATCGCCCGGTGGTTGTCCCAGGTCGGATCACTGACCCACACCTGCGAGTCGGGGAAGTAGCGCTTGAGGAAGTCGGCACCGACTTTCAGCGCACCAGAACCACCGACCGTCTGCACGGTGGCGACACGGCCGCTTGCAACGGCTGGATGGCCAGCGCCGAACAACAGCGCCTGGATCGCCTGGCGATAGCTGTTCAAGCCTTCCATCGGCAGGTACATCGAGGCTTCGTGAGGCTGGGCGGCAAAGCGCTGCTCGGCTTCGCGCACCGCGGCCAGCTGTGGCACCACGCCTGCGGCATCGTAATACAGGCCGATACTCAGGTTGACCTTGGCGGCGCGCGGATCGGCCTTGAATGTCTCCATCAGGGAGAGAATCGGATCGCCGGCATAGGCATCGACATGTTTGAACACAGCGCACAGCTCCTTGGGTCAGGACAGTTCGGACTAAAAGCTATGCCGAGGATACCTGTACTGCGGGCTGAGGAACATTACCCCCGGTGCAACTGATTAATGCATGTGTGCACAGTAATCGGCGGCTAAGCGCTACCCCGCCAACCCCTGCAACTGCTCAAGCTCCGCTACTGTCAGGGTCACCCCCTCCTTCGCCGACTGCTCACGCTCACGGAAGCGGCGCTCACCCGGCATGCGCTGCAAGCCCACCGCCTGCATCTGCCGCACCAGGTCGCGGCTGCGCTCGGCAAAGCGGTTGCCCACCGACTTGGCCGGGTCGATGACGATGATCAACTGCCCGGTCCAGGGCGTTTTTGCCCCCGGGTGTTGCGACCAGTCGAACTCGAACGAGAAATTACCGCCGGTCAGCGCCGCCGCCAGCAACTCGACCATCATCGACAGCGCCGAACCCTTGTGCCCGCCAAATGGCAGCAAGGCGCCGCCGTCGAGAATCGCCTGCGGGTCGCGGGTCGGCTCGCCTTTATTGTCGACGCCCATGCCTTCAGGCAGCAGCTCGCCCTTGCGCGCGGCGATCTGCACATCGCCATGGGCCATGGCGCTGGTGGCCATGTCGAAGACAATCGGATCGCTGCCGGCACACGGCGCGGCAAAAGCAATCGGGTTGGTGCCGAACAATGGCTGCTGGGCGCCATGAGGCACCACGCAGGTCATGCTGTTGACCACGCTCAAGGCCACCAGGCCTTCATCGGCAAAGGGTTCGACATCCGGCCAGAGGGCGGCGAAATGGTGCGAGTTGTGGATCGCCAGCACGGCAATCCCGGCGCTGCGGGCTTTTTCCACCAACAGCTCGCGGGCCGCAGCCAGTGCAGGCTGGGCAAAACCGCCCTGGGCATCGACGCGCACATAACCGCTGGCCACATCCTCGACTTCAGGCAGCGCCTGGCCGTTCACCCAGCCACTGGCCAGGGTCGAGACATAACCGGGAATACGGAACACACCGTGGCTGTGGGCACCGTCGCGCTGGGCGCTGGCGCAGTTGAAAGCCAAGGCCTGAGCCACCGCTGCGCTGCAACCGTGACAGACGAAAATGCGTTGCAGCAAGGCCTGCAAGTCGGCAAAGGCGATCTGCGCGACAGCAGTGTCGGGACGTGCGGACATCTGAAGCTCCCTTATTGGATTTGGAATGGGCGACAGCGATGGGCAATGGCCTGACTTTCCTCCAGTGACAGCAAACTGTCAAATATTGACTTGATGACAGAAAACATTCATTTTCTGTTTCCACGTGCCACCGCCTTCGAGTATCGCCCCGTGAGCCAACCGATCAAACAGCGCCTGGAACACAGCCTGCACAACGCATCGGCGTCCGGGCGCAAGATCGCCAGCTACATGCTCGCCCACCTCACCGACCTGCCCTTCGAAACCTCCGCCAGCCTTGCGGCGAAAATCGGCGTCAGCGAGTCGAGTGTCGGGCGCTTCTGCCGCTCGTTGGGCTACGAGCACCTCAAGGCCCTCAAACATGACCTTAAAGACGACCTCGGCGAAGGCCCGTGGCTGGTCGGTGATCGTCTGCAAGAATTTCGCCAGCAGCACGGCAAGGACGCCGCAGGCCTGGCGCGCAGCCTTGAGCAGGAAGTCGGCGCGCTGGTGCGGGTTTACGAGTAC
The DNA here is from genome assembly GCF_902497775.2 of Pseudomonas fluorescens. Classification (NCBI taxonomy): domain Bacteria; kingdom Pseudomonadati; phylum Pseudomonadota; class Gammaproteobacteria; order Pseudomonadales; family Pseudomonadaceae; genus Pseudomonas; species Pseudomonas fluorescens. The sequence goes on from NZ_OZ024668.1 coordinate 2,627,634, forward strand.
AGCCGCACCCCGGCCTGGAGCACCGTCAGCCAGCGCCTGGCGCAGCGACGCAAGGTGTTCGTCGCAGGCTTCCAGACCGAACGCGGCATCGCCCAGTGCATGGCCCACCTGCTGCAATACCTGCGCGACGGCGTGCAGGTGGTCGATGGCAGTGCCGGGCATTTTGGCGAGGTGCTGCTCAGTGATCCGGCCGACTGCGCCCTGGTGGTGTTCGAGGCCCGCCGCTATTCCCGCCACGCCCTGAACCTGTGCCGCAAGGCGCATGCGGCGGGCATTCCGGTCACCCTGGTGACCGACACCTTTTGTGACTGGGCCGATGCCAACGCCAGTGAGGTATTTCGCATCCCCACCGAATTCAATCTGTTCTGGGAGTCCACCGCGACGATGCTGTCGTGGGTACACCTGATGGTCAACGAGGTCTGCAAGAAGCTAGGACCGGATGTTGAAAAACGCTTGGAAGCAACTGCAGCTCTACACAACGAATTCGTTGGCTACACGTCAACGAGCAAACAATAGCAAGAGTGCAATCAACAACAGATCGAGGTGCGTCATGAAACCCGTTATCCGCTTCGCAGGGGCTTGCGCCCTGCTGCTCGCCGGCTCGACCATGGCCCAGGCCGAAACTCTGAAGATCGCCACCGAGGGCGCTTACCCACCGTTCAACTACGTTGACTCCGACAACAAGCTGCACGGCTTCGACGTCGACATCACTCACGCCCTGTGCGAGCAGATGAAGGTCGAGTGCACCCTGGTGGCCCAGGACTGGGAAGGCATCATCCCGGCGCTGATGGCCAAGAAATACGATGCGGTGGTCGCTTCGATGATCAACACCGAAGAGCGCCGCAAGAAGATCGCCTTTACCAATCACTACTACAAGACCCCGTTGTCGGTGGCAGTGGCCAAGGACAGCGAAATCACCGACGCGCAGACCGACTTCAAAGGCTACACGGTCGGCGCGCAGTCCTCCTCGACCCAGGCCATCTACGCCGAAGACGTCTACGGCAAAGCCGGTGCCGACGTCAAACTCTACCCCACTCTCGATGAAGCCAACGCCGACCTCGCCGCGGGGCGCCTGGACGGGGTGATTGCCGACAAATTCCCGCTGACCGAATGGCTGGGCAAAGCCGGCAAGGACTGCTGCAAGATCCTTGGCGACGTCAACGGCACCAAGGCCGACGCCTCGATTGCCGTGCGCAAGGAAAACCAAGCCCTGCGCGAGCGCCTGAACAAGGCCCTGGATGAAATCGTCGCCAACGGCACCTACCAGAAGATCGCCAGTCGTTACTTCGACTTCGATATCTATCAGTGACTGATCGCGGGTCCAGTCGAAGCGTCGCACCGCCGCTCCCACAAATACCCTGTGGGAGCGGCGGTGCGGCGTCCCGACTTGCCCCGCGAAGAGGCCCTCCAAAGCACCATCACTCTTGAACCGAGAGGGTTCGCCCATGCTCGAACAACTGTCACTGTTATCCTTCGCCAGCGGCGGCTGGGGCCAGGCTCTGCTGGCCGGCGCCCTGGTGACCATTTCCCTGGCCCTGGCCTGCCTGCCGATCGGCCTTCCGCTGGGCCTGGGCGTGGCCCTCGCCGCCCGCTCCTCCAAGCGCTTCCCGCGCGCCGCCGCGACGGTGTTCTCCACCGTGTTCCGTGGCCTGCCGGAATTGCTCACGCTGCTGATCATCTACTACGGCTGCCAGATCGCCGCGCAAAAAATCCTCCTGGCCATGGGCTATGAAGGTGAAGTGCTGATCAACACCTTCCTGGCGGCGATGATTGCCTTCAGCCTGGTGTTCGCCGCATTCTCCAGCGAAATCTGGCTGGCCGCGTTCAAGACCGTCGCCAAGGGCCAGTACGAAGCGTCGGCCGCGCTGGGCCTGAGCAAGGCCACCACCTTTCGCAAGGTGGTCTTCCCGCAACTGGTGCGCATCGCCCTGCCGGGCCTCTCGAACAACTGGCTGTCGCTGCTCAAGGACACCTCGCTGGTCTCGACCATCTCCCTGGTCGACCTGATGCGCCAGACCAACCTCGCGGTCAGCGTGACCAAGGAGCCGATGTTCTTCTACGGCGTCGCGTGCCTGGGCTACCTGTTGTTCTCGGCGTTGTCGGGGCGGGTGTTCAACTTTATCGAGCAGTACTTCAGCCGCCATCTGCGGGGGGCACGGACATGAGCTTCGATCAACTGCTGGCGCTGGTGCTCGACCCCGATCTGCTGGAACGCTACGGCCCGCGCTTTATCGACGGCCTGCTGGTGACCGGCAAGCTGGTGGCACTGTCGTTTACCCTAGGCGCCCTGCTCGGCATGCTCCTGGCCCTGGCCAGGCTGTCGAACAACCTGGTGCTGCAACGCCTGAGCGCCGGCTACATCTACTTCTTCCGTGGCTCGCCGCTGCTGGCGCAGTTGTTCTTGCTGTACTACGGCCTGGGTTCACTCAAGGGCTTCTGGCAGGACGTCGGCCTCTGGTGGTTCTTCCGCGATGCCTGGTACTGCACGGTACTGGCCTTCACCCTCAACACCGCCGCCTACCAGGCGGAGATCTTCCGTGGCAGCCTGCTGGCAGTCGCGCCCGGCCAGTACGAGGCCGCCAAGGCCCTGAGCCTGAAGCGCTCGACCACCTTCTTCAAGGTGATCCTGCCGCAGTCGCTGATCGTCGCCATCGGCCCGCTGGGCAACGAGTTGATCCTGATGATCAAGGCCAGCGCCATTGCCTCGCTGGTGACCATCTACGACCTGATGGGGGTGACCAAGCTTGCGTTCTCGCGCAGCTTCGACTTCCAGATCTACCTGTGGGCCGCCGTGCTCTACCTGCTGATCGTCGAGATCGTGCGCCGCAGCCTGAAACACATAGAAGCCCGCCTGGGCCGCCATCTGCGCTGACCGCCTGTTTGTGAGGAGCGTTCCAATGCATTGTCAAACCATCGTTCTGGGCGCCGGCATCATCGGCGTCTGCACGGCCCTTCATCTGCAGGCACGCGGGCGCAAGGTGATCCTCATCGACCGCGAAGAGCCGGGCAGCGGCACCAGCCATGGCAACGCCGGGCTGATCGAGCGCTCAAGCGTCATCCCCTATGCCTTCCCCCATGAGCTGTCGAGCCTGCTGCGCTATGGCCTGAACCGCCAGCCGGACGTGCGCTACAGCTTTACCCACCTGCCGAAGATCGGCCCGTGGCTGTTCAAGTACTGGCAGAACTCCTCGCCCGCCGGCCTTGCCGTAGCGACCCAGGCCATGCTGCCGCTGGTGCAGCGCTGCGTTGAAGAACACGATGCACTGATCGACGCGGCGGGCCTTGGCGAGCTGGTCAAGGCCAACGGCTGGATCGAGGTGTACCGCAATCAAGACGCCTACAGCAAAGCCGTGGCCGATGCCCACGCGCTGCAGGCCTATGGCTTGCAATACGAAATCCTCGACCGCCAGCAGTTGCACGCACGTGAAGTGGACCTGAGTGACAACGTGGTTGGCGGTATCCACTGGCTCGACCCCAAGACCGTCAGCAACCCCGGCGGCCTGACCCGTGGCTATGCGGCGCTGTTCGTGCAGCGTGGCGGCCAGTTTATTCAGGGAGACGCCCGCACCTTGCGCCAGATCGGCAACGACTGGCAGGTCGACAGCCGCCAGGGGCCGATTAGCGCGCCGGAAGTGGTCATCGCCCTCGGTCCGCAGTCGGCCGAGCTGTTCAAGCCGCTGGGTTATCGCATTCCGCTGGAGATCAAGCGCGGCTATCACATGCACTACCGCGCCCGTGACGGCGCCCAACTCAAGCATCCGATCTGCGATGCCCAGGGCGGCTACGTGCTCGCGCCCATGGCCATGGGCATCCGCCTGACCACCGGCATCGAGTTCGCCGCCAGCAGCGATGCCGCCAACCAGATCCAGCTGCAACGCTGCGAAGCCCTGGCGCGCAAGGTCTTCCCGCTGGGCGAGCGGATCGAAGCCGAACCCTGGCTGGGCCGCCGCCCATGCCTGCCGGACATGCGCCCGGTGATTGGCCCGGCAGCTCGCCACAAGGGCCTGTGGTTCAACTTCGGCCATGCCCACCACGGCCTGACCCTGGGCCCGGTGACCGGCCGCCTGCTGGCGGAAATGATCACCGGCCAAACCCCTTTTACCGATCCTGCGCCCTACCGCGCGGACCGCTTCAACTGATCGCGGGAGAATAACAACATGACCGCTTCACTGAGCCTTGCGACCCCAACCCCTGCCCCCCAGGCCGACCCGCGCAAAGTCGTGGTAAAGATTGAAGGCCTGAACAAGCACTACGGTGCATTCCACGTGCTGCGCGACATCAACCTCAACGTGCGCGAGGGCGAGCGCATCGTCTTGTGCGGCCCTTCCGGTTCCGGTAAATCGACGCTGATCCGCTGCATCAACCGCCTGGAAATCGCCGAACAGGGCAGCATCCGCGTCAACGACACCGACCTCGCCCTGAGCACCCGCCAGGCTGGCGAGGTGCGCAGCGAAATCGGCATGGTGTTCCAGCATTTCAACCTGTTCCCGCACATGAGCGTGCTCGACAACTGCACCCTGGCACCGATGAGCGTGCGCGGCCTGTCGCGCAAGGAAGCCGAAGAGCGCGCGCGTTTTTACCTGAACAAGGTGGGCATCGAAAGCCAGGCCGGCAAATACCCCAGCCAGCTGTCCGGCGGCCAGCAGCAACGGGTGGCGATTGCCCGGGCGCTGTGCATGAAGCCGAAGATCATGCTGTTCGACGAGCCGACCTCGGCGCTGGACCCGGAGATGGTCGCTGAAGTGCTGGATGTACTGGTGAAACTGGCCGATACCGGCATGACCATGCTCTGCGTTACCCATGAAATGGGCTTTGCCCGTCAGGTGGCCGAGCGGGTGTTGTTTCTCGATGGCGGGCAGATCATTGAAGACGCCAGCCCCGAGGCGTTCTTCAACAACCCGCAGAGTGCACGGGCCAAGGGCTTTTTGGCGCAGATACTGCATTAACCTGGGATTACGAGCGCTGCGCGCTCGATCGCGGGTCAAGCCCGCTCCTACAGCGAACCTGTGGGAGCGGGCTTGTCCCGCGATGAGGCCAGCGCAATAATATTGGTTATGTTATAACGCACCACCTCATCATTCCACGGCGCGACCTCACCCATGCCACCCGCCACCCAACGCCTGCTCTCCATCGACGCCCTGCGCGGCCTGGTCATTGTCTTCATGCTCCTCGACCACGTGCGCGAAACCTTCTTGCTGCACCGCCAGGTCGGCGACCCGATGGACGTCGCCAACACCGACCCCTGGCTGTTCCTCAGCCGTACCCTCGCCCACCTGTGTGCCCCGGTCTTCGTCCTGCTCACCGGCCTGGCGGCTTATCTGTATGGCGAAAAGCACCAGGGCAAAGCCGCGGTTTCGACGTTCCTGTTCAAGCGCGGCCTGGTCCTGGTGCTGCTGGAGTTCACCCTGGTCAGCCTGGCCTGGACCCTGGAGCTGCCGCCGAAGGTGATCTACCTGCAGGTGATCTGGGCCATCGGCCTGAGCATGATCGCCCTGGCTGGCCTGGTGTGGCTGCCGCGACCGCTGTTAGTAGCTCTAGGCGCGTTGATCGTCGCCGGGCACAACCTGCTCGATCCGCTGCACTTCGCTGCGGAATCGACGCTGCACATCCCTTGGGCCATCCTGCATGACCGCGGCTGGATCGAAGTAGCCGACAACCTGCGCCTGCGCACCTCATACCCGCTGCTGCCGTGGATCGGCGTGATTGCCCTGGGCTACGCCATGGGCCCCTGGTTTGCCAAGAGTTCGGACGCGCTCACACGTCAACGCAAGCTGCTGATCAGCGCTACCGGTGCACTTGCCGGCTTCCTGCTGCTGCGCCTGTTCAACCGTTACGGCGAGGCGCCGTGGCAGTTCGGCGAAACTCCACTGCGTACCCTGATGAGCTTCTTCAACATCACCAAATACCCGCCGTCGCTGCTGTTCCTGGCCCTGACCCTGGGCGTCGGCCTGTTGCTTCTGCGCAAGTTCGAGCACCTGCAAAGCGGCCGCGCGATCCAGGTACTGAGTGTGTTCGGTGCTGCGCCGATGTTCTTCTACCTGCTGCACCTGTATGTACTCAAGGTGCTGTACCTGATCGGTGTCGCCTGTTTCGGCCTGAACCAGGGCAGCTACTTTGGTTTCGACGGGATCTGGGCCATCTGGTTGACGGCCATCGCCTTGAGCCTCGCGCTCTATCCGCCGGTGCGCTGGTTCGCCACGCTCAAGGCCCGGCGCCGGGATATCGGCTGGCTGAAGTACTTCTGAGCACAAGGTTGCCCCTGCAAACAGGGGCAACCCTGGCACAGCCTACTGCGGGTGCATTTTCGATTTGATCAGGCCGGCGATGAACGTCAGCACGGCGCCACCGGCACCACCGCCGACGATACTGCTGATCAGCGCCGGCAGGTCGAGCGAGCCGCCCGCAGCCACCGCCGCACCGGGCTCACCGGTAAACGCCGCAATTATCTGCCCGACAATCACCCCGCCAACTCCACCGAAAATCGAGTTCAGTAGCGGCCCCATGCTCTGTTTGCTCATACCGGCTGCGTTACCGCCCACTACACCGGCAACAATCTGAATAATCAGACTGACAATATCCATGATCCAACCCCTTTGTAGCGTTGAGAATTGACGACTCGCGTCCTGCTACTTCAGAAAGTCACGACCACGGGAACAGAGGCGCCTGGCTCCGGTCAACGACGGCACGCTGTTGCGGATGGGCACAGTATAGGTAGCAAGCGGCCAGCGCGCCAAAACGGCGCTCAGGGCTTGATGTTCTTCAGGCTGTTGAGCAGCCCCAACAGTTCTTGCAGTTTGTCTTCGCCGAACTGCTCAAGGATGCGCTGGTAGTTGTGTTCCATGTCTTCGCTCATGTCGACGAAGCACTGCTGGCCCTGTTCGGTCAGGCCGACGAACACCCGCCGCTGGTCCTGGGTGGACTTCTTGCGCCGCACCAGGCCGTCACGCTCCAGGCGCGCCAGCACGCCGGTCATGCTGGGTTTAAGGATGCAGGCCTGCTCGGCCAGTTGATGGCTTTCCAGTTCGCCTTGCTGGCGCAGGATGCGGATCACCCGCCATTGCTGTTCGGTCAGGCCATGGGCGTTGAGCGAGGGGCGGAAGAAGGCCATGGCGGCTTCGCGGGCTTGCAACAGGGTCAGGGTCAGGGACGGTCTTGGCGTGGGCATGGTTCAGGCTGGTAGTCATCGGTGACAGTCAGCTTAAGAGAAACCGCGCGATGCAGCAAAGCCGCGCGGGCGCTGCTTCGGCCATATGCCGGACACTTGTTAAATATAATGAACTGGCCGCAACAGGCGCCACACCGGTTACCGGGGGCTACAGGCCAATAATTGCATTCAGGCAATCTCAAGCTTCGCCCGTGCAATCTGAAGTCGTTTGACATATTAAACGGCTCTGGCAAGCTATATGACAGGTTTCGACCGGATACAGCCCCTTGCTTGGCGTACCGGCAGTGCTCGAAACCTCAGGCAGCGCAAAGGTTCCAGCTGCGCGCCTGCACAATAATGACAGGCTGCGCCTGTCCCAAGGTGACATATGCCCAACAGCAACATTGGCAATAAGAATCAAACCTCTCGCAAACCCGTCGTGCTGATGACCATGGGCTCCCAGGAGCGCAAAGGCCACGACTATCAGGTAATGACCCACAAATACATCGTACCGCTGGTTGAACACGCCGGTTGCGTACCTGTGCTGGTGCCGACCTGCTGCGGTACCGACGACCTCGAAGCCTACCTGGACATGGCCGACGGTGTTTACCTGACCGGCGCCGGCAGCAACATCGACCCGGCCCTGTACGGCCAGGAAAACGAAACCCCGGGCAAGGCCCAGGACCGCAACCGCGACCTGTTCGACCTGCCGCTGGTGCAACTGGCCATCGCCCGTGGCCTGCCGATCTTCGGCATTTGCCGTGGCATGCAGGAAATCAACGTGGCCCTGGGTGGCGACATCTACCAGAAGGTCTACGCCGAACCTGGCTTCAACGACCACCGGGAAAACCCGGATGATCCTGTCGATGTTCAGTACAGCGCTGTTCACAGCGTCAAACTGGCGCAAGGCAGCTGGCTGCACAAGCTGTTGCAGAGCGATGAAATCCGCGTCAACTCGCTGCACGGCCAGGGCCTGAAAAACCTCGGCGAAGGCATCGAACCCCTGGCCCGCGCCGAAGATGGCCTGGTCGAAGCCATCCACGCCCCGAGCCTGTCGCCGTTCCTCTTCGCGGTGCAATGGCACCCGGAATGGCAAGCGGCGAAAAACCCCGACTCGGTGAAGATGTTCCAGGCCTTCGGCGAAGCCTGCCGCAAGCAGGCTGCCAAGGGTCAGGTGGTAAAGAAGCTGGGTACGGCTGCCTGATTGTTGATTGAACTGGTTCCTTCGTGATTCCTTGGGACCAGTTCAAATCACTGCTGACACATTTTTTTCATCGCTGGCATGGCCACCAGCAGTGCCAATAGTATCCAGACAAACACTATAACTGTCGCGACGGTAACGTTGATCGGCTGCTTGTACACGACTACAGCCAGTACGAACTGAGTGGTTGGTAACAGAAACTGGAATGCGCTCATTGTCGTCAACGCTAAGTGTTTGGCCGAAAAAGCGATCAGCAGTAAAGGCAAGACCGACACGAACCCGGCAAGTAGCAGGATAATCGACGTCGACTGAGGCAACGTCCTAGGTAGTGCCATATCCCACGAAGTAAAAAACATCGCTCCGAGACAGATCAGTGATAACAGTAACGTTTCCAGCGTAGTGCCACAAAAGGCATCAATCATCGAAAACCTTTTCAGACACACATACCCGCCCCACGTAAGTGCTATCGCCAGATAGATGCCAGTATTCAGCCCCTCTGCGTACACCACCAAATAGACCAGTGCGATGCCAATCAGGAGAAAGGCAACGGAGTGCAGCCTGCTTAATCGCTCGCTCAGCATCAACACGCTGGCCGCTACCGTGATGCAGGGAGCGATCAAGTACCCCAGACCAGACTCCAGAACGTAGCCCTGGATGGAGGCGTAAATAAATACTCCCCAGTTCGTCGCCAGGAGTAATCCAGCTACCCCGTGAACGACCACACTCTTGGGCGTTAAATTCCGGTAGAGCGTAATCAGCTTGCCCAGTACCACCAGCACCAGCATCAACACAGCCAGCGAAAGGAACACCCGGTACGCAACGAGCACCAAGGGTGAAATTTCCCGCAGCGCCTTCCAGTACAGTGCCGACCCTCCCAACCAGATATTGGCGCCCACCCCAGCGATGATCGCAAGTAAGTTGCTGTTGCCTATTAGCTGCTTAGACTTTGTCGTTACGGACTCTAAAGGCGACATGGAAGGACCAGGCGGGGCCAGAGGCAGGAGGCGCTGAGCCTATTCGATATTCAGATTTGTCGAAATGCGACTTCTCTGACATTCACGAAGGATTGATCCTGGTTATCCCAGCTAGGGAAAGACCTGTAAAGCATGTCTCCGGTTTACGGACCACCTGCCGCAAACACAGCAGTGCCCAGGCCGAGCACGACTGCACCCAGCAGCGATTGCATGACTTTCTTCATGGGGTATTCCAGATCCTGTGGAATCGAGAGGTGCCGACTGGCGGCACACTCTAAAGACCGCAGCCGCGGAAAAGATTCCAAGGATGTAACCACGCAGCTGTGAGTTGCTACGTCATCCCTGTACAGGCCCCTGCAAACGCGGTGCCCAGTCCTCGACTTCGGCCTTTTCCAGACGCCGCGAAAGCGTCCGGCGCCAGGAGGCAGCTAACGGCAGTTCCAGGCACTGGCGAATGACCTCAAGGTCGACCTGCTTGTCGAACAGTACCGAAGACAAGCGTGCCACCGACCATTGTGGATGCGGCCGCTCGATCAGCTCGATATTCATCCCGGCGGCCAGCACGCCCTCCTCCAACACCCGGTAGTACCAGCCGGTGCGGCCGCTTTGCTGCACCCGCAGCGACATGTCCTTCACGCCAAAGCGGTCATTGAGCTTCCAGCACGGCATGCGACCCTGGGAGATTTCCAGCAGGGCGCTGCCAGCGCGAAAACGGTCGCCCAGGCAGACGGTCTGTTCGGTCCAGCCACTCGTGCTGAGGTTTTCGCCGAAAGCGCCCGGTGCTTGCAGCAGCGGATGCTCGCCCAACTCCGCAGCCCAGGCGGCATAGTGCTCACGCGGATAGTGGTGGATGGCCTTTTCGATCCCGCCATGCACGCGCAAATCACCCTGCTCGTCGCCGGCCAGGCCCAGCGCGGTCACTGCTACCTCACCGTCGCGCGGTAGCTTGGCGATAGCGCTGGCTGAATCCGGTCGGGTGAAGGGCACGGCACGGCCGGTCAATACGTTGTCTAGGGTCAGTTGCTGCTTCTGCATGGGTTCACTCTTATACAGATGTCAAGACTGTCTCTATTACAGCCTGGTTACTCAATTGGCAACAAGCGTCAACGGTAGACACCTGGCTGCACCTTCCACTGTGCCCAGCGGATCGTCGGATCCATGGGAAAACGCTTGAGAATGCGTTTTTCACCTCGGCGCTTGAGTTCAGCGTTGTCAGCCCAGGCTTTCCAGCCACCGGCATGAACGCCGGTATAGATCGTAGTAACCGTAGCGAAGTCAATCCTGAAATCCTTCATGCACAGTTTGAGGATCTCATCGCAAGCGTCCCGTTCAAGGGATTGGTCCCAATACAGATAGTCATGAATAACCGCTGCATACGCATAAAGACCGTCCGGTCGCAGGAGTGAATAAAACTCCCTGGGAATACTGGCAAAATCAGTCACAAAACCGACAGGCACTTCGACCGCCTCATGCTTGCCGATTTCGCCCCGCCCAGGCCTCCAGCCGATGGGCTCCCTCAGGTAGTACACTGGGTCGGCGAATCGCCCAATGAACAACGGCCCCACCGGTACCTGCTCACCAGTGGGCGAGCGTTTACCAGCTTCGTTCATCCACTGACGCATCCACTCATCAGCCACTCCCTGATCCGCATAGTCCACCGCTGTGTCGGCTTTCCTCGCTGTGCAGGCAAGCATCGGCATGATCAGGGCGCCGCCAAGACACGCCAGTGTTGTACGTCGGGTCATCATTTCATTTCCCTCTGCGTTATGGGCTTGGGTGCACAGCTGAAACCACAGGTGCCCCATAGACTGTCCGCACGGATGCTATGTCCAGCTGGCTGAGTTTTCCGTCTCCAATCCAAACCGGATTGCAATAGTTCATGATCGACGATGGGTCATAGCGAGTGACCAGGTAGTCGCCACGGATCCCCTGCGAATCGGCCTTGCACTCTTCAGGAGCATCCGGTCGGTTCTGCTCATGGGTAAAGCCAATGGCATGGCCGAACTCATGTACCGCGATGGCCGCCACACAAAATTCCAGTTGCCAGTGACAGGAAGGTCTCCAGCGTTCGGGGCGAAAGTTGAGCACCATGCCGTCCTGCATCTGATCCAGGTATCTGCCTACTCGCTTGGTATGGGGGTGATCCTCAGCAACTCTGATATGTATGCCCGGACTGGCAGCCTGGCAGGCTTGCCAGCCCTCGAAATGCAACGCACTGTTACGCTGCCAGGTGTCTTCAACGGCACGTTTGACCACTTCCCGCAACTGCCTGTCCGTACTTTGGGAGCTCTCCCAGCACACCGCGATGGTTGTGCCGGGCCACTTGCTCAATCGCACTATGGTGCCGAAGTCCTGCTCTATGATCTTTCCTGCGGGTAAAGCCGGCTGAGCGAGCGCTGCGCCTGTCTGGTTCAGCAGAACAACACTCAGACCTATCGCAACCCCGGCCATGCGACTCAACATGGCGAGAGCTCTTCGTCGCTCTCGGCAATAAATTGCTCGGCGCGTTTCTGCACGTCGATGAACTGCTGGATAATCTGCAGAATCTCGGGGTTGACGTTAGGTTGGCGCGCCAGCACCCCGGAGGTTCGATCCAGGACCCGGATGTAGCGCAAGATCGAAACCGGATGCTCCGATAGCCGTTGCGAGAGCATTTCGCTGCGCGCAATGTTCCCCGGGTCGGGGTCTACGGGCTCTGGCAACCACATGTTGGCCATCGATAGAACAATCGCCGAATCCCCAAGGCTGGCCAGGGCATCGACCGCGAAATCATCGGCTTCGTACTCCATAGCCCGATACAGTGCCTTGATGCGCAGATAGTCGCACTGGTGTTGCGGGGTCGCGACATCAGGTGGTAAAGGCACGCGATAGTGGTTGTGATATTGGTGTCCGAGTTCATGCAGATAAGCAAACTCAAGCGTCGCATCAAGCTCTTGTTCGGCCCGGGCCTCTTGAAGCGCACCAAGCGGCAAGCGTGCCCGCATCGCGCTGCAATCGGCGCCTGTCTGTTCAAGGTACTTCTCAGGAACCGTGCGCGACCCAGTCCTATCCATGTGCTTGCGGTAGCGAGCGATGCAGTTGAGCTCCCCACTTTGGGTAGCCAGGGTTGCCATGCGAGCCAGGTTTATAGTCCTGGCAACAAAAGCGTCAGGAATCTCAACTTTGCGCCCTTGAGCGTTATAGATCGAGTTTGGCTCACTGCTGGAATTGACTGAAATCACCCACTCGACCTGGCTTGCGATGTCTTTGAGCGCTGCAGTCCCTTGGCTCTGAATCTTGTCGTGCAAACGGGCCAGCCTATCCGTGCTGTGTTCGACGCGAATCGCTTGCTTCGACCAGTCCTGCGCAACAGCCTGCGTCGCGGCGATCACGCTCAACAGAATCAGCAGCACTCGTGGTCCCCTGTTCATTTCGCCACCGGCGACTGGAGCCGGGCAACTGACCCCATTGCCGTCGGGATCTGATCCAACACTACCCGTCCGACCACCCGTCGTGCTTTACCTGGCTCTTGTGCACCTACAGGCTTGAGATCCAGCGTGGCATAAGTTCCCGATTCGCTGGCAGTGCACCAGACTTCAGCCCCCTCAACCGACACACCTTCAAACTTGCAACGAGTAATTCTATAGTTGTCGCTGGCGCTGAACTTGCGTGGTGTCGGTAACGGCGAACCATCCTTCCAGTTCAGCGCAACCGGCAGGGCCAGCGTCAATGGCGTGGGCTTGTCGATGGGCGCCAGTGGATCGCTGCCAAGGCCGAACGATCCGTCAGCGTTCATGGCGACCGCGCGCAAGCACCTGACATCCTCCTGCTCTTCCAGCACGCGTTTACCGACCTGGCTCTGCTGGAAGCGGATGGAAGGTACGAACTGCGCAATACCTTGCACGTTACTGGTTTGCTCACCTACCTGGAAGCCAGTTACAGCGCCTTTGACAATCCCGACCAGATAGCCGCCACTGGTAAAGCCTGGCCCTCCACTGTTGCCGACATTCAAATTGGCGTCGGTTTGCCATAACGCAAGCGTCGGATCGGCATTGATCGAAAGGATGCCGACTGATATGCGCAGCACGTCATCGATAGGGAATCCCAGAAAAAACAGGTCAGCCCCCGGGCGGACTGCGTTGGAATCCGTGACCAGAAAGTACGGACAACCGGCTTCTACAGGCAGACCGTCGACCTTTAGCAGGGCAACATCCACATCCGTGTCGGTAATTTCCAGGTGAGCCGAGTAGGGATTGGTATTACGCGACTCCAAACGTACATTGATCTGCACAGAGTCATAGTTACCGATCGAACTAAACAAGTGGGCATTGGTGACAACGTAAGGTTGCGCCACGCGGAACCCTGAGGCGGCCTGAACCAACTCACTGGTACCGTTCGCCAACTTTCCAATTACTTCGACATGCACTATTTTTTGATGATGAGCATCCCATATCAACGTGGCTTCACTGCCGGCAACACACCACGCGGGAAGAAATAAGAACAGCATACCCAATACCATCAGGCAGCGCATATTTAACACCCCGTTATTGAGGGCCTGGCGACCAGAACATACTCAACTTTCCGCTGGGTGCCTTGATCGCCAGCCACAGCATCTTGCCATTGGCGTGAGTGGCCTGGTAGACCTCGGCCGAACCTGAGGGCGTATCTTCATTACCTTTGAACTCGACGCTGGCCAACGGGCCCAACTGGGATAAAGCCTGCGTCATGCGATCTATCTGGCCCTCACAGCTTGCCTTTACCATGGTACTCAATACCTCCGAACATTCACCTTGCATCGCCGCTTCTATGGCTTCGCGAACTTGGCCTTCAAGGTGCTCAGCCCGGGCCAACGAAGTCATCGCAAGCAGCATCGCACAGGTCACTCCGACAGCAAGTTTCATTGTCGAACCCTCCAAGTATAAAAGCGTAAATACCGATCAATATAAACTGATTTCTGGCACCTTTACTGAATGCTTTGGATCCATGACAGACGGATATGAAGTTAAGTAAAGCAGCTTTATTTTCTGCGTCATTATTTTTTCCTTATTGTTTTTCGAATAAACGCCAACCTCTATATAGCGGCAGGTTGCCAACCCCGTGCGGCCTGTGCTTCCAAATTGAAACAGGATTAGCCCAGCCCTGGGTTTGATCACGCTCACGTAGGCAGAACGCCCTTTGCCTCGCTATGCTGCAAGGCATGAACGCCACCCTGCCCACCCGCACCCCCTGCCCGCCCGGCGCCTGCGATTGCGGCCGCGAGACGCTGCAGGACCCGCGCATCCTGCTGCTGACCCGCCAGGAAGAAAAGCGCCTGCTCGAACGCCTGGAAAACCTGCAGAGCCTGGCGGACCTGGAGCACATGCAACGACGCTTGTATGAGCAGTTGGGCATTCGCGTGCAGATCACCCCGAGCTTCAATGAAGTGCGGACCATACGTGGCATCAATATTCAAATCGAGGACCTGCCGGGCTTGTGTCGCAAGACCCGGCAGAATATTCCGGCGGCGATCCGGCGGGCGCTGGAGAAGCAACCGGAGATTGCCTACCGGCTGCTCGATGCCCATGACCTGTTGCGCGATGCCTGACACAGCAGCGCGGCAAGCTGACTGCGACCTAAATATCCCGGCCGATAAAACGGTCCGGATCCTCCGCCGCCACCCGCCGCCACTTCAGCAAGCGCCCGTCGATCGCCGCCAACCCCAGGGCAATCAGCCCCATACCGATAAAGTGCCTGGTCTCCAGACGCTCCCCCAGCACCAGCACGCCAAGCACGATGGCACTGAGCGGAATCAGGAAGGTCACCAGCATCAGGTTGGTCGCCCCGGCCGTGGCCAAGATACGAAAGAACACCACATAGGCCAGCGCGGTGGAAAGCAACACCAAACCGGCCACCGCCGCCCAGGTTGTCAGGCTTCGCGCGGCCAGCTTCCAGGGTAGGTCGATCAGCAACGCCAGCGGCACCAACAAGACGGCCGACGCACTGATCTGTCCGGCGGCAGTGATCAGCGGCGCCACCCCCATGACCTTGAAGCGCCGCCCGTAAACCCCGGCCACGGCGTATGACAAGGCCGCCGCCAACACTGCCAGTTGTGCCCACAGGTTGCCGTCCAGGCCGGACCAAGCCGCCGAGCCAATCATGATCGCCACTCCGACAAAGCCCAGCGCAACACCGGCCAGCTTGTTGACGCTGATGTTTTCGTCCTCGGTCAGCAGGTGCGCAACGATCACCGCAAACAGCGGCGTGGTGGCATTGAGGATCGAGGCCAGGCCGCTGCCGATGCGGGCCTGGCCCCAGACGATCAGGCAGAATGGCAACAGGTTGTTGAGCAGCCCCATGGCCAAAAACGCCCGCCAGATCCGCCACTCTCGCGGCATGTACAGCCCCAGCAGCCGTACCAGCGCAAGCAGTACCAGCGCCGCCAGCCCCACGCGCAGCATCACCAGGGTGAAAGGCGGCAGTTCCTTCACGGCAATACCATTGAAGAAGAACGAACCACCCCACAGTAGCGACAGGGCAATCAACAGGCCCCACTCCCTCAGGCTCATGACTTTGTTCATCGTGGCTAACTCCTCAAACGGGCGATCGAGATTGAGCTCTGCTAAGGTCAATTGGCAGCCTCTGGAGCCCTTCAATGCCAGTATTCATGGGCACCAGCACCACGACAAACGAGCATTTTTCGCCAGATGATTGAGGTGAACTAAAGCATCATGACCCTCCCCTCACTCAGCGCCTTGCGCGCCTTCGAAGCCGCCGCCCGGCATGTCAGTATCACCCTTGCCGCCCGCGAGTTGTGCGTCACCCCCGGTGCGGTCAGCCTGCAGATCAAGGAACTGGAAGCGGCCCTGGGCGTGCAGTTGTTCGTCCGCCGCCCGCGCAGCCTCAGCCTCACCCCGGAGGGCGAGGACTACTTCGCGACCCTGCGCAGCGCCTTTCGCATGATTCGTGAGGCCACCAGTGCCCTCACTGCTCGCGCCAGACAACAGGTACTGACGCTCAGTTGCACACCCGGGTTTGCCGTTCAGTGGCTGCTGCCACGGCTAGGCGGTTTCGAGGCGCAGCAGAGCGGTGTCGATGTACGCATCAGCGCCTGCAAGCGCCTGGTGGATTTCGCCCGCGACGGCATCGACCTGGCGGTGCGTCATGGCTATGGCCGCTATGACGGGCTGGTCGCCGAACGCTTGCTGGATGATGATCTGGTGCCGGTGTGCAGCCCGCACTTGCGCAACATCCACGCCCTGCACAACCCGGCGACCTTGCCAGCGTGCACCTGCTGCACGATGAGCACCGCCACGACTGGCGGATGTGGCTGGATGCAGCCGGGGCGCCACAGGTGGAGGCCAGTGGCGGTACCTTGTTCGTAGACAGCAACGGCGCGATTGAAGCGGCCAAGGCGGGGCTGGGCGTGGCGCTGGTGCGCCGCGGCTTTGTGCAGCGGGAGCTGGATGAAGGCATGCTGGTGACGCCCTTTGCACAGGGCATCGCCAGTGAGCTGGCGTATTACCTGGTGTACCCGGCGACGGCACTGGAACGGCCGCAGGTGGCCGGGTTTCGTCAGTGGTTGCTGGCTTGTCGCTAGCAGGGATTGCTTTGCAGCCCATCGCCGGGCAAGTCGGTCTTACCAGTTATAGGTCAGGTCAGTGGTAATGGTCCGCCCTTCGCCGTAGTAGCAATCCACGTCACTGGTGCAACGGCTGACATACACCTTGTCTTCCAGGTTCTGCAGGTTGACCTGCAACTTCACCCCTTTCAGGCGCAATGGCGACTGCTGCAAGTCGTAGGAGACCATGCCGTCGTACACGGTGTAGGACGGGATGCTGAAGTGGCCATCTGCAAAATCGGTGCCGTCACTGCCGCGCACATAACGTGCACCCAACCCCATGCCCAGGCCGGCAATCGGGGTATCACCGGTGAAGTGATAGTCCAGCCACAGCGATGCGGTCATCGGCGGGGTGCCCGACGGATGACGACCTTCACGGCCATCGTTGTCCTTGGTGTAAACCACGTCGTTGTGCGATACCGAAGCGATCAGGCCCAGGTTATCGGTGAGGTTGGCCTTGCCTTCAAGCTCGACGCCGCGCGAGCGCAGTTCGCCGACCTGGCTGTTGAAGCCGGGGTTGCCGACGTCGGCGGTGAGGATGTTCTGCTGGTTGATCTCGTACACCGACAACTGAATGAAGCTGTCCTGGCCAGGCGGTTGGTACTTGATACCCGCCTCGACCTGCTTGCCGGTGGACGGCTCGAACGCCTTGCCCGCGTAGTCGGCACCGCTCAGCGGCAGGAACGACTCGGAGTAGCTGACATAAGGCGTCACGCCATTGTCGAAGGCATAGCCAAGCCCCGCGCGGCCGGTGAACTTCTCGTCCTTGACGGTGGTATGGGTGCCAGCGATCGGCTCCTTGTTATCGGCCTCGGCCCAGTCGTAGCGGCCACCGAGGGTCAGGAACCAGTTGTCCCACTTGAGCTGATCCTGCACGTACAGGCCGGTCTGATTGATGGTGCGGTCCCACTTGAACGGCTGGCCGAAGTTCATTGGCTTGCCGTACACCGGGTTGTACAGGTCGATGACCGGCGGATTGCGGTCGTACAGGCCGAGGAATTTGGAGTTGGAGTGGTAGTAATCAACGCCGATCAACAGGGTGTGGGCGACGTCGAAAGTGTTGAACTTGGCCTGGGCCATGTTATCGATGCCAAACACCTTGTTGCGCTGGGCCCAGTCGACCCCGAAGCGGGTCATGGCGCTCTGGTCGTCGGCCCCGGTGACCGGGTTGGGCACGAAGGCGTAGCCGTGCAGCGGCGCCCGGTATTTGTCATCGACGTAGGCGTAGCGGGTGTTCTGCTTGAGGGTCCAGACGTCGTCCAGCTCATGACTGACTTCATAGCCAAAGGTGTACTGCTCGCGATCGTAGGAGTTGACCCCCGGCTCGCCGATGAATCGGCTG
This sequence comes from Pseudomonas fluorescens, assembly GCF_902497775.2. Classification (NCBI taxonomy): domain Bacteria; kingdom Pseudomonadati; phylum Pseudomonadota; class Gammaproteobacteria; order Pseudomonadales; family Pseudomonadaceae; genus Pseudomonas; species Pseudomonas fluorescens. Next base: position 2,645,871 of record NZ_OZ024668.1, read on the forward strand.
CGCTTGATCCGCCCATTGGGGCTGGCAAACACCGTGCCCACCGCCGGCAGGCCCTGGGCTTCCGGCACACCGTTGTCGCGCTGGTAGTGGCCGTAAACGGTCAGGCGCGTCTGCTCGTTGGGGCTCCAGGTCAGGCTCGGGGCGATCATGTAGCGCTGCTGTTCGACGTAGTCGGCCTCGCCGTTCTTGTCCAGGCCCATGCCGGTCACGCGGTACTGGTACTCGCCCTGGTCATCCACCGGGCCGGCAAAATCGAACGCGCCGTAACGCCGGTCCTGGCTGCCGCCACCGAGTTTGACTTCATGCAGCGGCGTCGCGGTCGGGCGCTTGGAGACCATGTTGATCAGGCCGCCTGGCTGGTTCTGGCCATAGAGCACCGAGGCCGGGCCCTTCATCACCTCGATACGTTCCAGCGCGTACGGATCGATCTGCAGCGCACCGCCAGTACTGCCGCCGCCATAAGGCAGGTGCAGGCCGTCCAGGTACAGCGGCGTCGGGCTGAAGCCGCGGGAGGTCGGCTCGTCGAAGATCCCGACCCGGTCGGAGAAACCACCCCCGGTGATACCCGGGGTGTAGCGCAGGGCCTGGGTGACCGTCTGCGAGCCAAGCGCCTTGATTTCATCCTGGGTGATGACGTTGATGGTCTGCGGCACCTCCAGCACCGAAGTGTCGGTCTTGGTCGCGGTGCCGGTGCGCTTGGCCACATAGCCCTGGACTGGGCCCCAGGCATCTTCGCTGGCGTTGGAAACGATCTGGGTCAGGCCCAGCTCCAGCGCCCCGCTCTGCTCGGCCGGCACCAGGTTCCAGGTGCCGTTGGCGGTGATGTTGAGGTTAAGACCGCTGCCATTGAGCGCCTGGGTGGCGGCCTGCTCGGGGCTGAACTGGCCGCTGACCGTAGCCGAGCGCTTACCCTGCACCAGCGCTGGCTTGACCGACAGCACCCGACCAGACTGACGGGCGATGCGGCTCAGGGCTTCGCCCAAGTCACCGGCCGGGACATCAAAGCGTTGGCTGGCGCTGACGCTGCTGTCGGTTTGTGCCAGGGCGTACAGCGGTGCGCTGCTGCCCAGGGCGATGGCGAGGGCCAGCAGGCTGGGGCGGATCATGGAGTCGGGCATGGAGGTGTTGGCTCGTTGAAGGTTGTTGTCCATAACGAGGACACGCCAGTGACCGAATCCCCTCAGGGAAATCGCAATTATTTTTATTTAGATCACATCGATACGGGTCAGCCAGCTGCCAAAGCTGTCGACACGGATCGGCAGGGTCTCGGCCAGGGAGCGCAAAGTACGCTCACTGTCGTCCAGCGGAAAGCTACCGTAGACGCGCACCTGCGCGGCTTGCGGGCTGATGCGCAGCACCCCGGCGCGGTACGGGCGCAAGGCCTCGATCAATTCGCCCAAGGGCTCGTCGCGAACATCCAGGCGACCTTCGGTCCAGCTCGCCCGGGTGCGCAGCGAAGCGGCCAGCGGCTGGCTGGTATGACCGTCGAAACGAAAGGCCTGGCCCTCCTCCACGCGCTGGGCAGGTGCGCTGCCGCTTCTGAGCAGGACACTGTGCTGCTGCACCGCGACCAGGCTCTGGCGCTCTTCCTGGCGCACGCTAAAGCGCGTGCCCAGGGCTTGCACCTGGCCTTCGCGGGTCGCGACGATAAACGGCCGGCCCGGCTCTGCACGAACATCGGCTTGCAGCTCTCCATCGCGCAGCAGCACCAGTCGCTGCCCGGCGCTGAAACGCACATCCACTGCGCTGCGCGCGTTCAGGCACAGGCGCGAACCATCGGCGAGGGTGAAGGTGCGGCGCTCACCGGTTCCGGTGCGCAGGTCGGCCAGCAGATCACCCAGCGGCGCCACACGATTGCCGATTGCGCCGGCGCCCAGGCCCAGCAACAACATCGCCAGACCGCCGCCCAGCGCTTTACGCCGCGACGGCGAAGGCAAGGCGCGCAAACTGCGGCTGGCCATGGCCAACTGGCCCGGGTTGCGCTGCTCGGCCTGCTGCAGGTCAGCCAGGGGCTCGCCAAGCAGGGCATTGACCCGCTGCCAGGCGGCCTGATGCCCGGGCGACTGTTTGAGCCAGGCGTTGAACGCCAGCAGCAACGGGCTACCGACAGGGGCGTTCTCCAGCTTGAGCAGCCAGTCCACCGCTTCGTGGGTGGCGCGGTCCAGTTGCATGTTGCTCATTCCGGCCTCGCGCTCAGGCAATGCAGGAAGGCCCGGCGCAGGTCACGTTCGACCGTGGCCAGCGACACACCCAGCTGCGCGGCAATGTCCGGCTGGCTCATGCCTTCGAGGCGATGCAGGATAAAAGCGTGACGCACCCGCGCCGGCAGACCGTCGAGCATACGGTCGATTTCGGCCAGGGCTTCGCGCACCAGCAACACGTCTTCAGCCGAGGGCAGGCAATGTTCCGCAAGGCCCGCCAACTCGTCGAGGTAAGCCTGTTCCAGCGCCCGGCGGCGAAACAGGTTGCTCAGCAGGCGGCGGGCAACGGTGGCGAGAAAAGCGCGAGGCTCGTCGAGGGCGGGCAAGGCGCTGCTGGTCATGGCCCGGACGAAGGTGTCCTGGGCCAGGTCCGCCGCATCGTGCGGGCAGTTCAGGCGGCGGTACAGCCAGGCGCGCAACCAGCGATGATGGTCACTGTAGAGGTGGGCGACGATAGCCTTGGAGTCGACAGAGCTCGGCACGAAAGTGATCACACATTAATGGTAATTACTCTCATTATCATGATGCGTGGGGAATTTCACAATCCCCTTTTCGCGGGGCAAGCCCGCGCCTACTGATCTTGCCCCACCACTACCGTCGCCATTTTCTGCGGCTGCACTACGCGTTTGAACGCCGTTTTTACTTGGTCAGGCGTCACCGCCTCCAGCCGCTGCCGCCAGGTCACCAGCGTATCGTCCGGCAGCTGGTTCAAGGCAATCTGGGCGACATGCTCCAGCAAACGCTGGCGGCTGGTGCCGTCAAAATGGGCAAGTAGCCGCGCCTTGGCCTCGTCCAGCTCCTCGGCGCTCGGGCCCTCACTGACGAAGCGCGCCAGCGCTTGATAGGCAGCTTTCTCCGCCTGCTCCTGGTACCCGGCAGGGACTTCCAGTGAGATCACCAAGGCCCCGCCCTGCTGGCCCATGGCAAAGTAGCTGGCCGACTCCCAGCTCACATCGCCGCCAAGCGCCTTGCCAACAGCCCGATTGATTCGCGTCGGCCAGTGCTCGCCACCGAGAATGTCGCTGCCCAGCAGCAGCGCGAAGAAGTCCGGGTCGCTGCGCGGCACCGCTGGCTGGCCGATCTGCACCCACATCGTCCCCTGCTGCGGCTCCAGTTGCAGACGGCTGGCCTGGCTCAATGCTTGTACCTTGGGCAGCGCAGGGAGGGCCTCGCAGCCGTGCTGTGGCAAGCGTCCGAGCACTGCGCTGGCCACGGCTTCGGCTTGCGCCCGATCAAGGTTGCCGACCAGGCTGACCGTGGCCCGGCATGGCAGCATCATTGCACTGTAGTGCGCGCGCAAATCTTGCATACGGGTGCGCTCGAGCATGGCCGGGGTCAGGGCATAGCCGAACGGCAGCGAGTATTCGTACAGGTCGATCTGCTTGTTGCGTTGCAACCCTGGGCGGGCCAACTCGCGGCCATAGGGATGGTCGCCATAGACCGCCTGGGCAAAGCGTTGCCCGACACCGGCAAAACGCCGGGGGCTTTCACCATTGACCTGGCGTATGTAATACGGCTTGGCCCGGAACCAGATGCTGCCGGCAAAGGCCGGTTCGCCAATCTGCCGCCCCAGCAACGCCGTGGCCTCAGCCTGGCGCTGGGGACTGTTGTCGGTGATGGTCAGGATGTAGCTGAAGCGGTCGGCATCGACCTGGGTATTCAGTGCACTGTCCAGGCGCATCCAGGCCATTCGCAGCGCGTTGCCGTTCAACTCCGGGTCATCGCCCTGAGCACGGATACCTTCCACCGCAAGCGCCGCGCCGAGCACCGCCAGGCCCGGCTGGTCCTGTGGGTCGCGGCGGCTGCCGGCATCAAAGTCGACCTGGATCTGCAGGTCGCTGGCCTGGCGTTGTGGCAACAGGTAGACCCGCGCGCCGTTGGCCTGGGTCCAGTGTTCAATGGCCAGCCTGTCGGCAGCCAGGGCCGGGGTCATCGCGCTCAATCCAAACGCGCAGGTGAAGAGTCGTTCCATCAGGGTCATAGCAATTACTCAAAGGACCAGGGCGCGGACGCTACGCACTTGGCCGCGGCAGATCAAGCCTGGGCAACGGCTGACACGCCTGCCCGCAGGCTTTATGCTCAGCCCCGATTGCCGATTGCCGATTGCCGATGCCATTGACCTTGAGAGCGTGAAGCAGATGCCAGCCCTGAGTGCCCGCGAGGTTTGCCAGCAATTGCGTGACGCCGCCCTGGGCGTGCGCCCGTTGCGCAGGGCTACTGCCTAGCCCGTCGCCGGCCACACCGGCACACATCCGATGACGCCTTACAGCAACTGGCGCTTGACCGCCTCATCCAGGGTGCTCTGGGTCAACTGCCGGACCAGTTCGCGGGTGTCCTGCTGGAACGCAATACCGACGATCAACACCAGGTGCATCCAGGTGCGCACCGATTCGCTCTTGCTGATACGCCCCAACTCTTTGCCGTCCTTGTCCTTGAACACCGTGTCCAGGGTGAAGGTATTGCGCGCCGTGGACGGGATGATGAAAAAGGTCGCCCCGGTAATGATTGCCGACGCCACGCTGTACTGCTCATGGTTGGTCAGGGTCGATTCGGCGTAGATGTCCGCCGCGACCTTCTCGGTGCTCACCCGGGCAAAGCGCCCGGACTGGTTGTAGGTTTCGACCAGCGCCTGCTCCCAGGCTTCGGCCGGCTTGCCGGCGGTGGCATTGGGCTGGCCACGATTGACCTGGTATTGCGCGGTGGTGCGCACGTAGGCGGTAGGCTTGACCGCCTGGGCTTGCGCCTGCGGTGGCCAGCTCTGCACCGGCGCCAGTTCGTGTTGCGAATAGGAAACGCAGCCGGTCAGCAGCACAGCGCCGAGCAGCAGGTTGGCTTTGATCATACGCAGCATGGAATTCTTCCTTGAAATTACTGTTTGGCCAGCTTCAGCGTGGCGTCGTCGAGCAGCTTGGCAACCACGTCGTTGAGTTGCGGCGCACCCAAGGTCGGCGACCAGTATTCGCGGCGATAAAGGCCGACATTGCGCTCAAGCTTGAGCGCCTGGCGGGAGCTTGCCAGGACCTTGCCGTTGCGATCCTCGATCATCAGGTCACCGGCAACGTCGAAGGTGTCGACGTAGATCGGGCCATTGACCCAGATCCACACGGTCAGGGTCAGCAAAGCCCCCGGCACATAGCCTGGATGCGGTCCACGATGGCCTTTGAGCGAGGTCATGTTGAACTTGAGCAGGACGTCCTGCTCATCCAGGCGGGTCGGGTATTCACTGACCTGCCTGAAGTACTTGCCGGCCTCGACGTACTGGTCGAGCTGCACGGTCAGCGAGCGGCTGATGGCCTTGCGCGTGGCTTCGTCGATACCCGGCGCGGTGACCGCCACATCGGCCACTTGTGCGGTCCGTGGGCTGGTGCTGGCGGCAGGATGTTGCGGAGCGCCCAGAGGGCCGGTGACGTTATAGGACACGCAGCCAGTCATCGACAGGGTGGCGATGATAGCGGTGGCCTGAAGCAGCTTTCTCAACACGGAATGTCCTTATTTTAGAGCCCGGTGCCAGAGTGCTTCGGCGCCAGAAGCTGAAACTTGAGGCGCTGGGCCGGTCCGCAGCATCACCTGCGCTTTACAGCAGCCCACCACCATCGATGTCGAGAATACTGCCGGTCATGAAGCCGTTCTCCATGGCCAGGACAAACCCTGCGCCAACCTCATCGGCCTGGCCCACCCGCCCGACCGGCAGCCCGGCCGCCGCGCGATCAAACATCGCCACGCGCTGTCCGCTATCCATGGCCGCGTAAGCCTCGGTTTCGGTCAACCCGGGGCTGATAACATTGACGCGACGTGGCGCGAGTTCCTTGGCCAGTTGCTTGCCCAGGGCCTCAAGGGCAGCATTAAGGGTGGTTTTGATCAACTGCCCGGGGACGAACTTACGCGACAGCAGCCCCGACGTCAGGCTGATGCTGGCGCTTGGCGCAAGGTGCGGCAACGCAACCTGGATGGCCTGCAAGGCACCCCAGAATTTCACCTCGAACGCTTCGCGGGCCAGTTGCAGGTCGCTCTCTGCCAGCGGCTTGGCCTGTACCGCGGGGCCCGCAGTGATCACCAGGTGATCGACCTGGCCAATGTTGGCAAACGCTGCATGCAGCGCAACGGCATCGGTAATGTCGAGCGCCAAGGCTTCAATACCTTCGCCAACAGCACCCGGTCGGCGACTGGCGACGATGACACGGGCGCCACGCTCCCGGGCCTGGCGCGCCACTGCCGCGCCGATGCCACTGGCGCCACCGAGCACGACGACGGTCTGGTTCAACAAGGATGGAGACGGGTTGTACATGATGATCACTGCCTGTGGTTGAAAGTGATTACATGCTGATGGCTTGCCAATCAAAGAAAAACCTCGCCAAAGGCGAAGCACCTGTAAAAATTACTTGAGGATATTCAGGGTAATTTTCTTCAATACGCGCTCGCTCCCACCCCTTAGGCTCTGCTCACTCCCACTTCTGGATGCTGTTCCCATGAGCCTGATGCTGTCGATGGCCGCCTTCGCGCTGGCCGCTTCCATTTCCCCTGGCCCGGTCAATATCGTCGCCCTGAGCGCTGGCGCCCGCCATGGCCTGCGCGCCAGCTTGCGGCATGTCGGCGGTGCCACCTTGGGGTTTTGCCTGCTGCTGTTATTGATCGGCCTTGGCATGCACGAGTTGCTGCGTTACTGGCCAGGGCTGACTCAGGTGCTGCATGGGGCCGGCGTGTTGTTCCTGCTGTACATGGCCTGGAAACTGGCCAGCGATAACGGTGAACTGACCACAGGCGGCGGCCAGAATGCGCCGTCGATGTTGGCCGGCGCCGCCCTGCAATGGCTCAATCCCAAGGCCTGGCTGGCCTGCGTGGCTGGCATCGGCGCCTATGTCGGCGACGGCGAGCCCCGCCTGCTGTGGCAATTCACCGGCATCTACCTGGTCATCTGCTACCTGTCGATTGCCGCCTGGGCTTGGGCCGGCAGCATGATCAGCCATTACCTGGGCGATCCGCGGCGCGTGCGCCTGTTCAATCGCAGCCTGGCACTGATGTTGCTGGCCAGCGCCCTGTACCTGCTACTGGGCTGACCGGTAATGCCCCGGGGTCGCCGCCAGATGCTGTTTGAAGGCCCGTTGCAAATGCGCCTGATCGGCGAAGCCAGCCTCCAGTGCCACCTCGGCAATCAACCGTCCGCGCCGTAGCTGGGCGCGGGCATACTGCACGCGCTGATCAAGCAGATAACCATGAGGGGTAAGGCCGAACTGCTGCTTGAAGGCCCTGATCAGGTAGGACGTCGACAACCCGGCAGCCTGGCTGATGGCCGCAAGGCGCAACGGCTCGGTGCAGTGCTCACGGATGAATGCCGCAGCGGCCAACAAGCGCGGGTCAGGTTGCAGCACCGGGCGCTCGCCCCCGCCAAGGCGCAGACTCAGCCCACTGAAAAACAGCCGCAGTGCGGTCTCTTTGCTGGCTGGCGGGCATTGTTCATCGAGCAGCGCGTCAAACAGCCTGAGCAGGTCGTTGAACAACGCCGGCGAACTACTGCTGATCGCCGCCAGCGGTGAAAACCCCAAGGCCTGCAACCAGGGCCAGTCGACATAGAGCATCAGGTACGACCAGGGCTGGCCGGCAATCGGGTTGCAGGTGTGCACCACCCCCGGATTCATCAATACCACGGTGCCGGCCGCAACCTGCTGATGGCGCTCGCCGCTGACATAGGTACTGTGTCCGGCGGTGATGGCGCCAATCGAAAAGCTCTCGTGCGAATGCGCCGCATAACAGACCTTGCGTCCATCGCTGACGCTGCGCGCCTCGACAAAAGGCAGCGCCGGGTCACGCCAGAAGCGCGAGTTCGCATCCATCGGCATCAATCCTCGGCGTCGTGCACCACGACCAGCACCTGGGCCGGCGCCTCGCCCAGTGAACGCAGGCGATGCGGGGTCTGGGCATTGAAATACAGCGCGTCGCCACGCTCGAGAAACACCCGCTCGTTGACAAAATCGACCTCCACCTGGCCTTCATGAACAAACAGGAACTCTTCACCCAGATGCTCTTTGAAAGTGGCGTCGCTGAACTCTGGCGGCGGGCTGATGATGAACGGCAACAGGCTGCGGCTACCGATTTGCTTGGCCAGCACGGTATAGCCCGGCCCCTGCCCCGACACTGCCTGACGCTCGTGGCTGCGCACCAGGCTGTAACGGCCCTGGCCTGGCTGGTCTTCGGCAAACAACTCCTCGACATTGACGTTCAAGGCACGTGCCAGTTTCAACGCCGCTGCAATCGACGGGGTGTTTAGCCCACGCTCGACCTTGGACAGGTAACTCTTGGTCATGCCGGACATTTCGGCCAACGCTTCCAGGGTAATACCTAGTTTTTTTCTTAACAGTTTCAATCGGATAGACATGTGACGCAATTTTCCCAATGCCATGGGCAAGTATTTTCTTGCTAATGACACCTTGTGTCATATAGCCTTTATTGTGTCATGCGATTGACCACCCCGTCACCTTCCAAGCAACCGGGGTGGGCCAGCCCTGACAACCCATCACGCCACCGAGGATAGCCCCATGGCCAAGACAATGGCACTCCCCAAGGATCAACTGATTCACAAAGCCCTGACCCAGATGCAAGGCTCGCTTGCCGATAATACGTGGACCGTGCGCGAAAAGCTGGCCCTGACGTGCCGGATTCTGTTCGACAACGGGCACGACTCCGGCCTCGCCGGGCAGATCAGCGCCCGCGGCCCGCAACCGGGCACCTTCTACACCCAGCAACTGGGCCTGGGTTTCGACGAGATCACTGCCAGCAACCTGCTGCTGGTCAACGAAGACCTGGAAGTCCTCGAAGGCCAGGGCATGCCCAACCCGGCCAACCGCTTCCACAGCTGGGTCTATCGTGCGCGCCCGGATGTCAACTGCATCATCCACACCCACCCGACCCACGTCGCCGCCCTGTCGATGCTGGAGGTGCCGCTTGAGGTGTCGCACATGGACCTCTGCCCGCTGTATGAGGATTGCGCGTTTCTCGAAGCCTGGCCCGGCGTGCCGGTGGGCAACGAAGAAGGCGAAATCATCAGCGCCGCCCTGGGCGACAAGCGCGCCATCCTGCTGTCGCACCACGGCCAGCTGTCGACCGGCACGAGTATCGAGCAAGCCTGCGTGATCGCCCAGTTGATCGAGCGCGCCGCCAAACTGCAACTGCTGGCCATGGCCGCCGGCAGCATCAAGCCGATTGCGGCGGAACTGGGTCGTGAAGCCCATGACTGGATTTCCCGGCCCAAACGCCACAGCGCCGCCTTCAACTACTATGCGCGCCAGTGCCTGCGGGTGCATGGCGACTGCCTGAACTGATCCGAGCCTGTTGACTTACCTTGCGGAGTAGATTTCATGTCCAAGACTTTTCACGGCATCATCGGCTACACCATCACCCCGTTCAGTGCCGACGGCGAACAGCTTGACCTCGATGCCCTGGGCCGCTCGATCGATCGCCTGATCGACGGCGGCGTACACGCCATCGCGCCCCTGGGCAGCACTGGTGAAGGTGCCTACCTGAGCGACCTGGAATGGCAACACGTGGCTGCGTTCAGCCTGCGCCACATTGCCGGGCGGGTGCCAACCATCGTCAGCGTCTCCGACCTGACCACCGCTGGCGCCATTCGCCGCGCGCGCTTTGCCCAGGAACACGGCGCCGATGCGGTGATGGTGCTGCCGGCGGCTTACTGGAAGCTCAGCGAAGCGGAGATTTTCGAACACTACCGGGCCATTGGCGCCAGCATCACACTGCCGATCATGCTCTACAACAACCCGGCCACCAGCGGTACCGACATGTCGGTGGAGCTGATTCTGCGCATCGTGCGCGAGGTCGAGAACGTCACCATGGTCAAGGAAAGTACCGGTGACATCCAGCGCATGCACAAGCTGCAGTTGCTCGGTGAAGGCAAGGTGCCGTTCTACAATGGTTGCAACCCGCTGGCACTGGAGGCATTCGTGGCCGGCGCCAGCGGCTGGTGCACCGCAGCAGCGAACCTGATCCCGACGCTCAACCAGCAGCTGTACCAGGCCGTGCAGGCCAACGACCTGGGCACGGCCACGGCGGTGTTCTACCGGCAGTTGCCACTGCTGGAGTTCATCCTCAAGGGTGGCCTGCCGGCGACGATCAAGGCTGGCCTGGGCATGACCGGCTTGCCGGTGGGTGAGCCGCGCCGGCCTGTGTTCGCCCTCGACAGCGCAGGCCAGGCGCGCTTGCAGCAGTTGCTCAAGCAAATGCTGTAGAGGCACGGGAGCAACCCGGCACTGAGGCAGTGCCGGGAACCGGTCTAGAATCGCCAGTCAGCTCAAGAAACGTCCTGCATCGCTTGAGGAAACCCCATCTGGGTTCGCTGTTCCAACGTTTTTATCATCGACTGCCCCCCACTGACAGGACAGTCACCATGAGCACCCACCGTTTTTCAGGCTCCACCCTGGGCGTAATCGCCTCGGCCTTACTGATGGCCAGCAACGCCCTCGCCGCTCCGCTTACCCGCGACAACGGCGCCCCGGTAGGCGACAACCAGAACTCGCAAACTGCCGGCGGCTCTGGCCCCACCCTGCTGCAGGACGTGCAGTTGCTCCAGAAGCTGCAACGCTTCGACCGCGAACGCATCCCCGAGCGTGTCGTGCATGCCCGTGGCACCGGCGCCCATGGCGAATTCATCGCCTCAGCCGATATTTCCGAGCTGACCCGGGCCAAGGTGTTCACCCCGGGTGAGCGAACCCCGGTATTCGTGCGTTTCTCTTCGGTGGTGCATGGCCTGCATTCCCCGGAAACCCTGCGTGACCCACGCGGCTTTGCCACGCGTTTCTACACCGCCGACGGTAACTGGGACCTGGTTGGCAACAACTTCCCGACCTTCTTCATTCGCGATGCCATCAAGTTCCCGGACATGGTCCACGCCTTCAAACCCGATCCGCGCAGCAACCTTGGCAACGACGCCCGGCGCTTCGACCTGCTCTCGCACATGCCCGAAGCCACCCGCACCCTGACCCTGCTGTACTCCAACGAAGGTACGCCGCTGAGCTACAGGCACATGGACGGCAACAGTGTGCATGCCTACAAGTTCGTCAACAAAGACGGCGAAACCACCTACGTCAAGTTCCGCTGGAAGACCCTACAAGGCCAGAAAAACCTCAACCCCGCAGAAGTGGCGAAAATCCAGGGGCATGACTTCAGCCACATGACCACCGATCTGGTCAACTCCATCAACCGCGGCGACCATCCGAAGTGGGACCTGTACATCCAGACGCTCAAGCCCGGGCAGTTGGCGGGTTTTGCCTTTGACCCGCTCGACCCGACCAAGATCTGGCCCGGGGTACCTGAGCGCAAAGTCGGGCAGATGGTGCTCAATCGCAACGTCAGCAACTTCTTCCAGGAAACCGAGCAGGTAGCGCTGGCGCCTTCCAACCTGATTCCCGGCATCGAGCCCTCGGAAGACCGCCTGCTGCAAGGCCGGTTGTTCTCTTATGCCGATACCCAGATGTACCGGGTCGGCGCCAACGCCGCCGGCTTGCCCATCAACCAGCCAAGGGTCAAAGTCAACAACGGCAACCAGGATGGTGCCCTGAACGCTTCGCGTACAGTTGGTGGGGTCAACTACGAGCCCAGCCGCCTGATGCCACGCCCACCGACCGAGTCAGCGCGCTACAGCCAGTTGCCGCTAAGCGGCAGTACGCAGCAACAGGGCATCGAGCGCCAGCAGAACTTCCTGCAGGCGGGCGAACTGTTCCGCGCCTACGACCAAAGCAACCGCCGCGACCTGATCAACAGCTTCGGCCAGTCGCTGGCCAGCAGCGATGACCAAAGCAAGCACATCATGCTCTCGTACTTGTACAAAGCCGACCCGGCTTACGGCAAGGGCGTGGCCAAAGTTGCCGGCGGCGACCTGGTCAGAGTCAAGCAACTGGCGGCGCAGCTGCAGGACTGAGCATGCGTTGACGGTAACTGCCGGGGCTCTCGCCGGTCCATTTCTTGAACGCCCGGTGGAACGCACTGGGCTCCTGAAAGCCGGTGTGCTCGGCGACTTCGGCAATACTCAGGTGCGTCTGGCGCAGGCATTCAAAGGCCATGGCCCGGCGCACCTCGTCCTTGATCTGCTGGTACGAGCGGCCCTCGCGCTCAAGCTGGCGACGAAAGCTGCTGGGGCTCAGGCCCTGGCGCGCGGCCATGGCCAGCAGGGTCGGCCACTGACCGTACTGACGGGCGCGCAGGTAGCGATACACCTGCGCCACCTGGCCATTCTGGTTGCGGTAACGAATCACCAGCCATTGCGGGGCACTGCGCAGGAAAGTCTTCAACGCCGCCAGGTCCTGGACCACCGGCAGGCGCAGGTAATCGGCGGAAAATTCGATCTCGGTGCGGCCACTGCCCAGTTGCACGTTGGCGCCCCACAGCAACGGATCATCCTCCTGGGCCGGACGCGTGTCGGTCAACGCCGTGCGATCAATGACGATGCGCCGCCCGGCCAGCCAGCACAGCAGGCTGATCACCAGGGCCAGGAAGGTTTCTTCGGCGTACACCCGGGTCAGCGGATCATCAATATCGGTACGCAGGCTGATCACCGCGCGCCCGCCCTTGATCGTCAATTGCCCGCGAATATCGCGCAGGAACAGGGCGAAATTGTTCAGGCACTGGCGCAGGGCCTTTTCCAGGGTCGGTTCCTGGATCAGCCCGCGGCAGATCAGGGCAAAGCTGCCCAACGGCATGCCATGGCTGTCGAGGTTGAAGAACTCGTCATCGAGGGTCTCGATCAACAGCAGCCACAAGCGCGCAAAGGCCGACGCCGGCACGCGCGCTCCGGGCGTCTGCAACACCGCAGGTTCAATCCCGGCGTCCGCCAGCAGCGCCGCCGCCCGCTCAGGCTGGGCGCGCAGGGTGTGGAGCATGGTATGGACGAAGTAGATGGCGACTGTATCGTTTTCCCGCATGGCGGTTTCCGCAAGGGTGTGGCAAAAAATACCAGTATCAGTGGACAGTTATGGCATAGGCCCGCGCGCAGGCTTTGCCTAGACTCGATCCCCACCTGAAGGTGGCTGTGGGCAGCATTCTGGCAGACGCCAGGCCTGCCCCGCCACGCTTTCGCACACTGGAGTCGATCATGAACACCCCGGACATCTATGTAGTCAGCGCTGTACGCTCGGCCATCGGCAGCTTCGGCGGCGCCCTCAAGGACCTGCCTCTGGCGGACCTGGCCAGCACCGTGACCCGTGCCGCCATCGACCGTGCAGGCGTTGCGCCTGAGCAGATCGGCCATGTGGTCATGGGCAACGTGATCCCGACCGAGGCGCGCGACGCCTACCTTGCGCGGGTTGCGGCAATGAATGCCGGTATCCCCAAGGAAACCCCGGCGTTCAACGTCAACCGCCTGTGCGGCTCGGGCCTGCAGGCCATTGTTTCGGCGGCGCAAAGCCTGCTGCTGGGCGATGCCGAAGCGGTGGTCGCCGCCGGTGCCGAATCCATGAGCCGCGGCCCTTACCTGCTGCCGCACGCCCGTTGGGGCGCACGCATGGGTGATCTGCAGGGCATCGACTATATGCTCGGCATCCTCCACGACCCCTTCGCCGGTTTCCACATGGGCATCACCGCCGAGAACGTGGCCGAGCGCAATGGCATCACCCGCCAGATGCAGGACGAGCTGGCCCTGACCAGCCAGCGCCGCGCCGCCCGTGCCATCGCTGAAGGCCGCTTCGCCAGCCAGATCGTGCCGATCGAGATTCCCAGCCGCAAAGGCCCGGTACGGTTCGAGGTCGACGAGCACGTGCGCGGTGAAGTGACCGCCGAGCAACTGGCCGGCATGAAAGCGGTATTCAAGAAAGACGGCACGGTCACCGCCGGTAACGCCAGCGGCCTGAACGACGGTGCCGGTGCCCTGGTGCTGGCCACCGGCGACTTCGTCAAACGCCACAACCTGCAACCGCTGGCCCGCCTGGTGGCATACGCGCATGCTGGCGTCGAGCCTGAGCTGATGGGCCTGGGCCCGGTACCGGCCACCCGCAAGGTGCTCGACAAAGCCGGCCTGAGCGTGGCCGACCTCGACGTCATCGAGTCCAACGAAGCCTTTGCCGCACAAGCCTGCGCGGTGGCCGGTGAACTGGGCTTTGACCCGGAAAAGGTCAACCCCAACGGTTCGGGCATCTCCCTCGGCCATCCGGTGGGCGCCACCGGGGCGATCATCGCCACCAAGGCCATCCATGAACTGCAGCGCATCCAGGGCCGCTACGCCCTTGCTACCATGTGCATCGGCGGTGGCCAGGGTATCGCCATCGTCTTCGAACGCGTCTGAGCCAGGAGTAAAAGGTGAGTATTGAAAATATTGCGGTGATCGGTGCTGGCACCATGGGCAATGGCATTGCCCAGGTGTGTGCCGTGGCCGGTTACCAGGTAACGCTAATCGATGTGTCCGACGCCGCCCTTGAGCGCGGTGTGGCGACCTTGCGCAAGAACCTCGAGCGCCAGGTCAGCAAACAGACCCTGGCCGCTGAAGATGCCGAAGCCGCCGTGGCGCGCATCCGCACCAGCACCGACTACGGGCAACTGCAACAGGCCGAGCTGGTGATCGAGGCCGCTACCGAAAACCTCGAGCTCAAGCTGCGTATCCTCAAACAGATCGCCGCCAGCGTCAGCGACCAGTGCGTGATTGCCACCAACACCTCGTCGCTGTCGATTACCCAGCTGGGCGCGGCGGTCAGCCAGCCTGAGCGCTTCATTGGCGTGCACTTCTTCAACCCGGTGCCGATGATGGCCCTGGTCGAGATTATCCGCGGCCTGCAAACCAGTGATGCCACCTACGCCAAGGCCATGGCCCTGACCGAAAAAGTCGGCAAGACGCCGATCAGTGCCGGCAACCGCCCAGGCTTTGTGGTCAACCGCATCCTCGTGCCGATGATCAACGAAGCGATCTTCGTGCTCCAGGAAGGCCTGGCCAGCGCCGAAGACATCGACACCGGCATGCGCCTGGGTTGCAACCAGCCGATCGGCCCGCTGGCCCTGGCCGACCTGATCGGCCTCGATACCCTGCTGGCGATCATCGAAGCCTTCCACGAAGGCTACAACGACAGCAAATACCGCCCTGCTGCGCTGCTCAAGGAAATGGTTGCCGCCGGCTACCTGGGGCGCAAGAGCGGTCGCGGTTTCTTCACCTACTAGGGAGCCTTGTCATGGACGCCGCTTTGCGTTGTGCGAACTTTGAAGAGCGGCGTGACAAGGCCCTGGAGCTGTTCGCCGAGAAGGGCTTCGGCCAGGTCAGCATGCGTGAACTGGCTGCGCACCTGGGGCTGACCGCAGGCTCCTTGTACCATCACTTCCCGAGCAAGCAGCACTTGCTGTTCGATCTGATCGAGGAGCTGTTCGAGGAGCTGCTGGCGACCCTCAACCCGGGGCGTCGCAACCAGCAGCAAACACTGGTCGAAGTGATTGCCGCCCACTGGGGCTTGCATGCCGAGCGGCCGCTGCAGTTTCGTCTGGCCGAGCGTGACCTGTGCTGCCTGAGTGTCGAGCAACAGGCGCGCATCGGCCAATTGCGCCAACAGTATGAAAGCGCCCTGCTGCGTCTGTTGGTGCCCAAGGCAACCCTGCGCGGCCAGGCCCTTGAAGTCACGGCCCATGTCATCGCCAACTTGCTCAACAGCCTGCCCGGCTGGCTGCAAACCTCACAACTGCCCCAGGCCCAGGGCCTGGCGCTGATGGAAAGCATGCTGCTGGGCGGGATCGAACGGACCTTGCGTGGCGAGAGCCTGAACTCGATGGCGTGAATCAAACACTGCCTTAGCGCAACTGTTCCTGAATCTGGTCGCGCAGGCTGTCCAGGTCGAAAGGCTTGGCCAGGATCGGCGCCTTGAAGGCGATCGGCCTGCCTGACTCGCGAATTTCTGCCGGGTAACCGCTGATGAAGATCACTTTCAGGTCCGGTCGCAACTTGACCGCAGGTTCGGCGATCTGCACCCCGGAGATCCCGCCCGGCAAACGAAAATCGGTGACGATCAGGTCCAGGTGCGGCTTGCTCGCCAGAATCTTAAAGGCTTGCTCACCGTTCTCCGCCACCAGCACGTGGTAACCCTCGCCCTTGAGGTAGTCCTCGAGAATCATGCGAATCACCGGTTCGTCTTCGACCACCAGTACTACGTCTTGCGCATCTTCACTCATGCCATTGCCTTGTTCTGTAAATGCTCGATTGCATCGCTATACGACCCCGGCCTCAGGCAGAGGTTGCCTGCTGCCGGTCATTTTCTCGCGGTAGCTGCGGCAGCGGCAGCGGCAGCGGCAGCGGCAGGCGTACGGTAAAGGTCGCGCCCTGGCCTTCGATGCTGTGCACGCTGATACTGCCGCCATGGGCCAGGACGATCTGCTCGCAGATGTACAGGCCAAGGCCCAAGCCGGCGCTGCTCTGGCTGCAAGCAACCCGCTCGAACTGCTGGAAGATCCGCTGCTGGTTGTGCTCGCTGATACCAATGCCGTGGTCACGCACCTCGATGCAGGCCATGCCGCTGTCCTTGAACGTGCGCACTTGCACCGGGCTTTTAGCGCCATAGCGCAGGGCATTGGTCAGCAGATTGGCGACCACCTGCTCGATGCGAAACTCGTCCCACACCCCGGCCAACGGCACGCCAGCGTCGAACTCGATATGCGACTCGGCCGCTGCGGCCTGGGCTTCGAAGTTCTCGATCAAGCCGCCGACCAGTTGCCCCAGGTCGAACTGGCTGGGGCGGATCGACAGCTTGCCGGTGCGGATCCGCGACACGTCGAGCATGTCCTCGATCAGGCGGATCAGGCTGTTGATCTGGCGCTCGTCACGCTCGACCATGGCGCGCATCTTGTCCAGGGTAAAGGCATCGGCGTTGTCCTTGGCCAGGTGCAGCTTGCGCAACTGGGTTTCGAGGATCAGGCCGTTAAGCGGCGTGCGCACCTCATGGGAAACGATCGACATGAAATCATCGCGCATGCGCACCGCGTGCTCCAGCTCGCGGCGGGTCACCTGCAACTGGGCCAGCAACAACTCCTGCTCTTCGCGGCTGCGCTCCAGGGCCTCCAGTTGCTGGCCGAGGGCCTTGCGCTGGCGGAACAGGTCGACGAACACCGCCACCTTGCTTTTCACCGCCAGGCTGTCCAGCGGCTTGTGCAGGAAGTCCACCGCGCCGCTTTCGTAGCCCTTGAAGGCGTAGTTCATCTCGCGCCCGGCGGCGCTGACAAAGACGATGGGGATGTTCTTGGTCTTCTCGGTGCCGCGCATCAGCTCGGCCAGCTCGAAGCCGTTCATGCCGGGCATCTGCACATCGAGAATGGCCAGGGCGAACTCGTGCTCAAGCAGCAGCGCCAGGGCCTGGTCGGCGGACTGGGCCTGATGCACCTCGCGGTCTTCGCCTTTGATCAACGCCTCAAGGGCCAGGAGGTTTTCCGGCAGGTCGTCGACGATCAGCAGTTTTGCTTGTATGTGCCTTAGCATTCAGGGGCTTCCAGGCTGGCGAGCAGTTGCCCGATACCATTCAAAGGGAGTATGTAGTCGGGCCGGTGCAGGGCCAGCGCCGCGCGCGGCATGGTCGACACTTGCGCCTCCTGGGGGTCCTGGACGATGGTCCGGCCACCTTGGCGCTTGATACTGGCAAGGCCACGGGCGCCGTCTTCATTGGCGCCGGTCAGCAGCACACCGAGCAGGCCCGGGCCATAGGCATCGGCCGCCGACTCGAACAAAAAGTCGATCGAAGGCCGGGAAAAATGCACGCGCTCTTCCTGGCTCAGCGACAGGCTGTAATCGCGCTCCACCGACAGGTGATAACCGGGCCCTGCCACATAAATGGTGCCGGGGACGATATCTTCCTTGTCGCGGGCTTCGTGTACCGGGCGTTGGAGCCTGCGGGCAAAGACCTCGGCCAGATGGCTCTGGCGATCGTCCGGCAGGTGCAGCACGCACAGCAGCGGGATGCGAAACGCCGGCGGCAGGCTGTGGAATACCGCGAGCAAGGCGCTGACGCCGCCCGCCGAGGCGCCAAGGGCAATCGCCTGAACGCCGTTCATGATTTGCGGTAGATCCGTTCAGGCTTGACCAGCGCCTCGAACTGGTCGGAGTAGGCCGAGAAGTCCAGGGTTTCCTTGCTGCCCAGCACCAGAAAGCCGCGATGGCACAGCGACTCGTGGAACAGGCCGAAAGCGCGATCCTGCAGGGTCTTGTTGAAGTAGATCAGCACATTGCGGCAGGAGATCAACTGGGTTTCGGAGAACACGCTGTCGGTGGCCAGGCTGTGGTCGGCGAAGGTCACGTTGTCGCGCAGGCTACTGTCGACGATGGCGTTGCCATAGGCCGAGGTGTAGTAGTCACTGAGCTCACCACGCCCGCCGGCCTTGCGGTAGTTGTCAGCATACAGGCGCATGTTGTGCATGCTGTAGATGCCCTGCTTGGCCTTTTCCAGGGAGCTGGGGTTGATGTCGGTGGCGTAGATGATGGTGCGCTCCAGCAAACCTTCTTCGCGCAACAGGATGGCCATCGAGTAGACCTCCTCACCCGTGCTGCAGCCAGCGATCCAGATCTTGATCGACGGCCAGGTACGCAGCAGCGGCACCACCTCCTGGCGCACCGCGAGAAAGTGCTCGGGGTCGCGGAACATCTCGCTGACCGGGATGGTCAGGAACTGCAGCAACTGCATGAACATCCCCGGGTCATGCAGCACCCGCTCCTGCAGGGCCGAGACAGTCTTGCAGTCGAACTGGCGCAGGGCGTGCTGGATCCGGCGCTTGATCGAGGCGCCGGAGTAATCGCGAAAGTCATAGCTGTACTTGAGGTAGATCGCCTCGATCAGCAGCCGGATTTCAATGTCGGTATTGCGTTCGATACTCAAATTCGCTCCAGTTGCGGCAGCCAGACACGGATCAGCGAGAACAGCCGGTCGAGGTCGATGGGCTTGGCCAGGTAGTCGTTGGCGCCGGCCTGCAGGCAACGTTCCTGGTCATCCTTCATCGCCTTGGCGGTAACGGCGATGATCGGCAGCTTGCGCCAGCGCGGGTCCTTGCGGATCAGGCGGGTGGCTTCGTAGCCGTCCATTTCCGGCATCATCACGTCCATCAGCACAAGGTCGATGTCCTGGTGCTGTTCCAGGCGCTCGATGGCTTCGCGGCCATTGCGCCCGATCTCGACGATCGCACCCTTGTGTTCCAGGGCGCTGGTCAGGGCAAAGATGTTACGCACGTCGTCATCCACCAGCAGCAGCTTGCGGCCTTCGAAGACCTTGTCGCGGCTACGCGCGGTCTTGAGCATGCGCTGCCTTTCATGGGACAGCTTGGATTCGACTTTGTGCAGAAAAAGCGTCACTTCATCGAGCAGGCGCTCGGGCGAGCGTGCGCCCTTGATGATGATCGAGCGCGAGTACTTGAGCAGGTCGGCTTCTTCTTCGCGGGTGAGGTTGCGCCCGGTGTAGACGATCACTGGCGGGAACGAGCGGATGTCGTCGTCGGACATGCGCTTGAGCAGCTCGTTACCGAGCATGTCCGGCAGCTTGAGGTCGATGATCATGCAGTCGTAGATATTTTCGCGCAGCAGGTCCAGGGCTTGCTGGGCCATGCCCACCGCAGTGATCTCGATGTCTTCGTCGCCGATCAGGCGGGCGATGCTTTCGCGCTGCAGGTCATCGTCCTCGACCAGCAGGATGTGCTTGAGCTTCTGGGTCAGCTTGGCTTCCAGGCGGGCGAACACCTGCTTGAGCTCTTCGCGGGTCGCAGGTTTTACCGCATAGCCGATGGCGCCCATGTGCAGCGCCGCCTCGACCCGGTCCTCGACCGAGATCACATGCACCGGAATGTGCCGGGTGCTGGCCTGCTCCTTGAGCCGCTGCAGCACGGTCAGGCCGGAATGGTCCGGCAGGCGCATGTCCAGCAGCACGGCGTCGGGAATGAAGCTTGCCGCCAGTTCAAAGCCCTCGTCGGCAGCCTGGGCCACCAGGCAGCTGTAGCCCAGTTCATGGGCCAGATCATAGAGAATACGGGCGAAATTGGGCTCGTCTTCGATCACCAGGATCAGCCGGTTGCTGAACGGCGCCTTGTTGCGATCGTCAGCAAAGCTTGGCGCCGGGCGTGGCACGGGTGCCAGCGGGACCTCCTCCGCCACCGGGGCCGCGACCACCCGTGCCGGCTGATGAACGACCAGCGCCGGGCTCTGGTCGACAATAGGCTCGTAGCGCTCCGGCAGGATCAGGCTGAACACGCTGCCCTTGCCCAGGCTGCTGTCGACGCTGATCTGGCCGCCGAGCAACTGTGCCAGGTCCCGCGAAATCGACAGGCCCAGGCCAGTGCCGCCATAACGGCGGTTGGTGGTGCCATCGGCCTGGTGGAAGGCTTCGAAGATGCTCTGCTGCTGGTCGGCGGCAATGCCGATGCCGCTGTCGCGCACCGAGAAGACAATCCCGGCGCCGGCCTGCCAACCCACGCTGAGGCTGACCTCGCCGCGTTCGGTGAACTTCACTGCATTGGAAAGCAGGTTCTTGAGGATCTGCTCCAGGCGCTGGCGATCGGTGTACAGGGTCGCGGGGACTTGCGCCTCGACCGACACCGTAAAGCGCAGCTGTTTTTCGTTGGCCAGCGGCTCGAACAGGTTGCGCAAGCCTTCGGTCAGGCGCGCCACGTGGGTGGTTTCCGGACGCACTTCCAGCTTGCCGGCCTCGACCTTGGCGATGTCGAGGATATCGTTGATCAGGTTGAGCAGGTCGTTGCCCGCCGAATAGATCGACTCGGCAAACTTGACCTGCTCACCGGAGAGGTTCTCTTCGGCGTTCTCGGCCAGCAACTTGGCCAGGATCAGCGAACTGTTGAGCGGCGTGCGCAGCTCGTGGGACATGTTGGCGAGGAACTCGGACTTGTACTTGCTCGAGCGCTGCAGCTCTTCGGCGCGCTCCTGCAGCTCGACCTGGGCCTGGTTCAACTCGCCGTTCTTGCGGTCCAGGGCGTCACGCTGTTCGGCCAGGGCTTCAGTGCGCTCGGCCAACTGCTCGTTGGTCTGTTCCAGCTCGGCCTGCTGGGTTTCCAGGTGCGCCTGGGACTCCTTGAGCACCCGCGATTGCTCTTCGAGCTCTTCGTTGGCGGTTTTCAGCTCTTCCTGCTGCACCTGCAGCTCTTCGTTGAGCTGCTGGGTTTCGGCCAGCACTTCCTGCAGGCGCTGGCGGTAGCGGGCGCTTTCGATCGAGGTGCCCATGTTGGCCGCGACCAGTTCGAGGAACTCGATGTCCCGCTCATCAAGGCTGCGCAAAAAGCCCAGCTCGACCACCCCGTTGATCTGCCCGTCGTTGCTGGTCGGCATTACCAGCACACTGCGCGGCAAACCCTCGCCCAGGCCGCTGCTGACCTTGAAATAATCCGCTGGCAGATCGTCCAGGCGCAGCAGGCGCTCCTGCATCACCGCCTGGGCCAGAATCCCCTCGTGGCTGCCGACCACCTGCTCCTGCGCAGCCTGCTCGGCCGACAACCCGTAGCTGGCGACCCGGCGCAAGCCACCGTGCTCATCACGGGCGTACATGGCACCCACGGCGCTGCCCAGGTAACCGGCAAAGAAGCGCAGAATATTGCTGCCGAGCATCGGCAAGGTCAGCTGCCCCAGCACCTGGCCGGCCAGCTCGGTCTGCCCGGTACGCAGCCAGGCCTGGCGTTCAAGGCGCTGATTGGAGCGCTGTTGCGACTCCAGGGTGCTGGCATAGCTGCTGGACAGCGCCAACAGGTCGCGACGGCCCAGGTAGGCCAGCAGCCCACTGAGCAGGATGACGAACACAAGGTAGGCTGAAATCGACACGATGGTGGTGGTATTCACCGTTTCGTTGCGGGCGACCCGCAACTGATGCTCCATGGCAATGAACGCGTCGAACTCCTTGCGAATTTCGTCGGTGAGGCGCTTGCCTCGTCCGGAGCCGATGGCCTCACGAAAATTACCGTTGTCGCGACGCAGGTTGATCATGGTCGCGGCGAAGGTGTTCCACTCTTCCTGCAGGCCCAGCAGGCGCTCCAGGCGGTCAACCTGTTGCGGGTTGTCGACCACCATTTGCTCCAAACCCTTGATCCCGGCAGTCACCTGGGGCTTGGCCACTTCATAAGGGTCTAGAAAGCGCTCCTCGCCGGTGAGCAGGAAGCCACGCATGCCGGTTTCCATGTCGATCGACAGCTTGACCGTCTCGTTGGCGTTATTGATCACCCGGTCGGTGTGCTCGACCCATTGAATGGCCGCCAGCAGGTAGCTGATGATGGTGACGAACACCACCGCACTGAGCAGTCCAACCCCTAGGGGCAGGCCGATGTTGCGGGTCAGCAGCTTGCGAAAGCTGCGCTGATCGATTGAGGCTGGTTGAATCATCTCAAGACGCCCGAGCAAAGGTAGCAAACGAAAGAGTGTGGCGGATTTTTCGAGTAAAGGTTCTATTTTCCGCGGGAACGGTCATTCTGCCAGCCTTCCCTACTCCGAGTCTAAACGCCTTTGGCCATTCTGGCAGGGCATTTAGCCAGCATTTGAGAGGTACCTTGCGCAAACGTTCCCTGCTTTTTCAATGACCGCTATGCTGTTCATTCGGGAGGCTTTTTTCAGCGCAGAGGGAACTTCGGGGCGCACCCGGCTTACAGATAATGAACAGACTTTTGTACAGGAATACCGCCATGCCCCAGACACCCCAGCCCCTGCTTGTCGTCGAAGATGACGCTATCGTGCGCATGCTGACGGTCGAGGTGCTTGAAGAGCTCGGCTATCAGGTGCTGCAGGCTGCCGATGCACAAGCGGCGCTTGAAATATTGACCGACTCGCAACAATCCCTGGCCTTGATGCTGACCGACGTTGGCTTGCCGGACATGAACGGCAAGGATCTGGCAGTCAAAGCCCGGGAACTGCGCCCGGCGCTGCCGGTGCTGTTTGCCAGCGGCTACGGCGACAACCTCGACGTACCGGCCGGCATGCACCAGATTGCCAAGCCTTTCAGCATCGACCAGTTACGTGACAAGGTGCAGGGCATTCTCCCGGCCGTTTAAGGATGAGTAGAGGCGGCGGTGCGACGCTCCCACGGAATCTGCTTTAATACGCGCTTTTGCCAAGGTCCCCGATCCCCATGTCCGCCCCTGCCCTCAACCTCCTGGTCATTGGCTACGTCTGGCCCGAGCCGCGCTCTTCGGCCGCTGGCTCGCACATGATGCAGATCCTTGAAAGCTTCGTGCAGCGCGGCTGGCGCGTCACCTTCAGCAGCCCCGCGGCCATTGGCGAGCATAAGGCCGACCTGGCAAGCCTGGGCATCGCCGAACAGGCCATCGCCCTCAATGACAGCAGTTTCGACCGCTTCGTCAGCGAACTGGCCCCGGACGTGGTGCTGTTCGACCGCTTCATGATGGAAGAGCAGTTCGGCTGGCGCGTGGAGAAACACTGCCCCAATGCCCTGCGCGTGCTGGAAACCTCCGACCTGCAGAGCCTGCGCGACGCCCGCCAGCAACTGCTGCGCCGGCGCCTGATCGAAGGCCTGGACCCGAATGACTTTCGCGCGCTATTCAACACTTCCGGCCCCGACCTCTATCGGCAGATGGCCAGCGCCGACCTGACCCTGCGCGAACTCGCCGCCATTTACCGCAGCGACCTGAGCCTGATGATTTCCGATGTCGAGATCGACCTGCTGATCAACGGCTTCGGCGTGCCCGAGCACTTGCTGCACTGGTGCCCGCTGATGCTCGACGCCCCCAGCGAGCCGTTCAAGCCATTTGCCGAGCGCGCGCATTTTCTCAGCATCGGCAACTTTCGCCATGCGCCGAACTGGGACGCGGTGCTGTGGATGAAGAACAGCCTGTGGCCGATGATCCGCCGGCGCTTGCCACAGGCGCAGCTGCACATCTACGGCGCCTACACCCCGCCCAAGGCCACGGCGCTGCACAAACCCGCCGAGGGCTTTCACATCATGAACTGGGCCGAAGACGCCCTTGTGGTGATGAGCAACGCGCGCATTTGCCTGGCGCCGCTGCGCTTTGGCGCCGGGATCAAGGGCAAGCTCACCGACGCCATGCAGTGCGGTACCCCCAGCGTCACCACCCCCATCGGCGCCGAAGCCATGCACGGCGCCCTGCCCTGGCCCGGGGCAATCGCCGAAACCGCCGAAGGCCTGGCCGAAGCCGCCGCCACCCTGTACAGCGATGAAGCACGCTGGAACCGCGCCCAGCAGGACGCGCTGCGCTTGCTCGGCGCGCGCTACGACCGGCGCCAGCACGCCAGTGCTCTGGTCGAGCGCATCGAGTACGCCCTGGCCGACCTCGACCAGCACCGGCTGTTCAACTTCACCGGCGCCATGCTCCGTCACCACCAGCACAAAAGTACCCAGTACATGTCCCAGTGGATCGAGGCCAAGACCCGCCTGGCTACAGCGGCCGACGCAGCAGATACGTGTCCATGATCCAGCCCTTGCGCGCCCGTGCCTGTTCACGGGCGGCAAGGATCTGCGCCTTGACCGCAAGCAACGGCCCGGCAATCAGGATCTGATCGGCCGTGCCCAGGTAGGCACCCCAGTAGATGTGCAACTGCGCATCTTCCAGCGCGGCAAAGGCGCACTGGCCATCGAGCATGACCACCAGGTTGTCGATACGCGGCTGTTCAGCCAGGCGGCGCCCGGGCAGCACGGTCAGTGGCTCGCCGATACGGTTCAAGGGGATGCGGTGACCGGCGGCCAGGGCCTGGACGCTGCTGATGCCGGGGATTACTTCAAGTGCCAGCGACAGGCCACGGGCCTGCACCAGGTCGAGAATGCGCAAGGTGCTGTCGTACAGGGTCGGTTCGCCCCAAAGCAGGAAAGCCCCGCATTCGCCGTCAGCCAGTTCGTTTTCGATCAGCTGGGCGTATAACGCCGCGCGCTGCTGGTGCCAGTCCTGCACGGCGCCGACGTAATCGCTGGCAGCGCCATCGCGCAGCGGGTCCTCGACCTGCACCAGGCGATAGCCGGGCTGATCGATGTAACGTTCGAGAATGTTCTTGCGCAGCTGCAGCAACTCATCCTTGGCTGCGCCTTTGTCGAGCACGAAGAACACCTGGGCACGGTTCAGCCCGTCGATGGCTTCAAGGGTGATCTGGCGCGGATTGCCCGGCCCGATACCAATCAACAGCAGTTGTTTCATTGCACGTCACTTCCATGGCCCGGCCAGCCTCTATAGTCGGCTGGCCGAAGCACAATGGCAACGTACTGCTGGTTAGAAGATCGAGAAGTTGTAGCTGACGATTACCCGGGTTTCGTCCATGTCGCGCGCGTATTTCTCGTAGTTGCTGCGATAAGTAGAATTACGCAGGCGCACGCTGACATCCTTGAAGGTGCCGCTCTGGATCTGGTACTTGAGCTCGCTGTCGCGCTCCCACTCCTTGCCCTCGGCCAGGCTGCCCGGGACCTTGATATGGTCGCCGTTGATGTAGCGGGTGAAGAAGCTCAGGCCCGGCACACCCATGGCCTTGAAGTCGTAGTCGTAGCGCAGTTGCCAGGAACGCTCCTGGGCCGCAGCGAAGTCGTTGACCTGGGCGTAGTTGACCAGGTACGGGTTGCTGCCATCCAGGTACGGCATGGCGTTCTCGCCAAACATGCGCTGCCAGCCGGCGCTGACCTTGTGGCCACCGAGGCTGTAACCGAGCATGCCGCTGAAGGCGCGGTGATCGATGTCACCGGCGCGGGCACGGCCGATGTCGTCGCTCTTGATCAGGCGCAGGTCGGCCGAGAGGCTGCCGACGCTCAGCGGCTGGCTGGCCAGCAGGCCAAAGAAGTGCTGGCGGTAGATGTTTTCAAGTTTGGCCACCTGGTATTG